>NZ_LR732330.1 GCF_902506325.1 Limnobacter sp. 130
GATACACACGAACGGGACGTTTCGGGGTAGTTTGAAGTGCACTCATGGTGTCCACCAAGAAATGGAGTGGACACTATGGTCGCCGTTCAGAACCAGTCATTTCAAGATGGGTTTGCTGGGGGCTTACGTTGGTAACCATCCAGAGACATTCTTTGAGTCCTCTCGGAGACCTTATCCAGTCAGTCCCTCAGTCTCTCTCTTAGTGTTATCTAAGGGACTTACCCTATAGGTGGGAGTCATAAGACCAAGAGGTAGAGCCTGCCTTGCTCTCAGCGTTGCTGCCCCTGTGAATGTCTCCGGGCCAACCACCGCCAATTGTCTCCACCACTGCTTCCCGCTACCTCAGGGGAAGACCCTCAGACCATCCCTGTACAAGCCTGTAGCCATCTTTCGGTAAACCTCCGTGGGAGGCCGAAGGCATGGATGGACGAACCACCCTTACCCCACCCATACCCTGTCATGAACTACCCTACCCACCCCCTAGAGAACCCCTTAGAAACCCCCTGTGACTCCCCAGTCAAACATAGGGCCATTGACCCATGGAGAGAGGCTAAGACACAGCCAGCCAGAGAACTGGTCAATCGTGTATTCACCTCTGTGCTGGACCATGAGTCCAGAAGTGCCCCACGGAAACGGGCCAGAAAGAAGCAAGATGAATTGATCCTGTATCGTCAGGTCGATATGACCATCTCAAACCTAGCCACCCAGTGTCTGTCAGGAGACACTTTGCCTCTGCGTGTATCCCGGTCTAACCGAGTTCTTGGAGCTACTGATCAATACTCCCGTGGGCAGTGTTTCTCCACGGCTTACCCAAGGGTTCTAGACGCTCTTGGTGCCCCTGAGATTGGGCTATTGAGTCTCACTGTGGGTGAGCCCTACCATCGCAGCCAGCGCCCTCTAAATCAGTCCAGCATCGCTCCTACAGAGAGATTCATTAGCCTGTTGGATGCCCATGGAATTGGTATTGATGACTTCACCAGAAACTTCCAAGGGGAGCCCATTGTGTTGAAGTCTGAGAAGCATCGAGACCTCTTTACTGGTGAGGCTTCTTCTGAGAAGTTGCAGTACAAGGACACCTCCGAGACCAGAAGGCTTCGCAGGGAAATGAATGAGATCAACTCATGGTTTTACCAAGCGGACCTGAACTTCGATGAATCACTATCTGAGAAATTCGTTGATATCTCCATGGTCCAGCTTAGGAGGATATTCAACAATGGGTCATTCAAGGACGGTGGAAGGCTCTATGGCGGCTTCTGGCAGCGCCTGTCCAAGGAACAGAGAGCCAAGGGACTGAGCATCAATGGCAGCGATACGGTGAGTCTGGACTATGGGCAGATTGCCCCGAGAATCCTCTATGCAATGGTGGGGGTGGTTCCCGACTTTGTGGATGCTTATGCATTACCTGGACTAGATCCGGACATGTGGCGGCCCATCATCAAGAAGGTGTGTAGCTCCATGTTGTTCAAGGCCAAAGACCCTAAGAAGATCCCAGAGGACATCCGCAAGAAGTGGCCTGATCCCTTGGTGCGCATTGAGACCCTTGTGGACATGATCAAGAAGCACCACCGCCCAGTTGCTCATTTGTTCTGCAAGGAGGTGGGCTTTCAGGTGTTCCGTAAAGAGAGTGACATCATGGTGGATTTGCTACTGAATCTAAAATCTCAGGGAATCGTAGGTCTCCCAGTCCATGACTGTGTGATTGTCGCTAAGGAGCACGAGGCCTATGCACGGGGAGCAATGCAGGGAGCATTCAGGAAGCACCTTGGGTTTGACCCAGTGGTTGAGAGGGAGTGATGCCAAGTGGGGAGAGGGGAGGAATGTTTGTGTGAAAAATTCTCTGAGGTCAACCTCGAGATAATCATGGGGTCAGTTCCCCCCTCGGCCCGGCCCGTGCCACCTCCGGTCATTGGAGAGACCATTGAACTGGTTGCAGAACTTCCTAAGTCTTCCACACAGAAGAATAAAGAAGCAGTGGCCACCAAGCTCCTGCCCAATGGATGCGCCACGACCAGCTCAAGAATATGGTGCTGGAATTAGAAACTATGCGAACAAGCACAGTTCCCCCAGTCTCCTCAAAGATGGGCCGTAATGGTGGCATCTTCATGGCCCTACAGAATACTGTCGGCCTGATAGCGGTAATAAACTCCGAAGATTCTCGGAGTATCTCCCCTGTGACAACCAAGATGCGACGCGACGGTGGGACCTACGTGGTCAAGACAAATGGGTTAATCCATGAGATTCGTCAATCTGAGGATTTGCTGATTGCTGCCCCTATCAATCACATAGCACTCAAGGGTTGATCGCTGAAATTCTAAATGCCGGAAATCCGGCAGTTAAATCCACGGCTGAACGGAGAGGGACGCTACTGCCTGAATGACATCCACAAGGCTGCTGGTGGTGAGAATCGTCACCGACCTCAGTTCTGGCTGGATGTGACCAGCACCCAAGAATTACTCAATGCTTTGGAAAAGGATGGTATTCCTGCCTTTTATACGAAATGTGGTCGTACTGGTGTCACCTTCGGAATCCTGAAGGTCGTTTATGCCTACGCATCGTGGATCCAGTCCAACCTTCAACATTTAGGTTCTGGATGCTTTCGAACGTCTGGAGACCCGTGGTTTTGCGGTGGCTGATCATGCTGCTGCTGACCTCCAGAAGAACCCACTGAAGTACATGCGGGAACTACTGGAGCAAGCTGAAGAAATCGAAGCCAAGCTGGCTATTGCCCAACCCAAGGCTGATGTCTTTGATGCCAACTGCGCTGTCAATGGTGAGACCTTGGCACGGTTCGCACGGTCCTTGCCTCAGGTGAGCTCACTGATGATCAAGAAGGATCTGGCACGGTCATAAATATTTCCATTAGAAATTCTCAGAGGTCAACCTCGAGATCATCACGGGACGAACTCCCCCCGTACCCCCGCCTCGTTCTTGGGGCTGGTTAGACGCCTCGGGATCGATTAGTCTTTGGGTGAACTCAGAGTTAAGGAACCCAGCCGATGTTAAATCCCAAGCTTGCCTTGTGTGTTTTGTTAGTCTGTTACCAAGGTCATGCTATGGCTAATCCGGTAATGGAAATCGATGCGGCGGTCCAGCCTCAAATGAAGTTGAACGAAAGCGGTGCTATTACAAGTTGTGGAATCAGAGTGTTAGGCCTCCGGACGATTGGGGTAAGTCCTGAAACGCTACGGGTGGACGGTTTTGACATGTCGACAAATATTTATGACGACGAGCAAGTCTTTGGATTGTCCAAAGTTATCTTTCTACAAGGGAAAATTGGCGAATCTCTTCAATCTGGAAAGTATCCGGTCGCGTCTCCATACAAGTCTTTCTGGCTTCGATCTGACACTAGGACTCTTAAAAGCTCTGGCAAATTCATCACAGGGGGATCTGCTCATTCCTTGATGGTGGGCCATGATTTCAGTGATGCTGTTCAATTTATTGCTGAGGTCCTCGAAAGCCAGACGTTGAGACTTGGCCTAAACTTTGAGGACAGCACAAAAAACATGGCCTATGTGGCCCGTATACGAATACCACCAGAGGATCAGCGGGAAATAAGTCAATGCCTAGTTGGAATGGCTGAAAAATTACAAGAAGAGATCAACCAGCAAAGGTGATTAATCGGCATTTGAGTCTCTGATCCTCATGATGGTCTGCCTAGTGGTGTCGTATTCCCTTGCGAGCTGTGCGATGGGGATGCCCGCTTTGATCTTGGTGATGACCTCTGACCTCTTAGCTTGAGACAGGGCAGGGGGGCGACCAAAGGTTTTACCCTCGGACTTGGCCCTCTTCAGTCCAGCTTGGGTCCTCTCGATGAGTAGGTCTCTCTCAAACTCTGCCACCGCCCCCAACACTTGCATGGTCATCCTACCTGCAGCACTGGTGAGGTCTACACCACCTAGGGCCAAGCAATGGACCCTGACCCCGAGTTGCTCTAGGTGTTCAACTGTGGACCTCACATCCATGGCGTTCCTGCCCAAGCGATCCAGTTTACTCACCACCAGTACATCACTGTCTTCGAGCTTCTCCAGAAGCCTCAGGAAGCCCTCGCGCTGCATGGCAGGTACCGACCCTGAGACTGTCTCAGCGATGGTCCTAGAGGGCTTGAGATCGAAGCCAGCAGACTTTATCTCCTGCACTTGGTTGGCGGTGGTTTGGTCGAGGGTGGATACTCGGCAGTAGGCGAAAACTCGAGACATGGGATAGGCTCACGGGTGTACTAAAAGGGAGTCCGATTCTCTATGATGTACGGAAATATGTCAACCCTTAGATTCGTACACCCTCAGAACGCTATGTACGAAACCGGAGGATTGCGGACAGAATGGTTCGCTGCAAGGTCTTCAAACTCATGTCATCATGGATCTGGGTTCTTGGAGGCGTATCAGGAGATAACAGTGTCGATCCAAAATTTTATGAATGCTAGATTTGTAAGTTGCATTGGTCTGTTTGGGTTGATCTCCGTTGGCGATGCTCGTGCGGGGGAAATAACCTGTAACTTCAATAAGGCATTCGTTGTGTATCTAAGTGAACCTGAGCGTATGGAGGTCACCAACATCGCGCAAACCATGCGTATCAGCGGTGAGAAAACAGCCCCTGAGACCCTCAAGCTCGATGGTAAGCTCAGGGCTACCAACAGCAAATCATGGGCACTCCTTAGGCCGGATGCTATTGATTCACTGAGTATCCAATATGCGGGTAGTTACGGTGATCTACTCGCTTTGAGCAAGAAATCAGAGTCCTCTGGAAAGGGGGACAGGTTAGGCCTACACAGTGCCAGTCTGAGTAGTACCGTGGATGAGATGGTGGTGGTGAAGAAGGGTAGTTGTCAGGTTTCTGAAAAGTAGTCGCTATGAAGAACATTGAGATCTATGAGGAGCTTTCTGCTCTCACCATGGCTAAACTTTATGATCAGTTTCCGCGTAGTGTGGACATTGATCCGATGGCGTTGGCAATCTTGTTACCTGATGACTTGTGGAGTGAATCTACCGAGATGGTCGATGGTAATCCCAATCATCACCAGTACATCAGAGGTAAGAGTCCTGCTGGACTAGCTGTCCCTACAATTAAATGGTTGGCCTCGAGTGGGTTAATTACTTATGCCCGACTTCACAACGGCATTTTCGAGGAGACCGCCTTCACTCCGAAGGGGTTCGAGTTGGCATCCAAGAATTCTTCGTCGATGAAACGAGTTGCCAAATACCTGTCGGATTTGGGCAAAGGCGTAGGCAAGGAGCTACTTATGGATGGCATAAAGTCTGCAATCAAAGAGTTGATCCAGTCGATCTTTATGTCCGCTAGCTCTCCTGGGTAGCCTCAAAGTCTTGCCCTTCTGAATTGTCTACTTCTTGGGATTTAGCGAGAAGTCGAACTGATGTAACTCACCATTCAGATCAATTTCAAAGGTCATTGGTAGTGGCCCATCTAGATTCCGAGCTGGTTGTAAGGTGACGATCTTCGTGTACATCTCACCGGGGGACAGTTCATGTTTCTTGAACGCTGTTTTCTGTAAATGACTCAGGGTGTTAGCCTCCTCATCACTGGCTTGTTGCATTTGAATTGCACTGTTCTGGTTGGCCTGTTGTCTGATTTGTTCAGCTTGTGCAGCGTTGTAGGACTGTCCGTAGAATGTCCCAGTCGAGTTCCCTATGTACCCGCTTTGGCTCCCATAATAATTATTTTGATAGGTGCCGCTGTAATTGGTTGTGGCTGCCGCATTTGCATTCAAGGACGCGCTAAAGGCCTGTAGAGCCGCGCCTATGCGTTTACTCCGGGCAGCACCCTCCGCTTCTTCTACAAGTTGCTCATGTGACAACACTGCAGCCTGTTGAGGTCCAATCGAGGCCCTCATGAGTTCAGGTCCAACATAAAGCTTTGTCGAACTCGTGTTGACGATTGATACGATCAAGGAGATTCTGCGGTTACTTTGTACTCTCTGGGAAACAGGAGAGACCGCTACGGTGTGGGTCTTGGCCGATAGGACCTGCTCTGCACCGTCATTCAACTTTGATACTTGACCCTCTTTAGGTTGTGCCTGGATGTTGTACGTACTGGCGCAGCCCGTAGAGAAAACAATAGCTGTCAGTGCGAATAGCTTTGTGAGGAGGTTCATGGCGTCTATCTTTTTGTGGTTATTGGGATTTCTATTGTGGCAAGTGTGTGTCACGAACCATTTACCGATCGATACTAAAACATGTGATGACCAGTGTCTTCACCCTAAAAGAGTCCCCTTTGTTTATGTTTGACAGAAGGCGATCGGACTCCCCCCAATAATGGTGGTGACTGCTCGTAGATGATAAGCAGTACCCTGAAAGGACATAACAAGGAGACAGGCATCATGAAAAAACGCTACCTATTAGCTGTGACTGTGGCATTGGTAACCGTATCAGGAGCATATGCAGTAAAGGATTATCCGAAGGAGCCTGTTCTCTTTTATTCAGGACATACTCACGACGAGAATGGTGACGCAGTTAATGCACCCTCCCATAGTGGTGGCCTCGACAGAAAAGGATGCCATAACAAATCCGTTCCTTACCACTGTCATTGATTGGCCTTCTGGTGATCCCGAGTGATTCAGTCGCGAGGGATCAACTCAGATTATTTTGGTGACGATTCTCCCTTCGGCTTTTAGATCGACGATCTGTCATTCGGCGCTTCGGTACAAAGGCGTGTATCTTTGTGCCCTGATAGTGCTCTGCAAACGATGAGCAATTAGCAGGATTCCCCACCATTCTCTTCAGCTCCAGTTGTCCGTGGAAGGTTAAATCAAGGGGCTTTATCCTGCAGTCAGTTGGATCCATATCCACTTTGATCCACGCGGGGCCTTCTACTTTGGTCGGGACATTCCCACACTTCCGCCAGTAGCCTAGATGGCGGCTTATTGCAGCAGTGGTGATCCCAGTGTCCTCGATGAATTGGGCTGAAGTTTTGTTTGGTTCAAGCGCAACTTTAAGAAGTACGAGTAGCCTTGAGATTGTCAAATCGCTATTGATCTTCATGACTTGTTGAATGAAATCAGCATGTGATTGAAGCGCTTGGTAATCAGACTCGCTAAACATTTTGATTACTCCCTAAGCGTGTGCGCGTTTCCGACTGATGTCGATCTTGTGGTTAAGCCATGACAAGGAGAATTCGAATGTCTGGCACCTGTCATTACTGTTATCTCGAAGGCGGCTAACTCTTGGGAGCACATTGAACGATTTTTCTGGAATGCCACATAGTTCAGTATTGAAAATTCTGAGATAGACATATCCCTGAGTAATCTCAGCGGTTATAGGGTTACTAGTAAAAATCAAAATCCTCTCCTTGTATTTTTGGCTAATGATCGAATAAGGTAACGGGGAAGTTGAGAGGTCGTAAACGATTGGAAGAAATAAAATAATCCACAACGGATTTATATTCTTTGTGTCCGCGGGGCGATTCATTCTGCTCAATAAGTTGGGCTTTTTTTTGTTGTCACCGGATGCTTGTCACGGTGTTGCGCAAAGTTGACGCTTGTTTATTATTTGTCGAAGGCTTTAATTGAAAAGCGTTCATTGGCCTCTGAAGTCAACGGGAAATTGTCTATGAAAGATAAAGGATTTAGATCGCTCCATTGGTCATTCTATTCAGCCTTGTCTGGGGTTTCATTTGTAGGCCTTATGACTTCCGCTCAACTCCACGACAGAATAGGTCCGTCTTGGCTATATGATCCTTTATTGGCACTTTTTGGCATGTCGACTGTGATCATGGCGACCTTTGCGATTGTTCACCTGATGATTCTTGAAAGAGAAGATGAAGATGTTTATTTGAAACTTAAAGCTCGATTGCAATCGAGACATGCGGGTTTGATTACTGGTGTTGGTCTATTGATCTTCGGATCTTCATTTCTCCTGATGGTCTTGGCACTAAGCGTCCAAGCCTTTTTGATCGTGGTTCTCACATTAATCGTTATGCGCTACTGTGTAGCCAGATTTTTTAGTGCCCATGATGATGACTTTCTTGGATGAGTTGGGATACTTCAGTCACGCCGGACTTGGTACCAAGTATAGATTGATCTTGATCGCTCGCTGCTAAGAAATCTGCTAATATGAAACTGAAATTATCCGGTAAGTTATTGAAAATAAGAGACAATAATTTGGGGTTAAGTGAATCCCTCCTTCTCCGCCAAAAAACAGAAAGCCCCGTAAGGGGCTTTTTGTTGACTCTCGGCACGCAGGAGTGGCGTTGGGTGAGAAGCTTAGAAGCTCAAATTTACCCTCATCACCGCAGTGCTACCACTCACCTCATTGCCAACCACCAACAAGGGTTCACCTGTTGGGGAATCCTTGGCTGGAATGAATACCAGTCCCTCTGGTCCCAGGTCGCCCACTGTTGGCAGCACCGCGGGGTCTGCGGGATTGTTGGTCCAGTCGTCGCGGGTGTTGTAATAGTCCACGCGCACGGGTGCCGAAGGATCGGTTACGTCATAAACCAGAATTCCGCCGATGCGTTCAAGACCAATGAACGCAAAAGTCTTGTCGCCGATCTTGCCTACAGCTACACCTTCGGGCTCAGGGCCTTTGGCGTCGCTTCGGCTGTCCAGTGCGTTGCCTTCGTCATGGCCTGAATTGAAAAAGTCTTTGCAATTCAGGTTGCGGGTACTGCCCACTTTACAATCATCGCTGGCCAGGAAGCGTTCAATTTCAGAGCCTGAGTCGAATACGAGTACACCTTCTTCATTGAAAATCGAGAATGAACGCGCACCGAATGAATACAGTTTGTCGTACATCAGGCGATCGCCTGCAGGGTCTTCTACACCCGTGCTGTTAAATAGAATAGGCGCGCCATTGGCATCAGTGCGATAGCCCATGGTCCACGTTACGTTCAAGCGACCGAGTTGATCATCTGCTCGGCAGCCGTTCGGGTTTCCTGCTACGGCACCACAGTATCCAAACACCGTTGGGTTAAGCAAGCCGCCATTGGCCAAGTCGTCGAGTTGAGCTGGCAAGTCGTCATTCAATCGACCAGCCCAACCATTTCGGTTCACCAGGTGTTTCACCCGGAATTCTTCAACAAAGCCTTTGCTTGCATCACCGGCGAAGTAAGCTGGGTTGTCCTCACCCCAGGTGCGCGCATCGCCTTCGTTGGCTGTTATCAAATAGGTATTGCCGTCTGCAGCCGTGTAAGAGGCCATGGCATCGGGTAGGTACAAGCCAATCACACCTGCCCAGTTGCGAATGTTGATCGTGTCACCATCGGAGTCAGAGGCATCAAATTCATTTCCAACGGCACCGTGATCTTTTTCGCCCAAAGGGAATACGTTAGTCACGGTTGCTGTCGCAATGTCGATTTTTGCAATTGCATTGTTTTCTTGAAGGGTCACGAATGCCGTGGTGCCGTCAGCGGATACAGTGATGTATTCAGGTTCGAAATCTTGTGAGGCCGAAGCTCCAGGCCCATAGATTCGAATGCCTTGGGCACGCAAACTGGCCTCTTGCCCTGTGAATGCGCTAAAGCTGGCGGTTCGCACGATCGGGGCACGTGGGTCACGCACGTCAATTACGCTGATACTGCCTTCCGGGTCAATTTGGTAGTCGTCACTGGGTTCGCCCTCGTTGGCCGTGAGTACCGTATTACCGTCGGGTGTGAAGGTGATCATGTCGGGTTGCGCACCCACAGTGCGTGCGCTTAGCAACGTCAAATCACTGGCGCGATACAAAGCCATGCGACCCAGATTGGTTTTGATCGGTGCTTCAATGGCCACAGCCACAATTCCATTCGCGACTGCGACGCTGTTGACTACCGAGCCTGCAAGTACATCGTTGGTGTCTAGCGTGTTGATCAACGTGGGGTTTTCAGGATCAGACAAATCAAATACATCCACAGCACCTGCCAAAGCGTTGACCATAAACAGGCGTTTACTGGCTGGGTCATATGCTGGAATTTCAGCTGCGCTCTCATCGAACTGGTTGGTGGAAAATCCACCAATCTTTTCCAGAGTCACGCTGGCTGGCGTTACCTCGGAAGGAGTTGTGGTGTTGTTGGCCGAGCTTTCGCCATTACCGCCACATGCAGCGAGGGTAGCTGCTGCAATCACACTGAGTGTGAATAATTGAATTTTGGTCTTGTTCATGAAAATAGGCTCGTATCGCTATAAAACGATCGAGCCTATTGTTCAAAGATGAAATCTTGATGACAAATATTAAGTGCGATGCGTATTAGCTTGGCAATCCATCGGTTGGCAATCCGGGTAAACCGCCCAATTCGCCACCCAGTGCATCGGCACCGGATGAAATACCACTGCTGAGCGTGCCCAACAAATCGCCTTCGGGAACTTCTGGCAAACCAGAACCGCCACCGCCTTCCAAGGCATTTTGAAGGGTATCGGCGCCACCCAGAATGCCATCGACCAAGTCTGCCAGGCCACTTTCAACTTCGGCGGGCAGGGCGGGGCTGGAGTCTCCCAAACCGTCGACATTCGGAACTTCGGTTGTCACTTGGCTCAACACGCCATCCAGTACGTTGTCGATTTCAACGGCAGCATCCCTCAAACCCTGTAGCAATTGATCGTAGGGCTCGACCTGTTCGCTGATGGGTTGGGTAATACCATCTGCCAAATCCACCACGCTGGTGACCAGTCCACCATCGGCAGGATCAACATTGGGCAAGGCAGAAATCAGGGTGTCCAGTCCAAGATCAGTGTTCACAGCATCAAGTAGAGGGCTGGTAATCGGGCTCAGGGGTTCACCCAAGGGTGTTTCATTCGCGCCCTCGACCAATTGTTGTACCAGGTCGGCTTGCGGTGTGCCTTCGCCCGTGGTGGCCACCAAGGCATCGTGCACGTTTTCCAACACGCCCAGGCCTGTTTGTTCCACAGCAACAGCAACGTTGTCAGGGGTGGTTTCAGGGTTGCTCTGGCTGTTTTGCACTGCATCCTGAATGGGCTGCAAAATGCTTTGTTCCAGGTTTTCCTGGGTCAGGTTTTCATTGGCAAATTCTTCAAGGCTTTGAGGGCTGTCTTGTGAGGAAAATTCGCCAGCACCCACACCGGCATTGTTGATGTTGCTGTCGCTGCCGGAGCCACTGCCAGAGTCCCCAGAACCACCTGCCAAAAACGCACCAGCCGCCACGGCGCCTGCACCAGCTACGCCACCACTGCCTGCGCCTAACAGGCCAGCACCAAACAAGCCGGCAACAGCCCCGCCTTCGGCAGCAGCAGAGTTCTCAGCCAGTTCTGTGGTGAATTCAAAACATTCACCGTCTTCCAGCACAACGATTTGCTGCTGGCCGTTGGGGCCTGGTTGTTCGCCCAATGTCAGCTTGCCGTTGGCGGTCATCACCCCGGCAGCGGGAATTTGACCGTCAGAACCGGGGAACTCCAGTGCCATACGCCCGTTAGCACCGGTGATTACTTCATCACCGGGTAGCAGGTAGTCACCAGCTTTCACGGCCACTGCTTCACCGTTGCGGTTCACGTTCACTTCGCCTTCTATGTTCTTGATCAATGCTTGGGGTGCGGCCATGGGTTTGCTCCTTGTTTGTTTGATTGGTATTTAACACACCTGTCAATTTTGCAAGTAGCGCAATTTTTTAATCCTCCAATTAGGGGGAGGGTTCTACCCTCTATTGGTGAATTTATAATTGACAATGTTCGTTGTCAGATATACATTCACGGAAGCAAAATTTTTCTGACAGAGGTCTTTGGCATGAGTGAATACACAGTCGTAATTATTGGCAGTGGCTTTGGTGGCCAGTGTGCAGCAATCAATTTGAAAAAGCGTGGCATTGAAGATTTCATCATGCTGGAGCGCCGCGACTTTATGGGCGGCACCTGGTGTCAGAACTCATATCCCGGCGCCGCGGTCGATGTTCAATCGCTGCTGTATTCCATCGAAAGCGAACCGTATGACTGGAGTCAAATGTTTGCAGAAGGGGAGGAGCTTCAGCAATACACCGAGCATGTAATTACCAAGCACGGTCTGCGTGAGAAAACCCGAACCAACAGCAATGTACAGCGCACCGAGTGGCACGAGAACGAGCAGCGCTGGCGTGTGTACCTGCAGGGTGGCGATGTACTCAAGGCGCAGTTTGTGATCAATGCATCTGGCCCGCTGAGTACGCCTGTGATTCCAAATTTCAAAGGTCGCGACACATTCAAGGGAAAAACCTTTCACACCAATGCCTGGGATCAAAATTACGACCACACTGGCAAACGCGTTGCCATTATTGGAAGTGGCGCCAGTGCTGCGCAGGTTATTCCGGCGATTGCACCCGAAGTGGGCCAGTTGCATGTGTTTCAGCGCTCGCCTCACTGGGTGTTGCCCCGCGCTGACAGGGTTTTCAAGCCCTGGCAACGTGCCTTGTTGAAAGTGGAGCCAATTAGAAAACTGGCGCGTGCTGCGATTTATTGGGGTTTGGAAAGCCGTGTAATTGCCTTTAAGTACTCCGACTTTGCCTTGAAACACATTGCGCAGCGTGAGGCTTTGCACCACATCAAAAAGCAGGTCAAAGACCCGGAATTGCGCAAAAAAGTGACGCCCGATTTCACCATAGGTTGCAAGCGGATTATTTTGAGCAACACGCTTTACCCGGCTTACTGCCGCCCCAACGTGAACCTGCACGACAAAACCGATGGAATTGCGGAAATCAATGAAACCGGTATCAAAACGCTGAGTGGTGCGCAAATTGACCTGGACTGCATTGTGTATTCCACGGGCTATGACGCCACCGACGGCGTTATTTCCTACCCAGTGGTGGGCAAGGGTGGCACCCAACTGGCTGATGTGTGGAATGAATTTCCGCGCGCTTACCTGGGAACTACTGTGCCGCAGTTTCCGAACCTGTTTATCGTGACCGGCCCAAACACCGGTATTGGGCATACCAGCGCGATTTTCGTGATTGAAGCGCAGATGCATTACATCATGCGTGCCATTGCGGAGGTGAAGACCAAAAAAGCCGTGGCCATCGAGGTAAAGCCCCAGGCTGAAGAACGTTACACCACCCATATTCACAGCGAAATGGAAAAAACCGTGTGGAAGCGCGGCGGTTGTACCAGTTGGTACAAAAGCAAAAGCGGCCATGTGGTGGCCATGTTTCCGGGCTTTAGTTACACCTACCTGCGAATGGCCAGGAATTTCAAGATGAACGACCACGTGTTGCAGGCTCCTTTGCCACAGCAAAAGCCGCAGCACTTCAATGAATCCGAATTGAGCACTGAAGGAGCTGCAGCATGAAAAATTTCAAAGACAAAGTGGTGGTGATCACAGGTGCTGGTTCTGGCATGGGGCGCTCTTATGCGTTGATGTTCGCCAATTTGGGCAGCAAAATTGCATTGTGTGACTACGATGAAAAAGGCTTGAAAGAAACTGAAAAACTGGTCATGCAAGCGAGCAATGTGCAGGTGTATGCCGAGACACTAGATGTGTCTGACAAGGCCGGGGTGTACGCCTTTGCCCAAGCGGTGAAAGCCGCTTTGGGTAATGCGCACGTGATCATCAACAACGCTGGCGTAACCGGTGAAGGTCGCCCGGTGTGGGCTTTGAGTGACGACAGTTATGAACGTGTGATGGGCATCAACTTTTGGGGTGTGGTGCATGGTACGCGCGCATTCTTGCCGCAACTGTTGGACAACGGCGAAGGCGCCGTGGTGAATGTGTCGAGCATTTTTGGTTTGGTGGGTACGCCCAGTAATTCAGATTATTGCGCCAGCAAATTTGCAGTACGCGGCTTTACCGAATCGCTGATGGTTGAGCTTTCAAACAGCAAGGTGCAGGTGCATTTGGTGCATCCAGGTGGAATTAACACCAACATTGCCAGCAAGCCCGAGCACGAAAAGTTTGCCAAAAAATTTCTGACCACACCGCCCGATGAAGTTTGCGAGTACGTGTTGAAGTGCATCAAGAAAAACGAACCCCGCATTGTGTACGGCAACAACGCCGCGCGCGTGTGGTTGGGTTCACGACTGATACCGTTCAAGCGCATGCGCCACATTCTTTGGCAACAAATGGGACGCACGCTGAACGCGGAAGATTACAAGGGCATACAGATCAAGTAAGCCTTGCCATGTTTACACCACCAGGTAACCGCCATCTACATTGATGCAGGAACCGGTGGTGTAGCTGGAAGCCTCGGAAGCCAAATACAACACCGTGCCAGCCATTTCACTGGGCTGTGCAACGCGGTTCATGGGCACATGTTGCAACAACGCACTGCGTATTGCATCGTTGTGCACCAGCGCCGAGGCAAACTTCGTGTCGGTAGCGCCGGGCAGCAGTGCATTCACACGCACCTTCATGGGGGCACATTCCTTGGCAAAGGCCTTGGTCATTGAAATGACGGCTGCTTTGGTGATTGAGTAGATACCTTGGTACAAGCCGGGAATCACGCCGTTGACCGATGCCACATTGATAATGCTGCCGCCGCCGTTCTTGGCCATCAACTTGCAGCCGTGGCTGCTCATGTAAAAATAGCCCCGAATGTTCACATCGCAGGTTTTTTGAAAGGCCGCCAAATCGGTGTCGTAGATTGGCCCAAAGTGAGGGTTGGTTGCGCCGTTGTTCACCAGAATATCCAGCTTTCCAAACTTGGCTTCAATTTGTTGGTACAGCGCCTCAATTTGTTCCATCTCGCCCAAATGGCAAGCCATGGGCACTGCATTCAGCCCATCTGCTTGAAATTGCGCGGCAATTTGTTCGCATGCTTCTTGTTTTCTGCTTGAAATAATCACGGTGGCACCCTTGGAGGCCAGCAATTCCGCACAGGCCAAGCCTATTCCGCGGGTTGCACCCGTGACCAAAGCCACCTTATCTTGTAAATTGAACAAATCAGTTGTTGTTTTCACATCGTCTCCTTACAGGCATTTTCTAATTGTTTTTCATCTGAAAAGGTAACATCGCATGGGCTCGGAATTTGAGCAAGACGGCAAACATGTTTTTGTATACGGGTCATTGATGTATTTGCCCGTGTGGGGGCAAGTGGTGAAGGGTGTTTACCCTTGCTTGAATGCGGTCGCCCAAGGCTACCAACGCCACGCTGTGCCTGGCGAAACCTACCCGGCCATGATCGAAAACGCCGACGCGCAAGTGCAAGGTTTGGTGTGGCTCAATTTGCGGCCCGATGATGTGAAGCGTCTGGATGCTTTTGAAGGCCCCGAGTAT
Source organism: Limnobacter sp. 130 (assembly GCF_902506325.1). Classification (GTDB taxonomy): domain Bacteria; phylum Pseudomonadota; class Gammaproteobacteria; order Burkholderiales; family Burkholderiaceae_B; genus Limnobacter. The sequence goes on from NZ_LR732330.1 coordinate 15,111, forward strand.
GAGCGCCGTGAAATTGAAGTGCTGCTGAACACCAGTGGTGACACCATGAAAGCCGAGGCTTACATTTGGCTAAACGCGTCGGTATTAACAGCTGAGCTTTGGAGCATAAGCCGTTTTGAAGCCGAAGGCATGCAGGCATTCTTGAATAAACACGTGGGCAACTGGAACAACACCGGGCAAAGAAAGTAACAACAAGAAAGGAGACAAACCCATGGGTTTTATCTTGGCACTCGACCAAGGCACCACCAGCTCGCGCGCCATTGTGTTCAATTCACGGGCGCAAGTGGTGGCCAGCTGTCAGCAGGAATTTGAGCAAATTTTTCCGAAAGCCGGCTGGGTTGAACACCGGCCTGAAGACATTTGGAACACGCAGTTGGCCTGTGCACGCAGCGCAATTGAAAAGGCCGGGTTAACGCCTTCTGAAATTGCCGGCATTGGTATTACCAACCAGCGTGAAACCACTGTGGTGTGGAATCGCAAAACAGGCAAGCCGGTTTACAACGCGATTGTTTGGCAAGACCGCCGCACAGCCGCCTATTGCGACAAGCTGCGAGAGCAGGGCAAAGCTGCATTGATTCGCCGAGTCACCGGGCTTGAACTGGATTCGTATTTTTCCGCAACAAAAGTGAACTGGATTCTGAACAATGTGGAAGGTGCGCGTGCGCAGGCTGAATCAGGTGAGCTGGCATTCGGCACCGTAGACAGCTGGCTGATCTGGAATCTTACAGGTGGTGCAGTTCATGCAAGCGATGTAAGCAATGCATCTCGCAGCATGGTGTTGAATATTGAAACATTGAAATGGGATGTCGAACTTCTTGAGTTGTTTGGTATTCCTGAAAGCATGTTGCCGCAGGTGTGTGAGTCCAGTGGTGAAATTGCACGCTGCGATTCGTCTGTGCTGGGTGCGGCCATTCCAATTGCAGGTGTTGCGGGCGACCAGCAAGCTGCTACCTTCGGGCAAACTGCATTCAAAGCGGGTGAGGCGAAAAACACTTACGGCACGGGTTGCTTCATGTTGATGAACACGGGCAGCGAAGTAGTTGAAAGCCACAACCGTTTATTGACCACCGTGGGTTGGCAAGTCAATGGCAAAACAAGTTACATGCTGGAAGGCAGTGTGTTCATGGGCGGGGCAGTGGTGCAATGGCTGCGCGATGGTTTGGGCATTATTGAAAAGTCAGCCGATGTGCAGGCATTGGCCGCCAGCGTGCCCTGCACCGATGGTGTGTGTTTGGTCCCCGCATTTGCGGGTCTTGGCGCACCCCACTGGGACCCGTATGCTCGGGGCACTTTGGTGGGTATGACGCGGGGCACCAGCAAGGCACACATTGCGCGCGCAGCCTTGGAAAGCATCGCACTGCAAACAGTCGATTTGGTGCAGGCCATGCAACGTGACGGTGCCAAGCCGCTAAGTGAATTAAGGGTAGATGGCGGTGCATCCAACAATGATCTGCTGATGCAGATTCAGGCTGATTTATTGGGCGTGCCAGTGGTGCGCCCCACAGTAACCGAAACCACCGCATTGGGCGCGGCCTACCTGGCTGGCTTGGCCGTTGGTGTGTTTGATACGGAGGAAAGCCTGCTGGCCAATTGGCAGGTGGATGCGCGTTTCGAACCCAAAATGAGTATTGATGAACGGGGTGCCTTGCTTGACCGCTGGCACCGCGCGGTAGAACGTTCCAAAGGATGGGCAGATGCTTAGTCGTAAAAAGCACCTTGATACTTTAACAATCAAGGCACAAGAGCAATATGAATGGGACGTCATCGTGATTGGCGGTGGTGCCACTGGCTTGGGCAGTGCGGTAGATGCTGCAAGCCGTGGCCTGAAGGTGTTGCTGCTTGAAGGGCACGACTTTGCCAAGGGCACCAGTTCACGCGCTACCAAGCTTGCGCATGGTGGTGTGCGTTATTTGGCTCAGGGCAATTTCAGCCTGGTCAAAGAGGCGCTTGAGGAACGTGGACGCATGTTGGTGAATGCGCCGAACCTGGTCAAACCTTTGGCGTTTGTCATTCCTGTGCGCAATGTGTTCCAGAAGCTGTTTTACTGGATCGGCCTGAAAATGTACGACATGCTGGCGGGCAAGCTCGGTGTTGGGCCGACCACCATGATGAAGAAAAATGAGGTGTTGCGCGCCGTACCCACCATTTCGCAACACAAACTGCATGGCGGTGTGCGTTACTTTGACGCGCAATTTGACGACGCACGTTTGGCGATTGCCTTGATGAAAACCTTGCACAAGCTGGGTGGAATGGCGATCAATTACATGCCGGTAACCGGGTTTGTAAAAAACGCAGAGAAAATAAGTGGCGTGCAAGCCCGCGATGAATTCAGTGGCGAGACACTGACTTTCAAGGCCAAGGCTGTGATCAATGCAACCGGGGTGTGGGTAGACGATATTCGCAAGCTGGATTCAGCCGACTCCAAGCCCATGCTCAGCCCCAGCCAGGGGGTGCATGTGGTGGTTGATCAGCATTTTTATCCGGCCAAGGAAGCATTGCTGGTGCCTAAAACCAGCGATGGCCGTGTGCTGTTTGTGGTGCCGTGGTTGGGTAAAACACTGATCGGTACCACAGACACGCCGCGCACTGACTCCCCTTGGGAACCCGATGCCTTGCCTGAAGAAGTGGATTTCATTCTGGAAACGGCAGGGAAATACCTGGCCAATGCCCCCACACGCGCCGATGTACGCAGCGTGTTTGTGGGATTGCGACCCTTGGTGAGTGCTGGTGGTGAAAAGCAAAATACCAAAAGCATTTCAAGGGAACACACTGTGATTACCGCAGCAAGCGGATTGGTGACGATTACCGGGGGCAAGTGGACTACCTACCGCAGCATGGCTGAAGAAGTGGTTGATTTGGTGTGTGAGCAGCATGGTTGGGCACATAAACCAACCCGCACCCGCAACATGCGCCTGGAGGATGATTTGCCCATGCGCAAACCTGGTTCGGCCATTCACGAGAATCTTGATTTGAATGAAGCGGAAATTGCGCAGGCCGTGCTGGAAGAAATGGCGGTAACCATTGAAGATGTGCTGGCACGCCGAAGCAGGGCGCTTTTTCTGGACAGCAATGCAGCCTTGGCATGCATGAACGAGGTTCGATTTGTGCTGCAAAACGAGCTGCGTTACAGCGATGAGGAACTGGATCGCCAGGAAGCCGAGTTTCGCAAGCTGGTTGCCCAATATGGCTTGAATTCGGTTTCTTAAAGTTTTTTGTAGAAAGTGGGGTTCGGTGCTTGCACCATGGCAATGTTTCATGCATAATCTCGCTTCTTCACTGCGGCTGTAGCTCAGCTGGATAGAGTACTTGGCTACGAACCAAGGGGTCGTGGGTTCGATTCCTGCCAGCCGCACCAGTTCAAGAAAAACCCCCGCTCAAAAGGCGGGGGTTTTTTGTTTTTCAACTACCCATTAAACACATGCCACCAATTTCCGTACTTGTCGTCGCCGGTTTTTTCATTGGCGCAGGCATTTTGCATTTTGTGCTGCTGGATTTTTTCGCCAGCATTGTGCCGCCCTATTTGACTAATCCAGATGCGCTGGTTCAGGTCAGCGGTGTTTTTGAAATTCTGGGTGGCATCGGCATTCTGGTTCAACGCACCCGCACCTGGGCTGCTTATGGGCTTATCGCGCTGTGTATTGCGGTGTTGCCCGCGAACATTCACATGGCAATGAACCCTGATCAGTTTGCAGAAATCCCTGTGGTGCTTTTGTACTTGCGCTTGCCGCTACAAGCCCTGATTATCTGGTTTATTTGGCGAACCACCCGTGTCAGCGCACCTTGACGCGGTAGGCTGCCACTTTCCGCTCAATCCGGTGTGCCTGCGCACACCGTTTCTTTAGCCAGACTATGACGCCAGTCACCGAAAGTACGGCAACCATCACACCAAGTACGCACACGAAAAGTCGATAAGGCAGTCCAAATACATTGGCCATGTGTAGTCCTTGCAGCCAGTTGCTCACCGTATTGCCAGCGGCATCGCCGCTTGGAAACGAGGACCCAAGAAATACGCCGCTTGATGCATCAATGACAATTTTCGTTTTGCCAGCACCCGGTGCAGCGTCGTATACATCCTCGCTGGTGTGCACCCGGTAAATATAAATATTGCGTTTGCGGTTCAGCAAAAGGCTGTTTTCGTGGTTGATCGTGAATCCCCGCTCAACTGACAAGCGATTCAGTTCGTATGCAGCTGCCGCATGGGCGGCACGCCAATCAAGTGTGCTTGCAGATTCGGTTTTTGATCGGGCAGTATTGTTGTTCTCACTGAATTCAAACGCCAGCGACATCACCGGGTTGTAGACCTCTTGTCGCAAATTCAGCATGACGCTTGACCATGCAAAAACCAGAAGCATGAACCAAAGCCACAGGCCAATGCAACGATGCAAATCCAGATTGATCCGGTATGCACCACTGTGCCATTTAATGAGCCAGGCCGGTTTCCAGCGTTTCAGGAATGGCCGCTGCGCGCGCTGAAAGCGGGGCAAGGTGAGAAACAGGCCGATGAAACAATCCAGCGTCCAGATCAGTGCAATTGCGCCAAACAACCACGCACCCCAGGGCTCTGGCAAGGCCAGCGAGGAATGAAGGCGCCACAGAAACGGAATCAGGTTTTCCCAGTGAATTTCGCCATTGGATATGAATTCACCCCATTGGCGCCGACCCAGTTCTTCGCCGGTGGCTGGATCAACAAACAATTGATCTGCGCTTAGTTTGAAAGGTTGCCCCGTGTCAGGGTTGATTCGCGGCGTTAGCCAGAACATGGCTGATTGACCTGGATGCGGTCCGAATACCACCTCACTCACATCTGCTTTCGGTTCCAGATCCTGAACGTGTTCACGCAGTTCGAAAGGATCAAGCGGAGCAGGGGAAGATATGTCGGCTGAAGGGGTCGCGACAAACAGGTGTGGGTTGAGGAGCACTTCAAGATCATGCTCAAAAGCCAGCAGGCTGCCGGTTAAACCGGCAAGCAGCAAAAAGCCGGCTGTCATTAATCCTGCCCATCTGTGCAGTTTGATGAAAGCCGGCCTAAGCACTGTGATTAGAAGCTGATGGAAAGAGACGCTACAACAGAACGCGGTGCGCCGGGGTGCGCAATTGCAGTGGTGCTGGCACGTGCAATGTAGCGTTCATCGAACACGTTCTTCAGGTTCAAACCTGCCTTCATGTTTTTCCACTGGTACGAAGCGCCCAGGTCGAACACTGTGTAGTCATCAAGCTCAACAGTGGGGTCGAATTGGGTGGTGCTTTTTCCAACATATCGAACGCCGCCGCTTACGCCGAGCCCAGCCAGTGAACTGGCCTGGTCGAAATCATACTTCAACCAAACACGTGCTACGTGGGGAGCCACGCCGCCCAATTGATTACCAACATCCGAGGGGTCGCCTGCATTTTCAAGCACTTCGGTGTCGGTGTAAGCGTAGCTCGCAATCGCTTTCAACTGCCGTGTCAGGTTGCCGGTAAGATCGAATTCAATCCCGCGGCTGCGTTGCTTCACGCCAGGGAAATAGGCCTCTTGGCCCGTGGCATTGAAAAGCCCTTCATCAAACACCGCAACGTTTTCCTTTTCAATTTCGAAAATTGAAACGGTGCTGAACAGGCGTTCATTCAAGAATGAGCTTTTGAGGCCCACTTCAAATTGCATGCCGGTTTCTGGATCCAGCGGAACACCATTGACATCGACTGCGAACGCAAATTGTGGCCTGAAAGACTGGCTGGCACTGAAGTATGCAGAATGCCGGTTCGACAACATGTACAGCACGCCGCCACGCGCGGTAAACGCGCTGTCTTCAACGTTCGCTGACGAAACGCCACCGGAACTGCCTTCCGTTTTTACGTCATCAAAACGACCACCCAACAGCAGCTTTAAGCGACCGTCTTCAAGCAGCGACATTTGATCCTGCACGTACATGCTTGTCCAGCTTGTGTTGCTCAAGTCAGGGGTTTTGGTCTGATTGGCAGGGGGATCGAAATTGATATTCGGGTTGTCTGAAATCGCGTAGTTCGGCGTATTGGTTCGGAACCGCAGGAAATCCGTTTCCTGCTTGATCAGTTCCAGGCCAATCAACGTGGTGTGGTCAACAGCGCCAGTGGAAAACTTTGCAGTACCGTCCAGCACGAACTGGATTTCGTCATCTGTTCGGTCTTCATTTTGATAGCGCATTCTTAATTCATCGCCTGAAACGCTGCGTGCACGCAGTGCTTCGTTTTTGTTTTCTGCGCGGTGAAACTGAAGCTGGTTGCGAATGCTCCAGACAGGGCTGATGGTGTGGGACAACTGATAACCGGCGTAGTAGTCTTCGTTGGTGCGTCCCGCCAGGTCGGGATCACCGAAAAACGCGCTGTCGGCCACCAAGGGCTTCCCGTCTTGTGAAAGGGGAATACCGGTGTCATAAGGTTGTGTTTCTTTCACATAAGAAAAATCGAACAGCACTTCTGTTTTGTCCGACAGCTTCCACAACAGGCTTGGCGCAATAGCCGTGCGTTCCAGTTCAATGAAGTCACGGAACGAATCACTGTTGGTGTACGCAAAATTCAGGCGATAAAGCAGGCTGCCATCGGTGTTCACAGGCCCGGTCAGGTCGCCAGAGGAACGAAGGAAGTTGTAATCCCCCACCTGTTGCTCAAACACAAAGCCACGCTGCGCCTGTGGACGTTTGGTGACGTAATTGATCACGCCACCAGGCTCGAGCGCACCGTACAAAATTGATGCGGGCCCCTTGAGCACTTCGACTCTTTCAACGTTGACCAGATCAACACTTCCCGCAATCGTGCTGCGAAGACCGTTGCGCAACAGGCTGGGTGACTCGAAACCACGAATGATGGGCAATACTTCGCTTTGTGCGTTCAGTGTATTGCCAGCCTGTTGAACACCGCTGATGTTCTCGTAAACGTCTTTCAGGTTGACAGCCTTCTGATCTTCGATAACTTCGCGTGGAACCACCTGAACCGAAGCAGGGGTTTCCATGATGGGCGTGTCGGTTTTCGTGCCAGTTGCGCTGCGTTTGGCTGCATAGCCAATCACAGGGCTAGTGGCCGTTTCTACATCGGGTGTCGCTGTTACGCTAACCTCAGGCAAACGGGCGTCTTGTTGGGCGTGAACCGTGCCGGCAAATGAAGCACCAAGCAATGCGATTTGAATGGAAGCAGTCAGAACTTTCAGGCGCACTTTGGTCGAGTGCGCCCGAGTCTTTGTGTTGTTTTTCATAGGGGGCTGATTGGCTGGAAGTTGATGGGTTAATGAAAATAAGTGCTGTTCTAAAAAATACGACGAATATCAGTCGCAGGTTTTTAGTGATTTTTGATAGTGTATTGAAAATAGTAATGATTCGCAATAACTAATTATTTTATTGATGCCACTAACAATTCAAAGCAACTTACAAGTAGAAAATTGCGCATGAATGATGCAGATCCCTTCACAGGGGCAACAAAAGCGTCTCGCGCTGATTGTGGGGTAAAGTAGAACGAAGATTATGCTTCTCTGGGTTACACTTTACAAAAAGTAGGCCAACAAACGAGGAGACAAAAACAATGTTGAAGCCAGGTCTGATGATGAAGCAGGAAATGCTGCTTTCTTCAATTTTGGTGCATGCCGAGCGGTTTTATGGCGGGCAAGAAGTGGTGGGTCGCCGGGTAGAGGGCGATTTGCACCGAATTACATTCAAGGCCATGGCCGCGCGCGCCAGGCAACTTGCCAATGCATTGAATGGCTTGAATATTCAGCAGGGTGAAAACATTGGTACCATTGCCTGGAACAGTCACCGCCACATTGAAATTTACTATGCAGTGGCGGGCATGGGTGCTGTTACTCATACTTTGAACCCCCGATACACCCCTCAGCAGTTGATTTACATTATCAACCACGCGCAAGACAGCACCATTTTTTTCGACCTGACTTTTGCGCCGCTGATCAAAGCCATTGCACCGCATTGCCCCAGTGTTAAAAACTGGATTTTGCTGATTGATGAAGACAAAATGCCAGCCGAGCCGCCCGTGGCCGGTTTGTTGAATTACGAGGTTTTGCTGAAGGCCCAAACTGATGCGTATGTGTGGCCCGAGTTTGATGAAAACTCGGCCTGCACCCTGTGCTACACCTCGGGTACCACCGGCAATCCCAAGGGCATTTTGTATTCCCACCGTTCAACCATGCTGCACGCCATGATGTCCAATTGTGCCGATGCGATTGCATTGAGCAGAAAAGACATCATCCTTCCAGTTGTACCCATGTTCCATGTGAATGCCTGGGGCTTGCCCTATGCCGCATTGATGACAGGTTGCAAACTGGTCATGCCCGGCCCTCAGCTGGATGGCCCATCAATTTACGAGCTGCTTGAAAAAGAGCAGGTGACGGTTGCTGCCGGTGTGCCCACCATTTGGCTGGGTTTGATTAATCACATGAAACAAAATGGGCTTGCGTTCAGCACTTTGAAGCGCTCGCTGGTGGGTGGTTCGGCTGTGCCCGTCAGTTTGATTCAAGCCTTTGACGAAATGGGCGTGGAGTTGATGCAGGGTTGGGGCAGCACGGAAATGTCGCCCCTGGGTACCGTGTCCAAACTGAGCGGTGATGAGCGCAATTTGCCCAAACAAGAACAATATGAAATTGTTGCCAAGCAGGGCCGCACCATTTTTGGTGTTGACATGAAACTGTTGGCGGAAGACGGAACCGAATTGCCTTGGGATTTTGAGCAAAGCGGCGAATTGCATGTGCGTGGCCATTGGGTATTGCATGAATATTATGGTGGTGATGGTGCCAAAGCCTTCAGCCAAGACGAAACCGGCAAACGCTGGTTCGCGACCGGCGACGTGGCGCGAATGGCACCAGACGGTTTGATGCAAATTACCGACCGCACAAAAGATGTGATCAAGTCGGGCGGGGAGTGGATCAGTTCAATTGATCTTGAAAATATCGCCATGTCGCACCCTGCAGTGTTGCAGTCTGCTGTCATTGCCATTCCCCATGAAAAGTGGAATGAACGGCCTTTGCTGATTATTGTGAAGCGCCCTGGTGCGGACATTAGCAAACAGGAGTTACTGAATTTCTACGAAGGACGAATTACAAAAATGCACATTCCCGATGACGTGGAGTTTGTCGAAGCCATGCCAATAGGCGCCACAGGCAAAGTGCAAAAGTCTGAACTTCGGGAACAGTTCAAGGGCTTGCGATTTGTGTAAGCGCAACAGAAGGTATAAGGAAAGTTAAATTGTAAAATAGCCTTTATTTAATAGTTTAACTTTTCTGAAATTACTTTATCCTTGCTTTTTCTGAACAGGAATAAGGCAGGGTGAGCATGTTGCGTTTGTTTTTTGCCGGGTTGTTGTTGACCTCAGGAGTGTTGGCGCATGCGCAGCAGCCTCAAGCCCAGCAACCGGTTTACAAATTTTCTCCGGTTAATCAATGGGATATTCCCAAAACAGCTGCGTACTGGAATCCAATTATTCAGTACGTCAGTCAACAAAGTGGTGTGCAGCTTGAACTGAAAATTGGCCGCACCTCTGCCGACACCACCGCCTATGTGTTGGCGCAAGAAGTCGAGTTTGTTTTCTCCAATCACCTGTTTAGTCCTGAGCGAGACAAGCTGGGCTGGAAGGTGTTTGGACGACGCACAGGGCCTGCCTTGCAGGGACAAATTGCTGTGCTTGAAGATTCTCCCATCCGCAGGCTTGAAGACCTGAACAAACAGGACGTGGTGTTTGCTGGCCCTGAGGCTTTTGTGGGTTATCGATTGCCACAGGCTGAATTGATGAGTCGTGGTGTCGAGGTGAACGCTGTGTTTGCAGGCAACCAGAATGCCGCCTTTGCGCAATTGTTGGCTGGAAAGGCCAAGGCAGTGGGCAGCAACTCCGCATTAATCGACGGGTTCATGGAAAAGCAGGGTGCCAAATTCCGCGTGTTGTGGACATCGGCAGATTACCTGGACTTGGCCCTGATGGCGTCCAGCAAGGTGAGTATTAAAGATGTTCGCGCGGTGAGTCAGGCATTCATCAATATGCACAAAAGCAAGGCCGGCGCATTGATCCTGAAACAGGCTTCTGAATCAGTGGGCATGAACCCAGACAGTCATTTTTTACCTGCGACCGACAAAGATTACGAAAGCTATCGCCGCTTCTACGCCACAGCGCCCATGGCGGTACGTTAATGCCAACGCGTTTGTTGCAATGAAGCGAATTCGTTTATTACCGTCGTCTTTAATAGGCCGTGTATTTTTGTTGTACACGGTCGCTCTGCTTTTGTTCATCAGCATTAGTTTCCTGGCGTTTTCCCGGTTTCAATATCACAGCGCGCTGGAAGAGGCACAAGACTCGGCACACATGATGATCGAGGTGGTTGCCCAAACCGTGTCCGACAGTGCCGTGATTGGAGACTACGACACCATTCAGCGAACCTTGAACAAAGCAATTGCCGGTTCACGGTTTGAGTCTGCAAAGTTCATTGATCTGAACGGTGGCATTATCCTTAGCGAAAATTCGACCATTCTGGAAAGCACGGCACCTGACTGGTTGACCGAGCAAGTGGCCGAGCAACTGTACGACGTCAATCGTGCGATTAATGCGGGCGGTTACGACTATGGGGTGTTGCGATTTACGTTTGCGGTGGAGGCAATTGCAGAGGGATTTTGGGTTCTCATTCGTGTGGCCATGCTCAGCGCCGTGGGTGGTTTACTGGGTGGCATGTTGGTCATTTGGTTTCCACTGAAGCGCTGGTTGGGTGCGCTGGAACAAGTGGAACGATTCGATGCCGCACCGTCTGGCATCGCAGGTGGCGAATCAGAATTGTTGATTGAGAACCTGCCAAGCGAGTTTCGACCTGCTTTTGAAAAGCTGAAGCGAACCAGTGAGAACCTGGACGATGAATCCCGTGCCAAGGAAATCGCGGAAAGCGCAAACCGGGCAAAAAGCGAGTTCCTGGCGAATATGAGTCACGAAATTCGTACACCGCTCAATGGCATTATTGGAATGACAGAACTTGCCCTGGAAACCAAGTTGAGCAAAGCGCAACGGGAGTTTTTGCAGGTGGCCAACGACTCGGCCAACACGCTGTTGCTGATCGTCAATGAAATTCTGGATTTCTCGAAAATCGAGGCGGGCATGATGACCATTGATAGCGTGGTTTTTGATCCAAAACGAGTTTTTGAGCAGGCACTTGGACCCATGATGCCCCGTGCAAAATCGAAAAATCTTGAACTGCAGTGCACCTATTCAGAAGGTTTTCCGAAAGAGTTTATGGGTGATCCGGTTCGCCTTTTACAAATCATCAACAATATGGTGGGCAATGCGATCAAGTTCACCGAGCACGGTGGTGTGTATGTTCATGTGCAGGCAAGCAAAGACATGAACGGGCTTCAATTGCTGAAGTGTTCAATTCGAGACACGGGAATCGGTGTTCCGTTCGAGAAAGTCAATGTAATCTTCAAGCCGTTCGAACAGGCTGATTCATCCATTACCCGGAATTTTGGAGGCACTGGGCTTGGGCTCACAATTACCCGCAGATTGGTGGAGCTAATGCGTGGTGAGGTGTGGCTAGAGAGTCAGGTGGGTGTGGGCAGCACTTTCCATTTCTCTCTGCCAGAAATACGTTAACCGTTTGCCTTGGCTCCCCACAACTCTTCAAGGCGTTTGTCCCGACCACAGCCATTGCGGTAATAACCATACCGAATCGGGTTTTTGGTGTAGTAGTCTTGGTGATATTCCTCGGCGGGATAAAATTTGATCACCGGCGCTACTTCGGTGTAAATGGTCTTGAATTTCCCACTGGCTTGAAGCTTGGATTTGCTGGCCTCTGCAATTTTTTTCTGTTCGTCGTTTGAGTAGTAAAACCCGCTGCGGTATTGCGTACCACCATCGCAAAACTGGCGATTTTTTACGGTGGGATCAATGGTTTTCCAGAAATACTCCACCAATTGGCTGTAGCTGACTTTGGTGTCGTCATAGGTCACTTCAACCACCTCGGTGTGGTCCGTACGGCCTGCGCTGACCACCTTGTAATCCGGGTCTTTGTATTGCCCACCGGCATAGCCTGAAATCGTTTTTAAAACACCAGGTACTTTGTCGAAATCGGCCTCGGTACACCAAAAGCAGCCACCACCAAACACAGCGGTTTTTGTTTCAGCCTGTGCGCCGGTCACAGCAAGCAAGCCCATTGCCAGGGCCAGTGTGGTCTTCAGTTTCATTTGTTTCATTGTTTTACGCCTTACGCACTGCGGGTAATGTTTGACCTTCGGGCACAAAAGCCAGGGCCAGGCCATTGTTGCAATAGCGTTTGCCGGTTGGGGCAGGGCCGTCGTCAAACACATGGCCCTGGTGGCCGCCGCAATTGCTGCAGTGGTATTCCGTGCGGGGCAAGATCAACTTGTAGTCTGTTTTGGTATTCAGTGCGCCTTTGTTGGCATCAAAAAAACTGGGCCAACCGGTACCACTGTCGTATTTGTATTGGGAAGGAAACAGCGGCTGGTTACACGCTGCACACACATAAGTGCCTTTGCGTTTTTCTTCATTCAAGGGGCTGGAAAAAGGGCGCTCGGTGGCCTCTTTGAACAACACGTTGTATTGGTCTTTCTTGATGATCTTTAACCATTCGGCTTCAGTTTTGTTCAATTTGTTCATGCTGGCAATTGTGCTTGAAGGTTTTGCGATCATCAGTCCTGCGCCAAGTGCGGCAAGTCCTGCTAACAGGGTACGGCGTTGCATGGTTGTGTTTCCTTTTCAATGACTCAATCAATATTTAGTTAGCTGCATTGGCCCAAGGCCTTTGGTGCATTCAACGCCTGAAGCACGGTATTGGATTCATTGTTCTCGAGAATGACACCAATGCCCACGTTGCTTTGGTTCCAGTCAGCCGGCACGGTGGGCTGAATACCTGCACCTTCGTAGCGAGCGACACTTTTTTCGGTTCACTCAAGTGTCGCACCACGCGGTCATGCTTCAACAATTCTCCGCGATTTTCGCCTGATTTCACTTGCTGGCTTAAGTTGTCTTCATACAACGCCAAAAACACGCGTCCTGCTGAGTACCGTTCGTCAAGCCATTCGGTTTTTACCTTGATTTCGACCTGATTGGCCGCCTTTCGTTCAAGTGAAACTTGCAGGCCCACGGGTGCTTTGTCTTGTTGCATGGCTGCCAATCTTTGTGGAATCAGCCCCGCCTGTCCCCAACGGCGAACTTCACGATTCGAAAACACATATTGAGGTGTGTAAATTTGGCTCACATTGCCTGCCCGTTTGTGGGCGTATTGCCGCTCTGTGAACTGCTTTTTGGAATAGGGGTCTTGCCAGCCAATGTAATTCCAGTAATCCACGTGAAATGACAAAGCCAGAATGTGCTTTGAGCGCTCCGGGCTGCTCAACTGGCTGCTGAGCCAACGGTCGGCAGGTGGGCAGCTGCTGCAGCCTTCTGAGGTGTAAAGCTCAGCCACGATCATCCGTTCAGCAGCGCTGGTCCAAGTGCAGCTGCCTTGCTGGGCAAGGGCGGATGTGCCGGCCAAACCAAGAAACATCAATGTGCCTGTGCCAACCATGAAGTTCAAGCCGCTTGTCATACAACCCCCTGGCTGCTGCGTTCTAGTCAGGAGAGTATTCGCCAGGCTTCACGGAAAGGTTACATGGCAGTGCTTAGCAAATTCTAGGATTGTTAACAACTGTGGCAAGTCCTGTGGCTACTCCGACTAAGTGACTCATGGGTAATTTATTTACCCTGATAGAGTTAACCTGCCTCGAAACACCAAGTATCGGGGTGAGTTCCATAAAAAAAGGAGATTGGGATGAAATTCAAAGCCTTGCTAATGTCAGCCTTGCTGACAAGTTCTTTCGCTGTGCATGCACAGGACAAACCCGTGGTGCAGTTTATCGCCACTGGCGGCACCATTGCCATGAAAATTGACCCCGTAAAAAATGCGCCCGTGCCTGCCATTTCCGGTGAAGACCTGTTGGCCACTGTGCCTGATGTGGGCAAGTACGCCAACATTCAGGTCAAGAGCTTGTCCAATGTGCCTTCCGATTACATGGATCCGCCGCGCTGGGTTCAGTTGACCAAGGAAGTGAACGCAGCACTGGCTCGTCCGGAAGTGGCCGGGGTGATCGTTTCTCACGGAACCGACACACTGGAAGAAACTGCCTTCTGGCTTGACTTGACGGTGCGTGCTGAAAAGCCGGTGGTGTTGATTGGCGCCCAGCGCAACGCCTCATCCTCGGATTTTGACGGTCCACGCAACCTATTGAATGCAGTGCGCATTGCTGTGGACGCACAATCCAGAAATAAGGGCGTGATGCTGGCCATGAACAACCAGATCAACGCCGCCCGTTATGTCACCAAAACCCACACGCAGAACGTTGAAACCTTTCAAAGCGGTGCGTTTGGCTTGATTGGTGAGGTTTATCCAGACCGCGTAATTTACGCGAGTACACCACTGCGTCGCCAAACATTCCAGTTGGTGGAGGGCCCCATGCCTGACGTGGAAATTGTGGCCATGTACGGTGGTGCCAATGGCGCGGCATTGCGCAATGCGGTGGATCGTGGCGTGAAGGGTATTGTGGTTCAGGCATTGGGTATGGGCAATATGAATGTGCCCATGTTTGAAGCCGTGCAATATGCCTTGTCGAAAAATGTACCCGTGGTCATTTCAACACGTGTGCATCAAGGTCGGGTTATGGCCAACTATGGGTTCGTAGGTGGCGGCAAAACCACGTTTGATGCCGGTGCAATCATGGCGGATGATTTGTCACCCCAGAAAGCCCGCATTTTGCTGATGTTGGCTTTGCAATCGGGCATCAACAAAAAGGTAGATCTGCAGCCTTTATTTGACCGATAAGTTTGACCAATAAGTTCACACAATGTGTGCCACTGGAAATGTCATCTGAAACTGGGTGATTTCCAGTGCCATCAACACCTCATTGAGATCCAGATCCGGAAAGGCATTGCCCAGATTTTGCATTACATGCACCTTTGCAAATCGGGCCTTGCCTTTCGCGCTGGGACTGTACATAAACTCTTTGCTTTCCCAGCGTTGACCCAAGGTTTTCATGAAGCCGGGAACCAGGCCAGTGTGAATCGGGAAGGCGAAGCCTTTGCCCCGATAGGCCAGTTCAAATTGCGGAATGTCATCTTGATGAAGGCTGATTTCTTGTAGATTTTCGGGTCCCTGTGCAACATCAAAGTTGCACAGGTTTTTTGGAATACCCCAATTGATCCGGCCATTCTTTACACTGCTGGCGCTGCTCACCACAATATTGCTGATGGTCAGCAATCTTTTGTTGCCAAGTTTTTCGCTGAATTGCGCGGTGCCTGGTACATAGAGCAGTTCTTTGTATGGGCCTGCGTTGGAGTGGGTGTAGTCCACATACATCAGTACACTGACGGAGCTTTTCAAGCTGTCGCGAATATCCAGCGGAATTCGTTTGTCAGCCATCAATTTTTCTGCCTTGCTGCGCATGAGCACAATCAGGCCTTTGCCAGTCAATGTCCAGGGTGCAGGTACATCTTCAACGTTGTTCAATTGGGTATTCAACGGGTCAGCCCATTTTAAAAATGTTCATCTTGTGCCCATCGGGCGTGCGGAAATAGGCAGCGTAAAAACCAGGCATGCGCTCGCCGGGTTCGCCTTCGCAAGTGCAACCCAGTGTTTTTGCATGGGCATAAAACTCGTCCACCTGTGTACGGCTTTGAGCGGTCAGTGCCGCCATGGTGCCATTGCCTGCGTTGGCAGGCTGACCATTGGCCGGCTTTAAAAGGCCAATGAAAGGGCTGGCCATGCTGGTGCCCCAGAAAATGCCGTGCGGCAGTTCCAGAATGCGTTTGGCGCCCAGCGGTGCAAACAGTTTGTCAAAGTATTCACCGCTTTTGGGCAGGTCATTGGTGCCCAAGGTAATGTATCCAATCATCGTACTTCTCCGTGGATTTTTAAAGTTCAGGTTTTTGCAGGCAAGAATTGCCCGTAACCCATTTCTTTTCCGAGCTCGGGCACAACACCCTCGTTCTCGATTGCTATCTTGCCATTAATCAGCACATGTTTTACCACGCCAGGGTTGCGGTTCACCAAACGTTGCAAGCCGAAGTTTTCCATGTCGCCCCAGCTGACCTGTTCCAGGTTCTGTTTGAGTGCATCCGGGTTCAACACCACCAAATCGGCGCGGTCGCCTACCCGAATTTTTCCCGCCTCAATACCAAGCCAGTCGGCCTGTTCACCGGTTAGCCGCCACACGGCATGTTCCATGCTCATAATCGGCTTACCCTCTTCAATGGTCTCTTTCACCAGTTTCAGGAAACGCAAGGGCAGGTTGTAAAACGCCATGTTACGAATATGTGCACCGGCATCGCTGAAGGTGATCAGGGTGTTTTTGTCCTGCACCAGTTCGCGGATTACCTCACGCTTGTGGTTGCCCACCGTGGTGTACCAGCGCAGCTGGCGGCCAAACTGCACCACCAAATCCAGAAACAGATCGACCACATGCACTTTGCGGGCGCGGGCTACTTCGTCAAAGTTTTTGCCCACCAGGTTTGCGTCGGGGCATTCCAGAATAATGGCGTCACCGAAATCGCGTTGCCAAACACGGGGGCTGAGTTTTTGCCCGTAAAACTTGCGGAACTGGCGGCGGTAGTCTTCGTTTTGCAACAGGCTGTTGCGCTCTACTTGCGTGCGCAAATCCAGGGCCATTTCACCGGCACCAAATTCCTCGAAAAACACCACATCAATGCCGTCGGCATACACGGTGAATGGCGTGGGCAACAATTGCCAACGGAATGCACCGCCCAGCCAGTTCACCACGCGGCTTGAAATTTGCGCCATGGGGCGCACGGTTTTGTTGCCTTTCAGATCAATGAGCGCGATCAGCGTGGTTTTCAGGGGTTTACGAATCCAGCCCAGTGTCTCGATCAAATATTCAAAAATTTGTAGTGGATTGGCTGCGTTCGGCGCGCCTTGGTGCACACGGCGGTACTTGCGCAAAAGTTTGTTCAGGCGTCGAAGCTCGCCCCAGCGCGCATAGGTGCTGGGCAGGCTTTTCGACCAGGCGCGATCACCGTCAATCTTGTCCCATTTCAGGCACATGGTGGAAAGGCCCAGAAAACCCGCGTCCAGCGCTTCGGTCAGCGTGGCTTCCATCTGCTGCATCTGGGCTTCAGTGGGTTTTATTTTTCGATCTGTTGAGTCCAGCAAACCCATGGTGCCCACGCGCAAATCGCTGTGGCCCAGAAATGAAATCAGGTTGGGTCCCAAGGGTTGTTTTTGTACAAACTCGACCCACTGACGCGGCGTACTCCAGGTTTTTTTCTCCTGAAGAATGGGCAGCACCTTTTCTCGGGGTACTGTTTCTACGCGTGTGAATATATCGGACGCATCTTCGGCTTCGCTGCAGATCATGCTGAGCGAACAACTGCCCACCAACACCGTGGTCACACCGTGTCGAACAGATTCAGAAAGGCTGGGGGCCACAATCATTTCGGCGTCGTAATGGGTGTGAGTGTCCAGAAAACCGGGAGTGATCCAGTGGTCCGTCGCATCAATTACTCTGGGGTTGCCTTCAAACTGCAGCGGGGCTTCGCTGACCGCGGCAATTCGGCCGTCTTTAATGCCGATGTGGCGCAGGGCGGAAGGGCCGCCACTGCCATCAAAATAGCGCCCACCTGCAATGACTACATCGAATGTCGAAGCTGTCATGATTTGTCTCCAATTCTCATTTTTTTCAAATGTAACAAGAAATCTTGTCGAATTGGAGAAAACTTTCACCGACGATCGTAGATCACCTCTTTATTGCCCACCGGCAGACTAATGAAATCGCCATCTTCCCCGATGCGGAAGGGACCTTTGAAAATATCGGGGGCCTTGCCCAGAAATATTTCCCGCAACGGGGGCAGAGGCAAAGGCGGCACAATGTGGCTCAATACCACATGGCCCACCTGCGCCTGCTGCGCCAGCACGGCCACATCCAGCGGGGTGGCGTGGTAGTTGGGAATGTCCGAGAAAATTTTGGCCAGTTTGCTGCGATTGTTCTTGATGGCGGTTTCCTGCAATTTAGCCACCAGTTCAGGGCTCAGGGCCTCGTGCACCAACAGGTCGGCATTGCGGGCAGCGTCTTTCACTTGCTCGTCGCTGGCAGTGTCGCCACTCAGCACCACGGTTCGGCCTTTGTAATTGATTCTGTAACCCACTGCTGGGTTGATGGGTTGGTGATTCACCGCAAAGGCCTCGATGAGCAAGTCGGGCTGTTGCAATACTGTGGTGTAGCTTCCTTTTTCTACCGTGAATTCATGCATGTTTGCACCCGCCAGTTCTGGTGGCATGGTGGCCTCACCATGGTGGGCTGTGCGGTAGCCGGTGTCTGCCGTGTAAGCAGTTTTGAAGCCGTCTAGCACCGCAGAAATGCCAGTGGGCCCATGCACGGTCAATCGTTGGCCTTCGGTGTGCTGCGCCCAACGGGTCATGAGAACTTCGCCCAGGCCGTCGATGTGGTCTGAGTGAAAATGGGTAACAAATACACCCTTGAGTTGGCCTGTTGAAAAACCCATGGTGGAAATTTGCTTGGCCGCGGCACTGCCAGCATCGAATAGGAACATGTCCTTGCCAGCAATTACCAAGGTGCAAGGCGCTGCGCGGTCAGGGTCGGGAAAGGGTGAGCCTGTGCCGCAAAGCCCAACGTGCAAGCCATCGCTTAGCGTGATCAAGGGGTCTTGCATGCGTTTGTTGGCCACTTTTTCCACGATGGCCAACGTAATTTCACTGCGCTGAATGTACGCCACAGCTGCACCTGCGGCGATTAAGGCAACAACGCCAATCAACAGTTTTTTGACCATGATTCTTCCTTGTTATTGCTTGCTGCTTTCGACCCAAATGGGCGAACTCCAGGCGCGTTCCTGTTGCGTAATGAAGCGGAAGTCTCCGCGGAAATTGCCCGGCTCACCTTCGATTCGGCAACATCCTTCAAACCCAGCAAATCCACTTTGGGCCGGAAACAATCCGTTGCCAGGTTGCAGTGCTTCACACTGAACTCCCTTGGCTGTACATATTTTGGTGGTCCAGCGGCAAGAGTTGTTTTCAAGTGCTCGGGCGTAGTAACTGGCACCTGTATTCTTGTTGTATTGGGTGTCATGAAACACTGCGCACATTTGCTCTGGGCCTTGTTGTTGAATACTGCAGTCGGCGTTGGGCTGCGGTGCATTGGTATTTTCTGCAAGTTTAAGAACCTGTTGCTTGGGCTCTCCTTTGGAATCTGCCCAGGTTTTAATGAGTTCAAGGCGCTGCAAAGGGATGCCTGCCTCTTCGCCGCCTGGGTCCTGAATGGCGTAGGCCACAATGTAGGGTCCACCACCTTTCACATTCAGTGTGCTGCCCATGGGTACACCGTCCACCAAACCTTCTTCAATCGGGCTTGCACCTGCGGCCAACTGTTCGCAAATATTGTTGGGGAAGGGTTTGCTCGATGCCAGTGTACGAATACGCATGCGCGAACCCGAGGTCGCGAACGTTTCGCGCCGCTTCAATGCGGCAAAAATTTCCTTGCGGGTGTTTTCTCTCGCCCACACGCCAGCCAAACCACCTGGTGTGAAGTTGGAGGCGACTGGATTGAATACACGTTCTTCGCAGTTGTCGGGATCTGCTGCGGACTCGGTGCTGAATGGCAATTTGAATCCGGTGATTGAATCTGTTGGAAGTGGTCGTTGTTTGCATTCCCAGTTACCCAATGCTTCGTGGGGTTCATCATCCAGCACACCACCGTGCCCAGAGTTTTTTGAGAATTTTGTTTTGTCAGTGTTGCCGGCAATGCCGTTGTGCGTGTCACTTGAACCAATGAAGCCGTATTGGTAGGGGTTCACGCCCAGTTTGCGTTGAATGGCGCTGCCTTCAGGCAACACATTGCGCGCGTAATCCAGTGGGGCAGTGCAGTCGGCAGGGGTTGATCCACCAATATCGCTACCTGTGCATTGGTCAGCGGCGTGAATGCTTTTTCCAGTGCCTTGCAGGCGGTTCACTTGGCAAAACAGCGGGTCGTTGGGTTTGCCTTTGCATACCTTGGCACATTCTGCGGGGTCGTCAACACCACCTTTGCATAGCGTTTTCCATTCTTCGAATCCACAGCCTGATTCCTCACCGCCGGTCAGGCCTTTGTTAAAGCCAGTGATACATTCGCTGGCACCTTTGTGTTGAACAATCTCGAACAGGCGGTCAAAGGTGTTGCGCAAAGTGGCGTCGGCTGCAGTCAGTGTTGCGTTGTTTCGCGCAAGTGGCAAACCGGTGTCGGACTGGCGGGCACGCGCAAAGCGGCCATCGCTTTGATTTGTACTGTGTGGAATGGTGACCACATTGCAGCCTTCA
This sequence comes from Limnobacter sp. 130, assembly GCF_902506325.1. Lineage (GTDB taxonomy): Bacteria > Pseudomonadota > Gammaproteobacteria > Burkholderiales > Burkholderiaceae_B > Limnobacter. Next base: position 35,404 of record NZ_LR732330.1, read on the forward strand.
ACATCCAGACATTCAGTTTTAAGTCGATCGAACAAACCCCATTCGTCATTCGTGTTGTCGGTGGTTGGAAGAGGGGGGATCGAGCTGATGACATTGGCGGGCACTTGAGTGCCTTCGAAAATCACATTGCGGTGAAGTACTTGACCGCCTTTGTTGGATGAGAACTCATAGCCGTTGAACGTGGTGAATTTGCAAGGCTGGTTTTCGGCATTGGCCACAGCCTGAATTTCCTCCCACGTTCGTGTGCTGGGTACCCGGCTACCCGCACTTGTAATCAGTTGAAGGTAAAGCGGCACGTTGCCTGTGATGAATACCGACACATTGTCCCGAATCAACTGCCCCAAGGCACTACAGGCCGGGTTGGTTCCGGCGGGTACATTGCCTTGAAGCTCACAAATATTGGAGAAGGTTCCCAGTTGTTCGGCGTGCTCGGTGACCGCCGCAAAATCGAGTGGTCGACCAATGTTGATTTGACGCATGGGTGTATCCGGATCCTCACCCGATGGCAAAAATGCATTCTCGCCCTTGGCGAATTGATAGGCCTCGCGTGGGCCGTTGATTGAATTAAAAAAGTAGGCGTCAAACGAGAGCTTGGTGTGAATATGCAGATCACCAAAAAAAGCCTGTTTGCGAATGCTGCTGCCCAGGCATTCCACATCGTCGGGCCGCTCGGCTGGAGTAACCGTTGCAGGAGTACCAGATTGTGCAACGGTGTTGCTGTTGTCGCCCATGCATGCAGACAAGGTGAGGATCAGCCATGCTGACAAGACGGGATACAGCCGCGCACGGCCCTGTTGATTAAACATAACTGTAAATCCTCTCGACGGTCCAATACAGCGCGGCGCCACCCATGCACAGGGTGAGTGTGTGTTGTGCAAGGCGGGACCAGGTGGGCAGGTGGGTTTTCTCAAGAAATGCAAAAGTGGTGGCAAGCAAAGTGACAATCCACAACTGGCCAATTTCGATCCCCAAATTGAACAGCAAAAGCGTGCTCAACAAAGCATCTTCTGGAAAGCCCCGCTGCTCCATGGACAGCGCAAAACCCGAGCCATGCAGTAAACCAAAGGCCCCAATCAACACGAGATGAGCCCAGCTGGATTTGCCCGGCACCTCTTTGCGAATCAACTCCCATGCAAGCCAAAGTACGCTCAATGCAATCCACGCTTCAATGGCGCGCGTGGGTACTGCAATCAAGCCGAGCACCAGCAGGGCCAAGGTCAGGCTGTGCCCCACTGTGAACAAAGTGAATTGTCCAATCAATTGGCGCAGTCGCTGTCTGCGTTTTTTCCAGAGCAGGTACAAGCCAGCGACAAACAACACATGATCCCAACCAAATACGATGTGTTCAATGCCAATGCCGAGATATTCCAGTGGTGCAGCGGTGGGGGTTTGTGAACCCAGTGACGCTTCAGTTTGTTTGGGTGTCAGCACCGATTGAACGCGACTACCGTTCAGTGGCGTGGCCAATACAATTAAATCGGGTGCCAAGCGGGTGAATCCATTGGCCTGTAGCCGGTGATTTTTTAAAGCGCTGTTGCAGTGAAACTGTCCACGCTGAATAACCTCGGCATTGTCTTCCCATTCTGTGTTGATATTGCGCAGCTCACAGCGTGGTTCAAACTTGAAATCGATCGGGGGTACTTTGCCATCAGCACTCACGGTGCGTTTGAATACCAGTTGACCATATCCTTGTGATTCCTCGTGCAGTACCAGTGCAGATGTCCCCATTTCGTGGGCCTGCGCCGGTATACCAAAGCCCAGCCACAGGGCGAACAATCCAGCGAGAAGTGCGAACGGCCTCACTCCGATTCCTTGATGGTGTACGTTGAACGCAAGGCAGCCAGGCCAGCAGCGTTCACTGTTTCGCGCTGCGCTGCCATCAGGTCGGATCGCAACTGATTGCCTGCCTGCTCAACAGTCATGGTGTGGCCCTCATGTCGCTCCAGCACCTTGAACAAATGCACCCCAAGGCTGGATTGAACCGGCGCTGACCATTGCTCAAGTGGCAGCTCCAGCAAAATTTTGCCGACAGGTGAGCCCATGTCTTTGATGATCTGGTCTTTGCTCACCGGGCTTTGATCGGCTTGCAAAGGAAAGGGGTCTGATTGCACTGCTTTGCCTTGCCCCAATTCCTGGCGAGCGATTGCAGCCTGATATACGGCTTCGTCTCCGCGTTTGCCCCGGCTAAAAAAGTGATGCTCAAACCGCACGGTTTGTTCGGTTTGATAGCGTTGCGGATTTTGCTGAAGCCAAACCTCAAGCTGCTCTTGCGTGGGTGGAGCCACTGGGGTCATGTCCTCGAGCAAAAAGCGCATTTTTTGCACCACGCGCCGCTTCACGATTAAATCGTCTTTGTCCAGTCCAAGTTTCAAACCCTCTCGATAAAGTATTTCCTCATCGATGTAGGTTTGCATGGCATGGTCAAAGGTCGATGTACCCTTTGTTTGGGCACCTGCCTGCAAGGTTTGCTCTCGAACAAATGCCCGCTGTGCGCCGGTAATCACCAGTTCGTTACTAGCGGTAGGTTCGTCGCTTTGCCATTCCAGTAAGCCGATCAGCGCAGCCACAAACAGAAATCCAAACACGGAGAAGGAGGTGCTCATGTCTGGTTTACTTCATGTAGCGCCACACACCCGAGGGCATGTTGGCCAGCAATGGCTTGAGCAATTTCCAGGGGTAAGCTGGAACAACACCGGTGCTGCGACGCTTCTCAATGTGTTGCGCCATTTCCTTTGCTGCTTGCTCTGCGGAAACCACGAATGGAAATTTGTCCATGTTGTCAACAATGTCTGTTTTTACAAAACCAGGCAAAATTTTTGTCACGTCAATTTTGTATTTTTTCAGCTCAATGGCAGCAGAATCCAGATACATCGAGAACGCCGCCTTGGTGGCGCAATAAGCCGCCTGTTTTGGAATGGGCGTGAGCGAAGCCAGTGAGGAAATTCCGACCAGCTGACCGCCTCCGGCCTGTTTAAACCACTCCACTGCAGCATTGACGGTGGCAATGGCACCCAGCAAATTGGTTTGTATCAATCCCAATTCTTCATTGAGTTGACCTTTGCCGATACTCGTCAACTTGTTCACTCCCGCATTCACGATCACCACGTCAACCTGGTTAAGGTGGCTGAACAAGGTATGCAGCACCGGACCAACCGTGTCGGTTTGATTCACATCCAGTTCAATTACTTCAACCTGCAGATTCTGGCAACCAGGCAGCAACACAATTTCAGCGCGCAGCGCTTCAAGTTTGTCGAGCCTGCGTGCAGCCAAGCCAAGGTTGTAGCCGCGCTGGGCGAATTCCAAAGCAAGGGCTTTTCCAATGCCCGACGACGCTCCGGTGATGACGACTGTTTTGCTCAAGCTACTTTCTCCATGCGTTGTTTCGACAGCGAAGTGACTGCCACGGTCAGTGCCCTGCGTTCCACGCGGGGCAAATCCAAATTGAGTATGTGTTCGGCCTGGTGTTGCCTGAGCCAGTCGCGAACGGCATGCTTGTCGCTGTCTGCCATTTGCTGGTAACAATTCAGGGCACGTTGCAACATCCAGATCATGTAGGGCAGTGCACCACGCTTGAAAGGTTTGCCGCCCATGGTTGAGCACACTTCACCGATTCGTCTGGGCAAACGCTGATTCAAACCGTGTTTTGCCGCGTGTTCAGTGGCCAGGTCGCCTACGCTGGCCACCATTGGAATGAATTCATCAAAAATTGACCTAAATACCGGATTCAGCGTTGCTGGAATTTCATCATTGGGCAGTAGATCAAACTGGGCATGCGAGGCCGGATCTTTCATCCGCTCCAGCCAGGCGTGCAAATGTTTTCGAGGCTCAATCAGTTCGCGTTTGGGCCAAGGGTCACGGCCCAAATGACCGTACATGGTGCCCACCAAGCCGAAGTCGCCCAGGGTGGGGCGTGCGCCGAGTAAAAAGGGAAATTGCTTGAAATGCATGTCCAGTGTGTCGAGCATTTGGACAGTCCATTCATTCATGGTGTCGTATTGCTCGGGCACAATGCCAACAAAAGGCAGCATGCCTTTCAGCATTTTCGCAGGTCGTTGGGCGGCTTTGTTCTGAAGAAAGCGGGGCATCCAGGGCAGCAGTGCTTTTCCGGCGTCGTGCTCAAACACGGCGTAGTTCTCGGGGTAGTTCCAGCGTGTGTGCATGGCGATCGGTACCCACCACTCATCCCCCCAGGCCTCCAGCAGCATGGAGGCAAATTCCTGCACGGGCGTGTTTGGAATCACTGGGTTGTCGTGATGCAGCGACTCAATGTAATCAATGATCTCGCTGGTGTCCTGAATCCAGTCACCGGATGCAGTTTTTAGTACGGGCATGACTGCCGCGCCGGTTTTTTGTTTGATGGTGCGCGTCAATGTAAACAGGTTGACTGCTTTCAGCGTGTGGTCCACCTGCTTGTAACGCAGATAACACAAAGCCTTGCCTGTGAAATAGGACAGGTGCCAGCCATAGAGCGTGTAGTTTTGTCTCATGTCGACCCATTTGGTAGGGGTTTTGATACTTGATTAGAACATTAATATTTACAGTGTGTCAATTTCTTTAAAGCTGTGGCACACTGAGCAAAGTTTCACCCTATTGATACCGCTCAATGACCTCAAGCCAAACCCAAGAAAAGCGCCCTTATCTGGGCAAAAACGATCGAAAAAAAGCCTTGTTGCACAGCGCGGCTGAATTGGTCGAAGACGCTGGGTGGGGTGTGCTGAACATGAGCGCGCTGGCCGATCGCGCTGGTGTTAGTCGCCAGTTGGTTTATCAACATTTTCCGAATCTGGAAAGTTTGTTGGGGGCCACTGCCTGGGCAGTGTTCACCGACACCATGCAAGGTACGGCGCAGGCCATTGCCAATCATCCAAATGACTTGAAACAGGCCATTCGCGCTGCTGAACTTGTGTCTCTGGATATGCCTGTCGGAAAAGGCGATGCCTTGTGGCAGTTAATCGCCGGGTCGGGGTTAAATTCGCCTGAACTGGAAACAATTCGATTGGGTATTCGCGACGTCATTTTGAAGTTGTGGGTGCCTGCGATTCGCAAGTCAAAGGGACTTGACGAAGCAGCAGCAACCAGCCTGGTCTGGATGGTCATTCTCTCGTTTTGGGGAATTCGGCAATTAATACGCGACAAGCTGGTGACCCGCGAGCAAGGCATTGCGCAGTTCGATCTGCTGCTCGATCACCTCATGTAAAGTGCGTTCACTTCAGCAATTGCTCAATACTTCGTCGTAGTACTTTTTTAGCCTGGCTCACACTGAGTTGCTGATCGCGTCGAAGCCGCAACCAGGTTTCTATACTAAGAGTCAGGTCGATGGCTTCGAACAGTATTTTGTCTTTCACCAAGTCGGCCGGCAGGAAAGCCTTTAGCAGGAAGCGTTGCAGCTCAACATTGTCAGCCTGGCGTTTACGCAAGTAAGGTGACTCATGCAAATGCACCAAGCTTGCAGCTTGTAGTGGCGCCAGCTTCTCAAACATGTCTGCTCGCCGGTCAATGGCGTGCATCAGTTTTTCACTGGTGGTTTCGCCCTGCACAGGAGTGGCCAGTACCGGGGCCAGGATCGCTTCTACTGCACAGGTCATTTCCCGGTACAGGGTTTCCATGTCTTTAAAATGCCTGAATACTGTTCGAAGACCCACGCCTGCGCGGGCTGACACCATTTCGGCTGTTGGGGCAGGCTGTCCTTCACGAATCAGTTCAATCAGTGCCTGAACAATCTGTTTTTTGTTTTCTTGCCCGCGAGTCGTTCTACCGTCTACTTTCACCATGTTCTGCTTGTCATTGTTGTGGGTGTTGTGATGGGTAATCCCTTGATTCTGCTTTCTATCGGGAATGTTACAGCTTTGAGCAACGCTTCGCCCAGTTCTGGGCAATACGCGTGTATCTCGTTTTGGGTGTGCGGGGGAAGTTGTTGATAGCGTGTTCGAAGCCGCTGGAACCGCCATGCCCGATATGGCTGTGCTGGCAGATTGAACAGCGTGCCTTGGCTGTCGAATTTGAATGTCGTATGGCCCAGTTCAATGGCCGCTTCATTGGCTTGCATATAGGGCAAAAACTCCTGACCGACGATTCTGAAAAGTGGGCGCAAGTTTTCAGAAATTACCTCCGGCATGGGGCAGTTGATGTAGTCCTCAATGCGGGTGTTCCACAAGCGGGCCACCCACTCATGCACTGCTGGTGCCCGTGTACGCATAATTGCAGCTGGTGTTGGGTCACAGAAAAAGTGCCGGAACATGCCGCCATAAAAACCATAGTCAGCCAGCGTGGGGCGGTTTCCAAGTACAAAAGCCTGTTTGCTCAAAATGTGCTCGAGCGCATCCAGCGTTTCCAGATAATGGGCTTCAACCCTTTTTGCAGTGCGTGGTCGCACACCGTCACGCCAAAGAAAATGAAATCGCTGACGGTTTAATATCGCCCAGCGTCGCATGAACAGGGGCAGGGGCACATCCCGCATCATGCCCTCGGCTAGGCGGGTACTCATCAGCCTTGCGTCTTTCGCATTGGCCCAGCGATAGTAAAGGGCAGGGCGCCACAGCCATTCATCGCCAAAATCTTCCAGCAATTGAGCAACAAATCGTACAGAAGCCTTCTGCGGCATGATCGTCGTTTCTGGCTTGAGTTCTTCAAGAAATTCAATGATCAATGTGCTGTCGCTAAGCCATTGCCCATTGAGCCACTCCACCTGCGGCATTTGGGCCACTCCCGTTGCCTTGCCGCAGTGTTTAAAATCGGCGGTGTCCATTTCGATCAGCTCGTAAGGAATTTGCTTGCTGCGCAAGTAGGCCTCAAGCTTGCCAGTGAAATAGGAAAGATCCAGACCATGAACCTTCAACACATTTGGCATTGCCATGCGCAGAACTCCTTGAGATTAAAATTTCTTTTGTATATAGTGACACAAATAGTGTCACTAGTTAAGAGCACTTGAAACAGACACCAACAATTCAAACGTGGGGACAGACATGGCGCAGCAAGACGATGATCAACAGGGTGGTTCAAACGACGACAGCCTGTCGCCCAAGCGTTTAAAAAGGCGCGCATTTTTGTCGGGCCTTGCAGTGGGTGCCGCCACCGTGGGTGTTGCTGCCACTGGCGCGCATGTGGCCAACAACAAGGCGCGTGCATTGATGACACCCAAAGCCTTGCCCGAGGGTGAGGCTGCGCAGGTTGCCCTTTCGTTTCAGGATTCCCGCCCAGCCAGCACAAGCAAACCGAAAGCCAAAGCGGGCGCGCCCAATGTGGTGGTCATACTTCTGGACGACTGCGGCTTTTCCGATTTGGGTTGTTACGGCAGCGAAATTAAAACACCGGCCATAGACACCTTGGCAAAAACAGGTTTGCAGTACACCAACTTTCGCACCTGTTCCATGTGTTCGCCCACGCGCGCATCGTTCCTGACGGGTTTGAATCACCATTCAGCCGGCATGGGCTGGCTTGCCGACATTGACGCAGGCTACCCCGGCTACCGGGGCGATTTAACCCATGAAGCAGCCACCCTGGCTGAGGTGTTGCAGGGTGCAGGTTGGTCTACTTTCCTCAGTGGCAAGTGGCACGTCAACAATGCGCACACCACGGGTGCCAATGGTCCCTATGACAATTGGCCGACTCAGCGCGGTTTTGATCGTGCTTACTGGTTTCAGGGGCACTCCACGGATTACTTCAAGCCCTCGGAATTGTTCGATGGCATTGCACCGGTAGAGCCACCCGATACCCCCGATTATTTCGTGTGCGACGACCTTACCGATCGGGCAATCACCTACATTCGCACCCAGCAAGCATTGGAGCCCGGTCGCCCGTTCTACCTGCACCTTGCTTTCCCTGGTCCGCATTCACCTTTGCAGGCGCGTGCCCATGAACGTGATGCCTACAAAGGCCAATACGACAAAGGGTGGGATGCCATACGTGCCGAACGGCTGGAACGGCAAAAAGCGCTTGGCGTGATGCCCGACACAGTTGAATTGCCGCCCCTTTCGTTTGGTTCCGACAGCTGGGACAAATTGCCGCAGGCCCACAAGCAGATCACCGCGCGTTACATGGAAGTGTATGCAGGCTTGATGAGCAATATGGATTCAAATATTGCACGCCTGTTGCAAAGCCTGGATGAACTGGGTGTGCGCGAGAACACCATTGTGGTTTTGTTCTCGGACAACGGCGGCTCCCCGGAAGGTACGCCCACGGGTACACCCAATGTATTCGCGCCTGCCTTTGGTCGTCCAATTCCTGTCGAAGAAGCCGCGCAGTTGTACGATGTGCTGGGCGAAGAGGGCACCTTCCCGCATTACCCCATGGGTTGGGCCAGTGCATCGAACACACCATTCAAAATGTACAAACAATATGCCCACCTGGGCGGTGTGGCCGATCCGCTGATCGTAAGCTGGCCAAAAGGAATTGCTGCGCAGGGCGAATTGCGTAACAACTTCGTGCATGTGGTGGATTTGTTTCCCACCTTGCTGGAAGCCACAGGCGTTGAACGCCCGGCGGTGTACAAAGGCCAGCCACAAAAACCCATCGAGGGGCAAAGTGTACTGCCCACATTCGGCAAAGCCGATAGCCCAACCCGCACGGAACAGTATTTCGAGTTGGGCGGTCACCGTGCCTACATGGAGAATAACTGGCGAGCCGTGGCGCGCCACACGCGCGGCAAGCCTTTCGACGACGATGTGTGGGAACTCTACGATTTAAGCAAAGACCCGGCCGAGGGCGTTGACCTGGCCAGCCAGTTCCCCGAGGTGGTTGAGCGCCTAAAAAGCAAATGGTTAAAAGCTGCGCAACAGCACAATGTGCTGCCACTGGACGATCGCAACCTGGTGCTGCGCCTGGTGCAAGACAGGCAAGAAAAAGGCCTGCGTGCACGCTGGGATTTTTACCCGCCCGTGGAGCGTTTGGCACGCGACGTGGCACCGATTGTATGTGGTTTGTCCCACACCATTGAACTGGATTGTGAGCGCACCAAGGACGCTGGCGATGGCGTGTTGCTGGCGCAAGGAGCCAAGTATGCTGGCTGGGTGTTGTACATCCAGAACGGAAAGCTGTTTTATGAGCAAAGCCTGGTGCCGTATGTTGAGCGAATTGAATCGAATGCCGTATTGCCCGAAGGGAAACTGAAAATCAAATACCAGCAACGCATGACAGCCCGACCCTTTGATGGTGAGGGCGCCTTGTTTGTCAACGGTCAACAGGTGGCCAAGCACACTTTCAAGCGCGTGCTGTTTTCAACCAGTTACGATGGCTTTACTGTGGGTTCCGATCTGGGCAACCAGGTGTCGACCCGGTACAGCGGCCCCAATCCTTTTCAGGGCAAGTTGGGCAAAGTGACAATTGATGTCGATACCAGTAAAGTCAACCCGGTTGAAATGCTGCGCTTTTTAAGCCAAATGGGACTGAATGTTTAGCAATCATGTTGTGCTCTCGGGTGGCGATTTTTGCATGGGATCGAATCGCCACTATCCTGAGGAACGCCCCGAGCGCACCGCAAGTGTGGCTGAGTTTGCAATCGATGTTTTTCCCGTGTGCAATTCAGATTTCGCAGCGTTTATTGACGCGACTCGTTACATCACCCAAGCCGAGCGTCAGGGGCACTCACATGTGTTTCAAATGACTCAAAGTCCTGTGCCTTTGAACAATCCCGACCTGTGGTGGAAAGCGGAGCAGGGCGCATGCTGGCACAACCCGCGCCCTGGCCAGAAATTGCCCGCTGACTTTGATCAGCACCCCGTGGTACACATTGCCCTTGAAGACGCCAAAGCTTATGCGGCCTGGGCAGGCGGAAGGCTGCCCACGGAAGCAGAATGGGAGTTTGCGGCACGCGGTGGCTTGGGCAACACTGAATTTGCCTGGGGTGATGAATTTGCACCCGCCGGCAAACGCATGGCGCAGGTGTGGCAGGGGGCTTTCCCATGGTATTTCGCCCCGGGCGGCATACCTGCCACTGTGGCAGTGGGTCAATTCCCGGCCAATGGGTATGGTTTGCACGACATGATTGGCAATGTGTGGGAATGGACACAAACCGCTTTTACAGCTCCTTCCGCTTGCTGTTCATGTAGCCCGCAACAAGATGCACACACCTTGTTCACCCTGAAAGGTGGCTCGCACCTGTGCGCTGCTGAGTATTGCCTGCGCTACCGGCCCGCCGCACGCATTGGTGTGGCAGGTGCCAGCAGCACCTCGCACATTGGTTTCCGCTGCGTTTCCAGCCGCTGACCCGATGCTGGATTGAATTTTTTCCCGGATTCACAGTCCATTCATTTCAACAACAAGAAATGGAGCCGTGAATGAATTCCAAGAGTTTGATTGACCAACTGTTGAAAGCTGGCACTGACATGATCCAGGGCGGCAGTGGTGGTGCGTCCAGACCCTCCGCTGGCAGCAATACGCAGATGAGAGACATGTTGGTTGGCGCAGGTGGTGGCGCTGCCGCCACGGCAGCATTGGGCATGCTCTTGGGCAACAAACGCCACAAAAAAATGGCGGGCAAAGTAGTTACTTACGGTGGTTTGGCGGCTTTGGGCGTGTTGGCTTACAAAGCGTATGGCAACTGGCAACAGCAGCAGGGCAATATTGCAGCCACACGCGAGCCGCAAACCGTTGATCGTTTGCCAGAACCGCAAGTTGAACAGCACAGCCAGGCTATATTGCGGGCGTTGATTGGCGCTGCAAAAGCCGACGGTCACATTGATGCGAAAGAGCGCCAGCTCATAGACGGTGAAATTGCAAAAATTACCAATGATCCCCAACTTCAACGCTGGTTTGATCAGGAAATGAACAAGCCCTTGGATCCGCTGGAAATAGCGAGCTATGCAACAACGCCTGAGTTGGCTGCTGAAATGTTTCTGGCCAGTGTATTGGTGGTGGATGAAGAAAGCTTTATGGAACGCAGTTACCTGCAAGAACTGGCCAAGCAATTGCGGCTAGATCCTGCGCTGGAAGTGGAGTTGCGCGCGCAGGTAGAGCAGGCGAAAAAAACGGCCGCTTAAAGCGACCGTTCAAGTTACTGCTTTCAGGGTGTTTTTATTAACACTTAAAACTTTTGAATCAAACTGAACGACACGAAATCAGCGTCCAGGTCGGCAATGCCTTTGAACTCACCGCCAGACACTTCACGTGGTCTGACCTGGTCGTTGTTACCTACCACACTGGCGTCTACGTCGATAATGCCGTAGGCCGCCGAAATGGTAGTGTCCCGGCTTGGTGTGAAGCTTGCGCCAATACCGTAAAAGCGACGGTCGTTGTCAGGAAGAATCGGAATACGAAGATCGTCGCCCACCACGCCATTTTCCATGCCGTAGCCAGCATGCAAGGTGAGTCGCTTGAAGGCCCTGTAGTTCATGCCCACGCGATAAGCGTGCGCAACCTGGAAGTTCTGTGGGACCTCTTGGATCACGCGGCCAGTTGCCACGCGTTCATAACGCAGGAAAGTCTCGGTGTAATCCTGGTAGGTGTAGGTCGCCATCAAGTCCAGCTTCGGGCTGTAGTGGTGGAACAGCGAAATGCGGAATTCATCCGGGAAAATAACACTTTGCCGAGCCTGCTGCTGAGGTTGAAGGTCACCAGCCGCTTGAGGGCCATTGATGCCCAGAATTGGGCCAGCCAACGTGACCAAACCACCATTCAAAAACTCTCTGAACGCTGCTGTGTCCGCATTTTCATTGATGGTCAGCTCGCCTTGGTTACCATTGAATCGGGTTTTGGGGCGATAAGAGGCACCAATCCGCGTGCGATCCGTCGGTTCCCACAACAAGCCAGCCTGCGCGTTGAATGCCCAGCCAAAAATTCTCAGCTTGCCGTCAGTTTCGCCAGGGACGGGGGGCGCTTGTCCGAGGGCTGCCGCGGTATCAAGGGCTGCCAGCGTTCCGGGTGGTCCAAGCTTGCTCACCGCGTCGCGGAAGTTCACACGCAGTTTGATTGACTGGAAATAACGTTCATAAGATCCGTTGGCACCAATCGACAATGTGGGCGTCAACTTGTAGCCAAAACCCAGGTTGAGTCGAGTCACTTTCAGATCACTTTCCCGACCCGAACCACGGCCAGGGTAATCTTCGCGGTAGCGTGTCAGCAAGCCGTGTGAGCCTGATGCGCTAAAACCCACCACCAGCTTCGGACTCACAGGAATAGCTACAAAAAGGCCAGGGATAAACAGGGCTGAGTCGTAGCCGTCTTTGCGAGAAAAGAATTCGCCAGCGGAACCCTCACGGCCATCGTCCGTGGGCGGGCCATCGTTGTTTTGAGTTGAGGTGTAATCGTTGTCAAAAGTGGCAATGCTGGCCACGTTCAACACTTCAATTCGTTTAAATCGGGTTAATGCAGCCGGATTGAAGAAAATGACCGATGCATCCGAAGCCTCGGCCGCCTGGCCGGCACCCGCGGTCGCGATACCCATCGTGCTTTGATTGTCGTTGGCTGTACCGCCTGCAATGGCTTGCTGGCTAAGCGAAAACGCCGTGATTGAAAATGCCACGGCACAGGCTCTCCGAAGGGAGCTTTGCTGCAAAAACACCATTGGTCTGTCTCCTGGCTCCGACGTGCCGAGTCGCTGTGCGCCCGACTTCGAGTGTCGTGAGTTTTTTGCTGGTTGTTCTTAAAATTTTACTAGGTAGTTTCGTTGAATAATACTTGAGTAAAGACCCTATGTTTACAACGATTAACATTGATACACGTGGAAATGTAACTCAGATTCAATCAATCGTTCAAATTTTTTTTTATTTAAACCAGGGACAGTCGTTCTTTCCACAACTTCATAGAGGCGTCCATATTGGTCTGCATGGGGTGGAAGCCGGGTTTGTAGAAACAAAGCAGGTCAGGAATCATCTTGCGGAAAAGGCCTTTGCGCCCCAAGTACAGGTCAGCGCATTTCAACCATGATTTTGCGTTATACAGTTCTCCGTCTTGTTTCATGCAGCTTAGCGTGGCGGCCAATACCACGGGCCCGATTGCGATTGACACGATTGTCATGGCTACGGCGCGTTGGAGATAAGTGCCCCCCACCGCTTTGTGCGTATCGAAGGCAACAGCACGGTGCTCACTTTCTTCCATGGCATGCCAGTAGATCAGGTTCTTGATGGTTGGATCGACAATCATCGTGTGAAATTCTTCACTTTTCATGATGTGTTCGGCAATCACAGCAGTGTAATGTTCAACCGCCGCAGTACCCGCCAGTCGGGCTTTTACCGACAGTAATCTGTTTAAGCGTTTGCGCGCCCAGCGTGTGCGGGCGTCCCAACCGTTTACATTGATTCCTTGGTGTTTCAGTTCGGCATTGGCCTGCAAATGTTCTTTGCCGTGCATGGCTTCTTGACCGATGAATGCGCTTATCTCTCTTAGCAGTGCCTCGTCTTTTACCCACTTTTTAGCGTCTCGAACCGCGTCCACGAAGAATTGCTCGCCTTCAGGAAAATAAGCTTGAAAGGCGGTCCAAACGTGGCTACTGGCTGGGTCGTTGTTCACAAAATGCCGATTGATGTTGGAGAAATCAAAATCCATTCGACGAACAGGAAAGCTCGAACCTTTCTGGTGAATAGAAACAGGTGTACGCATGACAGCCTCCACTGGGTCTTGTTCGTCATTACCATCAATGACGTTGACAGTTGTGGATGTAATATTACAGATATGGAATTAAAAGTAAAGCGGTGTAATGAAGTGCTTTTTTAGATCACTTCTTCGTCTTTCAAAATGCGCAGTTGCAACTCACGCCACACCCGGGTGCCGGTTTCATCAAAGCGCAGCACACTTTCAAAGAATTGTTGCCGTGCAGCAGCGTTCACCCATTCAGCCGGAAGCAGGGGGTCGCGGCGCACCTCATAAATAGCCTGACTGCCCACCAGGTAGGCGTCTCGGGCAGCCTTTTCAAGTTTCATGCGTGAATAGCCCTGCATCCAGTCATTCAGTTTTTTGGTGTGGCTTAAATACAGTTTTTCAAGTTTTCGGGTATCCCAAAGCTTTTGAATCGATTTGAGTTGCGTGGGGTTGGCCGGAGTTAGTTCAAAAGCAAGAACCTGTTTTTCAACGCCTTGCGCCAGCAGTTTTTCCTGAACGCCCACCAAGCCCAGGTTTAAATTGGCAGGGCGCAAGAACAAGCCTTGTTCATATTCCCGAAAGCCAAGCAGTGCCAGGGCTTTTTCTCGAATCTGCAATTGTTTCCGATTGCTGCGGCCAAGGTGTGCCGTAAACACTGCATAGAAATTGCCATGCCATGCGCAGGTGGCGGTTAGCCTGCTGCTCCAGCCTTGAATGTCTTGCCCTGTAAATGCGGCTTGTTTGCCCAGGGTATAAATGCCCCGGCCAGCAGATTTCAATTGGCCTTCGGCAACCAGGCGAGCCATGGCCACACGCGCGCTGTTCTCAGAAACACCGAACAGGCTGCAAGCCAGCACAATGTGTGCTGCTTTTACTTGACGGCCCTTGCCAGCCAACATCAAGCCAAGAATCAATTGTTTTGGGGAAGCGTTTGTTTTCACGGAATTTTTTATTAAATTGGAGGTAATAGTCTAACTTGTTGCAGGGTGGGGTGGTTGGCTGGGGCTGCCGCCTGCTGCAAATTCGCTATATTGAAGAAAATAACAAAAACAGCGTAAATGGAATTGCGCTGTCACATTCGGAGACCCTGCACTCATGAACCCGATTCAGTTTGTGGCCGAGAAAGCTGTTCGCGCAACATTGCGCAGCACCTTCAAAGCGCCCGGTAAACTTCCTATTCCACTCAGTTGGCTGGCTGCCACCATGAATGCCGGTGCACCGCTATTCAAAGTACGGCCCGATGCTCGCGTTGAGTATCTGGAGCTGGGTACCTGCATGTGTGCACTGGTTCGCCCAGCCAATGCGCACACCGACCAAGTGTTGTTGCACATGCATGGTGGGGCATTTTTCGCAGGCTCGCTTGAGACGCATTTGCCCCTGGCCAGTGAACTTGCTGTTCGGTGCAATGCCCGTGTATTTTTACTGGATTACCGGCTTGCTCCCCAAAATCCATATCCAGCTGCACTGGAAGATGGAATGGCTGCGTATCAGGCTTTGCTGGATCTGGATGTGAATCCGCAAAACATGACATTGATAGGCGATTCTGCAGGCGCGGCACATATATTGTCGATGGCCATTTATGCGCGTAACGAAGGCATTCCTCTGCCGGCTGGCCTGGTGATGATTTCCCCGTTTGTTGACATGACATTGACTTCAGACTCCATTCAAAACCGGGCCAAGGCCGACCCCATGTTAAGCGTGGTGCCCTTGCAGCGGGGTGTCAGTGCGTATTGTGGCGAGATACTGCCGGCTGACCCAAGTGTGTCACCCGTATTTGCTGAACTTGATGATTTGCCGCCCATGTTGATTCAAGTGGGTAGCGACGAAATTTTGCTGGATGATGCTTTATTGCTCGAACAGCGCGCCCAAGCCGCTGGCGTACAAGTAAGCTGCACTGTGCACGAAGGCATGTGGCACAACTTTCAAATGTTCAGTGCCTTTGTGGAAAAAGCCGATAAAGCCTTGTGGGCGATCGCCGATTTTGTGAGAAGAGGGGAAGATGAATGAAGCAGTGGGCATTGGTGACAGGTTCGTCGTCTGGTATTGGTTTGCATTTGGCCGAGTGTTTTGCAAAAGACGGAATTTCCTTGGTGCTCAGTGCACGCAATGAGGCCAAGCTTGCAGAGTTGGCTGCAGACTGGATGGGCAAATACAAAGTCGATGTAATCGTGATTGCCTCCGATTTATCCAAACCCAATGCGGCAAGTGAATTGATTGCCAAGGTGAAAGCACACAACATTGAACTGAACTACTTGGTGAACAATGCGGGCGTGGGCACCTATGGTTTGTTCAAAGACACGCCCGTTGAAGACACCACCAGCATGTTGCGCCTGAACATGGACGCACTCACCGTGTTGTGCAGTGGCTTCATGCCCGATTTGCTCAACACCCGCGGAAAAATTCTGAACGTGGCTTCAACTGCAGCATTTCAGCCCGGCCCTTACATGGCAGCTTATTACGCTACCAAGGCGTATGTGCTTAGTTTTAGCGAAGCGCTGGCCGAAGAGTTGGCAGACAGCGGTGTGGCTGTGTGCACCTTGTGCCCCGGCCCAACTGCATCGGGTTTTCAGGCTGAAGCCAATATGCAGAAGTCAGCCCTGGTTCAAGGCAAACGCATGCCAAGCTCCGAGGATGTCGCTGTGAAAGGCTACGCTGCCATGAAGCGAAACCAGCGTGTGTACATTCACGGCGCCTTGAACTGGACCATGGCCCAAAGCATTCGCTTCACGCCACGCAGCTGGGCCACCAAGGTGGTGAAGTTCATCTCAAAACCTGCGGCTTGAACGCTATGGCGGGTTTGCAGATGACACAGGAAACTCACCTGGTCCCCATGCAGGGTGGTGGCCACGTGGCCTTGCACAGGTACAAGCCTGCCAAGCCCGTAGGTTTGCCAGTGGTGGTTGCGCATGGCACGTTGTCCAACCAGTTGGCAGTGGAACATTTGGGAAGTTTTCTGGCCGAGCAGGGTTTCGACACCTGGTTGTTGGAGTGGGGCGGGCACGGGCATGCAAAGCCAGCGCACCGCAAACAAAACTTTGAATATCCCGCTTTGAATGATTTGCCCGCAGCCATTGATTTCATTGTTCAGTACACGGGCTTTGAACAGCTGCATTGGACTTCCCACAGTGGGGGTGGTTTGCTCGCGCTGATGTTGCTGGCGCGCCAGCCACAACGCCTGGCACAAATCAAAACCCTGAGCCTGATTGGTGCGCAAGTCACCGACGCAGCACCCAACCTGAAAGAAAAAATGCGGGTGGCTGCCCTGGGTACCTTAACGCGCCTGTTCGGCCGTACACCCCGAAAGCTGGTACCCATCGGCCCCGAGGGTGAGCCCACATTGCTGCTGGTGCAGTGGTGCAAGTGGAATTTGAGTGGGCGATGGAAAGGCACTGACGGTTTTGATTACCTGGAGGCACTCAAACAAATTAACGTGCCTTCACTGGTGATTGCCGGAGGTCGGGACGAAGTGGCACCCACCAAAGGTTGTCGGCGAATTTACGAGGCACTGGGTGGCCCCAAAACCTGGCACGAATGCACTGTGAAGCAGGGGTTCAGCAAAGACTTTTCGCACAGCCAAATGATTCGTGGCGAAGCCGCGAAAACGGAAGTGTTTCCGCTGCTGCACCGTTTCATTCAAGCGGCTTGAAGATTACTTTCTGATCAGAAACTTTTCAAAGTGAGCTGCAATATTGGGGCAGCTTTCCACCTTGATGTGTGGGGGTAGTTTGCGCAGTGTGTGTTTGAACAGCGTGTGCAGCACATTGATCACACCGTTGATTGTTTTGCTGATCACAAAGTTAAAACCCATCAGGTCTTTGGGTGTGTACACCAGCGGCACCAGCGCAGTTTCAATCGCCTCAATCAACAGCTCAACACCTTCTTGAATGCGCGTATCGTCTTTCATGGCCAGCGCATTCATGACATCGCTGGCATTTTCGGCATAAGTCGTGGTGACCGGAATTACGATGTAAGGGCATTCTTTGCCGTTCAGGTTCAGCAGGTGAACCATGTCGTGAAAGTGGTGTATCACCGGCGGCACGCGTTTGTTGGCGATGAATTTGATCAGCCAACCGATGTAGTGCTGTGCCTCGCTTTGCACCTTGTGAATCACCTTTGATGCATCTTGCAGCATTTTGTCGGGCTGGGTTTTGTTCAACTCGTCGAGCAAGTGAGTAAAGCAGGTATCGAGCAGTTGCACATAGGTTTGTGCCAGCAGGTCAGCCCCCAAGGCTTTGTCTTCATCGCTGATGGGTTTGGATGCGCGAACATGCAGCGCCTTCATCTGGGTGTAAACATCTTCTTTGATTTGAACGGCAATATAGGGTGTGATCATGATTATTCAGTAAGATCTCGATTCGAACAGTTTACGTTTAACACGCCATGCAATCCCAACCCCCAGTCGAATTCACCGACGAAATCAAATCCCTTTTTGTTGCGAAGAAGTTGCCACAGGCACGCCAGCGCTTGCTGGACACCCTGAAACATCAATGGGACGGTCACTACAACCTGATCGCGTTCACTTATCTGTATGCAGAGAACCGCAGTGAGGAAGATTGCCAGCAGGCGTTGCAGTGGCTTGAAAAAGGTGTTGAAGCGAATGAAGTGGATGCCAAGGTTATTCTCGGGCGTTTGCTGGTGTCTGGTGAATTGGGCATGCAAGATGTTCCGCGTGGCGTAAGTTTGCTGGAACAAGCCGCCCAGGCCGGGGTGTTGATGGCCGTACTTACCTTGGCCCAAATATACAAGGGCGGCGTAGAAGGACATCTGGATGCCAGCGCTGACTTGACCGCACAATACACCCGGCAGGCTGCCGACTTGGGCGATCCGAATTCGGCTTACCACCTGGCACTTGAGCTAGAACGTGCGCCAGTGCCCGATTTTGCGCAAGCCTTCAAGTATTTTGACAAAGCAGCGCAGGGCGGTTTGTCGCAGGCCATGCACAACGTGGGTGTGTATTATCTTCACGGCAAAGGGCTTGAAAAAAATGCAGCTTTGGCCATGGCTTACTTCACTGAAGCAGCCAAACTCGGTTCACCCCTGTCCATGCTGAGTTTGTCTTTGCTGTATCTCGATGGCGTTGAAGTGTCGAAGGATCGGGGTGTTGCCTTAAGCTGGCTTTACATTTACCAAGTGCTTTTTCCCGAGACCGACATACCGGAGCAGCTTCAATTGTTGCTTGATGATGTTTCTCCCGAGGAAGAGAATTTTGCACGCGGGGCGGCGCAAAACTTCGTCAGTCATCAATTGAATAAACCCCCTAGCGGAACATTGCACTAATCTGCAATACTGAATGTGGGAGCTTTCCCATAACCACAAACGAGGACCGCCATGACTGTTTGCCCGATTGCGATTGCTGTTGGTTGTCAAAAATGTCCTGCATTTAAAATTTGCCCTGCCAAGTCGATCCTGGGTGATCAACCCAAGGCAGGCGAAAAGCAGCCCGAAAAGAAACAGTAAGTTGCGATACTTTTTCTGAAAAACCCCGACCTGGTTCGGGGTTTTTTTTGCGCCAATAATTTGTTTGATTTGTTAATAAAAGTGTCGCGGGCATATTGCTTGCGTAATAAACTGAAAATTCGCCACAGCAGCACCAAATTGGCGCATCGCTTTTCACAACAAGGAGAACAATGCATGGAAGCACTCACGCAATTTGTTAATGCAATCAACGGCATCGTGTGGGGTCCTCCCATGCTTGTCGCCATCTTGGGAACTGGTCTGTTTTTGCAATTACGTTTGAAATTCATGCCCATATTTAAAATTGGCATGGGCTTTCGTTGGGTTTGGAAAAGCCGCACGCCTGATGAAAACGCCAAGGGCGACATCACACCATACGCTGCACTAATGACTGCATTGGCTGCAACCGTGGGTACGGGCAATATCGCTGGCGTGGCCACAGCCATTGCGCTGGGTGGCCCAGGGGCTTTGTTCTGGATGTGGATGACCGCACTGGTGGGCATGGCAACAAAATATGCAGAGGTGCTGCTGGCGGTGCATTATCGCGAAACAGACACCCGTGGACATCAAGTGGGCGGCCCCATGTATGCCATTAAAAATGGCTTGGGCAAGAACTGGAAATGGCTTGGTATTGCCTTTGCCTTGTTTGGTGGCCTGGCCGGTTTTGGTATCGGCAATATGGTGCAGTCCAACAGCGTGGCCGATGTGCTCAATGTCACTTTTGGCATCGACAAATGGATTTCCGGAATTGTGATGACCGTGTTGGTGGGCTTTGTGTTGATTGGTGGCGTGAAGCGAATTGGTGCAGTGGCTCAAAAAATCGTGCCTTTCATGTGCGTGGCTTACATCATCACCTCGCTGATTGTTCTGGGTATGTACATTCAGGAAATTCCCGCCGCTTTTGCCTTGATTATTGAAAGCGCATTTAATCCTGTTGCAGCCACAGGCGGTTTTGCCGGTGCTGCGATCATGCTGGCCATTCGTTATGGTGTGGCACGTGGAATTTTTTCCAATGAAGCTGGTTTGGGTACAGCAGGTATTGCCCAGGCAGCGGGGAAGAGCAAAAACCCGGTTGAGTCTGGTCTGGTTGGCATGATGGGTACCTTCATCGACACCATCATTGTTTGCACCATGACTGGTTTGGTGATCATCGTAACCGGCGTGTGGAACAGTGGTGTGAATGGTGCAGCGCTTAGCTCCAGCGCATACGCCACAGGCTTGCCCGGTGTTGGTGAGTATGTACTGGCGATTTCACTCGCATTTTTCGCTTTCTCGACCATTATTGGCTGGTCGTATTTTGGTGAAAAGTGCTGGGAGTTCATCGCCGGAACGGCAATTACCATGCCTTACCGCGTTCTGTGGACAGGTTTCGTGATGGTGGGTGCTGTTACCCAACTTGACTTCGTATGGCTGGTGGCAGACACGCTGAATGCGTTCATGGCCTTGCCCAACCTGATTTCATTGTTGTTGCTTTCGCCTGTCATTGTGAAACTCACAAACGAGTATTTCGCCAACAAATAATTTCTGAATCCTTATCAAACCGGCAAACCGCAATCTCTGCGGTTTGCCGTCCACACTTGAACCTGTTTCGAGTTTTCTACCAAGTTTTACCGATTGTTCTGCGCTTTGCCGCCATGATACGGTCCCCTTGCTCAAGCACGCGCTTACCCACCATATGCCTTCAGGAACATACGCATGGCTGATGTAAAACGTTTCAACAATGTGAAAAGCAGTTTTCTGGTGTTGATCGTTGCATTCTGGCCGGGTTTTGCATCCAGTGAAGCGTCGCTGGACGTTCTGTTGAATCAGCCCGTACCCGAGCAGTCATACAGCACTGAAATTCAAAATGCACTATTGGCTCATTATTCAAGCTGGGCAGGTACTCGCCACAAGTTGGGCGGTACCGGTACAAATGGTGTCGACTGTTCCAGCTTTATTCAAGCACTGTTCGAGGACAAATTTAAGCTTCAATTGCCGCGCAGCTCGCGTGAGCAAATGACCATGGGCGAGCGAGTGGATATCGCTGATTTACGCACTGGTGACCTTCTGTTTTTTCGCACGGGTCCCACACGCCGACATGTGGGCGTTTACATGGGCAACGACCAATTCATGCATGTGTCCACACGCGCGGGTGTTGAAATAGCCAAGTTGCTCAGCCCCTATTGGCAGCGTCATTTTATTACCGCACGCCGTATTGGGTTGAACGGTTTTACACCTTCAAACTGAATGGTGTGAAGTTGGTTTTGTTGTCATAGTAGTCTTCATTTTCTGCTCGTTTTAATCGAGCGACTATCCAATACGTCAGCGGCGTAGCGAGTATCTCCCAACTGGTTTTAAGCACGTACTGGGTTAATGCCACCGTGATAATTTGATCGGTGGTCATGATTCCCCAGAATGCGATGGTGTAGAACAAGCTTGAATCAATGAATTCACCCACCACAGTGGAGCCAATGGTTCGTGTCCACAACCATTTGCCTTGGGTCCAGATTTTCATCTTGGCCAGCACAAAGCTGTTGATAAAACTGCCACTCCAGAATGCAATCAGCGAGGCCAGAACAATTCGCCATGTGTTGCCAAATACACTTTCAATGGCCGCTTGTTTGTCAACCCAGAAGGGTGCAGCAGGCAAGTTCACTACGGTAAACGCCATGAATGAGGCAAAGGCCAGCGCACCGAATCCTGCCCACACAGCCCTTCGGTCACGGCCATAACCATACACCTCGGTCAGGATGTCACCAAAAATATAGGAAATGGGAAAGAACAACACGCCTGCCGCAAAGGTGACCGTGCCGACCATGGGCAGGTTCAATTCGGCAATTTTTGCAGGCCCAATCAGGTTGGAGCACAGCAGCACGGCCACAAAAGCGACCAGGACAAACTCATAGTATTTATATTGGCGCATCCAAAACTGGCTCAAATGGTTAGTGTGATTAATGTGTTTGTTGAGTGTATCGCGTAGTCATTGTGCTTATTGTAGTAATGAATATCGCACCCTATACTCAAACAGTAATAATTTTTGTTTAATGTTTTAGTGTCAACTGCAGTGAGGATGGGAAAATGAACAGTTTAAGGAAGGCGACAAACCCGAACAAGAACAATAAGTTTACTAAGAAAATTCTGACAGGTAGCCTTTTGGCAGTCCTGAGCGTGGCGGCATTTGCCTCTAGCCATCGCGAAGCGCCCTCAATTACCACCACACCAAAAGCAGATGGAACTGACTTTTACATGTTCCGAAGCTACGAGACGAACCGGTCTGATTTCATTACCGTGATCGCGAATTATCAACCGTTGCAAGACGGTTATGGCGGTCCGAATTACTTCTCGATGGATCCCAATGCCCTGTATGAAATTCACATCGACAACGATGGCGATGCGCAGGAAGAAATCACTTTTCAGTTTAATTTCAAGAATACGCTGCGAGATATTCAGCTGCCAATTGGCACCACCAATCCGCCATCGGTTAGCATTCCCTTGATTCAGGCCGGAACGGTGTCTGCTTTGTCAGATCCAAACCTGAATTTAACCGAAAGCTATACCATGACCGTGGTTCGCGATGGTCGCCGCAATAGCAACCGTACATTGGCTGCCAAAACCAGCGGAGGCAGTACCACGCTGGAAAAACCAGTGGATTATATTGGTGAAAAAACGCTGGGTGATGCCGCGGCTTACCAGACCTATGCAAATCAACATATTCACACTGTGAGCATTCCGGGTTGTGCAAGCGGCACTAATCAGGCACGTGTGTTTGTAGGTCAGCGCCAGGAAGGTTTTGCGGTTAATCTGGGCACAATCTTCGACCTTGTAAACGCGCCGGCAGAGGTTATTGGCAACAGGGCTATGTTTGCAAACGAAGCCGCAGCCAATTCAATTCAAGACAAAAACGTCACCAGTATTGCTTTGGAAATTCACAAAGATTGTTTGGCACCAAGTACAGAGAAGGTGATTGGTGGTTGGACCACAGCCAGCGTGCGTCAGGTTCAAATTGGCGACGGCGTTCCAGGGCAAGGCCACCAGAAAGCTGAAAAAGTAGGTGGTGCATGGGTTCAGGTTTCACGCTTGGGCATGCCTTTGGTCAACGAGGTTGTAATCGGTTTGAAAGACAAAGACCGGTTCAATGCATCCAAGCCAAGTGGCGATGGTCAATTCTTGACCTATGTTTCGAACCCTACCTTGCCTCAGTTGATAAGCATGGTTGTGCCTGGTCTTGAAAACACAGCCCCCATAAACTTTCCTCGTACCGATCTGCTCAATGTTTTTCTTGCTGGTATTCAAGGTGTGAACCGGCCTGCGAATGTGACGCTTTCGGAAATGTTGCGGTTGAACACCACGATTGCCCCCAAGCCATTTGCTGAACAGCAGACTCTCGGTGTACTCGCCGGCGACTTGGCAGGCTTTCCAAATGGCCGCAGACCGAAAGACGATGTGGTTGATGTGGCGCTAGTTGCGGTGATGGGCGGTTTGTGCGTAGCCAATGGTGCAAATAACGGGTTTGGGCTAAACACTGTGCCTGGAACAACCTTGAGTTCAGCTTGTAATCCAGATAGTGTGCCTTTGGGTGATACCTCGCTGCAGGTGCATGATGCTGTTGATCAAGCACAAGTGCCATTTCTCAATGTATTTCCGTACTTGAATACACCAATTCCTGGTGCGGTTAACTAATGTATGAGCCCAAGGAGGAATCATGAATCTGAAAAACAAACTTGGACTTAGTGCGAGCGGAGCATTAATTCTTGCGCTTGCTGCATGTGGTGGTGGAGACGGTTCACCGTTTAACCTGGGCAGCGCCAGTAGCGATGGCAGTATCAGTTCCACAGAAGCAGGCACACTGGTTGGTAGCAGCACGGAAACCGGGGAACCTGATGATGTCAGCAATTTGATGCTGGCAACTTCCGAGACAGACGAGCCGTTTGATCTGCCTGACTAACCGAAAGTTAATGTACTGTATGGAAAATCCTGTGACTCACAAGGTTGCAGGATTTTTTTTGCTTAGTTAAACGTTCAATATGCTGTTACGGAAACCCGAATGAAAACCAAATCTGTTCTTGCTGTTTGTTGCTTGCTGATCTTTGGCAGTGCGTGGAGCCATGGCATTCACTTTGACAATCAGGAGCTTGATGAGATCTCGGTGACAGAAAATATCGAAGCTGTTCATACTTTGGGCGGCATCACAAGCTCACAGGGAATTTTGGGGCAGCAACGTTTGGCCAATCAAAACCCTGCCAGGTCTTCCGATGTGCTTGAAGCGGTGCCCGGATTGAATGTCACGCAACATTCCGGTGGGGGCAAGGCCAACCAATATTTTCTTCGCGGATTCAGCCTTGATCACGGCACTGATTTGTCCATTAATTTTCTTGGTGCGCCACTGAACTTGCCTGGGCATGCACACGGTCAAGGTTATGCAGATTCCAATATGATCATTCCTGAACTTCTGTCCAGGATTGAATATCGCAAGGGGCCTTACTTTGCGCAAGATGGTGATTTCAGTTCTGCGGGCTCATTGAATATCGATTACGTCAGCGAGTTGAAAAAAGGATTGGCCTCGTTGTCAGTCGGTGAGTTTGGCTATCGGCGTGGACTGTTGGCCAATTCAACAACATGGAATGATGAACAAACCAAGTTGCTGTATGCCCTCGAAGTGACCGAAAATGACGGTCCCTGGGAAGTGGCTGAAAACCAGTACAAATACAATATGCTGCTCAAGTTGAGTCATCAAATTGACGCCAGCAAGAAATTTGAAGTGCAATACTCCGGATACGAATCACAATGGACATCGACCGATCACATTCCAGTCGAGGCAGTGGAACGTGGCTTGGTCAATCGCTTCGGTAGTCTGGATCCAACAGCCGGTGGATTTACCCAACGGCATGCGGTTTCCGGTAACTTCACCACGGTTTGGGACCAGTCGATCACACAAGTTCGCGCATTCCTTGCGGATTACAAGCTCGATCTGTTTAGCGACTTCACTTACGGCCTTCGCGACAACTCAGTGTTTGGTCGGCCAGGTGTCAGGTCAGATCAATTCAATCAATTCGATAGTCGAACCACCTATGGTGGTGGCGTAACGCACACCATTTTCGAGAACCTCACGTTCATGCGTTCTCAGCTTGCAATGGGCCTTGATTATCGCGTTGATGATGTGAATCCGGCGGGTCTATATGAATCCATTGCACGTGAACGTTTGGCCACGCGTAACCAAGATAACTTTGAGCAGCAAAATCTTGGCTTGTTCGTTTCTCAGCAATTGCAGCCTGTACCGTGGTTGAAATTGACAGGTGGCTTGCGATACGACAGCTTTGATGTTGATTTGAATGGTGAGTTTGATGACGATGAAGACCCTGGTACGCCCAATACACAGCGTTCAGGTTCCCGCAGTGATTCTCAGGTCAGCCCGAAATTTACAGCCAGCGTGAAGCCCTTTGCGCACAACACCGAGTTGTTTTTTGCGGCAGGCCGTGGTTTTCACAGCAATGATCCCCGTGGCTTGTTCACAGCGAATCCGGTTGATTACCTGGTAAAAACCAAAGGCTCTGAGTTGGGGATTAAATCCACCAACGCCAGCAAAAACCTGAGCGCATCAGCCACTTTGTTTCAACTGGAAAGTGATTCAGAACTTGTATTTGTGGGCGACGCCGGCACCACTGAGCCAAATGGTGCAACAAAACGAAATGGACTGGAGTTGATTGCAAGTTACTTCAACAAAACGGGATTTGAAATTGATGGTTTTGTCACGCTGGTGGATGCACGGTTTGTGAATGTGACCGACAACGGAATTCCGAACGCAATTGAGGAGTCCGCCGCGGTGTCATTGAGTCAAACCTGGGGTGATCTCAAGCTTGGTTACAAGTTCAAGTATGTGGGTAGCGCCCCATTGACTGAAGACCGGAGCATTCAATCGGACTCAGTCATTAATTCAGACCTGTTCGCTAACTTCAGGCTGAACAAAGACCTGAGCCTGAACCTTTCAATCTTCAATCTTTTTGATCGGGAAAACAGCGATATTCAGTATGCTCAGGAATATTTTCTGGCTGGCAATGCTGCATTTGGAAAAACATTCCACCCCGCATTGCCAAGACATATTCGCCTGACAGCGAGTTTGCAATTCTAGAAAAGTTGCCTGGCAATTTGCTTATTGGGGCTCCAGAATGACAGAGAGAAACTGGCTTTTGTAGCCTGTGCCGTTTTGTTCGGTGATCAGTGTTCTTAACAGCGCTTTTGATGTGGGTTGCAAGATCAATTTGACTTTGCCTTCAGCGTCGGTGTTGCTCCACAGGGTAATCGGAGTTTCCGGGTACTCAAGGCCCACCGGCAGGTTGGGTACAGGCTCACCATTTTTGTACACATAAATCGTTTTTGGATCGTCGGGCTTGCTCACAAACTGTGCAATGTCCTTGTTGTACAGCGGATCGCCAACCAGTACTGGCTTGATTTGTGCAAGTTTGAAATACACTTCCTCAAACTTCTGCTTGGCGCGTACCTGATCGATCAGTGTTTTGCTCACTTTGTTTTCGGAAAAGTGCTGAACCCCTTGGGCTGGCGTCAGTTCGATCAAAGTGGTTTTAAGTTGGGCAACACAATTGGCTGGTTTTTTTGGGTAAACATAGCGAATACTTTGCGCATCAAACCCAAGCTCGAACAATTCGCCCACCACGGTTGTGCAACGAATCGTTTGAACGTATTCGCCTTTCACCGTGATTTCCTTTGCGGGGAAATTGTGCCCGGTAGACAATCCGAGGCTTTGCTCGCCTGCCTCAATCCAGGTTAAGTGGGCCATGGCTGGAGCAGTGGTACTAATAAAGAACAGGGCAATTAATTTCTTCAACATAACAACTTTGGTGCCGCAGGTTAGAATCATTTAACAGTACTACACATCGGAATGACAATGGCAAAAACCTCAATCCCGGAACCCAAAGATTTGGCTTCGCAACTGCTTGAGGCCGAAGTTGCTTTCTGGCTTCAGAACCTGAAAGGTAAAAAGTTTCAGGCTTTGCTTGCCGACGAAGTGACCCATATCCTGGGAAGGTTTGAATACATTCGCCTGCGCGATGCTGTGGATGAAAACAAGGTCAAGGCCACTGCGCAACGTTATGCCGTGGAAATGGAAATTGGTGGTGCCATTCCCGAGTTGTTTGGTGAAATTGCCAATCGCATTTTTGAATTTCCAGCCAGCCAGACCACAAAGATTGGCGAGGTGGTGTCCGACTCAATCGCGACAGAATTCATCGAGAAAATATTTGAGCAAGACGGTGTGCTTGATCATGCTGTCACCAACATCAGAAACAGCACGCCATTTCGGCATTTTTTGTCAGACGTCATTTTCACCGTGCTCAAAGGCTATGTATTTGAGCAAAACAACCTGATGAAATTTTCGACGGTGGCCAGCAGCACACGCAAAGTGCGGGAGTGGCTCAGCTCCAAAGCGCCCGATTTGTCAGAAGGTCTTGAAGACCGAGTGCGCAACCTGATGGAAAGTGGCGTCAAAGGTTCGCTCGAAATGGTGGATGAAACCCTGGACAACGAGCAATACCGTGAAACAGCCATGAACAGCGCTTTGGCTTTTTGGGATGTGGTGCGCGAGTGGCCGTTGACCGCGTATCGCGATTACCTGACCGAGCAAGACTTCCAGGAGTTCATGGTGCTGGGCTATGAGTTCTGGCTTGAATTCCGCAACACCGAGTACTTGAAGTCGTGCATTGATTTGGGTGTCGACTTTTTCTTTGAGAAGTATGGCGACCAGTCGCTACAAGCTCTGTTGGACGACATCGGGATCACCCATGAAATGATCACGGGCGAACTGGACAATTACATTCCGGACCTGGCTGCCTTGATGATCAAGGAAGGGGTTGCGGAAAGTTTCCTGCGTCGCAATTTGCTGCGTTTTTACAGCAGCAAGAAGGTGCAAGACCTTCTTGCCTGATCGATGGTTTTAAAGGTTACCTGTACTGGTGCCTGCTGGCAGATTCAATACCTTGCCGTTGCTGAAATTCAGTACCACGGGACCATCTGACACGACAGTGTAGGCTGCGCCGTTTTGCAGGCAGCTAGCCGCCGTGTCAATTCTCATTGATGTCACATTGGTCAAATTGGCTGTGAGGCGATTTTCATTGGCTGCCTGCACTGGCATACCCATCAACCTGCGGAAAGTCTGGATGAAAGGTACTGGCCCATTGCCAGCCGTTTGCCCGTTCTCGAAAGTGCTGGTGCTTCGTGCACAGGCAAAGCTTTCTACGTCTATGACAATGTCGCCTTCGGCACGGCCCTTGATACGGCTTAGCCAATAGGCTTTGTCATGCTTGATGTCGTATTCCGGGTATGCAAATGCTTCATTGGTTTTGTACGTAATTCGGCCATGGTTCTTCACGCGGGTCAGGTTGCGTGTGAACTCGGCTTCTTTGCCCCATTCATCGAGTGCAATCAGGGTCAGGTGTTCAGCCACCAGGTGCATGTAAAACTCGTATAACACACCGTCAGTCTGGCCCAGTTTCAAGGCCCAATCCAATCCGGTATTCACTTGCACCAGCTCGTCCAGCGCGCCATAAGAATGCGTGCCAGGAATGTGGCGTAAATTGCCCAGATAATTGCTGATGTTGCCAACGCCACCGATGGTGCTACTCAAGGGAAAGGCGAAGGGTAGGGTACTTGTTAACGCCTGTTCGCCCTGAATCAATGCTTCTCCAATCAGTGGCGTGTTTAAAATGCTGCCGGTGAAGCCCACCCAGTTACTCAAGCCGGCAAAGCGGTCTGGGTACAGCGCGGCCAAACGCGTGGAACCATATCCACCCATGGAGTAGCCGCCCACCAGAACCCGGTCTTCGTCGATGTTGAATGTGTTCAGGGCGTCGTCCAGTACATCGAGCACATCGCGTTCAGACAAGCCTGAATAGAAACCATATGGGCCGCGGCCCAAGGGCGAGATCAACACGCGATCGAGTTGATCGCCAAATTGCGCCTGCATTCCGGGTTGATTAATTTGGCTGGCGTGATTGGCTTCACAACCGTGCATGATCATTTGCAGGCTGCGTTGATCGTCAAAATTACCGCCTGCAGGAATGTACACACCATAGGGTTGGTACTTGCCGACAAAGTGGAAGTACTGGCCGCAGAACATGCTGTCGGTTTCAGGGCTGCTGGCCTCGGCCTGCAACACCATGCCTTCTCCGGTGGAATTCGGTGCCGTGTACTTTGAGGTATAAACCCGTTGTCTGAAGCCTGCATCGACCACCGCCTTTTCGGTGTTGCCCGCTGTCAGTTTGCGGCTGTCGATTTGTGCAAAAAATTGGCTTATGTCGCCTGCACCCAGTGCGGCTGCCTGCTTGTCTTCCCACCAGTTGCCTTTGCCGGGCAAAAGCTGCGAGGGTATGGTGCCTTCAGCACCAGCCTCTTCTTCATGCCCTCGAAATGCCACGTTCATGACTTCGCCACTGCTTTGCGCTGTCACCGCCCACATTTTGAACTTGCCGTTGGCTGGGGCAGGGAATGTACCAGTGATCAAATTGCTATCGGGGTTGCCCGTGTTGAATTCGTAAGTGATGTCGGCACCCTGCACAGCCAAACCCAACAGACTTTCTGATCCCGTGGCGGGGTTGTTGTCGGTATCAAGTGCAATCGCAGCAATGGTTTGACCTGCTTCATAAAGTGCATTCAACTCAAACGTGGCTGTGTAGGTATTGCCTTGACGACTCACTCTTAGTACTACCAGATCGGCTGTGCTTTCCGCGCCAACCGGATAGCGAGAGTCGCCCGCTGTGGGAGAGAGCAGGCCAGGTGTATTGGCAAACGGATTCTCATTTTGGCCTGAACGACTGGCCAGGTTCAGCAACGTGGGGCTTGGGGACAGCAAGCCTGTGTCTGCGCCGTAATCATCGTAGACATAATCCCGATACACCAGCACGCCATTGCACACTTCGGTCACCCCACCAAACCACGATTGCTCATTGCATTGTTCGGTTTCTTGTGGGTTTACGGGCGTTCCAGTACTGCTGTTGTTCGCAACAGTTGTGTCGTCTCCGCCGCAGGCTGCGAGCAGCAAAGCGAGTGTTAGCGAAATCAGTTTTTTGGGGGAATTACAAGGCACGGTAAAAGTCCATTTTTACATTGGGTACGATGAACTTTTACTTCGGTAAAGTACTGATGGATTCAAATAAAACTTAATTGCTGCTGGCCAGAATCTGGAAGTCTTTCGCCCAGCCCGCCGCGCGGTCGGCTGCGTTATTGCGTTGCTCGGGCGTGGCCGAATTAAGCACATCCACAATCAGCGCAATTGTGGTCTTTTGCCGTTGTTCACTTTCCTGTTTGTCGCTTGGGCTGGAAGGGGTTTGCCAAGCGTTGAGCAATCGCGCAATCTCGCGGCTTAAGGTGGCCTGGTCAATTTGACGGTTCGCTGCTGTGTTCACCAAATCCATGAATTGCTGCTGTCGCTCCAACCTGTTTTCGTAGCGCGATTCGGCCCAACGTGTTTCAGTTCGTGCCCAAGCTTCAATCTGTTTCAGTTGCACAGGGTTTAATGTGCCCAGCCAACGCTCGAATCGTTCAGTCATGCGCTCAATGGACTCGTTGACCCGTTTTTCTGCGTTTTGCATCAAACGTTCTTCGCGGTATTCCACATTGGATTTGTTAAGCGCTTGCTGAATATCCCGAATTTGATTGGGCCACAAGCCCAACATGTTTTTTGCAATGACTGGGGCCGCCTCGTTGGCAGTGCGGCGCAGGGAGGCCCGGATTGCCTGGTTTAAGGCCTGCACTTGTGCGGCATTGACAGGTGTTACCACGCCATTGCGTGCCGCCAAAGCCTGGCGAGCTGTTTGCAATTCATTGGCCAACACCGGCAGTTCGGCATTGCGGTGCCATTCAACAATGTTGTTCAGACTTGTTTTGAGTAAAGCGGATTGTTCAGAATCGAAATCGACTTTGTTGGTCAGGTAAGTGTGCGCAAAAGTGGCCGAGTTGTTGTAACCCAGTTTGATTGCACTGCATGCTGCAAGCAAGCTCAGGCAGGCCATGAGTAAAAAGGTTCGGGTTCGAATTGCCGGTTTCATCACGAATTCTGGGCACTCAAAAAGTTAAAACTGTGTGTTTATGACCCAGTGAGCCAGCATTCGTTCACTGTGCGTTGAAACGATGCGCCCACTCAGGCAACGGATCCACAAATTGATTCAGTACTCCACCGTGGATACGCAGTATTTTTCGGAACGGTTCCTGGGCACTGGAGTTGTCGAGCACCCAAACATCGTCGCACAGCGGCAGGGCATTCAACACATTGTCAACGGTTCTCGGAATTCGTGCTTCAATTTTGTCTTCAGGCACTGCATGCCCGCCAGTTTCAATGCGCTGGTGCACTCGGGCCTTGTTCAAATTGCTTTGTTCAAGGTGAACAAACACCATCACCACCTGGTAGCCCAAGGCTTTGGCCTTGGCTACAAAATCAATTTTGGAGGGGTGAGAGAACACCGTTTCAAAGCAAAAGTTTTTGCCTTGTTCAAGCAAGCTGTTTCTCAGGTTTTCGGCGATTTTCGCCGCCTCGTAGCTGTGTTCTTCAGGTGCTTGCGAGAAGACATCGCGCGCAATATTGTCGGCATTAATGAATGGCATGCCCAGGGGTTCAAGCTGGGTTCGGTAAAAAGTGGTTTTTCCTGCGCCATTGCCGCCCACCAGCAGCCACAGTTGTTTCATGCCAATTTGAGTGGTGTGAACACGCCGTTGTCGAACTGACCCAGCCTGATTTTGCCCTTGGCATCAATTTGTTCCAGCATGCCCGGGTGTGTGGTGCTGGCTTGGTAGCGCACCTTGTGCTGGCTAACCTCGCTTTTCAATTCACCGGTGCTGCGTTTCATGTCCAAATTGCCAAACACCCAGTCTGCGCTTACGGGTGGCGCATTGACCTGCTCCAGCTTAACGCGCAACAGGCCAGCCTTGATTTGCAACAGGGTTTCCGGGTCGAGCAGGCTTTCAACTTTTTGACCAATGCTGGCCCAATATTCAATTTGCTCGGCTGCACTGCGGTGGTGTAGTTTACCCAGCACGGCAGCGTTGCTCATCAAATCAGACTGAATTCGAATGGGTGAAGAGGCTTTGGCCATGGTGTACTTCCTTGATTCAATACCTGTGAACGCTTTAATTGTAGCAAAATGCTACAAAATTGGCAATTCACAGGGAAATATCCAATCAAAGGTTCCTGAGTACAAATTCCTTGATGGCTTGTGCACAGGGGTAGGGCGTTTCAATCATGGGCAAGTGACCCACGCCATCGAACAAACACATTTCTGATCGTTTAATCAGGCGCTCAAACTCGTAGGCACAGCTGATGTGGAGTACATCGTCCTCTTTGCCCCACATGACCAAGGTCGGCGCTGAAATATCCTCAAATGTGGTCTTGGTGTAATCGGGGCGACGGCTGAGCATTTCTTGAAACAGAAAGCCGTTGACGTCCCTTCGATGAATCAATTCAGTGGCAGAAAAAAAGGCAGCCGATGCGGCCAGTGCCCTGTTGTGAAAGACCAGGTCGGTCAGTTTCATGACATCCATCGGCGCACGCGGTACAAGCCGGTTTTTGCCGCGCAACACTTCGCGGATGAAGTCGGTTTCCTCGGTGCCCGGCAAGCCCAAGGCATCCATTAGCACCAGGCTGGTGACCATTTCAGGAAAGCGGGCAGCCAGAAGGCCGGCCAAGGCGCCGCCCATGGAATTGCCCACCACGTTGACTTTGTGTACGCCAATTTCAGTGAGCCAGTCGTGCAGGCGTTCGGTTTGGTCCTCTAGACCATAATTGCGATCCGGGTTAAAGCCGCTTTCACCCCAACCTGGAAGGTCGGGGATCAAAATGCGAAACTGTCCTGCGAAAAATGGCAGCAATGGCAGCCAGTGTTCTTTCGCGGCAGCAAAGCCATGCATCAGCAACAGGGCAGGGCTGCTTTCCTGGCCAATTTCCAGCCAAACCAGTTTGTCTCTACCCACACCAATGCGTTTGCGGTGCACGCCCACCAAACCGCCATACCAAGGGTTTAAACGTGTAAAGCTGAACAGTTTGGGCCGCCAGTCCCTCAGCTTTTCAGGGTCTATTTCCGGCGCGTGGCGCAGAAAAGCTTCACCGACGTGATCAAAGTATTGATCAACCAGTTTTGCGCCTTCGCTAATGGGTGTTACTTCTTTGCCTTTGGACTTGCGGACAGGTTTGGCCAAGTTGAACCTTCTATTTTTAGTATTGATACATGCTTACCAAAGCATACTTCGAAATAATCATTGTCTTTGTTATTGTCTTCATCATTCGGGGCTTGGCTTACACTGTCCTTGCAAGCCAGCCCGATATTTTTGAGTACTCCTTCAGCTTGTGTCAGGTAGCCGACATATTTCATTTCCAATACAAGTCATCTAGTAAGCCTGCTCGGTCACTTGCTCAATCCTTTCTGGTCATTTGGCAGTACAAGCCTTAACAACAAGGCATAGGTGGCGGGATGAAGCGGCGTGATGTATTGAAAGCAATGGCAGCAACTGGCCTTGTAGGTTGTGGCGGGGACAATGTACTCACCAACAGCCCTGGCGGGCCGGTCGATCCCTCTGAACCCGGGCCGGGCGCGGGTTCGCCTATCGCCAGCAATGAATTCGAACAGGCTTTGCCGCAACCAGGTTTCGAGCCTGCAGGGTTTGACTTTCCCATGGTGTTGGCCATGCCTTTTGCGCACGGTGTGGCCAGTGGAGACCCCTTGGCTGACCGGGTTATTTTGTGGACCCGAATCACCTTGCCGGAATACCCGGTACAGGGTGTGCAGGTACGCTGGCTGGTCAGTACCACACCCGACATGAACAACGTGATACGGCGCGGCACGCAACGCGTGGTGGCGGAAAATGATTACACCCTGAAAGTGGATGCACAGGGTTTGCAGCCTGCCACCACTTACTACTATCAATTTGTAACCGGGCCTCACAGCAGCATTGTGGGCCGCACGCGCACTGCGCCCGCAGACATGGTGTCGGCGATTCGACTGGCCGTGGTGTCGTGTTCCAGTTACTGGTCAAGCACCTGGAGTGGTTATGGGGCGATTGCGCAACGTGACGATCTGGATTTGGTCATTCACTGTGGCGATTACATTTATGATTTTGTGGACGAAGACGAACAGGTTCGGGCGCGCAGAAACATTGAAGACACAGCCTATGTGGATTATCGCGACTGGTTGAATATTGACGAATGCCGCCGACGTTATGCGCTGTTTCGTTCAGACCCCAATTTGATGGCGGCGCACCAGCAACACCCGTGGTTTATTACCTGGGACAACCACGACATTGATCCGGGGTTTGGCAACGAATTGCCCACCACCTTGCCTGAAGGTGTCGAGTCCACTTGCACTTTGCAAGACACCACGCGCGCTTTTTGGGAATGGACCCCTTCTCGTCCAGTGAAGGCCGATGGCAGCGGTGAATTTATTTTCTACCCCGACACAGAATACCCATCGCCGGTTGATCCTTTGTTGGTATACCGAAGTTTGAACTACGGCCCGCTGGCCAGTATTCGCGCCTTGGATACCCAAAGCTATTTACCCGCCTATGGACTGGAGGCAGATGCCTCACACCTGCCCGAAGGCACGCCGACCTTGTTTGGCAAACCCCAATTTGACTGGTTGCTTTCACAATTGCGAAAAGATGAAAGCGATGGTGTGCTGTGGAAAGTGTTGAATAACCAAACCTGGATTGCACCGTGGGTGGTGCCCAATGTGGTGGGGTCGCCTGTGATGCCTTTGCCTGTTCGCTGGAACGATTACAACGCCGAGCGAAATTTGCTGATTTCGCAATTGCGTGGTGGTGCAGAAGTGCCCACGGTGAATGGTACGGTGTTTGTTTCCGGTGACATGCATGGCAACTGGATCAGCGATGTGGTGGAAGATGATCAGACTGCCGTGTTGAACGAATACCAGGTTGCACCCCCAGCGCCCACCTTGCGACAGGGCACATCGCCAGAAAATATTGCGGCAGGTTTTCAGCGGGCAGCCACCGCCAATTTGCCAGGTGTGAATTTACGCGCGGCTTCAGCTGCTGTTGAGTTTGCGCCTTCTTCAATGGGGCGAGGCGGTGCCGATGAACTTGTGGCCAACGCATTGCAGGGCAGCCCGTTTGCTGTGCATGTGGCAGCCAGCCGTGCAATTGAAACGGCCACCATGCTGGGCAACAAGCATGTTCAATTCATGGAGTGGGTTGAACACGGTTATGGCATTGTGCAACTGGACCAAGACAAAGCCGTGTTTGAATGCTGGTGGCAAAACAAGCTGCAAGACAACGCGCCCGATGTATTGGGTGTGCAAATGGTGAGTTTTGCGAACGATGAGCCCACACGCTTGCCAACGCCCCGATTTAAAAACCAGGTCGATTCAGTCACCCTGCATGGCATGCCCGTTCAGCCCAGCAGCAGTTCACGCACTGCGCCATTGGCGCCCATGTCCGCACAAGTGCTGGCGCGTTAACTTGAATGCAGCAGCAACTGAAGCAGGTTGATAATTAATAAGACAACCGCGATGACCTGCCACAGCACCACCGGGTTTTTTTCAATCAGTGGTTGCCTGGCCACGCTGGCTTCCAGTTTGGTGTTGGGCACGGTCAGGTCTTGCAAAAATTCGCTAAGCGCATCGTAGCGGTAGCGGGGGTTGGGCTGTAGCGCTTTGCGCAAGCAGGCTTCAACCCACAAAGGTAAGTCACGGCGCGGGTGGTTGGCTGCAATGTAGCGCATGTCGCTGTAGCTTTTTAGCGTGACCTGTTTCACGGTTTTTTCTGCAAAGGGCAGGGCGCCTGTCAGCATTTCATACACCACCACAGCCAGTGAAAACAAATCGGATTTGAATGTGCCCACTTCACCCATCAGGTATTCGGGGGCCACATAATTCACGCTGCCTTGCGGCACTGATTTGTCCAGCGGTGAAATCAGCTCGTCTGCACCGGCAATCAGCACGGTACCGAAATCCAGAATTTTCACGCAACCTTCGGAATTGATCATGATGTTTTCAGGCTTGATGTCCTGGTGAACCATGTCGGCTCGCTGAAATGCACGAAGCCCCGCCACCACCTGCTTTATGATCCGCCGCACCGCGTCCATGCCGGGCTTGGGGTTGTCGTACATCCATTCCCGCAGGTTAATGCCCTCAATGTATTCGCCCAAATAGTACAAAAACTGTTTGGGGCGTTTGGGCACGTGGGTTCGCATGACATTCACGTGCTGAATACTTTGCCCCACCCATTCTTCGCGCACAAAACCGTTGAGGTACATCGCGTCTTCCGAGAAATTCAGCGACGGGGTTTTCAGGGTGAATTGCTCGCCACTTTCCGTGCAGCGCACGCGGTACATGTGGCTGCGTGTGCCACTGAAAATAATTTCCTGCACCTCGTAGCCATCAATTTTATTGCCCACCTGCAGCACAGGCGGTATGGGCAATTGCGTCAGCTTGCGGTGCACTTCGTCCAACGTTTCCTGGGGCAGGGCATCGACTGCCATTAACAACACGGTCAAGTTGTCATCGCTGCCCGCTTTCAAGGCAGCTTGCGCCATGTGCTTGGCCAGCAACTCCAGATCAGTGGTTCCGTGTTGGGCAATCAGGGCCAGTAGTTCGGGGCGCTTAAGCACACCATGAACACCGTCGGTACTCAGCAACACCAGGTCACCCACCTGCAAATCATGGGTGCTGTAGTCCAGCTCCAGGTGCCGGTCTGCACCCAATGCGCGCGACAGGTATTCCTGTCCGCGTTCAGTGCGCACATGGTCTTGTGTCAACCGTTCGATCGCATCCCCACGCACGTGATACACACGGGAATCGCCCACGTGAAAACAATGCAGGGTGTTCGATTTCAATACCACGGCAGAAAATGTGGTCAAAAGGCTGTCGTTGTGGCTGGCGCGGTTACTGTTTTGTTGATATATCCAGGCGTTCAGGCTGGAAATAATTTGCCGGGCCGACTTGTGAACACTCCAGGTGTAGGGCGTTGAAAAGTAATCATCGATGAAGCTGGTCACTGAAGTTTGACTGGCCACATGGGAGTCTGCACAACTGCTGACCCCATCGGCAATGGCTGCTGCTGCACCTTTCAGCAAATTCGATTCAGCATGCCCGCACAAGGCTGCAAACGCATCCTGATTCACAGGCTTTGCGCCTGCAATGGAGTAACCACCGAATCGAATCTGCAGTGAGGTGCTCACCTTTTTTAACCTACCTTGATCAATTCAACCGTACCGTCTTCCTTCACCTCGGCCATGTGACCTTGGGGTTCTTCCATGAATAACAGTGTAATGAAACCAAGCACAGCGGTCAGTGCAATCACGAAAAAGAAGGCCTGGTAACTGACAAACGACAGCACAGTGAGGTAAACCACCGCACCCACATTGCCATAGGCGCCTGTCATGCCGGCAATTTGACCGGTTAGGCGGCGCTTGATCAAAGGCACTGCTGCAAACACTGCACCTTCACCGGCCTGCACAAAGAAGGAACAGGCCATGGTGGTGATCACCGCAAGCCACAATGGCCAGCTGGCGTTGGTCAAGCCCATGAGGGCGTAGCCACCAGCCAACCCGGCGGTCAGAATAAGCAGTGTGCGTTTGCGGCCAAACTTGTCGCTGATCCAGCCGCCACCCGGGCGCGACATCAGGTTCATGAAGGCATACATGGAAGCCACCAGGCCCGCATACACTGGGCTTAACGAAAATGTTTCCAGATAGAACAACGGCAACATGGAGACCACAGCCAGTTCCGAACCGAATGTTGCGAAGTAAAGCACATTCAACACGGCCACTTGCTTGAATTTGTAACGGTGCAGTTCAGGTACAGGTGCCTTGAACACGTCGCTGTTTACCTTGTAGGCGGCGTAGCAGTCGTACACCAAAATCAGGATCAACGCGCCATAGATACCTGTTGCAGCAGCAGCCGAGAGCATGTTGACGCCTTCGGGCGACAGCTTCCATGTGAGCAAGGCGAGAGCGCCGTACATGGGCAATTTCATTAGCAGCATGAAGTAGAAATCGCTCACGCTGGTCACTTCCATACCACCGCTTTTCTTGGGCTTGAAGTAAGTGGAACCCTTGGGGGTATCGGATACATTGAAGTACCACAACACGCTAAACGCCAGGCACAGTGCGCCTGTGATTGCGATTGCATAGCGCCAGCCATCGGGGCCACCAAACATCAGGGCCATTGTGGGCAAGAGCATGGCCGCGCCAGCGGAACCAAAGTTGCCCCAGCCACCGTAAATGCCCTCGGCCGTGCCCAATTGGTGGGCCGGAAACCATTCACTGACCATGCGAATGCCGATCACGAACCCGGCACCAATGAAACCGAGTAAAAACCGTGAAATGGCGGCTTGCGCAAAATCAGTTGAAAAGGCAAACATGAAGCACGGAAATGCAGACACAAACAGCAAGACCGCATACACAATTCGGGGGCCAAATTTGTCGGTCAGCATGCCGATCAGTATTCGGGCTGGAATGGTCAGCGCCACGTTCAGAATCAGCAGGGTTTTAACCTGTTCCTTGCTCAGGCTCAGCGACTCGGCAATGGCACCGAGCATGGGGGCATGGTTGAACCAGACGAAAAATGTAATAAAAAATACCATCCAGCTCATGTGCAGAATTTTCATTTTTCCTGCAAAAGAAAACAGATTGAGTTTTGCGTGATCGTTCATGGCGCGTGCTCACTTTGAATTAAAAATAAAAAGCGCCCACCCTTGATACGAATCTGTCGATTGAATCAATAGGTGAGCGCCGTTGCCCGTTTTTGCTGCATTGAATTGTTGTTTCGCACTTAAAAAGTGCGGGCAATCCTCTCGAACAGTGCAAATTCCATCTTTGGAATGCATTTTGTCCGTATGCATGTTGCAATGCAGAAAACGTGCCAACTCAGCAACACTGAACCAAGGCGATCTGTTGTTGTCTATGAAATATCGATAAAATAAAGTGGGTTTTACCAGTAGCAACGTCAGCAGTGAAAGGTGATTCAAATGCGAATGTTTAGCGTGTCAACAAGTGTTGTGGTCGGGTCTGCATTGCTTTTGAGTGCGTGCGTGTCCATGTACAGCGTCCGACCCGTGGTGGCCGAGAATCAGATACCCGTTCAAAATCAGGGTTTCGAGTCGCTAAGCTCAAAGAAAAAGCACATGGTGCAAGTGGGTTCCGTTTACAACTCAATGCGGCAGTTTGACAATCCGCGCTTCAA
Source organism: Limnobacter sp. 130 (assembly GCF_902506325.1). Taxonomy (GTDB): domain Bacteria; phylum Pseudomonadota; class Gammaproteobacteria; order Burkholderiales; family Burkholderiaceae_B; genus Limnobacter. Next base: position 74,535 of record NZ_LR732330.1, read on the forward strand.
TGTCACTTTTGTCAATAACGGAAAATTTCCGGTCGAGTTTTCAACTGAAAACGTCACTGTGACCTTCAACGGTGAGCCAGCCGCTGTGGTCAGTTACGAGGCGCAAATCCAGGATGTACAGAATCGCTTGTCCTTCTATGGCATGCGAGCCCCCATTTTTTATTCGCCTTTTTATCACTCACCATTTCATCGTGGTTTTCATGGTGGCAGTGTGTTTTTGCACACCGACTTCAATGACCGTGTAGACGTTCAGCAGGCGTTTGCCGATTTTGAGCGGATTCAAAAGTACAGCTTGAAACCCAGGGTGGTTCGCCCTGGTGAGCAAACACAGGGCGAGATAATTGTGTCCAGAAAATTGTCGGCCAGCAGTGCGCAAGACATTACGGTGACTGTGCGTGTTGATGACGACACGCACAAATTTGATTTTGGTTACCTTCAAACAAACTGAGTTGAACCAGCTCACTGGAGTTCAGCGATTTTCCTGAACTCCTGAAGTTTGGTACGCAAAAACAGAATCATTGCCTCTCGGTCGTGTAGTTCAGCGCTCAGGTATTCAACCACAGTAGAAAGTTGTTCCACCTCGGCAGATCGTTTTTGTATCAACTCACTGGCACGCTCTTGCAGCTTGGCCAACTGCCTGCACAGGGCGTCATTTTCAATTAACAAAGTATCCATCGATTTGTTCATGCAGGCAGCGGCTTTCATGGTGCGATTCCTTTGTTGAATCAGTGCAGGGCGCCACCTGCAACAGGCCGGTTGTGGCTTTGCAGGGTGGGGTGCTCCAAAGCTTTTTTAATTCGTTGAATTTCGGCTTGCGCAAAGCCCATCATGCCCAGTAAATCCCGAAAGGCCTTGGCTTCAAAGCGCATGGTCATGTAGTGAAGGCACAGTGAGACCACCTCTGTTTCTTGACAGTAATAGACTGAGCCATTTTCACTACCGGCTAACCACTGGCCAAGTTGGGCGGTACAGTTTTCCTGCTGCATGAAGAACTCCCGTTTTATTCAAATGAGAATTCATCGTAAATGATAACTATTATCAATACAAGTGGTTTTTTGAGATTTTTAGTGCAGACGGTGTCTAGTTGATGCTCACCTTGCGAACAACTGTCAATTTGTTGCCGACGGGACTGTTTTGTTCACCCAGAATCCCTTTCTCGGTCACCAACAAATCGGTGTTTGAAAACAGGGGCGGTCGCCCCTGCATGACTTGAGACGTACCTGTTGAGAAGGTCAGTGGATTAAAACCATCCACTTGCTCGCCCAGGAAGTTAAGTTTGATGACCTGACCGGTGAAAAAGTAACTTACCGCGAAGCCATCGGAAAGAATTGAGAAATCATCGGGCAAACTTTCCAGTGTTGCCAACACCAAGGGCATACCAGCCGAACCGTCTTTTTGAATTGGCACCACATTCAAACGGCCCAAGTTGGGTATTTCAGAATCAGTGAAGTAAAGCAGGTTGCCACGGCGTTGAATACCATTTGGAAAACGACCAGCCAGGTCTAGCCAGGTGGTCTGGTTGTCAACTTTCAGCGGATTGTTGGCAGCCATTTTAAGCTTCACGATCTTCGGTGAAGGTAATCCCCCAGTGGCGATCGGACCATCTACTGCGTACAGTGTTTGGCCATCACCGCTGCTGGTAAGCCCGTTGGCCAAAGCCATGCTGTCGTAATTGAACACAGGTGCAATCAACGTCGGTGATTGATTCAGCGCCCCGGCCCACAGGGTGCCGTCACCGCAGTTGGCATACAGGGTGTTTCTGGCAATTGCCAAGCCAGTGAAATTGCAAGTCCCGTTCGATACCGTCTTGGCCACAAATTCATTGTTGGTTTTTACGACCTCGATCACGGACTGCCCACCGGATACAAACAGTCGCCCATCATTTGAGAAAATCATGTTCTCGGCATCGGGAACGGTCAGTAATTCTTGCAGGCTTGCACACGCGTTGTTAAAGCAAGGTGAGTTCTGTTCAAGTGACGATGCGGTGGTGCGTGTTGTCGGCCCAGCCACAGGCTCTTCACCCGTGCAGGCAACCAACGTAGGCAGCAACAGGAAAAGCGGACAGGCAAGCAAGGGGCGAATGCGCATACAAGAAACTCCAGATGAGATGAAACTTGTACTTTGTCGGCAAAAGTTTGGATGTAATAATGAAGAAAAGACAACTTGGCTGGAGAAGCGTGATGTTTAAAAAACTCGATGCAGGACTGCTATTGGCGTTGGTATTTTTCTGGTCTGGCGCGGTGAAAGCCACTGAAGCCGTGCCTGTGCCGCTAACCCAGTTGCCGGCCACGTTTAAAGGCAATTTGCCATGCGCCAACTGTGAAGGCATTCAAACAAATATTACCTTGCAAGCCGATGGCAGCTTTTTCTCTCGCCAAATCTATACGGGGCAACCGGCTCCCAATCAAGCAAATGATTTGGGACGTTGGGTGATGTCGCATCATGGCAATGTGTTGGTCATGCAGGGACAAAACTCACAAATCCGATATTTTCGGGTGAAATCCGCTGAGGCAATTGAAATGCTGGATCTGGAAGCGCGAACCATTTTTTCAGATCTCAACTACCAGTTAGTGCGCACTGCATCTGTTGACTCTCTGGATTTGAAACTGTTTCCGCTTAACGGACTTTATCAATATCTGGCAGATGCAGCCCTGTTTACCGAATGTGCAAGTGGACTGGCTTTTCCGGTGGTGCCCACTGGCGACAATATAAAGCTCGAACAGGCTTATCTGCAGCGCCGCGATCAACCTGCTCAAGCGCTTTTGGCCACACTGTATGCACACATCAAGCCCGCACCTTCCATGGAAGGCAATCGCTTGGTGCCCAGCGTGCATCCCTTGCGTTTTGAGTCCATCGCACAAGCAGATTGTTCCCCACGCTTGTATTCAGCCAATTTGAAAGATCAATTCTGGACACTGGTCCAACTCAGCGGAAAGCCCGTGGTGTTGCCCGAGAATGGGCGTCCACCAGGCTTGATGTTTCATGCGGAGAACAACCGTTTGAGTGGTTCGGGCGGCTGCAACCAGCTTGTGGGCACTTATTCGGTGGAAGGGAATTCGATTCAGACCAACATGATTGCCGCCACCCGCATGGCTTGTTTGCAAGCAGGCAACGTCGATGATGAATTAATCATGACGCTGACCCAGGTTAAAAGCTGGAACATTCTGGGCCAGCGTATGGAGTTGTACGACCAGCTTGGACGTTTGCTGGTCCGGTTCGAAGCGCGTTGAACGGCAGTCGCTTTGTGGCCTGATCAGTTTGGCAGCAACTCAAAGGTAAGGCCTGCGTGTTGTTGCAACCTGCCGATCAGTTGTTCGCCCATGAGCGAAGCGGGGGTCCAGAATCCGCCTGGCTGTTCCTGAATGTCCAAAGCCAGGCAGACCGCCGCCTCACCCAGCATTTTCCCGGTTGAACCATAACCAGGGTCCATGTCTCCGGTCACTTTTGCGGTCAGCTTGCTGCCTTTGCTGCCTGTGCCGTAAAAGCGAAGATCATACGAGCCACGTTTCTGAGAACTTTCGTTTGGCCCTTCGCCAGGTTTGGGTACCACAAACTTTTCAAGCGCCCAGCGTGTTGGTGGCAGTGCAGCACCGATCAAAAAGCCAGCCATACCACCGGCCAGCCCCATTGCCGTTAGTCGGCCTTTGAATCCGTTGCCAGTCATCATGGCTTCATCGTATTTGAATTCTTTGCCATACCCATAGTTTTGCAGGGCATTGCTTCGATGGACCACGCGCGTGTTGATGCCCGCCATCACAAAAGGAGCCAGCCAGCTTTTAGCAACAGGGTCAAACTCTGCAAAGCTCACATTGGGTTGGCGTGCAGCCAGGCGGGCAGGGGAGATCAAATAAGGATTGGCCAGTTTTTTCGCGAGAGAGCGGTCGGCTGCAACTTCGCGGGTCACGTTGATCATGCTGGCCACGGTGCCACCCGAAAACTCACCTTTCAGTTTTCTAACCCGCATGCGGATTTGTTGGCAAGGCTCGCCATATTGCACGCTGGCTGCTTTCTGCAAAAACAACACCCCAAGATCCGAGGGGATTGAATCGAATCCACAGCAATGCACAATGCGTGCGCCGCTTTTTTTGGCTGTTTCTTCATGGGCCTCGATCATTCGCGCAATCCATTGCACCTCACCGGTCAGGTCGCAATAATCGGTTCCCGTTTCGGCACAAATTTTCACCAGGCTTGAGCCATAAAGGGCGTAAGGCCCAACAGTTGAAACAACCACTTTGGTTTTGGCACACAGGGTTTGCAGGTCATCTTCTTTGCTGGCATTGGCCAACACAACAGGAAGTTCACGGGCCTGTTCGCCCAAGCGATTTTTAAGCACAGCCAGCTTATCGGAGTCACGACCAGCAATGGCCCATTTGATTTCGCCATTCAGGCCATGTCGCTTCCACAAATACTGCACCAGAATCTGGCCCACAAAGCTGGTTGCTCCAAAGACAATCAAATCGAATTCTTTGTTTTTCATTGCACTGTATCTCCTGAAGTTATTGTGTTTTGCGAGATTCTCTCACACTCAATAAACCTTGTACTGATATTCCGAATACTGATTATTTATAGGCCCAAAGGGTGATAAGCAGTGACCGGAGCTTTAACCCGATCGGGGGGACGCAAATTGGATGTGGAATATTTAAGGTGAGTCCATACTTTGGAGAACTCCATGCCCAGTCTTTCAGCAGTCAATTTTCTCTCAGATTCAAGCTCGCAATTGTTGCCTTTCTGGATTGCGATTGCACAAACCGATCATGAACTGGAGCTGGCTGCGAAAGCCCGTCATCTGGCCTACGGCAAACACCTTCCCTTGTTGGGCGCAAAACTGGCATTGCCTGATACAGATGATCGCCACCCTGACTCGGCTGTCTTGCTTGCTTTCTCAAAGCTCGACGGCAGTTGCATTGGTACTGTTCGGGTTCAAATTGCCAAGCAACAACAACTTCGGCTTGAAGAATCTTTTGTATTGCCCAAAGCCTTGAAAAGCGGGCGAATCGCCGAAATATCCAGGCTGGCCATACCGGCGCGTTCCAACGGGCTTGCGTTAAGGCTGATGCTGATCAAAGCGGCTTACTGGTATAGCCGTGCAAACTCGGTCGATCGCTGTTTCCTGTGCGTGCGCTTTCCGGTCGACCGGCAGTACCGCCGGTTTGAACTGGAGGATGTTTTACAGCCCGGTGAATTTGTCGAGATGAATCACATCGGCATGATTCCTCATCGAATACTCTGGTTTGATGTATTCACAATTGAAGCCCGTTGGTTGCTGAGTACAAACCCACTGCATTCCGTTTATTTCTCAAGTTCTCATCCTGATTTGTTGCAAAACATCCAGATGCGTACTTTGCAACTGGAAACGCAAAGCAAACTGCGTTCAATTGGATGATGTTTATGCACGCTGCAGTCGCAGATTCATTTCAGAAAACACCTTGGACTACTTTTTTGTCATTGGTCTTGCTGGGTTTTTTCTTGCTGGTGTCCTTTGTCAACTTGTCGGTACTTGATCAAAACAGACCGCATGAGTTGCCACTGGGTTTTGCAAGCCTTAATCAAAACGAGGTGCAGGGCAGCTTGTTCAATGTTGTGGAGCAACTTAAAAATGAGCCTCGGCGCAATGTGCTGCGTACCCATTTGCAAGAAACACCCTATTGGATTTATACCGATCTGTCGCAGACTATGCCGCTGCAATATGAACAAATGGTTTTCCGGTCAAGACACCTGGTTCAATCAAGTTGCTGGCTTGGTGACTCCGACGGATCCTTGCGGGAAATCCCGCTTGAAACCAATCAAGGGCGTGTGTTGTCTGCGAGCTTTTCAGGACCGGCGAACCCACAGGGAATACTTTGTCAATTCCAGTTTGTCGGGCCAGCCAGTCTTGAAATTGGTTTGCAAAGCCGTGCAGACTTCAACAAGGCAATTTTGATTGCTGAGCGACGTCAAAGTTTTCTCGAAGGCGTTCTTTATCTCATGATTGGCATGGTGGCTGTGGCTGCATTCATGACCCGAAGCACCTTGTTTGTGTGTTACGGGTTCTGGCTGTTTGCAAGTCTTCGATTGGTGGCTTTGTCTGAGGGCTGGGACCATTCGATATTTGGATTTGAGTTGCTCGCCGAACCACTGATGCGGGCTCGCATGCTGGCCTTGGCCATGTATTTCACCTCAACGGTACTGATTGTTTGGCATTTATTTGAGAACATTCGGCGCGAATCGTGGCTGGGCGTATTGAGAACGCTGCAATTCGCCAGCGCTGTGTTGATCTTGCTTGCTCTTTTTTCACCTTACCGCACTTTTCTTGAGCTGTTTTGGCCAATGAGCCTTGTGGCGGCGTCGGCAGTGGCTTGGGTAGTTACCCAGAATTTTCTGGAAAAGCGAGACAGGGTTGCCATTTATTATCTGGCGGCCATGATGATTTCGCTCACTGGCGCAGTCGCCGAGGTGTTGTCTGCCTGGTTTGACCAGCGGTTTTTGTTGCAGTATTTCAATAGTGCATCTGTCACCGTATTGGCCAGCGTCATGACTGCTGTTGCCTTGGCCGAGTTTCTGCGCAAGGCACAATGGCAACAACAATTGGCCGCCCAGGAAATCAAACAGGCCCATGAACGTCTCGAGAATGTATTTGATATCGCGCCCTCCGCCATGTTCACCTGTACGCGTCATGGTCAACTGCTTAACTTCAACAAGCAGTTCACTGATCTTTTCCTGAATCGTGAAGGCAAGCCAACACTGGATTTTCTTCAGCCGCCGCGCCTTGCCTCTTTGTTTAATTTGCTTGAGTCGCCGGGCAAATCATCGCGCCGCGAATTACCCGTGGTCGTAGGGGAAGGGCAAACACGTTGGTATGAACTGGTGGTGAGCCGCGATCATCGCGAGCTTGTTGGCGTTGTTGCCGACTTCACGGCAAGAAAAGACCGGGAGTTGGCCCTGCAGTACCAGGCCACGCACGATGAGTTAACGGGCGCACTGAACAGAAGGGGATTGCAAAATGTAATTCACAACAAACTGAACAAGCGTGCTGCCAGTTTCACTTTCTTCTGCGTTGACATTCAGCAGTTTTCACGTTTGATCAGTGCTTATGGCCTTGCAGTTTCTGATCAGTTGTTACAAGCCTTTCACACCGAACTGTATCGCCACATGAATGCACACGGTGAAATCGCTCGACTGCACATCGACCAGTTCGCGGTAATGATTCATCACAATGATTCTGTTCAGGCCGAGGAGGCATTCAATGCCTTCTTGAAAAAACTCGAATCCGTGCCTTTTCAATTTGATGGTCGAAGCATACAAGTCGCCGTGCTGGCGACGCTGGTTTATCAGGGCCTGGTCGACAATGTACTCGATGTCATGGAGGCCGTTGAAATGTCCATGCGTGAATCCAAGTCCAAGGCCAAACGCAACAGCCAGGTTGAGCGGGTGGTTTTTGAACAGAATCAAACCCGCAGTTTGCTTGATCAATCCAGAACGATACGACGACTGGATGATCAGAAATTACCGGCAGGGCTCACTCTGGCCTGGCAGCCCATACTGGCATTGAATCAACATGATGGCCCGCTATATGCCGAGGCATTGTTAAGAATCAAAGGGGAAAACGGCAAACTGAATTCAGCCGGGTTTTTGATAGAAGCGTGTGAACGAGGCGGGCACACTGCATTTCTGGACAATTGGGTATTAAGTCACACACTCGACTTTCTCGCGGAGCATGCCAGGCAACTGGACCGGCTCAGTGTACTGAGTATCAATGTGTCACCTGGATCGCTGAACGACGAAATTTTTCTTCAAGATACTTTGGCTTTAATTCGGGTGCACAAGCAGCATGCTTCAAAGTTGTGTCTTGAAATTACCGAAGTGGGATCGGTGATCAATTTGCAGGCAGTGCAAAGTTTCATTGAACAGGTAAGAAGTTTGGGTGTGCGCATTGCGCTTGATGATTTTGGTGCGGGATATAGCAACTTCAGGTATGCCATGGACTTGCATGCCGATGTGATCAAGATTGATGGGTCCATTGTGAAAAACATTTGCCACAGCACAGAGAGCCATGCCGTGGTCACTGCAATTGTGGGATTGGCTCACGACTTGGGTTGTAAATGTGTGGCTGAGTGGGTAGAGGACTTACACACGCTTCGCGAGGTCAAAGAACTTGGCGTCGATTATGTGCAAGGCTACCTTGTGTCGCCGGCCGTTGAATGCGAGCGTTTCTTGAATTTGAACAGCACGCTGGAACTGATGCCCGATCAGGACCGGGCACGAATGATTCAGGATGCTTTGGAGTCTGTCTCTTGCTGAGTGCTGCCCAATTCGCTGTATTCAACCCAAAAACGTTTCACGATTGATTTTTCAAGTTGCCCTCGCTTGTTTAACGGGCAGGCAAACCGCAAGGTCATGCGTAAACATTTTTCGTCCACACTGGCCCAAAATACCTCGGGCCGTGCTTTGGGCAAATCGACAAAATTATCGCGCTCAACTGCCGAAAAATGCCGTTCAGCTTCTTCAATCCAGTGTTTGCCAGCTTCATTGGCCAATTTGAGTGTCAATTGCTCAGCAGCCTGAATTTTTACCGACTTGTCGAAATGGAAATCAATCAGGTGAATGCCATAAGATCCATACACCGACAGATTTTTCATGGCCTGTGTAAACACCAGGCTGTTGGGCAAACTCAGCAGGCGGCCAGTTTGTTTTTTTGAGGGGCCAATTTCGGCAAGCTCGAAAGTTACAAAACCCGTATTCACCAACTGCCCGGTAAATTCCCCCACTTCGATGGTGCTGCCAATGCGCAGGCTTTTGTTCAACGAAATAATCAGTGCGCCCCACAGGCACAAAATGAATTCTTTGCTGACAATCAACAGCGCACCACCAATGGCTGCGAGGGAAATCAGAAAGCCCGTAATTTGTCCTGACCACAATGCCAACACCAGAAGCAAGGCAGTTACCCAGACAATGTTTTTGCGACGAACCCACGTGGCGCGAACATTGCCGGTTTGAGGTGGCGAGGCATGGGTTTCCCGCAACAGCCGCCAGTGCATCAAGCGATTGATGGTGGTGGCCAGCATGATGAGTGCAACTGACAAAATCAGCTTGCCAAGCCGACCCTCCAGAAAAGTGAAAACCTGTTCAACGCTGGGTTCCAAGTCTTTAAAAAATTGGAGAATTTCCATCTTAACCCCGGTTGGCTGCGCGTTGGTCTTGCTGGAAAATGGCCTCTAGTTCCTCGCGTCCCTGTCGACCTATTTCGATCACTTTTTCGTTATCACCGACCACCTTGACTTGCTTGTTCAGCAGGTTTTCATCGTGTTGCTTGAAGGTTTCGGCCTTTTGCATGGCTTGGCCGTCGCTGTAGCCCAGTGCATGTAGCGCTTCGGTGGCAGCCTCCAGAGCGCCCGCGAAAAGTTCTCGAACCACGGAATGGGCACCTGCAGCTTTTAATGCAAGGTAATCGTTCCGGTTGTGCGCGCGTGCAATGATGGTGATCTTGGGGTAGTGGTGAACAATAAACTCTACGATGGCTTGCGACATTTGTGGATCATCGATTGCCACAATCACGGTACGAACCTTTCCAATTCCCGCCGCTTCCAGAACTTCGGCTCGGGAAGCATCGCCGTAATACACCTGATTGCCGAATTTTTTCACGAACTCGATGTGCTCGGCGTTTTTGTCCAGTGCGGTGAAGTGAATCTGGTTGGCCGCCAGTATTCGCCCGGTGACCTGACCAAAACGACCGAATCCAAGAATCAGCGCTTCAGATTCACTGGAGTCGAATTTTTCAATATTTTGCGGCGCTTTGGCAATCTGTTTGTTTGTGAACTTCTCAAACCACAGCACTGCAGGTGCGGTCAGTGCCATTGAAATGCCGATCATCAAATTGACCATGCCTGCCGTACCTTCGCCCAGCAGACGCAGGTCTATGGCCTGCGCCATGATCACAAAGCCAAATTCACCACCTTGGCAAAGCATCAAACCCAACATGAGACCGCGCGGGAAGGGCACTCCGGCAAGCATCACCAGGCCGATGATGACAACGGCTTTCAAAGACATCAGCCCCAAGGTGCCCAACATGACTGTAAGTGGAGATTCAACCAGTAGACCGAAATTCAGGGTCATGCCGATCGAAATGAAAAACAAGCCAAGGCTGAGCCCTTTGAATGGCTCCACATCGGCCTCAAGTTGATGACGGAACGAAGAGTTCGCCAACATCATGCCCGCCATGAAAGCACCCAGGCCCATGGACAGGTTGGCATGTTCCATCACCACTGCAGCGCCCAGCACAATCAGCAGGGCCACCACGGTCATGATTTCCCGGCCACCATAGCGAGACATGAACTGCAAGGCGGGGTTAATCAGGTAACGCGCAAATACAATCAAGCCCAGAATGGCCGCGGGTGCCAGCCACCACTGGCCGGGGTCGGTGTCGGGTTCAACAGGCGCCAAGGCTTGTACCGCGAACAAAATGGGAACTACAGCCAGGTCTTGAAACAGCAGCATGGAAAAGCCGCGCCGACCATCTTCATTGCCCAAGATGCCTTTGTCGGCCATTAACTGAATGGCAAATGCAGTCGACGAAAGGCCCAAGGCCAATGCGATCACCAAGGCGGCGTTGCTGTTCATTTCGAACATGAAGGCAAGCACGCCGTAAATGATGCCTGCCGTGATAAACAGTTGACCCGAGCCCAGCAAAAGCACTTGGGCACGCATGGCCCACAGCTTGGCCGGTTCCAGTTCAAGGCCGATTACGAACAGCAGTAAAATGACGCCAATTTCCGAGAAGTGCAGTACTTTTTCCGGGTCGTCGATCAGTCCCAATACCTGTGGACCGATCACCACCCCGGCAGCGAGATAGCCAAGAATCGCACCCAAGCCCAGTTTCTTGAACAGGGGCACGGCCAGCGCTGCCGCCAGCAAAAAGTAAACAACACTTTCCATTTTATCTCTCGTTTTATTTAGATCAGTTCAATGGCCAGGGCTGTGGCTTCACCGCCACCAATGCACAAACTGGCCACACCAATTTTTCCATTGGTTTTTTTCAGTGCACCAATTAATGTGCAAACAATTCGGGCGCCGCTCGCGCCAATCGGGTGGCCCAGCGCACAGGCCCCACCGTGAATATTTACTTTGTCAGCGGGCAAGTTCAAATCAACCATGGCGGCCATGGTAACCACGGCAAATGCTTCATTGATTTCGAATAAATCAACCTGTGTCGAACTCAAACCGGTTTTTTCGAACAGCCCTTGTAACGCACCAACCGGCGCAGTGGTAAACAAGCTTGGTTTTTGCGCATGGGTGCTGTGCCCCAGTATGCGCGCCAATGGCTTGATTCCCAGTTTTTCTGCGTGGCTTTGTTTCATCATGACTACAGCGGCTGCTCCATCGGAAATGGAAGAGCTGTTGGCGGCTGTGACCGTGCCACCATCGCGGCGAAAGGCGGGTTTCAGGGTGGGCACTTTGGCTGGGTCGGCTTTCAAGGGTTGTTCGTCGGTGCCGACCAGTTCAGTGCCTTTGCGGCTGGCCACTTCAATGGGAGCAATTTCCCATTGAAAACTGCCATTTTCTGTGGCTTCTTTGGCGCGTGCCAAGGATCGAATGGCGAATTCGTCCTGCGCTTGTCGGGTAAAGCTGTATTGGTCTGCACATTCTTCGGCAAAGGTACCCATCAAACGGCCTTTCTCGTAGGCGTCTTCAAGGCCATCGAGAAACATGTGGTCCATCACTTGCCCGTGCCCCATGCGCATACCGCCACGGGCTTTGGGTAGAAGGTAGGGGGCATTGCTCATGCTTTCCATGCCGCCCGCCACGGCAACCTGGGTACTGCCAGCCAACAGGCTGTCGTGCGCCATCATGATTGCTTTCATGCCTGAACCACACATTTTGTTGATGGTGGTGCAGGCGCTGCTCAACGGCAAGCCTGCGGTTAACGCAGCTTGACGGGCAGGGGCCTGGCCTTGGCCTGCTGGTAACACGCAACCCATGATGACTTCATCGACTTTTTCGGACAGGGTGGGGTGGCCTGCGCGTAGCACGGCCTGTTGAATGGCGTGGGCGCCCAGTTCGCTTGCGGTAAAACTGGACATGCTGCCTTGAAAACCGCCCATGGGGGTGCGGGCAGCCGATACGATCACGATTGGGTCGTGGGTCATGGTGTGGGTCTCCGGGAAAATAGATGTTATTAATCCTATTTTCCCGTGAGCCACGGCTTTGGCAAGCCCTTTGCAGCAATTATGCGGCAGTTTTTTCAGTCTTGTTGCTGTTCAGCCGTTCTGCGCGCAACACGGCTGTTGCCTTGACCATCACAGCCAAGGCCGCTTCAGTTTCCTCCCAGCCACGGGTTTTCAGGCCACAGTCGGGGTTGACCCACAGATTTTCAGGTGGAATAACCTGCGCTGCCTTGCGGATCAGGCGAACGATTTCATCTTGTCCCGGTACGCGGGGCGAATGAATGTCGTAAACGCCAGGGCCAATTTCATTGGGGTAATGAAATTCGCCAAAGCCACGCAGCAATTCCATGTCGGAACGGCTGGTTTCAATCGTGATCACATCGGCATCCATGGCGGCAATGGCAGGCAAGATGTCGTTGAATTCGGAATAGCACATGTGCGTATGAATTTGTGTGTCATCGTTCACCGGGCTTGCTGAAATGCGGAACGCTTTGCTGGCCCAGTTCAAATAATCATCCCAACGCGCTTTGCGCAAAGGCAAGCCTTCGCGATAAGCGGGCTCGTCGATTTGAATCATGCCAATGCCAGCCTGTTCCAGGTCGGCAACTTCGTCGCGAATGGCCAAGGCAATTTGCAGTGCCGTGGTGGCACGGGCTTGGTCATTTCGAACAAAGCTCCATTGCAAAATAGTGACCGGGCCTGTCAGCATGCCTTTCACGGGTTTTTCGCTCAGGCTTTGGGCAAAGCGGGCCACATCCACAGTCATGGCCTTGGGGCGTGCCACATCGCCAAACAGAATGGGCGGCTTCACGCAGCGCGAGCCGTAGCTTTGCACCCAGCCATTGGCCGAGAAAGTAAAACCTTCAAGCTGTTCACCAAAATATTCAACCATGTCGTTGCGCTCGGCTTCGCCGTGCACCAACACATCCAAACCAATCCGCTCCTGAAACTCGATGGCCTGGCGAATTTCCTGGCTAATGTGTTGCCAGTAGGTTTTTTCATCCATTTCGTTTTTCTTGAAACGTGCGCGCAGGTTACGAATGGTTTTGGTTTGTGGAAAAGATCCAATGGTGGTGGTGGGGTAGGCGGGCAGGTTAAACCGTTCCCGTTGCTTGGTTTGCCGCACTGCGAATTCACTTAGCCGTTGGTCGGCCTTGGGGGCCAGGGCTGCAAGGCGTGCTTTCACTTCCGGGTTGTTCAGCAAAGGGCTGTTGGCGCGTTGCTTCACTACACTTTGGTGTTCATGCCACACAGTGGCCAGTACACCGCTTAATGCTTTGCCTTGCAATTGCGTTTTGCTGGCTTGTTTTAGCAATTCCAGTTCTTCGAGTTTTTCAATGGCTCCCGCCAGCCAGGGTTTCACTAGCGGGTTGACCGTGTTGTCGTTGCCAAACTGATAGGGCACATGCAGCAGTGAACAGCTCGGTGCAAGCCAAACCTCGCCTTTGCCCGCATCAAAGGCTTTGGCGATTTGGTTTAGTGCTTCTTGCAAGTCTGTTTTCCAAATGTTGCGCCCGTCAATCAAACCCAACGACAGCACTTTGTAGTTGGGCAGCCAGTCCAGTACAAGTGGCAAGTCTTCCCCGGCGCGCACGCAATCCAGGTGCAAGCCATCCACAGGCAATTTACACACTGGGCTGGTGTGCCCTTGTGTGGTTGAAAAGTAAGTGGCCAACAGAATTTTTACACCGCTTGTTTTCAGTTGCAGGTAGCTACGCTCGAACGCTGCCAGGTAATTGGCGGGCAAGTCCAGGCCCAATATGGGTTCATCCAGCTGAAGCCATTCAATGCCATGGGTTTTGAGTTCGCTCAAAATTTGTCCGTATACGGGCAGCAGTTGGTCCAGCAAATGGAGCTGATCAAAGCCGGCCTGCTTGCTTTTGCCTTGGAATAAAAATGTAAGCGGACCAATCAAGCTGACCTTGATTGGATGGTTCAGTGTTTTGGCTTGCTCAATTTGCTCCACAAGGCTTGCGGTGTGGGCCTTGAACGCCGTGCTTGCAGTGAATTCCGGCACCATGTAGTGGTAATTCGTGTCGAACCACTTGGTCATCTCCAGTGCCCAGGTTTCTTGAACATGGCCACAGCTGTGGTTCTCGGTCGACTTTCCCCTAACCATGGTGAAGTAGCGTTGTAGTTTGCTTTGTTGTGGTTTGAACTCAAAGCGTGCAGGTTCGCAACCCAGCAATTGAATGTGATCGGCCATTTGATCGTAAAAGGCAAAGTCGCCCACAGTAATGAAATCAAGCCCGGAATCAATTTGGGCTTGCCAGTGTTTCAGGCGCAGTTCATGTGCGGCGGTACGCAATGCTTCTTCATCGGTTTCGCCACGCCAGTGGCTTTCAAGTGCAAATTTCAGTTCGCGGTTTTCCCCAATTCTGGGAAAGCCCAGGGTGTGTGTCTTGATCATGGTGTTTCTTCTTGTGTGGCAATTAAAACATCATGATCGGTACAAACAGGGTATTATTCAAACGAATAATATTCGTCTAAATGGTGAATTATATTCATGTCAAAAAGCATTCTCGAATTGCGCCATCTGCGCACCCTTCAAGCCATAGAGCAAACTGGCAGCTTAAGCCGTGCGGCCGATGTGTTGTGCATCACGCAAAGTGCCGTGTCGCATCAGGTTAAGGCGCTAGAAGACTGGTTTGGTGAAGAACTGGTGTACAAGCAGGGTGGGCAAAGCCGTTTTAGCGTGGTGGGCCAGCGTTTGTTGCAATTGGCCGGGCAGGTGTTGGGGCAGGTGGATCAGGCTGAACTCGATATTCTGCAAATGAAGCAGGGTGCGGGTGGCCCGCTGCGGGTTGCAGTGGAATGCCACACTTGCTTTGACTGGTTGATGCCGTCGATGGACGTGTACCGCAACCGCTGGCCTGAAGTGGAACTGGACATTGTTTCCGGCTTTCATGCAGACCCGGTCGGTCTGCTGCACAAAGGCGATGCAGAACTGGCAATTGTGTCCGAGCTGTGCGAGGAAGAGGGCATTGTTTCATTTCCGCTATTTCGGTTTGAAATGGTGGGCCTTGTGCCTGTGGATTCAAAACTGGCCAAACGTGCGTATTTAAAGCCTTCGGATTTCGCTGGTGAAACCTTGTTGACCTACCCGGTACCCGACGACATGCTGGATGTAATCAAGCATTTTTTAACGCCTGCCGGTGTGCAGGTGAAGCGCCGCAGCAGTGAACTGACCGTGGCCCTGCTGCAACTGGTGGCCAGCAAGCGCGGGCTTTCAGCCTTGCCAGCCTGGGCCGTGAAAGGTTACGTGGATCGCGGTTATGTGGCCCAAGTGCCACTGGGCCGCAAGGGCTTGGTGTCTACCTTGTATGCGGCTTTACCCAAGGCGATTGCGGGCAAGCATTACACCGCCGATTTTGTGGCGGTGATGCGTGAAGTGTGCGCGCGGGAACTGGACGGGATTGAGTTGTTGATTTAAATACCCGCCAATTGCACATACACGGGTATACCCACCAAAATATTCAGCGGAAAGGTAATACCCAGCGAAAGCCCCACATACAGGCTGGGGTTGGCTTCAGGTATTGCATAGCGCACCACCGCAGGCACGGCGATGTAGGAAGCACTGGCAGCCAATACCATTAACAGGGCGGTGTCGCCAACACTTGCACCCGTGGCCTTGGCCAGCAACCAGGCCAGGGTGGCGTGGGCAATCGGTGCAAGCACCGCATAGGCAATCATCCATTTCGATACGGCCTTCAGTTTTGGCAGGTGCTTGGCCGTGCTCAAACCCATGTCAAGCAGGAAGAAGGCCAGCATGCCCTTGAACAGGTCGCCTGTGAACGGTTGCATCGCTTCTTTGCCGGCGCTACCACTCATGAAACCAATCAGCATTGCGCCAAGTAGCAGCAACTGCGCGCCTTCTGTGAATGATTCCTGCAACAAGTGGCCGAATCCTTTTCCGGGAACGGGTGCTGAATTCGCTCCCTGTGTTTGTTTGCGCGCTGCGTTGGCAAACAGCACTGCCAGAATAATGGCGGGCGATTCCATCAGTGCCATGGCGGCGGCCATGTGTCCGCCGTAGGCGATATCGGACTTTTCAAGAAACTGCACGGCTGTAATGAAGGTAACTGCACTGACCGAACCGTAGGTGGCAGCAATTGCCGCGGCATCGAATGCCGACGTGCAACGCTTCAGTATCGGGTAGCTGATCAAAGGCACCACCACCGCCAGCAATACGGCGCTGCCCAAACCGCCCAGCACCTGCGTGTTAAAGCCAGACTCATGCAAGGCAAAACCGCCTTTCAAACCCAAAGCCATGAGCAGGTACAAGGACAGAAAACGGCCAACTTGCGCGGGAATTTCAAGGTTGGATTTAACCAGGCCGCTGAAAATACCCAGTAGAAAGAAAAGAATGGCGGGGTCGGTGAAGTTGTTCATGATGCATTCGGTAATGAAAGTGCGCCAATACTATGGATAAGCAACAATCATGTAAAATCAAAAAAAAGAGAAAAATCATCACTAAAAGGTTATGTTTAAAAATGAACCTCACATTGCGACAATTAAACTTGTTCTCCGCATTGGCCCGCTTGAAGAGCATTACAGCGGTGGCTCGGCAATTTCATGTCACCCAGCCCACCGTGTCCATGCAAATGAAGGAACTGGCTGAATCGGTGGGCTTGCCCCTGTACGAGGTCATTGGCAAGGCGGTTTATCTCACGCCCGCCGGCCTTGAGCTGGAGGCCACAGCACGCAATATGCTGGCCGAACTGGAAGGGTTTCAGCAGCGTATTGATGACATCAAGGGTTTTCGGCGGGGTAAGTTGACCGTGGCGGTGGTGAGTACTGCGGAGTATTTCGTGCCCCGTTTGTTGGGCGATTTCTGCACAAAGTATCCGGAAGTTGAAATTTCTCTGGAGGTGTTGAACCGCAACGGGGTTATCCAGCGGCTTGAACACAATTTGGACGACCTTTACATCATGTCCAAACCGCCTGCGAACCTGGACGTCGAGGCCAGGGCTTTCATGACCAATTCCTTGCAGGTGGTTGCGCCTGCAGGGCACCCCTTAACCCAGCGCAAACGCATCAAACACACCGAGCTTGCGCGGTATCCATTTATTTTGCGTGAAAGGGGGTCGGGTACACGCCTGGCCTGCGATTCACATTTTGAAAGCCTTGGTTTTGAGCCAACTGTGCGGCTTGAATTGGGCAGCAACGAGGCGATTAAACAGGCGGTTCAGGGCGGTATGGGACTGGCCGTGTTGTCTGAACACGCCCTAAATGCGGGCTCCGCCACGGACGGCTTGCAAATTCTGAATGTGCAAAGCTTTCCAATTCATGCCAACTGGTACACCGTTCGCCCCAACGGCAAGCGACCTTCGCCGGTGGCGGCTGATTTCTGGCGTTACCTGAATGTGGATTTAAAAAAAGGGCGCTAAATTGTAAAAACGAACGTTCGTTCGAATTCATCCTCCACTACATTGCGCAATTCTGCGTTAGTCTTTGTTTCTACCCCATAAAAACAGTCAGTCAGGAGACTTTTGAATGAATTTGAATAATTTGGTGGCTGTGGTCACCGGCGGTGCGTCTGGTTTGGGTTTGGCCACTGTAGAGCAGTTTGTTGCAGCGGGTGCCAAGGTTGCAGTGTTCGACATGAACGAAGATGCGGGCAAAGCCGCTGAAGCCGCGCACCCCGGCAAGGTAATTTTCCAGAAAGTGAACGTGGCCGATGCTGCCTCCGCGCGTGCTGGTATTGATGCAACTTTGGCTGCCTTCGGTGCGATCCACATTGCAGTGAACTGTGCAGGTGTGGGCACGGCTGGCAAAACACTGGACCGCGACAGCAAGGCCTTGCCGCTGGAAGCTTTTGCAAAAACAATCAACATCAACTTGATCGGTAGCTTCAATATTTCAAGCCTCGCGGCTGAAGCCATGGCCAAGAACACGCCCGATGAAGATGGCCAACGTGGTGTGATCATCAACACCGCCTCGGTTGCTGCATTTGATGGTCAAACCGGTCAGGCAGCTTACTCGGCCAGTAAAGGTGGCGTGGTCGGCATGACATTGCCCATGGCACGCGATCTGGGTCGTTATGGCATTCGTGTCATGACCATTGCCCCCGGTATTTTCGACACACCCATGATGCAGGGCGTTTCTGAAGAATACCGTCAGCCCCTGATCGCCATGGTTCAAAACCCCAAGCGTTTTGGTGCACCTGCGGAATATGGACACCTGTGTGTCAGCATTGTTGAGAACAATTACCTGAACGGTGAAACCATCCGCATCGATGGCAGTATCCGTATGCAGGCGAAGTAACAGAAGCAATTCAAGAAAGGAATCATCATGGGCTCAATGGACCAATTAATCGGGCAATCAGCGGATCAATCAAAAATTGCTGAAAATGAGGACATCACTTTGTTTCGGGACATGCTTTTGCGCTGCCTTGAAAAGGAAGTGATTCCGCATTACGACCAATGGGAAAAAGACGGCTGGATGCCCAAAGAAACCTGGCTAATGCTGGGCGCTGCCGGCATGCTTGGGCCAGACATGCCCGACGAGTTTGGTGCTGCGGGTGCTCCATTCGAAGTCGCCCTGATGATTCTTGAAGAAACATGTCGTTTGAACCTGCATTCGCTGAGCACTGCACTGAACGTGCACGCCAATATTGTGATGCCATACATCAACAACCTGGGCTCGGCTGAACAAAAAGCGCAGTGGTTGCCCCGCATGGTCACTGGCGAAGTGGTGGGTTCAATCGGCATGACCGAACCCGGTGCCGGCAGCGACCTTGCTGGCATGCGCACCAACGCAGTTCGTGATGGTGACGAGTGGGTCATCAATGGCTCAAAAACTTTCATTACCAACGGCCTGCATTGTGGCTTGATCGTATTGGCTGCGAAAACAGACACCACCAAAGGCGCAAAGGGCATCAGTCTGTTTTTGGTGGACAGCACCTTGCCGGGTTTCAAGAAAGGCAAGGGCATCAAGAAAATGGGCCAGCATTCCAACGACACGGCCGAGCTGTTTTTTGACAACCTGCGCGTGCCTGCCAACGCCTTGCTGGGCGAAGAAAACAAAGGTTTCATTTACCTGATGCAGGAATTGCCGCGCGAGCGCCTGGGCTTGGGTTCACAAGCGGTGGGTGCCTGTGAAGGTGCCATGGCGATTACGGCAGACTACGTCACTCAGCGCAAGGCCTTCGGCAGCACGGTTGCGCAGTTTCAAAACACCCGGTTCAAAATGGCCGAACTGCGCGCACAGCTTGAATTGACCAAAGCTTATTTGAAGCAGTGTGAAGCGCGGTTCAAGTTGGGTGCCATGACGACTGAAGAAGCATCAATTCTGAAATTGATGTCGACAGAGTTGCAGGTGAAGTTGACACATGAGTGCCTTCAGCTGTTTGGTGGGTATGGCTACACCGAGGAATACCCGATTTCCCGATTCTTTACAGATGCGCGGGTGCAGACTATTTATGCAGGTACCTCCGAGATCATGAAAGAAGTGATTGCGAGAGGTGAGTTGGGGCGGTAAATCGGCGGCATTGCCGGTGCTTCAACCAGCTCGGCGGGGTTGCCCGATTCCTCACTGAAAACCGCTTGATCCCTTTTTGAATTCATTTTTGCTCACCGAGCTCGGCAAAAGACATGGCCGAGCCTCGGTGTTGGCTAGTCGCCAAACGCAGCGAATGAATCCAAACCGGGGCGGTTTTCTTGAAGTTCGGAACAGGCAAACCCACTGCCGAGTTGGCTGACGCATAGACAGCAGCAGGTCACCTAACACCACCAGCCACCGGGGCGTGCGTAATCATTCACCGACCGGCCAATCTGTCACTGTCTTATCGCGCAATCGGCAGCGATGAAGTACGCGCTGATTAAGCAATTGCGATGATTGGACACAAAACGGCAACATCACACTGGCATAAAGGGAAGTTAGTACTTTTTCAACACTTCCTTTTGTTGCCTACATGAAAAAAATCTTCGAGACTTTGCACGAACAGCGTTGGGACGACCACCGCTATTATCACCACAGCCGCATCAACCAAAGCCTGCACTTGCTCAGTGCACTCTCATTCCTGTTTGGTTATGTACTGCTGTTCATCGACCCCGTGTCAGCTGCCTTGGTAGCATGGCTGGTGGCCATGACCAGTCGCCAGATCGGTCACTTCTTTTTCGAACCCAAAACTTACGATTATGTGAACGATGCCACCCACGATCACAAAGAAGACATCAAAGTGGGTTACAACCTGCGCCGCAAAATCATTTTGCTCAGCATTTGGGGGGCATTGCCAGTGCTGATCTGGTTTAGTCCGTCCACTTTCGGCTTGCCACCAACAGGTGCCGACACTGCAAGCTTTGTGCGCAGCGTGGGTGAGTCGTGGTTGTGGTTGGGTCTTGGTGGTTTGGTGTTCAGAACCATTCACCTGTTTTTTATTCGGGACATTGAAACAGGTTTGGTTTGGGCCCTGAAAATTATCACTGACCCATTCCATGACGTAAAAATTTACTACAAATCACCTTTCTATTTGTTGAAGGGTCAGTTGATTGATCCCATGGACGATGTCAAGGCACGCCAAGTCTCTTTGAGTACTCGCCGCTGAATTTTCTTGTTGCTGTTGCAGGCCTCGCTGGTGTCCCACCAGCCATCGGCCTGCATGCAGCGGGCCGCCTGAATAAAGCGATCACACAGCACGTCAAAGTCTTCATCGGTGTAGTTGTGGCTGAAAATCATCCGTCCTGATCCGACCCAGCTAAGCATTACTCCCGCTTGTAGCAGGTAGAACTGAAACATCCAGTTAAAGCGCGATGGCTTGTTGTACAGAATCGTGAAAATCGATGTCATGTTTTGTACTTCAACCGGCAATTCAAGATCAACAAGTCGTTTGTTCAGCGTCGCTCTGCGCGTATTCCAGGTGGTATCCACATTCTGATACATGCGCTCTACCTCAACCCCGTCAATGTGCTTGAGAAACAGGTTCATGGTTTGCATCACGTAGGGGTGTGAATTGAAAGTGCCACGAGCGAAGCAAATGTCTGCAGGTTTGTTCGCGCGGTAGCGCTTCATCAGTTCAGCCTTGCCACACAGCACGCCCACGGGCAAACCACCACCGAGTGTTTTGCCATAGGTCACCATGTCGGCCCGCACGCCGAAATAGTCTTGCGCACCGCCCTTGGCCAGGCGGAATCCCAAGAACACTTCATCCAGTATCAACACAATGCCGTTTTCCGTGCACACTTGCCGCAGCTGCTTTAACCATTGTGTGTAGGCTTCTTTGTCGTAGCCTGCTTTTCGGCCACTGCTGATCAAAGCCGAATCACCGGGCGCATTGGTGTTTGGGTGCAAGGCTTGCAGCGGGTTGACAAGCACGCAAGCGATGTCTTTTCGTGTAGCCAACACATGCAGGGTGCGCTGGCTCATTTCCTGCAAAGTCAGTGTGCGGTTCGCGCTCACCGGGTTGCCAATGCCGGGCTGAACATCACCCCACCAACCGTGGTAAGCACCTGCAAAACGCACAATGCGCTGGCGGCCCGTGTGGTATTGGGCAAGGCGCACCGCCTGCATCACAGCCTCGGTACCGCTCATGTGGTATGAAATTTCATCTTGCCCGGCCAAGGCCAAAATTCGGCGTGTGTTGTCCAGTACCACCGGGTGGTAGGGGCCAAGCACAGGTCCAAGCGAATCCATGTCTGTGGCGGCTTGTCGAATAAAACCTTTGTAGGTGTCATAGCCCAGCAAGTTGGTGCCGTAGGCGCCGGTTACATCGATGTACTCGTTGCCGTCGATGTCCCACACATAAACCCCTTCTGATTTGCTGAGAAAAAGCGCAGGCAACAGGTTCTCGTTCACCATGTTTCTAAACTGAAAAGGAACACGGTACTTGTGGGTAAACTGGGCATCTGAAATACTGCTGATCGCCTGTTCCAGCAAGCGTTTGCCCTGTGGGGCACGTGCAAGCAGCCGGGCTGACAAACCCTGAAAACCTTTTCGGCGTTTCTCAACAATCAAGTCGCTGGCTTCATCGCAACTAAAAAACGAATCGCCTTCCAGGGTGTAATGCGGTATCAATTTCGATACGCGCTTGGCCATGCGCACGTGGCCGCTCAATCCCGGGTGTTTTGCACGGGACAACTGAAGGCGGCGATGTGCTTTCAATACCAGGTAAGCGCCGGCGCTGGCGCCGATTAACAAAGTCAGGCTGTCAAGGTTCATACACATTTCTGTCAAATACAACAGGTAAGGTTGTACGCCATCTCGGTGACAGGCTGATTAAATTGCAAAAAAACTCACAGGCGCATTCTTCATTTCAAGCGTCCCGCATTCGCTTGCAGGAAAGTGTCAACTTTTTGTTGACCAACCGAATTCCGCGTTTGTTCAGTTCTTGGCTCATGGGCAAGATCAGCAAAATCAAACACCCTTGGTTCGCCCAGCCAGCTTTGTGGTTGTGGCATCAGTTTGCAGATTTAAGCTTGCACGAAGCGCAAAAGCAGCAATTCAATTCCATTCATGATTGTTTCACGCGTGCGCTAAAACCCGGCATGCGACCGGTCGACTTGCAGGCCAAAGGCACCAGCCCCTGTGACGGTATTTTGGGGGTGCATGGTTTGGTGGAAAACGGCAGTCTTCTACAGGTGAAAGGTTTTCCGTATGCCATGGAGGAGCTGTTGGTAGACCCCGACATGGCCATGAAATTTCACGGGCACCGATACCTCACCATTCGCATCACTGCCAGCATGTATCACCGCATGCATTCGCCAATCGATGGCGTGGTGGAGCAGGTGGACTATATTCACGGTGACACCTGGAATGTGAACCCTGCGGCGCTGAAGCGCGTCGAGAAACTGTTCTGCAAAAACGAGCGTGCTGTGCTGAGCGGCAAAACAGCGCAAGGCGAACCCTTCGCCATTGTGCCGGTGGCGGCCATTCTGGTAGCAGGTATACGCCTGCACTGCACCGGGCGCGTATTCAATCAAAATGACCGTGGGCCACAACGGGTGCGCACGCACACACCTATTCACAAAGGTGAGGAATTGGGGTGGTTTGAGCATGGCTCAACAATTGTTCTGTTGGTGCCACCAAGCTGGAATATTGCATCTGGTTTGCAAGAAGGAAGCCGATTGTTCATGGGGCAAGCCTTGTTTGAATAATTCAGTTATTCTTGCGCCCTATGGACATATTGATCAGCGAAGAAAAGGGCGTTCGCCAACTTCATTTCGGCAGTGACTGGGTGCAGGGTGCAATGCGCATTGCAAGGCCCTATGCGCTTGAACTTGAGTACACCCGGGAAATGATGGCGCCGCTTTTGTTGAATCCAGATTCACAATGGCCTAGAAATGCCTTGTTTGTTGGCTTGGGGGTGGGAGCCTTGCCCAAGTTTTTGCACAAACACCGGCCCAATGCCAAAATTACAGTGATTGAAATATCACACGCCGTGGTGGCCGCTGCGCAAATGCATTTCAAGCTGCCTCCGTTTTCCCCAGGTTTTCATGTTGAGGTCAGTTGTGGTGCTGACTACATGGCGAAATCGGTGGCAAGCAGCGCGCGTCAATTCGATTTGATCATGGTGGATGGCTTCGATGGAAAAGCCAAAGTAGGGCCTTTGAATTCCACAGCCTTTTATTTGAATTGCAAAGCCTTGCTGAGCGAGCAGGGTTACCTGGTGGCCAATTTATTGAGCAACCAAAAGGATTCGGCGCAAAGCAAACAGCGATTGCTGGATGCATTCGATGGAAATGCTGTGGCCTTGGCACCCTGCGCCAGCGGCAATGTGATTGCATTGGCCCATGTGGGCGCTGGTTTTTCAGCGACCGAGGCCGATTTGTATGCCAATTGCCAGCGCTTAAAAGAAGAAACTGCCCTAAATTTGTCTAATACAGTGGCCAAACTAATCGAAGCCTGTCCAAAAGTTTAAATTGCACGCCTAAAATAGGACACAAATTAAATTTATAGAGACGTCGCAGCCATGCAAAAAGATCAACATTCCATCTGGTTTTCCACGCCAAATTTGGACAACATGAATGCCATGTGCAAGAACACCGCGTGCGAAGCACTGGGCATTGAAATTACCGAAGTAGGTCACGATTTTATTCGCGGCACCATGCCAGCCGATGCCCGCACATTCCAGCCGTTTGGTTTGGTACATGGCGGCGCCAATGTGGTGTTGGCAGAAACACTGGGAAGCATCGGTGCCAATTTGCTGGTCGACAACAGCAAATTTTATTGTGTCGGGCAGGAAGTCAACGCCAACCATTTGCGTGGCGTTAGAAGTGGCAAAGTAACGGGCACCGCCAAGTTGTGGCATGCCGGTAAAAGTTCTCAGGTGTGGAATATTGAACTGCATGATGACTCAGGAAAACTGAGTTGCATTTCCCGACTCACCATGGCTGTAGTGCCTGTTCCCGGTTCAAAATAATTCATGTCGAAAGTCACTGTGAAACAAGATAAAAACGTCCTCGGTGGGCCCTTGCTTGCCTGTTCCTACGCACCCCTTACTGGTTTTATGCGAGATGGCTGTTGCAGCACCGGCCCCAATGATTTGGGCCGCCACGTGGTGTGTGCCAAAGTCACCCAAGAATTTCTGGAATTTCAGTTGCGCATGGGCAACGACCTGATCAGCCCCATGCCACAGTATCGCTTTGCAGGCCTAAAGCCGGGTGACCGCTGGTGCGTGTGTGCCGTTCGCTGGCTTGAGGCCTACGAGGCGGGTGTTGCACCACCCGTATACCTTGAGGGTACCAATCAAACAGCGCTTGATGTTGTGCCCTTGGAAACCTTGCTTGAACACTCAATTCTGTAAAGGACCTTATGGTTAAAAAGCTTGCCTCGCAGTGGCTGTCCGCAGCCCGTATCAGCCCCACTGCGCTGTACACGGGGCAGGTTTGGCAAACCACAGGTCGATCCATTCCGGAATTGAAATCCATGCCTGCCAGCGCCTTGCACATGGCGTTGGCACCTTCCATGTTTGTGTCCCGCAGTTTCGGAGGCCCGACACTGGAAGATTTTCTGCTGGCCCGTCACGATTTAATTGATCACCATCTGACCGAATTGATTGAGTCTGGCAAAGCAACCCAAATCATCGAGATCGCAGCGGGCTTGTCACCCCGTGGCAGTCGGTTTGTTGAACGTTACGGCGACAGAATCACTTACATTGAAGCTGACCTGCCCGGCATGGTGGCGCAGAAGAAAAAACTGCTGGCGACCCGGTTGCGTGCCTGCCCCAATCACCATGTCAAAGTGGTGGATGCTTTTGCTGAAGAGGGTGCACACAGCCTGGATGGTTTGGCCATGCAGCTAGACACCGCCAAGGGGCTGGTGGTGATTACCGAAGGGTTACTGAACTATTTCGACAAAGACTCGGTGTTGAACCTGTGGTCGCGAATTTCTCACACCTTGACGCAGTTTGCGCACGGTACTTACCTGTCCGATATCCACATGCAGGCTCAAAATTCAGACCCCTTGGCCCAGGCCTTTGTAAGCGGGCTTGGTATTTTTGTGCGCGGCAAAGTGCACCTGCATTTTGAGACAGCCGGGCATTTGCAATTGGCCATGGAAAATCTCGGTATGGCCTGCCAGGTGTTAACACCCAGCGATTTTGCAGAACAAGTGCCTGCTTGCACAGGCAAAGGTGCAGACTTTTGTCGTGTCTTGTTTGCGCGCCCTGCCAGTGCTGTAAAGTAGCTTGACAAGAAAAAGCAGAGCAACAAGCAGGAGACAAGATGAATTTCCACATATTGCGAGGTGTTGTAGCCTCGGCGGTGTTCGTGATCATGGGCAGCACAAGTGCCATGGCTCAAACAGGTTCAACAAATGCCTTGGGTGCCGAAATCGCCGGCAATGCGGCTGGCACGATCCCCGAGTGGACCGGTGGTTTGACAAAGCCTCCCGCCGGGTTTGATCCCAAGAACGGTTACATCGATCCATTTGCGGGTGAAAAGCCTTTATTCGTGGTGAATCAAAGTAATTTGGCCCAGCACGAAAAGTTTTTGCCTGCCGGGCAAATTGCGTTGATTAAACGCTACCCGAACTACAGCATTCCTGTTTATAAAACACACCGCACTGCCGCTTTTTCACCAGAGATGATGACGAGCATCAAGATGGAAGCTGGCAAAGTCAAGTTGGCGCATGACGGCTTGGCTGTGGAAGGTGTTCAATCCACCAGCGTGCCATTTCCGCAGCCTAAAAATGGATTGGAAGCCGTTTGGAACACCTTGCTGCGCCGCCCAGCGCAAACTTTAAGGTCGCACACCGCCGGTTTTGTTGCCGGCAACGGCAGCAGGCCAGTAACTTTTGCCAGCAGCCAAACCATTGCGTGGGCGCCTTCAATTGGCAAAGCGGGCAGCACCTTGCTGTTCGCGCTTATCGGTGAATCCACAAAGCCTTCGGCACAATCGGGTGAAGCCCTGTTGGTGCT
This sequence comes from Limnobacter sp. 130, assembly GCF_902506325.1. GTDB lineage: Bacteria > Pseudomonadota > Gammaproteobacteria > Burkholderiales > Burkholderiaceae_B > Limnobacter. The sequence continues at coordinate 101,028 of NZ_LR732330.1, forward strand.
CGACACCTTGAATTTCAAAGATGACACCCGCAATGCATGGATTGTGAATTCTGGCCAGCGGCGGGTATTGCGCGCACCTGAATTGGTGCATGCAGCCCCGGCAGGCAATACAGACGCCTTGCGCACTGTTGACGACATTTACGGTTTCAACGGTTCGCCTGAACGGTTTGACTGGAAGCTGCTGGGCAAGCGTGAAATGTACATTCCGTACAACAACTACAAGCTCAGTGACAAAAGCCTGAAGTACGACAACATGCTCAACGATGCTTTTTTGAAGTCTGAGTTGACCCGGTTTGAGTTGCATCGCGTTTGGGTGATCGAAGGCACACTGAAGCCTGGTTCTGAACACATTTACTCAAAGCGCACCATGTATGTCGATGAAGACAGCTGGTACGTGGCCTTGATGGACCAGTACGACACGAAAGGCGAGCTGTGGCGCGTCAAAATGTTGTACCTGATGCAGGCTTATGACGCGCCAGGTTTGTACACCTCTGGCGAGGTTCAGCATGATCTGAATGCGCGCAAGTCTGTGTTCGGCGCATTACAGAATGAAGAGCCCGCCACGGAATTCAATGTTTCCGTAAGACCTGGCGATTTCACGCCTGCTGCATTGCGCAAGTTGATGCGCTGACTTTAAGGGATATTGCACTCGGGATTTAGAGTGCTTTTTCATCTGCTCAGGGCGGCCAGCCACTACAATGTCGCCCAACTCATTTTGTATTCGCAAGGACTTTTCGCAGCATGGCCGAGCAGGACAAACCCGACAACTCAGAAGGTAGTGCTGAAGACAGCACCATGGACCGCATCAAAACCGGTGCCTTTGAGCGCAATGTTGCCTTGACTCGCATGGGTGTTGGTGCGGGTGCCAAAATTGCCGGGCACACGGTACGAAATCTGTTCCGTCGCGGTGAATCCAAAGACGAAGCCAACCGTAATTTTTACAGAGCTCAGGCCAAAGAGTTGGCCGACGAGCTGGGGCGGTTGAAAGGCAGCGTAATGAAGGCAGGGCAAATGCTTTCTCTGTATGGACAATATTTTTTGCCAGAGGAGGCGGTCGAAGTTCTCGCGACACTTCAGGACAACACGCCTGCAGTCAGTTGGTCATTTGTTGAGCCTCAGCTAATTGATGCTTTGGGCGAGAAGACCATCGCAAAGCTCGATATCCAGCGTAAACCCATTGCGGCAGCCTCTTTGGGGCAAGCGCACTTGGCGACTATCAAAGCCACGGGTGAGCAGGTCGTGGTCAAAATTCAATACCCAGGTGTAGCCAACGCCATCGACACTGACATACGCACTTTGTCCCGGCTGATCTCAGCCACACGCCTTGCGCCAAAGGCGCTTGATTTGACCGACGTGTTCAATGAATTGCGGGACATGCTGGTTCGTGAATGTGACTATGTACAAGAACGGGAATTTACTGAAATCTTTCACGACAGGCTGCAAGGTGATTCGCGCTTTATCGTGCCCAAGGTTTATCCCGAGTTTTGTGCCCAACGCGTGCTGACCACGCGTTACGAGCCCGGGTTTTCAGTGTCTTCCAAAGAAGTGCAGGCCTTGTCGCAAAGTCGCAGAAATGCACTGGCGAAAAGCTTTGCCGAATTGTTTGTTACCGAGTTTTTTGACTGGAAGCTGGTTCAAACAGACCCTCACTTTGGAAACTATCGGGTTCGCATCGATCCCAATGGCGAAAATGATCAAATTGTGACACTCGACTTTGGCGCAACCAGGCCCTTTGATACCTCGTTTGTTGCAAATTACGGGCGAATTGTGCGCGGGTCCCTTCAGGCCGACAGGCAAGAGGTGGCACGAGGTGTTCTGGACATCGGCTTGATGGACGCCAACACACCTCAATCCTTTCTGGAAGGGTTTGGCGATTTGACCGAATTGATTGTTGAACCGTTTCGCAAACCATTCGATCCCATGGTGCCCGACAGGCTATACACCCCCGGCGGTGCCTATCGTTTTGGTGACACGGATTTGCCCGCCCGCGTGGGACAAACAGCGGCATTGAAAATGATGTCCAAGCACTTCAAGATTCCACCCCAGGAAATCATATTTCTGCACCGTCGCATCGGCGGTGTCTTGGTCACCCTGAAAACCTTGCGGGCCGAACTCCGTTTGCATGAGCTACTCAAGCCTCACCTCGCTTTGAACTAGGTCAAAACTTAGGCGACTTTCCTTTGTCCGGAATTGTCAATCAAAAAGCCGTTTTCACATCAAACGGCAGGAACCTTTGCGTCTTTACATGCTCTAAATGTGCGTTAATGGTTACTGCACTGCATATTAATTATCTTTATTGAGCATATAGAGTAATTTGCATTGCCCTGCCTATCGGCTTGTGGTCAAATGACCAAAGTTGTCCTAGACAAAAAAGGCGAACAAGATGTCAACAGCGCAAGATTCAATCGGAGTGGTGGTACTGGAGCCCAACAAACAGTTGTTGGACAAAATTTGTGCGTTCGCCCAGAAAGTATGGGGTCAGCATGAAGTACTGCCGCGTCAAACTGGCAAGGAGTTGGCCTTGGCTGCATACAATCTCAGCGCAGGTCTGGTGGTGGTTCGCGCCAGCTTTCAGCGTTCAAGTGCCTTGATTCAAAGTACTTTGCTGGACATGTACGCAGCAGGAACACAAATCCTGATCATCCAGGACACACCATTCAGGGTGTCTGAATCTACCTGGGCCTCGTTTGCTGGATTGCATTTTTTATCTGACAAAGCCACGGACGATCAACTGAACGATTTGCTCACCATGACCTTGGTGCGCCACTGCATGCCTCAATTCAATAAACTGATTTGACCTAGACAGACAATCTAAGTCATTTTGTATTTGCAGCCAAAACTACCGCAAATTAATGGTGTCGCCATGCCCCAGCAACTGAAAGTCGCTGGGTTCAACCGCTTGTTTTTCAAGTGCAAGCTTCAAGTCGCCGATGGGTTGATCCAGCGGTTCATCGGTCAACTCGAACGTACCCCAATGTATGCCCATGGATTTTGCTGAACGTACATCTTTGTGAATTTGTACTGCTTCGTCGGGGTTGATGTGTTGGGCTTTCATAAACCAGCGTGGTTCATAGGCGCCCACGGCAATCGCGCTGAAATCAAACGGCCCCAGGCGTTTGCCGATTTCTTCGAAGTCTTTGCTGTAACCCGTGTCGCCCGAGAAGTAGAAGTTCAAGTCTGGGCTTTTCAATGTCCAACCGCCCCACAGGGATTTGTTTCGATCCGTTAGCGTGCGTGCAGACCAGTGGTAGGCAGGTACGAACGTAATTTTGTTTTGTCCCATGGTGTGGGTTTCCCACCAATCCATTTCCTTGACCTTTGCAACACCCCAGCTTGTGAGGAGTGGCTCAAGTCCCAATGGCACAAGGAATAGGGTGTCTGGCTGTTGTTTGGCCAATTTCACCACGGTGTTGTGGTCCAAATGATCGTAATGGCTGTGACTAATCACGACCGCATCAATTTTTGGCAGGTTTTCAACACGGCTTGGTGACTGAACCTTGCGGGACGGACCCGCCCATTGCACCGGAAATGCGCGAATCGAAAAGTGGGGGTCGGTCAGCATGGTAAAACCATTGGTACGCACCATTACAGTTGCGTGTCCAAGCCAGGTGGCTGTGGTTTCTGAGTATTGGGCAAGTTGGCTTTTGTCGAATTTTTTTTGGGGAAAGTCGGCGTAGCTGGCGATGAACTCGCCAGGAGGCGGGGGCAAGTCTTTTCCGAATCGTTCACGATACCAGCGCAGTAAATCTGACATGGGTTTCGAGACAATGGTGCCATCCGAGTTCACAAAGCCATCTGGCCTGTGGTGCGGTTTGTTGAAGTCAAAATAAGGATTGGAAGCAGCACAACCCTGAATCAAGAAACCTGCAATCAAACTAAAAGCGCCAGCTACAACATACTTCATGGTTCAACACGGATGAATTAGAGTTCCTTCCACTGTGTTGCAAGGTACACCGCAACAGGCAAGCCGAAGTAGAGCAAACAAAGTACTCTGAAATGGTCCAGTGATTCTACCGCAGTGCTGCTGTTTGTGTTCAATTCAAGCCCGCCCAATTGAGCAGGGTTTCCGGCGAAGGCAAGTTCAAGGGTGCTGCTGGTTTCAAACAGGGGCGCAATGAATGCAGGTTCGAGTACAAATGCGCAACCCAGCACCCACACAATAAAAAACAAGGCAAATCGCTTGATACTCATCTTGATTACTCCTATCGCTATTTAGGTGTCGCTCTGAAAACAACTGTACAATAAACACTGTAACTGTGTACAGTATTTTTTAACTTCTGTGGTTTTTTGTAGTCTCGTCACACTCACGCGGACAAATGCAGGCGCTACAATTCGAATTCGCTTGTTTCATCCATACAGAGAGGAGCTATATGCAGTCCCAACGAATCTCGATCAATGCCAAAGATGGCGGCCAGTTTGGCGCTTACCTGTCACTTCCCCCTACGGGCAAAGGCCCTGGTATATTGTTGATACAAGAAATATTTGGTGTGAATCAACACATTCGTGAGGTGGCCGACCAATACGCAAGCGATGGTTTTGTGGTTCTAGCCCCCGATGTTTTTTGGCGCCAGGAACCTGGTCTAGATATTGGTTATGACGATGCCGGTTTCAAGAAAGGGTTCGGGCTGATGCAGGGCATGGACTTTCCCAAAGCGGTTGAAGATTTATGTGCCGCTGCCGAAGCCTTGAAGGCTCGGGATGAGGTTGAAGGTAAAGTGGCCAGTCTTGGTTATTGCATGGGTGGCATGTTGTCTTACCTGGTGGGCACAACACCTGGAGCCGTAGATGCAAGTGTTTGCTACTACGGAGGCGGTATCCATACCGCGCTTGATCGCGCGCCGCAAGCCAAGGTCCCGATGCTGATGCACTTTGCCGAAAAGGACGGATTTATTCCAATGGATGCAGTCGCTCAAATCAAGGCTGCGTTTGAGTCCAATCGTGGCGTGGAAATTCACACCTACCCGAATGTTGATCATGGTTTTAATTGTTGGGGGCGCCCCATGTACCAACAAAAAGCAGCCGCATTGGCCAGAGGCCGTTCGCTTGAGTTTTTGTCCCGAACCATTTCGGCCTAAGCCATTTTCCAAAGGCAACATTCTTGAAAGCATCCCCGGCCAGTGCCTCCCTGAGCAAGATTGTCTCAGAAGCGATTGACGACTCATGGAGCAACCACCCTTTGTTGTGTTTGCTCTTTGCTGTTGGTGTCATTGGTTCAATTGTGTTTTGGACACAGTTGGGCGATTTGGCCTGGTTTGGGCAGCTTTTGTTGTTGCTTGTTGTCGTCTTGGTTTCTTATGTGGCGGGCAGCGTGCTGACCCGTGCATGGTTGAGCTTTCAGGCCAAAGAAAGCCTGTTAAACCTTGTTGGTCAGGATCCAGCACCCGACTATCTGGCCGGAAAAGATTTTTTCGAAACACTGGTGAATACGGTGCACAGGTTAGGTCAGCAACAAAGCATGCTGCTGGCCGGGTTTGAAGAAGAAAAGCGCCGTTTATTAAGTGTCGAAAACTGCTTGAACGGATTTGTGGTGGAGTTCAGCGTAAGCGATCAAGGGCGTGTGCGGGTGGAAAATGTCGACAGTTCCATTGAGCGTTTTTTTTCCCTCAGCCGAGCTGAGTTCATTGCTGACTGGACTACAGTGCTTAAGCACATTGATTCAAAATACCATTCAGCATTCAAAACCGTATTGTCTCGCCCGGAAGCCTTTCCAAACCGTGAATCGCTTGTGTTCGCAACCGTTCGCAGAAGCGGGGTAGATCCACAATATTTCCAACTGACATTGCAGCGCGAAGCAAAAGCACCGGGTGTCAGTATGTATGCAGTTTGCCTGGATGTAAGCGATTTGGTGTTGGCCAAAGAGCAAGCTGAAAGTGCTGACCGCGCCAAATCCGAGTTTTTGGCAACAATCAGCCATGAATTGCGCACGCCATTGAATTCAATCATCGGTTTTTCCAAATTGCTCGAGGAGCAACTGGATGACCCCGAGTTAAGGGGTGATGTACGTAATATTTCCAGCTCGGCCACCAACCTGCACTTGATTTTAAGCGATGTGCTGGAATACTCCCGCATCCAAGCCAATGGATTGAAGCTTGATCAATCTCCATTCGACCTGGAAGCCATGGTCAGGCAGGTGTATTCGCTGAATCGAAACCTTGCCCTGAAAAAGAATCTTGAATTCTCTCTGGTGAACGAGTCTGAGGGGCCATGTTTTCTTCACGGCGATGCGAACAGGTTAAGACAGGTAGTACAAAACCTGGTGTCCAATGCCTTGAAATTTACAGACACCGGCTATGTGACGATACGTTTATTGACCTCACCGCCCAGCCAAGGTCGGGTTGAAGTATTTATTGAGGTGGCTGACAGCGGTATTGGCATGAGCCAGTCCAGCTTGCAAAAACTGTTTCAGCGTTTTAGCCAAGCCAGTCGGGAAATTAATCGCCAGTATGGTGGCACCGGTTTGGGTCTTGCCATTTGTAAAGGGCTTGTGGAGTTGATGGGGGGGCGTATTGATGTCAGCTCTGAACCTGGGGTGGGCTCTGTGTTCACAGTGAGCTTGAATTTGCCACTGGCCTCGGCATTGACTCAGACCAAGTCTGACAAGGCAGTGCAATTGCCTTCACGGGCATTGAATATTTTGGTGGTAGATGATCACCCCATGAATATCAGGCTTCTTGATCGTTACCTTGGGAAAAGAGGGCACCAAGTGGTGCAAGCCACGGGCGGTTTGCCTGCAGTGGAGTTGTGCGAGAAACAATGTTTCGACTTGGTGTTGATGGACATTGACATGCCCGATCTGGACGGTCACCAGGCAACCAAAGTTATTCGCGGTTCCGAGAATGCAGCCTCAAAGCACAGCTATATTTGCGCTCTCTCGGGTTTGTCGGACGACAAAAGCATTGCCATGTCGACACAAGCCGGAATGAATTTGCACATGACCAAGCCAGTTTCTTTTGAGAAACTGGACAAGTTGATTGAAGAGATTGCCGCCAAGAAGAAGACAGCCTGAAAAGCACCAGACCTTGCTTAAACAATGCCCAGTTGTTTTTCGAGATAAGACTTTGCTTTTTCCAGCCAAATAGTGAGTGCCGCCAGCAGATCACTTTGACTGAACGAGCAACTTTCTCCGCCAAACATGGCGGTGCTCTCCAGGCGCTCCAGAATGCTTTCAAGTGCACCTTCAAATACTGCAGGTAAATCGCGTAACAGGTCTTTCTCTTGTCGAAACGCAAAAATAAGTGCGGTGGTGTTTTCAAATTCATTATTTTCGAGTGAATCTGATAGCTTTTTGATCCGCAGCAAGGGATCTGCTGGTATGTTACTCATGAGTATTATTTAACCTGATTATTATTTCGGCCAGTGTACTCCAGCACAGGGGGCAGGGCCTAAAACCTGAGGAGAATTTGACATGGACAGCAAGCTTTCACTGGATAAAACCGCCACAGTGGCCTTGAATTACGATGCGGTTTTGGTCGATCTTGAGTCCATTGAACCTTTGATTTCAATTTTTCCGAAATTGGAAAGTCTGACCAAGCTTGGACCCAACACCTTTGAGTGGAAGCTCAAGCCAATTGGCGCCATGGGTGTGTCTCATGCTGTTCATTATGCAGCCACCTACGAAGTGGACAAGGCCAACGGGCGCCTGAGTTTCAAAGCCAAAGAAGGCATTGGCAATGCCAGTCTTTCTGGCGCTTTCCAGTTCAAACCGAATGGCAAGCAAGTGGACATCGAAATCGAGATTAATGGGCAATTGCGCGACATTAAAGTGCCTATGCTGCTGAAAGCTGCTACGCCAGGTTTTATCAAAACCATGTTCGATGGATTGCTTGATCGTTTCATTGAAAAACTGGGGGAGAAGTATGGCAAGTAACAAGCCAGCCAATTACGACACCGGCAAAGCGATGCGAGCCAAAGTACTTGGCGCAGATTATGTGGCCAAGGCCGTGTCAAATCCGGATGATTTTGCGGCGCCCTTGCAGGACATCGTGACCGCTCATGCCTGGGGCACGGTGTGGCCTCGGGAAGGGCTTGAACCCAAAATTCGCAGTATCGCGACAGTGTCCATGTTGATCGCCCTGAATCGCCCCAATGAATTAAAGCTTCACATGCGCGGGGCAATCAACAATGGTGTGACTCCCAATGAGTTACGCGAATTGATAATTCACGCCAGTGTGTATTGCGGTTTCCCGGCGGCCATGGACAGCATGCGCCATGCAAAGGCCTTGCTCGAAGAGCTTGAAGCCGAGAAGTGATTTTTGTGCTTCTTAATAAAAAAACCGGCTGTGGGTGTGTGCCCAAGCCGGTTTTTTTACATGTACAAGTTGCAAATTACTTTTCGACGAATGCGCGTTCGAACACGTAGTCACCAGGTTCGCCCACACCGGGTGAAACCACAAAACCTTTCGCATCCAGAATACCGCGAATGTCAGCCAGCATGCTCGGGCTTCCGCAGATCATGGCTCGATCAGTTTCGGGATTCAGGGGCGGCAAGCCAACATCATTACACAGCTCACCATTTTCCATCAATGTTGTAATACGCCCCACATTCCGGAACTCTTCACGGGTAACCGTGGGGTAATAAATCAATTTATCGCGCACCATGTCGCCGAAAAACTCGTTGTTGGGCAACTCTTCGGTAATGAATTCGCCGTAGGCCAGCTCATTCACATACCGCACGCCATGAACCAGAATGACTTTCTCAAAGCGCTCATACACGTCGGGATCTTTGATCAGGCTCATGAACGGAGCCAGGCCAGTACCTGTGCCAAACATGAACAGGTTTTTGCCAGGCTTCAAATCGTCGAGAATCAGTGTGCCTGTGGGCTTTTTCCCAACCAGAACCGAGTCGCCCACTTTCAAATGCTGTAGCCGCGAGGTCAGCTTGCCGTCGGGTACCTTGATGCTGAAAAACTCAAGATGCTCTTCGTAGTTGGCACTGGCAATGCTGTAAGCGCGCAGCAGTGGCTTGCCTTCGACTTCCAGGCCGATCATCACGAAGTGGCCGTTGTGAAAGCGCAGCCCCGGGCTTCGAGTTGTTTTGAAGCTGAAAAGGGTATCGTTCCAGTGGTGGACTTCTGTGACTTGTTCTTGAATCAGGTTTGACATGGTTGCGACTTTAATTCTCGTAAATTTTTCGAACGGCCCAATAATAACGCACTGCATCAAAAAACGCTGTAAGTCATTCTATTTTTTAGTTATTTGCTTATTTGGAGTTGCACCTCTAACCCGTGCGAAAGAATACGGCTTCAATGGGGGTTATAAAGTGGAGTCGAAAGTACACCACAACAACATCCAATAAGGGCAACACCCATGACAGAGACAAACGAAAAGCAGCGGCAGACAAGTCAAATGGTTGTGCATTCAAGCGACGTGGCACTGGCTGTGACCAGCCATGGCGAGCCCCACAACCCCACCATTATTCTGGTGCATGGCTACCCCGATTCCAGCACCGTTTGGGATCCTGTTGTGGATATTCTGAAGCACCATTTTCATGTGGTGACCTACGATGTGCGTGGTTGTGGCAAATCAACTGAACCGGGCTGGATGTGGGATTATTCACTGAACAAGTTGTCTGAAGATTTGCAGGCTGTTATGCGGGCAGTGTGCCCGACGCAGCCCGTGCACCTGGTTGCTCACGATTGGGGCTCCATTCAAACCTGGGAAAGTGTGACTGACCATCGATTGAAGTCCCGAATCGCGAGCTACACCAGTATTTCCGGTCCGTGTCTTGACCACATCGGGATGTGGATGCGCAATAGCTTTACTGCCAGCAATCGCAAAGCTTTGGGCAATGTCATGGGGCAGTTGATGCATTCCTGGTATGTGTATGCCTTTCAGTTGCCATTCCTGGCACCTACCGCCTGGAAACTGGGTTTGGACAAGGCCTGGCCGGGTATTGTGAAAAAAATGGAAGGCGTTGAACATGATGCCAACCCGACACAGCGTAAAGATGGCGTGAATGGTATTAACCTGTACCGCGCCAACATGCTGCCACGCATCAGTAATCCACGTTTGCGCCAAACCGAGGTACCTGTGCAATTGCTGGTGCCCACCAATGACAAATTTGTAACCACAGCCTTGGTAGAGTCTTGTTATCCCTACGCCCACAATGTCTGGCGCAGGGATATCGATGCACAGCACTGGGTTGTGCAAAGTCATTCCGAGTGGGTGGCCAATTGTGTGTCTGAGTTTGTTGAATTTGCGGAAACCGGCCGAGAAAATCCGGGCTTGGCCAAAGCCAGGGTGCAGGTCTGATTCAGGCCTGTGAGCCCATAAAAAAACCCGGCATTGCCGGGTTTTTTGTTTCAACATGCGCAGGGTTTAAATAATGCCCATCTTGATCATCGCCATTAGTTGGCCTTCACCCACAAGGCCACCCAAAATGGCACCTGTCATGATCAAAATCCATTCCTCCTGCTTGAACACAGGGCGCAGCAACCCTTCAAATTCAAGTGGTGTCATGGCCTGCATCTTTTTGCCCACCACGTTTTCAATGTCCAGTGAGGTTTGTACATAGGATTCAGCGTGCATGATCACATCGGCCAAGCGCGCCATCAACATTTCAGAGGTGTCTTGTTTCATGCGCTGGAAAGACTCTGCGCCCACGGCCATCACCACAAAAGGCTTCACGATACTGGCCTTGCTGTCCACCATCTCGCGCACACGTTCATCAACCATTTTCTGGACACGCTCCGAGAGTGGGCCCGCAACCATTTCACCAATGATTGTTTGAGGCGTCAAAATATCGCGTGCGATGATTTTCGCGTAATCAGCCGCTACTTTTTGCTGGCGTTTCAGGAACAGGCCTTGAATGGTGTACGAACCAAACGGAATCGGCTTTTTGGGTTCAAACAGAATATTCAGCGCGATCCAGTCGGAAATAAAGCCAACCAGAAAACCGAACACGGGCAAAATCCATGGCTCTTTCAGCAGTACCCAAAGCACCATTTGAACCACACCAATCATGAAGCCGAAGTACAAGCCCGATACACCGAAGAACTTGAATTCTTCACGACCCACTTCCTGGAAGATTCGGTTCAGAAGGTGTTTGTCTTTCATCAGGATACGAATGACCAAAGCCTTCAAGTCAATGATTTGATCAATATTGCCCTTGATGTCTTCCATCACACTGCTGATAACACCCGGAACATCCTTCTTGACACGGTCAATCAGTTTTTTCTGTGCAAAGTTCGGCAGACTTTCCCAAAGTCGAGGCTGATGTTTGGACATTACCTCGCGAATGATGGTCTCGATGACCTCCATTGCAGGGCCTTCCAGCTCTTTGCCCAAACGCTCGGAATCCAGTTTGGAAACCACTTCATGGACTGATACCAATTTGGTGGTGATGGTGTCGACTGCAATGGATGCCATGCGCAGCGCATTGCGCGGCACAATGCCTTGCCACCCGAAGAATGGCCGGATGCCCACAAACTTCATGGGGTAGAACATCATTTTGACCGCGGCGATTTTGGTGACGTAACCAAGAATGGCTGCAACTACAGGGATTGAAAGGTAAAAGAGGTAGTTCTGCTGAATGTCAGCGTAAATAGTTGCCCAATCCATGAAAGGCGTCCCCTTAGAATCTTATTTTTTGTTGGTAAAGTATAAAGATATATAGTCGTCGATATATTTTTTGGACGGCTTTCTCTAATCTGTCTTGTCTCGTTCGTCAGTATAACGATCTATGGATGTCCTACAGTGGATTGAAATTAGATCAATTATTTTAATAATTACTTCAGGATGATCGTTTTGGATTTTCCCTTTCTCGATTTTGGCTTGCCGCTCTGGGCGATTTTTTTTGCCATGGCAGCCACCGGGCTCTTTTTGGCCTGGTTTTTTCAGGCAGCCGCACTTTGGTTGATGTTCAATCCCAAAGAATTCAAAGGTTGGCGCATTCCGCTGTTCAGAACGCTTGGACTCCACCAGTTGGGTCTTGAAGGTTTGGGCTGGCAGGGGCTTGTGCCGCACCAGAAGTCGGTCATGGCTGAAATTGCTGTGCGCCTGATGACGCACAAACTGTTGCCTTTGGACGAAATGATCAAACGTATTCCCGCGCAGGGCATGTCTGATCGCCTGACTCCACCCATGCAAGAGACGGCCGACCTGGCTTGTCGCGAGGTGATGCTAAAGCACAAACCCACGTTGTGGGAAAGCCTGCCCAGCTTTTTGCAGAATTCCATTATTTTCAGAATTCGCGGCATCGTGCCTGAAGTGGCCAAGCAAATCATTCTGGATTTACAAAAGAAACCTGCCTATTACCTCAGCCTGAAAACACTGGTGCTGGACGTGGTCACCAGCAGGCCCTATTTGGTGGTTGATCTGTTTAAAAGCGCGGGCAAAGACCCCATGGCTTACCTGATCCGCTTCTCGCTGGTGGCCGGTTTGGTGGTTGGCCTTTTGCTGGCGGGAATTTCGCTGTTCAATATTCAATGGTATTGGCTGATCTTGGTGGGTATTGTGCTCGGTGCGCTGGCCAATGAGCTTGCGCTGGAGAGTCTTTTTTTTCATCCGGATCACGGCACCATTCGTTTGGGCAAGTTCACTGGTTTCTTTTTTCGCGACCAAAAACACATCTCTGAATTGTTTGCGCAAACTGCAGCACGCGAGGTGTTGACCACAGAAAACATTGTGTTGTCACTTTGCCGGGGGCCCAATGCAAAAAATTTGTCATCGCTGATTGATTACCATGTGCAGCGTGTCATGGATCTGGAATCCAGTGGGATAAAACCTTTGCTGGTAAGCATTCTGGGGGCAGAGCAGTGGGTTGCCATCAAGCGGGATGCCGCAAAAATATTTGCAAGCAAACTGGAAGCCCATTTGATGGCTGCCCGGGTTTACTTAAACGATGTCTTGAGAATTGAAGAAGTGATTGTTGAGAGGCTCTCGGGTTTACCTGCCATGGAATTCGAGAAAGCCTTGCGACCGGTATTTTCCAGATACGAGTGGATGATGCCTTTGATCGGTGGGTTTTGGGGCGCCTTGTTGGCGGCAGTATTGGTGGTTCTGCTGTAAATAAACCTGGTTTTGAATCCGCCTCGACGTTGTCAGAGTATTACTTACAAATTCGACAACACTCACACTTAAAAATTTTGGAGGCGACATGTCCACACAGGTAATTGGTTCGGTCAATGAGTTGGAAGGCCCTGTCAGCATTATGCGTGATGGAGAGACCCGTTCATTGGCAGCTGGTGATTCGATCAAGGCTGGCGATGTGATCACGGCCAGCGATTCCGGGCGTGCATCCATCATGTTGTCCAACAGCTATGGCGAGCCAATTGGCAATTTGCTGGTGGCTCCCACCGGTAGCGTGATTGCCGATACCACATTAAAGAATGGACAAACTGCCCTTGTTTTTGAGGCGCTGTCTGACGATGGCGTAACCATTGCAAATCTGGATCCTGATTTTGCTGAACTTGTCGAATTGCAAGGTGTAAACCAGGCGGGTGCTGAAGGCGGCATGTTTGGTTTGTTCGGAGGCGGTTTGTTGGCCGGAGGCTCTTTGGGCGGCACCGCCGCGGCAGTGGGCGCTGGCGCTGTAGGTCTTGGTTTGTTGGCTTCTTCCAGCGATGACGAAGGTTCAGGCCCGACCAATTCCACTGGTGGTGGAACTGTTGGTGATAGCGATGGCGACAACGGTGACGGTGGTACAGACGGCGGCACAGACGGTGGCGACGACACCGGTGGCACAACCGGCACGCCTTTGGATGCTGTAGTGGATCCGGTACTTGATGCATTGGCAGCCACGCCCTTGGCCGCTGTATCCGAGCCTTTGGCAGACGGCCTGGGAATGCTTGGCGATGCACTGGGTGGCTCAGGCGGCGGTGAAACAGACGGCCCCACTGGCACACCGTTGGATGCAGTACTTGGCCCATTGGCCGATGCAGCAGGTGGTTCAGGCGGCAGTGAAACAGACGGCCCCACAGGCACACCTTTGGACGCGGTACTTGGCCCATTGGCCGATGCAGCTGGTGGTGCAGGCGGCGGTGACAGTGGTGGTACAACCGGCACGCCTTTGGATGCTGCGCTCGACCCCTTGCTTGGCATGGCAGCAGATTCGCCCTTGGCACCGATTACCAGCATGCTGGACCCAGCCATCATTACCGATGCAATTGGTGGTGGTTTGCCAGTTTAATTAAAAGCTTTGCAGTGAATTCGCCTTTCTAGCGGGAGGCAAAACGTGACAGAATCGGGCAAGTCTAACTTGCCCGATTTTGTTTATGGATCTGATTAATGCCAAAGGCGTGCCAACTTGGGGGCGTCTGTCCAATTTGCCGGGTTGTATCAACTGGCAGCACTACGATGCACGCAATGCCATGGGCGCAAAACGAATGGCCTGGCAACGCCGTTTCCTGTTCAAGCACTTTGATTTCCATGGCGCGCTGGGTGATGGTTTCACCTTCGGGTGTGGCATGGTTCGCTTGGGTATGTTGAATTCAACTTTTGCATACCTGCACACTGCAACAGGCTTGCATCGGATCCAGTTCGATCTGCCTTTGGACTTTGGTTTTCAAAGTGATTACAAGCCGATTGGGCAAAGCAGCTGGACCCATCCGTTCAAGAAAAATCATCAAGTATTGGCTGTGCGCACGGAAACTTCTCGCGAACTGAATTTCAGGTTTGGCGATACCTTTCACGGCCATTTGTCGATTGATTGCAAGGAATCAGAAACCCTTGCCCTGAATACGCCCATTGCCAACACAGGCTTTGCCTATGCCCAGAAAAACAGTGGTGGGGCGATAACAGGCCATGTCCATTTGAATGGTGTTGACTACACACTCGATCCAGAAAAAGCCGGTTGTTACCACGATTGGACAGCGGGCTTTCTTCGGCGCGAAACGTTCTGGAACTGGGCCTGTGCCAGCGGGCGTGCGGCGCCTGGGCAGCCATTGCTTTCGCTGAATGTGGCGCGTGGTGTGAACGAAACCAGCGCGCACGAGAATGTGCTTTGGGTGAATGGGCAATTGAATAATTTGCCTTTGGTGCTTTTTGAGTATGACAGGGACAATATTCACGCGCCTTGGCGTGTGTATTCACAGTGTGGCGCAGTCGATTTGCAATTTACGCCCAAAGGTAGCATTGACGACCATCGAAACCTGTTGGTGCTGGCCAGTCGGTTCAATCAGTGCTTTGGAGAATTCAATGGCACCGTTACATTGAAAGAAACAGGTGCCACGTATTCATTGAATGGCTTGAGTGGATGGTGCGAGGACCATTACGCCAAATGGTAATTGCTTATACCTCGACCATTTCAAAATCGCTTTTTGCAACGCCGCAGTCTGGGCAAAGCCAGTCTGCTGGAACATCTGCCCACAGCGTGCCAGCAGGAATACCCTCCGAGGGCATGCCGGCGGCTTCGTCATAAATCAAGCCACACACGATACAAACATAAGTTTTCATTTCAGGATCTCCAGCAACATTTGAATTTTTTGTGACGCAATGCTATCAAGATGTGCACAAAAAAAGTTGGTGTGACGCTCAAGTCATAGAAATTGACGATAGTGCCCAGAAAATTAATAGCTTTAGGGTAAACGACAATCATTAGAACGCTGGGCTTTCCATTGGGTGTAAGCCTGCTGTGTGAAAAACAGGCTAGACTCACGCCTATATATAGAAAGACCATACCAGACAAGATTCGAGGAGAGTGTGTATGTCAGTGAGTACCGACACCGTACGCGATGCATTGCGTAGTGTCATTGACCCCAATTTGAACAAAGACTTCATCAGCGCCAAACTGATCAAGAACATTCAAGTAGACGGTGGCGATGTCAGTTTTGAGTTGGAGTTGAGCTATCCCGGTAAAAGCCAGCTAGATGGTTTGCGCAAAGCGGCAATTGCAGCCGTGCGCGCCCAGGTTCCCGGCGTGGAAAACGTGAGCGTGAATGCGACCATTAAAATTCAAACCCACGCGGTACAGCGTGGCTTGAAGCCCATGCCCAATGTAAAAAACATCATTGCGGTGGCCTCGGGCAAGGGTGGCGTGGGCAAAAGCACCACGGCAGTCAACCTGGCCCTGGCACTGGTGGCCGAGGGTGCACGTGTTGGCATGCTGGACGCCGATATTTATGGCCCCTCACAACCAACCATGCTGGGTATTACCGGTCGCCCGCAGTCTGACGATGGTCAAATTATCGACCCCATGGAAGGTCATGGCGTTCAAGCCATGTCAATTGGTTTTCTGATTGATGAGGACACGCCAATGGTTTGGCGTGGGCCCATGGTAACAAGCGCGCTGGAGCAACTGCTCAAGCAAACCAACTGGAAAGACCTGGATTACCTCATCGTCGACATGCCCCCAGGTACCGGTGACATTCAATTGACCCTGTCGCAGAAAGTACCCGTGACCGGTGCAGTCATTGTGACCACTCCGCAAGACATTGCTTTGTTGGATGCCCGCAAAGGCCTGAAAATGTTCGAGAAAGTGGGTGTGCCCATTCTCGGATTGGTCGAAAACATGGCCATTCACGTGTGCACAAACTGCGGTCACCAAGAGCATATTTTTGGTGAAGGTGGCGGTCAGAAAATGGCCAAGGATTACAACATCCATTACCTGGGTGGTTTGCCGTTGGATATGCGAATTCGCATGCAAGCTGATTCGGGCAAACCCACGGTGGTGGCCGATCCCGACGGCGATCTGGCAAAAACTTACAAGGAAATTGCACGCAAAGTGGCTATTCGCATTGCAGAGCAATCCAAAGACATGTCCTTGAAGTTCCCGTCGATTGTGGTGCAAAACACCTAAGTTGTAATTGCCAAGGCGCCTTGGGGGCTGATGTGCCTAAAGACGAACTGACCTTTCATAAAGTGGCCAGCCCCGCGCCAAAGGCGGGGTTGGCTGGTGTATGGTCGACCCCGCAAGTGGTTCTTGATGCGGGGGGCAATCTTGCTGTGTGGGCAGAGCAGGGCATTGCCCGGCAGCTTGCCGATAGCGCCCGGCAAATTCCCTGGCTTGTCCTCCATGGTGGCCCCGGCGGAAGCCTTGGGGCTTCCCATGTGGCACCAATTCGATTTGCTGGTTTACCGTGGTTCGGTTTTGATCAGCGCAACAGCGGTTTAAGTGAAGATTTAGACCTCAGCGTGATTGATTTGCAGCGTTTTGTAGACGACGCACTCGAAGTTGCTGATCGATTAAATATCCCGAAGTTTCATATTCTAGGTGGGTCTTGGGGTGGCACCCTGGCTTTGGCGATTGCTGCCTATCGCCCCGACCAAGTGGCCAGCGTGGTATTGCGCGCTCCGTTTTTACCCATGCGCCCGCGTGTCGATGCTTTTTTCGAGTCACTCGAGAGAATTGCACCAGACTATTTTGCT
Source organism: Limnobacter sp. 130 (assembly GCF_902506325.1). Taxonomy (GTDB): domain Bacteria; phylum Pseudomonadota; class Gammaproteobacteria; order Burkholderiales; family Burkholderiaceae_B; genus Limnobacter. The sequence continues at coordinate 118,332 of NZ_LR732330.1, forward strand.
GAATATTTTGGCCCCGGTGCCCGAACCGACTTTGTTTGCGAATGCTTTGAGGTGGCTACCCCTGAGCACCTTTTAGAGCTTTCGGTGGCCTGGAATAAACTTGAAACGGCTTTGCTTCTTGGCAGGTCTGGCGATTTTGACAACAAAAGGCCTTTTTTAAGCGATGTTCAAGAGCTTGCATTGGTGCGCAAATATCGCTTGCAAGCACACTTTTTGAGGCATAACTGCTTTTTATCTCCCTCGGATCTCGATTCACTGTTGTCAAGTGTTGCGCAGGCCACATGGCCCTTGTCGATCATTCAAGGCATGAATGACCGGGTCTGTCCGCCGGGCGGTTCAAGACTTCTTTCGGAAATTGTTTTGCGCGCTACCTTGATAGAACTGCCCGATACAGGGCATCTTGCAGAATCCGGGAACATGGTTACGGCAATTTCGCAGGAAGTTTCGCGGCATCATTTGCTGGTCTGACGCAAGCCCTGCAAGGAACCTTCCGCGATTCAAGTCTACTCAATACATGTCCACCTAATTGAGTCGCTTCACTTCATGAATAAAAATCAAGCCCCTCGCTCTCCATCAGAGCGACCTGTTGCCCCTCGCATGGAATCCGGTTTTTCCGCCGAAGAGGCGAGTCTGCTGCACGAGGCAATCGGTCTGGCCGGTATGCGCTGGTTTGATGGCCTGGGCGTAATCATGGCCAAAAAGGAACAGTTTGAGCTGTCGTTTCGCCCAGGTGAGTCGCAAAACGCACGTTGGGTGGTTATGGCATTCCCCTTGTACAACATGAACGAGCCGAGTTCAGCCGAAATCTGTTTGCATTTTTTGGCAGAAGCACATGCCATGGTCCATGTGCTCGATTTTCAGTACCAAGTGGGTATTAACATGGACACCGAAAACCTTGAGTTTCTGATGCAATTGCCACTTCAAGGGGTAACTGGTGCTCAAATGGCCAATTTGATCCAGGTCTTTTTTGATGCATTGGCCAATTCTGTCATGCAGGAATTAACCGAGATTCTCGATGGAATGAATTAGTAATGTCTTGTCTCATGTAACATTTCGGCTATTGAACTTTATTAAAGCAAAGTGAGCATGAGCATTAAATCGGACAAGTGGATTCGCAGAATGGCTGAGAGCACAGGGATGATCGAACCCTTTGAGCCTGGCCAGGTTCGTTACGAGGATGACAAAAGAATCGTGTCTTATGGCACATCCAGCTACGGCTACGATATTCGCTGTGCAGACGAGTTCAAGATTTTTACCAATATCAACAGCACCATTGTCGATCCCAAAAATTTCGACGAGAAAAGCTTTGTGGATTTCAAAGGTGATGTCTGTATTATCCCTCCCAATTCCTTTGCATTGGCACGCACGGTTGAATACTTCCGAATTCCCCGCAATGTACTCACCATTTGTCTCGGAAAAAGTACCTACGCGCGTTGCGGCATTATCGTCAACGTCACCCCGTTCGAGCCTGAATGGGAGGGGTACGTCACACTCGAGTTTTCAAACACCACGCCATTGCCCGCCAAAATTTATGCAGGTGAAGGTTGTGCCCAGGTGCTGTTCTTTGAAAGTGACGAGGTGTGCGAAACGTCTTACCGGGACCGGGGTGGCAAGTATCAAGGTCAAGTCGGCGTGACCCTGCCAAAAACCTGATTGCCTAGCGGCCGTTGAATGTTCCCTCTCCAGTCATGGGTAAGCCGAACATTCAACTTGGCCAAAGTAAGCGCAAGCAAAGCCACTCCACAGGCAATTGCACCCACAGTGGAAATACCAATGATGAACGGCGACAAAGGCACCGACACAGCGGCGGCGCTACCCACTGACACGGTCATCCCCAAGCGGCATCCCAGTACCCCGCCAACTTTCTTGCTCAACAAATAATTGCCAATCGCTACTCCGATGTGTTTGTCATAGGAGACTAGCAATTTGTTGATGCCCTGAAACGTGCCGTAGGCCACATGCATCAGCGAACGGGTGACCGGACCGTACTGATGAAGATTTTGCCAAATATAATTGCAGTTGCCTTTGCGTCTGGAGTGCATGTGTGGCGGAATTGAGCTTTTGTGTCTTGACATGTATTTAACCCAGCCATGAATCGCGCAACGATGCCGGTTTGTCGGTTCGCCGGCTCTTTCAAGTATTTTGTCGAGCAACAACTCTTTGGCGGCAATCAATTTTCTGGCAACGATCAGGTAAGCGCTTGAATCAAAATTGGATTTCATTCTGGCTTGCTCTAATTCAGAATCCGTTCTGCGTGCCCCCAACCCGGCTTTAATCATGCCCAGTGCGGCAATACTGAAGATTGATGACATGGCATACAAGGCTGCTCCGGCCACTTTGTGAACAGCCATGCCCCCTAAATTGAGCTGACCCGAGATCACTCGACCGACTGCAGAGGCAATGACCAATGCCATGTCAGACTTCTCGCCGGAAGAAATCAGGTTCCGGGTCAGCCGCTCGGCCAGGCCTGAAATATCTGCAAACCCCTCCGCCATTTCCTCGGTGTGCTTGGCCAGGTGGATCAATGCGCGAATGCTTCGGCTTTTGTATTGCTCGGGGTATACCAAAGCCCTGTCAAACGAATGAATACGATTTGTTCCACCCAGAACTTCGGCGCGTACCTTGGCAATGCGTTCAAAGCCCATGTCGAAACTGTTGAGGTATTGGTCAAGACGTTTGGTCATGCTGCGCGCCGGTCGAAACGGTGCCTGTGGCTGCGTAAACTGGCTGGGCGAAGCCGTCAATGAACTGATCTGCATGAAGGGCAAGTAAGCAGGAAAGTCGTCTATTGAACCTGTGCCAGATGACATTTCCGTGAAGTCACTACATGGAGGGATAAATGCGCGACAATAGGGCTTGGAACAGGGGGCTGCGTAGTGGATAATGCAGCCTTGTTTTGTGTTGAACCCCGATCACAGGAAGATTAATGAAATTTCGTTTTCCAATTGTCATTATTGACGAAGATTTCCGCTCCGAGAACGCATCTGGTCTCGGCATTCGCGCCCTGGCAGACGCCATCGAAAAAGAGGGCGTTGAAGTATTGGGAGTTACGAGTTATCACGATCTTTCCCAATTTGCCCAGCAACAAAGCAGGGCCAGCGCGTTCATCTTGTCGATTGACGATGAAGAGTTCGGCTTGGGTAGCAAAAAAGAGATCGAGGACGCACTGCAAAATCTGAATAATTTTGTGCAGGAAATTCGCTTCAAAAATGCAGATATCCCAATTTATCTGTACGGCGAAACGCGCACATCGCGGCATATTCCGAATGCAATCCTGAAAGAATTGCATGGTTTCATTCACATGTTTGAGGACACTCCGGAATTTGTGGCTCGTCACATTATCCGTGAAGCCAAAAGTTATCTGGATTCATTGGCGCCTCCGTTTTTCCGCGCCTTGGTGCACTACGCGCAAGATGGCTCCTACTCTTGGCACTGCCCTGGACACTCGGGCGGCGTTGCTTTTCTGAAAAGCCCGGTCGGGCAAATGTTCCACCAGTTCTTTGGTGAGAACATGCTGCGTGCCGACGTGTGTAACGCCGTGGATGAATTGGGTCAATTGCTCGACCATACTGGTCCGGTAGCTGCCTCTGAGCGCAATGCCGCTAGAATTTTTAATGCCGATCACTGTTTCTTCGTGACCAACGGCACATCGACTTCCAACAAAATGGTGTGGCATGCCAACGTGGCACCTGGCGACATCGTCGTTGTAGACCGCAACTGCCACAAATCGATTCTGCATTCGATCACCATGACCGGTGCCATTCCCGTGTTTTTGACGCCCACGCGCAATCACTTGGGCATCATCGGGCCCATCCCGCTGGACGAGTTTAAGCCTGAAAGCATTGCCAAGAAAATTGCAAACCATCCGTTTGCCAGCAAAGCCAAAAACAAAAAGCCCCGTATTTTGACGATTACACAAAGTACCTACGACGGTGTTTTGTACAACGTGGAAATGATCAAGGAAGTGCTGGGCTCTGAAATTGATACTTTGCATTTTGACGAAGCCTGGTTGCCGCACGCCAGTTTCCACCCCATGTACAAAGACATGCATGCGATTGGTCGCGACCGCCCGCGCACCAAAGATTCACTCGTGTTTGCAACGCAATCTACTCACAAAATGTTGGCTGGTTTGTCGCAGGCTTCGCAAATTCTGGTGCAGGAAAGTGAAAACCGTAAACTGGACAGGCACATTTTTAACGAAGCGTATTTGATGCACACCTCCACCAGCCCGCAGTACGCGATTATCGCGAGCTGCGATGTGGCGGCCGCCATGATGGAGCCGCCAGGCGGCACCGCTTTGGTCGAAGAAAGTATTATGGAAGCGCTGGATTTCCGCCGTGCCATGCGCAAGGTGGCCGAGGAGTTTGGCGACGACTGGTGGTTCAAGGTGTGGGGCCCGGATGTGTTGAGCGAGGAGGGCATGAGCCCGCGCGACGACTGGCTGATCCACACCACCGACACCTGGCACGGCTTTGGCAAAATGGCCAATGGTTTCAACATGCTCGACCCGATCAAGGCGACTATTGTGAACCCGGGGCTGGATGTGAATGGTCAGTTCTCCGACGCTGGCATTCCCGCGTCTATCGTCACCAAGTACCTCGCCGAGCACGGCGTGATTGTTGAAAAAACGGGTCTGTATTCATTCTTCATCATGTTCACCATCGGCATTACGAAAGGCCGCTGGAACACGCTGGTGACTGCCTTGCAGCAGTTCAAAGACGATTACGACAAGAATCAGCCACTGTGGCGTGTGATTCCTGAGTTTTGTCAGGCGAATCCGCGCTACGAGCGAGTGGGCTTGCGGGATTTGTGCAACACCATTCACGACATGTACCGCAAGAAAGATGTGGCGCGTTTGACGACTGAAATGTATTTGAGCGACATGCAGCCCGCCATGGTACCTGCCGATGCGTATGCAAAAGTGGCGCACCGTGAAATTGAACGTGTCGCAATTGATGATCTGGAAGGGCGTATTACTTCAGCCTTGTTGACACCGTATCCGCCAGGTATTCCGCTGTTGATTCCTGGCGAGATTTTCAATGCCACGATTGTGGACTACTTGCGTTTTGCACGTGACTTCAACAAACAATTCCCCGGTTTTGAAACTGATATTCATGGTTTGGTCGGAATTGAAGACGATCAGGGCAACGTCAGTTACTTCGTGGATTGTGTGAAAGAGTAAGCGGTTCAGGTTCTCGGATGCTGCGAATCTTACGCAGCATCCAGAGCCAGCATTAAATCAGCAATTAAATCGTTCGGATCCTCCAACCCAATCGCCAGTCGCAAGATTGGTCCACATTGGCCATTCGTATCGAGCAGGTATCGCTTGCGACTGTCCGCCACGTTCACGACCAATCCCAAGCTTTCAGGCCCCCCCCACGAGTAGGCAATCTTGAATAGTTTCAGGCTGTCGATGATTTTGCAGGCTTGCTCGTCGGTGTAATGCGATTGAAGCACCACGGAAAAAATGCTGGCAAAACCCGTGAAGTCGCGTTTGTAAAATTCATGGCCGGGGCATTCAGGAAATTCTGGGTGCAGTACCCGTGCAATTGCCTTGTGCTGTTTTAACTCAGTGGCCACCAGCAAGCCATTTTCGGCTTGTTGCCGATAACGCAAAGGCAGGGTGAGCAGGCCACGCAGTACCAGGTCGCAATCGGCCGGCGACACACCCAGGCCCAGTATTCGGTTTCTTCGTTCCAAATCGGTAAACGCCCTGGTGTTGTTGCTCAACACCGCACCCATTAATACATCGGCATGGCCACACTGGTATTTGGTCAGGGCCTGTACGCTGAAGTCGAAACCATGCTCGAAAGGCTTGTAGGCAATTCCGGCGGCCCAGGTGTTGTCAATGCCAGTGCGTGCACCGTGGGCCTTTGCCAAAGCCACAATGGTTTGTAGATCGGGTACTTCAAAGGTAAGCGAACCCGGTGCCTCGGTCCACACCAGCTTGGTATTGGTTTGCAGGGCAGCGGCCACACTTGCGGCATTGCAGGGGTCATATTCAGTGAATTCAATGCCGTAGTCTGCATGCAGGCTTCGCGCAAGGGCTTGCACGGGGCCGTACACATTCTCGGGAATCAGCCAATGGTCGCCAGTTTTCAGGCAGGCCTGCGCCACCAGCGCAATACCTGTCAGCCCGGACGGGCACACCAGCGCATGCATGGCACCCTCAATTTCAGCCAGTTTCTTGGCCAGGGTGTATTGCGTGGGGTTGCCGTGCAGGCCATAGCTGTAGTCCAGCCCAATCGGGTTCACGGGTGCGCGTTGTGCTGCCGTGCTTTCAAAAAAGGTACTGGAGCCACGGTAAAGCGGCACAGGCAACGCCGAGAACCCTTCGGTACTGACCGGTTTGGAATGAACAATTTCTGTGCTGAGGCCGTGCGTCGGCTTGTCGTGCTTGAAGGTGCTCATGGCTTGGGCTTCATTTTTTGAATCACAGTGTTTTGATCATTACTTGAGATTTTCTGTTCCAGTCGTACAAGCGTTTTCGTTCAATCGGCAGCTTGTCCACATCGCCGACCACAAAGCCGCGTTTCAAAAAGAAATGCGAAGTTTGTGTGGTCAGTACAAATAGCTGCTTCAAGCCCTGCTTGCGCGCATCGTGTTCAAGTTTCTTCAAGAGCCGTTCGCCATCGCCGGTGCCCTGCCAGGAAGGATGCACCACCAGGCAAGCCAGTTCGGCCACACCTTCGGCGTGGTAGGGATACATGGCCGCACAGCCCCACAAAATGCCATCGTGTTCCAGCACGGTGAAGTGGTCAATGTCGCGTTCAATGCGATCGCGCCCACGGCGCACCAGCACGCCCGCCATTTCAAGCGGTTCAATCAGGGTTTTGATACCACCGGAATCATCGAGCGTTGCCTGACGCAGGCTTTCCAGGTTTTCTTCAGACACCATGGTGCCTACGCCATCGTGCGAAAACAATTCCAGCATCACACCGCCGTCCAGATTCAAAGGCACAATGTGTGCCCGGCCCACGCCGCCTTGCACCGCCAAAATGCAGCACTCCAGGTAATCCTTGGTCAGCTCGGGAAGATCCTCTTGCTGCATGATTTCGCGAGCCCTGTCCAGCTCCAGTTCCTCAAGCAACTTGCCGCTTTTGTCGAAAACTCCCTCAATCTGTGTGACGAAAATCAGCTTGTCAGCCTTCATGGCCCGCGCAGTGCTGGTTGCAACGTCTTCCATGGTCAGGTTGAACGCCTCGCCCGTGGGCGAAAAGCCAATGGTGGACAACAACACAATTGCGTTGCTGTTCAGGCTCATCTGAATGGCGGTTACATCGATTTTTCGAACCAGGCCGGTGTGTTGCAAATCCACGCCTTCCAGAATACCCATGGGCCGTGCAGTAATGAAATTGCCGGAAATGACGCGCATGGACGAATGTGCCATGGGTGTGTTGGGCAGGCCTTGTGAGAAAGCCGCTTCAATGTCCAGGCGAAGTTCACCCGCCGCTTCTTTGGCACATTCCAGCGCGCCTTTGTCGGTGATCCGCCAGCCCTTGTGAAACGCAGGTTGAATGTTGCGCAAAGCCAGTTGTTCTTCAACCTGCGGGCGGGAACCACACACCAGCACAATGCGCATGCCCATGGCGTGCAACAACGACAAATCCTGAGCCAATGAATTCAGATAGCCTTGGTAGGCCAGCTCGCCATCGACAGCCACCACAAACGTTTTGCCACGAAAGGCGTGAATGTAGGGCGCAACAGTTCGTAGCCATTGAACAAAAGTTTGGCTGTTCATGGAAAGGTCGTCGTGGCTGGGGGTGTTGCTCATTGGCTTGGGGGCTGTCCTGAAAAAAGGGAATACACTGTGGGGCAGCCGTGGCCGCTCGTTCGATTGATTATAATTTCCGATTGCGTGCAGTCCAGTCTTCTCGCTGTTTTTGCCCGATTTGATCGGAATTTGAACCCAATATTGGTTATTTGTGTTGTCAAAAGAACAAACCCTCCTGTCGCCACTCGAAATTCGTTACCCCGAAGAGTTACCGGTTTCCCAACGCCGCACTGAGATCAAGCAACTGATTGCAGAGAATCAGGTTGTGATTGTGTGCGGAGAAACAGGCTCAGGCAAAACCACACAATTGCCAAAAATGTGCCTGGAATTGGGGCGCGGCCTGAATGGGCAAAGCATTGTGCACACCCAGCCACGCCGCCTGGCCGCCACAGCCACGGCCAAACGAATTGCACAAGAACTGAATTCCGAGATTGGCCAGTGGGTGGGTTTTAAAATTCGCTTTCAAGACCAATCCAATGCCAGTACGGCGGTGAAATTGGTGACCGATGGTATTTTGCTGGCTGAAAGCCAAACGGATCCACTGTTCAAGAAGTACGACACCATCATTATCGATGAGGCGCATGAGCGCAGCCTGAATATCGATTTTCTGCTGGGCTATTTGAAGGATGTGCTGGGCAAACGCCCGGATTTGAAGTTGATCGTCACCTCGGCCACCATTGACGCCGAACGTTTTTCAAAACACTTCGAGAATTTGCAGGGCAAACCAGCCCCGGTTATTGAAGTGTCTGGCCGCTTGTACCCGGTCGAGCTACGCTACAAAGACCCCAACGACTTTGACACCAGTCGCAGAAAAAATGCCCCTGTGAATCCCGCTGATGAGGTGGACGAAGACGCCTTTCAAGCCGCCACGCTCGACGCTGTGGAAGAACTTTGCCGCGAGGGTCAGGGCGACATTCTGATGTTTTTACCCGGCGAGCGTGAAATTCGCGACATGGCAAATTTCCTGGGCAAGAACATGCGCCAAACGCTGGAAATTTTGCCATTGTTTGCGAGGCTTACTGCGCAGGAGCAAGAGCGTATTTTCAAACCCAGCGGGCGCAGGCGCATTGTGCTGTCCACCAACGTGGCAGAAACCTCGCTCACTGTGCCGGGCATCCGTTATGTGATTGATTCTGGTGTGGCCCGTGTGAAACGCTACAGTTACCGCAACAAGGTTGAAATGTTGCAGATCGAGCGAATTTCCAAGGCATCGGCCAACCAGCGGGCAGGGCGTTGCGGCAGGGTTGCAAACGGTGTGTGCATTCGTTTGTACGCTGAGTCTGATTTTGCCGGTCGTACTGACTACACCGATCCGGAAATTCTTCGCTCATCATTGGCCTCCGTTATTTTGCGAATGAAAAGCCTGCACCTGACCGAGGTGGAGGACTTTCCATTTTTGCAGCGACCAATGGGCCGCGCAATTGCCGATGGTTATCAGTTGCTCAGCGAGCTGAATGCGCTGGACGATGCCGGCCACTTAACCAAAATTGGTCGGGCCCTGGCCAAACTGCCTTTGGATCCGCGCATTGCCCGAATGTTGTTCGAAGCCAGCCAGCGAGGCTGTTTGAATGAACTGCTGGTGCTGGCCGCCGCCTTGTCAATTCAAGACCCGCGCGACCGTCCAATTGACGCACAAGAAGCCGCGGACAATGCTCAGCAGCAATTCGACGATGCTGAGTCTGATTTCATGTCGTTTCTTAAGTTATGGAATTTTTATATTGATTTAAAAGAAAAAGGTTCAACAAATCGCGAGATGAAAAACACGCTTCAGCGCAAGTTTTTATCTGCGAACCGGCTGCGGGAATGGGGTGAGGTTCACCAACAGCTCACCGCCATGGTGAAAGACCAAAAATGGACATTGAACGCCACACCGGCCACATACGACCAAATCCATTTGGCATTAATGGCCGGTTTGCTGGGCAATATCGGCTTGAAACACGAGACTGATCCGGTCTATCTGGGCGCACGCAGCATCAAGTTTTCAATTCATCCCGGTTCCAACTTGTTCAAGAAAGGCGGCAAGTGGATTATGGCAGCCGAGCTGGTTGAAACCACCCGGCTGTATGCCCGCAGTGTGGCCAAAATTCAGCCTGACTGGATTGAGAAAGTGGGCGCGCATCTTGTGAAACGCAACCACAACAACCCGCACTGGGAGAAGGGTTCTGGCCAGGCGGTTGCCCTGGAAACCGGCACTATTTATGGCTTGCCGATTTATTCCCAACGCCGCGTTAGCCTGGCCCGTTTCAATCAGGCAGAGGCGCGCCGCTTGATGATTCATGAAGGTTTGGTGCCCGGACAGGTCAAAACGAACGTGCCGTTTTATGTACACAACCGCAAGCTGATCGAAGACCTGGAAAAACTGGAGCACAAAGCCCGCCGACAAGACATTTTGGTCGACGAGGCCCTGATTGCCCAGTTTTACGACGACAAGCTGCCCGCAGGCGTGTACAACCAGCAAACCCTTGAAAACTGGGCGAAACAAGCCAGTAAGGAAGACCTGGCCGCGCTTTGTCTGAACAAGCAAGATTTGCTAAGCAAGAAAGCAGGGGACATTACCACCGAGTTTTATCCCAAGAAGCTGGAAATGGGTGGCTTGGCATTTGACTTGATCTATCACTTTGAGCCGGGCAGCCCGCGAGATGGTGTCACCTTGACCATACCGTTAATGCTGCTGAACCAAGTGAATGCAGGGCGCACCGAATGGCTGGTGCCCGGTATGCTGAAAGAAAAAGCCTTGCTGTTGCTGAAAAGCTTGCCGCAAAAACTTCGCCGTCATTGCGTACCGGTGCCGCAGTTCGCTGAAAAATTTGCTGAAGCACACTTCGATTCCAAGCTGTATGACAAACCCTTGCTCGAGCGCCTGCGCGATTTCGTGGCCAGCGAAACGCCAGCCAGGCCTTTGTTAAGCGATTTTCGTATTGAAACACTGCCGCCGCACCACTTCATGAACTTCAAGTTGGTGGACGAGCATGGGCGTCAGCTGGACATGCAACGTAGCCTGTCCGCCTTGAAGGCTGAGTGGGGCCGCAAGGCGCAAGAAAGTTTTAAAAGCTCGGACGTGGTGGAGCAGGTACGGGCGCAAGTTGGATCGGGTCAGGTGCAGCCCGGCAACACCAAAACCGAATCGGCCAAGACTCCTGTGTTGAGCAACAATGCCTTCAACGACAAACCCATCACCGACTGGAGTTTTGGCAGCCTGCCCGACATGCTTGAAATCAAGCGAGGCGGCCAAACCTTTTTCGGATACCCCGCCCTGAAAGACATGGGCGACCATTGCATTGTGGAAGTATTTGATGAGGAAGACATTGCCCGCAAAGTTCATCTGGATGGCGTGCTTCGGTTGTTCAATATTGCCCTGAAAGAACCCTTGAAGTACCTGACCAAAAATCTGCTGGATTTTCAGAAGGTGGCCATGCTGTACATGCCCTTGGGGTCATCGGATGAGCTTCAGCAGCAGTGGATCAAGCTGACCTTGATGCGCAGTGCATTGGCCGCGGGCCTGCCTGCTACGCAGGATGAATTCAATGCCAAAGTGCTGGAAGCACGCAGCCGAATGAATTTGATTGCGCAGGAAATCGGGAAAATTCTCCTGATAATACTTAATGAATACAATGCATTGAGCAAGAAACTTCAGTCTTTATCTAAGTCGTTTCCAGAATGTGTGGCTGACATTCAAAATCAACTTAACTGGCTGTTGCCCAAAGGGTTTTTGCTGAAAAAACCTTGGGAGCAGCTAACACACTACCCACGTTATTTGAAGGCTGCTCAAATTCGCCTGGAGCGGGTACGCAATTCAATCGACCGCGACAAGCAACTGATGAAAGATGTCATGGATCTTCAATTACACTGGGTCCGTGCTTCCTCTCAACTCAAGGGCCAAGAGGACGAAAGTCTCAGCCAGTTTGCCTGGCAATTGCAGGAACTTCGCGTATCCCTGTTTGCCCAAGAGTTACGTACACCGATGCCGGTGTCTGTAAAACGGTTGCAAAAGGCCTGGGAAACCATGGCCAAGCGTCAGTAACAGTCCTCCACGATAAAAGGAACATGTATGAACAATGCAATGTCGATACTTTTTAATGCACTGGTGGATTCTTTCAGACCCAAAATGTTGATGCTGACCTTGGTATCAGTGGCAATCGCATCCGTGTTCTGGTTGGTGATCATTTGGTTGTCGATTGATCCTTTGGTCAGCGCTGCAACCTGGGCATTGGGTTATCTGGGTTTTGATTTTTCCGCCGATGCATTGGCAACCGATGCTGCATTCATGGGCTGGCTCAAGTTTATTTTGGTGCCATTGGCGGTGTTTGGTTTGTTGTGGCCCATCGTTGCAACCTCTGCTGTGTTGCTTGCTGGTTTGTACGTCACGCCACCCGTGGTTAGTTACCTTACCGACAAAGAATTTCAGGGAATTGAAAAGAAAGGCGATTCCGGCATGGTGATGAGTCTTTGGGTCACTTTGAAAGCAGTCATTATTTTTCTGATTGCGTGGATCGTGACTTTGCCCCTGTGGCTTATCCCTGGCATGGCGTTTGTATTGCCTATTTTGTTGACAGCCTACTTGCTTATGGCCGTGATGCGTTTTGATTCGCTGGCTGGCCACGCCACCAAACTGGAAATCAAAGAAATCAGAAGGCGCGACAGCACATCGGCCTGGTTAATTGGTTTGGTTTGCGCATTCTTAAGTTTCATTCCTCCAATTTTGTTGATCATGCCCGTGATGTCGGCTTTGGCTTTTACACGCCATTACATGGGCGCACTGGTTCACGTGCGGCAAGACAAAGTGATCGACATGCCCGTGATTCAATCTAACTAAAAAAAGAGCACAACATGGCAGTACCCAAAATTGGTTTGATTGTGGTGGGCGACGAAATTCTGTCAGGTTTGCGACAAGACAAACACATACCCGCCGTGATTGAACGGCTTGCAGCGCGTGGACTTCACTTGTCATGGGTGCAAATGGTGGGGGACGATCGTGAATTCCTGGCCGACACCCTGACGCGCTCATTTGCAAGCAAGCACATTGTTTTAAGTTGCGGCGGCATTGGCGGAACCCCCGATGACCACACACGGCAAGCAGCAGCCCAAGCCTTGGGGCTGCCAATTGTTCGCCATGAGGGCGCGGTGGAATTGATTCGCCAGCGTTGCGAGGAAAGTGGACAGCCTCTGGACGAGTTTCGCTTGCGCATGGCCGATTTTCCTGCCGGTGCCAGCCTGATTCCAAACCCGTACAACCGCATTGCAGGTTTTACTGTGGGGCAACATCACTTTGTGCCAGGCTTTCCTGTTATGGCTTGGCCCATGATTGATTGGGTGCTGGATACGCTTTACCCTCAATTTCACCACCTGGAACTTGAATACAAAAAAGCGCTGTTGTTGTTCAACACGCCAGAGGCCCGAATTACGCCGGTAATGGAACAGCTTGAAGCGGCTTACCCTGATTGCAGGTTATATAGCCTGCCCAGCGTTGGGAACAACAAACTGGCACGTCACATTGAGTTGGGTGTGAAGGCTCGGGGCAATCTTGGCAAGAAGGAAGTTGTCTCGAATGCATTTACTGAACTGGTGAAGATTCTGGAAAACATGTGTTGTGAATTTGAGTTGATCAAATAAAAAAAAGCCTGCCACAAAAGAGGGCAGGCTTTGAGAATTCGTTCCAGGAGGAACGAGGAGACATCTTTACAGGCAAATTAGCTTGCGATCAAGCTGCTTTGCGGGCCTTTGTAGTGGCTGTGTTGGTGGCCTTGATGGTTGCCTTGGTTGCGGCTTCCACGTTGGCTTCTGCCATTTCAACAGCTTGTTTGGTGGCCTTGCTTACGCTGTCGTAAGCAGTGTTTGCTGCGGTAATTGCTGATTTCATCAGTGCTACAGCACTTTCTGAGCCGGCAGGCGCATTTTTGCTGGCTGATTCAAACAGCTCAACGAATTTTTTGTTGTTCTCAGACACTTGCTCTTCAACCAGCTTGGCCGCTTCAGAAGCGATGCCAGAAGACAGGGAGTACAGGTCTTTGCTGTAGGAAACAGCTTTTTCTGACAAGGGTTGTGTAACTGATGTTGATATCGCAACGAAGTCTTGAATGTCTTTTGCAGAAGACAAGGCTTTAACGGCCTCAACACTATCTTCCATGTAGGCTTTAACAGCGTTAAGATTCAGTTCAACTACTTTTTCAACGTTGCTGAACGATTGCTGGCTAAGACCCAGGATCTTTTCAAGGTTGGCTTTTTGAACGTCAAGAAATTGTTCGGGGGTCATCATCATAGTTTGCTCCGTCAGGTTTCGTACCACTAGGGTTGTTTGTCGAACACCGATTGATGCGGTGCACAAATTGAATTCTACCGAAAAAAAATCTCATGTCAATAAAAATGTTGCATTGCAATAATTCGACTTGCTTCTGTTGTATTAATCATGATTGACGCGTTCTACACCGATGAGTTTGTGCTGCCTTTGCCCCCGGGCCATCGGTTCCCAATGGAGAAATATCGAATTCTCCGGGACAAAGTGTCTTTAAGTGCCTGTTTTGCAAGGCTATCTATTCCAGACGCAGCCACGCCCGGTCAATTGGCCTTGGCGCATTGCCCAAACTATATAGAGCGCATAGAAACGGGCAATGTTTCGAAAGATGAGCAACGAGGCATCGGTTTTCCCTGGTCAGATCGAATGGTGGAGCGTTCCCGAAGGTCTGTGGGAGCCACCGTGGCTGCTGTTCGAAGTGCGCTGCAGCACGGTGCTTCTGTTAATTTGGCAGGGGGTACTCACCATGCCAAGCGCAGCAAGGGCGGTGGGTTTTGTGTATTCAACGATTTGGCAGTGGCTGCGCGTGTTTATCAAACCGATGCAATTGCATGGTTAAACTCAGCCCAAAACGGGTCAATCTCATCCCGTGGTGGTCACCACGTGCTGGTGATTGACCTGGATGTGCATCAGGGCGATGGCACAGCCGAAATTTTGAGAAACGACCCCAGTGTGTTTACTTTTTCGATGCATGGCGAGAAAAACTATCCTTTCCAGAAAGAAAAAAGTGACTTGGACATCGAATTGCCCGACGGAACTGGCGATGCTGAATATCTCACACTGCTGGATAAGTCTTTATCCCGGATTGAGCAGTGCTTTACGCCCGATCTTGTTTTGTATGTCGCTGGGCTTGATGTTCATCAAGCGGACCGTTTGGGCAAACTGGCCCTGAGTGACGATGGTATCGAGCAACGCGACCGAATGGTTTTGCAGTGGGCTCAACAACGTAAATTACCCGTGGCGGCGGTCATGGCCGGGGGATACTTTCCCGATCTTGATCATTTAACAGACTTGCAACTCGGGGTCATTGAACGTTTGGCCGAATACAGTCAACAACATCAAAAACTACGCTAGGCAGGTAGATTTAAGAAATCGCTCGAATTAGATGACTTAAAACCCTGTTATCACTCGATCTGGACCCTTGGCGGTTCAGCTAAATCTGCGTAGAATTCAACGAAACATTTGTTCAAATAATAAAGATAAAGCACCATGATCTATCAAGCATTACTTGGCTCAACACTTCTTGCTTTTTCCATGGTGTTCAGCCATTCGGTTCAGGCAGCGCCCGGCCAGGCCGAAAGAGTCAATTTGAAAGAAGCGCACGACCCGCTTTCTCTCAACAGTTCGGTTGCCTTGGTGGCAGATGCTGATTCTCTTGAAGTGCTTTATGCCAAAAACCCATCCGCAGTGGTTCCCATCGCATCGATTACGAAAATCATGACCGTGGTGGTGACGCTAGAGGCAGGGCTTGATCTGGATGACGTCATCACCATAACAACAGACGACATCGACTACTACAAAAACACCCGTTCACGCTTGAAGCCCGGTAGTGAGTTCACCCGCCGCGAGCTTATTCATTTGGCGCTCATGGCTTCCGAGAATCGTGCGGCTTCCGCACTTGGACGTAGCTATCCCGGTGGTTTGGCAGCCTGTGTGGCTCAAATGAATCGTCGTGCTGCTTCGCTGCAAATGCTCAATACCAATTTTGCGGAAACCACAGGTTTGTCGGTTGAGAACAAATCAAGCGCCAACGATTTGGCGCGCATGGTGCTCCATGCTCAGCGTTTTCCTTTGATTCGACAATTTTCGACTGATCCGCAATTTTCTGTGCAGTCGGGTAAAGGGCAGTTGAACTTTCGAAATACCAATCGCCTGATCAAAAACAAGGAATGGGACATTCAGGTTCAGAAAACTGGCTTTATCAATGAAGCTGGGCGCTGTCTGGTCATGAAAGCGCGCGTTGGGGATCGTAACTTGGTGATCGTACTGCTTGATGCTTTGGGCTCTCAGGCCCGATTCGCTGATGCGGAACGTATTCGAGAGTACGTCATGGCCGTGGCGCCCAGTGCCGCCACGTACGTCACAAAATAGGTTAAAGCCTGAATCGCCCGCTAGGTGGGGTCACGCGGCCCTGCCAGCCTAGCGATGCGCTAATTCTTTGCGCTGTGTGAATCAACTCCTGAAGCCAGTCTTCCTGAATTCGGTCCGCTGGCGCAGAAATGGACAAACCCGCAATCAGTTTGGATGAATCATCATAAATGCCCGCCGCCATGCAGCGAACGCCCATTTCCAGTTCTTCATTGTCCCGTGCAAATCCTTCCGTTCTTACCAGCAGCAGTTCTTTTTCCAGCTTGTCGAGTGTAGTCAGGCTATTTAACGTGGTGCCGCGCAAAGTCGTACGGTCCGAATACAGCTTTAAATTCTCTGGCGATTCACTGGCAAGAAATAGTTTCCCGGTGGAAGTAAGGTGCAAAGGGGCACGACCGCCAATGGCTCGCACCACCTGCATGCCCGAGCGCTCGCTGTAAGCGCGATCCACATAAACAATTTCGTCACCCTGCCGAACCGATAAATTCACGGTTTGCCCGGTCAGGCGGTGCAGTTTGCGCATTAATTCCAGGGCAGCATCACGCACGTTCAAGCGGGCTTTCACCAAATTGCCCAATTCGAGCAAACGCATGCCAAGTCGGTACAAGCCAGGGTCGGTGCGGTCAACCAGTCGGCAAGCCACGAGATCATTCAAAATCCGGTGTGCTGTGGAAGGGTGCAGCTTGGTATCGCGGGCCAAGTCTTTCAATGCAACAGGGTCCTGGTGTTCAGCCAATGCGTCCAGCAATTGCATCATTCGTTCAATCACCTGAATACTGGTGCGTCCAATCGACTCTTCGCTCATACGGGGTAGTTCCTTTTCATGCAGTGGGAAGTTTAAACCATATTGTGAAATACGTCACTCGTTATGGTTATCACTACTGGCTTGAAAGCGGCTTGCTGCATACACTTGAGTGGCTTTTAGATTTTTTGGGGAAATGCCTTGCGCGTCGGTTTGTTTGTTACCTGCCTCGTGGATTCCATGCGGCCTTCAATCGGTTTCTCAACCATCGAATTGCTGGAGTCAGCAGGTTGCGAGGTCGTGGTGCCTCAAGCTCAAACCTGTTGTGGACAGCCAGCCTGGAATTCTGGTGACAAAGAAAGTACGCACAAACTTGCCCAGAAGTGGCTTGCGGAGTTTGAGCAGTTTGACTATGTGGTTGCCCCATCGGGTTCTTGTGCCGGCATGACCAAAACCCACTACACCGAGGTGTTTAAAAACGATCCCGATCTGAAAATTCGAGCCGCAAGGCTTGCTGCACGGACCTATGAGCTCACGGATTTTTTGGTCAACGTGCTGGGGGTGGACAAAATCAAATTGGGTGTGTCGGAACTTAAGCAGGTTACTTATCACGATTCTTGTAGTGGGCTGCGCGAGTTGGGTGTGCAAAAGCAACCCCGTACCTTAATTGGAAAAATGGGCGGCGTAGAAATTCTGGAAATGAAAGACAGTCGGCAATGTTGCGGTTTCGGCGGTACCTTTGCCTTGAAATACGGTGAGGTGTCCAGCGCAATTTGTACAGACAAATGTGAACAGGTTAAAGCCACCGGCGCACAGGCTGTGGTGCTTGGCGACTTGGGTTGTATGTTGAACATTGAGGGACGATTGCGCCGCATGGGTGACAACACACAGGTGTTGCACGTGGCCGAGTTGCTCACGGGCCGAAAGCCCGGTCAAATTTAAAGCGGGGCAGTAACACCATGCAAGTACAAAGCATGTTTTTTGAGCGCAAGGCAAGCGAGAAGTTGAATGACCCACGCTTGCAGGAAAACCTCAAGCGACTTTCATCCAAGTTTGTAAATGCGCGTGCCACCAGCATTCTTGAGCTTGAGGATTTTGAAGGCACACGTTCAGCGGCTGTGGAAATTCGCAACCGCAGCATCAAAAATCTGGATGTGTGGCTCGAACTGTTTGAGCAAAAAGCAGCCGAGACTGGCGCCAAAGTTTTGTTTGCACGCACGCCACAAGAAGCGGCCCAATTAGTCGTAAAGATCGCCAAGAAGCACAACGTGAAATCGGTGATTAAATCGAAGTCAATGGTGACCGAGGAAATGGCGCTAAACAAGGCGCTTGAAGCTGCCGATGTGAAAGTCCGCGAAACTGATCTGGGCGAGTACATTCTTCAGATCAATGACAATGAGCGGCCCAGCCATATCATTGCGCCAGTGGTGCACAAAGACAAGGAGCAGGTGGCAGATCTGTTTGAGAAGCACCACCATTTGCCACGAAAGACCGACATTGCTGAAATGACTCGTGAGGCCCGTGAAATTCTGCGCCCCCAGTTCTTGGCGGCCGATATGGGTGTCACTGGCGGCAATTTCGTGATTGCTGAAACAGGTTCTGTGGCCTTGGTAACCAATGAAGGCAACGAGGGCATGTGCACCATCAACCCCCGCGTACATGTCGCCATTACCGGTGTAGAGAAAGTGGTGCCCACGCTTGAGGACTTTGCTACCTTGATTCGCCTTTTGCCGCGCTCGGCAACCGGACAAAGTATTTCAAATTATGTGTCGTTGTTGACTGGCCCGAAGCGCGAGGGTGACCTGGACGGTCCCGAGCACATGTACTTCGTGATTCTGGATGGGGGCCGCACCGGCTTGCTGGGTGGTGAGTTTGAAGAAATGCTTCGTTGCATCAAATGTGGTGCCTGCATGAACCATTGCCCCGTGTACCAGAAAATTGGCGGGCACGCCTATGGGTGGGTGTACCCGGGCCCCATGGGTTCAGTGCTTACACCGAGCTACACAGGCATAGAAAAGGCGCTTGATTTGCCGCAAGCGGCTACTTTGTGTGGCGAATGCCATGTGGTCTGCCCAGTAAAAATTCCGCTACCCGATTTGCTTCGCAAGCTGCGCGAGCAGCAGTTTTCGCGTGGTTTGCGTCCGTGGCAGGAGAAAGCAGCATTCAAGGTTTGGGCTTTTGTGGCGCAACGACCAAGCTTGTATCGCTTGCTGTCACGTATTGGTATCAAGGCCATGTCGTGGTGGGGTAAACGCAAAGGCGGAATTCACAGTTTGCCTGGCGCCAGTGGTTGGACCGATCAACGTGATTTTCCGGTGCCCACCGGAGAAACTTTCTCGAATCTGTATCAGCAACGCAAGAAAAAATAAGTATTATTTTTTCAGCAGGTGCGGTTTACAGTTCATGCGTATGGTGGCTGCGCACTCGGTCACCAGCTCAGGACCTTTGTAAATCAGCCCGGTGTAAATTTGAACCAACTTTGCGCCGGCGCGAATTTTTTCTACTGCATGCTCGCCGCTGGAAATTCCGCCCACGCCGATAATTGGAATGTCATCGCCCAGTTCGGCGTACAAGCGTTTGATCACGTGGGTTGATTTCTCCAGTACGGGTGCACCGCTCAAGCCACCTTGCTCGTCGCCATGTGCAAGGTTTGCCACCCTGGTTTTGTCGATCGTGGTGTTGGTCGCAATCACACCGTCAAAGCCGAAATGAATGAGTCGCTTCGCAATAGCGTCGATTTGATCGTCATCCAGATCGGGCGCAATTTTCAAGGCCATGGGTTTGTACAAGCCGTGTTCATCAGACAGTGCTTTTTGTTTTTCTTTCAGAGCGCCCAGCAAAATATCAAGGCTGTCACCACCTTGCAAATCGCGAAGATTTTTGGTGTTGGGTGAGGAAATATTGACTGTAATGTATGTGGCGTAGGGGTAGATCGCTTCCAGTGCCTTCAAATAATCGTCGGCAGCATTTTCCACTGGGGTAATCGCATTTTTTCCAATGTTGATTCCCAACACGCCTGGGTAGTTACTGGCTTTTACATTTTGTATCAGCGTGTCAACACCTTCATTGTTAAAGCCCATCCGGTTAATCAGCGCATCGGCTTGTGGCAGGCGAAACAGGCGGGGTTGCGGGTTACCAGCTTGTGGCTTGGGGGTCACTGTACCGACTTCGAGAAAACCAAATCCCATTAAACCCAGTTCGCTGATGTAGGCCGCGTCTTTGTCCAGCCCGGCCGCCAGACCCACGCGGTTCGGGAAATCGATCCCCATGACTTTCACAGGGTCGGCCACGGCTTTGGGCGAAAAAAGTTTCAGCAAACCCAGCTTGCGCAACATTTGCAAATTACTGAATGTGACGTGGTGAGCTTTCTCTGGATCGAGCGCAAACAGGGCAGGGCGAACAAGCGAATAGGGCAGCAGCATGGCGGTTCTTAAACACCGGTAAATTGGATGAACAGCCCGCATTGTAACGGGGAATTCAGGACCTTACGGGGCGCTTGGCTCAGGCAGGGGCTGCCACAAATTGTCTTGAAGAATTTCTGCGGAGGAAAAGCGGGCCTTGTAGGCCATTTTCTCGCTTTCTTTGATCCAATAGCCCAAATACAGGTAGGGAAGTTCCAGGTCTCGGCATTGTTCAATTTGCCAAAGCACGCCGTAGACGCCCAGGCCGCTGCGCTCGTCGGGGTCGAAGAAGGTATACACCGAGGACAGGCCATCAGTAAGAATGTCGATGATCGACACCATCATCAATTTACCTTCTGGGTTTCTGAATTCCACCAGGCGTGAATTCACGCGGGTTTGCAACAGAAATTGAGAATACTGCTCGCGACTGTCTTCGTCCATTCCGCCGCCATGGTGCCTTGCAGATTGGTATTTCAGGTAAAGCGCGTAATGTTCGGAATTGAAGTGAAGGCGCTGCACGCTTGGTTTCAGGCTGGAAAATGATTTTGACGTGCGGCGTTGACTGCGGTTACTTTGAAATTGTGACACCTTCAGGCGCAGCGGTTTGCACGAGTTACAGCCATCGCAATGGGGCTTGTAGGTAAACAGCCCGCTGCGACGAAAGCCCATGCGCACCAGTTCACTGTACACATCGGCGTTGATCAAATGGCTGGGGGTAGCCACCTGCGATCTGGCCAATCTATTGTCCAGGTAGCTGCAGGGATAAGGTGCAGTCGAGTAAAACTGCAATGTGGAGAAGGGCAGTTCCTTAGGTCTGGTCATACGTCCATTTAAGTTCGCGAGGTTCCCAATTCAAGGTGGGCTGAACAATGGAATTCACCATTTCAGTCTCAAACACCTTTCTGCTTACCGTACGGGCCCCCATCGATATCAAGTGTCCGGTGGCTTGCTGGCAATCAATTATGTGCACATTCTGTGATTTTAGCCAATACACAAAATGAGCGAAGGCTACTTTGGAGGCATCGGTTTTTGTGGCAAACATGCTTTCACCGTACACCATCTTGCCCAAGGCTACACAATACAGGCCGCCCACCAATTGATCGCCTTCCCAATATTCCACCGAGTGGGCCAGGCCTCGCTGGTGAAGCACGGTGTATGCGGCAATGACTTCATCTGTGATCCAGGTGCTGTCTTGTCCTGGGCGGGGCGCTGCACAGGCCTGCATGACTGCTGTAAAGGCTGTGTTTAAACGAATTGCGCTACCAGGGGTGCCTTGCATCTTCCGTATGGCTTTTGCCAGTGACCGATGCAGTTTGAATTCGGCGGTGTAAAGCACCGCTCTGGGCGATGTGCTCCACCAAAGTACCGGTTCGCCTTGGGAGTACCAGGGAAATATGCCACGGGCATAACTTGCTTCAAGCCAGTCTGCATTGATCTCCATGCTGGCTGCAAGCAGCCCTGGAGGGTAGTCCAATGCCTGGCTTGTGCCGGGGAATTCGCTTGGTGAGTCTAGCCAGGGAATAGTGGTTTTTGTCATCCGGCCTTGAATTGCGAATCAGTCCAGTCAGTGTGGTCGAACACATCGCCCGTGTGCAGGGAATAGCGCCCGGCTTTTCTGTCTGCAAAAAACAGGGTGAGTGTTTTAGATACGGTTTTGAAAGCCAGTTCATCCCATGGGATTTCATTTTCTGAAAACAATTTCACATCCAGGCTTTCTTCACCTGCGCAAAAGGTAGAGGTAGGCATCTCGGCGCGGAAAAAGATGTGAACCTGTTCGGCCCGGATTACATCAAACATGGTGAACAGGGGGCCCAGTTCAATTTTGGCGCCAGCTTCTTCCCAGGTTTCTCGTGCTGCGCCCTGGTGCGTGGTTTCGTTCAATTCCATGAAGCCTGCTGGTAGTGTCCAGAAGCCATAACGGGGTTCGATAGCCCGCTTGCAAAGCAGCACCTTGCCCTGATAAGTCGGAATGGTGCCAACCACAATTTTCGGGTTCACGTAGTGAATGGCCCCGCACCCGGGGCAACAGCTGCGTTCGCGGTTATCGCCGTCTGGAATTCGGAGTTCAAGCTGGGTGCCACATGTGCTGCAGTATTTCATTTGTTGTTTGCTTCTTTTTTTTGAAAAAATCACTTGCAGTGTACCCGACAAATATGTGTATAATTCGGGCTGCTCAAATTGCTGAGGCAATGCAGGCAGAAGGCAAAAAAAATTAAAAGTTTTGTTTAAAAAGTATCAGCAGTTTGTTGACAAGTTAAACGAAATAATTAATAATCTCGGTCTTCGCTTCGGGGGTATAGCTCAGCTGGGAGAGCGCTTGCATGGCATGCAAGAGGTCAGCGGTTCGATCCCGCTTACCTCCACCAAAGCACACAGTTTTAGGTCCCCATCGTCTAGAGGCCTAGGACACCGCCCTTTCACGGCGGTAACACCGGTTCGAATCCGGTTGGGGATGCCAAATTTGGCACAAAACGCCTCTAACCCACAGGGTCAGAGGCGTTTTTCATTTACGGCTTCGAGGCGACTATGCGTCCAATCTTGAACAAAGCAGTACTCTTCTCTCTGGTTTTCAGTACCTTGCCTTTCATTCAAGGTTGCGCGGTGGTCAGTGCCACAGCTGGCGCTGCCATTTCAATCACTGGTGCGGTTGTCTCTACGGGTATTAAAGTGACCGGTGCCGTTGTTGAGGCCGGCATTGATGCTGTAAGCGATGACGATCTCGACGATTAAAATCCCGAATCAAGCTTCAAGTTTTCCTATCGTTTACCCCCGCAACTAGGGGAAATCCGAACTTATTTGCTGCGTCTTGGTCTGGATGTAGGTACTTTCATACGTGATAACCTTTCTCGTCGTATCTGCAGTGGAGCCTGAGGCTTGATCAAACGTCTGTTTTATTTTCTTGTTCTCGTACTTGCACTGGGAGCGGCCTACTCGGTTTCTCAAACCTTGCTGGGCGATCGATCTCAAAATGCGTCGAAGCAGGGCAGCAAAGGCGCTGCGCCCAAAGTATTGGTTGAAGCTGTAAAGCTTGAGTCCACTGGAAGTTCATTTGGTGCCATTGCAACCGGTTGGGCCGACAAGTCTGCCGAGGTGTTTGCAATTGTGGATGAAAAAGTCACGAAAGTGATGTTCAAGCCGCAGCAGAAAGTCAAACAAGGCGATCTGCTTGTTCAGCAGGATGACCGCGAGGAGCAACTTGCGCTACGGCTCGCGGAAGTGCAGCTCAAAAACACCAAAAGTTTGTTGGATCGATACAAACAGGCTGTAGGCAAGGGAGCTGTGCCCCAAACCCAGGTTGATTCAGCACAAGCTGATTACGAGGCTGCTCAAGTTGCCGTTGATCAGGCCAAGCTGGCCATTTCCAATCATCAAATTCGAGCGCCATTTGCTGGCGTTGTCGGAATTACCGATATTGATCCAGGCCAGCGGATTGGACCTGGTGTCTTAATTACCGGTGTAGATTCCCGTGAAATTATTTACATCGATTTCGAAGTTCCAGAGGCATTGGTGGGCCAGCTAAGTGCCCTTGCTATGGAACAAATCGAGGTTGTGGCAACCACCCCCTCGGTGCCAGGCCAGAAATTCAAAGCGCGTGTTGTTGCCTTGGACAGCCGTCTGAATGCCGAAAAACGTTCGTTGAGGGTTCGGGCAAATATCAGCAACCCCGACGATTTACTGCGCCCCGGAATGTCCTTTGCTGTGCAAATGGCAGTCAAGGGACAAATGCTGGCGTCGGTGCCTGAAATTGCTCTGCAGTGGGATCGGGAAGGATCCTATGTCTGGATGATCCGTGATGGTAAGGCGGACCGTGAGAATGTGCGTGTGGCTGATCGACGACAGGGTCGGGTGTTTCTCGAAGGCAATATCACGGAAGGTGAAATTGTTGTCGTAGAAGGTGGCTTGCGGCTTGCAGAAGGTGTCGGTGTCGAGCAGGTTGAGGACCCATTGCGATGAGTCGCGCAACGGACGGTTTAACCGCACTGGGGCTGAAAAGGCCAGTGCTGGTCGTGGTGCTGAATCTGTTGATCATGCTCGCCGGCATTGTCAGCATTTTCGGCGTCGAGGTGAGGGAGTTGCCTGACATCGACCGACCCGTAGTTGTTGTTCGTGCAGTTTACCAGGGCGCATCGCCCACCACGATGGATGCCGAGGTGACGTCCAAGGTGGAAGGGGCTGTTGCACGCGTCTCCGGGGTGCTGCGTATTCAAAGCTCGAGCGAGGAAAACAATATGCGGGTGCGCATGGAGTTTTCACCGGATATCGATGTCAATGTGGCCGCCAACGACGTGCGTGAGGCCGTTAGTCGAATTACCAACCAATTGCCGGAAAACCTCGATCAACTTTTGGTGATCAAGGCTGACGACGATGCTCGGCCCGTGGTTCAGCTTGCCGTGTACAGCAACACCTTGGCCATACAGGATCTTGCTGAACGCGTTGAGCGTGATTTGGTGCCTGCCTTTGTGTCAATTGATGGCGTTGCAGATGTTCCGTTGAATGGCAGTCAACCCCGTGTGCTGCGGGTGCTTCTGGACCCTGCAAAGCTGGCCCGCTATGGCATGGTGGCCACCGACGTGCTGAGTAGTCTGGAGACCATGAACCTGGATGTCCCGGCAGGCAGTTATTTGTCGGGCAAACAAGAGCTGTTGGTGCGTGCAAATGCCTCCACCATTGACACTGAAGCCATTAATTCCATATTGATCAAAAATGGCGTACGGGTTCGCGATGTGGCCGAGGTTTATTACGGCCCCATGTCGGCTGAATCGTACTCCCTGTTGAACGGGCGTGCCGTGATCGGTATGGGTGTTTTGCGGCAGGCTGGCGGCAACACCATTGCGATCGCCAGCGATGTGAAAAAGCGGATGGCGCAGATCAATGGGCAGTCCAAGGACTTGCAAGTCATCGTGATTTCCGACGATTCAGTATTCATTAAAGGTGCATTGCAAGAAGTACTGATGTCGTTGATGTTTGCCGTTGTGGTGGTGTTGATTGTTATTGCTGTGTTTTTAGGGCAGTGGAAGGCGGTGCTCATTCCTGCCGTCACCATGCCTGTCTCGCTGGTGGGCACTTTGGCGGCGATCTGGTTGGCCGGCTTTTCAGTCAATATGCTGACTCTTCTTGCCTTGGTGTTGGCCACCGGCCTGATCGTGGATGATGCCATTGTGGTGCTCGAGAATATTCAACGCCGCAAGAAACTGGGTGAAAGCATCACGGTGGCTTCTTTGCTGGGAACGAAACAGGTTTTCTTTGCTGTCATTGCGACCACTGCCTCTTTGGTGGCGGTATTTTTGCCAATTGCTTTTTTGCCTGGCGAAACAGGTCGTCTGTTTCGAGAGTTCGGCATGGTGTTGTCGATGGCGGTCATCATCAGTACTTTTGTTGCATTGAGCCTGTGCCCCATGCTGGCTTCAAAACTCCTGAAAGAGGACGCGCCTTCTACCGGTCAAGTCGCTCGTTTGATGGGGCATCTTCAAGCGTTCGGAGATCGAATTGCAAATGCATATTTCCGTACCCTTGATGGTTTCTTGCATCACAGACTGGTTTTTTTGTTGGTATTTCTCGGCGTCGCACTTGCTGGTGGATTAACGTTTACTCTGCTGAATCAAGAACTGGTACCCCCAGAGGACAGGGGGCGATTGGTCGTTGATTTTACCGGGCCCGATGGTGCCTCACTCGAATACAGCGGAAGACAAGGGCAAATTGCCGAGAACATCATGAGACCCTATCAAGAGCAGGGACTCATCACTGATATGTTCACGATTGTTGGCCGATACGACAAGAATCGCGTGGCCATTCAGGCCAATTTGGCTGACTGGAGCGAGCGCGACACAAGCCAACAAGAACTTGCAGCCAAATTGAGTAAAGAGCTTTCGAGTATCCCGGGTGCACAGGTGCGTTTCCGGAATGAAAGCAGCTTGAACATTCGTGGTGGCGGTGGCGGCTTGCAAATCGCCTTGTTGGGCGATGATTACGATGTGCTGGCCAACAATGCAGACTTGTTGGCAGAAGCCTTGCTCAAGCAGATTGATGCGGTTCAGGACGTTCGCGTTCAGTACGATACTTCGCAGCCCGAACTGGGCTTTGAAATTAATCGCGAGAAAGCCAGCGACTTACAGGTGCCTGTAAGCCGGGTTACCCAAACTTTGCAAATTATGGCTGACGAATACCAGTTGCTTGATTTAAGTGTGGGGGATCAGGCTGTGCCCGTAATGCTGGGTTCCAGCAATGGCAGCTTGAATTCTCCCTTTGATTTGCTGAACATTTATACCAGCAGTGAAACAGGCCAGCTTGTGCCACTGGCCTCGATGATTAACGTACAAGAACGCGGAGTGGCCGCTGAATTGGACCGCCATGCCCAGCGCAGGGCGGTGGAATTGAATATCGGCATTCCACCGGGTACCGATTTGGGTACCACGATGCAACAAATCCGCGCGGTCGCGGATGCTACGCTGCCATCGACATCGACTTTAATTTTTCTTGGCGAAGCAGCCACGCTGGAGGAATCCTCCAATGAAATGCTGATCACTTTCGCTGTTGCACTCATTGTGGTGTTCCTCGTGTTGGCAGCTCAATTTGAAAGTGTGGGCAGTGCTTTGGTGGTGATGTTCACTGTGCCATTCGGGCTTGCCGCCGCGGTGTTTGCCTTGCTGATTACCAATCAATCGCTGAATCTGTTTAGTCAAATTGGCTTGGTGCTGCTCATTGGTTTGATGACTAAAAATGCGATTTTGCTGGTTGAATTGATGGACCAGCTTCGCGATGAAGGACACAGCATTGACTCGGCCATTCGGGAGGGTGCACGCATGCGGCTTCGCCCGATTGCGATGACCGTGCTATCCACTTTATTGGGCGTACTTCCTTTGGTTTTAATGTCAGGTCCCGGGGCCGAAGCGCGTGAAGCCATTGCCTGGGTGGTGTTGGGTGGTTTGGGGCTTTCCACTTTATTTACGCTTTATCTTGCTCCGATGGGCTACAGCTTTATCGCGCCTTTCATGAAACCAAGGGCACACGCCGCAGAATTGCTCGACAAAGAAATTGAAGCTTATGAAACCAGTTTGAAAAAAGGCGAGGTGGACGTATGAAGCGCACCGCCTGGATACTCAAGCTGACATTGACCCTTGCGTTGTTATCGGCTTGTGCAAGCGCACCGCCTGATTTACCTAAGTCTGAAACCAGGCCACCGGAAAAATTTGTAGCACAGGATATTCTGCAAAATTTAAGCAGCGTTCAAGACGTTGGAATTGCTGGTGTTCGGTGGTGGGAAGGATTCAACGATCCTGTATTAAATCAGCTCGTCAACACCAGCATTGACAACAATTTTCAAATCGCAGCTGCGGCAGCTCGCGTTAAAGAGGCCCGTGCCTTGCTGGAATTTAGCGAAGCAGGGGATTCCCTCTTGGTCGAGCTGGATGCAGAGGTCAGCGGCCAGAAATCAGATCGAAACAACAGCACTTCCAGTAACAATGCTCGCGATGAACGCCGTAACTTGTTGGGTCTCGGTTTTACTTTGCCACTTGATCTGGCAGGTCGGGTTGAGCAAGAAGTACGTGCGGCAGCTGCAAACCTTTTGGCTGAACAGGCAGGTTTGCGAGCCCAGATCATCGCAACCAGTACTGCTGTTGCCCAAGAGTACTTGAGCTTGCGTGGCAATCAGAAACAATTGGCGATGTTGAAGGAATCGGTCGAGCTACAGGAAAAAACATTGGCAATTGTTCAAGCCAGATTTGAAAGTGGTTTGTCACCCGAGCTTGATGTAAGGCGCGCAGAAACATCGGTGGAGAATTTAAGAGCAAGCATTGCTCCTCTGCAACGGGCTTTGCAAGATTCTCGTCACCGCTTGGCAACCCTGAGCGGTCAATTTCCCGGTGCTTATGAACAATTGTTAAGGCCAGAGGGCAATTTGCCTGAATATCGATTGGGTATTCCAGTCAGCGTGCCGTTCCAAGTCATTCAAGCCCGGCCCGATGTTCAATTGGCGCAAGCGAGATTTTCCCAGGCCGCCGCTGAAGTTGGCGTGGCGCAAGCGGATTTTTATCCCAGCATTGAATTGATGGCCAATATTCAGATTGGAAGCACCGTCATCAATTCAAACCCTGCGACCAGCCTGCTGATCGGCTCTTTGGCTGCCGCATTGAACCAGGTGGTGTATGACGGTGGTGCCAGAAATGCCAGATTGAATGCAGCGTTGGCCCGCGCCGAAGGCGCTTTGGCCGAGTATGAGCAGGTACTTCGGGTGGTTACACAAGAGGTTGAGAACGCATTAACTGCCATCGACGCCTCAACGTCCCGGCAAACAGCGCTAGGTAAGGCCGTGGTATCAAGTAAACGGAGTTTTGAGCAAGCCGATGCCCTTTACCAATTGGGCTTGATCAGCTTTCTGGACGTGGTGGACGCACAGCGCGTTTATGCCAACGCCGAACAGGCATTGGCTACGGAACAAACCAATTACGCAACATTGATTGCTGGTTTATTCCGAGCACTGGGTGTGCAATCCTGATTAAAACCGTTCGGTAATGCCGACACCAAAAAAGTGAGTGTCCAGTTGCACATTGCCTCGAAAGTCGCCACCACGAACTTCAGGTGGTGTAATGCCTTTGTTGTTTCCAACCGGTGCCGGGTCAGTGTCCAGTTTTTGGTAAGCAAAGTGAATGCTGGTGTCACGGCTTAAATCGAACTGCCCGCCAAACGCAAAATATTGTCGATCACTGTCAGGCAAAATCGTGATTCGGGTTTCATCGTCAATGACGCTGTTTTCAATCGCGTAGCCCGCACGCAGTGTTAGCCTTTTGTAAAGCTTGTAATTCAAACCAACCCGGTACGATTCTGCAGCCACAAAATTTTGCGGAATATTTTCCAGTGTTCGCCCATTGCTTTCGCGCACAAAATTCAAAGTGGTCACCGAGAAATCCTGGCGCGTATACGTGGCCATTAAATCCAGTTTGGGCGTGGCATGGTGAAACACAGAAAGCCGCAATTCATCGGGTAAGGTAATTTCCTGTTTGATGATTTGTTCGGGTGCCAAGTCACCGGCTGCCTGAGGACCGTTTACACCCAGTGCCCCAAATGCAAGATTGTTGATCAGACCGTCACTGTTCAAGAATGCGCGAAAGGCTGCCTGTTCTGGCGAGTCATCCAGTTTAAATTTACCGCGATTGCCCGTAAATTCAGTTTTTGGCCGATAGGAAATGCCCACACGGGTGTTTTCAGTGGGCTCCCACAAACCACCCAACTGCGCGTTAAATGCCCAGCCAAACATGCGCAGGCCCGCATTACTCTCGCCGGGAATGGGTGGTGCCCCAATCAATGCACCGGCAGGCCCCTCAATCAGCGCGGCGGAGCCAGGTGCCAAGGCCTCAACAGCTTCGCGATAATTCAGTTTTAACTTGATGGACTGAAAGTAGCGCTCATATGAGCCATTCAAACCCCAGGAGAGAGTGGGGCTTAATTTGTAACCAAATCCAAGATTCAGTCGTGTTACCTTGAAGTCAATGTCGCGCCCCTGGTTGCGTCCCGGGAAATTTTCATCGTAGTGAATCACCAAACCATGTGAAGCTGAAGCACCAAAGCCCATGACCAGTTTTTCATTGATCGGAATGGCAATAAACAGGTTGGGGGCCAAAGCAGCGGCATCGTAGCCGTCTTTGCGGCTGAATACCTGGCCGTTTTGACCTTGTGGCGCTCCGGAATCGGCGCCGTCATTATTCTGGGTCGAGGTGTAATCAGTCCCAATCGCGATCACTGCCGCACCTTGGGTTAATTCAGCGCGTTTAAACCTTGTCAGTGCTGCCGGGTTGGCAAACAACACCGATGCATCACCGGCCTCTGCGGCTTGACCGGCAGAGGCATTTCCCATTGCACTGATACTGGTAGCGTCAAATGCAGTGCCACCCGCTTGGGCGGAAGTCCCGTAGGCCAAGCCGAACAAAGTGGCAGCGGCCACACGGGTCAATGGAAAAAGGAAATCCGTCCTTCGTGAAGAAGAATGCATTGCTGTTGTCTCCGGTATTTTGGTCAGTTCACTTGCAAGAGGTGGTAGCTCGAAGTAGTGACTTTTATGTAGTCATTTCAGTGTATCACCAAAGCTGAAAAATGTTACTTTCAGGTATTGAAGTAGATTGGATACTCTAAAGGACGGCCTTGGCCTTGATTCTAGGGCGAAAACGTGTAGTTCACCCACAGTGGGGTTAGTCCAATCTTGCAATTCAGTAAAACTCAAGATGACCGTTAATTGAAGTAAGTAAATTTCTGTATTGAAGAGGTGTGTCATGGCACTTATTGGCTCAAAACAGCTGGCTTTGATGGCCCTTGCCCTGATGACAGGTTGCTTCTACCTGGGGGTGCTTGGTGCCGCTGAGCCGCTTGCCTTGAAGGTGAGCGAAAAACTTGGCAATCGAATGCTGGCTCCAGCCAATACGGTTGATCGAGAAAAACCCATGCCGGGATTGTTGGGCAAAGTCAGTTTATTCAGGGGAGTTGCGGTGGATGAAGGGGTAGTTATCCCCTCGAACCTGAAAACAAGCAAAACAGGTTTGGCTGTGTCAGCAGCAAAGCCAGAGTCCTTAATCAAGGCAATTTACGGTGGTCTGCAAGTGTCACTTCAAGAGAACCTGAGCCTTGTTTACACACCGGGCCGATTGTCCAGCACCACATTGAACAGCGAAAGTCAGGGTTTGTATTTGCTCACCAATCGCGGTGGTTTGGCGAACTGGTTTTTCGGTGTTGAATCCAGTTCTTATTCCACCACAGCGGATTCACGCCAAGTTTCGAATTCAGCGAAATTCGGCGTCATTGTCAGTCTGAATTAGTTTCTTACTGAACGGTTTCTCCGTGGCGACCCAGGCCTTCCTTGAAGGCAGTTGCGCCTTCAACTGTTTCGCCCGATGTCAGGGTATTCAAACCGAATTCAAACTCTTCCTCCAGCGCTTCACGTTCACCGAATCCCCATTGAGTCAGCACGCTTTGCCTGTCGTTGCGCATGCAGGTTTGTGGATGTTTGCTCAACAGGCTGGCCAATTCAATGGCGCCTTCCAGTGCGGTTCTTTCTTTTTCAAAGCGGTTGGCCAAGCCCCAAGAGAAGGCCTCGGCTGCATCGACCGGGCGACCAGTCAAAATCATGTCCATGGCACGGCTTTGGCCGATTAACCGAGGCAAACGCACGGTGCCGCCATCAATCAACGGCACACCGAAGCGTCGACAAAACACACCAAATACTGCAGTGCTGTCGGCAACCCGCATATCACACCACGCAGCCAATTCCAGTCCACCTGCCACACAGTAGCCAGACACTGCGGCGATAACGGGTTTGCTCAATTCCATGCGGCTTATTCCCATGGGGCCAGCACCATGTCTTTCCATGCGGTTTACGCGGCTTGGATCACCCGATGCAACTGCTTTTAAGTCTGCACCTGCGCAAAAATTGCCACCCTCGCCAGTCAGAATAGCCACGCGTGCTACCGCATTGGTTTCAAATGATTGAAACGCTTTTTCAAGTTGATCGGCGGTGTATCGATCGACGCAGTTACGAGCCTCTGCTCGATTGATGGAAATTTTCCAGATCTCGCCTTGCTGTAAGATCTCAATGTTGACGGGTTCTTCTGACTTGTTGTCCATCATGCGCCCTTTGTTAGATTTTGAATTGAACACAGCCATCAGCATACCGCGAGTTAAGTCGCCGCGGCTGCCTGCGCGTTTGGTGAGCACCAGAACAGGACTTTATTTTGAATGGGGCATGAGAGCACGTGCCAAACTGGCTGAATCCTGTCGGGTTGTTTTGACGGACGAGGCGGCATGGAACTTGAAATCGGATTTGATGCGATCGGTTTGGCAAGCCCCACCGAGTATTCAGATTCCAGGTGATTTGCAGGACTCTGAATTGTGTTTTCCGCTTGCTGCTGCCAGCCTGAACGACATTCAACGAGCCTGGACAAGCGCAATTCGAAGACGCTATGGCAGCCATGTTCTTAAACTCGCCTTGCGCATCGTACCCAAACACACCACCTTGCTGGATTTAAGCCAGGTGGCTGCATTTAAAACCGTGCTTCAGAACAGGTTAAGTGAAAACCTGGCATTGGCACCCTTGCTTGCTCAAGACCGCGGCATGTGGAGCAATTTACCGAACTGGCAACTGGTTAAAAACCGAATGTTGGCACAAGGCATGAGCCAGCAAACCTGGCGTTGGTTGACGCATCAAAAAACCGCCTACATTGCGCGAGTTAATTGGGGGCAGCTAAGTCACTTGAGCTGGGTGAATTTTCATGCCGCTTTAGACCGCTCAATTCCGATTTCCTGGGTGGACAAGCAAACTGCCGCGTTGATGGGTTTTGGTGGGCTAAGTACCTGGCTTAGGCGCAATCACGAAAATTTGGGTTCTGTTGCCGCTTTGAATGTTTTGCGCGGAGTCAGGTTGGCCTTGGAGCGACGCGAGAGTAATTTCAAGCTTGAGCACCGAAGGGAACTTGAGCAGGAAGAATTTCCCTTGATTGCGGATTGGTTGCTCGGAAGCGCTGCCAGCGCTACCAAACGCCCAGTCATCATTTCAAGAAACTGGACGTATGACACTTTAATGGCTCGTCAGGCGCATTGGCATTTGGTCGAACTGGATTTGGATTTTGGGCGACAAAATGTATTTTGGCCCGAAATTCTGGGTATGGGCAGCTTGGGTGAAAACATTGAGTTTATTGAATTGAACTCGTTGAATGCGCTGCTGAATGAAGCCAAAAAAATGCACCATTGCGTGCCGTCCTACATTGATCGCTGCATGGCTGGCGATATTTGTATTTTTCATCTTCAAATTAAAGGCCACAGCCCACAACGTGGCACGCTGGAGTTAAGGCGGATTGGCGCCAATGGATGGCAAATCAGTCAATTAAAAGGACCTTGCAATGCACCTGTTTCAAGTCAGTTGTGGAGCGCAGCGTACCTATTGATAAGCCGTGCAAAT
Source organism: Limnobacter sp. 130 (assembly GCF_902506325.1). Classification (GTDB taxonomy): domain Bacteria; phylum Pseudomonadota; class Gammaproteobacteria; order Burkholderiales; family Burkholderiaceae_B; genus Limnobacter. Next base: position 151,563 of record NZ_LR732330.1, read on the forward strand.
TAGCATTGCTACACGGCAATTCAAGCGGCCTGATTTTGTCGACCTGCATAGGCCTGTTCGGCTTCACGAAGCGCTTTTTTGGCTTTTGCTGAAAATTCGGCGATCGAAATATCGTGCGCTTGAAAAATGATCATGCGAGCATACAGCTCAGCCAAACAGGCTGCTTGTGGACACAGTGTCATGGTGTCTCTTGAGGACGGGTATTTTGAGCGCCAATAGTTGATTGCGCGTTCCAGTTCAATAATCGAAATCAGTTGTTGCGCTTGCGCTGGCATAGGTACACCTGCTTGGTTATTACTGGGTTCAAGTATAAACCAAAAAGCTGTTTATATATACAGTAAAAGATTAAAGCACGCGCTTTAGGAAATTGGCTATTTCAACCACCTCTTCACCGCAAACAGAATGGGCCATGGGGTAGGTGTGCCATTGAATGTCCATGTTTTTGCTTTGCAGCAGTTTCACGGCTTTTTCCCCGCGCTCGATCAACACAATGTTGTCTTGTTCACCATGAGCGGCCAACACAGGAATACTCAAACTGTCTGGGTTCAATTCAGAATCCAGTGTGTTTTCGCAAGGCAGGTAAGTTGACAAGGCGATCAATCCTGCCAATTTGTGTGTGGTGCGCAAACCCACCTGGTAAGCAATTGCACCACCTTGAGAAAAACCAGCCAGTACAATTTTTTCAGGCGTAAAACCCAGGGCGATTTGATCGTTGATCAATCGTTCTACTGTGGCCTGGCTTTGCCGTATGCCACCTTCATCTTCCTGGCGTTGCAGGTCAACGTTTTTAATGTCGTACCATGCACGCATTACGTAACCACCGTTGATGCTCACCGGAATTTTCGGCGCGTGTGGAAATACAAATCGTGTGCTCGGCAAACCCATTTGCTCAAGTTCTTTGACAATGGGTACGAAGTCGTAACCATCTGCACCCAAGCCATGCAGCCAAATCACGCAAGCAGTGGGTTTCGGGCCAGTTTCAACAACAACGCATTCAATATTCGGGTTTGAATCCAGGTTCACGGTGTACTTCCTTCTGCGGATTAGCCTTCGGCAGGCTTTCGTAGGGCCGACTTGGGCCGAAATGCTTTAATTACCGCTTCATTGGTTTCCATGTACGGGCCACCAATCAAATCGATGCAATAGGGAACAGCCGCGAAAATGCCTTTCACCAGGCTATTGCCTTCCTTATCCTTTAAACCTTCCAGGGTTTCAGCAATGGCCTTGGGTTGGCCCGGTAAATTCAAAATAAGACTTTCACCACGAATTACGGCTACTTGCCTCGACAAAATCGCTGTGGGTACAAAGTGCAGGCTGATCTGGCGCATTTGCTCGCCAAAGCCAGGCATTTCCTTGTGCGCCACTGCCAGGGTCGCTTCCGGAGTAACGTCGCGTTTGGCTGGGCCTGTGCCACCCGTGGTGCAAATCAAATTGCAGCGGTGCTCATCAGCCAGCTTTTTCAAGGCATTTTCAATGTCGGCTTGTTCGTCGGGAATAAGTACCTCAACAAACTCAATTGGATTGAGCAGGGCATTTTGCAACCAGGTTTTCAGGCTGGGGATGCCTTGGTCTTGGTAAACCCCTGCCGAGGCACGGTCACTCACCGACACCAACCCGATTCTTACCGCATCAACACTCATGCTTCGTCTTCCTCGGCTTTTTCTTCGATCAAACGGTAAATGATCTGAAATAACTGGCGGAAATTTCTCGGCGCTTTTTTCGCAGCGCGTTCTTGCACCGCTTGCCGAATGATCGGGTTCAGGTTTTCACGGGCTGCGGCAGGGTAGCTTTCGATGAACGTGGCCAGCAGGCTGGGGTCTTCAATCAAGCGATCGCGCCATTGCTCTGCAGCGTGCAGGTGCAACACCTTGAGTTTTTGTTCCACGGTTTCGCCATTGACCCACGCTTGAATGTCTTCATGCTCTTCATCGCGCATCAACTTACCGATGAATTGCATTTGACGTTTTTTGGCGCCAAATGACTTGCACTTGTGAAATTCTGCGATCTCGAGAAGCAGGCGTTCGCCGATCGGTGCCCGTTTGACTTTGTCGTAGGGCATTTCGCACAGGGTTTTGCCCAAATCCTGCAGGGCCAGCATGTCTCGCTTCACCGATGACTTGCTGGGGCGATCATATTCTTCAAACTCGCCCTGTTTTTCGTTTTCTGGTTCCATGGGCTGTATATTAGCCATTTTTAGCAGCATTTTTCGCAGGGCAATATGGGCTTTAGCTTTAAATCCGAGACATTTCAGGAATTAACCGAATACGCATTGAAAAAAGCCAAATCGCTGGGGGCCACCGATTGTGCGGTGGATATCAGCGAAGCAGTGGGTCAATCGGTCAGCGTGCGCATGGGTGAAATTGAAACCATTGAGCACACGCGCGACAAAAGCTTTGGTGTCAGTGTATTTAAGGGGAAGAAACGGGGCAATGCCTCCTCGTCCGATTTTTCTCTGGAAGCGATTGATTCTGCCATTCGCGCGGCCTTGGACATTGCCAAGTACACGGCAGCGGATAAATTCGCGGGCCTGCCTGATGAAGAGAATATTTCCAAGCGTCATCGCGACCTTGATTTGTACTATCCGTGGAGCTTAAGCACCGCCAAAGCAGTTGAAAAGGCTTTAACGATGGAGCAGGCTGCGTTTGATGTCAGCAAGCAGATTCGAAATTCCGACGGCGCCAATGTTTCCAGTGAATCAGGTCATTTTTTTGCGGCCAACAGCAAGGGCTTCAAGGGCGGTTATCCCTATTCACGCCATTCACTGTCGGTGTCGCCAATTGCACAAGCGAAGAAGTCCAAAGACAGTCCCATGCAGCGCGACTTCTGGTATTCCTCCGAACGCAAGGCCAAAGACCTGGCCAAACCCGCCAAAATTGGCGCCTATGCAGCACAGCGCGCCTTGGCGCGCCTGGGCTCAAAGCCCATTACCACGCGCAACTGTCCGGTTATTTTTGAGGCACCCATTGCGGCAAGTTTGGTAAGCCATTATGTGGGCGCTGTATCGGGCTCATCGCTTTATCGCAAAACCAGCTTTTTGCTGAATTCACTGGGCAAGCAGGTTTGGGCGCCGCATATCACGATCAAGGAAGACCCGTTCATTGAAGGTGCACATGGCAGCTCGCCTTTCGATGAAGAAGGTGTGAAAGTGAAGGCGCGCACCGTGGTCAAAAAAGGTGCGTGTAACGGTTATTTCCTTTCAAGTTATTCGGCCCGTAAATTGGGCATGGAAACCACGGGCAATGCTGGCGGCACTCACAACCTTATTCTCAGCTCCACCAAAACAGTCTCGGGTGGCCTTGATGCATTGCTTAAAACCATGGGCACCGGTTTGTTGGTCACCGAAATGATGGGGCAGGGTGTGAATGGTGTCACTGGCGATTATTCTCGAGGTGCATTTGGTTATTGGGTGGAGAACGGCATTATTGTTCACCCGGTTGAAGAAATTACGATTGCCGGCAATTTGAAAGACATGTTGGCCAATATTGTGGCTGTGGGTGACGATGCCTATTGGCGCGGCAGCAAACATGTTGGCAGCATCTTGATTGAATCCATGACCGTTGCAGGGAATTAAGAAAAAAGGAGACAAAGCAATGGAACGTCGTTCCTTTCTCAAAAAGGCAGGTTTGGGAGCTGCTGCCGCCACCGCAGCCACTTCAGGAACAGCGGCATTGGCTGCAGATGGCCCAAGCGTGCGCTGGAGACTAACATCCAGCTTCCCCAAAAGTCTTGATGCCTTGTGGGGTGCCTCCCCACAGTTGGCCAAACGCGTGTCTGAATTGACGGGTGGCAAATTTGACATTCGCCCATTCGCGGCGGGTGAAATTGTGCCGGGTTTGCAGGTGCTTGATGCTGTTCAGCGTGGCACCGTAGAGTGCGGCCACACAGCGGGTTACTACTACGTTGGCAAAGACGCGACATTCGCATTTGAGGCTGGCTTGCCCTTCGGTTTAACCGCACGCCAACAAAACGCCTGGCTTTATCATGGTGGTGGCTTGCAAATGACCCGAGACTTTCTGAAGGGTTACAACATCGTTAATTTTCCTGGGGGTAACACCGGCACGCAAATGGGCGGCTGGTGGCGCAAGGAAGTAAAAAGCCTGAACGACCTGAAAGGTTTGAAAGTTCGAATTCCCGGGTTTGGCGGCAAGATCATGGCGGCGCTGGGTGCCGTACCACAGACCATTGCAGGCGGTGATGTTTATCCCGCTCTGGAGAAGGGCACCATTGATGCGGCGGAGTGGGTAGGGCCTTATGACGATGAAAAGTTGGGCTTCCAGAAAGTGGCCAAGTTTTACTACTACCCCGGCTTTTGGGAGCCAGGCCCTTCCTTGAGCTTTTACATTAATCTGGATGCCTGGAATAATTTGCCGAAAGCTTATCAGGCGGCATTCGAAGTAGCGGCCGCTGAAGTCAACGTGATGATGACAGCCGAATACGACGCCAAAAACCCCGCCGCACTGAATCGTTTGATTCAAGGTGGTGCCCAGCTTCGGATTTATCCGCGCGACATTCTGGATGCGGCCTACAAAGAAGCTGAAAAGCTTTATGCCGACGAATCAAGCAACAATCCGAAATTCAAGAAAATCTTTGCCTCCTGGAATCGTTTCCGAAATGACCAGAACAACTGGTTTCGGGTTGCAGAGAATTCCATGGCGTCGTACATACCCAGATCGAAGTAAGTTTTTGACCTACGCAAGTGGGGTCAGATATAAAGAGCGGCTGACTGGCCGCTCTTTTTCGTTTAATGGAACCAAAAGCCTGGCGCAAGTCACCCAACGCAGTGTCGCCCCTATCGGGGTTGTTCGCACTTCTTTTGGCTGTCGTAATGAATGGCAAGGGCACTATTCACTTCTGAACGACAGTTTCTGACACTTGACTTGTATGGGACAAATTTATGTCGACTTCTAATCAGCTACGCGTATTTATTATTGACGATCATCCAATCATTGCAATGGCCTTGCGCGACATCATGAATTCGCGCTACACCGACCTGGAAGTCAAGCTTTTCAGCCGGATTGGGCCCGCGCTGGAACACAGCCGGTTCGAGCAACCTGACCTTGTGCTTCTCGACTTGGGTTTGCCCGACATGACTCCCGAGAAGGTGCTGGAAACGGCCCTTGAAACTTTTGATTACAGCCGCACGCTGGTGATCTCCGGGAACGAGGAAATTCTCGGCGATATGGCTGATGAATATCCAGAAACCGAGTTCGTATCGAAGGGCATTACCCAAGACCGTGTGCTGAGCGTGCTCGACAGCATGGTATTGCGTTTGCGTCGAAACAACTGGACTGATCAAATCAGTCAAAAAACGCAGCATGCCAGCGGATTTACGATTGGACAAAGAATGGCTCGAATTACCGAGCGACAAGTGTCTGTGCTGTACCGAATCGCCAAGGGCGAATCCAATCATGAAATTGCCCAGAATTTGGGACTGTCGCCTGAAACGGTGAAAACGCATGTCCGCAGTATTTTGGCGCGATTGAATGCCAGAAACCGACTGGAAGCGGCCATGCTGTATCGCGCTTGGCAGGAACAGAAAACCGATGAGGTTTATTCCGATTAAGCCGCGCCCAATGAGACAAATCAATCGGCTTAGCGCATGGGTACAACAACACTACGACGCTTGTTTGTTGGCTTCATTGTGCTTGTTGCCCTTGTCTTTTCAGTTGTTGGGCCTGGACACAGGCGCTCAATCCCAATTGGCGTATATCGCCTTTATTAGCGGCTGTTTGCTCAATGCCAAGGTGTCTTGCAGGCGTGCGTTTCGGGTACCGCCCACCGAGAAACTTTGGTTTTTGGTGTTTGCGTCCGCTTTCGGTGGTTGGGTATTGTCATTGAATTGGCACCATCTTAGTTTTGCGGTGTTGTGTTGGGTTACGCCATTTACTTTGCTGGCAGTTTTACTCGAAAGGCAGCACAGGTACAGCATTGCAAAACAACGCATTCAAAACAGGCGAACGCAGCAAGCCCGTTGGCGCAATGCCAAGCATGGTGTACTCAGTGAGTGGAAAGACCGCTTGCGCTGGCTTGCGGGTGTTCAGCACGACATGCGTCAGCCATTGCACGCATTGGGTTTGCTGGTTGGGCACCCTTCGCTGGACACTTATCATCAACATGCGCCTTCCAATCAGGTTATTCGTCAAATGACCAGTTGTCAGCGTTGGCTTCATGACCTGGCTGAAAACATGTTGGAGGCCACCAGGCTTGAGCTCGGTGAGCAACGTGAAAAGCGGATTGAAAGTATTTCGAGCACCGAGCTTTGCAAGTCGCTCGAGGGCTGGATGGGGCAGTTGGCTGAAACCAAAGGATTGACCTTCGACGTGGATGTTGAGGAGTTCCTGATTCACACTGATGCACGGCGATTGAAACGTGTCATGGGGAATCTGGTATTTAACGCCGTAGAACATACACTTGAGGGTGGTGTGGCTTTTTCGTATCGACGCCACGGTGGCATTCACCGTTTTACCGTGACAGATTCAGGCCCAGGTCTTCAAGAAGACATATTGCAGCATCAGGCTGCCAGGTACTCTACCTTCGGCAGCGATCTTCCGAAAACTGGCATAGGTTTGTACGTGGTTAAACGCCTTTGTCAGGAAATGGAATGGAATTTGTCGATGTGCAATGTCAAAGAGGGTGGCACGGTGTTTGTGCTTGAACTCGCCGATCGAATTTCAAGCAAGGCTGAGGTTGTGGGGGTGGGCTCTAAAAGAGCTGGCTAATTTGATACAAATCAGCCTGAGTCTATTCGCTGAAGCTTGGAACAAAAGGTTGTTGATCTGCCGGATCGTTTCCACCCCCGTAGTTTTGTGCAGGCAACTTAAGCTGCAACGGGGTGTCTTGGTACTTCACTTTTTCTTCTTGGCTTACCAGCTGGGGATACGCAAAAATAAGGACGACCATCACCAACTGCAAGGCGATGAAGGGCAATGACCCCTTGTAAATTTCAACTGTTTTGATAATTTTTGGTGTTACTGATTTCAAGTAAAACAGGGAGAAGCCGAAAGGTGGTGTCAGGAAAGAGGTTTGCATATTCATTGCGATCATGACTCCGAACCACACCAGGTCAATGCCAAGTTTGTCAGCCACAGGCACCAGCAATGGAATCACGATAAAAGCGATTTCAAAAAAATCAAGAAAGAAACCCAACACAAAAATCAGGATTTGAACGGCAATCAGAAAGCCCAGCTCGCCACCAGGCAAATCTCCCATCAAATGTTCCACCCAAATGTCGCCTTCAATGGCCCTGAATGTCAGGCCAAATACGGTCGAGCCGATCAAGATAAACAAGACAAAGCAAGATAATTTGGTTGTGGAGTCGATGGCTTGTTTTAGCAATGCCAAATTCAGGCGTTTTTTTGAGGCTGCAATCAAGAGCGCGCCGACAGCACCCATGGCGCCGCCTTCAGTAGGGGTGGCAATGCCAAGGAAAATGGTACCCAACACCAGAAAAATCAAAGCCAGTGGAGGAAACAGAACAAACACCACGGCTTTGAGTATGCGCAATCCCGAGTTGTCTTGGCTCAGGTAGCAGGCCTCTGGCGGCAAAGCGGGCAGTGCGTTTTTTTGAAGACGGGTAATTACAAACACATAGCCAAGGTAAAGCATTACCAGCAGCAGGGCGGGAACCAAGGCCCCTTGGTACATTGCCCCTACGGAAACCCCTAGTTGATCGGCCATGACAATCAATACCAAAGAGGGCGGAAGAATTTGCGCCAAAGTACCGGATGCCGCGATGACCCCGGTGGACACGGATTGGCTGTAGCCATACTTCAGCATGACAGGCAAGGAAATTAGCCCCATGGATATCACAGAGGCGGCCACCACGCCGGTGGTGGCTGCCAGCAAGGCACCAACCAACACCACTGCATAGGCCAGGCCGCCGCGCACCCGACCAAACAGCTGACCGATGGTTTCCAGAAGATCTTCTGCCATGCCGCTGCGTTCAAGCACCAAACCCATGAAAGTAAAAAACGGAATGGCAAGCAATGTATCGTTGCTCATGATTCCGAATATTCGATCAGGCAAGGCTTGCAACAGGGCTACATTCATTAGCCCTTGTTCTATGGCAATGTAGCCAAACAAAAGCCCGTTTGCTGCCAAGGCGAATGCAACGGGAAAGCCGCTGATCATGAATAGCAATAAAACTGCAAACATGAGCGGGGCCAACCAATCAACAGGGATCATGGGCATTGTTTGCTTTGTCCCTTGATCACGGCGATTTTTTTAATGATTTCTGAACAAACCTGCAAACCAAGCAGTGTGAAACCCAGAACGATTAATGCCTTGGCAGGCCAGCGAATCAAACCGCCTGGATCGGCAGAATATTCATTGATTCGAAACGACTCATAGGCAAAGTCCCAGCCAGAAACGACGACGAATCCGATTAGCGGGAGTGTGAAAAACAAATGCCCGATGATATCAATCCAGGCACGCGTCGATTCTGAGAAACGATTCGACAATACATCGATACGTACATGGGCATTCTGTTGAAGGGTGTAGGCTGCTCCTAAAAGGAAAACCGCTCCAAACAAATACCACTGAATTTCAAGCAGACCATTGCTGCTGGTGTCGAAGACTTTGCGCACCACTGCGTTGTAGGCAGACACCACAGTGGTGATCAATATCAACCAGCCCACAGCAAGCCCCAACCGGGTATTCAACCGGTCGATACCGCGTGAAATGACCAGTAAACCATTCAACGTTACAAACCCAGGCGTTTTCTGGTTTCCGCAGCCGCCGCTTTAACCTGCTCTGGATTGGTTCCACCAATGTGGTTGCGAGCCTGAAGTGAACCTTCCAAAGTAAGCACCGCACACAGTTCGGTGTTCACCAAATCGTCGCTATAGCCCAATTCATTGAGCTTCAGTGCTTCTTGCAGCTGAACCACTGTCAAGGCCTCCAGACCACATTGCTGGGTGTCGCAATAGCGCACGGCACGCGCCACTGCCTCATGTGCATCTCGAAATGGCATGCCCCGCTTTACCAATGCGTCGGCCAGGTCAGTTGCTGTGGCATACCCTTCCAGTGTTGCTGCGCGCATGTTGTCGGCTTTCACCTGAATGCCTTCAACCATTTCAGCAAAAATTGTCAGGGTGTCGACCACGGTGTCCACTGTGTCAAACAAGGGTTCTTTGTCTTCCTGGTTGTCTTTGTTGTAGGCCAGTGGCTGGCCTTTCATCAAGGTCAGCAGCCCCATCAAGTGACCGTAGACACGGCCTGTTTTTCCGCGTGCAAGCTCGGGCACATCCGGGTTTTTCTTTTGCGGCATGATGGACGAACCGGTGCAGAAACGATCGGGCAGATCGATGAACGCATAACGTTGGCTCATCCAGATAATCAATTCTTCAGACAGGCGCGACACATGCATCATCAAAATACTGCTGGCTGAGCAGAACTCGATGGCAAAGTCGCGATCCGATACTGAGTCGAGACTGTTCCGGGACGGGGCGTCAAACTCCAGCAGCTCAGCCGTGCGGTTGCGATTGATGGGGAATGTGGTGCCAGCCAGTGCAGCTGCGCCCAAGGGCAGCCGGTTCATTCTTTTGCGACAGTCTTGCATGCGCTCCAGATCACGTTCAAACATTTCCGCATAGGCTAGCAAGTGGTGTCCAAACGTAACGGGCTGAGCAACTTGCAGGTGGGTAAAGCCAGGCATGACGGTGTTGTGATTGCGTTCAGCCACCGATAGCAGTGCTTGAATGAGCGCCTTCAATAAACCCTGAATGCGATCGACTTCATGGCGCAGAAACAGGCGAATGTCGGTGGCCACTTGGTCGTTACGCGAACGGCCCGTGTGTAGTCGCTTGCCCGCATCTCCAACCAGTTCAGTCAGTCGGCGTTCAATATTCAAGTGCACGTCTTCAAGGTCAAGTTGCCAATTAAATTGGCCAGCCTTGATTTCATCCAGAATTTGAGACATGCCGCTTTGAATGGACTTTAGATCGGACTCAGCAATAACCCCGCATTCAGCCAGCATGGTTGCATGGGCCAGTGAGCCTTGTATGTCGAATTCAGCCAGTCGTTTGTCAAAAAACACAGATGCGGTGTAGCGTTTGACCAGCTCAGACATGGGCTCATTGAATCGGGCTGACCATGCTTCCTGTTTTTTGGACCATTGGTTCGACATGGGGAATCCTTTATGCACTTTGGAACAGGGCCTAATTATAAAGGGTTGCCGTGCTAGACTTTCGGCATAAACGCCTTCTCACGGCCTTGCCGTAGGGAATTGACCGAAATTTATCAACTGAATCGCGGCAAATCGTGTCGCTACACTGAATGAAAATAAGAATTGCATCAAGGGAAAGTCGCTTGGCCATGTGGCAGGCTGAACATGTTCGAGACCTGTTGTTGGCCTTGCCCGGGGTTTCCGGGGTCGAAATTGTTGGCATGACCACCAAGGGCGATCAAATACTGGACCGCTCACTGGCAAAAATTGGCGGGAAAGGGCTGTTTATCAAAGAGCTCGAGCATGCCTTGCTTGAGGGGCGAGCCGATTTGGCAGTGCATTCGGGCAAAGACATTCCCATGGATGTAGATCCAGAGTTCCAGTTGTTGGGATTCATGACCCGCGAAGACCCACACGACGCCTTTGTCTCAAACGATTACGCAAGCTTGGCTGATTTGCCGGCGGGTGCCGTGGTGGGCAGTTCTAGCTTGCGCAGGCAGGCTCAGGTGTTGGCGCGATACCCACATTTAAAGGTCGAACCGTTGCGTGGCAATCTCGATACTCGCTTGGGCAAGCTGGATTCCGGTCAATATCAGGCGATTGTTCTGGCTGCGGCTGGTCTCAAGCGTTTGGGCTTGCATTCACGAATCCGCAATGTAATCGACTCATCCGACATGCTGCCTGCGGTGGGTCAGGGTGCCTTGGGTTTGGAAATTCGGGCCGATGATTCGAAACTGGCTGAGCTGGTCAAACCCTTGATTGATCCGGTGTGTACCGCATTGGTAAGTGCAGAGCGTTCTGTGTCAAAGGCCTTGGGTGGAAGTTGCCAGGTGCCAATTGCCGGATATGCCACACTGAATGATGCCCAAACCTTTACCTTGCGTGGACTTGTGGCCAGCCCGGATGGCAAGGAAGTGATCGAAAAAAGCGCACAGGCAAGTTTGCAAGACTGGGAAACGGCTGCAAACCGGGTTATCGAAGGATTATTGCAAGAAGGTGCGCAGGCCTTGATTGAATCGGCTGTTCAACAATTTAAAGGATAATTCGCGGACATGACTCACACTTTGGTCGTATGCAAACCCAAGTTGCCCGATCAGTACCTGACCCAGCGCGTTGATCTGAAGCGTCAGCTCGATCAAATGAATTCGGGCGAGGTGATGTATTTTCCCGTATTTGAATTGGTACCCGATTTAAATGCCATGGCGCTTATCAGACCCTGGATCGACAACGCCACTGAAAAAGCAAATCGCTTGATTGTGTTTGTAAGTCCCTCGGTGCTTGAAATTGCTGTGACCAATCTGGGGCAATGGCCGGCCAATGTGTATTGCGCAGTCATGGGACGCCAAAGCGCAAAATTAGCCTCGGATTTGGGTATTCCCGAAGACAAAATAATTGCACCCACTGGCGAACATGATCTTGAAACCGAAGATTCCGATGGCTTGGCACACTTGCTTGCGGCTAAGTTTGGGGCGGGCAGTTGCAGTGTGATGGTGTGCAAGGGGCCGCGCGGTCGAGTCGAGTTTCCGAAAAAACTGGAGGAAATGAATCACGATGTGACGGTGCTTGAATGTTACGACCGCAAAGTGATTGACCAAAGCGATAGTCAATGTGACGCCCTTTTTTCGCGCATGAACAGGGCTGTTCTGTGGATTACCAGCAGTGAGACCGTTGAGGCACTTGATTCTCAGCTAAAACAAAAATCCGATTCGCAACTCAATGCTTTAAAGCAGACCGCCACCGTACTGACCACCCACCCCCGTATCACGGCCAAATGCAGGGAATTGGGATATGTTCACGTTGTCCAGATAGCAACAGGGATACAATCGGTGAATTCATGGCTGAAATCAAACAAGAAAAGCATGGAAAACAACAATCAAACCAACACCGCCACGCCCACCAGCAAATCTCAACCGGCTGCCGCTGCGTTATCAACGCCGAGCGCAGCAAGTTCAGCCCAACCTACCGGTCAATGGCTCGGTAAAGCGGCATTTTTTATTTCGGTGGTCAGCTTTGTGCTGATTCTGTTGATTGCATTTGCGGGTAAAAACCAGATCGAAAAAACGCGCATGGCCTTCGGTGAGCGGATTCAAAAAGAGTCCACCACACTTGATTTGGTGAAGGAGGAAATCAACAAATCAAGCGATCTTGCCAAAGACTTGAAAACCCGCTTCGACTTGTTGGAACTGGCCCAGAAAGAGGAAGCCAGTCAACGTGCAAGCCTGGAAGAGGTCTACAACAGCTTGTTGGCAAGTCGAACTGAAGTGTCACTGAGCGAGGTGGAGCAGTTGATATCGATTGCCAAGCGCCAGTTGTATTTGTTGGGCAACGTGAAGGGTGCCTCCATTGCCCTGTCTCAGGCCATTGATTTGCTAGAGGGCACGGAAAAGCCATCGTTGCTGAACCTGCGCACCGCCCTGGAGAAAGATCTTTCCGAAATCAAGGCCTTGCCCAGTGATGATTTGCTCAGGTTGGCCATTTCTCTGGATTCGGTCGTGAATTCCGTTGAAAGTTTGCCCATGCTTTCAAGCGTGCAAGCCACGACCGACCAAACACTGGCCGAATTGACCGAGGAGCCTGCACCTGCGACTGACCCCGATACCCAAGACACTTCCACAGTCGAGACAGCTTCTCCTCAAGGATTTGATCAGGCTTGGCTCACAATCAAGCAAGTGGCTCAAACGGTTTGGTACGACATCAAGTCGTTAATCGAAGTCACCAAAGTAGATAGTCCTGAAGTTTTGATGCTCTCTAGCCGGCAGGAAACTGATTTGCGCAACACCTTGCGCTTGTCTTTGCTGAACGCGCGTATTTCATTGTTGTCCCGCCAAGCGACCCTGTTGAAGTCTGACCTGGAGCGTTCAAGCAATTTGCTGAACACTTACTTTGATGACAAATCCATTCAGGTGCAGCGCGCTAAAACAGTGCTTGAGGAAATCGGGACGGTTCAACTTGATTTGATATTGCCCGAATTGCAGGCGACCTCGGCTGCGCTTAGATTGGCAGTGGCCGGTCAGCAGGGGGAACGCCAATGAAGCAATTGCTAGGTTTGTTGCTGGTTATTGTTGTTGCGGTGGCTATCACTTTGATGGCCCAGGGCAACGGTGGCAAGGTGTTGATCTTTTTTGGTCAGTACCGGATCGACATGTCGCTTAATTTTGCAGTAATCGCTGTATTCCTCGTGTTTTTGGCGTTTTATATTGTGATGCGCGCCTGGCGAGCCTCCAGCCAACTTCCTGGCAAATTCAAGGAATATTGGTCGAACCGGAAACAAAATGCTTTGTTGAAAGCCAACACGCAAGGTTTGATCGCACTGATTACTGGCGATGAACAAGGCGCTCAGAAAGCATTGAACCAAGCCAGCAAAACAGGCATCGAAACAGATCTGAGTTACCTGATCCGTGCCATGTCGGCCATTCAGGCGGATCGATTCGATGTTGCAGAAGAAATTCTGAATCAGGAAAAAGCCAAGGTTGGCGAACATTCGCATGCGCTTGTTGTGTTGCGCGGCAAAGTTGCTTTGTCCAAACAGGATTTTTCTGGTGCCCTGAGTTTGCTGGAAGCCATGGATCCATTGGCAACAAAACTGCCACAGGTGCAGCGTTTGCGCATGCTGGCTCTTATTGGGCTTGCACGCTGGCAGGATGCCCTGGTGCAGTACCGTGCTTGTGTGGCCGTTTCCGCGCTTACCAATGGCGAGCGAAATGAGGCATTGCAACGTATTTATGCCGGTTTGGCAGACAGTGCCGGGCAAGATGCTTCAAAAATGCAGAACGTGTTGTCCAATGCCAAGCCAGTCGAGCTTGAGAATGTAGGCGTCTTGCGCATGCTTGCAATTGGTTTGATGAGAAGCGGCTTGATTACAGCAGCGCGCACGCTACTGGAAACCGCCTTGAATCAGCATTACAACAAAGAATTGTTGCCGGCTTACCACCAGGTTGCAGTTCTTGAGCCACGCCAGGCATTGCCAAACGTGGAACGTTTGCTGGATCAGCAGCCCGCTGATTTGCGTTTACTGGAATTGGCGGCAGACGTTTGTGAGCGGGAGCAACTGTGGGGCAAGGCCATTTCACGGTTTGAGGCTGTGTATGCCAAGCAGCCCTCGGCTCATTTGGCAGGCAAACTTGAACGCCTGTACCAGTCAGCCAATCAGGGTGAACGCGCCAAGTTGTGGCGAGAAAAGTTGAATGCCCACCTTCAGAACGATCGTCAGCTTGCTTAAAGCAATATTCGATACAATACGAGCAAATTTTTATTTAAGGATTAATCAGCATGGGCTACGAAAGCATTTCCCCCGGTAAGGATCTTCCAAACGATGTGAACGTGATCATTGAGATCGCTGCAAATTCAGACCCTGTGAAGTACGAAATTGACAAGGAAAGCGGTGCTTTGTTTGTTGATCGTTTTGTGGGCACTTCCATGCAATACCCATGTAACTATGGCTACATTCCACAAACCCTGGCTGCCGACGGCGACCCTGTAGACGTTTTGGTAATGACCCCATACCCGCTACAACCCGGTTGTGTGGTGCGCGTGCGCCCGATCGGCATGTTGAAGATGACCGATGAGTCGGGTGGCGATGCAAAATTGCTGGGTGTACCCGTTGAAAAACTGTTGCCACAGTACAAGCACTACCAAAGCATTTCCGATGTACCCCAAGAATTCCTGGCTCGCATTCAGCATTTCTTTGAGCACTACAAAGACCTTGAAAAAGGCAAATGGGTGAAAATTGAAGGCTGGGGCGATATGGCTGACGTGGAAAAAGAAATCAGCGATGGCGTGGCCAACTACAAAGGCTAAGCCTGCTGCTTAACGGTATAAAAAGACCAACCTGCGGGTTGGTTTTTTTATAACTGCCCGGAACTGCTTTCCCGAAAAGCAGTGTGTTCACTTAACTCAACTGCATAGGCGTCCAAGTGCGCTTTTTCCCGACGCAGAAAGTTTTCAATCGGTAGCTTAAACCCGTTGTCGTGCACATAGTGCGCACTGATCATGGTTTGCGGGTTCAGGCCACGCGCCATTTTGTGTTCGCCTTGCGCACCGCCTTCAAACCATTCAATGCCTTTTTCAATGGCAAATTCAATGGCCTGGTAATAGCACAATTCAAAATGCAGACAGGGAAGGTTTTCAATGCTGCCCCAATATCGACCATACAAACGTTCTTCGCTGTGCAGAAAAAACGAACTTGCCACCGGCTGCCCCTGCAGGCTTGCTTGCACCATTAGAACCTGCTCACCCATTGAGGTACAAATCTGCTTGAAAAACTCAAGGTTCAGGTAAGGGCTGGAGAAATGCTCCATGTAGGTGCGGGAATAGCATTGATAGAAAAACTCCAACTCGGCTTCGGTGGCTTCAGCACCCTGAATACGTCGAATTTCCAAACCTTCAATATTTGCTTTGCGGCGTTCGGCACGAATGTTTTTTCGCTTTTTCTGGTTCAGGCTTTCCAGAAACTCATCGAAATCATTGAACGGCTTGCCGCTTGCAGGGCTTTGGTTGTGCCAGTGAAACTGCACCACATGCCGGCTGCTGTTGTTCAGGCTGGTGGCGTCACCCAACAACAGCAGCTGATCTTGCCGGGTTAAAAACAGGGCATGCAGGGTAGAAATCCGGGTGCCTAACAGTTCGGTATTCTCCGCAGCCTGCCAGGTCAGTTGTGCCAGGCCTTGCGCCATTGCTTTTCCCGCTTCGGGGGTTGAATAAAGCACCTTGGATGCCTGCACTGGCGTGAACGGAATCGCACACAGCAGTTTGGGGTAGTAGAGTTGGCCGCTGCGTTCATAGGCCTGCGCCCAGGCCCAGTCAAATACATACTCTCCGTATGAATGTGATTTCAAATACAGGGGCATGGCTGCCAAGAGTTCGCCGGCGTCCCCGTGAATGGCCAGGTGCAAGGGCCCCCAGCCAGTTTCGGCCGTGGCACTGCCGCTGCTTTCCAAAGCCAGCAGGTATTCATGACGAAGGGCAGGGTGAAGCACACCACCATTGCATTTGCACACAAGTGAATTCCATTCAGCTTGTGCGATCTCGCCAATGGTTTGGCAAATCTGCATGCGATAATTCATAAAGGCGACAACTACTACGCAGGTACCCCGTGAGTTTATCCCGAGTCCGATTGGCCATTGCACAGTTGAACCTGACAGTGGGCGATTTAAAAGGCAATTGCGCAAAAATTCTTGAGTATGCGCAGCAGGCCGCAGCACAGGGTGTGCGAATTCTTCTGACCCCCGAACTTTCCATCACAGGTTATCCCCCTGAAGACCTGTTGTTACGCCCTTCATTTCAACGTCAAACCGATTCTGCGTTTAACCAGCTTCTTCATAACTTGGCTGAACTCGATTTGTATGTCGTGGTTGGGCATCCGGCAAGTCGGGAAGGCGAGTTGTTCAATGCCGCCTCCGTGTTGTACCGCGGCCAGGTGGTCGGCATGTATCACAAGCATGATTTGCCCAATCGTGAGGTGTTTGATGAGCAACGTTACTTCACGCCCGACAATCGCCCTTTGGTGCTTGACGTGGATGGCATTCGCTTTGGCGTGAACATTTGTGAAGACACCTGGAATCGTTATGCGCCTGAAGCCGCTGCGGCGGCCGGTGCCGAGGTGTTATTGGTACCCAATGCATCGCCATACCACATGGGCAAGCAAACCATTCGGCAATCGATGGTGGCCAAACGTGTTCAAGAAACGGGCATGGCCATTGTGTACGCCAACATGCTGGGCGGGCAAGACGAACTGGTATTTGACGGCGCTTCATTTGCCATGGACGGCAAGCAGCATGTCGCCATGCGCCTGCCGCAGTTTCAAGAGGCCTTGGCCATTCTTGATGCGGTGGCTTGCCCCGGTGAACCTATTGTTTTGGAAGCACATCAGCCCTGTGTTCCCGAACTAGAGTTGACTGCGCAAGTGTACGAAGCCCTGAAAATGGGTGTTCACGATTACGTCACCAAGAATCGTTTTCCTGGTGCCATTATTGGATTGTCTGGCGGAGTAGATTCTGCATTGACGCTTGCAATCGCTGTGGATGCATTGGGCGCAGACAAGGTACGAGCGGTGATGATGCCCTCGCCATACACCGCTGATATTTCGCTGGACGATTCCCGTGACATGGTGAGGCGCCTGGGTATCCAGTACGACGAGATTTCTATCCAGGACTGCATGCAGTCCTTCGATTCCAGCCTCGCACCGTTGTTCAAGGGCTTGGCTGCAGACACCACTGAGGAAAATCTGCAGGCGCGAATTCGCGGCACCATGCTCATGGCCATTTCCAATAAAACAGGTCGCATTGTTTTAACCACGGGCAACAAAAGCGAAATGGCCACTGGCTATTGCACCTTGTACGGGGACATGGCGGGTGGCTTCGCTGTGATCAAGGATATTTTTAAAACATTGGTTTATCAGCTTTGCGAATACCGAAATAGTGTGTCTGAGGTGATTCCGACCCGAATCATTACCCGCCCGCCATCCGCAGAGTTGCGCCCTGATCAGGTAGACCAAGACAGTTTGCCTGCTTACGATGTACTCGATGCCATTTTGGCCCGTTACATGGAAAAAGATGAATCGGTTGAAAACATCATTGCAAGTGGCTTTCAGAAAGAAGACGTGTTCAAGGCTGTTAAACTGCTTCGTATCAACGAATACAAAAGAAGACAGGCGCCCGTGGGTATTCGGGTCACGCACCGAGCATTTGGTCGCGACTGGCGCTATCCAATTACATCCAAGTTCAACGATCTAGAAGGATTCCAAGAATGAAACTGGTCAGCGCAATCATCAAGCCTTTCAAACTGGACGAAGTACGTGAAGCATTGTCGGAAGTTGGCGTCACCGGTCTTACCGTCACTGAGGTAAAAGGCTTTGGCCGTCAGCGTGGGCACACTGAGTTGTACCGGGGTGCCGAGTATGTGGTTGATTTTCTGCCCAAGGTAAAAATTGAATTGGTGATTGAAGACAAGTTGGTTGATCAAGCGATTGATGCCATTCAAAATGCCGCACGCACCAATAAGATTGGCGATGGTAAAATTTTCGTCACTGATGTAGAGCGTGTCATTCGTATTCGCACCGGTGAGCAAGGCGAAGCAGCCATTTAAGAATGTGACTGGAAAAGTGGGTGAGCCAACGCACAGACAGGTTGGCTCGTGGGCATTAAAATTCAGCGACAGATTCATTCTTCCTGCAATTGGAGACCAAGCGCCATGCACCCTCCCCATCAAAAATTATCCAATGCCGCCATCAGCGCGGACCAGCCTCGCACCGTGTCAGACAGCTTTGGCTCGATTAGCCTGCCTGCCGGTGTGTTGTGGGGGGCACAAACCGCTCGCAGCCTGCAGTTTTTTGCCATTGGTGAACAGCGTATGCCCATGGATGTCGTGCATGCGCTGGCCTTGATCAAGTGGGCAGCGGCTTGCGTCAATTGTGATTTGACAGTGCAAGCTCCTGAAATTGCACGCGCCATTGCCAATGCTTCCAACAGGGTAGCGGCCGGGGAGTTCGATGATCAGTTTCCTTTGTCTGTTTGGCAGACTGGTTCGGGCACGCAAAGCAATATGAATGTCAATGAAGTGATTGCAAACCTTGCCACTCAAGATTCGGCGCTGGGGGCAAAATCCAATCAAAAAGTTCATCCCAACGATGATGTCAATTTGGGCCAATCCTCAAACGATGTGTTCCCCACAGCCATGCACATTGCTGTTGCCCTGAAGGTGAAGTCGACGCTGACGCCTGCGCTCGAAGAGTTGATCAGTGCGCTGTCTGCGAAAGCCCTTGAATTTGAGTCGATCGTCAAGATTGGTCGCACACACCTGCAAGATGCAACACCAATTACCTTGGGTCAGGAATTTGGTGGCTATGGGGCACAGTTGCTGCTTTGCCAGCAAAACCTGCTGTCCACCATGAATGCCGTGCACAAGCTGGCCATAGGTGGTACGGCAGTGGGCACCGGTCTTAACACCCACCCCGATTTCGGCAAGCAGGTGACCAAGACATTGGCGTCAAGATTGGGAATACCTTTTACCCAGGCCGATAACCTGTTTGCAGCAATGGCAGGTCACGAGGCATTGGTGGCGTTTCACAGTGCGCTGAGAATGCTGGCCATTGCTTTGACCAAAATAGCCAACGACATTCGTTTGATGGGTAGTGGCCCGCGCGCTGGGTTAGGTGAATTGATTCTGCCTCAAAACGAACCCGGCAGTTCCATCATGCCGGGCAAGGTCAATCCGACACAAGTGGAGGCGATGACCATGGTTTGCGCCCAAGTAATGGGGCACGATGCGGCCATCGGTTTTGCAGCGAGTCAAGGCCAGTTTGAGCTTAACGTGTACAAACCCTTGATCGCCTTGAACACGCTTGACAGCATCCGCCTTCTGGCGGACGCCATGCGCAGCTTTACCCAGCATTGTGTAGCTGGGCTGAAGGTGAATCACGTGCGGGTGAACGAGTCTATGCAAAGTTCTTTGATGTTGGTGACCGCACTTGTACCGCACATTGGGTACGACCGCGCTGCCCAGATCGCCAAACAGGCACAAGCTGATAACTGCACATTAAAACAGGCAGCCCTGGCATCCAAGGCTGTGACTGCTGAACAGTTTGATAGTTGGGTCGACCCCATGAAGATGTTGAGCGCTTCGATTCAAAAAAAGTGAAGAGATCAACCACCAATACGGCCTTTTCACCGCATTTCTCAGCTCAGGTGGCTGTGAATGATTTCTGCAAAGGTGGGTGCCAGGGGCTCAGGTAGATCGTGTCCGAGCCCCTTGATTAAATGAAGTTGTGAATTCGGCACCAGCTTGGCAATGCGCTCTGAGCAGGCTTTCTTCAACAAAGGGTCATCCAGCCCGTGAATCACGCAAGTGGGCACCTTGATTTCCCTTGTGTAATCTTCAATTGAACCTGTCGCGACCACGCAATGGGTTTGACGCAAAACGCCAGCAGGTTTGTAGGCACGGTTATAAGACTTGCGGGCCCGCTCACGCAACTTCAGCGGGTCGAGTGGATAGCCGGGGCTTCCAATCGCAGTGAATACGCGTTCCACATGCGCTACAACATCATCTATCTTCTGGCTTTTCGGTTTTTTCAGGAACATGTTGTGCAACACGTTCGGTGTGGGCATGGGCAATTTTGGATTGTTTGTGCTCGACATCAAAGTGACCAGTTTGCCAATTTTCTCGGGTGCTTTGGCGGCCACAATTTGAGAGATCATGCCACCCATGGAAATGCCAAGCAGGTGAGGGCGTTTCAGGTCAAGCGCATCAATCAGGCCAATTGCATCATTGGCCATGATGTCGAGCTTGTAATTCGTTGGGGTGTGCAAACCCAGTTTGTTCCGAATGAATGTGGCAGGCACATTCACCTTCATGCTGGTGGGGTGCTGATCAGTTAGACCGATGTCGCGGTTGTCGAAGCGAACCAAGCGATAGCCTCGCTGCAGCAAGGGTGCA
The DNA here is from genome assembly GCF_902506325.1 of Limnobacter sp. 130. GTDB lineage: Bacteria > Pseudomonadota > Gammaproteobacteria > Burkholderiales > Burkholderiaceae_B > Limnobacter. The sequence continues at coordinate 172,156 of NZ_LR732330.1, forward strand.
CAAAATTCATCATTCCACATGGTCAGCTGGCAACCAAGGCCAGCCACCATGAAAATGGTTTCCCCATCGTCGGGGCCAGCAGATTCCCACGCCATGTTCAGGCCGGTTGTATTCGATTTTGCAAAGCCTTGCTGCCATTCGATCGGCTTGCCTGCTGCTTTCATGGATGTTGTCTCCGGTAAGTATTGTTATTGTCGGGCTTTCAATATCACCAGCAGGGCACCAGCACCGCCATCGCGTGGCGGAGCCTGGCAAAAGGCAAGCACCTCGTCCTTTTGCACCAGCCAGCGTTTAACTTTTTCTTTCAGCACGGGTTCTTTGCCAATTGACCCCAAACCTTTGCCGTGAATGATTCTGACACAACGAATGTCATGTTTTACACTGGATCGCAAGAATTCACCTACAGCGGTGCGTGCCTCATCGGAGCGCAGCCCGTGCAAATCAATTTGGGCTTGAATAACCCATTGGCCCTTGCGAAGCTTTTTCAAGGCCTCGACACCCACGCCATTTCGACGATAAGAAAGCTTGTCATCGGTTTCCAGAAACCGCTCAACGTCCATTTCGTCGGAAATGCTTTCCCACAGCACCGCCTCATCATCCATTTCTCGCTGGCGAGCAATTGGAGCCGGCTTTTCAAGTTCGTGAAGTTTCAGGTTGATGTCGGGTAGCGGGGTGACGTCGCGAACCAGTTTCTTGAACAGGTTTGCTTCATCTTGCAGTTTTTTTGCTTCTGCGGCCTTGATTTTTTCCTGGCGTTCGGCCTCCAGGCGCTGCTCTTTGAGCGAGCGCCTGACCCCTTCAAGGTCGGCCATGGAAGTCAGCTTTTTCAAACCATTCTTACCGCAGTGAAAGAAATCAGCCTTCCTGAGATTCTAGCCAGCGTTGCGCATCGAGCGCGGCCATACAACCCGTGCCTGCACTGGTAATGGCTTGGCGGTACACGTGATCTTGTACGTCGCCAGCAGCGAACACACCCTCAACGCTGGTCATGGTGGCCAAACCGTTCAAACCGCTGCGGGTTGTAATGTACCCGTTTTTCATATCGATCTGACCTTCGAAGATATCGGTGTTGGGTTTGTGGCCAATCGCGATAAATACGCCCTGCAAGGCCAAATCCTGGGTTTCGCCGCTTTTTGTTGATTTAATGCGCGCGCCATTCACACCCATTTCATTGCCCAGTACTTCATCCAGTGTGTAATCGATTTTCAGCTCGATTTTCCCTTCTTTCACCTTGTCCATCATCTTGTCGATCAGAATGGCTTCGGCTTTGAACTTGTCACGGCGGTGAATTACGGTCACTTTCTTGGCAATATTGCTCAGGTACAGCGCTTCTTCAACAGCGGTGTTGCCACCACCGACCACACATACCTCTTGATTGCGGTAGAAAAAACCATCGCAAGTGGCGCAGGCCGAAACGCCTTTTCCGGCAAATTCTTCTTCAGAGGGCAAGCCCAGGTACATGGCGCTGGCGCCGGTTGCAAGAATAAGTGCATCGCAGGTGTACACGCCCGAGTCACCTTTTAACGTGAATGGACGTTGTTGCAGTTCCACTGTGTGAATATGGTCAAAAATGATCTCTGTGTTAAAACGTTCTGCGTGGGCAAGAAAACGGTTCATCAGATCTGGGCCTTGCACGCCTTCGGCATCGGCGGGCCAGTTGTCCACGTCAGTGGTGGTCATTAATTGGCCACCTTGGGCCATGCCGGTAATCAAAACGGGGTTTAAATTGGCGCGGGCAGCGTACACTGCAGCAGTGTATCCGGCAGGGCCTGAACCCAAAATCAGTACTTTGGCGTGGCGTGGCGTGTTAGAACTGGTCATTGCTACCTCTTTTGTGCTTCAAATGGTGTCTGTTCAAGATATTTCCCTCGAACTTTGTCAGAATACAGACTTCAATTATATGCTGCATTGCGGGCTACTCTTATTACAGTGAATTCCAGGACCACACAAAATACAAGCACTCTTCGAATCAGCAAACTGTTGCTGGAAATTCGCTGGCTGTGCCTGCTTGTTTTCTCTATTTATCTGTTTCTGATTCTGGTGTCGCACAGCAGCAGCGATGACAGCTTCTCTCATGAATCAGGCAGCGGCGTTGTCAGCAACTTTGGCGGGGCAGTGGGCGCCCATTTGTCTGACCTGCTGTTCTTTATCGCGGGTTATTCAGCCTACGCATTGCTCGGCTTGTCTTTCTTCATGTTGTGGCGTGCCCGAAAAATGGTCGACTCAATCGAGCTTCCCGGGTTCAGTGAACCTTTGCCCAAGTGGATCGCCTGGGTCAGGCCCATTGGTTTTGTTGTGTTGTGGGTTGGGCTTATGGGCCTTGAATCCCTGTCAATTTTCAAGGGTGCAAACCTGCCAGCAGGGGCGGGCGGTGTTGTGGGCCAAACAGTGGCCAGTATTTTTCAACAGCTTCTGGGCCTCTCCGGCGCGGTTATGCTGCTGCTGCTGTGTACGGCAGCCGGTCTAAGCGGTTTGTTGGGCCTGAGCTGGGCTGTGATGGCTGAGCGCGTGGGTAGTTTTCTGGAAGGTTTGGTCTTTAAAACCAAAGAACTGGTTACCGCTTATTTCGATCGCAAGGAAGGCAAAAAAGTTGCCCTGGCCCGTGTTGAAAAAGTAGAACAAAAACGCGAAAAGTTTGAAGAACACAAACCCATTCGAATTGAACCAGTGGCCGTGGCTGCCGAACCCTCTGTGCAAGCCATCAAGGAAAAGCAGCAACCTTTGTTTGCTGAACTGACCGAAACCGAGTTACCGCCCTTGGGTCTGCTCGACGAGGCACCTGCCACCATTGAAACTGTGTCGGCGGACACACTTGAATACACCTCCCGCCTGATCGAGAAAAAGCTCAGCGATTTCGGCGTGCAGGTACAAGTAATGGCGGCCCAGCCTGGCCCCGTAATTACCCGTTTTGAAGTAGAGCCCGCCGCCGGGGTAAAAGGTTCGCAGGTGGTGAACTTGGCCAAAGACCTGGCCCGCGCGCTCAGCTTGGTGTCTATTCGGGTGGTAGAAACCATTTACGGCAAAAACCTGATGGGTCTGGAGCTGCCCAACCCACGCCGGCAGGTCGTTAAGCTGACAGAAATTCTGGGTTCGCAGGTGTACAGCACCAACAAATCACCAGTCACCATGGCCTTGGGCAAAGACATTGCTGGCAAGCCGGTGGTGGCCGATCTGGCCAAAATGCCGCACCTGCTGGTTGCAGGTACCACGGGTTCGGGTAAGTCAGTGGGTATCAACGCCATGATTTTGTCGCTGCTGTACAAAAGCGGTGCAGAAGAAGTGCGTTTGATCCTGATCGACCCAAAAATGCTTGAAATGAGCGTGTACGAGGGCATTCCACACTTGCTTTGCCCGGTGGTGACCGACATGCGCCAAGCCGCCAACGCCTTGAACTGGGCTGTGGGCGAAATGGAAAAGCGATACAGGCTGATGAGCAAAATGGGCGTGCGTAACCTGGCTGGCTACAACGTTAAAATTGCGGAAGCCAAGAAAAACGGCACCAGCATTCCCAACCCGTTCAGCCTGACCCCCGATGCCCCTGAACCGCTCGACACCTTGCCGATGCTGGTCATTGTAATTGACGAGTTGGCCGACTTGATGATGGTGGTGGGCAAGAAAATTGAAGAATTGATTGCGCGCCTGGCGCAAAAAGCCCGTGCCGCAGGTATTCACCTGATTTTGGCCACTCAGCGGCCATCGGTCGATGTCATCACAGGCTTGATCAAGGCCAACATTCCAACCCGAATTGCTTTTCAGGTTTCATCCAAAATTGATTCCCGCACCATTCTTGACCAAATGGGCGCTGAGGCGCTGTTGGGACAGGGCGACATGTTGTACCTGCCACCTGGTTCTGGCGTGCCACAGCGTGTACATGGCGCGTTTGTGTCGGATGAAGAAGTACACCGCGTGGTCGAGTACCTGAAAGAGAAGGGCGGTGAGCCCAACTACATTGAAGGCATACTGGAAGGCGGTACTGCTGAAGAAGGTGGCAACGCCAGCATGGATGCCACAGCCGGCAGTTTTGATGGCGAGAAAGACGCTTTGTATGACCAAGCCGTGGGCATCGTGCTGAAGCACCGCCGTGCCTCCATTTCATTTGTGCAGCGCCATTTGCGCATTGGTTATAACCGTGCCGCGCGTTTGCTGGAAAGCATGGAGCAGGCCGGTTTGGTCTCAGCCATGCAGTCCAACGGCAACCGTGAAATTTTGGCGCGTGCCGAGGCTGGGCAAGACGACGATTAAGTTAGGTTAAGTGTGTATACCCTCAGTACCCGCATGCGTTATTTGAGGTGTAACACCCAACAGGAAGTAGAAATTCATGCGCATTCACCAGTTTTTTAGTCGTACTCTCTTGGCTGTAGCCGTTTTTGCGGGTACAAGCTCTGCTGCTTGGGCCTCTGCCCAAGAGGCTTTGAGCAACTTTGTAAAAAACCGCGGTTTCGCAGAAGGGCAGTTTTCCCAGGTGGTCATATCGCCCAGCGGTGCAGTGAAGCAGCGCGGAACGGGTGAATTCACCTTCTCGCGTCCCGGTAAGTTTCGCTGGGAAATCAAAAAGCCTTATCCCTTGCTTTTGTTGTCCAACGGGAACACAGTGGTTTCTTACGATGAAGACATGGGCCACGCCACCCAAAAGCCGATTGGTAATGCCATGGATTCCACGCCAGTTGCCCTGTTGTTTGGCAGCAAAGACGTCGACAAGCTGTTTAATCTGAAAGACGAAGGCATGAAGGACGGCAAGGAGTGGTTGGTGATCCGACCCAAAGACAAAGACAACCTGTTCGACTACGCCCGCATTGGCTGGAAAGACGGATTGCCCGTGAACCTGGAAATTCACGATGCCTTGGGGCAAGTCACCCAACTGGAATTGACCAATTGGGACTTTGCCAAGCAACGCCCCGCCAGCTATTTTGATTTCAAAGCCCCTGCGGGTGTCGACCTTATCAAAACGCAATGACCTCGGACTTGTTTGGCGATGAACCAAACCAAACGCCCCAGTTGCCTACAGGCAAACCGACTGCCCAGCCTGTTCGGGGGGCAATACCCTTGGCGGAGCGAATCCGCCCAAACCTGCTCTCCGAAGTTGTTGGCCAAGCCCACCTGTTAGGTCCGGGCAAACCGCTTACCTTGCTGTTCGAGCAGCAGCATGTGCATTCACTAATTTTGTGGGGCCCGCCCGGTGTGGGCAAAACCACCTTGGCTCGCCTTCTGGCGGGAGCAGCGGACTCGCAGTTTATTGCCTTGTCGGCGGTGCTTTCCGGCGTCAAAGAAATTCGTGCGGCCATTGAACAAGCCAGTGAATACGCCCGCACGGGCAAATCCACCATTTTGTTCATCGATGAAATTCACCGTTTCAACAAATCGCAACAAGATGCATTGCTGCCCTTCGTTGAATCGGGATTGGTCACCTTCATTGGCGCCACCACTGAAAACCCCTCGTTCGAAGTCAATTCAGCCTTGTTGTCGCGCTCACAGGTGTACGTACTCAAAAGCCTGGATGCCAACGATTTCACACGTCTTCTGGTCCGCGCGCAGGCAGAGTTAGGCACTGAAATTACGGTGGAAAGCGATGCGTTTGATGCCCTGTGCAGTTACGCCGATGGCGATGCACGCCGCTTTCTGAATTTGCTTGAAATTACGTTGCTGCAAATCAAGGCACAAGGCCTGAGCAGCTTGAGTTTGCCAGCATTAAAACAAATTGCACCCTCGCAAATTCGTCGCTTTGACAAGGGCGGCGATGCCTTTTACGATCAAATCTCGGCACTGCACAAATCGGTACGCGGCTCCGACCCCGATGCAGCTTTATACTGGTTTTGCCGCATGCTGGATGGCGGGGCTGATCCCCGCTACATGGCGCGCCGCATTGTGCGCATGGCCTGGGAAGACATAGGGCTGGCAGACCCGCGCGCTTTTACCATTGCCAACGAGGCTGCACAAACCTATGAACGCTTGGGCAGTCCCGAAGGCGAGCTTGCATTGGCCCAGTGTGTGCTGTACCTGGCGATTGCTGCAAAAAGCAATGCGGGTTACAACGCCTACAAGCAAGCCATGGCCCATGTGAAGCAAAGCAGTTCCATGCCTGTGCCCATGCATTTGCGCAATGCGCCCACCAATTTAATGAAAGAACTGGGGCACGGCAATGGCTATCGTTATGCCCACGATGAAGAGGCAGGTCATGCTGCTGGCGAGAGTTATTGGCCTGATGGCATGCAAGCACCCCAGTTTTATCAGCCCACAGACCGTGGGCTGGAGGGTAAAATTGCAGAAAAGTTGAACTGGCTTGCCCAGCGCAACGCCGAAGCACGCCAAAAAAAGTAAGAAGCACCCACGTTCAGCTTCATCGGGCTTGAAGATTTAGTACCATCACCGCTATTCACATCAACGCATTTCGAGAAATTTTCATGCTAGACATTCAATTGCTTCGCAAAGACCTGAACCATGTGGCCGAACGCCTTGCCCAACGCGGCTACAGCCTCGACATGGTGCAGTTCAATGTGCTTGAAGGCAAACGCAAGCAACTACAAACCAGCACCGAGGAATTACAGGCCAAGCGCAACAGCATGTCCAAGCAAATTGGCCAATTAAAGGCCAAGGGTGAAGATGTGTCGGCTGTGATGGCGCAAGTGGCTGGCTTGGGCGATGAGTTGAAGCGCAATGAGGCCGATTTGACCGCCTTGCAAGAAGAGGTGAATTCGTTTTTGCTGAACATTCCCAATTTGCCCCATGAAACGGTGCCTGCCGGCAAGTCGGAAGAAGACAATGTGGAACTGCGCCGTTGGGGAACACCCTCCCAGTTTGATTTCGACGCAAAAGACCATGTCGACTTGGGCGAGAAGCTTGGGCTTGATTTCGAGACTGCTGCCAATTTGTCAGGTTCACGTTTTGCCGTGCTGAAGGGGCAAATTGCCAAGCTGCATCGTGCTTTGGCGCAGTTCATGCTCGACACCCACACCGAGCAGCACGGGTACACCGAGCACTACACTCCCTATATTGTGCGTGGCGAAACCTTGAAAGGCACTGGTCAGCTGCCCAAATTTGCAGATGATCTGTTTTCGGTGAAAAAGGGTGGGGAAGAGGGCACATCGGAACCTTTGTACTTGATCCCAACCGCCGAAGTCACCTTGACCAATCTGGTGGCTGATCAAATTTTGAAAGCCGCGGACTTGCCCATCAAAATGACCGCGCACTCACCCTGTTTCCGTTCCGAGGCGGGCAGCTATGGCCGTGACACGCGTGGTTTGATTCGCCAACACCAATTCGACAAAGTGGAAATGGTGCGCATTGAAAACCCGGAAAATTCTTATGCGGCACTGGACGAAATGACCCAACACGCAGAGAACATTCTGCAAAAACTGGGTTTGCCTTACCGCGTAATTGTTTTGTGCACCGGCGACATGGGCTTTGGCTCCACCCGCACCCACGACATTGAAGTGTGGCTACCCGCCCAAAATACCTATCGCGAAATTTCTTCATGCTCGAACTGCGAGAGCTTTCAGGCACGCCGTATGAAAGCCCGATTCAAGAACGACGCAGGCAAAACCGAATTTGTACACACCTTGAACGGATCCGGCTTGGCGGTGGGGCGCACTTTGGTGGCTGTACTTGAGAATTATCAGCAGGCCGATGGCTCTGTAAAAGTGCCCGAAGTTCTTCAGCCCTACATGGGCGGAAAAACTGTGTTGAAAGCCTGATTGATGGTTTAAGCCTGCTGCGCAGGCAACAAAACAGGGCTAAGCACGCATGCCAATGCCGAAAGGCCACTAAAGGCCCACAACATGGCGTGTGTGTTTTGCCCGGCCAACAGGCTAACCAGCGCACCTATGATCAAAATCAGAAACCCGATTGCTGTATTGCTAACCGCAACATAGGCTGAGCGGGTTTCTGCAGTGGCCATGTCCACAAGCAGTGTTTTTCGACCCAAGCGCACACCAGCCAGGCACACCGAGGCCATGAAGTAAGCGCTGACGAACAATGTCAACGTGTTGATATTTGCCTCAAGCTGCAGAACCAACAGCACAGCAATGCCGACCAAGGCATTGATTCCACTGGCAATTGCCATCAGGCTTCGGCTTGAGTAATCGGCCAAACGCCCCCAAACGTATCCCGATACTGTATTTGCCAATCCGGAAACTATTAAAAACAGACCGATCAATGCAGCATTGCCCAAGGCATTCTGGGCCAGAATGATCAACATGGGCGCACCCAGTGACACGCTGAGCAACAAAGTACGAACAATCACGAAATTGCGAAAGGGCTTGTCATCTTTCAGCAAACGAAGCGATTTCAGAGCCTCGATACCCGCGTTGCCGCCCCCCTCGGTTGCACCTGGTTCTTCCCGAATCGCCCAAATGGCAATCGATGCGACAATCCAGCACAGCCCAGCAATACCAAACAGGCTTGCCAGTATTACTTCGTTGTTTTTAATTTGATTGTAGAAACCCAGGTTGAGTCCGAGAAGCAGGGTAAAGATGCCAGAAACGCTGGTGGCCAAACCCATCAGTGTGCCGCGCCGCGACTTCGACACAGTTTTTCCCAGTACGTCTTTGGCTGCAACAGAGCATATCCCGCGCGCGAAACTGAACACCAGCAATGCAGCAAAAATCAGCCAACTCGCCTTTTCCGCTTGAAAATCAAGCATTAATGCAAATCCGCATGCCCACAGGGCAAAGCCACTGAGTAAACCCCCAAGCATCCACACGTATTTTCGCAGCGCTTTTGCCCTTATTTTTGCGGCAATGAAAAGCTGGGGAAGCAATACACCAGCTTCTCGAATGGGCACAGCCAGCGACACCAGCAACATGGGTGCACCCAGCAGACCAAGTACCCAAGGGAATACCAATCGGGCGCTGGCCACTTCATCAGCCAATTTAGTGAAAAAATTGCTCAGCAGGTGCAAGAAAAAATTGACGGGTTGGTGTTTACAGGACTCGTCGGGAATGTCCTTGCACACGCGCGCGTCTTCGTCGCCCGTGATCAAATCGTACAGGGCAGTGGCTTTGGAATTGGTTTGTTGCATGGCGATACTTTAGCAATTAAAAAGGCACCCGAAGGTGCCTTTCAGAGCAAATGCTTAAGCCGTGTAAGCAAAGTGACAAGCCATTTACTGCGCGCCGACAGTGGCCTTGATGGCTGCGATGAATTTTTCGCTTTGCGCAATATTGCTCACAGTGGCTTCCAGGCCATGACGGGCTGAGGCCAAGCGAATAAAACGCTCCATGCGGCGGGTTTCATGCTTGTTCCAGCGCACTGTGAATGAAACAACCCGATTGTTGTCGATCCATACATTGCTGGGTTTAAGGAACATGAAGTCGCCCAAGGCCACTTTGGGCAAGCCTACTTGCCCGCTTGCATCCACGCCTGTGAATTGAACCAGCAATGGTGTTCCGTTTTGAAGCCAGCTGTTGTTTTCGATGGCGTCACAGAAAATTGAGCAGGTAGACCAAGTGAGTCCACTGTAGCGAACCATGAACGCAAGTCTGGATTCTTCGAAATTATCTGTTACATCTGAACCCACTGCAGCCAAATCTTCAGGTTTTACCTTAAGTGCCAAGAGTTCTTGTTCAAGCGTACTGTAAGCAATACTCGAACGAATTTGATCCGGAATAGGCTTGACCTGTAACCAGTGGAACAGGCAATAAGACCGAGTCAAACGCTCTGCAATCGAACTCATGGTGAACTCCCGATAAACATGCTGCAACGTTATTGGTACTAGGCTCGGAGTTTTTCAGATTCACACCGAGACTCTAACCAAACCCCTTGACTCAACAATCAAAAGTAATACCGATTTGTGGGTAAGAATCAAGAAAAGGTTCAATTATTGTTAACGCTGAACTTGAAAATTGGAATACCAGTTTCTTAAAAAAGTTGCTTAAGCTGCCTTTTCCTGCTTCTTTTGATGTTCTCCTACTCGTTTTACAGAATATTCGCTGAGAAATTGTGACAATAAGTTGTCCCAATCAGGGTTCAGTGACTCAATTAACAAAAGACGCATATCCCGAGGCCAGTTTCTGACCCGGCGCAGTCGGGCTACAAACTTGTCGTGATCAGTCCAAACTTCGAAATAAACAAGGCGATCGAGCCTGTGATAGTGCGCATAGTCACGGCGCACGCCCTGAAGATGTTCATCCATACGGGTAGCGAGACAGTTTGTATCACCAAGATACAGGGGGCCATTGGGTTTGCTGTTCGACAAAATATACAGCCAGTATTTGTCTTGTTTTCTGGCGGTGTCTTGCAAGCTACTGTCCGGGTTTCTGCTCAATTCATCCTCCGCGCCATTCGGTTGTATGGGTATTAAAAACTTGTAAGTACAATACTTATTGATTGTATGTGTATTGCCTATTTTGCAGTGCGGCTTTCTCCCTCTTAATGGGTGGCACCATCGCTATTTTTGACGGATATTAGGTGGTAATATATGAATGGAGAATTATTTACTACAGTCGGAATGAAACCGACAAATTAATTATTATTATATTTATCAAAGGCTTATATGCTCACAGCTATCCTTGTGGATGGTCCGTTTTTCATTCGCAGAATTCGTCAAATTTTCCCAAGTTCGGTTCACCATGATGCAAAAGTCATGGCCGATCTGGTGTGGCGCCTGTCAGCGGCACATTTGTTTGAGCGAAATCAGCCAAAACGCCATCTATTTCGCATTTTCTTCTATGACACGCCAGTCTTCACCCAACGGGTGACGTTGCCAATTTCCCGCCAGCAAATCGATTTGTCCAAATCCAAAGAGGGACAATTTCGGGTCGCTTTTCAGCGTCAACTACAAAGAAAAAGAAAGTTGGCAGTGAAGTTGGGGGAGGCCCGTGAGGCGGATACCTGGAAACTCAATGAAGACGCTTTAGCCGATCTGCTCGGCAAGCGCATTACGGTTGATGATCTGGCCGACGACGACTTCACGCCTGGCTCGCACCCGAAAGGCATTGAATTACGCATGGGCGTTGACCTTGCGACTTTGGCTTACAAGCGGCAGGTTCAACAGGTGGTGCTGCTGACCGGCGACGGCGCATTTTCAAGCGCTGCTGAATTATTGCGCCACGAAGGGGTCGATGTCGTGTTAGACCCAATGTGGCAGAATATTTCCGAAGATTTGTTCTCTTATATCGACGGACTCCGGTCGACTTGTCCACCACCTGAGCGAGCCGCAGACTTTCTGGCCCGGATCGGATCCGACAACTACGATCACGACGATTTGCCTGCTGAATAAAAAAAGCCCACTGGAAAGTGGGCTTTTTTCTGCAGGGTTCGAAGCGGAAGGGTTTAGTCTCCCATCCCTTCGGCATAAAGGTCGTTGATTCTGTCCTTGAATGCTTCAGTCACTTTGACGCGTTTTACCTTCAACGTTGGTGTCAGCAGACCATTGTCCACCGTCCAGGGTTCTTTGGTAGTAATGATTCGCCGCACGCGAATGTAGCGGGGCAAATGCTGCAAACGTTCATTGGCGCGCTTGATCAGCTCTTTTTCATTGGAGTTGGCCGTTACGGCAATCATGCCAATAAAAGAGCGACCTTCGCCGATCAAAACGATCTGTTCAAATACGTCGTCACCAATAATGGCCATTTCAGCGTCTTGAGGGGAAAACTTTTCACCGTTGGACAGCACCATGATGTCTTTGATCCGGCCACGAATATAAATCCGTTTGTCCTTGATCTCGGCAACGTCACCTGTGTGCAACCAACCATCTTCATCAATCGCGGTTTTCGTGGCTTCCTCGTTTTGCCAGTAACCCAGCATGATGTTGGGCCCACGCGCGAGTAGTTCATCATTTTCGCCCAACATGACTTCGACATTGGGCAAGGCCGGGCCAACAGATTCAGGAACGTTGCCCTCTGGACGGTTCACCGAGATAACCGGACACGCCTCAGTCATGCCGTAGCCATGAAGAATGGGAAGTCCCATGGCAATAAAGGCTTTGGCAATTGTGCTGTCCAAGGCAGCCCCACCCACCACGGCCAATCGCAAGCGACCACCTAGTCGTTCCAGAATGGGTTGAGCCACTTTGGCACGCAGAAGCGGGAGTTGAAAATGATCTACGATACCGCCTTTGCCTTGTTCCATGCGCCAACCCACATCGACCAGCTTCTCAAATGCTTTTCGCTTGAAACGGGAATCTTTCACAGAGGCCTGAATACGGCCGTAAAACTTTTCGAAAATGCGCGGAACCGCAAACAGCACTGTTGGTGCCTGTGTGGCCAGGTCTTCGGGCAATTGGTTAATGCCACGTGCATAGGTAACCTTTGCACCCACACGCAAGGGCAGGTAATAGCCGCCGGTGCGCTCGAACATGTGCGACATCGGGAGGAATGACAAAAACACGTCTTCCGGCTTTGCGATGTCCAACTGAAAGCAACTGTCTACGTTGGCGATCACATTTTTGTGCGACAGCATGACGCCCTTTGGACGTCCTGATGTGCCGGATGTGTAACAAATTGTAGCCAGCGTATTTTGTTCGAGATCAAGAAGCTCAAAAGCCTCTAGTTTCTTTTCGACACTTTTCAGGACATATGTCGCGTTCTCGACGCCATCTGCTTCTTTTTCAATGTCCGATCTGATCGACAAAACCCGCACGTCTTTCAGGTTTTCTTTTAGCAGGTTACGGGCAATACGGTCATTTTCAACCACGACCACCCTAGAACCGGAATCTTGTATGCAATAAGCAATGTTGCTTGGATTGTCGTCCACATACAGTGGCACTGAAACAAGTCCCATGGCCACTGCCGCTTGGTCAAATGCCACCCAGTGCACGCTGTTTTTCAGGCAAATTGCAACCCTGTCGCCCGCCTGCAAACCCATGGACCGGAAAAAAGCTTGCCAGGTGCGAGCCAAGTCAATCATTTCCCGTGCTTTGAAATCTACCCACTCGTTATCAATGAACTGACGGTACAACATGCGATTGGGGGTGTCGTCATGCTGGAACAAGAATGTGGCGATGTTCGCCATAAGGAGGTCTCCCGAATTTCTGTTTTTATAAAATTGACCGTAGTGTACTGAACAGTTTAAGAATTGATAAGAACACTCATTCTAGATTTACATTCAAGCCTTGAATGACAGCGGGGCGGGCACTTAATTCTTCGTACCATTTGTGCACTGCAGGATAGTCACTTAATTCAATTCCCTGGCGTTGCCAGCGATAAACCCAGGGATACAGCGCCATGTCAGCGATGGAATAAGTTTCCCCCGCAATGTAGGAAAAACGACTCAACTGTTTGTTGATGACTTCATAAAGCCTTTTGGCTTCATTGGTGTATCGGTTAACAGCATATTCAATTGGTTCGGGTGCGTAAATCCGGAAATGGTGCGCTTGCCCCAGCATGGGGCCCACACCGCCCATTTGAAACATCAGCCATTGGATGATCGACAGGCGTTCGCGGTAGTTTTGTCCGAAAAACTGACCGGTTTTTTCGGCCAGATACATCAGAATGGCGCCACTTTCAAACATCTCGATTGGCTCGCCATCGGGGCCATTGTGATCAATGATTGCCGGTATTTTATTGTTGGGGCTGAATTTGAGGAATTCAGGCTTGAATTGATCGCCCTTGCCGATATCGACCGGAATCGCTTTCCAGTTGAGCCCCATTTCTTCACAGGCAATATGAATTTTGTAGCCATTGGGGGTCGCCCAGGTGTACACCTCAATCGGTTTGTCTTGCGCTGTATTCAATCAATGCTCTCCAGTGCTGCGAGTGGGTTAACACGTTCGTGTTAGGTCATTTCAAGGATACCTTACTCACAGTTGTCGTGGGTATGCTAAGGCCTGCTGGAACAATTGAACCGAGAGTAAACATGCCGATTTTCTGGACACCGAAACCACACGCGATGCATTGTTTATTGCCATCTGCTCTTGGTCTTTTGATTGCGCTTGTTCCAGTTTCAGCTTTAAGTCTGGAGATTTCTACACCGGTCGGTGTTCAGCAGATCGGAAGGCATCTTGACTTGAAAAGTACGCTGAGCAATGTACCCGAAGGTGTCGAATCACAGCTAAGGTCAACGTGTCTTAGAGCAACAATACATTCGCTGGAGAGCAGCTCGGTAAGCCATGGTTCGGCCCTGTCAAACGAGGTGCTGGTTAACTTTGATCCAACAATTCGCCAAGGCGGTTTGCTTGAATTCAAATCGGTGGTCCCTGTACATGACACCTTGATTGAGATGAAGCTGGTCTCTGAATGTCCTTTGATTGTATTTAGTACAAAGTGGACATTCATCATGAAACAAGCCGAAGTACAGGCTAAGGATTCTCTTCAATCCAAATCCACAAAGTCATCGCTGGTTTTTGATCCGGAAGGCTCTGAGTTGTTGGCCAGTTCACGCAAACCGCCCACGCCGCAACTTGATGAGCACCCGGCATGGTTTAAACAAGAGAAAGAAGGCAATACCACAAGTTCGAAAGAGGAGCCTGAGCATACGAATACTGAATTGAGTGAGCAAGGCAATGGCGCTGGAAGTTCAGGCGATGCATTGAAGGTGGCTTCGCTGGATACGAATTTGTTTGGTGCAGGATTGATTGAAAGCCGCAGAGATGCGGCGAATGCCTGGTCAGGCCTTGGATTGGATGAATACCCAGTTGAAACGAGCCCCGCTGCAATGACGCCTGATTTGATGTTGCCGGTGTCTTTGGCTGGCCTCTTTTCATTGATCCTTGCTTGGTTTGCTTATCGCCTTTACTCGATCAAGAAGAAAGTCACCGCGTCGAATCAGATCGAGCCAAACGATGCGGGTTTCGTCCACTCGGACGCTGGGCGACACGACATTGGTTTAATAAGCCGTGAACATGCCATGGCATTCGCAGCCGAGCCTGCTGCTTCCTCGCTCGGAAGTCATCTGGTTCTCGAGTCTTTAATTGGAAATGATGAGCAAGATTTTGATGGGGAAATGAATGCATTGGGGAATCCGGTCAATTCAGACCTCATGGATTCCAGCAACCGATCTTCCTTGAAAATAAGCCTTGAACTGATCAACCGCGCAGACATACCCGGCTGGAAGCTGCCTGCGTCTTACTCTGGTTTGGTGGAGGCACGCAATCGATCACTGGAATTGCACCGGACACTGGATGCCCTGTTGCTTCGTAGTCAAATTGGTTTGATAGAACTGGCATTTCAGGACGCCAAGCAAGGACAGCTAACGGCCGAACAAACGACCCTGGAATTGCTGGAACAAGTGATGGGCGATCAGTTGCATGAAATCGACTCGAAACCTACGCTGTGTGTTCCCGACGTTGTTAAAAGTCATGTTCGCGCCAAGATGTGCGAAGTGGTCGGCGCCGAAAAGCGCCAACTGCTTCGAGAGAATTTGTTGAACCTGAACCGCCAAGTTGTCAGCCCGGCAGTTTGTTTTAGTTCGAATGCCTGGCGCGAATTCTTGAGCGAGGAGGGCATTCTGGATTAGTGGTTTGAGTGATGATCAGGAAACGCCCAAAGACTCTTCCAGCTGTTCGATTTCAAGCATCAGTTCCAGCAGCTCGGTTTCTGATCTCTCCAGGCGGGTGGCTATCCCATCACGATCTTTGTGAAGTTCTGCGGCTTTTCTGGAGTCCTCTGGTTTGCTGTAGTCGACCTTCAACAGGGCCTCATCAATTTTGATCAGTTTGGGCTGGTCAGCTTCAATTTGCTTCTCAAGCTTTTTGGCCTGATTGCCCAACTGTTTAATTCTTTGGTTGACCACCTGCCGGTCTACCGGTGGACGCGCCTGTGCAGAATTTGTACTTTTGGGTGCTGTTGCACCGCCCGTTTGTTTGTTGCGCTGATTTTCCGCGTTTGTTTCCTTGCGCAATAGTTCAGCATAGTCATCGAGGTCACCATCAAACTCAGTGACCGCGCCTTGGTGCACGCGCCAAAAGCGATCCGTGATTGATTCCAGCAAATGTCTGTCGTGAGAAACCATGACCAAGGCACCTTCAAATTCCAACAGGCTGCTGGCCAAAGCCTGACGGGTTGCAATGTCCAGGTGGTTGGTGGGTTCATCCAGCAACAACAGGTTGGGGCGTTTATAAGCCAACAAGGCCAAGGCCAGGCGCGATTTTTCTCCACCGGAAAAACTGCCCACCAGCTGACGCACTTTGTCATCGCGAAAATGAAAACGCGCTAAAAATTCACGAGATTTTTGTTCTGAAATTTGCCGCTCCAGTCGCGACATGTGTTGCAAGGGGGTGGCATTCATGTCGAGCGATTCAATTTGGTCTTGCGCGAAATAGCCATACACCAGCCCTTTGCCCTCAACCCTTTCGCCACCCAACATATCTAGTTCACCCACCAAGGTTTTAACCAAGGTGGTTTTGCCGTTGCCGTTTGCACCCAACAAACCGATGCGATCGCCAGGACGAAGTTCAAGGCTGATGCTTTTCAGAACAGGCGCTACGCCAGCGTAGCCACAATCGCTGCGGTTCAGCACGACCAAGGGATCTGGGCTTTTATGGGGTTCCATGAAGGGAATGGCCACATGGGGTTCCACTTGCAATGTTTCAATCAATTTGATTTTTTCAAGGCGTTTGACCCGGCTTTGTGCCTGTTTTGCCTTGCTGGCCTTGGCCTTGAAGCGGTCAACAAACTTTTGCAGCTTTTCCATTTCGCCTGCTGCTTTTTTGTTCGCTTGGCTGACTTGTTCTGAGCGCTCGGCAAAAGCGCGCTCAAAGGCAGAATATCCGCCGGTGTACTTGGTCAGCTTTTCGCTGCTCAGGTGAACAGTGTGTGTACAGACTTCGTCCAGAAAGTCACGGTCGTGAGAAACCAGAATGACTGTGCTGTTGACCTGCTTGATCCATTGTTCGAGCCAAACCACTGCTTCAATGTCCAGGTGGTTGGTGGGTTCGTCCAGCAAAATAAGATCAGCTCTGGAGCCCAATACCTTGGCCAGGTTCAAACGCATTTTCCAGCCGCCGGAAAACTCGCCCACTTTGCGTTGCAAGTCTTCGGTTTTAAAACCCAAGCCATTCAGAATTGTGGCCACGCGTGCTTCGGCGGTGTACCCATCCAGATTTTCAAGATCTTCGTACAAGTGACCCAATTGTTCCATGTCACCGCTTTCTTCCACCGCATGAATTTTCTGCCGAACTTCATGCAAGGCACGGTCGCCTTCCAGCGCGAAATCGATCACGCTGAGGTGGTTCGCTGTCACCTCCTGATCGATCCAGGACAAGCGCCAAACCTTGGGCAAATCGATGCTGCCCTGGTCAACGTGCAATTCGCCAAGCAGTGCGCTGAGGAAACTGGATTTGCCTGCACCATTGTGGCCAATCAGGCCGACTTTTTCGCCGGGGAACAGGGTAAGTTCAGCGTTGGTTAAAATGGGCTTGCTGCCCCGTGCAATGCTGAGGTTATTGATTTGAATCATTGAATGGGTTTAGACCAAGTCTTCTTTGTTAAGCAAAAACACTTGTTCGTCACCTGCCGAGGTTTCAAGCCAAATGGGATTTAAATGCGGAAAGGCCGCCTCGAAATGCAGTTTTTCATTGCCAAGCTCAACCACCAGGAAGCCACCGTCTTTCAAGTGCTTGGGTGCCTGCTCAAGAATGTCCTGAATCAAGTCCATGCCGCTGTCACCACCGGCCAAGGCCATGCGTGGTTCGTGCAGGTACTCAGGCGGCAACTTCGTCATGGATGCCTCATTCACATAAGGCGGGTTGGTCAAAATAAAGTCGTATTGTTTGCCATTCAGGCTTGAGAACAAATTGGACTCAATGGCGCGTACACGCTGCTTCATGTCGTGCAGCTGGATATTTTCACGTGCAACACTCAAGGCCTCGGTGGACAGATCGACTGCGTCCACCTGTGCGTTTTCAAACACGTATGCAGCCAAAATCGCCAGGCAGCCAGAACCCGTGCACATGTCAAGAATCTCGAATGGCATTTCGGGAGCATTCACCCATGGGGTGAGTTGGTCGGCCAATAGCTCTGCAATGAATGAGCGTGGAATAATCACGCGTTCATCAACCTTGAATGCATGTCCTTGCAGCCAGGCTTCGCCGGTGATGTAACTGGCAGGCTTGCGATCTACAACCCGCTGGGTGATAAACCGTACCAGACGGTTGGTTTCATGGGCGGTGAGCCTGGCATCCCAAAAGGGACCAATATCCCCAATTGGCAAGCTGAGCGCTGACTGCACCATGTAAACCGCTTCATCAAACGCATTGCTCGACCCATGGCCGAAAAACACCTTGCCGCGGCGCATTTCACTGACATAAAAACGCACCCAGTCACGAACGGTGTGAAGTTCTTTGGGGTCGACCGCAATGTGTGCGGCGTGATCCTGATTCATGAATTGCCTTTGCTGAAGTCGGTCTGTCCAATGGTTAGTTCGCCATTTAATTCAACCACAGGGCGTTTGATGATGCTGGGGTACTCCAACAGAAGTGCTTTGGCTCCCTCTGGTGACCGGGCCTTGTCTTGAAGACTTTCGTCCAGACCACGCCAGGTTGTACCCCTGCGGTTAATGATTTTTTCCAAACCCAGAACATCAATCCATTCGTCCAGTAACTGCGCGGGCACGCCATGCTTTTTGAAGTCGTGAAAAACCACTTCGATGTCGTTACTCTTTAATGACGCGATGGCCTTCTTGACACTATCGCAATTTGGAATTCCATAAACCTTGGCAGTCATCCTGTTGTGGTCTCCTTATTCTGCGTTACGCAGCAATTCATTAATGCCGGTTTTGGCACGTGTTTTTGCATCCACACGCTTCACGATAACTGCGCAGTAAAGGCTGTACTTGCCGCACGCGCTGGGCAACGAGCCGCTAACGACCACGGAGCCAGCAGGAATACGGCCGTAAGTTACTTCGCCCGTTTCGCGGTTGTAAATTTTCGTGCTTTGACCAAGATAAACACCCATGGAAATCACGGAGTTTTCTTCAACAATCACGCCTTCAACGACTTCAGAACGTGCACCAATGAAGCAGTTGTCTTCAATAATGGTGGGGTTGGCCTGCAGGGGTTCCAACACGCCGCCGATTCCCACGCCACCGCTTAGGTGTACGTTTTTACCGATTTGCGCACATGAGCCCACAGTGGCCCAGGTGTCTACCATGGTGCCTTCGTCTACATAGGCGCCAATGTTCACATAACTGGGCATCAGCACCACGTTTCTGGCAATAAAGCTGCCGCGTCGCGCAACGGCGGGTGGTACAACACGAAAGCCGCCTTTCTTGAAGTCTTCTTCGGTGTAATCCACAAATTTGGTGGGTACTTTGTCGTAAAACTGGGTAAAGCCACCAGCCGCCATGGGCTTGTTGTCCTCAAGGCGGAAAGAAAGCAGCACGGCTTTCTTGATCCACTGGTGGGTAACCCATTCGCCACTTTCTTTGGAGCAAACGCGCAATTCACCGGTGTTCAGTTTTTCTAATACGTCACCTACGGCAGACCGTACTTCTGCTGGAGCAGAAGAAGGGGAAATGTCTGCACGATTTTCCCAAGCGGCTTCAATGATGGATTGGTGATTTGTTGTCATGGTGATTTCCTGTGTCAGAGTATGTTTCTAATTCGTTGTGCAGCTTCACTGCATTCAGCCAGGCTGGCTACCAATGCTATGCGCACATGGTTGGCGCCGGGGTTAAATCCGTTCACTTCGCGGCCCAGAAAGCTTCCGGGCAACAGGGTAACATGCGCTTGCTCAAACAACCTTTTTGCAAAGGCGGTATCGCTTTGGCCCAAGTCTGCCCAGAAATAAAAACCTGCGGGTGGAATATGCAAATTGAGCGTGCCCTCAAGAATGGCGCTGAAAGCCTTGAATTTCTCGGTGTACAAGCGGCGGTTCTCTGCCACATGTTCCTCGTCATTCCAGGCGGCCACGCTGGCCATTTGTACGGTGGTCGACATGGCTGAGCCATGGTAGGTGCGATAACGCAGAAATGCCTTGATCAGGTCTGCATCGCCAGCCACATAGCCTGAACGTAGTCCAGGTGCGTTTGATCGCTTGGAAAGACTGGAGAACACGATCAGGTTGTTGTAATCAGAGCGGCCCAAACGGCTTGCCGCCTCAAGCCCACCAATGGGTGCAGCGGTTCCATCCAGGTAGATCTCTGAATAACATTCGTCCGACGCAATCACAATATCGTGCTCATCGGCCAAATCAAACAGTTTTTGCCAATCCTCCAGGGTATACACGGCGCCAGTGGGGTTGTTGGGTGAGCACACATACATCAGCTTGGTTTTGGACAGCACATCAGCGCCAAGCGAATGAAAGTCAGACAAACCGGTTTCCGGATCAATATTTACAAAGACCGGGCTGGCCCCGCCCAAAAATGTTGCGCCTTCATAGATTTGATAAAAAGGATTCGGAAAGGCAACGTGGCAATCTACATCATTGCCCACCCCGCAGCCATCCAGAACAACCTGGGCAAAGGAAAACAAGGCTTCTCGAGAGCCTAATATTGGCAGTACCTGGGTTTCTGGATCGACCAAGGCATCAAATCGGCGCAATATCCAGTCAGAAATCGCTTGTCTCAAGACTGGCAACCCTTGTGTGCCTGGATAAACCGCCAAACCACCCAGGTTGTCGATCAGGGCTTGCTTGATCAGGTCCGGAGTGGGGTGTTTGGGTTCACCTATGGACAAGTTGACGTGTGCCAGGCCACCAGTGTGCTGGCTGCCGGCGAACAAGGCCCGCAGGCGTTCAAACGGATAAGGCTGAAGTTTGTCTAGGTTTTTCAATGGGTTCACCGAAATTTCTGTTTTAGCCGCGCCTTGTTTAACCGCGAGTGGGGTTCATCGTTGAAATAGAATCAAGTTCAACCTTCGGCAATGGCTGAAAACTGGCATGGCGGTGTTCAGCCACCACCGTGGTGTAAACGCCACCGCGGACATACCACTTCGCGGTCAGTTTCATGTACCGGGGGTCGGTTGCGGCTACCAAATCGTCCAGAATCTTGTTGGTTACAGCTTCATGGAAGGCACCTTCTTCGCGGTAGCTCCACATGTACATTTTCAGGCTTTTCAGTTCCACATTCTTTTGATTGGGCAGGTAGTCAATCACCAATGTGGCGAAATCTGGTTGACCCGTCAAAGGACAAAGGCATGTAAATTCAGGCACTTCGATGTGGACGTGGTAAGGCCGATCCGGGTTTGGGTTCGGGAATGTTTGTAAATCGCGGCTGGGTTTGTTACTCATGCTTCTCTCGTAAGCCAATGGGGCCGTGGGCCACTGTGGCGTTAAACAACTCAATCATCCTGCCAACTAGGGGCAAGTGCCCGGCGTAAAGCTCAAAGGCTTTGCTATTATAAGGTCAGCGGGTTTTCAAGTTCCCGTGGGTTGAAGTTTTTATTCGTTCTATTGGTCTCATTTCCACCTCATCGTGCGATTAACTCACATTCGTTTAGCTGGCTTTAAGTCATTTGTTGAACCGACATCCTTTGCTGTCCCCAGTAACCTGGTGGGCGTGGTGGGTCCGAACGGCTGCGGCAAATCCAACATCATCGATGCAGTGCGCTGGGTGCTGGGCGAGTCCAAAGCATCCGAATTGCGCGGTGAGTCAATGCAAGACGTGATTTTCAATGGCTCGACCAACCGCAAGGCGGCTTCTCGCGCCAGTGTCGAACTGGTGTTCGACAACGCTGAGGGCAGGGCTGGCGGCAGCTGGAACCAATATTCTGAAATTTCAGTAAAACGCGTGCTTACACGCGATGGCGCTTCAACCTACTACATCAACCAGCAGGCGGTTCGCCGCCGCGATGTTCAGGATATTTTCCTGGGTACTGGTCTTGGGCCGCGCGCTTACGCCATTATCGGGCAGGGCATGATTGCCCGAATTATTGAAGCCCGTCCGGAAGAATTGCGAATTTTTCTGGAAGAAGCTGCGGGTGTGTCGAAATACAAGGAGCGTCGTCGGGAAACCGGCAATCGGCTGGCCGATACGCGCGACAACCTGACCCGAATTGAAGACATTCTGCGTGAGTTGACCAGCCAAATTGAACGGTTGGAACAGCAGGCCACTGTGGCTCGACAGTTTAAAGAACTGGAAGAGGCGAAAAATACAAAACAGCGCTTGCTTTGGTACATCCGCTACTCAGAAGCACTTGAACAAAAAAACACCGGTCAGGCCAAACTAGAGCGAGCCAAAGCGGATCTTGAGGCCATTCAAGCCAAATCGATCAGCACTCAAACGGAATTGTTTGCAGTGCGCGAAAGGCAAGTGGATGCGCAGCAGCAACTTGAAAATGATCAAACCCAATGGATTGAGGCCAATCGGCAGGTAAGCCGCCTCGAGGCGGATTTACGCGTGATGGCTGAATCGCGCGCCCGTTTGGGTGCCCGAGTGGCCGAACTTGAGCTGGAAATACAAAACTGGACAGCACGCCAGGAAGACGCCAATGCTCGCCTGGAGGAAATCAGCGGTTCCACAGAAGAGCTACAAGCGGAACTCGAAGAGCGAATTATTGCCCTTGAAGAGGCGGAGTTGGCTGTTGAGCCCGTTGAACAGGCCTTGCAGGTTGCGCGCTCTGCTGTGGATCAGCAACGAGCAGGCGTCATGCAAATACAGCAAGCGCTCAGTCAGGTGTCTTCGCAACAAGAATCAGCCAGTCGTGCTGAAAATACCATTCAGGTAAAGCTGGATCGTCTTGAATCAGAAAAGCAGCAAATTGCGGCTCCCTCTGTACATGAAATGGATGAGGTTCAGGCCCGAGTTCAGTCACTTGAAGGCGAGCTTTCCCAAGCCACAAACAATCTTGGCGAACTGGAAAACAAACTGGCAGCGGGCGGCGCTGAGCTGGACCACGTACAAGCGGCGTTTAATGCCGAACGTGACAAGTACGCCAATGCCCAGGCGCAATTGCAAGCACTTGAAAAATTAAATGATCAACTTGCAGAAAGTGCCGAATTAATGCCGTGGGTTGAAAGTAGCGGATTGGGCGAAACTCCGCGCTTGTTGGGCAAACTGCAAGTTGAACGTGGCTGGGAAAGGGCGCTTGAATCTGCTTTGAGGGAGTCTTTGGACAGCTTTCAAGTCAGAACACTGGACCTGGTTGAGGGCTTTGCAAAACAGCCTCCGCCCGCCCGCGTGGCTTTCATGGAATCGTCACCGACTTCAAATTCAAACTTGCCCGTGGGTCCCGAAGACCTGGCAAGCCTGGTCCGCAGTTCGGATTCGTCTGTACAACAATCGTTGGTTCAGTTGTTGGCGGGCTATTTGCTGGCACCCGATTTGCCATCCGCGCTGCTCAAACGCAAAACACTCAAGCCTGGTCAGCGAGTTTTCACGCCACAGGGACATTGCGTAAGCGTCACCGGGGTGTCTTTCTATGCTGCCGATAACGCTCAAAGTGGTCGGCTTGAGCGCCAGCAGCAAATTGAAGCCTTGCGCACTGAAGTGCGAGCACTCGACATGTTGAAAAACGAGTCCATGGCCAAGCGCGATCAATTGCAATTGCGCACCGGTGAAATGAAAGCCAATGTGGTGCAGGCCCGAAACCTCGTCGAAAGCCTTACAAAACGCCAGCATGAAGCCCAGGTGCAATTGATTCGCCTGCAAGAACAACAAAGCAGGGCGGACAGTCGTCGCGAACAGATCGGTTTGGATTTGGCTTTGTTGCAAAGTGAGCTTGAAGAGCAGCGCGCCATTCTTCTCGAATCAGAAGACAAATACGCCGAGCTGGATGAACAGCTGGCAGTGGCCAGCGATGCCCTTGAAAGCCGCAAAGACAAGGTGACGGAAGCTGAACAGGCATTGCGCGACAAACAGGCACAAGTACAAAACACACTGCGTAGGAAACAGGACGCAGAGTTCAATATTCGCAATCAGGAATCGCGGCAGCGGGAATGCGAGCGCGACACTGCATTTGCAAGCAGTCAAATTCAACAAATTCAACAGCGCAAGCAACTGGCTTTGGCCGAACTTGAGGGGCTCTCTGAAATTGAGGGACAAGAGGCGCTTCAAGGTGCGCTGGAAGAACGCGTGATCGCCGAAGAAAAAGTGGCAGTGTCTCGCGATGCCCTTGAACAAATCATGGCGAAGGTTTCTGAGCTCGAGCGCAGCGAGAAAGAGAGCGACAAACAGGCTGACCCCTTACGGGATGCGGTTCAAGACTTGGCATTAAAAATTCAGGCGGCTGAATTAACCATCGAACAATATAAAAATTTGATGGACGAAGTTCACGCCGATGTAAACGAATTAAGCCAGCAGTTCGTTGCCATGGAGGTGCCGCCTAAAGCGTCGGTGCTCCAGGCTGAAGTAACGCGCCTTACCAACGGTATGCAAGAGTTGGGGGCAGTCAACCTGGCCGCGCTTGACGAATTGGCCGCTGCGACAGAGAGAAAATCTTTCTTGGACCAACAGGCTGGTGATCTGATAGAAGCCATGGAAACCCTTGAGGATGCAATTAGTAAAATTGACAAAGAGACCCGAGACCTTCTCTCTGAAACCTTTGGTGTGGTCAATGGCCACTTCTCGCGATTGTTCCCCAAACTATTTGGTGGCGGCGAGGCTCGCTTGGTCATGACTGGCGATGAAATCCTGGACGCTGGTGTTCAGGTATTTGCGCAACCGCCCGGCAAGAAAAACGGCACTATTCACCTGCTGTCAGGTGGAGAAAAAGCGCTTACTGCCACGGCACTGGTGTTTGCAATATTCGAATTGAATCCTGCGCCATTTTGCTTGCTCGACGAGGTGGATGCGCCGCTGGACGACGCAAATACCGAGCGCTTCACGCGCTTGGTCAAACAAATGTCTGAACAAACCCAGTTTTTGTTCATTTCCCACAATAAAATCGCCATGGAAATGGCGCAGCAGCTGATCGGAGTCACGATGCAGGAAAAAGGTGTTTCCCGTATTGTTGCCGTTGATTTGGCTGCAGCAGAAAAAATGGCCACGGAAACCGTATGAACGATTTACAACTCACCCTTCTGATTGTTGGCGGCGGCGGCATTGCTGCCATGATCGCTTACAACTGGTGGCAAGATTACAGGCTGCGAAATCAGGCCAGCGAACGCTTC
Organism: Limnobacter sp. 130; assembly: GCF_902506325.1. Taxonomy (GTDB): domain Bacteria; phylum Pseudomonadota; class Gammaproteobacteria; order Burkholderiales; family Burkholderiaceae_B; genus Limnobacter. The sequence continues at coordinate 197,073 of NZ_LR732330.1, forward strand.
GGTCAAACAGACGAAGATCCGCTCTTGAATACAGGTGTTGCCAAATCAGGATTTGAGCGCTCTGAACCAGGTTTTTCAGGTTCGAGTTATCCGGATTCTGATCTTTCATTTGATGAGGCCGCAGATGATTCAAGCTCTGAAATGCCCCTCAACGACAATAATCTGCAAAATGAACTGCAAATTACAATCGACAAGCGTCTGTTCGCAGATTTTATTGTTCGATTTGATGAAGAAAAAGACGCAAATTCGTGGAAAGCGCTGGTCGATGGCTTAGAGCAGATCAATCGGAAGCGCATTATTTATTCTGCCAGTCCTGATTCTGCTGAAAGCACTGAAACGCTGTGGTTTAAGGCCAGTCCCTATGCGGGCACGGCACGATCATTAAGAGCCAGTGTTCAGATCGCCAACCGCAAAGGACCACTGAGCTCTATTGAGTTTTCAGAAGTTCTTGGAAAGCTGAAACGGTTTGCCGAGGATCAAAATGCGGACATCGAATTCCCGGAAATGAAAGAAGTGGTTGCCAAAGCAGAAACGCTGGATCAAGCAGCAGCTGCGCTGGATACCTTGTTGGGATTGCATTGTTTGCTACCCGACACCGTGCAAGAAAGCACGGCTGTTGACATGCTGGCGGTGGCCGGTTGGGTACAGAAAGGACATCAGTGGTTTCTCAGTGACGAATCGGGCTCCCTGGCCAGCATGGTGATTCACAATGCGCCTGGTAAGCGTTTGTTGAGCTTCAGCATTGATGTGCCCAATTCCGCTGAACCAGTCAAGGCCTTGGGTGACATTGTCACCGTATGCCATGGCATGAATGAGAAATTTGGCGCCCCCTTGATGGACGACTCGGGTAGAACCTTGAGTACGCAGGCAATTGAAGGTATTTACAATCAGCTCATTGAGCGGGTTCGCAATTTGACTGATTCCGGCTTCAAACCTGGCACAACCGTGGCTCGCATTTTGTTTTCATGAGCAATCTGGATTTGTTCGATAGTGCAAACAGCGGCAATTCTCCGGAAGAGTCGCCCATGCTGGCCATGCGCAGGCTGATCGATTTGTTGAACCGCTGGGAGCATGCTTATTATGTTCTCGACGAACCCGAGGTGCCCGATTCGGAGTACGACAAAAATTACCAGTTGTTGCAGCAACTCGAGAGCAAACACCCTGAACTAATTCAAAGCAATTCGCCAACGCAACGTGTCGGCGGCAAGCCCGCCGAGGGATTCGAACAAGTTCGACATCGCGTACCCATGCTTTCGCTGGGCAATGCATTTGATGACAGCGACGTGATTGCGTTTGATCGGCGAGTCAAAGAATTGGCCGATCTGCCCCCTGAAGCCATCATCGATTACTCGGTGGATCCGAAATTTGACGGTTTGGCAATATCGATCCACTACAACAATGGCAATTTTGACAAAGCGATTACCCGTGGCGATGGCACTGTGGGTGAAGACGTGTCAGCCAATGTAAAAACCATTCGAAGCTTGCCGCTTCGATTAAAAGGAAGCGACATACCAGCACAGCTTGAAATTCGCGGCGAAATCTTTATGACAAAAAAAGATTTTATGCAGATGAATGAACGGCAGGCAGAGCTGGGTCTGAAAGTTTTTGCCAATCCACGCAATGCAGCCGCTGGCACCATTCGACAACTTGATCCCAAAATAGCCGCGGGGCGTCCCCTGCGGTTTTACTGCTACGGTGCAGCATTGGAACGCGAGCAACTTCGTGAACTAAAAAGCCAATCTGCCATGATGAAATGGCTGGCAGACATGGGATTGCCAGTGTCGGAATTGAGCCAGACCGCGCATGGTGCAGATGGTCTGCTTTCGTTTTATCGCAATGTAGGCGAACGTCGAAGTTCCTTGCCTTTTGAGATCGATGGTGTGGTTTACAAAGTTGACTCCTTTGATCTTCAGGATCAACTGGGGTACGTAGCCAAAGCACCGCGCTTTGCAGTTGCACATAAATATCCACCCGATGAAGTACTCAGCCGGCTGCTTAACATTGAAGTGCAGGTGGGCCGAACTGGTTCAATTACTCCAGTGGCAAAACTGGAGCCAGTGAAGGTAGGCGGGGTGGTTGTTTCGTCTGCCACTTTGCATAACCTGGATGAAATTCAACGCAAAGACTTGCGCGTGGGGGATCAGGTATTGGTTCGCCGGGCAGGCGATGTCATTCCCGAGGTTATTCCGTTTTCCGGCAATGTTCGCAGCGCGGCAAGCACTGCATTTGTTATGCCCACGCATTGCCCAATTTGTAACTCCCTTGTTCGCAAGGAAGAGGGCGAGGCTGCATTCAGGTGTACTGGTGGCTTGGTGTGCAAGGCACAGCTTACGCAGTCTATTATTCATTTCGCACATCGGCGAGCCATTGACATTGAGGGACTGGGTAACAAGCTGGTTGAAGTCTTGGTCGACAAAGAGTGGGTGAAAACGCCGGCAGATCTTTTTCGCCTGGAATATGAGGCGTTGGTGCAGCTTGAGCGAATGGGTGAAAAATCGGCGCGAAACCTGCTGGACAGCATCAACAAAGCAAAGCAAACCACCTTTGGACGCTTTCTCTTTGGCTTGGGCATAAGGCATGTGGGTGAGGCGACAGCACGAGACCTGGCAACGCATTTTAAAAATGTCGACCGACTGATGGGCGCGAGCATCGATGCGCTGCTTGAGGTGAACGACGTTGGCCCAGTGGTGGCTGAATCAATTCGTCAATTTTTCGATGAACCTGGCAATCAGCAGGTCGTGCATGAACTTATTGCGCTTGGCCTGAGTTGGCCTGCCGAAGAGACCCAAGTCACTGATGAGTCGCATCCATTTTATGGCAAGACATTTGTGCTGACAGGCACTTTGAGCCAATACAGTCGAGACGACGCGGCGGCATTGATCGCAACACGAGGCGGAAAAGTAACCGGTTCAGTGTCCAAGAAAACGGATTACCTTTTGGCTGGAGAAGCGGCGGGTAGCAAATTGGACAAGGCTGCTGCCTTGGGCGTTACAGTGCTGGACGAGGGTACATTTCAAGGTATGCTTTAATCAGAATTGTTTATTTCGATTACTTTCTTATTCATTGACTACTACTGAGTGAGCGATCATGACCCGAGTTAGAAAAGCTGTATTCCCCGTCGCGGGTATGGGCACCCGCTTTTTACCTGCCACCAAAGCAAGCCCCAAAGAAATGATGCCGGTTGTGGACAAGCCATTGATTCAATACGCCGTTGAAGAAGCGCTTGAAGCCGGGATGACCGAACTTGTTTTTATTACAGGGCGCAGCAAACGATCCATCGAAGACCATTTTGACAAGGCCTACGAGCTGGAAGCTGAGCTGCAAGCGCGTGGTAAAACCGCACTGCTTGAAATAGTGAAAAACATTGTACCCAGTCACGTGAATTGTATTTATATCCGTCAGATGGAGCCGTTGGGCCTGGGGCATGCAGTGTTGTGCGCCGAGCCCGTGGTGGGTACGGAACCCTTTGCCGTGCTGCTGGCTGACGACCTGATGGATGTTGACAAAGGCACGCCTTCGGTGACCCATCAAATGGTCAAAGTGTTCGAGCGTGAACACGCCAGCGTATTGGCAGTGCAAGAGGTTGATCCTTCTGAAACAAAGTCTTACGGTATTGTCTCAAGCACGCCTTGGAACAATCGTTCCGAGCGGGTCAATGCAATTGTTGAGAAGCCCGACCCCAAAGACGCCCCCACCAACCTGGCGGTAGTAGGGCGTTATGTGTTGAATTCACAAATTTTTGATCACATTCGCAAAACCGGCAAAGGCGCTGGCGGAGAAATCCAGCTGACTGATGGCATTGCCTCCTTGTTGGAAGACCAGCCCGTATTGGCTTATCGATTCACAGGTACGCGCTTCGATTGTGGCTCTAAAATTGGTTATCTAAAGGCCACGGTGGAACTCGGTTTGAAACACCACGAAGTGGCTGCAGAGTTTGCAGATTATTTAAAGAACAGGAAGTAAACAATGTACGCAGTGTTGGGCGGTAGTGGTTTGAGTCAGTTGCCAGGGTTTGAAATTACCATGCGCAAGGTGCAACGCACCCCGTATGGCGAGCCCTCCGGTGCCCTCACCATCGGCATGCTGGCCGGTCATGAAATTGTTTTTCTGGCGCGCCACGGCTACGGACATACCATTGCTCCCCATCAAATTAACTACAGGGCCAATATTTGGGCCCTGTCGCAGCTCAACATTGAAGGGATTCTCTCCGTGGCCTCGGTGGGTGGCATTCGCCCTGATTTAAAGCCCGGGCAGTTGGTCGTACCCGATCAAATACTGGACTACACCCACGGGCGCCACGCTACTTTTTTTGAAGGCGACAACCAGGCAGTGCAACACATCGACTTCACCTGGCCTTATGACCAAGCACTTCGCACGTCGTTGTGTCTTGCCGCTGACTCAGTTGGCGAGCAAGTGGCGCAGGGCGGCTGTTACGCCTGCACACAGGGTCCACGATTGGAAACTGCGGCCGAGGTTAAGCGGCTGGCGCGCGATGGTGCCGACATTGTTGGCATGACTGGCATGCCCGAGGCCTGCCTTGCGCGTGAGCTGGAAATACCGTACGCGCACCTGGCCTTGGTAGTCAACCAGGCTGCCGGAGTGGGCGAGAGTGCTCAGGAAATTTCACACGCCCAAATCAGCAAAACAGTTCATGAAGGAATGGGCCGTGTAATGGGGATCATCAAATCGATGGTCCAGCTTCACGACGAATAAAAAGGGTTGTGTAAAAAACCCGATATTCGAATTCAAATGGACAACAGCTCCAGAAGCTCGGCTTCAAGTTGAATTTGAAGTTTGCCGGAATTCAGTGATTGACCATACAGCAAGAAAGAATCTTCCGCGCGCTCGCCCAGGGTCATGATCTTGGCTGTTTGCACGTTGACTTTGTATTGCGCCAGCAAACGAGTAATGGAGTAGAGCAAACCCGTGCGGTCAGTGGCCGACACGGTGAGCAAATATTGATTGCCTTTCTCGTCGGGCTTCAAGTCAACCGAAGGGCGCACCGGAAAGTGTCGTGATTGTCGGGACATTCTTCCAAACACCGGTGCTTCAAGGGGCTGACGCTTGATCAGTCGGTCCTGAAGTTCTGCCTCGAGTAAGGACAATGTTTCCCGGTAAAACTCATGGTGACTGTCGTGCTGGATCAGGAAAGAATCAAGCGCATAACCGTGCGAGGTGGTGTGAATTTTCGCATCCAGAATACTCAGGTTCTTGGAATCGAAATAACCACAAATTCTCGCAAACAAATCCATTTCATCCCGCGTGTAAACCAGCAATTCCAGGCCTTCACCAATGGGAGAAAGGCGAGCCTTGACGATCGGTTGATCTGTGTCCACGCGCCAGTAAAGGTGCCGCGTGTGCCAGGCAATGTCGCTGGGGCCTTGTCTTAAGAAATAAGACACGTCGAGCTGAGCCCAAAGCTTGTCTTGCACATCATCGGAAAGTGCATACAGCCGCAAAATTCTCCGCGCCTCAGCCTGCTGCTCGGCAAGCATTTGACGGCGGTTCGGAGCCTCACCGCCCAAGTGTTTAAGCGTCAGTCGATACAAATCTTCCAGCAATTTGCCTTTCCAGGCATTCCAAACTTTCGGGCTTGTACCCCGAATATCAGCCACTGTGAGCAGGTAGAGTGCTGTCAGGTTGCGTGGAGTTTTTACCAACGCGGCAAACTCCTTGAGCACTTCAACATCTGACAAATCTTTCTTCTGAGCCGTGTTCGACATGGTCAGGTGATGTTTCACCAGAAAAGCCACCAAGTCGGTGCTTTCCTGATTCAATCCGTGGTCTTTGCAAAACTTGCGGGCGTCAACTTCACCCAATACGCTGTGGTCGCCACCACGACCCTTGGCCACATCATGAAACAGGGCAGCAATATACAACAACCAGTGATCGTCAAAATTGGCCATTAATTGGCTGCAGTAGGGGTACTCATGTGCATGCTCTGCCATCGTAAACCGGCGCAAATTGCGAACCACGGTCAAAATGTGCTGGTCTACTGTGTACACATGAAACAGGTCATGCTGCATTTGACCCACAATTTTCCGAAAAACAGGCAAATACCTTCCGAGCACACTGGTCTCGTTCATGCGCCGCAGTTCGTGGACTATTCCTTGGGGCTGTTTGAAAAAATCAATGAACAACGCCTTGTTGACGGGGTCATTTCTGAAATCACTATTGATCTTGACCCGACTGTGCCAAAGTCGGCGCAACATTCGGGCGCTCATACCCTTTAAGCGCGGGTTTTGCTGCATCACGATGAAAGCACGAAGCATGGCTGAAGGATTTCGGGCAAATACCTCGTCGTCTCGAATGTCGAGCAAAGAATCAGTGACCTGAAACTCATCGTCGATCACCACAGGTTCAGCATTAACGCCGAATATCGACAATTCAATATTTTGAAGCAATATCGTGTTCAATTGCATGACCGCCTTGGCGGCCAAATAATACCGTTGCATCAGTTGTTCGCTTGACCGCTTCGCAGCGGTGGGGCGATAGCCCAAGGACTCAGCCAGTTGGGTTTGCACATCGTAAACAAGTCGGTCTTCCCGGCGGCCAGTTGTCACATGCAATTGGTATCTGAATTTTTTGAGGGTGCGCTCGTTGTTTCTCAACTTTGCGGCCTCAAATGGCGTGATCAGCCCTTTTTTGGCCATTTCAGCCCAGCTATTGCCCAGATTGGCAGCTCGGCATACCCAAAGAATGACGTGTAAATCTCGAAGTCCGCCGGGGCTCTCTTTGCAGTTGGGCTCAAGGCTGTAGGGTGTTTCTTGATACTTGGCGTGACGTTGCCGAAGCTCAAGGGTTTTCTTACGAAAAAAGGCTTTAACTTCAAGTAATTTGTGAAGAGTATCGTTCAGCTTTTTGAAATTATTGGAATTTCCGGCAAGAAGTCTCGATTCAACAAGTGCTGTTTGTACTGTGATGTCTTTGCCAGCTTCTTCAACACATTGGTCAGGGGTTCTGACGCTGTGCCCGATTTCAAGGCCAATGTCCCAACCCGATCCACAAAAGGTTTCCAGCTTCTCTGTGTTGATTTCATCCGGTTCCTGGTCAATGAGGATCAGCACGTCCACATCAGAGAAGGGAAACAATTCACCACGCCCATAACCACCAACCGCGACCAAGCTGTATTGTTTGGGCATTCCGATGGCATCCCAAAGGGAGACCAGGGCTTCATCCACGCAAACACTGCGTTTTCTCAGCACCGATTCAACCATGGACGCTGGGGTGTGTTGGTCAAATGGGGTCAGCCAAAGGTGTGCCTGGCTTTTCAACTGGTTCTTAATTGCTACCCGCACAGCGTTCAAATCTTGTGCAGAACTGGATTCAGCCGTAATTACCGGTTTGTTGCTCAAGTCAGGCTGCCTGTGTTTTCAAGCGAGGATTCGCTGGTGTTCCTGTTGACTGAGTCAAGATTTCGTAACCATTGGCGGTGACCAAAACCGTGTGTTCCCACTGAGCCGACAGACTGTGGTCTTTGGTCACAATTGTCCAGCCATCCGGCATTTCCTTGATTTCCCTGCGACCCGCATTCAGCATGGGTTCGATGGTGAAAATCATGCCTTCCAGCAATTTCACACCAGTTCCAAGTTTGCCATAGTGCAACACTTGCGGTTCTTCATGAAACTTGGTGCCAATTCCGTGACCACAAAACTCACGAACCACCGAGTAGCCAAAGCCTTCAGCGAATTTCTGAATCGCAGCACCCACATCGCCCAGTGTGGCCCCGGGTTTTACCTGCTCAATGCCAATCCACATGGCTTCAAACGTAATTTCACAGAGTCTTCGCGCGGCCAGCGAGCCCTCACCCACAATGAACATGCGGCTTGTGTCGCCGTGATAACCCTCTTTGATGACCGTAATATCAATATTGATAATGTCACCGTTCTTCAATTTCTTGGGGCCGGGCACACCATGACAAATTTGGTGGTTGACCGAAGTACAAATTGACTTGGGGTAGGGCGTGTAACCCGGTGGGGCATAATTCAAAGGGGCTGGAATGGTGCCCTGCACATTCACCATGTAGTCGTGGCAAAGCTTATCGAGTTCATCGGTGGTAATGCCTGCAACCACGTGCGGGCCGATAAAATCCAGAACTTCCGAGGCCAAACGGCCAGCAACACGCATTTTTTCAATGTCGTGCTCATTTTTAATCACAATATCCATGGTTTTGTTTAATTCCTGCTTGAGCTAACGTATTTTAACCGAGTATAATCTTTGGCTGCTCTGGCGCTATGGCTAACTGGCTTAGTTAGTTAGCGCTTAAGAGTAAATTTAATGGTTTGTGCGACAGGGTGCTAGTTTTTGTTGGTTTATTAACCCGATGCTAGCCCAGTACAAACCCATTCAACCCTGTCTATACTGGAGAAATTCATGGCAGCATCAATGCGCGAAATGCTGGAAGCTGGTTGCCACTTTGGCCACCAAACACGCTTCTGGAACCCAAAAATGGCCCCTTTCATCTACGGCCATCGTAACAAAATCCACATTATCAATCTGGAAAAAACCGTCGTAATGCTCGACGACGCGCTGAAATTCGTGAAGCGACTGTCAGCAAACCGCGGCAACATCCTGTTTGTCTGCACAAAGCGCCAAGCCAAAGAAATTATCGCTGAAGAAGCAGCACGCTGCGGCATGCCCTTCGTTGACCAGCGCTGGTTGGGCGGCATGCTGACCAACTTCAAAACCGTGAAAACATCCATCAAGCGTCTGAAAGACATGGAAGCCATCATCGCCGACGGCGGTACTGAGCGCATGTCCAAGAAAGAAGCCTTGATGTTCGCCCGTGAACTCGAAAAACTGAACCAGTCAATTGGTGGCATCAAAGACATGCCAACATTGCCTGATGCAATTTTCGTGTGCGACGTGGGTTACCACAAAATTGCCATCACCGAAGCCGAGAAGCTGGGCATTCCAGTTGTTGGTATCGTGGATACGAACCACTCGCCCGCAGGTGTTAGCTACATTGTTCCTGGTAACGATGACTCCGCCCGCGCCATTCGTTTGTACGCCCGTTCCGTAGCCGATGCCGTGTTGGCTGGCCGCGACCAGGCTGTAAACGATGTGGTTGAAGCCATCAAAGGCGGCGACGACTTCGTTGAAGTGTCTGAAGAGGGAGCTGAAGGCTAATCAAGCCTTTGTCTTCCGATGGGGCGACCAGTCGCCCCTTTTTTTTATCTAATTCAGAATCCGACTTTAGGAGAAAATCAATGGCTGAAATTACAGCAGCAATGGTTAAAGTACTGCGCGAGAAAACAGACGCGCCCATGATGGAATGCAAGAAAGCCCTGACCGAAGCCGCTGGCGACATGGACAAGGCTGAGGAAATTTTGCGTGTGAAATTGGGCAGCAAGGCCAGCAAAGCCGCTGCTCGCGCAACCACCGAAGGTCTTGTTGGTATTTATATCAATGATTCCAGCAAGTTGGGAACAATTGTAGAAGTAAACTGTGAAACCGACTTTGTTGCCAAAAACGACGATTTCCTTGCCTTTGTAGCCAATGTGGCCAAGCTGATTGCCGACCACAACCCTGCAAATGTTGAAGCGTTGTCAGCATTGCCACTGGGCGAAGGCACAGTTGAAACCGTGCGTGCAGCCCTGATCGGCAAGATCGGTGAAAACATGTCTGTGCGTCGCTTCAATCGTGTAGAAGCCAAAGGCAACCTGAGCTCTTACATTCACGGTGGCAAAATTGGCGTACTGGTGGACTACACCGGGTCTGACGAGAACGTGGGTAAAGACGTTGCATTGCACATTGCGGCGACCAAACCCAAGGCTTTGCACGAAAGCGGTGTTCCACAAGAAGACATTGATCGTGAACGCTCAGTGGCAAAAGCCAAGGCGGAAGAGTCTGGAAAGCCAGCCGACATCGCCGAAAAAATGGTTGAGGGTTCGATCAAGAAGTTCTTGAAGGAAGTCGCTCTGTTGTCTCAGCCTTTCGTGAAAGACGACAAACTTACCGTTGAAGCCATGCTAAAGAGCAAGGGCAGCGAAGTTAACGGCTTCGACCTGTTCATCGTTGGTGAAGGCTTTGAAAAGAAGGTGAACGATTTCGCCGCTGAAGTTGCCGCTCAAGCAGCAGCCGCCGCCGCAGGACGTTAATTCCTTTATTTGAAGAGGGGTTTCTCAACACGGGAGGCCCCTTTTTATTTGTACGTCTACGAAGTTCTGTGCTTTACGTTATAGAATCCTGACAATGATCCAACAAGAGGCTTGAATGTCAGCATACAAACGTGTGTTACTCAAATTGTCAGGCGAAGCCCTGATGGGTGAAGACTCCTACGGCATCAATCGTCAAACCATAGAAAGAATGGTTGCTGAGGTTGCGGAGGTTTCCGCATCTGGTGTGGAGTTGGCAGTTGTTATCGGTGGTGGCAACATTTTCCGGGGTATCGCGCCTGGCGCGGCCGGCATGGACAGAGCCACTGCAGACTACATGGGCATGATGGCCACAGTGATGAACGCACTGGCCCTGCAAGACGCATTTCGTCGTGCCGGGGTTGAAGCACGGGTTCAATCCGCCTTGAACATTGAGCAAGTGGTTGAGCCTTACATTCGCCCCAAGGCCATTCGTTACCTTGAAGAAGGCAAAGTTGTCATCTTTGCTGCGGGTACAGGCAACCCTTTCTTTACAACCGACACCGCTGCGGCATTGCGCGGTTCTGAAATTGGTGCGGAAGTGGTGCTAAAAGCCACGAAAGTGGACGGCATCTATACTGCTGATCCCAACAAAGACCCAACCGCAACCCGGTACGAAAGAATTTCATTCAACGAAGCAATTTCCAAAAACCTCGAGGTCATGGATGCGACGGCGTTTGCCCTGTGTCGCGATCAAAAGCTTCCAATTCGGGTGTTTTCCATCAACAAGCCGGGTGCGCTGCACCGAGCCGTTGCTGGTGAAAACGAGGGCACCTTGGTGCACATGTAATAATTGACGAATCAATCGACTGAGGCAGTGAGAATCCAATCATGAGCGTTGCAAACATTCGAAGCACAACCGAAGAAAAGATGGTTAAATCCATCGAATCCCTGAAGACAGACCTGCAGAAAGTCCGCACTGGCCGCGCACACACCGGCATTTTGGACCATGTGCAAGTTGATTACTATGGTTCCATGGTACCAATTTCACAAGTGGCAAACATGAGTCTTGCCGACGCGCGCACCATTGTGGTTCAGCCGTGGGAAAAAAACATGGCCAACGCCGTGGAAAAAGCCATTCGTGAATCAGACCTCGGCTTGAACCCAGCGTCGATGGGTGAAACCATTCGTGTTCCAATGCCAGCGCTGACCGAGGAGCGCCGCAAGGAACTGACCAAGTTCATCAAGGGTGAGGGCGAGCAAACCAAGGTGGCCATTCGCAACCTGCGCCGCGATGCCAACGAAGCGCTAAAGCGCTTGGTCAACGACAAAGAAATTTCCGAGGACGATGAGCGCCGCGCACAGGCTGATGTTCAAAAATTGACCGACAAGTTTGTGTCTGAAGTCGATCAGGTTTTGCAGTCCAAAGAAGCCGAAATCATGACGGTTTAAAGTCATCCATGACCGTCTACACCAGCTCAACCCTGGATGTACCTTCCACATCCAACATTCCAAAGCACGTTGCAATCGTGATGGATGGAAACGGCCGTTGGGCTAAACAGCGAATGATGCCCCGGTTCGCCGGGCACAAACGTGGTGTAGATGCAGTCAAGCGCACTGTTCAAGCCTGCTGTGAGTTGGGCGTTGAGCATCTCACCCTGTTTGCTTTTTCCTCCGAGAACTGGCGTCGCCCCCCCGAGGAAGTCAGTTTATTGATGCGTCTGTTCATTCGGGTGCTTCGCAAAGACGTTGAGTCCATGCATCGGGAAAACATTTGCCTGAGGGTTATTGGCGACACCACAGCGTTTGAACCTGAGCTTCAAGCTGCGATTGCATCAGCTCAAGAGCTCACCAAAGACAACACTCGGCTGTTCTTGAATATTGCTGCCAATTACGGTGGGCGTTGGGATATTCTCCAGGCCACCAAAAAAATGTTGAAAAACAATCCTGAGTTGGCCAGCAATCCCGAGCAAATATCTGAAACGGATCTGTCGAAGCATTTGTGCCTTCAAGGCAGCCCTGAGCCAGACCTTTTCATTCGCACCGGCGGCGAGCAAAGGGTGTCCAATTTCCTGTTGTGGCAGTTGGCGTACACTGAGTTCTATTTCACAGACAAGTTTTGGCCTGATTTCGGCAAGCCCATGATGCTTGAGGCCATTGATTCCTATAACAACAGAGAAAGACGCTTTGGTCGAACCTCCGAGCAGATTCAACCCCCAGTGGTCAATGTTCGGCAATCTGCCCAGTGATTCGGTTCTCAATCGAGACATATCATGCTTAGAACGCGTGTGATCACAGCTGTGATCCTGCTGATCGTGTTGCTAGTTGTTCTGTTGTATGGCGGCGTGGTCGGCTGGAATTTATTTGTATTGGCAGTGCTTGTGGGTGCCTTCTGGGAGTGGGCAAGGCTGGGTCTGTTCAAGCCCCGACAGGCAATTGCATATGCAGTGTTGGGCGGTGCCCTTTGCGTTGCTGCTGAACGTGTAATTAATCTCCAAACTCAAGCTCTTCCGTTGCTTGCCTTGGCCAGCGTTTTTTGGGTGGCTTTCGCCCCATGGTGCCTTCGAAATGTGTCCGTCGGCGTGTTGGCCAACAAAAGCCTGTACGGCTTCGCTGGCTTTGTTCTTATCGCCGCTGCGGGTTTGGCCTTGATTATTACCAAAACCTACGGCATTGTCTTTTTATTAAGCACTATTGCAATTTGCTTTGCGGCGGATATTTTTGCGTATTTCTTTGGCAAAGCCCTGGGCAAACGCAAGCTGGCTCCCCGTATTTCTCCCGGTAAAAGCTGGGAGGGTGCAATTGGTGGTGCATTCAGTGTGGTCTTGCTGAGTTGGCTGGTGGTTGTACTCTCTGGTACCTATCCCGAGCTGAAAAACACTTGGCAAGTAATGGCCTTTGAACGTTGGCACCCCTTTGTATTCACATTCTGGCTAGTGGTGCTCAGTGCCTACAGTGTGGTGGGCGATCTGTTTGAATCCATGCTGAAACGCAGGGCAGGGCTGAAGGACAGCAGTCAGCTGCTGCCAGGCCACGGTGGCGTTCTGGACAGAATTGATGCGCAGCTGCCTGTGCTGCCTCTTGCAATTTTGCTGGTTAGTGCAATCGTGGTTTGAATTTGACAATGAACGTGCAAAAACTACTTATCTTGGGTGCAACGGGAACCATTGGTGTCAACACACTGGATGTGGTTGCCAGGCACCCGAACCGTTTCCAGGTGCACGGCCTGGCGGCAGGTAAAAACATTGAACTGCTGTATGCCCAGGCGTGTGTGCACAAGCCCAAGGCATTGATCATTTCTGATCCTGAAGCATTGAACAGTTGGCATGCCCTGGGCTTCAGTAACAAACTTCGCGATCAACTGGGCTACGTTCCCGAAATTGGCGGGCACGGCGATCTTGAGTCTTTGTGCCAAAGCGATCAAGTTGACATTGTTGTGGCTGCCATCGTGGGCTCTGCAGGCCTTAAGCCCACACTCAGCGCTTTGCAGGCCGGGAAAAGGGTGCTGTTGGCGAACAAGGAATCCCTTGTTCTTGCCGGGCAGTTCATGATTCAGGCCTGTTTGCGATCGGGCGCCACAATTTTACCTGTCGACTCAGAGCACAATGCGATTTATCAGTGCCTGCCATCGAACTACGATATAAGTAAAGCAAGCGAGTTTGGTATTGAACGGCTGGTTTTGACGGCCTCGGGCGGACCATTCCGAAACAAAAGCCTCGCGGAACTTTCCGAGGTCACGCCTGCCCAAGCGATTGCGCATCCGAATTGGGTGATGGGTCGGAAAATCTCAGTGGACAGCGCCACAATGGCCAACAAGGGTTTGGAGCTGATCGAAGCATTGTGGCTGTTCGGTTTGCCTGCCAGTCAGCTGTCCGTGGTGGTTCACCCGCAATCGATTGTCCATTCTTTGGTGGAATACAAAGATGGCAGTATGTTGGCGCAACTGGGTTGCCCAGACATGCGAACACCGATCGCCCACGTATTGGGCTTGCCCGACCGAATTGAATCCGGATCGCCACGTTTGAATTTGGCCGCCTTGGGCAGACTGGATTTCGAAGAACCCGATTTAAGTCGCTTTCCGATGCTGAAATTGGCTTTCGAGGTACTGGAGAAACCCGACACCATGGCGCCCGTTTTCAATGCCGCCAACGAGATGGCTGTGGACTTGTTTTTGAATGAAAAGATTGCTTATATGGACATTGTGAAGCTGACGCAAATGTGTATTGCCCGTTTCGCATCTGCCTCGGTTGGCAATCTGGACGATGCCTTTGCATTGGACAGCGAAGTGCGAGCTTTCGCAACCGAATGCGCTGGAAAGTTTTAAACACAGGATTTAAATGCTGAATTCAATTGTTTCGTTCCTGCTTGCCTTGGGCATTCTGGTTTTTATTCACGAGTACGGCCACTACGCAGTGGCCCGCTACTATGGCGTGCGTGTGATTCGCTTTTCAGTGGGTTTTGGCAAGCCCATTTTTCGGTGGATCAACCAGAAAACCAAGGTGGAATGGACAATTTCGTGGATTCCCTTGGGCGGATATGTTCGTATGCTCGATGAGCGTGACCCGGACAGCCTGAAAGGTCACGATATTGAGCTCTCAGAGGCTTTTAACCGCAAACCCGTGGGTCAGCGCATCGCGGTTGTGTTGGCGGGCCCCTTGGCCAACCTGATTCTTGCCGCGTTGATTTACGGCTTTTTGGCTTATATGCAGCCAATGGGCCTGGCCACTCAGGTTTCCGAGCCCACACCGAACTCGATCGCGGCCAGTACTGGCTTGATGGGCGGCGATGAAATCACGGAAGTCAACGGCGATAGAACCAAAAACTGGAACGAAGTCTCTTGGGCCTTGATCAAAGCTCGCCTTTTCCGCGACGATCTGTCAATCAAGGTTGATCGTGGAGGAAATGAAGTATTTCTGGAGCCGGTCAAGTCATCGGCAATCAATGCGGAGTTGGGTCCTTCTTTAACACGCGAACTGGGATTTTCCCCCATCGAAAAAAGCGTGCTGGTCAGGGCTGTGGGCGAGGGCAGTGCTGCAGCAAAGGCTGGCTTTCTGCCGAACGATCAATTGTTAAGCGTAGATGGCATCCCGGTTGAAACCTCGGCCCAATTTACCACCCTGATCAAAGAGCGCCCCGCATCAAAATCCACGGTGCTTGTTCGTCGCAACGAGCAAGACATCAGTTTATTGGCCGTACCTGAAAAAACACAATTGGAAAACGGGGAAACGATTGGACGTCTGGGCTTGTCCATAGGCGGCGAATCAATCATTGTCAGCAATCCCTTGAATCCGTTTGAATCGATTGTTGAAGGCACTGGTCGTATGATCGAAGTCAGCGTATTTTCGCTGGCCGCGTTGGGTAAAATGGTCACGGGCGATTTGTCCTGGAACCACCTTAGTGGACCAGTGTCCATTGCTTCGGCTGCAGGCGAATCATCGAGCCTCGGGATTCTTCCTTTTTTCGGTTTTCTGGCCATGGTTTCTGTTAGCCTAGGCATTTTGAATCTTTTGCCGATCCCTCTCTTGGATGGTGGGCACTTGATGTATTATTTGGCCGAAATCGTCAGAGGCAAGCCGGTTGATGAAGTGTGGCAAATTCGAGGCCAAAAACTGGGTATTTTGCTGATTGGCATATTGACCAGTGTTGCTTTTTTTAATGATATTCAAAGGCTAATTTTCTAAAGGCCTTCATATATTGGTTCCAGCCTGACGGGGCTGGTAGGAACGATCTGAATGACAATAAGAAGTACTCTGTTTCCAGCGCGCTTGGTTTACCCAGTCGTGGCCACCTGTGCATTGTCGGTGGGCGTTGTACACGCCCAGGCAACCCAATTTGTGGTGAAAGACATCGAGGTGGAAGGATTGCGTCGCACTGAAGCGGGCACGGTGTTTAGCTACCTGCCGATTCGCGTGGGCGACACATTTACCGATGAGAAGGCCTTGCAGGCCATCCGCTCACTTTTTGCGACCGGTTTTTTTGAAGACGTCAAAATTTCTGCAAAAGGCGATGTGCTGGTTGTTACCGTGGTTGAGCGCCCAGCGATCGCCTCTGTAGAAATCAATGGCACCAAGGAATTCGACAAGGAAACGCTGAAGGAAGCACTGAAAGGTGTGGGTATCGGCGAATCGCTGATTTTCGATAAGTCTCTGCTTGACAAAGCTGAGCAGGAATTGAAGCGCCAGTACCTTTCACGCAGCAAATATGGCGCGCAGGTTCAAACCCGAGTGGATCAGTTGGCACGTAACCGTGTAGGCATCACCTTCAATGTTGACGAAGGCGAGTCTGCATCGATCAAACAACTGAAAATTCTGGGTGCAAAGGATTTTGAAGAGGAAGACCTGCTTGAGGAATTTCAGCTGAGCACTGGTGGCTGGATGTCCTGGTACAGCAAAAACGATCAGTATTCACGGCAAAAGCTCAGTGGTGACATTGAAAAGCTGCGTTCTTTTTACCTGAATCGCGGTTATGCCGATTTCAATATCGAGAATACCCAGGTTCAAATCGCACCCAACAAACAAGACATTTTCATCACGATCACCATCAAGGAAGGCGAGAAATTCACCTTTGGTGATATCGAACTGACCGGTCAGTTAACGGGTCGCGATGACGAACTGCGCTCGCTGATCAAGATGAAGAAAGGCGAAACCTTTAATGGCGAATTGTTGACCGATACCTCCAAAGCCATTCAAGACCGTTTAGGTAATTATGGTTATGCATTTGCCAATGCCAACGTCATTCCCGACCTTGATCGCGAAAATCGTGTGGTCAACATCAATATGGCAGTGGACACGGGTAAGCGGGTTTATGTCCGCCGCATGAATGTGGGTGGAAACACCCGCACCAAAGATGAAGTAATTCGCCGTGAATTCCGTCAGTTTGAGTCTTCTTGGTACGATTCCAGAAAAATCCAGTTGTCCAAAGAGCGTGTTGACCGTTTGGGCTATTTCTCCAATGTCGAGATTGAAACTCAACCAGTACCAGGCACATCAGATCAAATCGATGTAAACATGCAGGTTGAAGAAAAGCCGACCGGCAACCTGTTGCTCGGTGCCGGTATTTCCAGTACGGACAGTGTGGTGCTCTCTGCTGCAATTCAGCAGCAAAACCTGTTTGGTACCGGTAAAACAGTGGGCCTTGAGTTGAATACGAGCAAGGTGAACCGCACAATTTCGTTTTCACAAACCGACCCCTATTTCACCATTGATGGCGTCTCCCGCAGTTTCGAGGTGTACAACCGCCGCACAGACCCCAGCGAATTGAATTTGGGTGACTACATTATTGAAACCACTGGTGCAGGTCTGCGTTTTGGTTACCCAATCAGTGAGTTCGAGCGTATTTCATTTGGTGCTGGTTACGAGGGCACCGATCTTGAAGTGGGTCCGTTCAGCCCGGATCGTTTCCAGCGATACGTGAATGACTTTGGCAATTCCAGCTACGCCATTTTGCTCAATGCAGGCTATTCGTTTGATTCTCGCGATTCAGCCATTGCGCCAACGCGTGGACGTGTAACCCGCTTGACCGCTGAATATGCAACGCCGCTTGGCGATCAAGAGTTTATCCGCACCACTTACCAGGAACAGTTCTACTTCCCGATTGGCAAGCTTTATACCTTGGCACTGAACGGCGAGATTACTGGTGGTTTCGGCTTGGGCGGTTCGCCTTACCCGATTTTCCGCAATGTGTACGCAGGTGGTATTGGTACGGTTCGTGGCTATCGCTCCTCCACTCTGGGGCCGCGTGATGCTGACAATGTACCCATTGGCGGCGCCAAGCGCGTTATTGCCAATGCCGAGTTTTTCTTCCCGATACCGGGTATGTCGAGAGACCGGACATTCCGGGCCTTCACATTCCTGGACGCAGGCAATGTTTTCCAAACCAATGAGAAAATCAAGTTTGGCGAACTGCGCTACTCCACCGGTGTAGGTATTTCCTGGTTGTCCCCAGTTGGGCCTTTGAAATTCAGCTTGGGTGTGCCGCTGAACAAAGAGCCTCAGGACGAAACCCAACGTGTTCAATTCACGATTGGTACAGGCTTCTAAATTCGAATATATATTGGAGAACGGTTTTGAATAGTGTGAAAAAATTGTTGATTGGTGGTGCTTTGTCCCTGGCAGTTGTATTGCCAACCATGTCCCACGCTCAAGCAGCGACAAAGATCGGATTTGTGAACACAGAACGCATTTTGCGTGACTCCAAGTTCGCAGTCGAGTCTCAGAAAAAACTGGAACGGGATTTTTCCAAGCGTCAGAAAGAACTGGAAGATCTGGCAACCAAGGTCAAGGCCGAGGCCACCAAGCTGGACAAAGATGCCATTACTTTGCCTGAAGCAGAGAAGGTTCGTCGTCAGCGTGACCTGGCCGAAATGGACCGTGATTTCCAGCGCAAGCGTCGCGAATTTGAAGAAGACTTGGCTCAGCGCAAAAATCAGGTGGTGGGCGAGCTGGTGGAGCGGGCGAACCGAGTCATTCGTCAAATTGCTGAAAAGGAAAACTACGATATTATTTTCCAGGAAGCAGTGTACGCCCACAAGCGCATCGACATCACAGACCAGGTGCTCGGCAGCTTGGACAACGCGAAGTAAACCACATCAATGAATTTCATTGAGACGAAGCTCAGCACACTGCTTGAGCAGTTCGGTGGCCGACTGGCTTCGTTTGGTGGTGATCAGACGGTGGCTGGCGACATTGTGCTTACTGGAATTCAGTCACTTGAAAAAGCCGGGGGAAACCACCTCGGCTTTCTTGCCAACCCCAAGTTTCGCGATCAACTGCTTTCGACGAAAGCCGGTGTAGTGCTTGTTCGCGAATCCCAATTCGAATCAATCTGCCAATACCTGGAAGAAAGCGCTGCTCATGCACCTTCCAGCGTGGCCTGGTTGGTGAACGACCCATACCTGTACTACGCCAAATTACAACAATGGTGGGTAGCCCGCAGTGAGTTCAAGCCTCAGGCGGGTATTCATCCGCGTGCTGTTGTAGATCCCACCGCCACAATTGCACCCAGCGCGATGGTTGCTGCCAATTGTGTGATTGGAGCCCATGTCAAAGTGGGAGAAGGCAGCCGAATTGAGGCTGGCGTAGTTTTGGGCAACCATGTTGAAGTGGGTGATGCCACCCGAATTTATCCGAATGTGACCGTGTATGACGAATGCGTAATTGGCTCGCACTGCGTGATTCATGCAGGTGTGGTGATCGGTGCAGACGGCTTTGGCTTTGCCAATGAAAAAGGCGCTTGGGTAAAAATTCCGCAAGTTGGTCGGGTTGTTATTGCTGATCAGGTTGAAATTGGGGCAAACACCACCATTGACCGGGGTGCGATCGACGACACATTGATCGGTTTCGGCGTAAAACTGGATAATCAAATCCAGATCGCTCACAATGTCACGGTGGGAGAACATTCCGCCATGGCGGGCTGCGTTGGAATTGCAGGCAGCACGGCCATTGGCGCACGCTGCACAGTGGGTGGCGCGGCCATGGTGTTCGGTCACTTGAATATTCCGGATGGTACTCATGTCTCCGGGGCTTCTGTGGTCATGAGCAGTATTAAGGAGCCCGGTGCCTACACCGGAATTTTCCCCTTGCAAGAACACAAGGATTGGGAGAAAACTGCAGTAACTCTCAAGCAATTACTCAAGTTGCGCAATGAAGTGCGCGAGTTGAAAAAACAATAAACCTAAATTTTAAAGTGTGAACTCAGAAGCTATGAATACGCCAGTTATGGACATCAAAGGCATTTTGGAAAATTTGCCGCACCGTTACCCTTTTGTACTCGTAGATCGGGTGCTTGAACTTGAACCGAATGTTCGAATTCTGGCCCAGAAAAACGTCAGTTACAACGAGCCATTTTTTCCGGGACACTTTCCGGTCCACCCGGTCATGCCCGGCGTGTTGATCATGGAAGCGTTGGCACAGGCCGCAGGCTTGTTGTCTTTTAAATCCATGGAAGCCGCGCCCGACAAGAACCTCGTGTATTACTTCGTGGGTATCGACAACTGTCGTTTCAAGCGACCTGTTGTGCCCGGTGATGTACTGATGCTGGATGTTCAAGTGGAACGCGTATCGCGCGGTATCTGGAAATACGCTGCGAAAGCGCTTGTGGATGGCAATGTGGTCGCGCTGGCTGATTTAATGTGCACGGCCCGCGAGGTTTAAGGAACACTTTCAAATGCCCATACATGCATCTGCAATAGTCGATCCCAAGGCAGAACTGGATAGCACGGTAGAAGTTGGGCCGTTTTCAGTGATCGGACCCAATGTGAAAATTGGTGCCCGTACCAAAATTGGCCCACACATGGTAATTAGCGGCCACACCACCATTGGTGAAGACAATGTATTTCATGGGGCGGCCACCATTGGCGGCGACCCCCAAGATAAAAAATACAAAGGTGAACCCACCGAGTTGATCATTGGTGACAGAAACACCGTTCGGGAGTACTGCACCTTCAACACCGGTACCGTGCAAGACGGTGGCAAAACCACCCTGGCCAATGACAATTGGATTATGGCTTATGTGCACATTGCGCACGACTGCCACATTGGCAGCAACACCATTATTGCCAATAGCGTGCAATTGGCGGGTCACGTCATTATTGGTGACTGGGTGATCCTGGGGGGAATGAGCGGTATTCACCAGTTCATCCGTGTGGGCGACCATGCCATGACGGCTTTCCAGACCAAGTTGATGCAAGACGTACCTCCATTTGTCATGGCAGCGGGCTACCCGGCTGCGCCGGCAGGCATAAACTCTGAAGGCTTGAAACGCAGGGGATTTTCACCCGATGCGGTTCTGAACATTAAAAGGGCTTACAAGGCAATTTATCGCCAGGGTCTAAGCATTGCCGAAGCAAAGGAGTCAATCGACTCGTTGAGCAATGCCGCACCCGACGATGCGAAGCCGCACCTTGTCTACATGAAGGCATTTCTCGACGAAGCCACCCGCGGCATTATTCGCTAAGTCATGGCGAACGCTGCGGTAACGCCTTATTCCACCGTCCCGGTTGACCTGGCCATTGCTGTTGGCGAGGCTTCTGGTGACTGGATAGGTGCCCTGGCGATTGAACACCTGATACAAACCCAATCACTGGCAATGGAAGGTATTGCTGGTCCCAAGCTTAGGGACCTTGGTGTCAAGCCTTTACACGGATCGGAAGAACTTTCTGTGCGCGGCTATGTTGAGGTGTTGCGTCATTTGCCCCGTTTGCTGAAAATGCGCAAAAACCTGATTCAGCATTGGTCAGTACACAATCGCCCCAAAGTATTTGTGGGTGTTGACGCGCCCGACTTCAATTTGAATCTTGAGTTGGCCCTGCGTGAAAGCGGAGTGCCCACAGTGCATGTGGTTTGCCCATCCATTTGGGCCTGGCGCATGGAGCGTATTCATAAAATAAAAGCGGCATGCAGCCATGTGTTGTGCATATTTCCCTTTGAGCCTGAAATTTTGGCGAAAGAGGGTATATCGGCAACTTACATTGGTCATCCCATGGCTGCATTGGTGCCACAACAAATTGATCCTTTGGCGTATCGCGCTGCGTTGGGCTTACAAAGCGAAGGGCAGCTTCTTGCTGTGTTACCGGGCAGCAGGGGGGCCGAAGTCAAACACATTGGCCCGGCGTTTGTGCTAGCGGGCCTTGAGCTACTGAAACACAAACCCGATTTGCGCTTTGTTACTCCGATGCCACCAGCAAGCAAATTGCTGGACATGTTCAGGAGCATGGTTCCGCCGCAATTGCTTGATCGCTGGGCTTTGGTCGAGGGCAAGTCCCACGAATGCATGGCGGCAGCTGATGCAGTCATGCTGGCCAGCGGCACCGCCACCCTAGAGGCGATGATGTACCGCAAGCCCATGGTCATTGCCTACAAAATGCCTTGGTTAAGCTACCAAATGATGAAAGGCAAGGGCTACCAACCCTACGTGGGTTTGCCCAATATTTTACTGAACGAGTTTGCGGTGCCTGAATTGCTGCAAGACGATGCAACACCGATCGCTTTGGCTGAAAAAGCACTTTTTCAGCTGGACAACGACGCAAATCGCGACAAACTTCAAACGCTGTTTGCAGAACAGCACCAGCGCCTGTTGAAGCCGTCAGGAGAAATTGCAAGCCGCGTGATTCAGCAGGTCATGCATGGTTAAGCTTCATGAATGGCCTGATATTCAGGCATACGCTGCACAGCACGGCCTTTCGGTCATTGGTGTGGATGAAGCCGGTCGCGGCCCCCTTTGCGGCCCTGTGGTGGCGGGCGCTGCCTTGTTACATGAACCCAACATCATTGACGGATTGGCTTGTTCAAAGACACTAAGCGCTAAAAAACGAGAGCACCTGGCCGCAGCGATCAAGCACCAAGCACAAGCCAGTGCAGTGGCCCAGGCAACTGTGGAAGAAATTGATCACCTGAACATACTGCAAGCCAGTTTACTGGCCATGTGGCGGGCCGTTGATTCGGTGCTTGAACAAGCAAAACTGAAACCTGAGCAATGCCTGGTGGTCGTGGATGGCAACAAATTGCCCAAGTGGCCTTACAGGGCCATTGCAGTGGTGAAGGGCGATACAAAAATTCCAGCGATCTCAGCGGGATCCATTTTGGCAAAAGTTGCTCGAGACGAATGGTGCAAAACACACGCGCTTCAGTATCCCCAGTATGAACTGGATGTTCACATGGGCTATCCCACTGCCCGTCACATGGCATTGTTGGTGGAACATGGCGCAACACAGGTTCACAGAAAATCATTCAGACCTGTGCGCGAAGCATTGGAACGTGCTCAACAAGACTTGGCACTTTAAAGGCAGGCATGAGTTACGAACGCAATTTTACGCAGATTGAGTCTGCCCAAAACGAACGCTTGAAAGCAGCCATCAAACTGCTGTCGTCGAACCATGCCTTGCGCAATAGTGGCTTGGCTGCGGCTGAAGGCTTGCACCTTGCGCAAACCCTGTTGCACCTGCCCGGCGTCAGCATTGAATCGGTGTGGATTCCTCAAAGCCTGTTGAACAAGCCAGAGTGGCTCACCATGTCCGCATTAAGTGATGTGCTGGAAGAAGGGCAAGTGCGCTGCCTGGTTCTAAGCGACGCGCTGTATGCCAAGCTTAGCAAGCTGGCAACACCAACGGGCCCCATGATATTTTTTGAGCCCGTGAATGCCAGTAGCACCATTGATTTAAACCACGACATCGCATTGCTGGATGGTATTCAGGACCCGGGCAATGTGGGCACCTTGTTGCGAAATTGTGCGGCCGCCGGAATAAAGCAAGTGGCCTTGAGCGACCACAGCGCCTGGGTCTGGAGCGACAAAGTGCTGCGTGCAGGCATGGGCGCACAGTTCAGCTTGCAACTTTATTCCGAAGCTGAGTTGCTGAAAGCGCTTTCTTTGGGGCCGCTAAAAACGCCAGTCAGGGTTACCAGTCTTCACCCGAAAAGTATCGACCTGTTTGACGCCAATTTAAAGCCTGCAGGTGTTTGGGTGTTTGGCAGCGAAGGGCAGGGCGTGAGCCAAGCCTGGCTTGATCGTGCAAGTGAGCACATTCGAATTCCACAAAGCAAATACATTGAGAGCCTGAACGTGGGCAGCAGCAGTGCCGTGTGTTTGTTTGAACAATTCAGGCAAAGACGGTAAAATCAAATACACTGTACACTTAAACAGTGGTATTTGGATATTGCCGCATGCACCTGCACCTTGTTTGGCTAAAAAAAGACCTGCGCCTTAGCGACCATGCCCCCTGGCATGCTGCAGTTGCGGCA
Source organism: Limnobacter sp. 130 (assembly GCF_902506325.1). GTDB lineage: Bacteria > Pseudomonadota > Gammaproteobacteria > Burkholderiales > Burkholderiaceae_B > Limnobacter. The sequence continues at coordinate 220,882 of NZ_LR732330.1, forward strand.
GCACACGAGACCAAGGGTTGTGTGGTGGCATTGTATTGCCTTGAGCCCAAACTGATACGGCAAGCCGACAGCGCTCCCCAACATTTTGAGTTTGCACGCGAATGCCTTCAGGAAATCGCTGAGGATTTACCAGAGCATGTGCCCTTGTTGCTGGCCAAAGCCAATGCGCCGGTTGCCTTGCAAACACTGGCTTTGTGCTGTGAGCAAATCACCATTTACAGCCACGAAGAGACGGGCAACTGGGCCAGCTTTGAGCGAGACAAAGAAATCAAATCCTGGTGCAAAAAACACAGCACAACCTGGGTTGAGTTTCCGACTAATGCAGTAGTGCGGCGGCTTGGAAACCGCGACGACTGGGGCAAGCTTTGGCTCGAAACCATGCGCAAACCAGTACTGGCCAAACCCGTTTTCTCGGGGCTTTCGCAAGCCACCTGGTTTGATTTTCCGCAAAGCCTGCAACAAAAACTTGAAGAAAATGGACTGCCCTGTACGCAATTGAACCGATCACTTTGGCCCCAATGGGCTCACGTTGCACACTTTTATCCAAAACAATTAAGCGACAAAGCCTTGCGCCAACGCGGAGGTCGGCGACATGCGCATGCGTGTCTGAATGAATTTTTAAATGAACGCGGAATGAATTACCGCTTCGAGATGTCCAGCCCCTTAAGCGCTGAATCAGCCTGCTCGCGCATCTCTCCTTACCTGGCTTTTGGTGTAATTTCCATTCGGGAAGTGCTGGAGAAATTGGGTCAGGCTCGCCAGCAACTGGCGGAAAGCACACTGCCACCCAAGGTTCAAACGCAGTGGCGACAGTCCCTGAAATCATTTGAAAGTCGATTGCACTGGCATTGTCATTTTATTCAAAAACTGGAAAGCGAACCTGAGCTTGAATATCGATCAGCTCACCGCGGCTTGAACGGCATGCGTAATTTTGCAGCGTTAACGCCAGAAGAAAGCAACAAGGCCATGGCGTGGATCGAAGGACGCACCGGCTTTCCCATGGTTGATGCATGCATGCGAATGCTACGCGCCACGGGTTGGGTCAACTTTCGCATGCGTGCCATGCTGGTGGCTTTTGCTTCATACCAGTTGTGGCTAGATTGGCGGCATACTGCGCCCATGTTGGCGCGTGAATTCCTGGATTACGAACCCGGGATTCACTACCCTCAGTTTCAAATGCAGTCTGGCGTCACGGGTATTAATACCTTGCGTATTTATAACCCGGTCAAGCAAGCCAAAGACCATGATCCAAAGGGTGTGTTTATTCGGCGCTGGATACCTGAACTGAAAAATATCCCTGACCCCTGGATAGCAGAACCCTGGAATACGCCGCTTTTGATTCAACAAGAATGTGGCTGCAGGGTGGGTGAACATTACCCTTGGCCGATAGTTGATCCGGATACGGCAATTGCCAAAGCGCGAGCGAACATTACCGAATTCAGGCATCGCAAAGGTTTTGCGGAGGAATCAAAACGTGTTTACGAGAAACACGGCTCGAGAAATCCAAACCGCAATGGCACGCCTGCGCCACGCGGCAAGAAAAAAGAAATTGGCGAGTCTGTTGCACAAACTGACCCACAACAAAGCTTGTTTTAAGCGTGCTTAATAAATCGGCGAACCCAAATTCAACTGCTGCAAAATTGTCGTTGAAATTTCTTCGATCGATTTGCTGGTCGAACTCAACCAGCTGATGCCCTCGCGGCGCATCATGAATTCAGCCGATTTAATTTCCTGCCTGCAATTTTCCAGTGATGCGTATTTGCTCCCCGGTCGACGCTCGTTGCGAATTTCGCTTAAACGTTCGGGTGAAATCGAGAGTCCAAAAATTTTGTCTTTGAAAGGGGGTAGGGCAGTTGGCAATTCACCCCGTTCAAAGTCCTCAGGTATCAAAGGGTAGTTCGCGGCCTTAATACCGTATTGCATGGCCAAATACAGGCTCGTGGGTGTTTTACCTGAACGTGATACCCCAACCAATATCACATCGGCGGCTTGCAGGTCTTTGTGGGTTTGACCGTCGTCATGCGCAAGGGTGTAGTTGATTGCTTCAATTCGATTCTTGTATTGCTCGTTGTCTGCAATTGTGTGTGAACGGCCAATGCGGTGAGTGCTCTTGATGTCCAGCTCTTTTTCCAAAGGCTCTACGAAGGTGAGGAATAAATCCATGAACACGCCATCGGCCTGTTTCACCACGTCGTTAATGACCGAGTTCACCAAAGTGCTAAAAACAATCGGCTTTTGACCATCGTATTTTGCAATGTCATTGATCTTTTGCCGCGCCGAAATTGCCTTCACTTCTGAATCAATAAAGGGGATCCGAATTTGCTTGAACCGGATGCCTTCAAATTGTGACAACACCGAGTGGCCAAGGGTTTCCGCGGTAATGCCTGTGCCGTCTGACACAAAAACTACCGTACGTTCCTGGCTTACATTTTCTGACATGAATCAATCCTGTATGTATCGGTGGCAAAAGGTCGGGTTACAGTTACAATCATAAAAAGAAATCAGGGGAAATAGTCGATGCGTGTGCACCCAATTCGCCGCATTCACTATTTCTTTTGAACTACAAGGTGAATCAATGTCAACAAATCAAGGAGTTAGCCCAACAGCTCTTGTTGCACCATTCGAAAAACTTCGAATGGAAGATGTAGAAACTGTCGGCGGTAAAAACTCGTCTCTGGGGGAAATGATCTCCCAATTGGCAGAAACCGGTGTGCGTGTGCCTGGTGGCTTTGCCACAACAGCCCATGCCTTCCGCGAGTTTCTGAAAGCCAATAATCTGGTTGAACGAATCAACGCCAAACTCGATGCCCTGAACGTGGAAGATGTTCGGGCGTTGACTCAAGCCGGTGCAGAAATCCGCAATTGGGTCATTGAGGCACCGTTGCCTGCCGATCTCGAAAAAGAGATTCGCGATTCCTACGCCACCATGATGGCGCAAAGCAGTGGTGAAATTTCAGTCGCTGTGCGTTCTTCAGCAACTGCTGAAGACTTGCCCGACGCGTCCTTTGCAGGCCAACAAGAATCTTTCCTGAACGTCACTGGCATTGACGATGTACTGGAAAAAATCAAGGAAGTGTTTGCATCGCTCTACAACGACCGTGCCATTTCCTATCGTGTTCACAAGGGCTTTGCCCACGCAGATGTGGCTCTGAGTGCGGGCGTGCAGCGCATGGTCCGCTCTGACAAAGCAGCTTCTGGCGTCATGTTTACCATGGACACCGAAAGCGGCTTCGATCAGGTTGTTTTCATTACCTCAAGCTATGGCTTGGGCGAAACAGTGGTGCAGGGCGCAGTTAACCCCGATGAGTTTTATGTGTTCAAGCCGACTTTGGCTTCGGGCAGCTACCCCATTATTCGTCGCCAAATTGGTTCCAAGCTGATCAAGATGGAATTTGACGCGCTGAAGGAAAGTGGTAAAAGTGTGCGCACCGTGGATGTACCTGCTGAGCAGCGCAACCGCTATTCACTGAACGACGACGATGTAATCGAGTTGGCCAAGTACGCCATGATCATCGAAAAGCATTACGGTCGCCCCATGGACATTGAATGGGGCAAAGACGGCATCGACGGCAAGCTGTACATTTTGCAAGCACGTCCGGAAACCGTGAATTCCCAGAAAGACAACGATGTACAGTTGCGTTACAAGCTCAAGGGCAATTCAGCAATTTTGAGTTCGGGTCGGGCAATTGGTCAGAAAATTGGTGCGGGCTCTGTGCGCGTCATCAATGATTCATCTGAAATGGACCGTGTTCAGGCTGGCGATATTTTGGTCACCGACATGACAGATCCCAACTGGGAACCGGTCATGAAACGCGCCGCAGCCATTGTGACCAACCGGGGTGGCCGCACTTGCCATGCCGCGATTATTGCGCGTGAACTGGGTATTCCGGCGGTGGTGGGTTGTGGTGATGCCACCGAGAAACTGACCGAAGGCATGCTGGTGACAGTGAGTTGTTCGGAAGGCGACACCGGTTATATTTATGAGGGTTTGCTGGAAACCGAAGTCAGTGAAGTGAAACGCGGTGCGCTGCCTGAAATTCCCGTAAAAATCATGATGAACGTGGGCAACCCACAATTGGCTTTTGAGTTTTGCCAACTGCCCAACAAAGGTGTTGGCTTGGCCCGCCTTGAATTCATCATCAACAACGCGATTGGCATTCACCCCAAGGCCATTCTTGATTACCCCAATGTAGATGCTGACCTGAAAAAAGCAGTTGAAAGCGTGGCACGCGGCCACGCCAGCCCGGTTGCATTTTTCGTCGACAAACTGGCCGAAGGCGTTGCAACCATTGCGGCAGCTTTTTATCCAAAGCCAGTGATTGTGCGGATGTCCGATTTCAAGTCCAACGAATACCGCAAATTGATCGGCGGCAGCCGTTACGAACCCGAGGAAGAAAACCCAATGTTGGGCTTCCGGGGTGCGGCGCGCTACATTTCTGAAGAGTTTGCCGAATGTTTTGAAATGGAATGCCTGGCCTTGAAGCGTGTTCGCGAACAAATGGGCCTGGACAACGTTCAAATCATGATTCCGTTTGTGCGTACTTTGAACCAGGCCGCCCGCGTGGTGGACTTATTGGGTCGCAACGGATTAAAGCGCGGCGAGAACGGCCTGAAAGTGGTCATGATGTGTGAAGTGCCGTCCAACGCGGTGTTGGCCGATCAGTTCCTGGAGTACTTTGATGGATTCTCCATTGGCTCCAACGACCTGACTCAACTCACCTTGGGGCTTGACCGAGATTCTGGGCTGGATATTTTGGCAGCTGATTTCGACGAACGTGACCCGGCAGTGCGCGCCTTGTTAAGCAAAGCCATTGACGCTTGCAAATCCAAGGGCAAATATGTGGGTATTTGCGGGCAAGGGCCCTCGGATCACCCCGACTTTGCTTTGTGGCTGGCCGGCGAGGGAATTGAGTCCATTTCATTGAATCCGGACACAGTCATTGATACTTGGCAAAAACTGGCGGACAAGTTCAACAAAAAGTAAAAAGGAGTCACACCATTGAGCAATTTCTCACTGTGGTTGGTATTGGCGGGTATTTTGTTGATTGCCGAGATCACCACAGGTACGTTTTACTTGCTCATGGTGTCTTTGGGTGCGGCCATCGGTGCACTGATGGCCTATCTGGGCTACGGACTTGAAATTCAAATTGGCACAGCCGCCGTGTTTGCGGTGGCTGGCAGCCTTCTACTTCGCAACCGCTCAGTCAAGCGGAGCAAAACAGACAAACAACATGATTTACTCGACATCGGCAACAAGCTTGAAATTTCCAGCTGGAATGCGGGTGGGCGTACCAATGTGCAATATCGTGGTGCCTCCTGGGCTGCAGAGAGCACTGACGCAACGCCTGTAAGCGGCCTGCATCAAATTGTCGATGTTCAGGGCAATGTCCTGAAAGTCAAAAGCATATCGACACACGCATAATCGGCCTGGTCTGGTCCCACAGACCTGCCAATCAAAGGAGAGTTTTCATGGAAGTTTCAATTGTCATATTGATTCTGGCGATTGTGTTCGTCAGTCAGGCCCTGCGCATTGTGCCGCAGCAAAGTGCGTGGGTTGTCGAGCGTTTGGGCAAGTACGACCGCACCTTGCAGGCAGGTTTGAATTTTCTGGTTCCCTTCATTGAGCGCGTCTCCTACAAGCATTCCCTGAAAGAAATTCCCCTCGATGTGCCCAGCCAGGTGTGTATTACCAAAGACAACACACAACTTCAGGTCGATGGCATTTTGTATTTTCAAGTCACAGACGCCATGCGGGCGAGCTATGGCTCCAGCGACTACATCAGTGCGATTACCCAATTGGCGCAAACCACTTTGCGCTCGATTATCGGTCGCATGGAACTGGACAAAACCTTTGAAGAACGGGACATGATCAACGCTGCGATTGTTCAGGCACTCGATGAAGCCGCCATGAACTGGGGTGTCAAGGTACTTCGCTATGAAATCAAAGACTTGACGCCACCTCGTGAGATTTTACTTTCAATGCAGGCGCAAATCACGGCCGAGCGTGAAAAGCGCGCCCTGATCGCCGCTTCCGAAGGCCGCAAGCAAGAACAAATCAACATTGCCAATGGTGAGCGTGAATCTGCTATCGCTCGCTCGGAGGGTGATCGAATTGCTGCCATCAACCGCGCTCAAGGTGAGGCCGGTGCGATCAAGGAAATAGCCGAAGCCACTGCAGAGGCACTGCGCAAAGTGGCAGCAGCTGTGGCCGAGCCTGGCGGCATGGAAGCGGTGAATTTGAAAGTGGCCGAACAGTACATTGAGGCGTTCTCGGGCGTCGCGAAGGTGGGCAACACACTGATTCTACCCGGCGACTTGTCGAACATGGGTTCTATGGTGGCAGCGGCCATGCAGGTGGTGAAGCAGGGCAAGTAATTGCCCGGCTTGTTGAATCAGGTGCGGTGAATCTTCATTAACCGCTCCTGCTCGCGCTTCCAGTCTTTGTCTTTCAATGTATCGCGCTTGTCGTGTTGCTTTTTGCCCTTGGCCAAGGCCATGTCCACTTTCACCCGACCATTCTTGAAGTGAAGGTTCAGTGGCACCAGTGAATAACCTTTTTGTTCCACCTTGCCGATCAAGCGATTAATTTCTTTCTTGTGCATCAACAACTTGCGTGTTCTTGTGTTCACGGGGTTCACGTGGGTCGAAGCACTGGTCAACGGTGAAATGTGGCAATTCAGCAGCCACAGTTCGCCGTTACGAACCACAATGTGGCTTTCCTTGATTTGAACCCGGCCATCGCGAATGGATTTGACTTCCCAGCCTTCCAACGCAATGCCCGCCTCGTACTTCTCTTCAATGAAGTAATCAAAACCTGCTTTTTTGTTATCAATAATGCTCATGAATTCGGCGAAAACGTCCTTTGGATGCGGCGCAGCGTGAAAAACGCTAAAATAGAGAGTTTAATCCTTTCTCCGAGCGGGAAACAAACCCTTCAGCATTCATGGCCATTGTAGAAAAGTCCGTGTTGGTTCATTTTTCCACGCAACAAATGTTCGATTTGGTGCGGGCGGTGGCCGATTATCCCCAATTCTTGCCGTGGTGCGGCGCTGGAAGCGTTGAGCCTTTGGGCGACAACACTGAAAAAGCAACCGTGGAAATTGCCTTCAAAGGTGTTAAACAAAGTTTTTGCACCATGAACAAACTGACACCGCACCAGGAAATCCACATGACATTGGTGGAGGGGCCATTCACCCACCTTGAGGGCACGTGGCACTTCATCGAGCTTACGCCCGAGGCCTGCAAGGTGCATTTCAAGCTGGCCTACGAATTCTCCAGCAAGATGCTGGAGCAACTGGTTGGGCCAGTATTCACTAGCCTGGCCAATAGTTTTGTTGATTCATTTATTAAACGGGCCGAGTCGCTTCACAGCACAGGGGCAGGGTAATGCAGGTTCACTGGCTTGAGCTTGGCCCCAACGACACCGGCGTGCTTACTGCATCACCCAAATTACTTGAGTTGCCCGAGAAGGCCACAGTGGAACAGGCTCTCGATGCCATCGGTTTCAGCGCTGAGCGTATATCTTCTCTTTTAAATCAGCGAGCCGTGGCCGTTTACGGTTTGTATGCCACCCCGGGGATGCTTCTACATCCAGGCGATCGCATTGAAATTCTTGACAGTCTGTGCTTCGATCCCATGGAAAGTCGTCGCAGGCGAGCCCGACACAAAGTACTCACAAAACGACAGAAAGAATTGGCCAGATACGAGCGCCGAAGCCGCAAGCAGTCAAAAACGACCACCTAAATCTTAAATTCCCCGGTTTTTCTGTTTGCAAACCAAAACAGGTGGGCTGGGTATCCTTTATAATTCGCTTTTGCGCAAGGAGAAATTGCATGCGTGTCACGCAGAAAGCGTTAACGTTTGATGATGTATTGCTGGTTCCTGCGTTCTCAGACGTTCTTCCCAAAGACACATCCCTGTCTACCCAACTGACTCGAAACATCAGCCTGAACATTCCTCTGGTGTCCGCCGCCATGGACACTGTGACTGAAGCCAGGCTGGCCATTGCCATGGCACAGGAAGGTGGGATCGGTATTGTTCACAAGAACCTGACAGCAACGCAGCAAGCAGCCGAGGTAGCGAAAGTAAAACGCCACGAGTCTGGCGTACTTCGCGATCCGATTACGATCGAGCCCGAACTCACAGTTCGTCAGGTCATAGCACTTACACAACAACACAAAATTTCAGGCCTGCCTGTTGTCAAGAACGGCAAGGTGGTGGGCATTGTCACGAACCGCGACTTGCGTTTCGAAACCAAACTGGATCAGCCCGTTTCCAACGTGATGACCCCGCGTGAGCGCTTGGTCACGGTGTCAGAAGACGACAGCCTGGAACAAGCCAAAGCACTCATGCACAAGCACCGCCTCGAGCGCGTGTTGGTGATGGATGCGGACAACACGCTGAAAGGCTTGATCACTGTTAAAGATATTCAGAAAGCCACTGAACACCCTTGGGCCAGCAAAGACATTCACGGCAAATTGCGCGTAGGCGCAGCTGTGGGCGTTGGTGACGGTACCGAAGAGCGCGTTGAAAAACTGGTTGCGGCTGGTGTCGATGTGCTCGTTGTTGATACAGCCCATGGCCACAGCAAAGGCGTACTGGAGCGGGTGCGCTGGGTCAAACAGAACTTCCCGCAGGTGGATGTGATCGGTGGCAATATTGCCACTGCCAGTGCGGCGCTGGCGCTGATGGAACACGGCGCAGATGGCGTGAAGGTTGGCATTGGCCCAGGTTCAATTTGTACAACACGCATTGTTGCTGGTGTGGGCGTGCCCCAGATTAGCGCAATTGCCAATGTGGCCAAAGCATTGAAAGGCACTGGCGTACCGGTCATTGCCGATGGTGGCATTCGCTATTCTGGCGATATTTCCAAGGCGTTGGCGGCGGGTGCGAGTGCTGCCATGATGGGCGGCATGTTCGCCGGTACCGAAGAAGCGCCCGGTGAGGTGGTGCTATTTCAAGGTAGAAGCTACAAGGCCTACCGCGGCATGGGTTCTTTGGGGGCCATGACGCAGGGCTCTGCGGACCGTTATTTCCAGGATCCAGCAAACAACGCCGACAAATTAGTACCCGAGGGCATTGAGGGTCGCGTGCCTTACAAAGGCTCTGTGTTGTCCATCATTTACCAGTTGGTGGGTGGAGTTCGCTCATCCATGGGTTACGTGGGCTGCAGGTCAATCGCAGAAATGCACGACAGGGCTGAATTTGTTGAAATTTCATCGGCTGGCATTCGAGAGTCGCATGTACATGATGTTCAAATCACCAAAGAAGCGCCGAACTACCATGTCGATTAACAAGGCCTGAAAACAGCGAAGTAGACATGCAAAAGCCAGACATTCCACACAACGAAGAAGAACGAACACGAGCGATCCAGAATTTGGGGATGATTTATTCCCCCTCGGAAGCAAGGTTTGATCGAATCACGCGGTTGGTGTGTCGGCACTTCGACATCGACACAGCGCTGGTCACCATTGTGTATAAAGAAATACAGTGGTTTAAATCACTGCAAGGCCTGAACGCATGCTCCACAGATCGAGAAGTTTCATTCTGTGGACATGCCATTCTCAGTGACGAGCCTTTGGTGGTTGAAAACGCCTTGATGGATCCGCGATTCACGGACAACCCATTGGTAGTGGACGGGCCGCGAATCCGGTTTTATGCGGGCCACCCCCTTCGGGATTCATTCGGGCTCACCATTGGTACGCTTTGCGTGATTGACAGCGTGCCACGCGTATTTTCCGTGGAAGACAAGCAGGATCTACGTGATTTCGCGCATTTGGTCGAAGCGGAAATTGCCAAACCCGTCGATGACAATGTGGTGACTCGTTTTGTACGCTCGCTCAACGAAAATCAACGTTCACTGCTAATTGATCCTGTTGTGGGCTCATGGAACCGGCGTGGCTTTGAAGCATTGTTAAAGAAAGAGCTTGAGCATGCCTGCCGCCTGGAAGAAGAACTTTCTCTGATCCACGTTAAGCTAAGTTCGTTCGATTTGATACTCAACCGGTTTGGTCGTGACCGAATTGTCGACTTCAGCAAATTCACTGCATCAATTGTGCGGGACGTATTGCCCAACGGTTCCAGTGTTGGCTCCCTTGGCGCTGATGCATTTGTGGCCGTTTGTTCCGGCATGACCAATTCAGAAGTGGCGCGTTTGCTGGAACAGCTAAAAACCCGCTTCGGTGAAACCACACTCGAAACTCATGGCGTGAAGGCCTTGGTAGATGTGGACATCAATTTTCTCACCTTGTCTGGCGACGAACTCAGGTGCACCTCGGTGCAGGCAGTCGACCGCTTGTTGAGCCTTAGTTAAGCCCATACAGAATTTGTATTGGGCCCATTACCTTTAAGACATTCAAAGAACTCTTCATGAATCATCAAAAAATTTTGGTACTCGACTTCGGGTCACAGGTCACTCAACTTATTGCCCGTCGAGTTCGTGAAAGCGGCGTTTTCTGCGAAATTCTGCCTTGCGATGTAGACGCCGAGCGCATTCAGAATTACGGCGCATCAGGCATTATTTTGTCGGGTAGCCACCAGTCTGCTTATGAAGAGAGCACCGACCGTGCACCCGAAATTGTGTTCAATCTTGGTGTACCGGTACTCGGTATTTGCTACGGCATGCAAACCATGGCCATGCAATTGGGCGGCAAGGTAGAAGCCGGTACTGTTCGAGAATTCGGTCATGCTCAAATTCGGGCACACGGCCACACCAAATTGTTTGATGGCATTCAAGACCAAACCAATGAACAGGGACATGGCCTGTTGAATGTCTGGATGAGCCATGGCGACAAGGTCACCGAGTTGCCGCCAAACTTTAAACTCATGGCATCCACACCATCTTGTCCAATTGCAGGCATGGCCGATGAGGACCGTGGCTTCTATGCGGTTCAATTTCACCCGGAAGTAACGCATACCCAAAAAGGCAAAGAAATATTGGCTCGTTTTGTACGCGACATTTGCGGCTGTAAGGGCGATTGGTCCATGCCAAGTTTTGTAGACGAAGCGGTTGAAAAGATTCGTGCCCAGGTGGGCTCCGATGAGGTCATTCTGGGCCTTTCGGGTGGAGTTGATTCATCCGTGGCTGCTGCGCTTATCCACAAGGCCATTGGTGATCAGCTCACGTGTGTATTTGTAGACCACGGCTTACTCCGCCTCAAAGAGGGTGAGCAGGTTATGGAAACATTCGCGAAACACCTGGGTGTGCGCGTGGTGCATGTGAACGCCACCCAAGAATTCATGGGTCAGCTTAAAGGCGTTATCGACCCTGAAGCAAAACGCAAAATTATCGGCAAGGCATTTGTAGACGTATTCCAGCGAGAGGCCGGCCTGCGCGCCAACGCAAAATGGCTTGCACAGGGCACCATTTATCCCGATGTAATTGAGTCTGCCGGTGCCAAAACAGGCAAGGCCACCAGCATCAAAAGCCACCACAATGTGGGTGGTTTGCCCGACACATTGAACCTTAGCTTGCTCGAACCCTTGCGCGATTTGTTCAAGGATGAAGTGCGCAAACTTGGCGTGGAGTTGGGATTGGATCCCGAAATGGTATACCGCCATCCATTCCCTGGGCCCGGCCTGGGTGTTCGTATTCTGGGCGAAGTGAAAGCCGAATATGCTGAAATTTTGCAGCGTGCCGATGCCGTATTCATTGAAGAATTGCGTAACACCAAGGCCACCGCAAAAGATGCGGCTGCCGAATTGTGTACGGCAGAGCAAATAGGCAAGTCGTGGTATGACCTGACCAGCCAGGCCTTCGCGGTATTCTTGCCAGTGAAGTCGGTGGGTGTGATGGGCGATGGCCGCACCTACGAGTACGTGGTTGCCATTCGCGCGGTGCAAACCCAAGACTTCATGACAGCCCATTGGGCACACCTTCCATATTCGCTGCTCGGGCGTGTTTCAAACCGCATTATCAACGAGGTGAAAGGCGTCAATCGTGTGGTCTACGATGTCTCTGGAAAGCCGCCTGCCACCATTGAGTGGGAATAAACATCGTTCTGTTGGGCTGATCACTTACCCTAACCTTACAAAAAGGCCCGCACATGCGGGCTTTTTTACGCCTTTGGGGTGAGGTTTGCCCTAATTCCCGAATGAAAATACACATGCCACCATCGTTGACGATATTTAACCAATGGCGCAGCCCAGCGCCAATTGGCACAACGACAATGACAACATGGAGAACCCATGGCAGAAGTAGTGTTGGAGACAAGGGCGTTGACCAAGGAATTCAAAGGATTCACTGCGGTCAGCGATGTGAATTTGAAAGTACAGCGTGGTCATATCCACGCGCTGATCGGCCCCAATGGCGCGGGCAAAACAACCTGTTTTAACCTGTTGACGAAATTTTTAACGCCCACGTCGGGTCAAATTTTATTCAACGGCAAAGACATCACCAAGGCCAAGCCCGCTCAAATTGCTCGACAAGGCATCATCCGTTCCTTCCAGATCTCGGCCGTGTTTCCGCACCTCACGGTGCTTGAAAACGTGCGTATTGGCTTGCAACGCCCCCTGGGTAATTCCTTTCATTTTTGGAAAAGCGAAAAGAAACTCTCTGTGCTGAATGACAAAGCCATGGAGTTACTTTCACTTGTTGATCTTGACGATTTTGCAGACACCATGACAGTGGACTTGCCTTATGGTCGCAAACGGGCATTGGAAATTGCGACCACCTTGGGGATGGAGCCCGCACTGATGCTGCTTGACGAGCCCACGCAGGGCATGGGCCACGAGGATGTAGACCGCGTTACCCAATTGATCAAGAAAGTTTCTGCCGGTAGAACCATTCTCATGGTGGAACACAATATGAATGTAGTCGCGGGAATTTGCGACCGCATTTCAGTGCTTCAGCGTGGCGCTGTGCTGGCAGAAGGAAGCTATGAAGAGGTTTCCCGCAATCCAGAAGTCATGGAGGCCTACATGGGTTCCAGCACAGGCGTGTTGGAAGGGGCGCATTGATGAGCACTGCACTTGAAATTTCTGGCTTGAACGCCTGGTATGGCGAATCACACATTCTGCACAATTTGAATCTCACCGTAAAAACCGGGGAAGTGGTTACGCTTCTGGGTCGAAACGGAGCAGGGCGGACCAGCACTTTGCGCGCCATCATGGGTTTGACAGGTGCACGCAAAGGGTCAATCAAAATCAATGGCACAGAAGCCATCAACATGGCCACTCACAAAATTGCGCACTTGGGTGTGGGTTATTGCCCGGAAGAACGCGGAATATTTTCTTCGCTGTCTGCTGAAGAAAACCTGATGTTGCCGCCTTTTGTTTCAAAGACAGACAAAGGCATGAGCGTGGCAGAAATTTATGACATGTTTCCCAATCTGGCCGAGCGTAAAAAAAGTCAGGGGACGCGGCTGTCGGGCGGCGAACAGCAAATGCTGGCCGTGGCCCGTATTCTGAGAACAGGTGCCAAATTGCTGTTGCTCGATGAAATTTCGGAAGGGCTTGCACCCGTAATTGTTCAGGCCTTGGCCAAGATGATTGTTACTCTGAAATCCAAGGGATACACCATTGTGATGGTGGAACAGAATTTCCGTTTTGCTGCCCCCTTGGCAGACCGTTTCTACGTGGTAGAACACGGCCAAATTGTTGAAGCTTTTGCTTCCTCTGAACTCGATGAAAAAATGCCTGTGCTGCATTCGCTGCTGGGCGTATAAAAACCAACCTTTCAAGGATTGGACTTCAACCAAAGGAGATGATGATGAAATTAAAACCAATCGCAACCGGACTGGCAGTACTTTTTGCTTTTGCTGCAGGCTCTGCCCAGGCGCAAATTTCCAACGACACGATCAAGATTGGTGTGATCACTGACATGTCTGGTTTGTATGCCGACATTGATGGCCCCGGCGGTGTAGAAGCAGTGAAAATGGCGATTGCTGATTTCGGTGGCACCCTGAACGGCAAGAAAATTGAAATCGTTTTTGCAGACCACCAGAACAAGGCTGACATTGCAGCAAGCAAGGCACGCGAGTGGTTCGATACCGAAGGTGTTGACATGCTGATTTCCGGCACCAACTCGGGTACGGCACTGGCCATGGCCAAAGTGGCTGAGGAAAAACAAAAACCGAATTTCGTAATTGGTGCGGGCACAGCCCGAATTACCAATGAGGAATGCAACCCATACAGCATTCACTATGCCTATGACACGGTGGCGCTTGCCAAGGGTACGGGTTCAGCGGTAACAAAGCAGGGCGGCAAAACATGGTACTTCCTGACGGCTGACTATGCGTTTGGTACTTCCCTTGAAACAGACACCACTGCGGTGGTGAAAGCCAACGGTGGTTCAGTGAAAGGCGCAATTCGTCACCCGCTGTCTGCATCCGATTTCTCCAGCTTCATGCTGCAAGCACAAGCTTCAGGTGCGCAAATTCTGGGCTTGGCCAATGCTGGTGGCGACACAGTTAACTCCATCAAGGCAGCCAATGAATTTGGTGTCACTGGCACAATGAAGCTGGCGGGTCTGTTGATGTTCATTAACGACGTACACGCCTTGGGTCTTGGACAAACCAAGGGCATGTACCTGACGGACAGCTGGTATTGGGACCAAAGCGATGAAACCCGCAAGTGGTCCAAGCGATTCTTCGACAAAATGAAGAAAATGCCCAGCAGCCTGCAAGCGGCGGATTACTCAGCAACCCTGCAATACCTGAACGCTGTGAAAATAGCTGGCACCGACGATGGCGCCAAGGTCATGGACACATTGCGCAAGCAAAAGGTCAACGACATGTACGCCAAAAACGGTTACTACCGTGCCGACGGCAGCATGATTCACGACATGTTCCTGATGCAAGTGAAAGACCCCAAGGAATCCAAAAAGCCTTGGGATTATCTGAAGGTAGTTCAATCCATTCCTGGCGAACAGGCATTCACCACCAAAGCAGAAACCAAGTGCGCTTCGTGGAAGTAATTCAATAAGACCAAAGCCCCCGGGGTGTAAAAACGTCGGGGGCTTTTGCTGGATTCGTATTTATGGAAATTTTTGGAATTCCCTTGCAGGCTTTTCTGGGGCAACTGCTTCTAGGCCTTGTAAATGGCTCTTTTTACGCCATGCTGTCACTGGGGTTGGCTGTTATTTTCGGCCTGCTTAACGTGATCAATTTTGCCCACGGCGCCCTGTACATGATGGGGGCATTTTTTGCCTGGATGGGCATGGCCTATTTCAACCTGAATTACTGGGTGATGTTGTTGCTTGCTCCCTTGCTGGTGGGTGCATTCGGAATACTGATAGAAAAAACAATGCTGCGGTGGCTGTATAAACTCGACCACTTGTACGGCCTGCTGCTCACCTTTGGCATCACCTTGATGATGGAAGGCGTATTTCGCTCAATCTATGGTGTATCAGGTCAACGCTACTCAGTACCTGAAGCCTTGCAGGGCGCGACCAATTTAGGATTCATGATTCTGCCCAATTACCGGGCATGGGTGGTTGTGGCCTCACTTGTTGTTTGTTTTGCAACGTGGATCATGATCGAAAAAACCAAACTGGGTGCATTGCTGCGTGCCGGCACCGAAAACCCGCGCCTGGTTGAGGCATTTGGTATTAATGTGCCATTGATGGTGACTTTAACTTACGGCTTTGGCGTGGCTTTGGCTGCGTTTGCCGGTGTATTGGCTGCTCCAGTCATTCAAATTTCACCGCTAATGGGTTCGAATCTCATTATTACTGTGTTCGCGGTGGTGGTGATCGGCGGCATGGGTTCTATTCTTGGCGCGATTGTTACTGGCCTGACCTTGGGAATCGTAGAGGGGCTCACCCGGGTGTTTTATCCCGAATTGTCGGCCACTGTGGTGTTCATCATCATGGCCATTGTGCTCATGATTCGCCCGGCCGGTTTGTTCGGTCGCGAGAAATAAAGGGTTTCAAAGAATGAACAAAAATACAATCATCGCCATTGCGGCAGTCATTCTTGCATTGGCAGCACCGTTTTTCATGTACCCGGTGCTACTCATGAAGCTGTTGTGTTTTGCACTGTTTGCCTGTGCGTTTAATCTATTGATTGGGTACACCGGATTGCTTTCGTTTGGGCACGCTGCATTTTTAGGCGGAGCTGGCTACATGGCTGGATATGTGATTCGAGACCTTGGAATGCCCTTTGAATTGGGCTTGCTTGCCGGTGTTGCATTTGCAGCCCTGATTGGTTTGGTCATGGGGGCACTGGCCATTCGTCGACAAGGCATTTATTTCACCATGATTACCCTGGCCTTGGCGCAAATGCTGTACTTCATCTTTCTACAAGCACCTTTTACCGGCGGCGAGGATGGCCTGCAAGGCATACCGCGCGGTACATTGTTTGGCGTGGTTGATTTAAGCGATGACCTCACGCTGTACTTCGTGGTACTGGCCATTTGTATGTTGGGCTATGCATTGATTGTTCGTACCGTGCATTCTCCCTTTGGACAAGTTCTAAAAGCCATCAAGGAAAATGAACCGCGCGCCATTTCACTTGGTTATGACGTCGACAAATACAAGCTCCTTGTGTTTGTTTTGTCAGCAGCCTTGTCAGGGCTTGCTGGTGCCACGAAGGCTACCGTGCTTGGGTTCGAGACACTGACCGACGTGCATTGGAGCATGTCTGGCCTGGTGGTGTTAATGACACTCGTGGGCGGTTTGGGCACCCTGGCTGGCCCCGTTGTGGGTGCAATTGTGATCATTGCCCTGGAAAACCGCATCGGCGAGTTTGGCACCTGGATGGCAGTGACCACTGACATTGCCTGGTTCCGTTCGCTGGGTGAGCAAGTCACGATTGTGACAGGCTTCATTTTCATTGTGGTGGTGCTGGCATTCCGGCGTGGCATTGTGGGTGAAATCATTGCCTGGAATCAACGTCGTTTGTTGAAATCGGAGCAGTAATCTGAACGAGTCAACAGAACATGAACCCGGCCAAGTGCCGGGTTTTTTTATGTCAAACTGACAGCACCGTTTTGGCTTACTTTCGAAAACATGCAAACCAGCAATTTTCCCAGAAAATTTTCGGTGCTGACCCACCAAGGTCAGGCTGAAGACTTGCCCTGGATGGAACTTGCACTTCAACAAGCCGAGCTTGCCGCACAACACGGTGAAGTGCCGATTGGCGCAGCCTTGGTCATCAACAGCAAAGCAGTGGCCCAAGCGCACAACGCGCCGGTTTCATTGAATGACGCTTGCGCGCACGCTGAAATCCAGGTTATTCGACAAGCCTGCCAAAGCCTGGGTAACTACCGTTTGGGTGCACAGGCTACTTTGTACGTAACGCTTCAACCTTGCCTGATGTGCATTGGTGCCATATTGCACGCACGCATAGGGCGGGTGGTAGTGGGCTGTTCACAATCGAGATTCAACGGTGATCTGACTCAATCGCTTGCGGTATTTGAACAGGCCGAAGCCTGGCACCCGTGCGCCTTTGAAACGGGTTGTATGGCACAAGCCAGCGAAAAACTGCTGGGTAATTTCTTTAAAACACGCCGCAAGCAACGCGAACAGGCGGTTGCCGATTTGGCCAGTCTTTTGCACCTGCCCAATGCCAACAAGCAAACCATTGACGAACTTGCATTGCTTGGATTTCACACGCCGCAAGATTTTTTGCTATTGGGCCTGGAACAGGCTAGCCAAAGGTTGGCGAAACGAAGTGCCGAGTTGAAAACAGGCCCGCATGAACAACAGGCCGCCATACTGGCCAGTTTGTGCGATTATTTGAATGGTGAGCCTGTTCGCTCATGGAAACAGTATTTGTGAAATTACACTGGCAACCGGAATTGAATTGAACACAAAACCACACAACGCACCGAATCAAATTGTCATGTTTTCTCCCAGTGGCGCACTGGTCGATGAGGCCTTGCTGGATCGCGCTTGTTTTAACCTGCGCGATCAACACGGCTTTCAGGTGACTGAAATGCCTGAAACTCGACTGCGTGTGCAACGCTTTGCGGGCGACGAAACCACTCGTGTGCTCAGTCTGGAACACGCACTTTGCTTGAACACCCCAAGCGTGCTCATGGCCACTCGGGGAGGGTACGGACTTAGTCGTTTGTTGCCGCTGCTGAACTTTCCTGAACTCGCATCACGATTGAATTCAAATGCACATCTCTTGTGCGGTCACAGCGACATTACCAGCTTGCAACTGGCGCTGATGAAAGCAGGGGCCGAGCCATCTACTTTGTTGCATGGACCCATGGCCTGTTTCGATTTTGGGGCAGAGCAGGGTGCAGACCCACTGACTGCTGAACACTTTTTGCGTGCCGTCAACAAATACGCCGTGGATATTGAATGGCCTGCAGCGCATTTCGGGATCGACAATCACAACCCTGTAACCACGTTTGAAGGCCCTGTGTGGGGTGGCAACCTGACCTTGTTGTGCAGCCTGCTCGGAACGCCTTGGCTACCCAGCATGCCAGGCGGAATTCTGGTGCTTGAAGATGTGAATGAGCCCGCCTACAAAATTGAGCGCATGTTGCTTCAATTGCTGCATGCCGGTGTACTGGCCCAACAACAGGCTGTTGTTCTGGGTAACTTTTGCGAGCCGAAGCCCGGTACACACGACAACGGCTACACTTTAAGCAGCGCAGCGGAATTTGTGCAACGTCAGTTGAACCATGTGCCCGTGCTGCTGAACTTTCCTTTTGGCCACTGCACCCCCAAGGCTTGTTGGTTTCAGGGTGGAATGGGCACCTTGATGCTTGGCAGCGGGCACTCTGCGCGCCTAACCCAAACCCCACGCTAGGGCGCCACTCAGAGCACCCACTTGGCGCACCTGAAGCTTGGGCATGTATAATGCCCCCTTCGTTAAAAATCACTGAATTTTCCAATACTTATGCTCACCGCAGCCAATATCACCATGCAGTTCGGCGCCAAGCCGCTTTTTGAAAACATCAATGCGAAATTCGGCGATGGCAACCGCTATGGCTTGATCGGCGCAAACGGCTGTGGCAAATCCACCTTTATGAAAATTCTGGGTGGTGACCTGGAACCCAGCAGCGGCAATGTGGACATTGACCCCCATGTGCGCTTGGGCAAGTTGAGCCAAGACCAGTTTGCATTTGAAGAATTCAGGGTGCTGGACGTGGTGATGATGGGCCACAAAGAAATGTGGGCCGCCATGACAGAACGCGATGCCCTGTACGCAAACCCGGAAGCCACCGATGAAGACTACATGCGTGCGGCCGACCTGGAAGCGGTTTACGCTGAATTCGGTGGTTATGAAGCGGAATCAAGAGCAGGCGAACTGCTGTTGGGCGCAGGCATACCCACTGACCAACACAATGGCCCCATGAGCGAAATTGCGCCAGGCTGGAAATTGCGCGTGTTGCTGGCACAAGCCCTGTTTTCAAAACCCGATGTGCTGTTGCTGGACGAACCCACGAACAACCTGGACATCAACACGATTGCCTGGCTTGAAAACGTGCTGAATCAGTATGAAAGCACGATGATTATTATCAGCCACGACCGTCACTTTTTGAACGAAGTATGCACCCACATGGCCGACCTGGATTACGGCACACTGCAGGTGGTTCCGGGTAACTACGACGATTACATGCTGGCTGCATCACAGGCCCGCGAACGGGCACAGGCTTCGAACGCCCGCGCCAAAGAACGTATTTCTGATTTGCAAGACTTTGTACGCCGTTTTGCGGCCAACAAGTCCAAGGCACGTCAGGCCACATCGCGCCAAAAGCAGATTGAAAAGATCAAACAAGACACTGTGATTTTGAAGCCCTCTTCACGCCAGAACCCGTTTATCCGTTTTGAACAGAAAAAGAAGATGCACCGCTTGGCCGTGGAGCTGGACAATGTCAGCCTGGCCTATGGCGACAACAAAGTGATTCGCGACTTTTCAATCATGGTTGAAGCCGGTGACAAGGTGGGTATTGTGGGTGCCAACGGTGTGGGAAAAACCACCTTGCTGAAACTGCTGGCCAAAGCAATGGAGCCAACTTACGGTGATGTGAAGTGGTCTGAAAACGCAGACCTTGGCTACATGGCCCAAGACGTTAGCGACGAATTTGATACCAAACTAAGCCTGCGCGAGTGGACAGAGCGTTTCTCACAAGAAGGAGACGACGATCAGGTCATTCGCGGTATTTTGGGTCGCCTGCTGTTTTCCAATGATGAAATTGGCAAGCAAGTGAAAGTGTGTTCCGGTGGCGAGAAAAACCGCCTGGTGTTTGGACGTTTAATGCTGGGCAGGCACAACGTGTTGCTGCTTGATGAACCGACGAACCACCTTGACATGGAATCGATTGAATCTTTGCAGTACGCCATTGAGAAATACGAAGGCACTGTGTTTGTGGTGTCGCACGACCGCCAATTTGTTTCTGGCATTGCCACGCGCATTTTCGAGATGCGCGAAGACGGTATTACAGACTACCGCGGTACCTACGAAGAATACCGCGATAGTTTGGGTTTGGCTTAAAAGCGGATTAACAATTAGCCAACAGGCTTCACTTTTGCAGCAACCCGTTTGGCCTTTGCACGCGCTTCATCCACATTTGGATCGCGTGCAAGCGCCACACCCATGCGGCGCTTAACAAACGACTCGGGTTTGCCAAACAAACGCACATCCGTACCAGGCTCTGCCAAGGCATCGGCAATGCCCTCAAAAGCAATACCCACCTTTTCAACGCCACCGTAAATCACCGCGCTGGCACCTGGTGTTTTCAAGCTGGTGTCTACAGGCAATCCAAGAATGGCGCGTGCGTGCAGTTCGAATTCGTTTTGCCACTGGGTAATCATTGTGACCATGCCCGTGTCGTGGGGGCGGGGGCTGACTTCTGAAAACCACACCTCATCACCTTTCACAAACATTTCAACACCAAACAAGCCGGTGCCACCCAAGGCAGTGGTTACGCGGTCAGACATGTGTTTGGCGTCTTCAAGCGCTTTCGTGCTCATGGGTTGCGGCTGCCAACTTTCAACATAATCACCGCCTACCTGAATGTGGCCCACAGGCTCGCAATACGACGTTTCAATCGCACCGTTTTTTGGGTTGCGAGAACGCACGGTCAGCAAGGTAATTTCGTAATCGAATTCCACAACCGATTCAACAATAACTCGACCGGAATTCACGCGACCCGCACTGCCTGCATAATCCCAGGCCGCCTCTAGTTCACCGGCGTGGTCTACCTTTGATTGCCCTTTGCCAGAAGACGACATCACGGGTTTGATAATGCAAGGGTAGCCAACAGGCTTTTGCCCATCGATACCTTTTTCCACGGCACGCTTCAGGGTGTCGAAATCGTCTGCAAATGCGTAGTGCGAACAGCTTAACTTCAACTCTTCCGCTGCCAAACGTCGAATGCCTTCTCGGTTCATGGTCAACCAAGCGGCATTGGCCGTGGGCACAACGCGCACTGCGCCTGCGGCCTCAAGCTCCTTCAATGCAGGCGTGGCAATCGCTTCAATTTCAGGCACAACAATGTGGGGCTTCTCTTGTGCAATCAGGGCTTTCAAGGCATTTGCATTCGTCATGTCGATCACATGAAAACGATGCGCAACCTGATGGCCGGGCGCGTTGGGGTAGCGATCTACCGCAATAACCTCAACCCCAAAACGCTGAAAGGCAATGATCACTTCTTTACCCAGTTCACCACTGCCCAGCAGCATCACTTTCAATGCGTTGGAAGCCAGTGGGGTGCCGATTTGTGTTGGAAATTGAATGGCTGTTGTCATGGTGAAACTCACTTGTTTAAATCATTATTTAATTGATGGACTCGGGGGTATCTTGATGATGCGCATGCGAGGCCTCATCAAAAAACACAACCAATAAAACCAGCAGCACCGGACCAATAATCAAGCCAACAATGCCCATGGTGATTACCCCGCCAAATACGCCAAACAACACGGCCAGGAATGGCAAATGCGTGCCACCCTGTATGAGCAAAGGCCGCACCAGGTAATCGGCAATCAGCACCACCAGCATGCCCACTGTGATCAGCACAATGGCCTCGGCCCCGTTACCGCTTAAAAACAGAATCATGCCCAATATCGCGAGCAGCCCAGGCGCAGCCATCGGGATAAACGCAATCAATGCCGTGATCGTGCCCAACAGCACGGGTGCATAAACGCCAGACGCTGCAAATAAAAGGGACAAAATAACGGCCTCTGCGAAACTTACAATGACCAAACCGTTGACGGCCGCGCGCAGGGCAGGGGGCATGTGCGACACATATGGCTTCCAGCGTTGCCCAAGCCAATCCGTGCCAATTCGGTTCATTCGAATGCTGATGCTGGAACCATCGCGGTAAAAAAAGAACAACACCCACAAAGCAAAAAACAACGTCGCAACCCGCCCAAGCAATTCCAGCAAAATAGCTGAAGCTGTACCTTGTACGTCACCCAAACGTTGGGTCAGGGTTTCTCGCAGCAATCCGGAAATTTGTTTGGGCACACTCAAATACTCTTTCCAGCTGGCCACGAGCATGTCGCCGAGCACTGGGATTTGAGGCAACCAGTCCGGCACTGCAACGCCCGCATCGTCGGCCTGTCGCAGAAAATTAGTGATCTGAAGAATGTCTTGAACCATGAACACGATCAAGCCGATCATGGGACCTACCAACAGGAATGCAACCACCAGCGTGGTTAGAAATGCTGCGCCATTGGGCTTTCCGGGAAAACGTCCGCGGATGCGGCAGTGCAGTGGCCAGAATGCTGTGGCAATAATGCCAGCCCATAGAATAGCCAGCAGGAATGGCGACAATACTATTGCTGCCCCTACCAAAATCAACACAGTAAACAGGGTGCTGATCAGGGACTTCGGTTGTCTCAGGTGTTCTGCCATGTCAGCCAGTCATGCGGATTACGCGTTATTTGAATGCTTGTTTGTGGTTCAATCATTGTAGCAATGCCTGAATTGCAAATTGACTGTTATTTCACTTTCACGAGAAGACACATGAAATTATCCAACACCTTGCGAATCGCTTTACTTGGCACCTCAGTGGGTTTGCTAGTCCCATCGGCTGCGTACGCTGACCTGTGCGAGAAAACTCCCGCGGTCAACCTCAACGCGATCAGCAGTGAAGATGTGGACAACGACATGGTGCGATTGAACTGGCAAGTTCAAATTCAGGCGGGCACTGCGAACGAGGCCATGACCGCCGTCAATACGGTTCTGGAGAAATCGATCAATAATTTGTCGAAAAACAAAGACATCACAAAACTGAAAAACAACATTCAAACCTATCCGCAATACGGAAAAAACAATGTGATACAGGGCTGGCAGGGCGTGGGTTCACTCACCTTTGAAATGCCTGTGCAGGCATTGAAAACACAGAAGAACTTGAATGTTGCCGATGGACTTACGCTAAGTAATCTGGACTATTTCCCAAGCGAAGCCCGCATTGAACAAAGCCGTGAAAAATTACTGCAAAGTGCAATGAAGGAATTTCAAAACAAGGCAAGCATTGCGGCAAAGGGATTTGGTAAAACCGGCTACACCTTGGGCGAAGTATCCATCAATGATGAAAACCAGGGCGCACCGACTTACCCAAGAATGTACGCTGCATCAGCAGACATGATGAGCAAGGGCATGGAAGTTGCCCCCGCAGCGGGCTCAAGCAAACTGAGTGTGTCAGTTAATGGGCGCGTTTGCCTGAAGCCGTAAAAGGAATCACGCGAGCCACATTGGCCACGGGTTCGGCTCGATCTGTAAGGCGATCAACCTGATCAACCAAGCGCAAGCCGTTTTGTTTCAAGGGGGCAGGGCTCAACTCCTGCTCCAGTTTTTGAACTTGTTCGCGCAGCTTGCCAAAAGATTCCCACATTAATTTGGAAGACTCCATGGCCGATTGCAGCGGACTTTTAGAGCGCTGGCGAATCATGCGGATTTTAAACAGAGTTTGCTCTAGCGCTAAACGGTGCTCAGGATCGACACTGGCCACGTAACCTTCCAGTACGGCCTCACGGCGCTGCTCAAAAGCGACAGGGTCTACCTGATACAGGTCGGCCCATTCCTTGAAATCAAAATGTGTCATGGCTGCTCCTTGCTTTGCTCAATGAGCTTGGCTTTGTTGCTGTCTTGATCGTCTGTTCCCATCAAAAACGCATGCACTGCTTTTTGCAGAGTCCTTAAACGGGCAGTTTTTAGGTTAAGCTCATGTCTAAGAGCTTCGTTCTCTTCCATGAGTCTGTCAACCAGTGCGAGAGTTTCAAATTTCTTTCCCAAACTTTCTACCCGGTTTACTTCAACGCTTGAATGATGGCCCATGATGACTAGTAATGTTGCTATTAACCTTTGTACTGCCAAACACAGCAATTGGTTTTAGTAATACTCTTCAGTTACAACAATCGAATGACAACAACAATGGTGTTTATGAAAAGCGCTTGGACTTTTTCTTTTTTCTTGGGTGTATTCGCATGGGCGCTTGCACCAGCCGCTTTGGCTCAAGAAGTGAGTTCAAATTTCACCCGCTGTGAAAACAGCTTTGGCAAAGAGCCCGTTGGTATCACTGTAGAGACTTGCAGACTTGAATTGACCGGGCCAGTTACACAAGAAAAACGGGTGAAAATTCTCGAAACCCTGGGAAAAGCTTACCTTGCACAAAACGAGGCAGATTTGGCGATATCCACATGGAATGAAGCCAGCCAATACAGCCCGTTGAGTCGTGAAAATCAGTCGGCAGCAGAGTCATGGACACGCCTGCAGGTCTTGATTGGCCAAACCTATGCGCAGTCCAACCGGGCGGAGCGCGCTGAAGAACATCTTCTGAAAACCTTGACCACGGTTGAACAGTCAATTGGACGATATTCGTTGCCAGCGGGTATGGTTCAAGACGCACTGGGCACTTACTATGCGTTACAAAGCAAGAAGGCACAATCTGAAGCGGCCTTCAAGCGCTCGCGTATTGTCTATGAAATACGACTGGGGAAAACAAATGCCAGAACCCTTGAAACACGCATGAATCACGCAGTGGGCCTGCTGGACATGGAGAAAGAACGGGATGCACTGGAGAGCTTTCAGGTGCTTGCTGAAATTATCAATTCTTCACCTGAATACAAAGTTGAACCCATTCGCGCTGAAATTCTGACATTTCTCGGCACACTTCAAATGCGCAGCGATCAATTACAAGAAGCAGCAAGAAACTACCAAACAGCCTTTGAAGTACGACAAGCGGCATTTGGTCCCAACGACATTAGAACAAGCCAGTCTTTGAATAACCTTGGCGTGGTGCTGTACAGGGCAGGGGATTTAAAGCGGGCAGAGATCGCCTTGAGCCGGGCTTATATTATTCGGTCCGATGCCTTGGGGGGCGACGACCCTTTGACACAAAGCACACAAAAGAACTTACAGGCCGTCATCGCCGCGCAGAATGCGGCGAAAACTGGCCCTTCAGAAAGTGTCAAACGCAATTAAGCTTTGTTGTTACGCGCCAGCTTACGGTTGACCTTGAATGATTTGAACTCATACACGGCCACCAAGAGCAACGCGGAGAACACACAGCCCAAAGCTGCCAAAATACTCGGACTTGCTACTTCATAGTTGATGTAATCCACAAAACCATGAACCAGCATGGCCGACGCGATCAACAACAACACCAATACACCTGGATAAGAACGAAGAGCTTTCATACAACACCTCTCAAAATTTACTGCATCAATTGCTGACCAATGAGTCAACAAGTGAACTTTACCATTGAGCGATGTCACAGATTGGAGCGCCACTTCTAACGTTGTATTTATCCAAACAAGTTCAAATCAATCTTCATTTTTCCTTTTAAAACAATGAAGTAAAGAAATACAGGCCAATAAACCCAACAAATTCAAGGCACCACCGCCACCGCCGCCGCCACTGCCGCCACTGGAACCAGTACCGTTGCCTGAATCACCAACAACGGCATCGCCAACGGCCGAGGAGGGTACACCTGCACCCGCGGACGCACCGTTAATCAATGGCGAAAGAAGACTGGCCAGTAAAGTAGGGGAGGTCGCCCCAGGATTGGCCACAATGACAGACGCTATGGCGGTTCTGCCACTGGCGGTTTGTGCACGCAAATCAAAACCACTGACACCCGCAGGCGCTGTTACATCCACAGTCAGACCACTGGCCGACAACACAGGATTGGAAGCATCTGGAGACGATTTCAACACATTGATGACGTCAAAGCTGACAGAAGCGACTTCCTGTCCCGACGTATTCAGAGAACCGGTAGACGAAAAAGTTCGGGTTTGCCCGGGTGGAATCACATTGCCGGAGTTGGAAAACAAATTCGTCAATCCACCGGAGGCTTGCGTATTGATCAGATTCGCAACGTCCAACATACCTGCGCCACACAGGGCTCGCGTGCAATTGCACTCAACCCCAAGGGTATCGCCAGTGCAGGTGGGGCTACCACCCAAGGACAAAAATGGACGGGCCGTGGTTTTCAACAGATTTTCAACTGTCGCCACCGACGCAGAAGGATTCAAGGACCAATAAAGTGAAGCCGCGCCTGCCACCAAGGGCGAAGAAAAGCTGGTACCGATTTTGGTGTTGTATGTATTGGTCAACGGCCCCGCGAAACCAGTATTGGACGCACTCCAAATGGGAAATGCGCCATCTCCACCCGGTGCAGAAAGCTGAATACTCGAACCAAAATTGCTGTAATTGGCCTTCAAACCTTCTTGATCAATCGCGGCAACGCCAAAGGCCCCTGGGCAATTCGCAGGTGAATCCACTGTGCTGCCATCGTTGCCTGCGGCAACCACCACCAATGAACCTGCCTGGCGAGCAGCCGCAATTGCAGCGCCCTCAATAGAAGGTACGCAAGCGCCTTCTGCACCCAGGCTTAAGTTGATCACTTTGGCAGGGAAGGGGTTGTTGGGCACACCTAACACACCAAGCCCTGCCGCCCAACGAATGCCATCGGCCAAATCACTCGAAAACCCACCGCACTTGCCAAGTACGCGAACTGGCACCACCACCGCATTCCAGTTGACCGAAAACACACCTTCGGCAGGAACCGGGTTACCGGCAAGCAATGCAGACACAAAAGTGCCATGCCAACTGGATTGACTCAAACTGGAACAAGCGGGATCGGCCAGAAGATCGGCTGGGCCAACACCGTCACCTGGATCGGTCGGGTCTGCATCGCGGTCAGAACCCGAGCTGCTTTGACCATCAGCGGCAATCACTGGGTCGGCCACAAAATCGTAACCGGGAAGCAAATGACCTTGCAACATGGGATGCGAGGGCAAAACCCCGGTGTCCAGAACTGCGACAACTGTGGGCGCTGTACCATGAAAATTAGCCCACATGGCCCCGGTATTTATCGACGCTGGCTGCGTGCCAATGTCCTGGTGAAACCAGGAGCGGCTGCGGCGGGCCGGATCAAGCGCATTCAACAATCCAATCAAGGGTGACTGCGCACGCAATTGGATACGGCGATCTGGCTGAACGGATTCAACAAGCGGGTCTGACAACAAACGCAAACGGAACTGTTCAGAATCCGCATGGCTTGGCGTCACAACCACCGCGCCAGACTCGCCAAAAGGGCGAACAAGCTGAAACGTCCGTTTGTGGGCTTTTGTTAGTACCGCCAAGGTCGAGGAAAGCGCAGCGCGACGTGCATCAAGCGAAGTCTGGTTCGTGGCGCGATCGGTGTTTTCCTTGAATTGAATAACCCAGCGATCCGCAGACCATGATGCGGAGGAAAACAAGACAAGCAAAACGAACAAACCGCTATGAACAGACGAGCGCGACAGCATGGGAAGACCCTGAGTGTGATTATTATTAATGGTACTGGGAAGAAGGGCTTGCGGATTCAGAAACAACAAACATTAGTTAACATAATACAAGTTATACGACAATTATAACGGCAGTTAAAAAGGGTTACCTAGAGTGACCCCCACCAATACTGGCGATGATCTTCAGCCGGGATTGGCCGAAAAAGTACATAGGTTCTTCAAACTTTATTCGAGGGTATCACCATGTACAAATTCATGTTCTTTGCATTGGTTGCATGTGCTGTGTATCCCGATTGGCCAATTGAAGCAGTTGCTGCTGGCCAAGACATCATCGAGGGATTCCAATCCCGTACCATTGTGGTTGGTCTGCGTTCGTAAATCTTTAAATTGAGGTCGATTTGGGCCTCTGTTGAAAGCCTGGCAACGGGCACTTGTTTCGTATGATGTGAAGGTAAATTGACCCCTATGGTATGGAACCTTCATGTCACAAACTGCCCAAAACGAACTCAAAGGCCGCAATGCCAGAATGGCCGCTCCCACTACAGCTGTGGAGCGTCTTCTGGATCCAAAAATTCCAATCGTGACCAAAACCGATTTGAAAGGTCGCATTACCTATGCCAACCCTGCCTTTGTAGAAATTTCCGGCTTCAGACTTGACGAGCTTTTGGGCCAGCCGCACAACGTTGTGCGCCATCCCGACATGCCCCGCGACGCCTTCAAAGACCTGTGGGACACCGGGCGCCGCGATGAACCCTGGAAAGGTCTGGTTAAAAACCGTTGCAAAGACGGCGGCTACTATTGGGTCGATGCGTACGTTACGCCACTGACTCAAAATGGCGAGAAAATTGGTTACATGTCGGTTCGCTCCAAGCCCAGCGACTCACAAAAATCCGAGGCTGAGGCCTTGTACAAGGCAATAAACGCTGGCAACGCTACATTCCCATTCACAAAACCTGCAAAGGGACGCCCTTTTATTGTGGACCTGGCTGTGGTTGCATTCTTGCCAGTCATCATCGCCCTACTCTCGTTGATCGGCATTCCTGCGGTGGTCTACGGCAGCACAGCCTTATCGTTTGTAGCGGCCGCCCTGGGTTTGCTCTGGCTTAAAGGTCGGGTTGAACACACAAACAAAGCCATGCTGGATGCGATGCGCAACCTGGCAGAGGGCAATTTCAAGCATGAAATTCCAGAAACGGGTACACGGGAATTCAACAAGGTACACACCGCTTTCAAAAGCATGCAGGTGAATTTGCGTGCGATTATTGCAGACGTGATTTCAAGCTCCTCAGAAGTTAAAAACAACGCCGAGGCATTAAGCCAGTTGGCCATTAATTTGATGAGCCGCTCGCAGCAACAGTCTGACGGCATCAACGGTGTTGCTGCCGCACTTGAGGAATTGTCTGTGTCAGTTTCAGAGATTTCTGAGGCCACTGGAAAAAGTTCAGCGCACGCCAAAAACGCCATGGACGTTGTGGATACCGGCGCACAAAGCATGGACAAGTCCACGCAAGCGACCCAAAAAGTTGCTCAGGTGGTTCAGGACGCCAAGCAAAATATTGAAGAGTTGAACCGCGCTGTGGTGAAAATCAGCAATGTCACGCGGACCATTACCGAAATTGCCGAGAAAACCAACTTGTTGGCCTTGAACGCAGCCATTGAAGCTGCACGTGCTGGAGAGTCTGGCCGAGGATTTGCGGTTGTTGCAGACGAAGTGCGCAAACTGGCTGAAATGACACGCCAGTCGACCACCGAGATTTCGGCAACGGTACAAGAGGTTCAAAGCGGCACGAACAAGGGCCTTGAAACCATGAGCCGTGCCGTGGATGAAGTCAATATTGGAACAACCCTGATTCTGGAAGCAAGCGAAAGCCTTCAAGCCATTAAGGTGGCCAGTCGCGGTGTTGCCCAATCGGCCAAAGACATTTCTGCGATGCTGGAACAGCAATCACAGGCCTCCCTTGAGGTGGCCAACAGCATGGAACGGATGAGTTCCTTGACAGAAAGCAACGTAGCCGCGATCAATGATCTGGACAATTCAGCCAAGCAACTGGCATCGACATCAGGCGAATTGCGCACGCTTGTGAAACATTTTGAGGCCAGTTTGTAATTACTTTCACCCGTCAATCAGGCGAATGTTTTAATTCGCCTTGTTAGGCTTTAAGGGCGCTGTTCTCAGCGCCCTTTCTTTTTTCATGATCTCGAAAGCCAATTCCTTGCGATCGGCTTTCATGGCATAGCCTGCCGCGTTGTAGCCAGCCTGGTTTTTTAATGCCGGGTTCGCGCCCAGTCTTAATAAGGTGCGGGCAGCCATCTCCCTGCCCTCACGCGCTGCCATCATCAAGGGCGTGGTGTCATTCGGCGAAAGCAGGTCAACAGAAACGCCTGATTTCACCAACAACTCTATCGATGCGGTCGAGCCTGAAGCGGCTGCATTGTGCAAAGCAGTCCACTGGCCATGCTCACCTGCTGTGGCCCCCTTGGCCAGCAAAGCAGCAACCCACTCAGTTTTATTCAGCGTACAGGCCACCATCAAGGGCGTTTCGCCACGGCGATCGGGTTGATTGGGATTTAATCTGCCAGAAGACAACAGCACCTGCACCGCATTGGGGGAATCTTGCATCATGCCGTAGGTAATGGCCGGAAACCCCTGTTCATTCACTGTGTTTGGGTCCATGCCTTTGAGCAACAAAGACTTCAAGCGGGATTCATCATCAAACTGAATGGCCAGAAAAAAGTCTTCAAAGGCACCGGCCAGCGAAACACCAGGCAACACCAGTAACAGCAAGCTGCTGACAAAGGCACGCCGCCTCAAACCGAGGCCGTTCCACTTTGCGCAAAACCAAACAAACGGTCGAAATTGGCCGATGTTTGCATGCCGATCTCCTCCACGGCAACGCCCTTCTCTTGCGCAATAACCTTGGCCACGTGGGGCACAAAGCTGGGTTCATTCGTTTTGCCACGATGAGGAACCGGCGCCAGGTAAGGCGAATCGGTTTCGATCAGGATTCGATCCATGGGCGCAAACCTGGCCACCTCGCGAAGGTCAGCCGCATTCTTGAAGCTGACAATGCCCGAGAACGACAGATACATGCCCAGATCAAGCGCCTTGCGCGCGAAATCAAGTGACTCGGTGAAACAGTGAATAATGCCGCCACAACCCTGAACATTTTCTTCAGCAAGAATTTTCAACGTGTCGTCACCCGCAGCACGGGTGTGAACAATCACGGGTTTTTTACACACATTGGCTGCGCGCAGGTGCACCCGGAAGCGCTCACGCTGCCATTCAAGGTCACCCTTCAAGCGAAAATAATCCAGACCAGTTTCGCCGATACCGATTACTTTGGGATGGTCGGCCAGCTCCAGCAGTTTTTCAACAGTGGGCTCTGTAATGTCTTCGTAGTCGGGGTGAACGCCCGCAGTGGCCCACAATTGCGCGTGGTTTTCAGCAAGTGCAAGTACGTTGGGAAAATCCTCAAGTTGAACGGAAATACACAAAGCGCGGCTGACCTGAGCTTCGTGCATTCGACTCAAGATATCTGGGAGCTGCTCAACCAGACCGGGAAAATCAAGATGACAATGTGAATCAGTAAACACTACAAGGTTGCTGTTTTTTTCATGGAATTTTGCATTTTACCAATCATTTGCTCAATTGCCACCCGCACACCTTCTCCGCTGTCGTCTTTCGGAAATTGCACACCAATACCTTGGGCCTTGTCGCCACGCGCATTGGCCCCGCAAATCCAGACCACCTTGCCATTGATCGGAAATTTTTTAGCCTCTTCTCCGACGGTCAGCAATACAAACACGGGGTCTCCCAGGTTGTATTCCTTGTCACTTTCAACAAACACCCCGCCACCCTTGATAAAAGGCATGTAAAGGCTGGCCGCCGTATTCTTGTCGCCCAACGTCAGGGATAACATCCAGGGGCGACTGGCTTCTTTGTTGTTGCGTGGGTTGTTCATCAAATTACTGGTCATGGCGTGCGCTGTCCGAAAATGGAGTTCTTCGATGAATTACTTCGTTAAATTTTGCCACTGCTGCCCCACATACTCTAGCGCCAAACGGGGGTTAATTGGGTGATTGGCCAATCGAAATTCTTTTTGCAGGCTTTGATACAGTTGACTGAATCGATCCATACCGATCGACTTTACCCACATCAATTTGGGTGCCAGCCAGGGAAAATTGCTCCCTTTCAGGCCGTGGGCCTGCGCCACGCAGTCGCTGCACAAGCGCATGGCCAATTCAAGCACCACGGGCAGCCCCACTTTCTCGAGCCCTGCCGGTGCGTTGGCATGTTGATCCGGGTTGGAAAGCCATTCCAGAAACTTTTTGCGTAAATCAATTTGATCGGCTGCAGTTTGAGCCAGGCTCAAGGCCTCAAACGGATCATTCATGGCCACACCCAAGGCCACATCGGGCTGGTTCACGCCCTGCACTTCCAGCCAAGCCAGGCATTCTGAAATTGTCGGCATCGGCATGGTCAATTCCTGGCAGCGAGACCGAATTGTGGGCAATAGTTTGTCGACCCGGCTACCCACCAATACAAACCGCAGCCCATTGGCTGGCTCTTCAAGCGTTTTCAGCAATGCATTGGCTGTGTTGGTGTTCATATTGTCAAAGGGATACACCACCACATACCGCGAGGCGCCACGGCTAGAAGCAGTATTGAAGTAGTTTTGGAGATCCCTGACATCATCGATGCGAATATCCTGACTGGGTTTTACACCACTTTTTACTTCTGGATTAAAGCCAAGCTCCAGGGACACGGCCTGCGGCATCAGGTATCTCAAATCCGGGTGATTGCCCGCCATGCGCATGTGGCACCCTGGGCATTGCATACACGGCTTGCTAGTAGCGGAAGTGGACTCGCACAGCACAGCGGCCAGGTAGTCGTTCACCAACTCGTAAAGCCCTTTTGGCTGGTGCCCGTGAACCAGAATTGGCGCCGTGGTCGCCTGCATTAAATGCGCCAACTGTTCTTGAGCGCGCCGCAGCCAGTTTGCTGTGCTCATGCCAGGCCCAGGTTCAAATGTGTTCGCATGAATTTATCCAGTTCAGCCAATACGGTTTCACCGACTTCGGACTCTGGTGGCTGCGCATCAATCAAGCGGATCCGGCGTGGATTAAGCTGAGCGCGTTTGATGAAACCTGCCCGCACCGCCTCAAAATAGCTGCTTGGCATTTCTTCAAATTTGTCACTGACCCCCGCCCTGCCCTGTATGCGGCTTTGAGAAACCGCAATAGGCAAATCAAACAGAAAAGTCAATGTGGGCTCAAACCCCTTCAAGGCCCATTTGCTCAACTGTTGGCAATCTTCCCAACTGGCACCGCCCGCACCCGCCTGGTAAGCAAAGCTGCTGTCCTCAAACCGGTCGGTAATTACCCAAACACCACGATCAAGTGCAGGCTGAATTGTTTCAACCATGTGCTGCCTGCGCGCCGCGTACATCAACAACAATTCGGTGTTCACATCCATGTCATGGTGCAACACCAGTTCACGAATGGCCTCACCCACAGGCGTTCCGCCTGGCTCACGGGTTTGCAGGCATTCAAAGCCCAATTCCTCCAGGCGTGCCTTGACCCGGGCAATGTGCGAGGACTTTCCCGCGCCATCCACGCCCTCGAAGCTGATCAGGTAACCCTGTTTGTGCTTTTTCATGAAGCAGTCACCGCCCAAGTTGGTATTTGCGCACAGCGTTGTTGTGCTCATTCAGATTCTTGCTGAAATAACTGCCGCCGTCACCCTTGGCTACAAAATAAAAGTAAGGCGTTTTGTCAGGGTTCACCGCCGCATACAGTGCGGCTTTTCCTGGGTTCGCAATTGGAGTTGGTGGCAAACCTGCCCGGGTGTAGCTGTTGTAAGGCGTATCGGTTTGTAGGTGCCTGCGGGTCAGGTTGCCATCGAAGGACTCACCGACACCGTAAATGACCGTTGGATCCGTTTGCAGCAACATGCCCACACGCAACCGGTTCACGAACACACTGGCCACTTTGCCTCGGTCACTGGCCAGACCGGTTTCTTTTTCAACGATCGAGGCCATTTTCAGGGCGTCATACGGCGTTTTCAACGGGGTTTTCGGATCACGTTGTGCCCAGGCCTTTTCAAGCTCAACCTGTTGCAAACGAACGGCCCGGCTCAACAACTCAGACAACTTCGAGCCCGGCGAATATTTGTAGGTGTCCGGGTAAATCCAGCCTTCAAGGCTTGAACCCTCCAGTCCCATTTTTTCTGCAATGGCGTGGTGGTCCATTCCAGGCAAATCATCAATCAAATCCGTTTGATTGCGCAGTTTGGCCAGCAAGGCCCGGGCCGTTTGCCCTTCGACCAAGGAAACGCTGCTCAAAACCCCCTGCCCTTTGCTCAGGTAATCAAGCAATCCCAGCGTGCTGATGCCATCCGGCAGGTCATATCGGCCCGCTTTTAACTGACCCGCGCTACCAGTTAGGCGCGCCGCCAGCACAAACAAATCGGGATTGACCGCCAAACCTTGCTGAATCAACTCATTGGCAATGGCGCGCGCACCAAGGCCGCTGCTGACGTGTGCATCCACACGGGGCTGACTACGCTCTATGGCCATATTCAGCACAAAGTAAATTCCCACCACAATCGCCGACACCAAAAGAACAGCCGCCATGGCAATACGCTTTAACGATTGCCATATCGACACTGCTTTTTTTGATGTCTTCTTCGTTTTTTTGCCTTTGCGCACGACTTTGCTTCACCTTGGGTTATTGGAAGGCGAGACCTTACCAGAAGCCACTACAATGTGGAGATTGCTGTTCATGATAGCGGGAAAGTTTTTCCATGACTTCCCCGCATGGTTTGTTTTGTTTGTTACTGAGGATTTGAGCATGTCTGCACAGTTTTTATCGCGTTGGAGCGTCATTGGCGTGGAAGGAGACGACGCAGTGATTTTTCTTCAATCACAACTCAGCAACGACATTGCTGGCATGGCCGAAAGCCAATTGCGCATGGCGGGCCTGTGCACTGCAAAAGGTCGCTTGCTGGGCAGTTTTTTTATGCTGCGCCAAGGTAAACAGGTATTTTTGGTTTGCCGCAAAGAAACAGTGGCCGCATTGGTAAAACGCCTGAGCATGTTCGTGCTGAGAAGCAAATGCAAGGTTCGCGATTGCGCCGCAGAATATCAAGTCACATTCAAGGCCGACACAACCCCCGCCCTGCCCATGCGGGTTCAATGGGATGAACACGGCCACGCCACCGCAAGCCTGCGCGCTATTGGGGCTGTCACACCTGGTTTTCAACTTGTTGCCACCAGTGAGCAAGCTGACCAAGTCCATGCCGACGATGAGTTTGAATATGCCCTTCAACAACTGGGGATCGCTTATGTGTCGCAGCCCACGGTTGAAATGTTCGTTCCGCAAGGCATCAACTTTGATTTGGTAGGCGGTGTGAGTTTCAGCAAGGGATGCTACCCAGGCCAGGAAATCGTGGCTCGCAGTCATTATTTGGGCAAGGTGAAGCGACGTGTGTTTCAAGCCAGTGCTGGCGCGTTGCCCACAGTAACGGCGGGACAGGACGTTTGGCTGGAAGGAAAAGAAAATGAACCCGCCGGCACGGTGGCCACTGCCGTGCAGTTCAATGGACAGCAGCATTTGCTGATTGAACTGCCTGTGGACGACGCTGAACGGGCGGATGCTGCCTTTGCAATAAAAACCGACACGGGTGTGGTGGCACTGAAAGTTCAGCCACCCCCCTACGATGTGCATCAAAAAGGCAATGTGTTTGAATGAGCAGCCAGCTATTCATTTACTACCGTATTCCAAAAACTGAAATCAGTGTGGCAATACAGTGTGCCCAACGCTTAATGCACGCCTTACGCGAGCAGGGGTTAGGGCATGGGCAATTGTTTCAACGCGAAGAAGCCGACAAACCCTACTTTACCTTGATGGAAGTGATTTACCCGAACCCAGGCCATTCTGATTCCTTGGGCACTTTCACCACGCAAGTTGAACTGCTGGCTGCCAATTGCTTTGCTGACCTGCCAAGTAATCCCGGCCGTCACATCGAGCTATTCAGCGAGGTAAACGGATAATGTGCCTGGCCGTGCTTGCAATTGATGCACACCCAGACTACCCCTTCATCTGTCTGGCCAATCGGGACGAGTTTCACAACCGCCCTACCGCGCCCTTACAGGCCTGGCCCACAGCCTATGGCTGCCTGTGGTCAGGGAAAGACTTGCAGTCTGGCGGCACCTGGCTGGGTGTAGGCAGCAACAGCGAATTTGCGCTGCTGACCAACGTCAGAAACAGCACTCTCAACATGCCCGGCACAGCGCCTTCACGCGGGCAGTTGGTGCTTGATTCAATTGATTCCGGCGCAGCCCCCGGCAGGGAAACTTCGCTGGCATTTGCAGGGTTCAATCTGATTCACGGCAATCTTGCAACGCGGAAGTTTCAGTGCACCACCAACCAAGGCCTGAAGCTCGACAACGGCCTTGAATTCACCACCGCCCTTGAAGACGGGTACCACAGTATTTCAAACGGTCATTTGAATGCGCCTTGGCCAAAATCACGCGCATTGAAATTCGGCGTGCGAAAGTTGATTCAAGACAAGCACAGCGGTTCTCTATCGATCTCAACTTTTGAGGACTCTCTCTTGGGCTTGCTGGGCTGCACTGCACTTGCTGAAGACACTGAACTGCCATCCACGGGCGTGCCTTATGAATGGGAAAAAATGCTGTCTTCCGTGAAAATTGTGTCGCCCTTGTACGGCACACGATCAAGTGCGGTGATCTTGCTCGACAACACCAACACGGTTCACTTCACTGAAGTGACCTTTAACCCGACCGGAAATGAAATTGGGCGGCAAAGGTTTGAAATACCCCTGCCGCCCAAGTCTTGAAACAAGGTTGTTTTAAACCTCGTAGTCCATGCACTGGCGTGCACTGCGCACTTCACCAATAAAGCTCTTGATGGCCTCATGTTGAGGATGCACAGCATAGGCATCCAATGCAGCCTTGTTCTCGAAAGTTGAGTACAACACCACGTCATAGGTGCATTCCAGGCCCTTGCCGCCCAAAGCCACTTCAAAGTCCAGAATACCCGGCACGATGTTGGCGCAAGCCATCAGCTTTTCCTTCACCAGTGCCATGTTTTGGGCCTTGGTGTTGCCAAGGGCTTCTTCTTTCAACTGCCAAAATACGATGTGCTTGATCATTAAACTTCTCTGGGTTTGGTTGAGTAATCTCAGTTGGGTAACTTGTAGTCTTTGAACTGCTCGCGCAATTTCAATTTCTGTATTTTACCAGTCGCGGTGTGCGGCAACTCATCCACAAAAGCCACATCGTTGGGCAAACAGTATTTTGCAACCTTGCCCTCGTAAAAATCCAGCATCTCTTCACGGCTAACCTCAACACCAGGCTTGCGCACAACCACCAGCAAGGGGCGTTCATCCCACTTGGGGTGATAAACCGAAATTACTGCGGCCTCATGCACGGCAGGGTGAGCCATCGCAACGTTTTCCAGGTCGATCGAGCTGATCCATTCACCACCGGACTTGATCACGTCTTTGCTGCGGTCGGTAATCTGCATGAAACCTTCGCGATTGATCTTCGACACGTCGCCTGTGGCAAACCACTTCTTACCTTCTTTGTCCGTGGTAAAGGCTTTGGCCCCTTCGCCCCCGTAGTAGCTGTCGATCACCCAATGGCCACGCACCAGCAAATCGCCGAAGGCCTCGCCATCCCATGGCAATTCTTCGCCATCGTCGCTGACAATTTTCATGTCCACACCAAAAATTGCGGTACCCTGCTTTTGCATGATGCTCTGCTTTTCTTCCAGCGACAAATCCAGGTGCCGTGCCTTCAAACGGCACACCGTACCCAATGGCGAGAGCTCGGTCATGCCCCAGGCGTGAATCACTTCAACACCCAGGCTGTTCAGTGTTTTGATCATGGCCGCTGGCGCAGCAGAACCACCAATTACAGTTCGGTTGAAATGATTAAACTTCAACCCGTTTTGTTGAACATGATTCAACAAACCCAACCAAACAGTGGGCACACCCGCCGAGAAATTCACCTTCTCGCCTTCCAGCAATTCGTAAATAGACGCACCATCCAGCGCACCACCGGGCATCACCATTTTTGCGCCGCACATCAGCGCAATATATGGAATGCCCCAAGCGTTGACGTGGAACATGGGCACCACAGGCAGAATGGTGTCGCGACTGCTCAAGCCCAAGGCATCAGGCGTACAAGCAGCCATGGCGTGCAATACCGTTGAACGGTGCGAGTACAAGGCACCCTTTGGATTGCCAGTGGTACCCGATGTGTAACACAGACCCGAGGCTGCATTCTCATCGAGCAATGGCCACGCGAATTGCTCAGACGCCTCTTTAATCAGTGCCTCGTAGTTCAGGCAACCCGCCACTGCAGGCTCAGCAGGCATGGCGGCTTCATCGCACATCTGAACCCAGCGCTTCACCGTGGGGCAAGCAGGCGCAATGGCTTTCACCAATGGGGCAAATGTACTGTCAAAAAACACCATGGTGTCTTTCGCGTGGTTAATGATGTACACCAATTGCTCAGGAAACAGGCGGGGGTTCAGGGTGTGTACCACCGCACCCATGCCAGACACTGCATAGTAAATTTCAACGTGGCGATAACCGTTCCAGGCCAGCGTCGCAACGTTTTCACCCTGCTGAACACCCAAACTGGTCAAGGTATTGGCCAGCTTTTTGGTTCGCTTGGCCACTTCCCCGTAGGTAGTTCGATGAATGTCGCCTTCCGTACGGCGTGACACAACTTCAACATGCGGGTGGTGCCGCTCTGCGTGTTCCATCACCGATGAAATCAACAGGGGCATATTCATCATCAAACCTTGCATTTGCGCTCTCTCCTCCAGGTATTACGTTTGTTCTGCGACCTTCCCCGACTACAATGGTAGGGTTGTTTAACGAAACTATACTTCAGGACCGACCTTTGTTTCATAATCACGATTCTATTTTGGTTCAAGAATACGCAAGTTTGGGCGCACCCTACCTGGTTGAGGTGCCAGCGACCCCGCTGCGGACAGAAGCAAGCCTGTTGCACCTGAACGCCACCTTGGCCCAGGAAATCGGTTTAGACGCCCAGCATTTGGCAAGTGCCGAGGGAATCAACACCCTGTCTGGCAACACGCCGTTTCCGGGTTATCAAAGCCGGGCCAGTGTGTATTGTGGTCACCAGTTCGGCCAGTTTGTACCGCAACTGGGAGATGGCCGTGCCTTGCTGATCGCCGAAATTCGCAAGGGCAAGCAATATCGCCAGTTACAACTCAAGGGAGCGGGCCCAACGCCTTATTCTCGCCACGCCGATGGCCGTGCGGTATTGCGATCGTCCATCCGGGAATACCTGGCCTCGGAAGCCATGCAGGCTTTGGGTATTCCAACAACGCGTGCCCTCAGCCTGACTGCCAGCGCCGACCCCGTGTTTCGCGAAACCACCGAGACCGCCGCTGTGGTGTGCCGCGTAAGTGAAAGTTTCATGCGCTTTGGGCATGTGGAATTTTTCTGTTACACCAATCAGCTCGATGCATTGCGTAATCTGTTGACCTGGCACATTGAGCAACACCACCCGGAAATCGATCTTGGCGATTCCGAGACGAGTTTTCACACTGGCCTGTTGCAATGGTTGGCCACGGTGATTGAACGAACCGCGAGCACTGTAGCGCGCTGGCAAGCCGTGGGTTTTTGCCACGGCGTGATGAACACCGACAACATGAGCTCGCTGGGCTTGACCATCGATTACGGCCCCTACGGTTTCATCGACGGTTTTGATATTGACCACATCTGCAACCATTCCGACCACCAAGGCCGCTACAGCTACCGCAATCAACCCCGTATTGCCCATTGGAACCTGTATGCCTTGGCGCAGGCCTTAAGCCCGTTGATACCCGACAGCAAGGAAACCCTGCAAAATCTGCTGGATGGTTTTGCTGATGCATTTCACGCTGAACACAGCGCCTTGTTTGCGGCCAAGTTAGGCCTGCCAGCCACGAAAGGCGATCCAATCGACATACTCATCGAGAACACCTTGAAATTCATGCATGAACACAAGCTTGATTTCACAAGGTTTTTTAGATCAATGTCGGCCCTGGACCCTCACGCCGGCGCTGCCGATAATTTCGCCCTGTGGCAGAGCAGTCCTTTTTTCCCCCTGGCTTTGGGTGATGAACAGCAAGTCAACAACGCCCACGCATGGCTTGCGCAGTGGCTAGCGATGGCCAACAGCACACAGGCAAGCACCGCAGATTGGCGCGCCACGCTTGACCAAACCAACCCTGCTTTCGTGTTAAGAAATCACTTGCTGCAACACGCCATAGAACAGGCACAGAAAGGTGAGTTTTCCGAGGTGAACCGATTATTCGCCGCGTTGTCTGACCCGTATGATTCAACACAATTGCCCAGTGAATACATTGCACAGCCCCCAGAGTGGGCTCAATCATTGGTGCTGAGTTGCTCGTCCTAGCGCGCGGCAACAATCACGGAGACTTGAATATGGTTGAAAAAGTAGTAAAAACCGATGCACAGTGGCGCGAAGAACTGACGCCCACCAGCTTCGAAGTGACCCGCAAAAAAGGCACTGAACGGGCCTTTACAGGCCAATATTGGGATCACCATGAGCCGGGAATTTACCGTTGTATCTGCTGCGGCACGCCTTTGTTTGCTTCAGACACCAAATTCGATTCAGGCTGTGGGTGGCCCAGTTACTTCGCGCCCCTTAATCCAGACAATGTCGAAGAACACGTAGACCGCAGCTATGGCATGACTCGCACCGAAGTGACCTGTAAAATATGCGATTCGCATTTGGGTCATGTATTCGAAGACGGTCCTGCGCCCACGGGTTTGCGCTATTGCATCAATTCCGTCAGCTTGGCATTCGAGCCCTTTGCATCCGATTCATCCGCATAAATAACTACAACAGCACCACTACAACATGAAACTGTTACTCGACTTCCTACCAATTGTTCTGTTCTTCGTCAGCTTTAAATGGGCTGGCAGCAATCCTGAACAAACCCAGTCTTTGCTGGAGCCCCTACTTGGCAGCATTTCCAATGCTGAAATACAAACAGCGCAACTTCCCATTTTGCTGGCCACAGTGGTCGCTATCCTTGCGACTGTTCTGCAAATCATTTATCAGAAATCCACCGGAAAAAAGGTGGAAAACATGCAATGGATAGGCCTGATCCTGATCGCGGTTTTCGGTGGGGCCACCCTTATTTTGCAAAATGAAACATTCATCAAGTGGAAACCCACCGTGCTTTACCTTGCCATGGCCGCTGGATTCCTGATTGCCTATGTATTCAAGCGCAACCCGATTGAACTCATGATGAAAGGTCAGGTGGAGTTGCCTGCGCATGTTTGGGTCAATTTGTTGTGGGCCTGGGTAGGCTTTTTCGTGGTGATGGCCGTTCTAAACATTGTGGTGGCCTACTCGTTCTCAACCGATGTATGGGTCGACTTCAAATTGTTCGGCTCTTTGGGGGCAACCCTGGTATTTGTATTTGGGCAAGGGTTTTACATGTCCAAGCACATGAAGCAAAGTAGCGAGGCCAAGTAAGCCATGGTAACCAGTGAAGACATCAAGCAACGTCTTGAAACTGCACTCGATGCTGAAGTGGAAGTCATCGACGAGTCGCACCTGCATGCGGGCCATGAAGGCGCCAAGTCAGGTGGCAGGCATTACAGGGTCAAGCTGAAGTCTGCACGCTTCAATGGGCTAAGAACATTAGCGCGCCATCGTCTCGTGTATGATGCTTTGGCAGAATGGATGAAAAAAGAAATCCATGCTTTGGCCATAGATTCCACTGAGGAATCCACCACGGATTAACCAGAAGACGCGCCACCGGGATCCGAGCCAAGCCCATCGTTTTAACTTTTTGAGACACAAGGTTATTTAGTTATGTTGAAAACCACCCTGAAAGCAACTTGTCTGGCCGCCGTTCTGGTTCTGGGCAACCCCGTTTATGCCCAAAATGCCGCCGTGGTCAATGGCCAGTCCATCCCCAGCGCGTTGGTCGACTTCATCATGACCGAGCAAGAAAAGCGCGGTCAAGCCGCTTCACCCGAAATGCGCGCCACCATTCGTCAAGAACTGATCAATCAGGAAGTGATGAAGCAGGAAGCAGTTAAAAAAGGGTTGGGAAGCAGTCCCGAAGTGAAGTACCAGGTTCAAATGATGAACCAGGCCATTTTGGCCAATGCCCTGCGTGAAGACTTCTACAAAAACACCAAACTGACCGACAAAGAAGTTGAAACCGCGTATGCGGAAATCGCCAAAATGATGGGTGGCAGCGAATTCCGTGCAAGCCACATTCTGGTTGAGCAAGAAGCCGAAGCCAAAGCGATTATCGACCAGTTGGGCAAAGGTGGAAAGTTTGAAGAAATCGCCAAGACCAAGTCCAAAGACCCTGGTTCAGCCCCCAATGGCGGCGACCTGGATTGGGCGAACCCCAACAGCTTTGTGCCTGAGTTTTCTCAAGCCATGGTAGGTCTGAAGAAAGGCGAATACACCAAAACGCCAGTGAAAAGCCAATTTGGTTACCATGTCATTTTATTGGCAGACACACGCCAGGCCACGCCGCCAAAACTGGATGAAATTCGCCCTCAACTTGAGCAGAAAATGATCAATGACAAGTGGGAAGAATATCAGGGCAAACTGTTGTCCAACGCAAAAGTAAAGTAAGCGCTTGCCTGTGAAAAAGCCGCCAGCATGAAATGCTCGGCGGCTTTTTTTACGACATTTTTATTCAGGCATTGGTAATACGGTCAATCGCGGCCTGGTACATATAGCTTTGGCGCAAACTTTCCCAATTCAGTGACTGCCCGGAAAGAAGTCGACTTAGACGGCGGTTTCGCACTTCCATGTTTTCATGCACTTCGGGTACCGGGTTGTTGACCAACGCGTCAATGTCCTCGAAGTTGTTGCAAACCAGCACTGCATCGCAACCTGCCCGCAAAGCCGCGCTGGCGCGGGCCCGAATGCCACCAATTCCATGCGCGCCAACCATGTCCAAATCATCACTAATCACAGCGCCATCGAAACTGAACTTGACCCGCAGTACTTCTTGAATCCAGAAGCTTGAAAAACAGGCGGGCATCGGATCCACATCGGAATACACCACATGGGCCGGCATAATACTGGCCATATTCAAGGTTGAATTCAACTGGTAAGGCAGTGCATCCACCTTCAAAATTTCATTCAATGGCCGCGTATCGTGAGGCAAAGCCAAATGGCTGTCCAAACTCACCCAACCGTGCCCGGGAAAATGTTTTCCGCAGGCCTGCATACCCGCCAGCGCCATGCCGTTCATCAAGGCCGAAGACAAACGCGAGACCATTCTTGCGTCTTTGCCGAAGGAACGGTTACCGATAATCTCGCTATTGCCCCAGTCAAGATCCAGCACGGGTGCAAAACTCATGTCGATACCGCAGGCACGTAACTCGGCCGCCATCACGAAGCCGGCTTCTCTGGCCAAAAGTACAGCATCGTCGAAATCTGTTTCGGCCCTTTGACCAATTTGCCGCATTGACGGAATGGCAGTAAAGCCATCTCTGAATCGCTGTACGCGCCCACCCTCGTGATCCACGAAAACTGGTTTGTTCAAACCGCCATTCAATCTAATTGATTCCACTAAATCAATAAGTTGCACCTTACTTTCAAAGTTTCTTGTAAATAAAATAAGTCCGCCAACAGCCGGGTTCTGAATTCGAGCAATGTCTTCTCTGGACAAAGTTAAACCCGTTAAACCAATGATGAATGGACCTAACATATTGTATGAATTCCTTAATATAAATTATTGTTTTGAAAATAGAATTACCGTGGACATCACGTAATTTTTTTCATCACTGATTGAGATTTTTGCATGAGCCCTGCGAGACGTTAACCAATTTTGCAGGCGTTCGGAGTAAATCAAAAAAGGCGCGCCAGACTCACCATTCAAAACCGACAAATCCTGAAATGAAAAATCTGCGCCAACACCCGTGCCCATGGCTTTGGAAAAAGCTTCCTTTGCACAATAACGGGTCGCCACAAACAGCGTGCCCCGAATTGCTGATTTGTCAGATCTGCGCTCGTACTCATCAATTTCAGCAACAGTAAGCACACGCTTGATAAAAACGTCCCTGCCCTTGCGCAATAAAACCTCAAGTCGATCGACCTCGAGAATGTCGCAGCCCAAACCTAAAATATCGTCGATCATGAAGGCATCTAAACCTGTTTATACCCTATCGAGGGCGAATCGCTTCTAACTTCGCAGCAACCATCAATTCTTTCATTTTCTTGATTGCACCTTCCCAACCCATGAATACCGCGTTGGCCACTATGCTGTGACCAATATTCAACTCCGAGATGGTTTCTATGGCAGCGACTGGCCCCACATTGTCATAATTCAAGCCATGTCCGGCATTGACCCTTAAACCTTCCGCCACACCAAAATTGGCAGATTTCCTGATTCTGGACAATTCAAGGTCAACCGCCGAACCCACGGCATGAGCATATCGACCAGTGTGCAACTCAATCGCATCGGCGCCGCATTTCAAGGCCGCTTCTATTTGATCCATATCCGGATCAATGAACAGTGAAATTCGCATGCCCTGGTCTTTCAACCGGGCAACTGCTGGCGCGATCAAATGAAAGCCACCAATCACATCCAGCCCGCCTTCAGTAGTTACTTCTTCCCGGCGCTCTGGCACAAAACACACATCCTGAGGCTTCACTTCCTCGACCAGGCGAATCATTTCCTCGACCACAGCACACTCAAAGTTCATACGCGTACTGATCAAAGGTCGAATGCGGCGCACATCGTCATCTTGCATATGGCGGCGGTCCTCGCGCACATGCACCGTAATTGCGTCAGCTCCGTATTCCTCCGCAAGCAAGGCAGCCCTCAATGGATCGGGCTCATGTCCCCTGCGGGCTTGGCGAATCGTAGCAACGTGATCAATGTTTACACCAAGTTCAATCATGTTCTTAACAAATGCTCCATCCAGACTCTAGACATCAAACCGTTGGGCGCGATGTGCGTCCCCAACAGCTTCCGGGTAATCGGTTTTAAGGCACTCGC
Organism: Limnobacter sp. 130; assembly: GCF_902506325.1. Classification (GTDB taxonomy): domain Bacteria; phylum Pseudomonadota; class Gammaproteobacteria; order Burkholderiales; family Burkholderiaceae_B; genus Limnobacter. Next base: position 265,583 of record NZ_LR732330.1, read on the forward strand.
AGCAGACTTTGACCAAAGACCGCTTTGAATTTCAGCAATCCATGAGCCTTGGACAAGCTGCTCAACGCTGCTGTTCACTGAATTGTTTACAGCTCCCCCGTCCGAGGGAACCCAGCCTTCCTGATCCAGCCACACATAGTGACGATCGGGATCAATCCCATTGCCAAACCTGTCGTGCTGCCAATCAAGGCCATAGCCAAGTGATTGGAGCAGGCCCACCTCGAACTGGCGAATACACACATTCATGTCGTCGCCGCCGGCAAGACCAACAAGCGTATTTTGGTAAAGATCAAACAGATCAGGGTGTGTGTCCTCCCGACTCAGTCCGCGCATCAACAACTCATTGAGGTAATAAGCTGCAAACAAGGCTTTGCCATCGGGCGACATCAAACCGCCCAGCCATTCTGCCTGCGTCAAGGTTTTTACGTCAGACTTCCCGGCAAAACGCACTGAAAGTGGCTGAAAACTGACCAACACAGCACGCAAGCCCGAGTGCGGTCTTTTCGCCCCCTTGGCAACAACGGGCAAACGCCCATGCTCTTTGCAAAACAGCTCTACAATCAAGCTGGTCTCTTTGTACGGCACGCTGTGCAGTACATACGCAAAATCAGTGCTGGATCGCGTGTTATTCATACCCCAGGCTTTGAAGCAGGGTTGCATTGTCGGCCCAACCGCTGCGTACTTTGACCCAGGTTTCAAGGTGCACGCTGCCACCGAACAGGCGCTCCATGTCCTGGCGCGCTTCCGAGCCGATTCGTTTGAGTTTTTCCCCACCCTTGCCAATAATCATGGCTTTGTGAGAAGAGCGATCCACCAGAATGGATGCATAAATAACCCGGCGACCTTCCTCAATCTCGAATTTGTCGATCACCACCGTGCAGGTGTAAGGCAACTCGTCGCCCACCAAACGGAACAGCTTTTCCCGAATGCGCTCAGCCGCGAGGAACTTCTCGGGGCGATCCGTCAAGGTGTCCTCGTCATAAAAGAAGGGCTGCTCTGGCAACAGAGCAGAAACTGCTTCCTTCAATGCATCCAGATTTTTAATGGTTTGCGCGCTCAGGGGCACAATCGCATCAAAATTTCGTTGCCCACTCACCTTCTGAAGAAAAGGCAACATTTCCGCTTTCTTTTCCAGCAAGTCGACCTTGTTCACCACGGCCACAAGTGGCACACCTTTGGGGCACAACTCCAGCACTTTCATGTCTGCCGGGGTCAACTTGCCCTGCTCGATTACCCACAAGATGACATTGACATCGGCCAAGGCAGTGAGCACGGCACGGTTCATGGTCTTGTTCAGAGCATTTGAATGTTTGGTTTGAAAGCCCGGCGTGTCTACGAAAATGAACTGGGTCGGCACGTCCTTGATGGTCTCAGTCATGACCCCAAGCACCCGATGACGAGTGGTTTGTGGCTTGCTGGACGTAATCGACAAATGTTCGCCAATCATTCCGTTCATAAGGGTGGACTTGCCCACGTTTGGGCGCCCCACCACGGCAATCACGCCGCATTTTGATTCGGCCATGTTATTGCCTCCTGCTGGCTTGATTGGGATCAGAATACTCCCGTTCAAGCAATTCGATAAGCACCGCTTGTGCGGCGTGCTGTTCAGCCACCCGGCGGGAGTGCCCTTGCCCAACTTTGGTAATTTCAAGATCGTCCACTGAACACTCAACACTGAACTCAGGGCTGGCCGATGTACCACCCTCTACCAACACGCGGTAAATGGGCAGCTTCAAACGTTTACCCTGAAGCAATTCCTGCAAGCGGGTTTTGGGGTCTTTGCCCATGGACTCAATCGGTGTTTCAAGCATCACGGGCTTGAGCAGGCGAATGACACAATCGCGAGCCGCTTCAAAACCGGAGTCCAGAAGAATGGCCCCAAACAGAGCCTCCAGTCCATCGGCAATAATGCTGTCCTTAATGGCCTTGGCGCTGCGCAGCTCGCCCGCACCCAAGAAAAGATACTGGTCTAACAACAGGTTACGGCCCACCATGGCCAGGCAATCCTGTTTCACAAGGTGCGAACGCACCCGCGACATTTTCCCTTCGTCCATGTCTGGATGAGTTTCAAATAAAAGAATAGAGGCTGCACAATTTAAAACACTGTCGCCCAGAAACTCCAGGCGCTCATTGTGGAGGCTGCTGTAGCTTCGGTGAGTCAAAGCGAGCCGCAGCAGCGCCTGATCTTTAAACGAATACCCCAATGCAGCCTGAAGATTTGAATACTTTGAACTGTCCACTCAATACCTCCAGCTGGCTTTAATGGAACAAGCCAATTCGGGAAAAGTCATTGAAGTTCATCCACACCAAAAATGCCTTGCCAACCACCTGCTCATCAGAAACAAACCCCCAAATACGGCTGTCGCTGGAATTGTCCCGATTGTCTCCCATCATGAAGTAATGTCCTTGCGGCACCACACAACGAAAACCGGTCACATCGTATTTGCAGTTGTCACGATTCTTGAAGGTCTGTGCACCAATCACATACGGTGGCGCATCCTCATCGTTGAGCATCCGGTGCGTCTTGCCACCCAGGGTTTCCTGAAACTGAAGAGAATACGAAAAACTATTTGGATCGTAATATTTGTCCAGTTCTTTTACAGGCACAGCCTGGCCGTTGATGGACAGCTTTTTGTTACGGTACTCGACCACATCGCCACCCACACCCACCACACGCTTGATGTAATCAAGCGATGGATCAAGTGGATAACGAAAGACCATGACATCTCCACGCTGTGGATCATTCAATGGAATGATCTTCTTGTCGACAATGGGCAAACGAATACCGTAGGTAAATTTGTTCACCAGAATAAGGTCGCCGATCAGCAAAGTGGGAATCATTGAGCCTGACGGAATCTTGAACGGCTCGACAACAAAAGAGCGCAACACAAACACGAACAAAATAACCGGGAAAAAACTTGCGCTGTATTCCAGCCACAATGGCTGCTTCATGTATTGCTGGCGAATTCGCTTCTCGGCGTCACCATTCAGGTTAGTGTTCCCGCCTGAGCCGACAAGCGCTTGCTCTGCCGCCATTTTTCGTTTTGGCTTGAACACAAACACATCAAGCACATAGAAAAAGCCGGTGAACAACACCAGCAAAAACAGAATCAGAGAAAAATTCATTGTTATTTGTCTTCCACTTGGAGAATGGCCAAAAACGCTTCTTGTGGAATTTCCACATTACCAACCTGCTTCATGCGCTTCTTGCCTGCTTTCTGCTTTTCCAACAGTTTTTTCTTGCGGGAAATATCGCCACCGTAACACTTGGCCAATACGTTTTTACGCAAAGCCTTTACTGTTTCACGGGCAATAATATTGGCGCCAATGGCTGCTTGAATTGCCACATCAAACATTTGGCGAGAAATGATTTCCCGCATCTTGCCTGCCACTGCACGGCCTCGATACACAGCATTGCCGCGGTGAACCATGATCGACAACGCATCCACCTTTTCACCATTGATCAGCATGTCAACTTTCACAATGTCCGCAGGCCTGTATTCCTTAAAGGAATAATCCATTGAGGCATAGCCACGCGAGGTTGATTTCAATTTGTCGAAAAAGTCGAGCACGATTTCAGCCATCGGCATCTCGAACGTAATGCGCACCTGGCGCCCGTGGTAAACCATATTGGTTTGCGTACCGCGACGGCCTGTACACAGGGTCATCACTGAGCCCACATATTCTTGAGGCATCAACAAATTTACAATCACAATCGGTTCGCGAATTTCGTCGACCTTGCTCAGGTCAGGCATCTTGGAGGGATTGTCCACCCGCAGAATGGTGCCATCACGCTGTTTGATTTCATAGACCACTGTTGGAGCAGTGGTAATCAAATCCATGTCGAACTCACGCTCCAGGCGTTCTTGCACAATGTCCATGTGCAACATGCCCAAGAAACCGCAGCGGAAACCGAACCCCAGGGCCTGCGATACTTCAGGCTCGTAATTCAAAGCGGCATCGTTCAGGCGCAATTTGTCCAACGCCTCGCGCAAGGCCTCATATTGGTTGGATTCAACAGGGAACAAGCCTGCAAACACTTGCGACTGCACCTCTTTGAAACCAGGCAAGGGTTTGTCAGCGGGCTTACCCGCCAAAGTAACCGTGTCACCAACCTTGGCACTTTCAAGTAGCTTGATGCCGGCATTGATGTAGCCTACTTCACCAGCTGAAAGCGATTCACGCGCAACCGACTTGGGGGTAAACACACCCACATCGTCGGCAATGTAAGTATCACCCGTGGCCATCAACTTGATCTTGTCTTTGCGGTTAAGCACGCCATTGATCACGCGAACCAGCATTACCACGCCCACATAATTGTCGAACCAGCTGTCGATAATCAAAGCCTGCAAAGGTGCATCGCGACTACCGCGAGCGGGTGGCACCTTGTTGACAATCAACTCAAGAACCTCATCTACACCCAAACCGGTTTTGGCTGAAATCGCAATGGCCTCTGAGGCATCAATGCCAATCACATCTTCAATTTCAGACTTCGCGTTTTCTGGATCGGCTTGTGGCAAATCAATTTTGTTCAACACGGGCAATACTTCCACGCCCAGGTCCAAGGCCGTGTAGCAGTTGGCCACAGTTTGTGCTTCCACACCTTGAGAAGCATCCACAACCAGCAATGCACCCTCGCATGCGGACAGTGAGCGACTCACTTCGTAAGAAAAATCAACGTGCCCCGGCGTGTCAATCAAATTGAGCAAATAGGTATTGCCGTCTTTGGCTTTGTAAGTCAGTGCGGCAGTTTGCGCCTTGATGGTGATGCCACGCTCCCGCTCAATGTCCATGGAATCAAGCACTTGAGAATCCATTTCCCGATCGCTCAAGCCACCGCATTTGTGTATCAGGCGATCGGCTAGCGTAGATTTCCCGTGATCAATGTGGGCGATGATCGAAAAATTGCGTATGTGCTGCATTTGCATCATTAAAAAGGGGGCTTCTTGGCCCCCTGGAAATTTCGGTAACGTGTCATTTTACCCGATCAGGCCTTGCTTTACAGCATATTTCGCAAGGCCTGCCGAGTTGTTCGGAAGTAATGGTCAGGGTGTCAGCACCACAAAGAAAGAGTTTTCACCGCGACGCACCAACATGGGCGCCGCTTGCCCTTTTGGAATCGCCTTCACCAAATCAGCAAACTGCTTGGCAGAAGTGATATCAATTCGGCCTATGCGCAAAATTACATCCCCAGCAACGATGCCAGCAGACGCCGCCATGCCAACAGCATTGCGAACCACCACACCACCTGTCAGGTTCAGTGCAGACTTTTCCTGAGCTGTAGGATCGCTCACAGTCAAGCCCAACTTGTCGGATTCGACTGGCTTGGGTTTCTCGACTGGCGCAGCTGCTGGTGACGCGGCTTCGTTCTCGAATTCTCCGACAGTAATCGACACTGATTTCTCAGCGCCCTTGCGCCACAAAACCATATTAACCTTGCTGCCTGGCTTTGTTTCACCCACGATACGTGGCAAGTCCGAAGCTTTCTCGACCTTCTTGCCGTCAAATCGCAAGATAATGTCACCCGCAATCACACCTGCTTTGTCAGCCGGGCTGTCTTTGCCCACAGACCCAACCAAGGCGCCCATTGCAGAATCAAGACCCAAGGCCTTGGCCACATCTTTATCAACTTCGCCAATACCCACACCAATTCGACCACGGCTTACCTTGCCCGTGTCGCGCAGCTGCTTGGCCACACGCATGGCTTCATCAATTGGAATCGCGAAAGAAATGCCCATGAAACCGCCAGTACGGCTGTAAATCTGGGAGTTGATACCAATGACCTCACCATCCAGGTTCAGCAAGGGACCACCGGAATTGCCGGGGTTCACCGCCACATCGGTTTGAATAAAGGGCAAATATTCACCAGTGTCACGCCCCTTGGCGCTAACAATGCCCGCCGTCACCGAGTTTTCAAGACCAAAAGGCGAACCAATTGCCACGACCCATTGACCCACCTTGGTATTGGCGACATTTCCGATTTTCAGGAATGGAAGATTTTTACCCTCGATTTTCACCAACGCCACGTCGGTACGCTGGTCCGATCCGATCACTTTGCCCTTGAATTCACGCTTGTCCGGAAAAGTCACAATAATCGATTCAGCGCCGTCTACGACATGGTGATTCGTCAGCAGATAACCGTCTGAATCAATTACAAAGCCCGAACCGACGCCACTGGGTACTTCACGCTCAGGGGCCTGTTGCCCACCACGTGGAGCCTGGCCAGGTTGCCCGGGCATTGGCGTGCCAGGAGGCATGAATCTACGGAAAAACTCAAAAAATGGATCATTGGGATCCATACCTGGAAAACCAGGAAACCCTTGAGGGTTTTGACTAACCTTTTGCGTGGTTCGAATATTCACCACTGCAGGACCCACTCGGTCTACCAAATCGGAAAAGTCAGGCAAGCCGCGTGAGGTGGTTTGCGCGTGGGCTGGCACTGACCAGGCAAAAAACACCGTGGCCAGCAAAAAAAAGGCCATCACTACAATATTTCGGGAATTCAACACTTCAGATCTCATTTAAAAATTTCCTTGTTATTGAGATTTCCAACGAATGGACTTCAGAAAAAGTCCCAAGGTTTTCTCGGGAACCTCACCCAGCACGGTGACCAGGTGTTCTCCCTGAGTCTCAGACTTGGACATGACGGCCCCGTGGCTCATGGGCACTTGGGGCATCGAATGACCAGCCTGAACTTTCTGAACAAATACCGACAAAGTCGACAGACCATCGGAGTAAACCGTTTGATGAATTTGATCGTCTTTGGATTTCACACGACAAACAGTGTCCGCCTTTTTAAATCCAAACGCCAGATCGGGTAAATCATAAGTCAATTCAGCAGAGCTTAAGGTGCGCACCTCGGTACTACTGATTCGCCAACCAGGCCCTGCTTTGACCAAAGCCGGATTTTCAACGAGCGAAGGTTCAAAGGAAATTTCCTTGAAACCGACATTTTCAAGAATTTCTCCCTGCGGAGAATACAATTCAGATCGCATTAAAAGTTTATTCTCACGATCAACGTACAGGCGGTACTCGTAACGCAAATCGTCTTTGGGCACCAGCTTTAACACCCGAACAGCCCTGCCCGCAACGCGACGCCCCGGCAACTCACTGATCGTGTAAAACTTCTCGAGGGAATTTGAACCGTCTGCGCCTGCAAATACCCGAGGGAACGCAATCGAAGTGTGACGCCTTTCGGTAAGAATCATTTTGCGATCGGGAATGACACATTGAATTTGGTCATTGTGCCGAATCCATTTGGCAGGCTGGCCATCCAGACGCTCAAGTACTTCAAATTCCCCGCCAGCTGTGGCTTGATGCAGCAATTTGCTGGTTTGAGAATGTTTACCTGATTCTGTGATCAACAAACCAGAGTAACTGAGCGACTTGGCTTGATCGTGGCTGGCCCATACCAAGTTCCAAAGGCTTTGTTCAGCCTGCGCGGAAAAAGCCACCGAGGCCAAAAATACGCCGGTTGCAACATGTTTGGCAAAGTGAAACGGGCGGTACATCTTCATGGGTTCAATGTCACTTAGCGGCTGGAAGAAACATAGTTAAATCGCACAGTGGGGTCTGTGCTGTGGGGAGAAGGCTCCCACACATTCATCCACTCACCTGCGCCCGAATTATTAACGATAACCCGCTCGGTGTTGTCCAGCATTGGGCGTTCTGCGTCAACCCGGGCCATCGGAGACACAGCAGACAATCCGCCTCGAATGCTGTTTTGTTGATGGGCCATAAAATATTCTTGCCACAGCGCGAGTTCTGCGTCAGTGAAAGTATTCTCGATGGCTTGTGTTCGTACCATTTGCACCTGACTGTCCACAGGCGGAATAGCCTGATTAAGCGCAAAGCTGAAAAAACCCACAGCGGCCATCGATGCCAGCAAGCGACGCGAGCGGCTGGCTGTGAACACGCGTTGCAATGCTGTTTGGCGCTCAAGCTGAGCGGCCAGTACTGGCGCGATCACGGTCGGTTCATTTTGAATACTGGATTCGATCCGTGCAAGCAAATCCGGAGAGTGAAACGCAATCATCTCGCTCGAACGAATCAAGTCGCTCACAGCGCAATAGCCCTGCCAGGTCTGGGCCTCTTCGGCACCAATGGCATTGAGAAGGAATTTAAGCTCGACTTCATCAAGCTCGCCATCCAACATCGCGGAAATTTGTTCGTTTCTGTTCATTTGCACACTCACCGGTTTACCAACGCTTGCTGCCTTTGGGTTCCAACAAAGGTTTGATTTTTGCTGCAATGGATTCTCGGGCACGGAAGATTCGTGATCGAACCGTACCAATTGGGCAATCCATTGCCGCGGCAATCTCTTCATAACTCAGGCCATCGATCTCACGCATGACAATTGCGGACCGCAACTCTTCAGGCAACGCAGCCATGGCCTCATTGACCGCCTCTCCGATTTGCTTGGTCTGATAAAGCGATTCCGGCGTATCAATGTTACTAAGAGCAGCATTGTCTTCAAAAGTTTCACTGTCCCCGTCATTTGATTCTCTCAGGGTAGAAGGACGCCGCCCCTGCGTGACCAACAAATTCTTTGCTGTATTGATCGCGATCCGGTAGATCCAGGTATAAAAGGCACTGTCACCCCGAAAATTACCAATGGCCCTGTAGGCCTTGATAAAGGTTTCCTGAACCACATCTTCGATGTCTTCCTGATTGCGAACCATGCGGGTGAGCAAGCGCGCCACGCGCCTGTGGTACTTGTTCACCAACAAGTTGAATGCAAGCTTGTCACCGGCCTGAACCCGTTGAACGATCAATAGATCATCGTCTTTATCGGAGGACATTCATCCTCCAAAAGTAGCTGGAAAGTGACGGTTTTTCTGCGATTTCATGAGATTGAAGTCGACATGCCACGACACACAATGGCCGAAATGCAACCGAAGACGCAGACACAAACACCACCTTGGCTTTCAGCAAGGCGGATTGTTCCATAAACAGGAATATGCCGAACGGTAAAACCCAAGCCCGATAAAAGGAGACCATGTGGTGCTCACTGCCTGTGGATGTTGAGGCACATAGAAAAAAGCGAGGGTCGAATTTGACATGCGCATTGCAATCACTTTCGGAAGTGAATGTGAACACAAGCCGCTGAGGTTTGAGCGAAGCAGATACAACTCGGGCAGCGAATGTGAATTCATTCAACATGCTGCCCGACCGTGTGTTTGACAAGGAGCGCCCCGTTACACCCGTGCAATGGCCAAAGTACCGTTGGTACCGCCAAAGCCAAAGGAGTTAGACAAAGCCAGCTTAATATTCATTTCGCGGGCCGTGTTCGCACAGTAGTCAAGGTCACAGCCCTCACCGGCTTCAATCAGGTTGATCGTCGGCGGAGAAATCTGGTTGTGAACTGCCAGCGCCGTAAACACAGCCTCGATGCCGCCAGCAGCACCCAAAAGGTGTCCCGTCATGCTTTTCGTTGAGTTCACGACTGTTTTGTAGGCATGATCACCCAAGGCACGCTTGACTGCCATGGTTTCAGCCACATCGCCCAACGGGGTCGATGTACCGTGCGCATTCACGTAGTCCACATCGTCGGGATTCATGCCAGCGTTGCGCAAAGCGGCTTTCATACAGCGCGCTGCGCCGTCGCCGTCTGTACAGGGGGCAGTCATGTGGCTTGCGTCGGCACTCATGCCGTAACCCACAACTTCACCATAAATTTTTGCGCCACGTTTTTTGGCATGCTCGTATTCTTCAAGCACCAGTACACCAGCGCCCTCGCCCAGCACAAAGCCATCCCGATCCTTGTCCCAGGGGCGACTCGCCGCTGTGGGGTCGTCGTTTCGGGTTGACAAGGCGCGCATGGCCGCAAAACCACCAATACCCAGCGGAGACACAGTTGACTCGGCCCCGCCAGCAATCATGACATCGGCATCACCGTATTCAATAATGCGCGCAGCTTCACCAATGGAGTGGGTTCCCGTGGTACAGGCAGTCACCATGGCAATGTTCGGACCCTTCAAGCCATACATAATGGACATGTGGCCGGAAATCATGTTGATGATGCTACCCGGAACGAAGAACGGAGAAATGCGGCGATAGCCTTTGTTGATCAAATCGGAATGGGTGTCTTCAATCATTGGCAAACCGCCAATGCCTGAGCCAATGCTCACGCCAATTCGTTCAGAATTTTGTTCGGTCACTTCAAGACCGGAATCTTTGAATGCCTGAATACCTGCCGCCAAACCGTAATGGATAAACGTGTCCATGCGGGCGGCTTCCTTGCCTGGAATGTACTCGGCCACGTCGAAGCCTTTGACTTCGCCGGCGATTTTTGCAGTCAGCGCTTCCGTTTCGAACCTGCTAATGGTCGAAATGCCAGATTTGCCTTGGGTCAGGCTTGTCCAAGCCTCGCTAACAGAATTACCCACAGGGCTGATGATGCCCAAACCGGTAATAACAACACGTCTACGGCTCACAAGCCCTCCCTTGATCCAATTTTTGCTTGAACAGGCAGGGGCCGAGGAAGACAGAGTCTCCTCTACGCCCCTTCAAATCCAGCCATTAAGACTTAGAGTTTGTCTTAACGTAATCAATCGCTTGTTGAACTGTGGTGATCTTTTCAGCTTCTTCGTCAGGAATTTCTGTTTCAAATTCTTCTTCCAAAGCCATGACCAATTCCACTGTGTCCAAGGAATCAGCGCCCAGATCATCTACGAAAGAAGATTCGTTCTTGATTTCCTCTTCTTTTACGCCGAGTTGCTCGGCCACAATCTTTTTAACGCGCTGTTCAATGTTTTCCATTACGGAGCCTCCGTGGGTTTTTAATAAAATCGAGTGAGAATAGCAAAGCGATATGACAGATCATATTCTAAACGCTTTGCCATTAGCCCATCCACATTCCACCATTCACGTGTAATGTGGTTCCAGTTACATACCCCGCCTGGTCGCTGGCCAAGTACAACACCGCCGCAGCAATGTCGCCTACCTGCCCCATACGACCCAACGGGATTTGTTGTTTCAACTGATCCACCTGTGTTTCATTCAGTGCATCAGTCATGTCTGTTTGGATGAATCCGGGCGCCACACAGTTTACCGTGATATTGCGACTTCCCAGTTCACGTGCGAGCGCTTTTGTCATTCCGGCCACGCCCGCTTTGGCTGCAGCATAATTGGCCTGCCCTGCGTTTCCACTTGTACCTACCACCGAAGTGATATTAATCATGCGGCCAGTTCGTGCCTTCATCATGGGTTTCATGGCCAGCTTGGACAGCTTGAAGACCGCCGACAGATTGGTTGCGATGACTGCATCCCAATCCTCGTCCTTCATGCGCATGGAAAGCTGGTCACGCGTAATTCCGGCATTATTCACCAAAATCGATAGCTGGCCCAGTTCTTCTGCAATTCTTGCAAACAGGGGCTCAAGACTTTCAGAATCAGTCACGTTGAGCACCGCTCCAAAACCCTTCACGCCAGCGGCTTTCAAGCCTTCTGATATGTCAGCAGCGCCAGCTTCGGATGTAGCCGTACCCACCACGGTAGCACCTGCCTTGCCCAAAGTAACGGCAATTTCCCTGCCGATCCCACGGCTTGCACCTGTTACCAAAGCCACTTTTCCGGTCAAATCAAACATGGTCATTTGGTGAATCCCTTTTATACGGCGCCAAGCGCCGCTTGAATGCTTTCCGGATCAAAAACATTGACCACGGGCACATCACTGATACGTTTAACCAAACCAGCCAACACCTTGCCTGGGCCACACTCAACAAAAAGCGTGGTGCCGGCAGCAGACATGGCTTGAATTGTTTCAACCCAACGAACCGGGCCATAAGCCTGACGAACCAGTGCGTCACGAATTCTCGCGGGATCGGATTCTACAGCCACATCAATGTTGTTGTACACAGGCAGCGCTGGGATATTGAAATTTGTATTGGCCAGGGCAGCTGCCAATTTAACCGAGGCTGGCTTCATCAGGCTGGAATGAAATGGCGCAGAAACAGGCAACTCGAGCGCACGCTTGGCACCCAGTGCCTTGGCTGCCTCGCAAGCCGCTTTGACACCCTGTGCACTGCCCGCAATGACAACCTGGCTTGGCGCATTGAAGTTCACAGCCTCAGCGATTTCGCCGTTCACACTGGCTTGCTGGCAAGCCTGCTTTACCTGGTCGTCCGCCAGGCCAAGTATGGCAGCCATTCCGCCTTGCCCAACAGGAACGGCCTCTTGCATGGCCTGGGCACGAATACGAACAAGTCCCAAACCCTCGGAAAAACTCAAAACACCCGCCGCGACCAACGCTGCATACTCACCCAAGGAGTGACCTGCAACCAAATGTGGAGCAGATCCGCCAGCAGCAAGCCATGCGCGTAGAACCAGCACATCTGCCATTAACATGGCAGGCTGTGTGTTGGTGGTCAAATTGAGTGATTCGGCCGGCCCTTGTTCAATCAAGGCTGCGAGGTCTTGCCCCAACGCCTGCTCGGCCTCGAGCGCTGCCGTCGTGTAAAGGCTTGCAGTGGCATTGTTGGTTTTGAAGGCGTTCAGCATGCCTACCGATTGCGAACCCTGCCCTGGAAACAGGAAGGCGATTTTCTTTGTCATTTTCGAGGAATTCATCTAATTTGCAAGTTGCGCTATTTTACATGCGAACGAGCACACTGCCCCATGTAAAACCGCCCCCAACACCCTGTAAGAGCACGTTATCGCCTTTTTTAATCTGTTTTTGCTCAATTGCGTGGTTCAAAGCCAAGGGAACAGAGGCTGCGGAGGTGTTGCCATGCATTCCAACCGTAATCACGACCCGGTCTTCGGGTAGTTTCAGTTTTTTCGCAATGGAATGCAAAATTCGAACATTGGCCTGGTGCGGGACCAGAAAATCCAGGTCTTCCAGCTTGAAATTCAGGCTTTCAAACAATTCCAGCGCGTTGTTCCCGAGCACAGATACAGCCTGCCGGAAAACCGCCTGACCATCCATGCGCAAAAAAGGGTCTCCCACAATTTTTCCGCCATCAATGCGACCTGTGGTGTTCAAAATACAACCCAGGGTGCCATCTGAATGCAACTTGCAACCCAAAATGCCTGGCTCTTTGCTGGCTTGAACGAATACAGCACCCGCTCCGTCTCCGAACAACACACAGGTGGTGCGGTCGTGCCAGTCCATCAAGCGGCTGAACACTTCAGAGCCGATCACCAAAGCATTGCTCACCTGACCTGAACGAATCATTGAATCAGCAACAGTCAGCGCGTAAACAAAGCCACTACAAACGGCCTGAATGTCAAAGGCCATGGCTTTTTTGGCGCCAATTTCAGCTTGAACCGCACAGGCGGTCGAGGGGAAAACCTGATCGGGTGTTGAAGTGGCCAACACAATCAGGTCAACTTGATCAGGCAAGACGCCAGCCGCCTTCAGGGCTTGCAAAGCGGCCTTACTGGCCATTTGACAATTGGTTTCGTCGGACTCACAAAGATACCTTTGCTTGATTCCGGTGCGCGTTTCAATCCATTCAGCACTGGTTTCCACACCTTTTTCGGCAAGAAACTCAGTTAACTCCTGGTTTGAAACCGCACGCCTTGGCAGGCTTGCGCCAGTGCCAAGGATTGCACTGTAATGAGACATTAAATTACTTGGTCTGGTTTCGCCTCGACCGGAGAAGCTGCTGCCTCTTGAGTGCTGTTGGGCGCTGGTGCGGCCAATGGCACATAATGCGACATGGTGAGCCTGATGCTATCCAGCAAATTGCCGTTGGCAGCATCGTAAGCCCGTTTGATCGCATAGAAGAAGGCATAGGCGTCTGCCGAGCCGTGGCTTTTGATCACAATCCCTTTAAGCCCAAGCAATGCTGCTCCGTTGTAGCGGCGGTGGTCCACCCTTTTTTTGAATCGAAGCAACACTGGCGCTGCGAATACTGCAGCAACTTTGGGCCACAGGCCTCTCTTGAACTCTGTCTTTATTATGTCGCCCAGCATTTGCGCCAGGCCCTCAGAGGTTTTTAAGGCCACATTGCCCACAAAACCATCGCACACCACTACGTCGGTGGTGCCTTTGTAAATGTCATTGCCCTCTACGTTACCGTAAAAGTTCAGTTCGCTTGCGCGCAGCAATTCAGAGGCCTTTTTGACCACATCATTGCCCTTGATCACCTCTTCGCCAATGTTCAGCAATCCCACAGTCGGCTTTTCAATGCCTTCCGTGCCTTTTACGAAGGCTGACCCCATTACCGCGAACTGAAACAGGTGAGCAGGTTCGCAATCCACGTTGGCACCCAGATCGAGCATGAGCGTGCCTTTGCCTTTCATATTGGGCAAAGCAGATGCAATTGCAGGGCGGTCAATGCTGTCGAGGGTTTTGAGAACGAAACGAGAAATCGCCATCAGGGCGCCGGTGTTGCCAGCACTGACGAACGCAGACGCCAACCCGTCTTTTACCAGGTTGGCACACACTCGAATCGAGGAGTCTTTCTTGTTACGCAAAGCCTGCGCTGGAGGCTCGTCCATTTCCACCACTTCACTTGCGTGACGAATGGTAATTTGGGGATGCTCCAACGCCTTTTTCTTGGCCAGTGCCGCTTCAATCTCAGCTTGTTTTCCAACAAGCACAAGCTGAACATCGGGATGCTGCTTGAGAAAGCGCAAACAGGCCGGGATGGTGACCGACAAACCGTGGTCTCCACCCATGCAATCAATCGCTATGCGAACCATCCGTTCTTAGACCTTTTGGTTTTCATGGCAACATGACTGCAGTTGCCTTGTTGATTTGTAAGTAATTACTCGTCAGCTTTGGTTTTTACAACTTTTTTGCCACGATACATGCCGTTGGGGCTGATGTGGTGGCGCAAGTGTGTTTCACCAGAGGAAGAATCAGCGGACAAGGTGGGCGCTGTCAGGTTCTGGTGTGAGCGGTGCATGCCACGCTTCGAAGGTGATTTTTTGTTCTGTTGAACAGCCATTTTAAAGCTCCATGTATAAAAGTGTTACTTCTTGCTACCCTTGAGCAAATCGCTCAGGTTGGCAAAAGGACGCTGTACTTCCTGTATTGGACCATCAGCAGTGTCATCCTGATGGTCGTCAGTATCTTCAAGGTCGGCACCCTCTTCTCTCCAGCTTCGCCCGGCTTCTTCAGCGCAGGCCTCGTGCTTGGGGAACATTGGGCAAGCCAACAAAATTTCATCTTCCAGCCAATCCCGCAAGTTTATCGCACCTGGGCAGGCAACAACGTCAGTTTCATCGTTCAGCGTGTCTTCGTCGTAATTGTCTGCCTGACTCTCGGAGGTCATTAGAATCAAATGACGATCAAAGTCGATGGCGTACGGCACACCTGAACCACACACTACACAAGAAAGTTCGGCATTAAACCGGCCTTTAAACCGGAGAACGCTTTCAGACTTGGCGTTGATACGCCCGGATATTTCCCAGTGCTCTACTGCGCTGACCAGAATGTTTTCATCGTCAGCCAGCCTTGGGAATTCAAACGTCACATCTTCACTGCAGATGCTTTCACCCAAACGAGAAAACGACCAAGCGTCGAATTCATCAAACTGTTTTAATGGGCCTTTGTGGCGCATGCCGATAAGAAAAGCAGGAAACGCGCGATAATACTCTGCCTAACGTAATCTGTCAAAGCCAGCACGCCATTCAAATGACCCGTTCACTCTATTTAGCCTCCAGTTCAAAGTACCGCCGCGAGCTACTGACCCGACTTCAAATCAATTTCAGATGCGAATCGCCCCAAATTGATGAATCGCCCGAATCGGGGGAGACTCCGCTGGACACCTGCAAGCGCCTTGCCAGAGAAAAGGCCATGGCTGTGGCCGCAGAGCATCCATCAGCCATTGTCATTGGCTCGGACCAGGTTGCTGACGTTGATGGCGCCGCCATTAGCAAGCCTGGCACCCACGACAGGGCGCGCGCGCAGCTACGCAGCATGAGCGGAAAAACAATTGTGTTTCACACCGCGGTGTGTGTTTGCTGCCTGGAAACTTCAAAAACTGTTGAATTCACTGTACCTACCTCGGTTGAATTTCGGGATCTGAATTCTGCTGAAATTGAACGCTACCTGATTGCAGAAGAACCCTATGATTGTGCGGGTTCGGCAAAAAGCGAAGGCTTGGGCATTTCCCTGCTTAAGCGAATTGAGTCAAGTGACCCGACCGCCCTGATCGGACTTCCCTTAATTGAGGTGGCCAATGCACTTCGACAGTTTGAACTGACCCTGCCCTGACATGCTTTACTTAGTCCCAAGTCCCTTAAGTCAGAAAACCCCGAAACTTCCCCTACTGGCAGCCGATCTGCCCTTGGTGCAGCAATGCAACACCTGGCTGGTTGAAAACGCAAAACCCGCCAGGGCTGCGCTTGGGCAATTCAACATGCCTGTGGCCATTCGCGAACTTCAAATACTTGAAATTGCGCAATTGAACCCCCAGCAGCGTCAGGAAATAATTCAGCGCTGCAAGACTGGGGAGCCAATCGCGGTCATGAGTGATGCCGGTTGCCCTGGCATAGCCGACCCGGGCGCAGAAATTGTTGCCCTTGCACACCGCCTTGAATGCCCAGTGCACCCATTGGTTGGCCCCAGTTCTATTCTGTTGGCCTTAATGGGAAGTGGCTTGAATGGTCAGAATTTTCGCTTTCATGGCTACCCACCGCTAGAACCGGGACCGCGCGATGCCTGGATCAAGCAAACAGAACGGGAGTCGAAAGCGCAACAGTGCACTCAAATCGTGATTGAAACACCATTCAGAAACGACAAGCTAATAGAAGCGCTACTCAAACAGCTTTCAGACTCGACATTGCTGTGTATTGGCTGGGACTTGACTGGCGATGATCAGCACATTCAAACCAGCACTGTGGGGCAGTGGAAAAAACGGATACCCACTCCAGGCAAGATGCCCTGCCTGTTTTTGTGGTTATCTGCCTGAATTATTGAAAACCGAGGCTTTGGCGAGCGCCAAATTCCGGAAACACGCTGCGAACACCCTGACCAAACACCACGCCTACGCGCTGGGCAAAACGTTCGGCAAAAGAATCCTGTTCGGTGTAGTCCAGAATATCTTCGGCTTTCAACACGTCGCGGGCAACCGTGTCAATTGACCCCAGCTCATCAGCCAAGCCCAATTCGACACTTTTGGCGCCGGTCCACACCAAGCCACTGAACAACTCCGGGTTTTGAGCCAGTTTTTCTCCACGCCCTTCTTTCACCACCCGAATGAACTGCTGATGAATTTCCTCGGCCATTTGCTTGGCGAATTCCGTTTCATATGGATCGGCTTCACTAAACGGGTCCAGAAACCCTTTGTTTTCTCCAGCGGTAATTAATCTGCGTTCAACGCCCAACTTTTCCATGGTGCCAGTGAAGCCAAAACCATTCATGACCACACCAATTGAACCGACCAGACTGGCCTTGTCCACATAAATTTTGTCTGCCGCTGCGGCCACATAATAACCACCCGAGGCGCATACCTCCTCAACCACTGCATAAAAAGGTTTTTGGGGGTATTTGGCCCTCAGGCGCTTGATTTCGTCATTGATCAGGCCAGCCTGAACAGGGCTCCCCCCTGGACTGTTGATGCGAAGAATGACACCGACGGAGCCTTCGCTTTCGAAAGCGGTTCGCAGGCTGGAGTTGATTCTGTCCGCACTGGCCAGGCTATCGCTGGCGATTACGCCGTCAAGATCGACCAAAGCGGTGTGACGACTCACTTCCAGACTTGGCGTGGCAGTAAACCCCAACACGGAGGCAATCAAGATCCCTACATATGCCAAGCCGATCAACTTGAAAAAGATACCCCAACGCCTTTTTCTACGTTGTTCGACCAGCGCCTCTGAGGCAAGCTTTTCAAGAAGCTTGCGCTCCCATTGATTATTTTCTTCACTCATTTTTAGTCCTCAATGCCGTCGGCTGGCACCGTAATTAACTCGGTCGGGGTCCAGTACACTGCACCGTCTTTTTCTTCGACATTCAATCGCACCAATGGGTTACCGTCGCAAGGGCCACCCAGGCAACTTCCGTCTGTGGCGTCATAGCTGGCGCCGTGCGTGGCACAAATTACAATTCGCCCGGAATCGTCAAGAAACTCACCATAGTTCCAGTCGAGTTCAACCGGCACATGTGAGCAACGATTTAAAAAACACCGAACGGCATCATCGACCCGCACCGCAAACGCTGTGGTTTCTTCGCCGTTGTACAAAACCCTGAAGCGATAGCCATTGCCACCCTCTTCAAGATCACTGGATTGACACACTTGAATTTGCTGCATGATGAATTAGCGAGCTAAGATGGTTTGAACCAGCCATGGGGCCAGCTCGTTGATTGAGCGAAAGGATTTCAAATGAGGCACTTGGTTCAACAGTTTGGGCGGATGCGCACCAGTTTGAACAGATAATGCGTGTACACCAGCCGCCACGGCCATATTCAAGTCGTGTGTGGTGTCACCGATCATCACAACGTGGGCTGGATCAGTATTGAATTCTTCCATCAACTCCAGAATCATTTGTGGGTGCGGCTTGCTGTGGCATTCATCGGCACAGCGCGAACTCATGAAGTAACGGGCTGTGTCGGAATTCGCCATGGCCCTGTTCAAACCCTGCCTGCTTTTGCCGGTGGCCACTGTGCAGATCACACCCATGTCATTCAGTTCTTTTAACAGGGGCACGGCGCCAGTGAACAACTCCAGCTCATGATCTTTGCTCAGATAATGCTTGCGATAACTTTCAACCAACAAGCCAATTTGAGACTCACTGGCGCCTGGGGCCGCATGGCGCAAGGCATCGCTCAAACCCAAACCGATAACATAAGAAGCGATTTCTTCACCAGGATCGGGCAAACCTGCATCCAGACAGGCACGTTGAATGGACCGGGTAATTGCTCCGGTTGAGTCGAGTATGGTGCCATCCCAATCAAACACCACCATTTTGTAGGTCATCTGCTTTGTACTGCCTGTAACGATTTTAAAAAACTGTCCAATTCGGGGGCCAGAGGCGCTTCCAGTACTATAGTTTCATTTGTAGCCGGATGAACCAGCTGCAGGCGAGCTGCGTGCAAAAACATGCGCTTCAAGCCGTGCCTGGCCAATTGTTTGTTCATTTCAAAATTGCCGTACCGATCATCGCCAGCAATTGGAAACTTGTTGGCACTGGTGTGAACCCTTATTTGATGGGTACGGCCAGTCAAAATTTGAGCTTGAATTAATGTAAAGTTTGAATAAGGTGACTTATAGCATTGAATTACTTTGAATTTAGTGCAGGCTTTGTCGCCACTTTCATCCACAAAAACTCGTGCCTCTTTTTCACCTGCCTGAGTTTTCAACAAAGGCAAATCCACTTGCTTTAACGCGTTGGGCCAGTGCCCCAAGACAAGCGTTTTGTAATATTTTTTCCAAGATCTGGCTCTAAGTTGTTCTTGTAACTTTCTAAGAGCACTTCGTTTTTTAGAAATAATCAAGATTCCAGAGGTTTCACGATCAATTCGATGAACCAGCTCTAAATCTTGATGCGTTTCGGCCCTAAGTGCCCGAATACATTCAATTAAACCAAACGCAGAGCCCGAGCCGCCATGAACGGCCATGCCTGATGGCTTGTTCACCACAAGCAGGTGCTCGTCTTCAAACAGCACGGGAATATCTGCTGCTGCCTTTAGTAGCTGCGTTTTGTTTAAAGTGTTACTTGAGGAAATGGACTCAAGACTTTGTTTTTCTATTACCTGAATGGGTGGAACTCGAACTACATCACCCACACATAGTTTTGTTTTTGCTTCGGCCCGTTTTCGATTGATTCGAACCTCGCCAGAGCGGATGATACGAAACAAGTGGCTTTTGGGCACGCCTTTGCAGACACTGCACAAAAAGTTGTCCAAACGCTGATCTTGATGTTTTTCGTCAATTTCGAGCAAAACAGCCCTGTCGGGATTGGGTTTTTCCTGTGTTTTCAATTCTTTGTTTTACCAATTGAGCGGGTTCAGCATATAATCGGATTATCGCTTGGGAAGCGTCCGAATTCAGTTCTGGATACGCCCCACCGTGATTTTATTTAGTGGGTGTGCCGCCTACCCTGGATGGTGGCAATGATGGCTGAAAAAGAGGCGCGCGGCTGAATGCCCGCCTTAAGCTGGAAACAAAGAATTTTACGCACCAGCGCACACAAGAAGCGCTGGGTACTAACAAAAACGACGCAGGCCCACCTTACGCAGGTGAAATTTGAACCAATATTTATTATTAAATATCAATGCCTTAGTATAATCGCCGCTCTTGGTTAAAGCCGAGCGGCGCTTTGTTGTATTCGTTTTTGAATCTCTTTGTTCCTTCCGCTTTTTCAGCATCTCTTTTCGCACTGCGGTGCCATTGGAGTGTGCATGAAGCGCATGTTATTTAACGCAACTCATTCAGAAGAGTTGCGGGTCGCAATTGTCGACGGCCAAAAACTTATCGACATTGACATTGAAACAGCCGGCCGTGAACAACGGAAGAGCAATATCTACAAAGGTGTAATTACCCGCGTAGAACCCAGTCTTGAAGCCTGTTTTGTCAATTACGGCGAAGATCGTCACGGTTTTCTGCCATTCAAGGAAATTTCCCGACAGTATTTCAAAGAAGGCGTTGAAGCTGGCAAAGCCCGGATCCAAGACGTCGTCAAAGAAGGCCAGGAACTGTTCGTTCAGGTCGAGAAGGAAGAACGTGGCAACAAGGGCGCAGCCCTGACCACTTTTATTTCTCTGGCTGGCCGCTATTTGGTGTTAATGCCCAACAATCCGCGTGGTGGTGGTGTTTCACGCCGTATCGAGGGTGAAGAGCGCCAGGAATTACGCGAGGCACTCGACAAGCTTGAATACCCCAAAGGCATGAGCATCATTGCGCGTACCGCGGGTATTGGTCGCTCGGTTGAGGAGTTGCAGTGGGACCTTAACTACCTGTTGCAACTATGGACAGCGATCGACGGCGCGGGTAAATCAGCCAATGGCGCATTCCTGATTTACCAGGAAAGCAGCTTGGTGATTCGCGCCATTCGCGATTACTTCAGCCCCGATATTGGCGAAGTGCTCATTGATACCGATGAAATCTACGACCAGGCCAAGCAATTCATGCAGCATGTAATGCCTGACATGATGAATTTGGTGAAACGCTACCGCGACGACATTCCGCTGTTCAGCCGGTTCCAGATTGAACACCAGATTGAAACGGCCTACAGCCGCATGGTTCCCCTGCCCTCTGGCGGCGCGATTGTCATTGACCACACCGAAGCTTTGGTGTCGATCGATGTGAACTCAGCCCGCTCGACTCGCGGCACTGACATTGAAGACACCGCCTTGCGCACCAACCTGGAGGCTGCTGAAGAAGTGGCTCGCCAGCTGCGCCTTCGCGATCTGGGTGGCTTGATCGTGATCGATTTTATCGACATGGAAAAAACCGGCAACCAGAAAGAAGTTGAAAACAGGGTTAAAGACAGCCTGCATTTTGACCGTGCACGCGTGCAAATGGGCAAAATCAGCCGTTTTGGCCTGATGGAATTGAGCCGCCAGCGCATTCGCCCTGCCCTGAACGAAGGTTCCCACACCACTTGCCCGCGTTGTAACGGCACTGGCGTGATTCGCGATACAGAAAGTACAGCACTGCATGTATTGCGCATTCTGCAAGAGGAAGCCATGAAGGAAGGTACGGCCAGTGTGCACGTACAGGTTCCCGTGGACGTGGCAACATTCCTCCTGAACGAAAAACGCTCTGAAATCTACAAGCTGGAAGCGCGTTTGAAGGTGAATGTGCTCTTGATTCCAAACAAGCATTTGGAAACACCGCATTACGAAATAACACGCTTGCGCCATGATGACGAGCGTCTTGAAGACCCGCGTCAGAGTTTTGAATTGGCAACTTCCAAGGAAGAGCCAAACTACTATGAGAAGAAAGTTGAAGGCGAAGCAGTTAAACGTCAGGAAGCGGTGATCAAGGGAGTAATTCCTACCCAGCCCGCACCTCCCCATCAGGAACGTAAGCCCAAAGCTGAACGGGCTGTTGCAGTTGCTGCACCTGCGGGGCCTTCCTTGATTCAACGAATTATTGCTTGGTTTAAACGTGACACCACGGCTGAAGCACCTGCAGTGGTCATCGAGCAGAAGAGCAATGATCGTGGTGGCCGTGGACAAAATCGGTCTCAAGGTGATCGAAATGATCAGCGCAATGGTCGCGGTGGAAGAAATCGCCGACGTGGTGGCCGTGGTCGTGACGATGAGACTACAGGCACAGCAACTGGCGACGAAGTGAAAGCCGCTGATGCGCAGCAAACACGTTCTGGCCAACAGAACCGTGGTGGCCGTGGCAAACCGCGCGATGAACGCACGGCAGGTGCAGAGGTACTTGAAGTGAAGCCTTTGGCAGCGGTGGAAGCTGTTGCTGGTGATGCTTCAGAATCATCCGCTGAACAAAACGAGCGCACAGGTGGACGCCGTCGCCGTCGTCGTGGACGTGGTGGACGTGGCGCTGGTGAAGGTGAAACTGGCGTGGCCGTGGATCAAGCGGCAATGCAATCAGAAGACGCCTTCCAGGCCGCTGATGCAGCGGATGACGAGGAGTTGGCCAACAAGATTGCCGAAACCATGTCTTATGGGAGTGATGAGGAAGTGGGTGGCGATGAGCCACGCCGACGTCGTCGCCGCCGTGGTCGTGGTGGCAACCGTGATGGGGCAGCCCGTGACAACGCAGGCACTGAGCAATCTTCAGAAACCCTTGAAGAAACCGCTGAAGAACCTACTGAGCAGGTTGTTGCTGCAACAGGCGTGAATGTTTCTGAAATGGGTTTGCCTGCAGAACCAACACAAATGGGTTCTACTGAAAACAATCCCGATGAGTCCAATGCTTTGGGTGCAGACGTACAAGCTGTTCAATCAGTGATCGCTGCAGTGGCCCAACCGGCGGAAGAAGCAAAGCCTGAGACAACGGAACAAGAGACTGTGGCCAAGGCCGAGACAGTACAAGCTCCAGTTGAAAGCCCAGCGGATACTGCACCTGTATCGAACATTGAACCTGTGGCAGAGCCTGTGGCCGAGCTGGAAACCAAACCAGTTGTTGAACCAACGGTAAAGCCGACAGCAAAACCAACAGCAAAGCTGAACAAGGTTGAGCTGGAACAAATGTTGAGCAGCGCCGGTATGTTGTGGGTTGAAACGGACCATGAAAAATGGTCACTTGTACAGTCGAATCTGGCAGCCACACCAAAGCCGGTTCGAGCACCACGCGAGCGAAAGCCGGTTGTTCAGATTGCCTCCGAGAATCTGGTTTTGGTTGAAACAAAACCTGAGTTCAGAAGCGGTTCAAACTAAAGCAGTTCTCAGGTCAGCCATGACCTGAGTAAAAAACCCGATGGATGAGAGTCCATCGGGTTTTTTTATTGATACACAATGCCGGTAACCATAAAAAAACCCACTCATTGCTGAGTGGGTTTTTGCCATGCCGTATCGAACTGATTTCCCTTTACTGGGCCATCACCTGAGAACCCATGGCTGTTGCACCCTCTTTGGAGCGCACTGGCGATATTTTGCCAGACTTGATGTCGTCGTACCAGGCATCGTGATGAGCCTTGGCCCACGTTTCATCCACATAGCCGTCGCGCATGGCCTCAAGCGCACCTTCCATACCGATAGAACCGACATAAATATGCCCCATCGACATGATGATGAACAACAGCGCAGCGCTGGCGTGAATCACATGAGACTGTTGCATCAACAGACGTTCCTGGTCAAAGTTCGGGAAGTCGAGAATAAGGCCAGTTGCAGACACCACGAGGCCAAGCACCGTGACACCACCCCAGAACCAGATCTTCTCGCCCATGTTGAAGCGGCCTGCCGGTGCATGACCGAACAAACCACCACCCTTCTTGAGCCATTCAATGTCGTTTTTCTCTGGCAAATTGTCTTTCACGTACATGATGAAAAACACAATGATGCTGACCGCAAACAATGGACCCACAAAGTTGTGAATCACAATGCTCATGGAGGCGAGCCATGAATTGAGCGTTAAGCCCATCCACGGTGCCAACACATACTTGCCAAACATTAACAACAAGCCCGTAAGCGCCAAGGCAACGAAACTGAATGCCATGGTCCAGTGGGCCACACGTTCTGCCGAAGTAAAACGCTCAATCAACTTACCGGTACGTGGCTCAGGCAGCTTTACAGGACCTTTGACCAAGTGAGCACCAACAATCAACAGAAAAACCACTGCAACGGCCCAGCCGCCATAGTAGGAAATCCAGTCATTGCGCATTTGGCGCCATGTTTCACCGCTTTTGTTGATCAACACACCGGTTTCACGGCCTTTGGTGACTGTGGTGAATGAATCACCCGACGCCACGTCGGACCAAACCGGTGAGTTGTTCAGGGGCTGCGTTTGCTGCTTCTGGACTTGCGCTTGCGCGCGTTCAGATGCATCTTGCGCCATGGCCCCCATTGACCACAGTGAGCACACCGCGAAAACCAGCGCGGTGAACAAGGCCAACATCGCCTTGCTCATGCCTGGCTTTGCAGCAGCCCGAATGGTTGAATGTGTCATGATTGACTCTCCTTATTTGGCCTTTGCCGAATCGCCAGTACGAACGTATTCGTTCTGTGCTTTGGCTCGGACGTTCAGGTTGTCTGCCCAGCTTTCCTTGTCACCCGCTTTGAAACCACCGGCGGTGAATTCACCGCCGCCAGTCACATAAGCCGGTGTGTCGGCCTTGCCTGCATACCCCTTGCCTTCGTTGGCATCTTCCAGGGGTGAGCAACCAGTGGCCAAAACCAGGCCCGCAAAGGCCCCGGAAAGGATCAACTTGCTACGAAGCGCCATAATTACGCGCCCTCCTTGGCAGGTTGGCCATAAGCAGAACTCCAGCCCCACACTTCAGCGCCTTTGCCGCGAACAACCACACGATTGCGGAAGATGTCGGAGACTACGTCACCGTCACCAGCCAACAAGGCTTTGGTTGAACACATTTCGGCGCACAGTGGCAGCTTGCCTTCGGCCAAGCGATTGCGACCATACTTCTCGAACTCGGCTTCGGAAGCGTCTTCTTCAGGACCGCCTGCACAGAATGTGCACTTGTCCATCTTGCCACGCTGACCAAATGCACCTTCCTGAGGGAATTGTGGTGCACCGAATGGACAGGCGTAGAAGCAATAACCGCAACCAATACACAGGTCCTTGTCGTGCAACACAACACCTTCATCGGTCTTGTAGAAGCAGTTCACTGGGCATACGGCCTGACAAGGCGCGTCTGAACAGTGCATACAGGCTACAGAGATTGAACGCTCTCCGGGTTCGCCGTCGTTGATGGTAACCACGCGGCGGCGGTTGATACCCCAAGCCACCTCGTGTTCGTTTTTACATGCGGTGACGCAGCCATTGCACTCAATGCAACGCTCGGCATCACACAGAAACTTCATTCGTGCCATTTTGTTATCTCCTTTGCATTAGTGCTTAAACCAGCTTTTCGATCTGGCAAACGGTGGTCTTCGTTTCCTGCATCATCGTCACGCTGTCGTAGCCGTAGGTGGTTGCAGTGTTCACTGCCTCACCACGGACAACAGGTGCCGCACCTTCCGGGTAGTACTGCAGAAGGTCTTTGCCTTCCCAGTGTCCAGAGAAGTGGAATGGCAGGAACACTGTGTCTTCACCCACGCGGCGTGTGACCAAGGCTTGCACCTGGATCTTCGCGCCAGTTGGGGTCATGACACGTACCTGATCGCCATGCTTGATGCCACGGTCGTTCGCTGCCTTGGGGTTGATTTCAACAAACATGTTTTGTTGAAGCTCAGCCAGCCATGGGTTGGAACGTGTTTCTTCACCGCCACCTTCGTATTCCACCAAACGACCTGAAGTCATGATCAAGGGGAAAGACTTGCCAATGTCGGCATTCTTTTCCTGAAGAGACTTGTACAGGGTCGGCAAGCGCCAGAAGGCTGCCTTGTCGTCGTGTGTTGGGTACTTGGCCACCAAGTCAGGCTTGGTCGAGTACAGCGGTTCGCGGTGCTTGGGCACTGGATCCGGGAAGTTCCACACCACGGCGCGGGCCTTGGCGTTACCGAATGGATGGCAACCGTGCTTCATAGCGACGCGCTGGATACCACCGGACAGGTCGGTTTTCCAGTTTTTGCCTTCGGCTTCGGTTTTTTCTGCTTCGGTGAGGTCGTCCCACCAACCCAACTGCTTGAGAAGGTCGGCTGTGAACTCGGGGTGACCGGTTGTAATTTCAGCGCCCACTGGGTGTGATCCAGCCTCGGCCAACAGGTTGACACCGTCTTTTTCAACACCGAAGTTGGCGCGGAAGTTACCGCCACCGTCCATAAGCGATTTTTCTGTCGAGTACAGGTTGGGTGAACCGGGGTGTTTGATATCGGCTGTGCCGTAGCAAGGCCAAGGCAAACCGAAGTAATCACCGTCGCATGGTCCGCCCTCAGCTTTCAGGGTGCGAACGTTGAAGGTGTGCATGTTTTTCATGTGCAACTTCAAGCGCTCTGGGCTTTGGCCTGTGTAACCAATGGTCCATGAGCCCCTGTTGATCTCCTTCAAGACGGATTCCATTTCTGGTTCCATCATGCCGCCCTTGCCTTTCACCAAAGTGTGTGAACGGCTGAACTCGTCAGCAAAGCCCAGTTTTTCGGCCAGTTGATACATGATCATGTGGTCGGTGCGGCTATCGAACATCGGTTCGATCACCTTTTCACGCCACTGCAGTGAACGGTTGGAGGCTGTGCACGAACCGGCACACTCGAATTGTGTGGCTGCGGGTAGCAGATACACTTCGCGGTTGGGGTTCAGGCCAGCAGGATCGCCGGGCATGGCAGCCATGGAGGCGGTTGCTGAAGGATAAGGATCAACGACCACGAGCAAGTCGAGCTTGTCCATGGCTTTCTTCATGTCCAAACCACGGGTTTGTGAGTTCGGTGCATGCCCCCAGAAGAACAAACCACGCAGGTTACCTGCTTTCTGGTCGATCAACTCGGGGTTTTCAAGCACACCGTCTACCCAACGTGACACAGTCATACCGGCTTTGGTTGACATGCCCTCTGAGTAGCGACTCTTGATCCACTCGTAATCCACACCCCAAACACGGCACCAGTGCTTCCAGGAGCCTTCGGCAACGCCGTAGTAGCCTGGCAGTGAGTCTGGGTTTGGACCTACGTCGGTCGCGCCCTGTACGTTGTCGTGTCCGCGGAAAATGTTGGCACCACCACCAGACACACCAATGTTACCCAAGGCAAGCTGCACGATACAGGATGCACGAACCATGGCGTTACCAATGGAGTGCTGGGTTTGACCCATACACCACACCAGAGTACTGGGGCGATTTTTAGCCATCATTTCGGCTACTTTGTACATTTGGGCTTCGCCCACACCGCAGGCCTCTTCGACCTTGTCGGGTGTCCAGTTGGCCATCACATCGGCCTTGATCTGGTCCATGCCGTAAACACGGTCGTTGATGTACTTCTTGTCTTCCCAGCCGTTCTTGAAAATGTGGTGCAACAAGCCAAACAGGAAAGGAATGTCTGAGCCAGAGCGAATACGCACGTATTCGTCTGCGCGCGCAGCAGTGCGTGTGAAACGTGGATCCACCACGATCATTTTCGCACCGGTTTCCTTGGCGTGAAGCATGTGCAACACAGACACGGGGTGCGCTTCGGCTGCGTTTGAGCCGATGTACAAGGCGCACTTGGTGTTCTGCATGTCGTTGTAGGAGTTGGTCATTGCACCATAACCCCAGGTGTTCGCAACGCCAGCCACCGTGGTGGAGTGGCAAATACGCGCCTGGTGATCACAGTTGTTGCTGCCCCACATCGATACCCACTTGCGCATCAAGTAGGACTGTTCGTTGTTGTGCTTTGAAGAGCCGATGAGGAATACGGAATCAGGACCGTTTTCTTCACGCAGTGCCAGCATTTTCTTGGCGATGCCGTCGAGCGCTTCGTCCCAGGAAATTTTCTGGTACTTGCCGTCCACCAATTTCATGGGGTATTTCAAACGGTATTCACCGTGGCCGTGCTCACGAAGCGCCGCACCCTTGGCACAGTGCGCGCCCAGGTTAATGGGGCTGTCGAACACCGGATTTTGGCGAATCCACACACCATTCTGCACTACTGCATCGGTGGCGCAACCCACTGAGCAGTGCGTACAAATTGTGCGTTTGATTTCAATTGCGCCGCCGGCTGTGCTGCCTTCAGCAGCCGCTTCAGCGCGTTTGACCATACCAAACGGCAGGCTGCCCGCAACGGCACCCGCACCCACGCCAATTCCGGAGCGCTTCAGGAAAGCGCGGCGGTCCATTGTGGCACCCAAGCGCGACCCAATTTTATTGAGCAGGCTGTGGTTGTGATTTGGGATCACTTTGGCCACTGTCTTGTCGTCTCTTCTCTTTAACATCCTGGTCTCCTTGAGTTACACCAGCAAGGTTCTGTAATAGGTTTTCACATGCTCAGAGAGCTGGTAACCCTTCGATTTCTTTTCTGTGCCTGCGGCAGCGGCTTGTTCGGCCACTTCAGGTTGTTTACTTACCACCAGTGCAGCACCGGCAGCAGCAACACCCACACCGGCACCCACCAGGAACTGGCGTCGTGCAAGCTTGGGTTTGTCTTGACTTATCATTTTCTTGGTCATCTCATCACCTCCAATCAAACGGCACTTTCAAAATCGAAAGACTGTGTTTCAACATCAAAGAACACGCGGGCCAAACGACCCACAGTTTTGTAAAAATCGGTATTGCTGGCTGCCTCTATGTCGTCGGCCATGCGGCCATACCAGCTCGCCATGTGGGCCTGGAAGAACGCACGCTGCTCTGCAAACGACACAGGTGGCTCGTCCGCCAAAATCAAATAACGCATCACTTCGCACAGAAAAGCGATGTGGTCTTCGGTTTCCACCAAAGCTTTGTCGCGGGTCAATCCAAACTTTGCCAGGTCATCGCGCAAGGCAATCAAGGGCTTTTCGTTCAAAAAACCAGCCATGTAATACGAGCCATACAACATCACTTCGGGGCGACCCACGCCAATGAAGTTGTCGACAAATTCCTGATTGATTTTCTTGCTGTCGAATTGCTCCACCACGCGAATGAGCTCGGAAAACTCGAAGCCCAACGGTGTTGTAATGTCGAGCGTGCCGCGATCAATTTCACGGAAACGGGCCAGAAACTCATCGTTCACCTTGCCGGAAAACAATTGGGACAACAGGCCATAAAAATCGGCACGAGCCCAGTCTTCGCCGGCGATCAGGTTGTCATCCTGTTGAACCTGGGTGGTCATTTTTTCACCTCAAATATGGTCATTTCATCTTTGGCGCTGTACATGTCAGTTACGCGGCAATCGGCGCACATTTTCAACCGGTTTGCATTTCGTTCAAACATGCTGTGCGCACTCAGTTTTGCAAACATGTTCTCGATCATGTGCTTGGTGCCAAACGCTTTTCCACAGCTGATGCAGTGGAATGGCTGCGATTCGTTCAACACGCGCTTTTCGCGAGCTGCCGGGCCAAGCAACAGCTGTGGCACCAATTCCATTGCATTTTCGGGACAAGTTTCAACACACAATCCACACTGAACACAGTTCCGTTCAATGAAGCGGAGCTGAGGCAATTCGGGATTGTCGATCAGTGCTGAAGCTGGACAAGCGCTGGTGCAGCTCATGCAAAGCGTGCATTTGTCTTTGTTAACCAACACGGCACCAAAGGGTGCGGAAGCGGGCAATGCTATTGGTTCTTCAAAATCGAGCTGAGCATGCTTTTGAGCGTGCTCTGCCAGATGATCCACAGCGAACTCCATGCGGGTTCGCTTGTTGGAAGACAGCTCGAAGCTGGCTGCTTGCACACCGGAAGCGACCAAATTCGACGGCTGGAACAACTGCTCGGTTTGCCCAACGGCAAGAAGGCGGACACGGCGCTGCAAACCCATGGCTTCGAGCAGCGTATTTACCCAACCTACTTGTGCGCCAAGCGGCTCACCATAATGGGCCCCTTCCAGCGCAGATTGCACAATCGTAATTCTGTCTACACCAAAAGCCAGGGCCGACAACCACAAGTCTGGGCCCGCACTTGCACTGTGATTCAATTCGATGGGCAACAAACTAAAATCTGAGGAAGCGGACTTGCCGGCATTGATTGCCGCCATTTTTTTGGCTGACTCCAGCCAGTTGTGTTCAAAGTCTGGGCCGTGAAACACCAATTCCAACTTTTTTCCACCATTTGCACGAAACGCTTTCACAGCCGTTTTAATCGCGCGCCCCTGCGCAGTTGCGGGGCTCAATGCAAATTGAATTGCGCCGGTTGGGCACACGGTAGTACAGGCACCACAACCTAAACAAAGATGTGGATTTACCTCAATTTTTTCACCGGCAGATCGGATTGCCTTGGTACTGCAGGCGTCGATACAGTTGCTGCAGCCCTCTTTGTTCGAACGGCTGTGCGCGCAAATGCCCGACTTGTAATCAAAAAACTTGGGCTTCTCGAATTCACCCACAGTTTGAACTGCGTCCAGCATGGCTTCGAGCATAAGTTGCTCACTGTCGCCCACATGCCAATAACCCAAAGGCGCTTGGCGATCAGCAAACAAGCCCGGCATGGTGCAGTCAATGACCATGTCGTATTCGCGCGCTGAAACCAAATTCATGTCGGAAAACGAAATGGCTTTGAACTCGCCACACGCCTTGATACATGCACCGCTTTGATCGCAACTGCCGAGGTCAATCGCAAAGGAATCTTTGGAGATCGACTTTGTTGGGCATGCATCAACACAAGCGCCGCAGCGTGTGCACATTTCCATGTCCACAGGGTTTGTTTTTCGGGTATTCAGAGTGAACGAACCCAAGTAACCCTCGGCTGAATCAACAGCCAAAGCCAGCACATTCAAATCACGCTTGGCTGGCAACACAACGCCAGAGGCATCAACAACCAACAAATCAACGGTGAGGTTGTTGGCCAGCGTTTGGGCATGGTGAAGCTGCTTGTCGGTTTGCGAAACAACAGCAATGCGGCCTTGCGATTTGAACAGCACGGCCGGGACGGGTTCTACCTGAAATTCAGTTTCGTAGGCGGCGAGTGCCGCAACGGCTGCGGCTGCCTCGGGAGATGACTGCAGGCCGGGCTGACCTCTCAGCAATCCGCGCAAATTTACGAATTCAATTGTTTGGGTGTTTGCAGATGCGCCTGAAACAGATTCGAACACCGCCTGTTCCTGAGTACACCCTACGAAACAACGCGCACCGCTGGACCGGTTTTTTGAATCAAGAATCGTGGAAATACCATCGCGACAAGCACGCTGAGCGGACAAAAACCGTACTCCGTCGACACTGACGTTTTTCAACGCCTTGTCAACTGTCTCGCCGCTTCCCTGGCAACCACACACAAACACATCCGAGTTGGTCATCTAAAACTTCTATTTTGGTTATTTGGCAATTAATTGCAAAACTTGTGCCACACCCACCCCGTAATTTTTCTTATTTAAAATCATTGGACTAGGAGAAGGGTCTTGTATACAAGGAAGGCATGTGGTGCATTTTGTCTGTATCGACATGGACAATCGATACGACAAAATGTACCAAATGAAGATCATTTTTTTGGAAGATTTTCGAACGATCGTTCTGTTAACTGTTCTTGTGAATCAATGGCTTGCGATTCATTAGGGATTACCCTCGGGTCACCCTCGGTTTGTGTATTTTCTTCACCGGTCTGTGCTTCGTTTTCCTGTTTGTCTAGCACAGGCGTTGGAACTTCCGGCAACTCATCAACCGACCCAGGCAAGGCATTCAAACCCTCTTTTATGTCACCTATTTTCGGTAATTCAAGGTCTGGGCGACTCAACAATTGCTTTGACAACGTCATCTTGCCAATGTCCTCCTGACTCAACGGAGTGAACTTGCTGTAGTCATCAATGTAAATATCCAAACCGTCCATGACATTGAATTCCGGGCGGGAAAACAGAGCTTTGAAGGCCTTGTTTTTCAACTCTGCGGATACTTTGTCCACCATAAACGCCTTGATATCACCGCCCTGCTCCACTTTTGTTAAATCGGCTTCGGTGGGCAAAGGAATATCGACTTGGGGCTCTTTCGAGACCGCCACCGCTGAATCGTCACTGGAATCGCGATTCAACTCAGCAGGGGCCTGTTTAATGCTCAGCTCACTGCCCCCTTGAATTGGCTCCGAGAGGTTTTCAAGTTGTTTTTCCTGCTCTTTGGCCTCCAGTTTTCGCTTTGACCACCTGCTTAGAAAATTATCACTCATCGCTTTAACTACGCTCCCCAGGTTTCACAAAAGACTGTGGGCGCCGGCGCTGCTTAGGCTCGGGTTGATACCTCGCCTGCACCAACTCAGCAAGCCAACTTGCCACGGGGCCAGGCAATGGAAGCGTTTGGACTTCCTCATTCGAGTCCATCCAGCGCGCCGCTTCGTCATAACTTAACGTTGCTTCAAAAACCGATGGTCTCAAGGTCTTGTTGTCTTCGGGATAACGTACGCAAAAGAAAACATAGGGCACTTCAGTATCAAGGTTTAAAAAATAGCCTTGCAATTGGTCTTGGTACACCTCAACTTTAAGGGTTTGCACCAGTTCTTCATCACCTTGTTCCAAGGGTACTTCCGCCGGACACATGTCAAGAACCTGCCAGCGAAAAGGCTGCCAGGGCGACTGTTGCATTACTTTTCCGATTTTTACTTTGATCGCCAGTTCACCCAGCACCAAAAAATTTGCACTCAAAAAACACCTCTGCGAGTTGCCGGTGCCCGCCAGTACGGGCACAATTCATGGTTATTAGATTAGAAGATACACCACAAGTATCACAATAGGAGTTTGCCCCATGGGGCGAGGGATTGAACGATGACAGACCGAGTTATTCAACTGGTCCAGGACAATTCGCGCGTAATTCCATTGAATTTCAGCGCGCCCGCAAGCATTGAAGTACCCGCAAAAGATCATTTCAATCGCAGGCTTCATGACTTGCGCATTTCTGTCACTGACCGCTGTAATTTCCGTTGCGTGTACTGCATGCCAAAGTCGATCTTCGACAAGGATTACCAGTTTTTACCGCACAAAGATTTGCTCAGCTTCGAGGAAATCGAACAGGTGGCCCGTCAATTCGTGGCCTTGGGTGTAGAAAAAATCCGCCTGACTGGCGGTGAACCGCTGCTGCGCAAAAACATCGAAATACTGATCGAGAAGCTGGCCCGCTTGCAAACACCCAACGGCAAGCCTGTTGAAATTACGCTGACAACCAATGGCACCCTGCTTCGAAAAAAGTCCAGAATATTGAAAGAGGCGGGACTGAACCGCGTCACTGTGAGCCTGGATGCGATCGATGATGCCGTGTTCAAAGCCATGAATGATGTCGACTTTTCAGTCAATGAGGTACTGGATGGTATTGAGGCTGCTTACGAGGCTGGCCTGGGGCCGATCAAAGTAAACATGGTTGTGAAAGGCGGCATGAACGATGACCAGGTCCTGCCAATGGCCAAACACTTCAAGGGCACACCGCACATTCTGCGCTTTATTGAGTACATGGATGTAGGCAGCAGCAATGGCTGGAAAATGGACGAGGTGGTGCCTTCAGCGCGCATCGTGAACATGATTTCCCAGCAGGTATCCCCATTACAAATGCTGGATGCGAACTACACTGGCGAAGTTGCAGAACGCTGGAAGTACAGCGATGGAAACGGGGAAATTGGCGTTATTTCGTCGGTAACCCAGGCCTTCTGTAAAGATTGCACACGCATTCGCCTGTCGACCGAGGGCAAACTTTACACCTGCCTGTTTGCAAGCAAGGGACATGATTTAAAACCGCTGATTCGTTCAAACGCATTGCCTGAAGCAATTGGCGAACAACTGAATCATGCAATCAGAAACCTGTGGGCTGTGCGGGCCGATCGCTACAGCGAAATTCGAACTGAAAACACCACGCAGCCAAAAGACAGAATCGAAATGTCTTACATCGGCGGCTGAGGAATTGATTGAAGCAAGTTATGGCAGCACACATACAAACCACCCATGCAAGCATTCCCAGCACCGTTGAAATTACCGCAATCAACGAACGTGGCGAACAGGTACCCGTTCAAATTTCCGGAGAGCACCCGCTTACCCTGTACTTCGACAAAAAAGAACTGCTGACCATCATGACTCTGGGCGCGCAACCCGAGGCCTTGGCGTTGGGTTGGCTGCGCAATCAACGACTGGTTTCCGACCCATCGGAAATTTCAGCCATTCACGTGGATTGGGAAACAGAAAGCGTTGCAGTTACTTCTACCGTGCTGAAGACCACTGGCCAGACAATTTGGGAAACCACAGAAAAAGCCCAAAAACTGGAGAAGAAAACAACCACTTCCGGATGCGGTCAAGGCACTGTATTTGGCGACTTGATGGAAGATCTGGACAAGGTACATTTAAGCAATGCCTACAACCTGTCGCAAGACGTGCTGTACGGTGTGATGGACCAGGTGAGGAAACACGAATCCATATACAAACAGGCAGGTGCCGTGCACGGTTGTGCGCTTTGTTCCAACAGCGGCGAGAATCGCGGAGAGATATTGCTGTTTGTTGAAGACGTGGGCAGACACAACGCCGTGGATGCCATTGCCGGTCAAATGTGGTTGCACGGCATGACTGGCGAAGACAAGATTTTTTACACCACCGGGCGCTTAACCTCCGAAATGGTGATCAAGTGCGCCCAAATGGGCATACCGGTGTTGGTGTCTCGATCCGGGCTGACGCAAATGGGCTATGAAATCGCCCAAAAACTGAACATCACTATGCTGGGTCGCTGTCAGGGCAAGCACTACCTGCTCTACAGTGGCACGCATCGATTCAACACTTTAACCAACACACAATTCGCATGAGTATTTCACTTGATGACATCACTGGCGTTATCCTGGCAGGCGGAATGGGCCGTCGCATGGGTGGCATTGACAAAGGACTTCGAAATTTCAAAAACGCACCGCTGGCGCTTCATGCAATGATGCGTTTGAATGGACAGGTAGGCAGCATGACCATTAACGCCAACAGAAATATCGGTGTATACGAAGGGTTTGGCATTCCTGTCATCTGCGATCAACAACCCGATTTCGCAGGGCCTTTGGCAGGTATGCAAACCGCCCTTGGCTATGCCACTGTGCCTTTTTTGGTCACGGTACCTTGTGATGTGCCAATGTTCCCAATGGATCTGGTGGAAAAGCTGGGCGCACCGTTTGAAAAGAATGTGGGATTGATGTTGACAGTGGCCGCGACCAAGGGTCGACACCACCCGGTGTTTTGTATGATGCGCACCGAGTTGCTACCCAGCATGGAAGAGTTTTTACGCAAGGGTGGGCGAAAAATTGACGCATGGTACGCCAACATTCCTCATGAAGCAGTCGAGTTTGACGACGAGGCTGCTTTTCACAACGTCAATACCCTTGACGAACTTAAAGAGCTTGAGCAGAAATCCTGAGTAGCAGAACAAAGCATGGAAACTGATTTTCAAACGGTCGATGAAGCAAGGCTGAAAATACTGGCGCTTCTTCAGCCTATTACCGGGACACGCACCGTAGCCATTCGAGAGGCGCTCGACCAGGTGTTGGCAACAGACTTGCTGTCACCCATCAATGTGCCAGCACACGACAATTCCGCGATGGACGGCTATGCCTTCAGCGGGCACTGTATTCAAGCCGCAGGCATTACCAATCTGAAAATGGTCGGCACTGCTTACGCTGGAAAGGCCTTCAACGGCAATTGCGGCAAGGGTGAATGCGTGCGCATCATGACTGGCGCAGTAATGCCCGAGAATTGCGACACAGTGCTGATTCAAGAAAATGCCACCGTCAGTGGCGACACCATCAGCTTTCCGCCAGGTGCCGTCAAAGCCGGGGACAACCGCAGATTGGCGGGTGAAGACCTGACCATCGGAAAGCCTGCCCTGCCCGCCGGTAAGGTGCTGCGCCCAGCAGACTTGGGTTTAATTGCCTCATTGGGTATCGCGGAAATTGCCGTACGCAGAAAACTGCGGGTGGCTTTTTTTTCCACTGGCGACGAACTCCGATCTTTGGGTCAACCCCTGGATGAAGGCTGCGTGTATGACAGCAACCGCTACACATTGTGGGGCATGCTGACACGCCTGCGATTCGTTGAATTACTGGATATGGGCGTTGTGCATGATTCACCTGAAGCGCTTGAGCAAGCCATGCTTCAAGCCATGGAACAGGCAGATGTTATCGTGACTTCGGGCGGTGTTTCTGTCGGCGAAGCCGACTACACAAAACACGTGATGGAAAAACTGGGCAGCGTGAATTTCTGGAAAATTGCCATGCGCCCCGGTCGCCCCATGGCTTTTGGTCAAGTGCACAACAAAAACACAGGTGATTCAGCATATCTGTTTGGTTTACCTGGCAACCCGGTGGCGGTCATGGTCACCTTTTACGCATTTGTTCGTGACGCCTTGTTCAAATTGGCTCACGCAAATACCTTACCAATTCCCATAGTCACCGCAAAACTTGCGCAGAACGTGCGCAAGCGCCCGGGGCGCACCGAATATCAACGCGCCCGACTCGATATGACTCAAGGCACTCCAATTGCACACCTTACAGGTGCACAAGGTTCCGGTATTTTGCGCAGCATGTCCGAATCCGATTGCTTGCTGGTGCTGGCCCATGATCAAGGTGACTTAAAAGCGGGCGACTCGGTGCTGGCCCTGCCGTTTGAAGGCTTGATTTAAGTTCCCAATGAACCCCACCCGGGGGAGTGAACCAAGTGAGTGATTTTCAGGGGTAAGTTCAGGCGCTACCATGGGCGCTCTTGAATTCAGGCCCCTGACATGCTCCAAGACCCCCGCCCCATCAAACCGTTACAACACACCCTGTGCAGTGTGCTGGAAGAGTTAGGGCTGGAGTTTCTGCCCAGCCAGTGGGCACTGCAATCCGAGCTGCTTGAGTCTGGCGACGACGCTGAACTGAATCACGTGTTGGGCTATCTTTCCGCCTGCAATATTTCCCGGCAACTATTTCACGAGGTGTCGCCCGGGGAAATCAAACACCTGGGCCCATTCACCCTGGCCATGTTGCACAACGGCCAGTGCGGTCGGCTTGAAGAATTGATTGCACGTCATCCTGAGCAAACCGCCTTGAAATGGGCGCTTCAAATTGACTCGATCAAACCCGACAGCGTCCACGCCAACACCAACCACACACCCTCAAGCCTGCTCGGCTTTTGGCAACAACTTCGCGACAGCCCATGGTTACGCGAAGCGCTGAATTTCGAGAACGGAAGCTTCAAGCCAGTGATCTACGCATCACTGCTAATTAACTTGTTGGCCTTGGCTGGCCCACTGTTTTCGCTTCAGGTGTACGACCGGATCATCCCCAACCAAGCCTACGCATCAATGATTGCATTGCTGATGGGTGTGTTCCTCTGCCTGGGGTTTGAACATGCGTTAAAGCATGCCCGCCACCGCC
The DNA here is from genome assembly GCF_902506325.1 of Limnobacter sp. 130. Classification (GTDB taxonomy): domain Bacteria; phylum Pseudomonadota; class Gammaproteobacteria; order Burkholderiales; family Burkholderiaceae_B; genus Limnobacter. The sequence continues at coordinate 302,941 of NZ_LR732330.1, forward strand.
TGATGGAAATTGCCGCGACATCAATTGACGTCCGCTGCACCACACACCTGTCAAAAGCACTCCTGAATGTACCCATTAACAAAACAGAACCCACTTTGCTGCTACAGCATCTTCGCTCGTTTGAACAACTGCGAGAATTGATCACAGGTGTATTCCTGCTGGCCTTGATTGACTTGCCTTTTCTGGTGCTGTTTTTGGCAGTAATCGCGCTGATTCACCCAGCGTTTTTATTGATCGCTGGTGGCGTTATTGGATTAACACTGTTATTCATAGCAACCTCGCACAGAACAATTTCCCGGCTAGGGCAAATCCAGATGCGGCAAAGCCGCGAAACTCAAAGTCAATGGCTGGATTCACTGGCCTGCCTGGACAACATTCAAGCCCATGGCGTGCAACAGGCTCACAGCCAATTGCTCAACAAACTACAACTTAAGTCGCGATTAAGCGGCAATGCTGTGCGCGATCAGCTCTTTTCAGTCAACCAACGCATACACCTGCTACAGCAAAGCAGTTGGGTGCTTACAATTTCGCTAGGGGTTTACTTCATTGTTGAGAAACAACTCACAGTGGGTGGATTGATCGCAGTGTCGATGTTGACCATGCGCTGCTTTGCCCCCATTCAAAAACTGCAAGCGCACTTGGTGCAAACGCATTCAGCCCAATCCAGTTTCGAAGAACTTGACCAGTTTTTAGGCCAGCAAAATCAATCAAAAACACAACGTAACGCGCTTGAACGCGTGGATCACATTGCGCTTGAATCAGCCAGTGTGCTCAAGCCTGGGCGCAACAACACTACAGCACAACCCTTTGACTTCATACTTCGCGCCGTGAACTTGAACCTACACGCTGGTGAGCGACTCGGAATTATTGGCACCACAGGTTCAGGAAAAACCTCCCTGCTGAAACTACTGGCACAACAGCTGAAATGCGACCTGGGTCAACTGGCGGTCAACAAACTGTCTGTCGACCATATTCACGCCAGTGAATTTCAATCCAAAGTGGGCTATGCCAGCCAACCTCCGGTGTTGATCAAGGGTAGTTTGCTCGACAACATTCGCTTCATGCGCCCAAACATTGGCACCGCAGACTGCTGGAAAGTTTTACGGCAACTGGGCCTGAAAGAATGGGTAGACCAGCACCCCGACGGAATTCACATGGTGATTGAAAGCCAAGGCAACAATTTGTCCTCTGGGCAAAAACAGGCCGTGTCGCTGTGCAGGGCACTGGCTGGTCAACCGCAATTGGTGCTTCTCGACGAACCCACCGTGTGCCTGGATCAACACATGGAAAACCAGCTAATACAACACCTGCAACAACTACCGGAACAAACTATTCTGGTGTTTACCACGCACAAACTGGGGCTACTTTCTTGCGCAAACAGCTTGGTTCTAATGCACAACGGGCAAATACACACACAAGGGGGAAAACCTGAAGTACTGCACGCCGCCAACGCACTTGCCACGCAGCGCAAACAAGAAAGGCAGATTAAACAATGAGTATTCAAAACACGATAAAGGGGATCATTCATTGGTTTGCGGGGAAAAGTGAGCCGCACCACATGCCTGCTACAGCCGCGCTTGAACAATCACGGCTGTGGCAACAACAACAAGTGATCACCAGGCGACTGGTGCACTGCTGTGCGCTCACCTTGCTGGCCTTGCTTGCTTGGTCTGCGATTGCAACAGTGCCCCAGGCCGCGCATGGCGAAGCACGGGTAGTGCCTTCGCAGCGCTTGCAAGTGATTCAAACCGTGGACGGCGGGGTGATCAACCAAGTGTTCGTACGCGAAGGCCAATTGGTGAAAGCCGGTGACAAACTGGTGCAAATCGACATCACCCGCTTTTCATCAAGCCTGAAGGAAAAGGAGGCGATCGATGCCTCGTTTCAATTTCGGGAAGCCAGGTTAATGGCCCAACTTAACAAAACCGCACTGAATCTGCCTGCGGCTTTGGTTCAACAATTTCCCGATTTATACATGCAAGAATCCAAGCTGCTGCAAACCAAATTGCAAGAGTGGGCTGCGCAGACACAAATTTATGAGCAGCAACTTGATCAACGGCAACGCGAGCTTGATGAAGCTCAAAGTAATGCCACTGCGGCCAAACGCAATCTGGAAATATCCGAACAAGAATTGGGCAGCATGCGGCCTCTTCTAAAAAGTGGCGCGGTGTCACCAATCGAAGTGCTTCGTCTTGAACGCGATGTGGCCAAAGCCAAAGGCGACTTTGAAGGCGCCAATGCCCAGACCAATCGGCTTCATTCCGCGATTCGTGAAGCTCGCCAAAAAATTGAAGAAATTCGCTTGAAACAAATCAATGAAGCGCGCACTGAACTGTCCGAGGTCAAAGCGCGACTGGCCAGTCTGGAGCAAAACCAGATCGAACTTTCCGACCGGGTAAACCAGGCCACATTGAAAACCCCGGTAGACGGACTTGTACAGCGCATTTTGTACAATACCCGCGGGGCCGTTGTACCTGCAGGAAAGGAAGTGATCGAAATTGTACCGATTGATGAACAATTGGTTTTCGAGACTCGAATTAATCCGAAAGACATTGCATTTATTCGCCCCGAACAACATGCCAATATTCGTGTAACGGCCTATGACTATGCCATTTACGGCGCACTTGAAGGGACGGTGGAGAGTATTTCCGCAGACAGTTTACTTGACGAATTTGGCCGACCTTACTTCAGTGTAAAAGTCACGGTGCAACGCCAGCAGGTGCACGAAAAAATCCGTTTAATGCCTGGCATGGTTGCCAATGTGAGCATTGAGACCGAAGACCGAACGGTGTTGTCCTACCTCACCAAGCCGGTTTTACGGGGTTCGATCCAAGCCTTCACTGAACAGTGAAGCAAAGCCACCCTTACAAATAACTCCATAGAGTTAACTCCCGCTCATCCTGACCCAATCACCTGTTTGGCACACACTGGATTTGGAACCAAACTCGCGACTCGATCACTTATCAATGACATCGAATCCGAGGACCCGTATGAGCGAGAAGCCCGTTGTGAATGCCCAAGAATGCGACCCAAGTACACTGGGACTGGCCAGAAAACCGCGCCCTGCCCTGAAACGCAAGCCGCAAACCGAGGTGGTTGTACAACTGGGGCCATTTACCGATGGACAGATTACCGCCCCTGAAATGGTTCGCCCCCTGGAAGGACCAACCGAATGGCTGATCAAACCGAAAACCGGTGAAATTGTGCCTTTCGATGCGGGTACCCCACCTGACAAAGATGTTGTTCGCAAATACATTACCGTAGAAGCCCAAGACAACGACGTCCCCGAAGACCTTCCGAAATTGAGCGAAGGCTATGTTGTGGAACGCGTCAGCCAGGACCCACTACCCAGCATGGATGGCGAAGTGGGCGAGAACGGTACCGACACGGTCCGCGTGGTTGAAAAAGAAGGTCCTGCCAGTGTGGAATGCAAAGACATGCCACCCCCAACACCCGTGGATGAAAATGAAGAACCGCCGCCCGTAGACCCACCCGTCGACGAAGAGGAAGACTGCGAATGCCCCGCACCGCCCACCTGCCCCCCGGTAGATGAGCAGGAAGAATGCAAGACCGATCCAGATTGCCCCGAAGTAGATGCGGTGAATGACTGTGCGAGTACCAAGGTAGATTGCCCAGTCATTGTCGACGTGCTCGACAACGACCTGGGCTGTGGCGAATTGAAAATCACCGAAGCAAGTGCAGAAAACGGAACAGTTGAAATCAGGGACGGCAAATTGCACTACACGCCCAACGAGGGATTTTGTGGTGAAGACGTTATCAGCTACACCATTGGTGACGACGGTTGCCTGACCGACACCGCCCATGTGTACATGAATGTTGAGTCAATTGACACACCCGTCAGTGACAGTGACTGCCCCACAGACTACACAGAAAACGCTGGTGACACGGGCGACACCAAGATGCACGACTATGAATACTCATCCGAAGAATATTCGGTCGATGCCGTCGTACAAGCCACTCAAGAAAAAGTGCAGGCTTATCTGGAGCATGCCCAGGAACAAGCCAACGAACACACCCAAAGCAAAGCAGGATGGGCTTCAAGTTTCAGCGCCAGTGACTTTGACTCTTCATCCTGTGTACCCGCCGAAGACGCAGTTGCGGTGTGCTGATGCAATTTAACGAACGAGCCAACATGAACACAAGCCACACGCCAAACACCACATTGAGAACCTTGCCTGCAGCAATGTTTCTCGCCCTGCTCACTTTCAGCGTGCCCGCTGCATGGTCCCAGGAAAATCAGGCCACTCCTGCCGTAGAAACGCCCAACCCCTTGCAACAAAGCGTAATCAAGGGTTTGCAAAACAGCCCCACACTGGACGCCGATGTGCATGCACTTGAGGCACAAATGGAGGAAGCAAACGTGGTCTTTGGCACCCTGCTGCCCACGGTCGATGCGCGGGGTTCGGCAGGTCGGGAACGCACCAGCATTGAGAACTCGGACACACGCACCTACAACGCAAATTCCTATGGAATTGAGGCACGCCAAAACCTTTACAACGGGTTTGCCTCTCAGGCCCGCTACATGGCCGCCCATTCCGGGGCCATGCAAAGTTATTACCGATACATCAACAAGGCCAATCAGGTGGCCTTTGAAGCGTCCAGTGCTCATGTGGACGTTTCCCGGTTTCAGGCCCTTACTCTACTTTCAGAAAACAATCTGAAATACCACCAGGACCTGATGAACCGCATCGAAGAGAAAGTGAAAAGCGGAGTTAGCCGCCAATCCGATCTTGAGCAGGCACGCAGCCGATACACCTTGGCCTTGGGCAACCTGGCGACCGAGAAAGCGAACACATTTTCGTCGATGGCAAATTACCAGCGAATTACAGACACGGTTTGGCCTGTGAATCAAGCAGGGGAATATGTTGTTAACGCTAACTTTGAAGTCGAAAACAAAGAACGCCTGGTATTCGCCCTGAACAACCACCCCTTGCTGAAAGCCTCTAACGCGGCAATTATCACCGCCAAGCAGGAAGTGACAGCAGCCAGCGAGGGCTTTCACCCACGCCTTGACCTGCGCGCGAAAACAGATGTGTACAGCAATTACCTATCTACCTTCGATGAGCGACAAATTTCATCCATTGACTTGCTGGCAACAATTAACCTGTACCGCGGCGGTGCCGACAACGCCTCCCGAAACGCCGCGATCAAACGACGACTTCGCAGCCTGGACGACAAGCTGATTATTTGCCGCGCCATTCGCCAGTCAACACAAACCTCCTTGTTCGACGTGGTCAGTTCGCAAAAAAAACTGAATTACTTTCGTGAGCAGGCAGCGGCAATTACCAAAGCACGTGCCGCATACGAGCAGCAATTCGCCGTGGGGCGGCGTAGCCTGCTCGATTTGCTGAGCGCGGAAAATGAGTACTATCAGGCGCAACGCGCCCTGATCAATATTGAAGCGGACTTAAGCATTTCAAAACTGAAACTGCTGGCGGCTACAGGGCAACTCACCACGCTGTTTGCAGTTGATGAGCTGGTCAACGCTGACGAACCCACCAAACGCAATGTCTTGTTCTACAAAGAACAAACGCAGAGTGGTGCGGAAGCAGAAGGCTGCCCGGCCAGTTTGATTAATCTTGAAGATTTTGATTTGCCCAATATTGGATTCGACGAGGCGCTGAAGTCAGTCGATGCCAGCAATAGCCTGCCCCCGATTCAGTTGGCTCAGCTCAACGACGGTGGCCCCACTCAACAAGTGGCAGCATTTGGTGACCCTGCAGAAGTATCAAAAAGCCTGATCGACAAAACGAAAGCGTGGGCCAAAGCATGGGAAAACAAAGACCTGAACAGCTACATTGCGTTCTATGCACCCAACTTCAAACCTGAAGAAGGAAGCTACGAAGCTTGGGTAAGTCACCGGCGTGATCGAATTTCGAAAGCGCAAGGAATCGACATCGAAATTTCAGACTTGCAAGTCATTCCCAGTTTCGACAAACCCGATGAATATGAAATCAGTTTTGTTCAGGATTATCAGGCGAAGTCGTATCAGGAACGCTCAAAAAAAGTACTGACCTGGAAAGAAGACAAAGGCATTTGGCAAATTATTCGCGAACAAAACATGCCTTTTACCACCGCGCAAACCCAAGGTAAAAAGGGTTTGAATCTGGCGCAGGCCAAGGTCGAATAATTCAATAACCGCTAGGCCATCAGGCTGCGGGCCAACACTCGCAGCCGCTCGTACATTGCACACTTGCTCAAGCTCAAACTTCCCGACTCAGAAAATACTGCGGCATTGCCCGCATTGCCGCCTTCCCTGAAACCATCCAAAGCGCTGAATTCGCCACCCTGTTCCACGCCACCTTCGGCCACTCGGCTTGCACGTACCACACTGACCCCATTGAGCAACAAACGGCGTAACACTGAAACACAATCGTCAGGAATGTTGCCATGGCCTGGTGCAGCAACAATTACAGAGGCAGGCTTGCGACTCAAAAGGTCATTTAATTGACGCAAAGCGCCGTTTCCAGGCACGCAGTACACCACAGGGACTTCCATGGCTTCGAACAGGGGGTGCCCGGTTGCATCGTCATCAAATAGTTTTGAAAACTGACCTTGCGTCCCTGAATCCAAGGGCGAACTTAACGCCTCCTGGCTGTTCAGACAATTTGAATCAGGCACCACGGAATAAGGTCCGTCGAAGGCATCGAAACCCGCTGTACTTTGCTTCTCCACGCATGCCGCAGGCGTAAACAAGCCCTGCATGAACAAGCCAAACGGCATGGCGCTGTTTGGCTGGCGACCCATCAAACATTGCTCGATAAAAGCCAGTGCACCACGCAAGTTTTCTGGGCCATCGGCTTGTTCGGCATCGGCAGGCAACATGGCGCCGGTGAACAGCAAAGGTTTACTAAAGGCTGAAGTGGGCAATGTAAGGTGGAGGAAGTACAGCATGTCTTCCACGGTATCGGTGCCATGCGTCACCATGACCGCGTCTACCAAGGGCGATTGAAGCAAGCGCAAGAGAACTGAACGCAGTTGCAGCATGTGCGACAGCTGCAGGTTTTGACTACCAATGCTGTAAGGTTGCTCAAAATGCCACTGTGCGCGGCGCAACAAATCGGGCATGTCAACTACAAGGCTTTCACCGCTGCGTTGGGCTGATTCATAAGCCCAGGTTTCCGATCCTTCGGTCAAAGCACCGGCAATGGTGCCACCTGTGGCCACCAATGCCACGCGGGGTAAGGTGTCAGGTGTTTGCGGGCGCATCGTCATCATCCAGCGGGTCCACCTTGCTGTCGTTGAACCCCAAAACACTCAGGGCATCTTTCTCGGGCAACTCATCAACGCCTTTCAATTTGCGTTGCATGGCGCGTGAACGAACTTCTGCGCCCTCAATATTTTTAGCGGCTTTTTCCAGGGTATCGCGCGTTTTGGCAAGAATATCGCCAAATTTACTGAACTCAGTTTTGACGGCGCTAAGCACTGTCCACACCTCGCTCGAACGCTTTTCGAGTGCAAGGGTTTTAAAACCCAGCTGAAATGCATTCAACAGTGTGGTCAAGGTAATGGGGCCGGCCACCGTAACCCGGTGCAAACGCTGCAGGTCATCGACCAGGCCTGGGCGCTTCACCACTTCAGCATACAAACCCTCGGTGGGCAAAAACAGAATGCCGAAATCGGTGGTGTAAGGCGGGGCCAGGTATTTTTCTGCAATTGTTTTGGCTTCGGCGCGTATGGCCATGTCCAATGCTTTGGATGCGGTGGCCACGCCATCGGCATCTGCCCGGTCAAAACATTCAAGCAGGCGTTCGTATTGCTCTTTGGGGAACTTGGAGTCGATGGGCAACCACACGGGTTGGTCATCTTCCTTGCCCGGCAGGCGCACTGCGAATTCAACAATGTTGTTGCTGCCCGGTACAGGTTTAATATTGCGACCGAACTGCGACGGTGTCAGCATTTGCTCAAGCAATGCCTGCAACTGCACTTCGCCCCAGGTGCCACGGGTTTTCACATTGGTTAAAACGCGCTTTAAATCGCCCACCCCAGTGGCCAGGGTTTGCATTTCACCCAAACCTTTGTAAACCTGTTCAAGCCGCTCGCTGACCTGCTTGAACGATTCACCCAAGCGGGTTTCCAATGTGGCGTGCAGTTTTTCATCCACCGTTTTACGCATCAATTCCAGCTTGCTGGCATTGTCGTCTTGAATGTCTTTGAGCTTTTGTTCAACCGACAAACGAATTTGCGTAAGCTGATCTTGAATCAGGGTGTTGGTGCGGTGCAGGGTTTCAGAAAACTGGTTCAGTTTCTCAGATTGAATTTGATTGCCCTGCGTGAATTGACCCACAATAATTTGCTGCAAACCATGTGCGGCCTGCTGACTCTCGGTGCGCGCTTGGGCAAAAGTTTGCTGAAGCAATTCAGCCTGTTTTCCCTGTCGTGTTTCCATGTCTTGATTAACAAGACGCAGTTGCTTGCCCAACTCTTCCGAGACGAAACGCTGCTGGGCCTGCGCATCCATGAGCTCATCAAGATTGCTCAACACCTGTTGTTGAAATTGGGCAAGCTCGGCCGAATTGTCGGCTGACATTTTTCGGTACACCAGGAAAAGACCGATCAGGACCACAAGCAACAGTCCCAGAACTGCCCATATCAGTGAAGCCTCCATGCTTACTCGCCCTTGATTGAAATGGTGTTCAAACCCTTGGCGCTGCCCTCGGGATCGGGTTTGTTACGCATCCAGTCGGCTGTGCGGAAAAATGACAACATCAGCCCTTCAATGACTTTCTCGGGCAGTTGCATGGCACGCAAGGCATTGACCATGCACAACAGCCATTGGTCACGGTCCTCACTGGAAATGGGAAAGGGCATGTGGCGCATGCGCAAACGTGGATGACCAAACTGGGGCGAATACAAGTCGGGACCACCCAACCAGCCCGACAGGAACAGGTAAAACTTTTCGCGTGAATGATTCAGGTGAACCGGGTGCAGCTTGCGAATGCGCTCGAAATCGGGGTTTTGATCCATTTCGTCGTAAAACAGATCAACCAGCTTGCGCACGCCCACCTGTTGGTCTTCTGGCGTGTCGCCGAAGTAAAGAATGGGCGATTTGGGTTGCGCGTCGTCGCTTGTGTTGGTGCTGGTGCTGCTTGAATCGTTGTTGCTCATGGACATGCCGGCCTGAATTTGGGTCTGGGTAATGCGGATAATCTACCCACATTGTACCGGCATGTAACATGCTTTACGCGGTGGCTTGCCTCAAGGTTTGCATCACCGGTGCGCGGCACACCTTGTTCACTGACCATGCACCAAACAACACCGACACCGCAGCACCTGCCACCACCCCCGCAACAATGTGCATGGGCGACAGGAAATATTCAAACTCGAACACAAAATGCGCCACACCCCAGCCCAAACCCTGGGCGGCTATTGCAGCCACCAAGCCAGCCAAAGCACCCAGCACAGAAAGCTCGAGCCATGCGGCGCGTTGAAGTTGCGCAGTAGAAGCACCCATGGCGCGGTAAATCGCGGCTTCGCGGGTGCGCACCCGTGCACCTGTCATGACGCAGGCCACCACCACCAAGCCACCTGCTGCCACAGTGAACAGAAATACAAATTGAACAGCCTGCCCCACCTGCCCCAGAATTTTGCGAAGCTGGGTGATCACCAGTTCAGTGTCCAGTACCGTCAAGTTGGGGTAACTGCGCACCAACTCACGCGACACAGGAATGGCTTTGTCTTGTTGCAAACTGACCGAAGTAATCCAGGTTTGCGGGAAACTTTCCAGCACTTCGGTCGGAAACACCATGAAGAAGTTCACTTCCATGGAATCCCAACGCAGTTCGCGAATGCTGGTAATTTCAACCGTGAGCGGTGTGCCTGCAATGTCGAAAGTCAGCTTGTCGCCCATGGCGAGCCCCAGGCGCACGGCCACGCCATCTTCAACTGAAACCTCTGCTTTGACTTGTGTTTCGTCAAACCATGCGCCTTCTGCAAGGGTGTTGTGCGTGGGCAATGTATCGGCAAAACTCAGGTTCAGTTCACGTTCCACGGTATTGCGGGCACGTTCATCAGCGAAAGTTTCCGCAGTAATGATTTCTCCATTGATGGCGCTTAAACGGCCACGCACCATGGGATACAGGCGCACGGGATTCTGGCTTGCCGTATTCAGGGTTTGTTGCACGCCCTCAACTTGATCCGGTTGAATATTGAACACAAAACGATTGGGTGCGTCTTCGGGCACGGCTTCTTGCCAGCGGTCAATGAGATCACCCTGCACCACAGCCAGCATCAACAATGCGGCAAGGCCCAACGCAAGGCTGACACCCTGCAACACCAGTGTGCTGGCACGTTTGGACATGCTTTGAAACACCGCAATGTTGGAACCTTTGGACGACCTGCCCCGCCCGAAATAAGCCAAGGCCTTGAGCAGGCCCCAAAACAACAAGGCAAACACAAGGGAGGTGCCAACAAAGCCGGCGAACAGCAACAGGGCCAACACCACATTGTTCACAATCAGCAAACACACAGCAATTGCCGTGAGCACGCCAAACAGCACAGACAACACCAATTGCCCACCACTGCTTTTAAGCGTTTGATGACGAATTACTGCCACTGCCGGTGCACGCAAGGCATACCAGGTTGGCACCGCAGCAAAACCGAACAACAGCAGTGCTGACAGCAAAATACCCATGGGCAGGTAATACAAACCGGCCAGTGGCAAATCAACCCCCACCAGTTCGGCCAGCAAGGCCAGCAAGCCCCAGTGGGCCGCCCACCCCAAGGCCACACCCAGCACCCCTGCACCCAGCGTTAACAGGCCCATGCCGATGACCCACATGCGCAACAGGCGTTTGGGCGTGTAACCCAGGCTTTTCAGCACGGCCAATTCGCTGGCCTGCTCTTTGGCAAACAAATGCGCAACAAGCGCAATGCCCACGCAGGCCACCATGGTGCCGATCAGTGCGGCCATGGCCAGAAAATCATTGGCGCGTTCTAAAGTATTGCTGATCTCCGGACGCCCGTTTTCAAGGGTTTCAATTTCCTCGACAGGGGTTAACTGGGGAGTAAGTTCAGTGATCAGTTGGTCAACCAGGGGTTGAGCGCCTGTGAAATAAATTCGCCAGGTGGCGCGCGAGCCAAGGCCCAGCAACTTCGATTCGCCCAGGTCGGCGGTATTCATCATCACGCGAGGGGCAAAATTAACAAAACCACCGCCACGGTCAGGCTCTACCAGAATGACGCGCGTTACCGGGCGTGTAATTTCGCCCACCTGAATTTCATCACCCAATTGAACATCCAGCGAACCCAATACGCCTTGGTCTACCCAAAGCTCGCCTTGTGGCGGACCACTGGCCACTTTTTCATCCTGCCCCTGTGCGTTGCGCACTGTCATTTGTCCACGCAGCGGATAAGTGTTGTTCACTGCTTTCAGAGACACAAGCAGATCAACCCGCTCGGAAGGGACCACGCTGGGAAACACCACGCTTTGCGCCTGCTTCAAACTGGCGTATTCCGGCTTGTCCAGCACGGAAAGCCAAGGTGCGGCATCCACATTGCGTTTGGATTCAATGACCAGGTCTCCGCCCAACATTTGGCTGGCGTCGCGCACCAAAGCCGCCTCGATGCGGGCTGAAAACACCCCCACGGAGGATATCGCGGCCACAGCCAAGACCAAGGCCACGAACAAAATGCGGAACGATGCACGGCGTGATTGCCGCGCCCAATATTGAAAAGACTGCATGGGGAAAGCGCTTGCTGGGTAAAACACCAGTTTAGGACAAAGCGCGGGGATACAGGTTCCCCTGAATATTGCGGCGCAGTAATTTCTTCATGAATAAAACACGCAAAAAATTGACCGATCGTGCTATTTTGAGTGCTGACTCCAACAATAAAAATTACTTTTAAGTAACATAAGTAAATACATTACAAAAAACTACCGATTTTTAAGGAGACGGTAACGTGTCTGACGCATTCCCCCATTTGAATTCTCCGCTCGACCTTGGCTTTACCACATTGCGTAACCGCATCATGATGGGTTCGATGCACACCGGCCTTGAAGACAAATACAAGGAATTCGACAAATTTGCTGCCTACTTTGAAGCGCGCGCCAAAGGCGGCACTGCCTTGATCGTGACCGGCGGGTTTTCTCCGAATCTGGAAGGTTGGCTGTATCCTTTTGCCTCCAAATTGAGCAGCAGCGGTGCCATCAAACACCACAAGAAAGTGACCGAAGCCGTGCACAAGCACGACGGCAAAATCGTGATGCAACTATTGCACGCCGGTCGTTATGCCTATCACCCGCTCAGCGTCTCGGCTTCGAATGTGAAGTCATCAATTAACCCGTTCAAACCCCGCGAAATTGGCGACTTCGGCATTCGCCGAACCATTGCGGCATTTGCACGTTCTGCAAAAATTGCGCAAGAAGCCGGTTACGACGGTGTGGAAGTGATGGGTTCTGAGGGCTATTTTCTGAACCAGTTTATTTGCAAGCGAACCAACCACCGAACCGACCGCTGGGGCGGTTCAGTTGAAAACCGTGCGCGTTTGTCGGTTGAAATTGTTCGCCGCATTCGCGAAACCGTGGGCGAGAAATTCATCATTATTTATCGCCATTCCCTGCTTGACCTGGTCGAAGGTGGCAACACCTGGGAAGACGTCAGTTACATCGCCAAGGCTGTGCAAGACGCTGGAGCCAACTTGCTGAACACCGGAATTGGCTGGCATGAGGCCCGTGTACCCACCATTGTTACGTCTGTACCCCGTGCGGCGTTTGCTGAACTGACCGCGCGCCTGAGGAAAGAATTGCGTATTCCCGTGATTGCGTCCAACCGCATCAACAAACCGGATGTGGCAGAGCAACTGTTGGCCGACGGAGCATGCGACATGGTGTCGATGGCTCGCCCCCTGTTGGCTGACCCCGATTTTGCGATCAAGGCCAAAGAAGGCCGCGCCGACGAAATCAATATATGCATTGCCTGTAACCAGGCTTGCCTTGACCACACCTTCAGCCTGAAGCGTGCCTCTTGTTTGGTGAACCCGCGCGCCTGCCATGAACTTGAAATTGTGGACAAACCGATCGAGCGCAAAAAGAAAATTGCCGTGGTGGGTGCAGGCCCGGCAGGACTGGCAGCGGCCACTGAACTGGCCCGTCGTGGACACCACGTAAGCCTGTTCGACAAAGCGAGTGAAATTGGTGGCCAGTTCAACATGGCCAAACAAATTCCGGGCAAAGAAGAATTTTTTGAGACCATCAGCTATTTCAAGCGTCAACTGGAACTGAAGAACGTGGACGTTCGCCTGAACACGCGGGTAGACGCCGCGCTGATTTCAAAAGAACAGTTTGAAGAGGTCATTCTGGCCACTGGTATTAAACCCCGCACGCCCGGTATTGAAGGCATTGATCACCCCAAGGTGATGAGCTACATCGACGTGCTGCTCCACAAAAAAGAAGTGGGCCAGAAAGTGGCGGTGATTGGAGCTGGTGGCATTGGGTTTGATGTGTCGGAATACCTGACGCACGACTTTGCCCACCCTTCCCCCACACTGGACCTGGAAAGCTGGAAAAAAGAATGGGGCATTACCTTTGACCCCAAGAACGCAGGTGGTATTGATGGCGTGCAGCCAGAACCACCCAAGCCTGCACGTGAGGTGTGGCTATGTCAGCGCAAGGACGAACCCTTGGGCAAACGCCTTGGCAAAACATCGGGCTGGGTGCACAAGGCCAGCTTGAAAAGCCGCCGCGTTCACTTTATGCAGGGTGTTGAGTACCTGAAAATTGACGACCGTGGTTTGCATGTGATGGGTGCGCATGGCCCCCAAATTCTGGAAGTGGACAACATTATTGTGTGTGCTGGCCAGGACCCCTTGCGTGAACTGGTAGAACCGATCGAGGCCTTGGGCGTGCCCGTGCATTTGGTGGGCGGTTCATCAGTGGCTGCTGAACTGGACGCCAAACGAGCAATTAACCAAGCCACTCGCCTGGCTGTAACCCTGTAAAGGCAGAACAAAAAATGACTGAAAAATCGATGCTGCAAAAAGTGTATGCGCAAGTGGACAAACTGCCCACACCTTTAAAAACCCGCGCATTTACCCTGCTGTTTGGGCGCGCCGTGAAGTACTTCAAAACCAGTGGTTTGAAGTTTGAGTGGATTGAGCCCAACCATTCGATTGTGGTGATTAAAAACCGCCCCTATGTACAAAACCACATTGGTACGGTGCATGCTGTGGCCATGATCATGATTGCTGAATCAGCCACAGGTGCTTTGGTCGGCTTGAACGTACCTGCCAATGCGATACCCGTGATCAAGCGCATGGAGGTGGATTACCGCAAACGGGCAGCGGGCGATATGCGCGCCGAAGCCATGCTGACGCAGGAACAAATCACCATGATGCAAACCGAGGAACGCGGTGAAGTGGATGTGGCGGTCACCATTACCGATGGCGAAAGCAAAGAACCGATCTTTGTTCGCGCCATTTGGGCCTGGACCCCCAAGCGCAAAGGCTAAAATACAAAAAAACAGCGAGGAGACACCGGCATGGCCCCATTTGAATTTAGAACCGTCAACCGTATTGTGTGCGAATCGGGCAGCTCTGTACGAATGGCAGACATGCTGGCCCCATTGTTGACGCAGCACGGACTAAAAACAGCACGGGTCTTCATGCTGGTGGATCCTTTTATTTCCGGTACTGCTGCGTTCAAAACCATTTGCGACAATTTGGCGTCAGCAGGGCACGCCGTGCACAGTTGCAACGATGTGGAACCCGACCCGCCCGAGGCCTTGGTGCACCGTGTAACCCAACTGGCAAAAGATTTCAATGCAGATGTGGTAGTGGCCATTGGTGGTGGCTCTACGCTGGATGTGGCCAAGCTGATCGCTGTGTTGGCGCGCGGCAAGCAAGAGCTGACAAGCATGTACGGCGTGGGCAATGTACACAGCGACCGGTTGCCACTGGTGCTGGTGCCCACCACCGCCGGAACCGGCAGTGAAGTAACGCCAATTTCAATTGTAACCACGGGTGTGGATACAAAAATGGGCGTAGTTTCACCTGTGCTGTACGGCGACCTGGCCATTCTGGATGCGGACTGGACACTTAGCCTGCCACAACATGTCACCGCAGCCACCGGCATTGACGCCATGGTGCATGCCATTGAGGCCTACACCAGCAAACGTCTGAAAAATCCCTATGCGGACTTTCTGGCCTGTGAGGCGCTGCGCCTGCTGGCTGCGAACCTTCACACCGTGTGCAAAGACCCTGGCAACCGCGAGGCGCGCCAGGCGATGATGCTGGGTTCTTGCATGGCGGGCCAGGCTTTTGCAAACGCCCCCGTGGGCGCAGTGCATGCCTTGGCTTATCCAGTGGGCGGCATATTTCACGTGCCGCATGGCTTGAGCAATTCACTGGTGCTGCCCCATGTGTTGCGCTTTAACTTGCCCGCAGCCGAGCAGCAATATGCTGAATTGGCGCAGGTGTTGAAGCTGGGCCACCATGGTGACAACCAGGCACAACTGGCGCAGGCCTTCATTGACTACACGGCAACCCTGTCGCCCTCCACTGGTTTGCCGGTGGGCTTGCGCGAAGTGGGCATTGCCGAAAAAGATTTGCCGGTGATGGCCAGCGCCGCCATGCTGCAAACCCGCTTGCTGAGTAACAACCCGCGCGATGTGAACGAGGCCGAGGCCTTGGCCATATACCAGGCAGCCTACTAAACAATACCAACAACGACCATGACCACACTGGCTCAATACCCCTTACAGCAACTGGTTCAAACCCGTTGGCACGACAACGACATTTACGGCCATGTGAACAACGTGGTGTATTACAGCTACTTTGACAGCGTGGTGAACCGCTACCTGATTGAAGAAGGTGGCCTGGACATTCACAACGGCGAAGTGGTGGGTTTTGTGGTGGAAAGCCAGTGCAAATACCTAAAGCCACTGGCCTACCCTGAGCCCGTTATGGCAGGCCTGCGTGTGGGCAAGTTGGGCAACAGTTCAGTGCGTTATGAATTGGGGCTTTTCAATGCCGAAGGTGAATTGTGCGCCCAGGGCTACTTCATTCATGTGTTTGTGAACAAAGCCAACAATACACCCACGCCGATTCCGGAAGGCATACGTCGCAAAATGGCATTGCTGGTGATCTAAAAAATCAGTGTTCGAGCATTGCTCAGTCAATGCTCGTATTGCGCTCGAATGTTTTTCGCCACTTGCAACAAACCGGCTGGCGACAAGTCGCTCAAGTCAATCAGGGGTGACTCATCAATATTGGGATATTCGCGCAATATTGAGCGGCGGTATGCCGGGTCGTAATGGTTGCGCATCAAACGCTCAAACAGCTCCGGCATTTGTCGGTCAGCCGCCAGTTTTTCCCACTCTTCGAATTCTTTTCCACCCACCAGGCTACGGATAAAACGCAGGCGTTCCAGCATGCCTTCCGGGTCTTCTTCAAAGTGTTTGTAATCCTGGCGCCACAGTTCAACCCGCTGTTGCATGTCCGCATGCACACGAACGGTTTTACCCTTGCGCATGGAATCAAGCATGGAAGCAGGAATTTGCACGTTGCCGATTTTTTTGCTTTCCGCTTCTACCCACACAGGTCTGGAAGGATCCAGCTTGGCAAGTTCCTCAAGCAACAAGGTATCAAAATACTTTTGCGAGGGCTGCGGCGTATCGGGAATGGCACCAATAATCGAACCACGGTGCCTTGCAATCGCCTCCAGATCCACCACTTGGCAACCCGCTTCGTGCAAGGCGTACAACAGGCGGGTTTTTCCACAACCGGTTGGCCCACTCAGTACGTGGTAGTCAAACTTCGTGGGCGCTGTTTCAAGCTGCTCATTCACCCAGCGTCGATAGGCTTTCCAGCCGCCAGTGAGCTTTTGTACGTCGTAACCAATGGTTTCAAGCGCATCAATCCACAGTTTGCTCCGCTTGCCTCCACGGAAGCAGTACACCAGCACCTTGCCGTCTTTGGGGTATTTGGGCAGGTCTTCGGTCAAGTGCCGTGCAATATTGGCCAAGGAATAACGCACGCCAATGCTGTATGCGCCCATTTTGTCGCTGCGGTGAAGGGTGCCGACCTCTGCATACTCGTCGTTGTTCACCACGGGCATGTTGACTGCACCAGGTATGTGATCTTCCTCGTACTCGCGCGGCGAGCGGGCATCAATAATCAGCGTGTAACTGGAAAAATCATGCATGGCCAGACAACTTCAAATCAAAATGTTCAGCCCGGCAGAATAGCGTAAAACAAGGGATTGACCAAACCGGACAAGCCCTGCCCGGCAATTATGTGGGTAGATTGCGGCCTGGCAGGGTTTTCAGGCCACCAACAATGGTTTTCAGTTCTTTCCAGTCAGTGGCCTTTCGTTTTTGCAACATGGGCCACAACTTCATGAGCAGTTGCGCAGTGGCCAACACATCGGCTGCGGCTTGGTGGCGTTGTTCGCATTCAATGCCATAACGCTGCATCCAGACATCCAGCGGTAGTTGATGGTTTTCCTTGTGCAGCACCGCGGCCAAGTGTTCAAGATCAAGCCAGTGCCGGTGGGTTGCCCGGCCCAGCACTTTGCGCATGGCTTTGTTAATCAGGATTTCATCAAACCAGCTATGAAATGCAATGATCGGCGAGTTGCCGACATAGCAAAGAAATTCAGACAAAGCCACCTCGGCCTTCACACCGCGCTGCTGCGCACCAATGCCAATGCCGTGAATCAAAATATTGTTTTTGTCGATGGCCTCAAATTCAATCATGTCGACAATTTCAGGGGGCTGTTTTATCACCACCTCAAAAGTATCGGTCAAAGAAATTCTTGGGCGGCGTTGCGAGTCAAAAGCAATCGCTGTGGCTGCAATTGAGATCAAACGATCTTTTTTCGGGTTCAAACCCGATGACTCTACGTCAACCACCACCCATCGATCGGGATTGGGGCTGGAGAAATCCAGCGTTTGAACCAGGCGGGTTTTTATGTAGCTGGCCCAGCCTTGAGCGGGCAACAATTGGCCCTGCAATGTGGTGCTCAACGCATGTGCTCCATTTCAATTCGCTGCTGCAAACGGCGCCCCACCCGGAAACACTCTTTCAGTATGCGGCGGTCAATGTTATCCAGCACATCGTAATTCACCACGTTGGGTTGATCCGGCAAATTGGGAACGGCCACGCCTTCATCAAGTTGTATGCGAAGGCGCATCATTTGCAAAAACTCAAAGGCACTAACCCAGGCGTCCCGGCGTTGTTCTTCCACACTTAAACGCTTGGCCACTGCCTCGAACCTGCGGCGCGTATTGACTTCATCAATACCAAACACCAGCGAGAAGAAGCGTGCAGCATCTACAAACACCGCCGTACCCTGCTTTTTCAAGTCCAGTGTTCGAATGTCTTCGATCTCGGTTGTGTCAATACTGCCGTGCCAATTCAATGGTGGGCGAAAACGCATGATGTTTTCAGCCAGAAGACGCAAGAATATGGTGGAGTCTTTGGCACGGGTCACGATGTAATCACGAAGCGGTTGTGCCAACTCCTTGTTACCCGCCAAAGCACGAAGATCAAAAAAGATGTTCACGCGCAGCAGGTTCTCGGGGGTAGCCACGTCGATCCATCGTGCAAATTTGTTTAACCACTCACCCGCTGTCATGCAGCAATCAGGGTTGCTGGCCATGATGTTGCCCTTGCACAATGGGTAACCGCACTGGTCAAGTGTTTGGTTTACTTCTTTGCCAAAAGCCAGCCAGCGTGGCCTGTCCACTTCGGGCTGATCGCTGACGAACAACAAGCCGTTGTCCTGGTCTGTGGCAATGGTTTGTTCCGAACGGCCTTCAGAGCCGAAACTGAGCCAACAGTAGCTGTTGGCATCAATGCCCATGCGGTTACCCACCACTTCAAGAATGCGCTCGGTGAGCACATCGTTCAGGTGGCTGATCAATTCGGTCAGCTGTTTCGCAGCAATGCCCTGGCCCAGCAGGTTTTTGGCAAAACTGCGTATGTCGTTGGCGCAGGTGCGCAGCATTTCAGCGTCTTGGGCAGACCGAATGTTGCTGCTGATTTGCTTCAGCGACAAGCGCTGCATGGCAAAAATATCGCGCTCAGACACAATTCCACTTAATTTGCCATTGCGGGTTACTGGCACATGGCGTATGCCGAATCTGGACATTAACAAGGCGGCGTCTTGCGCAGAATTGCTCTCATCCAAGGTGTGCACAGGCGTATTCATGACCTCGGAAATTTGCGAGTTAAGCGGTTTTTGCGCCATGGCGACACGGGAGAGCACGTCTTGCCGGGTCAAAATTCCTTCAACCACCATGGTCTCGCTCACAACGATCATGGAGCCGATTCGATGCTCATGCATCACTTCCAGCACCTGCTTCAGCGGGGTATTGGGCGAACATGAAAACGGCTCATGGCGGCACACATCCCTTAAGGGTTTCTCAAGGGTTTGCTCTGCCAGCGTTTGCGAAGAATAAGCGACCTGAATTGCCTTTCTTGAAAGGTCCAGAAACTGCATGGTGCGCCGGGTCAGGTAATCGGAAAACACCGGGCTTTTGCGTGCCAGCGCCTGGACACCGTCGAAAGTGAACATCAGGCAAAAGGTGTCTTCGCGGGCACTGTAGGTGGCAGTTACAGCACGTTTGGCCAAAAAGGCGTTCACGGGAAACATTTCCCCGGCTTCATATTGAAACCCGGTAGAGGACAGGTCGGCCAAACCCTTTCGGCCTACGGCTGAGCCTTTTTCAACATAGTAAAGAAACTGGGGAGGGCCGTCGTCGGGCCGCACAATTACTTCATTGGGCGCAAAGTAGGTTTCAGCACAACCATCAAGCAGGCAGTCCAGGTCGCGCGGCGGAATTTCACTAAACGGCGCGTATTTGACTAGTCTTTGCTTGATGTAGTCCAGCATTTGCCCAGAGGGGCTGGTACTGGATTGGGCTGATTCAGGAGCATTTACCCCCGAATCAGCCACAGAAGCGGCATTCGGTCGATTCACAGTCTCTCCATTTGCTGGGCTAAATGGTTTTTATAATGGTTTTCCCTATTGTAGCCTCAGCACCTTACAAAAAGCTTGTTTCTTCCAAACGACGCGCCCTGAAAATAGTGCTTGCTTTGCGCCAGAGGCAGGAATATATTCGCGCAACTCCCCCGATGGCTGTCTTTTTCCGAGGTTAAATTGCAGTCAAATCCCACCACTATTATTGTCGACGGCGCAGGCGTTGAAGCCCTGTGCCAAAGCTGCGGCGTATGCTGCTCAACCTTCAGAATCAGCTTTTACTGGGGAGAGACCACGGCGGCCGAAGGCGGTGTGGTGCCAGTGGAAATGACCGAGCAAATGAACCTGTACCGCAGCTGCATGAAGGGAAGCTCACAGAGCAAGCCACGTTGCATTGCACTGGCGGGCAATATTGGTGAGTCAGTCAACTGCACCATTTACGAGAATCGCCCTTCCCCTTGTCGGGAATACGATGTGTTCAATGCACAAGGCGAGTTAAATCCCCGATGCAACCAGGCACGCGCCCAGCACGGTCTTGCACCGCTGGATGTACGTTACGTGCCGGTGGTTGGTGTGCCGGATCACATCACCCTGCCAACGCCTGAAATCAATACAGGTCTTTAATCAGTCAGCACCATTGAACATGTCTTGATCGTGCTCTGTTAACGCAGCGCGAACCGCCTGTGCATTTTCCACTGCCTGGGGGCTGTCGCCGTGCACACACAAAGTTTGAGCCACGACAACACGGCTCGAACCATCCAGACATGGCAATGGACCACCTCGTATCATCAAGGCAGCCTGGGCCTTGACCTGAACCGGGTCATGTAGCAAAGCACCCGGGTGACTTCTCAGTGCCAGCGTACCGTTGCCCAAGTAAGCCCGATCGGGAAAAGCCTCCTCGATCACCTGAATGCCCGCAGAGCGCGCCCAAGCAACCAGGGGGCTTTCTGCCAGGGCCAGCATTTTAAGGTGCGGAAATGCATGGGCCAGCTTGATCAGTATTTCTGCCTCGGCGGGTTGAACCGCGGCATCGTTATACAGCTGCCCATGGGACTTGAAATGCGAGCTGGTACAGCCCATTTTTGCGGCGATGTTTTCAAACAACTCCATTTGTTGCTTCAGCTCGTTCAGTAGCACGGCGGGTGAAATTTCAGGCTTCTGGCGCCCAAAACCTGCGCGATCCGGGTAACTGGGGTGCGCGCCCACCTCCACATCATGCTCAAGCGCCAAGGCACACGCCTGGCGAATACTTTGCTCGTCACCCGCATGGCCGCCACAGGCAATATTGGCCCAATCAATAACATTGAACATGGTTTCATCGTGGGCACCACCTTCACCCAAATCTGCATTAATCCACATTTGTGTTTGCCTCGTTACATTCAATTTCGTGCCTGTAACGCCTGCACTCCTGTTCATGCCTGGACTGCAGGCGCAACGCTTGCTCTTCATCAACCAATACCCAATTTACGCTTTCCCCCGATCCCAGTTGCGACAATTTCCAAAGATCGCAAGACAGCACGCTGCCAAGGCGGGGGTAACCACCGGTGACTTGCGCTTCGCACAACAGCACCACCGCCTGCCCGCTGGGCGTCAACTGCACGACACCAGGGTGAACCGCATGTGAGCGCAAGGACACCGCGTGCTTCAGGGACAAAGGCGATTCAGCCCCCTCCAAACGATACCCCATTCGACTGCTTAGCATGCCCAGAGTGAAAAACTGGTGGACAAGCAGGTCTTGAGAATTTTCACTGAGCTCAAAAAATTCCGGGCCTGGCAGTAAATGAAGCCCCAGTCGGGTTGAATGTTCAGCGCGGGCCAATGGCATGGCCAAACGAATTCCGGGCCGTATGCTGGTGGTGAACTGTCGGGCAAAATGCAGTTCATCCCCAACCTGCAAGGCCCTGCCCTGAAAGCCCCCAAAACCTGCTGCAAGGCAGGTGCTGCGAGAGCCCATGAGTTCCGGCACATCGACGCCGCCCTGCACGCACAAAAGGTTCCAAAAGCCCAAGTGCGGCGGCCTTGTTCGCAACAAGTCGCCTTCCTGCAGATCCACCATTTGACCGCACAGCAAGGACTTTCCATTTAAACAGGCTTGTGCACCACGGTTTGCAAACAGCACCCGGCATGGTTTGGCACACACAAAATCGAATTGCCCCATCAGCTCCAGGCAAGCAGCATTGTCTGGATTGCCCAGCGCAAGGTTGCCCAGGCGGAAGGAAAACCCATCGAGCACGCCCCCAATAGGCACACCCTCATGTTGGTAGCCCCAACGACCCGAATCGCTGACAATGCCCTGCCCCTGCGCCCTGACGATTTTAAGCATGATCAGCCCGAATGAATTGCACGGTGTCACCGGCCTTGAAAAGTGACTGCCCTTCCTGCCCTGTGATCTCAGGATCAAAAAGCACCTGCTCCACATGCCCCAACAAATGCCACCCACCGGGACTTTCCCAAGGATACACAGCGCAATAATGTGCGCCAATTGCCAATGTGCCTGCTGGCACGCGCGGGCGCGGCGTGTCCCGGCGCGCAAACTGAAGCTGCTTGGGCAAACCTGTGAGGTAAGCAAAGCCGGGTAAAAAACCCAAAAACTGAACAGTGTATGTGGCGCTGCTGTGCAGCTCGATAAGGGCTTCAGGACTTAGTTCTGTTTTGGTGGCCAACCATTGAAGGTCTTGCCCGGCGACACCGCCATAGTTCACGAGAATTCGATGCTGGCTTCCCGACTTGACCAAGTTCTTCGTACTTTTCGTCAGTTCAGAAACGAGCCGATCAAGTTGCTCCAGTATGGATTTGCCTTGCGAATTGGAAAGAATTGAATTGGTAAACAACACGGTGATTGATTGATCGGCCTGAACACATTGAAATGCGGACCAAGCCAGAGAGTGCATTGATTCAATCAATTCCTGACGAAATGCGGTGAGTCGGGCAACAGAGACCTGATTCTCGCCAGGAGTTGACCCTGTGCCCCAGTCAATCTGAATTGCGCGATCGGAAAGAAGATAAACCCTGGGCATGCGTGCTCGACAAAATTGAACATAATGCCTTTAGTTTAAACACAAAAAAAGCAGCCAACGGCTGCTTTTTCGGGATGAACTACACAGCTTACGCTGCGGCCTGTTTGCCTTCGCTGGAATCAATGGTTCGAAGGTCGGTGTCACCAATCGGAATTCTGCGCACTTTCATTTGTTCTGGGATCACCTTGCGCAACTCGACGACCAACAAACCATTTTTCAAATTTGCGCCATCCACTTGCACGTAGTCTGCCAGGTTGAATTTGCGCTCGAAACTGCGGAATGCAATGCCTTTGTGCAGGTACTGTTTGCCCTCTTCGTCAGCTTTGCGGCCACGCACTGTCAGCACGCCGCGCTCCACTTCCAGTTCAAGCTCTTTTTCCTCGAAACCAGCCACTGCCACGCTGATTTGATAGCGGTTTTCTTCCAGTGCTTCAATGTTGTAGGGAGGATAGCCGGTTGAGGTATCGGCACGCATTGCAGCATCCAGAATAGTGGCCATGCGGTCAAAACCGATGGTGCTGCGGTACAAAGGGGTAAGGTCGATTGTTGCCATGATTCATTCTCCTGAGAAGCAAAAAATCAGTTATTCAAAATGTGCGGAAACTCTCACAGAGACATTTCCCACACCACTGATTTATGAGCCACCCAGACAATTTCAAGGTCTTTTATTAAAAAATTTCAGCTCGAAAAAAGATCACCATTGACGTAAAACCATTGCCCGTTTTCCTGCACAAAACGGCTGCGCTCATGCAAGCGACTGGCTGGCCCGCTGTGGGGCTTGTAACGGGCAACAAACTCCACTTCCGCATGTTTGCCTTGTGGCCAGTGCCCCTTTACATTCAGGCCCAGCCATTGGCCTTGCGCAAGCTCCTGTTGTAAATCAAGCTGGTTTGGTCGGGTACTGGCATGCCAGGTCGACAACACGTAGTCGCTTAAACCCATGGCATAGGCGCTGTACCGTGAACGCATCAGGGCCTCTGCAGTAGGGGGCAATGCCACGTTGATGTGAAAAGGTTCACAGCAGCTTGCATAGGAACCCTTGCCGCAGGGGCACAGCAGTGATTTATTTTTTTGGACCATGTAGGGCAAAGCCGGTGAACTGTGCAGATTTTTCATTTTAGACTGAAGCCAGAGACAGCCAACCAAAAACCAACAACAATGACCACTAACAATGACAACTAAGCCTTCACAAGTGCATGCGTTTAACCATGCCGACGCTTTGGGCCATCACGATGCAGTGGCCCTGGCCGCGCAACTTCAACGCGGAGAAACCAGTGCAACTGCACTGGTGCAAGCCGCTTACCACCGGCTGGAGCAAGTCAACCCGGCGCTACACGCCACGGTGTGCCTTCAGGAAGAAGCTGCGCTGGCTCAGGCAAAATATTACGATGAGCTTGGAAACTTCAGGGCATTTCAGGGCATACCCGCTTTTTTGAAAGACAACCTGGATTTGCAAGGCTTGCCCACCCAGCACGGTTCAGCGGCCATGCCGGCGACTACCAAGAAACACACCAGCGCAGTGGCACAGCAAATCATCGACACGGGTGTGGTGCTGTTGGGTAAAACCAAGTTGCCCGAATTCGGGCTGACCGCCACCACCGAATACAGCAAAGCCGAGCCCGCGCACAACCCCTGGAATACAGGGCACAGCACAGGCGGATCATCGGGCGGTTCAGCCGCCTTGGTGGCTGCAGGTGTGGTTCCAATTGCGCATGCAAACGATGGCGGTGGCTCTATCCGCATTCCTGCAGCCTGTTGCGGGCTCGTGGGCTTGAAACCCAGCCGTGGACGCCTTGCCATGAATGAAATGGCGAAAAACCTGCCCATCAATATTGTTAGCGACGGGATTGTGTCGCGCAGCGTAAGGGACACTGCGGCGTTTTTCGCCTTGGCCGAAGAACACTACAAAAACCCCACCCTGCCACCATTGGGACACATTACGGCCCCAGGGCGCAAACGCCTGAAAATTGGCATGTTTACCCAGAAAATTTCAGGAAAGGAAACCGACACTGCCTGTGTAGTAGCTGTTCACAAAGCGGCCGCCTTGTGCGAAGAACTGGGCCATGAAGTGCAGGAAATTCAAATTCCGATCAATGCTCAGTTTGCAGATGATTTTTTACTTTACTGGGGCATGCTTGCCGCATCGATTTCACACCTGGGCAAGCTGGCAGTTGACCGGCACATGGACACCAGCAAGCTGGAACCACTCACCCACGGACTGGCCAGGCATTTCACCCGGAATTTACTGACCTTTCCTTTCGCGCTACGCAGGCTTTACCAATTTGAAGCGCAATACGCCACCGCATTTGCAGACCTTGATGTACTACTTAGCCCCACACTTGGCCAGCCTGCGCCGCCCTTGGGTTATTTGGCGCTGGACTTGCCTTTTGATGAGGCCAGGGAAAGGTTGATTAACTTTGCGTCCTTCACAGCGGCACAAAACGTGGCAGGTGCACCGGCCATCAGTTTGCCCATGCACCACACCGTTGAAGGAATTCCGGTGGGAGTCCATTTTGCAGCGGCCATGGGTCATGAATTCCGATTAATTGAGCTTGCGCTGGAAATTGAGCAAGCCCAACCTTTCAAGATGCTGGCATGAATTCCAGATGGGCTTTGTAAACCAGCGAGGCCCTGTCTACCATGGGGCAATGCCCCGTATTTTCTAGCAACAGATCAACAATTTCAGGCTTGATCTGTTTCAACACAGCCAGCCCGCCGGGGTGCACCAGTTGATCCGAATCGCCCCAAACCACCATCAGGGGCACGGTGGTTTTTTCTACCATCTCATTCAAACTTACATTGGCATCGGGATTCACAAATTCCATGAACACCCGGTCAAGCAGCGATTTGTTTTTGATCGACATACGCCCGAAGTATTTGCGCATAAAGCCAGGCATGGGTGGTGCCTTGCCATTGAAACAAAGGCCAACCACCTTTTCATATTCTTCAAAATTGCTGGGAGCAAGAATGATTTTTCCCTCATCTGCGAATGCGCGCCCAATGGCAGTGTGTTCAGCACCCTTCACGCCTGCCGGGTTGAGCAAACAGGCGCTCAACACTCTGTTTTCAAAGTTGGCTGCCAGTGTGCCCGCCAAATAGCCGCCCATGGAATTGCCCATCACATGGAAATTCTTGACCCCCACGGCATCAAGCCAACGCACAACCCGGTCAGCCTGCTCTGCAATATTGAATCGTGCATTGCTGGGCCGGTCTGATTCACCAAAACCGATCAGGTCGGGAATCCATACGGTGTAATGGCGCATCAATCGCGGGGCAAGTGCCAGCCAGTTTTCCTTGTTGGCGCCAAAGCCGTGTACCAGCACCATGTCGGGCCCTTGCCCGCCCTTGAAGAATACGGTGCGCCCGTCTACGGTGTTGATGCTGCTCTTGACCAAGCCCATTTGCTTGCATTTGGAGTCGATCAATCGGCGGCAAAGCCAGTTCATAAACGCATTACTCATTGTTGTCTCACCTGTCGTGTTGTCTGGTTTTTTCTTACAGCATCCAAAGCCGCTCACTGATCTCGCTTACAGCAAATGGATGGCTTAGTTTTTTTCGTGATTGTTCAACAATACATTCACTGGGATCGATGTCTGTGGGAAGCGTCGAAACCTTCTGAAAAAGATTGCTCGATTTGAATAGGAGGATGTTCAAAATGAAAGCAAATGAACTACTGGAACAAATTCGCGAAGCCAATTTATCTTACCTGCTTCTGGCCAAACAACTCATCAACGAAGACAAAGCCGAGGCCATCATTCGCCTGGGTATCGATGAAAACACAGCAGACTTGCTGGACCAACTGACCACCGCACAAGTCTTGCGCATTGCAGCAAACAATGTGCCCATGTGCAGCATTCGGTTCGAAGACCCTGCCGTGTGGAAACTCCTCTCCGACCACGGAAAAGAACGCGCCATTTCGGGCATGCACGCCGCCATCCTGATGGCTGGCCGCAGCGCCCAAATTGCAGCTTAAACGCACTTAAAAAAACCGTGGTTCATGCACCCAAGGGTGCTTTGGAGAACAGACATGTCAAAGATTAAATCCTTGATGGCTGAGGCTGTCCAAATCAAACTTGCTTCTGACCTGATCAAGCTGGATGCCCGCTTGCAAGTTCTGGAAAGCGAAACCCAATTGTCGCGTGAACGCCTGATTCGCCTTTACAAGGAAATCAAGCAGAAATCACCACCCAAGGGCATGCTGCCCTTTTCAACCGACTGGTTCATGACCTGGCAGCCGAATATTCACTGCTCGCTGTTCATTAATTTTTACTCGACATGCATCAAACACACCGACCTTGAAGACGGGGAATGCCTGGTAAAGGCTTACAAACTTTATCGCGAGCAAATCAACGCCTTGGGCCTACCGGAAGTGTTGTCGCTGACCCGTGCATGGCGCCTTGTGAAGTTTTTTGATGCCGGCATGCTGACCACCACTGCCTGCAAAACCTGTCAGGGCAACTTTGTGGTGCACACCTATGACCTGGTGAACAACTACGAGTGCGGTTTGTGCAACATGCCTTCCCGTGCCGGGAAAACCAAGCAAGACGCAGCCACCCGCTTCTTCAATGAAGAAAGCATGCTGGAAACCGCTTAAGCAATTGGATGGCTGTGCCGTTGTATCAAGCCATAAACCGGGCAAGGATTTGCCGGCTTCTGGCGTCCAGCGCAAACATGTCTTCGACAATGAACTGCATGCCGTTTGCATGGGTCAGCACCAGGCGACTACCACCCAGTCGTCGAATGCTTTCATCCGTGGGTAACTCAAACTTGCAGGGCCCTTTGTCGGTTTCCAAGGTCCAGATGCTTGGCGTGGAGTACGTGGACACCGAAGTAATTCGCAGCACCGAGGGCCTGAACTCCCGCACAGCAAGGTACTCTTTCGCCACTGCTTGTGAGTCGGCGTCCAGTTGATCAAGCCGGTCCAGCCAGGCCAGTTCCTTGCTGTACTCATCCACAATTGAAATACTTTCGTCAGGCGCGGAAAAAGGAAATGCCAGCACCGGCATGACTTGGTCTGCCACCAGTGCATTGCCTTTGTACAAGGCCAACTTGCCTTGAGTTGATTCACGCAATCGCCATTCATTCATATTGGGCTTGCTCCTGCTTCAGTTTTTCCTGGGTCTGGTGCAAATGCCAAAAATGCGACTTCGCTGCCAGCAATTCATCGTGCGGCCCCTCTTCTACCACCTTGCCACGGTCCATTACCACAATGCGGTCGGCTTTGCGCAACGTTGAAAGTCTGTGTGCAATCGCAATGGTTGTCCTGCCCTGCACCAGGTTGTCCAAGGCTTTCTGGATCTCCTTTTCTGTTTGAGAATCAACCGAGCTGGTGGCTTCGTCCAGAATGAGGATTTTCGGATCAATTAGCAGTGCGCGTGCAATCGAAATGCGCTGGCGCTCACCGCCCGACAAACTTTGACCACGCTCACCGACCAAAGAATCGTACCCATGCTGCAGTCGCAAAATAAATTCGTGCGCGTGTGCCAATCGAGCCGCTGCGATAATTTCTTCACGGGTGGCATCGGGGCGTCCATACGCAATGTTTTCTGCAATGGTGCCGAAAAACAAATACGGCTCTTGCAATACCAAACCAATGTTGCGGCGATAACTTCCCATCTCGATCTGGCGAATATCAATACCGTCGGCCAATACAGCGCCATCGCTCACATCGTAAAAACGACACAGCAAATTCACCAAAGTGGATTTACCCGAACCACTGTGACCCACCAAGCCAACCATCTCACCCTGCTTGACCTTCAGGCTGACACCGTCGAGCACTTGCCTGCTGCCATAGCGGAAGGACACATTGCGCAATTCCAGCTCACCTTTGAGCTGATCGATTTTCACCGGGTTTTCAGCTTCCGGCACAGAGGACTTGTAATCGAGAATGTCAAAAATTCGCTTGGAGCCAGCTGCCGCTTTTTGGGTCACTGACACAATTCGGCTCATGGAATCGAGCCGCGTATAAAAACGACCTATGTAAGCCAGAAACGCCGTGAGCACACCCACGGTGATGTCGTTGTTCATGATCATCCAAATGCCCGAGGCCCAAATCACCAAAATACCCAACTCGGTCAACAAGCTAACCGTGGGTGCAAACAGTGACCAGGTTTTGTTGATTCGGTCGTTCACCTCCAGGTTACGGGTATTGGCTTTCAGGAAGCGATCCGACTCCCTGCGTTCCTGAGCGAAAGCCTTCACAACGCGAATACCGGGAATGGTATCGGTAAGAATGTTGGTGACTTCTCCCCACACTCGATCCACTTTCTCAAACCCAGTGCGCAATTTTTCACGCACCAGGTGGATCATCCAGGCAATCACCGGCAAAGGCAGCAAAGTCAGCAAAGCCAGCTCAAAATCAATGTTCATCAAGATGACGGCGGTCATCACAATCATGATGACATCGGTGATGAAATCGAGGGCATGCAGCGAAAGGAACAAATTGATTCGATCGGTTTCAGCACTGACACGCGCAATTAAATCGCCGGTGCGTTTTGCGCTGAAATAATCAAGCGACAAACTCATCAAGTGGTTAAATGTGGTGGTTCTTAAATCGGAACCGATTCGCTCAGAAACCAAAGCCAACAAATAGGTTCTGGCCCAGCTCAGCACCGCAGCCACCACGGAGGAAATTAACAAAGCACTCAAATAAAATGTGGCCAGCTCGGTATTCATGGGTTGGCCATTCTGGAATGGAATCAGTACCTCGTCCATGAGCGGCATGGAAAGATAGGGCGCCACAAGTGTTGCCGCAGTGGAAAGCAAAGTCAAAACCAGCCCGGCAAACAGACGCCAGCGATAGGGGTGCGCAAACTGCCACAAACGCAACAAGGCACGAGAGGACACTGGCTCGTCAAAACCGGCCTCGTCCAACTCATCTTCGGCGAGCAAACGTGGCACTGGATGCTGAATTTGGGCAGTGTGCGCCATGCCCTGCTCAAATTCGCGCACAGCGGTTTCAAGCAGCTCAACGAATTCTTCAAGTGCGCGATGCAAACTGAAGCTTGCGTAGAAATAAAATACCTGCCCGGAGTCAACCTGAATCAAGACCGTTGAAAGACCGGAATGATCAGACATCGAAATTTTTTCAATGCTCGCGAAAGGTGCTTTGAAAACAGGCGCCTGCGAGTCCCTGTCTACCACAATTAATTCATGGGCGTTAAAGGCTACTAGGCTGCGAGAAAACTCACGCCGAGTATTCATGTCAGCGACAAACACCGCTTGGGTTGGCGTGTTTGCGGCCCATACCTCTGAAAGTCGTTGTACTTCGTTTTCAGACGGTGAAAATCCAACGATTTTCAATGAGATTACCCCCTCAGTTCGCGAATTCGCTGATGTTACACCACTATTTCCAGCGACACGGAGTTAACATTGATCGAAAATCCAATCCTAGAAAACAAACCTGCCGGCACTCAGCTTATGACGCAAAAACGCCTTGAAATACTCCGAACCATGTGGCTTGATGGCCCAAATATCTGGACCTATCGAAGTTGTATCGAGGCGTTGGTGGACATACAGGAACTGGAACAGTTTCCATCCAACTTGCTGCCAGGCTTTTACGAGCGATTAACGGCTTTGCTACCCGGTTTGGTTGACCACCGCTGCGGAATTGGTGAACCAGGCGGTTTTCTGCTGCGCGTGCGCGAGGGCACCTATGCTGCGCACATGCTCGAACACATCGTCATTGAACTACACACCCAGGCCGGGCTTGAGGTCGGTTTCGGCAAAGCCCGAATGACCAGCAAAGACGGTGTTTACAAAATGGTGTTTCGCACCCCCGATCCTGTTGTCGGCATGGCTTGCCTGGAGGCCGGTGTGCGGCTGTTACACGCTGCCATTGAGGGCACCGAGTACGACTTACAAGCCGAGCTGAAAGTGATCAAACGTCACTGTGACATGCATGGCCTGGGACCAAGTACCCAACATATTCTAGACGCCGCCTATGAACGGCGCATTCCTATCGTTCGCCTGAACGATGGCAACCTGGTTCAATTGGGCCATGGAAACAAACAACAGCGAATCTGGACAGCTGAAACGTCGAAAACATCGGCAATTGCTGAGGGCATTGCCGCTGACAAGGACTTGTGCAAGGAATTGCTGGCTCAATGTGGCGTGCCGGTTCCCGAGGGTGCGTTTGCAAAGACAGCCGAACGCGCGTGGGAAATTGCGCAGGAAATCGGCTTGCCTGTGGTGGTTAAACCAGTGGATGGTAACCAGGGCCGCGGGGTTTCACTTGAGCTGGACAAACAGGAAGACATACAAAAAGCCTGGGCACTGGCTTATGAAGAAAGCTACAGCGGCGTAATTGTAGAGAAATTCATACGGGGTGTGGAGCACCGTGTGCTGGTGGTCAACTACCAAATCGCCGCAGTTTCGCGTGGAGAGCTGGTCAGCGTGAAAGGCGATGGCCAATCTACACTGCAAAATTTGATCGATCTGCAAATTAATGCCGATCCACGGCGCGGTGAAACAGAAATCACGCCACTTAAAACAATCCGCATTGCCTCAAACCCTGTGGTGACGCTGGAAGTTCAGCGACAAGGCTATCA
The DNA here is from genome assembly GCF_902506325.1 of Limnobacter sp. 130. GTDB lineage: Bacteria > Pseudomonadota > Gammaproteobacteria > Burkholderiales > Burkholderiaceae_B > Limnobacter. The sequence continues at coordinate 334,449 of NZ_LR732330.1, forward strand.
AGCCGATTCGATCATTCCCCTCGACAAACAGGTCATCATCGAGCGAAACAGCAACGCCTCTGAAGATGTGACCGATTTGATTCACCCTGAAATTGCGCGACTGTGTTGCATGGCTGCGCGTGTTGTTGGGCTGGACGTGGCGGGTATCGACCTGGTGTGTGAGCACATTGACCAGTCCCCCAAAGGGCAATCGCTGGCTGTGGTCGAAGTCAATGCTGGCCCTGGGCTGCTAATGCACATCAAACCCGCCAGGGGGCAGGCACGCAACGTGGGCAAACCCATTATTGAGTCGCTGTTCCCCGGTGATGCGAATGGTCGAATTCCCACCATTTCTTACTCGGGCGGCAAGGAAATCGATGGTTTCGGCCCCGAACTCACCGAAATTCTTGAAGACCAGGGCCACAAAGTAGGCTTGGCCTGCGACCAGGGTTTGGTCATGAACGGTCGCACCATTAACAAAGCACCTTCAGCCAACTGGCAATCGGGTCGAAATTGCCTGATCAACAAGAACCTTGACACACTGGTCATGCAGGTCAAAGCCAGCACAATTTTATCGGAAGGCCTGCCTTTTGACCGATCAAGCCTGGCGGTCATTACCAGCATGGGTTCAATGGATGGGCTGAACGAATGGGACATTCTCACCAAAGAGCAGCACTTCAATGTGATGCGCACGTTGGTGGACCTGGTGCTGGCTAGTGGTCACGCCGTGGTGAATGCAGACGAAGTCAGCCTGTTACCCTTGAAAGACCTGTGCGATGGAAAGGTAATCTGGATCAGCAACAGCGCTGACAACCCAATTGTTACCGAACATGTCAAAAATGGCGGTATGGCAGTGATTTATCAAAGCGAGAACATCCATTTCATGGGTCCCCGGGCGGAAGCCGAACAAAGAAGTCCCATACCCCTGAGACAGCCCCCTGTGAATTTAACCAAGGCACTGGCTCTGGCTGCTGCGGGCTGGGCGATGGATGTGCCCCACCACCTGCTGCGCGCCGATCTTCGGCAGCGCTATTGACCCCATGCCGATGCACACAACAGGTTGAAAAATTATGAAAATTGAACGCATTCGCGCCTTGCGCGGCCCCAATTTGTGGAGCAAAAACACCAGCATGGAAGCCTTGGTGTTTTGTGAAGAAAATGAACGCTTGTACGATCGGTTCGCCAACATTGAAATGCGGGTACGCAGCGCTCTGCCCGGCATTGGTTCACTGCGGGCCACCGGGTTCGAACAAAGCAATATTGCACTGGCTCACATTTTAAGCCGTGCCGCCCTGCGCTTTCAGGTTGAGGCCGGCTCGCAGGTCACCTTCGCCCATGTGGCCGACAACATCACCACAGGGTACTTTCGGGTGGTGGTACAGTACGAAGAAGAAGAATTGGCGCGTGCTGCCTTTGAAGAAGCTCACCAACTTATCCTGGCTGCACTGGCCGGGCAAGACTTCGACGCGAAATCAGCCATTGAACGGTTGAAAGAGGCTTTTGAGGACTGCAAACTTGGACCAAGTACCGGCTCAATTGTCAATGCAGCCTTGCGCCGGGGCATTCCCATTCGCCGCCTGACACAGGGCAGCCTTGTGCAATTGGGCTGGGGCTCAAAAGCACGCCGAATCCAGGCTGCGGAAACAGACACCACCTGCGCCATTTCTGAAGAAATTGCGCAAGACAAGGACCTGACCAAAACAATTTTGTCTGCCGCGGGTATTCCAACCCCCAAGGGCAAGCTGGTCAAAACTTTCGAGGAAGCGCTAGAGGCGTTTCGCGAACTGACCCAAACCACCAAAAAAGGGGTGGTGATCAAGCCCAGCGACGGCAACCAAGGCAAAGGCGTAACCGTCAATATTGTCGATGAAGAACATTTGCGCGTTGCATTTGATGCCGCCAAAAAACACGGCAGTGGTGTACCCATTGTGGAGGAATTCATTCCTGGCCATGACTATCGCTTTCTCGTGGTGGGAGACAAACTGGTGGCCGCAGCACGTCGCGAGCCTCCATCTGTAGTGGGCGACGGCGTCAATTCAATTGCGCAACTCATTGAAATCGAAAACTGCAACCCACTGCGCGGCGAGGGCCACGGCAGTGCGCTGAGCAAACTTCGGCTCGATGAAATCGCAATAGCCCGGATCAAGAAACAGGGTTTCACTGCTGAAGCAGTACCCGGGCAAGGTGTTCGAGTCGTACTGCGCAACAATGCAAACCTGAGTACCGGCGGCAGCGCAACCGATGTCACCGACAACGTGCACCCCGCCATGGCAGAAATGGTCATTCAAGCCGCACAACAAATCGGCATTGAAGTGTGCGGCGTTGATGTCGTGTGCGAACGCGTAGATGAATCACTTGAAGCCCAAGGTGGTGGCATTGTGGAATTGAATGCAGCGCCTGGCTTGCGCATGCACCTGGAACCCTCGATTGGCAAGGGCCGCGATGTCGGCGCAGCAGTCATCGATCTGATGTTCAAGAAAGACGAAAACGGTCGAATTCCAGTGGTGGCGGTGACCGGCACCAATGGAAAAACCACCACCGTTCGCCTGATTGAACAAATTTTGCGCTATCACAACCTGCGTGTCGGCTTTACGGGCACCGAGGGTGTTGTCGTGAATGGTCACCTAATTGACACAGGCGATTGCAGTGGCCCGAAAAGTGCCCACAAAGTTTTGGTTCACCCCGAAGCAGACGCTGCGGTGCTTGAATGCGCACGTGGTGGCATGTTGCGTGAAGGCCTGGGCTTTGACATGTGCGACGTAGGCATAGTGACCAACATTGGCGAAGGTGATCACCTTGGCCTGAACTTTATTGACAGCGTGGAAGACCTAGCCTTGCTGAAAAGCGTGCTGGTGCAAAACGTAGCCCCGGAAGGGCTTGCCGTGCTGAATGCCGATGACCGACATGCCGCCAACATGGCCAAGCTGACACCGGGCCGCGTGCTGTTTTTCACCAGCAACCCCGACAATCCGATTGTTGCTGCACACAAAGCCAAAGGCCGCCCCGTGATTATTCACGATGGTCGGGTCATCAATATCAGCTATGACGACACCGAGAAAACCATCGACCTGATGGATGTGCCATTGACCAACAATGGTTTATTCACCTTCCAGGTGCAAAACGTGATGTGCGCTGTTGCTGCAGCATTGGCCCTGAATGTGCCTTTAAACACCATCCGTGCAGCACTGGGCAGTTTTCAGTCAACGCCCGACACCGTCCCTGGTCGCTTTAACTTTTTCAAGCACAAAGGTGGCTCAGTGATTGCCGATTACGGCCACAATCCCGATGCGGTCTCTACTTTGGTGAACACACTGAAAAACATACCTGCGATCAAACGCACGGTGGTGATTAGTGCTGCAGGCGATCGCCGCGACCAGGACATTATCGAACAGGGTCGATTGGTGGGCGGCTTTTTCGATCACATTATTTTGTATGAGGACGCCTGCCAGCGTGGTCGCCCAGACGGTGAAACTCTCGCCCTGCTGCAGCAAGGCATTGCCCAATCCAGCAGCGATAAAAAACAATCGGTGGTGGAGGTGCGCGGTGAATTCAAAGCCATCCAGATGGCACTGGATGAAACCGCACCGGATCACCTGGTGCTGGTGTTGATCGACCAGGTGAATGAAGCACTGCAGTACCTGCAAGGCAACACAAGCGGCGAAGCCGAAGCCACGCGCGCTGCAGTTTAAATACCAAGCCGCTTTAACATGCGGTGAAAATTACCGGAATCGAGCCCCAGTTGTCTGGCGGCTGCGGCTCGATTGTCATCGGTTTGCTTCAGCACCTGCTGAATCAAGTTTCTTGAAAACTCATCCACGGCATCGCGATAATCCATGCCACCCATCGGGGTACTCATTGCAATGTCTGGGTGACGATGAAGCCGAACATGTTCCTGCCCTGCTTCGGTCAAAAGGTCCAGGTGCTCAAGCTCCACGGTCACCATGGGGCCCGCTTCATCCCGGCGTGCCTTCAACGCTGCGCGCCCCAATGTGTGCTCAAGCTCTCGCACATTACCCGGCCAGTTGTAACGCTTTAAGGCCGCTTCGCAACCACGACCCAAACGAAGATTTCGCAACCCCAACCGACTGCGGTTTTGTTCCAGAAAATAACCGGCCAGCAACACCACGTCGTCGCCCCGCTCACGCAAAGGGGGAATGTGCAAAGGGTAAGCACACAAACGGTGATACAGATCAGCCCTGAAGCGCCCTGCTTTCACCTCGGCAGACAAATCGCGATTGCTGGCCGCAACAATGCGAACATCAACCCGATGCTCCCTGTCGCTGCCCACACGCTGCACTTGCCCGCTTTGGAGCACCCGAAGCAGCTTGGCCTGCGCAGAGGCACTTAACTCGCCCACCTCATCCAGAAACAAGGTGCCCTCGTTGGCCAATTCAAACTTGCCCTGGCGATCGCGCTCAGCCCCGGAAAACGCACCCTTAACATGACCAAACAACTCGCTTTCAATCAACTGGTCAGGCAAAGCTGCGCAATTAATCACCACCAAGGGTAAATTGGCGCGACTCGACATGGCATGCAGAGCCTGCGCAACCAATTCTTTGCCTACACCGGTTTCGCCATGAATCAGTACTGCCAACTGACTACTGGCAACGGTCAAAATTTCATGCTTTAGATCGCGAATGGGTTTGCTGTCGCCAATCATTTCCCGGCGAGACAATTGAACGCCCTCCAGTGCCTGCAAAGCATTGCCATTGCCCTGACTCAGCTTCAAGTTGGTCAAGGTTCGCTCGTTCAATTCAGCCAAATGCACCACAGCCTCGCCCAAGCGGGCGAACATGGCCATGGCCCGCTCAACTTTGACGTCGAACACCCCTGCCTTCAAAGAATCAAGGGTAATCGCACCCCACAACTTGCCATTGACATGCAGGGCACAACCCATGCAATCGTGCACAGTCAAATCCCCCGCATGCACCCCTTCCAGCAGACCATCGTAGGGATCAGGCAGCGTGGACTTGTTTGGAAAATGAGTGACCCCCCGGTAAGTGACAATCGCATTTAAGCGGGGATGCTCATTCAATTCAAAGCGGCGCCCCAGGCTATCCGGCGTCAAACCCCGAACGACCAGTGGCTTTAAGGCCGAGCCTTCCTTTTTTAGCAAGGCACACGCGTTGCCCGGCAATGCCGCTGCCAATGAATTCACATAACGTGCATACCGGGTCTGCGGATCCAGGTCAGCGCCCAAGTCCTCGATCACCGCCATCACAAAACTGGACATTTCCATATATTGTCACTTTAACAATTATTGTGTTATTAACAATAATAGTACATTGTTTTTAGCACAATCTTTTGAAATATTTAACAAATCCATAATTATCAATTAATTATATTAATCAATAGCTTAAAAAAATTTTAACGTCTGGCATGGATCTTGATAGTACTTGTCACCGAGAAGCATGTGTCAATTTACAATCACGCGAAAAAGGAACATCAACATGTCAGTGAGCACCGAACAAAAACAATGGATCAAGGCAACCATTCCCGCACTTGAACAGGGCGGCGAGGCCTTGACCACGCACTTTTACAAACTGATGTTCAGCAAATACCCGGTTACAGCCACTTTTTTCAATCCGGCTCACCAGCAAAAAGGCACCCAACCGCGTGCACTGGCCAATGCGGTACTGGCTTATGCAAAGCACATTGATAACCCAGCCGTGCTGATGGGTGCGGTTACCCTGATCGTGAACAAACACGTGGCACTGGGCGTTAAGGCCGAGCACTATCCTATCGTGGGCGAATGCCTGCTGCAGGCCATGAAAGAAGTACTGGGTGCAGCAGCCACCCCCGAAATTATCGACGCCTGGGCAGCCGCATACGGCCAACTGGCCGATATTTTAATTAATGCAGAAGCCAACCTGTATGCCAAACAAGCCATGTCCGCTGGAGGGTGGGAGGGGCAACGCGCTTTCAGAATTGCCGCGAAAGAGCAAGAAAGCGAACTGGTCACATCTTTTTACCTGAAACCGGTGGACGGCAAAGAGATCATGACCTTCAAGCCAGGGCAATACATTACCCTGCACTTGAATATCAATGACACAAGCATCATGCGCAACTATTCCCTGTCTGACTCACCCAATGGGGAGCACTACCGAATCTCGGTAAAACGCGAAGAAGGTGGCATGGTGTCCAACCACCTTCACAATGAATTTGCTGTGGGCGACACCGTGCAACTCAGCCCGCCCTGTGGCGAGTTTGTACTCGATGACAGCAAAGACCCACTGGTGTTGATTACCGCAGGCGTGGGGCTGACACCCGCCATTGCCATGCTCAAAGCTGTTGCCGGCCAGCGCGAGATTCGATTCATTCATGCCTGCAAGAACGTAGCGCAGCACTCATTCAAGAATCTGACTGAGCAATTGAAGGCTCAACACAGCAATATCACCACCGAGTATGTTTATGAAAATCAGCATGGCTTGATCAAAGCCCAAACCATTGAAAACAACCTGCCCAACAATGCACAAGTTTACTTTTTGGGACCAGTTGGTTTCATGGGTGCAGTGAAAAGCATGCTCGGAAAACTGGGCGTGCCTGCCGACCGTCAGCATTTTGAGTTTTTCGGCCCTGCGCAAGCCATTTGATTGATTTGAGGAACTAAGCCGACAAGCCTTTGGCTTTGCCAGAGGCTTGAGCCTGCACAAACTCCAGCAACTCATCAATTTGAAACGATTTGTCGAAAAAAGCCTTGGCACCAAGGCTTAAGCACCGGTGCCGTATGACCAAATTGGAGTAGTTGGAAAACACCACAATATTAACCGGGTGCGGATTCATCTCCAGACTTTGCTGGAGGTTCTTCAACACACCCAGCCCGGTACCTGATTCCAATTCCAAATCAACGATTGCCAAATCAGCGCATTCATTCCGTATTGTCGCAAGTGCCGCTTCCTCGGACTCCACACTTGCAATAACCTGCACACTGGGAATTTCACACAGCATCGCCTGCAACATGGTCTGCAACTCGATCGAGTCTTCAACCACCAGCACACGCAAGGGGAGCTGATCCATACAGTTTTGTTTCATGGCAGACACCTGAAACGCCCCGCCAGCGAGAAGGCCGGCGAGGCATCATGACAGCCCGTTAAGACTTGGGCTTCAACTCAATCAAATTGGAGACAGCTTTCACGCCCTCCACCTGCTTGGCCAACGCTTCGGCACGATCAATCTCGGCCTCGGTTTTGGCTTCGCCTGACAACACCACCACGCCTTGCTTGGTTTCCACATGAACACGCAAAGCGCTTACTGTTTTGTCCTCAGCGTGTTTTGCTTTCACCTTGGTGGTAATGGTGGCATCGTCCACATACTGCCCTACGGCTTTCAGGGGCTCTTTACCCTGCTCTGCTGCATAGACTGGGCTCAACGCAGACAAAGCAATACCAGAAGCAATCAAAGTTTGTGTGATCAATGTTTTCATAGTTGTACTCCTTCAAAGTGTTTGAACTGACTACTTTCAAGAAATCAAGATCAAAGGTATGTATTGATCAGGCTTCATGCGTTCAATACTACTGAGGGGCAAAACTGAGATCTGTCCGACAAGGACGATTCAATTGTAGGAATAGTCTGGCCTCAATGATTTACAACCCCAAAAGGAATACACAGATGATTCGATTGGCCATTGTTGATGATCATGCCATTGTGCGCGCTGGCTTTCGCGAAATGCTGAATGAAGAATTGGGAATGTCCATTCAGTTCGAAGCCGCATGCGCCGAAGAAGCAAAAACATTGCTTGGACAACACCCCTGCGACGTACTCATGCTCGACTTGTCACTGCCTGATCAAAACGGCATCGACCTGCTTCGAACCGTGAAACAACGCCACGATGAAACACAGGTATTAATTATTAGCAGCTTTTCGGAAGACCGGTACGCCCTGCCCATGATTCGCAGTGGCGCAAGCGGCTATTTGTGCAAGGACTGCGATCGCAACGACCTGATCAATGCAATACACACCGTTGCACAGGGTCGCCGCTACATTTCTGCCAACACGGCCGAACTGCTTGCCCGTGAAGTGATGGGAGAAGCAGAAAAAACCGCTCATGAACAATTGTCGGAGCGCGAAATGCAGGTGTTCATTCGACTGGCGAAAGGCGAAAGCGTGTCACAGATCGCCGAGGCACTTCATCTTAGTGTGAAAACAGTCAGCACCTATCGGTCCAGGTTGCTTGAGAAACTGAGTGTTGGCAGCAATGCCGAACTTGCGACTTATGCCCACCAGCATGGATTAATCTTTGCCTGAACACATGCCTTTGATCATGGGTAGATGTACTTTGATCCGGGTTCCTTGACCCGGGCTCGAGCTTAACAGCAACTTTCCATTGAACATTTGGGCACGGTGTTTCATTCCGGCAATGCCGTGACCATGCAATTCAATGTCTTGGGTATCAAATCCAACACCGTTGTCTCGAATACTCAGGCACACCTCACCCGCCTCCTCACTCAAACTCAGCCACACCCGGCTGGCCTTCGCGTATTTTCGAATGTTGTTCAGCGACTCTTGTGCCACGCGAAACAATGCCAAAGACTGTTCAGCATTCAGATTCAATTCACGATCCGGGAAACTCATTTCAATCGGCAAATCAATTTCAAATTGCTGCCCAAGTGAGCGCAGTGCCTCGACCAACCCCAAACCTTTCAGCAAGGGGGGTTGTAAATCGTCCACCAAGCGGCGCGTCAGCGTAATGGTGCTGCCTATATTCTCGATCAAGCGCAATAAGCGCTCTTGCACATCGTCTGCCAATTGCCCGCCTAGCGAACGGCGTAGCCAGCCAGCGTCCATTTTTGCTGCAGTCAGTGCAGACCCCATTTCATCGTGCAACTCACGGGCAATGTGCTGGCGCTCCTCCTCTTGCGCAGTGGTCAGGTTGCTGGCCAGGTTAGTCAACTCCAGTGTGCGCGCCGACACCTTCGCTTCAAGGCGATTGTTTTCGGTTTTCAACAGCTCCTGAATGCGGGCCCGCAGGGCCACCTGCCTTTGCTGCACCACAAACAAACCAACAATCAACAACAGGGACGCAATACCCAAGGCATAGCCCACATACTGAATTTTGTCGGCTCTTGCCAAATACATGTTCTCAAGGTCCTGATGAGCCTTTTCCCGCCGCGCTTTCAGTATCGCGAGTCGAACACGAATTTGGTCCATCAGTTGTTTGCCAAGTTCCCCGTGCTCCTCCGACAAAGCCACTGGTGCCTTGCCTTGGCTCAACATTTCGCCCAGATACTGAAACTTCGCCTCAACCAGGCGCTTCAAAGCCTGCAAGTCTGCATGATCATCTGAACCTGGTGGAATATCAAAATTCATGGAAGCCATCAACGGCTCCAGTCGGGCTGCGGTGCTGCGGTAGGGCTCAAGATAAACGTCGTTGCGCATCAGCAGGAACGACAAGGCACTGGCCTCGGCATCCACCAGCAAAACCCACAACTGATCAAGGCGATCAATTCTTTTTTGATTGATTTCGGCCATGGCCATCACCTCGGCATTCATTCTGGAATGGGTGTAGGTGATGCCCAACAAGGCCAGCACCATGGCGCAACCAAAGATGAAAAGCCAATAGGGACGACCATGCCGAATCTGGCTTCGCACGGATCGAATTGACGAGTGAACAGAATTATTCAAACAGACCTTTAAAGACGCACAAAGGCCACTTCTCAGGTGGCCCGGCTTTGATTCAACCCAAGCGTTTCAAATAACTACGGCCTGGATTTAATCAAGTTCACGACAAAAGTAATTGCCGCAAGCACAATGAAAATGAAAAACAATACTTTTGCAATTTCCACCGCACCGGCCGCAATACCACCAAATCCAAACAAAGCAGCGATTAATGCAATTACAAAAAACACAACTGCGTAGTGCAACATGATCAACTCCTTGGGGGTTTAGTTGGTTGACGCTTTACAGTAAACGCCTTAAGTGGAAAAGTAGGTCAGCTTTTGCCGAAGAAGTTGTGAGCAATGTCCTACAAGCTGGCAAAACACGCCTCTATTTTCTGGTTTGCCGCCTGAAGAATAGGTTAAATTAAATACAGATCATCCCGTAACAAAAGGATCATCGTGATTCTTGTCATCGCAAACCCAAAAGCTGGCTATCTCAAAACACGCAATTCCAGCGGCAGCCTTGCGGAAATTCACCGCATTCTGGGCAATGCCGGACATGTGGCATTGACTCAAAATGCACAAGAACTAGAACAGGCCCTACTTGCCTACCAAAGCAGTCCACCCACTGTAATTGTGCCTTTTGGTGGGGATGGCACCGTGTCTGCGGTTTTGGGTGCAGCGGCCAAAGTGTGGGGGGAACAGGCGATTCCGCCAATTTTTCCCTTGCATGCAGGCACCATGAACATGATCGCCTGGGACGTGTATCCAAAAACAGCGCCGCTAAAAGCACTGCGCTGGTTGGTTGAACACCAGGCAAACGCCCTTTTACACAGCACACCGCGCTACCCCGTTAAAACCTCGGGCGAACAATACGGATTTGTATTTGGTTTCGGCGTCACGGTGAACTTCATGCACGCCTATTACAGCCTGGGCAGTGGCCCTGTTGCTGCCGCCAAACTCTTGGCCAAAATTGCCTGGGGAATTATTCGCCGAAGCGAATTTGTAGACAGGCTTTTTTCAACAGTTAAAGGGCAGCAAATCCGCAACAGCGCAGCACCACAGCAATTTGCCTGGCAGGCCTGCCTTGCGCTGAGCATTAAGTGTTTACCACTTCGATTTCGTGTATCCACCAGCGGCGGGCCACAGGCCCAACAAGACATGTGCCTGATCGCAGGCGTACCCAACAAACTTGCGCTTGTGTTGAACCTGTTGAGAATCTGGTTCGGGAGCATGCCAGCCAGCATCGGCGTCGAGCGCAGCACCATTTCCAGCATTGAATTTCAGTTTGACGCGCCAACAGCATGGCAACTCGACGGCGATGTGCACCCGCCTGTGAATTCAATTCAGATCAGCAGTGCCCCTGCTGTTCAATTTGTGGCCATGGAATAAAAAAAGGGATCCCAAGCGGGATCCCTTTTTCATTCTGGCGGAGACGAGAGGATTTGAACCTCCGATACCCTTTTGGGGTATGCTCCCTTAGCAGGGGAGTGCCTTCGACCACTCGGCCACGTCTCCAGAAGGCCGAATTATACACGGTTTCGGCCAAAATGTTGAATGCAGGCGCAAATCGCTTTCACACAACTTGCGCCACATTCATGTCATGCAAAGTCCCGGTTCAAGCCGCTTCTTTTTCAAGGCCAAAAGCCTTGTGAAGTGCACGAACCGCCAACTCCATGTACTTGTCATCGATCAACACCGACACCTTGATTTCCGAAGTAGAAATCATCTGGATGTTAATGCCCTCTTCTGACAAGGTTTTGAACATCAAGCTGGCCACGCCAACATGCGAGCGCATGCCAATGCCCACAATCGACACCTTGCACACATTCGTGTCGCCGGCCACTTCACGTGCACCCACGCTGCCTTGAATCTTGTTTTTCAACAAGTCCATGGTTTTGTTGAATTCATTGCGGTGTACGGTGAAGGTGAAATCGGTGGTGCCATCCGAACCCTGGTTCTGAATGATCATGTCCACATCAATATTGGCCTCAGCAACCTGACCCAGAATTTGGTAAGCCACACCGGGCTTGTCGGGCACGCCACGAATGGTCACTTTTGCTTCATCACGGTTGAAAGCGATACCGGAAACAACGGCCTGTTCCATATGTTCATCATCCTCAAAAGTAATCAGCGTGCCGGAAACCTTTTCTTCGTCCAGCGACATCATTGGATCGGTCAGGCTGGAAAGCACTCGGGTAGGCACACGGTACTTGCCGGCAAATTCCACTGAACGAATTTGCAGAACCTTGGAGCCCAAAGAGGCCATTTCCAGCATTTCTTCAAAAGACACCACACGCATGCGGCGCGCCTCAGGCACCACACGGGGGTCGGTGGTGTACACACCATCGACATCGGTGTAAATCAGGCACTCTGCCGCACCCATGGCTGCAGCAATGGCCACAGCCGACGTGTCTGAGCCACCACGGCCCAACGTGGTTTGGTTACCGGCATCATCAATACCCTGAAAGCCCGTGATGATCACAACCTTCCCGGCATTCAATGCAGCTTTCACGCGTGTGTCGTCAATCGACTCAATGCGTGCCTTGGTGTGGCTGCTGTCGGTTTTGATGGGCACTTGCCAACCAGAGAAACTGATTGCATCCAGACCCTCTGCTTTCAAAGCCATGGCCAACAAAGCCACAGACGCCTGCTCACCAGTGCAACACAGCATGTCGAGTTCACGGGGATCAGGCTCAGCCTGAATTTCCTTGGCCAGGCCAATCAAGCGGTTGGTTTCGCCAGACATAGCCGACGGCACAACCACCATTTGAAAACCTGCGCGGTGCCATTTGGCGACACGCTTGGCTACATTCTTGATACGTTCTGTGGACCCCATGGAGGTGCCACCGTATTTATGTACTATCAGTGACATAGTCAGATCGCCCTGCACAAATAAAAAGCGCGAACCATTTCGCGCTTTTAAATCAATCAGTTGAACATTTTACCTGAAATTCCCGCTGCACTTATTGATTCGCGGAATAACCCAGATTCATTTGCAAGCCAGCCGACTCCAGCACCTCCGGGTGCTTGCGCATGTACTCAAGCCGATCCAGATACTCTGTGGTGACGTCGCCGGTGATGTACGAGCCATCAAAACAACTTGCGTCAAAGGTTTGAATTTTGGGATTCAAATCACGCACAGCGCGTTTCATGTCGGCGATGTCTTGATAAAACAAGGCATCGGCACCAATCTCCGCACAAATTTCCTCATCGGTCCGGCCCGACGCAATCAGTTCATCACGCGTGGGCATGTCGATACCGTAAACGTTGGGGAAACGCACAGGGGGCGCAGCCGACGCAAAAATCACCTTCTTGGCACCCGCTTCACGGGCCATTTGTACAATCTCGCGGCTTGTGGTGCCGCGCACAATCGAATCATCAACCAAAAGCACGGTTTTGCCTTTGAACTCAACGGAAATTGCATTCAACTTTTGGCGCACGCTTTTCTTGCGAACCGCCTGGCCGGGCATGATAAAGGTACGACCGATATAACGGTTCTTGATAAACCCTTCCCGGTAAGGCACGCCCAATTGATTCGCCAACTCCAAAGCTGCGGGGCGGCTTGAATCAGGAATGGGCATGACTACATCAATTTCACCGGCAGGCATGCCTTTGCGAATTTGATCGGCCAGGTATTCACCCATTTTCACGCGGGCTTCGTACACGCTAATGCCGTCCATCACTGAATCGGGGCGCGCCAAATACACATACTCAAAAATACAGGGGTTCAGTGACGATTTCTCGGCACACTGCTGCGCATGAAGCTTGCCGTCGAGATCTACGAATACGGCCTCGCCCGGATCAATGTCGCGCACAAACTCAAAACCCATACCGACCAGCGCCACAGATTCCGATGCAAACATGTACTCGGTGCCCTGCTCTGTTTCAGCCTTGCCCAAAGCCAGCGGGCGAATACCAAACGGGTCACGGAAGGCCAGCAAACCGTAGCCTGCAATTTGAGCCACACAGGCATAGGCACCACGCGCACGGGCATGAACGCCAGCAACAGCACGGAAAATAGTGACTGGATCAAGCGAGTAGCCCGATGCATTCGATTGAAGCTCGTGGGCCAGTACATTCAACAGCACTTCGGAATCGGAATTTGTATTGATGTGGCGACGATCGTTCTTGAACAGCTCGGCTTTCAAACGCTCGCTGTTGGTCAAGTTGCCGTTGTGGGCCAACACCAAACCATAAGGCGCATTCACGTAGAAAGGCTGTGCTTCATCGGAGCTGGCTGCAGAACCCGCAGTGGGGTAACGCACATGACCAATGCCCATATTGCCAGGCAATGACCGCATATTGCGGGTGCGGAATACATCGCGCACCAAGCCGTTACCTTTGGACATCGAGAACGAATTGCTGTGCGCCGTGGCAATACCTGCGGCATCTTGACCGCGGTGTTGCAACAACAGCAAGCTGTCGTAAAGAATTTGATTAACAGGAGAAAAACCGGCAATACCGACAATCCCGCACATTGAAAGCTCCTAGTAGCGCACCCATTTGCCCACACTTTCAGGCAAATGCGGCTTGATTTCTCTCATCGCATCTACCGCCAAGGGGGACAACATGGCGTTTCGCCAAAATGGCTGTTCCGGAAGCGAGGTAAACCCAGCCCCAGTAACCAGCACCAACACAATAAATAAACCACGCGCGAAGCCGAACGTAGCACCCAGGCCACGGTCCGCAAAACCCAAACCTGCTGCAGCAACAATTTTGCCCAACAATGAAATCAGAATGGCACCCACCAACATGGTTGCAAAAAACGCAGCAGCGCAGCCAATAAGGGCTTTCATGGGAGGGCTCAGCGATTCCGCCCAGTCCATGTACACCGCCAAATCCGCGCCATAGCGGTTTGCAACCCAGAAAGCCAACACCCAGTTGGCCAGGGAAAGCACTTCTTTGACCATGCCCCTGAACACACCCAAAATGACCGACAGCACCACCACGGCAATGACGATGTAATCAAATATCGTCACTGCACCACTCTCCCGGAGGAGTAACCAGCAGCAGCCAGCTTGGCCTTGGTTTCATCCGCCTTGGTTTGACCCGCGATTGGGCCAACCCTGACCCGGTACACGGTGCCGTCGGCAGTGCTGGTGGACTCCACCTTGGCAGGAAAACCCTTGCCACTCAATTCTTTGCTCAATGCATCCGCACGAAGCTTGTCGCTGACCGCTGTCACCTGCACCCAAAACACCTCGGCTTTTGCAAAAGCCGCGATGGGGTCCTCAACCTTAGGTTCCACCTTAGGTTCCACTTTGGCCTCTGGCTTAGGTTCCACCTTAGGCTCTACCTTAGGTTCCACCTTCGGTGTTGGCTTTGGCGCTGCCTTGGGCTCGGACATGACGGGGGGTGGCTCTACAGCGGGTGCAACGGGCGCAATGGCCACGGCTTGCTCCTGAGTAGACTGAGGTGCTTCTATTTTGGGTGACTCGGGTACCTGGGCAGCTTGCGCAGGAATTTCAGCTGAGGGACGATCAGGTACCACCAGCTCAACGTCGCTGCTGGTTTGGGAAGGTTCATTTTCCACCAATGCGGGAACGATGATAATGGCCGCCAGAAAAAGTGCTATGGAGCCTACCAATCGCCTTCTGGATCTGCGTTTTAACTCATCAACTGGATCGTTGTTGACTTTGTTCCTGGCAGTAGAACGCGAATTTGAACTCACCTGCACTCCTGAAAAAAATTAACCGGGACGTTTTCGAAGCGCTTCTTTGGCTTGCATGGCTTGCGCCACAACCAGGAAGGATCCAAAAACCAGAATTCTATCATTGGGCGGCACTGCAGAAGTGACCACCGCATACGCTTGACTCACACTCTCGTAGCTCTGCACACTTTTTTCAGGTGGCTGCTTCGCAATACCGCCTTTGGCCAATGCCTGGGAATTGGCCACCCAGTCAAAAGCCGCTGAATCCACACCAGCCAGTTCAAGCTGCTGCTTCAACTGCGCAGTGCTGCGACCACGATCGCCTTGCAGCGGCACCAAATGCCAATGGTCGACCCTGTCTTTCAACGCTTTGACCACCTCCACTGCATCTTTATCGGCCAGCATCCCGAAAATACAATGGGTGTAGGGGAAAAAACCCATGTTGTCGAGGCTTTCACGCAAATGCGCAGCTGCATGCGGATTGTGTCCAACGTCTAAAACAACAGTGGGTTGACCCGGCAACACTTGAAAACGCCCCGGCCATTCCACCAAAAGAAACCCCTGACGAATGGATTGCGCAGGAACCGGCAAGCGATCGCGAACCGACTCAAGCGCAGCCAGCGCAGCCGAGGCATTCAACAATTGATTGGTGCCACGCAATGCTGGATAAGCCAAAGCGGCACGGCGCATGCTGCGACCACCATAGGCCCACTGCTGCTTGTCGCCACCGTAGTTGTAATCGCGGGCAAACAACCACAAATCAGCACCGATTGCGTTGGCGTGGTCAATCACGCTTTGGGGCGGTTTGGGGTCGCCCACAATCGCGGGTTTGCCGGCACGGAAAATTCCCGCCTTCTCGCGACCAATGCTTTCGCGGTCTGGCCCCAGAAAGGCTTGGTGATCAATGTCAACGCTGGTACATATCGCGCAATCCGCATCAAAAATATTGACCGCATCAAGTCGCCCGCCCAAGCCCACTTCCAGAATTACAGCATCCAGCTCAAGGCGAGAAAACACCAGGGCGACCGCGAGCGTGGTGAATTCAAAGTAAGTCAGGGAAATGCCGGTTGCCGTGCGAGCCAGCTCCACCTGCTCAAAGGCTGAAATCAACTCGGGCTCAGCCACCTCTTGCCCATCGATTCGTGCCCGCTCGGTAAAGCGAATCAAGTGGGGCGAAGTGTACATGCCCACCTTGTAACCCGCCTGAATCAGAATACTTTCCAACATGGCACAAGTGGACCCTTTGCCATTGGTCCCCGCCACAGTGAACACGACCCCGTTCAACACAAAACCCATGTGCTGCTGAACCACCTTCAGGCGGTCCAGACCCATGTCGATCGGCTTGCTGTGTATCAATTCCAGATAGGCGAGCCACTCGGTAAGCGTGGCGTTGGCTGCTGGTTTTGCGGGTTTCTGTTCGGGTACTGCTTGAGTCATAAGTGTTCAGGCGGCCTGATCAATCTGTTTTTTCAACAACAGCGCCAAAAGGCTGGCCAAGGTTTTTTTCATTTCACGGCGATCCACGATGCAGTCTACTGCACCCTTTTCCATCAGGAATTCAGCGCGCTGAAAACCTTCCGGTAGTGTTTGGCGCACAGTTTGTTCAATCACGCGGGGCCCGGCAAAACCGATCAACGCTTTGGGTTCTGCAACCACCACATCGCCGAGAAAGGCGAAGCTTGCCGACACGCCACCCATGGTTGGGTCGGTCAACACGGAAATGTAAGGGAGTTTGGCTTGGCTAAGTTTGGCCAACATGGCTGAGGTTTTCGCCATTTGCATGAGCGAACCCAAACCTTCTTGCATGCGGGCACCACCAGAAGCAGCAATGCTGATGAACGGCACATTGGCATCTAGCGCAGCCTGTACGCCACGGCAGAAGCGCTCACCGACCACCGAACCCATCGAGCCACCCATGAAATCAAATTCAAAGCAGGCAATCACCACTTCCATGCCGTTCATGGTGCCTTTCTGCACCACCAGGGCATCGGTTTCACTGGTAGATTCCTTGGCTTCATTCAAACGCGCTGTGTAGCTTTTGCTGTCCTTGAATTTCAAGGTGTCCATGGGCAGCACTTCCTGACCAATTTCCACACGCTCATCGTTGTCGAACAACAAATTCAAACGCTCACGCGAACCAATGCGCATGTGGTAGGTGCACGAGGGACACACCATGGCGTTGCTCACCAAGTCGTTTTGGTACAGCACCGCATCACAGCTTTTGCACTTCGCCCAAATGCCCTCCGGCACGCTTTTTTTGGCAGCGTCGCCGGGAGTTTTCGACGAAATACGTGGTGGAATAATTTTGTCAAACCAACTCATACACTTTCCCTTGCTGAGGTATTTTTATTTTGAGCCGAACTTTGAATCAAGCGCGGCACGAATCGGGGCAATAAACTTGCCCGCCAAAGCGGCTGCCTCTTGTGGGCTGCCTGCTTCCAGAGTTTGTATCAAGGCTGAACCAATCACCACTGCATCGGCAGACTCGGCCACGCGGCATGCTGATTCAGCATCGCGAATGCCAAAGCCAACGCCCACAGGCACGTTGGTGAATTTGCGGATGATAGGCAATTTGGAGCTGACTTCAGCCGCATTCAGATTCTGCGCACCCGTCACACCCTTCAGTGAGACGTAATACACATAACCACTTGCCACTTTGGCCACTTTTTCAATGCGTTCATCCGACGAAGTGGGTGCCAGCAAAAAAATCGGATCCAGTTCAGCTGCCCGAAGAAACTTGGAGAACTCGATCGATTCTTCTGGTGGATAATCCACCACAAGCACACCGTCTACCCCAGCCTTTTTGGCTTCAGCCACATACTTTTCAACACCCATGCGTTCGATGGGGTTCGCATAACCCATCAACACAATGGGTGTGTGTTGGTTGGTTTGGCGAAACTCGGCCACGTAATCAAGAATTTTGCGTGAAGTAACGCCTTTTTCCAGCGCGCGCTCGCTGGAACGCTGAATCACAGGGCCATCGGCCATGGGGTCAGAAAAAGGAACACCCAACTCAATAACGTCAGAACCTGCGTTGGCCAAGGCATGCAACATGGCCACGGTTTGACCAGGATCAGGATCACCACCGGTGACAAAGGGAATTAAACCCTTGCGCCCTTCTTCTTTTAACTTCGCGAAAACTGCTTTGATTCTTGACATGGTGTGTTGTAAAAATTATTTCTTGTTGCAGGCCATTTCTGCGCCTGTTTTGCAATCGGGGTGGCAGTAAAACTCGGCACCACTCAGGCGCGCCACAGTGTGCATGTCCTTGTCGCCGCGGCCTGACAAATTCACCAGAATCACCTGGTCTTTCGGCAGGGTTTTGGCCAGTTTGGCAGCATGGGCAAGTGCGTGGCTGCTTTCCAGCGCGGGAATAATACCTTCAATGCGACAGCACTGGTGGAAAGCCTCCAAGGCTTCCGCATCGGTAATTCCCACGTATTCTGCTCGGCCAGAATCTTTCAACCATGCATGTTCGGGACCCACGCCGGGATAATCCAGGCCGGCAGACACAGAGTGGGTTTCAGTGATTTGACCGTCGTCACTTTGCAGCAAATAGGTGCGGTTACCGTGCAACACACCAGGTGTGCCAGCACTCAGTGATGCGGCATGCTTGCCGGTTTCAATGCCCTCGCCCGCAGCTTCAACACCCACCAGTTTCACACCCTCTACATTCAAATAGGGGTGAAAAATACCCATGGCGTTTGACCCGCCACCCACACAAGCCAGTACGTAATCAGGCTGCTTGCCCACCATGGCTGGCATTTGCTGAATACATTCCCGGCCAATCACGCTTTGAAAATCGCGAACCAACATGGGATAAGGGTGCGGACCGGCCACTGTGCCAATGATGTAAAACGTGTCTTCCACGTTGGTAACCCAGTCGCGCATGGCTTCATTCAATGCGTCTTTCAGGGTTTTGGAGCCTGAAGTCACCGGAATGACTTCGGCTCCCAGCAATTTCATGCGAAACACGTTCTGTGCCTGTCGGGCTACATCTTCCTGCCCCATGTACACCACACACTTCATGCCATAACGCGCTGCCACGGTGGCAGTGGCCACACCGTGCTGACCCGCGCCAGTCTCGGCGATTACGCGGGGCTTGCCCATGCGCTTGGCCAACATGGCCTGCCCAATGCAGTTGTTTACCTTGTGCGCACCCGTGTGGTTCAGGTCTTCGCGCTTAAAATAAATTTGCGCACCGCCAACCAGATCAGACCAACGCTTGGCGTGGTAAATGGGGCTGGGGCGACCTACAAAATACTTCAACTCACTTTCAAATTCTGCCAAAAACTCTGGATCGTTTTGATAATGTGCGTAAACGCTTTTGAGTTCTTCAAGGGCGTGAACCAGGGTTTCAGATACGAAGGTGCCGCCGTAGGGGCCGAAATGGCCTGTAGCGTCTGGAAATTCATAGGGTTTGTTCATGATGCTGCTCTATCTGGGTTCACTTACAACAGCCCTGCATCGGCCTTCTGGACCGCTTTGCAGAACATTTCAATTTTCTCGATACTCTTTACGCCACGCGTTGACTCAATCCCGCTGGACACATCGACACCGTAAGGCCTCAAGCCTTGAATGGCTTGTTCAACGTTGCTTGCATCCAACCCCCCGGATAATACCAAAGCCTGCTTCAGTTCATCCGCTTTGGGCAGCAAAGACCAGTCAAAAGTATGCCCTGTTCCACCATACGCCTCGCTCCACGAATCGACAAGGAGCGCCTGCGCAGAATGAAACCGGCTGCTCTCCAGCCTCAAATCCACTCCCGCTTTCATTCGAATCGCTTTAAGATAGGGTCGCTGAAAGCTGCCGCAAAATTCCGGGCTTTCATCACCGTGAAACTGCAACAGCACGTTGGGAATTTCAGCAATCACAGAATTCACGAAATCAGCCTGCGGATTCACAAACAAGGCAACTGGCGTTTGCCAGGCACCCAAACAACGGGCAAGCTGGCCTGCCTGCTGCACCTCGACATGGCGTGGAGAGGGCGGATAAAACACAAACCCCACCGCATCAGCCCCAGCCCGAGTGGCCGCACGCACTGTGTCTTCGGTTTGAAAGCCGCACAATTTGATTCGGGTTCTCATGCAAACAATTCCTGTATTCCGTATTGCGCAGGGTATTCAATATTCCACAAGCTTAAACCTTGCGCGGGGTAAGTTTTAGCAGCAAGGCTTCTATTTTTGGATTCAAGAACCTCTTGCAGCCAACCCTCAGCTTGCCGGTGCAAACCCACTTCCATCAGGCTGCCCATCAAATTTCTAACCATGTGGTGCAAAAATGCATTGCCGTGAATTTCAAAATAACTGTGATCACTGGCTTCAATCAGATTTAGGGCGTGCAAAGTGCGCACCGGGCTGGCTGCCTGGCATTGGGAAGCCCTGAAAGCGCTGAAATCATGGGTACCCAACAAACAGGCACTGGCATTTCGCATGGCTTGCAAATCAAGGGGGTAATGCACCCAGGTCATGAAGCGCTTGAACGGATCGCGAACAGGAGCGCTGTAAAAATAATAGCGATAGGTGCGGGACACTGCACTGAAACGTGCATGAAAACTGGAATCAATCTGCTTGGCGCCTTGAACCGAAATGGATGGCGGCAAGCTGTTATTGACGCCTTTTACCCAAGCGGTCAGTGGTCGGTCGGCCACGGTATCAAAATGCACCACCTGCTGACGGGCATGCACACCCGTGTCGGTTCGGCCTGCACAGGTTAATGCAACTGGTTCTTGGGCAATGGCCTGTATGGCTTTGGTCAAGTAGTCTTGAACGGTACGGCCATGCGGTTGGGTTTGCCAACCTTCAAACTCATGACCGTCATAGCTCAGGCCCAAGGCCACTCTGTTCATTTAGTTCAACGTGGCCAAAAGCGCCTTGGCCTTGCGAACCTGATCAGCATCGCCCTTTTTCACGATTTCGTTCAACAACTCTTTGGCACCGTCTGCGTCACCAATTTCAACATAAGCGCCCGCCAAGTCCAACTTGGTGGCCACTTCCTGCCAGGTGGCATCGTCCACTTTGGGGTCTGGAACATCCACATCCAGATCAACCAGCGATTTATCAGCTGCCTCTTCAGGCACATCGTCAAGCGCAGCTGCGGTTGCGGAATCCGTGTTATCAGGGTCTCCCGGATCGTCCACCAAATCGTCAAAGGCTGCATCAATTTCACGCACACCCTCTTCCTGCGGCGTGGGTTGCTTGCGCAATTCGTCGAGTTCTTCCTGCGCAGCCAAAGTGCCCTTCTCGATTTCATCCAAATCGTCCAGAATCGAACCCGATTTGGCTTGAACCACATCTTCTTCCGGGAAATCCAGCGTGACTTCGCTGTCCAGCGATTCTTTGTGTTGCTGCGCCTCATCTGACGCTTCGTTCAACTCAGGAATATCTGCAGCAGCAGACTCAGCTGTCACCTCGCTGGAAGCAGCACGCAGTTGTGTTGTTTCCTCTGTGTCAGCTTGCTTGAGTCGGTCATTGAGCACTTCATCCAGATCAAAGTCAGAATTCTCAGCCTGATTCAAACTGTTTTCACGTTCAGCCGCAATTCCTGCGCTGGCGGCCGCAATCGCTTCGTCAAACTCATTCACTTCGCTGAAAGAGGATTCATCCTCAGTATCCAGCTCCTCTTCCTGATTCTCGGCTTTGTTCTTGCGGGCACGGGCAATCAGCAGCAAAACAAGCAGTACCGCCAAACCACCTGCACCTGCCAAAATCCAGGGCAGCCAGTCAAAAGGCGTGTCTTCTACCGGGGGCTGCGCTACAGGCGCCTGCACGCCTTCCGTGGGCTCCGGGACCTGATCAGCAACAGGTGTGTCGTCAGTTGCCTCGGTGCCACCATCTCCCAGTGTTTCCGAAGGCACATCGACAGCAGCGGGTTCAGCGGCATCAAGCTGCCCGGCCTCATTCGCTGTTTCAGCTGGCACGGTGGGTTCAGCGCCCAAATCTTTCTGCATGTCGAGCAAACGTTGCAAGTCGCTTACGTTTTTCTCGAGCAGGGCAATTCGCTCGTTGGCCTCAGCAAGCGCTTTGTTTTTCGCCAACAACTCCTCAGCGTTGGTATCGGCGCTGCCTGCACCTTGAGCTGCACCGGGAGCAATCTGCAAACGATCCGCAGGAGCGGCTGCGCTGGCCTTGGGTGCCTGGTCTTGTGGAGTAATACTGCCTTGGCTACTTGTTGAGGCGGCTGCCGCCACCTGATTGTCAACAGTTAACAAGCCAATTTGACGGGCGTAGGCCGAGTAAACATTTCGGTCATCGTTTTGGGCCAAAACCAGCAATGCCTCGTTGGCATTGCGGGATCGCAGGGCTGCACGGTTGGGCACCTGAATTTGTGCGCCTTCACGAATCAGGTGCACACTGTCATTGATAAATGAATCTTTGTTGGCCTCGTAAATTGCTGCCATGGCCTGATTCAGCGACACTCCGTCGCCCACAAGCTGCAAAGCAAGCCCGGACAAGGTGTCACCGCGCTGAACATTCAAGGTGCCTTCCGGCGCTGCCGGCGGCGTCACGGCCGGGGCCGGGGCTGGTGCAGAAACAGCGGGGGACTTGGGTGGCGCCGCCACTGGCGGAGGCGTCATGGGTGGGCGAATTTCAGGAAGACTCGTTGCGGGTTCAGCAGCCTGAGCCACGCCAACAGGCACGGTCAAAGTGTATTCACGGGCAACGCGACCGCCCGCCCAGGTCAATTCAACCAAGGTGTCGATAAACCCTGCCGGCAAGGGCTGGGCAGACGTAATCTTCACCGTGGCCGTACCGGGCTTTGGACCATCCTTCACGGCAAACTGAAGGTTCTTCAGGTTTGGATCCATCGTCAGGCGAGCCGCCTTGAATGCGTCGGCAGAAGCAAGCTTGGCCTGCAAGGAAGCGCGTTCCTCTGGCAACACCAAATCAACCTGGATTTCCGCCAAGAAAGGCTCACCAGCACCCGACAAAACCTCGAGCTTACCGAGCTGTGCCGCTTGCGCGAAGGAACTTGCCAACAAACCTGATGCAAAAACAAAGGGCAGAATCTTCTTTTTGGTATGCCTCACCCGTTTACTCCATGAATGTTCAAGCCACCTTCGGCAGCTTATTGTGATCAATATTGGTGCTGCTTAGCGTTCGATCAAAATGCGCAACATACGACGCAATGGCTCGGCCGCACCCCACAACAACTGATCGCCCACCGTGAATGCGCTCAAATAACTACCACCCATGGCCATTTTTCTCAAACGCCCCACAGGCACGTGCATGCGACCTGTTACCGCGGCTGGAGTCAAATCGCGCATGGAAGCATCGCGTTCATTGGGAATTACTTTAACCCAATCATTGGCCTTGGCAAGCATGTCATTGATCTCATTCAACGGAATGTCTTGCTTCAACTTGATCGTCAACGCCTGCGAGTGGCAACGCATGGCGCCCACACGCACGCACAGACCGTCTACAGGCACGCAACCGGGCGCGCCCATGGCAGGTTTGCCCAAAATTTTATTGGTCTCGGCGCCACCCTTCCATTCTTCTTTGGACTGGCCGTTGCCCAGGTCTTTGTCGATCCATGGAATCAGGCTTCCACCCAGTGGCACGCCAAAATTATCGCTGGGGTAGGCATCGGAATTGATGTGCTGAGCAACCTTGCGATCAATTTCCAGAATGGCAGACGCGGGGTCAGCCAAGAGGTCTTGGACCGAACCATGAATGCTGCCCATTTGCGAAATCAGTTCGCGCATGTTTTGTGCGCCAGCACCCGAAGCCGCCTGGTAAGTCATGGAAGTGACCCACTCGATCTTGTCATTCTGGAACAGGCCGCCCAAAGCCATCAGCATCAGTGACACGGTGCAGTTACCACCCACGTAATTCTTGACGCCTTTGGTCAGGCCGTCTTTAATCACGTTCATGTTCACGGGGTCAAGAATGATAATGGAGTCGTCTTTCATGCGCAGGCTGGAGGCCGCATCAATCCAGTAACCATTCCAACCCGCTTCGCGCAGCTTGGGGAACACCTCGTTGGTGTAATCACCACCCTGGCAAGTCAACACCACGTCCATTTGTTTCAGGGCGTCGATACTGTTTGCATCTTGCAAGGGGCCCGCATTGCCGGCGAAAGCCGGTGCCTTGCCACCCGCATTGGAAGTCGAGAAGAAAATCGGCTCGAAATGCGCGAAATCATTCTCTTCCTGCATGCGTTGCATGAGCACGGAACCCACCATGCCACGCCATCCGACCAAACCAACTTTCAACATAAAAAACTCCAGTACTTTTAAATTCTTGAATTGCGATTTCGCTTTAGCGCTGTTTGGCCAGCGCAGCCACAATCGCATCGCCCATGCCCACAGTGCCGGTACGCACCTTCCCATCGCGCCAGATATCGCCGGTACGCGGCCCCGTGGCCAGCACGGTTTTCACCGCATTCTCAATACGGATTGCATAGTCCTCAAGACCAAAGGTGTAACGCAGCATCATGGCCGCTGAAAGCACCGTGGCCATGGGGTTGGCCAAATCCTTGCCCGCAATGTCGGGTGCTGAGCCATGAATTGGCTCGTAAAGACCAAAGTTCGATTCGTTCAGCGAGGCCGAGGGCAACATGCCAATAGAACCGGTCAACATGGACGCTTCATCTGACAAAATATCACCGAACAGATTACCGGTCACGATCACGTCAAACTGCTTGGGGTTTTTCAGCAACTGCATGGCGGCATTGTCCACATACATGTGGCTCAGTTCGACATCGTTGTATTCCTTGCCCACTTCGGTCACGATATCGCGCCAGAACTGGGTTGTTTCCAGCACATTGGCCTTGTCGACAGAACACAGCTTGCCACCGCGCTTTTGCGCAGCCTGGAAGGCCACATGTGCAATTCTGCGAATCTCGGTTTCGGCGTAACGCATGGTGTCGAATGCCTCACGTTCGCCCTTGAATGGACCATCTTCGGCAATTCTGTTGCCACGCGGGGTGCCAAAGTAAATGTCGCCAGTCAATTCACGAACAATCAGAATATCCAGACCAGCCACCACTTCCGGGCGCAAGGTCGACGCATCGGCCAGCTCGTCGTACACCATGGCCGGGCGGAAATTGGCAAACAGGTTCAAAGCCTTGCGAATCCCCAGGATGGCCTGCTCGGGGCGCAGGTGGCGCGGCAGTGTATCCAGCGAAAAATCGCCAACGGCACCAAACAACACAGCGTCGGACGCCTTGGCCAAAGCCACAGTTTCCTCTGGTAGCGGCACACCTTTCTCGCGATAAGCCACACCTCCGATCAAGGCATGCTCGAACTCGATGTTCAAACCGTCAGTTTTCAGTGCTTCAAGCACCTTAACGGCCTGCGCTGTAATCTCTTGGCCAATGCCGTCACCGGGCATTACGGCGATTTTCAATGTCATTCTGATTCTCTGCTTGTTTTTATTTAGATAGTGTTTGCAAGCCAAGGCTGGTTTGCCAGGCGGTTTTTCTCGAACGCAACAATGTCGTCACGGTGCTGCAAAGTCAGGCCAATGTCATCGAAACCATTCACCAGGCAATGCTTGCGGAATGCATCCACGTTAAAACCATAGCTTTTGCCAGCAATACTCACGGTTTGGTGCTCAAGGCTGACTGTGATTTCAATGCCAGGCTTTGAGTCAATTGCCGTCAAAATCTCTTTCACCTCTTGTTCTTTTAAAACAATGGGTAAGAAACCATTCTTAAAGCAATTGTTGAAGAAAATATCGGCAAAACTACTGGAAATAACAGCCTTGAAACCATATTGCTGAAGTGCCCAAGGCGCATGTTCGCGCGAGGAACCACAACCAAAGTTGGGGCCAGCCACCAACACGGTGCCACCTTGAAACTCGGGTTTATTCAACTCGAAATCAGGATTCAGGGGGCGTGTGGTGCAATCCATGCCAGGCTCACCTTCGTCGAGATAACGCCAGCCATCAAACAAATGCTCCCCAAAACCTGTTCGCTTGATGCTTTTCAAAAACTGTTTGGGGATGATGGCGTCGGTGTCCACATTGGCGCGGTTCAACGCAACGGCGATACCAGTGTGGGTTACAAATTTGTCCATAATTAATCCGTGAATATTCCGGATTTACCGGAGTTCAAGCCGCGCTGGAAAAACAACATTGCCAGCGCCACTTCAGAATGCAAGTTAAAAATTACTTCTTGTTTTCATCGGCAGTGCGCTCAATGGCTTCACCACCGGCTTTGATGTCTTTGCCCATGCCTTCAATGGTGTTACAGGCAGACAATGACAAAGCTGACAAAGCGAGCAAAAGTGCGGAAACGATTTTCATATCAAACACTCCTTTGTTTTAAAAAGTTCTGGAATCAGTGAAATGGCCTGCAATCGCCGCCGCGGCCGCCATGGCCGGGCTAACAAGGTGTGTACGGCCGCCCGCACCTTGACGTCCTTCAAAGTTCCGGTTGCTGGTAGATGCACAACGTTCACCACTGCCCAGGCGGTCGGCGTTCATGGCCAAACACATGGAACAACCAGGCTCACGCCATTCAAATCCGGCATCCAGGAAAATTTTGTCCAGACCTTCTTTCTCAGCCTGCGCCTTCACCAGGCCAGAGCCTGGCACCACCATGGCCAACTTGACTGACTCGGCTTTTTTCTTGCCCTTCACCACCGCTGCGGCGTCGCGCAAATCCTCGATGCGTGAATTCGTGCAAGAACCGATAAACACGGTGTCTACATTAATTTCTTCGATTTTCTGCAAGGGTTTCAGGCCCATATATTGCAAAGCACGCTCGTAGCCTTGGCGTTTTACGGGGTCTGACACCGCTGCGGGATCGGGGACCACACCGTGCACGTCCGTGACCATCTCTGGTGAAGTGCCCCAGCTGACTTGCGGCTGAATGTCTTCTGCGCGCAGTTCAACCACCTGGTCAAAATGTGCGCCATCATCCGTATGCAAGGTTTTCCAGTAAGCGACTGCTGGGTCCCACATTTCGCCTTTCGGGCTGAACGGACGCCCTTTCACGTATTCAATGGTTTTGTCATCCACAGCCACCATGCCGGAACGCGCCCCACCCTCGATGGCCATATTGCACATGGTCATGCGACCTTCGACGGACAAGCCACGAATTGCCGAACCGGCGAATTCAATCGCGTAGCCGGTACCACCAGCCGTACCAATTTTTCCAATGATGGCCAAGATGACATCTTTGGCAGACACGCCTTTGCCCAAGGTGCCCTCAACACGCACCAGCATGTTTTTGGCCTTCTTCATCAGCAAACACTGAGTGGCCATGACATGCTCAACTTCTGAGGTACCAATGCCAAACGCCAGTGCACCGATGGCCCCGTGGGTACTGGTGTGCGAATCGCCACAAACCACGGTCATGCCAGGCAAGGTTGCGCCCTGCTCAGGTCCAATCACATGCACAATGCCTTGGCGCAGGTCTTTGATGTCAAAGTAGGTCAGGCCATGGGCTTTTGCATTTTTATCCAGGGTTTCAACCTGCAAACGCGAAGTGGGGTCGGCAATGCCCTTGGAGCGATCGGTAGTTGGTACGTTGTGATCCACCACCGCCAGGTTGGCACTGTTGCGCCACAAGTCGCGGCCAGCCAACTCCAGGCCTTCGAATGCCTGGGGACTGGTGACTTCATGCAGCAAATGGCGGTCAATGTAAATCAGTGAGGTACCGTCTTCTTCGGTACGCACCACGTGACTTTCCCAGAGTTTGTCGTAAAGAGTTTTTGCCATTTTCAAGGACCTGCTTCGGGCTGAATCATTCAGATTCGTCGATCTGAATTGACCAGCAAATTGCGTAAAAAATAACCCCTTATTATGCCACAGCCAGCCTTGGGCTTACAGCGCAGCCGACAAGGCGGCACCTCAAATCAAGGCCTTTAACGCTTCTTGGCTTGCTCATACAAGGGTTGAACTCGGGCTGAGTAAACTTCGAGATCCTGAATTCGATTCTCAGGCGAAGGATGCGTAGACAACAACTCGGGAGGTGAACCACCACCAGCCCGGCTCATCTTTTGCCAAACACTGATCGCAGCACGGGGGTTATAACCCGCACGCGCCGCTAACTCCACGCCAATTCGATCCGACTCCACCTCATGAGAACGGCCATACGGCAGAGAAATAGCCACATTCGCTGCCATACCCGCCAAGTCTGATGCGCCGCGGGACAAACCCAAACCCGCAGAGATCAAATCAAGCCCCACCGATGTGGCCAACTGCTGCGAAATTCGCTCGCGACTGTGTTCCCGCAAAGCATGGGCAATTTCATGCCCCATGATGGCCGCGATTTCATCATCAGTCAGGGCGAGTTTTTCGATCAGGGCCGAATAAAACGCAATCTTTCCACCAGCCATACACCACGCATTGAGCTGGTCTGATTCGATCACATTGACTTCCCATTTCCACTGCGGCGCATCGGTTCGAAAGGCCGCTGTCTGGGGAATCAATCGATTGGCGATTGCCCGAATTCTGGCCACCTGCTTGGCGTCCTTATTCAATTTGCCTTCTTTCTGGGCTTTGGCGATCACATCGGCGTAGCCTTTGGCAGCAGCCGCATCGACTTCTGCCGAAGAAACCAGCACAAACTGGGAGCGATCAACCCCGACCGCCCCACCTGAGGTGGTTTGAGTAGTTAAACACGCAGTCAACACACCAGTTGAAAACGCAAGGCTTAGTGCCAGGGCTGTGCGTCGCTTGAGTCCAGAAAATACCATTATTTTTCACCTGTAATTTTCAGTAAAACCGTTTCTTAAAAACGGCACACAATGCTGCAAAGTTGACATCAACTACCGACATGAGACAGTTTATCGCGACAAAAGTGCCGAAGGTGCCAGCTTGCTGGCAATCGTAAAACGCCACCCCAAAAGCAAAGCGATCAATCCGCTTAACGACGCCATCGCAAAAGCGCTGGAGGGCCCGCCCAGTTCCCAGGCAAAACGGCCCAGAAACGTACCCGCTGATCCACCAAGCCCATAGGCAATGGTGGCATACATTGCCTGGCCACGAACCACCAGTTTTACCGGCAAATTCTCGCGCAACCAGGAAATGGTGGCGGTGTGGTGCGCCGCAAATGTTAAAGCGTGCAAACCTTGGGCGGACAACATGATCCAACCGTATTCGGGAAATGCCGCGGTGAGTGCAAAACGGAATGCACAAGCTGCAAAACTGACGCAAAGCCAGGTGTTGAGAGAGAAACGTTTAAAAAATCGTGTTTGAAGGGCAAAAAACACCACCTCACACATCACGCCAAAAGCCCACAAGCCGCCAATGCTCATTTCTGAATAATTGAATTCAAGCAAATAAAGCGAAAAGAAGGCGTAAAAAACCCCGTGGGCAAAAATCATGAAGAACGCAGCCAGCCAGAACAGCGGCATTGGACCGGGCAATAAAAGGCGTTTGAATCCGCTGCCTGTGAAGGCAATTGAGCTTTCAGTTGCGGGCACGCGGGCGGAATCCGGCGCAAACTTCAGCGCAGCAACAAACCCGAGCAACAACATGGCACAGGCCCACACCGGATAAGAAGCAAAACCGAAACGATCGGCCACTGCGCCAAAAACCAATACAGCTGCCACAAAGCCCAAGGAACCATACAAACGCACCTGGCCGTACCGGCCCGTACAGCCGGCACAACGCTCCATGGCGTAGGAGTCGGACATGGGAACCAACCCCGAAATGCTCAAATTCAACAGAAGGATCAGCACGATCAGATACGAGGGCGTTTGCTGATACCAAAATGCCAGGGCTGCAAAGCAAAAGCCCGCAAAAGTACCCAGCCGAATCCAGCGAACCCTGTTACCGGTGTGATCCGCGATCCAGCCCCACGCAAAGGGCCCTACGATTCGCATCAGTTGCATCATGCCCAAGGACAGGGCAATCACATCCAGGCTGTGGCCAATGGACTTTAAGTACGGCCCCAGGAACGGCGAATACAGGCCAACAAATGCGAAATACGCTGCGTAAAAAAGCGCTAACCAGCCCAGTTGCAAATGCCTGCCCGTTTCGAGATTGACGATTTAATAGTTTGAAATACCTGGTGGAATCTGTGGCGTATCCACCTGCACATCCGCACACTGCGCACGGTGCATCAGCAAATGATCCATGATGACCAATGCCAGCATGGCTTCAGCAATCGGAGTTGCGCGAATTCCAACGCAGGGGTCATGACGACCGTAAGTTTCGACTTCGATCGGATTGCCTGATTTGTCTATCGACTTTCTCGGCAGTCGAATGCTCGATGTTGGCTTGATTGCCATTCGAACTTCAATATCTTGCCCGGTGGAAATGCCGCCCAGAACACCGCCCGCATGGTTGGAGCCAAAACCCTCGGGGGTCATTTCATCGCCATGCACCGAGCCTTTTTGTGAAATACAGGCAAAACCAGCACCAATCTCAACGCCCTTCACGGCATTGATACTCATCATGGCATGGGCAATGTCGGCATCCAGCTTGTCATACAAAGGAGAACCCAAACCCACGGGTACGCCGGTGGCTTGTACACGCAGCCCTGCACCACACGAATCGCCCGACTTTCTCAAGGCATCCATGTAAGCCTCAAGCTCGGCAATTTTTCCATTGTTTGGCGCAAAGAACGGGTTGGTGTGCACATCGTCCCAAGTGGAAAATGGAATGTCCACCTCACCAATTTGAGTCATGCAACCGCGAATCTCGATACCCAGCTTACTGGCCAACCATTTTTTTGCGATGGCACCCGCAGCCACCATGGGCGCGGTCATGCGGGCAGAGGAGCGACCGCCTCCGCGAAAATCGCGAATGCCGTATTTGTGCCAGTAGGTGTAATCAGCATGGCCTGGGCGAAAGGTGTCCATGATGTTGCCGTAGTCTTTGCTGCGTTGGTCCTGATTGCGAATCAGCAAGCCAATTGGTGCGCCCGTGGTAAGGCCTTCAAACACACCGGACAAAATTTCGACTTGGTCAGCTTCCTGGCGTTGCGTCACATGGCGGGAAGTCCCCGGCTTGCGCCGATCCAGGTCGGCCTGCAGATCTGCTTCGGTCAGTGGCAAACCGGGTGGGCAGCCGTCAACCACGCAACCAATGGCAGGCCCATGGCTTTCTCCAAAATTACTGACCACAAAAAGGCGACCCAAGCTGCTTCCAGACATGCGCGTTTACTCGAATAGGCAAAACGTTATTTTATCGGATTATCCCGCACCTGAACGGCGCGGGCGTTGAGCTTGCTCAATTGCAACCAAGTTGCTACTGAATCAAAGTGCTGTCAAATGCATTCGACAGCTGATGACCAAGGGTGTGACCACTCAAAAACGCGTCTTCAACACGCGCACCATTGAGCCAGTCACCGCAAGCACCCAACATGGATTCCTCGCTGAAATAACAGGGCATGCCCACCGGATTGCTGGGTAATGAATACAGCCAACGGTGTGCAGTCAAGGTCAAGGGTCCTTCAATCAATTGACCTGTCACATTGCAAAACACATCCAGCAGCATTTTGCCCACCTCATCGGCTGCATAATCTTGATGCAATCGGGACCAGTCTGCGGTGGCCTGCAACATCCAGCGATCACCCACCGCCCTGCCCGGTTTGGATGAATCGCGACAAATCCAGCCCAAAGGACTGTCAACCACAAAAGCCCCATCGAAATCGACTTTGACCGCTTCGCGAGGAGTCAGCATAACCGACCACGTTACATTGGACTGAACACCGGAAGCCAGGCTTGCCAAAGGCTTGTGAATTTCATCAAACAGGGGAACAACCTGTTCTGCAGGCACCGCGCACACCACAGCATCAAAACCGGATTCAACCCGCACTGTGCCATCACCAAGGTGAATAGTCAGTTGATAGGCACCATCCATGCGGGCCATTCCAGCCACTCTGCATTGCAGGCGAATATCCAACCCGTGAGCCATAAAACGCCCCAGGCTAGCCATGCCCGGCGTGCCAACCCATCGTGTTGTGGTGCTGTTGTGTGGAGAAGAAAACCCATAACCGAGATTGACGACCGTACCGGCCCAAGGCGCAACCGCTTGCGCTTTTTGAGCCTGCTCAACCAACTGAACAAAGGCTGGGGTCGATGCCTGAAAATACTGGGTTCCGTGATCAAAACCCAAGGGGGGTTCGACATCACGGTTCAACCAGCGCGTGGGCATGCGCCCGCCCGGACCACGACTTTTTTCAAATAAAGTAACTTCGTGGCCCTGCTGAACCAATTCTCTTGCGCATGCCAAACCCGACACACCCGAACCGATAATCGCAACTCTCTTCTTCAATTTAACACCACCTGTACTGCTTGGATTTCAACTCAGTTACTGCTTTCTTCCATTGGCCAATCGCGAATATAGCCTTTCAGCATTTTGTTCTCGAACCCTTGCTCTTCGAGCACGGCCTTGGCCACATCGTGAAAAGAAATTACGCCACACAGGGTGTTTCCATCCATCACCGGCAAATAACGCTGGTGGTTCTCAAGCATCAATTTTCGAAGACTGTCCACTTCCATATCCAGCGTGGCCACTGTGGGTTCTGTGTTCATCACTTCACGAACCACGATTTCTGCCACTGGCGGTGTGGGGCCTGTGCGGTGCTCTTTTTGCCGCTTGGCCAACACGCGAATTACTTCACGGAAGGTTACGATGCCAGCCAGCACGCCTTTGTCCATGACCACCAAAGAGCCCACGTCATGATCAGCCATGGTGACAACACAATCCGATAAATTGGTTTCGGGAGTGACCGTAAAAAGCGTGTTGCCCTTCACGCGCAGGACTTCTTTAACTTGCATCACAAACCTCCTAGAATATTCTTATGGTCGTTTTATTCATCCTACCCGAAATGCCACAGCTTTCAAGTCCAAATTTCTGGGCAAATACAGGCCTGAAGCGGCAAGGGATGTAAACTACAACGATTAAAAATAAATAAATGGAGACATGGGCATGCCAAAAACCGGAAACAGATTTCAAACTTTTGCTGATTTTTACCCGTTTTACCTGGCCGAGCACAACAACCTGATCTGCCGCAGACTGCATTTTGTGGGCTCAACACTGGCACTGGTGTGTTTGTTCAAATTGATCACCACCGGCCAACCAATGTGGCTGCTGTATGGTTTGTTGACCGGATATGCATTTGCATGGGTGGGGCACTTCTTTTTCGAGAAGAACCGCCCCGCCACATTCAAATATCCGTTGTATAGCTTGATGGGTGACTGGGTCATGTACAAAGACATTCTGACCCGCAAAATTCCGTTTTAATCCTTCTTGTCAAACGGGTTCACGTTGCTTCGGAATTCAACCCGAAGCGGCGTGCCATCGAGTTTGAAACGCTCACGAATGCGGGTTTCCAGGTAACGTTTGTAATTGTCTGGAATGGCATCCAGCGCTGTGCCATGCACAATAACAATGGGTGGATTTTGGCCGCCCTGGTGCGCATAACGCAATTTCGGCCGGAAAATACCCTTGCGCGGAGGTTGCTGGTGCTCAACACACTCTTGAATCAGGCGTGTCAACTTCGGTGTAGACAGTTTTGCGAAAGCGGCTGCGTGCGCCTCGTCCACTGACTTCATCATGGCGGCGATGCCGAAAGGCTTGGTCGCCGATACATAGTGAAACTTGGCATAGTTCAAAAAGGTCAACTTGCGGCCCACTTCTGCCTTGATACGTTCTTTGCGATAGTCGTCCAGACTGTCCCACTTATTGACAGCCAGCACCAGCGAACGCCCTGCTTCTACAATAAAGCCTGCAATTGACGCATCCTGATCAGAAATATCCTGCTGCGCATCCAGCATCAGAATGACCACATTCGCGTCTTCGATCGCCTGCAGGGTTTTGATCACAGAAAACTTTTCAACCGATTCGAACACTTTGCCACGTTTGCGCAAACCAGCAGTGTCAATCAGGGTGTAGGGCTTGTCGTTGCGTTCGAAATCAATGTAAATGCTGTCTCGGGTGGTGCCGGGCAAATCGAAGGCAATCACGCGCTCTTCACCCAGCAAAGTGTTTACCATCGTCGACTTGCCCACATTGGGACGACCGGCAATTGCAACTTTGATTCGTCGCCCGCCCTCATCATCTTCTGGCAACACCGGCAATTTTTCGCAGGCAATGTCCATCAATTGACGAACGCCATCCCCGTGACTGGCAGAAATGGTTTCCGGCTCGCCCAAACCCAGCTCGAAGAAATCGGCGGCAGCCATCGAGTGCGTGTAGCCCTCGGTTTTATTGACCACCAAAATCACTTCTCGCTTGGCTTTGCGCAGCTCTGCAGCAATCACGTGGTCATGAGGGGTTACACCCTGGCGACCATCCACAAGAAACAACACCAGATCAGACTCAACAATGGCCTGCCTGCTTTGCTTGGCCATTTCAGCGTAAATGCCCTCTTTGGCGACAGGCTCAAGACCACCGGTGTCGACTACAAGGTATTCACGCGGACCAATACGCCCCAGGCCATAGTGGCGATCACGGGTTAAACCCGGCTGGTTGGCCACAAGGGCGTCTCTTGTTCGAGTCAAGCGATTGAACAATGTGGACTTACCCACGTTTGGGCGCCCAACCAGGGCAATGACAGGTTTCATGTTTTACTTTACTGGACAGATATCAGGGCCACACTGCCGCCACGCGATTGCGCAATCAGCGCATCGGTTTCAGCAGGCACCGGCTGGCTGGTCAAGGCGGTTGAACCCACTCTTGTTCGCGCAATGGTTTTGCCGGTGTCTCGATCAATGAAATGAACATAACCTTCGTAGTCACCCACGGCCACGGCACGGCCAATGACGGTCGGCGTGGTAGGCTGGCGGCGCTGGAAATTTTCAATTTTCCAAACCTGCTTGCCGCCACTGCGGGAGAATGCGAATAAATCGCCCAGTTCATTGGGGGCGATCAGGTAACGGTCGTCTACGGAGGCACCGCTGGGTGCGGAAAAATCGCTTGTCCAGATAGGGCGTGCACTCACGGAATCCAGGCAACCTACCTTGCCTTGAAACGCAGCCGCACACACTTCGCGGAAGTTGTAGATTGGCGTGCCGGTCACATCAGTAATGCGTTCAATTTCAGTGGTGCCGCTGGGCGTGGCCAAAGTACCTTCCCAAACCACGGTGCCCGTGCTCAGGTCAAGTGCAACCAAACGACCACCCGGGAAACCGGCATACACGCGTGCATTGTTCACATCCACAGGCGTATTGACGCGCAGGGTCAGCGGTGGCAATTGGCGTGTGTACTTCCAGCGTTGTGCACCGTTCGACGCAGAATAAGCAATCACAGAGAAATCAATGCCGCGAACCAGGATAGTGCCGGCAGCACCCACGGGCACACTGCTTACATCGGCACCCACACCGACTTGCCATTTTTGTTTGCCGTTGGCATCAAACGCAACCAGGTTATTGTTCGCGTCGATCACAGCAATGGTGTCAAGCGTCGCGGCAACACCCGCTTTCAGCTTCGTGCCTACTTTCACTTTCCATTTTGTTTTGCCCGTGGCCTTGTCAATTGCCACCAACTGACCTTCTTCCGACGCGGCATACACGGTGGAGTCGAGCAACACCGGTGTAAAACTGCC
Source organism: Limnobacter sp. 130 (assembly GCF_902506325.1). Taxonomy (GTDB): domain Bacteria; phylum Pseudomonadota; class Gammaproteobacteria; order Burkholderiales; family Burkholderiaceae_B; genus Limnobacter. Next base: position 370,128 of record NZ_LR732330.1, read on the forward strand.
CTGCTCAGAATCACCAACATCCACAGACCAGGCATTTGCAACTTTCAGTTGTGAAGTAAAGGGCTGCAATTCAGCAGGCTTTACGGCGCTGTTACCAAATGGGTTCAGGCTGCTCATGGTCGAACTGATTGCAGCACAACCGCCCAGCAAGGCCAGAACCGTTACAAGGGATGAGACTTTGATGGCTTGCTTCATTGGCGTACTCATTATTTGGTCTCCAGTTTGGGCAAGGCGCTAATTTTGCGCTCGATTACTTGCTTCCATGGGCTGTCTGCCTGAATGGTAGCAAGCGCCAACTCATACTCCTTGCGAGCTGTTGCCACATCTTTCTGGGCCAGGGCCAGATCGCCCAAGCGATCATGAAACAGGCCTTCAAAACCAGGATAATTGTCACTTAAAGCGGCTTTGGCACCGTCGAAATCAGATTGTTCGATCAAAATGCCAGCCAGCATCAGTCGGGCAGTGGCCGCATATTCATCCAGCTTGGCTTCTTCAGAAGCCCACTTCAGTGATTCTTTGGCCTCATCGAGCTTGCCTTCGTCAAAAAAAGCCTTGGCTGCAATCAGGGCACCGCGTTGTGCGTAAGGTGAACCCGCATGATCCTCGATCAAGGTTTTCTGAGTTTGCCCCACCAGGTCGATATTGCCCTCTCGCGAGGCCGCCTCCAAACGTTCGTAGACCACAACCGCTTCTGTGGACTGGCGCGTTTGCCACCATTTCCAACCGTTGTTCAAGGCAAAGGCACCGAACACAAGAATCAACACGGTCAGAATAAAACTGCCGTATTTGGACCAGAATGCCTTCAAACTGGCCAGTTGTTCTTGTTCTTCAAGGCTGTATCGACTCAAGACTCCTCTCCTTCTCCGTAAAGCAGACCGAAAATGGCTTCGGCCAATCCCTCTTGTTTGAATTCTTCCTGTTTGCTTTCACCACGCAGCAATTTGACTGCCGCAGTGCCTGCATTCAATTCGTTCTCACCCAGAATAACCGCCACAGCTGCGCCGCTGATATCGGCACGCTTCATCTGGCTTTTAAATCCACCACCGCCTGCGTGCAATACCACCGCAAAACCTGCATCCCGAAGCTCTTCAGCCAGAGTAAATGCGCGGCGGGAGGTGCCCTCACCCTGGTGAACAACGTACACATCCAGATCTGCAGTGTCATCGGGCTGATTCACTTCGAGGTACAACTCGAGCAAACGTTCCAGGCCAATTGCAAATCCAATGGCAGGCGTGGGTTTTCCACCCAGAACTTCGATCAAACCATCGTATCGACCACCGCCACAGATAGTACCCTGTGTTCCCAATGCGTCGGTGATCCACTCGAACACGGTGAGGTTGTAGTAATCCAGACCACGAACCAAACGCGGATTCTCGATGTACTGCACACCTGCGTCGTCGAGCAGACGTTTCACACCCTGATAGTGAACCAGCGATTCTGCGCCCAGAAACTCGGACAGGCGCGGCGCTCCGTTAACCATGTCTTGCATGGCTGGATTTTTGGTGTCCAGAATGCGCAATGGATTGCTGTGCAGGCGCCGTTTGGCATCTTCATCGAGCAATTCAGTGTGTGCTTCAAAATAAGTAATCAAAGCCTGGCGATGAGCCAAACGTTCTGGCGCTTCGCCCAGGCAGTTAATTTCAAGCCGCACGTCTTCAAGGCCCATTTCACGCCACAGGCGTGAAAGCATGACGATCAGTTCTGCATCAATATCGGGGCCAGCGAAGCCCAAGGCTTCGACATCAAGCTGGTGAAATTGACGATAACGACCGCGCTGGGGGCGCTCATGGCGGAACACTGGCCCCATGGAGTACACACGCTGGGGCGCTGCATAGGTCAAATTGTGCTGGATGGTGGCGCGTGCAATACCGGCCGTGAATTCTGGCCTCAGCGTGAGTTCATCGCCATTCAAGCGATCCACAAAGCTGAACATCTCTTTTTCAACAATGTCGGTGACTTCACCAATGCCACGGCGAAACAGCGACGTAGGTTCAAGTACAGGCGTTTTAATCAAACGGTAGCCATAGGAAGTCAACCATTCGCGCAGCATGACCTCAAGGTTTTCCCAGTGAATGCCCTCTACAGGCAATACATCGTTCATGCCCTTAACGGATTGAAGACGGGGTTGCTTCTTGGCTTTGGATTGTTCCGGCGACTCAGGATGACTCATTGACGCATTCAACTTAATTTCTCAACCCGGTATTGTCGCCTATTCTTGGGCTACTTGTTGCCGCCAGCGTACCTTTGCTCAACATAACGCTGCACAATTGCCTGAAATTCCTGGGCAATATTCTCACCCTTCAGTGTCACCGTGCGCTTTCCGTCCAAAAACACAGGTGCTGATGGTGCTTCGCCGGTACCAGGCAAGGAAATACCAATGTCGGCATGCTTGCTTTCACCGGGGCCATTCACCACGCAACCCATCACAGCAACTTTCATTTCTTCAACACCCACGTATTGATTTTTCCAAATGGGCATTTGGTCACGAAGATAGGTTTGAATTTGATCGGCCAACTCTTGAAATACAGTACTGGTGGTGCGGCCGCAGCCCGGGCAGGCAATAACTTGTGGCGTAAAGGCACGCAAGCCAAGGGACTGCAAAATTTCCTGACCAACCAGGACTTCCTTGCAGCGGTCGCCATTGGGCTCAGGGGTTAGCGACACTCGAATGGTGTCGCCAATTCCCTCTTGCAACAACACAGACAAAGCCGAGGTCGACGCCACAATTCCTTTGGTGCCCATACCCGCCTCGGTCAAGCCAAGGTGCAAGGGAAACTCGCTTCGACCAGCCAATTCACGGTACACAGCAATCAGGTCTTGCACCTGACTTACCTTGCACGACAATATAATTTTATTGGCTGGCAAACCAAGCTCAACGGCTTTGTGGGCACTACTCACAGCCGACTCAATCAGGGCCTGGTACATCAGCTGTTGCGCTGGCAGTGGATCGGGTTTTTTACCGTTTTCATCCATCATCCGGGCCAACAGGTTTTGGTCCAGGCTGCCCCAGTTCACGCCAATGCGCACTGGCTTGTCGTGCTCGGCCGCAATCGCAATCATGGCGGCAAAGTTGTCGTCTCGCGAACGGGATGAGCCCACGTTGCCAGGGTTAATTCGGTACTTCGACAAGGCCTTTGCGCAATCTGGATACTTTTGCAACAACAAATGGCCGTTGTAATGAAAATCACCCACCAAAGGTACAGGGATCCGCATCTTGTCCAACTGCTCACGAATGTAAGGCACGGCTTGTGCAGAGGCATCGTTGTTCACTGTAATTCGAACCATCTCGCTGCCGGCAAGATAAAGGGCCTTGATCTGCAAGGCAGTGTTCAAAGCATCTGCCGTGTCAGTGTTGGTCATCGACTGCACCAACACGGGCGCGCCGCCGCCAATGGACACGACGTGTTCTTTCCAGCGGACATCCACTTGATGGGTTTTTTGTCGCTTCAAGGGGGTATTTGGAATCACGATGAACTTCTGGCGAGATAAAAACAGGTTGCTGACAAAATGGGGGGCACTACCCCCAAATGATTTTACTGAACAGTAATCCGTGCAACTTCACCGCGAATGGACGAAGTTAGATCAACTGGTTTTCCGTTGCTTGACACATTCACTGCCGTGGCATTGCCAACAATCAGCTTGAATGGAGCCAAACCCTTCACTTCCAGGTTGCTGCCACCATCGTTAAGCTGGGAAATCAACACCTTGTCGTTTGCATCGCGCACGGTAACCCAGGATTGTTCCTGGAAATTAAAGCGCAACACACCTTCCGAACCGCTGGCCACCGGTGGCACCACAGCGGCAGGCGCGGCAGCTTCAGCCGCTGGCGCAGAGACTGCGGGTGCAGGAGCTGCGGGCGCAGCTACCGCAGGCGCTACAGTTTGACTTTCAGGGGCTGATGGCTGTTGAAGCGCAGGGAACACCGCAGTGCCACCTGCGGCTGCCGGTGCTTCCAGAGCCAATGGCAGTGAACCATCGGCCTGCACCGCACTGTCAGGCGCTGGTGCAAGCGCAACAGGTGCCTCGTTGGGCTCAATGACCTCGGCATCGCCCACAGCAACTTCTTGACTCGACATGAACACCGGAATGTAAAACACAGCCATGACAACCACTGCTGCAAGCACAATGCCGTAGCTCAGCGATTTCTTGCCAGTTTTGCGGTCAAAGTTCAATGTGGACAAGCGCTTGGAGCTGTTGGGCATTTTAGGTTCAAACGGCTCTGGGCGACCGCCTTCGGCTTGCCCTGGCCTTGTGGCCTTCATCTGAACACTGCTCTCGGAAAACCCGAAAGACAGGATAACAGGGGCAGCATCCATTTTCAGGGCTTTGCAATAGCTCTTGATGAAAGCCTTGGCAAAGGTTTCAGGCGGCAAACGACCCACGTCTCCGCTTTCAATGGCTTCAAGCTGGCGCTCGTTGATTTTGGTTTGAGCGCTGATGTCGCTCAAGGTATAGCCGGCCTTCTCGCGGGCAGCGCGCAGAATTTCACCTGGGTTTTGACCAGATTCCAGCAGAGTCAAATTGGGGTGCTTTTCGGCCACGGAGCCCATGTTCTGCTCCGATTTAACATCTTGACCTGCACTGGCATCTGATGATTCAGTTTTGCTCATCGCACGATTTTCATTCATTTGGTCTTTCCAAGCGTCGGCAGGCACAACTGGCCCCGATTATTAATTGTAGTTCTTTACCGCCACCACCTTTGCAGCATAATCGATGCTGGCAGATGGATTCAAGCGATTTGTATGAAAATTCAATGTGTTGAGGAGTTTTTTGAGAAATTGCCACAAGTTTGGCAACAAAATATGATTTTCATAAATCAATCAATACAAACCTACACCGCCACAACACAGACAATCCTGTTTTCATTGTATGACAAAGCGTGCAGGGTGTTTGCCTAGCTCCTACGTTTGGAGGAACCCCTCAGTTCTTCAAGCGAAACAGTGCTAACCGATCTTTCCCGGACTTTTGTCCGATCCCGAACTTCGCCAGCCAATTGACCACACGCTGCGTCAATATCGTCTCCGCGAGTTTTGCGAACTGTGGTCACTACACCTGCACCAGCCAACACATCAACAAACGTTTTAATCGCAGGGGTGGTTGACTTGAACAAACCCGATTCAGGAAAAGGATTAAATGGAATCAGATTGAATTTGCAAGGCACAATTTTGGCAATTTCGAGCAGTTGTTGAGCATGCTCTGGTTTGTCATTGACGCCATCGAGCATCACATACTCAAAGGTAATGAAGTCGCGGGGGGCAAATTTCAGGTAACGCAGGCAGGCGTCCAGCAACTCGCGCAACGGATACTTTTTATTCAGTGGCACCAGTTGATCGCGAAGCGCGTCGTTGGGTGCATGAAGCGAAACGGCCAAGGCCACAGGACAGTCTTGAGAAAGCCTGTCCATGAATGGCACCACACCCGAAGTTGACACTGTGACCCTGCGGCGCGACAGGCCATAGGCTGTGTCGTCCAGCATCAATTGCAAAGCGGGCACCAAGGCATCGTAGTTCAACAAAGGTTCGCCCATGCCCATCATGACCACATTGGTAACCGGGCGTTCTTGGGCGTAAACGCGATCGCCAGCCTCGCGAAGCAACACATTGGCTTTCCACAACTGGGCGACGATTTCAGCCGTGCTCAAATTGCGCGAAAAGCCTTGTTTGCCTGTGGAGCAAAAGCGGCAATTGACCGCACAACCAGCCTGCGAACTGACGCACAACGTTCCGCGGCGCTCTTCGGGAATAAATACAGTTTCAACCGCATCGCCATTGCCAACATCAAAGAGCCACTTGCGTGTGCCGTCTTTGGAGACATTGTCGGAAATGATGTTGGGGGCCTTGATACAGGCACGGCTATTCAAATTCTGGCGAAATGACTTCGCAAGATCAGTCATGGACTCAAAATTGTCCATGCCAGACTGGTGAATCCACTTGGCCAATTGTTTGGCACGAAATGGTTTTTCACCCAAATTGCCACACCACTGAATCAACTCGGGTACCGAGTAGTCCAGCAAGTTATCGAGTTGTTCACTCATGGTGTGTCCTTTCAAAACAAACGGGGACGCCAGTGCGCCCCCGGAATTCAACGCAATCTGGTTAGATTAGCGTGAAAATACATATGACGCTGGGAAGAAGTAAGCGATTTCATTCGCAGCAGTTTCAGGGGCATCAGAGCCGTGAACAGCGTTGGCATCAATGCTTTCAGCGAAATCAGCACGAATGGTACCGGCGGCAGCTTCCTTGGGGTTTGTGGCACCCATCAATTCACGGTTCTTGGCAATGGCGTTCTCGCCTTCCAGAGCTTGAATCATGACTGGGCCGGAAATCATGAACTCAACCAGGTCATTGAAGAACGGGCGTGCTTTGTGTACAGCATAGAAGCCTTCAGCTTCAGCGCGTGACAGGTGCGCCATGCGTGCAGCAACTACCTTCAGGCCAGCAGCTTCAAAGCGGCTGTAAATTTGACCAATAACGTTTTTTGCAACAGCATCAGGCTTGATGATGGACAGGGTGCGCTCGATTGCCATAGTGTAACCACTCCGAAAAGATTAGAAAAGCGTGAAAATTAACCCGCGATTATAGCTGGTTTATGTAAAAAACCCAATCACAGGACTGACCCACACCTTGAATTGAAACTTTTCGCCATTACCATTACTCTAAATCCATACAAATTCGCGTTTTACAAAGGAGCGAGTACACATGTCTGAATTCAGAACCGCACAATTTGGCCGCACGGCCGGTGGTGTATCTACCGTAGAAACCAACCGTGTTCTGCGAAACACCTACTTCTTGCTGGCCCTGTCAATGATTCCGACAGCCTTGGGCGCGTTTGCAGGTATTCAATTCGGCTTCTTCCGTTTGTTTGCTGGCAGCCCTATTCTTTCATTCGTGGTCATGCTTGCCGCCATGTTCGGTTTCATCTGGGGTATCCAGCGAAACCGCAACAACTCGTTTGGTGTGGTGCTCATGTTGGGCTTCACCTTTTTCATGGGTCTCATGCTGTCGGGCATTCTATCGGTCGCCCTGAGCCTGTCGAACGGTAGTTCCATCATCATGATGGCTGCGCTGGGTACAGCGGGTATTTTCTTCGGCCTGGCCAGTTACGCTGCGGTCACCAAACGTGATTTCACCAACATGGGCAAAGGTCTGTTGATTGGCTTGGTCATGGTGATTGTGGCTTCTGTGGCCAACATTTTCCTGCAAATGCCAGCACTGTCGCTGACCATTTCCACCATTTGTGTGGGCCTGTTCTCGCTGTTTATTCTGTATGACCTGCAGCGTGTAATGCGCGGTGGCGAAACCAACTACATTTCCGCAGCGCTGAGCATTTACCTGAGTTTGTACAATTTGTTTGTTAATTTGCTGCAGCTGCTCATGGTGTTTGCAGGTGGCAGCCGCGAGTAAATACGCGAGTTCTGGAAAAAGTTACTGCGAAGTAACTGATTTTTAAGCAGTTTTTTTGACACTTTGCAGCATCGAAAGTTGTTGCAAAGTGAATTTCAAAAGCGCAGTATGAAGTTTCAGTGGGTCGGTATCTATACTGACCGCCGAGTTGGTGAGGCAAACGCACCAACGAAAACGGGGCCGCAACGGCCCCGTTTGTTATTTATACGCTCAGTAAAGTAATCACAAATAATCGCTGTAGGCCAACCGCTCAAACACCGCAATTGATTCAACATGCGCCGTGTGTGGAAACATGTTGACCACCCCTGCTTTCATGAGTTTGTATGAACCTAGATTGCACAACACGGCAGCGTCACGCGCCAAGGTGCCAGGATTACAACTCACATACACAATACGTTTGGGCTGAAATTCAGCACGCGCGCCCACAATGGCCTTACAAATTTCCAAAGCGCCATCACGCGGTGGATCGACCAACACTTTGTCGTACTGCCCCCAGCTTTCCCACTCGGGTGTTTCCACTTCGAACAGATTGCGTACATGAAATTCTGTTTTGTCTGCCAAACCATTGAACTGCGCGTTTTCACCAGCCCGGTCAACCAGGTCTTGCGAACCTTCAAAGCCTCTCACGTAACTGCTTTTTGTAGCCAAAGGCAAAGAAAAATTGCCCAAACCACAAAACAGGTCAAGCACACGGTCTTCGGCCTTTAGGTCGAGCAATGAGACAGCACGGCTAATCATGGCGTCGTTGATCAGGTGGTTCACTTGCGTGAAGTCGGTGGGCCGAAAACGCATACGAATTCCAAAACTGGGAATTCGATAGGTCAGGTCCACTGGTTTGTCTGCTTCCAGACGATGCGCAGTGGCCGGGCCACCAGGTTGCAACCACCAGTCGATTCCCCACTCAAGGCCGAAGGCACGAAGTGTATCCAAATCGGAGTCACTAAAAGGTTCGAGATGGCGCAACACCATTGCGGTAACGCCATCGCCCACGGCCAACTCAATTTGGGGCACACGCATGTAAATGCTGAGCGTAACCAACATATTGCCAAGCGGCACAATCATGTTGGACACATGCTTGGGCAACACATGGCATTGCTGCATGTCGGCCACATACGAGGAAGCTTTCTCGTGAAAACCCACAAAAAAGCGATCTTTCTTGATCACGAAACGGGTGCTTAGGCGTGCACGGTGACGATAACCCCAAAACGAGCCGTAAATAGGCGGCATCATTTGTTCAGGGGTTTGGCGGCCAATTCGTTGCAACAGGTCTTCAAGGGCACGATTTTTAATGGCCACCTGGGCATTGGGTTCGATGTGCTGCATGGCACACCCGCCACACACGCCGTAATGCGGGCACTTGGGTGTGGTTCGCGTGGACACGCTGTTGAGCACCTGAAGCGTTCTGCCCCTTGAATAACTCGGCTTGACGCGAGTAACTTCAGCAACAACAGTTTCGCCGGTGATGGCACCATCGATAAAATGCACCTTGCCATCGACATGACCAATACCATTGGCATCCAGATCAATCGACTCAATGGCAACTTGCACCTGTGGAAACACCACAGGTGTTCTTTCTTTTTTCTTTTTGCGGCCCATGGCTACTTTCGATAAAAATTAACGGGCTGGCAGGTAATCCATTGGGTCAACAGGTTTGCCCTGCTTGCGAACCTCAAAATGTAATTTGGGGCGATCGGAATCGGACTGCCCTGCTTCCGCAATTTTTTGGCCCTTGGTCACGGGTTCACCTTCTTTGACCAACAAGGTTTTGTTGTGCGCATAGGCTGTCAACAAATTGTTGTCGTGTTTCAAAATGATCAGGTTGCCATAACCACGCAAGGCGTTACCGGAATACACCACACGCCCGGCCTGAGAGGCCATTACGGGGTCACCCACTTTGGCAGCAAGGTCAATGCCCTTGTTCACACCTGCTTTGTACCCTTGAATAATTTCACCCGGGTGCGGCCAAATAAAGCCCAAAGTAACCGCCACTGGCGCAGGCGGCTTGATTTCGGGCGCTGGCGTTGCCTCAACGGGCTTTGCGCCACCCGCCGGGGTAATCGGGGTCACTTCAACACCGCTGTCTTCAATGGTTGAGCCTGCCACGACGCCAGGCGCGCCTGTTACACGCAGTTTTTGACCAATACTCAGCTTGCTGGGATCGCTCAAGTTATTGGCTCGAGCCAGTTCACGCCAATCAAGACCAAAATCAAGGGCAATGCTGTACAGGGTATCGCCGGCCTTCACGGTGTAAACACCATCGGTGGCCACTGCAGTATCGGAGGATCTGGACGGCAAACGATCCACAACCGGGGCTTGATTCCCAGTTGTAGTACACGCGCCAAGAAAAATAAGGGTTGCAAACCCAACTGCCAATGCACGTGTGTGACCCAGCAATGGGGTTCTAGTTAATGCGCCACGTTTCATACGATGCGAGTTCCTTGTAACAGGGGTACGAATTTTACCAAGTCTTTTTTCTCACGATGCCATTTATCGACCTTCAAGCGATCAACAATGACCAGATTTTGCTGATTTTGATCAGCCACGGGCACAATAAGACGCCCGCCAATTTTGAGTTGCTTTAATAAAGCTTGCGGAATTTCCAAACCAGCTGCGGCCACAATGATGACATCAAATGGTGCCTGTGCGGGCAAGCCCGCTAGCCCATCACCATGAATTACTTTGACTTTCGGAAAGTCTGCAAGCTTTAAATTACGCTGGGCCTTGTCATACAACGCCTCAATGCGCTCTATGCTGACCACTTGCTTTGCAATCTTGGCAAACACAGCGGCCTGATAGCCACAGCCTGCCCCCACTTCGAGCACATTGTCGAGCTCAGTCCGACCATCCAGCGCATATTCCGCAAAACGCGCCACGGTGAACGGGCGCGAAATGGTTTGTTGGTGACCGATGGGTAGTGCTGCATCTTCATAGGCCCGCGAAGCAAAGGCTTCATCCACAAAAAGGTGGCGCGGTACTGTGCCAATCACATCCAGCACACGCTGGTTCGTGATGCCCAATGTTTTAAGCTTTTGAACCAGATGCCCGCGTGCGCGCTCAGAGGTCAGGCTTGACCCACCGAGGCGTTCCGGTATGCGATCCAGTTTGCGCGCAGACTGGGTAATCAGCGCAGGTGCTGGCTTGAAGCGAGGCTTTTGATCCATTTTTTGTTTTACAGCCAATCGGCCAGGGTTTTCATTTGTTCAAGGTCAGTCAAATCAGCCTTCAATGGGCTGATTGAAATTTTACCCTGCTTCACCGCATAAAAATCGGTTCCAGGGCCAGCATCTTTCGCGCCACCGGGTGGGCCAATCCAGTAAACGGTTTCATCTTTGGGATTCTGGGTTGGAATAACTGGTTCAGCATGGTGCCGTTTGCCCAAGCGGGTGCATTCATAGCCCTGCATGTCGTCGTAAGGAATGGGAGGAATATTCACATTCAGCAAGCAGTGTTCAAGCCCCAGTGGATTGTTCAGAAAACGGTCCACGATTTCAGCAGCAACACGGGCCGCGCTGTCCAGGTGCGCATAACCCTTGCCGGCCAGCGAAAAAGCAATGGCAGGCAGACCACACTGGAAGCCTTCCATGGCTGCGGCCACGGTGCCCGAGTAAATGGTGTCGTCGCCCATATTGGCACCGTTGTTGATACCGGAAACGACAAGATCGGGGCGGCGTTCCAGCAAACCTGTTACTGCCACATGCACACAATCGGTGGGGGTGCCATTCACATAGCGAAAACCGTTGGCCGCTTTGCGCACAGTGAGCGGGCGATCAAGCGTAAGGGCGTTTGATACACCTGAACGGTCTTGTTCGGGCGCCATGACTTCCAGGTGAACTGTGTTGCCGAATCGTTCTAGCAAGGCACCATGCAGGGCCAGAATGCCAGGGGCGCTGTAGCCATCGTCGTTGCTGATTAAAATATGGGGAATGGTCAAAATCAGGCTTCCTTGCGGCGAAACACCCAAGTGTTTTCAGTGGATTCTTTGGCTGCAAAAGAATAACCGGCGACCTTGAATTTTTTCAGTTGCTCTACATCAGTGATGCGTTGATCAACAATGTGACGGGCCATCAGGCCGCGGGCCTTTTTTGCAAAGAAGCTAATGATTTTGTACTGACCATTTTTATAGTCTTGAAAGGCAGGCTGTACCACACGTGCATTCAAAGCCTTGGTATCGACCGACTTGAAATATTCATCCGAAGCCAGGTTCACCAGCACCGGGTCTTTTTTGCCGAGCTCTTTGTTCAAAGCGGGCGCCACAGTTTGCTTCCAGTACGCGTACAAATCTTTGCCTGCCGAATTGGGCAGCTTGGTGCCCATTTCAAGCCGATAAGGTTGCATTAAATCGAGCGGGCGAAGAATGCCGTACAAACCCGACAAAATACGCACATGCTTTTGGGCAAAGGCCAGTCCATCTTCGTCCAGGGTTTTGGCATCAAAACCATCGTACACATCGCCATTGAACGCCAGCAATGCAGGCCGCGAATTTTTCTTGGTGAACTTGGTTGACCATTCGCTGTAACGCGTTGCGTTAAGCACCCCCAACTTGTCAGAAACTGACATGAGTTTGGAAATATCAGCCGGACTCATAGGGCGAAGAATGTTCACCAACTCGGCTGCCTGCTCAACAAATTGGGGCTGCGTGCTGGTTGAAACGGACAAGGGTGTTTCGTAATCGAGCGATTTTGCGGGAGAAAGAACTACAAGCATGGACATGCATCACCTGGTTGTTACTACGGGTTTATTATCGCAGGATCTGGCAGGTGATTCAGGGACAGGGTGGTGTGAAGCCGGGAAAAATACCCAATACAAGGTATGCGAGACACTGGTTTTTTTGAGGTTGGCCGCGGATGCGACATTGTCGCTCCGCTTCTGGCCGTGTCTCCCAGGCTGTCTCTCCCGAAGATGAATGTATTACCTGTCATATGCACAAATGGATTCAAGCAAATGTGTTGGCAAGTTTTGATTTACTGTATATAATCACAGCATGTCAATTCGAGATTGGTGCCATGAAAGGTTTAACTGCTCGTCAACAAGAAATTCTGGATCTGATTCGCGATCAAATCGCGCAATTTGGCCGCCCCCCTACCCGTGCTGAAATTGCACGGCAATTGGGCTTTCGCTCTGCCAACGCGGCAGAAGATCACTTACAGGCTTTGGCCAAGAAAAACGTCATCGCGCTCGATGCCAGCACCTCGCGCGGCATTCGCCTGCTGGGTGAATATGCTGAAGGTTTGGAAGAAACCGCCAGCAAGGCAGCCGAACGTGCATTCGAGCATTTCATGCAACTGCCGCTAATTGGCCGTGTTGCAGCAGGCAGCCCGATTCTTGCGCAAGAACACGTGGAAAAACAAATTCCGGTTGATCCATCGCTCTTTCCCGACAAGCCCGATTACCTGCTGAAAGTACGTGGCATGTCCATGAAAGACATCGGCATTATGGATGGCGACTTGTTGGCAGTAAAAAAAGCAAGCACCGCACGCGCAGGTCAGGTGGTGGTTGCGCGTGTGAACGACGATGTCACCGTGAAACGTTTTTTTCAGAAAGGCCATGTGGTTGAGCTGCAAGCTGAAAACAGCGATTTCGCCCCCATTGAAGTCGACTTGCGAACAGAAACATTCGCAATTGAAGGTTTGGCTGTTGGTTTGATCCGCCAGGGCCAGTTGCACTAAAAAGCAGTCATTGCACCAAGAGCAATGTCGGGGGTTGTTGTGTCATCTGATCTTGCCAACATTCACCCTGGCGTTTGGCGCGCCCATCAGCTTGCCAGCGACACCAGCGCACGCATACCTAGCGGCTTTGCTGCCCTGGATCAACAATTGCCAGGGGGTGGCTGGCCCACCCGAAACCTGATTGAACTGCTGTTGAAACACCACGGCATCGGCGAGCTTCGCTTTCTGATCCCCGTGTTACGCAAGCTTTCGCTGGAACAAAAAAAACTGGTGCTGATTGGCGCGCCACTGCTTCCACTTACACCCGTATTTGAACAGTTCGGTGTGGCTTTAAACCAAGTCCATTTAATTCAAACCGACAAACCTCAAGATCGGCTTTGGGCGATTGAACAAGTACTTCAAAGCGATTCATTTGGTGCGCTTTTCATGTGGTTGCCCGAGGAAAAAGCATTGTGCAGCCCCACCGTGTTACGCCGCTTGCAATACCAGGCCACACGCTCACAAGGTTTAAGTTTTGTATTTCGCCCTATTCGGGCACAAATTCAGCCCTCCCCGGCTTCGCTGCGTTTGTGCCTGACCGCGCAAAGCCCCAACAGCTTGCGCGTGCATTTGATCAAACGCAGGGGCCCTGTGCTGGAACAAGCAGTATTGATTGATTTACCCAAACCGCAAGGTGCTTTACCCGACACCCCGCACTCACAGGAGCTTGTTCGTGCGCTGGATCGCCCTGAGTTACAAACAAACTTTCAAACAACCCTGCAAGCCACAGGAAACTACACCTCAGTTTGACGCCAATTCACTATTTGAATTGGCAGCACATTACAGCCCGATGGTGTGTTGGCGACAAGACCAACACCATGAATATGCGGGGTGGTTGGTTGAAGTGCACAGCAGCTTCAGGCTGTTTGGTGGTGCACAGGCTTTGCTTTCGCAATTGTGGCAAAGCGCAGAAGAGTTTCCTGGTGAACTGCAACTGGCCAACCACCACACCGCCACTGGGGCTTGGTGGCTTGGTAAATGTGCACCTGCGCACACTGAAAGTGACTTTCTGGCCATGCTGAGTTTCAATGACAACAGCTTGTTGTCCCTGCCAACACATGCACTGGATTGCGATTTAAAGTTACAAACCACCTGGCAACAATGCGGCTTTAATCGCATTGGTGATTTGTGGCGTTTGCCGCGCGACGGGTTTTTAAAACGCTTTGGCGCACAGGCACTGGCAGAACTTGATTCAGGCTTTGGCGTTCAAAACAAATTGGCACCAGGCGCGGTTACCCACACACCTGCCAACACCTTTGAACAAGAAACAGAATTGCCGTTTCACAGCGACAGGCTAGACCTGATTGAGCACCATGCACAAACCCTGCTTCAAGCAGTGTGCCGCTGGTTAAAGCAGCAAAAACATGGTGCGCGTGAATTGCACTGGTCCTTCAAGCATGCGCATGGTGAAGAAATCTTGCGCCTTCGAAGTGCGCAGCCCACCGACTGCCTTGATACCTGGAAACGGCTGCTGCACCACCAACTGGGGCGAATGCAATTTGAAGATGACGTACGCAACCTGCGGGTACAGTGCGCGCACAGTGAATTGCTGCCCAATATAAACACCAGTTTTTTACCCGATCCTGGGAAAAGCTTGCACAATTGGGACAATACCTGCGATGTTCTGCGCGCGCGCCTGGGCGAACAAACCGTGTTGTTTGCAGCCACTGAAAGCGACCCAAGACCGGAATGCAGCGTTGTGTTGCAGCCTGTCCCCTTAATTAAAAATTCAAATACTGCCTTTAAAAAAGGCGATAAAACACACGCCCCTGAACTGAACAACGCCACCTTGCCCTGCAGTGCGCCAAGGCCTTTGTGGTTGTTGCCACAGCCCAAACCCTTGCAAGGTAAAACCCCAAGCTGGCAAGCCGGTGGCCCCTGGCAGTTGCTCAGTGGCCCTGAGCGTGTTGAGTTTGGCTGGTGGGATGCCCAACCTTGCAAACGCGATTACTATTGCGCACGCGACAGCAACTCGAGTTTGGTGTGGCTGTACCAAGACCTGCTTGAAAACAACACACGCTGGTTTTTACACGGTTACTTTGCATGACTCAAACCATGGAAAATCCGATCCGCTTTGCGGAACCACTGGCATTGAGCAATTTCAGTTTTTTAAAAAGTGCATCGCACCCCGAAGAACTGGTTCAACAGGCGAAACTACTGGGTTACAGCGCCATTGGCATTGCCGATGAATGTTCGCTTGCCGGCATTGTTCGCGCACACCAGGCCGCCAAGGAAAGCGGCATACAACTGCTGGTGGGTGCGCAATTTCTGTTTGCACACAGCAGTCAATTTGCTGGCCAGCGCATTGCCCTGGTTGTGAAAAATAAGACGGGTTACACCCACTTGTGCCGGTTGATTACACAGGCACGCAGCCGTGCATTCAAAGGCGATTACCTGTTTACCCGCGAAGACCTTGCCGACATTCCACCCGGACTGCATTTATTGCTGCTACCCGATGAGCGCAACAAAGAAAACTTGGCTGTACTGCTAAGTTGGTGCGCCAAACGCTTCACTGGCCGAATGCACTTGGTGTGCAATTTGCAGCACAGGGGGTTTGACAAAGCATGGTTGCTGCACTTGCAAACTTTGGCCCACTTGCACCATGTCGAATTAATGGCCAGCAATTTGCCTGTGATGCATTCAAGCGAACGAAAAAACCTGCATGATGTGCTCACTGCCATTCGGCTGAACTGCAGCCTGAACGAGGCCAGACCCTTTCTGGAAACGAATGCGCAACGTTGCCTGCAACCCTTGCAGGTACTTGCCCAAATTTACCCGCACACCTTGCTTGAGCAAACCACGACACTGGCGGCGCAATGTGTATTTTCGCTCGATGAATTGCGCTACCAGTACCCCCGTGAAATCAGCCCAGAAGGCCTGGAGCCCACAGAGTACTTGCGCCTGCTTGTAGAGCAAGGTGCGATGCAGCGCTACAGCAACGCAGTACCCGCAAAAGTTCGAAAACAGATTGAACATGAATTGACGCTGATTGAAGAACTGAAATTTGAGGCTTACTTTTTAACCGTTCACGACATTGTTCGCTTTGCGCGTTCGCGCAATATTTTGTGCCAGGGACGTGGATCTGCCGCCAATTCCGTGGTGTGTTATTGCCTGCACATTACTGAAGTAAACCCCGACAAAATGGCGGTGCTGTTTGAGCGTTTTATTAGCCGCGAACGCAACGAGCCACCCGACATCGACGTGGACTTTGAACACACACGCCGCGAAGAAGTGATTCAATACATATACAAAAAATATGGTCGTGACCGGGCCGCATTGGCCGCCAGTGTAGTGGTGTACCGGCCCCGCTCGGCACTGCGGGATGTGGGGAAAGCATTGGGATTGCCCACTGACGTGATTGAGCAATTGGCCAAGTCACAAGATGGCGGTTACAGCCGCAGCATGCGTGTCGACCACATGGTGCAGGCGGGAATTGATGTGCGTCAAACCACGATTCAACATTGCGTGCATTTGGCTGATGAACTACTGGGTTTTCCGCGGCATTTGTCGCAACACACAGGTGGCTTTGTGATTGCGCGCGACAGCCTGACTGAACTGGTGCCGGTTGAAAATGCATCCATGCCAGGCCGCAGCGTGATTCAGTGGGACAAAGACGACCTGGATGCCATGGGCCTGATGAAAGTGGATGTATTGGCGCTGGGAATGCTGAGCGCCATCCGCATGACACTGGACGAACTGCACAAAAAGCGGGGCGCCCCCCAAACCCTGCAAGCCATACCGCCTGAAGACAGCGCAGCTTACGACATGATGTGCAAGGCCGACACTGTGGGTGTGTTTCAAATAGAAAGCCGCGCACAAATGGGCATGCTGCCACGACTGCAACCCCGCGAATATTACGACCTGGTAATTCAAGTGGCCATTGTGCGACCCGGCCCCATTCAAGGCGGCATGGTTCACCCGTTCCTAAAACGCAGGCAACGCCTGGAGGCAGTGAACTACCCCTCGGATGCCTTGAAAGAGGCACTGGGTCGCACCGAGGGCGTACCGATTTTTCAGGAACAAGTGATGCAGGTGGCCATTTTGGCCGCAGGCTTTACACCGGGCGAGGCCGATGCGCTGCGCCGCGGCATGGCAGCCTGGAAGCGCAAGGGTGGCCTGCACCATTTTTATGAACGTGTGGTGGGTGGCATGGTAGAACGCGGCTACACCCGCGAGTTTGCCGAAAGTATTTTCAGGCAAATGGAAGGCTTTGGCGAATATGGCTTTCCGGAAAGCCATGCAGCCAGTTTCGCGATGCTGGTGTATGCGTCGGCCTGGCTGAAATGCCACCACCCGGATGCATTTTTGTGTGGCTTGCTCAACGCTCAACCCATGGGTTTTTATGCACCTTCGCAACTGATTCAAGATGCGCAAAGGCACGGGGTGAAAGTATTGCCCGTGGATGTGCAATGCAGTGCGTTTGAAACCCGGCTGGACAGTTGCAACGGCACCCTGCTCCCTGTTCGCTTGGGCCTGAACCGTGTGAATGGCCTGAAAAACGATGCTGCTTTGCGCATTGTTCGAACCCGTGAACAAGGCCTGTTTGAAAGTGTGGAAGACCTGACCAAACGCGCACAGCTTGACCGCGCTGACCTGCTTGCGCTGGCCGACGCCAATGCGCTGGAACAACTGGCCGGGCACCGCCGCCAAGCTGTGTGGCAAACTGCAGCAACCGAAACAAATGGCTTTCGACATGGCGCAAGAAACCCAGACTTGCTAACCCACACCCGAAGCAATGAAACACCGCTTGCATTGCCAAAGGCCAGCGAACTGGAAGACATGCTGGCTGATTACCGCGCAACCGGTGCAAGCCTTCAACACCACCCTATTTCATTTTTGCGCAAGCAACTGGCACCTTACAAAATAAGGCAGGTTGAAGAATTGCGCACCTACCCGAACGGCCGATTGGCGCGTGCCTGCGGCATTGTGACGCACCGGCAACGCCCGGCCACTGCGCATGGCACCGTGTTTTTAAACCTTGAAGATGAAACAGGCAATGTGAATGTCATTGTGTGGAACAGCCTGGCAGAGGAACAGCGGCAAGTGTTACGCAATGCGCAAATCATGGGCGTATTTGGCATATGGCAGCGCGAAGGCGAAGTATGTAATTTGGTAGCACGCAGGCTGGTGGACTACACCCACCTGCTTGCGCAACTACAAACACCTTCTCGCGATTTCAAATAGACCGGGGACAAATCAGATATCCACTTCAACCAAATTGCCTTTGTCTTCCAGCCAGATGCGGCGTGCACCACTTTCAGTGCGTCCCATCAACATGTGCATCATGGCGTTGGTTTGGTCTACATCGAGGCTGCCCAAAGTAACCGGCAACAAACGGCGCGTGTCTGGGTTCAAAGTGGTTTCCCAAAGTTGCTCCGCATTCATTTCGCCCAAACCCTTGAAGCGGGAAATCTTGATGTTCGCCTCTTTCACACCTTCCTTGCCCAGCTTGTCTTGCACGGCGTAAAGCTCGGCTTCGTCCAGACAATACAGTTTGCGTGCAGGCTTCTTGCCCTGTGCAGGCACATCCACGCGGAATAACGGCGGGCGAGCCACATACAAATTCTGGCTGCGAATGAGCGCAGGGAAATGTTTGTAGAACAAGGTGAGCAGCAACACCTGAATGTGCGAACCGTCCACATCGGCATCGGAAAGAATACAAATTTTGCCGTAACGCAAACCGCTCAAGTCGGGGTTGTCGTTCACACCATGGGGGTCTACACCAATGGCCACTGCAATGTCGTGAATTTCCTGATTGGCAAACAGACGGTCTTTGTCGGTTTCCCAGGCATTGAGCACCTTGCCGCGCAAAGGCAACACCGCTTGAAATTCTTTGTCGCGCCCCATTTTTGCAGAGCCACCGGCGGAATCGCCCTCGACCAGGAATACTTCGTTCAAAGTAATGTCAGTGCTTTCACAATCGGTTAACTTGCCCGGCAAAATGGCCACCGAAGAGCTTTTTCGTTTTTCAACTTTTTGCGCTGCACGCGAACGGGCTTGCGCTTGTTTAATGGCCAGTTCAGCAATTTTTTTGCCGTCTTCCACATGCTGGTTCAACCACAACTCGAACGCAGGCTTCACCAGTGAGGACACCAAACGCACTGCATCGCGGCTGTTCAAGCGTTCCTTGATTTGACCTTGGAATTGCGGGTCGAGCACCTTGGCTGACAGCACAAAGTTGGCCTTGGAAAATATGTCATCAGGCATCAATTTAATGCCCTTGGGCATGAGCGAATGCATTTCGCAGAATGCCTTGATGGCCTGGAACACAGCCTCGCGCAGGCCCGATTCATGGGTACCCCCGGCAGAAGTTGGAATCAGGTTGACATAACTTTCACGCACAGGCGCACCTTCGGCCACAAAGGCCAAGGCCCAGGCTGCGCCCTCGCCTTCAGCGAAACCTTCGTCGCGCAGCACATCCACGTTCAGGTCGCCACTGAACATGGGGGCGACCAGTTCACGGTCCAGCAACTCCTCGCGCAAAAAGCCACTCAAACCATCCTCAAACTTCCAGCGTTTGGCTTCACCGGTTTTCTCGGTCACGAGTACAACTTCCACGCCCTTGAGCAACACCGCCTTGCTTCTCAGCAAGCGATCCATTTCATTGAGAGGCAGTACAGCTGAGTCAAAGTACTGGGGATCGGGCCACACGCGCACCGTGGTTCCCTTTTTGGGATCGCCGCTGGCTTGGGGACGTACTTTCAGGGGCTCGATCACATCGCCACCGCTGAACACCAGTATGCCCACCTGCTTGTCGCGCACCGCGCTCACTTCAAGCCGGGTAGACAAGGCGTTGGTGACAGAAACACCCACACCGTGCAAACCGCCTGAGAAGCGGTAAGCTCCGCCATCGGCCTTGTTGAACTTGCCACCTGCATGCAAGCGGGTAAACACCAGCTCGATTACGGGTACTTGTTCTTCAGGATGAAGGCCGATCGGGATGCCCCGCCCTTCGTCTTGCACCGACACACTGCCATCGGTGTGAACGGTGACCGTAATTCTTGAACCAAAACCACCTAAGGCTTCATCAGCCGCGTTGTCGATTACCTCTTGAATAATGTGCAAGGGGCAGTCGGTGCGGGTGTACATGCCAGGGCGCTGCTTGACTGGCTCTAGCCCCTTAAGGACACGGATGGACGATTCTTGGTACTGGCTCATGACAACCTGATAGTTCAATGACCGCTTGATGATACCAATAATTTCAGCCCATTTCGGGCCGTACTGGAACCATCTGCGGCTGTGCCAGCACTCATGATCAAGATAGGAAATTTGTAGCGCGTGGTTAGCACACTTTTTAAGGCTAATAAAGCAGCATGTCACCCCACCCCCTATCCATGGTGACACCTCATTCGGACTTTTTGCAGCCTTGATACGCTGTGGCGTTATTTAAACCATTTGCCAAGGCCGACCATGATTCCACTTCCGTTTCAAGTAGAGAGGCTCGACATGAAACCGATTGCCCCCAAGTTAAAGATCACCGCAATTCAAAGGTGCTCGAGGGCGAATCTGGAAACAACCCGCTCGGAGTTCGAGTTGTTGGTGGCCAAGCAGGAAAAGCGGTTACGCAACTTCATCATCAAACATTTTCGTGATGAAAATGCAGTTGAAGATGTGTTCCAACAAACCCTGATTGAGGCTTACTGCTGCTGGGACAGTTTTCGGGGCGACGCAAAAAGAGCCACCTGGCTGTTCGGCATTGCACTGAACATTATTCGAAACACGGCCCGCCGCTCGCCACAGTATAAATTTCATTTCACCTCGGATGAAGATCTTGAACTGGAACAGGCAGAAGGCTCAGACCCCATGCAGCACTGCATGAAAAACGAGTTCAGCATCAAACTGGAATCGGCCATTGGAAATTTACCCAACGACCTGCGTGAGACCTTGATTCTGGTCGTTCAGCATGGCAATTCTTACCAGGAAGCGGCTGACATTCTAGGCATTCCAATTGGCACCGTGCGGTCACGCATTTCAAGATCACGTGCGCAATTGAAATCAATCTACGATTTGTACATGGACTAATGAACGCAAATTTGTCGACCCGATATGGGGCACTCAACAAAATTCTGGAGTCTTTGGGAATGAGTCCCAGCGACACCGAGCAATGTGCGGCCACAGACGGTTATCGAATCGATTTTGAAAAGAATTTCACAGTTGAATTGCAACACTTGAGCGGCTCAGATTGCCGAGTAAGCTCGAGAGTATTCAGCCTGGGGAAATCGCTTCAAGTTCAGGAAAACCAGATCAAATTGGCCTTGGCCTTGTTCGGCGCGCTGAAAGACGACATGCCCGCTGGCGTATCCATTGCAATTTCACACCACGACAACTGTTTGCGGCTGTGTCTGGAAATTGTGAGTGAGAACAACGACATTGTTATGACTCAATTTCAGGGATTTGTTCATGTGGCATTTGCCTACAAACAAACCTACTTCCAGAATAAAAGCGCAACCTAGCGTATTCAATCCCGACTTTGCGCCGCACTAAGTTGATCAAGTAAAACCGCTTGCAGCCAAGCTTCGAATTTTTCCCTGGCAGCAAGCAGATTGATTGCAGACATGGCCATGGATATTAGCAAGGTCGAATGCTCAGCCTCGTAAACACAGGTTTGCTCGAGAGACTTTGCTCGCCAACGTTGCGAAAGCCAGTTACGAAGGCAATTACTTTCATAGCTGTTCAAGACAAGCGTGGCTTGGAAATCGGAGGGGCAAGAAGAGGATTGCAACAATTCGCCATGCCCCAAACCCTCAACAGCCTGCTGATCAATCAAGAACCAGTTTCCGGAAGCGCCAGGCGACATGAATAAACCTGGCCCTACACGATACCAGCGGTATCGCTGTGAACTTGCTGTGCAAGACTGCGGGGCGAAGTAAGGCCCGCAAAACGCTGCATGGCAAGGGGTTTCAGGGGGCGCGTATTCAGCTCGGAAAGAATGGATTTGAAGGTGCTGCGCGCGACCGAGCCAACGGAGTTTGCCGCATTGACTGCACCAGCCTGAATTGACGGGGTATTGGGATTAATCATTTGCAAGATGCCAATAAACTTAGTTTCATGAAAATTGAGTGGCTTTGCCAGCCAAAGGGTTCCCGACTTTCTCAAGAATATCGAAGCGTTTCATGCGGTAGTACAAGGAATGAACAGGTATGCCGAGACTTTCGCTGGCAAGGCGCACGCACCCCTGATGAGCGTGAAGTGTTTGAATCAACACTGCCTTTTCAAATGCCAGCAGCCGCTGCTTCAAACCCGTTGCGGGCTCAACGCCAACGGCCATGCAAGAAGGTGTACCCAGGCCGATGACATGACGTTGTGCAAACGCGTGCAACTCCCGTACATTCCCCGGCCAGGGTTTGCTCAAGAGTTCATCAATATCGTCATGCTCAAGATCGGGCACCCCGAGTTTGAATTGTGTAGCCACTTCACCAAGAAAATGCCGATACAAGGGAATGATGTCTTCAAGTCGTTCAGCCAAGGCGGGAATGCGCACCTGAGATACGCTGAGTCGAAAATGCAGATCTTCCCGAAACTTCCCCTGCGCCACCAAAGTTTCCAGACTGGCTTTGGTGGAGGCAATGACCCTGAATGCAGCGCTGTAAGATGTTTGCCCACCCAGGCGCGTGGCCCCGCGATACTGCAAGGCATTTAATAACTTGGCCTGACAGGACAAAGGCAGGCTGTCCATTTCATCCAGATACAGCGTGCCATTGTGCGCCTGTTCCAGTTTGCCGGGTCTGTCTTTTAGGGCTCCGGTAAAAGCACCTGCCATCACGCCAAATACCTCGGCCTCGAAAAGTTGTTCTGGCAGCGCTGCACAGTTGACGTGAACAAACTCCCCCTTCACGCCAGACTGCGAATGTAACCAGCGTGCTGCGGTGTCTTTGCCAGCGCCTGTTGGCCCCAAAAGTACAGTATCAACAGGCAGTTGCTTTAATCGTTGAAGCTGGGATACCGCATGGCGCATGGGCTGTGAACGCACGAACTCCTCGCTGTAAGGCCCGGGATGATTGGCATGAAATGGTTTTCGGTCTGATCTGAACGGCTTGGTGCGTGTCAGCTTTTCCAGTACTTGCATGGCAGCCAATGGGTTGGCGGGGTGAACGATCGAAGCAAAAATAGGAATGTCGTGATAAACGTACTCTTGCCAGGGTGTTTCAATAAACCGGATGATCTGGGTTTCCGGATTACGCCCCTGTGCCTTGAAATGCTCGATTAAATCACCAATTGCTTCCAGCCCATGGTCCACCAACAACCAGTGTGCGGGCAGGTTGCGCTTGGCCATCAATTCAGCAAGTGACAATTCATGAACACTGGCCTGCATCAACAAAGCTGCTGCACGAAGTCGGCTTTTAAGTTCTTGCGATTCAATGCAAAGGATCAACTCGGTCATTTGTAGCCTTGGCACAATAAATTGAACAATATTTATTGTGAGGGCTGCTTACGCCAAATGAATCACCCCTTGGGATTAGTCAATGCTGTGATTCTGACTGCGCCATCACCTCCACCCGAAGCATGTCCCTTGCACGAGACAATCGGGACCGAACCGTACCAATGGGCAAATCCAGCTCAAGTGCGGCGTCCTGATAAGTAAAACCCTCGAGCAAAACAAGCTGCACCACTGTTTGCATTTTGCCCGGAAGTTGATCAATCGCCGACTTCAGGGTTTCCATGCGCTCCTGGCGCATCAAGGACTCTTCGGGCTCGCAGATTGAATCGGCGGGAATCATGCTGATCTGCTCATCGAAATCGTCGCCTTGAAACCGAAAACTGGTGTCGCGGTAGCGAAAGTTTTTCACCAGGTTCAGTGCAATGCCAAACAGCCATGTCTCGGGTTTGGAGTCGCCACGAAAACGGGCCCAGTTGCGAAACGCGGCCATGTGCGTTTGCTGGATAAGATCATCCACATAATCCTCCCGGCGAAGGTGCTTGCGAACAAAATGGGTCAAGCGCGATCGCTGCGATTTCAACAAGGCTTCAAGCGTGCAAAGTTGTGCTGCGTTCAGCGGTGCGGGTGTGCTTTCATCAATACCCGACACGGTGATTTCGAACTGTTGAACGTTTGCGATTTGTTCCATGGCCTGCCTCTATTTGCTTGTGTGTGGTAACAAGCGTTGTGCAGTGTGCATGCCAGGGACAGGTAATTTTCAAATGCCTGATTTCATGGTGTATTTATTGATTAGCTCTTGTAAGTTCTTTGATTTTTTATAAATTCCGTACTCAATATGATCCAAAATCTCTAAATCAGAACCCGGTCGGGCTCAGGCTGACGGCAGATGCGGTGTAAAATGCGCTCATCTCGCGGTAGTACAATGGATAGTACGAGGCCCTCCTAAGGCTTAGATACAGGTTCGATTCCTGTCCGCGAGACCAGGCATAAAAAAAGCCCCTGACAAGTCAGGGGCTTTTTCAATTGAACGGCAAATAAATTAGCTGGCTTGCTCAGTCAGAATCTTCCAGCGACCATCTTCTTTCTTCAATCGCAAAGTTTTGCGCACGTTGTCAGAATACTTGTCAGCTTTGTAGGCCTGATCAAACTCGGCAGTGGCTTCTTCGCCATTGATTTGAATATTCAGGTTGCTGATGTCAACCTCAATATTCGACTTGTTGGCAATTCGGGCACGGCGCTGGCTTTCCCACTGTGAACGGCTTAGTGCACCAGGCAGCTCGAAGTTGGCAGAATAAAAGCTGAGGTAACCCTCCACATCGCGGGCACTCCAGGCTGCAGCCCAATTGCTCACTGCTTCTGTCACTTCAATTTGCAGCTGAACCGGGCTGGGCCCAGCAGGTGCAGCGGGTACCGCCACAGGTGCTGCAGCTGCCATGGGGTCGCTTGCAGCAGGCATTTCACCGCCCAACAAATCGTCCGCAGGCGGCAACGTAGGATCCAGCAAGGTGTCTGCTGCTGGATCAATTGCGGGGTCTACAGCAGGTTCTGCAACGGGTGCAGGTGCGGCAGCCGGTGCGGGCGATTGGTCAAGTACTGCCGGGCGAAGTTGGTCAAGTCCCAGGAAATGACTGACTGGCTTCAAGTTGTCGGCATTGTTGATCAAGGCTTGACCACCATAGGTCACGATCAGCAAACCAATGAACAAGGTGTACACGGGCAGCAACCAACGTTCGTACCTGTAGTAGAACGGCTTGCCTTTCACTTCGTCGGCAACCTTGTCCATTTCAGCTTCACCCACGACCTGGCGAGTGAGCAGTTGGTTCAATGCCACCGGCGGCGAAAGATAACCCAACTCGAACGCTGTAATGACGATCATCCAGAAGTGGACCGGGTGTATGCCATTGCTGTAGGCAATTGGCGCCACTGTGGCCGACACAAGAATAACCGCGCCGAATGGATCCATCACCATGCCGATGAATACCATCATGATCATGAACAGCGTCAATGCACCCCAAATGCTGGCCATTTCGGCAGGAACAATGCTCATCAAGCCAGAACGTTCAATCATGCCGCCCACACTGATAGACAAGGCCATCAACATGATCAGGGCACCAATGTGACCAATGGTTTCAGAGGTGGCACTGCGCACCGCCATTTCCAGACCCTGGTTTTTCTTCTTGTCTGCTGGCGTATCACCACCTACTTTGGTGGGGCCGCCGCGCAGCTTGTCGAAAATAATCACGAACAGCATGATCACAGGCAGCATCACGGGCGCTGTGAACTCATCCAGTTTGGTGTCCAGCAAATACTCGTAACCAAATACCACCAGCATCACGATCACAATGTAAGGCGATACGGGTACCAATGCTCGCAGGGATTGTGGCAGTGCTTCCTTCGCCTTGGCACGTTCAGTGACACGCCCTTCTGCTTTTAGCAGCGCGATCAACATGAAGATAGTTGAAGTCAGTATGAATACGAACAGACCCCAGCCATACAGTTCACTGGTGGTCACTTCCTTGTTCAATGCGGCAATTACCACAATCAGCAAACAGGGGCGAAGCACCACACCGAGCGAGCCCGACATGGCTGTTGCGGCCAATGCAAATGGACGACGTGCGCCAGAGGCAAGCACTTCCCGATAAACAATCGCACCGGCGGCGATCACGAACACACCGGAGGCGCCTGTGTAGGCGGTTGGAATGGCCGCTGCGAGCAACACAATCCAGGTGAATATTTCAGGTGGAAGCTTCCAGGGCTTGAGAATGTCCATGAACAAGGACACCACACGGGTCTGCTTGAGCAACATACCGGCCCACAGATAGAGCGCCAAGTTCAGGAAAATGCTCGACAACTCGGTGATCTGGCCAAAGTAAATGGCCAAACCAGCAATGTAGTCGTCCATGAAAAAGTTGATACCCGCATTCAAGGCCATGAATGCATACAGCGGGATACTCAACAGGCCCATGCCGTAGCTTCCGCCCTCTTCAGCCTGTGCTGGAATTTTCAGCACGTCTTTCAGACTGATGAACGACAGGCTGGCAAACAGGGCAATGGCAACAATACTGATCAGCGGATTTTCAACCGCCACACCCGAGTCGTATTGAAGCTTCAGGTAGTAGGTAGCTGAAATGGTCATCAACAGGTTTGCACCCAGCATGGCCAACGAATAGACCTGGAAGTCTTTCTTGGTGCGTGGTGGACGCAAACTGATGTGGTGGAACTGCTTGGTGGTTGAAATGGCAGCAATTGCGACCATGATCAACAAAATCAGGGGACGGTTTTCAGTACCGAATTTGAAAATACCAAAAAAGCCGGTTTCAACTTCTCGAAACACCTCGACTTCGGGTGTGATGGCTTTGCTCACCCGTTCATATACAGCAAATCGCTCGCGGCATTGATCACGGGCGGCTTCCAAAGAAGCTCGAATCTCGTTGGGGTCAACAGCGACATCACCGAATAACAAATCCAGATCAGACTTCGGTGCACTCTCTGCATCGGCGACCTGTTTGGTCACAAGCGCGTCAATGTCGGGATTGGCTTCGCAGGTGGGTGCTGAAGGATCTGCACGCAGCAAAAAGTATTGAACCTGATTTTCAGGATCGCCGAACATGCGCTCGCCTAGCCGCAAGAGCTGACCGTGCACCATTTCACCCGTACCAATAATCAGGGTGAGTAACAACAGGGAGAAAATCGGTAGGCTGGATAACCACTCGGACGGTGTGCGACCCATCCATTTCTTGCCGGCGGAACTCTGCATAACGGATCCTTATCAGCGCCAACTTTGAGTTGGCTGATCAAATAGCGAATAAAAGTAATAAAAAGGGGGCAACGGCAAGCCCCCATTACTGCAAAGGCAAACAGGCGGGAATAAGCCCCGCCCTGGATCGATTACAGCTCAGTCTTTGTTGCGCACTCGGAGTCCGCGCGGTTCACGCTACAACGAATCTGCTTCATGATATTCAAGGCCTTGGGATCGTATGAACCGCTCTTGGCCAACGCCACGCGTGATTCACGCAGCAAAATAGTGTATTTCACAGAGTCGGCAGCAGGAATGTCCATCCACGCTGCGTTGGGGATACCCTTCTCAGCATTGGTAATGATTTGCATGCCTGCAGGGAATTTCTTGAACCAGTAGTCGCGAGATTTCTGGGCAAAACCCTCTGGGAACTTGCTCTTGTTCACGATGACCTGGTAGGTCAAAACAGCCACCGGGAAGCGAACAATTGCACCTGCGCTGCCCAAGCCTTTGTAAAGCTCAAGCGGTTTATAAGCGGCGGCGGGCGCAGCAATAATGTCGACAGAACCATTGTTGAATTTGGCGCCGAAGTTGGAAATATCGGCTGAAACAGGAGATGCACCTACCTTGGAAATCATTTCCTTTTGGGCAGAGTCGTAGTCAAACGAGGCGATCTTCTTGCCGGCCAGCTTTTCAACTGAGTTGATGTCACGGCTTTTTACATACAGGTACGCAGCGCCGAAAGGAATGATACCGGCTACTTGATAGTTGCCCTGAGTCATCAACGCATCTGCTTTTTCAGTTGCGAACAGTTGAATGGTGCGCTTGACCACTTCGTAGCTTAGTCCCATGTCCACTTTGCCGTCTTTCACCACGGACGCCGCGCCCAATGCGTCGATTGAACCGGCAACCGAGTTGTAGGCACGTGTGCGGAATGAGGTTGCTACCAACATGTCGCACTGGCCTGTTTTGAAGTTCTCAGAGGCGATTTTCTCGTCAGTAAACGCTTCCAGTTCCAGGTCGGCACCGAAACCTTTGGCTGCCAACACGTAGTCTTTGCTCAGGTTAAATACGTCGCCGCCTGCGCCCAGAATGTCGAATACACAAACTTTCTGTTTGGCCAAGGCCGGTGATGCGGATGCCATCAAGGCCAAGCCCAAGCCGGCGGTGATTGCTTTGATTTTCAACTTCATTGTCTGGTCTCCCAAAATTGTGTTTTTGCGAACCCGGGATTTTTTGCTAGAGAATCTAACCCAGGTCTGCTGTGAGCAAAAACTTAGTTCAACAAGTCGTCCACGTTCATGCCTGCTGGCATCGCGGCTTCTTCATCCCAATATTTACCCATGCTGTTCACGGGGGTACGGGTGCCCACGTTTTCTGTCCAGTAACGGTCTGAAAGATTCAGCATGACCGCACCAGCCAAGCTGTCGACCAACGCGTATTGTTGGCTTGACTTGAAGTCTTTCACGTTTGCAAAACGCTTGGTTGCGTCGCGGAAACGGGGGGTATCACCCACGGCCAGTGCGGACAAGCCGTACATCACGTGAGAAAGACGCACACCTTGGCGCTCGCCAATCAACATGGACAAGCGGAATGTTCCCCATACGTCTTTGCCTTCAGAGGCACCTGGCAAAATACTCCAGACCACGGCGCGGGCGGCATTTGGCGCGCCCCACCACTTGGCATTGGAAATACAAGTGAGCGCACGTTCGGATTTTGGCGCGATGTCGGTGGGCACACCCACCATTTGCTGGGAAGCAATGTCGTTCACCACAGCTTGCAAACCAGCAACGGTGCCCAACAGGTAAGTCAGTTCATCAAAATCACGTTCGAACTCGGGGCAACCTTCACCATATTCGAAGTTGTATTTGTCTTCCAGCTTGTTGCGCATGGCTTCAAATGCGCGCAACTGGCGACGTGCGGTAATTTCCAGCAAACGTTTCTGGCCAATACGCGCGTCTTGCGCTTCTACAATATTGTTTTGCTTGGAAGCGCGCAGGTAACGCAGTTCTTCTTCCACAGCACGCTGCTCAGAGCACGCGGCAGACGAGACCAGCAAAAGAGATTCGAGCAGTTGGGGATCGCCACCAAAGGCGCGGGTGCCGCCAGAAATCAGGGGAAAGTTGCCTGTGGCAAAGCGACAGGCCATGTCGACATCGTCAATTTCAAGCTGAGGCGGAATAATTCTGCGTTCAATCAGGTTGATCGCGAGGTTTGTAGCCCCTCTTTCGACGCTTGCGCAACCTGCCGCAAATGCAACTACTCCCGAAATGGCCAAAATACGCCATACGCCAGCTCTGATCATTGATGTCTCCGTTGATTTTTCTTTTATACCTTGTCTAGTCAATATTTGGATTTGACCTTTGAGTAACAAGATTTGCGCACGTTATTAAACCATGAAATATTCACCCATCCAAGTGAAAGTAAACAGTTGTTAATAGAAGCGTTATTCTATTTGAGGCGCCAAATTTGAAGACAGATGCCTAAACACCCCCCAATTGAAGGCAACGAACTGTTAAAAAGCGTGGAGAATAAAGTATCTTCATTTGTTGCCTTTCGAAATTCATGACGCAGATCGATCTACCGGCAGACAACTCTGATACGGTTGCGAGGAACAGCACCGATAAACCTGACCGGATGAAGCAGGCCGTAAAGGACATGACACCACTGAAGGGCAAAACTGCGCTGGTGGTGGACTCAGCCTTGGCCACGCGGCGTGCGCTTCAGGAGCAACTTTCTCAACTGGGTGCAAAAGCGGTCATTTTCGCCAGTTCGGTTTCCGAAGTTGAACAGCACTTGAGTTCTCGCGAGTTCGCGCTGATTGTGTGCGAATATCAGCTGGAAGGCGACCGCAATGGTCAACAACTGCTGGAAGACCTGCGAGTGAACAAAAAACTGGCGTGGTCAACCGCTTTCATGATGGTGACTGGCGAGCGGAGCTACGGCAATGTGGTGGCAGTGGCTGAATTCGAACCCGACGATTACCTGATCAAACCTTTCACGGCCTCTACGCTTTCAGACCGTGTTGTTCGAGTATTCAACCGAAAAATTCGATTGGCCGATGCGTACCGTTCAATGTTTGAAGAACGGTTTCAAGAAGTGCCTGCCATTTGCGAAGATCTGGAATCAAAATTTCCGCAGTATTTGAATGAACTCGAACGCATGCGTATTGAATCGTTCTACAGATTGGCGGAATACGAAAAAACCGAACAGGAATTGCAGGCAAAGATTGAGAAGGCGCCAAAACCATGGATGCAACTGTTGCTGGCCAAGGTCAACCTTGAGAAAAAACAGTTTGAGCAAGCCAATGACCTGCTCACTGAGGTGGTAAAAACAAACCCGGAGTACCTGGCCGCCAGCGACTTGTTTGCCGACGTGCTTTGGGAGCAGAACCGCCCGGCCGATGCCCTGGATATTCTTGAAAAAATGGGAGCGAAGGCACTGTCATCGACGACCCGCCTGCGCAAACTTGCTGATCTCGCTGTTCGCATTGGTGACAATACGCGCTCGAAAAACTACCTGACGAAAGTAATTGATCGATCCCGAAACACCTCACTTTCGCAAATACACGACTACCTTCAGTTGTCGAAAATTTACGTGCAGGAAGGTCGACATGAAGAAGCCGAGAAGCTGACCGCAAAAATGCGCAGCACGGTGAATTCCACTGAACTTGATTTGGCGCGTGCCATGATGGCGATTCAAAAAGACATTGCCGATGGGCGCGGGGAGAAGGCAAGTGACAAACTGCTTTCGTTTTTCGAAGACAACACAGAAGCGTTGCCCAAGCTTGAGCCAGAAACCTTAACCAGTCTGCTGGAATTGTGTTTCGCAGTGAGTATGGACACCAAAGGCTATGAACTGGCCAGCCAGATCACCAAGCACAAACCGTCCAAAGCCATGCTGGACAGAATTCGAACTGCCATATCGGACTTCAAGGGCAGCCAGAGTACTGCCAACGACTGAATTTACGGTCTACAAGGCCCATGCGGCCTTGATCAACTGGTCCAGATAAGCGCCATAAAACTCGGGTAAACTGGCACCCAACAAGGGTTTGCCCGCCACAGCACCTTTTGCATTGAACACCATGACCGTGGGCGAAAACTTCACATTCAGCGGACTGGCCAGAGATTTTCCGGTGTATCGATTTCCATCAAACCAGATAAAACTGCGCTTGCTGTCTGAAAAATCGATTTCGTAAACAGCCACCTTGCCCTTGTAATCCGGATCGGTGCTGACATGGCGTAATGACTGCTGCCGGACCTTTTCGCAGTAAGCACAATCCGGCAAGGAAAACAGCACAACAACAGCTGGCACTTGCTGTTGTTGAAGATTAACCGGAAAAGAAAGTGCTTCTCCACCTGCACTGTGTGCAGGCGAGAGCCAGACCAACACAAGAAACACCCAGATTGCTTTCATGCAATTCAGACCACATATCCCGGGTTGTCGTTCATTCCAATCAGTTTTGGTGTGTAAGGCACTTTGGTGGCAATGGTTTTTTTGGCTTTCAAATAGGTTTCAACCACATCCCAAATTGGCGGTTCACCATTGTTGCGAGCCTCTTCGGCCACCGGAGCCCAGCCCGCCACCTTGTATGCTTTTGACGCCTCAATGGGTTTACCGTTCAAACGCATATCGGAAATGCGCTGGCCTGCTTCCCCGTTGGGATTGCAGGTGTAAGTCAAACCACCCACACGCACCATGTCGCCGCCCTGCTGATAATAAGGGTCCGGGTTGAACAAGTTGTCGCACACGTCTTCCAGCACAGTTTTGATGAACTCGCCTTTCATGTCGACCAAAGTAGTATTTGGATAGGTAATCGCTGTTTGGTCCATCAGGTGTTCACGCGTGATGGTTTGACCTGGCAGCAGGCTGGTGCCCCAGCGAAAGCCTGGAGAAAAAGCAATTTCAGCGCCCTTCACTTCCATCAGTGCATCAACAATCAATTGATCCCAACTGCCATTGAAGTTGCCACGGCGATACAGCAAACCTTCACTGACTGCCAAGGGTTCGCTCAGCTTTTCAATGTAGGGTTTGCGCACGTTGGTCACAAAGGTTTCCATCGCGGGGTCGGCGGGCAGCATGTTCGAGAACACTGGCAAGAGGCGGTATTTGAAATCGCGCAATTTGCCGCCACGAATGTCCATGTCAAGCACGCCCAAAAACTTGCTGTTGCTGCCTGCATTGGTGACATAGGTTGTGCCAGAAGAGTTTTTCACGGGAATGGCGTTGGGCACACCGTCGTGCGTGTGGCCACCCAAAATGAAATCGATCCCGGTCACGCGGCTGGCCAGTTTCAGGTCAACATCCATGCCATTGTGAGAAAGCAGCACCACCGCTTGCGCGCCTTTTGCCCGCACTTCGTTGACCACTTCCTGCATGCTTTCTTCCTGAATGCCGTAGGACCAGTCTTTGACGAAGTAACGCGGATTGGCAATTGGGCTATACGGAAAGGCTTGCCCGATGATTGCAACCTTGGCCCCATTGATGGTTTTCATCACATGGCTTGGAAAAACCGGATCACCAAAATCAGTGGTTTTAATGTTTTGGGCAACAATGTCGATTTTGCCTTTGAAATCTTTCTCGGCCACTTCAAGAATTCGGTCTGAGCCATAGGTGCATTCCCAGTGCAGGGTCATGACATCGACGCCCAGCATTTTTGCAGCATCAACCATGTCTTGCGCATTGGTCCACAAACTGGTGGCCGAGCCTTGCCAGGTGTCGCCGCCGTCCAGCAACAAAGCGCCAGGCCGGTTGGCCTTCATCATTTTCACCAAGGTAGACAAATGCGCAAAGCCACCCACCTTGCCATAATGCTTGGCGGCTTCTTCAAAATTCAGATAAGTGAACGCGTGCGCTTGTGCGGAACCCGGCTTGATATTGAATGCCTTGAGCAATGACTCGCCCACAAGGTGTGGGGCTTTGCCAAAGGCATCGGCCACACCCAAATTCACATTCGGTTCGCGGAAATAAATGGGCACCAGTTGCGCATGGCAGTCGGTCATGTGCAACAGGCTGGCATTGCCAAATGGTTTCAGGTCATACAGCTTTTCACCGTGACCACCGGCCAGTACATGCGGTGAGTTGATCGCCATGCCCGCCGCCGAGGCGGCCGCGAGCATGCCCATGAATTCGCGTCGATTCATCTGCATTGAATAATTTCGCTTTTCAGAGAGTTAGCACCTGCACTTTTTTCAAGCACAGGTGATCGGAACAATTTGTGTTTACTTGTTGACCGGCGAATCGGTTGCCATCAACAAGGCCATCACGTCTTTCAACTGATCTTCCGTCAAAATGCCTTCCGCGCCAAAACGAGGCATGTTGGAACATGCGTTGTAAGCATGTGAATTCCAGATTTTCGCCCAGGTGTATTTCATGATGGCATCCGAGTTGCCCCGCAACTTGCCATACTGATACAAGGACGGACCAATGTTTCCATAAGACAACTCCTGGGGTGCCAACTGGTGACAGGCGTAACAGTTGCCACCAGCAGCTGTACCTTCTTTGTCCGAAAACTGAAAACCAACGCCGGTCTGGGCAATTTTTTCACCGGCTTTCCAGTCGCCAAGGTACTTGCCATCGCCTGGATATTTCACCGAGGCCAAAGCGGCATTTTGCAGCGCAGTTCGCTGGGTATCGGGCAAACCTCCCGGTGCAGTTTCAGCCAGTGAACAGGCTTGCTGCAATTCGGTTTGCTTGATCCGATCCAGTTTGGCCTGGCCTTTGTCTTTGAACGAGGCCAACATCAACTGAGTGATTTCCTCATTGCTTGGCTCTGCGACCACGGGCTTGCTGTCTGTGTTCGCGCATGCCCCCAAAAGGGCAATGAGCAAAACACTGGCCGAATATTTAATTGTGCTGTGCATGTTTGTTCTCCTTGTTATTAGCGCTTCAGCGATGTGGCCTGCATGGTACCGCCCTCGGCTTTCACGCCCAGGAAGGTAATCAGGTCGATCGACGCTTGCGAGCCATACTTCAACTCGGGGAAACGTTGCTGCCGGAAACAGTCGTACATGCGCCATTGCATGGAACGCACAGCACCCTGAGAAACGCGATACGCTGGCCAAGCAGCAAATGCAGCTTGAGCAGGTTCGGGTTTGGTCAAGTTGGGCAGACCTTGCAAACGAATGCGCTGGTCGTCAGTTGCGTGGCAACTTGCGCAGGAAAAGTCATAAGGGCCTGCACGGTAAAAGAAGATTTTTTCGCCGCGTGCGCGGGATGCCTTTTCTTCAGGATGGCCTTGTGGAACCTTGATCATGGCACCACGGGATTGTGCGTACACATAAGCAACCAAAGACTCCATCTCGGTGGGTTTTTCACCCGCACTTGAGAAAGGTTTCTTGGTTATTTCAGCAACATCGCGCCCTTGCAATGTCACCATGCAATGCACCAGACGAGATTCCACGTCCATGACTTTGCCTGTGTCGCTGAAGAAGCGGGGCATGGTCGCCACTGCCCCTTCCAGCTTGCCGGGGCCTACGCCCAAATCGCATTGCTCAAGCGATGCATTCTTGGGGCCTTGCGGCTTTTGCCAAATGTCTTCGCCGCGCAACTCGACCAACTCGGCAGGATTGCCGTCGGCCAGCATGTCGCGGTATTCCTGAATACCCTGCTCGGTGGTTTTTTGTGCATGTGCGCTCATTGTGAAGGTCGCCATTGCACCTGCGCCCACAAAGGCCACAGCGGCTAGCTTGACCGCTGTTCTTGCTGTTTGCCTCATCTCACACCCCTTCTTATGGTTATGCATTAATTGGAGATTACGCCACTTTGGTCTTGTCAGTTCGGGAGTCGCCCTTGTTGTCAGTCCATGTCACTTCCACTGTATCACCGGCTTTGCCCCCATTGAAAGAGAAGGACAAGAAGGGATTTTTGGATACGGCAGGACCCCAATTGGCCTGCAAAACCACCTTGTCGTTGCACTTGGCGGTCACGTTCTGAATAAACCAGGCAGGAACCAAACTGCCATCGGAGGCTTTGCGCTGGCCAGTTTCCATTTCATGCGCCATCAATACTTTCACTTCCACTTCATCGCCGTTGGCCTTGGCGCGAATTTTCATTGGATCACCCATATTTTTCTCCTGAATTTTGAATTAACCGCCACAACCGCCGAGGGTTACTTTGACCTCTTTTTTGGCAAAGTAATACTTGCCATCGGCCTTGACGAGCGCATAAACATCACTGGACTTACCCATTTTTACGCGCGTGTTTACCTTGGCCTCTGTGCCAGCGGGAATCATGAACTGGGCCGACATCATGGAGGGGTTATTGGCAACCAACAGGGCTACTTCTGTGGTGTTTTTTAACTTGCTGTCAGCACCAACTGGCACCACGGCGCCGTTTTCAGCGATGTCAGGAGCAATCACTGTAATTTCCTTGCTTTCCGTGGGCATACTGCCGCCCAAGGCTTTCATCAGTTCATCCAGAGACTTGGCACCAAATGCTTTTTCTGGGTACCCAGCGGCTGCGAACACCTCATTGGGTTTGATCAATCCGGCGGCAACTGCCAAGCCCAATACTGTCAGGCCCGACGAGGCTTTCAGCATGGTGCGTCTGTTTTGGTTCATTGACTAACTCCTCCTAAAAATTCCATCAATCACTTCTTCTTGGACAAAAACCAGTCAGAAAGTGCGTTCAAATCTTCTTCAGACAAATGCGACTGCGCCGGCATGGGCATGTCACCCCAAACACCGCTGCTACCTGCCTTGATTTTACCCGCAAGATAGGCTTTTGCATCGGTTTTGTCAGCGTACTTATTGGCCACTGCCACAACAGACGGCCCCAATTTTTTACTGTCCATGCCGTGGCAGGCCACACAACCATTTGCGCTAAACAGGGACTCACCTGAGTGCTTGCTCATTTTGAGGCCTGCGGATTTTTCATTTGCCTGCGCCACAGTGAGTACGCCCCGAATCGGGCCAACCAAACGATTTTGATCCTTCAAATTGCCATGCGCATCACGTGCGTAATCGGGCAAAAAAGAAATGACTTTCGCGTCAGGTTTGCAGTTTGACATGCAACGTGGCGCTTTCACATCGGGTTTACCCGAGGCAAGCCACATGCCATGATTGGTTTGCATGCCGTTGCGGTTCGGCAGTCGGGCTTGAGTTTGCGCCATGTTTTGGTCGCTGAGGACAAAGTCATCACCCACGATTCCACCCATGTTCAAAATATAAGCAGTCACCGCATACACTTCCTCGGTACTCAGGCTTTTGGGTGCGGTCCAGGGCATGGCACGGTTGATGTAGTCCCACAAGGTGGACAGGGTAGGCACTTTCATCAAGGTAGTGCGTTGGGGAGAGGATCCGTCAATCAGCGATTGCACGCGACCCTTTTTAATGTCTTCGGCTGTAGTACCGCCAACGATGGGCGTGAATGCCTCATTGCTTTCGCCAAACACGCCGTGGCATGAGGCGCATTGCGATTCCCACACCTGCATGCCTTTGGTGACACTGCCACTGCCTTTGGGTAAGCCCACAAAATCAGGGCGAACGTCGATGTCCCAGGCTTTGACTTCATCGGGCGTTGCCACACGCCCCAAACCCTCAAAACCAAAAGCGTGGGTGCTGATTAAAAGCGTTGCACAAAGGGCGAGCAGGGATTCAAATTTGAATTTCATGCCTTACCCCACATGCACATTGTGCACTTCACCAGCGGCATCGACTCGCCAGCTTTGAATTGCGTTGTTGTGATAAATGCTTTTGTTGTCACGCTTCTCGCGAAGCGTGCGGTAGCTGGGCTGCACGTAACCGGTGCTATCAACCGCCCTGCTTTGCAGCAACACCTCACTTTTTCCATCCCAAACCCAAGGCAAGTTGAAACGGGTCAGCGACTTGTCATGTACAGGCCCCTGCAGTTTGGCAGTTTCCCAGTTTTTACCCCCATCGGTGGACACATCCACTGCAGTAATTTTCCCTCTGCCGCTCCAGGCCAGCCCTGTGATGTTATAAAAACCCGGGCTGAGTAATTGTTGACCGCCAGATGGCGTTGTGATCACTGATTTACATTCTTGAATCGATGTGTATTGACGGTGCGTGCCATCGGGCATCAAGTCAACGTAATGAATGGCTTCGTCTTTGGTGCCATAAGGTTTGTCGCCCACTTCAATGCGTCGCAGGTATTTGACCCAGCTTACGCCTTGAACCCCGGGCACCACCAAACGCAATGGATAACCATTTTCAGGCCGCAGCATTTCACCGTTTTGGCCATAAGCCAACAACACCTCGCCGCTTTCAACCAGCTCCATGGGAATGGTGCGGGTCATGGATGAACCATCGGCACCCTCGGCCAGAATGAAGCGACCCTTTTTCAAATTCACGCCGCAGTATTCCAACACCTTGATCAAGGGCACACCCGTGAATTCGGAACAGCTCAACATGCCATGGGTGTACTGCACGGTGGGCACCGCCACATTGGCCCATTCCATGCCGGAATTTGCGCCACACTCAATGAAATGCACACGCGAAACCGATTCCATGCGCATGAGTTCATCGACTGTGAACACCATTTCTTTTTTGACCAAACCGTTGATCATCAAGCGGTGTTGGGTGGGGTCGATGTCCCACCAACCCTGGTGATGGCGCTCAAAGTGAAGCCCGGAGGGTGTGATGACACCAAACAAACCCTGCAAAGGGCAAAACGAAACAGACGAGCCGCCCACGCGGGTCAAGCCCGGTGATTCACGGCGTTGCAAATTCTTCTCGTACTGTGAGGGCATGCCGTAAGGCATGGTGGCCACGGGCTGACCAAGCCCTTTGCTGTGTGCAGGCAAGTTGAGTATGGCTGGGTCGCCCTGCGCTGCACGAGCCAAAGCAGGTGTTGCCACCACCGCTCCCGCGGCAGCTGCTGCGAATGCTTTTTTGAAAAAACCACGACGATCCGTTTCACTGGCACGATTGACAAAGGCAATGTCACTGCGGCTTACAAAGTTTTCTGGTGCGCGTCGAACTTGACCCAACGGG
This sequence comes from Limnobacter sp. 130, assembly GCF_902506325.1. GTDB lineage: Bacteria > Pseudomonadota > Gammaproteobacteria > Burkholderiales > Burkholderiaceae_B > Limnobacter. Next base: position 408,305 of record NZ_LR732330.1, read on the forward strand.
GTGTCTGAAGAAATGTCAAACGACACAAATGTCTCCTGGATATGCATGTTTTTCCATACGACGCACTTGATTATTAAATCTTATATGCGCATATGATCATATCTAGAATTTACGCTCTAAATTTGACTTGTGCAAGCAGTTTGAACCTAGGGTTTCTTCTTAGTCTTCTGCACAGATTTCTGCTTTCGAAGACTGTCGTGGTCTATTTTGTAATCGGGTTTGGAAATGCCCTGGCTGGTGGGGTCGGTGGGCAAAACATTGTGCACGGCCTGCGCACCCACCTTGGCCACCAAACGAACGGTGTCATAAGCGGAGTGGGTGATCTTCTTTTCCACCATGTGTACCACCGATGAAATGGGTGCAATTGGGCGAATCTTCTTCAGCACGGAAAATGGAATGTCTGCAATTCGACGATGAACACCCTCAACTTGCCGGGTGCCTTCGTCAAGTGTGGCGGATACCAAGTCAACAATGCCGCGCAAATGGGGCTCAAGTGACTTTTTTCGGGACATACAAACCTCTTTGGGCCTTGATTGTTGTTGATCGAATTCTAGAAGAGATTCAAATTCAGCAGTAGGCAAACCATTCCACTGTAAAATACCCAAATTCAGAGACAGATTCAAATATTGTGGCAATCATTATTTACGACCTGGAGTGTGAGTACTCCCACCGCTTCGAGGGCTGGTTTCGATCCAACGAGGATTTCGACAACCAGCGCGAACAAAAACTTCTCACCTGCCCCGAGTGTGGCACATCTGCCATTCGTAAAGTGCCTTCAAAAATCAATATTGGCAGCAAGGCCGATCATGCACATGCAGTTACCGGGCAAAAAGCAGAAGAGTTACCTGCGGCACCCGCTGTGCAAAAACCAAATTCCGTGGATGTGGCCACTGCTTTTGTCATGGCACGGCAAGCCATACAGGCTTTAATTAATCATTCTGAAGATGTGGGCGACCGCTTTGCCGAAGAGGCCCGAAAAATTCATTACGAGGAAGCGCCCATACGCGCCATTCGCGGACAAGCCAGCCCAGAAGAGTTCGACGAACTGCGCGATGAAGGCATTGAAGTCATTGCACTGCCGGTGTTGCCCAGCGAAGAAGAGTTGAATTAAAACAGATTACCCGACCACCGCCAGCTACTTGACCCTACGCTTTTCAAGCTTGCGGGCCAGGGTTCGGCGGTGCATGCCCAACCTGCGCGCTGTTTCAGAAATATTGAAATCTGTCTCGACCAGCACCTCGTGAATACGCTCCCATTCCAGGTTTTTGATCGAGGTGGTTCGGTTGGTCAGCTCGACGGGTTCACTACCAGCCACATGTCCAAATGCAGCCTCAATGTCGTCGGTATTTGAGGGTTTGGCCAAGTACTGACAAGCGCCCAGCTTGATTGCTTCAACCGCCGTATTAATGCTGGCAAACCCCGTTAACACCACAATCAACATGGCTGGGTTGTGCGCATGCAAGGCTTGAACACAATTCAAGCCCGATGAGTTTCCACTGAGCTTCAAATCCACCACCGCATGCGTTGGCGTTTGTTTCAACAACACTGTCTGCATTTCTTCCTGACTGCTGGCATGAAGCACTTTGTAATCGCGCCGCTCAAATGAACGCTTGAGCACGCGGGCAAATGCTTCGTCGTCTTCGACCAGCAACAAAAGCCTTTCCGTACTGCTACTTTGGCTCATGGCTATTGGTTCTCCTGCAAGACCAGTGAGCTTAATGGCAATGTAATCACCACTTCTGCACCGCCCTCTTTGCGATTGTTGACTGCCAATGTGCCGCCCAAGGTGCGCGCCACATTCATTACCAAAAACAGACCCAAACCACCACCTGGGCGCCCCTTGCTTGAGTTGTAGGGCGTGCCCACCTGTTCAAGAATATCGGCCCGGAAACCAGGCCCACGGTCTGAAACAATCAGGAACAATTGCTCCTGGTTTTTGGACACCTCAAATCGCAACCAATTCGGAGAAACTTCAAGTGCATTGTCCAGTACGTTGAACAGCATTTGTTTCACCGTTGAATCAAAGGCCACGGTGAACTCTTCATCAATGCAATTGTTGTACTCAAAGTGCTGGGCCGGGCGACTACTTTCCCATTCTTCAACCAGACTTTCAAAGAAGTTGTCCAGACTGGTTTTTGATGAGGACTCCCCACGGGTTTCGCCAGCCGACAACAAAATACCGCTGACGATACTTTTACAGCGCAGCAGCTGACCTTCAATTTCTTCGATTTCCTCGAGCATGGCCGCATTGCCTGAAAATTGAGGCATTCGCTTCCAGTCACCCAACACAACCGACATGGTGGCCAATGGCGTGCCCAGTTCATGGGCTGCACCACTGGCCAACAAGCCCATGCGAACAATGTGCTCTTCCTCGGCGGCACGTTGTCGCAAGCTGGCAAGGGCAGCATCGCCAGCGCGCAAATTGCGCCCAATGCGGGTAATAAAGATAACCAGCAAGGCTGCGTTAAGCACAAAGCAAATGAGCAAACCGATGGCGTACAAATCAGCAAGCTTGTATGGGCTGTTGGCTGGCCACACCAGGGGCTTGTTCACAACCGACAGAAAAGCCAGACACAGGGTGGTGATGGCGACCACCAGCCAGGTGGATTCGGCGCGCAGCAGCACGGCACTTAAAATGACCTGCAGCAAAAACAGAAACACGAAGGGGTTGTTGATGCCCCCGGTGAAGTACAACTGCGCGGTAAGGCTGGCGATATCGACCAGCATGGCCAAAAACAATTCACGATTGCTGACCACGCGTTCTTCGTGCCAACGCAAGTGGCCACCCACATTGAAAGCAATCAGGCACACCATCACGGCAAGCATGTTGAACAGCGGCAACTGAATGCCAAAACCCCAGGTGGCCACCAGAATTGTGGCGATTTGACCACCCACAGCCAGCCAGCGCAGGTGAATCAAATGCAACATGTTTTTGTGGCCGGTTTCATTCAATACGTTTGTTTCATCAAACGCACTGGCGCCCTGCCGAATGGAAACAATGTCGGAATTAATGGCCATTGAAATGTGAATCCTGCTGCTGAACCTGTAAAAACGGGGTTGACCTGATCGGACTACTTTCGATTCAGCCACACAGTGACACCCGCCACCATCAAGGCCAAAGCATACCAAGTGAAGGCGTACACCAAATGGCTGTTGTGAAACTTGATCACAGTTAATCCATCCACTGGATAAGATTTCGGGGTAAAGCCTGTGATTTCTTCGCCCAGGTTGCGCGGTGTTCCAGCATCGATGAAGTAAGGCGCGGTACCTTCCAAACCATGGTGGGCAGACAGCGCCGCAATGTCGCGAGAATACCAACGTTGACCGGCCGGGTCGTTCTCTCTTAAAAACGCCCCGCCCGCTTCGCTGATTCGCAACAGGCCGCGCACTTCAAACTGCCCTTGGGTGTTTTCCGTTGTCATGGGATCTGCTTCATTGACCGGAATGTAGCCACGATTGATCCAGACAATGTTGCCCGCTGAATTGCGCAGTGGTGTCATCAACCAGTGCCCCGCACCCAAGGCTGTGGTGGCTTGCACACGGGTGGTGTATTCAGGCAGCAATTCGCCCTGCACTTTCACGTTCAGGTATTCGTGGGTATTCCGGCTAACCGCGGGCCATTCTGATTTGGCCGGTGCATCAACAGGCTGGGCATGCACCCGATTGTCTACCCGCTCAATCAGATCAAGCTTGTAATCCAGCCGATAAACCTGCCAGGTTCCCAGCGCACAAAATGCAAGGAAAAAAAAGGCCGCCAGGGCAAAGCCCAGCAGCCTTTTTACCGTATTGGTCGAGCTGTTTTTCACTTCAGTTGTTGAATCGACTCAATGGCCTCGTGATTCATGCCGGGCATCATGTTCGTGTTCAGGTGATACATCACCCAAATCGAACCGACCAAGGTGATCACCACGATAATCAAGGTGAACATCAAAGCCAGCATGGTCCAGCCACCTTCCGATTTGCTGTTCATGTGCAGGAAGTAAACCATGTGCACCACCATTTGAACAGCACCCAAAGCCAGAATAACCAATGCAGTGGTGGTCGAGCTTTCAAATACACCACCCATGACCAAAGCAAAAGGGATCACGGTGAGAATGACCGCCAACACGAAGCCGATGGTGTAATCGCGCATGCTGACATGCACTTCATCTTCATCATCGTGGTGATCGTGATGGTCATTTGTATTGTGTGGATGTGCGCTCATGGCAATACTCCCATCAAATAAACGAAGGTAAACACACCGATCCAGATCACGTCGAGGAAGTGCCAGAACATGGACAGGCACATGACGCGGCGGCGGTTTTCAGGAATCAGCCCGTGTTTTTTCAACTGGAACAACAACACCACCAACCAGATAATGCCGAAGAACACGTGCAAACCGTGCGTGCCCACCAAGGCAAAGAAGGCCGTTAGAAAGCCACTGGTTTGCGGTGTGGCGCCAATGCTGATGAAGTGCCAGAACTCGTAGATTTCGACTGCCAAAAAGGCCAGACCAAGTACGCCAGTAATTGCAAGCCACTGAATGGTTTTCTTCTGGTTGCGGTTTTGCATGCCGACCATGGCCACGCCATAGGTGATTGAACTCAGCAACAAAAATGCTGTGTTCAGAGCCACCAGATTCAAGTCGAAGATTTCCGCACCGGTGGGGCCACCGGCGTAGTTGCGACCAATCACCGCATAGGTTGCAAACAGACAAGCGAAAATCAGGCAGTCGCTCATCAGGTAAATCCAGAAGCCCAGCGACGAACCATTTTTCGGATGGTGGTCTTTCACGTAATAACGTGCACTAGGGTCAGCGGATTCGTTCATGGCTGCATTGATTGTTAAGTCAGACATGGGCTTGCTCCAGTTTCGTGCGCGCGGCTTCCGTGTTGGCCACCACATCGGCCTTGATGTAAAAGTCGCGTTTGTAATTGAATGTGTGTGCAATCACGGCCGCCAAGAGGGCCGCTGCACCGCCTGCGGCAAGCCACCAGATGTGCCACACCAAGGCAAAGCCGATCACAGCGCTGATTGCTGAAATAATGAAACCAGCAGCGGTGTTCTTGGGCATGTGAATGTCGACAAAACCACTGCTTGGGCGCTTGTAGCCATTCTTTTTCATGTCGGCCCAGGCGTCGGTGTCGTACACCACGGGTGTGAATGCAAAGTTGTACTCTGCAGGTGGGCTTGAAGTGGCCCACTCCAGCGTACGGCCACCCCAGGGATCGCCGGTGGTGTCGCGCAACTTGGCACGATCACGGTAAGTTGCATAGAACTGCATCAACATGGCCGCAATACCCACGGCAATCATGCCGGCACCCAAGGCTGCGATCTGGAACCAGATTTGCAGTGAGGGATCGTCAAACTGGCTCATGCGGCGCGTAACGCCCATCAGGCCCAACACGTACAGCGGCATGAAAGCGAAGTAGAAACCAATCACCCAGAACCAAAAAGACACCTTGCCCCAGAACTCGTTGAGCTTCACACCCAGCGCTTTGGGCGCCCAGAAGTTAATGGCTGCAAACAAACCAAACAACACACCACCAATAATCACGTTGTGGAAGTGCGCAATCAGGAACAGGCTGTTGTGCAAGACAAAGTCAGCAGGCGGTACGGCCAGCAACACACCAGTCATGCCACCGATCACAAAGGTGATCATGAAAGCAATGGTCCACATCATGGGCAACTCGAAACTGATTTTGCCCTTGTACATGGTGAACAGCCAGTTGAAAATTTTCGCACCCGTTGGGATGGAAATAATCATGGTCGTGATGCCGAAGAAGGCATTCACGCTGGCCCCACTGCCCATGGTGAAGAAGTGGTGCAACCACACCAGGTAAGAAAGAATCGTAATCACCACGGTGGCGTACACCATGGAGCTGTAACCAAACAGGCGCTTGCGGCTGAATGTGGACACCACTTCGGAGAACACGCCAAACAACGGCAGGATCAGAATGTAAACCTCGGGGTGGCCCCAAATCCAGATCAGGTTCACGTACATCATGGAGTTACCGCCAAGATCGTTCGTGAAGAAGTTGGTGCCCAAATAACGGTCCATGGTCAACATGCCCAATACTGCGGTAAGCACAGGAAAGGCAGCCACGATCAACACGTTTGCACACAGGGAGGTCCAGGTGAAAATCGGCATTTTCATCAGGCTCATGCCGGGGGCACGCATTTTCACAATGGTCACGATCAGGTTGACACCCGAGAGCAAGGTTCCGACCCCCGCAATTTGTAGCGCCCAGATGTAGTAATCAACCCCAACATATGGACTCTGGAAAATACCGGACAGCGGTGGATAGGCCAGCCAGCCAGTCATTGCGAATTCACCCACAAACAGCGACGCCATAATCAACGCGGCACCCATGGCGGTCATCCAGAAACTGAAGTTGTTCAGGAAGGGAAATGCCACGTCGCGCGCACCAATTTGCAGCGGAATCAGGTAGTTCATCAGGCCAGTGATCAAGGGCATGGCCACAAAGAAAATCATGATCACACCGTGGGCCGTGAAAATCTGGTCGTAATGGTGTGGTGGCAAAAACCCCTCGTTGCCGTTAAAGGCAATGGCTTGCTGTGCACGCATCATGATGGCGTCTGCAAAGCCGCGCATCATCATGACCAAGCCCAGGATCATGTACATGATCCCGATCTTCTTGTGGTCAATACTGGTAAACCAGTCGTGCCACAAAGTACCCCACAAACGGTGCTTGTGAATTAGCGCAAGAATCACGATACCCAGCGCCATTGCCACGGCCAGCGTACCCATGATGATGGGGTCGTAGTATGGAATCGCGTTGAGTGTTAGCCGCCCGAATATCGGGCTTGTTTCAATTGGATACTGAGTCATAGCCGTTCTTCTTGGATGAAGTAATGAGTGGAAGCGCGTCAGCGTTGGGTGCAATTGTGCACATGGCTTCGTTGATCAGAATTGCCAGTTCGTCGGCAGACAGATTGGTGCGGTTGCGCATGGAATCCGCCATCATCTGTGTGTCCATACACACTGTGCCCTCGACCACGCAACGGTTGACGATGGCATGAAACAGGTTTTGTTCCACATTGCCGTAGTACTCCACCGGATGCTTGGTGGTGGGCTTTTCCAGATCGATGTACTCTGCACGGTCTAGTGTTTGTCCCGCAGATTTGACCTGGGCTACCCATTGATCAAACTCGCCCTCGCTCACGCCGCGATATTTAAAACGCATGTGGGAAAAACCAGCGCCACTGTAGTTGGCCGAGAAACCTTCCCACTCGCCCTGCTCGTTGATTACGGCGTTCAGCGTGGTTTCCATGCCGGGCATGGAATAAATTTGACCAGCCAGTGCCGGAATGTAGAAAGAATTCATTACAGTGCTTGAAGTGATCTTGAAACGCACAGGCACATTGGCGGGCGTTACAAGTTCATTCACGGTGGCAATGCCCTGCTCGGGATAAATGAACAGCCACTTCCAATCCAGCGAAGTGACTTGCACCACCAGTGGTTCGTGATCAGCAGGCAACGGTGTGCTTGCATCGATCCGGTCCAGTGGGCGATAGGGGTCAAGTTTGTGGGTGCTTACCCAGGTGACCAAACCCAAAATAATAATGATCAGCAGCGGTGCGCCCCAAATGACCAACTCAAGCTTCGTGGAGTGGTCCCATTCAGGATCGTACTCGGCCTGGGTATTGGCCTTGCGATACTTCCACGCGAAGAAGCAGGTAAGAAAAATGACCGGCACAATGATGATCAGCATCAACACCGTGGACAGCACGATCAAATCGGCCTGTTGCGAAGCGATATCCCCTTTGGGATTCATCACGATGGTGTTACACCCTGCAAGCAGGAACAATGGCACCAGCAACAAAAGACTACGTTTCAGTGGCTTGAACATAAGACCCAGCACAGTTAGGAAATGATTTCATGCTAATTTACTGACATGGGGTGCTGCTGGGCATTGGACATATTGTCCCAGCCAGCAGATTTCACTTTCAAGCCATTGAAAATAAAAATAATATTGTTGCAAGCAAAGATTCGAGGAGAGCTTCAAATGTCCGGCACAAGTACAGTTCACGCGGAACAAGGCGTCACACCGGGCCACCACGGCAGCAACAGCAACGTCACACCCGGCGAAATTGCAATTGGGGTTGTGATCGGGCGCGCGTCTGAATATTTCGATTTTTTCGTCTACGCAATTGCGTCGGTGTTGGTATTTCCTGCAGTGTTCTTCCCTTTTGAAGACCCGCTCACTGGCACTCTGTATTCCTTCCTGATTTTCTCGTTCGCCTTCATAGCCCGCCCATTCGGCACAGTGGCGCTCATGATGGTGCAGCAAAAGTTTGGGCGTGAAACCAAACTGACAGTGGCCTTGTTCATGCTGGGTATTTCTACGGCAGGTATCGCCTTCCTGCCCAGTTATGCGTCGTTGGGCGCAGCAGCCATCGTGTTATTGGCGGTGCTCCGGATCGGTCAAGGCTTGGCTTTTGGCGGCTCCTGGGATGGCCTGCCTTCCTTGCTGGCGTTGAACGCACCTGAAAACAAACGTGGCTGGTACGCCATGTTGGGCCAGTTGGGCGCGCCCATTGGCTTTATTGTGGCCGCTGGTTTGTTTGCCTATTTGTTGTCTGCCTTGTCCAACGCTGACTTTCTGGATTGGGGTTGGCGTTATCCCTTTTACGTGGCATTTGCCATCAACGTAGTGGCCTTGTTTGCACGCCTTCGCTTGGTGGCCACCAGTGAGTACGCACGCCTGCTGGAAGAACGCGAACTTCAACCCGTCAAAGTGACCGAAATTGTGGGCTCGCAAGGCCATAATATTTTGGTGGGTGCGTTGGCTGCCTTGGCCAGCTATGCCCTGTTCCACGTGGTTACCGTATTTCCGCTCTCGTGGATTGCGCTGCACTCCGAGCGCTCCATTTCCGAATTTTTGTTGATTCAAATTGCAGGTGCCGTGTTAGCCGCAGGTTCAGTCGTGTTGAGTGGTGTGATTGCCGACAAGCTGGGGCGCCGCAATACATTGGGCTTTCTGGCCATTTTGATCGCCTTGTTCAGCTTTTTTGTACCCCACATGATGGATGGTGGCTACAGTGGTCAAAATGCATTCATCTTGATCGGCTTTGTGTTGTTGGGTCTTTCTTATGGGCAAGCCGCTGGTGCGGTAACCGCCAACTTCAAGGCAAAGTATCGTTACATGGGTGCGGCACTTACATCTGATTTGGCCTGGCTGGTGGGCGCAGGCTTTGCGCCGCTGGTGGCCTTGGGTCTGGCCGCTCACTTTGGCCTGGAATACGTAAGCTTGTATCTGCTTTCGGGTGCAGTGGGTTCACTTGCCGCGCTGAGCCTGAACCGTGCACTTGAGCTGAAAGACTAACCCTGAAGTTTTATATGATTTTCAACACGAAATACCCAATTGTGCAGGCACCCATGGCGGGTGTTCAAACCAGTGCCTTGTGCATTGCAGTCAGCAATGCTGGTGGCCTGGGCTCCCTGCCCTGCGCCATGCTCTCGGCCGAACAACTTCGTGCTGAACTACTGGCAATTCGTGCTGGTACAGACCAGCCTTACAACGTCAATTTTTTCGCCCACACGCCACCGGAAATTAACGCAGCACGCAATTTGAAATGGAAAAACACCCTTGCGCCTTATTACCGTGAATTTGGCTTGAATATTGATGAATTCCCAAGTGGCCAAGGGCGTACGCCTTTCAATGCCGAGTCAGCCGAACTGCTTGAAGAATTCAAACCGCCCATTGTTAGTTTTCATTTTGGCTTGCCAAAACCGGAATTGCTGAAACGCGTGAAGGCCATGGGTGCGCAAATTATTTCGTCGGCCACCACGGTTGACGAAGCAATTTGGTTGCAGGCCAATGGCTGCGATTTCATCATTGCGCAGGGGCTGGAAGCTGGCGGGCACCGCGGGCATTTTTTGAATCATGATTTGAACTTGCAAATGGGTACGTTCGCCCTGCTGCCCCAAGTGGTTAAAGCAGTTCAAGTACCGGTGATTGCAGCAGGTGGAATTGCCAATCCACAAGGTGTGGCAGCTGCAATGGCTCTGGGTGCCAGTGCAGTGCAAGTGGGTACAGCCTACCTGCTTGCGCCAGAATGCAGCACCAGCGCCATTCATCGCAAGGCCCTGCAAAGTGAAGCGGCCCGCCACACGGCGCTGACGAACTTGTTCAGCGGTCGGCCAGCGCGCGGCATTGTGAACCGTGTCATTCGCGAATTGGGGGCTTTGTCTGAATCGCCTCCCGAATTTCCATTGGCCACACCCGGCATTGCCCCCTTGCGAGCCAAGGCGGAAAGCATGGGCTCTGGTGACTTTTCGCCATTGTGGGCGGGCCAAAACGCCAGTGAATGCACTGCAACGGCTGCAGCCGAGACAACGCGCCGCCTTGTCAGTACTCTTTTGCCCGTAAAGGACTGAATCCAATAGAGGTTTTTTGAAGTAGAAGTGGTATAAACATCACAACAACTTCACGAGACATGCAACACCCAACAAACCCCGCCTCACGCCGAAAAAACGTGCTTATTGCGCTATGCGCGCTTCTCGTTCTGGCGCTTGTCGCGGGTATCTTCACTTACAAAACCACAAGTAAACCAGCCAGCACTGTCAGCGCCATTGACTCGGGCTTTGCACGCAGCATGCTGTTGCACCATGCCCAGGCCATTCAAATGTCGATGATGATGCGCAGCGAGGCGTCTCCTGAAATTCAAGCCTTGGCTCAGTCCATCATCATGAAACAGACGCGGGAAATGGGCGTGATGGAAGGTTGGCTCACAGCCTGGAATGAACCCGTGATGTTGGCAGGTCAGCCCATGGCTTGGGTGGAAAACGCAAGCCATGTGCGCCATCTGGATGACCAGTTGTACCAGGCCCAATGCAAAGCCGACGGTGGCGCCATGGCTGGCATTGCCACACCGGAGCAACTGGAACAACTCAAAAATGCCAAGGGTTCAGAGAAAGAAGTTCTTTTTCTTGAGCTGATGCTGGCCCACCACCGTGCAGCCATTCCCATGGCCTGGTTTGCAAACCGAAACGGCCAGTCCAGCCTGGTTAAAGCCCTGGCCAGCAGCATGATCCGCGACCAAGGCATGGAGATTGGCTGGATCCAATTGAAATTACAACAAATCAAAAATTCCTGAAATGGAGACATTCCCAATCATGTTAAAGAAACCGACACAAGTGGTACTCGCCGCCTTGTTGTTGCCCACGCTGGTCGCGGGCTGCCTGGGCGGCTCAGATTCCAGCAGCAACGTGGGTGCGCGCACCAATTCCAGTCAAGTGGTCAACGGTTTGAATGTAACCGCCACACCGCAAAGCCAATGCGGCCCGGGCTCGCGCCCTGAAACGGGCATGCAAGGCCGCGTTTCGCAGGCAGACCATGACGCAGGCCTGGCCACAGCTGGTTTTACGTGCAACACACAAATGGTGGGCTCGTTCGCGCCTGAACGCGTGATCGGTACCGTAGGTGGCTTCAAAGTGGAACGCTACCGCGACAAAGCAGGTCGCGACTGCGCATTCGCAGACAGCACCTTGTTGTTCCCCACCAATATTCTGGACATGGAATTGGGCGTGAATGTGTTCGACATGAGCGACCCCACCAAGCCAGTGCGCACTACACGTTTGATTACGCCTGCGATGTTGTCGCCGCATGAATCACTGGTGGTGAGTCAGGAAGGGGGCGTTTTGGCTGCTGTATTAGGCAACCCTGCATTTGGCCCGGGTATTGTCGATATTTACGATGTGTCAGAAGACTGCCGCAACCCTGTGTTGAAATCATCCACCCCTTTGGGCCTGTTTGGCCATGAAAGCGGTATTTCTCCCGACGGCAAAACATTTTTCTCAGGTTCGCCCTCCACTTCCACGCTGGTGGCGCTTGATATCTCCAACCCCAGCCTGCCACGCCCACTTTGGGCAGGGCAATATTCATCACACGGATTGTCGATTAGCCCCGATGGCAACCGCGCCTATGTGGCCAGCATTGGCGACCCTGCTGGCATGCTGATTCTGGATATTTCTGATATTCAGGCCCGCAAAGCCAACCCGGAAGTGCGTGAAGTTTCCCGTCTAACCTGGGACACGGTGACCATTCCACAAAACGCAATTCCGTTTACCCGCAATGGTAAAAAGTATGTGATGGAAGTTGATGAATATTCAGGTGGCAACAGTGGACCCTTGCCTGTGGGCGCGAATGGTCCCAATGTGGGCGCGGCTCGAATTATCGATATTTCAGATGAAACAAAACCCAAGGTCATTTCAAACTTGCGGCTTGATGTACACAACATTGCCAACCGCGAAGAAATTGCCAACGACCCGGGCGCACAAAACCCGACAGGTGGTTACGCAGGGCATTACTGCAACATTCCAACGCGTGTGAACCCCACCATTGTTGCTTGCAGCATGATTTTGTCTGGTTTGCGAATTTTTGACATTCGCGACCCCGCCAACCCTGTTGAAGTGGCCTATTTCAACGCTCCGGTGAAGCCGCGTGTGTTAACTTTGCCAGCACCTGCCAGCAACTGGGCCATGTCCAGCCCGGCATTTGTGCCTGAACGCAAAGAGATTTGGTACACCGATGGTTACCAAGGCTTTTATGTGGTCAAGGTCACCAACAACGCTTGGAAATAATTCAACCGGAATTTATCTCAATGAACTTTCAGTATTTGAATCTTGAAGTAGCAGAACGCGTGGCCACTGTCACGATCAACCGGCCCGACAAGGGCAATGCCTTGGCGCCTGATGTGCTTGAAGAAGTAACGGCGATGTTCAACGCGCTGGGTACAAGGCAAGACGTGAACGTGATTGTGTTCACCGGTGGCGAGCGATACTTTTCAGCAGGCTTTGACCTGAACGAAATTCGCAAACTGGAAAAGGTTAACAACGAAGCCTACACTGCCCTGTTTCACCGCGCATACCGTGCAATTTTGTTTTGCGAACAACCCGTGATTTGCGCTGTGGGCGGCGCCGCAATTGCAGGTGGGTTTGACTTGACCATGATGTGCGACATTCGTTATGCATCAACACGCGCCAAGTTCGGGCAGCGTGAAATTGTGTTGTCGCTGACCCCCATCATGGATCCGCTGTGGCGCATCATTGGCATGGGTCGAGCCAAGGAAGTGGCGCTGACTGGTCGCATTTATGATGCGGCTGAAGCCGAGCGCATGGGCTATGTCAGCAAGGTGTTTCCCGAAGGTGAACTACTAAGCTCGGTTGCGCAAATTGCGCGCGACATGGCGCAATACGACCGCGCCTGCTTGGCTGAAACGAAGCGGCTTTCGAATGTGGTGTTGAACCAGGATTTGGACATGTCCATGCGAACTCAAGAATGGCTGTTCAGAAGTTACATTGGTTCCGAAGACAACCACCAGCGCATTGATGCGCTGCAAGCACAATTGGCTGCAGCGCGGAAAGCAAAAAGCTAAATCTGTTTCAACTGTAGCGCGCGTACTCCACGGGGTCGTGCGCACAGAACAGCTCAACTTCATCGCCGCTGCTTTTCACCAACTCACGCAAACGCGCCTGCGTCGCAACGCGCTCTGCAGGCAATGTTTGCACCAGCTTTTCAAAAAATGCCACGCCCGCAGGCATGGGGTCTTCGTGCTTCAATGCCACTTCGCTGCGGTGAAAATAAGCATCGCCACAATGCAGTAGCCACTTACTACCCGACTCGTTGCCCTGCTTCACCGCCACACCCACATGGCCGCGGGTGTGTCCAATCAAGGGCACCATCAGCAAATCAACACCGGCAATCGGGCGAATGGCTTGAAAGCCATACCAGGTTTCAACTGGTTCTGAATGAATGACCCACTGTGGGCCATGCTCAAACTGCGCTTTTCTGAATCGCATGGAATCGCGCAAACTCGGGTTGATCGCATGCCGGTGTTCTGGCTCAAACACATGCACCTGCGCATCGGGAAAATCGCTCAAACCGCCTGCATGGTCCAAGTCGAGGTGAGTCGGCACAATGTGCTTCACATCACTCGCGTTAAACCCCATGGTCTTGATTTGCTCAATGGCTGTTTCTTCCATTTTCAATTGTGGTGCCAACATGGCCATAAAACCGGTGCCCAAGCGCCTTTTTGGCTCGAGTATATCGCCCGTGCCCACGCCGGTATCCACCAAAACAAGACCCTGCTCGCTTTCAACCAACAAGCAATGGCACACCATGTTCGCCCGTTCAAAAAAACCACCACTGCCGTTGATCAAGCGTTTACAGATCGGGCACATGGTGCCGCAATTCATGTGGTGAATTTTCATCAGTCAGATTCCGTGTGGTTGTGTGTATTCAGTTTAAATTGCAACCCATCCACAATGCCTTAAGCTGTTCAATTCTCCAACTCCTGAACCAACAATTCAGCAAAATAATCACAAGGCGGGCGCTTGGATTTCGAACTTCTGGACAACACCACCTCCACGGGCTGCAACGGTGGCAAGCCCTCCGCTGTACCCAGTCGCACCAGGTGCGAAGGCACGCCACACTGGGCCAAGGGCGCAATTGCAAGGCCAGCGTCTACCATACTCACCAAACCCTGCACGGCCGGGCTTTCGTACGACATGCGATAGGGAATTTTTGCTTGCTGCAAGGCTTTCAGAGCATGGGCACGTGCGGTGCTGCCCTCACCAAACACAGCAAGCGGCAACGGGCGCTCTTTCCAGATATTTTTGTTGCTGGGCGAGCCAGCCCACACCAAAGGTTCCATTCTCAACAACACACCAGGACAACCCTTGGTGCGTGTAATCACGGCCAAATCCACTTCATTGTCTTTCACCAATTGCGCAATGTGCTGGCTGGGCCTGCCCACCACTTGAATTTCCACCCTGGGGTAAGTGGCAGAAAATTTGCGCAACACTGGCGGCAGCAAAGACGAAGCATAGTCATCGGGCACACCGATACTGACACGCCCAGTCAATGCAGGCCGGGTTAATTCTGCAAACGCCTCATCCCGCAGAGCCAACATTTGTCGGGCATAGCCAATCAAAGTGTGTCCCTCAGCTGTCAACTCCAGGTTTCGAGTGTCGCGCAAAAACAGAGGCTTACCTAGCAAGCTCTCCAGCCCCTTGATTTGCATGCTGACCGCCGAGGGCGAGCGATGTACCAAAGCAGCACCAGCTGCAAAGCTGCCCGAGTCAGCTACTGCAATCAACATGGCCAAGGCATCCAGATCGAGTTTTTTCATTTAATCAGTTTTTCTGAATAATTAGTTCAATTTAATTCGTTTTACGAAACTTATCCAGTGTTCAATAATTCACCTCGCAATTCACTCAACAAGGAATTCTTCAAGTGCAAGACCTGAGTTCACTGTATGCATTTTTAGTGGTGGGCAGTTTGCTGTCCATTACCCCCGGTCCCAACATGATTTACGTGATCTCACGCTCAATAACACAAGGGCGGCGCGCCGGGCTGACTTCGCTGGGCGGCGTCATTGTGGGCTACCTTTTTTACATGTTTGGTGCTGCATTCGGAATTACTGCTTTTTTTAAAACACAGCTTCATGCCGCGCAAATACTCAGCGCCTGTGGTGCGGTGTACATGGGTTGGCTGGGCTGGAATACCATTCGCCCCGGCGGTCGTTCACCACTTGAAATTCGCGACCACTTACCGCGCGAACATACAGGCAAACTATTCGCGATGGGTGCCACCACCAGTTTGCTGAACCCAAAACTGGCTTTGATTTTTCTCACTTTGTTGCCGCAATTCATTGATGAAACCCAAGGCGAAATGTTGCAGCAGTCGCTTTTTTACGGCGGCTTGTTAATCTTCATGTTCGCCTTCGTGAATGCTGGCATGGCCCTGTTCTCGGGCAGCATGGCTGCTTTTCTTGCGCGTAAACCTGGCTGGCTGTTGGCTCAGCGTGTGGTGATGGGTGTTACCTTGCTGACCTTGAGCGCAGAGATGGCATTGCAGGCTTTGGGTTGATATGCTGTAGTGTGTTACGGTCAGTTTTACCGAAGGAAGTACCCCATGTCGCAAGCGTCCATGCCACTGTTTCCGTTGGCAACAGTCCTGTATCCACAAGGTGTTTTGAATCTTCAAATTTTCGAGGTGCGCTATCTCGACTTGATGAAAAAATGCCTGCGTGACAACACACCCTTTGGTGTGGTCAGCCTGCTCGATGGCAATGAAGTTCGCCGCCCCGATGAACAAATTCAGTTGGCCAAGTTCGGCACACTGGTCAATATTGAACACCACGAATTCACCACGCCCACATTGATGAACATTTCCACCGTGGGAACACAGCGTTTCAAGTTGCTGAATGCCGAACAAGAAAAAAATGGTTTGTGGATGGGCGAGATACAAACCCTGCCCGCTGACTCCGTGGTTGAAATACCCGACTACCTGCAAGGCAGCGCCAATGCCCTGGCCAACCTGATCAACTCAATCGACGAGCAAGGAATTGCCGAGGATCAATTGCCATTTCGCAAACCCTATAAATTGATGGACAGCGGCTGGGTTGCCAACCGTTGGTGCGAACTGCTGCCCCTGGACAAGCCCACCAAACTACAACTGCTGGCTTTGGACAACCCATTGCTGCGGCTTGAGTTGATTGACGACACTTTGGCAGCGCAAGGTTTGCTCAAAAGTTGACCAAACCAGCAATGCGACCTACTATTGCGCCATGCCTACCTTCAAAAAACATGCCGCAGCCGCACTGCACGCCTTGCTCAACTGCAAGGCACGCTGCCGCGCGCGTGTTTGCCCGCCGGCCGCACATTCTTAAGCCCGGCGATCACCCACCCTACCCAATTCGCGCACACCACACGCATCGCCGGGCACACTCCAAGCGCAACAGCCTGAGAGTTAAACATGAAGAAATTACGCACGCCCGAGCGATTGATGAACGAACTGGATTTGGCCCGCATTTCCAAATTGACTGCTCCATTCCCGCCGGAATTGCTGGAGGCGATTGATGATTCTGAAGTGATCACGCCGAAAGAAATTCCTGCCGACGTGATCACAATGAACAGCCTTTTTACCGTAGTTGAAACAGAAAGTGGACACAGCAACAAACTGATGCTGTGTTACCCCAACGATGCGGAACCTGCGAAAGGCTATATTTCCGTACTGTCGCCTGTGGGTGCCAGCTTATTGGGTCGTAAAGCGGGCACGCTGGCACAATGGGCAACCCCGAACGGAGAACAGCATTTCGCAGTGGTGAAGGAAATTCTGTTTCAGCCCGAGGCCAGCGGCGATTACACAACTTAAGTTGTTTAAGTGTTGGCTGTGATCACCACCTTGCCCACCACTTTTCTGTCCAACAAATCTTGCAGGGCCTGTGCGCCCTGCGAGAGTGGATACACCTTGGACACCAGTGGTTTCAGTTTGCCTTGTTCGATCAAGGCAAACATTTCACCCAGGTCTTTGATGAAATCGAACAACTGACGATTCACAAAGTCACCCCAAAATACACCCACAATCGCTGCGCCTTTAAGCAAGGGCAAATTCAGTGGAATACTTGGAATTTCACCGTCTGCAAAACCGATCACCAAATAGCGCCCACTCCAGCCAATGCTGCGAAATGCCGGTTCAGCATACTTGCCACCCACCGGATCAAAAATAACATTCGGACCTTTACCGCCAGTCAATTCTTTCACGCGTTCACGCAAATCGCTGGTGCTGTAATTAATTAATTCATCAGCTCCGTTCTCTTTGCAAATGGCCAGCTTTTCTTCCGTAGAAGCGGCTGCAATCACTTTCGCACCCAAGGCCTTGGCAATTTGAATAGCAGCCAAACCCACGCCACCTGCAGCACCCAACACCAACAGGGTTTCACCTTCTTTCAGTTGTCCACGGGCTTTCAATGCGTGGTAGGAAGTGCCATAGGCCAAGGTGAACGAGGCAGCAGTTTCGAAATCAATGGCCGCAGGCATTGGGATAATCTGCTTGGCTTGCACCAGCACTTTTTCAGCGAAGGCACCGTGTGTGCACATTGCAATCACGCGGTCGCCCACTTTCACGTTCTTTACACCGTCACCCAGTGCAGCCACCACACCAGCCAGTTCTGCGCCCGGCGCAAAGGGCAAGGCAGGCTTGAACTGATACTTGCCCTGGATAATCAAGGCATCGGGAAAATTAACACCAGCGGCTTTCATGTCCACCACCACTTGGCCTGGGCCCGGCTGCGGGTCGGCGGTTTCCTCATGCACCAGGGTGTCGGGCAATCCCAAAGTTTTACACAGCAATGCTTTCATTGTTTTGTCTCCTTCTTATTTTGGCAGTGTGGGATTTTGTTGCCCCAGAATTTCTTGCATACGGGTTTCAATCACCGGGAACATGTAGCTGTGTGGAATCACATAGAAACGGTTCTCTGAAATTGCATTGAAAGTTTCCACGGCCATGTCATCTGCAGTTAACTGCCCGCTGGCAATTGCCTTGCCAATTCGCTTGTTCAGTTGAGCAGAAAATCCCTCGATTGGCATGGTTTGCGCCACATCACTGGGTCGGTTGCGCTCGGAATTGCCAATGCCTGTCGGTACCCATGCCGGGCACAACAGAGAAACACCCACCGTTGATTGAGTCATTTGAAGCTCAAGGCTCAAGGTTTCACTTAGCGTTACCACACCGTGCTTACTCACGTTGTAAGCCGCCATGCCGGGGTTAGACACCAACCCTGCCACCGAGGCTGTGTTCACAATATGCGCCGCGCCGCCCTGTGCCTGCATGCGGGGAAGAAATTCAGAAATGCCGTGCACCACACTCCACAGGTTCACCTGCAACACCCATTCCCAATCGGCCACGGTGTGTTCCCACGTGGTGCGCGCCAAGGCCACTCCCGCATTATTGAACAGCAAATGCACGGCGTTGAATTTTGAATATGCTGCATCGGCAAGGGATTTTATTTCTGCTGCATGGCGCACATCGATGCGCAACGCCAACACCCGATCAGCCGGCAAGTTCAGTTGTTCTGTCGCCGCAAGAAGTGCAGCCTCATCAATGTCGGCCAGCACCATGTTCATGCCCTGTGCTGCTGCATGTTTGGCCAAAGCCAAACCAATGCCGCTGGCCGCCCCAGTGATCACGGCGGTTTTGCCGTTGAATTCATTCATGGATTGTTGTCTCCGAATTTCTTCTTTTGCTTTTCAGCTTCTGCTGAGTTAAAACCAGATTAACAGAACCAAAGGAACAGTTTTATCTCAGAGGCTTTGCAATGAAAAATCGATTAAATAAGTTGTTGGCGATGTCAGTCTTGCTGCCGTTGTTTTGGATTGGGAATAATGCCTGGGCCAGCTGCACCTACGCCACCATTGCCAACCCCCACCCCGATGGAATTGGCAAATCGTATTGCGACCGTCAAATTTCAAAAGTAATGGGTTGGCAAGGTGCGCCCTGGCTTGAGCGCCCTCAACGCCTTGAAGAAGAGCGCACCGATTTGCTGATCCAGAAATTGAATTTAAAACCCGGCATGGTGGTAGGCGACATTGGCGCGGGCACAGGGCACATTGCCCAAATGATCGCCGACAAAATTGCACCGAACGGTGTGGTTTGGGCAGTTGATATTCAGCCGCAAATGATCAAAATGCTGCAAAAGAAGGCAGATGGTTTACCCAAAGGCCGCATGCAAATTCGACAATCGGGCGAGAAGAACTTGAACCTGCCCGACCGAATACTGGATGTAGCGATTATGGTCGATGTGTATCACGAGCTTGAATACCCGCGTGAAACGCTTCAATCGCTGATGAAGGCTGTAAAAAAAGGCGGAAAAATTGTGTTTGTAGAATACAGGGCCTTTGACCCCGATGTGCCGATTAAAGCGCTGCACACCATGAGCGTGGCACAGGTTCAAAAAGAAGCGGAAAACCTGGGGCTGAAATACGAAAAAGCCGAAAGCCTGAGCTGGCAGAACATGATTACGTTCATCAATCCGTAATTGAGTCGTAATGCCAGCGCAACACGCCCTGCCCTGCAGCCATTCCGGTTGCAAAACAGGCAGTGAGCAAATAACCGCCAGTGGGTGCTTCCCAGTCCAGCATTTCACCTGCCACAAATGTACCCGGCTTGTGCGTCAGCATGTAATTGCTGTCCATGCCTTCAAAACACACACCACCTGCTGTGCTAATTGCCTCGTCGATGGGGCGTGTTGCGTGAACAGTAATCGGCAGGGCCTTGATGGTTGAAACCAGTTTGTCAGAATTCTTGAAACCATCTTTACCCAACACTTCATGCAACAGGGCCAACTTCACGCCTGCAATTCCCAATTTGCTCTTGAAGTAGCTGGACATGGACTGACTGCTGCGAGCCAAACCCGCCACGTCAGTTCGAACCCGATCAACACTGCGCCCCGGCAACAAATCGAGCGTGAAAGTTGCACTGCCCTGCGCATTCAACCGTTGGCGAATCTCACGCGAGAATGCATAAATCAGGCTACCCTCAACACCGTACTGGCCAATCACCATTTCACCTGGCCGCTCGGTTTCCAGACCTTGCAAGTTGGTAAATTTCAAAGCCACCGATTTAAGCGGTGCGCCTGCAAATTTCTCGCGAAGGTAATCGCTCCACTTCACCTCAAAACCGCAATTCGCGCTTTCAAGTTCAGCCACGCCAACACCAGCGCCACGCAAGAGGGGCACCCACGCACCATCGGAACCGAGCTTGGGCCAGCTTGCACCGCCCAGCGCCAGTATTGTGGCCGTGGGTGAACATTCAACTGAACCATTCGGCGTAGAAAATTGCAATTGACCCTGCGCGCACCAACCTTGCCACCGGTGGCGCACATGCATGCGCACACCCTTGCTTCGCAATCGATGCAACCAGGAACGCAACAAAGGCGCTGCTTTCATTTCCTTCGGGAACACCCGGCCTGAGGTACCCACAAAGGTTTCAATACCCAAACCATGCACCCATTCGCACAATTGCTCCGGTGTCATCAAATCAAGTGTGGCTTGTAAATGCGGTTGCCGGTCTGCATAGCGGGAGCAAAACTTTGCGTACTCTTCGCTGTGCGTAATGTTGAGCCCACCAATGCCAGCCAACAAAAACTTGCGCCCAAACGAAGGCATGGCATCAAACACATCCACCTGCACGCCCGCATTGCTGAGCACCTCCGCGGCCATCAAGCCCGCAGGACCGCCGCCAACAATGGCCACTGATTTATTCAAGGTGTCAGGCATGCAGTGATAGGCTTAATTTGAAGTTGAATTGCGAAGTGGTTTAAGCAAGTGGCTTAAACCGTTGTGGTCAATTTCCTGCATCAAGGCAAGCAAACGACCAATTTCACCTTTCGGAAAGCCCTCACGGGCAAACCAGTTCAGGTAATTGCCGGGCAAATCTGCAAGCAACTTGCCCTGGTGCTTACCAAAAGGCATTTTCATGGTCACAAGCTTTTGTAGATCGTCTGGATTCATTTAAAAATTATAAAGCATGAAGCCCGCCGCCCAGCAAGGTTTACCCTTGCGCGTTAAATCTGTACCCGCGTACCCAACTCCACCACCGCATTCGAGGGCAACCTGAAAAAATCCACCACACCGCCTGCATTGCGACTCATGGCAGCAAAAAGTTGCTCGCGCCACCTGGCCATGCCCGAACCCGCCGTGGGCACCACGGTTTCACGGCTCAAAAAGTAAGTGGTTTCGAACAGAGAAACTTTTAGGCCCACCTCGTCAGTCAACTCCAAAGCCTTGGGAATGTCAGGCGTGTTCATAAAGCCATAGCGCACCGTCACTTGCCAAAACCCGCGGCTTAGCGAATTCACTTCAACCCGGTTCAAATTGCCAACCCAAGGCACGCTTTCAAACACCACCGTCAATATCACGTTCGATGCATGCAGCACCTGGTTGTGTTTCAAGTTGTGCAGCAAAGCCATGGGTACTTTGTCAGGGTCAGCCACCGGGTACACGGCAGTGCGGTAAGCACGGTTAATTTGATCCACATTCAGTGTGGGCAAAAAATCGTTCAAATCAATGCCGTCTTTCTGAATACTTTTCATCAGCAACTTGCGGCCACGCCACCAGGTAGACATGGCTACAAACAAGGCCAAGCCCAACACGATCGGAAACCAGCCACCATCCAGCAATTTGAATGCGCAGCTAACCACCAGCAGTATGTCGATCAGAATGAAGAAGATGGTGGCCCCCACCGACAACCATGCAGGCAGACCCCAGCTGTGACGAATCACAAAGTAGGTCAGCGTGGTGGTGATCAGCATGGTCAAGGTGACCGCGATACCATAAGCCCCCGCCAGGTTGGAGGAATTATGGAACATCAATACCGCCAGCAACACGCCCGCCAACAACAACCAGTTTACGGCGGGCATGTAAATTTGGCCCGACTCTTTGGCGGAGGTGTAGTGAATTTTCATGCGCGGTAAAAAGCCCAGCTGA
Organism: Limnobacter sp. 130; assembly: GCF_902506325.1. Taxonomy (GTDB): domain Bacteria; phylum Pseudomonadota; class Gammaproteobacteria; order Burkholderiales; family Burkholderiaceae_B; genus Limnobacter. The sequence goes on from NZ_LR732330.1 coordinate 430,581, forward strand.
ATGGCTTGCTTGCTCATGGAATACGCACCAGAAATAACCGCCTGCGATGCAATAATGGCGGCCATGGTGGCCAAGGCCAATGCAGGAATTACCATGGTTTCGGGGAACGAACGATAGAATGGATTTTCAATGGCGCTGGGGTCTGCAATCAACAAAGCCCCCTGCCCCAGATAATTCAAAGCAAGGCTTGGAAAAACAAAGAATGTCCATGCTAGCCGAATTGGTTTTTTCCCGAAGTGTCCCATGTCGGCATATAGCGCTTCTGCGCCGGTTAAGGCCAACACAATTGCGCCAAATGCAGCAAACAAACCCCATCCTCTGTCGAGCACAAATTGAACGGCATGCACCGGGTTCAGTGCGTATAAAATTTTGGGTGCACTGGCAATATTGACAATGCCCACCACGCCCAAGGTAATAAACCACACAACAATAACAGGGCCAAAAAACTTGCCCACCACCGAAGTACCGTGACGTTGAACAGCAAACAGCCCAATCAGGATCAATACACTAAGCGGAATAATGTAGGGCGTTAAGGTGGGCGTAATCAGCGTCAGCCCTTCCATGGCACCCAGCACTGAAATAGCTGGTGTAATTACGCTGTCGCCATAAAAAAGCGTGGCACCAAACACACCAATTAACAACAACACAGTTTTCAGTTTCGGGTTCTTGCGAACTGCTTCCGAGGCCAATGCGGTAAGCGCCAAGCCACCGCCCTCGCCATTGTTGTCAGCCTTCAAAATCAGGACCACATACTTCAAAGTGACCACCAACATCAAGGCCCAAAAAATGACGGAAATGGCGCCAGTTAGATTCTCGGGATTCAATGGCACGCCACTGTTCTCGCCAAACACTTCCTTAACTGTGTACAGCGGGCTGGTCCCAATGTCGCCGTACACAACGCCGATGGCACCCAAGGTAAGTGCGGCCAGGCCAGCTTTGGTTTTGTCTTTTGATTCGGGTTTGTTCATGTTTGCAACGCATCTGCAGTGTGAAAACAGCCTGCATCATGCGCTGCAACATATAAGGAAGTTATAAGGAAACTTATTCGCTGGCTAACATACGATAGCCAACACCGGTTTCCGTCAAAATAAAGTGTGGGTCTGCGGGGTTGTTCTCAATTTTCGCGCGCAACTGGCCAACATACAAGCGGGTGTATTGGGTGTGCTCAAGGTACTCCGCACCCCACACATCAGCCAACAATTGCCGATGGCTTACAGCCTGCCCGGCACTTCGCACCAGGCGAGCCAGTAACTCATACTCGGTGGGCGTTAATTTGATTTCAGCGCCTTGCAGGGTAATTTCACGCTTCACCAGGTCAATGTTCAAACCATCACGCTGATACATCAAAGTGGCTGGCTGCGCCAAATTGCCACGGTGGCGCAAGGCCACACGGATGCGTGCCAATAACTCGCCTACGTTAAAGGGCTTCACCAGGTAGTCGTCAGCCCCGGCATCCAGTAATTCAATTTTGCTGTCTTCATGCGGGCGCGCTGAAATCACAATCACTGGTGCACTGCCTGCCCGGCGGGCCAGTTCCAAAAAGCTTTTGCCATCGCCATCGGGTAAACCCAAATCCAGCAAATACAAATCAAAAGCCTGCCCATCGGGCTGATTGGCCAACAAGGCTTTGGCTTCAGACAAACTGGCCGCCGTGGCCACCGAATGCCCTTCCGTGATCAAAGTGTTGCGCAGCGCCTTGCCCAGCTCGCGGTCGTCTTCAATCAACAAAATACGAATGCTCATGTGTTGTTGTCCTGCACCGCGGCCAAGGGCAACGCAAAGGTAGCCAAAACGCCCTGACCGGAATTTGCTGGCGAGGAAAAACTCAAACGGCCCGAATGAACCTGCGCCACGGCATGGCAAAGCTGCAAGCCAATGCCCAAACCCCGGAATTCATCACCCTGCAATTTATGTTGACCCTGCATGCCCTGCCCACGGTCTGCCACTTGAAACACCACCTCACCCTGCTGTTGCAACACAAGCAATTCGACTGAACCAGGAGCGCCCGAATGTTTCATCGCATTGTCAATCAGATTGTCCAACACCTGCTCCACCAGCACCATATTGCAATTCACCAAGGGCAAGCCAGCATCAACTTTCACGGTGGGCAAATACAGGGTCTTGCGTTTTCTCAGGCGCTGCAACACGGCCGCTACCATGTCCTCAACCGATTCCAGTTGCATGGGCACCTGCACCTGTTCACCACTAAGCCGCGCCAGCGTCAGCGTGTTGTCGGTAAGGCGTGCCACCTGCTGCGATTCCTCTTGAATCAACTCAGCATAATGCCTAATTTCATCTTTGCTCAAACGGTCAGTTTGCTCCAGTATCGCCGAGGCGGAAGTCATGATACTGGCCAGCGGTGTGCGCTGATCGTGCGCAATCGATGTTAAAAACAAGCTGCGGGTTTTCTGGGTTTGTGCCGATTCACGTGCACTTTGGGCACGTAACACATTGTCTCGACGCTCGCAGGCAAGGCCCATTTGATCCAACAGTGCCTGCGCGTCCCGCACCCACAAAGTCTCGTTAAAATCAACATCACCACCCACACACACGCACACACCATAGGCTTTCGATTTTCCACGCATGGGCAGGTAAAGGTCTTCAAGGTTGTCGTAACGCCCAGTGCTTTTCCCCAGCGCCTTGTTCTCTTTCAGGCAGGCATTGAACGCTTTGATTTGTGCAGCATTCAGTGAATCAACCTCCGTAGCAGTAAACTCCACAACCACTTGTGCACAACCCTCGGCCATGCCAAGCAACAACTGCTGTAAATCTGAAAGCAGTTGTTCCGGCTTGTCGACCTCACGCAGCTTTTCACTCCACTGCATCAGCTGCAAGGTGCGCTGCGCCTGTTGCCGCTCAAGCGCAGCAATTTGCTTTTGACGCCGCAACAAATAGGTAACCAGCCACGACACACTCATCATTGTGATCAGCAAAATGCCATGCTCGTGAAGGTCAACATGAAATGTGTGCACGGGGGGCACCATTTGGTAGTTGAACATGAGTACCGCAAGCGCGCTGAGTGCCAACGAAAGCGCCAAAGGCAATAAAAGGGAATAGATGGAGGACACCAGAATGAGCACCACGGGCGCATTGGAAATCGTAACCCAGTCGTGCGGGTAGGCAAGCACCAACATCAGGGTGGCCCACAGGGCAATGCCCAAAACACCAGTCAGCAACGTGATCGATTTCATGAATTCATTTATCCAGAAGCTGTAGTTAAGCGTTCAATCAAATGCCTTGCAAAAGGCGTCAAATTGTCGTTATTTCGAATGCACACTTGCAAATTGCGTTTGGCCCAGGGTTCATCCAGGTCAATCACAACCAGGTCAGCTCTTGGCGAGCCATCGTGATTCACCAAGGCGCTGCGGGGCACCAAACCAACACCCACGCCCGCCGACACCATTCGACACACTGCCTCAAAGCTTCGAACCTGAATACGAACATCCAGGTGCCGCCCCAGTGCAGCGGCTGCATTCAGCGTAAAGGTGTGAATCGAAGAACCCGCATGCAACATGACAAAAGGATCGTCCAGCACCTCGCTGAATTTGATACGTTTGCGACGTGCACGCGGGTGGCTCAAGGGTGCAATCAACACCAGGCGATCCGAACGGTAGGGTAACAGCCTTACATCAGCCCCCTCCACTTCCTCGGCCACCACACCAACATCCACCTCGCCACGAACCAAAGCCATCACAATATCAAGGCTGGAGTGCTCCTCAAGCGAAATACTGACCTGCGGAAAGTCTTTCAGAAAGGCCGACAAATCGGCCGGTAAATAAGTATGTGTGGCATGGGTATTGGCCCACAGGCGAACATGTCCACGCACACCCCTCGCCAAGGGAGAAAGGTCGGCGTGCATTTGCTCAAGCTGGGCAAACACACGGCGAGCATGGCGCATCAGCGTTTCGCCAGCGGGCGTTAAGGTAACGCCACGCGCCTGCCGGGTGAACAAAGGCGTGCCAATTGCTTCCTCCAGGCTTTTAAGCCGATGGCTGGCTGAAGATGGTGCAAGGTTTACCTGCTGCGCACCGCGGGTCAGATTGCGCGCCTGAGCAATGGCCAGAAAAACCCGAAGGTCATCCAGGTCGTAACGCAAAGGATTCGTCATTTTCGAACGCTCATGTGCAGAAATAGCAATTTTCATTCAATTCTAAGCGGTTCATCATTCGATCCACAAGAACTCTGCACACAATCATGATTGCCACTGCCACCCTGTACTTCAACCGCATGTCGCCCGAACGCATAGGCGTACTGCTTGCAGTGTTGGCCGCCACAGGTTTTTCCATGAAAGCAATTTTCGTGAAACTGGCCTATGGTGCAGCACCCATCGACCCCATCACCACCTTGTCGCTGCGCATGCTGTTTTCATTGCCCCTGTTTTTGTGGATAGGCCGCAACGTGTTGTTCAGTGGCCCCGCCTTAAGCCGAGGAAATTGGGGCATGTTGGTGGCTTTGGGTTTGCTGGGCTATTACGGTGCCAGCATTCTCGACTTCATGGGTTTGCAATATATTTCGGCAGGCTTGGAAAGGTTGATTCTGTTCACCTACCCCACCATTACTTTGCTAATCGGCGTGCTGTTCATGGGCCATGCGCTGAGAAAGTCGCAAGTGGCTGCGGTGGTGCTCTCATACGTGGGCATTGGTATTGCGTTTTGGCATGACTTGAGTTTTACCGAGAACACCACTGAATTGTTGTTGGGCGCAGCCCTGGTTTTTGGCTCGGCCATTTCATATGCGCTGTACAGCGCAGGCACCGAGGGCATGGTGCGCAAAATCGGTTCACTGCGATTCGCTGTGTTGGCCACTTTAGTATCCACAGTGGCCACGCAAATTCATTTTGTGAGTAGCCAGCCAATCAGCGACCTGGTGCAACCTGCGCCGGTTTATTTCTATTGCGCAGCCATGGCCGTGTTTTCAACCGTGTTGCCCGTGGTGTGGCAGTCGATGGCCATACGCTCAATAGGTTCGGCACGTGCAGTGTTAATTGGCACATTGGGCCCAGTGCTTAGCATTGTGTTTGCATGGGCACTTCTGGCTGAACCCATTTCCGTGTATCAGTTGATCGGTGCAGGGTTTGTGCTGGCTGGGGTGTACCTGGTGTGGCGCACTCGCTAAGCGGTGTCATGTGGCAGCGGTATACTGCGGCATGAACGAATTACTTCTGCGCCTGAAACTGGCGGTTGCACACCCTCACGACGACAAAGTTTCCGTGCGATTTTTAGCCGACATGCACGGCGAATCCGCCCACGGCGCATTGCTGCTTTTTCTCGCAGTGCTCACCCTGCTGCCCATTCCCTTCTCAGGCTTTTTGTTCTCATTCGGAATCTGGGCAATTGCACGCATGATGTGGATCAACGACAGCAGCCACGGCCTGCCTGAATCGGTGTGCCGCGTTGAACTGTCCAAAGCATCGGCCACCCGCATGATCAAGATTTTGACGTGGATTTACACCAAAGCTGACCTGGTGTGCAAACCACGGCTTGAAGCACTCAGCAGCCCCGCCCACAGGGGCTGGCTTGTTCCCTTCATCGCGCTAATGGGCTTTATCATTTTCTTGCCCATACCCGGTGGCAACGGCACCCCCGCAGTTGCACTTATATTGATTGGGCTTGGGCTGATGGCGCGCGATGGTTTTGCGATCATCGCGGGCATTGTGACTGGCTTGGTGGGTGTCGGTGTGTTGGGGTTTTTGGTGTGGTTGATATTGAGAGTGGTTTAAGCGACTATTCATCGGCCTTTGCAGTCATTTGAAAGCAGTCAGCATCAGTCAGTTGTTCGGGCCATGGCAGAAGCGGCACTCATGACCTGGGGCGAAAACTCGACATGACGTTCAGTTATATCTTCCAACACCATGTCTGCGGCCTTCTCTGCAATCATGGTGGCGGCGGCATTCGTATTGCCACCCACCAAGGTCGGCATGATAGAACAGTCCACAATTCGCAAACCAGTCACGCCTCGGACTCTCAGGCGCGAATCTACCACGGCCATGTCATCAACACCCATTTTGCAAGTACCCACTGGGTGGTAAGCAGTTTCCGCCGTTTGGCGAACCCAGCTTTCAAGTTCTGCATCGGTTTGTACACCCTCGCCTGGAGCCAACTCTGATCGGCTATACGCTTCCAATGCCGGCTGCTTGACCAAATTCCGAAGAATTTTTATGGACTTAACCAAGCGGTCAATGTCGCGCTGATGCGCACCATAATTGGGATCAATTTCAGGGGGCTGCATTGGATCTGCACTTTTCAAACGGACTTCCCCACGAGATAGCGGACGAAGATCATAGGCCATGATGGAGTAGGCGTAATAGCGAAACAAAGGCCACAAGTTAAGACCATGCTTGGTTGCGGGTAACGGCACCACGTGAAATTGCAAATCCTCAATGGGTTCACTTTCCGCAGATTTCACAAAACCACCAGCCTCGGCCAAGTGGCTTGAAAACTCGCCTTTTTTGAAAAATACGTATTTGAACAAAGCCAACAAACGGGTACCCAATGCCAAGGGATTCATTGAAATGGTCACCCCGCGTTTTGCTTTCATCACCAAAAAAACATCCAGATGATCTTGCAAATTTTTGCCCACACCTGGCAACTCATGATGAAGATCAATATTGTGGCGATCCAGTTCAGCCTTCGGCCCTACACCGGACAGCATCAGTATTTGTGGTGTATTGAAAGCACCAGCGCTCAGAATAACTTCGCATCGAGCCTTGGCCACCATTTTTAAACCTTGAGAAAGGTATTCCACGCCCGTGGCTTTCTTTCCCTCAAAAAGAACCCGACTAACCCGGATATCGGCAATTACAGTCAAGTTGGGGCGCGTCATAATTGGCCACAAATAAGCCCTGGCATTGCTAAATCGCTGGCCGTCTTTGTGATACGACTTGTAAACCCCAAAACCAGTTTGAGTTGAACCGTTAAAATCATGGTTCTCTGGCCAACCCGCCTGAATTCCAGCCTGAACGAATGCCGAAGAAACAGGATTCAGATGCAAAGCGCTGGAAATATGCAATGGACCCTCGGTGCCATGAAATCTTGCAAGCTCGCTGGTGTTGTTTTGTCTCAAAGGCGCATAGCTTTCAGACTTCTTAAAATAAGGAAGCACCTCATCGTAGGACCAACCCTCGCAACCGAGATCTGCCCACAAATTGAAATCGGCAGGATTGCCACGAATGTTGACACACGCATTGATCGAGCTTGATCCACCCAGGGTTTTACCTCGCGGCTGAAACATCTCCCGATTACCCAAATGCGATTGAGGTGATGTCCAATAACGCCAAGTGTACTTTCGGCTAAACATCAAAGCAGCAATACCGGCTGGCATATTAATCAATGGATTTTTATGGTCTGTGGGGCCGGCCTCAAGCAACAACACCTTGAACCGCCCGCATGCAGTCAGACGGTTTGCCATGACACAACCGGAGGACCCAGCACCAACTACGACGAAGTCGAATTCATCCATCAGCCACCCTCTTGTTATTTTGATTCAAATTCATATTAATGGGTTGCATCGCCAGGACGCAGTGGCCAATACGAAGAAAGCTCAAGATTTTTTGACAGGGCCCATTGGTCGGGGCAAAAAGCCGTTCAAGGCTGCGCTGACGGTGGTTCTAACCACAAGTGTGGGTGTGCTTTGTTTGGTGTGGAGTTGTAATGTAGACAAACGCTGATTCAAAACAAAAAAGCCCAAGCTTTTAGACTTGGGCTTTTTCAATTTTGGTCGGAATGAGAGGATTCGAACCTCCGACCCCTTGCACCCCATGCAAGTGCGCTACCAGGCTGCGCCACATTCCGAGAAGGCTGGATTATACCTAGAAACGTTTAAGCTTTCAGGGCTTCACGCAAATTTAGCAATTGTTCTTTCAAAACTTCACGATCAATCAAAATTGGCAACGGTGCATCGCCCGCAGGGCCATTTTTTTCTTGATCCAAACGATTGCGTGCGCCGTTAATGGTAAAGCCGTGTTCATACAGCAATTCACGAATTCTGCGAATAAACAGCACTTCGTGATGCTGGTAGTAACGGCGATTGCCACGGCGGGTAATCGACTTCAGCTGCGTGAATTCTTGCTCCCAATAGCGAAGCACGTGGGTTTTAACGCCACACAATTCAGAAACCTCACCAATGGTGAAATAACGCTTGGCCGGAATGGGCGGCAAGCTGGCTGAGGGTGGTGCTCCGTCTGGGTTTACGGTTTTTTGCATTGAGTAATTTGCTTGTACTTAAATAATTTAGTGAAAATTATTCAACCAAAGCTTTAAGTTTCTGGCTGGGATGAAAGGTTACCACTCTACGCGCTGCAATGGGAATTTCTTCGCCAGTTTTTGGGTTTCTACCTGGGCGTTGTGGTTTGTCTCGCAGCTGAAAATTGCCAAAACCCGACAATTTGACCGAGTCACCGCCTTCAAGAGTGGTGCGAATTTCATCAAAAAACGCATCGACGAAATCTTTCGCCTCGCGCTTGTTCAAGCCCAGGCTGTCAAACAGCATTTCAGCCAGTTCGGCTTTGGTCAGAGACCCCGATGCCAGACCGTCTTCAATCAGGTCCATGCGGTCGGAGCGGGCTGTCATCTCGTTACTTCGGTCGTCGTTCAACACAAATTGATCCACAGTGAGTTCTACCTATTAACCAAATATATTTTTATCGCAAACGAGCAGCGCAACGCTGGCTGGCTTGCTCAATCATTTTCTTTAACAATGGCTCGATGTCTGCATCGGTCAGGCTGCGGTCCGCGGCCTGGAGGGTTAACCTGAATGCCAAACTTTTCTCATTTAGATTCAGACCCTTACCTTCTTCTTTCGGTACGAATTCATCAAAAAGGATAACCGATTTCAGCCAGCCAAGGTTGTCATCTTTCACTTCCGTGAAGGCTTTTTTAAGTTGCGCAGCAGCAATTGCCTGGTCCACCACAAACGCCAGGTCACGAACCACCACAGGTTGCTTGGACACCTCTTTGAATGCAGGCAACTTGCGGGTGTTCAGGCCATCGAGCAGCAATTCAAACACAATAGGCGCTTGGGGCAAATCGTACTCTTGTGCCAGCTTGGGGTGCAGCTCACCGATAAAACCAATGGGCTGCTTGTTCACCAACACGCGGGCACTGCGGCCTGGGTGCAAGGCTGGGTGTGGGTTTGCAGCATCGAATACTTCAAAGTCCACCTTGCGGCCATGCAGCAATTGCTCTACATCGCCTTTTACATCAAAGAAATCGAGTGCGCGGTTATTGCCGGCAGCCCATTGCAGCTGGTCGGCCAAGCCATAGGCCAAGCCGCCCAATTTCCAGGTTTGCTTGAAACCGGCCACGGTTTGCGCACCGTCTTGCACCTTGTCGTCTTTCTCGAACACGCGGGCCACTTCAAACACGCGCAAGCGGTCAACACGGTGGCCCAGGTTGTGTTTCAACACGCCAGCCAAGCTGCCTATCAAGGTGGAACGCATTACGCTCAAATGGCTTGCAATCGGGTTCAGCAGGCGCACAGGGTTGGTGTTGGCATTGAAGTCTGCCTCCCATTGTTCGGGCGTGAAGCTGTAGCTGACCACTTCCTGGTAGCCCAGCGCTGCCACTTGACGGCGAATGGCATGGCGGCCAATTTTGCCTTCAGCGGCAGGAAGCATTTTCAGCTTGCCCATGGGCGCGCGCAGCGGCAAGCTGTCGTAGCCAACCACGCGAATCACTTCTTCAATCAGGTCTTCTTCAATATTAATGTCGAAGCGGTAGCTGGGTGGGTTGACCACATAGCGGATTTCAGCGCCCTGCCCCTCGGTTGAAAACTGAAAACCCAGCTTGGTGAACACATCGTTTACTTGCTCAACAGTGAATGGCATGCCAATCACCATTTCAGCACGCGCATGGCGCAGCGTAACCGGCTTGCGTGCAGGCAGGTTCAACACCTGGTCCACCACGGGGCCAGCCTGGCCACCGCAAATTTCAAGAATCAAACTGGTAATGCGCTCAATGTGCTCGGGAATGGTTTGGAAGTCCACGCCACGCTCAAATCGGTGCGAGGCATCGGACGAGAAATTGAATTCGCGTGCACGGCCCACAATGGCGTCGGGGTGCCAAAACGCAGCTTCCACAAAAATATGGGTGGTGCCTTCGTTCACTGCAGTGTGGTCGCCACCCATAATGCCAGCCAGCGCTTCAGGGCCATTGGCATCACAAATCACGCCCATGTGCGGCTTCAGCGTTACTTCCATGTCGTTGAGCAGCTTCAGCTTCTCGCCGTCGCGAGCCCAACGCACGGTAAGGTCGCCCTGCACTTTGTCCAGGTCGAACACATGGCTGGGGCGGCCCAGTTCAAGCATCACGTAGTTGGAAATATCGACCAAGGCGTTCAAGCTGCGCTGGCCTGCGCCTTCAAGGCGATCAACCATCCACTGCGGTGTTTTTGCATTGTTGTTCACACCACGAATAACGCGCCCGGCAAAACGACCACACAGATCGGTGTTTTCAACTTTCACATTCAGTGTGTCGCCAATGCTTGCGGCCACAGGTGCAAATGAAGGCGCGTTCAGTGCTGCGCCTGTCAGTGCTGCCACTTCACGGGCCACGCCCCACACGCTTAAACAGTCCGCGCGGTTGGGTGTCATTTTCAGGGTGAACTTCATCTCGTTTAATCCGAGAAGTTCACGCACATTGCCACCCACTGGGAAGTCGCTGTTCAGAATGTGAAGGCCATCGACATCGCTGGGCACGCCCAATTCTTTGCCGGAACACAACATGCCGCCGCTTTCAACACCGCGCATTTTGGTGGGCTTGATCTTAAAGCCACCAGGCAACTCGGCACCGGGCAAGGCGCAAGGTACTTTCAGGCCTTCAGCCACATTGGGGGCACCGCACACAATTTGGCGCACATCGCCCTCGCCAACCTGCACTTGGCACACGCTTAAGCGGTCGGCATCGGGGTGCTTGTCTTTTTTAACAACCAAACCCACCACCACGCCAGAAAATTCTGGGGCCAGGGGTTCAAGTTCTTCAACCTCCAAACCCGCCATGGTGAGCTTGTCGCCCAGTTCTTGCGTGTTCAAAGGGGTGTTGACGAGTGACTTCAACCAGGATTCTGTGAATTGCATCTTGAAATATCCAAAACTGGTTTATTTAAATTTAATTGAATTGCTGCAGAAAACGAATGTCGTTTTCATAGAACAAGCGCAGATCGTTGATGCCATAGCGCAGCATGGTCAAACGGTCGGGGCCCACACCAAAGGCAAAGCCCGTATAGGTTTCCGGGTCGATGCCCACATGGCGCAACACATTCGGGTGCACCTGTCCGCAACCGGCAATTTCCAGCCACTTGCCTTTGTTGGGGCCACTGGTGAATGCCATGTCAATTTCCGCAGACGGTTCAGTGAACGGGAAAAACGAGGGGCGAAAACGAATGGTGATGTCGTCGGTTTCGAAAAAGGTTTTCAGGAAATCCATGAACACCGCTTTCAAATCAGCAAAACTGACGCCTTCATCAATCCACAAACCTTCAACCTGATGAAACATGGGCGAATGGGTTGCATCGCTGTCTACGCGGTACACGCGGCCCGGCGCAATAATGCGAATGGGCGGCTTGTTGGTTTGCATGTAGCGCACCTGCATGGGCGAGGTGTGCGTGCGCAGCAGGTTACCGCCGGTGCCTTCAACGTAGAAGGTGTCGTGCATGGAACGCGCGGGGTGATTCTCCGGTGTGTTCAATGCGGTGAAGTTGTGAAAATCGGTTTCAATTTCAGGCCCATCGGCCAAATCAAAGCCAATGGTGGTGAAAATTTCTTCAATGCGCTCTAGTGTGCGCATGGCTGGGTGCAAACCGCCGGTGCCACGCATGCGACCAGGCTTGGTGACATCAATGGCCTGTGCCTGCAGCTTGGCTTGCATGGCGGCATCGGCCAGCGCCTGGCGCTTGGCATTCAACACGGCCTCAACCTGCTGCTTAAGCTGGTTGATTTCCGCGCCGCGGGTTTTCTTTTCTTCGGGCGACAGCGCTGCCATGCCTTTGAGCAACTCGGTGACCTTGCCCTGCTTGCCCAAAAACTGGGCCTTGATGTTTTCAAGACTGGCCGGGTCGGTTGCCGATGACATGGCCTGTTCGGCCTCGGTAAGAATGGCTAAAAGCGATGCATCCATGGGTATTGGGTCGATTCTTCTTGAGATTGGAACGGCTTTGCGTAGAGCCCTGAATTGTACCGCCTGAAAACAAAAACGGAGCCCGAGAGCTCCGTTTTGTTTAGTCTTTTCGCCGACTTAAGTGAAATACCTCACTGGTAACACTTATGACAATTATTTGACTAGCTTAGGCCTGCGCTGCACGCACTTGACCCACGATGGCAGCGAATGCTGCTTTGTCGGTCACTGCCAAATCAGCCAACACCTTGCGGTCCAGACCAATTGCGGCTTTCTTCAAGCCATTGATGAATACGCTGTAGGTCATGCCGTGTTCACGCACTGCTGCGTTGATACGGGTGATCCACAGGGCGCGGAATACGCGCTTCTTGTTGCGACGGTCACGGTATGCGTACTGACCAGCACGCATAACCGCTTGCTTGGCAACGCGGAATACATTGTTACGACGACCGCGGAAGCCTTTGGCTTGGGCGATAACTTTTTTGTGACGGGCGCGAGCCGTTACACCACGTTTTACTCTAGGCATTTGACACTCCTCCCGGTTATGCGTAAGGCATCATGTCGCGAACGCGACCGATGTCTGATTTATGAATCGTTTCCATGCCGCGCAATTGACGCTTGCTTTTGGTCGTTTTCTTGGTGAGGATGTGGCGCTTAAAGGCGTGGCCACGCTTGATCGATCCGCTTGAGCGGACCAAGAAACGCTTGGAGGCGCTCTTTTTGGTCTTCATCTTGGGCATCTTGGTGCTCCTGATACTGTTTGGTAATTGAACCAAACCTGCTTGCAGGTGGCTTCGACGAAGCACTTTTCTGACCTGGTGGGCAATTTGTTGCGCTGTGTTTTTACTCACAATGCAGCAAGCCCGCGATTATAGCGCGGGTTTGCTAATACTGGCAATCTTTTTGGAAAATTACACTTTCTTGCGTGGCGCAATCATCATGACCATTTGGCGGCCTTCCATTTTGGGCATTTGTTCTACCTGACCAATTTCTTCGAGGTCGTTGCGAACACGCTCCAAAAGGCGGGCACCAATGTCTTGGTGAGCCATTTCACGTCCGCGGAAGCGCAAGGTAACTTTGCACTTGTCGCCGTCTTCCAGAAAACGGGTCAAATTACGCAACTTCACGTTGTAATCGCCGTCGTCTGTTCCGGGGCGGAACTTGATTTCCTTGATTTGAACCTGTTTTTGTTTGGATTTGGCCTCAGCAGCTTTCTTTTGCTCTTGGTAACGGAACTTGCCGTAATCCATCAGCTTGGCCACTGGCGGCACCGCCTGGGGTGCAATCTCTACCAAATCCACACCGCCTTCTTCAGCCATCCGCAGCGCGTCTGACGTTTTAACGATGCCTAACTGCTCACCCTCAATTCCAATGAGGCGCACTTCGGGGATACGAATTTCCTCGTTCGTGCGATTTTTCTTTTCTGCTACGATGTCTAGCCTCTTTCTTCTGGTTAAATAAAATCAGGCCCTGCTGTTGATTTCACCCAGCAAGCGCTGAACGAATTCATCAACAGGCAAGGAGCCCAGGTTTTCGTTGCCGCGCAGGCGCACAGCAACTTGGTTTGCATCACGTTCCGCGTCGCCGATTACAGCGATATACGGGATTTTCTGCATGGTGTGCTCACGGATTTTACGATTGATCTTTTCATTACGCAAATCCGCCTCCACCCTAATGCCTTGTTTTTTCAACATTTGCACCACATTGTGCGCGTATTCATTGTGCGCTTCGGTGATGGTAGCAACCACCACTTGCACCGGCGACAGCCACAGAGGCATGGCGCCCGCATGGTTTTCAATCAAGATGCCGATGAAGCGCTCCATTGAACCCACAATGGCACGGTGAAGCATAACAGGCACGCGGCGACTGTTGTCTTCGGCCACATATTCGGCACCCAAGCGACCAGGCAACTGGAAGTCAACCTGAATGGTGCCGCACTGCCATGAACGACCGATCGAGTCTTTCATGTGGTATTCAATTTTAGGGCCGTAGAAAGCGCCCTCGCCCGGCAGCTCGGTCCACTCAACGCCACAGGCCTTCAAGGCAGCACGCAGGGAATCTTCGGCTTTGTCCCAGGTTTCATCGGTGCCCAAACGGGCCTCGGGGCGCAAGGCCAACTTGACATTGATTTCATTGAAACCAAAGTCAGCGTACACCTGCATGGCCACCTGGTTGAATTTGGTCACCTCTTCGCGAACCTGATCTTCGGTACAGAAAATGTGACCGTCGTCTTGCGTGAAGCCACGCACTCGCATAATGCCGTGCAAGGCACCGGAGGTTTCATTGCGGTGGCATGCACCAAATTCACCATAGCGCATGGGCAAGTCGCGGTATGAACGCAAATCGCTCTTGAACACCTCGATGTGACCCGGGCAGTTCATCGGCTTTAAGGCGTAGTCGCGCTTTTCCGATTCGGTGGTGAACATGTGTTCTTTGTAGTTGTCCCAATGACCCGACTTTTCCCACAGCTTGCGGTCCAGAATCTGGGGGCAGCGAATTTCCTGGTAATCACCATCCAGATACACTTTGCGCATGTATTGTTCAATTTGCTGCCACAGTGCCCACCCCTTGGGGTGCCAAAACACCAGGCCTGGCGCTTCGTCTTGCATGTGGAACAAATCAAGCTGCTTGCCCAGTTTGCGGTGGTCGCGCTTTTCAGCTTCTTCAAGGCGGTGCAGGTAAGCGGCCAGGTCTTCTTTTTTGGTCCAGGCCGTGCCGTAGATACGCTGCAACATTTCATTGTTGGAGTTGCCGCGCCAGTAAGCACCAGCCACTTTCATCAGTTTGAAATGCTTTAACTTGCCGGTGTTGGGCACGTGGGGACCACGGCACAAATCGATGAACTTGCCTTCGCGGTACAGGGAAATATTCTCGTTGCTGGGAATGCTGGCAATGATTTCCGCTTTGTAATGCTCGCCTTGGTCTTTGAAAAACTGCACGGCGTCGTCGCGCACCCACTCTTCGCGAGTAACCACTTCATCGAGCCTGGCCAGTTCAGCCATTTTTTTCTCGATTGCTTCCAGGTCTTCAGGGGTGAAGGGGCGCTCGTAAGAAAAGTCGTAGTAAAAGCCGTCTTCAATGACCGGGCCAATGGTGACCTGCGCTGTGGGGAACAATTCCTTCACGGCATAGGCCAACAGGTGGGCCGTTGAGTGGCGAATCATGTCCAGCCCTTCCTCGTCCTTTTCAGTGACGATAGAAAGTGAGGAGTCGCTTTCGATGGTGTAGGAGGTATCAACCAGCGTGCCGTTTACCGTGCCGGCCAAGGCGGCTTTCGCCAAACCGGGGCCGATGCTTGCAGCCACTTGGGCGACTGTCACGGGGTGATCGAAAACACGTTCGGATCCGTCAGGCAGGCGGATAACTGGCATATGTACTTCCCTTACGATTGTTTAGGCTTGGATAGACTTTTCATCAACCCTCTATTTTAGCCTTTCAATCGGTGCCTGAATGTTGAAATCAAACCAATTTGGGCTTGTGAATGCCTTCCTTGATGTCTTTTTTCACTTTCTTCGCCGCTTTTTTCTCTTTGGGTGAGCTTAGCGCTTTCTTCTTGTCCATCTTGTTGCTTTTCTGTTCATGGCCCATGGCCAGCACTCCTGAAGGTTTCAAGCATGCAAATGCAAACCTGATTCCTGCATTGTGCAACGGAATGGAGATTCTTGATGATTTAGTTTTGGGGGGAGAATTTGGTAGGACCGACTGGAATCGAACCAGCGACCTCTGCCATGTCAAGGCAGCGCTCTAACCAGCTGAGCTACGGTCCTAAAGAAGAGTGCGAAATATACACCAGTGCGCTTGCGGGGGCAAGTCCAAACGCGCTTGACAAGACTTCTGACAAGAACTATTGTCATATTCAATTTTTCAAGACCTCCCTCACCCACAAGGAAAGCAAATGGCCATTAAAGTCAGCCCTCAATCGTTTGAATCCATGCGCAAAGTCATGAACGGCTTCTGGATTGTGGTTCCAGCCTATTTGCTGATTAGCCTGGTCATGCCTTTCCTGTTGGTGCTGGCCGCTTTGCTGCTGGTGGCGCACACGCTGGAATTGCCAATTGCCTTCTTGCGACTGCGCGGTAAAAACTTGCCAACCATGGAAGTGGTGTCAAAAACCCTGCTGTATGGCTTCACCTGGTGGCTGCCGAAAAGCCTGGAAGCAAAATAAAACCAGTCACATTGCTGTTTATGGCTCGGGGTTTTTGTCAAAAAAGAGTCATATAACTGTCACAAGGTAGTCAAATCGAGCGCGTTTAATGGGGCCATGACAAGAACATGGACATTAAAAATGCGCTCGAACCAGTTGAATTTCAAGCAGCAACTTGCCGAACAACTGTTTGCGAAAGCGACAACTGAAGAACATTCCCTCAATGCAGCGGCATCCGCAGTTTCTCAGGGTTCCGACCCCGTCGACCCTGCTTCTGAGGAACAAGGTTCCAACAAATACCGCACCATCTGGATTTCAGACATTCACTTGGGCACGCCCGGTTGCCAGGCCGACGCCCTGCTCCACTTCCTGAAACACAATGAAAGCGACACGCTGTACCTGGTCGGGGACATTATTGACGGCTGGCAATTGCGCAAAAGCTGGTTTTGGCCGCAAAGCCACAACGATGTCATTCAGAAAGTGTTGCGCAAAGCGCGCAAGGGCACGCAAGTGGTGTTTATTCCCGGCAACCACGATGAAGCCGCGCGCCAGTTTGCAGGCATGACCTTTGGCGATATTCCGATTATGGAAAATGCGGTGCACGTCACTGCAGACGGCAAACGTTTGTGGGTAGTGCATGGAGATGAATTTGATCAGGTGGTGCGCTACGCCAAGTGGCTGGCCTACCTGGGCGACACGCTGTACACCTTCGCTTTGACCATGAACCGAATGCTGAACAACATTCGAATCAAGCTGGGTTACCCGTACTGGTCGCTGTCCCAGTTCTTGAAGCAGCAGGTCAAGAACGCGGTGAACTTCATTCTCGAGTTTGAGCATGCTCTGATACATGAAGCCAAACACCGCGGCTACGACGGTGTTGTGTGTGGCCATATTCACAAAGCCGAGATTAAAGAAGTCGACGGCTTGTTGTACTGCAACGATGGCGACTGGGTGGAAAGCCTGACCGCCCTGGTTGAACACCCTTGCGGCAAACTGGACATTGTTCACTGGCCACACCGTGACCTGCCGGTTCGCAAACAAAAAGCGCTTGCGCACACAGCAGCGGAGTGAACCACCATGCGAATTCTGATAGCAACTGATGCCTGGGCACCACAAGTCAACGGTGTGGTACAAACGCTCAGCCAGGTGGTAGAACAGCTCACTGCCCGCGGCCACGACGTGCGGGTGATTCACCCTGGTTTGTTCAAAACCATTCCTTGCCCCACCTACCCTGAAATTCGCTTGGCCCTGTGGCCTTTCACCCGCCTGCGCACTGAACTCGACCAGTTTAAACCGCAGGCCGTGCACATTGTGACCGAAGGGCCCATCGGCTTGGCCATGCGTTTGCTGGCCCATGGCCGCAAGTTGCCCTTTACCACTGCGTACCACACGCAGTTTCCCGAGTATGTCAAAGCGAGGTCGGGCATTCCCATTCGCTTTACTGCCGCACTGTTGCGGTGGTTCCACAAGCCCTCCCGCGCAGTCATGGTGCCCACCCAATCAGTAATCACCACGTTGAAAAAGCGTGGTTTATCCAACTGCGTGCTGTGGCAACGGGGTGTGGATTTGAAACGCTTCAATCCCGATCAATCGGCCGCCAGCAAGCACCTAAGTTACAGCCCGCGCGATTTGCCTCAAGATGACGCGCAACAAGTAGAACTGCTGCGTCGACTGAATGAACTCACGGATGAAAAACCGGTGTTTCTGTACGCGGGTCGAGTGGCTGTGGAAAAAAACCTGGAGGCTTTTTTAAGTCTTGAATTGCCCGGCGAGAAGTGGATTGCTGGTGATGGACCCGCCCGCAAAGCGCTTCAAAGGCAGTTTCCCGAGGCCAAGTGGTTTGGCATGTTGAACCATGCTGCCTTGTCTGAATTGTACAAACGTGCTGACGTGTTTGTCTTTCCCAGCCTGACCGACACGTTTGGATTGGTGCTGCTTGAGGCCATGGCCAGTGGCTGCCCCGTGGCGGCCTTCCCCGTGAACGGGCCGCTGGATGTAGTAGGCAGTTCCGGTGCTGGCGTGCTGGACTGGAACCTGAAAACAGCCGCCATGGCCGCATTGAGAATTGAACGAAATGCGCCACTGAAACACGCCAGCACTTTTACCTGGGAAAACTGTGCTGAGCAGTTTCAAGGTTATTTGGCCCCAATTGGACTGGGCAACCTTGCTCCCAAGAAGCTGCCGGGCAACCCCAAACCTTTGTCCAACCGCCCCTGAAGTCGATTGCCCTGTGAATTGCCTATAATAGGCACAAAATGAAAACTCAAAACCTATTCTCGGGAGCAATACAAATTGGGATTCCTAGCCGGTAAAAAAATTCTGATCACAGGCCTGCTGTCAAACCGTTCAATCGCTTACGGTATTGCCAAGGCCTGCCATGCGCAGGGGGCTGAACTGGCCTTCACTTACCAAACCGAACGCTTTATCGACCGTGTAACCGACATGGCTGCCGAGTTTGACTCCAAGTTGGTGTTTCCTTTGGATGTGGCTGAAGACGCTCAAATTGAAAGCCTGTTTGCCGAACTGAGCAAGCAATGGGATGGTCTGGATGGTTTGGTACACGCCATTGGCTTTGCACCACGCGAAGCCATTGCAGGTGACTTTCTGGAAGGTATTTCACGCGACGCGTTCCGCATTGCGCACGATATTTCTGCCTACAGTTTTCCGGCACTGGCCAAGGCTGCCTACCCCATGATGCAGGGCCGCGAAGGCGCATTGCTTACGCTGAGCTATCTGGGTTCGGTGCGCATGGTGCCCAACTACAACACAATGGGTTTGGCCAAAGCATCGCTGGAAGCATCTGTTCGCTACCTGGCTGAATCACTGGGCCCCAAAGGCATTCGCGTCAACGGTATTTCGGCTGGCCCCATCAAAACACTGGCTGCCGCTGGCATTAAGGGCTTTAGCAAAATTTTGCACGCCGTGGAAGACGCGGCCCCACTGCGTCGCAACGTGACCATTGACGATGTGGGCAACGCCGCTGCCTTCATGTTGTCTGATTTGGCGCGTGGCATTACTGCTGAAATTACCTATGTGGACGCGGGCTACAGCACGGTTGTAGGTGGCATGGCAGAATAAGGAACATTGTTCCTAAAACGTTTCACCCTAGGGCGGTATTCAGGTGAATCAAGCACATGCAAACACGGCAACCCTCGCTGTAGCGGGGGTTTCAAAAACACTTGGTGGCGTTCAGCTTTTTAAAGACGTCAATCTGCAACTTCAGCAGGGTGAATCTCTTGCAGTGGTTGGAGAATCGGGCTCAGGCAAATCCACATTGCTCCACCTGATGGCGGCCCTGGATCAGCCCGATACAGGCGAAGTGTATTGGGCAGATAAAAATATCTGCACACTCAACACCAATCAAGTGGCGGCCATTCGCCTTCGGCACGTGGGTCTGGTGTTTCAGGCCTACTACCTGATGCCGCATTTAAGCGCCCGACAAAACGTTGAACTGCCCTTTCTGCTTGCGGGTCAAAAACCTGATTCCGCACACGCATCACTCTTGCTGGAACAAGTGGGCATGGCCCACAAGGCAAATAGTTTCCCCCGAGAAATGTCGGGTGGCGAGCAACAGCGCGTGGCCATTGCGCGTGCCCTGGCTTTGAACCCGCCCCTGATACTTGCAGACGAACCCACTGGAAACCTTGACGAAGACAACGCCGAACGTGTTCTGCAGGTGTTGCTGCAAGCCTGCAATACACATGGCTGTGCCTTGGTCATGGTGACTCACTCCATGAAGGCAGCAGGCCATTTGAATCAACAACTCAGCCTGGCCGAGCACCGACTGGTATGAAATCCGGCATGTACCTACCTGCGCAACTCGCATTGAAATTTCAATTGTTCTCGGGTGCGTTGCGGGACCAGCCTTTCAAATGGTTGATCGCCACGTTGTCAATTGCAGTGGGCGTGGGCCTTGGCTTTGCAGTGCACCTGATTCACAAACAGGCACTGGATCAGTTCAACAACGGTGTGCGCCAGTTTTCCGGGCAGGCCGATTTGCAATTGCTGCCGCACAGCCAACTGTTGCCGGA
Source organism: Limnobacter sp. 130 (assembly GCF_902506325.1). Lineage (GTDB taxonomy): Bacteria > Pseudomonadota > Gammaproteobacteria > Burkholderiales > Burkholderiaceae_B > Limnobacter. Next base: position 450,863 of record NZ_LR732330.1, read on the forward strand.
AGCCGCACTGGACCAACTCAGTGTGCTGCCTGAAGTGGCTGTGGCATCGCCAGTCATTGACATTTTGGTACCGGTCAGGGACCTGGAAAAACCAGTGCGTTGGTTGGGGCTGGATGTTTTTACCGCGGCCCTGGTAACCCCCAACCTGATTGGACAAACCAATGAAAAAACAGAGAACCCCCCAGAGCAAGGCGACATACCGCTGTTAAACAGCAACAACGTATTCATCAGCCCGGCATTGAAAGAACAGTTGCCCGGCGAACAGCCGACGCTCAGCACACTGCAAGGTAACCGTAGTGCTGAATGGCGCATTGCGGGCAATGTGCCTGCGGCGGGTGCGGGCCAGGTGTTGGCCATGGCGGATATCGCAGCAGTGCAGTGGCGCCTGGGCACCCTGGGACACATATCCCGAGTCGACCTGAAGCTCAGAGAAGGCGTAAGTCCGGCTGCATTTCAAAAACAATACGAGGCACAGTTCGCCAGCCTGGGCCGCCTTGAAACACCCAGTGAACAAGGCACACGGGGTGCCAGTGTGTCACAGGCCTACCGTGCCAACCTGTCAATTTTGGCCATGGTGGCCCTGTTAACGGGTGGCTTTCTCACCTTTTCAACTCAAATGCTCGCCGTGGCGCAACGTTCGCGCCAATGGGCCTTGTTGGCAGCCTTGGGGGCCAAAGCGGGCACATTGCGCATGCAAGTGCTGTTTGAATCCATGTGCTGCGGCATCGTGGGTGGGGCCTTGGGTGTTGCAATGGGCTGGGGATTGGCCTGGTCGGTAGTGCGCTATTTGGGCGTTGATTTGGGCGCAGGTTACTTTGAAGCAGCGCACGGTGCGGTAAGCCTTGCACCTGTTGACGCGATGCTGTTTGGCGGTTTCGGCGTGTTGGCGACATTACTGGGCGGCTTGTCCCCTGCATTTCAAACCGGGCAAATGGCTTTGCACCAGCGGCTGCGCGCTGGCACCGAAGAGGCAGGCCTGCAGTTTGCCAACAAAGCGCACTGGCTGGGCTTGCTGCTGTGTGCAATTGCGCTTGCCTGCCTGTGGATTCCTCCATATGGCAACATTCCCGTGGGCGGCTATTTGGCGGTTGCCTTTGGCCTGTTTGGCGGCATTGCCATGATCGGGCTTGTAGTGCGCGCATTCATTCGCCACCCCGTGCAGCTGTCTGCCCTTGGGGATCTTGCAAAATCGCGGCTGGCCAGTACGCCGAATTTGCTGGCGGTAGGGTTATCGGGCGTGGTGGCCAGTTTTGCGTTGGTGGTGGCCATGCATGTGATGATCTACAGTTTTCGCTTTTCGCTCGACAATTGGTTAACGCAGGTGCTGCCCGCGCCCCTGTATGTCAAATTAAACACACCCACAATTCCAGCATTTCCGGATGAATTTCAAAACAAACTGGCTGCGGAGCCAGGCATTGATTTGATTGAATTCTGGGGCTCGCAATCTTTGGTGCTCGACCCGAAACGACCTGCCGTGGAATTGATTGCAAGACCGATTGGTGTCGATGCGGCCCGGCAACGCCTGCCAATGACCGGCACCACCCTGGATTCACCACAGGCTGGTACTTTGCCAGTGTGGGTCAGTGAACCCATGACCGACCTTTACGGTTTTAAAGCAGGCAGTCAACTTGTGTTGCAACTGGACCAGGGCACCGTGATACCCACCACGGTGATGGGCGTGTGGCGCGACTACACCCGGCAGCACGGTGCGATCGTGTTGCCCAAAGCTGCACTGCTGAGTGAATTCAATGTGAAATTCAAAGACACTCAAGGCGCTGTATGGCCAAACCAGGCTGTCACGGTGAAAGAAGCCATCACCCGGATTGAAAAGGCAGCCAGCACTACCGCCTTGTCAAATAAAATCGACTTTGCCGAGCCCGGAGAAATCAGACAAATCAGCCTGGACATTTTCGATCGGAGTTTTGCGGTCACCTACCTGCTGGAAATTGCCGCCATAGTGATTGGCCTGTTTGGTGTGGGCACAACCTTCTCTGCCATGGCATTGCAACGCAAGCGCGAATTCGCGCTGCTCGGTGCCATTGGGGCTGGCCCGGGATGGATGCTCAAGCTGATTGCACGCGAAGCTTTCCTGGCCTCGACTTTGGCGGCTGGCGTGGGTTTGACGATTGGCCTTGCATTTGCAGCCATCCTGATTTTCGTGGTCAATCCACAATCGTTTCACTGGACCATGGAATGGTTTACGCCCTGGCGTGATCTGATCTTGATGGTCGTGGTGTTGGTGGCAATGAGCAGCGCAACAGTCACGCTTGCCCTGCGCGGCAAATTGAATACACAACTGGTGGACCAACTCAAAGAGGACTGGGCATGATGCGGCGGAAAATTCTGAAAGCAGGCTTGGCGCTGCCCGTCCTCGCGCAACTGGCCTTGCCGCGATCGGTTCATGCCGCACGCGGCCTTGAACGGGTATACGCACAGCCAAGCCCAGAGATACTACCCAGGCTGCCACAAGATCACGGCGTGCACCCTGCATTTCGTACCGAATGGTGGTACTTCACCGGGTGGTTTGAAAGCCCTGAATTTGAACAGGCTTTCGGCGTGCAAATTACGTTTTTCAGATCTGCACCCAATGTGAATGTTCAAAACCCCAGTGCATTCTCGCCCCAACAACTGTTATTTGCGCATGCAGCGGTGGCGCTGCCCAAGGCAGGCAAGCTGGTGCATGAACAAATCGTTCGCCGCGCAGGCCGCGGCGGCGCCGAATTGAAAACCAGCAGCACTGAGGTACTGAATATTCGAATGCCAGGCTGGCACCTGCAAAGTGGCAATGGCAGCCAATGGCAATGCCGGGTGGATACACCGCAACTTTCGATGAACCTGAGCATGGCAGAAACCCAGACCCCATGGATACAGGGCCAAGGCGGCTACTCCCAAAAAGGACCAAAACCAGAGCAAGCGAGTTATTACATCACCATGCCGCACCTGAAAAGCACGGGCACCATTCGCATTGAGGGCAAAACATTGCCAGTGCAAGGCACCTTCTGGATGGATCATGAATGGTCCAGCACTGTATTGGCACCCAACGCCCAGGGTTGGGACTGGGTTGGTTTGCACGGTGATCAGGGCGAGTCGCTGATGGCCTTTCAAATTCGCGACCGCGACAACACCAAACCCCCGGTGTGGACCCATGCGGCACTTCGCCAGGCCAATGGCGAGGTACGCAATTTCAGGCAAATCCAGTTCAAGGTGTTGCGCCAATGGAAATCAACCCGAACCGGAATTCAATACCCTGTGGCACAGCAACTGCAACTCGATGAGCAAACCTTCGAACTTGAACCGCTGTTTGATGATCAGGAACTGGACGCACGCGCCAGCACGGGCACTTTGTATTGGGAAGGCGCTGTGCGCGTGAAAAGCAACAAGGCTTCGCCTTGGGGCCGAGGCTATCTTGAAATGACGGGGTATGATCGCCCCATGCAACTTTAAGTCAAATGCCACACACTGAATGAGCAACACGAACAAACTTCAAACGTTGGGCTCCACACTCGGCTCGCTGATAAGCCCGCACAAGTCCTGGGCCATGGCCGCGCTGGGTGCATTGCTGCTGGGCTCGGCCATGTCGCTGACCATGCCAGTCATGTTTCGCTGGCTGATCGACAGCGGTTATCTGGCTGGTGAAAATCCGGAAGGCTTGAATACCGCATTTGCTTATTTACTGATATTGGTGTTCGTTCTGGCCATGGCCAGCGCTGTGCGGTTTTACCTGGTGACCACACTGGGCGAACGAATTTCTGCCGACTTGCGCAACCGCGTATACAGCCACCTGCTGGTACAACGACCCGAGTTTTTTGAAACGCTGAAAGTAGGCGAAGTACTTTCACGACTTACTGCCGACACCACACTCATCCAAACATTGATTGGCAGCAGCCTGTCATTTTTCTTGCGAAACAGTTTGACCTCATTGGGTGGTTTGGTGATGTTGTTGCTCACCAGCCCCCTGCTCTCGGGTGCGGTACTGCTCTTGGTCGTGGTGGTCATGATCCCGGTGGTGATATTGGCAAGGCGCGTACGCAAATTATCCCGGGCCAGCCAGGACAAACTGGCCGACAGCAGCGCAATTGCACAAGAGGTTCTAAACCAGATTACTACCGTACAGGCATTCAACCAGGAACACACCGAAGCAGCCAAATTCACCAAGTCCAGCGAGCAAACGTATCAAACCGCACGCAGGCGCACGGTGAACCGCTCGGCCTTGTTGTTTGTCGCCATTGGCTTGGCCTTTTCAGGCCTGGTGGTGGTGCTGTGGATGGGTGCCAAGGCAGTGGCCAGTGGTGAAATGAGCGCAGGCGAATTGGCCCAGTTTGTGATGTATGCAGCCTTTGTGGGCGCGGGCTTTGCAGCTTTGTCGGAAGTACTGGGAGAATTTCAACGTGCTGCAGGTGCAGCCGAGCGGCTGGTTGAATTGCTGAACCTGGACACCACCATTCACAAACATGGCTTGCCGCCGCCGCCCAAACAAGGTGGTTTCTTGATCGAGTTCAACCACATTGATTTTGCCTACCCTTCTGCCCCTGAAAAATTCATACTCGAAGACTTCAACTTGAGCATTCAACGCGGCGAGACATTGGCCGTGGTAGGGCCTTCGGGTGCTGGCAAATCAACCCTGTTCAGCCTGCTGCTACGCTGGTACGACGTGAACCAGGGACAAATTTTGATCGAAGGCAAAGCCCTGGAAAGTTTGCACCTGGAGCAATGGCGTGCCAATTGTGCCTATGTATCGCAAGAAGCCGTGATTTTTTCTGGAAGCCTTCAGGACAATGTGCGCTACAGCAAACCTGACGCCACCGCCGAAGAAATCAACAAGGCGCTTGCCGATGCGGCTGCAACCCATTTTGTACGCAGAATGCCAGAGGGCCTGGATACAAACGTGGGTGAAAAAGGTGTGCGCTTAAGCGGCGGCGAACGTCAACGGGTATCCATTGCCCGCGCTGTGCTGCGCGATGCAGGCTTGCTATTGCTTGACGAGGCCACCGCAAGCCTGGATGCAGAAAGTGAACAACTGGTACAACAGGCCATTGAAAAAAGCCGTCACGGCCGAACCACGCTGATTATTGCTCACCGCCTGGCCACAGTGATGGCAGCCGACCGCATTGTAGTGATGAATGAAGGCAAGATTGTCGAAATGGGCACCCACAAAGACCTGATGGCCCGGCAAGGGTTGTATGCCAAGCTGGCCTCGCTTCAGTTCATTGATGAAAATGCACAGAAAATGATGGCACCAGCTTAGGGTGCATCGGCCCGACAAGGTAAACTTATCGGATCCAAGAACCCTCGAATTTGCAGCGAATACACCATGCAACAGTACCTTGACTTGATGCAGCACGTGCTAAACCACGGCACCGACAAAATGGACCGCACCGGCACCGGCACGCGTTCCGTGTTTGGCTATCAAATGCGCTTCAATTTGCAAGACGGCTTTCCGATGGTGACCACGAAAAAATTGCACACTCGCTCGATCATTCACGAGCTGCTGTGGTTTCTGATGGGCGACAGCAACATTCGCTACCTGAAAGAAAACGGCGTCAGCATTTGGGACGAGTGGGCCGATGAGAACGGCAACCTGGGCCCTGTTTATGGTGTGCAGTGGCGCAGCTGGCCCACAGCCGACGGCCGCCACATCGATCAAATTTCGCAGTTGATGCAGCAAATCAAAAACAACCCCGATTCTCGCCGCCACATTGTGAGCGCCTGGAACGTGGCTGAAATCAACAATATGAAGTTGCCACCTTGCCATGCACTGTTTCAGTTTTATGTGGCCGATGGCAAGTTGAGTTGCCAACTCTACCAGCGCAGTGCCGATATTTTCCTGGGTGTGCCTTTCAACATCGCCAGTTACGCCCTGCTCACCCACATGGTGGCCCAGCAGTGCGATCTCGAGGTGGGCGATTTTGTGTGGACGGGCGGCGATTGCCACCTGTACAGCAATCACATGGAGCAGGTGGCCGAGCAACTCAGCCGCAAGCCCTATTCTTTGCCTACGCTACAAATCAAGCGCAAGCCCGAAAGTATTTTCGATTACAAATTCGAAGACTTTGAAATTCTGAATTACACTTGCCACCCGCACATCAAAGCGCCCGTGGCGATTTAAATCATGAAAGTATCCATTGTGGCTGCGGTGGCCAAGAACGGCATTATCGGCATCAACAACAGCCTTCCCTGGCATTTGCCCGAAGACCTGGCTTTTTTCAAGCAAACCACCCTGGGGTGCCCGGTTTTAATGGGCAGAAAAACCTATGAGTCGATTAATCGACCGCTGCCTGGTCGCCTGAACGTGGTGTTGTCGGGCAACGCGGAATGGACGCCCGCCCCCGCCAAAGACGGCACGCCTCGAAACGTAATCGCTTACCCTGCAGCGCTACCGGAAGGCAGCGCCACTCAAATTGCCACAGCCACAAACTTGCCCAATGCACTGAAATGGCTTGCAGGCTTTGAACAGGTATTTTTGATTGGCGGCAGCAACTTGTATCAACAGGCACTGAACCAGAACCTGGTCGACGAGTTGATTCTGACAGAGATCCATCACGACTTTGACGGTGATGCCAGTTTTCCAGATTGGGACCGATCCAGGTTCGGGGAAACAGATCGAATCGTCAATCCAGCCACCAGCGAACGCGCATGGGGCTTTGATTTTGTAAAATACGCAAAAGTAGACAATCACCCCGCGAAGAATTAAACCCTTTACAGGGTTAGAAGGAGTAAGAAATGGCACGCACAGTGAACTGCATTAAATTGGGTAAAGAAGCCGAAGGGCTGGACTTCCCCCCCGCACCCGGTGAATTGGGCAAGAAAATTTTTGAAAACGTGTCCAAACAAGCCTGGCAAGACTGGTTAAAGCACCAAACCATGCTCGTCAACGAAAACCGCCTGAGCCTGGCTGATGCACGCGCCCGCAAGTACCTGATGGAGCAAATGGAAAAGCATTTCTTTGGCGATGGTGCCGAACAGGCAGCGGGTTATGTACCACCCAGCAACTGATTGATCGAAGCAAATTTAGCTAAAAAAAAGCCCGCTACACAGTAATGAAGCGGGCTTTATAGTTTTACTCAGGCACAAACAGTGGTTGATCAGTTCCCCGAGGCTTCTTGGGCAACTGCCTCTGGACCTTGGTGGCGAACGTCACGCCCTTTGACCATGTAAACCACGTGTTCAGACATATTTTTGGAATGGTCGCCAATTCGTTCAATTGCTTTTGCAATAAACAAAATTTCAATAGAACGAGAAATGGTGCGTGGGTCTTCCATCATAAAGGTGATCAACTGGCGCAAAATCGCCTTGAATTCGTCGTCCACCTCTATATCCGCCTTCACCACTTCAGCCGCGGAAACCGCATTAACCCGAGCGTATGAATCCAACACCTTGCGCAACATGGCAATGGCGTTGCTGGCAATGCGGTGCAAATCGACTTTGGGTACAAAGTGCTTACCGGCATCGGCAATCATCATGCCCATGCGAGCCACTTTTTCGGCTTCATCGCCAATGCGTTCAAGGTCGCGAATCATTTTGATGGCCACAATCACGGAACGCAAATCGACGGCTGCTGGTTGGCGACGCGCAAGGATATGGTTACACAATTCATCAATTTCAAGTTCGATGTCGTTGACCTCTTTCTCGCGACGAATCACCTCCTTGAAAATGTTGGTATCGGCCGCACCCAGACCCTCGATTGCTGACACGATCTGATTCTCCACCAGGCCGCCCATCTGTAGAACGCGAGTGCGCAGCGACTCCAGTTCGGCGTCGTACTGTTTGGAGGTGTGTTCAGTCATTTGTCTTCCTTAACCGGATAATTGTTGTAACGATGCAATGTGGCACAAGCACATGACAGGAATTTGTCAAACCGAGCCACATCGTCACTTTATTCTGCCATGTTCTACACAATTATTCAGGCCTTCATCCTGTCTGCATGTGGGATTAAAGGGTTTTTATGCCCTCTGCTGTCGCTATTAGCACCACATCGGCCTTTCGAATCGCAAAAAGCCCGTTGGTTACCACGCCCGGCCAATGATTAATCTCTTTTTCCATGGCAACCGGATCGGTGATTTTCAAGCCACTCACATCCAGAATGATGTTGCCATTGTCGGTGGTAAAACCTTCGCGCAATTTCACCTGACCACCCAAGGCTTCGAGCTTTCGAGCAATCGCATTGCGCGCCATGGGCAAAACCTCAACTGGCAAAGGGAAAGCCCCCAGCACTTGCACCAGCTTCGATTGGTCTGCGATACAAACAAATTTTTCAGAAATATCGGCCACAATTTTCTCACGGGTGTTGGCACCGCCACCACCCTTGATCAGGCAATTCGCTGGATCCACTTCATCAGCGCCGTCCACGTAAATCGACAGACTTTCTACATCGTTCATGTCGACAATCGGCACGCCAATTTCACGCAGCTTTTTCTCGGAACGCACGGAAGATGACACTGCACCCTTGAGTTGAATGCCTGACTCGGCCAAGGCATCAATGAAGCAATCCACAGTCGACCCAGTGCCCACACCGAGTACGGTGCCCGGCTGGACATATTCAAGCGCGGCCTTGGCCACCATTTTCTTCAGTGTTAGAGCATCCATGATGGGTGTTGATATTCCTGATTGATATTGAGTGTGCTGACGGGTAAACCGTATTTTAAAGGCAGAAGTGAAGCGGAAAAGAAAAAACCAACTGCATGCAGTTGGTTTTTCCTCACTTTGCGACCAAGAGGTCTGTGTTTACTTCTTTTTCTGTGCTGGTAAATCGGTACACACACCTTTGTAAACCTCAGCAGCCATGCCCACACTTTCACACAGGGTTGGGTGGGGGTGAATGGTTTTGCCAATGTCGACAGCGTCTGCGCCCATTTCTACGGCCAGGCATACTTCGCCGATCAAGTCGCCGGCATTCATGCCGACAATACCGCCGCCCACCACACGCTTGGTTTCCTCATCAAACAGAAGTTTGGTGAAGCCATCATCGGCGTTGTTGGCAATGGCACGACCGGACGCCGCCCACGGGAATACCGCTTTGCCCACTTTAATGCCTTGGTCTTTGGCCTGGTCTTCAGTCAGACCGACCCAGGCCACCTCGGGGTGGGTATAGGCCACGCTTGGAATAACCCGAGCATCGAAATAGGCTTTTTCATCCGCAGCGGCTTCAGCGGCCACATGGGCTTCATGCACAGCCTTGTGCGCCAACATGGGTTGCCCCACTACATCGCCGATGGCGAAAATATTCGGCACGTTGGTGCGCATTTGCTTGTCCACCGGGATAAAGCCACGGTCAGTGACAGAAACACCTGCTTTGTCAGCACCAATTTTTTTGCCATTGGGCGTACGGCCCACTGACACCAACACCATGTCGTAAAGCTGGGGTTCTTTCGGGGCTTGCTCACCTTCGAAAGTTACCAAAATGCCTTTCTTGGTGGCCTCCACCCCCACGGTTTTGGTTTTCATCATGATGTTGTCAAAACGCGGTGTATTGCGCTTCTGCCAAACCTTGACCAAATCACGGTCAGCACCTTGCATCAGGCCATCGAGCATTTCGACCACATCAAGGCGTGCGCCCAGCGCGGAATACACAGTGGCCATTTCAAGGCCGATGATGCCCCCGCCAATAATCAACATGCGTTTGGGAACAAACGGCAGTTCAAGGGCACCGGTGGAATCGACAATTCGCGGATCTTCAGGAATAAATGGCAAATGCACAGGTTGCGAACCAGCAGCAACAATTGCCTTGCCGAATTGCACCACTTGTTTGCCGCCATCGGCAGCCACCACTTCCAGGTGATTGGCGCTCAAAAAGCTGCCCACACCTTGCAGGGTTTTTACCTTGCGGCCCTTGGCCATGCCAGCCAAACCACCGGTCAGCTTGCCCACTACGCCTGCTTTGTGCGCGCGCAGTTTGTCGAGGTCGATTTTCGGTTTGGCAAATGCAATGCCATGCTCGCCCATGTGCTGCGCTTCTTCAAGCACCTGTGCAGTGTGCAACAGTGCTTTGGAAGGAATGCAACCCACGTTCAAACACACACCACCCAAGGTGCTGTACCGTTCAACCAGAATTGTGTTCATGCCAAGGTCGGCACTGCGGAAGGCAGCGGAATATCCACCTGGGCCTGCGCCCAACACCAACACATCGCATGTGTGGTCCACTTGACCACTGTAGCTGCTGGCGGGGCCAGCAGATGCCACGGGTGCAGCGGCCACAGGCGCAGCCGGTTTGGACTCCACCGCAGGTGCTGCTGGCTTGGACTCGGCGGCAGGGGCAGAAGCCGGGGCGGCAGCAGAAGCACCACCACCACTGATTTCGCAAATCTCGCTGCCCTTGGATACTTTGTCGCCCACTTTCACGAGCAGCTTGGTAACCACGCCATCATCCGATGCCGGAATTTCCATGCTGGCTTTGTCGGACTCCACCGTGATCAAGGATTGCTCCTTGCTCACTTTGTCGCCTTCTTTCACCAACACTTCAATAATTTCTACGGAATCAAAATCACCAATATCAGGAACGATCAGTTTCATGTGTTCATCCCCCTTACAACAGCACTTTGCGCATGTCGGCCAACACGCCAGCAAGCTCAGTGGTAAATCGGGCAGCCATGGCACCGTCGATGACACGGTGGTCGTAACTCAAACTCAAAGGCAACATCAGGCGTGGTTCGAACTCCTTGCCGTTCCAAACCGGTTTCATGGCCGATTTGGACAAGCCGAGAATTGCAACTTCTGGTGCGTTAATAATGGGGGTGAACAGGGTTCCACCGACACCGCCAAGCGATGACACCGTGAATGTGGCGCCTTGCATGTCGGCACCTTTCAGCTTGCCATCGCGTGCCTGGGCGGAAAGCTCGCCCAATTCATTGGCAATTTGCGCAAAGCCTTTTTGGTCAACGCCTTTGATCACAGGCACCACCAAACCATTGGGTGTGTCGGCTGCAAACCCGATGTTCCAGTACTTTTTAACAATCAGCTTGTCGCCAGCTTCGGTTAGCGAGGCATTGAAAGCGGGGTACTTTTTCAGCACGGCCACGCAAGCTTTCATGACGAAGGCCAGCATGGTCAGCTTCACGCCCTGTTTGGCCAAAGCTGCATTGGTGTCTTTGCGGAATTGCTCCAGATCGGTAATGTCGGCTTCATCGAACTGGGTAACGTGGGGAATCATGACCCAGTTGCGATGCAAGTTCGGGCCAGACAGCTTCTTGATGCGAGAAAGCTCTTGCTCTTCAATTTCACCAAACTTGGTGAAATCCACTTTTGGCCAAGGCAACAAATCAAGGCCGACACCACTGCCGCCCTTGGCTGCACCGGTCGAAGAAGAACCCACTCCCGCAACGGCAGCTTTCACAAAATTGCGAACGTCGTCGGGCGTAATGCGACCCTTGGGCCCAGTGCCTTGCACGGTGGTCAAATTCACACCCAGTTCACGTGCAAACTTGCGCACGGAAGGGCTTGCGTGCGGTGCGTTCACCGGTGCAGCTGTTGGATTGTGCGGCTCAGCACCAACTGGAGCAGCAGGCGCTGGCGCAGCGCTTGCAACAGGCGCAGGCGCTGCGGCTGGTGCTGCAGGTTTCGGTGCTTCCGTTTTGGCTGCCTCAGCTTTCGGTGCTTCTGCCTTTGGGGCCGCTTCAGATTTAGGCGCTGCAGCAGCACCCCCTTCGGCAGGCTCCAGAATCAGCATCAAGGTTCCTTCTTTAACCTTGTCGCCGATTTTCACTTTCAGTTCTTTTACTACGCCGGCTTGCGGGCAGGGAATTTCCATGCTGGCTTTGTCAGATTCCACCGTGATGATGGATTGCTCCGCCGATACGGTGTCACCGGCTTTCACCAGCACCTCAATGATTTCCACCCCGTCAAAATCGCCGATGTCGGGTACTTTGATTTCGATTGTCATTTCAGTCGTCCTTTTTATGCGTAGGCTGGGTTGGGCTTGTTGGGGTTGATGCCGTATTTCTTGATTGCATCACCCACGGTGCTCAAGGGAATTTCACCCTGATCGGCCAGGGCCTTCAATGCTGCAACGGTTACGAAATGACGGTTCACCTCAAAATGCTCACGCAACTTGGAGCGGAAATCGGAACGACCAAAACCATCGGTGCCCAATACTTTGTATTCACGACCTTTGGGCATGAATGGACGAATTTGATCCGCAAACAACTTCATGTAGTCGGTTGAAGCCACAATTGGACCTTCGGTTTTTGCCAGCGTTTTTTCGACATAGCTAGGCTTGGATTTTTTCTCAGGGTGCAGCATGTTTTCACGTTCAACATCCAGGCCTTCACGGCGCAGCTCAGTGAAACTTGTTACTGACCACACATCGGCAGCAACACCCCAGTCTTTCTCAAGCAACTCCGCAGCTTCCAGTGATTCACGCAAAATGGTGCCCGAACCCAACAACTGAACGCGTTTCTTGCCCGCTTTCTTCAAGGCAGATTCGCGGCACACATACATGCCTTTCAGAATGCCCTCTTCGGTGCCCTTTTTCAGACCAGGTTGCGCGTAGTTCTCGTTCATCACGGTGAGGTAATAAAACACGTTTTCCTGATCTTCAACCATGCGCTTCAAGCCATGTTGAATGATCACCGCCAGTTCGTGCGCAAATGTGGGGTCGTAGCTAACGCAGTTGGGAATGGTCGAAGACAAAATATGGCTGTGACCATCTTCGTGCTGCAAACCTTCACCATTCAATGTGGTGCGGCCTGCAGTGCCGCCCAACAGGAAGCCACGCGCTTGCATATCGCCTGCGGCCCAGGCCAGATCGCCCACACGCTGGAAACCGAACATGGAGTAATAAATGTAGAAAGGAATCATGACGCGGTTGTTGGTGGAGTACGACGTGGCCGCCGCGATCCAGGAACTGAACGCACCCGCTTCGTTGATGCCCTCTTCCAGAATTTGGCCGGCCTTGTCTTCGCGGTAGTACATCACCTGGTCGCGATCCACTGGTTCGTACAACTGCCCCTGTGAGGAGTAAATACCCAACTGACGGAACATGCCTTCCATACCAAAAGTGCGGGCTTCATCGGGCACAATCGGCACAATGCGCTGACCCAGTTCTTTGTCGCGAACCAATGCAGTAAGTACGCGAACAAAAGCCTGTGTGGTGGAAATTTCACGGCCTTCCTTGGTGGGCTCCAGCACCGATTCAAATGCATCCAGGCCTGGTACTTTCAGCTTTTCGTCGGCCTCGCGGCGACGCTTGGGCAAATAACCGCCCAAAGCTTGGCGACGCTCATGCAGGTACTTGATCTCTGGCGCATCGTCGGCCGGTTTGAAGAAAGGTACTTCGTCGATGATGTCGTCGGAAACCGGAATATTGAAACGATCGCGAAATTCCTTGATGGATTGAATATCAAGCTTCTTTTGCTGGTGGGTGGTGTTCTTGCCTTGGCCCACTTTGCCCATGCCAAAACCTTTCACGGTTTTCGCAAGAATCACTGTAGGCTGACCTTCGTGTTTCATGGCCGCATCGTATGCAGCATGTACCTTGTGCGGGTCGTGGCCGCCACGGTTCAGGCGCCAAATGTCTTCGTCGGTCATGCGGGCAACCATTTCCAGCAATTTGGGGTGCTTGCCAAAGAAGTTTTTACGCACATAAGCGCCGTCGTTGGCCTTGCAGTTTTGGTATTCGCCATCGACCATTTCCAGCATGACTTTGCGCATCAGCCCGTCTTTGTCGCGGGCCAGCAGTTCATCCCAGTAACCGCCCCAAATTACTTTGAGTACATTCCAGCCTGAACCACGGAACTCGCCTTCGAGTTCCTGAATAATTTTACCGTTACCACGCACAGGTCCATCCAGGCGCTGCAAGTTACAGTTCACCACAAACACCAGGTTGTCGAGCTTCTCGCGCGCGGCCATGCCGATGGCGCCCAATGATTCGGGTTCGTCCATTTCACCGTCACCGCAGAACACCCACACTTTGCGCTTGGATGTATCGCAAATACCGCGGGCGTGCAGGTACTTCAGGAAACGGGCTTGGTAAATACCCATCAACGGGCCAAGACCCATTGACACGGTGGGGAACTGCCAGAATTCAGGCATCAACTTGGGGTGGGGGTAGCTTGAAAGACCCTTGCCATCGACTTCCTGGCGGAAGTTGTCCAGTTGATCTTCGGTTAGGCGACCCTCTAGAAATGCGCGGGCATAAATACCGGGAGAAACATGGCCTTGAAGGTACAACAAGTCGCCGCCGTGGTTTTCATCTTCAGCATGCCAAAAGTGGTTAAAACCCACGCCCAGCATGGTAGCCAGGGATGCAAACGACGCAATGTGACCACCCAGGTCCCCGCCATCGGGCGGGCTTTTTTTGTTGGCACGCACCACCATGGCCATGGCGTTCCAGCGCATCCAGCTGCGCAGGCGCTCTTCGTATTCCATGTTGCCGGGGCAACGGGTTTCAAGGTGCACGGGGATGGTGTTCACGTACTCGGTGTTCGCCGAAAACGGAATAAAGGCACCGCTTAAACGGGCTTTGGCAATGAGTTGTTCGAGCAAGTAATGCGCGCGCTCCGGGCCTTCGCGTTCAAGCACGGCCTCCAGGGCATCTAGCCATTCTTGGGTTTCTTGGAAATCGGGATCGTCCGATCCGGGGAAATCGAGTTGCGCTGACATTGCTTCCTCCTTGGGTCTCTGGGTTCTTTTGCAGAAGTACGAGCTTTTGGCTGTATTTCCTGTTGATATTAGAGTATCACACCTAATTCATAAAGTTTCAAATTATGATTTGTGTTTTCATATTGTGGAATTTATAAGGATTTTCCCGAATCCCCTTGAATCCAGTCAACCCACCTGCCCGCTTGTTTTGTACACTTCAGTCATCTTCAGGATTTCGAGACCGATTCGACCGTGCGCCTCAGCGATCAACCCCGTACAAGCCCATTGGTTTGGGCCACCCCGCTGGTGGGCATCATTCTGTTTTTGCTCGCCATGGGGGCGTTTTTCTACACCCTGCATTCCGAGGATCAAAATCAAACCCAATTGCGGGTAATCCGCGATGTCGAACTTGCACGCCAAACCATTCGTACCCGCTTGCTGGCCTCGCAAGAACGCCTGAACCAGATCGCCCGTGGCTTTGAACAAAACAGCAGTGATGTTGAGGGGTTTCGCTTTTCCGCCCAAGCCCTGCTAAATGAGTTTCAGGAAGTCAGCAGCGTGCTGATTATTGATGAGGAAAGACGGGTCACCAATTTGGCCCTGCCTGCTTCGCGATCCTCGGAAGTGCTGCATCCCCTATTCCAGACCATTGAAGATGCCGAGAGCTACTGGGCATTCAACACCGCCAGGGAAACTCGCCTGCCCGTGTTTTCACGACCTTTCCTGGACCCATCCGGCAAGGTTTTTATTGAAGTTCACAGCCCGATCTTTAACAAGGGCGATTTCATTGGCACAGTTGCCGCGACCATTCCCCTTGCCTCGTTGCTCAACGATGCAGTGCCGGAGTCTTTTGTTCAACTCTATCTGGTCAGCATTGTGGACGGAGGGGGCAACCCGGTGGCGTCCAATGTCAGCCGGTCGATCGACAATGCCAAACTAAGCCACGAGGTACCGCTAGACCCACCGGGGCACGGCCTGAAACTGCGCGCAGTGCTTTACAAAACCAACACCGAGCTGTTCTCCAATATGCTGGCGTGGGCCGTGTTTGGACTTTCATTGGTGATTGTATGGAGTTTTATCTTGCTGTTTCGCCATGCGAAACTTCGCAGTCAGGCCGAGAAGCGATTGTTGGCTGAGACCAAGTTTCGACGTGCGATGGAGGACTCAGTGGTCACCGGGATGCGAGCCATCGACATGCAAGGGCGGATTACCTATGTCAACCCAGCTTTTTGCAAGATGACAGGCTACAAGGAATCGGAACTGGTGGGCATGACGCCGCCGTTTCCTTATTGGCCAGACCGGTCTTACGAGGAACAGCAAACCAATCTGGACTTGATTTTGTCGGGCAACGCGCCGCAGAAGGGCATCGAAGTGCAAGTTCGCAGGCGCGACGGCAGCGTGTTCGATGCGCGCATGTACGTTTCGCCACTGGTCGATAGCGATGGCCAGCAAAGTGGCTGGATGACCTCAATGACAGACATCACCGAACCCCGCAGGGTACGCGATGAGCTGGCTGCAGCCCACCGCCGGTTTGTTCGCATTCTCGAAGAGCTGGATGCCGCTGTTTGCGTGCAAGGCCCCGAGGCCGGGCTTGACGAATATATTTTCGTGAATCGGCTGCATCGCGAATGGTTTGGTAAAGCGACGCCGCCACGCATGTCGAAGAATCGCCGAAACCGTGTGAACCTGTATGAGCCTTTTGAGTGGCTTAATCCCGTTTCACAGCGTTGGTACGAGGTTCGAAGACGATCCATTTCCTGGGTAGACGGCGCAACGGTGGTGATGCAGGTGGCCACCGACATATCTTCGCGCAAGGAAGCCGAGGACATGTCACGTCAGCAACAGGAAAAACTGCAGTTCACCTCCCGATTAATCACGCTGGGTGAACTTGCCTCCTCCCTGGCCCACGAGATTAATCAGCCGCTGGCGGCCATTTCCAACTACAACATGGGCAGCGTCACACGCCTTAAAGCAGGCAAGGTAAGTCCTGAGGAACTGCTGCCTGTGCTGGAAAAGGTCAATGTCCAGGCCCAGCGCGCCGGAGCTGTCATTCGCCGCATTCGCGAGTTTGTGAAGCAACAGGAACCCAAGCGTGGCCCCTGCCCGATCGGAAAAATTATTGAGGATGCGATCAGCTTCTCGCGACTGGAGGCGAAACACCAGTCTGCACGAATCGAAATGCACCTGCCGGACGCATTGATGTCTGTAGTAGCAGACCCCGTGCTGATCGAGCAAGTACTCATGAACTTGATCAAGAACGGACTTGAGGCCATGGGGCATTTGCCATCGGAGCAAAAACTGATTGAAATCCAGGTGGGCCAATCGGCTCAGTTTGCCCTGATTGAAGTTCGGGATCACGGTGTTGGAGTGCCCGAAGAAATTCGTCAACGGCTGTTTGAGTCCTTTTTCACCACCAAATCCGATGGAATGGGCATGGGGCTGAACATCTGTCGTACTATTATTGAGTATCATCAAGGCCAATTGTGGGTAGAACCCGCGCAAGGCCAAGGCAGCGTGTTCAAGTTCACCTTGCCCTTGGCCGAAGACTCGGTGCTTGCGCACATCAACCCACCTGTTATGGAATAAAGCCAATGCTCCACACCCAGCCACGCCCCACCGAAATACAAGAAACCGTGTTCATCGTGGACGATGACGAGGCGGTGCGAGACTCGCTTCAATGGTTGATTGAAACCGAGGGATATCAGGTAAAAACCTATGAAGATCCTGAGTTGTTTCTGGAACAACTGGCATGGCCACAGCCCTGTGTGTTGCTGCTGGACATACGCATGCCCAAGCTTTCTGGCCTGGAAGTTCAAAAAACACTGAATGAACGCGGCATACCGATTCCGATCGTGTTCATCACCGGCCATGGCGATGTCACCCTGGCCGTTGAAACCATGAAAAACGGCGCGGTTGATTTTCTGGAAAAACCCTTTGATGAAGGCAAAATCAAAGACCTGATTCACCAGCACATGCGCCTTGCCCATGAACTCGCACAAACTGCCAAACTTGATGAACAAATCAACAAACTGTATTCCAAGCTGACAACGCGTGAGTTGCAGGTGCTTGAGCGCATTGTTTCTGGCCGTTTGAACAAACAAATAGCCGACGACCTGAATATCAGCATTAAAACAGTAGAGGCCCACCGCGCCAATATTATGGACAAGCTGCAAGTAACCACTGTGGCCGACTTGTTGAAAATTGCCTTGCGTAAATCACCGGAATTGGCACAGTCCTGACGATCTCTCAACAAGGCCCACTGCCAACCTGAAGGTGGGCCTTGTTCAATTGAACCATTTCAAATTTAAGAACTCATTCAACCATGTCTGCACAACTTATCAGCGGCACTGAACTGGCTGCCTCAATTCGTGAAACCATTGCAAAGCGCGCTGCCGAACTCACCGCGCTGGGCCACCAGCCGGGCTTGGCCGTGGTACTTGTGGGTGAAGACCCAGCCTCGCAGGTTTATGTGCGCAACAAGGTATCTGCGTGCGAGAAAGCGGGCTTTAAATCGGTCATGCACCGCATGCCCGAAAACACCAGCCAGGACGCGCTGGTGGGCTTGGTTGAACAACTGAATGCCGACCCCAGCATCCACGGCATTCTGGTGCAACTGCCATTGCCCAAGCACCTGGATTCGCATTTGGTGATTGAGTCCATCAACGCCGAAAAAGATGTGGATGGCTTTCACATCAGCAATGCAGGCTTGCTGATGACAGGCAAACCCCTGTTTCGCCCGTGTACGCCCTACGGCGTGATGAAAATGCTGGAATTGACTGGCATTGAATTGCGTGGCGCAGAAGCAGTCGTCATTGGCGCGAGCAACATTGTGGGCAAGCCCCAAGCCATGTTGCTGCTGCAACAAGGTGCAACGGTCACCTTGTGCAACAGCAAAACCAAAGACCTGAAAGCGCATTGCCAGCGCGCTGACATACTTGTAGTTGCGGTGGGGCGCCCCAATATGATTACTGGCGACATGATCAAACCCGGCGCAGTGGTGATCGATGTGGGTATTAATCGCCTGCCAGACGGAAAATTGTGCGGCGATGTGGATTTTGAATCAGCCAAGGAAGTGGCCGGCTGGATTACGCCAGTACCTGGCGGCGTTGGCCCCATGACCATCACCATGCTGTTGCAAAACACAATTGAAGCGGTTGAACGCAGCATATAAGCGCAGCCTTTAAGCATTTTTTAGCAGGACCCCAGACCTATGAACGCGAACATGAGCAACCCCCTACTCGACTTTTCCGGATTACCTCGTTTTTCGGATATCAAAACCGAGCACGTGGAACCAGCAATTGACACGCTGCTTGCGGCTGCAAAAAAACAACTGGAAACAACCGCCAGCACCGCACCAGAACAAGCCACTTGGGAAGACACCCTTCTGCCACTGGATGTGGTCTGTGAACAGCTCAGCCGCGCTTGGGGTGTGGTGGGTCATCTGCATTCGGTGGCCGACACCGACGAACTGCGCGCAGCCTACAATGCCTGTTTGCCAAAAACCACCGAATTCTGGACCATGGTTGGGCAGGACGAACGCCTGTATGCCATATACAAAGCCATTGAACAAAGCGATGCAGCCAAGCTGTTCACACCGGCGCGACTGAAAGTACTGGCCAATTCCATTCGCGGCTTCAAGCTTGGCGGTGCCGAACTGCCGGCTGATCAAAAGCCGCGCTACGCCGAAATTCAAGACCGCCAGGCGGCCATTACGGCCAAGTTTTCTGAAAACGTGCTGGACGCGACCAATGCCTTTGAACTGATCGTGACCGACAAAGCCGAGTTGGCTGGCATTCCCGATTACGCAGTTCAGGCCGCTGAAGAGTTGGCGAAATCTGAGGGCAAGGAAGGCTACAAATTCACCCTTCAATTCCCCTCCTATTTTCCTGTGTTGCAGTACGCAGACAAACGCGAGTTGCGCGAAACCCTTTATGAGGCTTATGCAAAGCGCGCGTCTGAATTCGGCCCTGCGGAGCTCGACAACACGGCACTGATCCGCGAGCTGCTCCAGCTGCGCCTTGAAGAAGCCCAAATGTTGGGTTACAAGAATTTCGGTGAATTGAGCCTGGTTCCAAAAATGGCCAACACACCCGGTGAGGTTGTAAACTTCCTGCGCGAATTGGCCCTGAAGGCCAAACCATTTGCCTTGCGTGACCTTGAAGAAATCAAGGCATTTGCGAAAGCCGAGCTGGGCATGGATGAATTGCAAAGCTGGGACATGAGCTATGCATCCGAAAAACTGAAAGAAAAGAAATACGCCTTCAGTGATCTCGAAGTGCGCCAATACTTTCAGGAAGACCGCGTGCTGGATGGTCTGTTCAAGCTGACCGAGAAGCTGTTCAGCGTGCAAATTGTGAAAGCCCAGGCGGACACCTGGCACCCCGATGTACGCTTCTTTGAAGTTCAGAAAGAAGGCAAAGCGATTGCGCACTTTTACCTGGATCCGTATGCGCGTGCCAGCAAGCGCTCAGGTGCCTGGATGGACGATGCCCGTGGCCGCAAACGCACAGACCAAGGTGTGCAAACACCTGTGGCTTACCTCACCTGCAACTACACAAAACCGGCAGCGGGCAAGCCGGCACAACTTTCGCACGACGACGTTCAAACCCTGTTTCATGAATTCGGGCATGGCATTCACCACATGCTGACCCGTGTAGACGAACTGGATGTGGCCGGCATCAATGGCGTGGAATGGGATGCAGTGGAGCTGCCATCGCAATTCATGGAAAACTTTGCCTGGGAATGGAGTGTGGTTGAATCACTGACTGCACACGAGACCACTGGCGAGCCAATGCCCCAAGCCTTGTTCGACAAAATGGTGGCCGCCAAGAATTTCCAGAGTGGTTTGCAAACCCTGCGCCAAATCGAGTTTTCCTTGTTCGACATGCTGGTGCACACCGATTTCGACCCGCACAGCGGAACGAATATTCTGGACCTGCTGGCCCAAGTACGCAGCGAGGTGGCAGTGTTGATTCCCCCAGCCTACAACCGATTCCCCAATTCGTTCGGTCATATTTTTGCGGGTGGCTATGCCGCGGGTTACTACAGCTACAAGTGGGCTGAAGTATTGTCGGCCGATGCATTTGCCATGTTCGAGGAAAACGGAGTGGTAAGCCCGGAGACCGGCAAGAAGTTTCTGGAAGAAATACTGTCGGTGGGTGGCAGCCGCCCGGCAGCAGAATCGTTCAAGGCCTTCCGTGGTCGCGAACCCAGTATCGACGCCCTGCTTCGCCACACTGGCATGGTTGACAACAGGCAGGCGGCGTAATGGCCAACATTCAACTTGCAACCTGGAATGTGAATTCGCTGAAGGTGCGTTTGCCGCACCTCTTGCAGTGGCTTGAAAGCAACCCGGTTGACTTGCTGGGCCTTCAAGAGTTGAAACTGACTGACGAGAACTTTCCAGTGGCCGAGCTTCAAGCCGCTGGATACGGTGCCGTATTTGCAGGTCAAAAAACCTACAACGGCGTGGCCATTCTGTACAAAAAAGCCACCATGCCTGAGCCTGCAGATGTGCAGGTGAACTTGCCCAGCTTTCCGGATGAACAAAAGCGGGTCATTGCAGCCACATTCGGTGAATTGCGCTTTATCAGCGCCTATGTGGTCAATGGCTCAGAAGTGGGCTCGGACAAGTTCGAGTACAAAAAAGCCTGGCTGGATGCCTTGCTGAAAGACTGCAAAGGCTGGCTTGCTCAATATCCAAAGCTGGCCTTGGTGGGCGATTACAACATTGCCCCCGACGACCGCGATGTGCACGACCCCAAGGCTTGGGCCGGGCAAGTGTTGTGCTCAGACGATGAACGCAGTCGCTTCAACACGCTTCTGGGTATGGGTTTGGTCGACAGTTTTCGCCTGTTTGAGCAACCCGAGAAAACCTTCTCGTGGTGGGATTACCGCATGCTGGGTTTTCAGAAAAACAAAGGCTTGAGAATTGACCATGTTTTACTTTCCAAGCCACTTGCCGAGAATTGCACAGCCAGCGTGATTGACCGTGCCCCCCGCAAATGGGAAAAGCCTTCCGACCACGCCCCCGCAATTGCAACCTTGAATATTTGATTGACAAGCCCCCCCCTTCCAAAAGGGGGAATGCTTGAACCCAACAACCGTACTTTAGACACTGATAGCAGGCGATTTACCCCTCTAATTAGGCAATTAGTCTGGGGTAAGCGATGCGATGATCGAGGCTGTTCATCACCCTCCCAATCGCTCCGAATCATGAACCTAAAGACTCTGCCCCTTTCCAAACAGATCAGCTTTACCAGCGCCGCCTTGGTGGCCTTGATTGTATTGAGTCTGGTCGGCATTACTGCTGCTTACACTTTCAATGCCGCCACTGCGCGCACCGAGCGTGCCGTTTCAACTCAGGCTGAAGGTTTGCGACAAACAATGGAAATTGCCTACAAGCTGTCAGAAGGCTCTGTGACGCAACTTGCTGAATTGTTTGAGGTTGAGTTCAAAGGTGAGTTACTGGTTGATCCAGAACAGCCAATTTCAATTACCCCTGAAATTGACGGCCCCATGGTTACCCTGGATTCTACTTTCATCACCGGCAACTACGGTGTGGTCGATAACTTTACAAAAATGACCGGTGGCATTGCCACGGTGTTTGTTCGCACGGGCGACGACTACCTGCGAATTTCCACGAGTTTGAAGAAAGAAAATGGCGACCGTGCCGTGGGCACCAAGCTGGATCGCAGCCACCCAAGCTACGCCAAGGTGATTAAAGGCGAAACCTATGTGGGTGAAGCCCTGCTGTTCGGCAAGCGATACATGTCCAAGTACCTGCCGATTAAAAGCACCAACGGTCAACATGATTTGGTGCTGTACATTGGTTTTGACATGACCAATCTGTTTGCCGATGTTCAGAATGCCGTGTTGAGCACGCGCATTGGCGAAACTGGCATTCCTTACGTGCTTTACACCACCGGCGCCAATGCAGGCAAAGTAATGATTCACTCGCAACTCAAAGGCGATGAATTCAAGGAATTGGCAGCCAAAGAATCAGATTTGACGGGCTTGCTCGACAAGATGAGCAAGGAAGACAAAGGTATTACACAAGTCAGTTGGAACGATCCGAAATCAGGTGAAAGCCGCACAGAGTTTGTTGCATTCACCAAGGTTCCCCAGTGGGGCGGTGCAGCCATTGTTGCACCCGCGCTTACCTCTGAAATGTTTAGCACCATTTACGCCATGTCGTCGATGATGGTTGTGATGGGCCTGATCGCCTCTGCAATAATTGCTTTGGCCCTGTTTTGGGTAACCAACCGCTTGACTGCTTCTACCAAAGTACTGACTGCCTTGGCCTTGAAGTTGGGCAATGGCGATATGACCGCACGTGCTGCCGACGATGTGACCAATGGCAGCGTGTCCACGAAAAACGAAATCAGCCTGCTGGCTCGCAGCATGAATCGCATGGCTGAAAGCATGGAACAGGCGCTGGGCGCGGTAAAACGCAGCACAGATCAAGTTCAGTTTGCTTCTGAAGATCTGGTTCAAACCAGCGAAGAATTGAGCAAGGGTGCCGCATCGGGCAGCGATGCCGCCTCGGGTATGGCTGCTGCAGTTGAAGAAATGTCTTCTTCCATCTCCAGCGTGGGTGAGTCTGCAACCGAAGCCAAAGACGTGAGCAACAAGGCTCGCCAGTTGGCTGATGATGGTCTGGGTGCGATCAATTCAGCCACCCAGCAAATGCACAAGATTTCCGAGAACGTTCAGGGAACTGCCAGTGTGATTCAACAACTGGGTGAACAGTCTCGCGAGATTTCTGAAATTGCGCTGATTATCAAGGGCATTGCAGAGCAAACCAACCTGCTGGCCTTGAATGCCGCCATTGAAGCCGCACGTGCCGGCGAACAAGGTCGAGGTTTCTCTGTTGTGGCCGATGAGGTGCGCAAGCTTGCTGAACGCACTCGCAAATCTACCGACGATATTCACGGCATGATTGAAGCCATTCAAAACAGCTCAGGCGTGGCCGTGAACAACATGGACATGGCTGTAGAAAGCGTGAAAAAAGGCGTGGAACTTGTGGACCGTGCAGGCCAGGCGATGAATCAAATTACGGCAGACTCTTCTGCGGTAGCGCATTCAGTTGAAAATATTCATGCTGCCTTGCTGGAGCAAAACCAGGCCTCGGAAAGCATCGGCCAGCAAGTGGAAGTGGTAGCCCAGTTGTCCGAAGGCAACCTGGACATGGCACGCCGCGCGGCCAATGCTGTTTCAGGCCTGAAGGGTGTGGCCACCGATCTGTCCAATATTCTGAAAAAGTTTCAGGTTAAAAACATGTAATTTCACACCACCCGGTGTAACAAAAAAGCCTCTGCATGCAGAGGCTTTTTTGTTGGTGGGGCTGAACCAATCAATCGATGTCTTTTACATCAATATTCAGATCCTGAATTTTACGGGTAATGGTGTTGCGCCCTATTCCCAAACGCTGAGCGGCTTCAATTCGTTTGCCGTGTGTTGCCTTCAAAGCAGCTTGAATCATGGTGGTTTCAAACTGGGCAGTTAAGGCATCCATCACATCGGGTTGGCCGCGTTCCAATGCCTTTTCAGCCTCGATGAACAGCAATTCAAGCCAACTGACACTGCCAACCGGCACCGGTGAATTCGAAAATGAATCCACCACGCCAGAATCAACGGGATACTTGCCGGCAGACATGCCCGAGTTCAGCGGCAATGCCTGTGCATCTGTTGCAGGCAAGACAGGACTGCCCTCGGCACGCCAAAAGCTGGGGCTTGTAGAGGAGTTCTCCGCCATTTTATCCGGCGCTTTAGCACCTTCGTTCTGGAAGGCATTGAGCTCAGGAGGCAAATCACGCGCCTCGACCAATTGGGCAGGTGCCATTACAGTGATCCAGCGGCACACGTTTTCCAGTTGGCGCACATTGCCCGGAAACGGGAATTCGCCGATGATTCGAATGGCTGAATCGGACAGGCGTTTGGTTTCAGTACCCAGTTCGCGTGCCGACACATTGAGAAAGTGTTTGGCGAGAATGGGAATGTCTTCCTGCCGCTCGCGAAGCGGTGGCAATCGAAGACGAATCACATTCAAACGGTGATATAAATCCTCGCGGAACATGCCAAGCTTCACACGTTCATCCAGATTCTGGTGTGTGGCTGCAATCACCCGCACATTGGCCTTGATCGGTTGCTGGCCGCCCACACGGTAAAAATGCCCGTCAGACAACACACGGAGCAAACGGGTTTGCAGTTCAGCGGGCATGTCGCCAATTTCATCCAGAAACAGCGTGCCGCCCTCGGCCTGCTCAAACCTGCCCTGCCGTTGAGCCTGCGCACCCGTGAAGGAACCACGCTCGTGACCAAACAATTCCGATTCAAGCAGGTCTTTGGGAATGGCCGCCGTATTCAAGGCAATAAACGGCTTCACTGCGCGCGGACTGTGGCGGTGCAAGGCACGGGCCACCAATTCCTTGCCTGCGCCGCTCTCGCCCGTAATCAATACGGTGACGTTGGACTGCGACAAACGGCCGATGGCGCGAAAAACGTCTTGCATGGCGGGCGCCTGACCCAATATTTCAGGGGCTGCCGAATCAGCTTCTTCAACAAACTCTTCCGTTTGCGATTCGCGCACTGCGCGCAGAATCAATTCAACCGCTTTTTCTATGTCGAATGGCTTGGGAAGGTATTCAAATGCGCCACCCTGAAAGGCAGACACCGCACTGTCCAAATCAGAATAAGCCGTCATGATGATGACCGGCAAATCAGGCTGAAGCTCGCGAACCTTGGACAGTAGCGTAAGCCCGCTTTGCCCTGGCATGCGAATATCTGACACCAATACCTGTGGTACCTCAGTTTCCAGTCGTTCTAAAACCTCGGCTGCGGACGAAAAAATTTCGCAAGGAATTCCTTCGCGGGAAATTGCTTTTTGCAACACCCATCGAATGGAGTGGTCATCATCAACAACCCAAATTGGACGCATTAATTGTGGTTCCTTCAAACCGCTCAGTTGGTAGCGTGATCAAACTGCAGCGGCAATGTGACTTTAAAAAGTGTTCTTCCCGGTGTGGAGCTGCATTCAATAATGCCTTCGTGTTGTTGCACGAATGTTTGAGCCAACGTTAAGCCCAAACCACTGCCGCCCTCACGCCCGGAAACCAGCGGGAAAAAAATTCTTTCCATGATTTCAGCAGGTATGCCGGGTCCGTTGTCGATCACTTGCAAGTCTAATGCCAGCCTGTGTTGTTTGCGGTTTAAGGTTACCCTACGCACCACTCTGGTGCATAGAGTTATTTGTGCGGTGCTTTCTGCGATTTGTGGTGCCAAAGCTTGTGCAGCGTTGCGCACTATATTCAGGATTGCCTGAATAAGCTGCTCCAGGTCGCCCAAAAACTCGGGGATGGAAATGTCGTAGTCACGAACGAATTTCAAACCTTTTGGATGCTCAGCCAAAATCACAGAACGGACGCGCTCGCACACCTCGTGAATATTCATCATAGAGACAATGTGAGGTTTGCGGTGCGGGGCCAGCAGACGATCAACCAGGGTTTGCAGGCGATCTGATTCCTTGATCACCACCTGCGTGTACTCTTTTAGCTCGGGTGAAGGCAGCTCAATTTCAAGCAACTGCGCAGCGCCGCGAATACCACCCAAAGGATTCTTGATTTCATGGGCCAGGTTGCGAATCAGCTCTTTGTTCGCAAGCGACTGGTCCATCATTCTGGCTTCGCGATCTACTTTGAGCTGCTGTTCAATTTCACGCAGCTCGATCACGGTGACGCCGTTGGCACCATCGGGACATGAAAGAGTCACGTGCACATGCTCTGAGGTACCGCTTGGGCGAATCAGTTCAAACACCTGCCGCTTGACACCAAAGGGATCTGCCAGGGATTTGTTGAGAAACTCCCGAAACGCATTGGCCTCGACGAACCACGCGGCCAGTGACTGCCCATCCAGGCTTCGCCGTGACACTTCAAGCAAAGTTTCGGCAGACAGATTGGCGTACAACACCACGCCTTCCGGGTTACTTACCACCACCGCAGTGGCCAACAATTCAATGCCTTGAAACCGTTCTTTTTTCACTTCGTCCTCGGGTGACCCGGCGGCATTCAAAACAGCTATTTTGAAAGACGGATCAATTCTGTTTTAAGAATTTCAATATTGTCATTGGTCACCATGATTTCCTGCTCAAGTCGTGAAACACGGTCCAAATATTTTTGGTAATTTTTCTCACTGCCCAAGCGATCAGGCTGACCGTTTTTGTATTCGTCTTGCAAAGACTTCAACTTGCTTTCTTCAATGCGCAACTCTTCTTGCATAATTTTCATCCGATCGTCTTTCGCATTGAAATCGGCGGCTGAACGGTTGTCGTAAGCAGCCGTGGCTCGCCTTCCAGAACCACCTGTGGAGGAAGGCCCAGACATTCCGTTGCTTTTTGACGCTGAACGGGGAGAAGGCACCACAGTAATCGGATTCAGGTTCAACGGCACACAGCCGTCACCACCATCCGAGTTTTGATAGGTTCGAACACCGTCTGCGCCTGTACACACAAACATCTCGGTGCCTTTGGCTTGCGCCTTGGGTACAACAAAAACCCCCAGCACCAAGGCAAAAAATAAATGTTGGATGACGCTCGACTTCACCATGGTTGCATCTCTAAAAAATTCCGGACGACTTTCATGATACTCGATCCCCTTCGGAAGCCCCTCCCCATTGAAGGCGAGTGCTGATACCAGACGGGGGAAGACCTTTACAAACTGTTCAAAACAAAAATGGCCCTTTGCAGGGCCATTTTCACATCGGACTAATGCGTACAGTCTGAATTACAGGCCGTAGTACATGTCATATTCAGCTGGGTGTGGGCTCATGCGCAAGCGCTGAACTTCTTCCATTTTCAAGGCAATGTATGAATCAATCATTTCCTTGCTGAACACGCCACCACGAGTCAGGAACTCGTGGTCAGCCTGCAGGGCTTCCAATGCCTGTTCCAGGCTGGAACACACGGTTGGTACCAATGCGTCTTCTTCTGGAGGCAAGTCATACAGGTTTTTGGTTGAGGCTTCACCGGGGTGAATCTTGTTCTGAATGCCGTCCAGACCAGCCATCAACAAGGCAGAAAACGCCAGGTATGGGTTGGCCATTGGATCCGGGAAGCGCGCTTCAATGCGGCGACCCTTGGGGTTGGCAACGTGCGGAATGCGGATAGAAGCAGAACGGTTCTTGGCAGAGTAAGCCAGTTTTACCGGCGCTTCGTAATGAGGCACCAAACGCTTGTACGAGTTTGTAGATGGGTTGGTGATCGCGTTCAGGGCACGTGCGTGCTTGATGATACCGCCGATGTAATACAGGGCGAAATCAGACAAACCTGCGTAACCGTTACCAGCAAACAGGTTCACGCCGTCTTTCCAGATCGACTGGTGAACGTGCATACCGGAACCGTTGTCGCCCCACATTGGCTTGGGCATGAATGTGGCTGTTTTGCCATAGCTGGCGGCCACGTTCCATACGGTGTACTTCAAAATTTGAGTCCAGTCAGCGCGCTTGGTCAGCGTAGAGAACATGGTGCCGATTTCGTTCTGGCCTGCGCCAGCCACTTCGTGGTGGTGCACTTCAACGGGTACGCCTTGCTGTTCCAGCAACAGACACATTTCCGAACGAATGTCCTGGAAAGAATCAGTTGGGGACACAGGGAAATAGCCGCCTTTTACTGTTGGGCGATGACCCAGGTTACCGTGTTCGTAATCGATGCTGGTAGACCATGCAGCTTCTTCTGATTTGATCTTGAAGAAACAGCCAGACATTTCATCACCCCAGGTGATGCTGTCGAAAATAAAGAATTCGGGTTCTGGACCGAAGTAGGCAGTGTCGCCCAGGCCAGAGGACTTCAGGTAAGCTTCAGCACGGCGCGCGATGGAGCGTGGGTCGCGGTCGTAACCCTTGCCATCGGTTGGCTCGATTACATCGCAAGTCAAAATCAGTGTGGGCTCTTCGCGGAACGGGTCCATGCGAGCAGTGTCAGCATCGGGCACCAATAGCATGTCAGAGGCTTCAATGCCTTTCCAGCCAGCGATGGAAGAGCCATCGAATGCATGGCCAGACTCGAACTTGTCTTCGTCAAACATCTTAACTGGCACAGACACGTGCTGTTCTTTGCCTTTGGTGTCGGTGAAGCGGAAGTCAATAAACTTCACTTCGTTTTCCGCAACCATCTTCATTACATCTTGGGCGGTCGCCATTGAAAATCTCCTGGTACGTGAGGTGGATAGTGATCTAAAAAAATTCTGGGTTGAACTCTTTGATTTAAGCGAAACAATAGCACGTTCGATACAGCTATATATGACGCTCAGCACGAATTCAATCTTCAACGTGGAGGGGTAAAGCAAAGTTCATACCAAGTCGCAGGCAACACCAAATCAAGGCTTCACGCAGGTCACTTTGAATCAACCCAATCTGATTTGCACCATTACAGTGCAAAACGCACCACAACGGTGCAAATTAGTATTTTGTCTAATCGATCGCATGCTTGTATTACAATACACTCATTGATAATGCCATTTGCGAACAACATCTTGATGCCACCATCCACCTCACAACAATTGATTGACCTGGCCAAACAGTACGCGTCTGAAAAGGGGCTGGGCTATTTGGGCGCGCTGACCCCCCAAGAAGCCTGGGCGTTACTCAATACCGATGAAAATGCCGTGCTGATCGATGTGCGAACAGACGCAGAACTGGATTGGGTTGGGCAAGTGAGTTTTTCAGAGGACCGCTCATTTCACGTGGAGTGGAACAATTATCCCGACGGAATACGCAACCCAGACTTTATTGCTCAAATTGAAGCGCGGGTTGAAAAGCATCAACCGGTACTTTTTATTTGCAGAAGCGGTGCTCGCTCACACCATGCCGCCACATTGGCTGCCAAGCATGGTTTTGAATTTGCAATCAATGTTCTGGAAGGATTTGAGGGTGACAAGAACGACTTTCACCAGCGTTCGAGTACAAATGGCTGGCGTTTTCATGGGCTGCCCTGGGAGCAACATTAACGCCGCAATGTGGGCATTATTGCCCGAAAAGGCCAAACAACCTGCCAGCTACAAAAAACGCTGCCAAACAGCCCAGCACATGCACTGCGGCATGCCCCAAGGCCAGTACAGGCTTGTCGAGCAACAAATTAGCGCCTTCGGCTGTGAAGGCAGAGAAAGTGGTCAACCCACCCAATACCCCAGTCATGAGAAACAAACCCACAGGGTTGGCTTTTAACCACACGGGTCCCAAAACCGAGAACAAAATACCGGCGACAAAGCCGCCCGCCAGGTTGGCCGCCAAGGTCCCGATTTGAAAAGGTAACCAGGCGGGTTGAATCAATACCAACCCCAGGCCATAACGCCCTACTCCACCCAAGCCTGCGCCCACAAACACTGCCAAGGCGTTCAGCGCACTCACTGAGCCTGCTCCCAACGTGTTTTGGCGGAATCGTCGCTGTCGCGTGCGGACACCCAACGCGCACCGTCAGGCGTGTCTTCCTTTTTCCAGAAGGGCGCTTCTGTTTTCAGGTAATCCATGATGAACTCGCAGGCCAAAAAAGCCTGCTGCCTGTGTTCGCTGGTGGCTGCGGCAAACACGATCTGATCCTCAGGATACAGTGGCCCTACTCGGTGAATGATCATGGCTGATGTAATTTCGAACCGTGCATCAGCCACCTTCAAAATGTTTTCAAGTGCCTTTTCCGTCATGCCCGGGTAATGCTCAAGGGTCATTGCCTGAACTTTGCTGTTGTCGTTGATGTCGCGCACGGTGCCAATAAAGCTTGCCACTGCACCAATTTCGGGCAAACCTTGCCGAAGCCAGCGAATTTCCTCGGCCACATCAAAATCTGCCTCTTGAACCAAGACCTTGGAGCGCTTCATTTCAACCCCCTGTAACCGGCGGAAAAAAGGCGACCTCTGCGTGCTCAGCCACGGGCGTTTCATCATCGGCCATGTCCTGGTTTACAGCAGCACGCACACGCCCCACTTCTGAAATGGCCCTGGCGAAATCTGGATACTCGGCACACAAATAGGCACGCAAACCTGCCACGGTTGCAGGTGAAAATATCGCGTTGATCTCCAGACCGTCGCGCCCAACATATTCTTTCAGGCTCGCAAAAAACCGCACTTTTACTTTCATTTCATCAAATCCTGATACGACACGTAATCAACCCAGCCGCCCGGCTCAACTTGCTGCCCTTTCGCCAATCTGATCAAACCGCTGGAGCTGGCCAGCGAAGTCAACACGCCCGAGCTTTGATTCGCAAACAAACCCGCTTTGTCAGATTGTACATCGACCCGCAAAAACTCTTCACGGCGAGAATCGGGCTTGCTCCAGGCAAAATCCGCTTTTACTTTTCGCATGCGCGAACGCCAGTCCACCTCATTTCGGGCCTGGCCTTCCAGCAGGCCCAGAAAGGGTTTCACAATCAACTGAAAAGCGACTGCGCTCGAGACTGGATTACCAGGCAACCCGAAAAACCAGCTTTGCCCACCACCTGGTCGATTGATGTGACCAAATGCAATGGGCTTGCCGGGCTTCATCGCCACTTTCCATGAACGCAGCTGCCCCACTTTTTCAATGGCGGGTTTCACATGATCTTCTTCGCCAACCGACACCCCACCCGAGCTGATCACCGCATCGCAATCGGCCAAAGACTGTAGCGCAGTGCAGGTGGCCTCAAAATTATCAGGAACAATGCCCACCGAGCGCACTTCCATATTCATCGACTCAAGAAGACCACACCACACATACTCGTTGGAGTTGTAAATTTGACCGGGCTGTAAAACTTCTCCGGGGCTTTGAAGCTCGCTGCCAGTGACCATGACACCCACTTTCAGGCGCTTGGTGACCGTCACAGCGGGCACACCAATCGAGGCCAGTAAACCCACATGAATTGCATCCAGGCGGGAGCCTTTGGCCAACACCACCTGCCCGCTCGCAATGTCTTCGCCCGCGCGGCGTATCCATTGCCCTGGCTTTGACAAGGCGTTGAACGTGACGCTGGCGTCGTCATTGACCACAGCGTCTTCCTGCATGATCACGGAATCTGCGCCCGGAGGAATTGGTGCGCCGGTGAATATTCGGGCCACCGTTCCTGGCTGCAAATGTTGCGGTGAAGAACCGGCAGGCACACGTTGAGACACCCTGAATGGTTGACCCGGCTGTAAATCGGCACATCGAACTGCGTACCCATCCATGCCACTGTTGTCGTGCTGCGGTACGTTTAACGTGGACACAACGTCTTCGGCCAATACACGGCTCAAGGCATTCTTCAATTCCACAGATTCAGTACGCATTGCTTGCTGGGCGGCAATCGGCCACACCTGCTCAAGCAAATCATTCAAATCAATCATTCAAAAACCGTTTCAGAATAAATTTCGCAATTGAAGCGGGGTCATTCAAGGGGAGCACCGGCAAGCCGCGGCATTCAATTTCAGTGTCGCAAGCCACAGCCACAATGTTTTGATCCTGAGGATACAACACTGGCTTGCCGTTGGCCTCCCGCCAAATTTCAATTTTTGGAATATCTGCCCTTTTGAAACCTTCAACAATCACCAAGTCACAAGGAGACAGCTTTTCAAGTTGCTCTTCCAGGGTGGGCTCGGTTTCATTGCGCAACTCGTGCATTAACACCCAACGCTTGTTGGCTGTAATCAGTACTTCATAGGCGCCCGCCTCGCGGTGCCGATACGAGTCCTTGCCCGGTCGATCAATGTCAAAATCGTGATGGGCATGTTTAATCACAGACACCCGAACGCCCTCGCCAATCAAAATGGGCAAGAGCTGTTCAATCAATGTGGTTTTACCCACGCCGGAAAAACCGGCAAAGCCAAACACCTTGGGCACTTCAGTTTCCTTCTGACAGTTGCTTCTCGATCAGCAAAAGCTGCTGACCTGTTTCCTTCAAAATATCCGCGGATGGACGCGCCTTGCAACGCAATACGATTTCGAAACACGCACCGAATTGTGGTTCACCTTCAGGCACCACCGGGCTGGCGGCCAACAAATCGCCACCATAACGTTGCACCAACATCCGCGATACTGGCAAACCCAAACCGGTTCCCCGACCAGCCTGTTTGCTGGTGTAGAACATTTTGAAAATGAGTTGCAGGCGATCAGGGGGAATCGCTTCACCGTTGTTTTGTACCAGAATTTGCACTGCTTGCTGACCATCGCTCAAACGAACATCTGCAGTTTTTATGCAAATGGTGGGCCCTTCATTCAAAGCGGCAAACTGCGCATCAAAGGCCCCCTCCAATGCATGGGTTGCATTGATCAACAAATTCACCATGACCTGCTGCAATTCGGTTTTGCTGATTTGCACCGTTTGCTGCGCAGAAAAATCAAACTTCAATTGCGCACGCGCCGTGTCAATTTCATTGCGAACGAACAAAATACTGTCCTGAATGATTTCATTGACACTGACTTCTTCGGTGTAAGAAGCATATTCATCTGGTCTGCAAAATTGCAGCAGCTTTTGAACAATATTGCGCATGCGATGAACTTGCTCATCGAGCAAACGCAATGTTTTTGCGCTTTCAGGATCGTTCAAGGTGATGCGAATCAAATCCAGATGCCCCATCATGATCGCCAAGGGGTTATTGAATTCATGGGCAATACCCGCAGTCAATTGCCCCAAAGCCGCCAATTTCTCGGAGGCCAGCAACTGTTCCACCGCCTGATGAAGTTTTTGATTGGCCGCTTGCAAATCTGCCGTTCGTTGCCGCACACGCTCATCCAATTGCTCATTCAAGCCAAGCAACTCGCTGCGGCGAGCATCCAGTTGATCCAGCAAAGCATCAAAGTGATTGGCCAGGTCAGCAAACTCATCCTCGCGGCGAAGATCACCCACACGGGCTGCTGTATCGCCCTTTTCCTGCAGACTCATAATGTAGTTCATGCGGCGCAGCGGGTAAAAAATACCCGAAGTCAAGCGCACCACCATCATGGCACCCAACACCATGGCAGCGCCCACCGCCAGCAAAAACAAAATCAGCAACTGGGTTTTGATATTGGCGTAAGGTGCTTCCAGAAAGCCGACATAAAACATGCCGATCCGTGCGCCCTCCGGGCTCAACAACGGTGCGTAAGCGGCCACATACCAGTCGTTCACAACAAAGGCGCGTTCCAGCCACACTTCACCGCGCCCCAACACACTTTGCCGAACCACATCGGAAACTCGGGTACCCAAGGCACGCGACTCCCCATCGCGACGAACCGTGGTGGCCACACGCACGTCTTCCAGAAAAATCGTCGTGGTGCCGATCGAACCTTCCAGCAAAGTATTGGGCGAGTAAATCAGGTTGTTGATCTCATCCACCAAACTCAGGTTGCCGTTCAACAGCAAGCCACCTTCCAGGTAACCCAGCATGTTGCCGTCGTTGAAAACAGGTTGCAGAACCTGAACGACCAAACCTCGATCTTCGGTACTTTTGGGTGAAGGACTGGCGTTGGATGTGGGAATAATGGCTTGCACTGCACTCGACGCGAGATCGGGAGAAATGTCCTTCAGCTCTTTGTTCGAGAGCAACACAGTGTAACTGCCCGACTCTCGAAACTTCACCGACTTTTGAACCTCGGGGTCGAGCATGTAGGGCAAGCGAGACGGAAACGAATTCACAACCATGCCAGTTGGACTGATCAAACGAAGGTAAGCAAAACCGAGTCGCTCTGCCTGCGTTTGCAGGTCTTTGTTATTCAGTTTGCCACCACGCTGGCTCAACAAATTTCGAAGAAAGGCGCTCTCGGACCAGGCCTTTAACGCTTGCGATTTACTTTCTTGCACATCGGTAAGTTCTTGCTGTGCCAGCACCAGATCGCTGCGTACCTTTGAAATCAGGATTTTGGTGTAGGCAGCTTGCCCAGCCGACCACACCAACATGGCCACAATTGGTATAAGTACCAGCAAAGGGATACAGGCTGTAACAACCAGTTTGGTTTTGACAGTCCAGTGGCTGGGCCAGAAATGCCCGCGTGGCGGAAACGGCCGCTGACCTATTCTTGGCTCCACGCCATGCACTTTCGTTCAAGTGTTTTTCGGGACACGCCCAAGCGACGCGCCGCCTCGGATTTATTTCCGCTGCACGCATTCAACACACGGAGAATGTGGGCCTTTTCAACCTGTTCAAGTGATTCATTTTGTGGGTCTTCTTCGGTTTGCTCTCGCTCATCCAGATCAAGATTCAAAGGCAAGTCTTCTTTGGGGAAGTAGCCTAGAATCAATGAACGTTCAATGAAGTTGCGAAGCTCGCGCACATTGCCTGGCCATTCATAAGCCTGCAAGCGGGCCAGCATGTCGGGGCTGATTGTCAATGGATCAATGCGCAGCTTTTTGGCAAACACCTTGATGAAGTAATTGGCCAACAGTTCGATGTCTTCCGGGCGGGTTCTCAGGGGCGGCATTTCAATTGGCATCACCTGCAAGCGGTAGTACAAGTCTTGCCTGAAGCGCCCTCGCTTAACCTCGACATCCAGATTCACGTTCGTGGCAGCAACAATGCGCACATCCACATCCACTTCCTTGGTACTGCCCACGGGCCGAATTCGCCGATCCTCGAGAACACGCAGTAATTTGGTTTGCATGCTGAGCGGCAACTCGCCAATTTCATCGAGAAACAGGGTGCCACCTTGTGCGTAATAGAACAGACCCTGATGCGATTCATTGGCACCGGTGAAAGCACCTTTGGCATGACCAAACAACTCGCTTTCAATCAGCTCAGGGGAAATGGCACCACAGTTAATTGGCACAAACGGGCGTTCGCTGCGCAGGCTCATGCCATGAAGCGTACGGGCCAACACTTCTTTGCCTGAGCCTGACTCACCTGTAAGCAACACGGTTGAATCTGTGGGGGCCACTTTGGCCACCAGCTTTCGGAGCTGGCGCACAATCGGGCTTTCACCCACCATTACCTGCTCGTTTTGTTGCAGGTTGGAAACTGCCCGTTTCAATACAAAGTTTTCGCGCTTCAAGCGGTTTTGATCAGCCGCGCGATCCAGCGCATACCAAAGCTGATCAATTCGAAACGGTTTTTGCAGAAAATCCTGAGCCCCAGCCCGCAGTGCACCAATTGCAGTGTCCATGTCGGCATAGCCTGTGATTAAAATCACATCGCCTTCATAACCACCTTGCCGCAACTCATTCAACCAAGACAAGCCACTTTTACCCGGCAGGCTCACATCGAGCACCACAGTGCTGTAGTCATGGCCGTCAAACAGTGCTTGCGCCATTTCAACGGAACCAGCCGTGTCTACCCGGGCAAAACGGGTTTCCAGCGCTTTTTCCAGAAAGTGGCGCATGCCGGGCTCGTCATCCACCGCCAATGCGGCCAAACCCTTTCTGGGCTGGGCGTCAATGCCTTGGCCTGCGGCAACTTGGGGAAGGTCAACGGTGTTGGATTGAGAGGTCAAAACAGTGGCTTCACGAGGTGTTACTTAACTTTGCCATTGTTCATGATTCCGTTTGTACCTGCAAGTTAGGTAAACCCTATTACTTGCAGGCAAACGATTGTTTGAAATACCGAACTGGAACGATTTAAAGCCCAGTGTTGTCGGTAATGAATGCTTTGACCTGTTCTACTGAAACTGGCATTTCAGTTACACGCTGCGGCAACTTCTCGATGCCCTGGAACTGGGCCGGTACAGGTGGTGTTTGGCCTGTGGCTTCTTCAATGGTTTCGGCAAATTTCACCGCCAGCGCTGTTTCCAAAACCACCATGGGTACACCGGGCTCCACCAGGTCTCGAGCCACCTTGACTGCGTCTGCAGTATGTGTGTCGATCAAAGTACCGGTGCGGGCATACACTTCCTTGATGGTATCCAGACGATTTTGATGGCTGGATGAGCCCGACTGAAACCCGAAGTCTGATTCGATGTGTTTGAAGCGCGAATCATGGGACAGGTCAAAGTGACCGTTTTTCGCCAAACCTTGCCACAAGGCCTTCAATGCCTTGGGGTCTCGGCCCAGCAAGTCGTACACAAAGCGCTCAAAATTCGAAGCTTTGGAAATGTCCATCGACGGGCTGGAGGTAATGTAGGTTTCCACAGATTTACGCGGGCGATACACACCGGTTTTGAAAAATTCGTCCAGCACGTTGTTTTCATTGGTGGCCACAATTAGTTTGCGAATGGGCAAACCCATTTGGCGCGCAATGTGACCGGCCAACACGTTTCCGAAATTACCGGAAGGCACGGCAAAACTGACCGGATCACCGATTTTTTCAGCCGTACGCAGGTAAGCGTTGAAGTAATAAACCACCTGGGCGGAAATACGCCCCCAGTTGATGGAATTCACCGTGCCGATTTTTTGACGCGCTTTGAAGACCAGGTCTTCGCTGACCGCCTTTACGATGTCTTGGCAATCATCGAACAAGCCATCAACAGCAATGTTGAAAATATTGGGGTCTTGAAGACTGTACATTTGCGCGCGCTGAAACGCGCTCATTTTACCTGCCGGGCTCAGCATGAAAACACGCACGCCTTTCTTGCCACGCATGGCATATTCAGCTGCAGAACCCGTGTCACCACTGGTTGCACCCAAAATATTCAACTCGCGGTTGGTGCGGGCCAATTGGTACTCAAACAAATTGCCCAACAACTGCATGGCCATGTCTTTGAAGGCCAAGGTGGGGCCGTTGGACAGCTCCAACACCTTCATGCCATCAAACAGCTCACGAATCGGCGTAATTTCTTCGGTGCCATACACCGCCTTGGTGTAGGTTTTGGTGGTCAGTGCTTTCAGATCGGCTTCGGGAATGTCGGTGGCATAGGGCTTCAACACCTCAAATGCCAATTCACCATAGCTCAGGTCTTTCCAGCTTTCCAGCACATGCAGGGGCACTTGCGGATAAAACTCGGGTACGGCCAAGCCGCCGTCAGGGGCCAGCCCTTCCAGCAAAATCTCCGAGAAATCTTGGGGGTCCATTCCCCCTCGGCTGCTGAAGTATTTCATTTCAGCTCAAGTCCTCTACGCGAATACGAGTCAATGGGCCATGTACGCTGTCCAAGGCTTCAATTTTGGAAATCGCTTTGTTGACGTCGCCTTCCACACAACGGTGAGTCAACAGCACAATTTCAGCGGTCTCTTTCTCACTTGTGGCTTGGCGCTGAATCATGGCCTCGATTGAAATTTGATTGTCGGCCAACAGGCGCGTCACTTCAGCAAGCACACCCGGGCGATCGTCCACCGCCAAGCGCAGGTAAAAGGCCGTAACCACCTTCTCCATGGGCAATACTTCCAGATTCTGAATGCCCGACTTTTGGAACGCAAGCACAGGCACGCGGCTGGCCAATGGCCCCTGGCTTGCACGTGCAATTTCGATCAGGTCAGCCACCACAGCTGATGCCGTGGGCAAACTGCCCGCACCTGCGCCGTAGTACAAGGTTGGGCCCACGGCGTTGGACTTCACCAGCACCGCATTCATCACGCCTTCTACATTGGCGATCAGGCGCTTGCCCGGTATCAATGTGGGGTGCACCCGCAGCTCAACGCCTTGATCGGTGCGCTTGGCAATGCCCAGCAATTTCACACGATAACCCAGTTGCTCAGCAAACTGAATGTCTTCCTTGGTCAGTTTGGTAATGCCTTCAATGTAGGCTTTTTCGAACTGCACGGGCACACCAAAAGCAAGCGAGCTCAACAGGCTAATTTTGTGGGCGGCGTCCACGCCTTCAATGTCGAATGTGGGGTCTGCTTCGGCATATCCGAAGGCTTGGGCTTGGGCCAATACTTCAGTAAACGGCAAGCCCTTGTCCCGCATTTCCGACAAGATAAAGTTACAAGTGCCGTTAATAATGCCGGCCACGTACTCAATTTTGTTGGCAGCCAAACCTTCCTTGATCGACTTGATCACAGGAATACCGCCGGCCACCGCGGCTTCAAAAGCCACCATCACGTGTTTGGCTTCCGCTGCCGCAAATATTTCGTCGCCATGCACCGCCAGCAAGGCCTTGTTGGCGGTTACTACGTGTTTGCCTGCATCGATTGCGGCCAACACCAGTTGCTTGGCGATGGTGTAACCACCGATCAGCTCAACCACCACGTCGATATCATCGCGCTTGACCGCTTCGAATGCATCACCCAATACCTCAACACCGGGGCCAGCCAGTTCACGGGCTTTCTCGGTATTCAGGTCGGCGATGACTTTGATCTGAATGGGAAAACCCACACGGCGTTCAATTTCACTCGCATTGTCTTTCAGCACGTTGAATGTGCCAGAACCGACAGTACCCAAACCCAGCAGGGCCACTCGAAGAGGTTTATTCATTTTTAAATCAGCCAAGGTGTTGTTTTCGATAACTTTCCAGGAAGCGTGCAATTCTACCAACTGCGTCCGTCAAATCATCGGTGTTGGGTAGGAAAACCACCCGGAAATGATCCGGATTGATCCAATTAAAGCCTGTACCCTGCACCACAAGTACCTTTTCAGCCTCTAACAGTTCAAGCACAAAGCGTTGATCGTTCTTGATGGGGTAAATTTTGGGGTCCAGGCGCGGAAACAGATACAACGCTGCCTTGGGCTTCACACAAGTAACGCCAGGAATGGAAGTCATTAAATCGTAGGCCAAATCGCGCTGACGGGTTAAACGCCCACCCGGACCCACCAGGTCGTTGATACTTTGATAGCCGCCCAGCGAGGTTTGAATGGCGTACTGGCCCGGCACGTTGGCACACAGGCGCATGGACGCCATGATGCCCAAACCGTCGATGTAATCGGTGGCATGCCGCTTGTCGCCGGAAATCACCATCCAGCCTGCCCTGTAACCACAGGCGCGGTAGTTTTTGGACAAACCGTTCATGGTGATGAACAACACGTCGTCGGCCAGCGAGGCAATCGAGGTGTGCTCGGCACCGTCGTACAGCATTTTGTCGTAAATTTCGTCCGCAAAAATAATCAGCTGGTGCTCACGGGCAATCTGGATCAGCTCCTGCAACACTTCCTCGGGGTACAAAGCACCCGTCGGGTTGTTGGGGTTGATGATGACCATGGCCTTGGTTTTTTCATTGATCAGGCTGCGAAGGTGTTTGGTGTCGGGGTACCAATCGCTTTGCTCATCGCAAAGGTAGTGGCGCGGCGTACCGCCAGAAATACTGACGGCAGCGGTCCACAGGGGGTAATCCGGCGCAGGTACCAGCACCTCATCGCCATTGTTCAATAGCCCCTGCATGCTCATCACGATCAACTCAGACACACCATTGCCAACGATGATGTCGTCGAGTGTTACACCCTTGATTTTCTTTTGCTGGGTGTAATGCATGATGGACTTGCGCGCTGCAAACAGGCCTTTGCTGTCGCTGTAGCCCGAGGCATCGCCCAGATTCATGATCACGTCTTGCCGAACTTCGTCGGGTGCTTCGAACCCAAAAGGAGCCAGATTGCCAATGTTGAGCTTCAGGATTCGGTGCCCTTCCTCTTCCAGCTGCCGCGCTCGCTGCATCACCGGTCCGCGGATGTCATAGCAAACATTGGCCAGCTTGGCAGATTTGAGAATGGGTTTCATGTCGACCTGTGTGTAGATTGTTAAGGTTGTTATTCTTTTGCTCGCGCAAAGTCTTATAATTTAACCGTTTAGGCCCTTGCCTGCTAGGCTTTGGCCCCATCCTGGAGCATCTTTCGAATGAAATTTCAACCTGAATCGCTCGACAATCAATTCGTCGTTCAGCGGTATGACGAGGAAGGTGTCGTGATCAGCGGCAGGCTTCAAACTGAAAGTGTGGTGTTTGGCACCGATTTCGCACCCCGTATCTGGGAGAACACGGGTTCAGGCCCGCTAACGTTGGCACACTGCGAATGGCTTTACAGCCAATGCCCCGACAGCATGGAAGTGCTGCTGATTGGCACAGGTCCCAAACAGGTTTTTCCGGGCATGGACATACGCAAGTTTTTCGCCAACAAACGCTGCCCGGTGGAATACATGGACAGCCAGGCCGCATGCCGCACTTACAACATTTTAATTGGTGAAGGCCGGCAAGTAATTGCCGCGATTCTGCTATGACAAGCTACGCTGCAATGCTAGTACTTTCCGGCGTGGTACTGAATGCGCTGGCCCAGTTTCTCCTGAAAATGGCGACCAATAAAGTGGGGGTGATCGAAGTCTCCAGCGCGCTCAGCCTGGGTGCCATGTCTGCTTTGTTCTTGCAGTGGCCCATGATTCTGGGACTATTCTGTTATGGATTTTCGCTGCTCATTTGGCTGATGGCGCTGTCACGGGTCGACGTAACCCTGGCTTACCCCATGCTGGCCATTGGTTATGTGATCAACGCTTTTGCGGCACAGTACTTTTTGAATGAACCCGTGAGCCTGCAGCGCTGGGTGGCCATTGGGGTGATCGTACTCGGTGTGGCGCTTTTGGCGCGTTCCTGACACTTGCGGCAATTTGCTGCCAAAAGCTGTGGTTATACTGAGCCATCGACATGCAATCACAACACCGTGGGGAGCAGTACCGTGTCTCTTGAAGTCAACAGCAAAGTGCCTGATTTTTCAGCAGCTTGCACAGGCGGCGCCGATTTTACCCTGTCAGCTTGTGCTGGCAAAAACCTGGTCATTTATTTCTACCCCAAAGACAGCACACCCGGCTGCACAACCGAAGGCGAGAATTTTCGCGATCTACACCCCGAATTCTTGAAGGCAGACTGCCTTGTGTTTGGTGTTTCTCGCGACTCACTGAAGTCGCATGAAAACTTCAAAGCCAAACTGGACATGCCATTTGAGTTGATTTCTGATCCCGACGAAAAAGTGTGCACAATTTTCGACGTGATGAAAATGAAAAACATGTACGGCAAACAAGTGCGTGGCGTGGAAAGAAGTACCTTTGTAATCAACAAGAAAGGTGTTCTTGTGCAGGAATGGCGCGGCTTGAAGGTGCCAGGCCATGCGCAAGCTGTGCTTGACTTTGTACACACAATTGGGGACTAATATCCTCACGGGCGCGGGATTGACGACCCCGCGCGATTTATGAGCTTCCTACTTCAGATCGTTGACAATGCCTCTGCCCAAAGAACCCAGCAAACCCGCAACCACACTGAACGAAATTCCTCCAATCACGGCGCCCAAACCCAAGAAGCCGGCCAAGAAAATTGACGTTTCCGACAACACCGTGGCAACGGGCAAAGCGCCCCTGACCCTGGCTGCCGACAACACTGTCACGGCCAAAGCCCCGGAAACAAACCGCACTCGAAACATTCCAGCCGCTGCCTCTGGGAAAACGCGAAAATCTGCAGGCACTGCGATTACGAAAACCAAGCGACAGGTCACCCACACTGGCAAGAAAATTTTTGTGCTCGACACCAACGTGTTGATGCACGACCCCACATCACTATTCCGGTTTGAAGAACATGATGTGTTCTTGCCATTGATTACGCTTGAAGAACTGGATAACCACAAGAAAGGCATGTCGGAGGTGGCACGTCACGCCCGACAGGTTAGCCGGGCACTCGATGCATTGATGGAGAACATCGAGGACATCGAAAAAGGAGTCGCGCTGAACCGATTGGGCAATGTGGATGCCATGGGGCGTTTGCTTGTTCAAACCACAGAATTGGCTGCCGAATTACCCAAAACATTGCCAGTGGGCAAGGCTGACAATCAAATTCTGGGTGTGGTATTTGCATTGAGCAAACACCACCCAGATCGTGAAGTCGCATTGGTGTCCAAAGACATCAATATGCGAATCAAGGCGCGTGCCCTGGGCTTGCTGGCCGAAGACTACTTCAATGATCAGGTGCTGGAAGACCGTGATTTGCTGTATTCCGGCATCATGGAATTGCCATCCGATTTTTGGGAAAAGAACAGCAAAGGCATTGAAAGTTGGCAGCAAGGTGGCAGCACCTTCTACCGCATCAGCGGCCCTGCAGTGAAAGACATGATGGTGAACCAGTTCGTGTATTGCGAAACCGGCATTCCATTGATCGCCCAAGTACTCGAAGTGAGTGGCCGCACCGCAGTACTGAAAACACTGCGCGATTTCAGCCACAACAAGAACAGCGTTTGGGGCATTACCGCACGCAATCGCGAACAAAACTTCGCTTTGAATTTGCTCATGAACCCTGAATGCGATTTCGTGACGCTGCTGGGTCAGGCCGGTACGGGTAAAACATTGTTGGCTCTTGCTGCAGGTTTGTCGCAGGTACTTGAAAGCAAACAGTACTCGGAAATTATTGTGACCCGTGCCACCGTGCCTGTGGGTGAAGACATCGGCTTCTTGCCAGGTACTGAAGAAGAAAAAATGGCTCCCTGGATGGGCGCATTTGAAGACAACCTGGAAGTGCTGAACAAGCCCGACCCAAGCAGTGGTGATTGGGGCCGCTCGGCCACCACCGATTTGATTCGTACAAAAATTCGAATCAAGTCAATGAACTTCATGCGGGGCCGCACGTTTATCAACAAGTTTTTGATTATTGATGAAGCGCAAAACCTGTCACCCAAGCAAATGAAAACCCTGATTACCCGGGCAGGCCCTGGTACGAAGGTAATTTGTTTGGGTAACCTGGCGCAAATTGACACGCCTTATTTGACTGAAGGCTCTTCTGGCCTGACGTATGTGGTGGATCGATTCAAAGGCTGGCCGCATGCGGGGCACATTACGCTACAGCGTGGCGAGCGTTCAAGGCTGGCTGATTTTGCGTCGGATAACCTTTGATTCGTTGATGGGCATGTGAGCAATTGCATGCCCTCATCAAGGCAGCACGAGCAATACCCCGCTTATTCCCCTTCCGGCTGCATCCCTGCGTAATTCTCAAACTTGGTGTACATACCAAGGAAGGTCACCCGCACCGTGCCAATCGGTCCGTTACGCTGCTTGCCGATAATAATCTCGGCGGTGCCTTTGTCGGGCGAATCCGGGTTGTAAACCTCGTCACGGTAAATGAACAGAATCACGTCGGCATCTTGCTCAATCGCCCCCGATTCACGCAGGTCGCTCATCACTGGGCGCTTATTTGGTCGCTGTTCCAGCGAACGGTTCAACTGCGAAAGTGCAAT
Source organism: Limnobacter sp. 130 (assembly GCF_902506325.1). Taxonomy (GTDB): domain Bacteria; phylum Pseudomonadota; class Gammaproteobacteria; order Burkholderiales; family Burkholderiaceae_B; genus Limnobacter. The sequence goes on from NZ_LR732330.1 coordinate 494,395, forward strand.
TACAGGGCAGTTCAATTCTTTCGCCAAACCTTTCAACGAACGGGAAATTTCAGAAATTTCGGTGGCCCGGTTTTCTCCCGGCGAGGACGCACCCATCAATTGAATGTAGTCAATCACCACCAATCCGAGCTGGCCACATTGGCGCGCCAAGCGGCGGCAACGGGCACGCACTTCCATTGAAGACAAGGCAGGCGTTTCATCAATGAACAGCTGCGCATTCTGCATTTTCTCGACCGCATAAGTCAGGCGCGGCCAGTCTTCATCGGTCAATCGCCCGGTTCTCAAGCGGTGTTGGTCCAAACGCCCCACAGAACCCAGCAAACGCATGGCCAATTGGGTTGCGCCCATTTCCATGGAGAACACAGCCACTGCATGCCCCTCTTCCACGGCCACGTGTTCGCCAATGTTCAGGCTGAATGCTGTCTTGCCCATTGAGGGCCGACCAGCCACGATAATCAAATCACCGGGCTGCAACCCCGAGGTTTTCCCATCCAGATCAACGAAGCCGGTAGAAATACCGGTAATGTCACTGGTGCTGTCGCGGTGGTAAAGCTCGTCAATACGCTCCACCACTTTGCTGAGTACTGGTTGCAAGTCTTGAAAGCCACCTGCACCACGGGCGCCGTCTTCTGCAATTTTAAAAATCTTGCTTTCAGCTTCGTCCAGAATGGTTTTGGTGTCTTTGCCTTGCGGATTCAAGGCCGTGGTGGCAATGTCGTCGCTAATGGTGATCAAGCGCCGCAGCACTGCCCGATCGCGCACAATTTCCGCGTAGCGGCGAATATTGGCTGCAGACGGCGTGTTGGTGGCCAGCGTGTTCAGGTAAGCCAAACCGCCTACGTCTTCGGCCTTGCCCGAGGACTGCAATGATTCATACACGGTGATGACGTCGGCAGGTTTCGAACCGTCGATCAGCTTGGCGATGTGTTCGAAAATAACGCGATGATCGTAGCGGTAGAAGTCATCGGCACGAATAACATCGCCGATTTTATCCCAAGCCTGGTTATCAAGCAGCAGACCCCCCACCACCGATTGCTCTGATTCAAGCGAGTGAGGCGGAACACGCAGGCCCGTCATTTCTTGTTCTGTAAATCGATTCTCGGACATAGTTTCGCAATAGAAAAAGGCCACCCTGAGGTGACCTTTTTGTGGGGTTCAGGCAGATCAAAAGTATAACCGAATGTGGTCAATGCCTTTGATCTTATTCGCCGTAAAACCCGCGGGTACTTAAGCTGCTTCGCCAGCCACTACAACTTTCACGTCTACAACCACGTCGGGGTGCAGGGCTACAGTTACTGTGTGCTCGCCAGCAATTTTCAGTGCGCCGTTGGGCATGCGCACCTGGGATTTCTCAACTTTCAAGCCAGTCGCGTTCAAAGCGGCGGCAATGTCGTTGTTGGTTACAGAACCAAACAAACGACCGTCCACGGCAGCTTTTTCGCTCAACTGAACAGTTGCTGCAGTCAACCTTGCACCCAAGGCTTGGGCTGCGGTCAGCTTTTCAGCGGCTGCTTTTTCCAGTTCAGCACGACGTGCCTGGAACTCAGCAATTGCTGACTCAGTGGCGCGCTTGGCTTTGCCATAAGGAATCAAGAAGTTACGTGCGTAGCCGTCTTTTACGCGAACCACGTCACCCAGTTGACCCAAATTGGGCATTTTTTCAAGAAGAATTACTTGCATGGTGTTCTCCCGTACTGCTTAGTGGTTGTCGGTGTAAGGCAGCAAAGCCAGGAAACGTGCGCGCTTGATCGCTGTGTCCAACTGGCGCTGATAATTCGCCTTGGTACCAGTGATACGAGCGGGCATGATCTTGCCGTTTTCGCTGATGAAATCCTTGAGCGTGTCGATGTCTTTGTAATCGATTTGCTCTACCTTGCCCACTGTGAAGCGGCAAAACTTCTTGCGCTTGAACAAAGGGTTCTGTTGTGGACGACGTCCCTTGCGATCATTTTTACGACCAAAAGCCATAATATTCTCCAACTATTTCAAGTCTTCAACATTCGCGCACTGCGCAAACATGGAATCGAAGACTTTTTGATTTGTGCGAACGAAGCGCTATAAATCCGGACCAGTTTTTCAGGCTTCCCACTTCAAGGCCGCTGATTTGGTTGGCTGCCACACCCAGCGCGACCGCTGAAACTGTGCACTTCACCATTCTTGGCTTGCTGGCTTCAAGCTGTTCACCTTCGTGTTCAAGCTCAAATTCGCAAATGGGCAAACCTGCCGGGGTATATCGCAATATTGATTTTGCAACCAACGTGGCGGTCAAGGTGAACTGGTTAACGCCAGCATTTCCTTCTTCCCCAAACTTGTTTGAATTTTCCGCTGCTTCCTCCTGATTCATTGATTCAGTGTTTTGCGAAGACGAAATTACTCGTCATCACCCTCGTCTGAATCGGAACTGTCGTCGCTTGAAGACGCTGTGGCAGAAGCGGCTTTACGCTCTTGCTCACGCTGAACTTCCTTCATCATTGGAGAAGGAGCTGTTTCAGCTTTTTTCATCTTCACGGTCAAGTGACGCAGTACGGCGTCGTTGAATTTAAACGCAGTTTCCAGTTCTTCCAGAACTTCCTGGCTGCATTCGATGTTCAACAACACATAGTGTGCTTTGGCCAGTTTCTGGATTGGGTAAGCCAATTGGCGGCGACCCCAATCTTCGTGGCGGTGTACTTTACCGCCGTTGGCTTCGATGGTTCCACGATACTTCTCAACCATGGCAGGCACTTGCTCGCTTTGGTCGGGATGCACGATGAAAGCAATTTCATAGTGACGCATTGATTAACTCCTATGGATTTTCCACAATTGGAAAAGCTGCCACACCCCCGTGGTGCAGCAGCAGGTAACCAGAAATTATAGTGGGTTTTCAGAAAACAGGCAACGAAGTTGATCCATTGCCCACTAAAACCTGGAAAATCAGGCCGTTTGGTCTTGCAAGCGCTTCTTTTCCATGTCGCGAAGCTCCCTGCGCAACACCTTGCCCACCGGACTCTTGGGCAATTCCTTCATGAATTCCACGTGACGGGGAATTTTATAAGCGGTCATGTGCTTGCGACAATGCTCAATCACCGCCTCGGCGGTCAAATCAGCATCCTTTTTGACCACAAAAAGCTTCACGGCCTCGCCTGTCTTTCCGTCGGGCACGCCCACAGCTGCCGCCTCGAAAATACCAGTGAGCAACGTGGCGACCGCTTCAATTTCCTTGGGGTACACGTTAAAACCCGACACAAGGATCATGTCCTTTTTGCGATCGGTGATATAAAAATAACCGCTTTGATCCATGTAGGCGATGTCGCCGGTTTTCAACCAGCCGTCCTGCGTCAAAATCTCGGCAGTCTCGCGTGGCTTGTTCCAGTAGCCGCGCATAACCTGCGGGCCTTTTACGCACAATTCGCCCTCTTGCCCAACAGGCAATTCATTGAAATCATCGTCGCGAATGGTTACCTCGGTGGAAGGAACAGGCAGGCCGATCGAGCCGTTGTATTCCTCATGCAGCGGGTTAATACACACGGCGGGTGATGCCTCGGTCAAGCCATAGGCTTCCGACAGGCGGGTACCAGTCACTTTCTTCCAGCGATCGGCCACAGCGGGCTCAATGGCCGCACCCCCGCCCAGCACCAACTTCACATGTGAAAAATCAACCTGCTCAAACCCGGGCGTATTCAGCAGCCCATTAAACAAAGTATTTACACCCGTCAATGCGGTGAATGGCACAGCCGACAAGGTTTTAACAAATGTCTTCATGTTGCGCGGATCAGTAATCAATAGGCAATGCCCACCGACTTTGATGAATACCAGTATGTTCGCGGTCAGGCAGAAGATGTGGTACATCGGCAGCGCGGTAATGGCGATCTCCTTGCCTTCCTCAATGTCCTGATTCAACCAGGCTGATGCCTGCTGCAAGTTGGCCACAATATTGCCGTGAGTCAGCATGGCACCTTTGGCCACACCCGTGGTGCCCCCGGTGTATTGAAGAAAGGCCAGGTCGTCGTGAGTGATATTGACTTTGCGCAGCTCATTGTTGCGACCATGGGTCAAGGCTTTTTTGAAGGTAATGGCGCCGGCAATATTGAATGCTGGCACCAGCTTCTTCACATATCGCACTACAAAATTCAGCAACAAACGTTTGAAAAAGCCGTGCATTTCGCCCATTGAGGCCAGCACGATGTGCTCAACTGGGGTGTTTTTAATGACTTTTTCAAGGGTGTGGGCCACGTTCTCAAACACCACGATCACCTTGGCACCAGAATCGCGCAACTGGTGCTCCAATTCGGTGGGTGTGTACAGCGGGTTTACGTTTACCGCCACAAAGCCAGCGCGAATAGCGCCCAGCATCGCCACGGGGTATTGCAATAAATTGGGCATCATGAAGGCAACGCGGTCGCCTTTCTTCATGCCGGGCAGGCTTTGAAGGTAAGCCCCAAAGTCACGAGTCAGAGAATCGAGACGCTCATAGGTGAGCGCTGTACCCATGTTGCTGAAAGCAGTTTTGTCAGCGAACTTGCGACTGGCGTCCTCAAAAATATCCCGAATGGAGGGGTACTGATCCAAATCAACCGACGTGGGTACACCCGGTGGGTAGCTCTGAGCCCAGGCTTTATCTGTCACAAATGTCTCCTTCTTGTAGGCACTGCCGTGCTTCGCAACTGTTTTGTATTGATGGAAAACGATACCGGAATATCAAAGAGCATGGATTCTAATGCACTACGATTGTGATGTGTACCTGCCCCGAAGCCGCAATCAAGGAAATTTCGACAAGGTACCTTGTCGAATCCCTTCTAGTATGGACATCTCACGTTCTTGAATCAGTTGGAAAAAAAGGGTTGGCTTCTCAAGAGAGGCAAACGCATCCAGGCCCTGGCTTAAAAAATTGTGGAAATCCTCTAAATTGGCCTTTTGCGCTGCACCACGCGTCATCTTCATCAAAGGTCTCAAAAAAGGCAGACGCATCAATTTGCGCAAGGATTCGCCCACTTCCCGAACCAGCAGAATTTGCCGCTCGCGCAATTCAAACTGCCCTTGTTCCCGAAAGGCGTTTATGTACAGCATTTCTTTAAGTGAATTATCAGAAAAAAACTCTTTATTACTGATAAATAGGGTTATTTCATCATCCAGAAATTCCGCCAAATAGTCCATGTAAATCACTTTTCGCACGGTATCGACTGCGCCTGCGGGCAATAATTTTTCCAGTTTGGGCAACACTCTTTCCACCTGGTGGTCTCGCATGCTGACATCATGTGTGCAGTACAGCTGATCGAGGAAAAAACGGCACGCAGCACGCATGCCATCATCTGCAAGCAAATCCTTATATGTTCCCTCTAATCGACTGTTTTGAAATACTTTTATTTCTTTCTTTAAATTCAGAAATTCAACTGAACGCCCCTGTCCTTGTCGAAGGGCTGTGATGGCTTTCTGTAATTCCAAGGGAGAACTGTGAATATCGATCATGGCCATTGAATTGCAATTGCGTCATAAAGCTCCATGCTGTTTGCTGCATAGCAGCACAAATCAGACATGGAAAATAGTCAAAATTTATGTTTACATCCGTTAATGTTAAACCGGAGAGTGAGACAACAATGAATGCCCCATCCAAAGCACACGGCCAAGAATTGACAGCAGCAGAACTAAAAGCAACTTTGGAATCGTTAAAGCAAGCTTACCGCATCAATCCCTACCCGGAATGGAACCAGCGCAAAGCCTGGTTGATGGCGTTAAGCGACATGATTTATGACAACAAGCTTCGAATTGCAGACGCCATTTCTGAAGACTTTGGCTATCGCTCGAAAAACGACACGCTTCTGGCCGAGGTATTTCCCTCCCTTGAAGGTATTCGCCACGCGATCAAGCACGGCAAGAGTTGGATGAAACCACGCAATCAAGGCGCCAGCATTTGGTTCAAGCCTGCGAGCACTTGCCTGATGCCCCAACCGCTCGGCGTTGTGGGCGTGATCGTGCCCTGGAATTACCCCCTGTTTTTGTCAATCGGTCCCATGATTGCCGCACTGGCTGCAGGCAACCGTGTATTTATCAAAATGAGTGAGTACACCCCACGCTTCAGCGCTTTGCTCGATGAGTTATTGGCCAAAGCACTGGGTCGAGAAGTTGTGCAAGTCATCAACGGTGGTCCAGAGGTGGCAGCGGAGTTTTCACACCTTCCTTTCGATCACCTGCTGTTCACCGGTTCAACGCCTGTGGGTAAAATGGTGATGAAAGCCGCCAGTGAAAACCTGGTGCCCGTTACCCTGGAGTTGGGCGGCAAAAGCCCTGTGATTATTACTGCGCCCACCGCAGCCAATCCTGGCCGCTTTGACAATGCGATTGCCCGTACCTTGTCTGGCAAGTCAATCAATGCCGGGCAAACCTGTATTGCACCCGACTACTTGATGGTTCCGGAAGGTTGTGAAGAACAGCTGATCCAACACGCCAAAGCAATTATTGACCGTCGCTTCCCGGACGGCATTCTGTCCAAAGACTTCACTGGCATTATTTCTGACCGCCACGCCACGCGCCTGCAACGCCTGATTGACGAAGCTGAGGAACAAGGTGCGCGCGTAGTGTCACTCATGAAAACTGCCGACAGCCCTGGCCGCAAAATCCCGATGACTCTGGTGTTCAATGCCAAGCCCGATTCCATGCTGATGCAAGAAGAAATTTTTGGTCCAGTGTTGCCAGTGATCACATACAAACGCCTGGATGAAGCGATTGATTACATCAACGACCGCCCTCGCCCACTGGCCTTGTATTTGTTTGACGACGAATCAAAAACCCAAGACATGGTCATGAAACAAACCATTGCCGGTGGCGTGTGCCTGAACGAAACACTGTTCCACATTGCGCAGGAAAACCTGCCATTTGGTGGCGTGGGCGACTCGGGCATGGGTCACTACCATGGCAAATTTGGTTTTGACACCATGACCAAACTGAAACCCATTTTCAAACAAAGCCGTTTCCACGTCATGGAAATGTTGTCCCCCCCGTATGACAACAAAATGTTCGCCTTCATGACCAAACTGCTGACCCGCAAGGTATAAACCGCCACCCCATGAACAGACGTAAATTTTTCAAGCTTAGTGCCGCCGGCCTTTTAATGGCAGGCGGCTTGGGCTGGTTGGGCAAGCACTTTGCCCAGGTTGAAATTGTGGCGGGCCAATCGGTAGTACAGCCGCAGCACCTGCCCATGCTAAGGGCAATTGCAACAGGCTTGCTCGACTCCGCCTTACCGGCTACCGGCCGCGCTGAAGCAATTGAAACGGCAGTGAACACATTTGTGAACGCCAGCAAAATGTTGGCAGCCAGCGCACAGGCTGAACTGGGCCAATTACTGAACATTCTCGAAAACCCGGTGGGAAGAAGACTGATTGCAGATTTGGACAACAGCTGGGAAGATGCCACGCCAGCGCAAGTGCAAGCGTTTCTGTTCGCTTTTCGGGACCATCCAATTCCGGCACTGCAGCCTGGCTATCACGCGCTACACGATCTGATGATGGCTGGCTGGTACGGCCTTCCTGAGCAATGGGCTGACATGGGCTATCCTGGCCCTCCATTCAAGCTTTCCTGACACGTATTACCACCCTGAAGACCAATGACTGAACAAGAAATCAAGCCCATGAGCACATTGGTGCCAGACCTTTTCACAGCCGGCATTGCCAGTGGCTGGAATGCCTACGAAGCCCACAGCCGTGAAATGCCCAAACAAATGACTGCCGACGTGGTGATCATTGGCACGGGCGCGGGTGGTGGCATTACTGCTGAAATATGCGCCAAGGCTGGCTTGAAGGTTCTGCTGATCGAGGAAGGGCCACTTAAAACCTCGAAAGATTTCAAGATGCTGGAATCTGAGGCCTACCCCACGTTGTACCAAGAAAGTGCTGCTCGCAAAACTGCTGACAAGGCAATCAATATTTTGCAAGGCCGCGCGGTGGGCGGGTCTACTACAGTGAACTGGACCTCCAGCTTCAGAACCCCAGCTGACACACTCGCATTTTGGCAAAACCAGTTCGCCTTGAAGGACATGACCGTAGAGGCCATGGCACCTTGGTTTGAACAGGCTGAACGCCGTTTGAACATTGCTGACTGGTTGGTGCCACCCAATGAGAACAACGATATTTTGCGCCGAGGCGCTGAAGCAAAGGGCATTTCATGGGGCGCGATACGCCGCAACGTGAAAGACTGCTGGAACCTGGGCTACTGCGGCATGGGCTGCCCCACCAACGCCAAACAGTCCATGCTCGTGTCCACAATTCCGACCGCCCTGCAGCATGGTGCCGAACTGGTGGCTTCGCTTCGTGCACACTCATTCAAAATTGCGCAAGGCCGTATTCGCACACTGCGCTGTCAGGTCATGAACGCAGACGGCGTCTTGCCTTCCGGCAAGGAAGTTGAAGTCTCAGCCAAGCATTTTGTGCTGGCCGGTGGGTCCATCAATAGCCCCGCTGTGCTGTTGCGCTCGAATGCGAGCGACCCTTATGACCGCTTGGGCGAGCGTACCTTTTTGCACCCCGTTGTGATTTCCGCCGCCATGATGGAGCAGGAAGTGCGCGCAGATGCAGGTGCCCCCCAGACCATCTACAGCGACCACTACCTGCACACCGACCCGATCGACGGGCCTGTGGGCTTCAAGCTGGAAGCACCGCCCCTGCACCCGGTTATTTTTGCTTCGACTCTGCCTGGCTTTGCAAAAAAGCATGCAGACATCATGAAGAATTTCTCGAAAACGCACATGCAACTGGCCTTGCTGCGCGATGGTTTCAATTCAGGCAGCGTGGGTGGACAGGTGCGTTTGAACGGCGATGGCAGCCCTGTGCTGGACTACAAATTAACCCCCGCAATTTGGGATGCTGCGCGCCGTGCATTGATAGCCATGGCCGAATTGCAACACGCTGCAGGTGCGAAATCTACCCTGCCCGTGCATGAATTCGCCACACCGGCCAACAACATTGACGATGCATTGAAACAAATCAATCAACTCGACATGAAGCCCCTTAGCATGAAGGTGGTTTCAGCACACGTGATGGGCGGCTGCGCCATGGCTGGCGAAGAAAAGCTTGGGGTTACCCGGCCGGATGGCCGTCACTGGCAAATCGAAAACCTGTCCATTCACGACGGCTCGCTGTTCCCCACCAGCATCGGCGCAAACCCGCAGTTGTCCATCTATGGCCTCACCAATAAACTCAGCCAGCAACTGGTGGCCGAGTTGACTGGCCAAGCAGCCACGGCGCTGGCTTAAGTACCATGGTTCGCTACCTGAACAGGCTGTACTGGATTGGCTACATTTCAGTCATGTTCAGCCTTTACTGGGCACTTCACCATTGGCTCGGTATTCGGGCCGACAACGCTGCAGTGGCCGCCATGGCCCTGGTAGTCGGCGTATTGTTTGCCGCACATGTGGGCTTTAACATCTCGGGCTTCGCCCTTTCTTACAGCGTGCGTCAAATTCCGCAAGTCCGCGACAAGGGGCTTCACTTTCACAGCACCGAAGGGGAAGGATTTCACCGGCTTGGTCTTGCTCGCTGGATCAAGGCCGTGTTGGTAGAAAGTATCGCTTCGCTAAAACTGATCACCCTGTTACAACCCTGGGCCCCGAATCCCGACGGTATTCAATTGGCTGGCAAGGCTTGGCGCAGGAAAAAACCTCTACCTGTGCTATTGGTGCATGGCTATTTGTGCAACTCGGCGGTTTGGGCTGGAACCCGAACCCTGCTTGAACGAGCCGACGTGACTACACACGCAATTACGCTTGAACCTACGATTGGCTCGATTCGCAGCTACTCCGACACGATTCACGAGGCGATTGATGAATTATTGGTGGCGACAGGCGCCCCCCAAGTCAAAATAATTGCACACAGCATGGGCGGAGTCGCTGTGCGCTACCACGCCACCGAGTACGGGCACCATCGCATTGCCGGTATGATTACAATTGGCAGTCCGCATTACGGCACAGCCTTGTCTACCTTCGGTATTGGCAAGAATGTGAAGCAAATGGCCTGGGGAAGTTTTTTCTTGAATACGCTGCGGGAACACCCGACAGACCGAGAATTTCAGAACAAGATCTGGTCGCTGTGGAGCCCACAAGACAACATGGTGTGTCCACCGGTTTCCAGCAAACTGGAGTTTGGAAAAAACATCGCCGTGCCCGGATGCGGGCACGTGGCTTTGGTGACAGATTCCACCACGGAAGACCTGATTCTCAACTGGCTTGCAGAAGATGCTCAGGCCTATCCGTTGGCAGAAAACAGGGCTTAGAAGTGGATACCTTGCATCAGGGTTGAGAAGGCAACCTGCTCTGCAGATGGCCCACCACCCTTCTTGCCCTTCGCCGCAGATTCCGAATCCGGGAACATGCGGAACGAGGTATTCATCAAAATTTGCGCAGGCTTCGGTATCAGCGCATGCATTACCTGACCCAACACACCCAGGCGCGTTGCAATTCGAACCGGCTTGTGAATGACCGCTTGCGCAATCAAATCAGCTGCCTGCTCAGGACTCAGCGTGGGCACATTGTTGTACAGCTTGGTGGGCGCGATCATGGGTGTGCGCACCAGCGGCATGTTGATGGTGGTGAAAGTAATGTTCAAATCCGCAAATTCAGAAGCTGCACAACGCGTCCATGCATCCAGCGCCCCTTTGGAAGCCACATAGGCAGAGAAGCGAGGCGCGTTGGTCAACACACCAATTGAAGAAATATTCACCACATGGCCTTTGCGCTTTTCCATCATTTTTGGCAACAAACCGTAGGTAACACGCAAGGCACCAAAGTAATTCAGCTGCATGGTTCGCTCCAGGTCATGGAAACGGTCAAAGCTGTTTTCAATACCCCGGCGAATTGAACGACCCGCGTTGTTCACCAACACATCGACATGGCCGAAATCAGACAGCAATTGCGCAACGAATCGGTCGCAATCCTGCATGTCCGCAATGTCGACAGAATAAGTGTGCAGCGTGTTGCCTTCTGATTTGATCAAGGCCTTGGCCTCAGCCAGCTTTTCTTCATCGCGGCCACAAATAATGGTAATTGCACCCGCTGCCGCAAATTTTTGCGCAGCAGCCAAACCAATACCGGATGAACCACCAGTAATAAGCACCACCTTGTCTTTCACCTGGCCTGTCAGGCTGCGGTCGATGAACAAATCGGGATCCAGGTGACGTTCCCAGTAATCCCAAATGGCCCAAGCGTAGTCTTCAAGACGCGGGCACTCAATGCCACTGCCGTCCAGTGCAGCCAAAGTTTGGCGACAGTCGTATCGGGTTGGCCAGTTAATGTAACCAAACACCTCTTCGGGCAGGGCCAAATCTTTCAGCAAGGCATTGCGAATTCGGCGCACTGGGGTCAGGCTCATCAGCCCCTTCTTCACTGCACCAGGTACAAAACCGAACATGGCCGCATTAATGCGCATTTCCATTTTCGGTGCATGTGCAGCACGCGCAAAAATGTTCAGTACATCGCCAATTCGATTGGGGCTGGGGTCAACAAGGTGGAATGCCTTACCGTCCAGATCAGGCTGGTGCGCAATGTGATCCATGGCATTGACCACAAAATCCACAGGCACAATATTGATTCGACCGCCTTCGATACCGATCGTAGGCACCCAGGAAGGCAGTAGCTTGCGCATTTTCTGGATCAACTTGAACAGGTAATAGGGTCCGTCAATTTTGTCCATCTCGCCAGTTTTCGAATCACCCACCACAAAGCCCGGCCGGTACACACGCCATGCGCCTTTTACTTTCTTGCGCACAATTTCTTCTGAATCGTGTTTGGTGCTGAAATAAGGGTGATCCAGGTTCTCGGCCTCTTCGAACATGTCCTCACGGAACACGCCTTCGTACAAGCCAGCAGCCGCAATCGAGGAAGTCAGCTGAAAGCAGCCGGCTCCAATTGCATTGGCCAAATCCACCGCGTTTTCGGTGCCTTTGATATTGGTTTCTTGCTGGCTTTCGGCATCCGCAGCCAAATCATAAATGGCAGCCAGGTGAAAAAAGTGGGCAATATTCTTGTTTAGCTCCTTGATTTCAGTGGCTTTCAAACCCAACTTTGGTTTGGTCAAGTCACCAACCACAGGCACGCACTGCCCTTTCTTGGCACCCCAATACTTTTGGAGTTCGGGCACTTTGTCCAGACTCGATTCGCGAATCAAAAAGTAAATGGTGCCTTTGCGCTTTTGCTCAACCAAGCGTTTCACCAATCGTTTACCGATGAAGCCCGTGGCTCCGGTCACAAAATAATTCATGTATGTCTTCTCCGCGCGGGGTTTTTTATGGAAGATACGTCTCAGGAAGGCTTACTATAACTGCCCGCCCGAAATTCTCAAACTCCATGCGGGCTGTGCGGGTGTTTTGTCAGCACCCTGCTTACGGGAAAACACGAGGTAGGGTTTAGTGTGCCTTCTCTAGTGTGGCCTCGATAAACTACTACAATAATCAAAAAAGGCAGCGACCCGCGACGGGTCACTTTGCCATCACAAGGAGAGACAACATGGCCGGTAAGAAAAAGCCCATCAAAGGTGCAGTCGATAGCGCACAACAATTGTGGACCGCAGGTGTGGGCGCCATTACCAAAGCGCAAGAAGAAAGCAACCGTGTTTTGGAAAACCTGGTCAAGGAAGGCCATGATATTCAGGAGCGAACCGTGAAATTTGCAGATCAAAAAGTAGTTGAAGTAACCGGCAAGGTCAGCAAGCTGGCAGGCTCAGTATCCAGCAAAGCCACCCAACACTGGGACAAGCTTGAACAAGTATTCGAGGAACGCGTAGCCCGCGCCTTGGGTCGCTTGGGTGTTCCTACCAACAAAGACGTTCAACAATTGTCTGAACGTATTGATCAATTGTCTGCTGCCATTGCCGAATTGACAGGCAAAAAAGCAGAAACCAAAGCAGGCACTGCAAAGCGCACCAGCACCACGCGTGCCAAAAAATCTGCTGAGTAATTGAATCAATTGTTGACCGGGCCAACGACGGCCTTGTCAACAAACGCTTTGGGCTGGAGCACACAACCCGCATGAACAATCACGAATCTGGCCCGAAAATCGGGTTGGCCTTGGCAGGTGGCGGCCCCTTGGGCGCCATTTATGAAATTGGTGCATTGGTCGCGCTTTCAGAGGCCATCGATGGACTCGATCTGAACGACATGAGTGTCTATGTGGGTGTATCTGCTGGCGGAATTGTTGCCACCGGGTTGGCGCACGATCTGACTCCACACCAAATCTACAAGCTGTTCATTGAAGGCGAACCCGAAGAGTTTGCCTTTGATCCGTCGATTTTGTTGCGTCCGGCCTGGAAAGAGTACTGGATGCGCCTTAGAAAGGTACCCAGCCTTCTGGGCACTGCCATTTCAGACTATTTCCTGCGCGATGACGCCACTTGGGTCAGCTGCATTGAACGCTTGGGCGCAGCAATACCCACTGGCTTGTTCAATGGCGACGAATTGCACGAATGGATGGCGGACCTGATCGCCAAAGGCGGTGGTACCAACGATTTCCGCAGTTTGCGCAACCGGCTTATTTTGGTGGCGACCGACCTGGATTCAGGCGACTCCATCCCCTTCGGAATGCCCGGGTTTGATGACGTTCCCATATCAAAAGCTGTGCAAGCCTCTGCATCCCTGCCCGGCTTGTTTCCGCCCACGCGCATTGCCAATCGGCACTATGTAGATGGGGCGTTGAAAAAAACCCTGCATGCCTCCACAGCCTTAAAAGAAGGTGTGGAGTTACTGATTTGCCTGAACCCCTTGGTACCGTACGATGACCGGTTAAACCCCAAAAACCATCGGCGCAGGGCCAAGGGCAAAGCATTTCAGCCCGGATCGCGTTTATACGAAGGCGGATTGCCGCTGGTGCTCTCGCAAACGTTTAGATCAATTATTCATTCACGCATGGACATTGGCATGGAGCGCTACGCGCACCTTTATCCCAATGCTGACATTGTGCTGTTTGAACCCCAACATGGCGATGGCGAATTTTTCTTCACCAACCCTTTCAGCTACGCAAGCCGCCGACGTTTGTGTGAGCATGCCTACCAACGCACGCGCGAAGAATTGTGGGCACGCCGTTACGATTTGGCAGAGAAGTTTTCGCGACATGGTCTTGAACTGAATCTGGAAGTTCTGAAAGATCCCACCATGCAGCTGGCCAACAAAACCAGCAAAAGACCAGCACGTACTGGATCCATGGTGTCCAAATTTGATCAACTTGAAGACTCGCTCAACGAGCTTGATCGTTACATACGTATTGCAAAAACAAGAAATGCTGCGTGAAGAACGCCATTACTCACAAGTAACAAGGGCAGTGAGGCCCCAAATACTTGATAAAACAACGTAGACTAATAGTATTCAAAATACCAATAACAGACTTGCTGCATGAAGTCTTAAGCTTGATCAGGACTTTGGCCAGACAGGAGACGACCAGAACATGGAACGCAAGCCTCCAAGAAGAACAAGAGAACGAATTCTTGATTTATCGCTTCGGCTATTCAATGAATTCGGGGAGCCCAATATTACAACTACCGTGATCGCTGATGAAATGAACATCAGCCCCGGTAATTTGTATTATCACTTCCGAAACAAAGACGACATCGTCAACAGTATTTTTGCCAGTTTCGAGAAAGAAATTGATGGTCTGCTCGACGTACCCGGCAACCGCCAAGCCAATATCGAAGATGCCTGGCTTTACCTTCAGGTGTCATTTGAGCTGATTTGGCGCTATCGATTCCTGTACCGCGACTTGAACGATCTGTTGTCGCGCAACCGCACACTCGAAATCCATTTCAAACGCATTCTGAAACACAAAGTTGATGTGGCACGCCGCTTGTGTCAAGGCTTGGTGGAATCGGGTGACATGATGGCATCCCAGCCACAAATCAATGCCTTGGCCACCAACATGGTGGTTGTAGCCACTTACTGGCTGTCATTCGAATACGTCAGGGACCCGCGCCACTTCAACGATGAAGCCACCATGAGTGCTGCGCTGGCCAACGGTGTGTATCAGGTCATGTGCCTGCTCGCACCCTATTTACAAGGCAATGCCAAAGAACTGTTCGAAAGCCTTGCCCAATCTTTTATTACTGAAGAAAACACATAACAAGACTTAGGAGAACTTATGAGCGACTTGAAAGCCCGTTTCGAAAAGGCAGTGGCCGAATCAAAATCACTGCCGTCACGCCCCGACAATCAGACCCTGTTGAAGATTTATGCTTTGTTCAAGCAATCAACCGAAGGTGACAACACCGGAAAACGCCCAGGGTTCACCGACATTGTTGGCCGCGCAAAGTTTGACGCGTGGAAGGGCCTGGAAGGCACCAGCAACGATCAAGCCATGCAGAATTACATTGATCTGATTGAGTCGCTGAAATAAATCAAGGCACTGAATTCATAAAAAAAACCGGCCAATGGCCGGTTTTTTTATGGCTGCTTGAAAAAATCAGGCAGCTGCCTGGAGTCGACAGGCACGGCGTCTAGCTTGGCCGCCACATGCACACACACGGTTCGGCAAAGCTCCACCACTGTCGGCTCCTTTACCTGGTATAGCACCAAGGTGCCTTCTTTGCGGCGCTGTAACACGCCTGCACGGTACATCAAGTTCAAATGACGAGAAATATTCGACTGGGTTGAATCAACCTCTTCCACGATGTCGTTTACTGATTTTTCCCCGTTGCACAGGGCGTGGATAATTTTCAAACGCGTGGGTTCAGACAACACAGCAAAGTAGCCTGACACTTGTTCCAGCAGGGAATCCAGTTCACTCATAGCATGACCGATGTATTTTTTATGTTGAAATGATTGTACCCCCGTTTTCACACGGGGGTGGCGGGTCAGTGATTGGCCAACAAAAGCCCTGCATGTTCGCGCATGGGATGAAACTCAATGGTTTCCCAACGCTTTTGCATCACATCAAGATCAAATCTCGATGTCGCCAAAAAAGCGTGTGTGTCGGCAGCATCGGTCACAATGCGACCCACATTGGCATCCATAAACCGGCGCAAGTCATTGGCGTTTTTGCTGGTTACCCAACGTGCGCAACTGTAACGGCTTGGCGCCAGGCGAACTTCCACACCATACTCACCTTTCAAACGGGCTTGAACCACTTCAAACTGCAACTGCCCGATTGCACCCAACAACATTTCCGACCCCAACAGGGGCTTGAACACCTGAATGGCGCCCTCCTGCCCCAGTTCCATTAAACCTTTCTGTAGCTGCTTGCTTCGCATGGGGTCTTTCAATTCGACGGATGCGAACAGCTCCGGTGCAAAAAACGGCAAAC
Organism: Limnobacter sp. 130; assembly: GCF_902506325.1. Lineage (GTDB taxonomy): Bacteria > Pseudomonadota > Gammaproteobacteria > Burkholderiales > Burkholderiaceae_B > Limnobacter. Next base: position 510,638 of record NZ_LR732330.1, read on the forward strand.
CCGTGAATTGCAAACCTTCGCCTTCACTCAAAGAATCGCCCAATTGCAAACCACCGTGGGTGGTCAAACCGATGATGTCGCCCGCATAAGCTTCATCAACCCGATCGCGGCGCTGAGAAAGAAAGGTCACCACACTGGTGGGACGGAAATCCTTGCCTGTGCGCAACACCTTGAATTTCATGCCATGCTCAAAACGCCCTGACAGCACGCGAACAAAAGCAATGCGATCCCGGTGGGAAGGGTCCATATTGGCTTGAATCTTGAACACCACGCCGCTGAATTTGTTCTCGGTAGGCGCCACTTCACGCTCAATCGCTTTGCGCGGGCCGGGGTGTGGCGCAACGTCCACCAAAGCGTCCAGCACTTCCTGAACACCAAAATTGTTCACCGCAGAGCCAAAAAACATGGGCGTTTGCTTACCGGCAAGAAATGTTTTTTCATCAAAACTGGGGGCAGCGCCCGTAACCAGTTCAATTTCCTGCTCGGCCTGTTTGAACTCGTTGCCAAAGCGACTTCTGAGTAACTCGCGATTGTTGCCATCGACCACTTCGTCGTCTTCCCGACGGCGATCTGCACCGGGCGTAAATACCCGCATGTGGTTTTTGCGAATGTCGAAAATACCGTGGAACAACTTGCCCTGCCCCACAGGCCAGGCAAAAGGCACGCAAGGAATACCCAGCGTGCTTTCGATCTCGTCCATCAGCTCAAGGGGGTCACGCACCTCGCGGTCCATTTTATTGACGAATGTAATAATTGGCGTGTTACGCGCACGGCACACCTCGATCAAACGCAAGGTTTGCGGCTCTACACCGTTGGCGGCGTCAATTACCATCAAGGCCGCGTCTACGGCAGTCAACACCCGATAAGTGTCTTCAGAAAAATCCTGGTGGCCCGGGGTATCGAGCAAATTAATCACTTGGTCGCGGTATTCCATCTGCATCACCGAACTGGCCACAGAAATACCACGCTGCTTTTCAATTTCCATCCAGTCCGACGTGGCATGGCGACTCGCCTTGCGAGCCTTAACACTTCCAGCGATTTGAATGGCGCCCGCGAACAGCAAGAGCTTCTCGGTCAGGGTGGTTTTACCGGCATCGGGGTGGGAAATAATTGCAAACGTTCGGCGACGCTTGACTTCAGATTCAATCGACACAGCAGCCCTTTGGCTCAAAAGCGGTGATTTTACACGCCCGGTGGCTTAAATTCACCCTCTTTAATTGTCATATCGATACATAAACGACCAACCTGATAAAAACCCTGTTGCGGACATCCCGTATTGCTCATTTTGTGTATAAATAAGACATTAGCCAAGTGTATTTGCACACTCGATTCGTTCAATTAAAGAACGATAATAATCACAAAGCCCAATACCCAATGGGCACAGTTTCATCAAATCATAGGGGATACCAATGAAAGCAATTCTGGCAAAATCCGCCGTTGCAATCAGCCTGGCCGCGTTGGCCATGGGTGCAGCTTACGCAGACAAATCCAAATGGCCCAAAAGCTTTACCGTAGGTACAGCTTCTCAGGGCGGTACGTATTACGCATATGGCGCTGGCTGGGCAAACCTGGTTGCAGAAACTGTGGGCATTACCGGCGGCGCGGAAGTTACTGGCGGCCCCACTCAAAACCTCGCTTTGGTACACACAGGTAAACTTGCCTTTGGCATGACCACCATGGGCCCAGCGCGCGAGGCACTGGACGGCAAAAGCCCCCTGGCCCCCGGCCTGAAGATGAACAAGGTATGCGCCATGTTCCCCATGTACCAAACCCCGTTCTCGGTCACCGTGCTGTCCTCCAGTGGAATCAAATCCATTAAGGAGATTCCACCTGGCTCCAAAATCGGTTTTGGCCCTGCAGGTTCTACCTCTGACACCTACTTCCCGAAAATGCTGGAAACCCTGGGCGTGAAATTTGAACGCCGCAACGGTGGCTGGAGCGATTTGGGCGGGCAATTGCAAGATGGCCTGATCGATGTGGTGGCATTTGCAGCCGGTGTACCCATTCCTGCCGTGACCCAGCTTGAGGTGCAGACCGAGATCAATATTCTGGAATTTACAGAAGCTGAACAGAAAAAGATCATGGACACCTACCCCGTGTCGGCATTCCCGATCAAGGCCAGCACTTACAAAACCTTGAAGAAAGATGCACGTGCGGTATCCATGTGGAACTACGCCATTGCCAACTGCGACCTGCCAGAAAGCTTTGTATACGAAGCGACAAAGGCGGTGCTGGACAACAACGAGAAAATGTTGACCATCCACAAAGGTGCCCGCACCACATTGGCCGAGAACTGGGACAAGAACACATTCATCCCATTCCACCCCGGTGCCGTGAAGTATTACGAAGAAAAAGGCATCAAGATTCCAGCGAATCTTAAGTTGAAATAAAAAGCAAACAGCCTTGACGGCTGAATCGGGAAGCGCTGAACTCAACTCAAGAGTTCAGCGCTTTTCTTAAACCTCAATTCTCAATTTTTTTTGAATCGGTCAAATCATGTCCAAATCCACCAGCATATCCAGCCATGCCGAAGAGGAACACCTCATCGCGCAAGGCGTCGATGACGAACCAATGGCAAGCAATCAACGCAAATTTGTGCAAAAAACAGCGCTGTTTGTCTCGATCATTTCTGCGGCTTATGCGTTTTGGCATGTGTTTACCCTTAACATCGCGCCGGTGGAAACCTGGGCTTTTCGCATTCTGCACGTTTCAGGCGCGCTGATTATTGGTTTCATCGCCTATTCATCTGCGAACATTGACCAGCCGCAACGTGGCAATCAAATGCTGATCAAGGCCTTGGCTGTATTACTAGCCTTACCCGCCCTTTACTCGCTTTACATTGTGTTCGACATGAACCAGATCATTGCCAATGGTGAAATGATCGCACCCGAGATGGAAGTGAACCAGTTTGGCATTCCCCTGGCCATCGCAGGGCTGGGTGCTATCGTGGCCTCATGGTTTCTACGCCCGGAAGGCCATCGCTTCAACTGGCTGGATGCAACGCTGGTTCTGGCAACAATAGCGAGCACAGCCTATTTGATGGTGCACCTGGACGGCACTGCGCTGCGCATGCGTGCGGGCACGCCTTTCGCCTCACCCGGCAATGCCTGGGCAGCCATGGTAGGTCTTGCCCTGATTCTGGAACTGACGCGTCGCGTGGCCGGAAGCGCCTTGGTGATCATTTCAGTTATTTTCGTGCTCTATTCATTCGTTGGGCCTTACCTGCCCGGCTTTTTGACACACGACGGCTTTGATTTCAGCCGCTTCTTTTCCTACATCTACACCGATGCGGGAGTGTTGGGTGCAACCACGGCAGTGTCTTCCACCTACATTATTTTGTTCATTGTGTTCGCTGCGTTTCTGCAGGCTTCCAAAGTGGGCGACTACTTTGTCAATTTTGCATTTGCTGCCGCAGGAAGAGCCCGTGGAGGCCCTGCCAAAGTGGCAGTTTTCGCGTCTGGCCTGATGGGCATGATCAACGGCACGAGCGCCGGCAACGTAGTGGCCACGGGTTCGCTGACCATTCCACTCATGAAAAAAGTAGGCTACAACGGAAAAACTGCTGGCGCCATTGAAGCCGCAGCCTCTACTGGCGGGCAAATCATGCCGCCCATCATGGGCGCTGGTGCCTTCATCATGGCGGAAATCACGGGCATTCCCTACTCGGAAATCGCGATCGCGGCAGTGATCCCGGCCGTGTTGTACTTCCTCTCGACTTACCTGATGGTTGACTTTGAAGCAGCCAAACTGGGCATGCGTGGCATGCGGTCCGACGAACTGCCTCAATTCTCCAAAATGGTGAAACAGGTCTACCTGTTTATTCCCATCATCATCCTGATCGTTGCTTTGTTCATGGGCTATTCAGTGATCAGGGCCGGCACATTGGCCACGGCTGCTGCTGCTGTAGTTAGCTGGCTCACGCCCTTTAAGATGGGTCCAAAAAGTATTTTCAAAGCCTTCGATCTTGCGGGGGTCATGTCGATTCAGATCATCACAGTGTGTGCCTGTGCAGGCATTATCGTGGGTGTGATCGCCTTGACGGGTGTGGGCGCCAGGTTCTCCTCCATTCTTCTGGACATTGCTGAAAACTCGCAACTGATCGCCCTGTTCTTTGCCATGTGTATTGCAATCTTGCTGGGCATGGGAATGCCAACCACGGCAGCCTATGCAGTGGCTGCTTCGGTGGTTGCGCCTGGCCTGATTCAACTGGGAATTCAGCCACTGGTGGCCCACTTCTTCGTGTTCTACTTTGCAGTAATCTCGGCAATCACGCCACCTGTGGCGCTGGCCTCGTATGCAGCCGCCGGCATTTCAGGCGCAAACCCCATGGCAACTTCGTTCACGTCATTTAAAATCGGTTTGACGGCCTTTATCGTGCCTTTCATGTTCTTCTACAATGCGGCGTTGCTCATGGAAGGTGAATGGTTTGTGATTTTGCGTGCCTTTGTCACGGCGTGTATCGGCGTGTTTTTCCTGGCTTCCGCCATCCAAGGCTGGTTCTGGGGCGCACACTCGAACTGGGTAGTACGGGGCATTTTGCTTGTCGCAGCGCTTTGCATGATCGAAGGTGGTTTGTACACCGACATTGGCGGTGCTGTACTGGCTATCGTTGCCATCATTCTTAATAAATTCTTTAAAGGAAAACCCGCGCCAGAACCCATGGTTCAAACTCGCGGAATGGATTAAAAACGTAACACCCTGAGGCACCTACACTCTTTTTTAGTGTAGAGCCTCAGGTTCAAACCCTTTCATTGCTAAAGCGATTTCCCTATAGTGCGAAGTGTCACGAAATTTGACTACCCGCTACCCAAGGAGATCTCACGATGTACGCATTTGAAAAAACAGCTGAACTGCTGACCAAAACCAATACCGAACTGAAGAACCAGCACCAAGTTGCTGCCAAGGCATTGAACAGCCTGGTACAAGCACAATTTGGCCTGTTGTCACAAGGTTTGGGTAACGCATTCACTGCTGCTGAAAAGCTGCCTTTGGCTGACAAGTCAGTGGTTGTCAATGCACGCACCGAGATCAAGCAAGGCTTGGAAAAAGTTGTTGGTGTTAGCCAGGTGTACACACAAAAAGGCGTTGAGCTGTTCGAACAGCAACTGCCAGTTGTGATCGACAAAGGTTTTTCATACGCAGCTTTGGCTTTGTCGCAAGCCGAGTCTTTGACTGAAAACGCAATCACCATGGGTGTAAGCGCCTTGGAACAAGCCAAGAAAAACGAAACTTTGAAGCCTGCCATTGAACAAGCCGAGCAAATCGCTTCTCAGTTGTTCGAGAAAATTGGTGTGAAAGGTGAAACTGGCGCGACGAAAACTGCCAAGAAGCCCGCCGCCAAGAAAGCTGCTGCACCACGCGCCAAGCGCGCTGCTGCTACACCCAAGGCCTCGGTCTGAAAAGACATTGCCCAGCTTGAGCTGTGCTTTGACTAAACAAAAAACCCTCGAACTCTCGAGGGTTTTTTTATGGTGACAATGAATTGTTCAGTGCGTTGTCAGAGCAACCAAAGAATCAGGCCGTAGCACACACTGGCACCGAGTACACCGACAAACCACTCTCGTTTGGCTTCCAGTTCACCCAGCATGGTCACATCAAAGCGCTTGTTTGCGAAATCGTCCATGGTAATACTCCCGGTGCATAATGCACATGTGTGTTGATGACTCTATTTAAGAGCAAAAACACAAGTGCGTCTTTCCCACAAAGGGGGCCACCTTATCCGACTACCCCCAAGAGGTAAATACAATGACAATTAGTTCGGCCACCGCCTTTGCCATACTGTCCGCAGGATTTTTCCTGTTAGTAGGTCTTTGCAGCGGATTGTGGAAATTCTTGCAAATGTGGAAAAGCGCTGAAGGTTTGGCACACCCCTATGTAGACATCGCCCACCGGGCCAGCCTGCTTTACGGCTTTGCGTGCATCACTTTGGCCGTGTTGGCACATTTCAGTGTCTTCAATCCAGACAACAATCTTTACGCGGCAATAATCGTAATTGCTTTTTTTGTGCTGGCCGTTACCGGCTACCTGATACAGGCTGCACTCAAAGGACCCGACAACCAACTGCGACAACCCCACAAACTTGGAAAACACCCCATGCCCCGGGCGGGCCTGGCTGTATTCATGGTGGCCTTGGTATTCGCGGAAATTGGTGGGACACTCTACTTGTTTGCTGGTGCGCTACAGAACCCTTTGCTGCAATTCTGGTCTTAAAGAGCAAACCATGCTTACCCGGGGATACCTCACAATGTCTAACCAGTTCACTCGCCGTTTACTGCTTGCCACGCTGACCATGCTGACCATGGCGGCGTGTAGCACAACCAGTCCTGCAAATTCCACTGGTCAGTACCAGGCCAAAGCCAACTGGACCAGTTCGTTTTTGAGCCAGGTCTTTGGCGGTCAAACAATGCCCGATGGCGTTAACAATTGGGCGTGTCGCCCCACGAATGATCAAAACCCGGTGGTGCTGATACACGGTACTTTTTCTTCCAGCATGTATTCATTCGGCGCTTTGGGCCCAGCACTGGCCAATCAAAACCTGTGTGTGTATTCGATCGATTATGGTGCAGCCGAACCCAGCGACTGGTTCAAAGGCGTAGGCGCAGTTGATGAATCGGGACAACGGATCGCTGATTTCATCAAGTTCGTAAAATCAGCCACAAAGCACGACAAGGTGACCTTGGTGGGTCACTCTCAGGGTGGGCTGATTGGCTTTTATTATTTGAAGAAATTACAAGGTGCTGATCATGTTGATCGTTTTGTCGCTTTGGCACCCAGTGTCAATGGCACATCGATTGCAAAAACACCCAACCGCGATTTGGTGGAGTATTGCCTGGCTTGCGCGGACCAACACCCCCGCTCGGCATTGTTGCGTGATTTAAAAGATGGGCCCATTACAATGCCTGGTGTGCAGTACAGCGTGCTGGTCACCAAGAATGACAAGGTCGTGGTACCTGTTGAAAATCAGTTTGTGAAAGAGCCCGGCGTTCAAAATATTTATATTCAAGACTTGCTCCCGGGTAAAAGCGTGTCACACAGCGGCATGTTGTACGACACTGAAACTCTCGATTTGATTGTCAAGCTGGTTCAAGGAAAGCCGGTACAAACCGCCTCAAACTAGCACCGTGTACTCCCGGGTTGCAGTGTCGAAACGATACAAAGGATCGCTCACCACAGCTTGATCAATGCCCTCTTTCTTCAGTTGTACTTTTTGATATTTGAAGGTGCCGGTGGTTTCCACACTTTGAAGTAAGCGCACATACTGCGGCACTGCATACCCGGGAAGTTGGCTAGTCACATGCTGTGCCAAGGCTTTTAAGTCCAGCTCAACACCCGGCTTTACCGCCACAGCTGCCATGCCAGCCCGGCCATCAACGCCTTCCAGCTTGACGCCATACACCACTGCATGCTCCAGAAATGACAATTTGGCCAACACACCCTCAACTTCCGAGGTCGCTACATTCTCACCCTTCCAGCGGAATGTGTCGCCCAAACGGTCTACAAACTGAATGTGTTGCCACCCTTGCCTGCGCACCAAGTCGCCTGAATTGAACCAGCAATCACCTTGTTTAAACACATTGCGCAGCAGTTTTCCTTCGTTGGCTTTCGGGTCGGTGTACCCATCAAAGGGGCGCAGATCGGTCACTTCACTGATCAGCAAACCCACTTCGCCACGCGCAACTTTTCTGCAGAACCCGCGTGCATTTCGTACCACTTGCTCGGAATCCGCATCGCAGGCGATCACTTCAAATGGCATTGGACAAAAACCCACGGTTTCCTTCAACCCAAAGGCATTCATAAAACCCAGGTTGGATTCGCTTGCTCCGTAAAACTCGAAAATTTGATGAATACCAAACCGGTTCTCAAAGTCATCCCATATTTCCGGACGCAAGCCATTGCCCAATATCAAGCGAATTTCATGGTTTTGATCATCCATGGTGGGTGCTTGATTCAACAGATAACGCAGCAATTCCCCGATATAACAAAACGCAGTGGCTTTGTAATGGGCGATCCGTTTCCAGAATTGACTGGCACTGAATTTTTCATCCAGCGCAAAGCAGGCCCCCGAGGCCAACACAATACCAAGCGACACGGTAAGCGCATTGTTGTGATACAGCGGCAGACAACAATAAAACACATCATTCGCAGTTAAACGCACAGCCGTACTCATTCCCGAGGCAGCTTGCAACCAACGGTAGTGACTCATCACCGACGCTTTGGGTAAACCGGTAGTGCCTGAAGTAAAGATATAAAAACAGGGCCAGTTCGCTGTAATTTGAGCAGTTTGTGCCAGGTTGTGGGAAGGCTGCGTATACCAGGCACTGCGAAAATCACTTACCCGCAAAAGGCTACTGTCCGTTTGCAGCGAGAGCAATTCGATGCCTTTGAGCAGCGTGGCGTCCTCAGATTCCAGTTGCTTAAGAATATCCAGCCCACGATCGCAGGCCAAAATTATTTTGGGCTTCACCAACTTCAAACTGTGCGCCTGCACAGCACCTTGCTGATTGATATTCAACAGCGCGGCAACAGCCCCCAACTTGGCACAGGCAATTACTGCAAGCAAAGTTTCAGGTCGATTGGCCGACAGCAACCCGACCGTGTCACCGGCCTTGACTCCCATCGAAAGCAGCCCGCGCGCCATTTGATTACACATTGAGTTGGCTTGTCCGTAGGTCCAACATTGCTCGTCACTTTTCAGGAATGAAGATTTCGCATGCTTGCGCGCAGTTTCCTGAAACAGAAGGCCTAGTGAGCGGCGTGAATGCGGCCGGAGAAATGCCAAACTGGCCAATGAAGGTAAAATATGGGGGACGTCAGGCAGAAAACCCAAGGCACCTTTGGCAATGTCAATTGCGGATACTGTTTTGCCTTGAACTGTCATTTTGTGCGGCCTCCGGGCGCTGTCTCATGTTTTTTTATACAGAAAAAGATACACTCTTTGGGTCAACGAAATTCGCTTACACACCGTTTTTATCAATGTCATCAGGCTGCCCAGTTAAGTATTCTTCCATGCCCATAGCCAAAGTACGCTCGAAAACTGTTCTTTGCCTGCTTGCGCTTGCCATGGCACTGCCATTTCATGTGGCCAATGCCAAAAATTTTATCGGTTACACGGGCAAAGGCTGGAACAACGACTTTGGGGTACTGCGTGGGCAATGCGATGCCAAGCTGGTTCAAAACGAGGCACTCAAGGGTGCCCTGACCGAGCAAATGGCCTACGTTGAATCCACCGACGCCTTCAAGACAATCTTCACTGAAACCGAATTGGTTGATGCATTTGCGGTTGACTCCCATTGCTTCGGGCACACCATGGAATTGGTGCCCTCGGGGCAAGCTGTGCGCTGGCTCAACCCAGTGAATGGCGTTGGGGTGTATTTGTCGCCCGGCGCAAAGTCTGACACTTGCCGCACTTACTTGGGCGTCACGATTGTGAATGGTGAAAAAACCAAATTCCGGGGCGAAGTGTGCTCACCCAGCAAAGGGACCTGGCAAATTCAGCAGTAACCGCCCACCAGGCTCAGGCGTATACAGCACGGCGTAAACGCTGCAAGGTATCGACCTGCCCTACCAAAACCAACAACAACTTGGCGCGGGTCATGGCCACAAACAGCTTCCTGAAATCCGCCTCGTTGAAGTCAACAAAAGCCAATTCAGTCACCACAACAGCCTGTGCAGCCTGCCCTTTAAAACGATAAACCGATTCTGCATGTACATTGCCTTCGGTAAACACCTGGCTGCCATTGTCATCGTACCTACCCGTGAAATGCCGCAAGCTGTGCGGCCCAAGACTGGCTTGCGCCAATACCTTTGACTTCTCGTGACCGCGCATGCTGAGCACCGCAATTTTGTCGCGAGTAAAACCATGTCGCAAGCAGGCAGTAATGGCCTTGGCGGTCTGACTTAACAAGGACTCATCGCTGTCATACTCAAAAAACTCAAGTGGCAAACCTTCCAGTGGGCATGCCGCTTCAATGTCCAATAGTAGCGGCGACTCAAACCTGAATTCATGTTGAACAAGTTGCAATGCCTGCACCACGCGTTTGGGGTTGCGGTAATTCATGGGCGTGTGCAGGCTAACCCAAGCTGGCAAACTGACCGCCGGCTTGGCATACAGATTTTGAATGGGGTCCTCTAGCCACAACCAGCGTGTACCGGAATGCGCGCAACGCTGAAGCACAGGCAACCAGCTTTGGTCGAAATCCTGCCCCTCGTCCACCACAATTGAATCAAACACCCAACGTTTGTCCAAAGGGGTGGCCAGCACTTGCTCTGCCAAACGGCCAAACACGCCGGGCGAGGCGTAGTCCACTTCCTGCCCTGCATCTCGCAGCATGCGGTCGCACAGGGCATGAAAATTAAACACCACAGCACCCATCAAACCTGCTTCACGAACCTGCTGCGCCATGTGCGAAGAAAGCGGACGGTTGTAACACACATACAAAGTTCGCGCTTTCAAGGCATGGTTGCGTTGCAATTCACTGAAGGCCAATTGCGACTTTCCGCTGCCCGCAGTGCCCGTTACACGTAAACGAAAAGGCTCGAAACTGAGCCTTGAAACCCATTGTTCCAAGCCATGTGACAAGCGCGTGACCAAGATTTCAGCGGCTTGTGACAATGCCCCCACTTCAGGAACCAGATTCAGTTCATTGCACAAAAAGGAATGAATCGCTTTCGGATTGGAGTGGCTGCTGAACAGGTCAGCCGTGATGTCGATGGTTTGAATCAGTGCGGCCAACTCATCTTTGTGACGTGCGTCTACAATACGCTCGGCATTCACAGTCAGCCCGCTGGCATCTGACACGGTGAAATCCGGGCAATAAAAAACAGGCTCAACCCGAAGGGTGCCCTGGTGTTGTTGACTGAATTTTTGCTTGAGTAAAGCCCCTTGCTCGGCCAAAGCGTTGAACACGTCTTGGCGCTGCTCACCCAATTGCTTCACCACCCGGCCCTGGTCCAGCTTCATCAAACCGGTTTTCATCAAAATGCTGTAAACAATGCCGCTTGGGCCAAGTATCAGAAACTGGATACGGCCAGTGACCGTGAGCCCGTGCTCGATTCGTGACCAGTGTATGCCGTGATAAATGGTGTAGTTGTCGGGCAACTGCGCTTGCAATTGCAGCAAAACATCGCGCTCACGGGCTTGGGCGCCGTCTAGTGCAAGCTCGCTGGTGTCCGATGGATAAACCTTGGCGGGCACGCCTTACACCTCTTTGAACTGTTGTTTCAGTGTGGTGCCAGAGTAACGATCAACCCCAGCCTGAATGCGAAAACCCAGCATGATTTTGCCAGTGGTGCAATACACCTGCTCCCGCAGCCACTCAATGACTTCCTTGCCCTCGGAAAAGCCAACCGCCTCGAATTCCCAAACACGGTCATCCGCATTCCAGCGAAAACCCTTGGACTTTAGAAAATCTTTCTTCTCAAATGGTGCCTTCAGTGCAGCGATTTGGTAAATCGATTCATTGGCGCTGTCGAACAGCACCTGAAAAGGCATGCGTTGTGAAGTCTTCAGGGGCTGTGCCAATACATGAATCAAGGCATTGCAGTCTTCAACCGCGCGGTGTGCGCCGTGAAAGTAGCCGCAATCGGACAGCAAATGCTCTAGCTTACGAGCTGAATAATTTTCCTGTGTCCACGGCAATTCACGAAATGTGCAGGCCCAGATTGATTTCTCAAGCCAGGGAAAGCGGCGCAGCATAAAAGGTTTGTCGAATGCAGCATTGTGTGCCACAAACAATGCAGCGTCATTGCACAAGGCTTTCAAGGCCGCTTCATCGAAATACTGGTCTTTCACCATGTCATTGGTAATGCCATGAATGGCCGAATTTTCAGGAGTGATCGGTACTTTAGGCTGCTCGAGCCCACCGTAACTACCCAGCACCGCGCCAATTGCTCCGGTGTCCTGGTCCACCTCGATCAGCAAGGCACCCACTTCAATTACCTCACAAGTCGCAAAATCAAGACCCGTGGTTTCGGTGTCGACCACCAACACTTTCACAGGGCTGCTGATCTGCCCACCGAAACTGTCGCGCATTTGTATACGGCGCAGCACTTTGTAGTTGCCGCTGCTTTCCAGCCATTGGGCCACCGTTTCCGGGTCTATATTGCCCATGCTGTTGTTCAAGTCATCGTTATTCAAACGCTTTGTCCTATGGTTGAGTGTGTTGCAGGTGAGCCTGCTGTCGGCTTACTTTGACATGCCAACCTTTTTTCACCACCCGAATGCCGCCTTTGTTGATCCGCAACTGGCGGGCCAATTCCTGCAATTTCAGCTTGCCGCAACGTACCCCTTGCCCCAACAGCCAATGTCGAAGGGTATTCAATTGGTTTGTTTCATCCAGTTCCCGCCACGGATTCAATAGCAATGTTCCTGAAGCGGAAACCACTTGCGGCGTGTAAGCCTCGGTATTTGAGTCTTCTTCTGAATAGTGTGCCTGAAAAAATTCGGCCAGTTGCAACAAGGCCCTCGGGCTTTGAGGAAAGTGTTCTTCAAGACTGGGCAACAATTCGTGACGCACCCAATTGCGGCGCAGTGTGGTGTCATCATTACTGGGGTCTTCGATGTGTTGCAAGTGATTCAACCGTGCGTACTCCAGCAGGCTGGCCTTGCTACAGTTGAGCAAAGGGCGGCACAACAGCAATTGGGGATGCAGGTGTCGATCCACCCCCACCGGGCCCACAACCCGCATGCCACCCACACCCCGCAAACCAGACCCCCGCAGCAATTGCAGCAGCACAGTTTCAAGTTGATCATCCCGGTGGTGGGCACACAGCAATACCGTGTGTTGATTGGTTTTCATCCAGTTGAAAATTGCCCGATAACGCACCACACGGGCCTGGCCTTCAAGGCCCAAATCACCCGGCTCTACGTCGACCCTCAACGCTGTAAACGGTACACCCCACTGTTCGCACTGACTTTTGCAATGTGCTTCCCAAGAATCAGCCTGTTTCTGGATTTGATGGTTCACGTGCACAGCGTGCAGCGACAAGCCCATGCTGTGCAAAGCGTGTAACAACACGGTGGAATCGACACCACCAGAATAAGCCACTACAAAACTGGCGGGTGTCGGTGTGTGGCGTTTGAGGTCGCTTAAAAAGGCTTCAAGCGACGGCCTCAATTACTTGCTCACCTTGAAGTGACCATAACTCATCAAGCGGTCATGGCGAGCATCCAACAAAGTTTTGGGCTTGTAGGTCACCAACATATTCAAGGCAGCCTTGATGGCGGTTTTCAAATTGTTGGCTGTTTGCGCGTGGTCGCGGTGCGCGCCACCAAAACTTTCTTTGACAATTTCCTGAATCAAGCCCAAATCGCGCAGGCGTTTTGCCGTAATACCCAACGCTTCTGCTGCATCGGAGGCCCGTTCTGCACTGCGCCACAAAATCGAGGCGCAACCTTCGGGAGAAATAACGGAATAGGTGGCGTTTTCCATCATGATGACATGGTCGGCAACGGCCAATGCCAGCGCCCCGCCCGAACCACCTTCACCAATAATTGCGCTGACAATGGGCACCTGAATTTGTGCCATCTCGATCAGGTTACGACCAATTGCCTCGGATTGTCCGCGTTCTTCAGCATCAATGCCGGGGTAGGCCCCGGGCGTGTCAACCAAAGTCACAATGGGAATACCGAATTTTTCAGCGGTTTTCATCAAACGCAGCGCCTTGCGATAGCCCTCGGGGCGTGGCATGCCAAAGTTGCGCAGGGTACGCTCTTTCACATCACGACCCTTTTGATGACCAATTACCATCACGCTTTCACCATCCAGCCGGGCCAAGCCCCCCACAATCGAAGGGTCGTCGGCAAAATGGCGGTCGCCATGCAGTTCATGAAAATCAGTGAACGCGTTGGCAATGTAATCCAGCGTGTAAGGGCGCTGCGGGTGCCTTGCCACTTGCGAGACCTGCCAAGGGGTAAGTTTGCTGTAAAGCTCTTTGGTCAACACATCGCTTTTGCCTTCCAGGCGTCGAATTTCCTCTGACAAATCAACGGCTGAGCCATCTTGAACCAGGCGCAGCTCCTCGATTTTGCCTTTCAATTCGGCAATGGGCGCTTCAAAATCTAGAAATGTTTGCTTCATGAGGTTCTCTTAATAGTCCACCACAGCTGGATCCAGACTGCGCCACAAATACCACGCTGCCACGGTCCGCCAAGGTTTTAATTTTTCCCCGAATTGTAGTGCTTCTTTCGGTCCGATGGGTTCACCTTCGAAAAATTGGCGCGAGATACCGCGCTGCACACCAATGTCATCCACAGGCCATACATCGGGCCTGCGCAAACAGAACATCAAAAACATCTGCGCCGTCCAGCGCCCTACTCCCTTGATTTCACACAGGTGGCTGGTACAGGTTTCATCGTCCATCCTGTCAAGTAATTCCAGTTTTAACCGCCCCTGCTGTTCGAATTCGCTCAAAGCCCGGGAATAAGCAATTTTTTGGCGGGAAAGGCCTGTGGCCTTCAAAGTGTCATCCGCCAAGGCGAGCAAAGAATGGCTGGTGATTTGACCATTCAAGGCACCAACCACCCGGGCCCACACCGCATCTGCTGCTTTCACCGAAATTTGTTGACCCACCAACGAGCGCAACATGGTTTCATAAGGCGCACCGCGAGACCGCAATGCCCGGTCGGAATGCCGATTGACCAAGTCAGCCCACACAGGGCTTTGCAGGGTCAACGCCATGCACGCCTCCTGCCAGTAGGCAGGCGCATCAGGGTCGTGATTCAGCCTCAGGCTCGCCGCCATTCAGTGGCACCGCCCCGTTTGTCTTCCAGCACGACACCCAAATCAAGCAACTGCTGGCGAATGGCGTCTGCTTTTGCAAAATCTCGACCCGTCTTGGCCTGTGTGCGGGCGTCAATCAGCGCTTGAATCGCTGCCTCGTCGAACGTACCTGCCTGTTCGCCCACCTCCGCTTTCTGGAAGGCCTCGGAGGTTCGACCCAACAAGCCCAACACCTGTGCCAACGCTTTCAATCGCTCGGCCAGTGTTTGATCGGCGCTGCGATTCACTTCATGGGCCATTTCAAACAACACAGAAATCGCAATGGGTGTGTTCATGTCGTCATTCATCGCCTCGGCAAAGCGGGATTCGAAGTCCCGACTCCAGTCAATGGTTGTTGCGGCTTGCACATCGCCCACGGCTGTGTACAAACGGCCCAAGGCTGCCTTCGCGTCTTGAACATGACCTTCGGAATAAGTCAGTTGACTGCGATACTGGGCACGAAGAATAAAAAACCGCACCACCTCGGCATCGTAGACTTTCAAAATGTCGCGAATCGTGAAGAAGTTATTCAACGATTTCGACATTTTTTCCGATTGCCCATTGGTTTCTACCCGCACAAAACCGTTGTGCATCCAATACTGGGCAAAGCTTTCACCGGTCGCACCCACACTTTGGGCAATTTCGTTTTCATGGTGGGGAAACTGCAGATCTGCTCCACCGCCATGAATATCGAACGTATTGCCCAGCAACTTGCAACTCATGGCTGAACATTCAATGTGCCAACCCGGGCGACCTACGCCAAAATCAGATTCCCATTTGGCATCCGCAGGCTCATCGGTTTTGGCGCTTTTCCACAGAACAAAGTCAAGTGGATCATTTTTGCTGCCAGAGACACCCACGCGTTCGCCAGCACGCAACTCATCCAGGCTTTTGCCAGAAAGACGACCGTAGTCTGGAAATGCGCGAACGGCGAAGTTCACGTCGCCGGAATCATCCCGATACGCCAGTCTTTTGCTCATCAGCGTTTGGATCATTTCCTGCATTTCGGCCACATACTCTGTGGCACGCGGCTCATGATCAGGCCGCTCAATGCCCAATGCATCGGCATCCTCGTGCATGGCTGCGATAAAGCGATCTGTCAACGAACGAATACTTTCACCGTTCTCAACAGCACGGCGAATGATCTTGTCATCAATGTCAGTGATATTACGCACATAGGTAACCGGGTACCCCGAGGCGCGCAACCAACGCTTGAGCAAATCGAACACCACCATGACGCGGGCATGGCCCAGGTGACAGAAGTCATAGACTGTCATGCCACACACATACATCCGGACGTTCTGTGGATCAAGCGGTGAAAAAGCCTGCTTTTTCCTTAGAATTGAATTGTAAATTTGGAGAGACGATTTCATTGGACTCGGATAAAAAGCGGACTCAGCCTGTCAAAACGGTACAATCTGACACAGTAGCACTCAGGAAACCTAGTTCAGAAGCCAACCCGCTCTAGGGCTTGCTACAATAGCGGTCGAGTATATCATTACGCATGATCGAGTTTTTCCCAACCAATCACATGAACGGGTAACCCCGCAAAGGCGCAACCGAATGCAGGCTAAAAAAACAATCACGTCGTCAATCAGTGGCAAATTCAAAAAAAGCAAATATGCGCTGCTGATCGCCCTCATGGGCTTGGCGTTTGCCGGTGGCCCCGGCTATGCCGACGAGGCGGATGAAGTATCCAAATTAATTCAGAACAGTCAGTTCGAACAGGCTCAAGCCCGTGCTGACGCTTACCTGGCCAATCGTCCCAACGATGCACAAATGCGTTTCCTGAAAGGTTTGATCCTGACAGAGCGGAACAAGACCACCGAAGCGATCACTGTGTTTACCAAGTTGACTGAGGACTTTCCCGAGTTGCCTGAACCCTACAACAACCTGGCAGTGTTGTACGCGGGGCGCGGCGAATACGAAAAAGCCCGTGAATCGCTTGAAATGGCCATTCGCACCCATCCCAGCTATGCAACTGCCCATGAAAACCTGGGCGACGTGTATGCCAAATTGGCGAGTCAGTCCTACGACAAAGCCCTTCAACTGGATGGTCGCAATTCAACCGCTCAAACCAAACTGTCACTGGTGCGCAACCTGATTGCAGGCAAACCAGAAACAGTGGCTGTGGCCGCTGCACCTGCTGCAGCACCAGCCAGCAAATCCGCACCAGCCAAAACTGCACCCGCAGTAGTACCCACACCGCCTGTGGTTGCTGCCGCACCACCCACTGTTGAAGTGGCACCAAGCAAACCTGCCCCGGCAGCAGCGCCAGCAATCACTGCCAGCAAACCAGCCGAGACAAAACCAAATACGATCGGCATGGACAGCCAGGTACTTGCAGCTGTTGAAGCATGGGCCAAAGCCTGGACGGATCAAGACATGGCCGGTTATCTGGGCGCGTACAGCCAGGATTTCGACACACCCGGCAAAATGAACCGTGCCAATTGGGAAAAAATGCGCGAACAACGCATTGTTGGTAAGGAAACCATTCGCGTGGTTGTTGAAAACCCCTTAATCACAATCACTGGCAATGAAGCTGTGGTGAAGTTCAAGCAGAGTTATTTCTCCAACCGCCTGAACAATGTGTCCGCGAAAACATTGACCATGAAACAGGAAGGCGGCACCTGGAAAATTACCAGCGAGAGGGTGGGCGGTTAAATGTGGTTAAGCAATAAGCTTCGAAGAATGTCCAAAGGGTTGCGATTTGCCGCACCCCTGTTGTTTTGGGCATTCACCGCAGCCCCCACTTTTGTTCAATCAGGCTCTGAAGAGTCGTTTGACCTCGCCGCCTACAGTAGCGCCGAACCCAAAAAAGGCTCGCTGGCCAGCAAGCTGTTTGAGTCAGCCAGCTACCAGCCCGTAATCGACACCGCCGTAGAGGAAATTTACCTCGCCTTGAGCAAGCATGAGCTAAACAAGGCGCTGAAATTAACAGATCGACTGCTTGCCGAATTTCCCAATTTTTACCTTGGCCACATGCTCAAAGGCGATATTTTGTCATTGAAGGCTGGGCGTCCCTTAACGCAAATCGGCGACATGCTCGATGTTCCCAAGGGAAAACAGGAAGAACTCACTGAGTTGCGAGACGAGGCCATAGCACGATTCAAAGCAGTTAAAGATCGCCCCCAACGCGACTTGCTGCCTGCCGAACTGGTTGAACTGAATGACGATCAACGTTACGTGATTTTGGTAGACACCACTCGCTCACGGCTTTTTCTTTATGAAAACGCATTTCCCCAGCCACGCTTGGTGACTGACTTTTACGTGTCCCAAGGAAAAATGGGGGCGGTGAAGGTGCGCGAGGGTGACAAACGCACACCCATTGGCGTGTACACAATTACCGAATTACTGCCCAAAGAAAAACTGACTGATTTCTACGGGCCCATTGCCTTGCCCATCGATTATCCAAATGCTTGGGACAAACGGCTGGGTAAAACCGGCTATGGTATTTGGCTGCACGGCATGCCCAAACACTATGTAAGTCGCCCCCCCAAGGCCAGCGATGGCTGTGTGGTGCTGGCAAACCAGGACTTGCTTGCCTTGAAAAAATTTGTCGACATTGGCAGCACACAAGTTGTCATCAGCGAGAGACTTGACTTCGTGCCCGTGGATGTATGGCAAAGTCACCGCAAAGCCGCCTTGCGCATGGTGGACACCTGGAAAAAGGACTTGGAAAAAGGCTTTTCCAAAGGAATTTATCATTACGCAAGCGATGTGAAAATAGACGGCCAGGGTTTGATTGAGTGGCAGAAAAATCAGCAAATCGGCAACAAGTCGTTTGGAAAAATCTCCATCGACGACCTCACGGTCATGCGATACCCCAGCGACAAAGACATGATGCTGGTGTCCTTCAAACAAGAGGACAAATTGTCGGGTGAAATCCGCAAGCAACAGTACTGGATGAAAGTCGGCACACGCTGGCAAATTGTGCAAGAAGATACTTCAAAACTGTAAAGGACAAGTCTGTGACTCAAGGCAAACGTGTTTTTCTCAAGTGGTCGATGTTCTCGGCGATTGCTGTTAGCATCGGTAATTCTTCAATCTCCTCTGCGTTTGCAAAAGCGAAAAAACAAACCATGGTTAAACTTAAAACAAATTTTGGCGACATTACAATCGCCTTGGACGCTGAAAAAGCCCCCGCTACCGTGGCCAACTTTCTGGAATATGCAAAAAGTGGCTTCTACACCAACACCATTTTCCACCGTGTCATCGGCGGCTTCATGGTTCAAGGCGGCGGCTTTGAACCCGGCATGAAACAGAAGCCCACCAAAGACCCCGTGAAGAATGAGGCCGACAACGGCTTGAAAAACGAGAAGTACACCATTGCGATGGCGCGTACCAACGACCCGCACTCTGCGACTGCCCAGTTTTTCATCAACATGGAAAACAATGAGTTTTTGAACTTCAAAAGCCCTACCCCTCAAGGCTGGGGCTATTGCGTATTCGGCAAAGTGACCGAGGGCAAAGACATTGTCGACAAAATTGTGGCTGTCAAAACCGGCTCTAAAGGTTTTCACCAAGACGTACCGCTGGAAGATGTGATTATTCAGGGCGTCGAAGTACTGTAAAGCTACCCTATAAAAAAGCCCTTGTTCAAGGGCTTTTTTAATGACCTTATAATCAGGTAACAAGTTGATAGAAATTCCTCAACAAGGTGCTGCATTCTTTGCCTCCGACCTGCACTTGTCAGAACACACCCCCAAAACACTGGACGCCTTCGAGAATTGGCTGGTTAGCGTATCCCAGGAAAACACACTTGTCTTTTTGCTCGGCGACCTGTTCGAGGTTTGGTACGGCGACGACTACAGCGACAGCACCAGCGAGCGCGTTATCAAGGCTGTTCAAAGCGCAAAATCTACCGGTGCGACACTGTATTTCATGCATGGCAACCGTGATTTTCTTCTGGGCGATCAATTCGCCGAAGCAGCGGGGCTCGAGATTCTTCCCGATCCCGAATTTTTGCAGATCAATCACCAAGTCGTATTGATTACGCATGGCGATCAGCTTTGCACAGATGACAAGGCCTATCAAAAGTTCAGGCTTCAAAGCCGGGACGACAAGTGGCAAAAAAACTTTCTGGCACTACCCCTCGAACAACGTCTTGAAATGGCCAAGGCCATTCGCAGCGAAAGCAAAATACACAAGGCCAACAGTGCCATGAGTATTATGGACGCCAATCTGCACGCTGTGGCTGAGTCATTCAAGGGCAATTGGCCCGATGGTTACTACGTGGGAAAAAGCGATGTCATATTGCATGGCCACACCCACCGCTGTGCCATACACGGCACGTTCGATAGCCAGGCACCCCTGGTACCCGAAAGCACTCAAGGACAACTGCAAAAGGGTCAGCGAATCGTTTTGCCCGACTGGAACTTCGATGAACCAGAAAAAAACCGCCCAAAGGGCGGTTTCTTGAAATTACTCAGCACCGGGGAATTCAGCCTGAATCTGTTCAATTAATTGTCCACCAGTTTATTCAAGGCTTTCAGTTCTTCGCAGTCCACGGAATCGCCGCAATCCGGCTCTGCTTTGCCTTTGCTCAGTTGCTTTTCAAGTTGTTCGATTCGCTGCTGCTGAGCGATGGCCTGATCAATCAAACCATGCATCGCCTTGATCAGTGGGTCATCTCCGTTTTTAGACACACCATAGGCCAAAAACTCTTCCTTGGTTTTCGCCGCACCTGTCAACACTTCGTCAGGCGTTCGTTCAGCCGCTTTCAGAATCATTCGGGCGGGATTGCCCACCGCGGTGGCTCCTGCTGGCACTGGCTTCGTGACCACAGCGTTCGAGCCTATCTTGGCGCCCTCACCCACCACAAAGGGACCCAGCACCTGCGCACCTGCGCCCACGACCACACCTTTTTCCAGCGTGGGGTGGCGCTTGCCCTTGGCCAGTGAAGTACCGCCCAAGGTAACCCCTTGGTAAATGGTGACGTCATCATGAATTTCAGCAGTTTCACCAATGACCACGCCCATGCCATGGTCGATGAATACGCGCCTGCCAATATTGGCACCTGGATGAATTTCAATACCAGTAAAAAATCGACCCAAATGAGACAAAAACCGCGCGAGCGTGTTGAAACCAGCCGCCCATGCATTGTGGGCCAGGCGATGCCAAATCAAGGCATGCAAACCGGGGTAGCACAGGAACACTTCCAAACGCCCTCGGGCCGCCGGGTCTTTCCTCAAAATCGTGTCAATGTCTTCTTGTAGTCGAATCCACATGCGCGGAAAACCTTGGATCAATTGTTATTGGTACGTATACACTGGTCGCCGCAGTGTATCACGGCTGAATCAAGGCTTCTTGCGCTCGAATTCATGCGGATAAAGGCGATCGTCTACCACTCGGATCACATCTGAAAAAAACCCGCGCAGCATATCCACTTCCTCTTGTTCCAAAGGGGTTTTGGCCAACATTCTGGCCAAACGCTGAACTACTTTTTTCGGCTTGTCCGGGTTAATGAAGTCCACCGCCTGCATTGCCTGTAACCAATGGGCTTGCAAATCAGCCACAGCTTTCACGGTGGCCAGTTTTTCGCCTTTTGCCAAAGTGCCAGCCAAGGAATCTTCTTCCAGATCAAACTGCCCGGCGGCCCATTCAGTGCGCAAGGCGTAAGCAACAATTTGCACCGCTTGTGACAGGTTGAGCGAGCTATATGCCGGATTGGCAGCAATCGTCACCTGCCGGTTACACACCAGCAACTCATCATTGCTCAAACCCGTGCGTTCAGCGCCAAATACAAAAGCAGCGCCTACTGCGCTTTCAGTTAATTTCAAGGCTTCCTGTGCCGCCTCTTGGGGGCTTTGTAAACGCGGGCCCAGGTCCCGCAAACGCGCTGACAAGGCAAATGCAACGCTTCGATCTGCCAAGGCATCGGGCAAAGTATTGAAAATTCGAGCCTTTTCAAGTACATCCGTGGCACCGCTGGCCAGCGAAATCGCCTCATCAGCGCTGCAAATGTCTGTCGTTTTGGGTTCAACGAGTCGCAAATCACTCAGGCCCATGGTTTTCATGGCACGCGCCACTGAACCAACATTGCCCGGATGGCTTGTTTTTACGAGAACAATTGAAATGGATTCGAGGGAAATGGCTGCGGTCATTTATAATGTCGGGTTAAACGTATTCAAATTGAAAGGAAAGGCCATGCATCCGATGTTGAACGTGGCGGTGAAAGCCGCTCGCGCTGCGGGAAAAATCATCAACCGAGCGGAGCTTGACCTCGATCAGGTAAAAATCGGAGTCAAAGGGCCCAACGATTTCGTCACCGAAACCGATCAGGCCGCTGAAAGCGCCATTATCGACGTGCTCAAGCAAGCCTTTCCCGATCACGCCATTCTAGCCGAGGAAAGCGGCGCCTCTGGCAAATCAGATTACGAGTGGGTGATCGATCCCATCGACGGCACGGCCAACTTCATTCATGGCTATCCACACTATGCCATCTCTATCGCACTTCGCGTCAATGGCAATGTGCAACAGGCCGTGGTGTACAACCCAGCCACGAACGATCTGTTCACCGCCTCCAAGGGCGAAGGTGCGTTCTTGAACAACCGTCGCATCCGGGTTTCCAAGCGCAGCAAACCCAATGAATTTTTGGTGGGTTTTGCGTTCCCGAGCGGCCAGAATGAAGGCTCCCTTGGCGTAAAGCGTAAAATGCTGGCCCTGACTGAGAGCACCGCAGGTATTCGCAAATCAGGCTCAGCCGTTCTCGACCTGGCTTATGTGGCTTGCGGTCGCCTGGACGGCTACATGTGTTTTGGCCTGAAGCCATGGGACTTGGCAACAGGCGTGTTGCTTGTCTCCGAGGCAGGTGGTTTGATTACCGACCCACAAGGCAACGACACCTACATGGCAACTGGCGACGCAGTAGCCGGAAACCCCAAAGCACTTCAATACCTGCTGAGCTTCAAATAAAACAAACAGGGACCCAGTTGAGCAAACAAGCGAGTACAAACAACCAGGCCGCATCACAGGCGTTTGAAAGCCACACGCCGATGATGCAGCAGTACCTCACGCTGAAAGCCGAATACCCAGACAAGCTGCTGTTTTATCGCATGGGCGATTTTTACGAGCTGTTTTTTGACGATGCCCAACTGGCCGCACAATTACTCCGAATCACCCTGACTCATCGGGGTCAATCTGCCGGGCAGCCCATACCCATGGCTGGCGTACCATTTCACGCCGCAGACCAATACCTGGCCAAGCTGGTTGCCTTGGGGCATTCAGTGGCCATTTGCGAACAGGTGGGCACGCCAGGCCTGACCAAAGGCCCCATGGAGCGAAAGGTGGCGCGGGTGGTTACGCCAGGCACACTGACCGAATCAACCCTGCTGCCTGATCAAGAAAACAAAACCTTGCTTAGCCTGTATTCCGAAGATGGCAAGTATTGGGGTGTCGCCTGCCTGGCCTTGTCAGCTGGCTCCATTCGTTTGCTCGAATGTGATTCAGGCGCATTGGCTGCGCACATCAGCCGCTTCAACGCGGCCGAAGTGCTGGTGAACAACCGCAGCTGGGCGCAGCAAAGTCAAATCACGGGTAGCTTTGAGCGACCCGCCTGGCACTTCGATGCCGGTTTTGCGCAAACCCATTTGCAGTCGGTATTACAGGCTGCGAATCTCGAAAGCCTTGAACTACACAAAGCCAAGCTTGCCGTGCCCGCCATGGGCGCAGCTTTGCAATATGCCAAGGAAACTCACCTTAGCATCGATACCTTCAAGCACGTGTCCGATATTCAGGTGGAACACGAGCAAGACTTTCTGGTGCTTGACGAAGCCGCACGCCGCAATCTGGAATTGACTGAAACATTGAGGGGCGAGCCAGCGCCTACCCTGTTTTCACGGATCAACCGCACAGGCAGCGGCATGGGTGCGCGGCGCTTGCGCCAATGGTTGCTCGAACCGCTGCGCAGTATTGAATCCATTGAAGCACGACAAAACAAAATACAGCACCTGCTTGCCACTTTGGGCCAGGCCCCTGAACCGGCCTGTTTCGCACTTGTGAAAACCTTGCGCGCCATGGCAGACATTGAACGCATTAGCAGCCGTGTGGCCATGCAAACGGCCAAGCCTCGCGATTTGCTGGCGCTGCGGGAAAGCCTGCAAGCGCTGCCGCAAGTTGCCGAACTGATTGCAAACTTTGGCGACAATGAATTCAACACTGCACTGCAGGCATTGGAAGCACCCCCACAGTTGCTGGCAGAATTAATGCAGGCCTTGGCCGAAAATCCGCCTGTGCTGATTCGCGACGGTGGTGTAATCGCCGACGGCTATCATGCCGAGCTGGATGAATTACGCAATATTCAAACCGGCAGCGGGCAGTTTTTAATTGAGCTTGAAAAACAGGAACGCGAAGCCACTGGCATTGCCAACCTGAAAGTCGAGTTCAACCGCGTGCATGGTTTTTACATTGAGGTCAGCAGCGCGCAGGCCGAAAAGGTGCCAGCACACTACATTCGCCGGCAAACCATGAAAAATGCCGAGCGCTACATTACCGAAGAGCTGAAAGCCTTTGAGGAAAAAGCGCTGTCGGCCAAAGACAAAGCCCTGAACCTTGAAAAAGTCATTTATGAAAACCTGATGACGTGGCTTGCTCAGTTCACCCCGTTTTTGCAACGCTGCGCACGGGAGTTGTCTGAACTCGATGCCTTGGCTGCGTTGGCCATTGTGGCTTTTGAGGCCAACTGGGTACGACCACACATGCTGCCTCACGCCCTGCTGAATATTCAACAAGGCCGCCACCCCGTGCTGGAAGTTCAGGTAGAACAATTCACACCGAACGACTGTGCATTACACCCAGGCAAACACATGGCGCTGATCACCGGTCCGAACATGGGCGGTAAAAGCACCTACATGCGCCAAACCGCGCTGATTGCGTTGCTTGCTCACATGGGCAGTTTCGTACCGGCAAGCAGTGCACAAATTGGGGTGCTTGACAGAATTTTTACACGAATCGGCGCATCCGATGACCTGGCCGGAGGCCGCTCCACCTTCATGGTGGAAATGACCGAAGCTGCCACCATTGTTCGCCAAGCCACGCCACACAGCTTGGTCATCATGGACGAAATTGGGCGTGGCACCTCCACGTTCGACGGTTTGTCACTGGCCTGGGAAATTGCCAAGCGCCTGGCCAACACCAACAAATGCTTAACACTGTTTGCCACGCATTATTTTGAAATCACAGCGCTGGGCAACGAGCTGGACAGCGTATTCAATGTTCATTTGTCTGCCACCGAGCACCAAGGCAAGTTGGTATTTTTGCACCGCATCGAGGCTGGCCCTGCAAGCCAAAGTTACGGCCTGCAAGTGGCCAAACTGGCAGGCTTGCCAGCCTTGGTGGTAAAAAATGCGCAAAAGCGACTGGACCAACTGGA
This sequence comes from Limnobacter sp. 130, assembly GCF_902506325.1. Taxonomy (GTDB): domain Bacteria; phylum Pseudomonadota; class Gammaproteobacteria; order Burkholderiales; family Burkholderiaceae_B; genus Limnobacter. Next base: position 535,769 of record NZ_LR732330.1, read on the forward strand.
AGCTGAAAAACGCGCCATGACGACGCAAGTGGATTTGTTCGACCTGCCGGTTGAAACAGACACCGAAGCACCGGCCAGCCCGCAGCATGTGAACCTGATTCTCGAAAAGCTCAACGAGATCGACCCCGATGAGCTCAGCCCCAGAGAAGCACTGCAGTTGATTTTTCAGCTCAAGGGCCTTCATACATGAACTTGCGCCGCACGGTAAGCAAAACCTGTGCGGCTACTTTGCTGGTGGTCTTGCCCATCACCACCCCATGGGTATCGGCCAATGCACATACCGACAGTTTCAGCTTCGCACTCATCGGCGATCAGCCTTACAACAACTTTTTTGAACCTGCAACCAGCCAGCTGATACAACAAATCGGGCGGGAACGCCATGTAAGCTGGATATTGCACATTGGCGACATCAAAGGCGGCAACGAGCCCTGCTCCGATGACTTGCTTGAACGCAGACTGGATCAACTACAACAAAGCGAAAAGCCCTTGGTGTATGTACCCGGCGACAACGAATGGACTGATTGCCACCGATCATCAAACGGAAATTTTGACACGCAGGAGCGCCTGGAATTTTTACGCAAACAAGCCTTCTCAAAATCTCGCACACTGGGCAAACAAGGCTTCTCGATTCGCCAGCAAATTAAGCACCCCTACCCTGAACACCTGATGTGGACTCAAGGTAGCACGCTGTTCCTGAGCTTGAATATCCCCGGCAGTAACAACGACCTGCTCAACCCAAAATCCAGAAATGCCAGCACAAAAAAAGTAAAACAATTATTCGAGGCACGTTCCCTGGCCATTGAATCCTGGCTTGCGGAAGCAGAACAACTGTTCGACAAGGCAGACCCACGCCTCACGGAAACCGTGATCGCCATTCAAGGCAATCCAATTGATGGATCGGGCGGTGCAGGCAGCAATCCGGTCAAAAATGGATATGCCCGCTTTATGAAAAGCTTGGTGAAATACATCAACACCACCAAGCGCCCTGTGCTGTTGGCGCACGGCGACACACACAGGTTTAAATGGGACAAACCCAGTCTTGAACGATTTGGGGGAACACCCGAAACAGATGCACTGTTCTATCGGGTCGAAGGCTGGGGCCATCCGTTCATGAACGCATGGGTACAGGTCACGGTAACACCCGGTACCAAGATGCCTTTTGAGGCCAGCAGTATTTCGCTGCCCGCCCCAGAAGTCAGCAATTAGTTCAACTTGCCTGCACCCGGATTGGGCGCCACGCTGAACAACGATTGGGCTGCTGCGCCTTGCGCCTTTTCTTCCTCGTTGGCTGCGCGAATGTCCAGCACTTTCAAGTGATATCGCAGAGCCATGCCAGCAAACGGGTGATTGCCGTCCAGTACCACCTTGCCCTCGGCAATGTCAGTCACTGTCCAAACCCGGCCAAAACCCGTGTTTTCCTCGGTGGCCTGCTCGTCTGGCTCGTTCTCGTCGTCGACAGGCACTTCTTCCAGTTGCATGCCGATTTCCAATTCTTCGCCGAACATTTCAATGTCCTCAACCCGCATCAGCTCCGGATCAAAGTCACCAAATGCATCCTCGGGCTCTAGCTGAGCAAACACTTCATCGCCAACAGCCTTGCCGAGTACAGCCTCTTGAAGTTTCGGAAATACTTCATTCTCGCTGCCCTGCAGGTAAATGATCGGCTCGCCACCATGTTCCTGAATCAGTTCACCCTGCGCATCACGCAGCTCAAAATCAAGGGTAACCACCGTGCCGTGCTCAACAATCATCGTACATAACTCCAGAAATCAGCGCCCGAACAGTGGGCAGTCTTTTAAGGTGGCCTATGATACCCGTAATCGATAAATCACCCAAATAAAGCTCCCGCAGATGATCAAACCCCTCACCCAAATCGCCAATCTGACCACTGAACAGTTCATGACCGAACACTGGCACGTCAAACCATTCCTTTTTCGTCAAGCGTTCCCGAATTTTGAACCCCTTTGCGATCTGGACACCATCGCCGAGATGGCCTCGGATGAAGACATTGAAAGTCGCTTGATTCAATATGGAAAAAACGGCTGGACACTCGAGCAAGGGCCGTTTGACGAGCTTCCACCCATGAAGAAAAAGGCATGGACCGTGCTAATCCAGGGCATCGACCATCACCTGCCCGAGGCCTACGATCTGCTACAACTGTTTCGCTTTATTCCCGATGCGCGCCTTGATGACATCATGCTCAGCCTGGCCAGCGACGGTGGCGGCGTGGGCCCACATTACGACTCCTACGATGTATTTTTGCTTCAAATGCATGGCAAAAGGCGCTGGAAGATCGGTCCGCTTTTAAACAAGGAACTCGAAGAAGGCGTACCTTTGAAAATACTGAAGGAGTTCGAGCCAACAGAGGAATTTGTGCTCGAACCTGGTGACATGCTTTACCTGCCGCCCAATTATGGTCACGATGGGATCGCAGAGGGCACCTGCTCGACACTAAGCATTGGATTCAGAGCACCCACACAAGCGGAGGTTCTAAGCGGTATTTTGCGCGACATGGCCGATCAAATTGAACAAGATCCAGGCATGACTCAAAAATTGTTTTCTGACCCAGCGCGAGGGCTACAGAAAAACCCCGCAGAAATTCCTGACGACATGCTGAATTTCGGTTTTAATTTGATTCAGCAGTTTTCAGCGCAATCGCCTCAAATACAGCGCAGCATGGGGATTTTGCTGACCGAACCCAAGCCTCATGTGTATTTTGTAAACAACACAGACGATCAAGATATACCGGAAATAATTAGTGTACTTGGCGTGCGCGGCATTGCATTAAGCATGAAAACTAAAATGTTGTTCAAAGATGAGGTTTTCTATATCAATGGCGACGCTGTCAACCCGACCAGTGCCCTTACCGTTAAACAGCTGCAAAAGCTCGCAAACCAGCGTGAAATGGAGCCAACCGACGCCGCAGAAGCATTAAAAAACCCTGAATTTCAGTATTTTTTAATTGGTTTTGCAAAAGCCGGTTGGGTAGAAACCCTAATATGATTAATTTCATTTAGAATTTGAAACGACTCGGCAAAGTCAATAGAATTTTGCTTCGAAAATAAGGTCGAAACAATGACTTGAATTTGACGGGCTATTCGTTAGAATTTGCAGAGTTTTCCGCTTGAGTGCTTGAACACCCGGCAGGAAAATGGGTGATTCTGGGTTCTCTTGTGAGCCTATTTGCTCTAAAAAAGGCGCTTGAATCGGCGCCTAGTTCGTGACCCCAAAAGGAATAAACATGAAAAACTCAATTTTGATCGCATCTTTGTTTGCAGTTGCTTTGGCCGCTTGTGGCAAGAAAGAAGAAGCAGCTCCTGTTGAACCAGCAGCGCCTGCAGTAACTGAGCAAGCTCCTGCAGCTACTGAGCCAGCAGCAACTGAGCCAGCAGCAATGGAACCAGCAGCAACTGAGCCAGCCGCTACTGAGCCAGCAGCTGCCCCAGCTGAAGAAGAAAAGAAGTAAATTCAATTCGCTTGTAAAAGCGATTGAAAACAAAAAGCCCCAGGTGAAAACCATGGGGCTTTTTTGTTGATTCAGCTGAAAAAAATCAAGCGGCTATTTGCCTTGAATCAAGACTGGTCCAACCAAAACCCTCCGCCTGGCAGGCAATGTCAAACGCAATTCCCCGTGGGGTCAGTACCTCGGCCCACATTTGTTGAACCACATTGGGACAATTCGTGGTTTGGCTTAAATGAGCAGCCACCACAAACTGCAAACTGCCGGAATCAAGCCTTCTGAGAATGTCGCAAGCCACCTGATTACTCAGGTGCCCATAATCGCCGCCTACCCTTTTTTTCAAGCTTGGCGGATAAGGCGAATTGGACAGCATTTCAGGGCAGTGATTGGATTCGAGAATCAGGGCATGCGCCCGGTTCAACATGTTCACCAAATGCGGCGTAGCGCTGCCACAGTCGGTCAGAATGCCAGTGACAAACCCCGACTTCGATTCAATCAGCATTTGAATCGGTTCAGCAGCATCGTGAGGCACGGGAAATGGGTGCAAAGTCAGGCTTTTCACGCTAAACGGGGAATGGCTGTCAATTAACACCACCCGCCCCGATTGCAGATAATCCTCGTCGGTCAATTTGGATCTCAACGCGGCACGCCAGGTACCGTGCGTCAAATACACAGGGGTGCCAAATTTTCGACTGAACTTGAACACCCCACCAATGTGATCACCATGCTCGTGGGTGACCACAATGGCGTCGACATCCCCAGGCGCAAGTCCAACGCGCTCAAGGCGCCCCACGGTTTCCTTGACAGCAAAACCGCAGTCCACCATCAGGCGTGTGGGGGCATCAGTCAGCCTGCATTCAAACAGCCAACTGTTGCCTTCGCTACCACTGCCCAGACTCGCAAAGCGCACACCAATTACCGGAGTTTACCGGCCAGCTTGGTTGCCGCTTCTTCGGAAATTGCAGCATCAACAGCCGCACCACGCTCGGAAGTAAACTTGACCGAGGTTGATTTGTTACCTTCAGGCGCAACAACCACCTGGAAGCGTTGATCTGCTTTCAGGGTGTTGTCATTGGATGCACCACCGAAAAGTTTTCCGAAGAAACCGGTTTTCTCGCCTTCCGCCGAGGCCGAATCAGGAATGTACTTCACGTAGTACACACCATTGGAGCGATCACGGTCTTCGACGATAAAGCCGGCACGATCAAGACCAAAGCCCACGCGTCGCCATGCCAACGGAAAATCCTCAGCCAATATGATCGACGTTCCTTCAGGTTTCTTCTGCACGGAAATCAACTCTTGGGTGACTGGGCGACCTGCCGCTGCTGCAGCCTTTTCATCGCCTGTCAGCTTGGCCATCAAGCGGTTCAGCATTTCGGCTTCAAGTTCGGGATCAGAAGGACGACTCATCCACACCAGGCTGGACTGAGACTGATCGGTGTAGTTTTCTTCCATACCACGGTGGGTCACGAAAATTTCAACACCCCCTGCAATGGGCTCAACACGGGTACGGTAACGGTCACGGGTATTGCTGGAGTAAATACCATCAAATACAGTACCGATAACCTTGCGAATTCCATCCAAGGGAATATTTGCCCGGTTTTCAGCCCAGTTGGTTTCCATTAAACCAATTTTGGGATCATCCACTGCCAACTCAAATCCTGTGTCTTTCCAGAATTCACGCAACTTGGGCCACAGTTGTTCCGGAGGCATTTTCACTTCCAGAGAACGCAAATTGCCCACGCGCTTGATTTTTACATCTTCAGAAGCCACCAGTATGGGCTCGGTCTGCGCTTGTGGACGTGCTGCTGCGGGACGAGTACCGCCGCCGCTGTAGAAAGACGATGCCGACACAGAACCTGAACCAGACTCACCGGGAATCAGGAATTGCTCATCAGCCGACTGAGCAGTCAAATCGGGCGGCACTTCAAGGCCCTGCTCCCGCTTTTCAGCGGTGCGGTATGCCGTTTTCTGTCCTTCCACAGCCTCTTTGTAGGAGGCGCAGCCTGCCGCAGTGGATACAGCCGCTACGATCAGCAACAGTTTGAAAGAGGTTGTCTTGTTCAATTCCATTTGTTTCACAGCCTTAAGTCGTCTTTAGTCGATCAACCGGTGCGCACGCAAGGCGGCGTCCACGGTTTGGTGAAAATTGGATTCCAGTCGAGTTAGTGGCAAGCGCACACCCGGTGCCATTTTGCCCATTTTACTCAATGCGTATTTCACGGGAATTGGGTTGGCCTGTACAAACATGGCTTGGTGCAAATCCAGCAAACTCAAATTCAATGCGTGTGCAGTTTTCGAATCGCCTGCAATGGCAGCAACACACAGTTCATGCATCAACTTGGGGGCCACGTTGGCAGTCACCGAAATATTGCCTTTCCCGCCCATGAGCATCAAATTCACGGCGGTGGGATCGTCTCCGCTATACACCGCAAAATCGGGCGCTGTATCGCGGATCAGCCACGCGCCACGCTCAAGGTCGCCAGTGGCTTCCTTGATGCCCACAATACCATCGACCTGGCTTAGCCGTACAACCGTAGAATGCGCCATATCGGCCACCGTGCGCCCTGGCACGTTGTACAGAATAACTGGCAGATTTACAGCCTCGGCCACCTTGCGCATGTGCAGGTAAATGCCTTCCTGGGTGGGTTTGTTGTAGTAAGGCACCACCTGCAAGCTGGCAGCGGCGCCCACCTTGCGTGCAAATTCAGTAAGCTCGATTGCCTCGGTGGTTGAATTGCCGCCGGTACCCGCAATAATAGGTATGCGGCCAGCAGCCTGCTCCACAGCAACGCGGATCAGCTCGCCATGCTCTTCAACGTCCACAGTAGGCGATTCGCCAGTGGTTCCTACCGCTACGATCGAGTCGGTACCTTGTTCAATGTGCCAATCAATGAGCTGACGGTAACTGTCATAGTCCAGCGACCCGTCTTCAAACATCGGCGAAACAATCGCGACAATGCTGCCAGTGATCATTTAGTCCCTTTGAGTGAGTGTTATTGTTCCAGATTGTATCTCAGACCAAGCACCTGTAATGCCCATGGCCCGTTGAATCATTGCAGGGCTTGGAATGCTTCGCAGCCCCTGTTCAAAACGCATTACATTCAATGAAGACATACGGGAAAGTAATTCGCCCGGTTGCAGCAAAAACTGCGGGCTGCGTGGCGAACCGAATTGCGCATTGCCATCCATGAAGGTTTCATAAACCAGCACTGCATTCTGAGACTTCAGGTTAGCCAAAAGGTTCGCAAAATGTGGGCGATGCAGGTAGTTGGTCACCACGATCAAGTCGTATTGCTGCCCGGCCAAAGGCCAATCAGCCTGCTCCAGATCCATGGCCTCAAACTGTACATTGACGGGCCAAATGGTGTCTGGCGTATTTTTGTCAACAGCATGCACCGTGTAACCAAGAGAAGCCAAATACAGAGCGTGGCGACCACCGCCGCAAGCAAGGTCAAGTGCCCTTAAACCTGGCTTGACAGCACCCGAGGCATGCAGGCTTTCCACACAAAGGCGAACCCATGGTGAAGGCGCCATGGCAGGGTTGGCATGGTGTTCAGTCATCTCAGGAATAATCCAGACCCATGTGCTTGCGCACGTCTTTCATGGTGTCGTTGGCCATGGCACGCGCACGCTCACAACCTTCGCTGATTATTTTGCGCACCAGTGTCGGGTTCTCCGTGTACATGGCTGCACGCTCGCGCATGGGAGCCAATTCATCGGTGATCGCTTGAATAATCGGTTCTTTGCATTGAATGCAGCCAATTCCCGCCGATTTACACCCCTCTTGTACCCACTGCTTGGTGCTGGCATCGGAATACACTTCATGCAGCGGCCACACGGGACATTTCGCGGGGTCACCGGGATCCGTGCGGCGCACCCGAGCGGGATCGGTGGGCATTTTCCGCACTTTTTGAGAAATGTTTTCGGGTGTTTCACGCAGGGCCAAGGTGTTTTGGTAGCTCTTGGACATCTTAAAACCGTCCAGGCCCGGCATTTTGCTGGCTTCAGTCAGCAAAGCTTTGGGCTCCAGTAAAATCGGCTTGCGGCCAATTTCGGCACCTTTCGCATTCAGCAACTTTTCCTTGCTGTAAAAGTGGTTGAAGCGCCGCGCGATTTCACGTGTTAATTCAATGTGCGGCACCTGGTCCTCGCCCACCGGCACCTGCGTTGCTCGGTAAATAAGAATATCGGCAGACTGCAACAGCGGGTAACCCAGAAAGCCATAGGTGCCCAAGTCTTTGTCGCTGAGCTTTTCCTGTTGGTCTTTGTAAGTGGGTACGCGTTCAAGCCAGCTCAACGGCGTGTTCATCGAGAGCAGCAAATGCAACTCGGCATGCTCGGGCACCTTCGATTGAACAAACAAGGTGGCTTTCTCGGGATCTACGCCCGCAGCAAGCCAGTCAACAACCATGTCCCACACGTTTTCCTTGATCACTTCAGGGGTTTCGTAGTGCGTGGTCAGCGCATGCCAATCGGCCACAAAAAACAGGCAGGGAAACTCATTTTGCAGTTTCACCCAGTTTTTCAGCACGCCATGATAATGGCCAAGGTGTAACAAACCGGTTGGGCGCATGCCCGACAATACGCGTTCAGCAAACATGGTGGCTTAAAAATTAAACAAAAGGGTTAGCACGTTCAACCCGACACTAACAACGGGCTGAATGAACATGGGCAAGATACCCAGCATCAAGAGTGCAATGAGCACGATCATGCCATAGGGCTCGGTGCGGCTGAAACTATAGGCTGCAGAACTGGGCAGGAAGCTGAACAGAATTCGACCACCATCCAGCGGCAAAATGGGTAACAGGTTCAAAGCCGCCAACACCAGGTTCACCACGATACCGGCCTTGGCCATTTCAGCGAAAAATGGTTCGTTCAAACCGGTAACAATTTGTAATTTCAGACTGAGCACCCACATCAGGGCCATGATGAAATTTGCACCTGGACCGGCAAATGCCACGAAGCGAATGTCTTTTTTCGGATTGCGCAAATTCCCGAAATTCACGGGTACGGGCTTGGCCCAGCCAAAGAGAAAAGCGCCAACTCCCATTAAGCTCGAAGACACCAAAATTGCGATTGGCACCAGAATTGTGCCCACAGGGTCAATGTGCTTGATCGGGTTTAACGTAATTCGACCCGCGTACATCGCAGTGTTGTCGCCATACATTCTTGCTACATAACCATGCGCAGCCTCATGCAAGGTAATGGCAAACAACACCGGCAGTGCATACACCGCAATCGTTTGAATGATGCTTGAATCCATTACAGCTCTTCCTGTTCTTCAATGTTGACTGGCTCGAGCGGGCCGGTTAAAGGCCCGGCACCCACACGCACTACCACCGGATCTTCGCCAGTCCAGTCGATCACTGTGGTCGGGAAAGCGCCACAATATTCACCATCGTCCACAATCAAATCGACATCATTGCCCACAGCCTCTTGGGCTTCCCAGCCACTGCGTGCCGGCTCTTCCATTCCCGGAAGTTGCAAAGTCGTGGCAATCAACGCGCCTTCAATGTGTTCGAGCAAGCCCTGCACCACTGCGTGAGCAGGCACGCGCAAACCAATTGATTTTTTGGACGGATGCGAAACCCGCTTGGGCACTTCTTTGGTTGCTTCAAGAATGAAGGTGTAAGGCCCCGGAAAAACCGACTTCAACAGGCGGTATTGAACATTGTTCACTTTGGCGTAGCTGCCCAGTTCACTCAAGTCTTTGCATAGCAAGGCCAAGTGCTGTTTCTCGGAAATACCTTTCAGCCTGCGCAAACGTTCTACTGCATTTTTATCATCGAGATGGCACACCAGGGCGTAGCAACTGTCCGTTGGAATGGCGGCAATGCCACCTGAATTGATCAGGTCAGCCGCCTGCTTGCACAAACGCGATTGCGGATTTTGGGGGTGAACGTTGAATAACTGCGCCAATGGGGATCCTGTTAGCTGAACAACTTGCCCCAATTATCCCAGATTGGCACGCAACCATCCGGCAGACGGGGCAATTCACCCAAATTAACCCTGGATTCAGTGGGACCATGAAAATCGGACCCACGCGACGCCTTCAAACCTGAGCGCACCGACTTGCGTGCATAGGTGGCGTACTGATCGGTGGTGTGGCTGCCCGTTACCACCTCTATGCCCTCCCCGCCCAGCTTCACAAACTGGGTAACCAGTTCGTCCATCTGCATGGGATTCAAATCGTAGCGCCCAGGGTGCGCAATCACGGCCTGGCCATTTGAATCGAGAATCCATTGCACCGCCTGTTTCAGGCTGGCCCATTCATGCGGCACGTAGCCGGGCTTACCGGGGGTCAAAAAGCGCTCGAACACTTCACGAATGTCTTTGCAAACGCCCCTTTCTACAAGACAACGCGCAAAATGTGTGCGGCTGATCAGGTTGGGATTACCCACGAACTTCAAGGCGCCTTCGTACACGCCATCAATACCAACCTTTTCCAGTTGGCGCGACATTTCCATGGCACGTTCGGTGCGTCCATTTCGCACGCTGACCAAGCCATTCTCCAGGGGTGAGTTCACGTAATCAACATTCAAACCCACAATGTGCAAGGTCACCGCAGACCAGGTCACCGAGATTTCAACACCAGGAATAAAAATCATGCCATGTTCAGCGGCGGCTTTTGACGCTCGGGCCAAACCACCCACCTCATCGTGGTCGGTCAGTGACCAAATTTGTACACCGTTGGCTGCTGCGCGTTCTGCCAACTCTTCTGGCGTCAACGTGCCATCCGATGTGGTGGAGTGGCAATGCAAATCCGCATTGATCAAATGCGGGTCGCTCCAATTGATTTGTGCTGCTTTACTCATACTTTTGCAATTGGCTTATTGGGCCGATTGCTCCAATTCAACTTGCATCAACCAGGCCAACTCTTCTTCAGAGAAACCAGCCTGGGCGCGAGCCTTGAAATTGAACGGCGATCGGGGCTGTGGTGCGGTGTATTCCCGCAGACAATATTCGAACGCTTCAATGGGATCGCGTAATTCATTGTTGCACACTTCATTGAACCAGCGGTTGCCAATGGCCACATGCCCAATTTCATCACGCAAAATAATGTCTAGCACTTTGGCGCTTTCCATGTCGCCAGCTGCGGCCAGTTTCTCACGTATGGCAGGCGACACATCCAGCCCCCGTGCCTCCAGTAACCTGGGCACCAGTGCAAGTCGCGCCAGCAAGCTTTCTTTGGTTTTTTCGGCCATTTGCCACAGGCCGTCGTGTGCAGGGTAGTCCCCATACGTCAATTCATACGCCGCAAGACGGTCGCACAACAACGAATGGTGAAGCGCCTCTTCTTTGGCCACCTTCAGCCAGTCCAGATAAAACTGTTCAGGCATGAAAGGAAAACGAACCAGCAAATCGAGCGCCAAGTTAATTGCATTGAATTCAATATGGGCCAGTGAGTGCAGCAACATGCCACGCCCCACGGGTTGACTGACTTTTCGTGTGGGCACGCGCGCAGGGTGAACCAGCTCAGGCTTGTCTGGCCGCCCCACGCGGGAGCAAAAGCTTGCTTGACTCCCAAGGGGCAAGCTCACGTCAATTGCAAGAACAAGACGCACCTTCTCCAGGGAATCTTTACATTCCAAAGCCTGCAAGGCGGTCTGTCTTAAAGTTTGTTCAAGTCCACTGCCCATGAGCACACTGCATAAGGGATCGATCATGGTATTTTAAGGCAAACAAACCATGGCAACACCCCGACACAGGAGACAATTGTGGCCAAGTACAAAATCAACGGCGAAGCGCCCACCGTGCACTCCAGCGCCTATGTGGCTGAAATGGCCAGCATCATTGGCAAAGTGCAGCTCGATGAAAACACCTCGGTTTGGGATTTTGCTGCCATTCGCGGCGACAACGAACTAATCCACATCATGGAAGGCAGCAATGTGCAGGAAGGCGCGGTGCTGCACACCGACATCGGCTACCCCATGGTTGTGGGCAAAAATGTCACTGTGGGGCATCAGGCTTGCCTGCACGGCTGCACAGTGGGTGAAGGCAGTTTGATCGGTATTCGTTCAGTGGTGTTGAACGGTGCGAAGATCGGAAAAAACTGTATCATCGGCGCCGGCGCCCTGATCACCGAAGGCAAGGAAATTCCCGATCGCTCCCTGGTAGTAGGCTCGCCTGGAAAAGTGATCCGAACCTTGAACGACGATGAAGTGGCCCGCCTGATTGGCGCCGCCTTCTATGTACAAAAAGCCAAGTTGTTCAAAGAAACACTTGAAAGAATCGACGATTAATCTTAGCAGCCCCAATTAGTATCCATGACCGACACTCTACGTACCCTGATTTTTGATCAATCCAGTTGCCGCGCGCACTTGGTCCACCTTTCCAAGGCTTGGCAACAAGTGGTTCAAAACAACGACTACCCCAGGCCTGTTCAAAAAGTACTGGGTGAATTGGTCGCTGCCAGCACCATGTTGTCCGCATCCCTGAAGTTTGAGGGATCCTTGATTATTCAAATACAAGGCGACGGGCCAATTCGTTTATTGGTTGCTGAATGCAACAGCCGCTTGGGCTTGCGTGCCACTGTCAAGCTTGCTGAAGATGCTGAAATTCCTGAGAATGCCAGCTTCAAAGACTTGGTCAATGCAACGGGCAAAGGCATTTGCGCCATTATTCTGGATCCACGCAACCGCCTGCCGGGACAAGCCCCCTACCAAGGCATTGTGCCGCTTGCAGGCAGCACCGTGGCCGATTCTCTTGAAGCGTACATGCACAGCAGTGAACAGCTGGAAACCCGCCTGATTTTGAATTCGGACGCAACAACCGCAGCCGGTGTCATGCTTCAGCAAATGCCACAACACGGGGGCATTACTTCAAGCAAAGAATTTGATGCCGATGGCTGGGACCGCTTAAAAGCCTTGATTAACACACTGCAAACGGAAGAACACCTGACAATCGAAACCGACGAGTTGGCAAAGCGGCTTTTTTGGGAAGAAGACCCAGATGGTCTGGCAGAGCGCCAAGCGCACTTTGAATGCACCTGCTCACGCGAAAAAGTTGGGAAAATGTTGCTGACTCTGGGACAGGCCGAGCTTGACGACGCCTTATCGGAAAACCCGACAGTGGAAATTCAATGTGATTTCTGCAATGCAAACTATTCTTTTACCCGAGACGATTGCAATGCATTGTTCACCGACGACGCTCAAAACGACGGGGATCAGCCTCCCTTGCCGCCCACTCTGCATTAATTGGCAGGTTTTGCAGCTGCACCAGACGGTGCGGCCGCAGGCTGTCCGCGGGGCTCAATCAACTGAATAAATACTTCGTCTTTTTTAATCATGCCGAAGTCGTTTCTGGCACGTTCTTCGATCGCCTCAACACCCTCACTCAAACTGCGCACATCGCCTTCAAGTTGTTGATTGCGCAAACGCAATGCTTCATTCACCTGTTTTTGCTGCTCAAGCTGACCTTGCAGATCGCTAACGCGCAGCATCCCCCCTTTGCCGAACCACAAGGGGTATTGAAGCAAAATCAGCAAAGCAAAAAGGACGAGTGAGATCAGCCTGGGGTTCATATACAAGAAGGCCCCGCTGTGCGGGGCCACCTTTGATTAATACCGATTAATCCAGGTTGTAGAAGGCTGAACGGCCTGGGTAGTAGGCAATGTCACCCAAGTCTTCTTCAATACGCAACAGCTGGTTGTATTTTGCAACACGGTCCGAACGGCTCATTGAACCGGTCTTGATTTGCATTGCATTCGTACCCACAGCAATGTCGGCAATCGTGCTGTCTTCTGTCTCGCCCGAGCGATGTGAGATCACTGCGGTGTAACGCGCACGCTTGGCCATCTCGATGGCTGCAAAGGTTTCAGTCAATGTACCAATCTGATTGATCTTGATCAAAATGGAGTTTGCAATGTTCTTTTCAATGCCTTCGGCCAAAATCTTGGTGTTGGTTACAAACAGGTCGTCGCCCACCAACTGTACTTTGCGGCCCATGGTTTTTGACAAATAAGCCCACCCGTCCCAATCGTCCTCGGCCATGCCGTCTTCGATGGAAATGATTGGGTACTTGTTGCACCAGCTTTCCAACAGGTGCGCGAATTCCTGCGAACTCAGCTCCATGCCCTCACCGGCCAACTTGTACTTGCCGCCTTTGTAAAATTCAGAGGCAGCACAGTCCAGACCCAAAGCCACTTGCGTGCCAGGCTCAAAGCCTGCAGTTTCAATGGCCTGAATGATCATTTGAATGGCAGCCTCGTGATTGGCCACTGAAGGTGCAAAACCGCCCTCGTCGCCAACGGCAGTGGACATGCCCTTGTCGTGAATGATCTTTTTCAAGGCATGGAACACTTCAGCACCATAGCGAATAGCCTCACGGAAAGAAGGCGCACCCACTGGCAAAATCATGAACTCTTGCAAGTCAAGGTTGTTATTGGCGTGTGCACCACCGTTGATCACGTTCATCATGGGCACTGGCAGGCTCATGCCGCCCATGCCGCCGAAATAGCGATACAAAGGCAAGCCAGTTTCTTCGGCGGCTGCGCGGGCCACTGCCATGGACACTGCCAAAGTGGCATTGGCACCCAAACGGCTCTTGTTTTCAGTACCGTCTAGGTCGATCAGGTTTTGATCCAGAAACACTTGCTCTTGTGCATCGAGACCCAGAATTGCTTCAGAAATCTCTGTGTTGATGTTTTCAACCGCGCGCAATACACCCTTGCCCAAATAACGGGATTTGTCACCGTCGCGCAGTTCAACGGCTTCACGGGTACCTGTAGACGCACCAGAGGGCACGGCCGCACGGCCCATTGCACCACTTTCCAGCAGCACGTCACATTCCACGGTGGGATTGCCGCGAGAATCAATAACCTCACGACCAATCACGTCAACAATTGCGCTCATAGTTTCCTCTTGGATGGATTAAATTCTGTTTTGAATACTCGGCCTGTTTATTTCATCAGGTCTGTTTCGGCCAGTGGGCCAGACTTCACCAAACGGTCCAGTTCCTGCAAAGTAGCCAACAAGGCTTTCATGCGGGGCAAAGGCCAGGCATTGGGGCCATCTGACATGGCCTTGGCCGGGTCAGGATGACTTTCCATGAACAAACCTGCCACACCCACTGCCACCGCCGCGCGGGCCAACACGGGTACGAATTCACGCTGACCACCGCTTGCTGTGCCCTGCCCACCTGGCAGTTGCACACTGTGTGTAGCATCAAATACGACTGGGCAATTTGTGTTGCGCATAATGGCCAGGCTTCGCATGTCTGAAACCAGGTTGTTGTACCCGAAGCTGACTCCGCGTTCACACACCATGATATTTTTGCCATCGCCGCCTGCCTCAATGGCAGCCGCGCGCGCCTTGTCCACTACATTGACCATATCGCCGGGGGCCAGAAACTGCCCCTTCTTGATATTGACTGGTTTACCGCACGTGGCCACTGCTTCAATAAAGTCGGTTTGGCGGCACAAAAACGCAGGGGTTTGCAACACATCCACCACGCTGGCTACTGCCGCAATTTCCTCAATGGCATGAACATCAGTCAACACGTTTACATTCAAGGCTTTCTTCACGTTGGCCAGAATGTCCAACCCCTTGTCCATGCCCAAACCACGAAAGCTTTTGCCTGAACTGCGGTTGGCTTTGTCGTACGAGCTTTTGTAAATGAAAGGCACGCCCAACGACTCGCAGATTTCCTTGAGTTGACCCGCAGTGTCCATGGCCATTTGTTCACTTTCAATGACGCATGGGCCCGCGATCAGGAAAAAAGGTTTGTCCAAACCCACTTCAAAATTGCATAGTTTCATGAGGTGTCCTCCTGTTGGGTCCAGCTTATAACGCTTTGGCTAATTTGTGGGCCAAACCGGCCTTCACGTACGCCAAAAACAAGGGGTGGCTGTCCCGTGGGGTGCTGGTGAACTCGGGGTGAAACTGCACACCAAAGAACCAGGGGTGATCAGGTAATTCCATGATCTCGGGCAAATTCTCGGTGGGCGTACGGGCCGATATGCGCAGGCCAGCTTCTTCAAGCTGCGGCACAAAATTGTTGTTCACTTCATAGCGGTGGCGGTGGCGCTCGTTCACTTCGGGGCCATAAATGGATTCAGCCAAAGTACCCGGCTTGATCGGGCAACGCTGCGAGCCCAAGCGCATGGTGCCGCCCAAATCGCTTTGATCACTGCGCAACTCAACCTTGCCAGTGCTGTCTTTCCACTCGGTGATCAGGGCCACAACCGGAGTTTCTGCCAGGCTGTCAAACTCAGTTGAATTGGCCTTGGGCAAACCTGCGCAATGGCGTGCAAATTCAATGACTGCCAATTGCATACCCAAACAAATACCCAAGTAAGGAACCTTGTTTTCACGGGCGTATTGAATGGCCTTGATTTTGCCTTCTGTGCCACGCTTGCCAAAACCGCCAGGCACAAGGATCGCGTCCAGTTTTTTCAAACTTTCGGTACCGTTGGTCTCAATTTCTTCTGAGTCAATGTAGTTGATGTTCACCTTGGTTCGCGTGTGCAAGCCAGCGTGATTCAGGGCTTCGATCAAAGACTTGTAGGATTCGGTCAAGTCAACGTATTTACCCACCATACCAATGGTGATGTTTTGCTCAGGGTTTTCCTGCGCGTACACAATTTCAGCCCATTTGGACAAATCGGCGCGAGGCACCTCAATGTTCAGTTTCTCGAGCACAATGTCATCGAGTTTCTGAGCTTCCAGCATGGCCGGGATTTTGTAAATTGTGTCGGCATCCCAAACAGAAATAACCGCTTCCAGTTGCACGTTCGAGAACATGGAAATCTTGGCGCGTTCATCATCGGGAATACGGCGATCCGCGCGGCACAATAGTGCGTCTGGGAATATACCGATTTCACGCAGTTTCTGAACACTGTGCTGCGTGGGCTTGGTTTTCAATTCGCCTGCAGAGGCAATGAATGGCACCAATGTAAGGTGCACAAAACACGCACTGTTGCGCCCCAAGCGCAAGCTCATTTGACGCACAGCTTCAAGGAACGGCAAAGACTCGATGTCACCCACGGTGCCACCAATTTCTACAATGGCCACATCGGTTTCACCACCCCAGGCCGCGCGCGCGCCTTTTTCAATGAAAGCTTGAATTTCATTGGTAATGTGGGGAATCACCTGAACCGTTTTGCCCAGGTACTCACCACGGCGCTCTTTGCGCAGCACAGATTCGTAAATCTGGCCTGTTGTGAAGTTGTTGGACTTTTTCATCTTGGTCGAGATGAAACGCTCGTAATGGCCCAAATCAAGGTCAGTTTCCGCGCCGTCTTCGGTCACGAACACTTCACCGTGCTGGAATGGGCTCATGGTACCCGGATCCACGTTGATGTACGGATCCAGTTTGAGCATGGTGACTTTCAGGCCACGACTTTCGAGAATCGCGGCCAAAGATGCTGCGGCAATACCTTTGCCAAGGGACGAGACAACCCCGCCAGTAACGAATACATATTTGGTCATAGTGCCAGGCGGCGCTCTGTTCGGCGCTCAGTAGGGCGCACAATTGAGCGAATTGTGCGCTGTTTGAAAGCAGAATTATAACCTGAGCGCGCTTGGTCCATGCCAGTGATCTTAACTAAACTTCAGTTCACACCCTGTTTTTTCTTGGAGTTCTTCTCTAGATACGCCTGGCGCTATTTCCAGCACTTCGAGTCCATGCGTGGTGACGTCCATCACCGCCAAGTCCGTAATAATGCGGTTGACCACGCCTTTACCTGTCAACGGCAAGGTGCATTCAGGCAAAATCTTCAAATCAGTCGTGCCATCTTTCTTGCGAGCCACATGCTCCATCAATACGATTACACGCGACACACCCGCCACCAAGTCCATGGCACCGCCCATGCCTTTCACCAGTTTGCCGGGAATCATCCAATTGGCCAAATCGCCATTCTGACTGATCTGCATGGCCCCCAAAATGGCCAAATTGATATGCCCGCCGCGAATCATCGCAAACGATTCTGAACTTGAGAAGAAAGCTGACCCATTCAGAGTGGTCACGGTTTGCTTGCCTGCATTGATCAAATCGGCATCCACCTGCTCCTCGGTAGGAAATGGCCCAATGCCCAACAAACCATTTTCACTTTGCAACATCACATCCATGCCATCAGGAATGTGGTTACTGACCAAAGTGGGCAAACCGATACCCAGATTCACATAAAAACCGTCTTGCAATTCGCGCGCAGCGCGTGCTGCCATTTCATCGTGATTCCACGCCATTTTTTGTTCTCCTTATTGTGCAGGGGTAGCCAGTGTGCGTTTCTCAATCCGCTTTTCAGGATTGGCGTTCAATACAACACGCTGCACA
Organism: Limnobacter sp. 130; assembly: GCF_902506325.1. Lineage (GTDB taxonomy): Bacteria > Pseudomonadota > Gammaproteobacteria > Burkholderiales > Burkholderiaceae_B > Limnobacter. Next base: position 553,506 of record NZ_LR732330.1, read on the forward strand.
TAAATACCTGGGGTGTGAATAAAGTTGGGATCAAGCGCACCCACTTCCACAATTTCTTCCACTTCCACCACCGTAAATTTCGAGGCTGCCGCACACTCTGGATTGAAATTGCGCGCAGTGAGGCGATAAATCAGATTGCCAGAGGTATCCGCCTTCCAGGCTTTCACCAGCGAAATATCGGCTTTCAGGCTGTGCTCCAGCACATAGTTTTCGCCGTCGATCACCCGTGTTTCCTTGCCATCGGCAATCACGGTTCCAAAACCGGTTTTCGTGAAAAAAGCTGGAATACCGGCACCACCTGCGCGCAGTTTTTCGGCCAAGGTACCTTGTGGCGTGAATTCCAGTTCCAGTTCACCGCTGAGATACTGGCGCTCGAACTCTTTGTTCTCACCCACATAAGACGAAATCATCTTGCGTACCTGCCTGGTTTCCAGCAATCGGCCCAAGCCAAAGCCATCCACACCCGCATTGTTCGAGATCACAGTCAAATCTTTTGCACCCGATGCACGAACTGCCTCAATTAAAGCCTCTGGAATGCCGCACAGGCCAAAACCACCCACGGCAAGCGTCATTCCGTCCTTGATCTTGTCCGCCAAAGCCTCTGTGGCACTGGCCGATACTTTGTTCATCCCCATTTCTATTCCTCATGCTTTGAATTTGTGCCATTAGTTTAACTTCTTGGCGCACGCAATCTTCTTGCTGCATTGCACAAAAGCAAGTTTCTCAGACTAGAGATCAAAGTCAACTATTTTTTCCCGATATGCAATAAGCTTTCGGCTTAAAATCAAAGCTGCACCTCGCTGTAGCAACCGCGACAAATTTTAAGGAGACGCACCCAATGTCGGCTGTCGAAAGAGACATGATGGAATACGATGTATTGGTAGTTGGTGGAGGCCCTGCCGGCCTTTCAACTGCCATTCGCCTGAAACAAGTGGCCGCAGAAAAAGGCCAGGAAATCAATGTGTGCGTACTGGAGAAAGGCTCTGAGGTTGGCGCCCATATTTTGTCAGGCGCCGTGATGGACCCCCGCGCAATCACTGAACTTTTCCCTGACTGGAAAGAACGCGGCGCGCCACTGAACACAGAGGTCACTGAAGACCAGTTTTTGTTTTTAACTGAAACGTCCGCAAAAAAAGTACCCAATGCGCTTTTGCCCGAATGTTTCCAGAACCATGGCAACTATGTCATCAGCTTGGCCAACGTGGTCCGCTGGCTGGGTGAGCAAGCCGAAGCTTTGGGTGTTGAAGTATTTCCGGGCTTTGCAGGTGCAGAAATTCTGTACGACGAAAAAGGTGCCGTGAAAGGCGTACAAACCGGCGACATGGGCATTGGTAAGGATGGTGAGCATACCCACGCTTACCAGCCAGGCATGGAACTGCATGCCAAGTACACCGTGTTCGCCGAAGGCGTACGCGGCCACTTGGGCAAACGCGTCATCGAAAAATTCAACCTGAACGAAGGTCGCGACCCACAGGTATACGGCATCGGGCTAAAAGAACTGTGGGAAATTGATCCAGCCAAACACAAGCCAGGCTTGGTCATTCACTCTGGTGGCTGGCCGCTCGATTCAAGCACCTATGGCGGCTCATTCCTGTATCACCTGGAAAACAACCAGGTTGCAGTGGGCTTTGTGGTGGGCTTGGCCTACGAAAACCCCTACTTGTCGCCTTTTGAAGAATTCCAGCGCTACAAAACCCACCCCGAAATTCGCAAGTATTTTGAAGGTGGCAAACGCATTTCCTACGGCGCTCGCGCAATTGCTGCAGGCGGCCTGATGAGCCTGCCGAAACTGGTATTCCCGGGTGGTGCATTGGTGGGTTGCGATGCAGGCTTTCTGAATGCGTCCCGAATCAAGGGATCACATGCGGCCATCAAGAGCGGCATGCTGTGTGCCGAAGCGATTGCTGATGCCTTGGCTCAAGATCGTGCTGGCGACGAGCTCGAAGCCTATCCAAAAGCTTTCCACGACTCTTGGCTATTCGACGAACTGTACCGCGCTCGCAACTTCAAACAATGGATGAGCAAAGGTTTGTACACCGGCACCATGATGGTGGGTATTGAACAAAAACTGTTCAATGGCAAGGTGCCCTGGACTTTGCACCACAAGCACGCAGACCATGAATGCCTGCGCCCTGCTTCTGAATTTCAACCGATCAACTATCCAAAACCCGATGGGAAGATTACATTTGATCGCTTGAGTTCGGTGTTCATCTCCAACACCAACCACGAAGAGAACCAGCCAGCACACCTGACATTGAGAAATCCAGAGGTACCGGTTGCAACCAACCTGACCACCTACGCAGGCCCCGAGCAGCGCTACTGCCCGGCAGGTGTGTATGAATATGTGAAAAAGGAAGACGGGAAAGATCAGTTGCAGATCAACGCACAAAACTGCGTACACTGCAAAACCTGTGACATCAAAGACCCCACACAAAATATTGTGTGGGTGACACCGGAAGGTGGTGGTGGACCCAATTACCCGAACATGTAAGCAAGTTCAAAACGCCGACTTTTCAGTCGGCGTTTTTTTCAGGTTTTCAGATCGCTTGAGGTTTCGTCTAATCGCTTTGAGTTTTCATTTGCATCGATCTCAAAGGTGTATTCGCCTTCAAGCAGATGAGTTACATAGGCGAATCGACCATTTACGGTCACCCCGTCGAGCGTCAATTCGTAATAGCACCCCGCAACCTTGCCGCACCCTTTTTCAAACAGGGCACGACTGGTTTTTTCATCAATCCAGTCCACTGAATATTTTTGATCGGCAATATACACTGTGACCGGTTTCCACTCTGTTTCACAGAAATTCTCGATCACCTGGGCGCCGGCAGATTTGTAAACCAGTTCACAATCGGTTTTGGCGAGAAACTGCAGTTTGCGAGTTGTTTCCGGTGAATTGGTACAAGCAACCAGCAAAACCGCACAGGAAGCGGCGAGAACAAGCAGCAAGCGTTTCATGGCATTGATTCCTGAAAGGACATTTACTTTGAACGCAAGAATGCCGTTGATGGAGTACACAGAACGTGCCGCAGCAAAGATCAGCCTTTGGGCGCACGCCACAAAAAGCGGTAAACGAAACCTGGAAAAGCGAACACCAGAAAGAGACATGCTGTTAACGCATAAAATTCCCAGCGTTGAGGAGTAACCTGACTCAGGCTTGCTTCAATGGCAAAGCCGATCAGACCCACGATAAAGTAACCGGCGATTACTTCGAGTACACGGGTCCAACCGCCTTTTTTAGTCACAGGCAAAACGCCCATGATGCGGTTGCTCACAAAAGGCAGGTTCGCAAACAGCAAGGCCAAGCCAAACAACAACCAATGCCCAATCGTCTGCGTCAAAACCTACCCCTTGAAAGTTCTAAAATATTCAGTTAACCAGCCAGCGTTTGCTGAATGGCTGTCATGCAATATGCCATCAACGGCGCGGGTAACAAACCCAGCGCGATCACAGCCAAACCGTTCAGGCCCAATACTGCACGTGCATCGTTGCCCATCACGATTTCAGTTTCATCCGCAGGCGCTTCGAAATACATGGTTTTCACAATGCGAATGTAATAGAAAGCACCCACCAAACTGAACATGACTGCATAAACCGCCAACCACACCTGGCCGGTGGCCAACAAGGCTTTCAGAACCAACAATTTGGCAGCAAAGCCCACCATGGGTGGAATACCAGCCAAGGAGAACATCAACAACAGCATGATCAAAGCCAACCAAGGTGCGCGTTTGTTCAAGCCCTTCAAGTCGCTGATGTGTTCCACTTCAAAGCCTTTGCGTGACATCACCATGATCACACCGAAGGTACCCAGAGTGGTCAACACATAAGTAATGCTGTAGAACATGGCCGAAGAATAAGCCTGTGCCGCGTTACCGGTATCTTGCCCTGTTACGCCCGACAAGAAACCCAACAGCATGAAACCCATTTGTGCAATCGTTGAATAAGCCAGCATGCGCTTCAGGCTGGTTTGGGCAATGGCGGTCAGGTTACCAATGGCCAGCGAAGCAATCGCCAACACCATCAGCATGTTTTGCCAATCGAAAGCCATCACAAACAAACCATCAACGAGCAAGCGCATCAACATGGCAAATGCAGCCAGTTTGGGTGCACCGCTAATCAGCAAGGTGGAAATTGAAGGCGAACCCTGATACACGTCGGGAACCCACATGTGGAACGGCACCACGCCCAACTTGAAGGCAAGGCCAGCCACCAGGAACACAATACCGAATACGAAAATAATTGATTTTTGACCCGACACCGCCGCGGTCGCAGCAAATGCAATGTCAGAGTGATTCAGCGAACCTGTTGCACCGTAAATCATCGACATGCCATACAACAGGAAACCTGAAGCCAACGCACCAAGAACGAAATACTTCATCGATGCTTCGGTTGCGCGCACATTGTCGCGTTGCATGGCCACAGCGGCATACAGGCTGAGAGACAGCAACTCGACACCCAAGTACACCAACAACAGGTTGTTGGCAGAAATCATGATCATCTGACCGAGCAAAGCAAACAGCACCAATGCGTGCAACTCACCTTTAAACATATCGCGGTCTTTGGCATAGTTCGCACCCACAATTAAGGTAAATGCGATTGCCAAGGCAGAAAAGCCTTTTAAGATCAGGGCCATGCTGTCGGCAATGTACATATTGGAGAAAGCCAGCTCGGTGCCCGCGGTGGGTACTTGCGCCAGGCAATACACGCCAAGGCCGATACAGAACAACACCACAATGTTATGCAGCATTGGCAAAATACGGCCTTTGGTCACGCTGTCAGCAATCAGAAACGCACAGGCGAAAAGCGCCAGAGCAATTTCAGGAATAGCGAGTGAGAGATTCATCTGATCCACGAACATTCCTCAATTAAAGCTTGGACTGAGCCACATGTTGCAACAAGGCATCGACAGACACCTGCAACACATCAGTAAAGGGTTTGGGGTACAGGCCCATGGCCATCACCAAAATTGCCAGTGCACCCAGCATCAGGAATTCACGGGTGTTCACATCGGTCAATTTTTTCACGTCGTCATTGGCCACTTCACCAAACACCACGCGCTTGTACATCCACAGCGAATAAGCAGCACCGAAAATCAGGGTGGTTGCAGCCAGCAAACCGATCCAGAAGTTGTACTTCACTGCGCCCAGGATCACCATGAATTCCCCCACAAAACCACTGGTTGCAGGCAGACCCGCGTTGGCCATGGCGAACAAGAGGAAGAAGGCGGCAAACTTCGGCATGGTATTGACCACACCGCCATAGGCAGAAATCTCGCGACTGTGCACGCGATCATAAAGCACGCCGATACACAGGAACATGGCGCCCGACACAAAGCCGTGGGAGATCATTTGAATGATCGCACCCTGCACCGCCAAATCCTGGAACATGAAAAAGCCCAAAGTGACGAAACCCATGTGGGCAATCGATGAATACGCCACCAGCTTTTTCATGTCCTTCTGAACCAGTGCCACCACACCGATATACACCACCGCGATCAGCGACAAGGTAATCATGAAACCAGCCAACTCATGGCTTGCATCAGGCGCAATCGGCATGCTGAAACGCAAGAAGCCATACGCGCCCAGTTTCAACATAATTGCAGCCAGAACCACCGAACCACCCGTGGGTGCTTCCACGTGCGCGTCGGGCAACCAGGTGTGAACTGGCCACATGGGCACTTTCACAGCAAAGGCCATGAGGAACGCCAGGAAAATCAATATTTGCTCAGTCATGCCCAGCGGCAGTTTGTGCCACGCTGCAATTTCAAAAGTGCCCGACTGAAACTGCAGGTAAATGAGTGCGACCAGCGTAAGCAAAGAACCCAACAGCGTATACAGGAAAAACTTGAACGCTGCGTAGATGCGGTTGGGACCACCCCACACACCCACGATGATGTACATCGGGATCAAGGTCGCCTCAAAGAAAACATAGAACAGCAAGCCGTCGGTGGCCGAGAACACACCCACCATCAACCCCGAGAGGATCAGGAATGCGGCCATGTACTGTGCCACTTTTTCGGTAATCACTTCCCAGGCAGCAACCACCACAAAAATGGTGATCAAGGCGGTCAAGATAACAAACCAGACTGACAGGCCATCCACACCCAAACCATAGGAGGCACCAAAGGCCTCAATCCAGGGCAGATTTTCAACAAACTGCAATTGGGCTGTGCTGGTGTCAAAACCAAAGTACAAAGGCAAAGTAACGACAAAGCTGATCAGCGCAGCAATCAGGGACGCTCCCCGGACTGCACCTGCGTTTTTGTCATTGCCCAGAGCCATGATCAAAACACCAAAGGCGATTGGCAGCCAGATCGCCAAACTCAGATAAGGAATATTGTTAGACATTGATATTTTCCAATCGTAAGAACCGAAGTTCCGCCTTTGTTATTTGAGTGTGATGAAAGTGATGATCATGGCCAATACGCCAAGAATCATCGCGAACGCATAGTGATAAATGAAACCACTTTGCGCGAATCGAACCACACCCGAGATCAAACCCACCAGTTTGGCGCTGCCATTGACCAACAAACCGTCGATCAGCATGCGATCACCAAACTTCCACAATGCCTCGCCCAAACCACGGGCGCCGCCGGCAAACACTACCTCATTGAATTTGTCCATGTAGTACTTGTTGTCGAGCAAGGTGTGCACGGGCTTCAAGACCCTCATGAACGCTGCCGGAATGGCAGGCACCCACAGGTAACAAACCGCAGCGGAAACCACACCCGCCAATGCCAACCAGAATGGCGCTGTTTGCAGGGAATGCACACCCATGGCAGCTGCGCCATGGAAAATACTGCTCAAGCCAGCCATTGCGCCATGTTCAGGATTAATGGTGAGCACGCCTTCGAAGAAAGTACCGTGCAGCATGGGCTCAACAGCAATGTAACCAATGATGACCGATGGAATTGCCAGCAAGATCAACGGCAAGGTAACAACCCAGCGTGACTCGTGTGGTTGCACGGGTCCGTGATGCGCATGGTCATCATGGCCATGATCATCATGATGCTGAACATCATGGAAACGCTCTTTGCCATGGAACACCAGGAAATACATGCGGAAACTGTAAAACGCAGTGATGAACACACCGGCAACCACGGCAAAGTACGCAAACCCTGCTGCTGGCAAATTACTGAAGTGCACGGCTTCAATAATGCTGTCTTTGGAGTAGAAACCTGAGAAGAAAGGTGTCCCAATCAAGGCCAGCGAGCCAAGCAAGGAAGTTAGCCAGGTAATGGGCATGTACTTCCACAGACCGCCCATGTGGCGAATGTCTTGGTTATGGTGCATGCCGATGATCACAGAACCTGCCCCAAGGAACAACAAGGCTTTGAAGAAAGCGTGAGTCATCAGGTGGAAAATAGCAACCGGGTAAGCCGATACACCCAAAGCCACCGTCATGTAACCCAACTGCGACAGCGTTGAATAGGCCACCACCCGTTTGATATCGTTTTGAATAATGCCCAGAAAACCCATGAACAGCGCAGTGATTGATCCAATCACCAAGACGAAGTTCAGGGCGATGTCACTGAGTTCAAACAGCGGCGACATGCGACTAACCATGAAAATACCGGCGGTCACCATGGTAGCTGCGTGAATCAAGGCAGAGATCGGTGTTGGGCCTTCCATGGAATCGGGCAGCCAGACATGCAGCGGGAACTGGGCTGATTTGCCCATCGCACCAATGAACAAACAAATACAGGCAACTGCCAACAAAGGCCAATCGGTACCAGGCATGGTTTGGGCTGCCAGGCCGTCAGCCTGCGCAAACACCTCCGCGTAATTCATGGAACCAGCCGAGGCCATGATCAGGCCGATGCCAAGAATAAAGCCAAAGTCACCCACGCGGTTTACAAGAAATGCTTTCAGGTTTGCGTAAATGGCAGTCGGTTTGGTGTACCAAAAACCAATCAACAGATAAGAGACCAGACCAACCGCTTCCCAACCGAAGAACAGTTGCAGGAAGTTGTTGCTCATCACGAGCATCAACATCGAGAAAGTAAACAGCGAAATGTAAGAGAAGAATCGCTGATAGCCGTCATCCTCTTCCATGTAACCAATGGTGTAAATGTGCACCATCAATGAAACGCTGGTCACCACCAACATCATGGTGGCGGTCAAGGTGTCAATCAGAAAGCCAACTTCAAACACCAAAGTACCCACAACAGCCCATTCATAGAGCGTGCCGTTGAAAGTGTTGCCTTCCATCACATCCATAAACACCAGGATAGATGCGATCAGGGAAATGGCAACGCCAGCGATGGTGACTGTGTGTGCGCCTGTGCGGCCGATTTGCTTGCCGAAGAAGCCGGCAAGTATGGAACCGACCAGCGGTGCGAACGGAACGATCAAATACAAGGGATTCATTCGCGCTTACCCCTTCAGCTGGTCGAGGTCTTCGACGTTGATTGAATTCATGTTACGGAAAAGGACCACCAGAATTGCCAAACCAATTGCGGACTCGGCAGCGGCCACTGTGAGAATGAAGAAAACGAACAACTGCCCGGACAAATCGCCCAAGAAGTGAGAAAACGCCACGAAATTCATGTTCACAGCCAGAAGCATCAGTTCAATGGCCATCAGAATCACGATCAGGTTCTTGCGGTTCAAGAAAATACCTATCACGCTGATCGAGAACAAAATCGCGCCCAGCACGAGGTAATGAGATAGTGAAATCATTGTTGTCTATTCCCGGTTAGGCTTGGCGACCGCTGTTGGTGTCGCTTTTGGTTTGTTTGCGGTCCAGATCGGCAGGCATGCTCACCAGCTTGACGCGGTCTGTGGACTTCACGCGAACCTGGTCTGAAGGCACCTGGCCTTTCGTGTCCTTGCGCTTGCGCAAAGTCAGGGCAATCGCCGCAACCATCGCCACAAGCAAAATCAAGGCAGCCACTTCAAACGGATACAAATACTCGGTGTACAGCAATTTACCCAGTGCCTGCGTATTGTTGGCCGCCTGCTCTGGCGTTTCAAGATTGGGGTCCCAAAAGCCACGCAACAACACCACCGACATTTGGAAAGCAATCAGCGAACCGACGATTGCTGCCACTGGCAAGTTTTTCCAAAAACCGGCGCGTACCTTGTCCATGTTCACATCCACCATCATGACGACGAAGAGGAACAACACCATCACTGCACCCACATACACAAGCACCAGTGAAATGGCCAGGAACTCTGCTTCCAACAGCATCCACAAGGCAGAGGCCGAAAAAAACGAGAGCACCAGGTACAAAGCCGCATGTACAGCATTGCTGGCGGTTATCACGCGCACCGCGGCAAACACCAGAATGGCGGCGAACACATAAAAGAAACCGGTTATTGCATCCATTGCATTTAGTCTTCTAAGTTTTGTATCAAGTTAACGGTAGGCCGCATCGGCTTCACGGTTTGCTGCAATTTCAGCCTCGTAGCGGTCGCCCACAGCCAGCAGCATTTCCTTGGTGAAATACAGATCGCCGCGCTTCTCACCGTGATATTCGTGAATGTGGGTCTCAACGATTGAGTCCACTGGGCACGATTCTTCACAGAAACCGCAGAAAATACACTTGGTCAAATCAATGTCGTAACGGCTCGTCCGACGTGTGCCGTCTTCGCGCTGTTCCGATTCAATTGTAATTGCCAAGGCTGGGCACACTGCTTCACACAGCTTGCAGGCAATGCAACGCTCTTCGCCATTTTCATAGCGGCGCAGCGCGTGCAAACCACGAAAACGCGGCGACATCGGCGTTTTCTCCATGGGGTACAACACAGTAATTGGCTGGGTGAACATGTAGCTCATTGTGAGCGCCATGCCCTTGAGCATTTCGCGCAACAACAAACTGTTCAAAAACTCTTTAACAACTTGAAACATGGTTCGCTCTCAATTAATTCCAGATGTTCCAGGGGGTCTGCATCCAGGCAGCAACCACTACCAACCACACCAAGGTCAGCGGAATAAACACTTTCCAGCCCAAACGCATGATTTGGTCATAGCGATAACGCGGGAACGATGCGCGGAACCAGATAAACATGGAAACCAGCAGGAAGGTTTTAAGGCCCAGCCAGATCCAGCCCGGTATGAATTCAAGGAATGCAACCGGCGCGTCCCAGCCACCGAAGAACATGATTGCAGCCAGGCAAGACAACAAAATCATGTTGGCGTACTCGGCCAGGAAAAATACCGCAAAGGTCATGCCAGAGTATTCAACCATGTGGCCAGCCACGATTTCTGACTCGCCTTCCACCACGTCAAAGGGGTGTCGGTTGGTCTCTGCAACTGCTGAGATCATGTAAATCACCAGCAAGGGCAGCAAAGGCAACCAATTCCAGGACAGGAAATTCAGGCCCATATCGGCAAATTGACCCGTGGTTTGTGTCATCACGATGTCGGTCATATTCAAGCTACCAGCCACCAACAACACGGTAACCAATACGAAACCAATCGCCAATTCATAGGACACCATTTGCGCAGAAGCACGCATGGCAGCCAGGAAGGCGTACTTGGAGTTCGATGCCCAGCCCGCAATGATCACGCCATACACTTCAAGCGAAGTAATCGCCATGAGGTACAACAAGCCAGCATTTACGTTGGCCAACACCGTTTCAGGGCCGAATGGAATTACGGCCCATGCCGCCAGAGCAGGCATGATGGTCATGATCGGCGCAATAATGAACAGGCCTTTGTTGGCGTTCATTGGCACGATGATTTCCTTGAACATCATCTTGACCGCGTCAGCGATTGGCTGAAGCAAACCCATGGGCCCCACATAACTTGGGCCCATGCGAATGTGCATGCGACCAATCATCTTGCGTTCCCAGTAAGTCAGGTACGCAACCAGGCCAAGCAAAGGCAAGGTGATGCACAAGATCTTGATCAATGTCCAGACAGGTACCCAAGCCGGACCGAGCAAACCCGAACCGAAAGTGGTGATCATTTCAACCGGTGAGCTCATGCCTGCACCTCGCTGGCCACCACTGCTTCAACAGCAACGCCACCAAACACATTGCGCAGGCTTTGCGTGTCAGCTCGACCCACAGGCACCAGCACCGTATTTTCAGCAATGGTTTTATTCACTAGAACTGCTGCACACAAGGTGCCGCCCTCGGAGTCAGTCAATTGGATTTTGTCCCCGCTTTTAACGCCTAGAGTCTCTGCAGTTTGCACACTGATTTGCGCAAGAGCAGGTTTGGCTGCTTTTGTTTCGCGCAGTGATTCGGCGCGACGAACAAGTGCGTCGGTGTCATAAATTGGCGCAAATGCCGCCAACTCAAGTTTACCGTTCAGTGCGACGCCAGCCACTGCTTGCTCCGGAATCGCATTGCTCAACACGGCGGAAAGATCAGCAGGCAAGTATGCTTTCAATACCTCTTCAGAGCTATTGAACTCAAAACCATCGAGACCCAACAAATTGCCCAATACACGCAACACTTTCCAGCCCGGGCGTGTTTCACCCAAAGGACGAACCGCAGCCTTGAAGGTTTGTGCAGTGCCTGCAATATTGATGTAAGTACCGGAAGTTTCGGTGCTTGGCGCGATCGGCAACAACACATCAGCGTACTGCTTTGCATTGCCCACGAACGCACAGGCTTGTACGACAAATTCGGCGTCGATCAGGCCGCGCATAATTTTCTGGCCCTCGACGCTGTCCAGGTCTGGCTCTGCGCCAAAAACGATCGCTGCCTTGGCCTTGCCTTCCAACATGGCTTGCGCGTTTTTGCCACCGTTGGCGCTGGCCTGAACACCAGCCACAAATGATCCAACCCAGTTGGCAGCATCGCCCAGGAAGCCCAATGTCGAACCAGTGGACTTCGCCAATTCGGCCGCTTTGGCCAACACCTGACCGGCAAACGGGCTCATCAACACCTGCTGGCCAATCAATACAAACTTGGCACCTTCGGGCGCACTCAGTGCGTTGGCCACAGCATCGTGGCTCAATGTTTCAGCCCATTTGGAAGGAGCAGTTTTCAGCCACACGGCTTTGGGCATCAACGGGTCCAATCCACCCGCATTCACGAGCACCACACGGGCGCCCTGCTTTGCAGCCTGTCGAACACGCTGAGTCAACAAGGGTTGATCGTTTCGCGGATCAGTACCCACGATCACGATGGATTCCGCGTCGGCCAATTGTTGAATGGAGCCACCCAACCAAGGTGTGGCGCCGGACAAATTCAAGTTGGCACTGTGACGCAGGCCTGCGTCAACGCTGGATGAACCGATGCCGCTCATCAAGGCCTTGGCCAAAGCCATTTCCTCAAAGGTGCTGTTCGGGGATACCAGCATGGCAATGTTGTTCAGGTCAGTCGACTCGCGACGGGCTTTCTTCAAACCTTCAAACGCCACGTTCAAGGCGGTTTGCCAATCGGTTGTCACCCATTGACCATTTTTCTTGATCATGGGTTCTTTCAAGCGATCGGCTGCCTGCAAACCTTCGTAGCTAAAGCGGTCCCGATCTGAAATCCAGCACTCGTTCACATTGTCGTTTTCTTGAGGAACAATGCGCATGACTTTGTCGGCCTTCACCTGTACCACCACGTTCGAGCCCAGGCTGTCGTGCGCGGAAATCGACTTGCGTCGTGCCATTTCCCATGTGCGGGCGTTGTAGCGGAAAGGCTTCGACGTGAGCGCGCCCACAGGGCACAGGTCAATCATGTTGCCCGACAATTCGGAATCAACCGAATTACCTACGAAACTCAGAATTTCTGAGTGTTCACCGCGATTGGCCATGCCCAGTTCCATGACGCCGGCCACTTCCTGGCCAAAGCGCACGCAACGCGTACAGTGAATACAGCGGCTCATTTCCTGTGCGGAAACCAGCGGGCCGATGTCTTTGAAAAACACCACACGCTTTTCTTCCTGATAGCGGGATGACACACCACCATAGCCCACCGCGATGTCTTGCAGCTGGCACTCACCGCCCTGGTCACAAATTGGGCAATCCAGTGGGTGGTTGATCAGCAAAAACTCCATCACGCTTTTCTGTGCGTTCACGGCTTTTTCGCTCTTGGTGCGAACGATCATGCCGGGCGACACAGGCGTGGCGCACGCGGGCAAGGGCTTGGGCGCTTTTTCTACATCGACCAGGCACATGCGGCAGTTTGCCGCAATCGACAATTTTTTGTGATAGCAAAAGTGAGGCACATAGCTGCCTGCTTTCTCAGCGGCGTCCATGAGCATGCTGCCCTCGGACACCTCAACTTTTACACCATCAATCTCTAGTTCAACCATTTGTATCTACCCGCAGGGAATCAAACGTAAGCCGGCACAATGCACGACTTGTGTGTGATGTGATGCTCAAATTCTTCATGGAAATGTTTCAGGAAAGCGCGAACCGGCATGGCTGCAGCATCACCCAGCGCGCAAATGGTGCGGCCCTGAATGTTGTCGGCAATTGAGTTCAGCATGTCCAGATCCTCGGGACGACCTTCTCCGTGTTCGATGCGGTTGATGATTCGATACAACCAGCCAGTGCCTTCACGACACGGTGTGCATTGACCACAGCTTTCTTCGTAATAAAAATAAGACAAACGCAACAGGCTTTTCACCATGCAGCGTGTTTCGTCCATGACGATTACCGCGCCAGAACCCAACATGGAACCAGCTTTTGCAATGGAGTCGTAGTCCATGTCGGTGGCCATCATCACATCGCCTGGCAGTACAGGCATGGAAGAACCACCGGGGATCACGGCCTTGATTTTACGGCCACCCTTCATGCCACCCGCCATTTCAAGCAGGGTTGCAAATGGAGTACCCAAGGGAATCTCGTAGTTGCCGGGTTTTTCAACGTCGCCGGAAATCGAGAAAATTTTCGTACCACCGTTGTTGGGCTTGCCCAGTTCCAGGAACCAGTCACCACCGTTTTGAATAATGAACGGCACGGCAGCAAATGTTTCGGTGTTATTGATCGTGGTGGGCTTGCCATAAATGCCATAAGACGCCGGGAATGGCGGCTTGAAGCGGGGCTGGCCTTTCTTGCCTTCAATCGATTCGATCAATGCGGTTTCTTCACCGCAAATATACGCGCCATAACCCTGGTGCGCATGCAGTTGGAAGCTGAAGGTTGACCCCATGATGTTGTCACCAAGGTAACCAGCCGCACGAGCCTGCTCCAGCGCCTCTTCAAAGCGTTCGTATGTTTCCCAGATCTCGCCATGGATGTAGTTGTAACCCACGGTAATGCCCATGGCGTAGGCGGCAATGGCCATGCCTTCAATCACGGAATGCGGGTTGTAGCGCAAAATGTCGCGGTCTTTGAATGTACCGGGTTCGCCTTCATCCGAATTACATGCCAAATACTTTTGGCCCGGAAACTGGCGAGGCATGAAGCTCCACTTCAAACCCGTGGGGAAGCCTGCGCCTCCACGACCACGCAAAGCCGATTTTTTGACCTCAGCAATGACGTCTTCCTGAGAAATGCCTTCAGTCAGAATTTTGCGCAGGGCCTTGTACCCGCCACGCGCCTCGTAACCTTTCAGATCCCAGTTACTGCCATCAAGACCAGCCAGAATTACCGGGTTAATGTGTCGTCCGTGCAAACAAGTCATGACTTCAACTCCTCTACCAACGCATCGATTTTCTCGGTGCTCATGAAACTGCACATGCGGTGGTTGTTCACCAACATGACTGGAGAATCGCCGCAGGCGCCCATGCACTCACCTTCTTTCAGGGTGAACAAGCCGTCTTTGGTGGTTTCGTTGTAATCAATACCCAGTTTCTTCTTCAAGTACTCAGCTGCATCCGTACCACCCGACAATGCACAGGGAAGGTTCGTGCACACAACAATTTTCGACTTACCAACTTTCTTGGTGTCGTACATGTTGTAGAACGTGGCCACTTCGTAGGCTGCGATCGGTTGGATTTCCAGGTATTCGGCAACAGCCTCAATGGCATCGGTAGGCAACCAACCCAATTCCACTTGCGCAATACGCAAGCCCGCCATGACCGCTGAAATCTTCTGGTCAGCAGGATACTTGGTCAGTTCTTTGTCTATCAAACGATAGGTGTTTTCGCTCAACTTCATGATTCAATTCAATCCTTAGCGATCAATTTCACCGAACACAATGTCTTGGGTACCAATAATGGTCACCACGTCGGCCAACATGTGGCCGCGAGACATTTCGTCCAAACCTTGCAGGTGCGCAAAACCAGGGGCACGAATCTTCAAGCGATAAGGCTTGTTTGCACCGTCAGCGACCAGGTAAATACCAAACTCACCCTTCGGATGTTCAACCGCTGCGTATGACTCACCCTCAGGCACATGCATGCCCTCTGTGAACAACTTGAAGTGGTGGATCAATTCTTCCATATTGGTTTTCATGTCCACGCGCTTGGGCGGCGTTACCTTGTGGTTGTCGCTCATGACTGGGCCAGGGTTGGCACGCAACCACGCAACACACTGCTTGATGATTTTGTTCGACTGGCGCATTTCTTCAACGCGCACCAGATAACGGTCGTAGCAATCGCCGTTTTTGCCCACTGGAATATCGAAATCCATGCGGTCGTACACTTCATAAGGTTGCTTTTTGCGCAAGTCCCAGGCGATACCTGAACCACGCAGCATGGGACCGGTAAAGCCCATGGACAAAGCACGTTCAGGCGTAACCACACCCACGCCGACCAAACGCTGTTTCCAGATGCGGTTGTCGGTCAACAGGGTTTCGTATTCGTCCACATACTTCGGAAACCGCTGGGTGAAATCGTCAATAAAATCGAGCACGGAACCTTGTCGGTTCTTGTTCAACTCATCCACTTTCTTGGCAGAACGCACCTTGGACGGCTTGTACTGGGGCATGCGATCAGGCAAATCGCGATACACGCCACCCGGGCGGTAATAGGCTGCGTGTAAACGTGCCCCGGAAACCGCTTCATAGCAGTCCATCAGGTCTTCACGTTCACGGAAGGCATACAGAAATACCGCCATGGCACCCACATCAAGGCCGTGCGCACCCAACCACAGCAGGTGATTCAGGATACGGGTGATTTCATCGAACATGACGCGAATGTATTGCGCGCGAACAGGCACTTCGATGTTCAACAGCTTTTCAATGGCCATGCAGTAAGCATGCTCATTGCACATCATGGACACGTAATCAAGGCGGTCCATGTAAGGCAATGATTGAATAAAAGTTTTGTGCTCTGCCAGCTTTTCAGTGCCACGGTGCAACAGGCCAATGTGCGGGTCTGCGCGCTGGACGACTTCACCATCCAGCTCGAGCACCAGGCGCAACACACCGTGTGCTGCCGGGTGCTGAGGACCAAAGTTCAGAGTGTAATTTTTAATTTCAGCCATGATTATTTCGCTCCACCGTATTGAGGTTCGCGAATGATGCGGGGTGTAATTTCACGCGGCTCAATGGTGACGGGTTGGTACACCACACGACCTAATTCAGGGTCGTAGCGCATTTCGACATGGCCAGACAAAGGAAAGTCTTTGCGGAACGGATGCCCCACAAAACCATAGTCAGTCAAAATGCGGCGCAAGTCGGGGTGACCTTCGAATACGATGCCATACAAGTCGAAGGCTTCGCGCTCGTACCAATTGGCCGAAGACCACACGTCGATCACAGAGGCCACGGTGGGCAAATCGTCATCGGGGCAACACACCTTCAGGCGCACGCGCAGGTTTTTCGATACAGACAACAACTGACACACCACCCAGAAACGCTGGGATTCGTTCAATTCATTGCCATATTCACTGCGATCAAGACCACACAAGTCAATTAATTGCTCAAACTGCAGGGTTTCGTCATCGCGAAGAATGGTGCAAGACTCGAAATAAGAATCGGCCTTCACCGTCAAATTGACTTCACCGAAAGCAAGCTTGCATTCAACGATGCGATCACCGAGCGCAGCGAGCAGATCAGCGCTCAACTTTTCAAGGCTTAAAGTCTGGTTCTGTGTCATGAATAGAACCCCTTATCGCGCAATGGTGGAAGTGGTTTTGATCTTGTTCTGCAATTGCAGCAGACCATACATGAGCGCTTCCGCTGTGGGAGGGCAGCCCGGCACGTACACATCAACCGGCACGATGCGATCGCAACCGCGAACAACCGAATAAGAGTAGTGATAGTAACCACCACCATTGGCACACGAACCCATGGACAGCACCCAACGTGGCTCAGCCATTTGGTCGTACACTTTGCGCAAGGCTGGCGCCATTTTGTTACATAGCGTGCCCGCCACAATCATGAGGTCGGATTGACGTGGACTCGGTCGAAAAATAATGCCAAAACGGTCCAAGTCGTAGCGACTGGCACCCGCATGCATCATTTCCACCGCACAACAAGCCAAGCCAAAGGTCATCGGCCAAAGCGAGCCAGTACGGCCCCAGTTGATCAATTTATCAGCCGTGGTGGTGATAAAACCTTCGTTTAAAACACCGTCAATACCCATTTGCTTACTACCTTCACGAAAGTGGGGCGATCATTTGCCCGTAAATAGCCCGCTTATTGGCCAATTTATTCCCAATCCAGCGCACCGCGGGTCCATTCGTAAATGAAACCCACCACCAGAACACCCAGGAAAATCATCATGGCCCAGAAACCAACAGGACCAATTTCCCTGTAAGCCACAGCCCAGGGGAAGAGAAACGCGATTTCGAGATCGAACAGAATAAAAAGAATGGCAACAAGGTAGTAACGCACGTCGAATTGCATGCGGGCGTCTTCAAACGCCTCGAAACCACATTCGTAGGGGGAAAGTTTTTGCCCGTCTGGGCGGTGGGGGGCAAGGATACGACCAACCAGCATGGCACCACCGCCGACACTGATCCCCACAAGGATGAACATTAACACTGGAAAATAAGACTCTAAATTCACTGTGACTCCCGTGTAAACCCTAATAGCCTTCGATTAGCCCGAAAAAAAGCCGGTCGTTATGTACAAGACCGGCTTTGATTTAAACCTTGGTGCCGACGACGAGACTCGAACTCGTACAGCCTGTGGCCACTACCCCCTCAAGATAGCGTGTCTACCAATTCCACCACGTCGGCATATCATTGCAGCGCAATAAATTGCTTTGCAATAAATTACTTTGGAATATCCTGCACGGGCGTTTTTGGTTCAGCCGGTTTGGTCTCCGTAGGGGTTGCCGTTCCCTCTACTGGAGAAGCCTGAATGGCCTCCATTACACCACCGGATTCCGCTTCAACGCCAGCCCTTGAATAAAAGGCCAAACCCAGTGTGCAAAGCAGAAAGATTGTAGCACAAAAGCCCGTAGCCCGGCTCAAGAAATTCGCCGATCCAGTTGCACCAAACAGGCTGCCAGATGAGCCGCTGCCGAAGGCTGCGCCCATGTCTGCGCCCTTGCCGTGCTGCAACAAAACCAGAACGATAACGGCGATTGCAGAGATGATCTGCATGATCACCAAGAATGAATTGAATATGCTCATAAATTATTTAACCTCTCGCGGCGCGTATTATTCCAGAGAAATCATCAGAAGACAAAGCTGCACCACCAATTAGGCCACCATCAATGTCAACTTTTGAAAAAATCTCGCTTGCATTGCCCGGCTTTACACTTCCGCCGTACAAAATTCGGGTGCTCTGGGCTACTTCTGGCCCCAACATGGCATTCAGTCGGGCACGAATCATGGCGTGCACCTCTTGCGCTTGCTCCGGACTGGCCGTAACGCCAGTGCCAATGGCCCAAACCGGCTCATAGGCAATCACCAGATTCCAGGCGCCGTTTTCAACAAATTTCGAGCAATGCTCAACAACCGGATCCAATTGGGAGGCGATCACAGCCTCTACCTGCCCGGCTTCGCGCTCTGCCAGCGTTTCACCCACACACACAATCGGCGTGATGTCACCTTGAAGGGCCGCGACCGCTTTTTGTGCAACAGTCGCGCTGGTTTCTGCGTGGTACTGGCGACGTTCTGAGTGGCCCACCAACACCTGCTTGACCCCGAATTCCTTCAGCATTTCGACTGACACCTCGCCGGTGTAGGCTCCACTGGATTTTGCTGACACATCCTGCGCACCGAAGATAACTGCTTGATCTTCCAGCAACTTTCCTAGTTGGGCCAGATAAGGAAACGGGCAAAATACAGACACGTCAACCTGATCGTCTACTTCGGGCAGGAACCCAAGAACAAGCGCCTCATTCGAGTCGAAGTCGCCGTTCATTTTCCAGTTACCAGCCACCAATTTCTTTCTTGAATTGTGTTTGGATGTTTCACTCATGCTCTTTCTGATTCCTTTTCTTGATTCTCGATATTGAGCACAATTTTTCCCAAGGCGTTACCTGACTCCATCAACTGGTGAGCCTTGGCAACATCAGCAAGTGTGAAAGTGGCTTGCACCAGCGATTTCAGCACTTGCGCAGAAAAACCCTCTATTAATTCCCGCTCGACCTGCCGCGCCAAATCCGCCTTGAATTCAGCGGAACGGGGCCGCAAGGTAGTTCCAGTCAAAACCACTTGTTTGGTCATCAGTTTTGCAGCGTCAATATTGGCGAAACGTCCGCCCAGCAATGCAATCACGATCACCATGCCCTGCGGTTTCGCGCAGTTCAAATCTTTGTTCAGATAATCGCCAGCCACCATGTCGAGAATCAAATCGACACCCTGTTGCTGTGTATCCTGCAACACCTGCTGCTCCCAATCCTGGGTTTTGTACAGGTAGGCCCTTTCAGCCCCCAAAGCGGTGCAAAAATCTGCCTTTTCCTGACTGCCCACAGTTACAAAAGTGCGCAATCCATGTTTCTTGCACAACTGGATGGCAGCGGTGCCAATGCCACTACTGCCCCCATGAATCAATACTGTTTGACCAGCCCTGGCAGCACCTTTCAAAAACAGGTTTTGCCAAACGGTCATGTACACCTCGGGCAAACTGGCCGCCTCGGTGAAACTTAAACCTTTGGGAATTTGCATGCACTGCCTTGCGGGCACGCATGCATACTCCGCATAACCACCGCCATTGCACAAAGCCATGACGGGTTCGCCCAAATGGCTTTCAGGTACGCCCTGCCCCACAGCCACAACCACACCCGACACTTCCAGCCCCAAATTGGGATTGGCATCGGCGGGTGGCGGATACAAACCCAGGCGTTGCAACACATCGGGACGATTCACCCCGGCGGCCTTGACCTGAATTAGCACCTCACCTGGCATGGGCGAAGGAACCGGTAATTCAATCAACTCAAGCTGATCGACACCACCGGGGGCCTTCACTCCCACTGCCCTCATACTGACAGGCAGTTGCGGGGCTGCTGTACTCATTAACCTTCGCTGGGACCTTCGGCGGCCTGCTCAGCAGGAGCCTCGGGAGCCAACAGGGCTTTCATGGACAAGCGCAGGCGACCTTTTTCATCGGCCTCAAGCACTTTAACCTTCACAACCTGGCCTTCTTTCAGGAAATCGCCAACGGTGTTCACACGTTCGTTGGCAATTTGCGAGATGTGCAACAGACCATCCTTGCCTGGCAATACGCTGACGATGGCGCCGAAATCGAGTAGCTTCAGCACGGTGCCTTCGTACACGGCACCCACTTCCACTTCAGCCGTGATGTCTTCGATCAGCTTCTTGGCGCGCTCGCCTGCGTCACCATCAACAGAGGCGATGGTGATTGAACCATCTTCCTTGATGTCGATACTTGCGCCTGTTTGCTCGGTAATGCCGCGAATGGTTGCACCACCCTTGCCAATTACGTCACGAATTTTCTCAGGATTGATCTTCATGGTGATCATGCGTGGTGCGTAGGCAGACAACTCACCCACATTGCCACCTGTGGCTTCTTTCATGATACCCAGGATATGCATGCGGCCTTCGCGAGCTTGTGCCAATGCAACTTGCATGATTTCTTTGGTAATGCCTTGAATCTTGATGTCCATCTGCAGCGCAGTCACACCGTTTTCAGAGCCAGCCACCTTGAAGTCCATGTCGCCCAAGTGATCTTCATCACCCAAAATGTCTGTAAGAACAGCGAACTTGTTGTCTTCTTTGATCAAGCCCATGGCAATACCAGCCACCAGCTGCTTCAGGGGAACACCCGCGTCCATCAGGGACAATGCACCGCCACACACAGAAGCCATGGAGCTTGAACCATTGGATTCAGTGATTTCTGACACCACACGCATTGTGTACTGGAAGTCTTCAGGCGCGGGCAACATCATTTCAACTGCACGGCGTGCCAAACGGCCATGGCCGATTTCACGGCGCTTCGGTGCACCCATGCGACCACATTCGCCGGTGGCGTACGGGGGCATGTTGTAATGGAACATGAAACGATCACGGTATTCACCGGCAACCGCATCAATCATTTGCTCGTCACGACCGGTACCCAGTGTAGTGACCACCAAAGCCTGTGTTTCACCACGTGTGAACAAGGCGGAACCGTGGGCACGTGGCAATACGCCGGTGCGAACGGTGATTGGGCGTACGGTGCGGGTATCGCGACCGTCGATGCGTGGCTCGCCATTCAGGATCTGACCGCGAACAATTTTGGCTTCCAGGCCGAACATGATGTCGCTGACGTCTGCGTTGGTAATGCCAGCGCGCTGCTCTTCAGTCAACTTGGAAGGCAGTTCAGCAGCCACTTCAGCAGAAATTTCTTTCAGGCGTTGGCTACGGGCCTGCTTTTCAGTCATTTTGTAAGCAGCGGCCAGTTTCTCGCCAGCCAATTCGGTAACAGCAGCCACCAAAGGCTCGTTTGCAGGTGCAGCTTTCCAGTCCCATTCAGGCTTACCAGCTTTGGCGGTCAGCGCGTGAATGGCATTGATTGCGGTTTGCATTTGTTCGTGACCGAACATGATGCCGCCCAACATGATTTCTTCAGACAACTCATGCGCTTCAGATTCAACCATCAGCACAGCAGCTTCGGTACCTGCAACAATCAGGTCCATCTTGCTGTCTTTCAACTGTGTGGCTGTTGGGTTCAGCACGTACTGCTCGTTGATGTAACCAACGCGCGCACCACCGACCGGGCCATTGAAAGGAATACCAGCGATTGACAGTGCCGCAGACGCGCCGAGCATGGCTGGAATGTCTGGATTGACTTCAGGGTTGATCGACATCACGGTCAAGGTTACCTGTACTTCATTGAAGAAGCCTTCAGGAAACAGGGGGCGCAACGGACGATCGATCAGGCGTGCATTCAGGGTTTCTTGTTCAGTGCCCTTGCCTTCGCGCTTGAAGAAGCCACCGGGAATACGGCCAGCGGCATAGAATTTTTCAACGTAATCAACGGTCAAGGGGAAAAAGTCTTGACCGGGTTTGGCAGACTTGGCGGCTACAACAGTGGCCAATACGACGGTGTCGTCTACGGTTACGATGACAGAGCCACCCGCCTGGCGGGCGATTTCACCGGTTTCCAGGGTCACTGTGTGTTGACCATACTGGAAGGTTTCTTTATGAATTTCAAACACTTTGTCTTTTCCTTTTAGTAATCTCGCCGGGCCAATACCCGGATGCGAGAGCCCGTCAGTTTTAAAACACAAATGCCCACAACCGGGGTTGCAGGCATTTGAGTCAAATCAACGGCTTGTAGCAGCGACCAATTACTTGCGTAGACCCAAGCTGCTGATCAGGTTGCGGTAAGCATCTGCGTTTTTGCGCTTGAGGTAATCAAGCAGCTTACGACGACGAGACACCATGCGCAGCAAACCGCGGCGTGAGTGATGGTCTTTGGCGTTGGCCTTGAAGTGATCGGTCAACGAGTTGATTCGGGCTGTCAACAATGCTACTTGAACCTCGGGAGAACCTGTGTCGCCCTTGGCGCGTTGATATTCGGCGAGAATTGCCGCTTTATTGATTTCTGACATCTTTATTACTCCACTTGCGTGAACTAGCAGCCACTGTTCAGACCGCTGTTCCGTGTAAAAAGACCACCCGTTTTAAAAGGTGGTCACCTGAACCCGCTATTGTAGGGGAAAACCGGTAAAAATCAAACCTGTGGATTCAACTTTTCGTGTTTTGACTGCAATTTGTTCAAAGCTGACAAATAGGCTTTGGCCGATGCGACCACAATATCGGGATCTGCCCCCACACCATTGACTATTCGACCACCCTTTTGCAAGCGCATGGTGACTTCGCCCTGAGATTCAGTGGTACCGGAAGTAATGCCATTGACAGAGAAGAGCAAGAGTTCAGCACCGCTTTGCACTTCAGCCTCGATGGCCTTCACTGTGGCGTCCACTGGCCCGTTGCCCTGGCTTTCAGAAATGACCTCCCGACCTTCAATTGAGAACACCACCCTTGCCTTGGGGCGTTCTCCGGTTTCGGAGTGCTGGACCAAAGACACATAGCGATAATGTTCAGATTCGCCACCAGCGCCATCACCCGACACCAAGGCATGAATGTCTTCATCAAAAATTTCGGCTTTGCGATCGGCCAAATCCTTGAATCGCTGGAAAGTATCGTTCAAGGCCTGCTCGCTTTCCATTTCAATACCCAGCGCCTCAAGACGCTGCTTGAAGGCATTGCGACCAGACAGCTTGCCCAGCACAATTTTGTTGGCAGACCAGCCGACATCCTCAGCAGTCATGATTTCATAGGTTTGACGGGCTTTCAGTACGCCATCCTGATGAATGCCGGAAGCATGCGCGAATGCATTGGCCCCCACAATCGCTTTGTTGGGCTGAACCACAAAGCCGGTGATATTGCTGACCAATCGGCTGGCCGAGACGATTTGCGTGGTGTCGATGCCCACATCCATATTGAAGAAGTCTCGGCGGGTTTTAACTGCCATGACAATTTCCTCTAGGGAACAATTGCCCGCCCGCTCACCCAAACCATTGATTGTGCACTCTACCTGGCGCGCACCACCAATGGCCACGCCGGCCAAAGAATTGGCCACTGCCATGCCCAAGTCGTTGTGGCAATGAACAGACCAGACGGCTTTGTCGCTATTTGGGGTCATGGTGCGAAGATCGCGCATGAATTCGCCATACAAGGAAGGCACTGCATAACCAACCGTGTCGGGAATATTGATGGTTTTTGCACCCGCCTTGATCACGGCCTCGCAGACTTTGGCCAGAAATGGCAGTTCAGAGCGGTAGCCATCTTCAGCCGAAAACTCAACATCATCGGTGTACTGCAGGGCCAGCTTTACAGCCTTGACGGCCTGCTCCAAAACCTGATCAGGCGTCATGCGCAACTTCACTTCCATGTGCAAAGGCGAAGTGGCAATAAAGGTGTGAATGCGGCGGCGCTCAGCTGGAGCCAATGCATCGCCAGCACGCATGATGTCTTTGTCATTGGCGCGGGCCAAAGAACACACTGTGGATTCTTTGATGACCGAGGCAATGGACTTGATCGCCTCGAAATCGCCGTTGCTGGAGGCGGCAAAACCGGCCTCGATCACGTCAACTTTCAACTTCTCAAGTTGCTTGGCAATACGGATTTTTTCTTCACGGGTCATCGAGGCGCCGGGGCTTTGTTCGCCGTCGCGCAGAGTAGTGTCGAATATGATGAGGCGGTCTGACATGCTGTTCTCCTGATTATGTTCTAAGGATACAACAATGCAGGCGTGAAGCGGTATTGCGGGGAACCCGTGAAGGGCCGAATACAGCGTATCCGGCCTGAATGACACGAATTAAAAGTGTTCGTCTCTTTCGATATCCATGCCCTTAAGGCCCTGCCCCTTCACCTTCCGGACCAGGTAAACGACATAGCCAGAAAGACCGTACAACACAAATACGCCGAACAATACCTTGGGCGGGTCTTGGGACACGAGCGCAAATACGAGGGGAATCAAGGCGAGCACCAAGAAAGGCACACTGCGGCGGAAATGGAAGTCTTTGCCGCTGAAGAAAGGCACGTTGGACACCATGGTAATACCTGCGTAGAAGGTAATACCCCAGGCCAACCAATCCAACTCGGCACCTGCCATTTTGGCGTCGTCCATCACCCAAACAAAACCGGTGACCAGTGCCGCGGCAGCAGGGCTGGGCAAACCTTGGAACCAGGCTTTGTCTACGACTGCCGCATTGGTGTTGAAACGGGCCAGGCGCAAAGCGGCACCTGCCAGATAAACAAAAGCGGCAACCCAACCCAGTTTGCCCATGCCGCTGAGCGACCACTCATAAATAATCAATGCTGGGGCTGCACCAAACGACACCATGTCTGCCAAGCTGTCGTATTCGGCACCAAATGCACTTTGGGTGTTGGTCATTCGGGCAACTCGACCATCCAGGCTGTCAAGTACCAAGGCAGCGAAAATGGCAACCGCTGCAGCAGTGAATTGTTGACCCATGGCCATGACAATGCCATAAAAACCGCTAAACAGAGCCGCCGTGGTAAACAGGTTGGGCAACAAATAAACGCCCTTGTGGGGCTTGCCTGCCGGGCGCGAAGCCGCGTTTGAAAACGCGCGCGGTGCTCCAAAACGGTTTTTATTCCGCTTGAATCGCATAATCAGGACACCAACTCGGCCAACACGGTTGAAGAAGCTGAAACCTTGTCGCCAATTGCCACTTTGGGCACTGAATCAGTTGGCAAATAAACATCCACACGGGAACCGAAACGAATAAATCCGTAACGCTGTCCTTTCTCAACAGCCTCTGTGGGTTTGACGTAACAAAGAATTCGACGCGCGATCAAGCCGGCAACCTGAACAGCAGTTACGGTAGCGCCACTTTCAGTGTGAATCACAATTGCGTTGCGCTCATTTTGGGTACTCGCCTTGTCCAGGTCTGCATTCACAAACAAACCGGGGAAATAATCCACCGACTTGATTTCACCACCAATTGGAATTCGGTTGGAGTGCACATTGAATACGTTCATGAACACGGAAATTTTCAAGGCTTCACGCTGGGCGTAAGGATCTTCTACGCGCTCAACAGCAACGATGCGGCCATCTGCTGGCGACACAACCGCATTTTTCTGTGCGGGAATGTAACGGGGAGGATCACGGAAAAACTGCAGAACAAAGATGAACAGAATCCACGCCACGACCGATAGAAACGTGAGGCCAAAAGACTGAAGGGCAAGCGCCAAAACAGCAACGATTGCAAGAAAAGGCCAACCCTCGCGGGCAATGATGGGATGTGGGTAGTTCATAGCTCTTTGTTGTGAATGGTTATAGTGCAGATTTTATAAGCCAAAATGACCAAGTGCGGTAAGTTTTGTGCGAATTGCTCAATAAGAATCCGAAGTGAACCCCCATTTGGCCAGAAAACAAAAAACCCACAGCACTTTCAGACTGTGGGTTTTCCGTAAAGCAGTCAAGCGGCAGATTAGTTCTTGGACTGATCAACCAACTTGTTTTTGCTGATCCAGGGCATCATGCCGCGCAGCTGCGCACCCACGATTTCAATGGGGTGTTGTGCATTCAAGCGACGACGCGCGGTCATTTCCGGATAGTTGGTTTTGCCTTCCAGAATGAAACGCTTGGCGTATTCACCGTTTTGGATATTGGCCAAACATTCCTTCATGGCTGCGCGGGCCTGGTCGGCGATTACTCGGTTGCCGGTTACGTACTCGCCATATTCCGCGTTGTTGGAAATGGAGTAGTTCATGTTGGCAATGCCGCCTTCGTACATCAGGTCAACAATCAACTTCAGCTCGTGCAAGCATTCGAAGTAAGCCATTTCAGGTGCGTAACCTGCTTCAACCAAAGTTTCGAAACCGGCTTTTACCAGCTCAACCGCACCGCCGCACAACACAGCCTGCTCACCGAACAAGTCTGTTTCTGTTTCTTCGCGGAAGTTGGTTTCGATTACGCCACCCTTGGTGCCGCCATTCGCTGCTGCATAAGCCAGGGAAATGTCGTGTGCGTTACCAGTGGTGTCTTGGTAAATCGCGATCAGTGAAGGCACGCCGCCACCTTTCAGGTATTCAGAACGCACGGTGTGGCCTGGGCCTTTGGGGGCGATCATGATGACGTCGATGTCGGCGCGGGGCACAACCTGGTTGTAATGCACGTTGAAGCCGTGAGCGAAAGCCAAAGCTGCACCAGGCTTGATGTTTGGAGCAACTTCCTTGTTGTACACGTCGGGAATGTTTTCATCGGGCAGCAAAATCATGACCACGTCGGCTTCTTTTACCGCGTCAGCCACTTCTTTCACTTTCAAGCCAGCACCTTCAGCTTTGGACCAGGATGCACCGCCTTTACGCAAACCAACAACTACTTCTACGCCAGAATCGCGCAGGTTTTGTGCGTGGGCGTGACCTTGTGAACCGTAACCAATGATGGATACTTTCTTCTTCTGGATCAGGGAAAGATCCGCGTCTTTGTCGTAATAAACTTTCATGTCATTTTCCTTTTGATTCAGGTATTTAAATTCATCTTTCAGACGCGCAGAATTCGTTCGCCGCGGCCAATGCCAGAACTGCCCGTTCGGACAGTTTCCAAAATGGCTGTGCGGTCAATCGAGTCCAGGAATGCATCCAGCTTGGATTTGTTGCCAGTCAACTCAATGGTGTAGCTTTTCTCGGTGACATCAATGATGCGGCCACGGAAAATATCCGCAGTGCGCTTCAATTCTTCACGCTCTTTGCCAACTGCACGCAATTTTACCAGCATCAGCTCACGTTCAATATGCGCACCATCACTTAGATCAACCACTTTAACCACTTCAATCAAGCGGTTAAGGTGTTTGGTGATCTGCTCGATGATGTCATCGGAACCGACAGTGACAATGGTCATGCGGGACATGGTTTCGTCTTCCGTGGGGGCCACGGTCAGGGTTTCAATGTTGTATCCGCGGGCGGAAAACAACCCCACCACGCGGGACAACGCACCTGGTTCGTTCTCGAGGAGAACGGAAATAATGTGTCTCATATTTGCCATCTCCTTGTTAAAGTTCTTCCGAACCCAGCAGCATTTCGGACAAGCCCTTGCCAGCCTTCACCATGGGCCACACGTTCTCGGTGCGGTCGGTGATGAAGTCCATGAACACCAAACGGTCTTTGTACTTGCCAAACGCGTCGCGCAAGGCAGGCTCAACATCGGATGGCTTGGTAATTTGCATGCCGATGTGGCCATACGCTTCCACCAACTTGACGAAATCCGGCAGCGCATCCATGTAGCTTTCAGAGTAGCGTGAGCCATAATCAAGCTGTTGCCACTGGCGAACCATGCCCAGATACCGGTTGTTCAAGTTCACGATTTTCGGTGTGAAATGGTATTGGAAGCAGGTGGACAATTCCTGGATGTTCATCTGAATAGACGCTTCACCCGTAATACAGGCCACTTGTGCGTCGGGGTTGGCCATTTGAACGCCCATTGCGTATGGCAAGCCCACGCCCATGGTGCCCAAGCCACCCGAGTTGATCCAGCGGCGTGGCTTGTCAAAGCGATAGTATTGCGCAGCCCACATTTGGTGCTGACCCACGTCGGATGTCACAAAGGCATCACCATTGGTGACTTCCCACAGCTTTTCAACCACAAACTGGGGCTTGATGACTTCGTCGGACTTTGGGTAGTCCAGACACTTGCGGCCACGCCATTTTTCGACTTGTTCCCACCAGCCCTGCAACTTGCCTTGATCAACACGCTTGCCACTTTCTTCAAGCAATTGGATCAGGTCAACCAGCACGTCTTTGATGTTGCCCACGATAGGCACATCCACCTTGACGCGCTTGGAGATTGAGGACGGATCGATATCGATGTGAATGATTTTGCGGGGGATGGACGCGAAATCTTTTGGGTTACCAATGACTCGATCGTCGAAACGGGCACCCACGGCGATCAACACGTCGCAGTTTTGCATGGCAAGGTTGGCTTCATAAGTGCCGTGCATGCCTGGCATGCCCATGAACTTCTTGTCGCTGGCCTTGAATGCGCCCAAACCCATCAGGGTGTTGGTACAAGGTGCACCGACCCATTCAACCAAACGTGTCAGTTCAGCAGAGGCATCGCCCAAAATAACGCCACCGCCGGAATAGATCATGGGGCGCTCGGCTTCCAGAATCATTTGCACGGCTTTTTTGATTTGACCCTGGTGGCCCTTGACCACGGGGTTGTACGAGCGCATTTTCACGGGCTCGGAGTAATCAAAAGCGGTTTTGTGAATGGTGATGTCTTTGGGGATATCCACCAGCACTGGGCCTGGGCGACCTGTACGGGCGATGTAAAACGCTTCTTTCATGACACGCGCGAGGTCTTTCACATCTTTCACAAGGAAGTTGTGCTTAACGCAAGGGCGTGTAATACCCACGGTGTCACATTCCTGGAATGCATCCTGACCGATCGCGTGCGTGGGCACCTGACCAGACAAAATCACCATGGGAATTGAATCCATGTAGGCAGTGGCAATGCCGGTTACAGCATTGGTGAGGCCGGGGCCTGAAGTAACGAGACAAACACCCACCTTGTCGCTTGAGCGCGAATAGGCATCGGCTGCATGAACTGCAGCTTGTTCGTGACGTACCAGAATATGTTCGAAGCCGTCTTGCTTGAAGATGGCATCGTAGATGTAGAGTACTGCTCCGCCTGGGTAACCGAAAACGTGCTTGA
Source organism: Limnobacter sp. 130 (assembly GCF_902506325.1). Taxonomy (GTDB): domain Bacteria; phylum Pseudomonadota; class Gammaproteobacteria; order Burkholderiales; family Burkholderiaceae_B; genus Limnobacter. The sequence continues at coordinate 582,878 of NZ_LR732330.1, forward strand.
CGCCTTCTTCTTCCAGACATTTGACAACGATTTCCGCGCCGGTATATTCCATTTTAAAAAAATCCTGACAAAATCCACGGGACATTGGTCGGATGCCTTCCTGGATCGCATTGCCGTGGGGCACAGGCTTTTTGAAAATGAACAACCTTGTGGGTATGGACATGTCGCAAAGCGCTGGCGATCACAACCCGATTATGTCGGGCAGGTTGGCCATGGGCTTCTGAACCACAAGTTCAGCGCCCTAGCGCGTCTTTCGCTAAAACAACAAGGGTATGTTGATTAACTAGAGACAAAAACAGGGTAGAACGAGATCTTAGTGCGAAGCCCGCCGTGGGTCAAGAAAAAAGCCTGCGGCTTTGATATCATGCCGTATTGTTAAATATTGCGAATCATTCTCGCCTCGACCCCCAAACCCCTCTGACACCACCTCGACACACACATTTATGGCAAGCACGCGAGAATTAGAGGACTTTTTGAAAGAGGTGTCGCACCGGGCTTATCGCCAGGCGTTTTTTGCCGTTAAAAACCAAGAAAGCGCTATGGACCTGGTGCAGGAAAGCATGATGAAGCTTTCCGACAAGTATGGCGGCAAGCCCAAAGAAGAACTGCCAATGCTGTTTACCCGCATTTTGCAGAACACGATCTTGGACTACCACCGACGCCAGAAGGTCAGAAATACCTGGACGACCCTGTTTTCAAGCTTTCAAAAGAAAGATGAAGAAGATTACGACGTGCTTGAGAACCTTCTCGCACAGGATGAATCTCAGAACGCGAGCGCCCAGGACGAAATTGAACAGTCACAAAATATGGCCGCCATCGAAGAAGCCATCGCAAATTTGCCGGAGCGTCAACGCCAGGCATTCATCTTGCGTTATTGGGAAGAGATGGACTTGGCAGAAACTGCAGAGATCATGGGATGCTCGGAAGGCAGTGTGAAAACACATTGCTCCAGAGCGACAAAGGCATTGGCACTGGTATTGAGGCAACAGGGGTTTCGGGAATGAATGAAGATCGGCTAACCGCAAATGTAGTAAAAAGGCTACTTGATGAGTCGGCATGTCAAGTTCCGCCCCATATCCAAGAACGCTTGAATCTTGCAATCGCCCAATCGGTGCAACTGCACGCCGAAAAACACGGCAGTGCAGTCAAATCCAAACAGACCGGTGCCGGCCCGATCGGTGGTTTATTTCAACAGTTTTCCGAGTGGTTTAATCGCCCAGCCTTGTCCATGGCGGTCAGCGCACTATTTATTGCGGGTGCCGCGTTCGGTGTGGCGCAGTTTGGCCTGGAAAACTCAGATGCTCGTATTTCGGAAACAGCCGATCTGGACGCCGCTATTTTGTCCGATGACCTTCCGCCAGACGCCTACCTGGATCCTGGATTCATCAATTACGCCACTGAATTGCAGAAAAACAATGCAATTCCGGCTGAAGACGGAATTGAACAATGGATGGATTCACTACCCGCCGACTTCACTACGTCGATCTAGCATTTTAAGGATTGAGGGGTACGATCATGATTAGACTCTATTCCGGATTGATGACTTTGGGCTTGCTTTTGGTGCTGAGTCTGCAAAGTGGTCAGGCTTTGGCTGCGACCGACTGGTCGAAATTGTCGGCCAAACAACAGGAATTGCTCTCTCCCCTGCAGAACGACTGGAACTCAATGACCAACGCACAGCAAGAACGCTGGCTGAAAGTAGGTCGAAAATACGAAAGTGAACCAGCCGAGCGCCAGGCCATTATGCGTGAACGGGTAAGCAGCTGGAGCGAACTGAGCCCCAGAGAAAAAGCGGCTGCTCGTGAAAACTACAAGGCCTTGAAGGAAAAACGCCAAGGTGAGCGAAACTCAAGCTGGAACAGCTATCAAAGCCTGGACAAAAAACAGCGCGATGAATTCAAGGGAAAAAGCAACAAACCCTCGCTGAATTAAAACCCCCGCTCCATTTCCAATGCGCGTCAGCGATAAAATGACGAAATGGAACGACTACTCAACAACGGGCTGATCAGCCCCAGCCGAAAACGCCGACTTGCCAGCATGCTGTATGAAAGCATGCTGTTGTTCGGCGTTTTGTTCATTGCAGGCTACTTTTTCGACACCCTCACCCAAAGCCGGCATGCGCTGTACCTGCGGGATGTTCGCCAGTGGTGGTTTTTCGCAGTACTGGGCTTGTATTTTGTGTGGTTTTGGCGCCATGGCGGCCAAACCCTGGCCATGAAAACATGGCACATTCGTTTGGTCAAAGAAAACGGCGAACGAGTTGGGCTGGCGCAAGCCATGCTGCGCTACGTGCTTTGCTGGTTTTTCAACCTGACAGGCATTGCATTTATTTATTCGTTTTTCGACAAAAACGGGCAGTTTCCCCAAGACCGCTTGGCAAAAACACTGTTGGTTTCAACCAAGCCACGGGAACGCGGCATTGAAGAAGTAATGCGCCACAACTAGTCACCAAGCGAATTGACCGCGTTCTCGAGGCGATGCCAATCGTCCTCCGACCGCGGCACGCCACAACGCAAAATACAGTCCTCTGTGGGGTAGGTTCGCACCAGAATTCCCATGTGTTCCAGGTCGGTCGCCCACTGTTCATTTTTCGGGTGGGTAAAGCTGATGTAGTAGCCACCTTTGCGAATTTGAACCTGCTCGTCCAATCGAACACGCCAAAGCGACTCTAGCCTTGTACACACCGCATCGAGTCGAATCAACTGCGCGGCTCTCCAGCCTTCGGCAGCAAAATATTGCAGCGCCAGCCACCATTGCGGCGATGACACTGCTTGAGTACCGACCTCGTTGAGCAGCGCTGTACACACGGCCTTGGGGCCACACACAAATGCCAGGTTTGCACCTGCCAAACCAGAAAAAGGTGCCACGGAGCGAAGCACAATGGCGGGTTCGGCTTCGATAAACGAGGCATAGGACTCTTCTCCGGTCCAGTCCAGATAGGCTTCGTCCAGGATAAGCCAACCGCCCTGTTCCCGAAGCTTTCGTGCAAGTGGCTTGATTTGGGCAATCGTGATCATTTGGCAGCTTGGATTAACCGGGCGCCCCAACACCACCACATCGCACTCTGGAATTTCGCCTTCGAGCACCAGTTCCACGGGCCAATCGAGCACAACATGATTTGCTCTGCGAAAGCGTTTGTCCCACTGATCGAAGCTGGGCTCGGCCAAGACCACCCGCATCGACCCGTACCAAGTTTGAAACAAGCGTGCAAGCGCGGAAATGCCGCTGTCTATGCCGGTAACCGCCAGAACTGACTCGCACTCAAAAAAACGTGCCGCTTCAAGATGAAACCGCGACCGCAACAGGTCGGGACTGGCCCATACAGAAGCAGGCATGTCTGGCAGCTCAAGCTCAAACGGCGCAACAGAGCCAGAAAGATCAAGCTTTGCCTGATGCTTGACTTGGGTTTCAATGCGCATCCGAGGTTTCCAGAAGCACAGGAAATCCCCACAAACGCTCCACTTGCGCCAGTGTTTTCTCGGCCTCATCAATGTTCAATGGTCTTCCTCGGCGGCTCATGTGGGTCAGCGTTAATGACCGATCTGTCATGCGTGCATAGGAAGTCACCTGGATGTCGGGCACCATGCTTTCGCGTGAATACTGGTTGGCCAACAGGGTGCGGATTCGTTTGTAGCCTTCATCGTTGTGAATACAGTCGATAAACAAGTCACTTTCAGTTTTGTGATCTGCGATGGTGAACAAACGGAAATCACGAATCACCTTGGGTGATAAAAACTGACGAATGAACGACTCATCCTTGAAATTGCGCATGGCAAAGTCAACCGCCTTTAACCAGTTGCCGCTGCCAGCCAATTCAGGAAACCAGCGCTTGTCCTCTTCGGTGGGTTTTTCGCACATGCGGCGAATGTCGCTAAACATGGCGAAACCCAATGCATAGGGGTTCAAGGCACGAAAACGCCCATCGCGGGAATCGGGTTGAAATACCACATTGGTGTGCGAGGTCAGGAACTCCAGCATGAAGCCATCGGACACCAACTTCTCGTCGTAAAGGGTATTCAGCAGGGTGTAATGCCAGAAGCTGGCCCACCCTTCGTTCATGACTTTGGTCTGCCCCTGTGGGTAAAAGTACTGGGACATCTTGCGGACAATGCGCACCAGCTCACGTTCCCAATCGCGAAGTTTAGGGGCTTCCTTCTCGATAAAGTACAAAATATTCTCAACGGGCTCTCTTGGGTAGTTGTCTTGTCGGCGTTCAATTTGAGCGGCTTCAACAGGCGATACTTTGGCCATGATTTCGTCATACTGCCGACGCTTTTCTTCAGCAAGGTCATCACGTTTTACTTTCAGCGAGGCCTCTGACTCAAATCGACGCTTGTAACGATCTACGCCGAAATGCTGGATGGCATGTGCTGCATCCAGTACTTCCTCTACCGCATCGATGCCGTACTTTTCTTCGCATTCCATCACATACTTCTTGGCAAACACCAGGTAATCGATAATGGCGTCGGCCTGGGTCCACTGCCTGAACAGGTAGTTCCCCTTGAAGAAAGAATTGTGCCCATAACAGGCATGCGCAATGACCAAGGTCTGCATGGTCATGGTGTTCTCTTCCATGAGGTAAGAAATGCAGGGGTTGGAGTTAATCACCACCTCGTAGGCCAGGTTTTGCTGACCTGTTTCATACAAATGCTCATTTACCGAGAAAGATTTACCATAGCTCCAGTGTGGATACATCACCGGCATGGCACCACTGGAATAGGCATCCAGCATTTGCTCGGCGCTGATCACTTCGATCTGATTGGGAAAGGTGTCGAGCTTGTATTGGTTGGCAGCAATGTCGTGCAGCTGCGTGTCAATGTCGCGCAGCAGATCAAATGTCCACTCATTGCCGGCCAGGTCAAGTTGTTGGGCCATTGTTGCTACTCCTAGCGCCCAAAGGCGACTTCTTTCTTCTCAAACAAGCCACGAAACACAGGGTAAATGTCGCGGCGGTTGAACAACTTGCGCATGGCAAAGTGCCCGACAAAGCTGTCTTCCAGACGTTCAAAACTTTCCCACAAATCGGACGCACGGGCCATGCCGAACATGGGTGTAGGCATGGTTTCCACGTATGCGTAGTAACGCACATGCGGCATGATTTTGGAAGAGAGATACTCCGCGCTGGCCCGCGCGTCGCGCGAGGTGGCATCACCGTCAGAGGCTTGCGCCACGTACACATTCCATGCGCTGCCGGGATAGCGGGTTTCGATGATGTGATGCATTAATTCCATGGCGGGCATGATTTCGGTGCCGCCACTTTTCTTACCGTAGAAAAAGTCTTCTTCGCTGACCTCTTCGGCTTCATCGGTGTGGCGAATGAAAACCAGCTTCACCTCTTCATATTTGCGGGTAAGGAACAGATACAACAAGGTATAAAAGCGTTTGGCCAAATCTTTCTTGGCCTCATCCATGGAGGCAGACACGTCCATGAGACAGAAAATGACGGCATTGGTTGACGGCTCGGGATACGTTACGCGATTGCGATAACGCAGGTCGACTTCGTCGAGAAAAGGCACATAAGATTTTTTCTTGGGATCATCCAGCAAATCGAGCTGTCCCTTTTCTTCGTCTTCCTCTTCATCCTCTTCGTCGCGAGGCTCAAGCGCGACTCGCCGCATGAGTGAGGCCTTCATGGTGCGCAACACAGACAGAGAAGTGGGAGCGCCAGTGCGGGAATAGCCTGCGTTGCGGCTTTTCAGGCGTTTAACCGATGAAATTTCACGCTTCAACAGTTCAGGCAACTCAAGGTCATCGAAGTAAAGATTCAGGAACTCTTCACGAGACAACACGAAGGTGAAACCATCTTCGCCCTCGCCCTTGCCAGGTTTTCCGCCACCCTGCCCTTCACCACCGCCACTGGGCCTTGGAATTCGATCGCCAGGCACAAAGTCGCGATTGCCTGGCACCACATGTTCCACATCGCCACCCTGACCGAAAATGAAAGTGGGCTCGGACACTTCCCGAGTGGGAATCCGCACTTTCACACGTCCGTCTCCGCTGACATCGGAGATGGATGACTCACCAGCCACGTCAGCGACCGCCTTTTTCAGCTGTGTTTTGTAACGCCGAATAAAGCGCTCGCGATTGGGCAAGCTTCTGTTTTTGCCGTTGAGCCTGCGATCAATAATGGTTGAATCGCCCATGGCAAACTCCTTTATGCTTTTTGCGTGATCAAGACGCCTTTTTCACGCGCAAATGCCACTCTACCAACAGGCGAACCTGTTTCTCGGTATAACCTTTGGCCGCCATACGGTCCACGAAGTTTTCATGCTTTTCCTGACTTTCTTTGGATCCTTTGTGATCGAAAGAAATCACGGGCAGCAAGTCTTCAGTTTTCGAGAACATGCTTCGCTCGATCACTTCGCGCAACTTCTCGTAACTTGTCCATGCGGGCATGGTGCCGGAATTGCTGGCCTGTGCACGCAACACAAAGTTGACTACCTCATTGCGGAAGTCTTTGGGATTGGCAATACCCGCAGGTTTTTCAATGCGGTTCAGCTCTTCGTTCAATGAGTCACGATCAAAAATTTGTCCCGTGGCCGGGTCGCGGAATTCTTCGTTCTGAATCCACTTGTCAGCAAACTGAATGTAACGCTCGAACAGGTTTTGCCCGTACTCGCTGTAACTCTCCAGATAGGCTGTTTGAATTTCCTTGGCCACGAATTCTGCGTACTTGGGTGTCAAGTAGCTCTTGATGAAATCAAGGTACTTGCGGGTTTGTTCCTCGGGCAGGTTGTCTTTAATGACTTGCTGCTCAAGCACATACAACAGGTGTACTGGATTGGCAGCCACCTCATGGTGGTCAAAGTTGAACACCTTGGACAACACTTTGTAAGCCCAACGCGTGGATGATCCATTCATGCCCTCGTCGGGCCCGGACTGATCACGGTATTCCTGAATTGGTTTGGCATGCGGGTCGACGTCTTTCAGGTTCTCACCGTCGTACACGCGCATCTTGCTGAACAGGTTGCTGTTGGCAGGCTCTTTCAGGCGAGTCAACACACTGAACTGCGCCATCATGTTCAGGGTTCCCGGTGCGCAGGCTGCCTTGTTCAGAGAAGAATTTTCCAGCAATTTCTCGTAAATCTTCACTTCTTCGGACACACGCAGGCAATACGGCACTTTCACGATGTAGACACGATCAAGAAACGCTTCGTTGGTTTTGTTGTTACGGAATTGCTGCCATTCAGATTCGTTGCTGTGAGCCAGAATAATGCCGTCAAAGGGAATGGAGCCAAAGCCTTCCGTGCCTTTGAAGTTGCGTTCCTGCGTGGCGGTGAGCAAGGGGTGCAGCATCTTGATGGGTGCCTTGAACATTTCCACAAATTCAAGCAAACCCTGGTTGGCCAAACACAAACCACCACTGAAGCTGTAAGCATCGGGATCGTCTTGGCTGAACTGGTTCAACATGCGAATGTCGACCTTGCCCACCAAGGCAGAAATGTCCTGGTTGTTTTCATCACCGGGCTCGGTCTTGCTGATCGCGATCTGGTTCAAAGTCGAAGGCATCAGGCGGATCACCCGGAACTTGCGCAGGTCGCCTCCGAATTCGTCAAGGCGTTTGGTGGCCCAGGGGCTGGCAATACCGGTTAGGTAACGACGTGGAATGCCGTATTTGTCTTCCAGTGAAGCGCCAAACTGAACTGGATCAAACAAGCCCAGTGGCGACTCATTAATGGGTGAGCCCTTGAGCGCGTAAATGGGTTGCTGCTCCATCAGCGCTTTCAGACGCTCAGCCAGAGAGGATTTGGCACTGCCGACAGGGCCAAGCAGATAAAGCACCTGCTTGCGTTCTTCGAGCCCCTGTGCGGCATGGCGGAAATAAGCGACGATGTTTTCAATCACTTCTTCCATGCCGTAAAACTCTTTGAACGAGGGATAACGGCGCACCACACGGTTTGCGAAAACTCGGGACAGACGTGGATCGTGGCGGGTGTTGATCACTTCGGGTTCGCCGATGGCGTGCAACATGCGTTCGGCAGCGCTGGCGTAGGTGAGCGGGTCGGCTTTGCACAGGTCGAGGTATTCTTCGAGGCTCATCTCGGTTTGCTGCAAAGCTGCAAAACGGGACTGAAACTGACCAAAAATGTCAGATTCGCTGGAATTCAAATCACGCGGTTCAAGCTCTGTGTTCATGATGTCCTCCTGCACAACGCTTCTTTGCCTTTTACTTCGGCCGTGAACCTATTTCGCGCCCAAAGCAATCAATCTCATCTTCCGAAAAAGTTGCAAAAAACAAGCCAGCTTTTTTATTTACATTTTTGTGCTGTTTTGGTGCTTGCAACACTTTCAGGTTAACCATGCCGTTCCCACTATCTCCCATCGATTGGGGCATTAAACCCCTGAAGCGGTTAGAGCTTCCCTTTTATTTAGACGCCAGACCGTTTGAGAAATTGCACTTTTTTCAAATTTTTGTTGCCCCTGCTCTTCCAGAAACTCGAGCACATTCATGACCACACCCTTTTTGGCCAACACGCCGGGCATGTCATCAAGGCGATACTGCTTGCGCAGCAACTCAAACATGGGTTTGTCGATGGCAATTGACTTGCCTTGTTGTATATGTGACGCAATCGCCTTGATTAATTCCTTCTGGGTATCAATTTCAGACAACTTGCTGAATTCAAGTACGAAGCCATGTTTGCGCAATCGGTTCACAAATCGGGAAGGCTTCAGGCGCCCGGAGAGCACCACAGTCATTTCTATGGGCAAGCCGGCCATGCGCTGCAAATAGTTTTCGTGAAGCAAGGTTGGAAACACGATCAGGCTGCCACCTGAATCGCCCACATGGTCCATATTTTCAATGCGTGGCAACTGCCGACCCGGCACTTTCAAAAGCAACTGGGCACGCAGCACCACATAGGGCTGCTTGAACAACCACAAACCCAAAACGACCACATTGATTGCAGTGACCGCGGTGAATACCCAAAGCACCTCACCTTTCATTGCCAACAAAATTGCAATTGCAAACCCTGCAGACACCACCATAAAGAAGGAATTGATAATGTTATTGGCCGACACCACGCGCGAGCGGCTTTCCTTGGGTGCAAAGGCCTGCATGGTGGCGTACAAGGGCACGCTGTATAAACCCACGCCAATGCTGATCAGCACAAAAAGGCCCAGCACAGACAAATTGTGCAATTGACCAAAGAAAGCCACCACGGTTTGCTGATCGGGATTGGTTTGATAAGCCACCAATACCCAGTGCAACAGGCCGCCAGCAACAATCATCACGACCAGCCCCCACAACACCAAACCCATTTCAATGCGTTTGCGCGACCACTTCTCGCAGAGGAATGCGCCAATACCCAGGCCCACCGTGAATGCAAACAGCAACACTGTGGCCACACCCGGACTTGCGTTGAGCAGGGTTTTCGACAACAGCGGAAACTGGGTCAAATAAGTAGCACCCACAAACCAAAGCCATGAAATGCCCAACAAGGCTGGCCACACCTTGGGCAAATTGGTGGCGAAACGTACGTTGCGCCAGGTCTCAGTGAACAGGTTCCAGTTCACTTTCAAGTCGGGTGAGTGCGAAGGCGTTAGTGGCATTTGCCGGGCTTGATAAACCCCCATCAAAGCCACCACAAAACCAAATCCACAGACGATGTAAACGGCAAGATTGCCTGCGTCTTGACTCATCAAGCTGCCCGCTGCAATGGTGCCGAGCAAAATAGCCATGAAGGTGGCGGACTCTACCAAGGCATTGGCCATGACCAGTTCGCTGGACTTGAGTTGTTCTGGCAAATAAGCGTATTTTGCGGGGCCAAAAAACGCAGACTGTGTGCCCAGTAGAAACACACCGAGTATGAGCAGTTCAACCGAGTTCAGAAGAAAACCAGCTGCGGTGATCAAAACAATGGGGGGTTCTAGCCACTTGGCCAAACGCATGACTTTGGTTTTGTCGAATTTGTCGGCAAGCTGCCCACTGGTGGCCGAGAATAATACGAATGGAAGGATGAACAAGGCAGCGATCAGGTTGATCAACAAACCAGGTGAAAAACTGCCGCGAAGTGCATCGTTGTAAGTGACGGCGAGCGTGACGGCAAACTTCAAAAGATTGTCGTTGAACGCACCGAGAAACTGCGTCCAGAAGAAAGCACCAAATCGTTTGTCACGAATCAATTGAATTGCCATGCATTGAGCATAGCGCAAAATATTCCGTGCGAGAAATAAAAAAGCCCCTCACGCGAGGGGCTTTCTTTGGCGTTTTTACTACAACAGAAATGTTGCGAAAAACTTGCCTTTAAAATCAAGCAGCTGCTTTGTACTCAGTCACTGGCTTGGCTTCAACGATTTCGTCAGGAATTTGACCATTGGTGCGCAAATAGTCTTTGCTGAAGTCATCGGTCAAGATCGCGTCGAAACGAATTGGCTCGTATTCACGAATGCCTTGGGCCAAATCAGGACTAATCAGGTTCTTGGCCACAGCGTCTTTCAGTTGATCTTCCAGACCTTCACCGATCACTTTGCCCGAAGACACAGCTTTCAGGAAGTTGCTGTAACCAGGCTCAATGGACAACAGCTTGTCAGCAGCTTCCAGAATGCGACCGGTTGGGTCTGACAAACCTTCGCCGACGAATACTTTGTCGAGCAGACGTTCTGCAAATGCATTGCGTGTCATCAGCAACTCGGCAACTTCAGCATTGGTTTTGTCACTTGGGCCTTTGGATTTGCCCATACCCAAGGGGTAGGCCACAAAGCTCAGCAGCTTGCCAATGGCCTTGTTGGGGAAGTTGCGGTTGAACTCGGTGAACGCTTTGTCGATTTCGAACAAGGAGTCTTCAATCGCCCACTGTGCGTGCGGCAACTCGTCAGCCAAGCGACCGTTGGTTTCAAAATACTTCAGCACGGCTGTGGCCATGTAAAGGTGGCTTAGCACGTCGCCCAAACGGGCCGACAAGCGCTCGCGACGCTTCAGTTCGCCACCCAATACACCCATGGCCACGTCGGCTGTGAATGCCAGTGCAGCGGAACGACGCTCAATGGCTTTGGCGTAATCAGCCATGGGGCCACTGACCGGGCTTTTTGCCAAACGGTTGCCAGTCAAACCAAGTACCAGGGCACGCATGGCGCGATTGAAAATGTGGCCCAAGTGACCGAAGAATGCTGTGTCGAAATCACGCAGACCTTCTTCTTTGTTGGGGTTCTGGGCTGCCTGCATTTCCTTCAATACCCAAGGATGACAGCGAATTGCGCCCTGACCAAACACGATGAGGTTACGCGTCATGATGTTCGCGCCTTCAACTGTGATAGCCACTGGCATGGCCTGATAAGCCTGACCCAGGTAGTTGCGTGGGCCAAGAATAACAGTGCGGCCACCGTGCACGTCCATGGAGCGCAGGATGATCTCGCGCATCATTTCAGTCATGTGGTATTTCATCATGGCGGTAACCACAGAAGGTGCACATTCTGCACAGGCTGTTGCGGTCAACACGCGAGAGGCTTCCAGCTTGTAGGTCAGGCCGCCGATTTTACCGGTTGCTTCCTGAACACCTTCAAAACGGCCAATTGGCATTTTGAACTGGCGACGAATGCGTGCATACGCACCAGTGGCCAGGTACATGCCCCAACCAGAGGCTGCCGACAAGGCGGGCAAGGAAATGCCACGGCCTGCTGACAAACACTCAACCAGCATTCTCCAGCCTTTGCCGGCCATTTCACGGCCACCAATGATGGCGTTCAATGGAATGTAGACGTCGTTACCGATGATGGGGCCGTTCATGAAAACAGCACCGGGGAAATGACGACGACCAATTTGTACATTCGGCGTGTCAGCTGGCAACAAGGCGCAGGTAATGCCGTAATCGACTTTGGATTTGTCGCCCAGCAGGCCTTGCGGATCTTTCAGCTTGAATGCCAAACCAACCACCGTGGCCACTGGTGCCAGGGTGATGTAGCGCTTGCTGAAGTTCAGCACGATACCCAGCTCTTCTTTGCCGTCGACCACGCGCTTGACAACAACGCCTGTATCGGGAATTGCAGATGCGTCGGAGCCTACTTCAGGGCCAGTCAAACCAAAACAGGGAATTTCACGGCCATCCACCAAACGTGGCAACCAGTAGTCTTTTTGCTCTTGCGTACCGTAGTGCATGATCAACTCGCCTGGGCCCAAGGAGTTGGGAACCATCACGGTGACCGATGCGGTCAATGAGCGGGTGGCAATTTTCGCCACTACGCAGCTTTGCGCGTAGGGGGAGAATCCCAAACCACCGTGTTCTTTGGCAATCAACATGGCAAAGAATTTATTCTTGCCCATGAAATCCCAGACTTCTTGAGGCAGGTCTTTCAACTCGAAAGTGATCTTCCAGTCGTCGAGCATTTTGCACAGCTCTTCTGTCTCGTTGTCCAGGTAAGACTTTTCATCGGCGGTCAGCTCGGTGTACTTGACGTTCATCAGCTTGGACCAATCTGGCTTGCCACCAAACATTTCGGCTTCCCACCAGGTGTCACCCGCTTCGAGCGCATCTTTTTCGGTTGGGCTCATGGCAGGCAGCGCCTTGCTGAAAGCCTTGAAAATAGGCGCAGTCAAAACACCACGGCGCAAGCTAGATACGTTCAGCACCACTGCGATGGGAAGGTAAATTGCAGCGAACACGATCAGACCAAGTTCACCCAATCCGCCCAGGGCATAGAAGCCCAGCGCAGACGCGCCAATGGCGGCGGTGAAGGTCAGCAGGTTTGCACCGCTGTAGATGAGGCCGATCAGCACAATGGCTGAAAAAACGGCGAAAAGTGAATTTGACATGGTTATACCCCTTGAATGTCATCAAAGTTACTTCTAAGTTACTTAGGCGTAACATGCGCTTTCAGTGAACAACTGTCAACCTCATTGCACCAAAAAAACAGCGACTTTTCTAGAGACTTAGTTCGAAAAAAATCAATGATTTACATTGCAATGCAACATAAGTTTTTTAAAAAACAAACAAGAGCAAGCATAGGCAACAGTTCCAGAAGACCAGAAAAACGGTGCAGCGCAACACAGTTGTTTTTAGTTGAACCCGGTAATTCACCAGATTTCACAAGCCCCCAATGAAGCGCCACGCAGTTACCTCATCGGGCTAACAAGCGCGCCAATTAACCGATACACTTCAACCCATGCAGTACAACATCCACAATAAAAAGCGAGGGAAATATGGCAGTTAACGTGAATGTAAAAATCGAAAAATCGTTCAAAGTGGCTTGCAGTGCCAAAAAAGCGTTTGACCAGTTGGCGGATGTTGCGGACACCGTTTCCCTGTTTCCCAAACTGGACAAAATTGTGGATCTTGGCGATGCCGTGTGGCGCTGGGAAATGGCGAAGATTGGCGCAGCAGGTATTTCCCACCAGGTTAAGTATGCTGTGAAGTACACCAACGATGGCGCATCCAAAATTGACTGGAACCCTGTTCCAGGCGAAGGCAATGCCACCGTATCGGGCGGCTGGGTCATTAAAGAAGACAGCCCCAAGGCATGTACAATTTCGTTCCGCTCGACCGGTGAGTTCGAAATGCCAGTGCCTCGCCTGATGAAAGGAATTGCAGAAGGTATTGTGAAATCGGAATTTGACGCGCAGGTGGGTACCTTCCTTGATCGCGTAAAAGCCAAACTGGAATCTTGAACACAACAACAAGGGAGCCCCACTGAGGGCTCCAAAGCGCTTTAGGAGACGCAATGCCCTGGATGATTTACGGTGCCAATGGTTACACCGGTGAAATGATTGCACGTGAAGCCGCCAAACGCGGCATGCGCCCCATTTTGGCAGGCCGCAATGAAGCGGCGGTTACAGCCCTGGCCAATCAATTGAGTTTGCCCAGCCGGGTTTTCTCGCTGAGCGACGAGACTGAAATTCTGGAAGGCCTGAATGAAGTCGACCTAGTGCTGCACTGCGCGGGTCCGTTTTCAGAAACCGCCGAGCCAATGATGATGGCCTGCCTTCAGACCAAAACACACTACCTTGACATTACCGGTGAAATTTCAGTGTTCGAACTGGCCCAGTCGCTAAGCGGCAAGGCGCGCAAACAGAAAATTGTGTTGTGCCCCGGCGTGGGTTTTGATGTGATTCCAACAGATTGCGTTGCTGCACGCCTGCATGAAACACTGCCCGATGCCACACATTTGGCCTTGGGTTTTGATTCCAGAAGTGGTTTGTCAGCAGGTACCGCCAAAACCACCGTGGAGGCCATGAAACTGGGTGGCCGTGTGCGTGAAGGCGGTGAAATCAAGGCCGTGGGTCTGGGCTACAGCACCCGAGAAATCAATTTTGGCAATGGCACCAAGTTTGCCGTCACGATTCCTTGGGGCGATGTGTCTACCGCATTTCATAGCACCGGCATTCGTAACATCGAGGTGTACATTCCCTCCTCGCCAAAATCAGTACGCATGATGCGCGCTGCTAACCTGGCACGCCCAATTCTTGGCATGTCGCTTGTACAGGGAATTCTGAAAAAACAGGCTGCAAAGGTTGAAGGCCCGAATGAGGAACAACGTGCAAAAATGCCTGCGTACGTTTGGGGTGAAGCCACCAATGCCGAGGGCAAGAAGGTGGTCGCGCGCGTTAAAACCGCCAACGGTTATTCGCTAACGGTGATGGGATCATTGGCGGTAGCCAGCTTCATTTTGATGGAAAAAAATGTAGCTGGTGGTGCCTACACGCCGTCGAAGCTGATGGGCAGTGATTTGGTAGAGCGCCTCGACGGGTGCGGGAAAATCCAGATCTTCGAGCAGTAAGTTTTTCGCGCAGATTCAATAAAAAAACCCCTTGCTGTTTTGATGCAGCAAGGGGTTTTTCTTAAGCCTGAAAATTACTTCTGAAATTCTTCGCGTTGAATTTTCCAGGCACCACTGGCTTTGGACAGGGTAAGCACTTTAATACCCGAGTCCTTGTAACGGTTGGATGAATAGTCCTGCTTAAACTTGACCGTGGCCAAGGCTTCGGACTGCACATCAATTTGAACATCGGACACAGTTACCGAAATTGATTCCTTGTCAGACAAACGCGCGCGGCGCTGACTTTCCCAGGCACTGCGAGACTTTTTACCATGCTCAAAGGTGTCCGCGTAGAAACCCAAATAACCTTGAACGTCTTTGGAAGACCATGCGGCTGCCCAATTGCTTAACATGTCGTTGATGGTTGCAGCGTCACCCACATCGGCACCAACTGCCAGGCTGGGCTCGGGTGCCATCACTTCGCCAGCGCTGGCTTCAGGTGCAACAACTGCAGAAGCATCAACTACCGGTGCTTCGGCTGAAGCCTCAGCCACTGGGGGAGGCGGAGGTGTCAATGGCGCAAGACGAACCACTTTCTGGTCTTTAAAATAAACTGCGTAAGGCACGAACTCTTCATTGGCGCCCTGCCCTTTTTTCAAGATGTAGTCCCAGCGATCATCTTGATCCTTTTCACTTAGCATGGGCATGCCCAATCGGTTTTGCACTTGAAGCGGCGACATGCCAAGCTTGATTCGGGCCAAATCAATGTTGGTAATGAATTCACGTGGGCCGACATGTTCAAAGTCAGAATCAAGATATTCGGGGATGTCTTTGACGCCTGTAATTGATCCGCAAGCGGCCAGAACAGTGACGGAAAGCGCCAAGGCCGCAGTTTTGATAAAACGAGAAGTGCCGATGCGATCAAATGTACTCAAAGTTGTCTCCCTTTGATGTGTATTGTGTGAAAGTCGTTTGATAATAAAGGAATGCAGCAAGCCTACCCTAGATGCAGGCTTGAAAATCGAATGTCTACGCGCATCTTAACCAATGCCACTCTGTTTGGTAAACACCCGTATACATTTGGATTGCGCTTACAATGCCAGTACCCAATGTTTACGATAGCAATTCATGATCAATAAAAATCAATTATAGATATTGACTATTGCAATTCACGTGCAACACACAGGATTAAAACTATGAACACCACCATCATTGGCAGCGGCGTGGCCGCCTGGACTTTGGTTCGAGAACTTCGCAAAGCCGACCCGGAAGCAGAAATTCGCCTGATCACAGCCGACAGCGGCGACTTTTATTCCAAACCCATGTTGAGCAATGCATTGGCCAGCGGAAAAACGGCAGAAACCCTGGTGATGACGCCCGCTGCAAAATTTGCTGAGCAACAAAAAGTTGAACTGGTGGCCAACACCACGGTGAACTCAGTGGATGCCGCTGCGCGCAAGTTAAGCAGCAGTGCGGGCGAATTCAGCTATGACAACCTGGTGTTGGCCTTGGGCGCCGACACCATCAAACTGCCCATTGAAGGCGATGGTGCCGCCGACGTTATCAGCGTGAACGATCTGAATGATTACGCTGAATTCAGAAAACTGCTGGACGGCAAACAAGAAGTAGCCGTATTGGGTGCCGGTTTGATTGGTTGTGAATTTGCCAATGATTTGCTGAAGGCCAACATTCACACCACCGTGTTTGATCTGGCCGATCGCCCCTTGGCACGACTGCTGCCCGAGCAAGCCAGCACATTCATGCAAAACAAGCTGGCCGAAAAAGGCGTGAGCTGGAAGCTGGGCCGCACGGTCAGCAATATTGCAAAAACTGGCGCAAGCTACACATTGACCGATTCCACCGGTGAAACCACACAGGCCGATTTGGTGCTGTCTGCAGTGGGATTGAAGCCACGTATCGATTTGGCTGCCAAAACAGGATTGAATGTAGCGCGTGGCGTGGTGGTGAACAGCATTGGCCAAACCAGCAACGAGAACATTTACGCGCTTGGCGATTGCGCCGAATACCTGGGCAAGTTTGTGTTGCCCTACATTATGCCGGTGATGCAAGCGGCACGCGCCATGGCACAAACATTGGCTGGCAAGCCGACCGACATCAAATTCCCCGCCATGCCGGTGAGCATTAAAACGCCCGACTGCCCCGCTGTGGTAAACCCACCCCTGCCGGAACACGAAGGTGAATGGGAAATAACAGCCGATGAGAATGGCGTGAAAGCCTTGTTCAAGGGCAAGGATGGCGCACTGCTGGGCATGGCCTTGCTGGGTGAGGCCAGCAAAGAACGCCAAGCTTTAACCCCCCAACTGCCTGCGATGATTTAAAATTGCGGCAACGTTAAACCTATTGAATTGGAAACCGAATGGCCCAGTACGTCTACAGCATGAACCGCGTGGGGAAAATTGTTCCCCCCAAGCGCCAGATCTTGAAAAACATTTCGCTGAGCTTTTTCCCCGGCGCAAAAATTGGTGTGCTGGGCTTGAACGGCTCTGGCAAATCCACCCTGCTTAAAATTATGGCGGGTGTGGACAAAGACATTGAAGGCGAAGCAGTGCCCATGCCCAATTTGAACATTGGGTACTTGAGCCAAGAACCGGAACTGAACCCCGAGCACACCGTGCGCCAAGCAGTTGAAGAAGGCCTGGGTGAACTGGGCATGGCCCAGCAAAAGCTGGAAGAAATTTACGCGGCTTATGCAGACCCTGACGCTGACTTTGACAAACTGGCTGAAGAGCAGGCCAAGTGGGAAGCGGTTATTTCAGCCGCAGGCAACGATGCAGAGCACCTGATGGAAATTGCAGCCGATTCATTGCGCCTGCCACCTTGGGAAGCCAACGTAGCCAACTTGTCGGGCGGTGAAAAGCGCCGCGTGGCCCTGTGCCGCCTGCTGATGAGCAAACCCGACATGCTGCTGCTCGACGAACCCACCAACCACCTGGATGCGGAATCGGTGCATTGGCTGGAACAGTTCCTTCACAAATTCCCGGGCACCGTGGTCGCTGTTACCCACGACCGCTACTTTTTGGACAACGCTGCCGAATGGATTCTGGAACTGGACCGTGGATCTGGCATTCCATGGAAGGGTAACTACAGTTCTTGGCTGGACCAGAAACAGGATCGCCTGAAGCAGGAAGAAAGCAGCGAAAGCGCGCGCCAAAAAGCGCTGAAGAAAGAACTGGAATGGGTTCGCCAAAACCCAAAGGGTCGCCAGGCCAAGTCCAAAGCGCGTATTGCACGCTTTGAAGAATTGTCGAGCCATGAATACCAAAAGCGCAATGAAACACAGGAAATTTTCATTCCCGTGGCGGAGCGTTTGGGCAACGAAGTATTTGAGTTTGAGAATGTGAGCAAAGCCTTTGGCGATCGCTTACTGATCGACAACCTCAGCTTTAAAGTACCACCCGGCGCAATTGTGGGTGTTATTGGCCCCAACGGTGCGGGTAAATCAACCCTGTTCAAAATGATTGCAGGCAAGGAAGAACCCACCAGCGGCAACATCAAGATTGGATCTACAGTGCGCATGGCTGTTGTGGACCAGGCCCGCGATTCACTGCCCAACGACAAAACCGTGTTTGATGGCGTGGCCGACGGTGCCGACATTTTGACTGTAGGCAAGTTTGAAATGCCCTCACGTGCCTACCTGGGCCGCTTCAACTTCAAGGGTGGCGACCAGCAAAAGTTGATCGGCAATTTGTCGGGCGGTGAACGTGGCCGCCTGCATTTGGCCAAAACCCTGATTTCCGGCGGTAACGTGTTGCTGCTGGACGAACCCTCGAACGACCTGGACGTGGAAACACTGCGTTCGCTGGAAGACGCGCTGCTGGAATTTGCGGGCACTGTGCTGGTTACATCGCACGACCGCTGGTTCTTGGACCGCATTGCCACGCACATTTTGTCGTGTGAAGGCGATTCGCAGTGGGTGTTCTTCGATGGCAACTTCCAGGAATACGAAGCCGACAAAATCAAGCGACTGGGTGAAGAAGGTGCGCGCCCGAAGCGAGTGCGTTACAAGCCTTTGAAGTGATTTTTTTGGATAGATGTAAAAAAAACCGAACCTTGGGTGAACCGGGTTCGGTTTTTTTATTGGGGGTTGGGGGGTTGTCCGTGCTAAATACTGGGGGAAACCCTAACGCTAAAGTTAAGCGGCGGCGACCTGCGGAGCAGGTTGATATCCGCTTGAGCAAACAGTTAGGTCAATTTGTGAAACTCTCATGATTTGCCTCTCGCATCACAGGGGATGAATAGGTTCAGTGATGAATTTTTCGCCAAATTCAATGGCTTTTATCATTTCGGCCCTGATTTTTGTGACGTCTCTAGCCTGTGTGGCTTCAAAAAATTCTTGGTTCAACTTAAGTTGAACGCCACAGAATCCTGGTCGTGTTGGGATGGTTATGGCGATTGGAATTGCGGCGGCGATGCATCCACCAATAAATTCAAGAATATTTATTTTTATAAGTATTTCACTTGGGTTTCCAAGCGGTTGGATGATAAAGCCGCCGGTTGTCAAATTTCCGCGAATAATAACTTTGGAGCGGTCGGGACGCCATTCATCTGTTAAGTGCTCTATTTGTCTCCAGCCGCAGTACCAAGATCTGCAAGTATTGGGTCGCGAGTCATATATGCTACATCCCTTATCAGGTGACAGATGCTCACACGGTTGATCAGCATGCTTCTTCAGCATTGGTTCGTCTATTCGTAGCGCAACGCAACACGCGTTGCAAGAGCCGCATTCCCGGCCTGGAACTAATTGCTCATTTTTGTTCATGGCTCTAGGGCCTAATGTTTTAAGTGAGCGGCTGACAAATGGCCCGCGCCCACGCTTGAATAACAAACCAACCGAGCCGCCATTTGGCAGTCCGCTCGACGGATGGGTTGGGCTTTCATCATTGAACTAACGAGTCAGTCCGCACCAATTTGTAATCTTGCGAAAGTGACATATCGGTAGCCAAATTGATGATCTCAATTTCATATTCGCCCAGTTCGTTTGGTGTATGGTCTTTCAGAAACAAGGATGGGTCGCAGTGGTCATACGGATTAAGGTTAGTGTCAATCAAAGGAAACGAAACCGGCAAGGGGCCTTTGCTGCCCTTGATTGTCACTACTCCCAAAATTATCAGCGATCCGAAGCTACTCGGCTCCGAGGTTATACTGCCAGTCGGAAGCCGTCTTTGCCCACTAAGAATTCGGAAGTGATTTTCAGTTTCCAGTTTGCAACTTGCACGACTGCCATCATTTAGCGCAAACGTTGTGTTGGACATTAAACACAAAATGGCAAGCGAAATTCGATCAGTCTGAGCATCCCACGCTTGCTCATCAAAGTTGACCCCTTGAGCATGCATAACCTCCTTCATTTGTTGGTGAAAGTCTCGAACATGAAAGGCAGGCCGTGAATGAATGAATCCAGTAACATATTGCAGGGCTGCGATAAGCTCTGAACCACCCTTGCCTGTTCGCAACGAACAAGTATCGGTTTTCCTATCGACTGTGAAATTTGATTCAATCTTTTTGATAAGTGAAGAATGACTCACTTTAAATTCGGCTTTTAGCCGACGCTCATCCGAAAGACGAGTCTGAGAAAGGAATAAGCGATAGACATATGATGGGAACGGCGCATCCAAAATTAAGGACTTTTTCCCCGAAACATATTCAACGAAAAATCGCATTGAATCAGCCATCGCTGTCAGAGATTGCTGTGCAACACCTCTATCACGTGCATCTGGATGAGCTACAAAATGCGCAACCTCAAGAAAGACGGTTCTTGTGCATGCATATGGCCGTAGCTTCATAAGTAGACCATCGATGTCATTTGCATCGAACTGCCCGCCTTGGATGCGAGAAATGGTCTGGTTAAGTTTGGCGCGGTCTTTGAGTGGCAGCATCATTTGGTCACCGATTGTTTTGGTTGAACTTGCGCTGTTTTCATATGAAGCCCAACGTTTTAACTGGCCGGAACGCAGCACATACGCGAAGCGACTTCCTTCAGTTGCGTTTCCGTGTCGAGTGACATGCTAAGCCTCACGGCTTGCCATGACACCAACGTTGTCAATAAACCACGATCGGTACGGCGCTGCGTAACAAAGCATGACACACCCACCCCACAAATAAGAGGCAAGATATGAGAACGCAGCGGCAAACCCCGACTGCCCGCTAAAGCCTAATCCAAACCACCCGATTAGTGTGAGTGCCGTTCCAACAACTGCAAGTCGAGGCGCCCAGCGTCGAAAGCGATAAAGTCCATACGTCGAAACTAGCG
Source organism: Limnobacter sp. 130 (assembly GCF_902506325.1). Lineage (GTDB taxonomy): Bacteria > Pseudomonadota > Gammaproteobacteria > Burkholderiales > Burkholderiaceae_B > Limnobacter. The sequence goes on from NZ_LR732330.1 coordinate 603,831, forward strand.
CCAAGCCTGCACCGGGCAAACCAAAAACTAACCCAATCACCAGACGAGGCGTGGGCAATCCGGCATCGTATTCCTCTTGGGCTACGCGCAGAGCGTCAGGTACCAGCGAAGGTACGGCCAAATCCAGGAAGCCTCCGAGCGCGCCGAGCAACAAAGAAAGTAGCAGGATGATCCGATATTGAGTTTGAGTCATACAAGTGATTTCATAAAGTTTAGTGAGGCTTAACGCCGGTATTCAGGGGAGTTTGAGGTTTCAGACAGTTTGGGGCGACAAAATGGCCGACGGGTCAAACGTCCCACTGCAACACCTTGTTAGACCGATATTCCACGACTTGGACACAGCGACAATCCGGTACCGTTCGCATAGTTTAAGAGCATCTCTCCAGTGATTTGCATAGGACCTAGTGTTGCTACCTCAGTAGCGCGGCCACCGTTTGAATGGTTTAAAAATAGCCTGAATGTGTAATTCCCCTCTTTCCATGTCGAGAAAGGATACTTTTCCGCCCTTTCCTCTTGAGAGAATAGGAGGTGCTTCTTTTGGGTTTCTTTTCCATCTAAGGAAAAGGCATTGAACGAACCAACAATGTTTTCGCCGTGGAGTTTACGAATACCTGACAAATATTTCTGAAAATCCACCTGTGCCAACGGCGTATACATCTTGACTACTCCGTCGCATTCCACGCGAAGTGCAAGCATGTGAACTACTCCTGCACCATTACCTTTGTTCATGAAGGTAATCGGCAACACGAGAGCAAGACTGTCGTGTGAAGGACCACTAGTTGGAGCTAGGATTATTTCATCCAAAAGCACTACGGGCTGGAACGGGAAGATGTCTTCCTTAAAGGCTGAAACAATAGACACTACAAGCGCTAACAGGGAAATCAAAACAGCGACGTACTGTGCAATAGAGGCATCAACCACGAGGAGGCCAGAGATCACCAGCACGCTCGCGACGAATAGGGCTACGATAATTTTAGGCATCGATTTAACGTTTGACATGAGAGGCTAGGCCCAGCTTGCCGGGACTGGTCCTCTCGATGGAAGGATTAGGCGTCGTCTTAGAAGGCTGCGACAACGCCTTCTCCCCAGCTTGCAAGCTTCGGAGCTGTTTGATCGGGACGAGGGCTATCAGCGTAGGTGGTGTTCTGCGCAAACAGGACAACTCGAGAGAAGACATAGCTTTTCTCGCTCTCCGTCATTCCTTCATACCAGCTTGGATTAATTGCGAAGTTCTCCGTATTGTCAAAGATGACATGTAAGACAGACGCCGTTAGGTCCTGAGAGCGAACAACAGAATCGAAGTAGCGCTGAGGGGCGCTATTTGCCGAGTCAAGCCAGCTGAATATGGCTGCTCCCCCAGTCTCGGTTGGAATGACAGAGATGCAGATTTGACTAGTTTCTGATTCGAGGTCCTCGAAGTCTTGAAGCTGGTTGCCATCCATGTCGATGAACGGCTGAAATGCTGCTGCAGCAAGAACTGTCGGAGTGCTTGGAAACAGGATTGCGCGTGTTACCAAACGATCCCAGCTTTGAGCTAGCAAATGCTTATCGAACGCGGACTTCAACCGCTCCACATCTTCTGCGCCCTTCAACGATGCTGCTTGGAACATCAGCATGGCTCCGGAGAACTGGATTTTTTGCTCCACCCCGTGAACTGATGCAACCTCATCAGGCGTGGGAATCGACTCAAACTGCTTGCGCTTCAGGTAGCACTCGCGAGCAACTGCGCGATAGGCAAGCATGAAACACTGCTGTCGCTGAAACCGGAACGGCTCGAGCTCAAGACAAGCAAACAAGTCTCGATCGTGCTTCTGGCAGAAGCCGTTGAAGACCGTTACGTCCCTAAGCCCCTTCCTATGAATTTCTATCGGAAACGTATCCTTTGCGAATCTCTTTGCTTGTGCCACGACATAAACGTGTGAGTCAGTGGCAACCTTTCGAAGCATGGCCTCAACCGAAAGCGTGTGGGCGGCGACTACCGGACCATGATGATCTAGGTTTGGCGCCATACAGACCTTTGAGCTGAAGCGCCTTCGATATTTAGCGATGAGCTCGGCGGCTGCTTTCGGATTTGGGAGATCGGACAGTGACATTACGACGCCTAACGTTTGAGTTGACTGACAAATGCCGGGATGCGAAGCATGCCGGCGTTTGTCCGGTTGAACGAAGGGTTAGGCATCACGCCAGCACTTCGGATCGGAAGCGAATTTTAGCTTTTCGAGCTGACGAAGCTCTTCGAAGCTACTGGTTCGCTCCTTGATTTCATTCCATGCCTTGCGGAAGGCCGGGAGATTCAGGTTGTACTCAATACCGATGCACCAGCTAGCCCAGACCTTTTTACTTATTCTGTTGCGCTTCCTGAGCGCGACCTGCTCATTCGACAGATCGATATACCGGAAGAACTCGTCTCGTGATTGTCGGTGCTCTGCTTCTGAGAGCTCAGTTCCATAGAAAGCTTTTGTCGGGATTCCGGCGGCCAGATCTCGATACTCTTTCGCAAGGGTATCTTCAAACTGAAGTTGTGCGATTGATTTCGTGACCCACAGTTGCCACAGCGCAAGTAAAACGCCAGCAGCGGTTACCGCGTTAGCAAGCGCGGACAGCGCATTCCAGTCAAAGTAGTTCGGCAGTGGCATAGGAGTCTTCTTTGATGCCTAACGTTTGGTTAAGGGGCGGGCTTTAGCCCGTCCCAGTGAGCGAAGCGAACGCTTTGAACCATTTGTTATGTGTTTATTTTTCATTGGTTGATTCATCTGTTTCCGGCAAGTAACTAACTCTAAATTCAGTTCCGTTCAGACAGTCTTCTATAAACGCCTTTTTAGGTATTGGGCCAACAGCACCAACCTTCTTCTTTTTGTCAAAGAATACCAGGCGCCACAACACCTCTCTGCCAAAGTCCAGATAGACCTTTACCTGTGATTCAGACCAGTTTTCTAGAAATTTTCCTCGACCATGCCAATTGATTTGATATGCCAATGGGCCTTTTTGTAAAGGCTCTCTGCTAACCCCCATGTGGAAGTATGCCTCTGTCAGGTCATCACGAACTCCATTCACAACCCAAATCATTTCTTTATAGAAAACTTCCCTAGATACTCGCTCTGCTTGTTTTATATTTGAATTTTGAAACTCAACTACAAGGCCGTAGGGGTTTTTAATATCGGCAATGTGTTTCTCACCTGTAGACGAGTCAGCATGGATAACTTCTTGCCATTCCTCTGGGAAGTGATTTTTCCAACTTCTATGCCACTCGCCTTCTGATTCCCACCAAGGGTCACAATCAGCTCTACTTTTATGCGCCCAGTGCCAGATTTTATGGCGACCACACCTAGAAATCATTTCAGAGCCGCAATAATTACAAGTGCCTCTTAACTTCGGCTGTGCCAGCACCTTATGTCCATCAACAATTGCGTATTTCAAACTAACTCCCTAGGCTGGGGAAGACACATAACGTCGGAGTTGACCGGCACGGAGTGGCATTGCGCCGCGAGGCGCATGCTCACCTGCACGCCACGCAGCGCAATACCGCTGCGTGTCCGTGTCGAATGTCTTGTTAGGCAACTCGATCACCGTGCGACGTTTCCCCGCTGACATACCGTCTCGCCAGATTTGTCAGATTACGGTTCTTCTTTTCGAATGACTTGCGATAGTCTAGAAGGTCCTCAAAGAGGGGAATCGTCTCGCCATAAGTGCGCCCATCTCGCATCACCGCAGCCAATCCGACTATAGAGTCGTCCGCTGGCAGCTCACTTCGATAACGTTCAATAGCCTCACGAACCAGCTGATCGGATTGGCCAAGCACCTTCTGGAGTTGATCTCGGATCGTTTGATGAATTTTCCAGAGCCCCTCGATGTACTCACGCATGAAGGGCCTGATGTCGATCTTCTCCTCCATCGACTTGAGCTCGGCCAGAACTGACGCTTTGAACTTTCCGTCCTCTTCTAGTCTGGTCGCTTCAACGTACGGGGTGACCATATAGACAATACCGTTGGCAACCCGGCTTGCGCCGTAGGTAACGCCGTGAATCGGATACCCCCGGTGCTGCACATAGTTGCGCAATGCTTCCATGAAGCGGTAGCCCAAGGATTGGTCGTACTGCGCTGACATAGCGACGTCAATACTGTTCTTCACGCCACTGACAGTCTTATCGATGTTCCCGAGGTGGTGCCGCGTATGGTCGAGATACAGTCTCGCCGCGCTCAGCAGGTTTATGACACGACGGTTCATGTGGTTGCGCTGGTCTTGGAACTCAGTCCAACTGCGGGCGCCTCGAACAAGTTCCCTGGCGCCGATTTCCAGTAGCTCCGTCTCGAACTCGAGGTAGTCATCAATCAAGAGATCGAACTTCTGCTCAATAAACAGACCTTCCCGCAGAAGATCGCGAGAACGCTTCACGTCCTCGTACTCTCGTTGAGTAAGTACAACGAATTTGGGGGAGCCGAGTACTAGCCTAGCTAAGCCATAGTCCATAAGTTGCCTAACGCCCGCGGTAAGCTGCGCCGTAGCGAAGCGGAGGAAACCAACAGGCAGAGCCTGTTGGCGTCAGCTTGACCAAACAGTTAGGCCACAATTTTTAGCCACACCGCTTAGCTCGCCGCTTCCGCTTGCATCCGGATGGTTTGCAGAAAAAACTACTCTTTATAACGGACTCATCAGGTGATGCACTATAAAATCCGTCCACCAACTTAAGAAGTTCCAGGGCTTCAGTGCGTTCGGCTGTGTTCATTGACTTGAAGATAAAACGGCGCCCTGCGTACATACGTTTTGCCAGATTGGGAGCTAGCGAGTGCAGCAGTGGACCGCGATCTTCAAAGAGGGCAAATTTTTTGAAGGTCACAATAGACGCTCTTCCACGGCGTGAACCTTGCTGACGCATTGGGTTTATACCGATCCAGTTCAATTTGCGATCGATGCCAAATGACTGCGGTTCTTTTCCTGTGCCACCAACCCCGATAACAGCATCAAAGTCAAAATTGCGAATAGTGCCCATACAGTCATTGATGCCGAAGCGTCCTTTGACATCAGGATCACCTATATGCGTTCGTTTGTAGACAAGTATTTTCAAGTAATTTCCGTTTCCAAGCTTTAAAGATTATTGAACGCGCCTTCAAGTTTGGCCTAACGTTCGAGTTAATCCGCCTGCAGAGGCAGGCAGCGGGTCGGCTTGAACGAGTGGTTAGGCGCGTCGCCTTGCTGCGAACTGAATGCGTCTTCACTATGCGCTCCAGTTCGCCGCTGCAACATGGACGTTCCATCCTGACTTTCGCAGCAGTGCTTCGAAAGAGTACGTGTGATCGGAGCCGCAGACGAACAAGCAGGGCCAAGCGTTGAATGTCTCCAGTTCCTGCAACCACCATTCTTCTCGGCGACGGTTGTACCCAGCCAGCTCTGAAGCTACCTCTTCCTCGCTCGGCCGACTTGACGGCCATCCCTTGAATCGAATTTGGTTCGCTTGCAAGATCCCCATTGATCTACTCTGCTCGATCGATGGATCGCAGTACCTGTGCGCCAGGCTGACCTCTTGAGCCATTGACTCGAGAACAGTCCGATACAACCCCTTTCCCGCCAGCGCGTCGAGACTGTGCTCCTCCGCGATGGCGGCGACGCCATGCTCATGTATACAACGCCTGACGAAGGCGTCGAAGGCTTGATGGGCGACTTCCGGGAAGTCTGCGCACCCCTCCTGATACCGATGGTCAGTTCCGACCAACACTACCGATGGCAGAGAACGGTTCACTTGCGACGCCTAACGCTTGAATTAAGCCGACCCGCGAAGCGGGTTCGGTTTGAATGAATTGTTAGGGGGCACCTAGCAGCCCCCGAATTTCTCGTATAAGTTCCATCGCGCTATCCGCAGAGCTCTGAGCTGCACGTATTGCTTGTCCACCGATTTCGGCTATCTCAACTGCTTTCTCGTGCACGAGGTCTTTCCGAGCTTCACGGAATTCCTGTACTCGACCAAGCACAACAGAGTCGGTGATGCCAAGTATCTTCAACCGCTCCTCGTGAGGCAACCGATCAACTTTCAGTGCTTCCACGCGGCCTAAACGACTCTGCAAGGCGATGTACAAGAGTGCATCTAGGAACATGCCCGCAAATACGATTGCAACCATTGCATTTTTAAAGGAGCGGCGGTCGGGATCCCAGAGAATGATGTAGCCAGGCTCACCATCCGGTTTAAGCGATCTTGACGCCTCCAAATCCGCGCGCATTTCGTGATGCGCCTCGTCGGCGATGGACCAATAAACGTCAATATTGCTGATGATGCTCACGTGCCCCCTAACGTCTCAAATCACAGACGGCTAAAATCGGAGCGAGGAACGAGCTACGCTTTTAGGCGTCCGAGTTAATTTATCTTGTTAGACATTTTTACCTTTGCTCCAGAGATAAATATCAAAAACTCTTTCCTGAAACCAAGATTTTGAAGACACTTCCTTTATGTATTCTTTTGTCCCCACCTCTTGATCAACCGCATACAAGTTAAGTTCAGGCAATTTAGAACAAGACTTTTGAATTTGTTCTTTGTGTATTTCAAAACTTTCATTCCATTTTTTGTAGTAACCAGCCAAGTCTCCATTCTCTGAGCCCACAGCAATTCTTGCTTGTGAGTCATAGATTAAAACTGGTTGTTTTATCTTTAGCCAAAGAAATTTAGTGGTTAGTGATAAAACACTTCTGTTTCCATATTTTCCTGATATTTCTCTTTCTATTTCCAATATTTTTTTGACTTGATCATCCCTAAAGTGCTCCTTACTTACACCATCGAGTATTTCCAAGACAGGTTGGTATCTTTTAAGCCCTTTCTTTTCATCAAATTCACTAGGCAGATTTCTAGCAACCCTATAAAAGCCTCCTGCACTTTTCAATGCGGATAATTTTTTCTCCTCATTACCTTTAGAGAAAGCTTGACAGTAGCCTCGGTCATAAGTAAGCCACTGATTAAGGTAATAAAGTGAGCAATAATCAAAAGTCTGGATTGACATATTTTTGATGCCTAACGCTCGGCTTTGCGGCGTGTCGAAGCGAAGCGTAGACACGTCCGACAACAGCCGTTTGTTAGATTATCTCTCTGCTTTCATAGCGTTAATTGCTTCCAAAAGCTTAATTGTTGCTTCCCCGTCCATAGCTTCTCCTGAATAGCGGACTTCATATAGACCCTGCAGGTTGCTGGGCAGTTTGACGCCAACTTTAACCAAAAGAATAAAGCGTTTCTTATATAGAGCCATGGCGGCTCCGATTTCTATTAGTACATTTGGATTCAACATCACATGTTCTTTTGCATCTTTATCAAGAAGGGTAAGCTCGTCCTCAACATGAATTATTGCTGCTCCACACTCCCGCATGTCGTTCATGACTTTTTCTGGGACAGGTTGCGATACTGATTGTTTTTCTACCGAGACAACCGCCTCCATCTCGCCAAAGCTCAGAAGCTTTTTAATAGGCTCAATAAAAGTCTTATTTCTTCCGTGAGTTATGAATACTTTTTTGTTGTTCGCCAATGGCACCGGAGTTGCTGGTGCATGTAAGTGTATCGGCTGGACATTGGGAACTTCATCGGAGTTAGCATCATCATCTTCGAAATCAGTTTCATCCACTTCGGGAAGCGGCATCGATATTCTTGCTTCTTTTGGAGCGGTTAGGTTGACATATTTTTTTGTCTTAATTTCTGTTATTAGACCAAGACCTTCTGCACCCTCAATGATGAGTGATAAGACATCTGAAGCCCGCTCGCTCGGAACCCCCATACTAACTAACACGTTCTGTGCAATTTGATCTTTTGGTATTGGCGATCCGTTGTACTTATGCAAAAAATCCCCGATTATTTTGGGCCTCATAAGTGCCTCTCTTCTCGCGGCAATATCCATGCCTTCTTCTAATGGTTGCAGTATCTTTCTCGCAAGATCTGACAATGCAATTTCTTGAGACTGGGCGCCACCATCAGTTAGGCCATAGGCGATAGCTGAACCGGTGAGCATGCGAAACTGCGAAGAGGTGGGTAGCAGATCCATGGCTGCCGCTACATCGATTGGTTTCGATGGGCCGCCGGCGTAATTCTCAAAGATTGCCGTAGGTACCCGCATCGCATGCTCTAGAGAATAAGCTGGAACATCAGACTGATTTAATCTCTTTTTGTTTTTTCGAGGAGCCTTATCTTTCCCTTCATCTACCATGTCAGTTTCCTATTTCTGTAAATTGAAGCACGGGTTAATCTAACGCCTGAGTTAAGGCGAGCCGCGAAGCGGCTTCGGTTTGAACGAATTGTTAGGACTCAGCCTACGGCGTTTTGGTCTTGATGTAGGCGTAGTCAACATGATCTTGAGCACGAAAGATGCTGACCTCCAAGAGGCCAGGAACCCCACTCCAGCGCATGACAAAATCATTGGAGAATGATGCAGAGGATTTGTCGAGGCCGAACAATGGAAGAGCTTCCTCTGAGTAGGGCACACCGTCCAGGGCGTTGACCGTAATCCAGTCTGCCTTGCCAGAGATGAATACAACCTCGGTGTCACCCGGTTGGTAGAAGCATTTCTTGCCGTGCTTAGTGTTCTCGCAAGAAGTTGGCTCACCGAGTGCAGTTGCTACTTGTTTTTCCTCTTGTCCGGCGATGCTGGGGACATTGACGATGGCCGTGATCTTTGGCTCTGGCGGCGGTATGGGTGCTGACGTGGCGGGAGCGGGTGACGAAGGCTGCTCTCCGCCACAACTGGCAAGAAAGATGGAGGTAATCGCTGTTGTTACAAATTTTCGCATAAGTTTCCGTGAGTCCTAACGTTTGGTTAAGGGGCGGGCTTTAGCCCGTCCCAGTGAGCGAAGCGAACGATTTGAACCAGTTGTTAGGTGTCTGCTAGCGAATGAGTGAGTTCATTTCTTGCTTCTGCTAGAACTGCCGATTGTGCAATTTCGACTAGCTTGAGTGCTTTTGATACGTACTCGGCTGTGCCAGCACTGAACTCTGCAGCCCCCCAATGATCGCGAACTAACTGCTCAAGCGACTCAATTGCTTTGTCTGAGAGAAATACTGAAGCAGGGCCAATAAGTTCTCGAATTGCTTGGTACGATTCATAACCGACCCGTGATAATTCTTTAAAATGCTCTCCTTGGGATCGTGTGCGGTCATGTTCTGAACCTGGCTCCATGTAGTACGAATTACGATCTTCCAAGGAAAGGCTTAGCTTCATGAGGTGTGATAGTAAGCTCATGTAATGCTGTTCTCGGATGGCCCATTGCTGCTGGGTAAGCCAATTTTTGCGTGACAATGTTGTTTTTATTTCTTCTGTATCTTGGGTTGTTTTTCTTAATTGATCACGCAGTTTGTCAAAGTTTTCTTGGGTTGCTCGATCCTCTGCTTTCCGCTTTAGATAGGCCCCGAAGTAGGCCCCAGTCATAGATAAAATTAAAGTAAATACATAGCTCCACCAGGGAAAGTCAAGGCCTTGCTGGATTGCTACTTCGGTAGCTATGCGCATATCTTCGGGGGGCATAAAAGACACCTAACTTGATTTATCGAACAATAACGGCGATATCCATTTATCCGAACATCACACCAAGTGGCTCCTCAACCAAGTAAGCCCTTTGAACAGCGTGGCGATCGAGAAATACGCTTTACCTAAAAACAGAATAACCAAAACCCAAAACTCGCCACTTTTGCTTGGCCAATAGCACACTGCAACTCTCTATAAACACTATTTTTACGCAACCGAAAAAGCCTATACCTCCCAAGGTCGGTTTTACACTCACTTTCCCAACCCACCATGGCTACCGCAAGCCAATACCAAAGCCAAGTAAGTTATTTGAAATGTAATTTCAATAGCTTCAAAATGTAAATTAATTAGTATGCAACGGCAAGCAAGCTGATCCGCTCACTCTGTTGTTTGTGAAGTAGGCAATGGGCCAAAGCCCGTCCAGCCTTGTTGTGCGCAACTAGTTAATATGCGCCACCCTGCATTTGCGGGGGAACCATGCAAAACTACTTTAGGCAAACAAAGGGAAATAGAATGGGGCGAAAGCCCCAACAACTGTTAGTTGTCTTTTTTGTTTTTTGTTTTGGTGTACAAGTTTTCCGCCCATTGTGCGCTTGATTCAGCCGCAGGGGCTTTACTCTTCCCTATCCTGCGCGCCAGCACCACGGCAATAAGCAACACCACAAAAGGCCCCAACCACAGCACCGCATTTTCCATGCTGTAAGCAGGCTTGTAGATTACAAACTCGCCATAGCGGTCTTGCATATAGCTTTTGATTTCTTCGTTGGTTTTGCCCGCGCGAATTTGCTCGGCAATTTTTTCTTTTAAGTCCACTGCAAGAGAGGCATGTGAATCCGCCAGCGACTGGTTTTGGCACACCAGGCAACGCAGTTCGCTGGCCACTTCTTTGTACTGTTCTTTCTCAACTGCATTCAGGTCGTTCACATTCATCGGGAAGCCTCAATGGCGGGCAGTGCCATGCTGTCAAAGTAATCGGCAGGTATGGGGCCTACCTGCTTGTGAATAATGGTGTTGTTGGCGCTCATCAAAAAAGTTTCGGGCACGCCATACACGCCCAATTCAATGCCGTACTGGCCTTGTTGGTCCACCAAAATCAAATCATAGGGGTTGCCGTATTGCGCCAGCCAGCGGCGGGTATTGGCCAAATCGTCTTTGTAGGCCAAGCCCACCAGCTTGATTTTTTTCTGTTTGGCCAAAGCAATAAAATGCGGGTGTTCAACCAAACAGGCCTGGCACCACGATGCAAACACATTCAGCACCCAGGGCTGCCCTTTCAAGGCATCAATATTCTGAATGGTTTGAATATCGACCAGTTGTATTGCACCCGCTTCAGGCCCAGTGAAACTGAGCACGGGTAAAACCACCGCAGGTGCAGGTTTGCCGATCAAGGCAGAGGGCAATTTTTTGGGGTCAAGCCACAAACCGCGCAGCAAAAACACACCCAGAAACAACAAAACCAGAATGGGCAAATAAAGGCGCAAGCGTTTTTTGATCATGCTGCAACCCCTGCTTTTTTGGGGCGATACCGGCGATCAAACACGGTGACCAAACCACCCAGTGCCATTAGCGCACAGCCCCACCAAATCAGGTTGATCAAGGGTTTGTAATACAAGCGCACACCCCAGGCACCTGCGTTGGTGCTGCTTTGAACTGCGTCCCCTAAACCAACATACACATCAGAAAACCAATCGCTGTGAATGGCTGCTTCGGTCATAATTTGTTCGGAGCTTTGATAACGGCGCTTCTCGGGTTCCAGCAAATGAATCAAGGTACCGTCGCCACGCGTCAATTCAAACACCCCCAGTGCAGCAACATGGTTTTGTCGCTGCACGGAATCAACACCAATGAAGGTGACACGCCATGGGCCAATTTCAGAAGTTTCTCCCGGCTTTAACACAGCATCGGTTTCTGTCTCGAAGGTTTTAACCCAACTAACGCCGACCACGAACACGGCCACACCCAAATGCGCAAGCACCATGCCCCAGTAGGAAAGTGACAAACGGCGCATGCGATAAAGCAAACCACTTTCAGGCGCAGCAGCACCTGCTTTGCGCGTGGCCACTGCCGCATGGGCCAAAGTGGCCACCGCCATGAACACCGCGCACACCACACCAATGGCCCACAACAGGCTGAAATAACCATTGAACAGCGCAGCGCCCACCAACACCAGCAGCGCCACGCCCATGGCCACAACACCTGGCTTTACATATTGCGCAAGGCGGGTTTCGCGCCAGCGGGAATCGGGGCCCAATGCCATGAGCAACACGGCAGGCAGCAAAATGGGGGCAAACATGGCCTCAAAATAGGGTTGCCCCACCGACATTTTTCGCCCACCGATTACTTCGACCACCAAGGGGTAAAGCGTGCCCAACATAACTGCCACAAGTGCTGCGCTCATCAACACATTATTCGACAACAACAGCGACTCGCGCCCGGTGGCTTTGAAGTTACCACCCTGCCCCACCTCGCCTGTTTTAAGCGCATACAAAATGTAGGAAGAACCTACAACGATGAACAACAAGGCAAGAATGAACACACCGCGCTCGGGGTCGGTTGCAAATGCATGTACCGATGTAAGCACACCGGAGCGAACCAGGAATGTTCCCAACAGAGACAAGGCAAAAGTGGTCAGCGCCAGCAGCAAAGTCCAACTGCGCAACGCACCGCGTTTTTCAGACACGGCCAGCGAATGGATTAGTGCCGTGCCTGCCAACCATGGCATCAGGGATGCGTTCTCGACCGGGTCCCAAAACCACCAGCCACCCCAACCCAATTCCCGATAAGCCCACCAGCTGCCCAAGGCAATGCCCATGGTCAGAAAGGCCCAAGCCACATTGGTCCAGGGGCGGCTCCAGCGGGCCCAGGTCATGTCGAAACGGCCCTCGAGTAAACCGGCCACTGCGAATGCAAAGGTAACCGCAAAGCCCACATAGCCCATGTACAACAAAGGCGGGTGAATGATCATGCCAATGTCTTGCAGCAGCGGGTTCAAATCCCGACCATCAATGGGTGTGGGGTACAGGAATTCAAATGGGTTGCTGGCGACCAACAGGTACAGTAGAAAACCCACCAACACCAATTGCAAAGTGGCCAACACGCGCACTTTGAAACAGGCCGACACCTCGAATTTGGCCCAGGCCACGGCTTGGGTCCAACCTGCAAACATGAGTACCCACAACAAGAATGAGCCCTCGTGCGAGCCCCAACTGGCAGCCACCTTGTAAAACACAGGCAAGGTTAAATTTGAATTTTCAGCCACATTGCGAACTGAAAAGTCGCTGATGACGAAGGAATAAATCAGACCAATAAAGGCAGTGCCCACCAGCCCGGAAACCAGCAACACATTGCGTTGAATCGATTTCAACAAAGGCACTGCCGGGGCATGGTTGTACACACCGCGCACGGCTGCAAAACCGGCCACTGCACCAAACAAGGCCAACACTGTGGCCAAGGCAAGGCTAAATTGCGAGACAAGCGCGATCACTCTTGCACCCCTGGCGGCATGTAATCTTCATCGTGTTTGGCCAACACTTCACTGGCCACAAAAGTGGTGCCATCCCATTGGCCATCGGCCACCACACCAGTGCCTTCTTTGAACAAATCAGGAACAATGCCATTGAATTCAACCGGCACCTTGTTATTCAAGTCGCTGACTACAAAACGTACTTTCAATGAGTCGGCCTCGCGTTGAACGCTACCCGTTTCAACCATGCCGCCCAAGCGATACGTTTTCTCGCCCTTGGGCACATCGCCGCTGAGTATTTGGGTGGGGGTGTAGAAGAACACCAGGTTGTCGTTGAACACTTTGACCAAGGCAATGCCAAAACCCAAAGCAACCACCACAATGGCTGCCAGCCAGGCGGCCCTGTGTGCGCGCGCATTACTCATTGCCTGCCCCCTTGCCAAGTTTTGCCATTCGATTCGCGCGCTTTTGTTCACGAACCAAGTCGGTTTTGCTGGGGCCAGCACGACCGGCCAACAATCCATCCAGACCCAAAACCAACAGGCTTAAAACCACACAAACCCAAATTGTTTGCCATGCATCAAGATTCATTGCTTTTACCTTTTACCCGTTAAAGCCAACGCCGTTGTACCAACAAACGCCGCGCACGGTTCAACACCGTGCTGGCACAAATCAACCAAAAGCCCAACACGCTAAGCCACATGCCCATGGCAATGTCGGGGTGAATTCGGTTGCCACTCATCGACACGCTGTAGCCCTGATGAAGCGTATTCCAGAAAACCACTGAGAGGTAAATCAGTGGAATATTGACTGCGCCAATCAACAAGCCCACTGCCAGCACGCGATCGGCCTTGGCGGGGTTGGTGGTCAATTGGCCCAGGGCAATCAGGCCCAGGTAAATAAACAGCAACAAGAGCTCGGAAGTCATTCTTGCATCCCAAACCCAGTAGGTGCCCCAGGTCGGTTTGCCCCAAAGCGCGCCGGTGATCAAGGCCAAGGCCGTCATCCAGGCACCGGTGGGCAGCAGTGCCCGCATCATGACGGCTGACACATCACTTCGATACACCCAATTCATGCCCGCATACCCACAGGCCACCAAGTACAGGAACATCGACATCCAGGCGGCAGGCACATGCACGTAAATGGCGCGGTAAACTTCGCCCTGCTGCACATCCACTGGCGCGAGGAAAAGCCCCGTGTACAAACCAAAACCCAGCAACAACACACCGGCAACGAGCAGCCACACCCAAAGCCAACTGGCCAGGGCGTGAAATTTAGGTGGTGAGGCCAACTGTGCAAACATCGCTATTCCTGAATTAAAGCAACAAGGCGCTTGGCCACAAATGGCCCAAGCAAACAACCCAACATACCCAGGCTTGCCAGCACCGCAAACGGTGCAATTGCACTGCGGCCCAAACCGCCCGCCTGGCTGGCTTCAAGCCCGAAAATCAGCACGGGCACCAGCAACGGCAAGGCAAGCAGGTAAACCAATACAGCACCGCCGCGGGTCAACATCACCAAAAGCGCGATCAAGCCCAACAAAGGCGCCACCGCCCAAATGCCCGCAATCAACGCGCAAACAAGTTCAAGGGTTTGTACACCGGTCAAACCCAGTTGCAGTGCAACCAGGCCGGTCACGGGCACCAACACCAGTGCCTGGCACAAGGCCAGAAAAACAACCCGCATCAGCCAATAAAACGCAATGTTGTCTGCGTTAAGGTTGGCCACAAAACCCAGCCAGCCTGCACGGTGATCCTCGGCAAACCAGTCTTTTGCACCCAGCAACAGCGCGAGCAACAAACTGACCCACACGGCCACTTGCGCAAATTCGGCACTTGGCTTTCCCAATCCAATGCCAAAAAAACTCAGCACCATCCAGTGAAACAAAGCGCCCCACAACAGGGCTTGAGGATTGCCCCAGGCCACCGCCCAGTCGCGCTTGAGCAGCGCAGACAAAGCGACCCTGGCAGGAAGTTGGCTCACTTCGGAAGGGGCAAGTGGATCAGCACTTGCAGGTGCAAAGTTACCCACCAAGCCGCCGTGTTCCAGCCAGCCCTCTTTGACCGGAACAAGGCTTAAGTGTTGACTCAACACTGCCGCATCCACATGCGTGGCCATGAACAATATGCCGCCCCGCTGAAAGTGGATTTCGATGGCCTTGGCCAAGGTGGCCACACCGTCATGATCCAGGGCATTCAAAGGTTCGTCGAGCAGCCAAACCTTGAATTGCCCGGCCAGCAAGGTACACAAACCCAAACGCGCGCGTTGGCCTGAGGACAAGGTACCAATACGCTCGTATTGCCAATTGCTCAGGCCCACCTGTTCAAGCAGTTGCTCAATCTGATTTGAATCAGCCCCAAGGTGGTCCATCACAATTTGAAGATGGGTATCAACGAGCAATTCGTCGCGCAAGCCAAATTCAGGCTTGAACAAAATACCCTGTCCCGGCAATGCGTTGCTCATCAACCTCAGCAATGTTGATTTGCCCACGCCATTTCCGCCACGAATGACGTTGATTTCACCCGACTTCAATTCGAATTCGATTGGTCCGGACAAAAGCACAGTGGCCGCCTCGAGAGCTGGCGTTTTAACCTGTAATCCGGTCACTGAAAGTGAAACTTGCATCATGGACTTGCCGGAATATCGGGCAAACTCAATTCGACACCAGAGGCCAGTTGATTGCGGGCAAGCGTTCGCCAGGCCGACTCGATATCTCCGGCACCTGTTTGCGCCATGCCTTGAATCGACAAGCGCGCTTGGATGTGCACGGTATCTGGCAAATTACCAACACCACCTTCCTGAATGAAGTCACCAGGCCCCATTCGCACGACCTGCTCACCAGCGATTAACTGGGATGCAGGCACGCGGACCACTGCCAAAGGCATGCCGGGGCCAGCTTGCGCTTTGAGAAACACAAACAAGGCTGAACTGTCGCCAACGCGTTTCAAGACAGTTGCTGGAATGGTGACCGTGACGGCGGTAAGCACGTCTTCAGGCACGGGTTGGCTGGTATTTTTCAGGCTGGCTTGCTGAACCTGACTGAGAAGTTGCCAGTACACCTGCGCTTTGTCTTGGTCACCTGCCTGCTCCGCTGCACTGGCTGCCAGTGCAAGTGCTTTTTCATGCCTTGGATCGCTTTGCAAGGCAGCTGCAATGTACTTTTCTGGCTCGCCAGCCAATTGCCGACCTTGCGCCATGGCGGTCATGTCGGCCAAATCGGCAAGAATGTCCGGATGCCCGGGTGTTAACTCCAACGCTTTTTTCAGGGCACTCGCGCTTTCCTGATAATTGGCCATAGAGGCATGTGTACGCGCCAACAACACCCAGCCGCGCAAATCATCAGGCTGCTCTGCCAGTCGCAGTTTAAGGCCGGCCAATCGGTCCTCAAGGCTGGCACCATCGCCTGGATGCCCTTCTGAAGCGGCCACTGCCTGATCAACATTGGATACGGCGATGTCGGCAGAATTTCCTTGCGGCCATGTAAAAGCGCTGCGGTGTATTGCCCCAATTGAATAAGTGAACAAAACAGCAAGACCCAAGCTGGCAAGAATCAACCAAGGCATGAGTTTGGGCTTGGCCCAGGCGAGACGCTGTGTGGAGGTACCTGCAGGTGCCATGTGTTGCTTACTTTCGCTGGCCATGCTCAGCCAGTTTTCGATGAGCACCTGCTTGCTGGAATTGTCGAGTGTTGGGTCTGTTTCAATTTCCTGACGTCGATTCAAAAAAGCGCGCCACTCCGGGCTGTCCTCCAGAGTCCCTACCTCGTTCGTGGTTTTTTGTTCATTGGAGAAAAAAAATTCATTCCACGCGAAATACAGGCAAAATACTAGAAAAAACAGGAAGATAAAGCCTATAAAGGCCACGCCAAGACTCAATTGTTAACCCCCAGACATGAAGTAGGGATACTAACATTACCAATGATCACGTAACATTAAAGGCTACACAGAATTAAGCGTAAACCCTGAGCAGCATTACCTCTGACCATTCGCCAAGGCGCTGAACACATGATTCAGGACAACCTGTTCAACTACAAACGATTCGTCTTTCTGAAATGGGCCTTGCTGCTGACTCTCATTTCATCGTTTGCCTACCTTATTGACCAACCAAAAATCAATGCCAATGGTGGCACCTGGCTGGGCTACACCTTGGGAACCATCGGCGCTTTGCTGATTGTCTGGCTGATGTGGTTTGGGGTGCGCAAACGCCAGTATGCCAATGAAACGGGTAACTTGCGCGGCTGGGTTTCAGCACACATTTATCTGGGTTTGGCTTTGTCTGTAGTAGCCACCTTGCACACGGGTTTTCAAATCGGCTGGAACATTCATTCACTGGCCTATGTGCTGACCATGGCCACCATTGGCACTGGTGTATGGGGTTTAAGCTTTTACCTGCGCTACCCCACAGAAATGTCGAATGTGTTGAACCGCCAAAGCCCCGAACAAATTGTGGGACAAATTCAAACGCTTGATCGCGAGGCGCAAAAACTACTTAAAAACACGACCGACATGGTTACCCGCATCGTCAATGCCTCGCTGAATCAACACATTTTTTCCACTCGCAGAAATCAACGCAAAGGAACTGTGAAAGACTGCGCCACCGAAAAAGCGGTCCATTCTCTGCAGCAGGAAATGACGCGAATTGACGGACTTTCTGACATTTACGGAAATCAGGTTCAGCGCCTGCGCGCCTTGAAACAGCTACGCCGGTATTACCACATGCGTTATTGGCTTGAACTCTGGCTGTCTTTCCACGTTCCCTTGTCGTTTGGGTTGCTGGCAGCACTGATCGCACACGTGCTTTCTGTTTTCATTTACTGGTAAGCGAACATGGCAGAACAAGAAAAAAGCCCGCTTCAACGTGAGCAACTGGCATTACAAAAGCCCTTGGGGTTAAAACGCCCCCTGTCGTGGATTCTTTTTGTCCCTATTCTTTTCGCGTTTTTGATTTTGCCTTTGGTGGCCATGCAGGCACCTGAATTGTTTGGTGTTGAACAAACAAGTACGAACAAAGACCCACAAACGGTTCGCGCTGAAAAATTGCCCTTAAACGCACACCCGAGCCTTCAAAACACAGCGGCCCCAAACACACGCAACGCCACGGCTCTAGCACTCGATTCAATTTGGAATCCAGGTCCGCTTGCGTCTGCTCATTCGAATCTGGAGGGAGATTGCCAGGCCTGCCACGCCGGTGATTTTTCCCGTGTGAAAGATGAAAGCTGCATGGTGTGCCACAGCAACATGGGCTTGCATGTGGCCGAACAAACCTTGCCGAATACTTCATTTGAAGAAGGCCGCTGCGCCAGTTGTCACCGTGACCACAAGGGCCGTGAAAGCCTTGCCGAACAGAACAAACATTTTGTGGGTGCCGACTGCGCCACTTGCCACGCCGACATTCAAACCGTTGCCCAGAAAACCGAAACGCTGGCTGTCAGCGACTTTGCGGGCGACAAACACCCTGCATTTCGAATTACTGTTGCCACAGGTCCTGAACCCAGTGATTTGCGTAGAATTCGCATGGTGGCAAATACCCCGGTTATCGAAAAAACCAGTCTGAAGTTTCCGCACGATGTTCACCTTGACCCCAAAGGAATCGACAGCCCAAGCAAGAAGGTGGTGATGAAATGCGCCAACTGCCACGAGCCCGCAGACACGGCAACCGGCTTTAAAAAACTAAGCATGGAAAGCCACTGCCAGGACTGTCACAAACTGAGTTTCGAACCAGCTTTGCCTGATCGCCAGGTTCCCCACGGACCTGTTGACGCCGTACTCAGCACTGTTGAGGAGTTTTACAGTTACCTTGCCCTTCATCCCGAAGAACGCAACAAAGTGAATGCTCAACGCGCTGTATTGCGCGCTCGCCCTGGCGAGAAAAACCCCAACAGGTCCAACCTGCGAAACCTGAGTGGCAATCCGCGTGCACAGGCTGCTTTTGCAACGGTGGAATTGTTTGAAAATACGGCTTGTGCCGTGTGCCACCAGGTGAAAGCTGTGGAGGGTTTGGGCAACACCAAAACCTCGGGCTCTAGAATGCCGCAGTACCAAATTGCAGACATCAACCCAACGCATCCGTGGATGCCAATGGCCAAATTCGACCACAAGGCCCACGAATTTGAAAGCTGTGAGAGTTGCCACAAGGCAAGTCGATCCGAAGAAGCCAGCGAAGTACTAATGCCTTCAATAGAAGGCTGCCAAACCTGCCACGCTGGCAGCAAACCCGTGATGAACAAAGTGCAATCCAACTGTGGCGTTTGCCACGAATACCACATACACAACAAAGAAGTGGCAGCGAAGTAAAAACGCCATTCGACGCAGTAACTTGAGTAGACAGACCAGCAGTGAACTGGGGGCGCACAGGCAAGTGGGCCCATTGAACAACAAAGATGAGCGAGTTAGAAGTCGATGCGTACACGCACACACGCCGTGAATGGCGTTAAACAATTCAAACGAATTGCAATGGGAGTTGCCGTTTGTTTGGCCGCACCTTTGATTCTGGTGTCGTGCGGAGGCGGGGGCGGTGGTGACGGCCCGGCCTCCACCACGCCAAGTTTCAACGTTGAGCCTTTGGGAACACAGAGCCTGTCCATCGCGGAGATCAACGACATCGTGAGTCGCGCGATACAGGCTTCCATTTCACGGGGCGTGCAATCCACCATTGCTGTCACAGACCGCGTTGGAAATGTGTTGGCAGTGTATCGAATGACCAACTCCAGCCCCAGCGTAATTATCACCAGTGGATTGAGTGGTGCCGACGGGAAGGGGCTGGATGGATTCACCCCGGTGCCCAGCGAACTGGCTGCAATTGCCAAAGCAATTACCGGCGCTTACCTGTCTTCCACGGGCAACGCATTCAGCACCCGAACCGCCAGCCAGATTGTTCAGGAGTTTTTTCAACCAGGTGAAACAGGTCAGCCAAGCGGTCCCCTGTATGGTGTGCAGTTCAGTCAACTGCCCTGCTCTGACCTGAATGTGTGGCTTTCTCAAAACGCAACGATTGGACCCAAACGTTCACCATTGGGTTTGTCTGCAGACCCAGGCGGATTCCCGATTTATCAGGAAGGACGTGTAGTGGGTGGAATCGGCGTGATCGCATCGACCGATGCCGGTACACAAGGCGTGTATGGACTCGATCGCGACATTCTTACCAACGAAGTCGACCTTGAAGAAGAAATTGCGTTTGCTGCACTGCCTGAGGCATTCCGTGCGCCCGAGCAAATACGTGCCAACCGGATTACCGCAAACGGTCAAACATTCCAGTTTTCCAACTCCACGCCCGCAGTGGCAGGGGCTGCTTCTTTGGCAGGCAATGGCAATTTTGTGGCCGTAACCGGCTACAAGGCAGCCGCCGGTGTGATCGCAGGAACCTCTTACGGCAACAGTCAATCGGGATACGTGGCCACCACAGCACCCGCTTTCAATGGCCTTGACACCTTTACCTTGATCACCAACCCGGCAGACAACACCTCGGTGCGTTTTCCGCCAATCGCTGGCGGCAATCTAACGCAGCCTGAGGTTCAAAATATTCTGGTTGAAGGGATGAAAATTGCCAACCGGGCACGGGCGCAAATTCGCATACCGTTGGGTGCAGCAGCGCAGGTCACGGTGAGCGTGGTGGACACGACCGGCCAAGTGCTTGGCTTGGTACGTTCTTCTGATGCGCCAATTTTTGGTACCGATGTTGCCGTTCAAAAAGCACGTTCGGCACTCGCATTCAGTTCAGCCGAGGCATTGACTGATTTCACGGCAATTGATGCGGGCAACCATGCAGCCTTTGCCAATGCCATGAACACATTTTTCTCGCAAACTTCGAACGCATTAAACGGTTCAGCCGCCTATTCGGCACGTGCAATCGGCAATGTGCATCGGCCCTATTTTCCTGACGGTGAGGTTGGCACACCCAAAGGCCCCCTGTCGTCTCCAATTGCTGAGTGGAGCCCTTTCAACGTTGGTTTTCAGTTGAATATTGTGACCAACAAGGTACTGGGTACCCTGACGGCAACAACGCGCGTAGCGAATCAGTTTTCACCACCCGCAGCGCTGACCTGTGTGGATGATGGAAACATACCCGCAGGGCGACAAAGCCGCTTTGCCAATGGAATTCAAATTTTCCCGGGCGGTTTTCCGATTTACAAAGGCGACACATTGGTGGGCGCAATTGGTGTTTCCGGTGACGGTGTGGACCAGGACGACATGGTGGGCTACCTGGGTGTAATCAATAGCGCAGCGGCTGTGGGCAGCACCATGCGCCCATTTCCATCCACTTTGTTAACAGCCAACGAGTTGTCAAATTCTGGCGAATTCCTGAAATACGTGCAATGCCCTCAGACTCCGTTCAACAACAGCAGTGAACAAAACGTGTGCCCAACACCATGAGCAAGAAGAACAACAACATCATGCGTTTAAAACCCTTGGCTGTAGGGCTGACTCTGGCAGGCCTGTTGCCCCTGCCAGCCATGGCGCAAATTCGGGCAGACATTCGAAGCGACACCAAACCCGATATTGTTGCGCAAGTCACAGAGACCGTTGAGAAAGTGGGTCGGAAAGTAGCGGGTATTCCAGAACTTGATGAACTGGACAACGCTGAACGCCCTTTGGTGTTGCTGCAGGTGTTTGACAACCGAAGTATTGTCTATTCGAAACCGAACTCGGATTCGCGTGCAATTGGTGAGTTTTTCAAAGGGCAACTGGTGGATGCCTTTGAAGAAAAAAATGGATGGTACCGCGTCCGAATTCAAGACAGCCTGCTAGGCAGCACGGATGGCTGGGTGCAACAAGGTACAGGTCAATATGGCGAACAATCCCTGGGTATTTTTGCGCCCAGAGCGTTTTCTGCCGATGTGCTGCAAGACCAGGCGGGCACGGGTATTCGCCCTTCGCAAAATGCAACGCCTGGTTTGGTGCCACAAGGCATACCCCAAACACCCCAGGTTCAACGTGCCATTCCTGGCCGAGACACCCCCATTGTGCCGCGCGACATTGCCATTCCGGTTATCGACCCTAGCCAGGTGCCCCCACCCTTGCCCAACCTGCCACGCGAAACCGTGGCAGTGCCTGATCGCTGGCGGATCATGCAATCGCTGGGCTTCAAGTTTCCCTTGTACGACCCTTACAACCAAAACGTGATCAAGGGCGACCTGCCGGTGTTGCAAAACACATTGGGTCCTGACTGGTTTTTTAACCTGGGCATTATTGCTGACACGCTTTACGAACAACGCAACTTTCCGGTGCCTGTGCCCCCGGCAACTTCTACTACCAGTGGGCAAGCGAATATTTTTGGTAATGGCGAGCAGTCTATTTTTGCGCACAACCTGATCGTGAGTTTGTCACTGACCAAGGGCAACACCACATTCAAACCACCCGATTACGAATTCCGTTTAACACCGGTATTCAACTACACCGATGTGCGGGTGAATGAAGACCGCTTGCTGAAAATCTCATCCTCTTCAGGCGATGTTCGCCGCGAAGGCTTTGTGGGTATTCAGGAAGCATTTGTGGATGTGCACTTGCGAAACGTATCCGATCGATACGACTTCGACAGCCTGCGCGTGGGTATTCAGCCTTTCATCAGCGATTTCCGCGGCTTCCTGTTTCAGGACCTGCCCATGGGCATTCGCCTGTTCGGCAACCGCAACAACAACATTTATCAGTACAACATTGGCTACTTCAAGCGGGTTGAAAAAGACACCAACAGTGGCCTGAACGACATTCGCCAAGACCTGCGCGACGATGATTTTTTTGTCGCCAACCTGTACAGGCAAGACTTCCCGTTTTTGGGATTCACCAGCCAGGTTTCGTACATTCACAACCGCAATGATGAAGACGGCCAACGGTACTTTGATGCGAATGGCTTTTTGGCACGCCCTTCCTCGCTGGGTGATCAAAAGCCGTTTGGCTACCACGTGGATTATTTTGGACTCAGCGGTGACGGCCACTATGGGCGGCTAAACATTACAACCTCGACCTACTACGCCACAGGTAAAACAGATCGCCACCCACTGGCCCAACGTGAACAGAACATTGACGCGCTCTTTCACGCCACAGAGATTTCACGCGACTTCGACTGGTTCCGCCTGCGCGGCAGTTTCCTGTATGCATCGGGCGATAAAGATCCGTTCGACGGCAAAGCAGAAGGCTTCGATGCAATTTTCGAAAACCCCCAGTTTGCAGGGGCAGACACCAGCTTTTTCATCCGCCAGAATATTCCTTTGGTCGGTGGCGGCGGCGTGTTTTTATCGGGTAGAAATGGCCTGTTGCCATCCTTGCGTTCAAGCAAGGAACAGGGGCAATCAAATTTCATTAACCCAGGCCTGTGGTTGGTGGGTGTGGGTGCCGATATCGATGTGTTACCCGAACTTCGTTTGGTTGCCAATTTGAACAAGCTGGAATTTGACAACACCAATGTGCTCGGTACTTTGCGCCAACAACGCCCGCCTTCGACTGATTTGGGTATTGATGCATCGGTGGGTTTTCAATACCGCCCATTCTTTTCCCAAAACATTGTTGTGAACGGCTCATTTGCCAAACTTTTGCCGGGCAAGGGTTACAAAGAACTGTTCCCCGAAGATGAAGATCCTTACTCGTTTTTGTTCAACGTGATTTTAAGTTTTTAAAGCAGGTTGTTTGTTGATGAATTTGAATAATGCCAAAGCAGCGCAAGCCAAACCAGCCAACCAGTTCCGTTGGCAGGGGTGGCTTTCTGCGCTCGGTTTCGCGCTGTTGTTCAGCGCGGGTGTGGCCCATTCAGCAAGCGACAATTTGCCAGAGAAAAGCTACACCATGGCGCCAGCTGCACCGGAGCGCCAAACCGCACAACAGGCCTTTGCAAAAACCGAAGGCTGCATGAGCTGCCACACGCAAACCGACCAGCACACCATGCATGCCAACCCAGGTGTGGTCATTGGTTGTACCGATTGCCACGGTGGTGATGCCACAGTAAAGTGGAATGGGCCGGAGCAAAAGCAGGGTACGCTTGCCTACGACCACACACGTGCTGCACGCGAAAAAGGATTTGCACCCGAATACCGCGCTGCGCTGGACAAAGCCCACATTGCACCCCGCAATGAAAAGTTCTGGAACTACCCTTCTTCAGCCAACCCCAAGCGTTCTTATTCCAAACTGAACAAAGAACACCCGGCCTACATTCGCTTTATCAACCCGGGCGATCTGCGCGTGGCGCGCGAGGCTTGCGGGGCATGCCACCTGCCGGTGATTCAAGCGCAAGAACGCAGCTTGATGAGCACATCGGCCATGCTGTGGGGCGGCGCTTCGTACAACAATGGCATATTGCCTTACAAGCGCTACATTCTGGGCGAAGCGTATACGCAAGACGGCAAACCAGGCCTGTTGAAAAACCCGGTGGAAGCGAACAACGAACTGTTTGTACACAAAGGCATTTTGAATGAACTGGCGCCCTTGCCAGCGTGGGAAACCGCCCCACCCGGCGACGTTTTCCGGGTGTTTGAACGTGGCGGAAAGGTCATCAACAGTATTTTTCCGGAAGTGGGTTTGCCCAATGTGCTTGGTCAAATTCAGCGCCTGGATGAACCGGGCCGCCCAGACATTAAACAATCGAACCGTGGCCCCGGCACAGGCCAACGCATTGCGGTGCCGTTGATCAACGTGACCAAAACCCGCCTGAATGACCCACACCTTTGGTTTTTGGGCACCAACGAACAACCGGGCGATTACCGTTCATCGGGCTGCACAGGTTGCCACACGGTGTACACCAACGACCGCGACCCAAGGCACGCAGGCCCCTACGCCAAGTTTGGTCACGACGGCACCACACAAACCATCGACCCCACCATTGCGAAAAATGAAAGTGGCCACCCGGTGAAACATGAATTCACCCGCGCCATTCCAAGTTCACAATGCATGGTGTGCCACATGCACCAGCCCAACGTGTTTGTGAACAGTTATTACGGCTACATCATGTGGGATTACGAAAGCGATGCGCCGCACATGTGGCCGGAAAAGCAGCGTTACCCCACCGATTCTGAAATGCGTGAAATTCTGGACCGCAACCCCGAAGAAGCAGCAGTGCGGGGCAAGTGGAGCGACCCGGAATTCCTGAAGAATGTTTCAACGCTGAACAGCAAATTGAAAGACACCCAGTTTGCGGATTACCACGGCCACGGCTGGAACTTCCGTGCCGTGTTCAAACGCAACCGCAAGGGTGCATTGCTGGATGCGCAAGGCAACATTGTTGCCGACGACGACCCCAAAAAATTCGACAAGGCGGTGCATTTAAGCTCGATTCACCTGGACGTGGGCATGCACTGCGTAGACTGCCACTTTGCGCAAGACATGCACGGCAATGGTCATATTTACGGTGAAGTGGCTGCGGCTGTTGAAGTGGATTGTGCCGACTGCCACGGCACGGCCACCAAGTACCCCACGCTGCGCACCAGCGGCCCAGCCTCGCCCCCAGGCGGCACCGACCTGACCCAATTGCGTACGCAAGACGGCCGCAAGCGGTTTGAATGGCGCGATGGCAAGTTGTACCAGCGGGCGGCACTGGACCCCGACAAAGAATGGGAAATGAGCCTGGTCAAAGACAATATGAACCCGGCCCACCCGCAGTACAACGCCAAGGCCGCACGCGCCAAACTGATGGGTGCAGGCGCGGAAGGACAAGACGGGAAATGGGGCCCAGGCGTGAAGGAACTGGCCCACGACAACGACAAGATGACCTGCTTTACCTGCCACCTAAGCTGGACCACCAGCTGCGCGGGTTGCCACTTGCCGATTCAGGCCAACTGGAAAACCGAACGCTTGCACTATGAGGGTGGGGAAACCAGAAACTACGCCACTTACAACCCGCAAGTAGCGCGGGATGACATGTTCCAGCTGGGCGTACACGGCCCGGTGAAAGGCAATCGCATTGCGCCAATTCGCTCAAGCTCGGCCTTGATTCTTTCGTCGATGAACGCAAACCGCGAACGCATTTACATTCAGCAGCCGCCGATCTCAGCCAGTGGTTTTTCTTCACAAGCCTTTGCACCGCATTACCCACACACCGAGCGCAAAGAAGAAACCAAAACCTGTAGCGATTGCCACTTGTCTCGCGAAGATGACAACAACGCCATCATGGCGCAACTGCTTTTGCAGGGCACCAACTTCGTGAACTTCATTGGTTTCAATGCATGGTTGGGTGGCAGCGAACACATTGCTGCAATTACAGTGACCGAATGGGATGAACCCCAAGCCGTGTTGGGCAGTTACCTGCACAAATACGCCTACCCCGATTATTACCAGAACCACTTGAACCGCAAGCGCGAACTGGCCGACACCGTGGTGCCAGCGTTAATGGACCACGCCACCAAGGGCGTGGCCAGTTGCATTCAGTTGCGTGGCGAGTACGTTTTTGTGGCCGAAGGCAAAGGCGGTTTCCGGGCCTACGACGCGGCCAGCGTGGCCAACAAGGGCTTTGGTCAGCGTGTAATTACGGCACCATTCAGCCCACTGGGGCACGACACCCATGTGGCCAGCAAAAATGCCACCTGCATGGCCTTGCCCACCAACCAGCCCATCAACCCCGAGAAAAACCAGGGCGATTTGATGCGCATTACCAATATGGAACAGCCCTTCCACCCCATCTACAACTACGCTTTCATTACCGACAGTGAGGAAGGCTTGATTGCGGTGAATGTGAATACGCTGGCCGATGGCGAACCGCGCAACAACTTCTTTGAACGCGCTGTGACCTGGAATGAAAACGGGGTGTTGAATGGCGCAAGCCACATTGCGCTGGGCGGGCATTACGCCTACATCACCA
Organism: Limnobacter sp. 130; assembly: GCF_902506325.1. Taxonomy (GTDB): domain Bacteria; phylum Pseudomonadota; class Gammaproteobacteria; order Burkholderiales; family Burkholderiaceae_B; genus Limnobacter. The sequence goes on from NZ_LR732330.1 coordinate 630,547, forward strand.
CGCCCAAAGGGCTTGTGTTTGTTGATATCAACGACCCGCTAAAACCAAGGCACATCACCACCCTGCCCTTGCAGGACGCACGCGCCACAGCGGTGCAATTCCGCTACCTGTTTGCCACCACCGCCAAAGGGCTGGAAGTGATCGACATTACCCACCCTGAAAAACCGGAACACACTGGCGCAGTGGTGCCCATGGCCGATGCGCAACGCGTGTACCTGGCCCGCACCTACGCCTACGTGGCTGCGAAAAAACAAGGTTTGGTGATTGTGGACATTGAGCGCCCGCGCAAGCCCGTGGTGTATCAACAATTTACTGCTGACGGTCAGCTCAATGACGCGCATGATGTGGTGGTGGGTTCCACCAACGCATCACTGTTTGCCTATGTGGCCGATGGTGTGAACGGGCTAAAGGTATTGCAGCTTACCTCGCCAGACACACAGCCAAGATTTTACGGTTTTTCGCCTGCGCCCATGCCCGAGTTGATTGCGTGGCGTAAAACCCCAAGCCCGGCATTGTCTGTGTCGAAAGGACTGGATCGGGACCGTGCGGTCGATGAAACAGGTGGGCAGATTGCGGTGTTTGGCCGCATTGGTTCTCGCCCCTTCACACGCAAGGAAATGGAAGCGTTTTACCTGCGGGCCGATGGCCGCTTGTGGACGGTGACCGACAAAGTTGAAAAGGAAAACTACTTGCCCAAGCCCAAAGTGAATTCAGTGGCTTTCAGAAAGGATTAAGCCATGACAGCCCGTCTTCTTTTCTCGCCCGCAATCGCCTTTTTGGTGGGGATGCTTGCCATGCCCCTGACTGGCGCAGCGCAAACCATGCCACACCAGTCGCCCAACCAATCGGTGGGCACCGTGAACTGCGCCAGCAGCACATGCCACGGCAGCATTGCCGAGCGCACAGCCACCCCTGTTTTACAAAATGAATACACCACTTGGTTGCGGCAAGACCCACACACCCAAGCCTATGCGGTGCTGAAAAACGCGCAATCCCAACGCATTGCAAAAAATCTGAAGCTTGCACAACCTGCGCATGAAGCCAAGGTGTGCCTGGATTGCCACAGCCACAATGTACCGGCCAGCAAACAAGGGCCGCGCTTTGACAAAAGTGATGGGGTGAACTGCGAGGCCTGCCACGGCCCCGCTGAAAAGTGGATTAAAACCCACGTGGAACCGAAAGCCAGCCACGCCAGAAATGTGGAAAACGGGCTGTACCCCACCAGCGACCCCTATGCGGTTGCAAAATTGTGCACCGGCTGCCATGTGGGTGATTCCAGCCGCCCGATCACCCACCAAATCATGGGTGCGGGCCACCCGCGCATTTCAATCGAAGTTGAAACATTCATGGCGCTGGAGCCGCCCCATTACCGCATTGATGATGACTGGCGAGAACGCAAAGGTGCATTCGACACCGGAAAAATATGGGCGATGGGCCAGTTCGCCACCAGCGCAAACCTGCTGGAATTAATTGCTGACCCCAAGCGGAATCGCCAAGGCATTGTGCCGGAACTCATGATGTTCGACTGCCACGCCTGCCATTCACCCATGAGCAAGAAAGACTGGAGCAAAGACCTGGCACTGACCCCTGGCCAGCCACGCATCAACAATGCCAGCCTGATCATGGTTCAGGCCGTGGTTCGGGCCGCAGCACCCGCACAAGAACCTGCCTTGAGAAGCCTGATTGAGCAGCTTCACATTCAAAGCACATCGCCAGCGGCCAGCATGCAAGAGATTGAACGCATTGCGCGAAGCCTGAACAGCGAGCTAAACAGGGCCCGTTCTGTTGTGCAAAAGGTGTCATTCACTGAACCCATTATGGAAAAACTTTTGAAAGAATTGGTAACCATGGCCGCGAGCAACCAATACCCCGATTACGCCAGTGCTGAACAGGCCTACATGTCCATTAGCAGTGTAGCCAACGGCCTTGCAAACAAAGGCAATTCGCAACTGGCCAGTGCCGTGAATGCACGCATGGATCGCCTGCTGAGGTTATTGAACAATGACGAACGATATGACCGCAAACAATTCCAGACCGAACTGCTGGCGTTGAAAGCTGCGGTGGGGGGTTAAACACATGTCCGACACGAACACGCGCATTACGCCAACCCCCATGTTCAGCGATCTGTCAGCTGATCTGGATATTGCAATTGTTGGCTCTGGCCCAGCGGGCCTGTCTGCCGCTGCGCGTGCGCAACAACTGGGTTGCAAATACGCGTTATTCGAATCAGAGAAACACGCATCGGACACCATTTACAAGTACCAAAAGGGCAAGCATGTGATGGCTGAGCCCGGCTTTTTGCCGCTTCGCAGTGGCATGTCATTTGATGCGGGCAAACGCGAAAGTGTTTTGGGCACCTGGGATTCTCAGCTGCTTGATCAAAAAATCAATATTCAATACAAGAAAACAGTCAGCAAAATAATCAGGCTCAATGATGGTGCCGGCCCTTTTGAACTGACCTGTGAAGACGGCACTACAACCACAGCCCGCACAGTGATTCTGGGCATTGGTCTACAGGGAAATATTCGAAAGATTGGCACCGCGGGCGACGACCTTCCCAATGTTCAATACACCTTGGCTGATCCTGATGAGTTCAACAATGAAACCATCATTGTGATTGGGGCTGGTGATGCCGCCATTGAAAACGCACTGGCCTTGATGAAAAACAACAAGGTGGTGCTGATCAACCGCAAAGATGAATTTGCCCGGTGTAAAGAAGGCAACCTGAATCAGATTCTTGCAGCAGACAGGAACGAAGACCTGCGCATTTTCTACAACACGAGTACGAGTGCGGTCGAAGAAATGCCGGAGGCCAAAGACGGCGAGCCCACCCTGAACTACCGCTACAAAGGCCCGGAAGGTGAGCAGGCCATGCCCGTGCACCGAATCATTGCACGCTTGGGGGCGACACCGCCCCGTGGCTTGGTGGAAAGCTTCGGGGTGACCTTTCCCAACAGCGATCCCAATGCAGTGCCTGCCCTGAGCGAAACTTATGAATCCAACGTACCCGGCCTGTTTATTGTAGGTGCCCTGGGCGGCTACCCTTTGATCAAGCAAGCGATGAACCAGGGCCATGAAGTGGTCGACTCGATCATGGGCCTGCCTGTGGTACCTGCAGACGAACCACTGCTCGCTGAGAAATTCATGCCCTTGGGTGATATTTCTGTCTCGGCCGTGCTTGACATGATTCTGGACAACGTTCCCCTGTTCAACCAGATGACCCGCCTTCAACTGCGTGAATTCATGCTGGAATCAACGCTGCACCAACCCAAGAAAGGCTCTGTCATCTTTCACAAAGGCGACTACACCAGTACTTTCTTTACAATTGTGCAAGGTGGCGTGGGCATTGAATTGGTGAACAAGGAAGGCAAGCCTTTTATCCTGAATCTCGACAAAGGCAATTATTTTGGCGAAATGGGCCTGATCTCCGGGCGACGCCGCACGGCCACGGTCTATGCAGGAGAAAACTGCGTATTGATCGAAACACCTCGCAAAGCGATGTTGAAGTTGATTGCCTCGGTGGATGCGGTGCGCCGAACCATCGACGAAACGTTCGTGCGCCGCGCCCTGTCCACGCACCTTGCCCCACAGCTAGAGCCTCAGGAAATCGAACAACTGATTGCATCGGGCATCAGTGTGACCCGCTACGTACGGGGTGAAAAACTGTTCAGTGAAGGTGATAAAACCGACGGCTTGCACCTGATCCGACGCGGATCGGTGTCGGTGTCCAAATTGCTGGATGATCAGGATTCGGTGCTTTCTTATGTATCCGCAGGCAGCTATGTCGGTGAAATTGATCTGGTCAATGGCACAGACCGCCAAACCACTTGCACCGCCACGGTACTGACTGAAGTGCTGTTGATTCAAGCCGACGCGGTCATCGATGTATTGAGCAAAAACAGCAACTGGAAAAAAGCGCTGCAGGCCAAGATTGGCAAGCGCGTGCACGACGCTATTTTTCGGGAAAGCACGGCAAAACGCGAAAGCGATCTGATTCATTTTCTGATGAAGCAAGGTTTGGGTGACGCAACCAACGCCTTGGTGATCGATGAAAATTTGTGCGTGCACTGTGACAATTGCGAGCGTGCGTGTGCAGAAACCCACGATGGGATACCCCGCCTGGATCGCGACGCGGGGCCCACATTCCAGAACATTCATCTGGCGCATTCCTGTCGACATTGCGAACAGCCGCATTGCATGAAAGACTGCCCACCCGATGCCATTCGCCGCAATGAAAAAGGCGAGGTAATGATTGCCGACACCTGCATTGGTTGTGGTAACTGTGCCAAAAATTGCCCATACAACGCGATTGAATTGCGCGTAAAACCACCCCCCAGAAAAACTGGCTTGTTGTCTTGGTTGCTCTTCGGTTCGGGCGGCCCCTTGGGCGAACGCCCTGTGAAGTACGATGCCAACGCCATCAAGAAAGCGTACAAGTGTGACTTGTGCCATGGCAAAGAAGGCGGCCCGGCCTGTGTTCGTGCGTGCCCAACCGGCGCTGCGTTCCGGATTTCACCCGAAGTGTATTTGAACCAGCAAAACGAACTGATCTAAGCTGAATCAGTTCGTTTTACTTGGTGTCGAACTGGGTTACACCATTCCAGTTTTCAGGGGGGGGTGTTTCTTTGAAGTACGCAATGCGTGCGGCATACAAGTCGTAAAGCACATTGAACTCCGGTGAATGGCCGTGCCATTCATCCAGGCTTTGCAGCGCAGCGTCCCATTGCTGCGCCTTGAATTGCGTCAACATGGTCTCCCACACGCGCAAACCGGTTAATTGCTGCTCTGTCACGGCGCTGTGCTCGCCCAAGGGGGCATAAATGAATACGGGCTCATTCTTGCCTTTTACCTTCACAGCATCCAACTCTTGAAAAACCATGCCAGAAACAGCTGCTTTGGTTTGCGGGCCTACGATAACGCCCACACCATAGGTTTTGGTGATGCCTTCAAGTCGTGAGCCCAGGTTCACTGCGTCGCCCATCACAGTGTACGCGCGGCGAATTTTAGAGCCCATGTCGCCCACACGCATTTGACCGGTGTTTACACCCACCCCAATGGCCAGTGTGGGCCAGTTGCGCGCCAAGAGCCGTTCGTTTAAACGCACGGCTTCCTCCTGCATGGCGATGGCGGCTTTGGTGGCCAACTCCGCATGCTCTGCATCGGCAATGGGTGCCCCCCAAAATGCCATGATGGCGTCACCAATGTACTTGTCCAAAGTGCCACGATGGGAACGAATGATTTCAGACATCACCGTGAGGTACTCATTGATGTACTCACGCAATTCATTGGGCTTGAGTGACTCTGAAATGGTGGTGAAACCACGCACATCGGAAAACAGCACGGTGAGTTCGCGGCTTTCGCCTTCCATGGAATAGCGTGTGGGATCCGATGCCATTTCAGACACCAACTCGGGGGCCACGTACTCTCCAAACAAATCCACCATTTGCCGTTTACTGCGCGATTCAGCCAAATAACCATAGGCCACGTCAAACACAAAAATCGCCAATACCAACAACAACACAACCGCCACAGGCAACACAAGGCCAGCCTGAAAGTACAACACTGAATTGATGGCCACGCTGGCCACCAACACCGCAAACGCAACCAACAGCGACCAGGTGGCGTTGAGAATCGGCATCATGACGCTGAGCACCACACCGACAGCCAGTACGGTGATGAAAAGCAAACCTTGGGAATACTCAGGGCGAAGTTTGTAGACACCATCGAGCATGCCGCTGATGACATTGGCATGGACCTCTACCCCCGGGTAGGCCGGGTTCACGGGCGTGCTTCGCAAATCGAGCAGACCAGGTGCAGTGGTTCCCACCAGTACAATTCGACCTTCGATGTCTTCGGGTTTTAATGCACCCGCAAGTACATCGGCCGCCGAGACATAACGATAGCCGCCCGCATTGGGACCGCCCTTGGCGCGAAAATGCACGCGCGTCAACAAACCGCGTTCTACAGGAATGTCCAATTCAACTTCTGGAGACCTGAGTGCTATTAATTCAACTGCGCCATAGTCATCGGGTACACCTTCCGGAAATACCGGAATCACCTGTGGGTTACCCAGCGCGCGTCGAAGTGTACCCAAGGCAAAACTTTGGTAATAAGCCTCGTTGAATTGGGCCAGCAGCGGAATGGAACGCACTGTACCGTCCTCATCCAAAATGGGATTGAAATAACCGCCTTCAGCATTTTTTTGTAGAACCGGGATGTTGCCACCGTAGCCCTGCCAGCTGGTGCTGTCCAGGGTAAGGTCACCCAACTGGCTTTTTTTGAACAATGCGGGTGGAAGTGCTCCAGACAATGCGGTCGCATCCTGATTCAGGTAATACCCCAACACCACTGGGCGATCAGTCAGGACTTTCGCCAGTTGCGCATCACGATCAAATTCAGCGGTAATTTGCCCTTCCAAACCTAGCAACTCACTTTTTAAGGTGGGTTTGCTTTCAAGAATGGACCCAAGCGCCAACAATGCATCACTTTGCTGAGGCTCGGCAAACACAATGTCGAACCCCACTGCAGCTGCGCCCAGCCTGTCGGTCAATTCAAGCACCAATTTCGCCACGACATCTCGCGACCAAGGCCAGCGCCCCACTTCACCCAGGCTTTTCTCATCAATGTCGACAATCACAATGCGCGGATCAAGCTCGGGCTTTTGTGCCTCGGCCCGAAGCCGCACGTCGTAAACCAGATAATCGAGACGCTTCACCACATCGCTGGGCGCAAAACCCAACACATGCAGCAAGGCTATGGCGGTGAATGAAAAGCCCACGCCAATGCGAAAAGCCTTGCCTGCGATTCTTCGCCAGGACTTCTTGAATGTACTCACGCCTTGACTGCCCTTATGGTGCGCACTGTGGTGCAGAGAAAGGCGGCGAAGACAGGGTAATGTCTTCAACGATAATGTCAGGCGGTGCAGTCAACAACTGAGGCGGCAAATTGGTTGACGTTTGCACAAAAGCACCCTCGCCCCGATTGACTTCCAGCGGAGTTTGATTGGAGTTCGTGATCACGATCACACCATCATTCACAGCCACATAAAGCTGTGCTCCGCCTTCAGAGTCAGCGCCCTGCTGCAAGGACTGCACTGGCGTGGACGACAAGGATTCAAAATTCGCGGGTGTTGTCTCGGGCAATGGTCCGGCATTGGGTACATTACCCAACACATTGGGCAACGAATTGATGACCTGAATTTTCACATTGCCTGCAGGAATGATTGCAGACTGCCCGGCATTAATCACGGAATTCATGTCACCCGAGGTCACAATAATTTGCCCGTCTCGAAGCTCAACCGTCAGGTTGGCCCCGCCAGAACACACGACCAGTCCGCCTGCGGCTGAAGTGCACGAAATATCAATTGCAGTGCCCCGAATACCCACCGTTGCAGTTTCTGTGAAAAACTTCACATTGTTGGGTTCCGCCTTGGCGATTGCGCCCGTAACGGCGCGTACCGCACCTTTCAACAACTTGAACGATGCCACTGATGTTTGGGGCGAAGCGGGTGCATAACGATAAGCCGCCACCTGCATGGAGCTACCCCCCGGCAAGGTCAAACGGGTGGAATCTGCCATGCTGAGCACGGCATAACCACCCTCAGGAACATCCACCGTTTCGCCTGCAAACACCGCGGCGCCCTTTTGCAGGGGACGGCGTTTTCCATTTGACGAAATGGCGAACAACTCGCCGGTCAATTGCGACACGCGTCCTGCTACATCTGAGGTGGAGGTGTTCGTCACAGTGGCTTTCTCAGACTCACCCTTGGCAAGGCGATTACACTCGTTGCCATTACAAATTCGAGCGGAGAAATCGGTGCCTCGAATACCAATGGTTGCGGTTTCGCTTTTCAGTGCAAAGGCATCTGCACTGCCCCGCTTGCCGATCAAACCAGTCAAGGTGCGCAACCCCCCTTTCACCAGTTTAAATTCTGCCTTGTCGGCTATCGGCTGTTCGGGCTGATACTCGTAGTTCTCAACCACAAAGCGCGTGTTGGGCCGCAAGGCCACTTGCGTGGTGTCCACAAATTCAAGCACCGCCGTACTTTTGGCCTGCGTATTAATGACATCGCCCACGTTCAGTTTGGTCCCTGCACTGGCGAATTTGTTTTTGCCTTCGGCAGTTTGCAAATTCACCAAACCAGTCACCACCTTGATACTACCGACGATTGCCTTGGTCGGTTGATTGCTTGCTGAAGCGCCTGCAGGTGCCAGGTCTTTCGATTGAATATTCTGGGCCAAGGCAGGGTTGGTGCCCGCGAAGGTGAAGGCGAAAAGTCCAAGGGCCAATAATTTATGCATGTTGTAGGTCCTCATTTGCACACTGCCGAAGCACGCTGTGGATCACTTTGTGTGGTCTTCAACTCGATGTCATTGGACTGCTGTGAAATGGTTGTACCCCCGGTATTCTGATTTGCCACCGTTACGGCCTGCTCTTCTTGCTGAGGGGTCGAAGAGCTGCTGGGGCTTGTCGACGTTGTTGATGTAGACGTTGAGGTCGGTGTAAACGCCTGATTCAAATTCTGCCCCACTGTGGAGTCCGAGGTGCCTGTTGTTTGAGTCAAGGTGGTCGGACTTGTAGTTGAGCCTGGTTCGGACACAGGAGGTGGCGAACTGAGCGCAACAGTCGTGGTACTCATTTGCTGAATCTGGTTCACACTTGCCACAGCCGGAGACGAGAAGGTGTAGGCAGAACTGGCAGGGGCATTCGAGACGCTGCCGAAACTTCCGTTAATGGCACTGGCTTCCAGAAACGCGTATTGGCTGCCAGCAGTCAAGGTGCCTCCGGAAATATCAATCAGGTTCAATTGACCTGCCAGGTTGGCATTGCCCTGAACAACAATGCAGTCAAAATCAGTGCCTTTTACGCCGCCGTCGCTGGCTATCTCAATATCAATGACACTGGTTGAGTCCAGGTTCAAATCACCGCTGACTGTCATCAAACCAGGAGAAGCACCAGGAACGATTCGGCCGCCTTGTGCATTCAAGTTGCCATTGATGCTTGCAAAGCCCCGCAAGGCACCGCCGTTGATATTGACATTGCCATTCAACACGGCGCCGGGTTGCACATTGAGATTGCCTGCAGTCTGAACATAGCCACTGCTGCCGAAGGAGAACACACCCATATTGAAAGTTAAGGTACCGCTGTTGAAAAAGCCCGCTGTGTTTGACGATGCCAAGCCATTGAGAACATACGAGCCAGTGTTGCTGATGGAGCCACTGTTCATGATGTTATTCTGGATCAGGCTGCCTGTGCTGTTGCTCAGGATCAGGTTACCGCTGTTGCTCAGCGTGCCCGTACCGGAAAGCAATCCACTGTAGGTGTAATTGCCTTGCAGTTCAAACAAGCCATTGTTCTCAATGTTGTTGGTAATTGTCTCGTTGGTTTGATTGGGTCCCAAGCGCACAGTTGAAGAAACACCATTGACAATGCGTCGACCACTTTGCAGATCAGCCGCAGTCACAATGTTCAAACCCATCATGAACTGGATCTCATCGATGGTCTGAAATGCATACCGTAAACCACTGAGATCGGTTCCAGCAGCGAACGCGACCCCACTGTTGGCCAAAGTGGGGCTGGGCGAGCCGAGCGAGGTCAGTACCATGCCCGAGTAGGCTACAGCCTGGTTCACATCAAACTTCACACAGAAATCAAACACCGAGCAGGTGAATCCGTCCGTCAGCGAATCAGGCGTGCCGTCAATTACAAAAGACGGATTTGAAAAACCGGACAACACGGTAGTCACAGGCGTGGAGAATCCATCAAAGTCCTCGTACTCGGCAATCGCCACGGCCTCGGGCGTTAGCTGACCCACCAGGAACACAGGGCGCTGTGGCGCTGGCGTGTTTCCATAAAACAAGCTGAGCGCCGGTGGCAAACTGGCAGCGTTACCGGTCACATTGAGCGTGATTCCACTGCCCACATTCAAGGTCATCGAGTCGGGAATTGAATCCACCGCCATTGGGTCGTAGGCGCGTCGACCCGCGAGAATCAGGTTGCCCTGCGTACCCGAGCTAATGGTGGCTGTGCCATTCAAATTCGCCACACCTTCGGCATCGGATTCCACAATCAGGAAAGAGTCGCCGCCCATGTTGATGTTGGCACCAATCAGTACCGCAGGTGTAACAGGGGCACCATTTTCATCTTGAGTTGCCAGTAAAACCACGCCCGTGGGCGATACATTGATGGTCGTGCTTACTTCGGTGTTGCGAAGTTCAAGGAAACCGTCAGGTGCAATATTGATTGAATTGGCAGTACCCGCACTGGTGAGCAAGCCACCAGTGACCACCAAGTCTTCAGCAACCAGAATACTGCCCTTGGAAAGCGGCGCAGAAGTTGCTGCATTGGCGGCGTTAACGGCACTGTTGTCCCACACCCCCTCTGCCGCCAATCGACCGCCATTTGTACGGTTTACACCATACAGATCTGCAGAGACGAAGTTGCCAGACAAGGCGATCAATGAGTTCGCGCCGTTTACATTCAGACTCCCGTCTGTGGTCGAAATATTTTTACCCTCAAGACGCACACGGCCCGAATTCACGGTTAGCGAACCATTGAAATCAAGATCTACCAAAGCCTCGAATTCAGAGTTCTGCGTCTCGGAAAACTGAATTTCCCCGATCCTTAAGGAACGTCCGTCACCACCAGCATTCACCTGAATGTTGGCCGATTCGATCACCATGGTGCTAATTGGAGTCGACACGCTGACTTCCGAGTTGAAGTCAAAATTCTCCGTATCGGTTTGAATCGAGTTCAAGAATCCGTTGACCTCGATGGTGACCGGCGCATCCAGGCGACCGTCCAGGCCGGTGATGTCAACAATTGCGCCACCAAAGGGTGAGCTTGAAAAACTTGCGGCTTCAAGGGGGGGCTCTGAGTGAATGATGTCATCGGAGGCGGCCCCGTTCATTACAATGCGCGCACCCTGCTGGGCAACGAATTGCCCTTGTGTGGTCGAAATGTAAGCGCCTTCCTGCTTGGCCAGAACCATTGGTGTAGAGCCAGAGGAAGTGAATGCTCTTCCCAACTCAAGATAGGATCCCGCCGACAAATTGATTCGTGAATTGGCACCCATACCGAGCGCCTGAAAACTTGCATTTGCAAAGCCCGGGGCAAAGTTGATGCTTCCATTCAAATCGGTGTCAATCGCGCTCAACGAAGCAGAAGAACCGAATTCATTGGACATCAAATTGAAGGTTCCATCCAGCACTGCCTTTTGGTAGGACATGCTGGCACCCACCAGGTTAATCGTGCTTCCCGTTCCTGCCACAAGGTCGCCAATGTCATAAAAACCAAAAGGCGAGCTGCTGCTGCCAGAGTTGCTTAGAAAGTTCAGGGTGCCCGCATTGGTATCAATCTCGAAAATCTCGCTGAATCCACCATTGAAGTTCACGGTGCCGCTTGAAACCAGCCTGTTCAAAATGGTATTTGGATTCAAATCAAATGAGAATTCTGGATCAAACCGAGTGAATGTAGACACAGTGCTGCCAGCGTCCACGGTCAGGCTGTTGGCCTCCATGGAGTTGTATTGCAGATTGCCTTGAATGGGCGCAGGCAAATCGAAATTATCTACACCGACTCGAATGTCGGTTGCAGGCGTGATTTCATCAGGAAAAAAGCTGAGATTGTTCACCATCAAATTGGCACCCAACACGTTCAACTTGACTGTTTTTCCCGGATCAACATTCAAGCTTTGCTCGGTCATTGGATCTGTGGCTACCGCACTGGTGACATAGATCTGATTCAGCAGCAATGGTTGAGACGTGTTGGCACTGTTCATGCCCGAAAGCAAATTCACACCATCCAGCGGCAATTGCCCAAGTGTATTGGTGGGCAATGTATTGCCGACATCGTAAGGGGACAGAATCAAGCTGCCGGAATTGCCCAAATACAGTGGTGCATCGATATACACAGGCTTCGCAATGTCATAACTCAAGTGCAAATCAAACCCGTCGAATGCAAGTTGTCCGGGGTTTAAACCAACAGCCTCATCAATGTTGATTTCACCCTTGGCTTCAAGAAACAGCAAAGGATTCACGCCCGTAGATTGTGAGAAATTCTGACTGATCAGAATGGGTGCAGAGATGGTTAAGTTGCCGTCTCCGGGTTGTGTCCCCGATGTGTAAATTTGAACAAAACCGTTGTTCTCAAGGCCACTCACCACGGTGCTGTTCAGCAAAAAGGACTCGGTTGGCGAGAAGGTCGAACTAATGTCGTCTGTCGAGAAAAACGGGCTTTGTTGCCCAGGTTCCAGGTTGAAACCACCTTCCGGAATTTGATCCACAATCGTCAGGTTGGCCGGGTCAATGAGCCACTGCCCGGCCTCACCATTTGCCGCAGAAGTATTGGCCGCTACATTCACCGCCAGGCTTTGTTTGCCCGAGGTTTCTACCCGACCGCCGTTGCCACCCAATGCGCCGCCTTTGGCTTGCACCTCGGAATCAACCACAGTGTGTCCATCGGCCCACACCACCACTTCACCACCGTTGCCGTTGGCAGTGGCATTCGCAGAAATTCGGGTATTGGTCTGCACCACGGTTTGTTGCGCATTGGCAAGACTGGCGTCTTGCCCTTTCCAGCCACCACCCACATGCACTGTACCGCCACCCGTGGCGCCATCTGCGGAAATTCGGGCACCTTCCAGCACGGCAACTCGTTGACCGGTGATATCGATTTCACCACCTTGGCCGCTGCTGCCTTCGGCAAGCAGCTGACCGCCCACCAACGCATCGCCTTGGGCGATGAATCGAATCACGCCGCCCTCGCCAACCTGCGCGCCAGTGGCTTCAACCACGCCACTGTTTTTCACCAAATGCGAAAACAGGGAGGCGTTTTTGCTGATGATTTGCCCCAGGTTCACCACCTTGTCGCCCTCTTTCGCGGCAACTGTGAGGCCAATCGTGGGGTGCCTCATGTCAACAATCGTGACACTGTGCCCCGCCGCCAACAACACTTCGCCATCGGCATGAATAATGCCGCTGTTCTCAATGCTGGGGGCCAACAAAACAATGGAGCCGCCGGAGTGCGTGGTCAGCGAACCTTGATTCACAATATTGCCGGCGGTGCCTGTGGAGTCGTTGAAACGCAAATGCCCGTTCAACAAATCAGTGTTCGAGGCCGCCAAGGTGCTGGCCAAAAACCCGGCTGTATCAACCACTGCGCCCTGCCCAAAAAACACGCCGGCCGGGTTGATCAAAAACACCTGCCCATTGCTTTGAAGGGTGCCAAGAATTTGGGAAACATCGCCACCTGTGACTCGGTTAAACACCTGGCTGGCTGTATTTTGCTGAATAAACTGCGTGGTTTGCCCCACGTCAATATTGAACTGTTGCCAATTCAGAATGGCACCCGGCGTATTGGTAATTTGCATCAGGTTACCAATGGTTTGCGCGGTGGCCTGCCCTGCAACCACCGACATTCCGGTGGGGTTGGCATACGACGAACTTGCAATGGCCATTGCCACGCCCAAAGCCACTGCCTTGCGACGAAACCGGGTATTTGAACTGCAGTTTGAAAGACGATTGGATTTCATGGTGTCTTTCCTTACAGGGAAGTGGCAAAAGTGACGTGCAACATCACGTCACCATGCGGTTGAATGGGTAAGCCCGACACAACTTTGGCCAGGTCAACTCGAAATTGATGTTTGGGGGAGAATGCAAAACGGACGCCGACACCGTAGGACATCAAGTGCGGCTCAACCGGCGACCCAAACACCGGGTTGTTGAATTTCAATTGGGCAGCATCTACGAAGCCCACGAACTGCAATCGTTCAAACAGTGTTCCAAATGTTTTATTGATATTCGGCCCCATCAACTCGAGAGACTGGCGAAGGCCGCGGTCTGCGGAAACAACGCGTTCTTCGAAACCACGCACCGAATAAACACCACCAGCACCAAACTGCTCACCAGGGATCAATGAGTAGTCGGTGTGCTGCGCATCCAGCTGCGCGGTCAAACGCCAACCTGGCATGACCTGTTCAGACCAGCTTGCATTGGCGCGAATAACGTCAAAATTGGCTTCGGCTGCAGGGTTGGTCATGCTGTATTGCGCAGTTGAATTATTTCCGCCGGTCACATAATTCTTGAAATAGCCAATTTGAAAAGCCCGCTGGCGAGAATCCTGCGCCTCGGTCAGGGAATACGACAGGCCCACAGGTCGACTTTCCAGTTCAGGCACCAAGCTTGGGCCAAAACCATTGAGTTGCACCTGACTGACAAATTCTTTGATTTCATGAGAAAAAGTGAGTCGCGCGTCAAACCCCGCCAAGCGATCCAGTAATTTCACCCAACGAATGGCCACGGTGGTACCCGCACCGGCCACCGACACGGAACTGGCAGATGGGCCAGACCCCACACTCAAATTGCCCGCATCGACGTTGGAATCGCTGTAAGCCATTTCCAGCATGGAATCCAGGGAATAGAACGGCACCTTGTAATTCAAGCCGAAGACTTCGACATCAGACCAGCGGCCTGGCGAGGTCACGTATTGAAACGAGGCCATGTGGCCTTTGTTGAATGCATTGTTGTGCTGCAGGGCAAGCCCCATGCGGAAGTCGCCCGTGGCATTGGTACCCGAATTGTCGAGTGTTAAATAAGCTGCCAAGGGATTTTGATCAGACACTTGTACTTTTGCATCCACCAAACCCGGTTTGTCGCTGGGTTCCAGGCGCACGCGTACAATTTTTGCCGGATTGTCATTGATCAGACGCAGGTTTTTGTCCATGTCGACGGTGTTGATCAGGGCACCGGGCTGCAACACCACCAAACTTTGCTGAATGGATTCTGCGGTGAAATGATCATTGCCAGCCACGGTCACCACATCGAGTCGGGCATCCACAATTTGCAGCTTGAGCTTTTCTCCCGGCGTAATTTCCTGCTCAGGAATGAGCACACGAACAACCTCATAGCCCGCCTCGGCGTGTAGTTGCTCCACCGCCACGGTGGCCGCTCGTAAATCATTAAAGGTGATTTCTCTTCCTGAAAAACCCTGCAATATCGACATCACTTGATCGCGCGGCACCAATTCTGGGCCCAACACCTCAAAACCGGAAAGCTGGAAGCTGGGTTCCTGATATTTGTCGCTACCGGACTTCGAATTGGCTGTACTTTCAGGCAAGGGTTGTGCATTCGCGAACTGCAAATGCGAATTGACCAACAGCACCACTGCACAGGCGACTGCGGATAGTTTGAATTTCATAGAATTGTTGTGGAACCGTTAAATGTTAAAAATCATTCCGGCCGATAGAATGCGCAGCGGCTGGCTTCCCGGATACTGCTGTAACTCTTTTTGAATCTGGTCGTGTTCTCTGGGTTTTAGGTGACTAATCCAGATTTCACATGCTGCGTTTAATTTTTGAAGCTCACCAAACAACAAACTTGGGCACAAATGCTTGGCCAAATCTGCAAGCCATTTTTCCTTATCGGGAAAAGCAGCCTCGATAAAGAAATAATCTACCTTTTTTGCCTGGTTGATAAGGGTGAACAACCGGTCTGTTTGGTGTGTGTCTCCAGAAAAGCACCATCCACCTGTGGGCGTATCAAGGAATACACCCACGGCAGGCACCGTGTGGTCCACTGCCACCGTTGTAATTCTGCGTTTACCGAATACCAGTTCTTCTTCAGGCTGTATCTCAACATACTCCAGTACCGGGTTTTCTGCATTCGGAATTTTTGAGAAGTCAGGCCATATTTCCTCATTGAAAATATGCTGTTGCAAGGCCTTGATTGTGGGGGGGGTGGCATAGACCTTCAACGGGCGTTCACGACCAACGCCCACCGTATCGATCAGGAAGGGCAATCCACAAATGTGATCAAGATGTGAATGCGTGATGAAGACATGCTCAATTTGCTCCAAGCGAGCAAAGTCAAGCTCGCACAACCCTGTGCCTGCATCGATCAAAATATCGCTGTCGATCAGGAAGCTAGTTGTTCCTTGTCCGGGTATACCGATACTGCCGCTGCAACCCAACACCTCTACTGTAGAGTGTTTTTGCATCAAAGCCTCGTAAGAATGACGACTGCGTTGTTATGTAATTTTGTGAAGTAAACCCAGTATATCCGGAATTGCCTTACGCCCAGCCTCGTAACCCAAGGCAACGATCTCTTCTCTGCGCTCAAACTCCATCAATCCGATTTGCTCGATCGGAGGTTGAACATACAAATCACTAATCACCTTGGCTTGCCTTGATTTTTCAATGCCACCCAGTTCAATGACCCGCATTAGCGACTTCATCATGCTGGGCATTTGCACGCTGCCCTCATCGACCATGTGCGCGGTGATGTCTTCCTCAAGCCCAACATCCACGGTGACAATTTTTCGTGCGCCGCGGGCACGCATGCAATCAACAGGCACATTGTTGACCAGTGCGCCATCTACCATCACATGCCGGCCCGCCATGAAAGGCTCAAAAAACACGGGAATCGACGTACTGGCGCGCACCGCCTCCCACAACGGGCCTTGTTCAAACAAAAACTGATTGCCCGAGGTCAAATTGCAGCTCACCGCGAAAAACGGAATGGGTTGATCTTCAATCAACAAATCTCCGAATACGCTCTGGTACATGTCATTGACTGCCTTGCTTTTTACAAAACCGTGTTTGGGTATCCAGTAATCAGTCAGTTTGAATGGCAATCCTTTTTTAAAACTGGTGGCCAGCGCTTTGTTCACTTCTGCTGAAGATCGACCCGACGAAATCAGGGCGCCAACCAGGGCACCCATGGATGTTCCGCCCACGGAGTCAACCACAACACCTGCCTCTTCAAGCGCTTGAAAAAATCCGGCATGCGCAAACCCGCGGGCACCACCACCGCCAAGAACCAAACCGAGAGTCAGCCCCAGCACATGGCGTGCCGTGCGGGCATTGTCCGAATGGTGCCCCCGCCGCACATGCAATAGTTTAAAACCACTGCCAAATTCTTTGCGTATGCGCTCAACCACCGACTGCTCAACCCAGCCCGCCTCGTGAACAAGGACAAACCAAACAGGCAAATCATCATTGGCCGATTTCAGTTGCGCCCTCAATAATTCGCAACTGCGCGAATCATTCAAGGTACTTGCGCAGAGCATCACCACCATGCAATCCACTTCTTCGATCAGGCGGTCGTCCAGTTGCTCCAGCGGTTCAGTCTCGATCATTTCCACCAGCCAGCTTGTCGCACTGAGCGAATGGGGTGGCGTCACATCGCTGAGCTGCTTCCATCGCCGCAATTCGCAATGCCGTGCCATGGCAGACTGGAAACCTTCGATCGCCTGCGTGTTAAAACCCTCGGGCCGAACAAATGACTGAAACAAAATAAATTGATGCTGCTTCAAAGGACCGCTGTACCCGAGTTCTCGCTTGAATCGGGACACCAACATTCGGATAAGGTGATGGTAGACCGATCTGCTGTACTCGCCGAATTGTTCCAGGGCAGCCTGATCGATCTGGAGTAGAACACTGTCGCGGCGGGCAGAAATTGTGAGCGTGCGAGGGGCTTGGTCGAAAAAACCAAGTTCACCGATCATTTCACCTGGATAAAAAGAGAGGGTAATGTCTTGAAAACCATCCGGACGAAAACGCTGCCCTTTCAGCTGGCCTTGCAACAAAAGGTAAAAATGGAGACTGGCTTCACCTTGTTCAAACAAGGTTTCCGCACGGCGCAAACGAACCAGTTTTGCCAACCGTATTAACTGCTCAGCCTCACCTGGCTGAATTTCAAGCTTTTTAGATAAAAGCTCAATGGCGTAACTCAGCTCAATGACCGGCAAGTCAGCAGGTTCGGACACAGGGACACCGTTATAAGAATAATTTGACTAAATGTTAGCAAACTATTGCCTTGCCAAACACCTACCCCCATGGGGCCCCCGATCCGCGATTGCCTATCGATTCAGAAATCCTTTGAAGGCATCTTTTAATTTTTCCTCCGCCTTGCCTTTCAACTCTTCCTTTTTCTCATCTATTTTGGGTTGCAGTTTGGCTTTTGCGGCCTCCTTGGCCAGTTCTTTGAACTGCAACTCCCATTGAACCCCGGTGAACGGGCCATACAGGCGAACAGGCACGGTCACTCCGTTCAAACCGGAATCAAGTGTTTTGCCATCCTGGCCGGTGCTGGTTGCGACCACGGAAGCTTTGGCCAGGTAATCAAGACTGTTCTTGACCAGGTTCACTTGCCCGGCACCACCAATTCGAAACAGCGGCGCCATCACGCTTAAATCGTTCGAAGTTGCAACGCCATTGGCAATGTCAAAACTAACTGCGAGGGAACTGAAATCGGTTTTCTGGGTGGAATCTGTTTTTTGCGTGGCATTGCTGCCGCTGCTTAGCAGCGATTTGGCATTGCGAAACCGCTCGGCCAGGTTGATGCCTTTAATGGCCCCGTCTTGCAAACTGACAGAGACCTTGCCGTCCAGCGCGGCCTTCATCTGGTTCACGGTATTGCCGGTGGTGCGAATATTGATTCCCACATTGCCCTTGCCCTCCACCATGTCTTTGTCCAGCAAGGCTTTGATCACCGGTTGAACCTGAACACCGGTCATGTTCTGGTTCACGGTCACGGTTTGGGTGTTTGCATCGGCGGTGATCACACCCTTGGTTGATCCACCATACAACTTTGCATCCAATGGAGAAATAGTCAGCTTGCCGCCCCGCGCCACTGCCTTGGTTTTCACTTGCTGAGCCTGAAGATTGGACACCTTCAGTTCACCAATATTGGCGGTAATGTCCAGATTCAAATTGCGCAAGGGGCTTAGGTCAACTGGCGTGTCTTTGGCGGTTTCTGCAGGCTTGCCTGAATTGGTGGAGTCAGCCGCTTTTTTGGGCGGCAGCAGCGCATCAATGTTCAGCTTGTCTGCGTTCAGCACTGCGGTAATTGCTGGCTTGGTAAAGTTTTTCACTGCCGCTTTCAAATCGAAACTGGTGGCTTCAAATTTCGAATTCAAATCCAGTTCGGCAGTTTTCTCGGTGTTATTGACCACAAGCCGACCTGCCAAGGGCATGCTGGCCTCTTTTTTAGGCAATGCCGGGTCTTTCACATCCAGCTGCCCGGTCAAGGCAGCCAATTCGATTAACTGACTTTTCATGTTCAGGCTCATGGGGCTGGCCAGCTTCAAATTCACTGTGCGCTCGCCTTCCACCAAATTAACCGTGGTGTTCAAGGCTGCAGAAACCGCCTGCTTTAAATTACCCTGCAAGCCAGTCAAATCGATCGTGGCTTTGATACTGCGTGTGGGCTGCTTCAAATCCGCTTTGAAATTGAAAGCTTCGCCGCGGGCAACCGTTTCACTGAGTTCCAGCGAGGGCGAGTTCAAACTGACGTCGAATGCGCCCACATTGGGCAATTGCCCTTTGGCCTTGGCATCCAGCGACTGCGCTTTGACTTCCAGCGTTTTCGGGTTTACGTTCAACGTACTGGCCTGCACATTCACATCCGCCTGTTGTTGATCCAGTTGCCCCAACACGGCAAATTTCAGGTTTTCAAAATTTGCATACAGGTTTTCACCCAAACCAAACTCAAGGCGGGTGTTCAGGTCAATGTTCAAATCAGCTTGCGGTTTGTTGGCTTTCACATTGCCCTTCAGTGCAATGTCGGTTGGCACGCCGGGTTCAATGCGGCCGCTTTGCATTGAGAAGTCATTCAGGGAGGCTTGCAGACCTGTTTGATTGTCTGTGTAGGTCACATTTACTTTTTCAAGCGCGATCGAGTCCACCGAGAAATTCAGTGCTTGCTCACCCGCTTGCTGCGTTGGTTCAGGCTCTGCTTGAGGTTCGTCTTTTTTCTCGGGATTGCTCAAGTCATCGAAATTGAACTTGCCTTCGGCGTTTTTCACCACGTTCACAGTGACACCGCTGGCCTGGACAGCGTCGACAACCACTTCGGAACTCAACAGGGGCAATAAGGCCAATGAAATGCTGACCTTGTCCGCTTTCAGAAATTGATCGGTGCTTTGAAATTCAGAGAGTGTTACGCCATTCAGGTCGGCGCCAATCGAGGGAAACCACTTTAACTGCACAGGGCCGGTGAATGCCAAATCACGCTGCTGTTTTTCCTTGACCACCGCACTGGCTTTATTCAACAAAGCCTGCTGGTCAATGGTATTCACCAAAATCGCTGCGGTGGCTGCCAATACAACTGGCACCCCCACCACAATGCCCACACCCCATGCAATCGCCTTTTTCATGGCGCACCTCCCTTAAGCTGCTTGTTCGTCCGTGGTCTGGCTGATCTTGCTCCACACACTTGGGCCTTTGGCCACTTTTTCAATCTCGGTCAAATAAGCCACGTGCAAAGCCAGCTCATCCTCAGTCGGTTCGGGTTCTGGCAAATCCAGGGCGCTAAGTTTAATGCGCTCTACACCGTCGTCGTCATGGTGTGCATTCAGATCAATCACCAGGCTATCCTGCCCGCGTGTCATGGCCAAATACACCTCAGCCAGAATTTGCGAGTCAAGCAAAGCGCCGTGCAATTGACGGTGCGCATTGTTCACGCCAAGTCGGTCACACAACGCATCCAGATTGTTGCGTTTGCCGGGAAACATTTCACGCGCCATGCCCAGGGAGTCAATGACGCCATCCACATAATCGGCCATCTTGCCCAAACCAAGGCGTTCAAGTTCGCCATCCAGAAAACCGATGTCGAATGATGCGTTGTGAATGATCAGCGTGCTGCCTTGCACAAAGTCGAGAAAATCTTTGGCGATCTGTTTGAATTTGGGCTTGTCCGCCAACATTTCACCGGAAATTCCATGCACCTGAAAAGCGCCCTCATCCACCTCGCGTTCAGGATTGACGTATTGGTGAAAATGATGATCGGTGACTTGCCGTCCGTTCACCTCAATACAACCAATTTCAATAATGCGGTGGCCTTGCCGAACTTCCAGACCAGTTGTTTCAGTATCGAGTACCACGTATCTCATTGTTTCATCACCTTTTCTACACCAAGGTTTGCCAACGCATCGGCCTTTTCGTTACCGGGGTTGCCGGAATGGCCTTTTACCCAGTGCCAGCGAACCAAATGGCGCACGCTGGCTTCGTCCAGTATTTGCCACAAGTCGGCATTCTTCACCGGCTTTTTGTCCGAGGTTTTCCAACCGTTCATCTTCCACTTCGGCATCCACTCCAATACTCCTTTACGCACGTACTGCGAATCGGTGTACACGTCGATGCTGCAGCGCTTCTTCAAAGCATTCAATCCTTCAATGACAGCAGTCAGTTCCATGCGATTGTTGGTGGTATTCAATTCACCACCACACAATTCTTTGGCATGGTCACCCGATTGCAAAAACACACCCCAACCACCTGGCCCCGGGTTGCCTTTGCATGCCCCGTCGGCATACATCACAACGCTGGCAATTCTCTGTTCACTCACAATAAAATCCTGTTGGCCTTATCCACGGTCGCCTATTGTAGGTGTTTTATTCAGCGCCTTATTGGCCACAGGTTTCAGTTGACGCGCGGATACTTTTTTGTCCTTGAAAGCAGGGCCAATCAAACGCATGCCGCGCACGCGCTTGACTGCGCATACAAAATAGACTGCGCCACAGACGGGCCACCACCGGTCGCCCGCATGCTCCATGAAACCCATGTGGCTCAGGCCCTTCTCGGTGAAGGCGGGAAAGCGATAGCAACCAAAACGACCAAACTCGGGTTCACAGGAAAGCAGTTTCAACCAGTCCTTCAAGCGACTCAAATGAATGGGTTCACAACCTTCTGGCCACACAGGTGCCCAGCGTTTCAGGGCGGCATGGCGCAAGCCCCACAACGACATTGGATTAAAACCGGTAATGACCACGCGCCCTTCGGGCATTAACACCCGCTCCACCTCGCGCAGCAACTGGTGAGGATTCTCAGAAAATTCGAGCACATGCGGCAACACGATCATGTCCAGCGATTTGCTCTCGAAAGGCAATTCTTCAAACTCGGCAAAACAATCCGGGCTGATCACCTCGACACCGGCAGGCTTGTTGGCCACCAAACCCTGCTGCACATAGGCTTTGTGCGGAATGCGGCTTTCTTTGAGACCATCGACCAAGCGGGTGCCAAGTTGCACCGCCCTGAAGCCAAACAGATCGGGCACCACTGAATCGATCCATGCCTGCTCACGACTTGTGAAGTACCGGCCCGCTGGCGTGCTCAACCATGCGTCGAGTGCTAACATTTGAGCTTGTTGTGTACTCAGTTCGTTCAGGGGTTCAGATGGAATCATTCAAGTCTTCTCAAGTTTCGAATTGGTCGGTCTACGGCATTCCGGCCTTTCAGGACAATTACCTTTGGGCGATCGTGCATGAACCCAGCAAGGCCTGCATGGTAGTAGACCCTGGTTGTGCCAAGTCGGTTCAAGATTTTCTGGACGCCCGAGGCTACCATCTTAGCGGTATTTTGATCACCCATCACCACATGGACCACGTGGGGGGAATTGATGCGCTGTTGGGCAAAGCAAAGAAAGACCTGCCGGTGTATGGACCCGCCAGCGGACGGATTGCGCAAATCAATCGCCCGGTGCGCGAGGGCGACACGGTGGATGTTCACTGCCTGGTGGCGAAAGTTCTGGAAGTACCGGGCCATACGCTGGACCACATCGCCTACGTGATCGAGCTCAAAGACACCATGAACAGCGAGGAAGTTTGGATGTTTCCCGGCGACACACTGTTTTCCGGCGGCTGCGGCCGCTTGTTCGAAGGCAGCCCCCAGCAAATGTTCGAATCACTTCAAAAACTCAATCAATTTCCTGCAAATACCCGGGTGCACTGTGCGCATGAATACACAGAATCCAATATGCGCTTTTCGCGAGCCTACGCACCAGACTCCAAAAAAATTGAAGATCGAGAAAGTGAAGTCCGCAGAATTCGGGAACAAGGGTTAAGCACTATTCCGACAACACTAGAGACCGAACGGCTCAGTAATTTGTTTATCAATGCAGCAAACCCCATTGAATTCAAACAAATACGTGAGGCAAAAGACAAATTCTGATCGCAATAATCAATTAACATTATTTCACGATCACACTTATTTGAAATAATTCAAGGGGTATCACTCAAGCTGGGGCATGGGTCAACTCTCGATTGACCTACACAAAAGTTCAACATAGGATGCACTTTCGTTTCGCACTTCGCCCTGCCCGGCACCCATACCCTTTGAAACACGACTCGTTCAAAAATGGAATCAAGCACGCAGTTAAAACGCCCTCCTTGGGACGTTTCAAGGCGATGCTGACGGTTTTGGCCGGTCTATTTCTCGGGCCCAGCCTTGCATGGGCCAACGCCCAGCAAGCAGAAATTGCACTAAACGGTGGCAACGAAGACGCACAACTGTTTGGACTGGTCGGACCAAACCCTGGACTTGAATTGAAACTGTCAGGTCCTCTGAAGCTGATCACACTTGATTTTGCTGAAGAACCAGGCGATGTGTGGGCCGACATTCGAAAAGGCTTTTCAATACCCGACCTTGAAACACCGGCGATCAAAGTTCGGGAACGTGCGCTGCTGAAAAACAAACGCCTGGTCAATGCCATGCTGCAGCGTTCCGAGCCCTATATTTATTTCATCGCCCAGGAATGTGCAAAACGCGGTATGCCCTCCGAGCTTGCGCTGCTGCCTTTCATCGAAAGCCAATTCAATCCGCATGCCCGCTCTCCGTCGGCCGCTGAAGGTTTGTGGCAGTTTATTCCCAGCACAGGTCGTCAGTTTGACTTGAAACAAAACACGTGGGTGGATGAACGCCGGGACCTGGTGGCCTCAACCCGAGCCGCACTGGATTACCTGACCTACCTGTACGACATGCATGGCGACTGGCACCTGGCCTTGCTTTCCTACAACTGGGGCGAAGGATCCGTGTTAAGGGCGGTAAAAAAAGCACAAGAGGCTGGCCTGGAACCTACCCTGGACAATCTTGAATTGCCCCTGGAAACAAAACATTACATTCCCAAATTACAGGCGTTGAAAAACCTGATCCAAAACCCGGAACGCTTCGGGACCACTTTGCCCAAGTTTCCCAACAAGCCTTACTTTGCGGAAATCAAACGCAGCTCAGACGTTGATCTGCGAGAAATTGCCAGACTGGCAGGCGTTGAACTGGAGATAATTCGCAAATTAAACCCGGGTTTGAACCAGCCAATTTTGTATGCAGCCCACAGCAACACACTTCTGGTACCCATTGAGTACAGCGCAAAAATTCAGGCAAGCCTGAGTGTATACAAACCACCCAAACCCCAACGCAGCTACACCGTGAGGAAAGGAGACACCTTGGGTGAAATTGCAGCGCGTTTTGACGTGAGCGTTAAGGCTTTGCAACGCCTGAACGGATTGGGCAAGAAGAAACTGATCAAACCCGGAATGAAATTGGGCATTCCCAACGCCCCAAAGCCAGGCAACTGGGAATCCTGAATTGTTACAACACAGGTGCAGCGTCGATTAGCTGGCGGGTGTAGGCATGCTGTGGATTGGCAAACAAATGTTCTGCAGAACCTCGTTCAACGACATCGCCGTGCCTTAGCACCACCACTTCATCGGCCAGATACTGCACCACAGCCAGGTTGTGGGTAATGAACAGCAGGGCCACGCCTGTTTCGTTTTGCAATCGCTTGAGCAAATTCAGTATTTGGGCTTGCACTGAAACATCCAGCGCAGAAGTGGGTTCATCACAAATCAAAATTTTCGGCTCAGATACCAGGGCACGCGCAATCGCGATGCGCTGGCGTTGCCCTCCAGAGAACTCATGCGGAAAACGCGCAAGTGCCTCGGCGGGCATGCTGACTTGATCGATCACTTTCGCGATTCGCAAGGCGCGGGCCTGCGCATCCATGTCAGGACGCAAACTCAGCAAGGGTTCTTCCAGAATTTCAGCAATTCGGTGGCGCGGGTTCAGCGAGGCAAAGGGATCCTGAAACACGAATTGAATTTTAGAGCGCCAGCCTTGGGGGCCACGTTCGGCCCACTGGCGAAGTGGTCGGCTTTCCATCAGCACATCGCCGTCTACTTTCGCATTGCTGCCCAGCAGGCCCAACAAGGCCCGGGCGGCTGTGGTTTTACCCGACCCTGACTCACCCACCAAGGCCACGGTACGGCCCTGTTGCAAGGTTATATCCAGCTTGTTCAAAACAGGTTTGAATTGTTTTTTCAGCAAACCACCTTTTTCAGGATAGGCCACTGACAGCGACACAGTTTGCAAAACCACTTTGCCCTGTTTACCGATCGATACCGAGTCATCGGCAGCCTGCAAATTGGCCTGTGGTTTCTTGAACGACAAATCAGCATGGTAAAAACAGCGCACGACATGGGTGTCTGTGGCAGCACTCAATTCAGGAGTGCTCTCTTGGCAATTGTCTTGCGCATGCATGCAGCGGGCGGCAAACCTGCAACCCGGCTGCGGGTTGACCAAAGAGGGCACCCGGCCCTCCAGCGCATACAAGGCCTGCCCGCGCTGGGCCTGGCTTGGCAAGGACTTCACCAGTGCGTGGGCATACGGATGCCGCGGCGCCGCAAAAAACTCGGCGGTGCTGGCTTTTTCAACCAGTTGGCCTGCATACATGAGCCCCACCGTGTCAGCCATTTGCTTCACGATGGCCAGGTCGTGCGTAATCAGCAGCATGGCCATACCCTGCTCACGCTGCAGGGTTTTCAGCAAATCCAGCACTTGGGCCTGAATGGACACATCCAGGGCGGTGGTGGGTTCGTCCGCGATCAGTAAGTCGGGCTTTACACTCAAAGCCATGGCGATCATCACCCGCTGCTTTTGCCCGCCCGACATTTCAAATGGGTACTGTTGCAGGCGTTTTGCAGGCTCGGGAATGCCAACTCGGGCAAGCCATTCCTCGGCCTCTTTCAAAGCCTGTGCTTTGCTGGCGCCTGTGTGTAAGCAAATGATTTCAGTGAGCTGATCGCCCACGGTCATCACCGGGTTCAGGCTGGTACCGGGCTCCTGGAAAATCATGGCAATGCGTTTGCCCCGCAAGGTTCGCATGGCAGTTTCGCTGATACGCAATACGTCCGTACCCTCGGTACTGGCAATGCCCTCACTTAATTTCACTTGTCCGGCCACAATGGCGCCACTGTCGGGCAGCAAGCGCGCAATGCTCAGCGCTGTCATGGACTTGCCACAACCCGATTCGCCCACCAAGGCGAAAGTCTGCCCCTTTTCAATGGCCAGAGAAATGTCGTCCAATGCATGCACCCAACCGGCCTCGCTGGCCAGTCGGGTAGAAAGTCCGTGGATGTCGAGCAAACTCATACGCTTACACCCTTACCAAAGATTGTTTCAACTGGCGTGCGCGGGGATCGAATGCATCACGCACGGCATCGGCAAACAGGTTGGCTGACAGCACCAGCAACAGCATGAATACAAACGCTGCCACCAGGCTCCACCATACAATCGGTTCACGGCTTAACTCCAACCGTGCCGCATTAATCATGGTGCCGTAACTGAAGGTACTTGGGTCTACGCCCACGCCCACATAACTCAGCACGGCTTCGGCCAGCACCAGGCCAGAGAAATCCATCACCATGGCGATCAGAATCAGGTGCATCAAATTGGGCAACAAATGCGAGAACAGAATTTTTACGCTGGAAACACCACTGGCCCGTGCTGCGAGAATGTAATCCTGCTCGCGCATTTTCAATACCTCGCCGCGAATTAGTCGGGCAAGCCCTGTCCAACTGGTCAAGCCCAAAATAGCGCACAGGAAAAACAGGCGAAGGTCTGCCTTTTCAACCGAGGATGCAAATGCTTCGGGGTTGGCATCCAGTGCAACCTGCAACATCAGTACCGTTGCGGCAATCAACAGCACGGAAGGAATGGAATTCAAGGTGGTGTAGATGTACTGAATAATGTCATCGACCCAACCCCTGAAATAACCAGCGGCCAAACCCATGGCAATGCCCACGGGCAGTGTTAGCAAAGTGGTCAACAAGCCAATCAGCATGGCGGTGCGCAGGCCTTTCAAGGCGATGTAAAACACATCAACACCCACCTTGTCGGTGCCCAGCACATGGTAGGCCTCGGCCCACTTCCAAACCACACCGCCGAGAATACACAACACAAACAAGGTCCACACCACAGCCTGATATGCACCACTGCCGGTGAACACACTGATGTTGTTTTGGTGTTCGGCATTGGACATGGCCCGGCGAATAATCCACAAGGCCGAGAGGAAAAATGCCCACAACACTGCACCGCCCAGCGCGCCTTGATACGCCCGTTTCAACAGGTCCTGGCCTTTCAGGCTTTCATCTTGCAGGTGCGCGCCACCAAACTGCAAACGGGCATAATCGCGCACGGGTTTGCCGTTCAACTCCATGGTCTCTTTGCTCAAGGCTCGAGTGGCCAGGGGCGCGGAATACGATTTTTCGCGCTCGTAAGCCAATGGGCCCAAGGCGACGTCCAGCACCGAAATGATGGGATTGGCATAGCGGCTTTGTTGCTCAACATTCAAACGAAGATGAACACTGTCCAACAAGGTAATGACCACCGCCAACAGCAGAATCACCAAACTGGCACTGGCAATTTTTGATTGAAACACCAAACCCCAAGAAGCACGCGACAACGGGCTTTTGATCACACTGCGGGCATAGGCCAACACGCCCAAAACCAGCAGCCAAATGAGTACATCAGTGAGCAATAGTGTGGGTATCATCAGCCAGCGCCCTTTAAGCCAAACGAACCCGAGGGTCCGCGATGGTGTAAGCAATGTCGGTCAAAATCAAACCCACCAAATAAAGCACGGAACCTATGAACACCATGGCACGTACAATTGCGAAGTCTTGCGACTGAATGGCCTCGATGGTGTAACTGCCCAAGCCGGGAATGCCGAAAAACGATTCGGAAATCAGTGAACCCATGAACAAAAGGGGAATGACCGTGACGGAGCCGGTCAGAATGGGAATCAGCCCGTTGCGCAACACATGCCGCCCCAGCACTTGCACTTCAGACAAGCCTTTGGCGCGTGCGGTTCGCACATAATCTTTGTTGATTTCTTCAAGGAAAATGGTGCGGTACCAACGCGTACCACCACCCAAGCCACTGACCACGCCAATGAGAACAGGAAGGATCAGGAAACGCCAAGCATCAAGGCCCGAGTCATATCCGGAAATTGGCACCAGTGCCAGTGTTTTCGAGAATAGGTACTGACCACCAATGATGTAAAACAAGCCGGAAATTGACATGG
Organism: Limnobacter sp. 130; assembly: GCF_902506325.1. Classification (GTDB taxonomy): domain Bacteria; phylum Pseudomonadota; class Gammaproteobacteria; order Burkholderiales; family Burkholderiaceae_B; genus Limnobacter. The sequence goes on from NZ_LR732330.1 coordinate 658,677, forward strand.
CCAGCACACACAACACCACGCCGGTTAAATCAAGGTAGGTGCCCCTGAAAAATGTCAGCAGCAACGACAGCACAATGTTCAAAAACAAACCAAGAATGAATACCGGAACGGCCAAAGCCAGGCTGGGCCCTGCACGCTTTGCAATTTCATTGGCAATGTTGCGGCCGTCGTCCGAACTGCCAAATTCGCCCACAAACATGGGTACCGACTTTTGAAAGAAAATGGTTTCTGTCAACTTGCCTGTGGCTTGCGCTTCGCTGTTGATCAGCAGTGGCAAGTCGTACCCCTTCTCCCGCTTCCATTGATCCACCGACTCTTGCGAAACCCGCTTGCCACCCAATGCCAAACGGGCCATGTCATCAGGACTGTTCACCTGAAAAAACAACACAAAGGTAATCAGGTTGACGCCCAATAGCACCAACAAACCGTACAACACACGGCGCAGCAAATAGTTGCCCATCAGCGTTGCCCTCCTGTGCTTTTGGCCAAATCTTCGCGGATACCCATGGCCTGTTCGCGGCGTTTCCATGCAGCCCAGGCTGGCCAGATAAACAACGCCAGTGCAATCAACAGCACTGGAATGGGCCACCACTCAGGCTGATTCCATTCTTTCCTGGCAGCGTCGCGCTTGGCCGTGTCAATTGTTTTGTATTTAATGCTGTTGCGCGCAAGGTCGTTGGGTTTCACATTCCCGTACCACTCGTGAATCAAGCCGAATTGCTGGGGCACAAAAGCAAACAGCCACGGCGCATCGTCTTGAACCAGATCAGTCATTTGGGAAATAATTTGTGCGCGCTCCTCGTTGTTCGGCATGGTTTTCATGCGCTCAAACATCGCGTCGTACTGCGCGTTGGAATAATTCGATGCGTTTTCACCCGCAGTTTTTGCTCGACTATTGGGGCCATAGAGCAGGAACAAAAAGTTTTCCGGATCGGGGTAATCGGCATTCCATCCCAGGAAGAAAATTTGCGCGTTGCCCTTGCGGATTTTTTCCTGAAAACGATTCCAGTCTGTGGCCCGAATATCCAGCTGGATGTTCAATTTGGCAAACTGCTTGCGGTACCAGTCAAAGCGGGCTTTGTCGCCAGGGCCCCCACCGGTGGTGTCTAAAGCCAAAGTCAAAGGTTGCCCTGTTTTCGGATCAATACCGTTGTTGTAGCCAGCCTGTTTCAGCAAAGCCAATGCATCTTCAACGGGCTTGCGCACTGGCTTGCCATCAACAATGTCATACACCTGCGTGTTGTAACCAGCCTCGCCTTCCTCAAAGCCAAATAAACCTGGGGGTACAGGCCCGTGTGCGGGTACAGCACGGCCATTGGTAAATATCTGCGAAAACTCTTCCCAATCCATAGCGATTGCAATCGCCTGACGAAGCAACTTGGCGCGCTCGGCATCTTGGGCAGATTGACCTGGCCCAACCACAGGATCGAGCCAGTTAAAGCCCAGATAAAACATGCTGGTGGACAAAGAAGTTTCCAGACGAATGCCTTTCTCAGCCATTTCAGGGGTCAGGGCCGCGTCACCATCTGCACTAGCGCGAATGGCTTGGTCGAAGGTGTCTGCACTGACACCGGAGGTGTCGTAATAGCCCTGCAAAAACTTGTTCCAGTAAGGAATGCCTTCTTTCTCGCGCGTGAACACGACTCGATCAATGAATGGCATGGTTTTACCAGCATCGGCGAGCAAACCTTTGGCTTCGTCGTCAGGCTCACCTTCTGAAGGATAGGGCTCACCCCGGTGGTTGGGATTGCGGGTGAGCACCATGCGGGAATTCGGATCGTTCTCGGTCAGCATATAGGCGGCAGTACCCACGGGCCACCAATCCAATACCAGGTTATTTTCGATGAACCCTTTTTGGCTGTAAAAGGCATCGGCTTCCCAGGGAATGGGTGCAAAAAACGGCATGGCCAACCAGTAAATAAACTGCGGGTACTTGCCGTTTACGCGGATTTCAAGGGTGTGGTCGCCCAGCGCTTGGGCACCAGGCAAATCGAATTCACGCAAATCAAGCCACGGCAAATCAGCGGTGGCCGGCGGAAACGCGTCGCCTGTTTCCTTCTGGATTTTTTCTTTCAGCGCTTTGTCGTGTTCTTGCAGGGTTTTGGACAACTCGCCCAAACCGACCACGTAGTCACCCATGTGCCCCAAAATTGGCGACACAATTCTGGAACTTGCCAAGCGCTTGATCTCGTACACGTAGTCGTGTGCGGTCAGTTCACGCGTGCCCTGCACCTCGAATTGCAGGGGGCTGTTGTACTTGCGGGCTTCGTCGCCCAGTTGGTGATACAAAAAATTGCCTTGCTCATCTTTGGCAAACGCAGGGTGCGGCTGGTATTTGATGCCCGGCTTTAATTGAATGGTGTAAACACTGGTTTTGACGGCGTCCAAGGGTGCATCGTCGGGTAACACATTGCCCGCCTCATCCAGGTAAACGGGCATTGGCATGGCCGCAGCCGCCAGCGGTTCAAGCTGATAAGGGCGTTTCAGGTAATGGTACTGAAACAGCGGTTCGTAAATTTGGTAGGTGAATTCGGCTTCGTCTGACGTATAGGACTGCGCCGGGTCCAGGTGTTTGGGCCGAGCTGTGAAGGCGGTGTAAAGGGTGTTGAGTTTTTTGTCTGTGGCGGTTTCAACATAGGGATTGTTGGGTGCTTTGCTACATGCGGCCAAGGAAAGGCCCAAAGCCGCCGCCACAACAAAACCACCACTCCACTGAACTGCTTTTGCGAAACGCTGGAAAACTGCCAAAAAACCACCCTCGCACTGTTGTTTTTTTAGATGGCCTTATTTAACCACGCCAAACGCGCTCCGGACCCGTGTCAGCATGAATCCAGCCACCTTTTGAACCGACCCGGAAGTAAAAGCCCACGCCGCCAGCACGGAAACCTTCTACCAACTCACCCAATACCTTGGGGTGCAAGCCGGGCAGCCGGAAATCAACCGCCTGTCCTTTCAAGTGCAAAGAATTTCGGGCTGCGGGCAGGCCTTGTTCAATCAGGCGAGAATTGGTTTTGAGGCTACGATAACCCGAGGTGATTTCAACCGGGGCAACAAAGCCATAACGACGAACAAAGGCCTGTGCAGCCCAAAGGGTGTCGATAATTTGCGTGTCCATGCGGAAAATCTGATTTGCCTGCACGTCTCGAAGCAAACCACAAATCTGTTCGTAGGCGATTGGGTTAAGATGTCCGTCTTTCCAGTAAGTAATGTTCAAGCGCTCGCCCGATTGTGGGCGTACCATTTCAAGGGTGCGCGGTTGCAACCAAAATGTCAGGTCAACCAGCCCCGGATCGAACAAATCGGGTGGAGGAAGCAAATCGGAACCAGCGGCCAAAACGCCGCGATTCAGAAATGTGTCTACCGAGCCAATAACGGCCAAAGTGCTTACCGCTTTGAGAAATGATCGTCGGTCGAAATTGTGCATTGCCATAACTTAAGAATTTACTTGAACTTATAATATGAGTTCTTTGAAAAAAAGTCACTAATCCATGTCAACAGATCGCCAAAATCAAACAGTTCGCACCCGTTTTGCACCCAGCCCTACCGGCTATTTGCATTTGGGTGGCGCCAGAACCGCTTTGTACAGCTGGGCTTTTGCCCGCCACCACAAGGGTCAGTTCATTCTTCGCGTGGAAGACACCGATGTTGAGCGGTCTACGCCCGAAGCCGTTCAAGCCATCATGGACGGCATGGCCTGGTTGAACCTGGATTACGATGAAGGCCCGTTTTTTCAAATGCAGCGCATGGACCGTTACCGGGCCATGATCGACAAACTGCTTGAAAAAGGCGATGCCTACCTTTGCTACTGTACGCAAGATGAGTTGAATCAAATGCGTGAAAAGCAACGGGAAAATGGTCAGCGCATTCGTTATGACGGCACCTGGCGCCCCGAGGCTGGCAAAGTGCTGCCCGCGCCACCCGCCGACGTCAAGCCTGTGGTGCGCTTCAAAAACCCGTTGAGCGGCGCTGTAAGCTGGGACGATTTGGTGAAAGGGCCCATTTCAATCAACAACGAAGAAATGGACGATTTGATTATCGCCCGCCAGGACGGCACGCCCACCTATAACTTTTGCGTGGTGGTGGACGACTGGGAAATGAAAATTACCCATGTGATTCGTGGCGACGATCACATCAACAACACGCCGCGCCAAATCAATATTTTGAAAGCGCTGGGCGGTGAGCAGCCCGTTTACGGCCACATTCCGATGATTCTTGGCCCCGATGGCGAGAAGCTGTCCAAGCGCCACGGCGCGGTCAGTGTGGTGCAGTACCACGAAGAGGGCTTTTTGCCCGACGCCATGATCAACTACCTGGCCCGCTTGGGCTGGAGTCACGGCGATGACGAACTTTTCAGCCGCGAGCAATTGATTGAGTGGTTTGACTCGACCAACCTGTCGAAATCGGCCGCACAGTTCGACCCTGAAAAACTGAAATGGGTGAACGCCCATTACATGAAACAGGCCCCGAAAGAATTGCTGCTGTCGGACTTGCAAACCCGCCTGGAGCAAGACGGTGTGAATGCATTTGAAGGCCCCAAACTGAATGATGTGCTGGATGTGGTGCTTGAACGCGCCTCCACCTTGGTGCAACTGCGCGACGAAGCCGCGCTATTTTACAAAGTGCCACAGGTGAATGCTGAGGAGCTGGCCCCCATGCTGGCCGAAGCGGGTGTGCGCGCAGCGCTTGCCGAATTCAACGAGGGCCTGAACGGTGTGGACTGGAATGTGGAAGCACTGAATGGTTTGGTGAAAGCCACCATTAAAAACCACGGCTTGAAAATGCCCAAGCTGGCCATGCCCTTGCGTTTGATGTTGACGGGCATCACGCAAACGCCTTCAATTGACAAGGTAATGAACTTGCTGGGCAAGCACACTGTACAAACTCGAATTGCGCAAGGATTGCAATCATGAGCAACAACAAACCCAAGGCGAACCCTGCCGACTGGGGCACAGCCACCCAGGCCATTCGCGCGGGCAGCCACCGCACTGAATTTGGCGAACATTCCGAAGCGATGTTTTTAACATCGAGCTTTGTGTTCGACAGTGCCGCACAGGCCGCCGCACGCTTTGCCGGTACCGAAGAAGGCAATGTGTATGCCCGTTTTACCAACCCCAGCGTGCAAATGTTTGAACAACGCCTGGCCGTGCTGGAAGACATGGAATATTGCCTGGCCACATCCAGCGGCATGGCTGCCATAACAACAACCTGCATGGGCTTGCTCAATGCAGGCGACCACATTGTTGCGTCGAAGGCTTTGTTTGGCGCCACTGTGCAGTTGTTTGTGAACATTCTGTCGCGCTTTGGTATTGAAACGACGTTTGTGGATGGCACCAGCATTGAGGCTTGGGAAAAGGCGATCAAACCCAACACCAGGTTGTTTTATAGCGAAACACCGTCGAACCCGCTGACTGAAATTCTGGACATGAGGGCGCTGAGCGACTTGGCCAAAAAGCACGGCATTTACAACGTGGTCGACAACTGCTTCTGTACCCCTGCCCTGCAAAAGCCGGTCGATTTCGGCACCGAAATCATTATTCATTCCGCCACCAAATACCTGGATGGCCAAGGCCGTGTGCTGGGTGGCGCCATTTGTGGCCCCAAAGACTTGTTGAAAGACAAAATTCTGCCCGTACTGCGTACAGCGGGCCCAACCCTGTCTGCATTCAACGCCTGGGTGCTGTTCAAGGGTTTGGAAACGCTGAACATTCGCATGTTGGCGCAATCGGCTGCTGCGCTTGAAGTTGCCACCTGGCTGGAAGCGCACCCTGCTGTGAGCAAGGTGTACTACCCTGGCCTGAAAAGCCACCCACAGCATGAACTGGCCATGAAGCAGCAAAAAACAGGTGGTGCAATTGTGTCGTTCGAGGTGAAATCCATGAACGAAGACGACGCACGTGCCAACGCATGGAATGTGATCGACAACAGCCATTTGATGTCGATTACTGCCAACCTGGGCGACACCCGCACCACGATTACCCACCCTGGCACTACCACGCACGGAAGGCTAAGCCCTGAAGCGCGTGAAGCTGCCGGCATCAAGCAGGGCTTGATTCGCTTGGCGATTGGCCTTGAGGATGTTGCCGACTTGAAGAAGGACTTGGCGCGCGGGCTGGGCTGACTGGCCAGGAAGTACGCGAACGGGCAAAAAAAAGCCGCTGATTTTCATCAGCGGCTTTTTCATGACTGAAGCGCACATTAAACGCGCATTTGGTCTTCGATCAAACCCTTGGACAAGGCGTCTTTCATCCAGTTTGGACGCTTACCGCGGCCAGACCAGGTCAATGAGGAATCCTGAGGGTGACGGAAACGCACAGGCGCTGGTCCCAGCTCGCGTTTTCCCTTGACTTTGCCTCCACCCAATTCTGCAAACAATTCCTCAAGCTTCAAACCTTTTGAAGCAGCAAGTTTCTTTACTTCTTCAATTGCCTGCAACTTAGAACTACGTTCATTCAATTCTTTTTCAATGGTTGACTTCAATTGTTGAAGCTCAGAAGCACTTAACGCCGATAGATTTAGTTTTTTCATTTTTGATTTTAAGAAAGTTTATTAACAAGCCCGATTGTAATTAAATTTGATATTAACCACAAACCACAACCTAAATTGATTACTTAATCAAGTCAAGCGCGAATTTAAAGTGTTCATTTTCTGCACTTTCCAACCATTCAAACACCACCATTTCGGTTGTGACCAGCTCGGCCCCATTGCCCGCCAGCCGGTCAAACGCGGCATCCCGATTTCTCTCAGTTCTGGATCCACAGGCGTCGGTGACAACCCAGACCTCCATTTCCTCATTCAACAAGTCGAGTGCGGTTTGAAGCAAGCACACATGCGCCTCTACACCGGCAATCACAATACTGGGGCGCTCAGAGTCCTGATTATTCTTTTGCAAATGCTTGGGCAAACTGCGCGCATTGCCTGCTGGTGCTTTTGAGGTCAGTAAGTCGACCAAACCTTCCGGACAGGCGCTAAAGTGGGTTTTGCGCATTGTGGCTTTGCAAAATGCACCCAGGGCTGGCACAAACGGACCTATTTTGTCCGGAACATGTTCAGTACCAAAAACAGGTACACGCAACTTTTTGGCCAAGGAGGCCAAAATTAGTGCATTGTTATAAACATCATCTGCCTGATGAATGGCAGGCATCAACTTTTCTTGATAATCAATTAAAACCAGTTGGCTTGATTCGTGATTCAATAACATTCGATGTGATAAACCAAAGTGCAAAACAAGAGCATACAAGGTTATTCACAACAAAAACACCACAAACTGAACAACACAAACATTGAATCAACCCTGTTGACTTTCTGTAATCTGCTGGCAATATTTTTCAAGCTCTTCGGGCAAATGGCTGGGGCAAACACCACAAAGGCGATTACCTGGTACTGCATAATCAATAAACTTTGGATAGGGTAAATTCAATTTACCCATGATCTCGATAAACTCCTCAAGCGTTTTTTGTTCGCCCAAACGCGGATTTCGACTTTTCTCTTGAGCAATCGAAGAAACCCGCCGGTTTTGATAATCGTGCCCCGGATAAACCAAGGTGTCTTCAGGCAAAGAAAATAATTTTTCCCTCACACTTTTGTACAAGGTGGGTGCATCACCGTTCTGAAAATCGGTTCGCCCACAGCCATCAATCAACAGCGCATCGCCAGTAAATACCCTTTCCCCCAAGCGATAGGAAAAGTGACCATCGGTGTGCCCCGGCGTGTGCAAGGGCTGAATTTCAATACTGCCAATTAAAAACTGTCGGTCTTCTTCAATACCATGGTCGGTGCACGGCAAACGATCGAAAGCGGGAGCGGCTATCTTGCTGCCCACTTTTTTCTTCAACTCAAGTGCGGCAGTAATGTGATCTGCGTGTATGTGTGTATCCAGGGTATAGGCGAGAGTCAAACCAAGTTCATTGACCACTGCCAGGTCGCGATCAATTGCGGACACCACCGGGTCAATCAACACGGCCTGCCCTGTTTGCTCACAGCCCAACAAATAGGTGTAGGTGCTGGACACCGGCTCGAATAGTTGCTTGAAAATCATATTCCGTCCTCAATATTTTATATATGCGTATTCGCGCATATAATAAATGGCATTCTATATTTTTATTGCCTGTCATGCAGTATGCAAATACGGCAAGGCAAAATGTTCAATACTCAATCTTTACAGGGGAAATCTTGAAGCAGGTATTTGCATGATTGGTACGCTGGCCTTGGGACTTTTGGTGGGGTTGGTCATGGCACTGACGGGCGCTGGCGGTGGCGTGCTTGCTGTACCGCTACTGGTATTTACAACCGGGTTGCCTGTTCAACAGGTGTCTGCCATTGGTTTGCTGGCGGTGGGCTTGGCGGCAACGCTGGGTGCGGCACTTGGCCTTCGCGCAGGCGAGGTGCGCTACAAAGCTGCAGGCCTGATGGGGTCTGTGGGCTTGCTGCTATCACCTGTTGGCTTTTGGGTGGCTCAGCAAGTCAATACCAAAGCGCTGGGCCTTGTGTTCTCGGCGGTGCTGTTGTGGGTTGCATTCAACGCATTTCGGGGTGCTGCAAATTCAGAGCTGAATGTGATTGATGCGCCGCCCGATTCGGAAAAAAGCAAATGCCCTTGTATACGTAGTCCGGAAACCGGGCGCTTTATATGGACCTGGCCATGCGCTCGTGCACTTGTTTTCTCTGGTGCGGTGGCGGGCTTTCTATCAGGGTTGCTGGGTGTGGGTGGCGGCTTTGTGCTGGTGCCCGCCTTGCAGCGCTTCACCAACTTAAGTGTGCAATCGGTCACTGTCACTTCATTGGCGGTGATTGCAATTGTTTCAACATTTGGCGTGTTGAACAGCGCCAGCGCCGGCGCTTTCAATTATGAAATCGGTATTACTTTCGCAGCCGCCGCCTTGTGCGGCATGATGGGAGGGCGGCTGGTTTCCAACAAAATGCCAAGCGCACAATTGAAAAAAGCATTTGGTGTGATGTGCGTGATTGTGGCGGCACTGATGGTGGTGAAGAATATTTAAGTGATTCAAAATCCCGGCGTAATTCCGAAACCAATCGTGAAAGCTCTGGCCTCTTGAAAAGTGCCATAGTCGCTGCCGTAGCTGGCATCCACTTGCAGAAAATCGGGAATCAGCGTGTACCGCACCCCAATACGCCAACTTAAACTGTCATTCACACCTGAATAGGTTTCAACAGAAAACCCGACTCGCTCATTGAACGAATAATCGAGTGCTGCTGCTTTGAAGACACTGTTGTCGCTTTGGATTTGGTCACTGTATTGCAAATAGCCCAAATTCAAGTGAAGCAGTAAATCGGTGCCATGCAGGGGCACAGAGGCAATGGTAGTAAGCAGCGTTTCTTGCGAAGATTCATCGCTGAATTTCAAGCGCCCCCATTCGCGACTAGCTGCCAAGCCAAATCCTGTCGAGTTCTCGGTGAAATCTCGAAGTATGTGTTTGTAACCAAGCGAGTTCAGGGACAGATCTTCCTGATTGCCATGTGCAGCACCAAGCCCCAGACTGAATTCGCCGTTGCCAAGGAAATTGCAACCTCCATTGAAATTGTCCTGTCGGACTTCAAGGGCAGTTTCTGTCCAGAAATCAAGTTGGCAGATTCTGTGGGCAGTGACTGACGCATCATCAGTTTCAATGGGACGGCCGGCTTGTGCCGAATTTACACCCACGGTCAAAGAGACAACTACGGCAATTAATTTTTTCACAAATATATAGGGTCGGTTTTGTAACGATCGGGGACATTCAAACCATCAGCAATCACTGGAAAACCGCAAGGCTGCCATATACCTCCAGCGTAAAGGTTTATATCACACACAATATAAAAAGCCCCCATGGTTACCCAAAGGAGCTTTTTTGTACCACTCAAACTAACCTGATTAGATTGGCAAAGCACCTGTCACTGGATCAAGGGCACCCAAGCCACCGCCGTCCGTAGAAATCGGCAACGCACCGGTGAGCATATCCAAAGGCAAGGCATCTGTACCTGCACTTGAATCGCTAGAACTTGCTGTGTCGCCGCCCAACACCTCGCCGACCGTACCAATTAAACCAGTGGGGTCTTGAGCAGAGGCATCGGTCACCGCATTACCCAAAGTTTCAACTCCACCAGCCAGGGTATCCACACCATCGCCCACGGCACTGGTTACTGGGTCAAGTGGTGCCAACGCTGCGTCTTCAGCGGTCAGGTCGGTAAGGCCCTCACTCACCTCGTTCAAAGTACCAGGCAAACCGTTGGTGTCACTGGTATCGTCGCTGGTACCCACGATTGGCGCCAAAATATCAGATGTAATCGGTGCAAGGGGGCTGTCATCGCCTGCCAGCGTATTGCCCACATCGGCCAAACCTTCTGCAACGCCATCCACCGCGCCAGAATCAGAACCCAGGGTTTCAGTCAGTGGGTCTACAACAGGAGCCAAGGGGGTATTTTCCGTGCCACTGTCCAGTCCGGTTGAAATTGCGTTTACCGCACCCACAACGCCACCGGCATCGGAGCCATCACCGCTACCGGGATCGCCAACCACACCGGCGAGCACGTCCGTCAAACCTGTGGGGTCTTGATCGGAAATCCCTCCGATTGCGCCACCCACGGTACCCAAGCCATCGGACACAGCATCAGTTGCGCCAGCCACGGGTGCCAATGGAGTTTCCTCCAGACCATCGCCAACAGACTCAACGCCACCGGCCAAACCACCAGCACCGGAGCCACCATCGCCAGCACCGCCGTTGTCATCGTCGTTGCCCAGAATGAAAGCACCTGCAGCCACGGCACCCAAGCCGGCGGCTGCGCCACCACCCAAACCACCCGCCAGCAGACCAGCGCCAACAAGCCCAGACATTTCGCCGGTGCCTTGCTCCAGAATTGCAGATGAAATATCGTCGTCAATGTCGTAAAGTTCGACACCTTCGGTCAAGGCAACTACCTTGGTGCGCGAAGCCGCGCCTGCTACGTCAGAGCCAATTTCTTCCAGACGCGCAGCCGCACCCGGCTGCAATACCAACAAGGTATCGCCCTGCCCTGCACCACGTGCCGGAATTCGAATTTCCATGGGAGTTGCAGATGTATTGGAAATCTCATCACCCCATTGGAACAACTCGGCATCGGCCACTGCCTGACCATTTCGGGTCACCGTGGGCGTTGCATTGGGGGTCTGAATTTTGGCAACCGGGGTTTGATCAATCATGAGGTGTACACCTGTAAGTTTTCTGACACAACTAATACACCCAATCGCTTGGAACAGATTCGAATATTGTCACTAAAAATTGTGAACAATATTTAACACACAAAGTATTCATGCACCACCGAATAGCCAGTTCAACAAAAAAACCCGCTCGAAAGCGGGTTTTTTGATGGTCAGTTTGCCTTACAGTGACCGCGCGATAATCTCTTTCATGATCTCGCTGGAGCCGCCATAAATGCGCTGCACGCGCGCATCGGCGTACATCTGCGCAATTGGATATTCCATCATGTAACCATAGCCGCCGAAGAACTGAAGGCACTCGTCAATCACCTTGCATTCCAGTTCGCTCAAATGCAACTTGGCAATTGACGCTGTTGCCGCATCCAACTTACCGGCAACCAGTTTCTCAATGGAGTTGTCGATAAATGCACGGGCCACCACAGCCTGCGATTTCAACTCTGCCATCTTGAAGCGGGTGTTCTGGAACTCAAAAATCGACTTGCCAAAGGCCTTGCGTTCCTTGGTGTATTCCAGGGTAATTTCTATGGCCATTTCAATGGCGGCCATGGCGCCCACGCCCAACATAAGGCGCTCGTAAGGCAGTTCAACCATCAACTGCATGAAGCCCATGCCTTCAGCGCCCAACACGTTTTGGGTTGGAATACGCACATTGTCAAAGAACAGTTCGCAAGTGTCTTGTCCTTTCTGGCCCAGTTTTTCCAGAATGCGGCCAACCTTGAAACCTTCTGCCTGCTTGGTTTCAAGCAGTAGCAAGGTGGTGCCTTTTGCCCCGGCGCTGGGGTCGGTTTTCACCACCAGAATAATGACATCGGCGTGATAACCATTTGAAATAAAAATCTTGGAACCATTCACAACGTAGTGGTTGCCGTCTTTCACCGCGCTGGTGCGAATACCCTGCAAGTCTGACCCTGCACCAGGCTCGCTCATCGCGATTGCACCAATCATTTCACCGCTGGCCATTTTCGGCAAAAAGTATTGTTTCTGTGCTTCGGTACCGTGGTTCAAAATATACTGCGCAGCAATCGCGTGCACATGCACCCCGAACGACCGGTCGCCGCTGTAGGCCAGTTCTTCAAACAGTACAGCCATGTGGGTAAAATCACCGCCTGCGCCGCCGTATTCTTCGGGAATGTCAGCAGACAACAAACCCATTTCACCGGCTTTGTTCCACAACTCACGGTCCACATACCGTTGCTTGGCCCATTTGTGTTGATTGGGTTTGATCTCTGTTTCAACAAAACGACGAATATTGGAACGGTACAGTTCGAGGTCGGAATTCATCCAGCTGGGGTTGGGGTATCTCATTTGTCTCTTCGCACTCTCAAAGTTATAGGTCAACCGACCGGTTGCAGTGAATCGATTATAGGTCACATGACCGGTTTGTCAATATTTGAGTTAAAGTAACGCCCATGAGCACACACGCCACCACTGACAAAGGTCACATTCGTTCGCAAGAAATATTGAGAACAGCCCAAGCCATATTGGCCGCTGAGGGCTATGCCGGGCTGAGCATGCGCAGCGTAGCCACTCAACTGGGTATTTCACTGAGTACTGTGCAGCACTACTACACCAACAAGGAAGCCTTGGTTGAGGCCTTGCTGATTTATGTGATGGACAATTACCAGGCAGCGGTTGCGCAGGTGATGAATGCGATGAGCGACAAAAGTCAGCTGGAACGATTTACCACCATCGTGGATTTGATTTTGCTGGAAATACGTCGCCCGGAAACCTTTGGCGTACTGGCTGAAATTTATGCGTTATCGAACCGTTTGCCTTTTGCAGCCCGATTGATTGATGCGGTGTATGCGCGGGAAAGAAAAGAAATTTTTAAACTGATTTACGGGCTGGAACCAAAAATCAGCAAGTCGGAATACAAGCTGCGGGCAGCCATGATTGTGGTCCAAATTCACGGACTTGTTTCACAGCTTGCGCAAGACAACGACCCAAGCCTTAGCCGAAAACAACTTGAACAAGCTGCTCGGCAAAGTTTTTTAATGTTGGCTACAAGAGCCTGATGCATTTAACCGTAAACCCTCAGGCGTAGACGTTCAGGCGAGTACCCAAATTACCGCTGGTTGCCAAAGGTGGTGGTTGTGGAATGGACTGAATCAGCTGGGCAACAGAAGATTCCGCGATGTCCATGGTTTTCTTGAACACTGCAATTTGACCTTGCTGAATATTTTGGGCCTGCTGCATTTGAACCGTGGCATTCACCATGGCGGCTGGGGATACATCCATGCATTTTCTCCATATCAATTCACTTGATAACGGCAGCAGCACACAAAAATTGAATCGAACTTGCTAAGACCCCTTCTTGGCTCGGTCCAGAATTTGCACCACCAGCTCACTGCGTATCTGCTCACCGCGCTCCACATTCTGGGCGTGTAGCAGCACGTTTTCCTCAATCAGCTTCGCCATTGAACTAAGCAGCACATAAATGAGGTCTTCGGCCTTGAACATGGCAGCATTTTGAAGAATGTTCAAAGCCCCCAGGCAACAAGAGTGGCGCAGCGCCATTTCATCCACTGCAAGATCGCCATAGTCCAGTGGATCCTCCTTGGCAACTTCATTGACCAACATCACTAAGGTGTTCAAATCAATTTCTACTTGATGCGTTGTTGCCATGGTGTTTCTCCGTGGTGAGCACACCTTCGTTCTACCATAGCGCTGTACAGAAAACCAGCACAAAATGGGTCAAAGCCCACCCAATTAATTACAACTATTTGCATTATTGATAAATATGAGTAATTATTGGAAGATACTTCAAGAATTACAGGGATAAACGCCATGAAAACCGCCAAAGAATTGCAAGCCAGCCCAATCGTGGGTGAAACCCACCAGGTGCACAATGTGGCCAGTGATTTGCACAGCTACAACCTGTTTACCACTGACGCTGCCCTGCTTGAGGGCGTGAAGCGCGAAGGTGGCGCGTGGGGTGTTGGGGAGGTTGCTGCCTTTGGCGAAAAATGTGGCAAACCGGAATACCTTGAACTGGGTTTTCTGGCCAACAAATACACACCTGAACTGGATACCCATGATCGCTTCGGCAACCGGGTTGATTCCGTGCGCTACCACGGTGCTTACCATGAACTGATGAAATCAGCGCTAGAGGAAGGATTGCACAGCCAGCCCTGGACCCACCCGCGAGAAGGTGCCCATGTGGTGCGCGGTGCAAAAGCATTCCTGCAAAGCCAGGTGGAGGCCGGCCATGGTTGCCCTGTCACCATGACATTTGCCTCGGTTCCCAGCTTCCGCATACAACCCGAAGTGGCTGCAATTTTTGAATCCAAAATTCTGAATCGCGGTTACGACCCGCGCAATGTGCCCATTGATGAAAAACAGTCCATCACCGTGGGCATGGGCATGACCGAAAAACAGGGTGGATCCGATGTACGGGCCAACAGCACCATGGCCACACCGGTTAATCAGCCCGGTGCCGGGCAACTCTATTCCCTGGTGGGCCACAAGTGGTTTTTGTCGGCCCCCATGTGCGACGTGTTTTTGATTCTGGCGCAAACCACCGCTGGTGTGTCTTGCTTTGCCGTGCCCCGCTGGTTGCCCGATGGCACAAAAAATGCACTCAACGTGATTCGTCTGAAAGACAAAATGGGCAACAAATCCAATGCATCCAGCGAAGTGGAATTTCGTGGTGCGCAAGGCTGGTTGATTGGCGATGAAGGCCGCGGTGTGCCCACCATCATTGAAATGGTTAGCCTGACCCGCTTTGACTGCATGGGCGCATCCGCTAGCCTGATGCGCGCTGGCTTGGCCAATGCCATTCACCACTGCAAACAGCGCGCCGCCTTCGGTGCCAAATTAATTGACCAACCCCTGATGCAAAACGTGTTGGCCGATTTGCAACTGGAATACGAGGGCGCCATGGCTTTTTCCATGCGCATGGCCCGGGCACTGGACATGAAAGACAGCGACGAACACGAAGCCCAACTGGCGCGCCTGGCCACAGCTGTTGGCAAGTACTGGATTTGCAAACGCGCTCCCCAGCACAGCTACGAAATCATGGAATGTATTGGCGGCAGCGGTGTCATGGAAAATTCAATTTACCCACGCCTGTTCCGGGAAAGTGTGATCAACCCGATTTGGGAGGGCAGCGGCAATGTGCAATGTCTGGATGTACTTCGTGCCATTGCAAAAACACCGGCTGTGCTCATGGCATTCAATGCCGAATTGAACAAAGCACGTGGTGGCAACTCCATACTTGATACCTACCTGGATGGCATGAACCAACAGTTCAGGCAACTGAACCCTGCCGACCTGCATGGCTTGCAGTACAGTGCCCGTACCATGGTCGATCAAATGGCCTTGGCCTTTGAAGCATCCTTGTTGGTGCGCCATGCACCTGCTGCGGTTAGCGAGGCCTTCTGTGCAAGTCGCCTGGCGGCACAAGGGCACCACAACTACGGCGCCTTGCCCAAGGGCATGCAGGTGAAAGCAATTATTGAGCGGGCTGACCCCGCAATTAACAAAGCCTGAAAGTTGAAATCATGAGAGTTCAATCAACGCCCATTGCCTGGGTGTTGGTTCCTCTCGCGCCTTCACCGACAGGCTGTGCGCCATGTCGTGAAAGGGTTTGCGCATGCGTGGCGTGGGCCAAAACAGTTGTCCCGTCAAACCTGGTTGCCGGGTCAACGCTGCTTCAATTGCAGGTATGCAATCGTTCCACACCAATGCGTTGGGCCAAATTTTCAAAGCCCACTCAATACTTTCCTGCTCGGCCAACACCGAGCTATAGGCCTCACAAGGTCTGCTGCACAACTGCACCACCTCGCCATTTTCAATGCACACCGCCGCCATGCAGTAACGCCCCTGCCCTGCGCCAGACGCATCCACCAACACATGCCTGCCCGTGTTGAATAACTCAGGCCTGCGATCTGAATCAGCCACACGAAAAGTCATTGGCACGGCACCCAGGAAAAAGGCGAATTATAGAAACAAGCCTTTGAGATTGAAAGGATTTCTTTAATCATTCCGTGTGAAATACGCAACGAATCATCAAGAAAGAAATGAAGGTGTTTACCCTGAGAGCAGGCACCGGCAATTGCCGCTAAAATTCACGAATCAAAAAACCTGTCACAACGCAATATGAACGCAGCACTTCCCGCCCAACCCGGAAAATTATTCCAACTGGTCTTCGCACTCATCATGGGTTTTCTGATGGTGGGCATCGTCACCTTTGTGACCACCGCCAGCAATTTTGGCTTTGGTGGCAACTTTCTGGCCACCTGGGGAAAAACCTACTTCATTGGTTATTTGGCTGCCGTGCCAGCCATCTACATGCTGGCCCCCATCGCAAGGCGAATCACGGCGCAGTTACTGAACTAGCGCACTGAATCGGCATTACCCCTTTTCTCCGGTTTTCAGTGCGGCTACCCTGCGGTTATTCTTTCGGTTAAATGGTTTTAACCCAAAAGGCCACAGGAGCCCCTCGTGACGGAATTCAAACGCAGCCAGGAAATGCACCAGTACTATCGCGACAGTCTGGTGAAAACCTATTTCTTTGAAGAGCTTGGCAAAATCCCGAAAGAAACACTGATTTCGCTGATCGACACCAATGCCTGCGACCCCGTGTTGTGTGCTGAAACCCTGCATGCAGTGCAATCGGGTTTGCCCGCTGCAAAAGACCTGGCACTGAAACAAATGATCATGCTGATTGCGCAATCCCATTTGTCCATGGACAAACACCGCAATGGCATTCAAACACCCCTGCCTGCGGCTTATAAAAAAGGCATTCGCGATGGGCTCATGCGTGTGCTGCAAAAAGTGCCCAGCGTGAAATACCTGATGAACGCCATTCAGATTTTGTACCGCATTGGTGAAATCGATGAGGCCATGGCTTTGGTGCGCAAAAACGAAAAAATTGTTGACACCTCGCCACACCTGCAACAAATCGTCGCCATGGTGTACACCATGGAAGCGCGTTACGAAGAAGCACTGCCTTACCTGGTCAAGCTTGTGGATTCAGGTGCCCACCAAAACAATTCGCTGGTCAAACTTCTCAGCATGACCTGCATGTACGAACTGGGTGCCCTGCCTGACGAACCCGTCGACTTTGCCAGCCTGGCCAATACACCTGTACAGGCGGAAACAGGATTCCCCTATGCATGGATCATCGAACCAGCCAAAACACAACGCACCAAACCCACTGTGTTGATTGCCTGCGACGACAAGTACTTTTATGAACACGCGCTGACCCTGCTGTATTCCGTGATTGAACACAACAGTGCCGACCTGCTGGTGCATTTTCACCTGTACACACCCAACGCCGGTGTGATTCAACACGTTCAAGACCTTACAGGCAAATATCCACAACTGGAAATTACTGCCACGCAGGAAACAATCGATTTGGAATCACCCACCAAAGTGGTGGAGTTTGCAACCCGTCGTTTTGCCGCCAGCAAAGCCCTGCTGACACACCTGAATTCACCTGTAATACTGATCGATGCCGATGCCTTGTGGCGCAAGCCCTGGGCGGCCACCCTGGGCGAATTGGCCAACAACAACGATGTCATTGTGTGCCAACCCAAGGCGGCGCCATTTTGGGAACATGTTGCAGCGGGTGTGGTGTACTTGAACAACACACCGGCCGCCCAGCGATACATTGCGCAAGTGGTTGCGTTTATTGAAGACAACCTGAACAAAGGCAAATCAATCTGGTTTCTGGACCAAATCGCCTTGTCAGCTTGTCGCCAGGAAGCACACAAGCAAAGTTCGGGCATTCGATTTGGCAGCACCGCCCCCGATCGCTTGATGGACGTCAACCACGGCGAGAACGCACTGATCTGGGTGGTTACCAACCAGAAGCACGCAGCCGGTGTTTATGCCGATTACAAACGCGAATTACAACAGCGCCATGAATAAACACTGGTTTCAAAATGCGACTTGAATGCGACTAAAAATTCGCTTTAGTCTGAGGCATCTTCACAGCATGCCTCAGCCACATGACCACCATTGATCACCCCCACCCCACCCGACTACGGCCTTTTCCGCTGACCCAGGTTCACACACCTTGGCCCATCCAACAATTACTGGGTGGGCAGTTCGCTCCAAGCCAGCAACAGTACCTTGATTTGCACAGGGGTTTGTTTGAAGGTGATCCGGTGATGGACCAATACATCGAGGCGCGAATCAAAGCGTCGCCTGATCACCCCGATTGGCGGGAATTTCACCACGCCCTGCAGTCAAACAATCCACTGACCTGTCAGGGCAGCGATGCACTTCAAACTGTGTTGCAGTCCACCTGCACCAACCCCGACTGGGCAGACTGGGCGTTGATCGAGGAAGGTGTGCAATTCATTCACAGCACCGGGCGTGCCGCCACCGACGTGCTGCGTGACATGGCCTTGATGGGCGGCTACCTGATGGTCGCTTTCAACAAAACCCTGATCCTGACCGGCGAACTGGAAAAAGGCGCAGCCCCCCGGCTGGCCAGCACAGCGCAATGGTGGCTCAAAGTGGTCAACCCACACGCCAACCACGCGGGTGGCCCCGGTGCCATGTCCACACTGCGCGTTCGCTGGATGCATGCACTGGTGCGCAAGCAGTTGCAGCACAACCCACAATGGAACACCACGCAATGGGGGCTGCCCATCAACCAGGTGGACATGGCCGCCACATACCTGGGCTTTAGCACTGTCATGCTGCTGGGTCTTCGCAAAATGGGCATTGTAGTAACACCCCGCAATTCAAGGGCTGTGATGCAACTGTGGAAATTGATCGGCTGGCAAATGGGTGTACAGGAAAAATGGCTGCTTGATACTGAAGCACAGGCGTTGATCCAGTTGCGTCAGTTTTTGTTCACCCACTCCCCACCCGACGAATCCACCCACCGCCTGGCCACCGCACTGGCTGGCGAACCGCTTAGCCGCGGGTACAACAACTTTCAAAACCTGCGCAGGGCTTATGCCCATCAAAAGCATTTGAGTTCATCGTGGTATTTGCTGGGCCCGCGTATGTTCCGCAAATTGGGGCTACGCGCTCCCTTTGGTCCCTTCATTGCCTTATTGGCCGTACCCGCAAGGGCTGCCCTGCATATGTTGGGGCGATGCACGCCAGGGCTGGCTACATGGCACATTCGCCAAGGCCGAAAATCGCAGGAAATTGCAGTGGCTGAACTTCAACAGCGGCAAGTTCAACAGGCAGTGCCACCTGTTTCCGTCAACGCGAGTTGAATACGAACAATAAGTCGTATTAAACTGAACGATCGTTCGAATAACAAAGGCAGGGGCAATATGGGAAGCTGGTCGAATAAAACAGTATTCATCACCGGCGGCAGCCGTGGCATTGGGCGGGAAATCATTTTGCGATTGGCGCGAGAAGGCGCCAATATTACGATTGCTGCCAAATCAGACACACCCAACCCCAAGCTGCCCGGCACCATTCACTCGGTCGCCCAGGAAGTGATCGAAGCTGGCGGTAGAGCACTGCCAGTGACCACCGATGTGCGTGACGAGGAACAAATCAAACGTGCCATTCAAGCCACCGTGCAACAGTTTGGTGGCATCGATTTGCTGGTGAACAACGCCGGTTTTTTGGGCATTACCCAACTGGGCATTACCGAGACCAAAAAATTCGACCTGATGCACGCGCTGAACACCCGCGCCCCGCTGATCACCATGCGCGAATGCCTGCCCTACCTGCAAGCCAGCAAAGGCAGCGTGCTGAACCTGTGCCCACCGCTGAACCTGGACAAAGGCTGGCTGGGTGCATTCATTCCCTACACCAGCACCAAGTATTCAATGACATTGCTCAGCATGGGTTTTCAGCAGGAAGTCAAAGCCAAAGGTATTGCGGTTAAAACCCTGTGGCCCGCCACCTTGATCGCCACCGCTGCAGTGGGCATGTTCAGCGGCGAAGAAGGTTTGAATGTGTCGCGCAAACCCGAAGTGATGGCCGATGCTGCATTTGAATTGATCAATCAGCGCGATCGCTTTGCTGCCAAGGTAAGCTGGCTGGATGAAGAAGTGCTGCGCGAAACCGGGGTATCGGATTTCACGCAATACGCTAACAACCCGGCGCGCGTGGATGAAATTCAACGGGACTTCTACATCGGCAAGTTCTAAAACCCATGCGCAAAATTCCACAGCAGCAACGTTCCAAAGAACTGGTTGCGCGGCTGGTTGACGCCACCGCCCAATCCATTCGGGAACAAGGCATGGACAAGTTCACCACGCACCATGTGGCCGAACTTGCAGGCGTCAGCGTGGGGTCGCTGTATCAGTATTTTGATTCACGCGAAGACTTGATTGAGGCCTTGCTGGACACAGTCACGCTGAATCTTCGCGAAGGCTTGAATACGCTGGTACTGGAAAAAACCACTGATCTTCGCGACATGGTGCAACGGTCCGTGCACTTCGGCATGTCTTTTTTGCGTGCCGACGATGGCCTTGCAGTTGAGCTGGTGCGCAACTGGTACCGCCTGCCCACCCAGAATGTGGTTCGGCTGCTGCAAGACACTCTGCTGGACTTCATGCGGATGTACCTGCTGAAGAACCCGCTGAGCAACAACCCCGAACGGCTTCAAATTCGAAGTTTCATTATTGCCAACGCCATCGTGTTCACCATGATCCGCGCGATTAGTGAACCCAGCCCTTTCATCACCGACGAGGAACTGGAAATTGAGTTGGTTGAAATGGTGGTCAGCTATTTGCGTGCCTAGCCTGAATACTTGATTGCTGAACTTTGTTTGGTGAACTGCTCGAACCGAAAGGTTTAAGTTAGTGCATCAAGGTAGATTTAAATCTGAGATCCACAGATCAAAGCCCAAAGTACAAAAAACAAATGGATTTATTGATAATCCATCAGCCGCAAATGATTCGCGGAAACTCCAACAACGAACACACCTTACCCACTCCGCCCAGCTTGATTGCCTCTTTGGGCATACCAAACACAACGCAGCTGTTCTCATCCTGAGCAAAAGTTTGAGAGCCTACATCGTACATCTCTCGTAATCCCTTTGCCCCATCGTCCCCCATGCCCGTCATGATGATGCCTTTTGCGTTCTTGCCCGCATATCTCGCCACAGATCGAAAGAGAACATCTACAGATGGCTTGTGACGGTTCACCAATGGCCCGTCAAGAATCTCGACGTGATAAGTCGCACCAGACCGTTTAAGCGCCATATGCCTTCCACCTGGTGCGATCAACGCCAACCCCGGCAGTACCCTATCACCGTTCTGAGCCTCCCGAACTTCTATTTCGCAAAGCTGATTCAATCGCATTGCAAAGGATGCAGTGAATTTCTCTGGCATGTGTTGAACAATCACGATACCTGGGCATACTCTGGGAAGACGGGTCAAAATCTGTTCCAAGGCCTGAGTACCTCCAGTCGAAGTACCAATTGCCACTAAACTTTCGGTGGTTTGCAACATGGCCTGGGGTGTTGGCGTGGGAAGCACGGCATCCGCAGAGAGTTTTTTGCTCACATCAAGACTGACAACAGGTTTTGGTTTTAAGCGATCTGCACGCACATTTGCCGCGGCCTTGACGGTGGCAATCAAAGACTGGGCAGTATCCGTCAAAAAGTTTTTGACAGAGACCTTGGGCTTAAAGATGACTTCAAACGCGCCAAGCGACAACGCCTGCAAAGTTGTCTCAGCGCCCTTTTCTGTTAATGACGAGCAAATGATCACTGGAATAGGCTTTGTACTCATCAACTTTCTTAAAAAGGTAATTCCGTCCATTCGCGGCATTTCGACGTCCAAAATCAAAACGTCAGGCCAGGCTTTGCTCATCTTATCCATGGCAAACAAAGGATCAGAAGCCACGCCAATCACTTCTATACCAGAATCATGCTTAAGAATCTCGACCATCATTTGCCGAACAACGGCAGAGTCATCCACGATAAACACCTTGATTTTTTGCATGCTGACCTAGCCCTATGATTTCTGATAAATCGACGGAGACACCAATTTCAAAGCATCACAAACTCCGTTAAGGCTTTCCGAATGGCTGATGATGAAATAGCCTCCAGGTTTTAAATGTGGCAACAAATTCTGCATCACCTTTTGTTTTGTTGCCGTATCAAAATAAATCATCACATTGCGCAAAAAGATCACATCAAACAGACCAACGTTGGGAATTCGTTCAATCAGATTGATGTTCTTGAAGTCCACTTTGCTGCGCAAAGCGGATTGCACCATCAGAAAACCTTCTTTATTGCCAACACCTTTTAAGCAATATTTTCTTAGAAGCATCTCTGGCAAATTACGTGCCTTGACCAGGGGAAACTGGGCACGCCGCGCATGACTTAGAATTTGCTCACTGATGTCCGAGCCAAAAACGCTCCAATTACCATCGCCCATTTTTTCCATCAACATCATCGCGATGGTGTACGCCTCTTCGCCAGAGGAACTTGCTGCACTCCAAATTCGAAATTGTCCACTTGCCGACACTGTGGGAATAATATGCTTGACCAAAAAATCGAAGTGATTGGGTTCTCTGTAAAAATAGGTTTCGTTGGTGGTCAACAAATCGAGAGCCCACTGCAACTCATTTTTGTTGCCCTCGTCCATGATCATCTTGAAGTAATCACCATAAGACGGGATGTCGTAATGTTTGAGGCGTTTGTACAGCCTGCCAGCCACAAGTGACTTCTTGGCAGGTGTTAAATTGATGCCTGCCCTTTTGTAGATCCAGCTTTTGAACTGGTTAAACTCACGATCATTGATGGATGGAACTGAGTTGCTCATATTGACTTAATCCAAAAAATTGGATGGGTCGACAAAGATACGCCCATCCTCCACCTGTAACAATCAAGCCGTTTGCTCCGACCTATCGGACTCCGCAAGCATTAGCATCTCGTCAACGGACAAAACACGATTCACATTCAGTGTAATCACAAACTTATTGTCCACCTTGGCCATGCCGGAGATGAACTCCTGTCGCAGACCAGTCCCAAAATCAGGGGTTGGTTCAATGTCGGAGGCGGCAATCTCCAAAACCTCTGACACCGAATCCACAAGTATTCCTAGATCTTGTGAGCCAGTCTCGCCTTTCGATTCAATAATGACAATGCAGCTGCGTCGTGTAACCTCTGAAGAATGTCGGCCAAATCTTGCTGACAAATCAATCACAGGAACCACGGCGCCTCTGAGATTAATCACACCCCGAACAAATCCAGGCATCATTGGCACCGTTGTGAGCACGCCGTACTCGAGAATTTCCTTGATACCAAGAATACCGATTGCAAACATCTCGTGCCCGAGCTGAAATGTCAGGTACTGAGACTCACCATCTTCATTGGAGGGCGCGTTGCCCCCCTCAGGCTTAAGGTTCATATTGAGTGCTCCTTGACATCAAAACTTGGTGAACTCAGTTTCATCGGCATACGACGGCTGAGGAGAATGTACAGTGCGAACGCTTTTGACCGAGGTTGACGGTTTGCCACGGTTTGGTATCGGCTTGACAGCAGCTGCAGTGCGCACCGAGGGAGACGAATTCACCAGGTGGTCCACGGAGTCCACTTTGAAGAAACTCATGGCCTGTTGCAACTGTTCAGCCTGACCGCTCATCTCTTCTGAAGTAGCGGCCAGCTCCTCGCTGCTCGCTGCGTTTTGCTGAGTGATTTGATTGAGCTGCGTCATGGCTGTATTGATCTGATTGACGCCCGACGCCTGCTCTGTTGACGCTGCACTAATCTCCTGAACCAAGTCAGAGGTTTTATTGATGGAGGGAACCATCTCGGCAAGTAACTTGCCAGCATTTTCGGCAACAACAACGCTACTCGAAGACAGCTCACCAATTTCCTGTGCAGCAACCTGACTACGCTCTGCCAACTTTCTAACCTCCGCCGCAACCACCGCAAAGCCCTTTCCATGTTCACCAGCACGAGCGGCCTCAATTGCGGCATTCAACGCCAACAGGTTGGTCTGGTACGCGATGTCATCAATTATGCTGATGCGCTCGGCGATTTGCTTCATTGCAGCCACTGTTTTTTGTACGGACTCGCCGCCTTCTGCTGCTTCACGGGCTGCCTTGCTGGCCATGCTGTCCGTTACCTTGGCGTTCTCGGTGTTTTGATTAATACTTGCGCTCATCTGTTCAATCGATGCGCTGGTTTCCTCCACGCTGGCAGCCTGCTCACTTGTTGCCTGGCTCATGGATTGAGCTGTTGCACTGACCTCCTCTGACGCGCTTGCAAGGTTATCGGCTGAGTTACGCACCTCGCCGATAATCTTGGATAGTTTGTCCACCATGGACTTCATTGCGCCCAACAACTGCCCAGTTTCATCCTTGGAGCTTACTTCGATTGAAGCAGTTAAATCGCCGTTGGCCAATTGGTTGGCCACCTGAGCAGCCTGTGTCAGAGGTTTAGAAATAATGCGCGCCACAAACATGGCCAACGCCAAACCCAAAGCCAACGCAGTCACCAAAACAACAATAATGGCAAGTCGGGCACTTTCGTAGGTTTCGGTACCTTTGGCTGCAGCCTGGTTGGCGCCACTGTTATTGAACTCGATAAGTTTTTCGACCGACTGCTCAAGTTGCCTAAACAAATCCAGACTGCTGGATTTGTACATTAAGCGCGCCTCATCAGCTTTCAATGCACGCGATAGCTCAATCAACCCCTTGCTATTATTCAAATAGGCCTGCCAAACCTGATTGAACTCACCCAACAGGTCACGATCCTCATCGTTGCTCATTAGTTGCTCATAAGTAGCATTGCGTGTATTGAACTCTTTGAGCGCTTGTTGCAATTGATCCTCAATCTCTTTCATGTCGCGCTCATCTTGTGCAAGAATATGGCGGCCTTCGCCTAAACGATATTGCGACATGTAATACCGCATCCCGGCAGCTGCTCGCATGCTGGGCATCCAGTTCTCACTCATGTTCACCGAAGACTGATTTACCGTTCCCAGTTGGATGATTGAGAATCCACCCATGAAGGTGGTAAGCGCCAATACGCTCAAAAAAGAAAGAATTAATTTTTTGCTAATTTTCAAGTTGTAAAACCATTTCATTTTGATGCTCCTGAAGAACAATAGATATTCGGATTGACTTACACCATTTGAGGCACTGCAAGGTCACTATTTATTTTTTTGTCGGGACGGTGAATGTCTTTTGTTAAAGACACTGCATCCAAAATCAGGGCCACTGATCCATCACCCAAAATGGTTGAACCAGCAATTCCCTTCACCACACTGAACAACTTTCCAAGTGGCTTGATGACGGTCTGAAACTCGCCTTGAAGCTCATCTACCACCAAACCAAACTTGCGGTCACCCGTGTTAATAACCACCACGTTCGCCCGTTTGGAGACACCCTCTTTCACCGAAAAGTGCTCACGTAAAAATATGAGAGGCAAAACTTCTCCACGTAGATCCAAGTACTGCTTGCCCTTGGTTGCGGAAAACTGAGAGTCCGAAAGCTCAATACATTCTTGGACCATGTCCAAGGGAATGACGTACCGTGACTTCCCGACAGCAACAAGAAATCCGTCGATGATTGCCAAAGTAAGCGGCAAACGAATTCGAACGGTAGTTCCTTCCGCCATCTTGCTATCAAGCTCAATCGAGCCTCGGAGTGCATCAATATTGCGCCTTACAACATCCATGCCAACGCCTCTGCCAGAAATATTGGTAATGGTCGACGCTGTAGAAAATCCAGGCTCAAAGATCAAATTGAAGATCTCCTGATCGCTGCCTGGAGGTGCTGAGATCAATCCTTTCTCGAGCGCCTTGCTGACGATACGATCCTTGTCCAGGCCACGGCCATCGTCGGTGATTTCGATGACGATATTCCCGGACTCGTGGTACGCATTCAGATGGACCGAACCCTTGACTGGCTTTCTCGCGTCTTGGCGCTCTTGCGGAGATTCAATACCGTGATCCATTGCATTTCGAATCAGATGCATCAATGGATCACCGATTTTTTCGATCACTGTTTTGTCGAGTTCTGTTTCGCCGCCGCTGATTTTGAGTTCGATCTGTTTGCCCAACTCTTTGCTTACATCACGTACAACCCGCTGATACCTGTTGAAGGTGTCGCCTATTGGAATCATCCGCAACTTAAGAGCACCGTCTCGGATGTGCTCAACCAAGGAGGAAATGCTTGACGTTGCTTCAAACAAAAGATCGTTTTTACAACTCTTCGCAAGCAGCGATGCACCAGCGCCTGCAATGACCAACTCACCAACCAGATTAATCAAGCTGTCCAGCTTCTCGGCATGTACACGTACATACTGAGAATCTTTAGAACCAACAGACCCTGACGACATGTTTTTCAACAGCGAAGCTGGCTGTGGTGATTGGCTCGAAGTTGCTGGATCTACTTGCGCACTAGCGGTCACATCTTCACCGCAAATCAAATCGCTCAGTAAATATTCTTGTGGCTTGCTCTGTTCTACCGCAAACGCTTGAGTAACATTGATTACTGAACAGTCTGCAATAAAGTCGAATGTCTCCAGGATATCTTCCTTGGAACACAGGGTCCGCAACTGAATATCCGCTGCCCAATAACAATCTTCTGGATCGAACTCTTCAAGGGCTGGCATGTCTACCACTCGACTCTCCACCCGGGTGACTTCGCCCTTGCGGGTTAAAGCATTCACAAATGAAACGGGGTCCATTCCAAATCGAAATACCTCGCGTCCAAACACAACAGATATACGCCAAGATACTGCCTCATCTGCAACACTACCCGTGTTGATGATGGCGGCTGGCTGCGATGTAGACACTCCACAGGGATCCGGCAAATCGCCTCCAAAATCCGATATTTCCTTCAATTGCTCCAGTAGTGACGCACCGTTACTGTTCAAATCCTCTGCTGTGGATTCACCATCAGTGCCAGCGGCTTCCACCAACCTTGCAATGTGATCTCTACACGAGAGTAGCAATGCGATCTTGCGCTCATTCATGCACAACGATCCTCCTCGCAGTCGATCCAGCATGTCTTCCACCACGTGGGTAAAAGAGACGATTTCATCAAACCCAAATAATCCAGCAGAACCCTTGATGGTGTGTGCTGCCCTGAAAATTGCGTCAATGAGCTCCTGATTGCGCAGGTCTGATTCCATCTTTAACAAACACTCTTCCATGTCCTCAAGCAGCTCCCGAGACTCAATAAAAAATGTTTGCAGCACTGCGTCTAGATTTATGCTCATGATTCACCTCACGTAGGAAGTCAGGCCAAACGAGCGTTCAAACTCGCAGCGTGAGAAGATTGGCGTGACTGCTGCCCCCAGGTGAATCACATCCAATTGGATGTCCCGGGCACTCATTTCTTTTTTCAGCGCAACCAACAGCTGCAACCCTGAGGTATCCATCTCCTCTATATCGCGCAGATCAAGACTGACACGCGTGGCAAACTCAAGCGCTTTTTGCACCTGCTCCTTGATTGACGCAATGTTGTAAATATTTAAATCTCCGCTGAAAGACAACTCGACCGCATGGTTGACATCCCTTATGGTTAAAGACATGTTGAACTCCTTGTTTAAGGCAAAATAAGTTTGGATACTGCGCTTAACATCTGTGCCGGCTGAAAGGGCTTGATTACCCATGCCTTTGCACCAGCGGCTTGTCCCTCGGCCTTTTTGGAGTCCTGACTTTCTGTGGTCAGCATAATCACAGGCATAAATTTGAATTCAGGCAATTTTTTTAACTCCTTAACCAGCGTGATACCGTCCATCCCGGGCATGTTCACATCACTGATTACCAAATGAATTTTCTTGCCCTTGATTTTTTGAAGTGCATCATTTCCATCGGATGCCTCCAGCACGTCGTAACCTTCAGATTTAAGCGTCATAGAAACCACCTGGCGAATCGTGTTGGAATCATCCACCACCATGATTGTTTTTGGCATTTGAGTTATCTCCTTCAAAAAAAAGTGACATCTTGCTTGGGTGAAGACGCCGATCCACTTCCCTGGTGAATCTCTCTTTGCTCACGCATCGCATATTGAGTACTTAGCATTGAGAGCCACTCACTCTTTTGACGTGGCTTAAATAGAGGATCCCGGGACAACACTTGCTGGGTCTCGTTTGAAAATTCGAGAATGCTGGACTCGACTAAACCCAGAATTTGATTGACACGATCTTGGAATTGCAGAGACACGATCAGATTTGAGATGTCCGTCTGGGTCTTCAGGCCACTTTCCTTCAAACGACGGGACGCGAGCACCAAGGCTTCACAAGATTGCCCTAAGTCATCGAGTACGATTTCCACTTTGTTGCTGGACTCATTGAGCATTGCTTGATCTGACTCGGCACTGAGCTCCGATGCGTGAATCACCTCGCGAATGGAGTTATTGATCAGTTCGACAGATTTGGACATGTTCTTGCCGGTTTCGCTGGACTGATTTGACAGTGCGCGAACTTCCTCGGCCACTACGGCAAATCCCCGTCCTGACTCCCCTGCCCTTGCTGCTTCGATTGCAGCATTCAACGCCAACAGGTTCGTTCTTCCAGCAATAGCACTGGCCTGTGAAGCCATTTTGTTCAACGAATCCACATGGCTGCTGAGTCCACGAATCTTTTCGATTAGCTTGGATCGCTCGAGCAGGATTCTGTCCAGCGTCGCGGACAGATCCCGCATTTTTGTATTGCTGTCAGTGATTGTTTCAACAATATTTCTGTCGCTAGCGGTGCCAGACTCATCGGCCTTGATGATATTGTCGAGCTCCGAACTGATCTCGAAAAACTCCGAATTGAGCTCTACAATCGCTTCCTCGCATTTGGATCTTGCGAGCTTGATATTCTCGGACCAAAGACTCCCCAACGACTGCATGTTCTCGACAATCACGGTGAGATTGGCAGAGAAACTCGGAGCCAAATCAGAAGCCTCTGAATCCATTACCAGGACAGCAGCGGTTGCCGCGCTTTGCGTGTTTAGCCGCGCTAAAAATGCAAAAACCAATAAAATTGAAGCTGCAATCAAAGATGCTACAAAATAATATTGACCGGCAAATAAATAACCGCAAAAAAACAAACCAATACCGAGTAGTAAATTAATTATTACTTTTATAGTAAATTTACTATTAATTGATAATTTTTGGTCTTCGACGCCCATCACGTCCTCTCTCAATATCACGCAGGAAGACACAATAGATTATTAACTTAGGACGTAACATAACCAGTTACGGCAGGGACTCACTCGTGGGGGGGGGATTTAAATGAACGGTGGAATTTATTTTTAATAATTTTTACAACAAAATATAAAAAACCAAAAAAATCAATGTTTTTAATTTTATAAAAACAATTTTATATTTAAAATTTTTCTATAAAAAACAACAATTTATAATTGTTTTTTTTAAAAACTATTATTGCGCTAACATTACAAAAAAACATTAATTTTACGAAAACTGTATGATCAATAACCATATAATTATTATCATAATTACGATTACGCATTATAAAAAAATTCAAACAAATTGACATTTTCCGGCTCAATAGTTAAAAACCATTAATAATGGTTAAAAAACATTAACAATTAAATAATAGCCACATCAACAATTCAAATTTTTATCTTGCGTACACTTGAATCGAAACACAATAAAAAGGAAAGCGACAAAAGGGTAATCAGCCACAACCTTCAAACTTCGCATACCCTTACGCCGAGCGTGAAGGCGAAGCATCAGATCACTTATTCTCATCGTAAATAGTGCCACCAAACCGCAAGGCAGAATCGTCACGCTTTGAATGCAACACGGGATAAAACATTTGGTGCGCCCAGTGTTCCTGCCCGTGAATGCGATCGTCCATCAAACCGATGTGTTCAGGGTACTTGCGCGTGATGTGGGCCGTGCCAAAAATAACGTCCCACAAAAAAAGCATGTTGCCGAAGTTGCCGGTGTAGTTTCCAATGCCATCTTTGTTAGTAAGTGCATGGTGAGCCCAGTGCGTGGCGGGTGTTGAAATGGTGCGCTCAACAACCCACATCACCGGTTGCAATGCCTTGATTTTGTAAAGTGGTTCGTCCCAACGCCAAGAGCAATGCGCCCCCAAAATGATGGTCAGCTTCAGGGTTAAATAACTGGCGTACACCCAGCCGCCAAACCCCAAGAACAACAAGACACCGGCAATCCACAGGCCAGGCATCATCAGGTAATAAAAAAAGTTGTTGCGAAAAGTCATGCGTACACTCATGTACTGCGCAGAATGGTGGGCACGGTGCAAAGGCCACAACAACGGCGAATGCGAAGCCCGGTGCCACAGGTATTGCGTTAAATCATCGCCCAACAACAACACGCCAAACATGGCCCACCAGGGCCAGTCAGCCCAAATGCCCTGCCACTGCGCAAACCAGGCCTCGCCGAGCTGTTGAGTTGTGAAAATTGCCAAAGGCTGCGACACAGCCACCACACTGATAAACACAAGCAAGTCCAGTTTGGTGTCATTCGCCGTGGCATTCACCGTGGTTTGGTAGCGACGCGTGGCGAACTCCATCAAGGCAAAGCCTGCAATGGCAATCAAAATCAGTACGTTCTGAAATTCCGAGATTTGCATGATGGATCCGCATGGTTCAACGATGCAGTGAATCTAACCTTGTACTGCAAATACGTCCAATGCATAATTAATGCACTTTCAATGCAACAACTGCATTGTTATGAATTTAAACCAGCGGAATATTTGCAGGCACCCAATCACGGGTACAACGTTGCAGATTGAGTGTTCTGAAAAATACTCGTTCGCACCATGACGTTTCGTGGCACTGTGATTCAATCAGTATCGTCATAATTATTGACGTATACTTATCAAAAAATACAATGAAACCATGAGTCAGGGCATTTTCATCATCGTCGTGAAACGAAGGAGAATGCGGTTATGTTGTTCAATAAAAAAGTTTTGTCACTGGTGTTGGGCGCGTGCATCATAGGTTCGGCGGCACTGTCCCCGACAGCTCAAGCATGCACCCGAATGGTGTACATCGGTCCGGACAATACAGTGTTGACAGGAAGAAGCATGGACTTCTCCATCGACATACCAGCAAACCTTTGGATATTTCCGCGAGATATGGAACGCAATGGTGAGGTTGGACCCAATTCAATCACCTGGCGATCCAAATACGGCAGTGTTGCGGCCAGCTCTTGGGATATTTCCACACCAGACGGCATGAATGAAAAAGGATTGGTCGCCAACATGCTTTGGTTGGTTGCATCTGAATATCCGAAATTCGACGTCAAGGGTAAAAAGAAAGGATTGACCATTTCTGCGTGGGGACAATACGCGCTGGACAATTTCGCAACCGTTGATGAAGCAGTCAAATTTTTCAAACAGGATAAATTTGCAATCGTCTCCGATTTCATTCCGGGCACCGACAAATTCACGACTGTGCATCTCTCGCTCTCTGATGCAACAGGCGACAGCGCGATTTTTGAATACATCGGCGGGAAGCTGACAATTCATCACGACCGAAACCATCGAGTCATGACCAATGACCCGCCCTATGATCAACAAATTGCCATCAAGGGCTACTGGGAAAGCATTCCTGGGCAAGTCTTCCTGCCCGGTACCTCCAAAGCATCGGACCGCTTTGTTCGTGCATCGTATTACCTCAACATGATCCCGCAAACCAGCGATCCAAAAATTGCTGCAGCAAGTGTGTTCAGTGTGGTGCGCAATGTCTCGGTGCCCTACGGGATCGGCACCCCCGACCAACCACACCTGTCGAACACACGCTGGAGAGTAGTGGCCGATCAGCGCAATCTGATCTACTACTTCGAGAATGTTCTCAATCCGAATGTGGTCTGGGTCGATCTCAAGAAAGTCAACTTTGAGAACAAGGCAGGCGTTCGCAAGCTGACGCTGGATAAAGGTCAAACCTATGCGGGCGAAAGCAGCTCCTTTTTCGAACCATCCGCGCCTTTGAAATTTCAGGGACTTTAATCATCAAATAGTCAGCCACTTAATCAAACCCAGTCAAATACCAGCGAGGTTGTATGCCTGCCCGTATTAACAAGCTGACCTTGCTGGTCGCTGCCATGCTGTGCACGCAGGTTCAAGCCAACGAACCTGCCCTGAGTTTTAGTGAGGCGGAAAAAAGACTGAGTGTGGTCAGGCAAACGCTGGTTCAACAAGCCGACATTCAGTCCAGAGAATTTGAATACAAAGCGCTTGGAAACCTGAATCTCCCGCAGCTCAGCCTTACGGTTGCCGGCATTGCCTACGAGAAAGAGATTTCATTTCTGATCCCCATCATCAACAGAAGGGCTGAAATCGATATCGAACGCGACGGAATTCGCTCCCAGGTAAATGTGGTGTGGCCGCTTTATACAGGTGGACGTACCACGGCCACCAAACAAATCGCCGAATCCAGGGTATCGGAAGCACAAACAGACCTTGAAATTGTGCGGCTTCAATTGCTCAAACGCCTGTCCGACCTTTACTTCTCGAATCAGATGATCAGGCAGGTGGTTGCTGTGCGGGAACAATCTGTCCAAACGATTCAAGCGCTGGTCAACAAGGCGACCCGATTCCAGCAGGAAGGATTGATTACCGCGCTGGACAAAATGCAGGCCGATGTTGCTTTGGCTGAGGCCAATCGGGAACTGCTTCTCGCCAAACGGCAGCAGACTGACTTGCACGCAGCCTTGAAAAGCCTTCTGGAAGTTGATCAACTTTCATGCCTGTCAACTGACATACCCAAACCCGTGTCACTTCAAAACGCCTCGGACTGGTACGTCGAACAAGCCCGGAATGCAAACCCGGCCTACAAAAAACTGGCTGAGAAACTCACGCAAACTGACAGGTTAATCGAAATTGAACGCGGCAAAAATCTGCCTGAATTCTTCTTCGCCGGCACGTATGAATTGAATCGGAGAGCCACCCCGCTAACCGAACCCGACTGGAGTGTTGGCCTTGGGTTTCGATACAACTTCATTACACCGGTTGGGCGAGATGCAAGCGTTCAAGCTGCCATGGCCAAACGTGAACAAGTTCGATTGAGTAAAGAACAGGCTGACGCCGACATCAAGCTGGGCATCGAGAGCACGTATCGTGCCGTGGTTGAACACCTTGAACAATATGAACTGCTGGCACAAGACATCCAATTGGGCAAGGAAAACACACGCCTTCAAAACAGGGCTTTTGAAGAAGGCTTGACCACTTCACTAGACGTCACAGAGGCAGAACTAAAGCTTGCAGCCATTCAGGTTAAATCCCTGAATGCAGCATTCCTGTACATCAGCTCCTTGGCCCATCTGACCCAACTGAGTGGGCAACCCGAACAGCTACCCGTCATTCTTCCAACGCTATTGCATCAAAACGCCTGTAGCAATTCTCAGGGAACACTATGAAAGCGCGGCCCATAATTTTTGTGATTGTTGCCATATTGCTAATTGCAGCAGTGTGGTGGTTGCTTCCCAAACAAAACAGGGAGCTGATTCACGGTGACATCGAAGTTCGGGAAATACGGGTGGCCAGCAAAATACCGGGCCGCGTGATCAAGCTGCCCGTATCTGAAGGTGACATGGTGGAAGCTGGCCAATTACTGTTCGAGCTATCGAGCCCCGAACTTGACACCAAACTTGAACAAGCAGTGGCAGTGGAAGATGCTACAAAAGCTGTAGAAGACGAGGCCAAATCGGGCTTGCGAAGGGAGCAAGTCGAGATTGCAAGACTGGAAATGCAGCGCGCGGCCACTGCAAGGGATTTAACTGCTGCCACCCAGAAACGAATTCAGAACTTGTACGCTGACGGGCTGGTTTCTCGCCAACAACTGGATGAGATCACGGCCAAGGCAGCAGCCAGTGCAGACCAAGCGAAAGCTGCGCAAGCGGCCTATCAAATGGCAGCGTCCGGTGCACGGGAAGAACAACTGAGGGCAGCAGCGGCGCAAAACAGACGCGCCAAAGCGGCAGTTTCTGAAGTAGAGGTGTTCCGCAGCGAAACCCAATCTCTCGCACCAATTGCCGGGCAGGTTGCCAGCGTGGTGATCAAAGAGGGCGAGCTTGCCCCAGCGGGATATCCAGTGATCACGCTGATTGATCCCAAGGATGTCTGGGTGGTTATGAATATTCGCGAAGACAAACTAAACACCCTGACCCTGGGTACTGAATTCACCGCCCTTGTTCCAGCCTTGAACAAAGATGTCAAATTCAAAGTCACCAAACTCAATCCACTGCCCTCGTTTGCAAACTGGAAGCAGGTGAAAGGCACGTCTGGTTACGACTTGAAAACCTTTCAAATTGAAGCTCGCCCCATTGAACCCAACCCGAACCTGATAGCCGGCATGACGGTCGTTCTCTCGATGGAAGAGTAATGAGTTCATTTCAGGCAGGCCTTCAACGCGAGCTAAGTCACCTTCGACGTGACAAAGGAGACCTGTTCCTGACGCTGGGCATGATGCCGGTGTTGTTCGCGCTGATCTGGTGGATCTTCTCGGCGGGCCAGCCAACCGGCCTGCCAGTCGCGATTGTGGACGAAGACAACACCAGCATTTCCCGGCAAATCAGTCGCCTGATCGAGGCGACGCCCGGCGTAAAGTTTGAGCGGCAATACATCAACGTGCCATCTGCGCTTGACGCCATACGCACACGCGACGTTTTCGCTGTGCTGGTGATCCCGAAAGGACTAGAAAGAGACGTTCTCGGCAGCAAACCAGGGCAAGTGGTTCTGCAACTGAACAGTCAATATTCAACCTACTCGTCAACGATCCAAAGAAACGTCACCAGTGCAGTGTTGGCGGCTGGGGTGGGCATCGGAATTGAACGACTAAAAATGGGCGGTGCATTTCCCGATGCTGCAATGAGCGTGGCCATGCCAGTTTCAGTCAATGCCCTGCCACTCTTTAATGAAGGCCCAGACTACGAGGTATTTTTAGGGGCCACGCTGATTGCGGCGCTGTTTCATATTCTGGCAATCATCATGTCAGTCACTGCGGTTGGAAGGGAATTGCGCGATGGCACTGCAGGCGAATGGCTTGCCACATCCAACGGGTCGCTTGCCACCGCCCTGCTCTCCAAAATCCTTCCCTATTTTCTTGCACTGAACTTTTACACGCTGGTGTTTGTTGTTTTTTTCCAGAATCTTGCACCGGATAGCTATCAGGGAAAATTACTCAGCACGTGGCTCACACTGATTGTGATGACGGTAGCCGCCATGGCCGTAGGAATCCTGGTTGTGGCTGTAACAAAAAACTTCAGAATGGCGTTGAGCGTGGGCGGCTTTTATAGTGCACCTGCATTCGCCTACTCCGGGCAAGCCTTTCCTTTGATCGCAATGCCTGAAGCTGCACAGTACTGGGCGAGCATTCTTCCATTGACACACTGGTTACAACTCTACAACCAGATGTGGATTGCTGGTGCGCCGCTGGTTGAAGCGTTTCGTCCATTTCTGATCATCGCTTTCATGACGGTGATTGCAATCGTACCGGCCTATTTGCTGCTCAAGCGAAATGCCTTTGAGCCCGCCAACTGGGGAAATCGATGAAAGGGATCCTCGAGCAATTCACAATGACCTGGAGATTGATTCTTCAAGACAAAGGCGCCATGTTGCTGCTGTTTGGTGCCGGGCTGGTGTATTCGCTGTTCTATCCCTATCCCTATTCCTACGAACAAGTTGAATCAGTCCCCACGTTGGTGGTCGATCAAGATGACTCCTATTCGTCACGCACGCTGACCCGCCTCTTGAAAGCAGCGCCCAATCTCAATGTAATACAAACCGACAACGACCCCAACCTGATAGCAAAACGCTTGTGGCAAGGCGACATCATGGCTATGGTCATCATTCCAAGAAATTTCAACAACGACCTGATAGCGGGCAGAGTACCCACTGTTCAACTGGCCAGTCACGGTGGGTATTTGTTGGCAGGCAGCAAGGCCCTGGCAAGCGCCACTCAGGCAACGCTTACCATGGGTGCAGTCATCAGCCTGCAGAAAATCCAAAGCATGGGTGTACCGGGGCAGGCCGCAATAGACAGCCTTCAACCCCTGTCGCTGAACTCAAGATCGCTGTTCAACACGAATGATGGTTATGGGCACTCCATCGTCCCCGCGGTGATGGTGGTCATCATTCAACAAACCTTGTTGATCGGCGTCACGTTGTTGCTGGGAAGGCTGTCTGAACGTAAGCAACTCCCGGTGGGCCCGAGCGCTTACTTCGGCATGTTGCTGGTTTTTTTTACAATCGCCCTGATCAACACCCTGTACTTTTTTGTGATCGCCACGCGCATGCAAGCGTATTCACAAATCGCAAACACAAGCACCTTGCTTGCTTTCTCCACGGTGTTCTGTTTGTGCATCTCTGCATTTGCACTGCTACTGAGCCAGGCATTCAAAACCCGTGAACGAGGGCTTCAAATGTTGCTGATCACGTCGGTGCCGATGCTGTTCATGTCGGGCTACAGCTGGCCAGCAGAATCACTCCCCGACCTGCTGTATTACCTTCGTTGGTTGCTGCCCACCACCTCGGGTATTCATGGCTTTGTCAGCATCAATCAATTGGGCGCATCCATCACAGAGGTGGCTCAAGAATTTCTCATGCTTGCCCTGCTAACCCTGCTTTTTATCGCAATGGGATTGGCACTTTTCAGCCAACAGCGTCAAAGCCCCTGACTGCCTATGCAACAAGAATCACGATGAACATGCCCCAAAGAGTCAGCAAAGTGTTACTGACCGCGTAAGGCACTGTGTAACCCAGCATTGGCGCATTACTTTTAGCGACTTCTGCGAGCATCGCCACCGATGCCGTGCTGGTTCGCGCACCACCGCAACAACCCAGATTAATCACTGGGTCAAACTTGAAAATGTACTTGCCGATCAAGGGTGCCAACAACATTGGCATTGCTGTGGCAAACAGTCCCCAGAAGAATATTTCTACGCCCACTACTTTCAGGCCAGCAATAAAGGTGGGGCCTGCCGTGATACCCACCACTGCGATGAATACATTCAGACCCACGGAGTTCATGAACCACAATGTGGCGCTTGGAACGGTACCGATCTTCGGAATAAAACTTCGAAGCCAACCCACCACCAAACCGGCGATCAGTGCACCACCCGAAGAGGACAAAGTAATCGGAATGCCATGCACAGGCACTGTGATCGCACCAATCAAACCACCCAGCACAATACCGGCACCGACCAATACCATGTCAGTCACACTGGTTGGGCGGTCAGCAAAACCAAATTCCTTGACGATTTCATCCACATGTTTTTTCGAACCATTGATGGTAACGATGTCGCCACGGTTAAGCTTGGTTTGAGCGTAAACAGGAATGTCCACCCCCATGGAACCACGTCGGATCCGGGTGACATACACACCCCGAGCATTCGATTGTTTTGACAAATCAATTAACGAAACGTCATTGACTTTTTTAGAGGTCACGAAGACATCCACCGATTCCACTGGAATGTTCAGTAGCTCTGCATCAGCAACGTCTTCTGCTCGATTTGACCACTCGATTAAAGCCTCGTGTTTACCCGACACTGCGACGATGTCGCCAAGCTGAAGAACGGTGTCTTGATCGAACTTGATGATCTGACCATTACGACGCAGATTCTCCAGGAAAATACGCTCGGTGGAAGCAGCTTCAGCCTGCTTGACTGTTTTGCCAGCGATCAACCCGGGCGTATTCAACCTGAATGCGCGAACCGCATATTTGTTCCACGCCGAGTGCATGCCGTCTGCTGGCGCACCCGCAGACATTTCTTTCTCATAGCGTTTGCATTCTTCAACAATATTCACTCGCAGAATCTTCGGGCCGAGAAACGCAATAATCCAGCCGGTACCCACAGTACCAAACAAATAGCTGATTGCATAAGACACCGGAATCAGGTCAAGCTGCTGCTGAATTTCAGCAGGTGTTATGTCCAAACGATTGATCGCGTCGGTGGCGAGCCCGATCGATGCCGAGATGGTGTGGGATCCAGCCAATAGCCCTGCAGCAATACCTGGACCGTAGCCGCCTATCACCGCAGCAATGTAGACCGACATCAGACACAAGACAGAAATTATCACCGCAAAAATCGCTTGCGGCAGGCCATCGCTGGCGATCCCTCGAACGAACTGTGGACCCACACCGAACCCGACAGCAAACAGGAACATCATGAAGAAAATTGATTTAATCTGTGGCGATATTTCAATCCCGATCTGACCGATTAACACGCCAGCCAGCAGCGTGCCAGTCACCGTACCCAGGCTGAAACTGCCCAGCTTGATTGCCCCAACCCAATAACCAACCGCAAGAGCCAGAAAAATTGAGAGCTCGGGATTGGAACGTAATGTGGAAAAAATCCATTCAACAATGACCATGTTCAGCCTTCTTGAAACAAGTTTGAGAGAGCCTCCGAGCGATGTCGAAGGCCTCGAGTCGTGTGTAACTCAGCAGCTCACTTCAGCTTCAAAAGTTGCAAGCCAAGACTGCTGTCATACCCATGCACTTCTTTCACATCAAGCTTTCGCATGAAATCAATGATCTCCTGACTGATCACTTGGCCAGGTACCATGATCGGGAATCCAGGCGGATAAGGAATCACCAACTTCGCAGACACCATGGGTGGTCCTTCCTTCAAACGCTTGTCACATTCCTCGCTGAACAAACCAACGTATTCATTGTTTGACGTGTCCCAGCTCTTGAAAAATGCAGTGCGAATATCGCCTTCCACCGAGGGTTTGCCACCAATATCTGATCGATACTCGTCATGAAAATGACTGAAGTTCGGCAAGTCCGGCACGTCTGTCATCAAACTGACCACACGCTCCTCAAACCGCTTCAAGCCCTCAGCGCCAGCATGAGCCAATTCGTTGTCTGCGCGCGTGGCCAACTCCAGCAATACCCGCATCAACTGAGCGACATCACTCCGGGTGTTGTTGATGTTGGATTGAAACAGAACCGAGTTACGCGAAGTTTTGTTGACCTGAATATTGAACTCATCTGCAAGCAGGGTTTTAAACTGCGTACCGTCATATCCGGCTGTGCCACACACCAGCGTGATTCGAGTAGGGTCCAGGAAAAACTCATCGTCGCGAATGGAGACAGCGGCATCGCTCCAGTTGGTACCAGGCGCCAAGAAGTCCTTGAATCCACTCTGGCGGAATTCCGCGGGAATCATGTCGTCTGCGCCCAAAACCTTGAAGTATTTTGAAATCAGGGGATGAGTCTTGATCTGGTGACGAATGTCCAGCGCGATCTGGATGGCATTGCTCACCAGTCCATAACCCTCCAGTTCCATTTGGCGTCTGGCGACATCCATCGACGCAATCAACTGTTGATTCGGACTGGTGGTCGCATGGGTAAACACGGCCTCGTGCAGCTGCGGTTCAATCTGAACAAAATCCACATCCTTGACCAGCACCATAGACCCTTGACGAATCGCTGACATCGATTTGTGAGTCGAATGGGTTTGATAAACGCGAAGGCGAATTTGACGGGGATCAGGGATGAGGCGCGTATTGAGCAACACCTCATCAGAAGCTTGTTGGCCCAGCTCAGCTTGCTGAGCCTCGTAGGCCTGAAGCGCTTCTGGCGTTCTCATCCATTTCTCAATGTTCGCAGCAGCACCCATGGCTGTGCGGGGGCGCAAAAACGGAGAGAAATGCGCAAATCCAAACCATGCCTCGTCCCACAGAAACACCAAATCGGGTTTGATGGCCAGGCACTCCTCCATGACACGTCGAGTGTTGTACACATGCCCGTCAAAAGTACAATTTGTCATGTCTACCGCACGAACCCGATCCAGCTTGCCCTCTGCCCTCAAATTCAGGAGTGCCTTCTTTATTGCAAGCAAGGGCACGGCCCCGTACATTGAATATTCCTTCATCGGATAGGCTTCAACGTAGTAAGGGTAGAGACCACCAAGCACTGCACCGTAGTGATGTGACTTGTGGCAATTGCGGTCAACAATAAAAATATCTCCTGGCTTCGCAACCGCCATCAGAACCATTTTGTTGGACGTACTGGTGCCGTTGGTTACAAAAAAACTGTGATCCGCGCCAAAGGCTCTGGCAGCTTTTTGCTGTGCCTTCTTGATGTTGCCAGTGGGCTCCAAAAGACTGTCCAAACCACCGGTGGTTGCAGAAGACTCTGCCATGAACAGGTTTTTACCGTAGAACTCGCCCATGTCGCGAATCCAGTCCGACTTGAATACCGACTTGCCGCGCGCGATCGGCAATGCATGAAACGTGCTGATTGGGCGGTGAGCGTATTTCTTCAGGTTGTCGAAAAACGGAGTTTCATAGCGATCGCGCACCCCTTCGAGAATGGCGTAATGTAATTCCGTGGGTTCTTCCACCGCATACAGCACACGCTTCAAACATACGGATCTGGGATCCTCGGTGATGTCTTGGGGACGCTGATCCGACATCAAATACAAATCAAGTTCAGGGCGATACTCTGCAATGACCGACGCCAACTGCAAACCAATGTGATCCTCATCGGCATGAATGTGCAATTCCCCCATGGTCCGGTTCAATTGAGGAACTGGCAATCGGCTGGTGAAATCAAATCCGTCAAAAATTGCAACTGCGCAAATGTTGTTATTCACTGCAACAGCACAGAAGGCATCCTGAAATGTGTGCACCACCAACGGCTCATAGATGAAGTCATCGTCTTTTTGACGCTGACTCAACAATGCCTGAACATTGCGCTCTACGTTGTGTACCCGATCCGGGGCAACGATCAATACCTCAAAATACGGACGGTGAACCCCGGCAGAGTTAAAGGAATCTCCGTGACCGTCCTCTGGATTCAGGCTCCACTCATTCGGATCTTCTTTGTAGTAGCGCGTCAGAATGGAAAAAGAGATGCGGGCCACCAAAGCAGTGAACGCGTCCTTGCGTTCTTCAACCAGGTCTTTCGACAGCTTGGCAACCAGCTTGGGACCGGGGTAAGCGTGCAACATTTCCATGGGCTCGAGCTTGGTGAAACTTTCTTTCACCTCAGCCATATCCACTTTACCGCTCACCCACTTTCGACTAACACCGAGCAAATGCCTCCAGTTGTCTGAACGCAATGCCGAAAGGGAAAAAATTTGATCGATGTTAATATGCTCGTGCACCATGGGTTGTTCCTTTATGTCTCTATACATCAAATTAAAAAGTGCCCTTCGCCTACGTTGAACGGCGAAAGATTTATTAATTTTTAGAAACCCTGTTGAACAAGCACAGACACTTGAGAATATTTTCTGTTTTTAGACGGCAAGCTCACAATCAAATCAGAGAAAAAAGTGTGGAGGCTTACCGCTTTGATGACGACACTATAGCAAACTGTGCGAATGGTAAAGATACTAAAACGTATCCTTATTAATCATCAGAAAAATTACTGCAAGCAAAGTGAAATTGCATATCTTGTGCAATAGACAAACGTGTGACACCTTGCTCAAGGGGAACATCCGCTGTAAAAAAAATGAATGCAGCATCGGAAAGTTCTGATCCTCAACGAGCTTGAATTACATCCACGCAGAAGAAGATCTCATGAGGCTATCGGAAGTTCAAACTTGGCCTTGTACTGTAAGTAGCCCAAACGCATAATCAATTCATTTTTAATGCACCCAATGCATCATCATGAATTTAAACCAACTGGAACATTTGCTGGCGCTGAATGACACTCGCCATTTTGCCAAGGCTGCAGACAAAGTTCATCTTAGCCAACCTGCGTTCAGCCGCAGCATTCAAGCACTGGAAAAACAAACCGGGCTGGTGCTGTTCGAGCGAAAAAGTGGTGAAATTCGCCCCACCCCTGCCGGCCAGTTTCTAATTGAACGAGCCCAACAACTGCTTCTGGAAGCCCGTTCCCTGCAACGCGACATTCACCTGTACCAGCGGGGCGAAGTGGGCGAACTGGCGTTCGGAGTGGGTCCATTTCCAAGCGCCACCCTCGCTGGTACTGTCATTCAAACTGTCCGCCAGGAATTCCCCAAGGTTGCACTGCAAATGGAAATCGCAAGCCCGGTTGAATTGCTGGCCCTGCTGCTGAAAGAAGAAATCGAGTTTTTTGTGGCCGACACGGGCGACTTAACGGTTGCACCTTACCTTCACATTCAACCTTTGATGCGCCAATACGGGCATTTGTATGTGCGCCGTGGCCACCCCTTGGCGAAGAAAAAACACACCTTCGAGGATGCGTGGCAATATGGAATCGCATCCGTCAAATTACCCGAACCGATGAAGGCGGGCCTTGGACTGTTACTGCGGCAAAACTCACAAAACCTGCCACAGCTTGCACTGGAATGTGACGACATTCATTTGTTGCATCAACTGGCCATGAATACAAATTCTGTAGTGGCGTCGACCGACCTGGCAGCCAAGCCGTGGTGCGACCAGAAAAAACTCGTGAAACTCAATACCAGTGACTTCCCTGAACTGTATTCCAGCATTGCGATTGTCACACTGGCCAAACGTGCTCTATCGCCCGTGGCCAACTACACCATCGAACTGTTCAAACAAACACAATTTTAGATTTCATCGCCGAATCCGTTTTGTGCCTGCGACAGGCAATTGTTTTTCAGCGAGGATGTACGGATGGAGTACCCAGCGAAGTAATGGAGCAGACTTGAAGACGCGCTTGGCGACATTCGACCTGCCCCCTAACTCATGAGTGATTGAATGAACAACACCTACCGCGCACAGTGTCAATGTGGTCAATTGGCGCTTACCTTCACCCAGGCGCCCGTTGCACAATTGGTCTGCCATTGCCGTGATTGCCAAACCATTAGCGGCATGCCCTACGCAAAGGCCGCTTTTTTCAAAGCCGAAGAACAATGCGCACAGGGCGAATTCAAGGCGATTGAGATGACAGGTGGCTCGGGTAAACCCAAGCAATACCGCAGATGCAGCCAATGCAATGATTTTGTTTATGCCACGGTGGATGCGCTGACTGGCCTGTTGGGTGTGGCTGCAGACAGGCTGGGGCCACCTTTCGAATTCCAACCCATGGCCCATGTATGGACCAGCGAGAAGGCGCCCGAAGTAGATATTCCCCAAGGCGTATTCCAGTTTCCCAAGGCACCGCCGTTCAGACCGGGTAAGCAATAAAATAAACCGCCCATAGGGAGGTGAAAACAACCTAAACCCCCTTGCTACATGCGGTTTTCCATGGCATGTTAGCTACGCTCATTAACTCTTTGGAACTATAAACAATGAACAAAACCGAATTGATTGACGCCATCGCCGCAAAAAGTGAATGCTCCAAGGCCGCTGCTGGCAAAATGTTGGATGCCTTCATCGAAACCGTGAGCCAGCAAATGGCCGATGGCGACAAGGTTGTTTTGGTGGGTTTCGGTACATTTCAAACCGGCGCACGTGCAGCCCGTGAGGGTCGTAACCCACGCACAGGCGAGACCATCAAGATTGCAGCAGCTGTAGTGCCTAAATTCACTCCTGGCCAAAGCCTGAAGACCAAAGTAAATACAAAGCCAGCAAAGAAAAAGAAATAAATCAAGACACATCATTTATGCCTTAAACCGTTGCTTCCAAGTATCGGTTACGAGCCCCCGCCCGTGAAAACGTTGCGGGGGTTTGTTTTGGGTGTAAATATCGCGTTAACCTTATCTAACCCAACTTCTAATAGCGATTTGATCAACATGAAGCATTCAATGATTTGGTCTGTAATTTCTGTTCTCTCACCCGTGTTGCTCTTCCCGACTACCGCCGCTGCCGAGGAAATCAAACTTCCCTCTGGCGTTGTTGTGGCCATTGATGGGAAATCAACAGGTGCACAAAAGCCAAAAAGTACGTCGACCGTAAGTGTTCACTACGAGGGCGCGTTAACAAACGGCACTGTGTTTGATAGCTCTTACAAACGCGGCGCACCAGCCACATTCCCACTAAGCGGTGTTATTCCGTGCTGGACGCAAGGCGTCAGCACGATGTCAGTCGGCGACAAGGCCACGTTGACCTGCCCTGCAGACACAGCCTACGGCGCGCGCGGCATACCCGGGGTGATCCCCCCGAACTCCGTATTGAAATTCAAGGTTGAATTGCTTGAGATCAAGCGTTGATTGTTTGAAGTCTTAAAGAAATTCAAGACAAGAAAAAAGCCCTTTCGGTTTTACACCGTAAGGGCTTTTCACTTCTTATTTGGCTCCCCGACCTGGACTCGAACCAGGGACCTGCGGATTAACAGTCCGTCGCTCTACCGACTGAGCTATCGGGGAAAGAGCCGAGATTATAGCAGCGAAATTTTTTTGTGCAACCCCAAATACCCAAATTGGACAAATGAATTACAAAAACCCCGCTGCCTGCTTAAACCTTAGGCAACTTATTGCTTAACCCCTGTTTAACCCAATGCTTTCGCAATGCGCTCGCAGGCTTTTTCCAGGTTGCCCATGCTGGTAGCAAATGAAATGCGGAAGTAACCTTCAGCACCAAAAGCAGAACCAGGCACCACAGCAACACCGGCTTCCAGCAGGTACGCCGTCAGTTCCAGATCATTTGCTGCCTTGATCTTGCCTTCTGCGGCCAGCTTCTCGATGGCCTTGCGCGCGTCTACAAATGCGTAGAAAGCGCCTTCGGCTTTCAAAGTTTGAATCGTCGGCACAGCATTCAAAGCCTTGGTCACAAACTCATTGCGTTCACGGAACGCAGCAACCATGGGCTTCAAACAATCCTGGTCGCCGCTCAAGGCAGTTTCCGCGGCCACTTGTGAAATAGACGTGGGGTTGGAAGTGGACTGGCTTTGCAGGT
The DNA here is from genome assembly GCF_902506325.1 of Limnobacter sp. 130. GTDB lineage: Bacteria > Pseudomonadota > Gammaproteobacteria > Burkholderiales > Burkholderiaceae_B > Limnobacter. Next base: position 703,433 of record NZ_LR732330.1, read on the forward strand.
TCGTCATCACATCGATCAACTTGGCCGGGCCTGCAGCAAAACCAATACGCCAGCCGGTCATGCTGTACGCCTTGGAAACACCGTTCAACACCACGGTACGGTCTTTCAATGCGGGGCAGGCGTTCAAAATGTTCACAAACGGCACACCAGCCAGGTTGATGTGCTCGTACATGTCATCGGTGGCCACAATAATATTGGGGTGCTTCAACAGCACTTCGCCCAAGGCCGCCAACTCTTCCTTGGTGTACACAGCGCCCGTGGGGTTGCTGGGGCTGTTGATCATGAACATCTTGGTTTTTGGCGTAATGGCGGCTTCCAGTTGGGCAGGGGAAATTTTAAACCCCTGCTCAATGCCGGCAAACACCAGCTTGGGCACACCGCCAGCAATTTCAACAATGTCAGCGTAGCTCACCCAGTAAGGTGCAGGAATTACCACCTCGTCACCATCGTTGATGGTAGCCAGCACCATATTAAAAATGCATTGCTTGCCACCCACGCCAACAACAATTTCATTGGCTTTGTATTCCAGCCCGTTGTCGCGTTTTAGCTTGGCGATCACGGCGTTTTTAAGGCCTACGGTGCCACCAACGGCTGTGTATTTCGTAAAGCCGGCATCAATGGCTTTCTTTGCAGCCTCTTTGATGTGGTCAGGCGTGTCGAAGTCGGGTTCACCAGCGCCCAAGCCGATAATGTCTTTACCCTCGGCTTTCAGTTGGGCCGCCTTGGCTGTCACGGCAAGTGTAGGGGAAGGTTTGATCGTAAGTGCGCGATTTGAAAGCATGATTCCGTTGTCTGGGAGTGAAAAAAGAAAAAGTCAAGTCTGGAAAAAAAACTCATTTCCGACGATAATGCAGGATTGGCTTATCACAAAATGCTGCGAATTTTCTGCAGCCAACAGCCCAATGATGCAACTCCGTAATTCTACGGGATTGGCCAGAAGGTTCAACCCGTGGGGTTAATCATTGGCTAAAACCGCTGTGCTTTGTGGTTGCCTCGCATCAAGACTCGTAGTTTAACATGGCCCCTGGATTTATCAGTTACCCCAACAGTCCGTTCGAGCTTTACCAGCCCTACTCCCCGGCTGGCGACCAGCCGACCGCGATTGAAAAGCTGATCGAAGGCGTGAACGATGGCGAGGTGTTTCAAACCCTGCTGGGCGTTACCGGCTCGGGCAAAACCTTCACCATGGCCAATGTAATCGCCCAAACCGGGCGTCCGGCTTTGGTTTTGGCCCCCAACAAAACCCTGGCTGCCCAGCTGTACGCTGAAATGCGCGAGTTTTTCCCCAAAAATGCGGTGGAATACTTCGTCAGCTACTACGACTACTACCAGCCCGAAGCCTACGTGCCCAGCCGCGACCTGTTCATTGAAAAAGACAGCTCGATCAACGAGCACATTGAACAAATGCGGCTTTCAGCCACAAAAAGCCTGCTGGAGCGCCGCGACACCATTATTGTGGGCACGGTCAGCTGCATTTACGGCATTGGTGATCCATCGGACTACCACGCCATGATTCTGAGCATTCGCCATGGCGACAAGCTCAGCCAGCGCGACATTCTGAAACGCCTCATCGCCATGCAGTACAAGCGCAATGACCTGGACTTCACGCGCGGCACCTTCCGGGTTCGGGGCGACACCATCGACGTGTACCCGGCCGAACATTCCGAGTTGGCTGTGCGTATCGACCTGTTCGACGATGAAATAGATGCAATTCAGCTATTTGACCCGCTAACCGGCAAAATTCGCCAAAAGCTGCCACGTTTCACCATTTACCCCAGCAGCCACTATGTAACGCCCCGCGCCACGGTGCTGCGTGCCATTGAAACCATTAAAGCAGAATTGCGCGAACAACTTGATTTCTTTGTCAAAACCGGAAAACTGGTCGAGGCCCAGCGCCTGGAACAGCGCACCCGCTTTGACCTGGAAATGCTGGCTGAACTCGGTTTTTGCAAAGGCATCGAGAATTACAGCCGCCACATGTCAGGTGCCGCGCCGGGCGAGCCGCCACCCACACTGATCGATTACCTGCCCAAAGACGGCTTGATGATCATCGACGAAAGCCACGTCACCATTGGCCAACTGGGCGGAATGTACCGTGGAGACAGGTCCCGCAAGGAAACTTTGGTTAACTTCGGCTTTCGTCTGCCATCTGCCATGGACAATCGCCCCTTGCGTTTCGAGGAATTCGAGTCCAAAATGCGGCAAACAGTGTTTGTTTCAGCCACGCCCTCGAATTACGAGAAAGAGCATTCTGGCCAAGTGGTTGAACAAGTGGTGCGCCCCACAGGGCTGATTGACCCTGTGATTGAGGTGCGCCCTGCCACCACCCAGGTCGATGACCTGCTCAGCGAGATTCACGAACGAACTCGCGCTGGCGATCGAGTATTGGTCACAACGTTGACCAAGCGCATGGCCGAAGACCTCACTGACTACCTCAGCGACAATGGTGTTCGCGTGCGTTATTTGCATTCCGACATTGAAACCGTTGAGCGCGTTGAAATTATCCGTGACCTGCGTTTGGGCGAATTTGATGTGCTGGTTGGAATTAATTTATTGCGCGAGGGCTTGGATATTCCGGAAGTGTCCCTAGTTGCAATACTGGATGCCGACAAAGAAGGCTTTTTGCGCAGTGAACGCAGTTTGATTCAGACCATTGGCCGCGCTGCCCGCAATTTGAACGGCAAAGCGATTTTGTATGCTGACCGGGTGACCAATTCCATGGAATTGGCGATTGGCGAAACCACCCGCCGCAGAAACAAGCAAATTGAGTTCAATACAGCAAACGGCATTACCCCACGGGGCGTGAACAAACAGGTCAAGGAACTTATCGACGGCGTGTTCGATCCAAACGCTTCAAGGCAACGCAAAGCCGATAAGGCCATGGAAGTTGCCCCCTTGGGTGAAAAGCAGTTGGCAAAAGAGATTAAACGGCTTGAGAAACTCATGCTGGAACACGCGAAGAACCTGGAGTTTGAAAAAGCCGCCCAGGCCCGCGACCAGTTGGGTTTGCTGAAAGAACAGTTGTTTGGCAGCAAGGGCGAGTCCAACGTGACCTCGCTGGATGCCAAACGCAGCGCCTGAAGCAAGCAGGCGCGTTGTAAAGATTTGAAGAGTTTTACTTTAATGGGTTCAGGACAATAGGAAGCCAATATGAAAAGCAAAGTTTTGTTTGTGTGCATGGGAAACATCTGCCGCTCACCAACAGCAGAAGGCGTTTTCAGGCAGATGGTAAGCGAAGCGGGTCTTGACCATGAAATTTCTGTTGAGTCAGCCGGCACGCATGCCTACCATTTGGACAAAACGCCCGACCCCCGCGCCGAGGCAGCCGCCGCCAAGCGTGGTTACGACATTTCCAACCTGATTTCACGCCAGGTCACTGCTGACGATTTCCGCGACAGTGACATGATCCTGGCCATGGATTGGGACAACATGAGTCTGCTTCAACAGCAGTGCCCACGCCAGTACGCGCACAAAATTCAATTGATGATGCGCTACGCCACTGAACATGACGAAGCCACCGTGCCCGACCCCTACTATGGCGGCCCCGATGGTTTTGACACCGTGTTGAACTACATTGAAGACAGCTGCACAGGCTTGTTGGAAGTGTTGCGCAAACGTGTATTTCAGTTCGCGGCAGCATAATCTGATCCAGCCCGCTTTCGGCGGGCACTGAAGTCAAAAACCGCTGGCCTTTGCCGGCGGTTTTTCTTTTGCAGATCAAGGTTTCCCCTAGCCATTCAAACCCGCCGAATACTTGAGTAAAACAGTCAACTTTGCTATACTTGACCAAAATAGTAGGAATTAGCCGAAAGGCTTTTAAGGGTGCAATAAAAGGATTGCCATGCGATTGACCACAAAAGGCAGATTTGCCGTTACAGCCATGATTGATCTTGCTTTACAGCAAGACACAGGGCCGGTTTCGCTCGCCGGCATCAGCCAGCGCCAGAATATTTCACTGTCGTATCTGGAGCAGTTGTTTTCGAAGCTGCGCAGGCACGAGCTGGTTGAAAGCGTTCGCGGCCCCGGCGGCGGTTATCATATTGCCCGCGCCCTGAAGGAAGTCAGCGTTGCTGACGTTATTTTGGCTGTGGATGAACCGCTGGATGCAACCCAGTGTGGTGGCAAGGAAAATTGCACCGATGAAGGCCAGTGCATGACGCACGACCTGTGGAGCAGCCTTAACACCAAAATGCTCGAATATTTGGGCTCAGTCACTTTGCAGTGCCTGGTTGAAAAGCACAAACAAAAAGACGCTGAGCGAACCATTCAGTTTCGTGAAAGGCCAACGGCATCTAATGCCGCAGCCGCACAACATACACATTAAATAGCAGTTGATTGGAGCAAATACACTATGAAGATGCCGATTTATCTCGATTACAGCGCCACCACCCCTGTGGATCCGCGCGTAGCCGACGCCATGATTCCTTTCCTGCGTGAAAGCTTTGGCAACCCGGCATCCCGCAGTCACGCCTATGGCTGGACCGCCGAGGAAGCCGTTGAAAAAGCCCGTGAAGACGTTGCCGCTTTGGTCAACGCCGACCCACGCGAAATCGTGTGGACTTCTGGCGCAACCGAATCGAACAACCTGGCCATCAAGGGTGCAGCGCTTTTCTATGGCGAAACCAAGGGCAAGCACATCATCACCTTGAAAACTGAACACAAGGCTGTGCTGGACACCTTCCGCGACCTGGAACGCCATGGCTTTGAAGCCACTTACCTGGACGTTCAGGACAACGGCCTGATCAGCATGGACGCCCTGAAAGCTGCCATTCGCCCCGACACTGTGTTGATTTCAATCATGTTTGTGAACAACGAAATTGGCGTGATTCAAGACATTCCCGCCATTGGCGAATTGTGTCGCGAGAAAGGCATCATTTTCCACGTGGACGCTGCGCAAGCCACCGGCAAGGTAGAAATCGACTTGCAAAAGCTGAAAGTAGACTTGATGAGCTTTTCTGCGCACAAAACTTATGGCCCCAAAGGCATTGGTGCCCTGTATGTACGCCGCAAGCCCCGTATTCGCATTGATGCACAAATGCACGGTGGCGGCCACGAGCGTGGCATGCGCTCAGGCACCTTGGCCACCCATCAAATCGTTGGCATGGGCGAATGCTTCCGCATTGCCAAAGAAGAAATGGCCAGTGAATTGCCACGCATGAAAGCATTGCGTGACCGTTTGCTCAACGGTTTGAAAGCCATTGATGAAATTTATGTCAACGGTGATCTGAATCAGCGTGTGGTGCACAACCTGAACGTGAGCTTCAACTTCGTGGAAGGCGAGTCGCTGATCATGGGCGTAAAAGAAATTGCGGTATCGTCTGGTTCAGCCTGTACATCGGCCTCTCTTGAGCCCTCCTATGTACTACGTGCATTGGGCCGCAGCGACGAATTGGCGCATAGCTCGATTCGTTTCTCGATTGGTCGTTTCACGACTGAAGCCGATGTTGATTTCACCATCGAATTGATGAAAGCCAAAGTGGCGAAGTTGCGTGAATTGTCGCCCCTTTGGGAAATGCACCTGGACGGCGTGGATTTAAGCACCGTTCAATGGGCTGAGCACTGAAATATTTGAAGATTGAGGAGAAGTACCATGGCATACAGCGAAAAAGTTCTAGACCATTATGAAAACCCCCGCAACGTGGGCTCGTTCGAAAAGGGCGACGACGAAGTGGGTACAGGTATGGTGGGCGCACCCGCTTGCGGCGACGTAATGAAACTGCAAATCAAGGTAGGCGCCGACGGTTTGATTACCGATGCGAAGTTTAAAACCTACGGCTGTGGTTCGGCCATTGCATCGTCTTCATTGGTCACCGAGTGGGTCAAGGGCAAAACCCTGGACCAGGCTTTGGAAATCAAGAACACTGCGATTGCTGAAGAGTTGGCCTTGCCACCTGTAAAAATTCACTGCTCCATTTTGGCTGAAGACGCCATCAAGGCAGCGGTTGAAGATTACAAAAAGAAGCACGCCTGATTGTTGAAAAGTTGTTGATAAGGAATTGAACACCATGGCGATTACATTGACTGAGCGCGCCGCCGACCACATTAGCAAGTTCCTGACCAAACGCGGCAAGGGAATTGGTTTGCGCATTGGTGTGCGCACCACCGGCTGTTCCGGCATGGCTTACAAGCTGGAGTTTGTGGATCTTGTTTCCGACGAAGACAATGTATTCGAAGCCCATGGTGTGAAGCTTTTTGTGGATCCCAAAAGCATGCCTTACCTTGAAGGCATTGAACTGGACTTCGCACGCGAAGGCTTGAATGAAGGTTTCAAATTCAACAACCCCAATGAAAAGGCGCGCTGCGGCTGTGGTGAAAGCTTCACCGTTTAATTGTCAGCCCAATGACCAACATAGCAATCAAGTTAAACGACAGCGATTTTGATATTTTTGGGTTGCCCTGCCAGTTTGCTCTGGACAGCGCAGCCCTTTCTGCTTCTTATCTGCGACTTCAAAGCCAAACCCACCCTGATCGCTTTGCGAATTCAGGCGCTCAGGAAAAAAGGCTGGCAGTGCAGTGGGCCACCCGTGTGAACGAAGCCTACAAACGCCTTCAAAACCCGATGGAACGTGCCATTTACTGGTGCGAACTACACGGCGAAAACCCGCGTGGGCAACAAAGTAATCTGCCACCTGCACTGCTTATGCAGCAAATGGAATGGCGAGAATCACTTGAAGAAATCAAGGGCGTAGAAGCACTTGAAGATTTGCTGAGCGAAGTGGCCGCCGAGAAAAAGCGTTGTTTGACCTTGATCGCACAACAAATTGATACAGAAAAGAACGCGCAGGCAGCCAATGGCACTGCACAGGCTTTGCTGTTCATTAACAAATTCATGATTGAGTTGACCAAGAAATTGGAGCAACTGGAGGATGCCAGCTAATGGCTTTGTTACAAATTGCTGAACCAGGCATGTCGACAGCACCGCATGAGCACAGGCTCGCGGTGGGGATCGACCTGGGCACCACGCATTCACTGGTGGCCAGCGTACGCAGCGGCAGCGCCGAATGTTTGCCCGATTCTTCGGGCCGTGTCATTTTGCCCAGCGTGGTGCGTTACGGCGAAACAGGCGTGAAGAACATGGGTGAAGACGCCTTGGCCTGTGCGGACACAGACCCATTCAATACCGTGTTTTCGGTCAAGCGCCTAATGGGGCGAGGTCACAAGGATGTGCAGGGGTTGAACCTGCCCTACCGTGTGAAAGATTCTGGCGGCATGGTTGAAATTGAAACTGACTATGGCACCAAAAGCCCGGTGGAAGTGTCTGCCGATATTTTGCGTGCATTGCGCAAACGCGCTGAAGCCACTTTGGGTGGCGAGCTGGTCGGTGCGGTAATTACAGTACCCGCGTATTTCGATGATGCACAACGCCAAGCCACCAAAGACGCAGCACAACTGGCTGGCCTGAACGTACTGCGACTGATCAACGAGCCCACCGCAGCTGCTGTGGCGTACGGTCTTGATCAAAATGCGCAGGGCCAGTTTGTGGTGTTCGATTTGGGTGGTGGCACATTCGATGTGTCCATTCTGCGCTTGCAAGCCGGTGTATTTGAAGTGCTGGCCACAGGTGGTGATTCGGCGTTGGGCGGTGACGATTTCGACCGCGCCATGGCCGACCATTTCATTGCCACACATGGCTTTGAAGAACTGAACGCGCAACAGCGATCACGCCTGGTCATGGCTTGCCGCCGCGTGAAAGAACAAATTTCTCACGAGCACACTGCATTTCTAAGCGTGGAATTTAAAAGCGGTGAAACCATTGCAGAAACAGTCACCGCCGAGCAGTTTGAGGCCATTGTAGAGCCGTTGGTGAAACGCACCATTCAAGCCGCCCGCAAAACATTGCGCGACGCTGGCTTGAGTACCGATGAAATTGATGGCGTGGTCATGGTGGGTGGCTCTACCCGCATGCCCGTGATTCGCAAAGCTGTAAAAGCGTTTTTTGGCAAAGACCCGCTGGTGAACTTGAACCCGGATGAAGTGGTAGCGATTGGCGCATCCATTCAAGCCGATACCTTGGCGGGCAACCGAAGCGACGACGAGCTGCTACTGCTTGACGTGATTCCACTGAGCTTGGGCCTTGAGACCATGGGTGGCCTGACTGAGCGAGTCATTAACCGCAACAGCACCATTCCAGTTGCGCGTGCACAGGAATTCACCACCTTCAAGGACGGGCAAACCGCCATGGCCATTCACGTGGTGCAAGGTGAACGCGAACTGGTTTCAGAAAACCGTTCACTGGCGCGGTTCGAGCTGCGCGGCATTCCACCCATGGTGGCTGGTGCGGCACGCATTCGTGTCACCTTTCAGGTTGATGCCGATGGCTTGCTCGCTGTAAATGCCATGGAAACAGGTTCTGGCGTATCGGCCAATATCACCGTGAAGCCTTCTTACGGGCTGGACGACGATCAAATTGCCGGCATGCTTAAAAACAGTTTTGAGTTTGCAGAAGCTGACATGAACGCACGCCAGTTGCGCGAGCAGCAAGTGGAAGCCATGCGCCTGGTGGAATCGGTTGAAGCGGCCATTGCGAAAGACAGTGAATTGCTCGACACCACCGAACTCAACACGATTGATGCCAGTGTGAATGCATTGCGAGAACTGGCTCAAACCGAGGATTTGCGTGCCATTGAAAAAGGCATCGACGACTTAAGCCATTTGACAGCAGACTTTGCCGCACGCCGAATGGATGCAGGTATTCGCAAAGCGCTGACCGGAAAAACCATCGACACTGTGAGCACCACCCTTGGCGGCGCTGCGAAATAAACGCGACACAACAGAACACGAGAGATTTAGAGATGCCAATTATTAAAATTTTGCCCCATGAAAGCCTTTGCCCTGAAGGCAAAACATTTGAAGTACCCGTGGGTGCCCAATTGTGCGAAGCTATTTTGAACAACGACATTGCACTGGAACACGCTTGCGAAATGAGCTGTGCCTGTACCACTTGCCATGTCGTGATCAAGGAAGGTTTCAACAGCCTGAATGAAAGCGATGATGATGAAGATGACTTGCTGGACATGGCTTGGGGACTGACTCCCCAAAGTCGCTTGTCTTGCCAGGTGAAAGTAGCCGACAAAGACCTGGTGGTGGAATTGCCGAAATACACCATCAACCACGCACGCGAAAATCACTGATCAAGGGGGCCACAACATGAAATGGACTGACACGCTGGATATTGCGCTTGAATTAATTGATGCACACCCCGATGTAGACCCAAAGTACATTCGTTTCACGGATTTGCACAAATGGGTGTGTGCCCTGCCCGGCTTTGAAGATGACCCCAACAAGTCAAATGAAAAAATTCTGGAAGCAATCCAGATGACCTGGATTGAAGAGCAGGATTGATTACAACAAGTCGTTGATGGGCAGCAGGGAATAGAAAAACACCGCAGTCCTTCGCCACAGTGTGGCCTTGGGCTCCAGATTGTGAACAATTTCCTTCCCGGCTTGCCGCTCTATCCACACCAAAGCATCGTTCTCATCCAGACGCACTTCATAAGCCATAATCGGCAGCGCCTGAAAGCCCAATTCAATTTGCATTGCCAGCGCGGGGCTTTGAATCAAAAAGCCCATTTCCGTGTTCAAGTTCACAGACCGTGGATCAAAGTTGAACGAGCCCACAAATACGCGAGAACCATCCACTGCGAAAGTTTTCGTGTGCAGGCTTGAAGCCGAACTGCCGATCATCAGGTTGCGTTTGCCTCGGTCAGAATTTTTAGCGCCTGGGGCACTTTTCAATTCGAACAGCTTCACACCAGCTTTCAACAACTCCACTCTGGTTTTTGCATAACCGGAATGCACTGCGGCCACATCAGTGGCCTCCAGCGAATTCGTCAATACCTGGACATTTACACCTGCTTTGGCCAAGCGGGAAAAGAATGCAACACCACGTTCAGTCGGCACAAAATATGGCGACACTACACTGAGGCTGAACTTGGGTTCTGCAATGAAATCACGCAACTCAGTCACCAGGTAATTTTCTCGGTTGGCTGTGTTCAACCCTTTGGCCGGGTCGTCGCTCACCATGCGCACGGAGGTCCACTGAAGTGGCAAGGTGCCATTCATGAATTGGCGCAAAAAAACTGAATTCTCCACCGGAGTCTGATACTCCATGACACGCTCGGTCTGCTCAAAGTTCAGTGCGCTTTGATCAATTTGATCAAGAATGGCTGGCTCGGTGGGCAGTAAAATTTTAGCGGATGGATACGCCGAGTCGCTTCGCCAGTAGGCATCGAAATCCCGCGATACGGCTCGGACCACATGGCCCACGCACAACATGTCCAGATCCATGAACACAGCCGCATCGGTTGCACCAAAGTACTCATCCCCAATGTTGCGTCCACCAGAAATGGTAACTATGTTGTCGACCGTGAACGACTTGTTGTGCATGCGCCGGTTCACGCGAGAAAAGTCGGTGAAGTAGCCCAGCCATTTGGGGTTGCGAATGACAAATGGATTGAACAGGCGAACCTCGACATTGGGGTGACGGTCCAGCCGATTCAATTGATTGTTCAGACCGGCAATGCCGTTGTCATCCAGCAGCAAACGAACCCGCACGCCACGGTCGGCCGCCTTGATCAATTCGTTGAACATCAAGGTACCTGTGGTGTCATTGCGCCACAGGTAAGACTGAATATCAATGGTGCGTTCGGCCGCTCGCAGCAAAATCACCCGACTGGCAAAGGCATCCTTGGGGTCTTGTATGGGGTATATGCCTGCTTTGCCGCGATGCTCGATTTCCAGTGGGCCCAATGCCCTGCCCAAACTGGTTTGACGGGCCAGTTGTTCACTCAGCGCGCTGGATTGAATGCGGTCATTGAGGAGCGGTAGTGCGCAGCCTTGCAGCAAACCAAGCAGTAGAAACACTGAGGCCCGAACAAGCAAGCGGCTCATGTCAGTTGGCAGGCAAAGCGTTGATGGAACGAAGTACCGCCCGGGTAATTGCTTCTCGCTTTGGCAAGTCGCCGATGCGATTGGGCGTGTCGATATTCAAGGCGAAAAATACGGGCCCATCTGGCCATTCAACATAGCCAACCCACCAGCCAAAGCGACCTTCCCAGCCCGTTTTGCCGCGAAGTATCCAGTCTTTTCCCGCCTCGACAATGATGATGTCTTTCACGAGTCGCTGGTGCTCTAGCTTGAAAGGCAAACTGTTCGTGTAAAGCTTCTGTAAAAACTGGATTTGCTCGAAGGCATTGATTCGAATATTTCCGTCGAGCCAATAACCGTCTTTTCCGCCACTGGGGTCGGCATTGCCATAGCCCGCTTTTTCCAGATAGGTGCGGGCGGCCTTCTCGCCAATTTGTTGGCCAATCCACTGATACACCCACACCACAGAGCCCCGCATGGAAGAGCGAAGGTTGTGGTCCGAGTTCCAGACATCGAAGTCACGTTTCTTCCCGTCCCATTTGAACACCTGAAACTCGTCTTTCACAACCCCGTGTTCAAGTGCAAACAGGGCATGGGGAATCTTGTAAGTGGAGGCAGGCAGATAGGGAGTACTGGCACGTTTTGGATTGTGAACCTGAACAATTGCACCGGGAGTGCGTTGGTCCAACACCACTAGGGTGCCCTCGGCATTGTGCTGCTCAAAGAAGGTTTTCCATTCAGGGCGTTCCACTACCTCAAGCGGAGTGGCGCTGTGAACAGTGCTTACAACAAAAGAGAATGCAAGAACTACCGCATTGAACAGGCGCATCAACTCCCCCTTTTTTTATTATCGAACAGCGGAGTCCTTTCCGATAATTTTATTGATCTCTGCGCTACTTAACGTTGAAGAGTCACATTTCGCATACCCGGTTCGCTCGGTCACCAGATAACGCACACCACTGCTGTTTTGCAAGCCTGTGTCTTTTTCGCCTTCCTGAATACTCAGTTCGTCGTAGGCTGCAGACAAACACGCCCGTTCTGCCCCGTTTCGCCAAGTGGTTCTGGCGGCATCAATATTGGTCCAGGGTGCATGGTTTGAACGCGCATAAATATAAAACAAACCCGGTCCAACTTCTTCCTGTTTGTAACCACCGCCCAGCATGTTGTTGCCTTTGGACAAATCATGGGTGGAAGCACAACCCGCCAGGCAGGCCAACGCCACCGCAAACACAAGCTTTTGCAAAATAGAACTCCACAACAAATCAAAGAAAGGGCACATTGTGCCCCAGCCTGCTGACCTTAAATGGCCTTGCCATCGAAATCACTGGCGCTGTGCCGCTCTAGCACCTGCTCATTGCTTTCGCCCCAGGCGCGATTCACCATGCGCCCGCGAATTACAGCAGGCCGTTTGGCAATTTGCTCGGTCCAACGTAACACATTGGTGTAAGTGTGGGCTTCCAGAAACTCTGCGGCGTCATACACTTTGTTGGTGACCAAAGCACCATACCACGGCCAAATCGCCATGTCCGCAATGGTGTATTCGCTGCCTGAAATGTATTCCTGATCGGCCAATTGGCGATCCAGCACATCGAGCTGACGTTTTACTTCCATCGCGTAGCGATTAATCGGGTATTCATATTTTTCAGGCGCATAGGCATAAAAATGCCCAAAACCGCCACCCAACATAGGCGCGCTGCCCATTTGCCAGAACAACCACGACAAGGTTTCTGTTCGCTTTGCAGGGTCAGTAGGCAAGAACGCCTTGAACTTTTCGGCGAGATACAGCAGGATCGAACCCGATTCAAACACGCGTGTGGGTGGGTTGGTGCTGCGGTCCAGCAGGGCTGGAATTTTGCTGTTGGGGTTGACTTCAACAAATCCGCTGCTGAACTGGTCGCCGTTGGAAATATTGATCAACCAGGCATCGTATTCCGCACCGGAATGCCCCAAGGCAAGCAATTCTTCCAGCATTACAGTCACTTTTACGCCATTGGGCGTGGCCAGGGAATACAACTGCAAGGGCTGCTCGCCCACGGGCAAATCTTTCTCATGGGTGGCGCCAGCAATGGGGCGATTGATGTTGGCAAATTTGCCACCGCTTTCTTTGTCCCACACCCAGACATTGGGTGGCGTGTATTTGGAATCACTCATTATTCTGACCTCGCTTTGCTAACTGCTCAAAAAATATCAAGGTTTAGGATACCTTCAGGGAACCATGTTTTGATGAATCCAGTGTCCGGTTTCGTCAAGATCACAGCGAAATCGCACATGGCCCTCGCGCTTCAATTCCAATAATTCGACATTCAAAACTTTCACGTTCAACACCACAAAATTCATGCGGGCCGTGTCGAAATCGTAAGTCAAGCTGTCACCAACAAGCGCATCTCCGGGAGCGCTCAGGGTGGCGTAGTCTTTTCTGGCGTATTCGGGGATTTGATCCCAAAAACCATTCACAATCAATTCACTGGTCTCAGGCTTTGCAATGCCACATACTCTGAGTTGGGTGTTGCTGCGCGGGTTCCAGAACAACAAAGCGACACGCGAGTCGTGGGCCAGATCAGCCATTTTCTGGCTTCGACGATCGGTGTAAAACACCAGCGCGTGTTCAGCCATATTCACGGCTCGCAAAACAACAGAGCGCGCCTGTGGTCCTTTTGCACCCGCAGTGCTGAATGCGACTACACGCCATGGGTGCTTTTTGTCCACTGTGGCCCGCACCAAGGTTTTCCAGATTTCTTCGGCATGGTTCATGCTTCTCTCCACGCCGTAAACGGGTTTTGTTTGTTCGGCTTCATTTTTGGGATTACAAAGTGTCAATTCACGTTGCTCTGCGCCATATTACACGGTACCGATACGACCGCTTGATCAACCTGGGCCCTCAAGTGGTGCGTTTGCGCCCTGCTCCGCATTGCCGTACACGTATTTTGAGCTACAGCATGAAAGTGCTGCCGCAAACTCATTTCATCAACTGGCAACAAGACCCGCAAAGCAACTATTTGGGGCGTTTGATATTCCCTGAGCGCACCGGGATGATGGAAATTGCAGTTGATTTGGTGGCTGAAATGTCGGTGCTGAATCCCTTCGATTTTTTCCTGGAGGAAGCCGCCGAGTACTTTCCGTTTAAATACGATGCGTCGCTGGATCAGGAATTGGCGCCCTACCTGGTGCCCTGCCACACAGGCAAGGCGTTCAATGCCTACATGGCCGAGCTGAATTTGAGCCGTGTAAAAACCATTGATTTCCTGGTGGCCTTGAATCAAGACCTTGCGGGGCGGATCAAATACTTGATCCGGATGGAACCCGGTGTGCAAACACCCGATGAAACCTTGAACAGTGGCTCTGGTTCCTGCCGCGACACCGCTTGGCTGATGGTGCAAATATTTCGGCGTCTTGGCATGGCAGCGCGGTTTGCCTCTGGCTACCTGATTCAATTGACCAGCGATGTCAAAGCAATCGACGGCCCCGATGGCCCGGAAAAAGATTTCACTGATCTGCATGCGTGGTGTGAAGTGTATTTGCCCGGGGCTGGCTGGATCGGGTTGGACCCCACGTCGGGTTTGCTGGCGGGTGAGGGTCATATCCCCTTGGCCTGCACGCCCGAACCCGGAAGCGCCGCACCCATTACCGGCACGCTGGATGAATGTGAAGTTGAATTTGAACATGAAATGAGTGTGCAGCGTATTTACGAATCGCCGCGCACCAGCAAGCCCTACACCGAGGCGCAGTGGAAAGGTATCGAAGCACTGGGCTTTGAAGTGGACAAGGCACTGGACGCGCTGGATGTGCGCCTGACCATGGGCGGCGAACCCACTTTTGTGGCCAACACCGACCGCGGCGCAGCGGAGTGGAATGTGGATGCACTGGGCCCCACCAAGCGCGACTACGGCATCAAGATGCTGAACAAGCTGGCCAAATACTACGGCAAAGGTGGTTTTTATCATTTTGGGCAAGGCAAATGGTACCCGGGCGAACAATTGCCCCGCTGGGCCTTGTCGATGTATTGGCTGAAAAGCGGTGAGGCAATCTGGAAAAATCCGAAACTGCTTAGCCATGAGCAAGTTGACGGCAAGGCGACCAACGCCACCGCCAAACAATTCATGGAGGAGCTTTGCAGCCGTTTGGGGCTGCACCCGCGCTATGTCATGCCCGGTTTCGAAGACGCCTGGTACTACATGTGGCGCGAGCGCAAATTGCCAGTGAATGTGGACCCCTTCGATTCGCGGCTTGACGACCCGCTTGAACGAAAGCGCTTGAACAAGGTATTCACCCAAGGTCTGACTGAGGAAGTGGGATACTGCCTGCCCATTCAATCGGCCAAAGGGCAATGGCGAACAGGGCGATGGTTTCTGCGCGATGAACGCCTGTATCTGGTTCCTGGCGATTCGCCAATGGGTTATCGCCTGCCACTTGATTCACAACCCTGGGTGGCCAAGAAAGATTTTCCGTACACCATTCCTGCCGATCCGTTTGCGCCAGCAGCACCTTTCCGAATGGCGCTGCAAAAGCCAGGTGCAAAAACCGGCGCGGCGGATGACACCGAGCCTGTGTTGAAAGAATCGGCAACCCACGTGGTACGCACTGCCATGTGTGTACAGGTGCGAAATGGACACCTGTATGTATTCATGCCCCCACTGGAAGTACTGGACGACTACCTGGAGCTGGTGGCCCGGATAGAAGACACTGCAGAGGCGATGAACCAGCCCGTGGTGCTGGAAGGGTATCCGCCCCCGCGTGACAAACGCCTGACCATGCTGCAGGTGACACCCGACCCGGGCGTATTGGAAGTGAACGTGCAACCCAGCAAAACATGGGCTGAATTGCTGCACCTGACCAATAATTTGTACGAGGACGCACGGTTGATCGGACTTTCAACCGAGAAATTCATGCTCGATGGCCGGCACAGCGGCACGGGTGGCGGCAATCACTTTGTGATGGGCGGCGAAACACCCGAGAACAGCCCTTTCCTGCGCCGCCCCGACTTGCTGGGCAGCCTGCTGCGTTACTGGCACAACCACCCAGGTCTGTCATACCTGTTTTCGGGCCTGTTCATTGGCCCCACCAGCCAGGCACCGCGAGTGGATGAGGCGCGCAGCGATCAGGTGCATGAGCTGGAACTTGCGCTCACCGAACTGGGCCGGCAAATGCAAAAATACGCGGGTAACCCACCGCCGTGGATTATCGATCGCTTGTTGCGCAACATTCTGATTGATTCAACGGGCAACACCCACCGCAGCGAATTTTGTATCGACAAGCTGTACAGCCCTGACACCTCAACAGGTCGACTGGGGCTGCTCGAGTTGCGTGCCTTCGAGATGCCACCCAATGCGCAAATGAGCCTTGCTCAACAACTGCTGCTGCGCGCCCTGATTGCCAAATTCTGGAAAACCCCCTACACCGGCCGTTTGGTGAAATGGGGCACGCGCTTGCACGATCAATTCATGCTGTCGACATTTGTAAAAAATGACATGGCCGATGTGGTGGCTGATTTGCAGGCCGCGGGCTTTCCGTTTCAACTGGATTGGTTTGCACCGCACTTTGCATTTCGTTTTCCAAAAATGGGCGACTTTTCCAGCCGGGGTGTGGAGGTGGAAATTTTCAGTGCACTGGAACCCTGGCATGTCTTGGGCGAAGAAGGTGCACCGGGTGGGACGGTGCGATATGTAGATTCCTCACTTGAACGCGTTGAAGTAAAAGTGAAAAACTTTGTGGATGAACGCTACACACTGACTTGCAATGGCGTGCAAGTGCCCCTGCACCGCAGCGGCACTGAAGGCGAATATGTAGCTGGTGTGCGTTACCGGGCCTGGCAACCACCCAATGCCTTGCACCCCACCATTGATGTACACACGCCCTTGGTGTTTGAACTGATCGACACCTGGAACGGCCGCAGCCTGGGTGGCTGCCAGTACCACGTGGCACACCCTGGCGGGCGCAACTACGATATTTTCCCGGTGAATGCCTTTGAAGCGGAAAGTCGCAGGTTGACGCGCTTTTTCCGCATGGGCCACACCCAAGGAAAGGTTAGTGTAAAAAGCCCAAGTGGAAGACCTGAGTTCCCCATCACACTGGACCTAAGATGGTGTTAGGCATTTACAATAGGGCACCGAACTTTAGGCAATGACCGCTTTGAGCGCGAACCCGAACACCACCCTTGCAAATGTTGAGGTGCCCTGGCAACAGAGCATCCTACAAGGCACCAGTGCGTACTACAGCGAGCTGGCGGTCAAGGGCGTTCTTCGACCTGTCTGGGCTGACTTTGTCAACCGATTACCCACCACGGGGCTTAGCGATCACCTGGACAGCAAACTGAATGCGCTGGCCAAGCAAATTCGCGACAACGGCATTACCTACAATGTTTACGCAGACCATGCACAAGGCACATCACGCCCATGGTCTCTCGATTTGCTGCCCTTCATCATCGACCAAGCCGATTGGGCTGTACTTCAAGCCGGCATTGCCCAGCGCGCGCGCCTGCTAAATGCAATGATGGCCGATGTGTACGGCAAGCGCGAACTGCTCTCCAAAAGTCTGCTACCCGCCGATTTGGTGTACGGGCATTCTGGCTACTTGCCACAAATGCAAGGCACCGAACCTCAAAATGGGGTGTGGCTGCACATGGTAGCATTTGACTTGGGCCGCAGTCCCGATGGCAAATGGTGGGTGATTACCCACCGCATGCAGGCACCTTCCGGTCTCGGTTATGCCCTTGAAAACCGCTTGAGCATTTCGCGCAGTTTCACGCGTGGTTTCCGCGAAATGCACATTCAGCATTTGGCGGGGTTTTACCGCGACTACATCGACGGCATACGCAGACTTTCACCCAAAGGTGACAATGCACGCATTGCCCTGATGACCCCGGGCCCCTACAACGAAACCTATTTTGAACACACCTACCTGGCGCGCTACCTGGGCATATCGTTGGTTGAAGGCAGTGACCTGACCGTACGCAACAACCATGTATTCCTGAAAACGGTAAACGGGCTTGAACCCATCGATGGCCTGATTCGCCGTACCGACGACCAGTGGCTGGACCCACTTGAGCTGCGCGAAGACTCGCAACTGGGTGTTCCCGGCTTGCTGCAGGCCATTCGCACTGGCGGCGTAGTCATGGCCAACATGCCGGGCTCCGGCTGGTTGGAAAGCCCGGCCATTCATGGCTTCATGCCAGGTCTTGGCCAACATTACCTTCAGGAAGATTTGCTGCTGCCCAGCGTACCGAGTTGGTGGTGTGGGGAATCACCCGCCTGGGCGCAAGCCAGCGAAAGGCTGAACAACCTGGTGATTAAATCCACAGGGCCAAACCGGCGCGGGCGAACCATGGATTCGATCATGGGCTCCGAGCTCGATGAAATCGAGAAACGCGCATGGTTGTCGAAGATCAGCCAACGGCCTTCGCAGTACACCTTGCAGGAATTAATACCGCTCTCGCGCGTGCCCATTTGGACCGGCGCAGGTGGCATTGAAGAACGCGCCATGATGCTGCGACTATTCGCAGTGACCGACGGGCAAGGCAATTACACGGTCATGCCCGGCGGACTAACCCGCGTGGCAGGCGACCAAAATGGCATTGTGAGCATGCAAAAAGGTGGCACCAGCCTGGACACCTGGGTGCGCAGTGGCGAACCCGTAGAACGCACCACCAACCTGAAAGAAAAGCTACAAGCCAAAGATTTGCAAGCGTTGCGTAGACCTGTTTCCAGCCGAGCCGCTGAACACCTGTTCTGGTTGGGGCGTTACACCGAGCGCGCCAGTTTTTCCCTTCGCTTGTTGATGCGCGCCCAATTGCTGCTGAACGAGGAAGAATACCTGGACCCCACCACGCTCGGCCTGTTGCATGAATTGTGCGGCAAACAGGGCTTAAGCACTGAACTGGACCCGGCCGAACCGTTGACTCAAGATGAACTGGAAACCAATATTCTTGAAAGGCTGTGGTACAAAACCGGCGTGGATGCACCTGCCGCGGTGGGTTTGGCAGGTCAACTGAATGGACTGGCCAACGTGGCGGGTCAACTGCGCGAGCGCTTAAGCAGTGGCCACTGGCGCCTGTTGAACGATTGCGCCAAAGTGCTGACCGAACCCGAATGGGTTCGTTTCCAGCGCACCTTGCCCACTTCATCACTTGAACAGGTACAGTTGTATTTGTTGGCCATGCACGGTGAACAAAGCGACCACATGACCCGCGACAATGGCTGGCGCTTTTTACAGCTAGGGCGTCAGCTTGAACGCCTGTGCGGTGCCTGCGACTGCTTGTTGTCAATGACGAGCATGCCCGGGCGTGCCGGTGAACATGGTTTGGCCCTTGCCATTGCGCTTGCAGACAGCACGATTACTTACAGGTCGCGCTACCAGCACCGTTTTGAATGGTTGCCCACACTCGACCTGCTGATTTTTGACGAAGACGCGCCCTATGCCATTCGCCGAATTCTGTATAAGCTGGACATTGTGATCGACCGTTTGCCTGGCGATACCAGTCAAATACGCCAATTGTTCGACAGCGTGTACCGCAATGGCGACATGCCCAAGGGACTTAGCCTTGAGGGGTTGCAACCACCCTTCCCGGCCGAAACAGGGCGTCAGTTGCGTGTTTGGTTGCAAGAATTACTCGATACCGCCCACAAGGTTTCCGACCTGGTCGGCGCTCAATATTTCAGACTGGCTGAATTGCCCGATCAAGTCATTCAGGGAAGATAAATCAATGACCTTCTCCGAAAGAAGAAAGGTGACCCATGTCACCGACTACGACTATCACCAACCCGCAGAGTGCGCTCAGCAAATTTGTATCCTCCAACCGCAGGAAGGAGTAGGCATGCAAGCAGGCCCCTTGCGCAAGGGGCAAAAGCTGATTTCGCACAGTTTGAAAATTCGGCCAAACCCTTCAAGCGTGCAAAGCAACACCGATGCATTCGGCAATGTGGTTCATCACTTTGAGATGAATTACCCACATGACAATCTGGAAGTGCTCAGTGAAAGTGAAGTCGAGGTGAGCAGCTTTTTGCACACAGGTCCAATCGATGATTTGATCAGCCCAAGCTGGAATGATTTGGTAGACCAGTTGCGCTATCAGGCCGGTCAGGCGATTTCAAGCGATTATCAGTTCAGGTTTGAATCCAAGCATGTGCCGCTGCTCGACTCGCTTCGCGATTACGGCAGTCTTGATTTCTGGCCAGGCCGTCAAATTGTGCATGCAGGGCAAGCGCTCATGCAGCGTATTTTTCGTGAGTTCAGCTATCAAAGCGGATCAACCACCATTCACACCACCGTTGAAGAAGTGATGCAAAGCCGCGAAGGTGTTTGCCAGGACTTTGCGCATGTGATGTTGGGCGTACTCCGTTCACTTGGACTTTCAGCGCGCTATGT
The DNA here is from genome assembly GCF_902506325.1 of Limnobacter sp. 130. GTDB lineage: Bacteria > Pseudomonadota > Gammaproteobacteria > Burkholderiales > Burkholderiaceae_B > Limnobacter. The sequence continues at coordinate 723,656 of NZ_LR732330.1, forward strand.
GAGTGGTTATATGCTGACTGAACCACCGCCCGGGCAGCCCAAGCTGCTGGGCGCCGATGCCAGCCATGCTTGGGCATCGCTTTGGTGCGGGCCTGATGTGGGCTGGGTCGACTTCGACCCGACCAACAACCAGTTACCGGACACGCGCTACGTGACTGTAGCGATTGGGCGTGACTATGCTGATGTGCCACCGATGCGCGGGGTTGTGCATGGGGGTGGAGAGCATACGTTGATGGTGGCTGTAACGGTGTTCTGAGTTGCGCGTCGTTCAGCCAGTTGCTTGTTGGCCTCCACGCTTGTCGCATCATCCCGCCAAGGCGGGAGGGTGCGACACGTGAGGTGAGCATTTCACTTGCGGTGAACACAAACCGCGCAGGAGACTGAATCACGCCCGCGCGGTGCAAATTTGACTTAGTCCTCGCGCCGTAGGTGCGGAAACAAAATCACGTCCCGAATATTCGGGCTGTCGGTGATCAGCATCATCAAACGGTCAATACCGATGCCACAACCACCAGTGGGTGGCATGCCGTATTCAAGCGCACGAATAAAGTCAGCGTCGTAGAACATGGCTTCATCATCGCCTGCCTCTTTCGCCTCAACCTGCTTTTTGAATCGATCCGCCTGGTCTTCCGGGTCGTTCAACTCAGAGAACCCGTTGGCAATTTCACGGCCCGTAATGAACAACTCAAAGCGCTCGGTGATTTGTGAATTCGCATCGGATGCTCGCGCCAAAGGCGACACCTCAACCGGGTAGTCCACAATGAACGTGGGTTCCCACAACAGGCTTTCAGATGTTTCTTCAAACAGGGCCAACTGCAAAGCACCGATGCCTGCGTTTTTCAATGCAGGCTCTTTGTCCACATGCACTCCCTTCTTGGCCAAGGCCTGCTTCAGGTAGTCGATATTCTGCAAATCTTCCGTGCCGTATTCGGGGAAATACTTTTGAATCGCCTCAACAATCGTTAAGCGTGCAAACGGCTTGGACAAATCAAGCTCACGACCCTGGTAAGTCAAGCTTGCACTGCCGGTTGCTGTAGTGGCCACGTGTTGAATCACCTGCTCGGTGAAGTCCATTAGGTCGCGGTAATTCCAATACGCCGCATAGAATTCCATCATGGTGAATTCAGGGTTGTGGCGCGGGCTGACCCCTTCATTGCGGAAGTTGCGGTTGATCTCGAACACGCGCTCGAAGCCACCCACAATCAGGCGTTTCAAATACAGTTCAGGCGCAATGCGCAGGTACATTTCCATGTCCAGTGCATTGTGGTGTGTGACGAATGGTTTGGCCGAGGCACCGCCAGGAATCACATGCAACATCGGCGTTTCCACTTCCAGAAACCCGTGATTGGTCATGAAATTTCGAATCGAGGACATGCCTTTGGAACGCGTCACAAAGGTGTCGCGTGTTTGCTCGGAAACGATCAAATCCACGTAACGCTGACGGTATTTGATTTCCTGATCAGCCAAGCCATGAAATTTGTCGGGCAGCGGGCGCAGGCTTTTTGCCAACAAATGAATTTCCGTGCAGTGCACACTCAATTCACCTTTGTTGGTTTTGAACAGCTTGCCTTTGGCCGCAACGATATCGCCCAAATCCCAGTGCTTGAATTCGCCGTGAACGTCTTCGCCCACGCCTTCATTGTTGATGTAAAACTGAATGCGACCAGTGCCGTCTTGCACGGTTGCAAAACTGGCCTTGCCCATCACACGTTTCAGCATCATACGGCCAGAAACTGACACCTCAATGCCTTGCGGATCAAGTGTTTCTTTGTCCAGCAAACCGTAATGTGCGTGCAAATCGGCAGCGCGGTGTTCAGGCTTGAAGCTGTTGGGGAAAGGCTGACCTTTCTCGCGCAATTTGCTCAGCTTGCCACGTCGCTCGGCAATAATCTGGTTCTCGTCGACTGGCATTTCGTCGCCAGCGGCTTGTGTTTTGTCGTTCATGGTTTAGATACCTTGCTTCAAGCTGGCTTCAATGAATGGGTCGAGGTCGCCATCGAGTACACGCTGGGTGTTGGAAATTTCAACACCAGTGCGCAGGTCTTTGATACGGCTGTTGTCCAGCACATAGCTGCGAATTTGGTGGCCCCAGCCCACATCGGTTTTGGTGTCTTCCAAAGCCTGTTGCTCGGCCATGCGCTTGCGCATTTCGAACTCATACAGTTTGGCTTTCAACATGCCCCAGGCTTCATCGCGGTTGCGGTGCTGCGAACGGTCGTTTTGACACTGCACCACAATGCCTGTGGGTATGTGGGTTAGGCGAACAGCCGAGTCGGTTTTGTTGATGTGCTGACCACCCGCGCCACTGGCACGGTAGGTGTCGGTTCGCACATCGGCGGGGTTGATGTCGATCTCGAATGAGTCATCCACTTCAGGGTACACAAACAGGGAAGCAAATGAGGTGTGTCGCCCACCCGAGGAATCGAAAGGTGATTTGCGAACCAAACGGTGTACGCCGGTTTCGGTGCGCAGGTAACCAAACGCATACTCACCTTCCACCTTGATGGTGGCCGATTTAACGCCGGCCACTTCACCGTCAGACTGTTCCATCACCTCGACCTTGAAGCCCTTGCGTTCGCAATAGCGCAGGTATTGGCGCAATAAAATGCTGGCCCAGTCTTGGGCTTCGGTGCCACCGGCACCTGCAGTAATGTCGATGAAGCAGTTGGCCGGGTCGGCCGGGTTGCTAAACATGCGGCGGAATTCGAGGTCAGCAATGATTTTTTCGTATTCGGCGACATCGCCTTCAATGGCTTCCAGCGCATCGAAGTCGCCCTCGGCCTGGGCCATTTCGACCAGTTCCTGTGCGTCGCTAATATTGGATTGCACGGTGTTCATGGTCACCACGACGCCATCGAGCATCTTTTTCTCTTTGCCCAGCTCTTGTGCATGTTTGGGATCATTCCAAACATTGGGGTCTTCCAGTTCGGCGTCAACTACTGTGAGTCGCTCGGCCTTGCGGTCGACGTCAAAGATACCTCCGCAACTGGCCAGCACGGTCGGCTTGGTCAGTCAGGGCGTTGATGATGGCATTCAGGCGTTCGGCTTCCATGTTTCTCTAATGTATTCAATGTGCGTAACCCGATATTGTAACGCAAGCCGCCTTACAACACATGCTCCACAATGATTTGCACCGCATCGCCGCCGGTGAAAGTGTCCCGTTCAAACCGGTAAGCCAGTTTCACTTTGGCCGGCAGTGCCTCTACTGCTCGCCAACGCAAGGCCACGAAGGTTTTCCCATCGCGGCGCAAGGTGAACTTGCTGTGTGCGTTTTTCAGCAAACGGTGCTCCAGCACCTCAAATTCATCACAAAACAGAGGAGCCGGGAAGCCCTGCCCCCACACCTGTGTGTCCAGCAAATCCACAGCGCTGGCTGCAATGTAGTCGGCGGGAATGGAACCATCGGTTTCGACCACCTGTGTTAGCGCACTGGGGTCGCTTAAATCAAGAATGGCTTTGGCAAATTCAATTTTGAATTGCTCAATGGCGCCCTCGGCAATGGTTAAGCCAGCCGCCATGGCGTGCCCGCCGAACTTGGGCATGCTGCCTTCGGGCAGGCGTTTGCACACCAAATCAAGCACATCGCGCAAATGCACGCCCTGCACGGAACGGCCACTGCCTTTCCAGAAGCCGTCGTCGCCGGGGGCCAAGGCAATGGTGGGGCGATACAGGCGTTCTTTGATGCGAGACGCCAAAATACCGATGACACCCTGATGCCAGGTGCCGTGCGCCACCACAATGCCCGCAGCAGGTTCGTCCTGGCTGATGAATTTTTCAATGTCTTCCAGCGCATCGCGCTTCATGTCCGCTTCAATGCGCTTGCGTTCTTCGTTCATTTTCCCAAGCTGGGCGGCCAAGGCGCTGGCCTCGGCGGCATCGTCAGCCAGCAAGGTGCGAATGCCAATGGCCATGTCGGCCAGGCGGCCAGCGGCATTCAGGCGCGGGCCCAATGCGAAACCCATGTCGGCGGCTGTGGCCTTGCGGGGATCACGGCTGGCCTCATGAAACAAGGCCAGCATGCCCGGCTGGGCGCGGCCTGCGCGTATGCGCTGTAAACCGTGCGCCACCAAGCGGCGGTTGTTCGCATCCAGCTTCACCACATCGGCCACGGTACCAAGCGCAACAAGGTCAAGCAGCGCATCAATGCGGGGTTGGCTGGCGGCATCGAACACGCCGCGTTCGCGCAACACGGCACGGGTGGCCAGCAACACATAAAACATCACGCCCACCCCGGCAATCGATTTGCTGGGAAATTCACAACCTGGCTGGTTGGGGTTCACAATGGCCAAGGCTTGCGGCAGTTGCTCGCCAGGCAAGTGGTGGTCGGTCACAATCACGCCAATACCCAGCTCATTGGCCTCATTCACGCCGTCAACACTGGCAATGCCGTTGTCCACGGTCACCAGCAAATCAGGTTCAAACTGCTGCGCCGCCAGCTGAACAATTTCAGGGCTTAGGCCGTAACCATATTCAAAGCGGTTGGGCACCAAAAAATCAATGTGGTACTTGGCGGCTTCTTCATCGGCGCCCAGGCTTTGCAGCAGCATGCGCAAGCCGCGCACGCCCACCGCTGTCGCAGTTGCGCCATCGCAATCGTAATCACCCACAATCACGATGCGCGCACCGGCTTCCAGTGCATCTGCCAAAATTTCTGCGGCTTGATCAATTCCTTTGAGTTGAGCAGGCGGAATCAAATCAGCCAGTTTGGTTTCTGCTTCAGCTTGGGTATCGACTCCGCGCGTGGCCATTAAACGGGCCAACAAAGGGTGCATGCCTTGGCTGCGAAGTACAGCCTCAACTTGCGGACGTGGCGTTCGAACCCGGTGCTGAACCGCATTGTTCAAAGTGTTCATGACCGCCCCTCCCATTCAGCCTGAATGCTGTCCTGGTCGCGCTGGCCTTGTTGCCATGCTGCTTGCAGGTCTTCCTCGGAAGGACCTTCCTGCACTTCGGGTTCACCCAGCACGGCCCAATTGGGTGTGTTCTGCCAAAATTTAAAGCGGTTCATCCAGTTACTTTTTAAAGTTTTCCATCCGTTGTTGCCCAACAGCACCCAGTTAAAGGCCAAACCCGCCAGGCGCATGGGTTGCAGCACTTCGCTTTCCAGCAGTTTGAACACAGCAATATTGCCACCCCAACCTTGAAAGTTTACGCAATACACATGATCGGGTTTTGGCCCGGAATGGGCGCCCTGTTTTAATACGGGACCCAGCAATTGGGTCCAGAACACAAAGCGGTTTAGGGCCTCATCAGCACCATCGGTCATTTTTACAGCATCGAACACGCCATCCTCTGACACCGATTTCACACGCGGCAAAGGTACTTCCGTTTGCCAAGCCTCACCACCGCCCCAAAACCACAACGCATTCAAAGGCTTTAAGCCTTTGGCCTCGCGGGCCTTATTGAATTCAGCGTTGTGCAATTCCACCTGCATATTCAGCCACATGCGCCGCCAGTCGCTGCATTCGTGGGTCATCGGCAGGTAATCGGTCAATCGAATGCCTTGCACCGACCAAGGCGAAGCCTGCTCCATAGGCACAGGCACAGGGTTGCTTAACAGGCTGTGCAAACCAGCGGGCGTGTTCAAGGCCCAGCCATGTTTTTCCAGCAGAGGGTTCACCACGTTCCAGAAGGCGTCCAGGTCCGCTTGGCCAACCTGCAACACCTCGGGTGGCGTAAAGCGCACGCCATCGCGTTCAATTTCCAGACAGCCCACTGTGCCCCAAAACCGGGTGAAAGGCGTTAGAGGTGCTGTGTTATCGCCCGCCTCCGGGTTTTGAACCATTGCCCAAGCCGGGTACTGATCGAACTTTGCCCGGGCTTGTGAATCCAAGTAGCGCAACAGCCAGGCTTCGATACGATCAAGCCCATCCGCATTTTGGTATTCTGGCGCAGCGTTTCTGGCCATGGTTTGCAGCAAACCGGCTGGCAAGCCCGCAAAAGACTGGGCCTGCGAATTGGCAGACAGGCGTTCAAGTGCCATTTCAGGCACAAGAATGTTGGGAACGAACACCCACAAAGGCGCATTGCTTGATTTGGACACGGTTTTATTCACACTACAATGAGAGCGCTTTGAAACTTCAGAAGCGCATTTGAACAATTCGGGACAATTTGTGATTAGTTTACCCTTTGATGTTGAAATTGCACTGCGTTATGTGCGCGGTGGCGGCCACAGAAGCCGCGACAAATTCATTTCCTTCATTTCCGGATTGTCCATGGCCGGTATTGGGCTTGGCGTTGCCGCCCTGATCGTCGTGTTGTCGGTGATGAACGGTTTTCAGAAAGAAGTGCGCGACCGCATGCTGTCAGTGATTGCACACATCGAGGTACTGGCCCCACAGGAAGGGTTCGACAACCCCGAGGCGCTGGTGGGTGCGATCAAAAGCGCCAACCCCAAAGTAATTGGTGCCGCGCCTTACGTGGCCGGTGAAAGCATGCTGGCCCATGGCGATTTATTGCGCCCCGCCATTGTTCGCGGCATTGACCCCGCGCAAGAACAGCAAGTGTCGGATTTCAAGGAAGTGATTTCCGGCAGCCTCAGCAACCTGCAAGCTGGCGAATTCCGCGTTGTTTTGGGCATTGAGTTGGCCAAGCAGATTGGTGTCAGCGTGGGCGACCGAATTACGCTGATTGCGCCTTCTGGCCAAATGACCCCCGCTGGCATGATCCCCCGCCTGAAGGCATTCGAAATTACTGCCTTGGTAAGCACTGGCCACTATGAATACGACAGTGGCCTGGTGCTGATGAATATCGACGACGCAGCACGTTTTTATCGCAGCCTTGGCCCCACAGGCATTCGCGTGAAGCTCAACGACATGGACGCCGCCCCCTTTGTGGCCCGCGACATTGAAAGCCAATTGCCACCTAGCGTGTGGGTTCGCGATTGGTCGGTACAAAACCGCACCTGGTTTGCTGCGGTTCAAACCGAGAAACGCATGATGTTCATTATCCTGACCCTGATTATCGCCGTGGCCGCATTCAACCTGGTTTCGATGCTGGTAATGACCGTGAAAGACAAACGCGGCGAAATCGCGATTTTGCGCACCTTGGGAGCAAGCCCATTTGCGATTCAAAGAATTTTCATGTTGCAAGGCGCATTGGTGGGCTGGATAGGCACATTTCTGGGTGTAACAGCGGGTTGGTTGTTGGCCATCAATTTGGGCACCATTGTGCCGGCCATCGAGCGCGCACTCAGTGTTGAATTTTTGCCAAAATCAATTTACTTCATCAGCCAGTTGCCCTCCGACCCACGCGCAAGCGATGTGGTCACTATCGTAACCGTGGCCTTGGTGCTCAGCGTGCTCAGCACCATTTACCCAAGCTGGCGCGCATCGCGTGCCGAACCTGCGGAGGCCCTGCGTTATGAGTAATGTTGTTCTGGAAACCAAAAACCTGAGCAAGGCGTTCAAAGGCATTACTGCGAACGACAAAGCCACACAAGTCATCAAAAACCTGAACTTTCAGGTGCAGGCAGGCGAAACCGTGGCAATTGTTGGCGCCTCCGGTGCGGGCAAAAGCACACTGTTGCATGTGTTGGGTGGGCTCGAGAAAGCCGACAGCGGTTCAGTGCTGTGGGCTGGCCAGGCTATTGAGCCATGGTCGGTGCGCAAACTGGGCATGGAACGCAACAAAACGCTGGGATTTATTTACCAGTTTCACCATTTACTGCCCGAGTTTCATGCCTTGGACAATGTCGCCATGGCATTGCGCATTGGTGGTGAAAACAAACAAGTTGCACGAGAAAAAAGCGCTGTGCTGTTGAAACAATTTGGGCTTGAACACCGGCTAAACCACCGCCCTGCGGAGTTGTCGGGCGGCGAACGCCAGCGCGTGGCGATTGCGCGCGCCATGGTCACCAACCCCAAGGCAATTTTAGCTGATGAGCCCACCGGCAACCTGGACCAGGAAACTGCCGACCAGGTATTTGAAAGCCTGATTCACAGCAAGGCAGCCAACAAATCTGCCTTGATCATCGTGACTCATTCCATGGAACTGGCGCGCAAGTGCAGCAGGGTGTTGAGGCTTGAGAAGGGTGAACTGAAGGCGGAGTGAACTATACGAATAGACTTAGCTCATTTTTGTGGTGCTTGATCCACTGAAACAGATTGTTGTGCACTGTCATCGAATGGTGAGTCGATTTGAAATTCCACCAAAGATATAAGCAAGCAAAGTATTGTTTATGTTCACTCCCTGTATTGGCCCATGGAAATAGTGACTAGGTACCCTTTGTTGTCCGGATATCGGGTGTCCTCGTAACAATCAATAGCCACCATCAGCTGGTACAATTTCCCTGCATTCCAGTGAGTACTTAGGGCAGCGCACTTTTTAAGCGCTTCGTGCCAAACAGGAGTGTCGTCATATGCTGGAAACTCTTCTGGCTCATCAAGTTCCCATTCTGATTTTCTCCATTGATTCTGCAGATCCAGCACGATCTCTAGGGCTTCCTGGAGTGGAAGTGGCTCGACTTGGGGGGACATCCTAATACTGTCTATTTTTCCCCTGTTGAAACCAACCATGAAAAATTTAGCTGGAGGAGTTTTAAATCCATACTCAGAGTCTGCAAACCTTAAATAAGCAAGTTCTTTGGGCGTGCGGTACCAAATTTCATCGGGTATATCATCGGCAATCTCCGCAGTTGATCTGGCCTGCATGTCTTTCCATGGTTCGCCAATAATCAAAGCGATTTCCTTGGCTGGCGTCAACATTTCAGCTGCTTTGCAAGCACCTACTACAAGAAGTGTTGCGGCAAATACCGCGAGAGTTTTATGGTGTTTGATCCACTGAAACAGATTGTTGTGCACTGTCATCGAATGGCGTTTCCATTTGAAATTTCGCGAATACTTTGTTCAATCAAGTAGATGGTGTGAGCCACTCAAATCAAGTTCGGTGCTTTTTAGTATGGCTTGTTTGGATCAAGAGGAAAGTTGTATTTCCAAGGCTCATACCATGGCCTGCCTAACGAAAAATTGATCATAAAGCGTTTTTTGTTAGGGTGTTGCTTATCTCCATAACAGGCAATTCCAACAGCGATTTGATACTTGTCGGGAACATGCCAGAAAGTGGCATTCGATCTACATTCTTCAATTCTATTTATCCAATCTAGTGTGTTTTCGTATGCGGGTTCCTCGGGGTCAGTAGGAAGCCATCCGGACTTTCTCCATTGATTCTGCAGATCCAGCACGATATCCAAGGCCTCCTGTAGCGGTAAAGGTTCTACTTGGGGGGACATTCGGACCGATCGAGTTGAAGCATCGTCGTCAAACGAAACAGTAAAAAACTTTGCAGGCGGTGTAACAAAGCCGTGTTTGGGGTCTGCAAAACGCATGTACGACAACTGTTTGGGTTGGCGATACCAATGACGGTCCTCATAAACGGGACCAATCTCGGCAGTTGATCTGGCCTGCATGTCTTTCCATGGTTCACCGATTATTAATGCAATTTCCTTGGCTGGCGTCAGCATTTCAGCTGCTTTGCAAGCACCAACTACTAGAAGTGTCGCTGCAAAAACCGCGAGAGTTTTATGGTGTTTGACCCACGGAAACAGATTGTTGTGCACGGTCATCGAATGCCTAATGCCATGGTTTACCCATGGATAAGCTAATCAAAAAGCGCTGTTCATCGGGATATCTTTCATCTTTGTAGCAAGCCATGATCAGCATGATCTGATATTTACCTTTAACCTCCCAATAAGTTGAGTCAGGGGCGCAACGTGTCATTTTCTCAACCAGCAAGGCGGAATTTTCATAAGGTGGATTTTCATCGGGGTACATCACCTCCCACCCGGACTTTCTCCATTGATTCTGCAGATCCAGCACGATCTCCAGAGCTTCCTGTAGCGGCAGCGGCTCAACTTGGGGGGACATTCGTACACCGTCAATATTGCCTTTGTCATCAAATCCGACAGTAAAAAATTTTGCTGCGGGAGTTTTGAATCCATGGATAGGGTCCGCAAAACGCATGTAAGACAACTGTTTGGGTTGGCGATACCAATGACGGCCCTCATAAACGGGACCAATCTCGGCAGTTGATCTGACCTGCATGTCTTTCCAAGGCTCGCCGATTATTAATGCAATTTCCTTGGTTGGCGTAAGCATTTCAGCTGCTTTGCAAGCACCTACTACAAGAAGTGTTGCGGCAAATACAGCAAGAATTTTGTGCCGTCTGATCCACTGAAACAGATTGTTGTGCACTGTCATCGAATGGCGCTTCCATTTGAAATTTCACCCAAGCTTTGTTCAATCACTTGTCGGTTTCCGCTTCTTAGCAGATTGTGGAATTGCCTTGCCGCACGCAATACAAAGGGCATGCGTTCATCCAGATTGGCAAGGTTTGCAAAAGCACTGGTGCTGAATTCAATGCTGCGACCATCTTGCAAGGGTACACATTGATTGGCCAGTGTCAGTTGAACGCGTTGTTCCAGCCCCGTGGAAATATTGGTGACATAGGCCAGTGAACTGGCTGCCTGGTTGCTTTGTAACAGCCCACGCATCAAAAAGTCTTCGTAAATGGCGGGCTGAAGAATATTCGCTTGTTCATGACGAGCCAACAAGTCAACACTTTTGAAAATATCCCCAGCCTCAATGGCTTCGAATGCTGGAATTATTTCAGGATGATCCACACCGAATTTCACTTTCTCCGGAATTGGCCAAAGAATTGGAAACTTCGGGTTTTGATCAATCTTCTGGCGCGCTTTCATGCACTTTTTCATTTCCCCAATCCCCCGCTTTTGGTAAAACATGTGCAGCGGGTAAATGTCCAGAAACAAGGCGGTGTTGCCCAGGGCCAGGGTGTCGAACACATACTTCATCGACACCTCTGCACCTTCCATGCCGCCACGCACACCAGCTGATCCAATTTTTGCACCGGGCGGTACCCAAGGGTTTCGTTCAATATTCTCCAGTTCGCGCTGGGTGCGGTTGATCTGTTCCATGCCTGTGGCTGCGTGTAACAGGCCACAGCCCACCTGTTTGGATGCAAAAGCCGCAAGCCCGGCCCATTCAAAGCGGCTGTCGGCTTTCCATAGCGCTGCATATGCCGCATTAATGCGCCTGTTGCGCGCAATGGGGTCGGCAATCAACACGCCGCCAGGGGCAACAATGTGCTGGGCTTCGCGCTGGTAAATGCGCCACAGGCAGTCGCAGGTTAATACTTCAACTTCCGCAATCAGTTTTTCGGTGTTGTCGTAGCGGTCGGTGCTGTAGCACTTGCATTTGTCCAGCGTGCGCGCGCCTTTGTGTAGCGGAAGGTCATCGCTAAGCAGGTGGGGAAAGCAATTGTTTGTCATGGCATGGCGTGCACAATCAATTCTGCCTGAACGGTTTTGTTGACCACCAGTTTGCTGGTCAAACCTTCGGCGTTGGTGTGCCCCGATTCAACTGCGCCAGTGGACAACTTGATGCTGTAGGGCACGCCTTCCAACGGTTCTTGGGTTTCATGGTGCCGAATTACAAACTGCACCACTTTGTCGTCGGTTTGATTGCCCAAGGGGTTGTCGGGAATTTGCTGTTCCGCAATTCGGGCAACAGAACCTGTTGGCGCGGCGTGGGTGGTGCTGGCTTGCGAGGCAATCAACGAAGCACCGCACGCGGTTTTCATGCCTTCATAGGCCAGGGGCACATTGTTGAATGTGTGGGCTGGGTTGCCCTGCGCAATCGGGAACACGCCCTTGCACAGCGGGCAGGCCACCTTGTGGCCCATGGCGGCCACTGCACGGCCTTCAACGGTGTAAAACGGAAAGCCTTCAAGCACTGTGCCACCGTGGCTGGTGGTGTCGCCTTGGCGAATCATCAATGGCATGGTTTTGCTCTGTTCAGTCAATAACCGAACAAGCTAACATGCCCCGTTTTGGATGGAAAAAGGTGCCACCACAAGTGGTGAGAGTGGGTTGGTTCTGGGTTAACCCAAACGCTTGCGCCTGCGTATCACCGCAATTCGAACGCCAATGTTCCAGGCCACGCGAACGCTGATGTAGCCCAATATTGACAAGGTCACCATGAGTGCGGGCAGCCCCACCGCCAGCGATGGCCCCATGGAGAACATCCAGTCCAGGAAAGCGCGTGACGAATCCAACCAAGCGGACCAGTTCCAGTGTGGTGCAGGTTGAATATTGGCCTGCCCTATCCCGCCAAGAAGAAAGTCACCATAAGCGACAGCAATCAGATAAAGCGGCACAATCGTGATCGGGTTGGTATACAGGGTGACGACAAACGCCACGGGCATATTCACCTTGCCCACCAGCACCCAAATGAGAGAACCGAAAATTTGAAAAGGCCCGGGGATCAACCCGCAAAACAGGCCAGCAGCCACACCACCCGCGATACTTTTTCGATTCAAGGCCCAAATATTCGGGTGCCCCAAGAAGCGTTTGAATGGCCGTGCCCAAGCCAGGCGATCGAAATGATCGGGCGTGGGCAGGTACTTGCGAATTTTCCGACGAAACATGGCAAACTTTAAAGTATGTGGACCGACACGCACCTACACCTTGATGCTTCTGAATACGACAGTGATCGCACTGCTGTGGTTCAGCGTGCGCGTGAATTGCATGTTACCCGCTTTGTATTGCCCGCCGTGGGCGCATTCAATTTTGATACCGTAAAAAAATTGGCCCACCACACCGCAGGCGCGGTTTATTGCCTGGGGATACACCCCATGTTTGTAGACAATGCACGCGAAGAAGATCTGCTGACCTTGAAGCAAAAAATTCAGCTATCAATTGATGACCCCAAGTTTGCGGGCATCGGGGAAATAGGTCTGGATGGGTTTGTGCCTGGCCTGAATTGGGAAAAGCAGGTACGGTTTTTCAACGCTCAATTGAAGCTGGCCCGCGATTTTGATTTGCCCGTGGTCATGCATGTGCGCAAGGCACAAGACCCGGTTTTAAAAAGCCTGCGTGTTTATAAACCACGCAGCGGCATTGCCCACGCGTTTAACGGCAGCTTTCAGCAAGCTGAACATTTTTTGAATTTGAACATGTGCCTTGGCTTTGGCGGTGCAAGCACATTCACGCGGGCACTGCAGCTGCGGCGACTGGCTACCGAGCTGCCCGAGCATGCCATGGTGCTTGAAACCGATGGGCCTGACATTGCACCTGAATGGATCAACAAACAACGCAACGCACCGGAGCATTTGCCCCGAATTGCGCAAACCATTGCGCAACTGCGCGGGCTGAGTTTACAAGAACTTTCAGCGCAAACAGAACGAAACGCGCAACGCGCACTGCCCGCACTCGCCCTGCAAAGCTAACCAAAACCATCACCCAAATTCGGTCACCATTGGTGAACTTGAACACATTGGTGCACGCTTGTGGGCTTGCCTCCACACCAATACCAAGTCGTGCCTTCCCTGCCGTTGTTCACAACAGCTTACTTGCTAAGCCTTCTGCTATTCCACAGCCAAACCACTCTGCCATGGACTTGGGTAAAAGTTCATCAAGCGCTGGGCGGAAACAGTCTCATTCTGTTCGCATGGGCAGCAAGTTTCCTGATGCTTGGTATTCGCGGCGGCGTCAGCAAATCCATCCTCGAGAAAATAAGCTGGTTTATTCTGGGTGCTGTCATGGCGCAAATGTGCGCGGGCCTTCAAGCGGCTGCACATCAACACGCACAGGTCCCCTTGAGTTGCAACAAACAAAAAATCAAATCCGAATTCCGCCTGCTTGAAAAAACATTCCGCGACAACAGCGCACAAACCTGGCTGATTGAACACACACCAGAAAGCCCGTGGCTTAAGAGTGACTGCCTGATGAACGGCGCTCGTTTGCAAGTTTTTGTTGAGAATGCAGCCACCTACCAAGAACTGCTACCAGGAGAGTTTTTCCGGGCAATGGTTCGCATCAAATCGCCCAAAGCACCTTTGCAGCTGGAAGGTTTCGATGTTCACCGCCACTGGTTTGCCAATCGAATCGCTGGCACCGCCCAATTGAAAGGCGAGCTGGAGAAATTACCTGAAGCAGCCATGCTGAATCCGTTGGTTTGGATGGAGCGTGCTCGTCTGCATGTTGCAAACACCATTGTGACCGCCCTGCAAAACCACCCCGAACGGGCTTTGGTGTTGGCCATGGTAGTCGGTGATCAAGGCTTGATCAGCGCCGAGGATCGTGAAATGTTCAATGCCACTGGCATTGCGCATTTGGTTGCCATTTCCGGTTTGCACATCACACTGTTTGCCATGCTGGCAGGCAAATTTCTCAGTGCGTTGTGGCGTCGCTCCTCATTGCTTTGTCTACTGCTACCCGCTCCGTTGGCGGGCAGTGCCTTCGGTTTGCTGTTTGCAGTCCTGTACGGTTTGATTGCAGGTTGGGGCGTACCCGCCCAACGCACCGTGTTCATGCTGTTTGCATTGTTTGTGGGGCAAGTGCGCGCGGGCCATCAAAGCAGCTGGGACACATTTTTTCTCGCTTTGTTCTTAACCCTTGCGTTCGACAACTGGGCTGTACAGGATGCAGGTTTCATTCTCTCCTTCGGTGCCGTGGCACTGTTGATCCTCGTCACCCAAGGGCATTACTACTTCATTAAACCCCAGCATGAATTCATTGCCAACGCTTTGAAAGCCCAGTACACGGTCACCATTGGTTTGATACTTCCGTGCGCAATTTTATTCAACCAACAATCACTCATCAGCCCTGTGGCCAATGCCCTGTCCATTCCCTGGATGAGTTTTGTGAGCACGCCCCTGGCATTGATTGGCGGCCTGACGCAACAAGCATGGGCGCTGCTGCTGGCAGCCGACAGTCTTTCTGTACAGCGCGAATGGCTTGTCTATTTCAATGAATTGAGCTGGGCCACCGTACCGGTACACAACCAGCCTTGGTGGATCAATGCATTGGTGGCCACGGGTTGTCTGGTATTGATTTTACCTGCCGGACTTATTGCCCGGTGGGTCGGAATCGGGCTGATTGGCTTGCTGGCACTTCCGCCACCGCGGCCAGAACACAATGATTTCTGGATGACCCTGATGGATGTCGGCCAAGGCACAGCCATCAGCATTCAAACCCGGAAACACTTGCTGATTTACGACGCAGGCCCTGCTTTCAATTCGCGATCCGACTCGGCCAGGCGCGTGGTCCTGCCATGGATGGCCGCCCATGGATATCGGCAGGCCAATATGTTCATGCTGTCGCATGACGATGCAGATCATTCCGGCGGTGCACCCCTGTTATTACAAAAATCAGTACCCGCTCAGTTTGCGTCCTCCATCGACAAACAACACCCTTTAAACTTGCTCGCTCAAACTCTTCAAAGCAGCACCAGCAATTGCCACACCTTGAAGCCGTGGACCTGGGACGGGGTGACATTCACCCCACTCGGACTTCACTCACCCCACGATAAGTCCCAAAAGTTATTGGCAAAGAACAATCAAAGTTGCGTACTGAGAATCAGCAATAAGCTGCACAGTGTGCTGTTGACGGGTGACATCGAAGCGATTTCGGAAATGACCTTGTTGGCACAACACGGGGCAAAAGCGCTAAGGTCCCGGGTACTTGTAGTGCCCCACCATGGATCAAAAACGTCATCAACCACTCCGTTTCTTCACGCTGTGCGGCCCGAGTACGCCCTCATACAATCTGGCTGGGAAAACCAGTTTGGTCATCCACACCGACACGTGATTGAACGATACGAAACCATGGGCGTCCAATGGTCCAATACCGCCCAAAATGGTGCAATGAAATGGAAGTTCAACCACATGAACGTTCAGCCTGAAGTGCTCAACGCACACCAGCAACGCCAGCGATACTGGCACATGCACGAAAGCGGTGCAAAAGGTCGTTAACACTGTTAACTTTATGCCTGAGCGCGACACAATCAGCCTGCATGCGCTTGGCATGCTTCTTGTTACTTCAAAACTACACAGAACAGGAATAATCAACTTATGTCAGCAACACCCTTCGACGAAATGTACACGCCCGGCGGCGAAATTCGCCCGCATTACCTGGATTTTTCGCGATGGCTGGAAATACAAACCCCTGAGAAATTGCAAAACAAGCGAGCCGAGGCAGATCTTATTTTCAGACGTGTGGGGATTACGTTTGCTGTGTATGGCGAAGAATCGGGAACGGAGCGATTAATTCCATTCGACATCGTGCCGCGCGTCATCAAGGCGTCTGAATGGAAAACACTGGAAGCCGGATTGTGCCAGCGTGTCCAAGCGCTCAACATGTTTTTGAAAGACATTTACAACGAGCAAAAAATACTGGGCACAGGGCTAATTCCGCCTGAACAGATTTTCAACAATGAACAATACCGCCCTGAAATGCAGGGCGTGAAAGTGGCTGGCGATATTTATGCCCACATTGCAGGTGTGGACGTGGTGCGTGCCGGTGAAGGCGAGTTTTATGTACTCGAGGACAACCTGCGTGTGCCCTCAGGCGTCAGCTACATGCTCGAAAACCGGAAAATGATGATGCGCCTGTTTCCGGAACTGTTTGCCCGCAACCGCGTGGCTCCGGTTGAACACTACCCCGACAATTTACTGGAAAACCTGCGTTCGGTCTCGCCACAAAACAGCACCGACCCCACAGTGGTTTTGCTTACGCCAGGCATGTACAACTCGGCCTATTTCGAGCACGCCTTTCTGGCCCAGCAAATGGGTATTGAATTGGTGGAAGGAAAAGACATGTTTGTGGATGAGGAAGTGCTCTACATGCGCACCACTCAAGGTCCAAAACGTGTGGATGTCATTTACCGCAGGCTGGACGACGACTTTCTCGATCCACTGGCATTTCGCGAAGATTCACAACTGGGCGTTCCCGGCCTGTTGTCGGTGTACCGCGCAGGCAATGTCACACTGGCCAACGCCATAGGCACGGGTGTGGCCGATGACAAATCGATCTATCCTTATGTGCCTGACATGATTCGCTTTTATCTCAGCGAAGAACCGATTATTCAAAACGTACCCACTTGGCAATGCCGCAAACCCGAGCAATTGAAAGAGGTGCTGGACAAACTGCCTGAACTGGTCGTGAAAGAAGTGCATGGCGCGGGTGGATACGGCATGTTGGTAGGACCGGCATCCACCAAGGCGCAAATTGAAGACTTCCGCAAGAAACTCATTTCTGATCCTGCGAAATTCATTGCCCAACCCACACTGGCTTTGTCGACATGCCCCACCTTTGTGGAACAGGGCTTGGCGCCCCGCCACATTGACCTGCGCCCCTTTGTGTTATCGGGCAGCAAGGTCAGCCTGATCCCGGGCGGCCTAAGCCGGGTGGCGCTGCGCGAGGGCTCGCTGGTGGTGAACAGCAGCCAGGGCGGTGGCACCAAAGACACTTGGGTACTGGAACGATAAGGAGCAATCAACATGCTAAGTAGAACTGCTGACCACTTGTTCTGGATGGCACGTTACATTGAACGTGCCGAGAACACAGCCCGCATGCTCGATGTCAACGTACAAACTGCCCTGCTTCCGCAAGACCCGGAGAATGCGGAACAAGGATGGCGAGCCATGTTGTCAATTTGCGAATTGACCGAAGCATTTGCGCAACGCCACGACGAGGTTAGCGCAGAGGCCGTGATTGACTTCATGGTCAAAGACCCTAGCAACCCCTCCAGCATTTATTGCTGCTTGCAAGGTGCCCGGGAAAACGCACGTGCGGTGCGTGGTGCCTTAACGACCGAAGTTTGGGAAACCAACAACACCACATGGCTTGAACTGAAAAAAGTGTTGGCCGACGGCACAGTTGAACGCGACCCCTCCGAGTTTTTTGAGTGGGTGAAGTTTCGCAGCCATTTGTCCCGGGGGGTGACCATTGGCACCATGTTGAAGGACGACGCATTTCGGTTTATTCGGCTAGGTACCTTTCTGGAACGTGCAGACAACACCGCGCGACTGTTGGATGTGAAGTTCCACAGCATGCCTTTTAGCCCTTTGGCCAATTTGAATACCGCCGACCCACATGCCGACTATTATCACTGGGCCGCGATTTTGCGTTCAGTGTCTGCCTTCGAAACTTACCGGAAGGTGTATCGGGATGTGATTACACCCGACCGTGTTGCCGAGCTGCTGATTTTGCGTGATGACATGCCAAGGTCACTGCTGGCCTCGCTCAACGAAGTGTGTGCCAACCTGGAGATGATTCGAAACGATTATTCCGCATCCACTGAACGCCGCGCGGGTAAGCTGCGTGCTGAATTGCTGTACAGCCAAATCGACGATATTTTGCAGATGGGTTTGCACGCTTATCTCACCAATTTCCTGGAGCGTGTGAACGATTTGGGCAACCGAATCAGCAAAGATTTCCTGGTGCCGCTTGAGGCATGAAACTGCGCATTCAACACCACACCACTTACCGCTACACCTGGCCTGTGCTGTACAGCATTCAGCATGTGCGCCTGACACCGCAGCAAGACACCAAGCAAAGAATTATCGACTGGAAAATAAAAACACCCGCGAAACATCACAGTGCGCGCGATCACCACGGCAATGCGGTGCACACCTTCTCAGTCAATCAGCAACATCGCGAATTAACGGTACAGTCACAAGGGCAAGTTGAAATTGATCCACTTGACGATGGTTATACCCCGGCCCGCCAATTTTCACTCAACCCCCTGGTGTACACGCCCACAACGCCATTGACGCAGTACAGCGATGAGATGCGGGACTTTGCCAGTTTCGTGACCGATACCCACGTTCCATTTGCACATCGAATACTGACACTGGCGCATGCAGTAGCAGACCGGGTTGTGTACACCAAAGGCAGCACCACGGTGGCTGATTCTGCCATGCAAGCCTTCGAGAATGGTCAGGGTGTTTGTCAGGATCACTCGCATGTGATGCTGGCCTGCCTGCGTGCGCATCGTATTCCTGCGCGATATGTGAGTGGTTATTTTTTCAATCCCAATGTGGAGCAACACGACAGCCACGCGTGGGTCGAGGTGTTCGACGAAGATCGGCAGCAGTGGTTGGGGGTAGACGCCACGCACAAATCATTGGTGCAAGGCAATCACTGCCGCCTGGCTGTTGCCAAAGACTTCACTGGTGCATCACCAATTCGCGGCATTCGCACTGGGGGTGGGCAAGAAAATTTGGACGTTCAAGTGACCATTGAGCGGGTTGGTTAGATTACCAACTGGTTTTTATAGCTCGATCGGCTTGGGTTCCGCTTTCTAGAACGCTCGTTAACTGCCCAATCGGCTTGGGTTTCAATCTCTCGCCTGAAAACCTGATCCTCCCTTTTTGAAATTCACCCTGACTCACCTCGCTCGGCAAAAAGGCGGGCCGAGTCTCGGTGCCGGCCTTTGGCCGACCGTGGCGGGTAAATTCAAACGGGCAGGTTTTCTTGAAGGCGAAGCGATCGAAACACCGCCGCCGATTGGGCGCTGAACCCAGCGGTGAACATTCAAGTGCGGCTCAAGTAACCCATGCAGAGTGGGCAACAAACCGTGGCAGTGACCCAGAAAATCGGGATCTGCAGCCCACAAAGCGACGCTTACTGCGCTAACCACCCGCCGTCCATATTCCATGCAGCACCACGCACCTCCTGTGCATCGTCCGAACACAAAAACACCACCAGCCCACCCAACTGCTCGGGTGTTACAAACTCTTGCGAAGGTTGCTTTTCACTCAACAAGCCCACTTTGGCATCTTCCACGGAAACGCCCTCTTTTTCCGCACGCGCATCAACCTGCGCCTGTACAAGCGGGGTCAGCACCCAGCCCGGGCACACCGCGTTGCAGGTAATACCGCTTTTCGCATTTTCCAAAGCCACTACCTTGGTCAGACCCACAATGCCGTGCTTGGCCGCCACATAAGCCGATTTGTTGGCTGACGCCACCAAACCATGCGCCGAAGCAATATTGACAATACGCCCCCAGTTGCGTGCCTGCATACCGGGCAAGGCCAATCGCGTGGTGTGGAAAGCCGCGCTCAGGTTGATCGCAATGACAGCATCCCACTTTGCAGGATCAAAGCTTTCCACCGGCGAAACATGTTGAATACCTGCGTTGTTCACCAGAACATCCAGACTGCCGAACAAAGCCTCTGTACTTCTCACCAAGTCTTCAACTTCAACCACCTTCGTCAAATCAGCGCCGTGATAACCCACTTTCACGCCATAGGCAGCAATACTTTGCCTGGCCGCTTCAATTTGTTCAGGCGACCCAAAACCGTTGAGCATCACGTTCACGCCCTTGGCAGCCAGGCGCTGGGCAATACCCAAACCGATACCACTGGTCGAACCAGTGACCAACGCATTCATGTTCTTAAAATCCACGGATGAACCTCTTTCGATAATGAAACTCTGAAATACTGATTAAAACAATTCACTGGAGGGTATTGAACAATGCTGACAGCGCGCTTGCACACCGTGCAATGGTTAAGCCCGCAAGGCTTACACAATTTAGCCTACCGCGAATGGGGCGACCCCGACAACCCACATGTGCTGTTGTGTGTGCATGGACTCACCCGCAGCAGTGCTGATTTTGAAGCGCTGGCCCAGGAATTGGGCAAATCCATACGCGTTGTAGCAGCCGACATGCCAGGCCGGGGAAAATCGGATTGCTTGGCCGATCCTGCCCTGTATGGCGTACCCACCTATGTTGGCGCCTGTGTGGCACTGGTGGCCCGTTTAAATGCAGAGACACTGGACTGGTTGGGTACCTCCATGGGTGGGCTGATCGGCATGGGCTATGCAAGCCTGCCCAACAACCCCATTCGAAAGCTGATATTGAATGATGTTGGCCCAAGCCTGAATTTCAGCGCTTTGCAACGCATTGGCGATTACGTTGGGAAACCCGTTCAATTTCAAACACTTCAAGAAGCACGCCTTTATATTCGAACAATTTCCCAGCCCTTTGGCCCACACTCTGAATCGCAATGGAATGAATTGTGCGATTCCGTGTTGGTCGAAAAAAACGGACATTGGCAGCCCCACTACGACCCCGCAATCGGCCAGGCATTTCAAAACCTGTCAGAATCCACCACCTTGCTGCATGAAACTGCACTTTGGGCAGCATTTGATGCGATCAAGGCCGACACCTTGGTGGTGCGCGGGGAACACTCCGACCTGCTGTCGAAACAAACAGTGTCGGAAATGAGTCAACGTGGCCCCAGGCCACGCGTTATCGAGGTGCCGGGCGTTGGTCATGCCCCTACTTTCATGCAGAACGAGCAAATTAATATTGTTCGCGACTTTTTGTTTTAAACTGGTCTTAACGAATCCACCCAAGCACACATGGTTTCAGTTTCATCAACACTGGGCTCTGAAAAAAAAGGCAGCGCTTCTGCGCCTGCCCTGGTGTTGTTGAATAAATTTGACGCTGCCCGCGTTGAGGAAGCACTCAACTACGCCCGGGCTCATGCGGCCGATCATCTTCTGGACACCCAAGAATCTGCCATTCAACACATGCTGGCGGTGGCCGACCTGTTGGCTGAGCTGCGAGCTGACGCCAACACCCGAATTGCCGGTGCTTTGGGCCCCTTGGTGTTTTTCGACAAACACCTTGAAAGCCAAATGGAGAAGAAATTTGGGGACGAGGTAGGCCGCATGCTGGCCAGCCTGCGCAAGCTTTTCAAAATGCGATCCATGGTGGGCCCCAGTGCCAGCCGCACCACCATTGAAACCTTGCGCTGGGCCGATCAAATTGAAACCCTGCGCAAAATGTTGTTGGCCATGTCCACCGACATTCGCGTCATCATGATTCGTTTGTGCTCGCGTCTTCAAACCCTGCGGCACTTCACCAGTCACGACGACATCAAAAACGAAAAAGGTCCTTTGTGGGCCTATGCCGTGTCGCACGCGCAAGAAACCCTTGACCTGTATGCGCCCTTGGCCAACCGCTTGGGCCTGTGGCAACTGAAGTGGGAACTTGAGGACTTGTCATTCCGCATTTTGCAACCGAACACGTACAAAAACGTGGCGAAAATGCTGGATGAAAAGCGCATTGAGCGCGAAGCTTTCATTGAATCTGCAATGACAAGTATCAAGGAAAACCTGCTGCTTGCCGGTATTCATTGCGAAATCACGGGGCGCCCGAAACACATCTACAGCATTTGGAACAAAATGCGCGGCAAAGGCGTCAGCTTTGACAAGCTGTACGATGTGCGTGCCTGCCGGGTGATTTTAGACACAGTCGATGACTGTTACACAGCCTTGGGAATTGTTCACAACTTGTGGACCCCCATTTCCGAGGAGTTCGACGACTACATCAGCAAACCCAAGCCCAACGGTTACCAAAGCCTGCACACTGTGGTGCAGGACGAAACCGGTAAAACACTCGAGGTGCAAATTCGCACTGAGGCCATGCATCAGTTCGCTGAATATGGTGTGGCTGCGCATTGGCGCTACAAAGAATCGGGCAAAGACGGTTACACCGGCGAAAGTCGCGCTGAGGGTCAGTTTGAGGAACGCATTGCCTTGTTGCGCCAACTGCTGGCGTGGCAAAAAGATGTGACCGACACCATGGGCGAGGCCAGCGACTGGGCGCAGGAAATGAAAACCAGCGCCCTGAACGATCGGGTGTACGTGTTCACTCCGCAAGCCAAAGTGGTGGAATTGCCCACTGGCAGCACACCACTCGATTTTGCCTACCATGTACACACCGAGCTGGGTCACCGCTGCCGGGGTGCCAAGGTAAACGGGCAAATGGTGCAATTAAACACCCCGCTGGACAACGGCCAAACTGTGGAAATTGTGAGCGCGCGGGGCGACGCGGCCACCGGGCCTTCCCGCGACTGGCTAAACCCGACCCAAAAATATTTGATCAGCCACCGCGCACGCCAAAAGGTAAAGCAGTGGTTTGCGCAACAAGAACGCAAGGAAACGCTTGAACGCGGCCGTGCTATTGCCGAGCGCGAACTTCAACGCATTGGGCAAACCGCACAAAACCTGGAGTTGTTGGCCCAGAAGCTGGGATACGAGAAACCCGATGACTTGTATGTTGCGCTGGCCCGTGAAGAAATACGACCCCGCGCGATCGAAAATGCATTGCGGGCCGACCTGCAACCCTCGGGCCCCTTGTCCGACGAAGAACAGATTGAAATTCTCAACAAGCGCAAAGCCGGCTCATTGGGCAACTCAACGGGCAAAGAATCGGGCGTGTTGGTGGTGGGTGTCAGCACACTGATGACCAACCTGGCCCGGTGCTGTCGCCCTGCTCCACCCGATCCCATTATCGGTTTTGTAACCCGTGGCAAAGGTGTATCCATTCACCGCCTGGGCTGCTCCAACCTGGCCGAGGTCATGCGTCGCCAACCCGAGCGCCTGATTGAAACCACCTGGGGAGAATCCTCGGGCCTTCATTACCCGGTCGACATTGCAGTGACCGCGAATGACAGGCAAGGTTTGTTGCGCGATATCACTGAAGTGTTTTCAAAAGACAAAATCAACGTGATTGGCGTGCAAACTGAAACACAACGCGGGGTTGCCAAAATGCAATTCACCGCTGAAGTCAACAGCGGTGAACAATTGCGAGGCGCACTGACACACCTGCTCGAAGTCAACGGGGTGTTTGAAGTGCGGCGACGCTAATAATTCAATTTGATTCCGGTGGGCTGACAGGCTCCCTGTGTTCCACAAAACTGGCCGCCAATGTTGTTAACAAATAATTCTGCGAGTTCATGCGGCGCGCTCCCGTGGGCTTCTTGCGGGTGTAATTCCCCTGAGAATCCATGGTCCACGCCAGAATGTTGTCAGCCAGCAAAGCTTTCAATCCTTCGTCAATCACGCGCTTTTTCAGTTTCTTGTCGGTAACCGGTACGGCCAGCTCCACACGTCTGAAGAAATTTCTGTCCATCCAGTCTGCACTGGAAATAAAGACTTCTTCATCGCCATCATTGCTGAAGTAAAACACTCGGCTGTGTTCCAGCAAACGACCCACCACAGAGCGAACGGTGATGTTCTCGCTTAGGTTCGGAACTCCGGGACGCAGTGCACACACCCCCCGAACGATCAAATCAATTTTTACACCGGCTTGCGAGGCCGCATACAACTCATTGATCAAATTCGGCTCGAGCAAGGCATTCATGCGCGCCATAATTCGACATTTTTTACCGGCTTTGGCCAGCTCAGCCTCTTTTCGTACTGCAATCACCACATTGCTGTGCAAATTAAAGGGCGAATTCCATATTTTGTTTAACTTGCGGGCACGGCCCAAACCAGTCAAATGGTTAAACACCTCGTGCACATCGTGCCCCAACGATTCATCGCAGGAAAACAAACCAAAATCGGTGTACAAACGCGCAGTTTTTGGGTGGTAGTTACCGGTACCCAAATGCACATAGCGGCGCAATATCACCTTGCCGGTCTCGGTTTTTTCACGGCGAACCACCATCACCATTTTGGCGTGGGTTTTCTGCCCCACCACCCCGTACACCACATGAGCACCCACGCGCTCAAGCTTGGATGCCCAGTTAATATTGGCTTCTTCATCAAAACGGGCCATCAACTCCAGCACCACCGTCACTTCCTTGCCACTGCGGGCTGCAGCCAACAAGCTGTCCATCAACACCGATTCAGTGCCCGTGCGGTATATGGTCTGCTTGATAGCCACCACATCGGGGTCGGTCGCAGCCTTCTTGATGAATTCCAGCACAGGGCTAAAACTTTGATAAGGGTGATGAAGCAATACATCGCCCTTTTGAATCGCCTTAAAGATATCAGGCTGCTTCACCAGTGCTTCAGGTCGCCCTGGCGCGAAAGGCGCAAACTTTAAATCAGGGCGATCCACCCAGTCTGGCAACTGCATCAAGCGCACCAAATTCACGGGGCCGTTCACGCGATACAGGGCCTGTTCCGATAGCCCGAACTCCTTCAACAGACGTGAAGTCATGTCGGCTGACGTTTGATCGCTTACCTCAAGACGCACAGCATCGCCAAAATGTCGCTGCGACAACTCGCCCTGCAAAGCCACACGCAGATTGGTGATTTCTTCTTCATCCACATAAAGGTCACTGTTGCGGGTTACGCGAAACTGGTACACACCGTGCACTTCCATGCCCGGGAAAAGTTCGGGAATAAAGGCCTGCAAAATCGAGGTCAACATCACAAAACCATGTTCGTAACCCGACAAATTGGACGGCATGCGAACAAGGCGTGGCAAAGCGCGTGGGGCCTGCACAATGGCCACATTCGATGCTCGACCAAACGCATCATGGCCAGTCAATTCAACAGCAAAATTCAAGGATTTGTTCAGCACACGTGGAAACGGGTGTGCGGGGTCG
This sequence comes from Limnobacter sp. 130, assembly GCF_902506325.1. Classification (GTDB taxonomy): domain Bacteria; phylum Pseudomonadota; class Gammaproteobacteria; order Burkholderiales; family Burkholderiaceae_B; genus Limnobacter. Next base: position 748,808 of record NZ_LR732330.1, read on the forward strand.
AGTCCAATCGGCGTTAAAACAGGCAACACCTCGTGCCGGAAGTATTGGCGAGCCCAGTGTGCCTGCTCCTCATTCCAGGTCGCCAGTGTCATCAAGGCAATGCTTTCCTCCCGAAGGGCGGGCAACACCGATTCATTGAGCAAACGGTACTGCTGCCCAACAATTTCTTGCGAGGCCACAGAAACCCGGTGCAATGTTTCCAGTGCGCTCAAGCCGTCTTTGTCGGTGAATTCCGGATTTTGCCGGATTTGTTCTTGCAACCCCGACACCCGGATCTCGAAGAACTCGTCCATGTTGCTGGACACGATGCACAGGTATTTCAAACGCTCCAGCAAAGGCACGCTCTCGTCTTCGGCCATGGCCAAAACCCGACGATTGAAGGCCAATACACCCAACTCGCGGTTCAAATACAATTCTTTATTGGGTGCTACGTCCGTGACGGTTGCTACTTTCAAGCAATACTCCAAGTGTCGATGCGTTACCCTTGATGGTATTTCAAAAATGTGACAAACATTTGAAAGTGGTCAAATGGCCACAAACAAAACCAGGGTGCTTCATTTGTGGCATCCTAGCGCCTGACCCGAATCACAGACCACACAATGTCCAAGCCACGCCAGTTGATTGCCGCCGTTGACATGGGTTCCAGCAGCTTTCGAATGATTGTTGCCCGAGTGGAAGAGCTCAACGGGCAATCCCAAATTTACATCATTGATACCCTTCGAGAACCCGTTCGTTTGGGTGCAGGCCTGAACGCTCAGAAGTGCCTGGACGAAGACTCCCAAGAGCGCGCTCTTGGCGCGTTGAGCCGTTTTGGCGAACGTTTGCGCTCGTTCAAGCCGGGCGAGGTACGTGCCGTCGCCACGAACGCAGTGCGGGTGGCGCGCAATGCTGCCGAATTTATTGCCAAGGCTGAAGCCGCGCTGGGATTCCCGATCGATGTAATTTCGGGTGTTGAGGAGGCTCGCCTGGTGTACTGCGGTGTTGCCCACCAATTGCCGATTGGACAAGGCAAGCGCCTGGTGGTCGACATTGGTGGGGGCTCCACTGAATTCATTATTGGCGAAGACTACGAGCCCGAAGCCATGGAAAGTTTGTACATTGGTTGCGTGAGCACCGCCCAGCAATACTTTACCGATGGCAGCATCAGCCCCCGCGCCATGAAAAACGCCATCATGGCGGCACGCAAAGAAGTTGCGGTACTGCGCCGCCAGATGCTGGACATGGGTTGGACTCACGCCATTGGATCTTCAGGCACAGCAAGGGCTTTGGCTGAAATATGCATTTCAAACGGGTTTACCCAACATGGCATGTCTGCTGAAGGCCTGAGGCTGATTCGAGAACATGTCACGGCAGCCGGGCACCTGGACAACATTACCCTTGAGGGGCTGAAGCTTGATCGCTTGCCCATGATGCCTGGCGGCCTTGCAGTGATGAGTGCCGTGTTTGAAGAGCTTGAAATTGAACAAATGGATGTGACCGATGGTGCGTTACGCCAAGGTTTGCTCTATGACATGCTGGGCCGCCAGCACAACGAAGACATGCGCGAAATTACAGTTGCGCAGTTTTTACACCGCTACAAAATTGACAGCAAACATGCGGGCAAGGTCAAAGTACTGGCCGAACTGTTGTTCAAGCAACTCATGAAACAACTGCCCGAATTAAAAGAGCAGCTACCGATGCTGCATTGGGCTGCCATGTTGCACGAGATTGGTTTGTCGATTGGTCACAATGGTCACCACAAGCATGCTGCCTACATTCTCAGTAACGCAGACATGCCCGGGTTTTCAAAACGCGAACAACAATTGTTGTCGACTTGGGTGCTGGCTCACAACGGAAAACTGGGCAAGGTCAGCGACATCGCCAACACCGCCATTCACTGGGCAGCGCCCATGTGCTTGCGCCTTGCAGCCCTGTTTTTGCGCCGCAGGGAGGTAGAGGCCTTGCCCGAACTCAAGGTGAAGCTGCTTGAACAAGGCATTCAAATAAGTGTGCCTAAAAACTGGCTGATCACCCACCCCTTGACCCAATACAGCCTTGAAACAGAGGTTGAACAGTGGCAACGAATCGGGCTTGAACTGGAGTTGCTGACCCGGCGCTGAACCGGGCTTATTCAAACCCGATCAGATAAAACCGAAGTGCCTTGCGTAACGTGGGCTCATCTTGTCGATTGACAACAGCATCATGAAGTCTGCGGTGTTGAAATCGGGATCCCATGCGGGCTCGCCACACACCACCGCGCCAAGGCGCAAATAACCTTTTACCAAGGGTGGCGGCTCAATTTCCACGTCGCAACGCAAGCGCTCAACCGGTAAACGGTTCTTAGGAAATACCTGGCAGCTGGCTTCGGCCAGGTGCGGCTCAAGCTGTTTGAACAGGCTGGCAGCCTGGTGGCCTCCATCGCGCAGGCTGACGCTTGCGCAACCAATCAGGTGCTTGTAGCCACCCAGCTTCATGTATTGCGCAATACCACTCCACAGCAGCATGATGGCCGCGCCATTGCGGTAATCCGGGTGTACGCAAGACCTGCCTACCTCAACGGTGGTTTTGCGCAACCTTTCAATGCGGTTCATGAAGAACTCGGTTTCTGAATACCAGCATTTCAGGCGTGCCGCATTCTCTGGCGCGAGAATGCGGTAAGTACCCACCACTTCGCCAGTTTGGCTGTTTCTTACAAGAAGGTGATCACAGTAGGCATCAAACACATCATGATCAATCCCGTTACTACCCAGATCTGCACCATATTCTTCGGAGAAAATATTAAAACGTAGTTTTTGGGCCTCAAGCACCTCAGCGGCTGTTCTGGCCAGACAAACCTCCAGCGAAGGGGCCTGTGCGCGCGCAGGAGTACTCAGGTACAAGGCATTTCTCAAGGCATCTTGCTTGGTGACATCGTGCTTGATCGCTTCCATCCAAGGGTCCATTTGTCATTTCGATGACACGAAATGTACGGATTGCATGTGACAGTGCGATAAAAGAAATGTGAAGAAAAGGTGACTGAACTGAAAATGTTGCTTGACAAGCTTCAGGAAAAGCCTAAACTGGCTTCAGCAAAAAAAATTTGGCGCTACTTCAGGTCAGTTCAATTCAGGCAAACCGCTTAAGCAATAGTTCTGTTTCTCGAATTTCACCCAGTTTTTTAGCTATTTTGTTCAATTCAGAAATCCAGGATATTGCTATGTCTGATACCGTAACCGGTCAAGTTAAATTTTTCAACGAATCCAAAGGCTTTGGCTTCATTTCCCGTGAAAACGGTCCTGACGTGTTCGTACACTTCAGCGCCATTCAGGGCAACGGCTTCAAAACCTTGGCTGAAGGCCAGAAAGTGTCTTTCACTGTGACTCAAGGTCAGAAAGGCCCACAAGCTGAAAACGTAACAGCGCTGTAATTCTCGCGTCTACGTGAAAAAGCCGCCCTTGGGCGGCTTTTTTTATGCCTGTCGTGTCAAGCCCAGGCCACAGGTTTTCTTTTGCTACCCGCCAGTTCCAGTGGCCTCGCCACGTTGCCATTCCAACCCTCGAGATGACAAGCGCCTTTGGCAGCCCCCATCAAAATGGCGGCTGGTATGGCAACCAAGAGCATTTGCGCAGCAGTGCTGATGATTGAAATTCCCAAGCCAATGGCACCAAAAGGTACATTCAAGGGGAATTTGACCTTGGTCAATGCCTCGGGCCCACCCAAACCCACACCATTGCCCGCCGCCAGAGAAAGAAAAAGAAACGCATCAACTGCGGCCCAGATAGAGCTGGCCACTGCGCGGCCTATGCTGAAACTCGCCGTGCGGGAATTGGGTATTTTCAGTGCCGACTCGGTAATGTATCCCGCCAACTTGGCGATTGGACGAGTTAACTGATAATTCAGAGACATCAGAATGCCGTGATTAAACACCCTCAGCCCCTCGGACATCCGGGCCAAACTGCGCGTCACCGGCCCATATTGATGCGAGTTGTTCAGCATACTTTCCGCGCTGTAACGCAAGCTGGCTGCGGTTGGCCTAACCTGCGCCTGCACGCCCTCTTTCCTGACAAAACCAAGAACATGCACAAGACTTTTAGACACACCCTTGCGCAACGTCTCTGCGCCCTTCTCAACACAGTGGCGAAGATCCATGAAATTTTCGTGTGGATCAGAATGAACGGCAGAATGTTCGATCAAGTTGGTCAAAGCCAAAAAGTGATTTTCACGGGCCAACAGTTCGGCTTTGGCTGACCTGGCATCGAGAAAGTTGCCTGGTGTACTGCCAGTCGGGCTTAACTCCGTAAGATAAGACCCAATCGTTTTTTCAATGGCCTGCTTGATCTGTGCTTCGTTGTGGTAATTGTTGGCGTTCTCAAGCAGCCGATTCAACAACAAAGGCAAACTATTTGCAGCACAGTATTTTTCGCCGATCTTGTATCGCAAGGCTTTCGCCAGCAAGGTGATGGCGCCCGGCTTGTTTTTGACGTCATTTAACAACAAAAAAATACGGTGAAGGTGCTTGTCCTTGTTGAACTGGATCAGGCCCGTCACTGCGCCACTCAAACTGGATTTTGAAGCGACCATGCAGCTGCTTGCACCAAGTGCCAGAGACACCATGGCAGAGACCGCCGAAATTGCACTAAAGCTGCATGCCAGGGCGCGCATGTCAGCAAGCAATGCCTGCGACACATTGTTGAAAGCCCGGCCCAAACTCTCTGTGAATACACCTCGGGAAAACAGTGCTACGGCGCCCGCGACCAAGGGGAGAGCAGCAAGAACACGCAGCTGGCTGGTGAAGGACTTGTCATCCCGATTGGGCGTTATTGCGATCTTGCTGAGTTTCAACAGCAAGCCAGTGGGCGCTGCACCCAACTCAGTGACACCGTTTGCGCAGTGGGCCCAGCGAGAAAGCTTGACCGCACGCTGATCTGGTTTGGACAAACCAAACCGGGGCTCACTTAATTCGGGGTTAAACCTTAAATTGTCTTGTCGGTAAAACCGTGCCTTGAGCAAGGCACTGTCAAAGACATTAACTTGTTTGCCGTCAACAGCATTTTTGTACTGCTCCGCAAACAATGCAGCGGATACCCGCTGGCTGCTTTCGTAAGCCGCCCGGTGATAACGCGCGTCTGCATTGTTACCCTCGATCCAGGCCCGAAGCCTGGATTGCCAGCCTTTGCGAACCAGCTGCCCATGGCTCAGCGATTTGTAATTCGCTTTGCGAATGGTGTGAGCCCGACAGGCAGGCAAAGAAAAATCATCTTTCCTGGGCGAAAACCTTGATTCAACAGGCACAACCGCGCCTGAATGCGTTGAAACCAATGGTGGGGAGCCAGCCATTACTACTTCCTTTTCTTGAACTCAAGACAAGGATCGACAGTATTTTTTTTATTACGGTGCCACGAATCAACATGGCTGGCAAAATCTTGGACTCTTGCTCCCTCAGATGAGGGACAACACGTCGTTTAAATTGCGGCCAGTCGCCATGGGTTCTACATCCAGCCTTTCCAGAGGCAAACCAGCGCGGTTCACCCAGAGTGTGGGCAGACCAAACCAGGAGGCGCCGCATGCATCCCAGCAGTTGCTGGAAACAAACAAGGCCTCAGACGCTTGTAGCCCAAAGTGATTCAAACCCATTTGATACACAGCGCTGTGAATTTTGAAGGTTTGCAGCGAATCGACGGACAGTACGGCATCGAGCAGGTCCTGAAAGTTCGCCCCACGCACTGCCACGTTCAGCATTTCTGTGTTGCCGTTGGACAAAATTGCAGTTTTGATGCCCCGACTTTTCAACGCTTGCAACACCGCTCTGTTCTCGGGATAAGCCGCAAGACTTGAATACACATTGAGCAAACGGCGCTGGCGTTCTTCGCTTAAATCAAGCTTGAGTGCCTCGCAGGCATAACGCAGCGCATCAATGGTGATGTCCCAAAAGGGCTTGTAGCGCCCAGCCATGGCACGCAGGCGCGTGTATTCAATTTGTTTATCGCGCCACAGCACGGATAGCGCTGCGCCCTGCCCGGGAAATATTTGCTCTGCAGTGCTAGAGACTGAATACACATCAAACAAGGTGCCATACGCATCAAAAAGTACCAATTTCGGAGTTGCCATTCATTACACCTTTCATTGCGAATTGATTAATCTCTAGTTTATTGAATTAAACCAGCATACTCTTTCAATTAATTGAAGACATTTTTACCTTTTACGCAAAAGCATGGATCACTTTAAACAAATTACCACCTTTGCAGCAGTGGCCACAAAAGGCAGCCTTTCGGCAGCGGCCAGGGATGAAGGCGTGGCACCGGCTGTGATCAGCAGACGCCTTGATGCACTCGAGGAACGCTTGGGCGTGAAACTTCTGATTCGCACCACCCGCACCTTGAACCTGACCTATGAGGGCTCAGCCTTTCTAGAGGACTGTCAGCGAATATTGAACGACCTGTCCAATGCCGAAGCCAGTGTAAGCCTGGGTGGCATCAAGGCCAGCGGTCACCTTCGCGTATCAGCACCGGGTGGTTTTGGAAGGCAGCACGTGGCGCCGTTGGTGCATGATTTCGTGCGCGAGCATCCAGAAGTCACTGTGTCGCTGGATTTGTCAGACCGGGTTGTGGATTTGTTGAATGAAAGCATGGACTGTGCAGTCCGCATTGGTGTGTTGCCTGACTCCAGCCTGGTCGGTGTGAAACTGGCAGACAACCAACGGCTGGTGGTTGCCACCCCAACCTACCTGCAACGGCACGGTTGTCCGCAGCACCCCAATGATTTGGCCCAACACAATTGCTTGAATCTGGTGAGCTCGGGCGCCCCAAGTGGCTGGCTGTTCACAATCAATGGCGAAGCCACACAAATCAGGGTAAGCGGCAGCCTGGCTTGCAATGACGGCTCATCGATTCTGGATTGGGCACTGGACGATGCCGGGCTGGCTTGGCGCAGCCGCTGGGAGGTGCAACAGCACCTTCGCCACGGCAACCTGGTCACCGTTCTGGACGATTTCATTGCGCCACCCAATGCAATTTACGTTGTATTCCCTCAAAGGAAACACCTCCCCCTGCGCGTTCGCTTGTGGATCGATTTCCTGAAACACCGCTACAGCATTGACTCGTACTGGAACGCCTGAAACTTGAGGGCGATAAACCGTGAAAAGCCCCCTTTAATCTTTGAATTGATGTACAGGCAGGTGTAACAGAATCGCTATGGGGTGATTTGCCCCCAACACACAGCACTCTTTTTCCACTTGCCACAGGCCTTCTTCGGTGACTACACGCAAAATCCGATATCAATGGATTCTGGCCGCAGCCATGCTATGCGTGCTTGGCTTGGCGTTGCTTGCGATGGCGGCGGCTGATCTTCGTCGTATCAATGATTCAGCCGAACAAAACACACGAACACAGCTCCGATTACTTCACGATATCTTGCATGACGAATTCAGTGCCATTGTGCGATCGTTTGATGAAACCACACACCAGTTGTCTGATCAGATTGGACTGAACAACACCAACAATATTCAGACACGACTGGAGTTGCTCAAGAGCGCACTTCCAGCAATGCAAGCCATTGTAGTCAGGGATGCTGCAGGCAATATTTTGGGTCAGACCGGTGAAGACGCTGAGTTGATGAGTAACAAGGCGACGTTTACACCGAATGCAAAACTGCTGCACAACGAACGGCTGGTGTCATTTTCCGAATCATTCACTGCAAACAAGCAACTTGTATTAATCATTAACTATCAGATCAAAACTGCAAGCGGTGAAACGCTGGGGATCATTCAAGGCAGACTTGATGTCCGATACCTTGAACGCAAGGTGACATCGCTTCAACTCGGCGAGCACATGCGCAGTGGGCTGGCCTACAAAGACGGTACCGTACTTCTCATCCAACCCGAATTCACCAAAATCCTGGGCAAACAACTGCCCTATTTCGAATCCTTTCGTGCACAAGCAAATTCTGCAGACGTGACGGGCAATTTGATTGAACACGGGCTGTTCAAGGATCACTACTTCGCTAGCCTGTCGCTTGCAAACTCGGAAGAATTAAATACACCAATTCCCCTTTACCTGATTACCTGGGCGGACGCGGCGCACATGAAAGCCCAGTGGCGAGAGCAAACCATCAGCTTGTTTTTGGGTTACCTGGCTTTTTGCATACTTGCCGTACTCATGATCAAAGCCAGCATGAACCACCAGGCTCAACGAATTCTGGCAAATGAAAAAGTCAAAGCAGACCAACAATTCAATGATGAACGTTTTCAATTGGCCACCGAAAGCGCAGGGATCGGTGTTTGGGAATACAACATTCAGGAAAAGTTTATTCGCTGGGACAGCGCTATGCGCAAAATTTATGGCGTGCAAGACAGCCAGGAATTGGTGTCCTACCGAGAGTGGTTGAATTACGTGGTGCCTGAAGACGTCAACACACTGGGAACAGTCTTGCTTGAGGCGTCCAGGAATCAAGATACGTTTCAATTCAACTTCAATATTCGACGCGCCAGCGATGGCCGGATTCGCCACATTCAGGCCCGTGCAAAAACCCATCGAAACGCCAAAGGCATTCCGTTCAGAATGATTGGAGTGAACGTGGATGTGACCGTGCAACGCCAATTTGAAGATGCATTGCGCGAGGCCGAAGCCCGATTCCGCGCCTCGTTTGAATGGGCGGCAATTGGCATGGCCATGCTGGACTTCAAAGGCCAGTTTTTGCAGGTTAACAAAGCATTGTCAGAAATTCTTGGATACAGCATGGAAGAATTGCTGGGGTTCAATTTTGATGCGATCACACATCCACAGGACACCAGGCAACACACCCATCTGGTGCGTGATGTGCTGAAGGGTCGGCGACACAATTATCAACTGGAGAAACGGTACATCCACAAAGACGGACATGTCGTGTGGGTTCACCTTTCGGTGTCGGCCGTTCGCAATGACAACGGGCGGGTGATTTACTTCATTTCCCAAATTCAAGATATTTCAGAGCGCAAGCGCAATGAAGCCACCTTGATTGAACGTGAACACTTTTTGCGCACCTTGTCGGAGTGCTTGCCAGGACTGGTCTCTTACTGGAGCACAGACTTGCGCTGTCATTTTGCCAACCGCAACCATGAAAAATGGTCAGACATTCCTGCTGACAAAATGCGCGGGCAGCACATGCGCAAAGTGCTTGGTGAAGAATTGTTCTTGCATGACCACCACTATGTATTGGGTGTGCTCAAAGGTGAAAAACAGCGGTTCGAGCGCAGAAAGGCCCTGCCCTCGGGTGGCCATGCCGACATGCTGGTGCATTTGATTCCCGATGTGCTGTACGGGAAGGTCGAAGGTTTCTTCTCGATTTCCACCAACATCACCGACTTCAAGGCTCAACAACGCGAGCTTGAACGAATCAACCATGTATTAACCGACCGTACCCAACAAGCAGAAGCCGCAAGCAAGGCCAAGGGCGCATTCCTGGCCAACATGAGTCACGAAATTCGTACGCCGATGAATGCGATCATTGGTTTGCTGCAATTGCTCGAGGACACAGACCTGCAAGCACGGCAACGCGACTACCTCAGCAAAATCGGTTCCGCTGCCGATGTGTTGCTGAATGTGCTGAACGATATTCTGGACATTTCAAGGGTTGAAGCCAACAAGCTGGAACTAAGCCGCAACCGTTTTCTGCTGGACCAGCTACTTACAAAAACCACCGACCTGTTTGCGTACAGGGCCGAGGAAAAAGCAATTCAACTGTATTGCACCAAAGACGCCAACTGCCCGGTCAGCCTGAAAGGCGATCGACTGCGTTTGGCTCAGATATTGAACAACCTGTTATCCAATGCACTGAAATTCACCGAGAAGGGGCGAATTCATTTGCAGGTACAAAGCGTGGCGGACGGCAAACAGTTGCAGTTCAGCGTAAAGGACAGCGGCATAGGCATGAACGAGGGGCAATGCGCAGCCCTGTTCCAACCCTTCAGTCAGGTCGATGACAGCTCATCGCGCCGCTACGGCGGTGCTGGATTGGGCCTGTCGATCTGTAAAAACCTGGTTGAGCTGATGGGCGGACGTATTTGGGTAGAAAGCAAGCCAGGGCTGGGCACAACCTTTCACTTCACAGTGGACTGTATTGAGCCCGAATTCAAAGTAAGGGCTGAGGACCAACAAGCCTTGAAATTGCAAACTCAGGACGCACCCGCTGACACTGGACCGGCCATTCCGCCGATGTTGAACAAGCTTGTATTGGTCGTCGATGACCACAAACTGAACCGCATGGTGGCCTCGGAAATGCTGAAGAAATGGGGGGCACAAGTGCACCTGGCAGAAAATGGCAAGGAAGCCGTGCAAGCCTGTATCACTGCACGCTACGACATGGTGTTGATGGACTTGCAAATGCCGGAAATGGACGGCTATGAAGCCACCGCCAGAATTCTCGAAGAGTTGGGCAATGCAGCACCACCCATCGTAGCCGTAACCGCATCGGCCAGTGAGCAGGACCGCATGGACATTCTGAACGCCGGCATGTGCGAACACGTTATTAAACCATTCAAGAAAGAGACCCTGATTCGGATACTGCTGGATATTCAAGGGCAGCAATCCACAGAATCGCTTTAGTTTCAAAGCACTCAAAAGGGGAATCCCCCAAAACTAGAGATACTTCACTTTGTAAACATTGGCGATACTTGCTCGACTACAACAAATAAACCACCACTAAGGAAGTGCCATGTTTAATACCATACGTGCCAAACTGGGATTTGGCTTTGCTATCGTGATTGCTCTGGGCCTGTTGACGGGCGCACTTGGGCTTTTGAATGCCAAGAAAATCATGGAAGGAGCCCAGGCCAATGAGCACACCCATGAGGTGCTGCGGGAAGTTAGTTTGATACGGGAAAACATGACCAACATTGAAACCGGCCAACGCGGCTTTCTGGTCACGGGATACCCCACTTACCTTGAGCCCTACACCGAAGGCAAAAAGGAAATTGACACGCACTTTGCGGCGGCGATCAAACTCACCTCAGACAACCCCGCACAAACCGAACGATTTAACAGCCTGCGAGAAATGTATTCGAACTGGTTGAAGTTTTCAATCGAGAAAACCATTGAACTGCGCCAATCACTCAACAATCAGGAAATTGATCAAACCGAGTTCATGAACCGATTCGTCTCCTTGTCGGGCAAGCCCATCATGGACAAAATGCGCGAGCTGATTGGACAGGTTGAACAAGAAGAATTGAATTTGCTGAAAGTTCGTACCCAAGCGGCCGAGACGACTTATCAAACAGCACTGTGGTCGGTGGCTGCCGCCCTGATTGCCAGCTTTTTGGTGGGTGTGTTTGCAACCATCAGTTTGGTCAAGCTGCTTCAAAACAAATTAGGCACTGCAGGCAAGCACATTAATGCTTTGGCCAATGGTGAGCTGAACAGCCCCATTAACCACCAGAACAAGGATGAAGTAGACCAGCTCTTGGCTGCACTGGCTACCGCACAAGGTAACTTGAGAAAGTTAATCGATGGCATTCGCCAATCTGCACTTGAGTTGAGCAGCAACGCGACACAGGTGAAAGAGTCTTCATCAACCATGGCCAATGCGGGTGTAGAACAGGCTGATGCCACCTCATCAATGGCAGCCGCCGTAGAGGAATTGACTGTCAGCATTTCACAAATTTCAGAGAATTCAAATGACGCCACCACCACTGCCAACGCAGCGCGTGAATCGGCCGACAATGGCATGGTGACTTTGGGTGAGGTGGTTGAGGGTATACAGCGGATTGCAGCATCAGTTCAAACCAGTGCGCAAGCAGTACAAACACTGGAAAAACAATCTGCAGATATTTCAGAGATTGTTTCGACCATTACCGAGATTGCAGACCGCACCAATTTGCTGGCCTTGAACGCCGCCATTGAAGCCGCCCGCGCTGGGGAACAAGGCCGAGGTTTTGCTGTGGTCGCCGATGAAGTTCGCAAATTGGCCGAGCAAACCAAAGGATCTACCGACCGAATTTCCAGCATGGTGTTTGAAATTCAGAACATCACGCAAGGTGCAGTCAAATCGATGGACACCTCGGTGCAATTGGTACAGGAAGGGATCGATCAAGCCGAAGTGGTGAACACAACCATACAGAAAATCAAGTCTGACTCTGACCGGGTTTCTGAGGCGATTGCCGCCATTGCGGTGTCCATGAAAGAACAATCGAATGTCAGCATCGAAATCAGCCGCAACGTGGAACGTGTTGCACAGATGACTGAAGAGAATACAGCTGCTGCCCAGCAAAACACTCAAGTGGCAACGCACTTGTCTGGCGTGTCGCTATCAATGATGAATGCAATCAAGGTATTTAAAACAGAATAAGACGCTTCTTGTTCGCAACTTCAGGGGGAAGTCCTTGTCTATGAGGTGAGTGCATTCTATATGTACTTGCTATCATTAGAACAATACCATTAGGACTGCCCCCAACATGCCCCATGACGTTTCCCTGATTGCCACATTGGCATTTGGCTTTGGCCTTGCGCTCATCTTCGGCTTTATCGCAGAAAAACTGAAAACGCCTGCCTTGCTGGGTTACCTGGTTGCCGGGTTCCTGATTGGCCCGGCCACACCCGGCTTTGTGGCAGACCCTGCGCTCACCAACCAGTTGGCTGAAGTGGGCGTGATGCTGCTGATGTTTGGTGTGGGCATGCACTTCTCCCTGAAAGACCTGTTGGCCGTCAAGAATATCGCCGTGCCTGGCGCCATTGTTCAAATGACGGCAGCCACGCTATTGGGCATGGGTGTGGCCCATTACTGGGATTGGCCCATGGGTCAAGGTCTGGTTTTTGGTCTTGCCTTGTCAGTGGCCAGCACGGTGGTGTTGCTGAAGGCATTGGAAGCCCGCGGCATGTTGACCAGTGCAAATGGGCAAATTGCAGTGGGCTGGCTTGTGGTTGAAGACCTGGCCATGGTGCTGATTCTGGTGCTGCTTCCCCCGCTGGCTGGTTTGTTGAAGGGCGGCTCGCTGGATCCAGAGACCAACCTGGTGTTTGAAATCGGATTCACTTTGGTGAAAGTCGCCCTGTTTGTTGGCTTGATGCTGGTGGTGGGCAAGCGGGTCATTCCGTGGATGCTATGGCACATCGCAAAAACAGGTTCTCGCGAATTGTTCACACTGTCAGTCATCGCTCTGGCCATCAGCCTGGCCTTCGTGGCGGCGGGCTTGTTCGATGTATCTTTTGCGCTGGGTGCCTTCTTTGCCGGCATGGTCATGCGCGAATCTGAATTAAGCCACCGCGCAGCCGAGGAATCCCTGCCCTTGCGTGATGCATTCGCCGTGCTGTTTTTCGTGTCGGTGGGCATGCTTTTCCAGGTCGACGTGTTATTTGAATACCCGCTGCGCGTGCTGGCTGTGGTGGCCATTATCGTGCTGGGTAAATCACTGGCTGCGGGTGCCTTGGTGCTGCTGTTTAAATACCCGCTCAAAAGCGCATTGGTGATTGCTGCCAGCCTTGCACAAATTGGCGAATTTTCTTTCATTTTGATTGGGTTGGGTTTGTACCTGGGCCTGGTCGACTTGCAGGTACAAAGCCTGGTGGTCTCGGGTGCAATCTTGTCGATTGCCTTGAACCCGGTCATCTTCTCACTCATCCCGAAATTGAACAGTGGCATGGTCAAACACTTTCAATGGGTTCGTAATTTGAATGCCCGTGGCCACACCATGGAAGAACTGCCACAGCAAACTGATGGCAAGTACCTGGGGGGTCATGTGGTTCTGGTTGGCCACACTGAACTGAGTAAACGAATCGCCAAATCACTGAAAAAGAAAAATGTAGCGCATGTGATCGTCGACACCAGCCGTGAGGTAGTGGCCAAGCTGAGAAAGAATGGCCTTGCAGCGGTTTCTGGCGAATATGCGGATCCTGTCACTTTGGTGCAAGCGCACACGACGAATGCCAACAGCCTTGTGATAGCCACTGGCGATACACCGGGACTGACCCAAATGATTGAGAACGCGAAAATGTTGAACCCCAGCATTCGAATATTTGTACAGGCGTACTCGAAAGATGAAAAAGAATTATTGGGTGCGCTTCAGGATGTTCATGTTTACCGCTGGGAAGACACGCTTTGCGACGCCATTGTTCACGACATGCTCAAGCACAAATAAAAAGCCCGGCAAGTTTCTTACCGGGCTTCAGCACTCGCTGTTGGGCCTTTTGTAAAGGCCCAGCAAGGGGAAAAATACTCTTGAATTGGTTTTTTGAGCTTGTCTCCTCTCCCCCCCTTAGTCGGTCAACCTATCCACCCCTCTTGGGGTGGGAGACTGCCAAGATTGCCGACAAATTCAGTTCAACCAGCAGATCAGTGGAACTGTTCTTCTTCTGTAGAGCCTTTCAAGGCTGTTACTGAAGAAGCACCACCCTGGATCACAGTCGTTACGTCATCGAAGTAACCTGCGCCAACTTCTTGCTGGTGAGATACGAAAGTATAACCTTGTTCGCGCGCTGCGAACTCAGGTTCTTGAACCATATTGACATAATGCTTCATGCCTTCGCCGTTGGCGTATGCATTGGCAAACTTGAATGTGTTGTACCAGTTAACGTGAATACCGGCCAATGTAATGAACTGGTACTTGTAACCCAAGGCTGACAGGTCTTCCTGGAAGGAAGCGATCTGGCTGTCGTTCAGGTTTTTCTTCCAGTTAAATGATGGTGAGCAGTTGTAGCTCAACAGCTTGCCTGGGTTCTTTTCCAGAACGGCTTGGGCAAATTCACGGGCAAAACCGATGTCGGGTGTACCTGTTTCACACCATACCAGGTCAGCGTAAGGTGCGTAGGCGATACCACGGCTGATGGCTTGTTCCAGACCATTCTTCACGCGGTAGAAACCTTCAGGAGTGCGCTCGCCAGTCAAGAATGGCTTGTCGTTTTCATCGAAGTCAGAAGTCAGCAGGTTAGCAGCTTCGGCATCAGTACGGGCCAGAACGATTGAGGGAACACCCATTACGTCGGCGGCCAAACGTGCAGAAATCAGTTTTTGAATGGCTTCAGCAGTTGGAACCAAAACCTTGCCACCCATGTGACCACACTTCTTCACAGCGGCCAATTGGTCTTCGAAGTGAACACCAGCAGCACCTGCAGCGATCATGTTCTTCATCAGTTCGTAGGCGTTCAAAACACCACCGAAACCGGCTTCACCGTCGGCCACGATAGGCAGGAAGTAATCGATTGCGTCGTCGGACTTCATTTTGCCGTCGCAAATGTTCTTCCACTGAATTTCGTCAGCGCGCTGGAATGTGTTGTTGATACGACGAACCATTTTTGGCACTGAGTCGTAAGCGTACAGAGACTGGTCGGGGTACATGGTTTCAGAGCTGTTACCGTCAGCAGCAACTTGCCAGCCTGACAGGTACACGGCTTCCAAACCAGCTTTGGCTTGCTGCATGGCCTGGCCAGCAGTGATCGCGCCGAACGCATTCACGTAGCCTTTCTTGGCTGTACCGTTTACTTTTTCCCACAGCTTTTCAGCACCGCGCTTGGCCAGTGTGTACTCTGGCTGCAGTGAACCGCGCAGACGTACCACGTCTTCAGCTTTGTAGCCGCGCTTTACCAGCTTCCAGCGGGGGTTGGTTTCCCAGTCTTTGTTGAGTTCTTGAACCTGTTGGTCAAAAGATTTCATGGTGATTTCCTTAGAGGCGATAGAGAAAAAAGAAAACGGTTCGCTTGATGGCCTACTTGCGGTGCCCTGCGTGTACAGCTTCGCGGGTATCACTTGGGCAAGTGGTGTCGATCAGGTGATGAGCCGTATCTTACAGATCATTTCGCAGAGCAACAAGAGTTATATCTTATACAAGACTTTTTTTCGTATCGTTTAAAATCAATCACTTAACTCTAATTAATCACGATGTGAAATACTTTTTCTCTAAATGAAAAAGAGGATGCACTCTAAATCATGCGGCGCAACCTTCTAAAAATGGTTCTTGTGAACATTTTGACCTTGCCGAACCACTCAATAAAAACATCAAACGGAAATGACGATGACTCGCTTGCTTGCCGCCCACATGATCGGTCAGAACCAATATGGCTTAATCTCGCCTACCTCGAGCCATGGCGATTCCATTCGGATCGGCACTACAGGGTGCGCGCTGTGCGTAGGCTTGGCTTTGTGGCGCGAATCGGATGGGAAAGCATTGGTGGCCCACATACAACCGGATCATCTCAGCAAAATTGAGGAGTCAGTCGACCGAATCTATCAACTGATCCCGAATCCCGGCAAATTCTTATGCGTCACTGCCGGCGTAGATCAAAGCACAGACAAAATCATTGCCTCATTGCTTAAAACGTATGGTGTGGAACCTGTCGTGAAAAAAGGCTACGATGAAATATCAATAGTTTCTAGCACCGGCGCAATACGGGTAAGTCGAACTTCGCTGATTCAAACCGATGAAACGAGGCCCCCGAATTTTTTCACCAGAGACCTGTCCTGAAACTGTCAGAGCAAAAATCAAACCAAAGCTGCATCTGAGATCAAAACGCCGTCTTCATCCGCATACACCCAATTGCCGGGGCGCACGGTGGTGAAGCTGAGCGCAACATCAATGTTCTCATGGCCAATACCCCGCTTCTGACTTTTCATGGGGTGTGTGGCCAATGCGCGAATGCCCACATCGCACTCATCCAGCTCCAGTGTGTCACGCACGCAGCCGTACACAAGAATACCTGCCCAGTTGTTCTTCTCGGCCAGCATCCCAAGGTTGCCACCGACCAGGGCACAACGCATGCTGCCGCCGCCATCGACCACCAATACTTTGCCTTGCCCGTCTTTCTCCAGGGCGCTGCGCACCAGCGAGTTGTCTTCGAACACTTTCAGGGTATGCGCCTGGCCCATAAAACTGCTTTTCAGGCCCCAGCTTTGAAACATGGGTTCAACAACACGCAATGTGCCCGCGGCAATTTTGTCTTCGTTTGCATCACAAAGGTCGGTGGTGGGGGTCATGGGAAGCTCCAAAATTAAATGCGATTATTGACAGCCAAAATTTAAACATGAAATACGGGCAGTAAACATGGTCGAAAGGTTTCAGTGCTGATTTCTGAACTCTCTGGGAGAGATACCCTGCCACTTGACAAAGGCACTGGTAAAGCTTCGCCGGTCTGAGTATCCAAGGTTTGCAGCAATGGTTTCGATGTCAAGCACCGAGCCTTTCAACATTTCGCAGGCCAGTTCATGACGCACAGCCCCTAGAATTTCAGCATACGACTTGCCCTCGCTTTTAAGCCTGCGCTGCAAGGTTCGTGGGTGAATGTGTAGCTCCTCGCCTATCACCTGTATTGGCTCACTCAGCATACTCAAGCGAGACTTCAACAGTCGCTTGATTTGTATTTCCAGCGTTTGCTCCTGCACATCAGGCAATAATCGGTCCAAAATTACGGCTTGCGCTTTGTGGTGCGCCGAAGGTATTCCGCCAGGCAAAGGCAAATCGAGTGCAGAGGAATGCACCACAAGGCGGTTGTTGGCCTGCTGAAACAGGACTGTGGTTTTAAGCACCTCTTGATAGGCGGATTCTTGGGTCAAAGGTGCATGGCGAAATTCAATTCGCTTGATCAAGTGTGATCCAGGGCTGAGAAGGTGAATGAACTTCAACACGGCCGACATGGCAGCCTCTACAAAACCGGGCAGGTCTTCGTTAACCCCAGTGTGGTCGGATACTTTGACTTCCAGCGCTGCCTCATCACCCAGATTCAGGGTTTTGAAATGCAAATTGGGATGCAGCAACTTGGGCGACCAATCCAGCACGCGCATGGCCTCTTGGGGGGTCGAGGCGCTGGTTACAAAAGTTGCTAATTCAGGCAAACCATCAAAATTGAATGAATCGCCAAACACCAAGGGAAAGTGGTGACTTGGTTTGCGTGCATCCACTGCCCCAAACAAGGAGTGAAAGCACTGCAACGACATTCGCCGCCGTGGATCGCCACTCATGTCGATTTCAAGTTTCAGCTCTTGCATGACACTGTTCAAATCAATGTCGCAGCGCCGCGCTGCGTTGGCAAGGCTTGCAAGCATTTGAAAATTGATGGTTTCCACCCTGTCTCCAGTATGTTAAATAATTCAGTTTGTCGTGAATTCTTCCTTATTTGTCATTTCAAATCATATCGTGTGCCGTGGTGATTCTGTAATCTTTATTCAAACGAAGCAGCAGGAGGCGGCAATGACAACCACATCGTTCAAAGAAGACATCGTAGTTCGCAAAGATCTGGACTTTGGGATTACCGACAACGACATCCCCAGATACTGGATGGACGGAGACGCATTCAAAACCCGCGTGATTGATGGCGTACAAATGAGTTTTCCGGACGGGGAACGTTACTTCATCTCTAGCGTGCGAAACTTCAAAGACAAAATCACCGATCCCGAATTGCTGAAAGCGGTCAAGGACTTTTCTTTTCAGGAAGGCCAGCATGGCAAGGTGCACACCGACTACAACAAACGCTTGAAAGAACAAGGCGTGCCGGTGGACAAAATGCTGCACGTGATCACCAAAATCATGAATCGCCGCCTGCAGGTGCTTTCCCCTGAATACAACCTGGCCATGACAGCTGCGCTTGAACATTTCACAGCGATGATGGCTGAAATGTTCTTTGCCCGCAAAGAAGTGATGGCCGGTGCAGACCCCCGCGTGCGCGCCATGCTGGCATGGCATGCTGTTGAGGAAATGGAACACAAAGCAGTGGCATTTGACGTGATGCAAAAAGTTGCCAAGGTAGGCTACTTCAAACGCAGCCTGGCAATGGCTCACGCCATGTTCAATTTCACGCTGCACACCTTGGTGTTCACCTGGATCATTTTGGGAACCGATGGATTCAAAGGCTGGACCCGGTTCAAAATGTACGCCAAGGGCCTGGTGTGGCTGCTGGGTCCCAAGGGCTTGTACAGCAGTTTGCTGCCCAAGTTGCTGAACTATTTCAAGCCAGGATTTCACCCCTGGCAAGACCCCACTGTGCACAACTACGGCGTGTGGCTGGAAACATTCAACAAGACCGGCAACCCGGTTGAGGCTGGCGAGGCGATGTACGCGGCCGCACACTAAGGCTTCGACCCAAGGCAATCATTCAGGGCAGAACTTTCTCGGCCCTGAATGACACCGACAGGTATTGAAGCTGCCAGGTAAATGCCAAGTGATATCCAATACGCCCAACGTCAATTCAAATTCCTCCTCCCCGGTAAACACTCAAAGTCAGCTCACAGGCAAGGCAATTTCGATTTCAGCAAAAGCCATTGCCAGTCAATTACAGCAAGATCAATCCGCCCAAACACTGCAAGAAGTCGACAGCGGAGGAATGCTCGCCATGCTGTCAAAATTTGGCAACTTCAAAGCCTTGCCAAGACTGCTGACAGCCATTGCATGCCCGGCCCGGGTAAAGCGTCACAACACCTCTGCCTGGATTACCGGAAAAATAAGCAACACGGATTACACCCTGG
The DNA here is from genome assembly GCF_902506325.1 of Limnobacter sp. 130. GTDB lineage: Bacteria > Pseudomonadota > Gammaproteobacteria > Burkholderiales > Burkholderiaceae_B > Limnobacter. Next base: position 768,176 of record NZ_LR732330.1, read on the forward strand.
TACACGTTCCAATTGCAGCAATTCGGTCACAGCACAGCATTGATGGGGAAGCGATTGAAAAAACAGCGCAACGGGCAAGCCGCATTCTGGCTTGGATGAAAACCAACCCAACAGACAAAACAATTCATCTGGATGCCATGAACTTTCTGGCAGGCTCAACAGGCGCTTTGAAAATTGGTTGCGCAAGCGCCGATCGATTGATCACGCTCGACGGCGTTGGACGCCTTGAGGCCGTTCGACAAGCCAAGGTGGAATATTTAAAAGAAACTGGCCGGCCACACCCGCTGGAAAAAATTGAGTGCTACGCAGCCCGACTAAAAGAAGACGAGTACGAGAGCCTGTACAGAACCAGCAGCTACTTTCGCGATGAAGCAGGAAATCAACTCGACAAACCCGAGCACGACTTGGTGCCGTACTCTGGCCTGCCAAGGCTGGTTGCAGGCCAGGCACTTAACCTGGCCCGCCACTCGATTGAATCAAGCCTGCCGAGTTTTTCGGATAACTTCAGCAGGCAGATTCCCGACGATTACTTCAGTGCACCACACGTTCAAACGTAAATGCACCGTCCTTGAAATCCACGGGCACCACATCATTTGGACCGAACCGGCCTTCCAGAATCATCTTCGAAACGGGGTTCTCGATGATCTGCTGAATCGCCCGCTTCAAAGGCCTTGCACCATACAGTGGATCAAAGCCAGCCTTCACTACTTCAGCCAATGCTGCTTCGCTTACCTCTAGGCGCATGTCGCGGCTTGCCAAACGCTGTTGCAAACGATGCAACTGAATGCGTGCAATGTTGGCAATGTGCGCATTGTCCAGGGCATGAAACACCACCAATTCATCAACCCGGTTAATGAATTCCGGGCGGAAATGTTGCTTCACTTCTTCCATCACCGCGGCTTTGATCAACTCGCCGTCTTGCCCGGCCAAACGTTGAATTTCATGCGAACCCAGGTTGGATGTCATCACGATTACCGTATTTTTAAAGTCCACAGTGCGGCCTTGCCCATCGGTCAAACGACCATCGTCGAGCACCTGCAACAGCACGTTAAATACATCGGGGTGGGCCTTTTCCACCTCGTCCAGCAGAATGACGCTGTAAGGTTTGCGGCGCACAGCCTCGGTCAGATAACCGCCTTCGTCGTAACCCACGTACCCTGGAGGCGCCCCCACCAAGCGGCTCACCGTGTGCTTTTCCATGAACTCACTCATGTCAATGCGAACAAGGTGGTCTTCTGAGTCGAACAGGAAGCCCGCCAAGGCTTTGCACAATTCGGTTTTACCCACACCCGTGGGGCCTAAAAACAGGAATGAACCCAAAGGCTTGTTGGGGTCGGAAAGCCCGGCACGCGAGCGGCGAATGGCATCCGATACCAAGGTAACCGCTTCGTCTTGCCCCACCACACGCATGTGCAAGGCCGCTTCCATTTGCAGCAACTTGTCGCGTTCACCCTGCAACATTTTGCTGACCGGAATGCCCGTGGCTCGGCTCACCACTTCAGCAATTTCCTCGGTGCCAACTTGCGTGCGCAACAACCTGTTGGGTTTCTTCTCGCCACCCTCGTTGTCTTTCACATCGTTTAGTTTTTTCTCCAGATCAGGCAATTTGCCGTACTGAAGTTCAGACACCTTTTGCCAGTCGCCCTTGCGCTTCCACTGTTCAATTTCTGCGCGAATGTGATCAATTTCCTCTTTGATGGCTGCGCTGCCCTGCACTGCTGCTTTTTCACTTTTCCAGATTTCATCCAGGTCGGCGTATTCGCGCTCAAGGCGAACAATTTCCTCTTCGATCAAAGCCAAGCGCTTTTTCGAGGCCTCGTCTTGCTCACGCTTCACGGCCTCGCGTTCAATTTTTAATTGAATAATGCGGCGATCAAGCTTGTCCATTTCCTCGGGTTTGGAATCAATTTCCATCTTGATTCTGGCGGCAGCTTCGTCGATCAGATCAATGGCCTTGTCGGGCAAGAAGCGATCTGTGATGTAGCGGTGAGAAAGCTCGGCTGCGGCCACAATGGCGGGGTCGGTAATGTCCACGCCGTGGTGCAACTCATAACGTTCCTGCAAGCCACGAAGAATGGCAATGGTGCTTTCAACGCTGGGCTCGCCCACCAATACCTTTTGGAAACGGCGTTCAAGTGCGGCATCCTTTTCAAGGTATTTTCGGTATTCATCCAGCGTGGTGGCGCCAATACAGTGCAACTCACCGCGGGCCAGTGCGGGCTTTAACATATTGCCAGCGTCAATTGCGCCTTCGGCTTTGCCTGCACCCACCATGGTGTGAATTTCGTCGATAAACACAATGGTTTGGCCTTCATCGGCGGCCACGTCTTTCAACACGGCTTTCAAGCGTTCTTCAAATTCGCCCCGGTATTTTGCACCAGCCAACAACAGCGCCATGTCCAGCACCAACACCCGCTTGTTTTTCAAGGTATCGGGTACTTCGCCATTCACAATGCGCTGGGCCAAGCCTTCCACAATGGCGGTTTTACCCACCCCTGGCTCGCCAATCAGCACCGGGTTGTTTTTCGTGCGGCGTTGCAAAATTTGAATGGCGCGGCGAATTTCATCGTCACGACCAATCACGGGGTCAAGCTTGCCCTTGCGGGCACGCTCGGTTAAATCAATGGTGTATTTTTTCAAAGCCTCGCGCTGGCTTTCGCCATCAGCGCTGTCTACTGCAGCACCGCCACGCACCTGTTCAATGGCAGTGTTCAGCGACTGGGCATTCAAACCCGCTTCCTTCATCACCCTGGCCAAGCCTGTGCTGTCTTGCAAACAAGCCAACAAAAACAACTCGCTGGCAATAAACTGGTCGCCACGCTTCTGCGCTTCTTTGTCAGTCAAATTCAGGGCGGCTTGCAATTTGCTGCCAATCTGGATTTGCCCGGCATTGTTGGCCACTTGGGGCAGGTTGTTCACCTCGGCTTCAACGCCCTTGATCAGCACCTGCGGATTGCCACCTGCCTTGCTGATCACCCCGCGCACCGATCCTTCGCCCTGCTTGAGCATGGCCAACAACACGTGTGCAGGTTCAACAGTGGGGTTGTCTTTTCCCACGGCCAGGCTTTGGGCGTCGGCCAAAGCTTCCTGAAACTTGGTGGTGAGTCGATCTAAACGCATGTGTGCAAACCCTTCTTAACAATTTTGAGTCACAATACCCATGAACCGTATGTGTGGGCGAGCGTGGTGATTTCAAGATAACGCCAACACAAATGACTTGCACTATTTTTCAAGTACGCTGCCATGCAAATCAAACAACTCCAAGTAGCCTATGCGCCTGAACACGACCGTATATTGATGCGGATCAACTCGTCTGAAAATCAGGAGGTTCGGGTGTGGCTGACACGGCGCATGGTGCGCATGCTGATACCCAGCCTGGATGAAATGATGCAAAAGCTGTTGGCCAGCGACAGGCCGCTAAATGATGCGGGCCGCAAAGCACTGCTGGAAATGAGCCGGGAGGTGTCGCTGTATTCAGCCGACTTCAAAAGCCCGTTTCAGGACAAAAACACCACAACCCCCCTGGGTTCCGACCCGCTGCTGATCACTCAAATTGAACTTCGCCCCAGCGGCGAGGCGCACAACACCGACCTGGTGTTGAAGCTGGTGGCCGGCAGTGGCAAGGGGTTTGAAATGCGCATGGCCGAACAGTTGCAACACGGCTTTGCCGACTTGTTGATCAAAACATGTGGGCAAGCCGATTGGGGCCTGCATTTCAAGAGTGTGCCCAGCATTATCGAACGGCCTGAAACGCGCCATTTGAACTAAGCTAGCCAGTCAAAAACATTTCCTGTAGATCATTCAGGAAACGAAAGCCCAATTCGGTGGGTTTGAATACGCCGGGTTGGGTTTCAATCAAACCCTTGTCCAACGCCATTTTCAATGGTTTCTGCAAATCATTTAATGGTCTGCCACAGCGCTCTACAAACCAGCTTTCCGGCACACCATCGCTTAAACGCAAGGCGTTCAGCATGAATTCAAAGGGCAGTTCTTTCACAGCCAAGGTGCGTACTTCAAGGGGCTGCGCTGCGCCCTCCATTTCTTCCATGTAAGCCATCGGGTTGCGGTGACGGGTTTCACGTTCAATTCGGTTGGGGTAGCTGATTTTCGCGTGGGCCCCGGCACCAATGCCCAGGTAATCGCCAAACCCCCAATAGTTCAGGTTGTGCTGGCAACGATGCCCAGGTTTGGCAAAGGCTGAAATTTCGTACTGCTCAAAGCCTGCTGCCTTTGCTGCGTGGTGAACCGCCTCTTCAATGTCGATCAAAGTGTCATCGTCGGGCAACGGTGGCGGTTTGGCAGCAAACAGGGTGTTGGGTTCCATGGTGAGCTGGTACAGGCTCAAGTGGGAACTGTTCAGCGCCACGGCCTGCTCTACATCGGCCAGCGCCTGCTCCACATTCTGGTGGGGCAAGGCGTACATCAAATCAATATTCACTTCATCGAACAAGGCCACAGCACTGCGTACGGCAGCCACCGCCTGTCCGCTGTTGTGCACCCGGCCCAAGGCCTTCAAGTGAGAATCAGAGAAACTTTGCACACCGATTGAAAGCCGGTTCACGCCTGCTTTGCGGAACCCCTCGAACCGGGCTTGCTCGAAAGTACCCGGGTTGGCTTCCATCGTAATTTCGCCGCTTTGCGGCATGCCCAGGCGCGCACGCACCGCACCCAGCAACTCATCAATCAACTCGGGTGCAAACAAGGAAGGCGTGCCGCCCCCAATAAAAATGGAATACAGCTTTCGACCCCAAATTTTGGGCAACTGCTGATCAAGATCCGCCACCAGCGCATTGAGGTAGCGGCGTTGCAAGTCGAGTGGCAAGGATTCTGCAAACCCTTGTTCACCCGCGGCAGGCTGCATGTCAGCGTGAATGGGTATGCCCACTTCGCGCAGCTTGCTTTCCGGGGCCAGGTGGCTGTTGAAATCGCAATATGGACATTTGCGCACACACCAAGGCAGGTGAATATAAAGCGCCAGTGGTGGCATGGCGGCGAAACGAAGTTCGCTGGGCATGAACACGCGGCCAACAAGATTGCTGGCCGAGGTTGCCATGAAAGTTGGCTTGTCGTCGCCCTTGCCCTGTTCCATTTAGGCACCCACCTTCTTTAAACCCAGGCGCTGTTGCAACTCAACAAGCAAGGCCTGTGTGGCCTGCGCACGGTGGCTGAATCTGTTTTTCAATTCTTTGGGCATTTGCGCGGCAGTGCATTGGTGTTCAGGAAGCCAGAAATGCGGGTCGTAACCAAATCCATGTTCACCCTGCGGCACGTCGATCACTTCGCCCCACCACATTTTTTGGGCAATGGTGGGTGTGGGGTCGTCGGCATGGGCCACCCAAACCATGGCGCACACAAAATAAGCGCGCCGGTCTTCAACACCTTTAAGCTGTTCAACCAGGCAAGCATTGTTGTTGGCGTCGCTTTTTTCCTGCCCAAACAAAGTGGCATAGCGGGCCGACAACACACCTGGTGCGCCAGCAATGGCAGGCACGCACAAGCCAGAATCGTCGGCCAGCGCGGGGCGCCCGGTCAGGCGGCTGGCATGCCGTGCCTTGGTTAATGCATTTTCAACAAAGGTGTGAAAGGGCTCGTCCGCATCGGGAACGCCCAGTTCACCTTGGGCAACCCAGTTCACGCCCCAAGGGGCAAACAGGTCCTGAAATTCACGCAGCTTGCCTTTGTTGCCGCTGGCCAGCACCCATTCATTGTTCAATGCCATGACGTTTTTCCTTCCTGCGGGTCAAGCGGCAAGTGCTGCTTTCTGCAAGCGAACCAATTCAGCGATACCTGCCGCTGCGGAATCGAGCATGCCATTCAATTCGTCCCGGCTGAAAGCCTCACCTTCGGCTGTGCCCTGCACTTCCACAAAACCGCCCTTCTCGGTCATCACCACATTCAGGTCTGTTTCGCAAGTGGAGTCTTCGTCGTAATTCAAATCGAGTGCCACCTGGCCATTGACCACGCCCACTGAAACCGCAGCAACAAATTGTTTGATCGGGCTTTCGGCCAAAGCACCACTGGCCACCAACTTGCCAATTGCATCAGCCACCGCCACCATGGCGCCAGTGATGGATGCGGTGCGGGTGCCACCGTCGGCCTGAATCACATCGCAATCAATTTTCAAGGTGCGTTCGCCCAGTTTGTTCAAATCAACCGCAGCACGCAGGGCGCGGCCAATCAAACGCTGAATTTCCTGCGTGCGGCCACTTTGTTTGCCACGGGCCGCTTCACGGTCCATGCGGGAATGGGTTGAACGGGGCAACATGCCGTACTCGGCGGTCAACCAACCCTGGTTTTGACCTTTCAAAAAGCCAGGCACCTTGTCTTCAATACTGCAGGTACACAACACATGCGTATCGCCAAAACGCACCATGACCGAACCCTCTGCATGCTTGGTGTAATTGCGCTCAAGACTGATTTTTCGCAGGGCGTGGGGGCTTCGTCCATCGGGGCGGGCTGTGGTGGTAGTCATTCAAATTCTCCAGTGCATAACCAATTGTCGTGCCCGCATTATGGCGCATCTTCAAGGTCGAGAAATAACTGGGCCTGCCCTTTGCTGCGGCGGTTTTCCTGTGCAGCCTGCTCAAGCGCTGCATCGGCGGGTGTAATCAGGTGACTGGCCTTGATACCGAGCAATCGAATGGTTGAATGTGCCCCTTTCTGTTCAAAAGGAATTTTTTTCAGGCAGGCACGCGCGGCTTGCAGAATTTCATCCGCTGTACTCGTCGTCAAGCCCGTGGTTACATCGCGGGTTAACGATTTGAAATCTGCAAAGCGCACTTTCACACCGATGGTTTTTGCAAGGCGCTGCTTGCGGGCCAGGTCTTGCGCCAGTTTGTCGGCCAAGTGAGTCAATACCTGCGTGAGTTGGTCCCGATGCCTGCGCACATGCATGTCATTCTCAAACGTGGTTTCACGGCTAATGCTTTTCGGCTCGGAATACAGCGTCACTGGCCTGCGATCAATGCCATTGGCACTTTCATGCATCCACAAGCCATAGCTTTCACCAAAACGCTCCCGAAGCAAGTCAAGGGGTTGGGCGGCCAGCTCGGCAATGCTGTTCACGCCCATGGCTTTCAGCTTTTCCTGTGCCTTGGGCCCCACCCCGTTGATTTTGCCAACGGGCAAGGGCCAGATCATTTCCTGAAACTGATCGGGGCGGACCACGCTGAGTCCATTCGGTTTTTGAAGGTCAGAGCATATTTTGGACGTCAGCTTGTTTTCAGACAGCCCAACCGAACAGGTCATGCCGCCAGTGGCATTGGTCACGGCCACCTTCAATTGACGGGCCAGTTCAATGGCCACGTCAAAATCACCCGAAGTTTCCTCGGTTAAATCAATGTAAATTTCATCAATTCCCCGGTCCTCGACGTTCGGAGCCAATTCACGCACAGCGGCCTTGAATTGGCGCGAGAGTGTTTTGTACCAATCAAAATCGGCTGGCAATAAAATGGCGTGGGGCGCCAGCTTGGCGGCTTTCATGGTGGGCATGGCCGAGTGCAACCCCAATGCGCGCGCTTCGTAATTGGCGGTGGTCAACACCCCGCGCCCCTCGTACTGCGCAAGGGTTGGGAATTGCTGACCTGGCAGTGGCTGCATGCCACGGCGACCACCCACAGCCACAGGCAAACCCCGCAAGGCTGGGTTGCGCACCAGTTCAGCATTGGCGTAGAAGGCGTCCATGTCCAAATGGGCAATGATTCGACCCGACAAAAACACCCCCACAGAAAACAAGCACCAGTCCAGAGTTTACAATCCATGCACCACCGACACACACGCACAGGCCGCAAATGAGCAAGGACAGCAAAAACACCGCCGCAGTACACAGCATGACAGGCTTTGCCAACGCGCAAAGCACCACCCGTGCTGGCACCTTGAGCATGGAATTGCGCAGCGTGAATTCCCGTTTTCTGGACCTGAACTTTCGCATGGCCGACGACCTGCGCACGGTTGAACCACTGATTCGCGAAAAGCTGATGAATACCTTGAGCCGGGGCAAAGTGGAGTGCCGCATTTCATGGGGGCGTGCCGAAGGCGAGAAAAGAATTCCCAAAGTAGATCTTGAGCAGGTTAAACAACTGGCCGCCCTTGAAGCCAGCATTCAAAGTGCCTTGCCCAAGGCGAACGGCTTTCGCATTACCGAGGTGTTGAACTGGCCCGGTGTGGTTGAAGACAACAGCCTGAGTGGTGAAGAACTGCAAGAGACCATTTCAGCCTTGTGCGACCAAGCCATTGATGCAATGAAACAAAGCCGCGAGCGCGAAGGCGCTGGCCTTGCCACTGTATTGCTGGAAAAAGTAGACGGCATGGAAACCATTGTGAACAGCCTGCTACCCATGCTGCCCCAGTTTTTGGCCCACTACGAGGGCAAAATTCGGGAACGCATGACCGAGGCCTTCGACAAAATCATCAATGACAAAGCCGGCCACTTAACCGTGGAAGACCTTGAAGAACGCATCAAACACGAAGTGGCGCTGCACAGTGTGCGCATTGATGTGAAAGAGGAAGTAGAACGGCTTCAAACCCACTTCACCGAGGTGCGCCGCATTTTGAAAAAAGGTGGGGTTATTGGCAAACGACTGGACTTTGTAACCCAGGAATTGAACCGTGAAGCCAATACACTGGGCAGCAAAGCCCACGCCATTGCCCAAACCCAGGCCAGTATTGATTTAAAGGTTTTGGTTGAACAGTTCCGCGAGCAAGTTCAGAACATTGAATAAACACTGAATTTGGTACTGAACTGAACCAATCTGAATACTTGGGCACCCAATCGAACTTACCCCTGTTCGAGACCGTGCCCAATGACCACACCCATTTCGCTGCTTAACCAAATCCTGAAACACGTGTTACCCCAAGCCGCCAAAGACCCGCGAATCGCGGGCCTGCTTTTGGTGGCCAAGGGGCAAGCAGGCAGTGCGCAGGCTTTGTTATTTCACCCCACACTGCGCATGCAACGCAGCGAGTTGGCGCAGTTCAGGGTAGGTCAGGAAAAACTGGCAGACATGGACCTCATCAAAAGCGGTCGTTTGGAAATTGGCAATTCCAGCCAGGGTGAGATTCCCAGAATAAAGGTGGGTGATCACTACAAATTTGAGAACACCTTGTCGGCACAAGAGCGAATCGAGGTACTTTCAGCCCCTGCAATCTTGCCCAATGTACCCAAAGAAGGCCCAATGGCGCACCCGATCAGCACCGCAGAACGGTGCGTGCTTCGGGATTACATCGCAACCGATGGCTACTCAAGTCAAATGAATCAGTTCTTGCGGGGTGAGTTCAAGGGTGAGCCTCAATCGCACTCGGACCTGCTGGACCGTAGCCTTGTGCTGGTCAGTTTTCTGAATGCATTGCCTGTGCAGTCCTCTGAAGCGCAACACAATCTGAAACCTGCATCCCCCATGTTTCAGGCCATGCTGGAGGCAGAGAAAACCGGCAAACCTTTTACACCCGACTATTTTCTGAGCATGAGCAAGCGAAATGACTCTGCCGGCCCCCTGATTCCCAGCGTGTTTGGCACAGTCAGTTGCATCGTTCAATCCGAGTTGGCCAAAGACGTATCGGTTTCAAGTGCATTGCTGCCCAATGAACGTGAGTTGATTGCTGCGCCCATTTCAAGCTACAAAGTCAGCAAAGGCTCAGGGTTCGGCGACGAGACATCCACCAAGCCCTGGTTTGTTTTGACCGAGCATGCCAAGCCCGCTGAATAAACGGTCAACATGGCGAGTGCACGGGAAATCCAATAGAATCACGGCTTGTTGATCAATCTGTGAACACCACATGACTGCCTTGGCCCAACCCCAGCACACGCCACAGTATTCTGGAAGCCTGTTTATTGTCAGCGCCCCCTCTGGGGCGGGCAAATCGTCGCTGGTAAAGGCGCTACTGGCTGAAGTTCAGGGCATAGGCCTGTCCATATCCAACACAACCCGCAAGGCACGCCCTGGCGAGGTGGACGGCAAAGACTACCATTTCATTTCCCAACATGAATTTGAAGCGGTTCGCGACCAGGACGGCTTTCTGGAATGGGCACACGTACATGGCAACTATTACGGTACATCGCGCGCCTGGGTTGAAGGGCAAATGGCCATTGACCGCGATGTGCTGCTTGAAATTGACTGGCAAGGTGCCGAACAAGTGGTGCGCAAGGTAGAGAATGTGGTGTCCATCTTTATTCTTCCCCCCAGCATCGAGGAACTCGAAAAACGGCTTCGCGGACGGGGCACAGACACGGAAGAGGTGATTTTGAAGCGAATGGGTGCCGCACAACTCGAGATCGAGCAGGCGAGACGCTTTGATTATGTTATCCTTAACGATGATTTCACACAGGCTCTGTTAGAGCTGAAATCGATCGTCTTCGCATCCCGTTGCCGTTTCAATCAGCAAATGGCGCGCCACGGGGCGCAACTCAAAAGTATTGGACTGTAAGGACACCAGATGGCCCGCATCACCGTTGAAGATTGCTTGAAAAAGATCCCTAACCGTTTCGACATGGCCCTGTGCGCCACTTACCGCGCCCGCATGCTGGCCCAAGGCCACACACCCAAAGTAAAGTCCGACAAAGACAAGCCAACAGTAACCGCCCTGCGTGAAATCGCTGCTGGTGAAATCGGTATCGAAATGTTGAAACGCGTGCCCATTTAATTCGGGCAAGGTTGCATTCAAAAAAGCCCGAGACCGGCACACGGCTCGGGCTTTGTTCGTAAAATTGACTGAAAACTCAGCTGCCCGATAGCTCAGCATCCCCGGACTTCGATTACCTTGAACAAACCTTCTTCAGCACCGCTGGACATCAAATTCGCCAAAATCAAGGCTGTGACCATTGCCTTGCGCCCTGCGCCACTGCAAGAAAGCCTCGATGCCCTGAAAAAACGACTTGGCCCCACCCCCGGCGTGTACTCTGCCGAACCGGCTGTGCTCGACTTTTCCGCCTGGAATGACACCGAACTGACTGAACACGGCATTGAATTAAAAGCCTACGCTGACATGCTCAAGGCTGCCGGCGTGCTGCTGGTTGAGGTGCGAGGCCAAAGCGAAACCCTTGAGGCTCAAGCCGAAGAACTGGGCCTTCGGTTCGAAGTTGGGCAAGCGGATCTTGCCGAGCCAGCGCCTGCTGGGGCCGTAACTGCTGTGGCCGCGCCCGAACCAGAAGCACCTGCCAAAGCAAGCACCGCACAAAAAGCCGATTCCGAACCAGCCACCCACCCGGCTGTGCCCAGTTTCGACAAGGCCCGCCGCACCATGGTGATCGATCAACCCGTGCGCAGTGGCCAAAAAATTTATGCCCAAGGCGCCGATCTGATTGTCATGGGACAGGTGTCTGCTGGCGCTGAAGTCATCGCAGATGGCAATGTGCACGTTTACGGAGTGTTGCGGGGGCGCGCGCTGGCCGGTGCAGCAGGAGACACCCAAGCCCGCATCATTTCCACCAGCTTCGAAGCGGAACTGGTGGCCGTGGCGGGTTACTACTTAACATTCGAGGGCGGTTTTCCTGAAGAAAACCGATCCAAACCTACATTAATTCATCTTGACCATGGCACCGAGCCGGCAGTATTGCGACTCAAAGCCATCAACATCCGCTAGGAGACCATTTGTGAGTCGAGTCATTGTTGTTACATCCGGTAAGGGTGGCGTTGGTAAAACAACTACCAGCGCAAGTTTTGCCGCAGGCCTTGCCTTGCGTGGTTTTAAAACGGTAGTGATCGACTTTGACGTGGGCTTGCGCAACCTTGACCTGATCATGGGTTGTGAACGCCGCGTGGTTTACGACCTGGTCAATGTGATCAACGGCGAAGCCAATTTGCAGCAAACCCTGATTAAAGACAAACATTGCCCAATGTTGTCGATTTTGCCCGCCTCCCAAACCCGGGACAAAGACGCTTTGACCGAAGAAGGCGTGGAAAAAGTAATCAAAGACCTGATCGAAATGGGCTTTGAGTACATTGTGTGCGACAGCCCCGCCGGCATTGAACGCGGCGCAGTGATGGCATTGACATTCGCCGACGAGGCGATTGTTGTGACCAACCCGGAAGTGTCGTCGGTTCGCGATTCCGACCGCATCATTGGCATTTTGCAGGCGAAAAGCAAGCGCGCCAAAGAAGGCGGCGAACCCGTGAAGGAGCACCTGCTCATTACCCGGTATTCCGCCAAGCGTGCAGCCGATGGCGAAATGCTAAGCTATTCGGATGTGGCCGACCTGTTGCGTGTGCCGCTACTGGGTGTTATTCCTGAAAGTGAAACCGTGTTGCAGGCTTCCAACCAGGGTATGCCTGTAATTCACGCCGAGGAAAACGATGCAGCTTTGGCCTACCAAGACTGTATTTCTCGCTTTCTGGGCGAAACCAAACCGCTGCAGTTTGTGGACTACGAAAAGCCCAGCCTGCTGAAACGCTTGTTTGGAGGTTAAGGTGATGTCATTACTGAGCATGCTGTTTGGCGAGAAGAAAAAGTCTGCCAATGTTGCAAAAGAACGACTGTCTTTGATTATCGCGCGCGAACGTGTAGATCAGGACGGCCCCGACTTTTTGCCCCAAATGCGGGACGAATTGATGCAGGTGATCGCCAAATACGTCAAAATTGATCAAGAAGATGTGAAGTTTAACCTTCAAAAACAAGGCAATATGGAGATGTTGGAAGTCAATATCGTCTTGCCGGACCAGAAGTAAGACTGCACAATAGAAGATCGTAGTTAAAGTTGTAAGAGTGGTACAAAATGCGGGGGGCAATGCAAGCCAGAGAACTTCAACCTGAGCCAAACCGACCCGACGTGGTCTCTATCGCACAGCTAATAGGACTTGCCTCGACATATTTACCCGAGGCAGAGATTCGGCGTGTTCGCGAGGCTTACAAGTTTTCTGACGTTGCACACCTGGGGCAATTCCGCGCCACAGGTGAGCCTTACGTAACCCACCCCATTGCTGTGGCTGAACTTTGCGCCAGTTGGCGCCTGGACAGCCAAGCCATTCAAGCCGCCCTGCTTCACGATGTGATGGAGGATTCTGGCACCACCAAGGAAGATTTGATCGAGCGCTTCGGCGGATCAGTGGCCGATTTGGTGGATGGGCTTTCCAAGCTCGACAAAATGGAGTTTTCTTCCAGGGAAGAAGCCCAAGCCGAGAATTTCCGCAAAATGTTGCTGGCCATGGCCCGCGACCTGCGCGTTATTTTGGTGAAGTTGGCCGACCGTTTGCACAATATGCGAACGCTCGACATTATGAGTCCCGCCAAGAAACGCCGCATTGCCTTAGAAACCCTCGAAATTTACGCCCCCATTGCCCACCGACTGGGCTTGAATGAAATCTTCCGCGAACTGCAAGAACTTAGCTTTCAGCATGCCTACCCCATGCGCTATGAGGTGCTGAAAAAAGCGGTGCTGGCAGCGCGTGGTAACCGCCGCGAGGTGGTCAGCAAAATTCTGGAAGCGGTAGAAAAATGCCTGGACGACGCCAGCATTGAGTGCCAAGTGTTTGGTCGAGAAAAAGCGCTGTACGGCATTTACCGCAAAATGATTGAAAAGCGCCTGAGCTTTTCGCAGGTGCTCGATGTGTACGGTTTCCGGGTGGTGGTGAAAGACATGCCCGGCTGTTACATGGCCATGGGCATGTTGCACCAGCTATTCAAGCCCGTACCGGGCAAGTTCAAAGACTACATTGCGATCCCGAAGCTGAACGGCTACCAAAGTTTACACACCACCTTGCTGGGCCCTTATGGCACACCGGTTGAATTCCAGATTCGCACCGAAGAAATGCACCAGGTGGCTGAAAAAGGCGTGGCTTCGCACTGGCTGTACAAAGGCGAAGGCGAGGCGCTGAACACCATTCAAACCCAAACCCACCGCCTGCTGCAAAGCCTGCTCGACATTCAAAACCAAACCGGCGATTCAGCCGAGTTTCTGGAACACATCAAGGTGGACCTGTTCCCCGATGCGGTGTACGTGTTCACCCCCAACGGCAAGATCATGAGTCTGCCCCGGGGAGCCACTGTGGTCGATTTCGCGTATGCAGTGCACACCGATGTGGGCAACCATTGCGTGGCCGCACGGGTTAATCAGGTGATCGAACCGCTGCGCACCATTTTGAAAAGCGGCGATGTGGTTGAAATTATTACAGCCCCACACAGCCGCCCCAACCCGGTTTGGCTGGGTTTTGTGCGTTCAGGCAAGGCCCGATCCGAGATTCGTCACTATTTGAAGTCGATGAATCTTGAAGAAACCGTTCGCCTGGGAAGCCGACTGCTGGAACAGGCTTTGGAAGCGGACCAAATCAAGCTGGAACATTTGAGCAATGAGGTGTGGGACCGTTTGCAAAAAGATTCACAGGTCAGCACCCGCGATGAACTTCTGGCTGATGTTGGCGCAGGTCGCCGTGTGGCCCCTGTTGTTGCCCGCCGAGTGCTGATTGCCATGGGCCGTGCGGATGCGCGGGTGGATGCGCAAGTTGCCAATACCGGTGAGCCGCGAGTGCCGATTATGATTCACGGTGGAGAAGGCATGTCGGTTCAACGCGCACCCTGTTGTTTGCCGATTCCCGGGGATCACATTATTGGATATGTGCGAAAAGGCTCGGGCCTGATCATTCACACCGATGAATGCGAAACAGCCCGCAAACAGATTCGCAAAGAACCCGAGCGCTGGACTGATGTGCAGTGGTCACCGGAAATTACACGCCCATTCGACGTCAATGTTGACTTGCAGGCCGTGAACGAGAAAGGCGCTTTGGCCACCATTGCAGCCACCTTGTCTGATGCAGGTGCCAACATTACCAACCTGACCATGAGCGATGAAACGGCCTACCGCAAGCTGTTGCACTTCACCATTCAGGTGACTGACCGTGTGCACTTGGCGCGCATCTTGATGGCGCTGCGCAGGCTTGAATACGTAGAACGAGTAACCCGCGTGAAAGGCCGTGCTTTTGCCAAGGTGCGCTTGCCGGTTGCGGACACTGCGACACACTGACCTTCTGGTTTGAATAGCCCGATCGGCTTGGGTGCTGATCGCTCGACCGCTTGTTAACTGCCCGATCGGCTTGGGTTCCGATCTCTCGCCTGAAAACCTGTATTTCCCTTGCTGAGCCTTTCGATGCCTGAGAACGACCCTCCTAAAAAGCGGGTCGGGCTCGTTCTCTGTCGCCCATGCCGGGCGACACCGGCCCTGCTCGGCACGCAAGGGCAGGTTTTCTTGAAGGCGAGGCGATCGAAACACCGCCGCCGATTGGGCGTTGAACAGAGGTGAGCTGCGCGGGGAGATGGAGAGACGCTGGCGCCGGTTTAAGCCAACTCGGCAGTGGGATTGCTTGGGGCGCACTTCAAGAAAACCGCCCCGTTTGAATTCAACCGCAACGGTCGGCCATTGGCCGGCACCGAGACTCGGCCCGCCCTTTTGCCGAGCGAGGTGAGTCAGGGGGAATTTCAAAAAGGGATTCAGCGGTTTTCAGTGCGGCACAAGTAACCCACGCCGAGTTAGCAAGAAACCAGCAGGAAACCGTAGCTGTGACCTTTCAAGTTCAGATCAAGAGTCAGTCGATCACATACTGCACTTCGACAATCTCAAGCTCATCCCGACCACCTGGGGTCATCAGGTACACCACATCACCCTCTTTCGCTTTTAACAGCGCACGCGCCACAGGCGAAATCCAGCTGATGTGTCCTTTGGCAGTATCCACTTCATCAACGCCCACAATTTTCACAGTGAGTTCATCACCTTTTGAGTTGATGTAGGTGACCGTGGCACCGAAGAAAATGCTCTCGAGTTCTTGCTGCGTGGCGGGGTCTACCACCTCGGCAATTTCAGTGCGCTTGGTGAGAAAACGAATTCGGCGATCGATTTCACGCAAACGTTTTTTACCGTACAGATAATCGCCATTTTCGGAACGATCGCCATTGGAGGCCGCCCAGGACACCACCGAAACAACCTCGGGTCTTTCGGTTTTCACAAGATGAGTCAGCTCATCGCGCAAACGGCGATAGCCTTTTGGCGTGATGTAATTTTTCAAGCCTTGGGGAAGTGCGGGGCCTGCATCGGGGCCATCGTCCTCAAATTCTGAATCGTTTTCTTTGGTGAAAGCCTTGCTCATGTCTTTTCTCGTGAATTGCCCGACTAGACAGCCTCTGCAGAAGTGTGCAGGATACAGGAAAGCGGCTGTTTCTTTGCCAATAACACCATCATAAAACCTTCAATGACAACAGAACAGGAAGCGCCCAGAATCATTGTTGTCGACGACAGCGACGATGATTTTCTATTGATCAAGCGTCAACTCGTGAAAACCTGGCAAACAGCGATTGTTCGCCATGCGCATAGCGAGGAAACGCTGAAAACAACGCTGAACGACATCGAGCCCGACCTGGTGATTTGTGACTATTCCATGCCCCAGCTGACGCACGAGAAGGCCATTGAAATAGTTCAAAGTCTGCGGCCTGAAACCCCCATGATTCTGCTCTCGGGTTTGGCGAACGACGCACTGGGCGTGCAAGCCATGCACGAAGGTGTGCGCGATTATGTCGAGAAATCCAAACCCGAACGACTGATTCCTGCGGTTCGCAGGGAAATTCACACGCACAGGCTTCGCCGGGAAAAACTATTGCTTGAGCAAGCCCACAGGCGTGCTGTTTATTTTGATGCCGCCACGGGCTTTTTGAACCGCCAGGGTTTGGTGAAAACTTTGTCGGGTTTGAGTACCCATTCAGGCGATGACAATGACCTGTGCATGCTAAGCGTGAATGTGTCCAGAAACCAGGCACGCCGCCCGGAAGTAGACCCGCGAATTCGGCGCAATATGCTTGAAAAAATCGTGGAGCGAGTTCGGGACACCTTTAAGCAGGACATTCTGTGCAGATGGTCTGACAATGTGTTGGTGGTGCTAACCAATAAGCTCGACTGGAGTGCAGACAACACCTTGATCGCCGACACACTGTGCGAGTTTGAAGCCAACCTGAACCGTGTGTTCACGGTCGACAACATTGCTGTTCGCCCGAACATGCGTTTGGGGCTGGCTCGCCCCGGTGTGCATGGTCAGCATGCAGCCGAGTTGGTCACCCATGCGCTATCGGTGGCGCATGTGATTGAGTCTCGCGGACTTGAACTATTGAATGTTCTTGATGCTGAAATTCATGACTTGGCCAAGCGACGCAAAACCATTGAACTGGGTTTGGCCAAAGGCATTGAGAGCAATGAGCTGGTGCTCGACTTTCAGCCGATTGAAGACCTTAAAACCGGCCGCATTTGCGGACTTGAAGCCCTGGTGA
Source organism: Limnobacter sp. 130 (assembly GCF_902506325.1). GTDB lineage: Bacteria > Pseudomonadota > Gammaproteobacteria > Burkholderiales > Burkholderiaceae_B > Limnobacter. The sequence goes on from NZ_LR732330.1 coordinate 785,408, forward strand.
GGTGGACCCACCCGGAACTGGGTCGGATCATGCCGAGCGAGTTTATTGGAGTAGCCGAGGACTCAGGCCTGATTGATGCGCTAGGCGATTGGGTGATTGAGTCGAGCAGCAAGAAGGTTCTTGAGTTACACCAGCAAGGCCACATGCTGTGGTGCGCGGTGAATTGCTCGGCTGGTCAGCTTCTTAACCCGGAGTTTCCAGCCAAAGCGCAACAAACCGTTCGCAATGCAGGCCTGGACCCCAAGTGGATTGAGTTTGAGGTCACCGAGTCCGCGGCCATTGATGACATGGCCCGCACGGTCGATGCTTTGAACCAACTGAAAGCGCAGGGTTCGCAAATTGCGATGGATGATTTTGGTACGGGTTACGCGTCGCTGAATTACTTGCGGCAACTGCCAGTGGATGTGTTGAAGATCGACAAAAGTTTTGTCATGGATTTGCTGGAGGACAAAAACAGCCACATGATTGTGAAGGCTGTGATTGATCTTGCACATGCATTGGGCCTGATTGTGCATGCGGAAGGCATTGAAACTGCAGAGCAGCGGGAAAGCCTGATTCAGATGGGTTGCGACAGGCTGCAAGGCTATTGGTTTTCTCGCCCCATGGACATGGACAGCCTGAAAAACTGGCTGTCCACCAGGTCAAATTCGAACGGCTGAACGCCCTCCGATTTTGGAGAGGTAGTCGAGCAGGCGCCTGGCGATCTGGTTCAGGGGAACCACTTCATCGGCTGCACCCAAAGCGATCGCTTCCCGCGGCATACCAAACACCACTGAGCTGGCCTCATCCTGGCAAATATTGTAGGAACCGGCTTTTTTCATGTCGGCCATGGCCTGTGCGCCGTCTTTGCCCATGCCGGTGAGCATGATGCCCACAATGTTGCGGGGCGACACTTCCTGCCCTGACTTGAACAGCACTTCAACCGATGGCCGGTGACGATTCACTGGCTCAGAATCGGACAACTGGCAAATGTAGTTGGCACCACTGCGACCCAACAACAAGTGTCGGTCACCCGGTGCAATGTAGGCATGGCCGGGCAAAACGCGTTCACCATGCACTGCTTCCTTCACGGTGATATTGCACACCTGGTTCAAGCGGTCCGCAAAACTTTTGGTAAAACCGGCTGGCATGTGTTGGGTAATCAAGATCGCGGGGCTGTCTTTGGGCAACTGTTCAAGAATGACCCGAATGGCCTCGGTGCCACCTGTGGACGAACCAATCAACACAAGTTTTTCAGTGGCTGCAAAGCGATTACCCAAGGCGTTGTTGGTGGGCACAGGCTTGGCCACCTCGGCAGGAACCACCATGCCAGTGACTGGATCAGCTTGAGCCGTCGCTGCCTGCGCAGCGGGCTTCGAAGGCAATCGATTCAGGCGAAAACGGGCCGCATAGGCAGCGCGAATTTTGTCGGTAATTTCGTTGGCATAATCGATCATGCCTTGGCTAATGTCCAGTTTGGGTTTAGTCACGAAATCAACAGCTCCAAGTTCAAGGGCGCGAAAGGTTACATCGGTTCCGCGCTCAGTCAAAGTAGACACCATTAACACTGGCGTGGGCCGCAAGCGCATGATTTTTTCCAAAAATTCAATGCCGTCCATTTTGGGCATTTCAATGTCAAGTGTAATCACATCGGGATTGAATTTCTTGATTTGGTCTCGGGCAATAAATGGATCCGGGGCTGTGGCCACGGTTTCCATGTCGCGCTGTGAATTGATGATTTTGCTCATCAGGTTTCGGATCAAGGCCGAATCATCTACCACCAACACTTTGATTTTATTCATCACATGAGCCCTTAGAAAAACACAATGTCGCCATTGACGGGGTCTTTGTTAATCTTTTCGCTGTATCGTTTTTCCTGCTGCAGTGCCGCTGAGTTGGCGCTGGCCACTCGCTCTACACGCACTGCGCTGGTTTGGGTATTGAAACGAATACGGCGGCTGTGTGGCCCACCCAGATCAGACGCAACCACTTTGATTTTGTCTTTCCTCAGGAACTCGATCACGAATTCTGCATTGCGGCGACCCACGTGCCGGGTATTCAATACGCCCGTAATATTGGCACCACCAAATACTTTGGCACTGAGGTGCTCCCGCTTTGCACCCATGGTCAACAGGTCGTTGATCAGGCATTCCATGGCATACAAACCGTAACGCAGCGATTTGGTTTTGTCGGCTAGTGTGCGCGCCTCGGATGGCGAGTCGGGCAACATGAAATGATTCAGACCACCAATTTTTCGATGACTGTCCCACACGCAAGCTGACACGCAGGACCCCAACAGGGTAGCGATTTCAGCGGGTGCCCATGACACGAAATAATCGCCAGGCATGATGATTTTTTTCACCAGGGGCGGTGCAGTTGTTACCGGGGGTGAAATTAACAGCCCTGTGCTCATGCTGTAACCTGACGTGCCTGACCTTCTCCGCCGGTGCTGGTTTTGACTGCTTTGTCGGCATTCACGGTGTACACGGTTTTACCACGCAAGGTGAAATAGTCGCGCGCCATGGCGAAGTTTTCAGAGTGCCCTGCATACAACAGGCCGCTCTGATTCATCAGGGGAGCGAATCGCTTGAGGATTTGCAATTGCACATCTTTCTCAAAATAGATCATGACATTTCGACAGAAAATGGCGTCAAAGCCGGGCCTCAGGGACCACACATTGTCCATCAGGTTCAGCTTGCGAAATGTCAACAATGCTTGCACTTCAGGGCGCACACGAATCAGCCCTTCGCTTTCGCCCTTGCCTTTCAAAAAATACTTTCGCAGAATTTCATCCGGAACTTTGTCGACCTGATCCATGCGGTAAACACCCTTTTTGGCATGCTCAAGCACTTTGGTGTCGATGTCTGTGGCGAGGATTCGCACAGGCGGATTCATGCTGTTGAAAGCTTCCATGGCCGTGATCGCCATGGTGTAGGGCTCCTCACCGGTGGACGCGGCACTGCACCACAGCTCGATTCGGGCATTGCGCGAGAGCGATTGCAATTGCTTTTTCAGAATCTCGAAGTGATGAGCCTCGCGATAAAACGAGGTCAGGTTGGTTGTCAGCGAATTGGTGAAGTGCTCCCATTCCGGATTGCCTGAATTGGATTCAAGCGCATCCAGATACGTGGAGAATCGGTTGTGATTGCAAGCACGCAAGCGTCGGGCCAGGCGGCTGTACACCATGCTTTGTTTGCTGGGTGCCAATGAGATGCCCGCAATCTTCAGAATGAGTGCGCGTACACGGGCAAAATCCTTGTCGTTGAATTCAAACTCACGATCGGCATTGTCGTCGCTCAACAAACTGCGGTTCACGGCAACTGCGGCTTGTCTGGCACCTGCAACCATGTCGCTGGTGTGTGTGGATTTGGAGAATTCAAACTTTACGGGTGGTCGGTTCATCAGGGCCTTTGTCGCGGGGTTAACACAATTTGGGAGGTGCCCCGACGTGAATGAGTTCTGTACCCTGATATGTTCCGATAAGATAATCAAAATAATGCAAGGATTAAAACCTCGAAAGGGCGTTATCTCTCGCTTTGATCCTGCACACAACAATAAAAACCAACAACAAGCGAACAGACAATGAGTGAATCGAAAGGACTACCCCCTTCATTGTTGGACATCAGCAACTTTTCAGATGGTGGACTGAAAGTTCTGGTGGTGGAAGACAATGATTCGGATTTCGAGCTGATGTGCTACCGCCTGAAACAGGGCGGCTTGAAGTACACAGCAACGCGAGTAGACCGCATAGAAGACCTGAGAAAGTGCCTGGAACACGAGGAATGGCAGGTGGTGATTTCTGACCACAATTTGCCAGGCTTTGGTTCCGAGGAAGCCTTACGCGTGGTGCGCGACTCAGGGCTGGAAATTCCTTTCATTATTGTGTCGGGCAGTATCGGTGAACACGTGGCTGTGGAGGCCATGCGTGCCGGTGCCGACGATTACCTGATGAAAGACAAAATGGCCCGCTTGGTGCCCGCCATTGAGCGTTCGCTAAGGGCTGCGAATGAACGGCGCAGCCTTGCTGCAGCTGAAATGGCCCAGCGTGAATCTGAACGGCGGTTTGCTGCCATTGCAGAGAATATTCCTGGCATTATTTTTCAAATGCAGTCGGGGCCTTCGATGCCCCGCCCCACGGTTCCTTTTGTCAGCGAGGGTGTGGTTCGCTTGTTTGGCGTGCCTCCCCGCCTGTTTCTTGAGAACCCGCATTACTTTTTCGAACAGTTTGAACCCGCCGATGCAGCGGCCCTATTTGAGCAATTGATGGACCCTCCGAAACCCGGTGTGGCCGTGAGTTGGGAAGGTCGGATCAAGAATTACGGCAAACGGGAATCACGCTGGGTTTACATGAATGCAGTGGCCAAACAACGCGGAAACGTGTTCATTTGGGACGGCGTGTTGCTCGATATTTCGGATCGAAAACAGGCTGAAGAACGCCTGCTGAACGCACAAAGCGAATTGCGACTCGTCACCACCGAATTCGAGAAACGACGCGAGCAGGAGCGTGGTGCAATTGCCCGTGAAATTCACGATGACATGGGTGGATCCCTGACCAAATTGAAAGCCGATGTGGCGTGGCTTAACAAGAATTCACCTGGTGACCCCGCTGCGCAGGAAAAGCTCGCTGACATGCTGGAGTTGATTGAGCACTTGCTGGCTAGCAGCCAGCGGATTGCCAAGGATTTGCGACCAGGTATTCTGGACTATGGCCTGATCCCTGCCCTTGAGTGGCAAATGAACGATTTCCAGAAGCGCACGCAGATCGAAGGCCTGTTTCAGTGCAACGTGGATGAACTGGACCTGGACAGCGAGCAAAGCACAGCCCTGTTCAGGATTTTGCAGGAAGCACTCACCAATATCGTGAAACACGCGCAGGCCACAAAGGTTGACGTGGAATTGTTTGTTACAGAAAGTGAATTAACACTGGAGATCCGTGACAATGGTCGCGGAATCGAGAATACTGATAAATTAAAAGAAACATCGTTCGGCTTGCGTGGCATGCAAGAACGGGTTGCAGCCTTCGAGGGTTGGGTCGATGTCAGTGGGTCCCTGGGGGCCGGGACAACGGTCATGGTTTCCATACCAAGAAGCATTCAGACAGGTGAGGCGGGAAATGATTAAGGTGCTGCTGGCAGATGACCATGCATTGCTTCGGGGAAGCCTGAAGCAATTGCTGGATGACACAGGATTTGTGCAGGTGGTGGCGCAAGCGGGTGAGTATTCAGAAATCATGAAGGCCATGAACGGGCATGCCGTTGACCTGGCCATTCTGGATATTTCCATGCCGGGGAAAAATGGCGTGGACATTGTAAAAATTCTGAAAGACAAATACCCCGCCCTGAAAATCCTGATGTTGTCGATGCACCCGGAGGACCAGTACGCCGTGCGCTGCCTGAAAGCGGGCGCATCGGGATACCTGACCAAAAACACAGCACCAGAAAAACTGGTGGATGCCATTCAGGTGATTGCCGCTGGCCGCAAGTACATTACCCCTGAACTGGCTGAATCGCTGGCCAGCCACTTGACTGAAGATTCAGACAAACCTTTGCATGCGACCCTCAGCGATCGTGAGTTCCAGACCATTCGGATGATTGCTGCGGGCAAGAAGCTGAGTGAAATTGCGGATGAGTTGTCGCTTAGCCCCAAGACCGTGAGCGTTTATCGGGCACGGATTCTTGAGAAAATGCGCATGAAAACCAATGGTGAACTGACGCGCTATGCGTTGGAGAACGGACTGATTTAAGCTTGCTCGGCCGCTGGTTTGTTTAGCCCGATCGGCTTGGGTTCCGATCTCTCGCCTGAAAACCTGTAACTCCCTTGCTGAGCCTTACGATGCCTGAGAACGACCCTCCTAAAAAGCGGGTCGGGCTCGTTCTCTGTCGCCCATCCCGGGCGACACCGGCCCTGATCGGCACGCAAGGGCAGGTTTTCTTGAAGGCGAGGCGATCGAAACACCGCCGCCGATTGGGCGTTGAACAGCGGTGAGCTGCGCGGGGAGGTGGAGAGACGCTGGCGCCGGTGACGCTGAGCGGAACTTGCAAGTGGTCGCACTCGGGAGGTTTTAGCCAACTCGGCAGTGGGATTGCTTGGGGCGCACTTCAAGAAAACCGCCCCGTTTGAATTCAACCGCAACGGTCGGCCATTGGCCGGCACCGAGACTCGGCCCGCCCTTTTGCCGAGCGAGGTGAGTCAGGGGGAATTTCAAAAAGGGATTCAGCGGTTTTCAGTGCGGCACAAGTAACCCACGCCGAGTTGGCAAGAAACCACTGCGGCGACCTTTCAAGTTCAACCAATAAAGTTGAACAAGGTCAGCTGCGAGGTACTCGCAAAGCTTTGCTGCGCAGCCTGAAGCTGCAATTGGCCCTGAGACAGCTCACTGATGGCCTTGGCATAATCAAGCCCCACCGCCTCACCGGCAACGCGTTCAAGCTCCAACTGGGCAGCCTGGTTAATCTGTTGCAGGGTTTCAACCTCACGCAGGCGAACACCCACTTTGGTGCGGGAAATTTGTACCTGATCAAAAATGTCGTCGAGCTGCGCACCCTTGTCATTGAACGCTTTCAAGTAAGTATCTTGAGGCGTTGCACCCTCCTGACCATTGGGGTAAGAAGGATTGCGCAACAAAGCCACCGCATCGCGAAGAATTGCAAAGGCATCTTCATTCGTATTCGGGTCTACAAAGGCGTCCTGGCCTGTAATGCTCAGGTTTACAAAACGGCCGCTGGCCACTTGAATTTCTCGGCCAATCACTGCTTCACCAGCAGCTGCCGTGGTGGTTTCCAAAAACGTGCCGGTTACGCCGCCAGTCGGTGCCTGGAAAGGCTCACGGTCCTGAAACGTACCTGAAAACATGTAGTAACCGTTGGCGTCTGTGCGGTTGGCAATACCGCGCAACTCTTCCATGCGGCCTTCAATGTCTTGCGCAATAATTTCCCGATCGGCACGGCTTAATGTTGCATTTCCTGCCTGCAAAAATGCTTCCTTGATGGACACCATGATGTCGGAAGCTGATTGCAAGGCCACATCCATTTGACCCAACTGGTTGTTCACGTAGGTGATGTTGCTTTGATAGCTGTCGATGGTTTTCACACCCGCCTTGGCACCCAAAGCCACTGACATGGCCAAAGGGTCATCCGAGGGTTTCAGCACCCGCTGCCCTGTTGCCAGTTGCCCCTGTAATTTCACCAGTTCAGTTTGTTGCTTGCTCATGCGTTCAGTGCTGAGCTTGAAGTACTGGTTGGTGCTGATTCTGCCGATTGCCATAATTTTTCCTTGAAACCCGATCAGAACATGCTGAGGATTTGATCAAACAATTCTTTGGACAGTGAAATAACTCGCCCGGAAGCCTGGTAAGCCTGTTGAAACTTGATCAGGTTGGCCGCTTCTTCATCCATGTTGACGCCCTGCAAGGCATCGCGTGAATCGGCCACCTGGTTCAACACGGTCTCGCGTGACTCCGCAGCCAGATTGAATTCACGGGTTTTATTGCCCACGCGGCTGACCAATTGGTTGAACCCGTCCGAAATGGAAACGCCCGCTGAGTTATTGGACTGAGACAGGGTGCGTGCAGTCTGCAACGCAGCGACCTTCAAAATATTTTCGTTGTTACCGATGCTTGGGTTGACGGCGGAAGACGCTGCCACCTCAGAAGGCCGATTGAGCGCAGTGCGCATGTTCAAGGCGGCTTCACGCACAGGCATCAGCACAAAACGATCGCCTTCCTGCGGCGTGGCATTGCTCAACTGGAAGCTGAGCAATGGTGCACCTGCGGGGTCGCGAATTTCATAGTAATCACCGCCTGGGTCAGTCACCAATGCGGCAGGAACAAACGGACCATTTGAGCCCATCTCGCGATAACGGGGCTGGCTGCCCACAATTTGAACTTCGTATTCGGCGGGCCCAAGCTTGGACAAATCAAGACCACGCATGGTGATTTGCGTCGGGTTGGCTGTGCTGTTGTTGATATTGGGCACAACGCGGGAAATGTCAGTTACAAAATTACCGCTGTTGCCGAAACTGAACAGGGCGCTGCCTGGGTTGTTGTCCAGGTCTACACCGGTGGTTTGGACGTCATTGACTGCTTGACCAATCCGCGCGGCCAGCAAGCTGATTGTGTTCTGGTATTCGGTCAGTTCATTTTCACGAAAGCTCAGGAAACCTGACAACGCACCGTTGCCTAAACTTTTGGAATCAAAGGCAAGAAGTCGATCCTGACCGTTGACTTTGGTTGTCATTCCAACCAGCAAATTTTGTGGGTCTTGAGGATCAACCTGTGTTTGAACCTTGAATTGGGTCGTACCTACAACCAAAGACTGGCCATTGGCCAGAAACAGATTGGTTGAGCCGTCGGCCACATCCACGCGCGTCACTTGTACCTGCTCGGACAGCCGCAAGATCAATTGGTCCCGGCGATCCATCAAATCATTGGGTGGGCCACCATTGGAGGTTTGGTTCAAGGCGGTCACGATTTGATTGTTCAACGCCGCAATTTGCGAGGTGGCGTTGTTCAGCTGCTCCACAGTGTCACGAACTTTCAGGTTGGTGGCACTGCGCAATTCGTCCATCACCGTATTCAAACCGTTGAATCGCGAAGTCAGGGTTCCAGCCGAGGACAAGTAGTTCTGACGCGCGGCCAGATCGGCCGGATTGGTCGATAGGGTTTGCGCGGCACCAAAGAAAATACTCAGGGCACTGGACAAGCCCGACGCATCGTCGGCGATCATGGCGTCGACACGGGCAATTTGCTGCGCCTTGGCATTGTAAAAAGCCGCATCGGATGTGGCTTTCTGTTCCTGTGCATTGATGAAATCGGAATACACCCGCTGCACGGAGGCAATGTCAACGCCCTGGCCAATATAGCCAATGTCGCTGCCCGTGGAGGGGCGCGACTGTTGAATCACCTGCTGGCGATTAAAACCAACGGTGTTGCTGTTCGCAATGTTGTGCGAGGTGGTGGATAGCCCTGCCCGGGCCGCATTCAGGCCGCTGAGCGCAATTCCGTAAACCGAGTTAGACATGATTCAGGATCCTTTGGTGTCTTGAACGACTTAACGGTCAGTTTTCGGGAAAGTTGAGGGGAAGTCTTTCTTGATCTGCCCTGGCGGGAAAATGGTTTGCTCGCCACCCACGCCTGCACCGGCTTTTAACTGCCGTGCAATTTCGCCAGCAAGGCCCAAACCCTTGCCCGACAGTTTCTGAACCAGTTCCTGGTCGTACATGCCCTGATAGGTTTTGGTGCTGGAATCGGTGAACAAACCGCCCTCGGGTGTGGCATCGCGCATGCTTTTCAAGGCCATCTGCAGAAAAATGGATTCGAACTGCACGGCCACCTTGTCAACTGCTGCATTGAACTCCTCGCTGCCCCGTTCGGAGCGCGCACCGCGTTTCAAGCCTTCCAGGCTACGGGAATCCATCGACAGCATTTGCTGGGTATCAACCGGCTTGTTCGACAATGGCGTCATTTAGATCACCTCAAGTTCAGCTTTCAGGCTGCCAGCGGTTTGCATGGCCTGCAAAATCGAGATCAGGTCGCTGGGCGTAGCGCCCAAGGCATTCAAGGCTTTGACCACATCGGACAACTGGGCGGCCCCCTTGATCTCAATCAACTCGCCACCGGCTTCGGAAATTTGAATATCGGCCACCTCAGTAACCACCGTTTCGCCCTGACCAAATGGCGCGGGTTGCGAGATAACCGGGGTAGAAGTAATTTTGACGGTGAGGTTGCCATGTGCCACGGCGCAGCTTTCCAGCATCACGGCCTGATTCATGACCACCGAACCCGTGCGTGCATTCACAATGACCTTGGCACTGCCCATGGCTTTGTTGATGCTCAGTTCCTGAACACGCGACAAAAACGCCACGCGGTCGTTGGGATTGGAGGGTGCACGAACCTTGATGGTGCGGCCGTCGAGCGCTTGGGCCACGTTCGGGCCCATGTTGTTGTTAATTGCCTCGGCCACGCGAATGGCGTTGGAAAAATCGGTTGTCGTCAATTCCAGCTGCAGGGTTTCTCCCAGCAGGAAGGGCGAAGCCACTTCACGTTCAACCAAGGCACCAGCCGGAATACGGCCTGCTGACAAGTGGTTGATCACTGTTTTGGAACCACCTGCAGAAGCACCTGCACCACCCACAATCAATTGGCCTTGGGCCAGTGCGTATACCTGACCGTCTGCACCTTTCAATGGGGTCATCAACAACATGCCGCCACGCAGACTTTTGGCATTGCCGATGGAGGACACAGTGACATCGATGGCCTGGCCGGGTTGCGCAAAAGCAGGCAGATTGGCGGTGACCATGACCGAAGCGACGTTCTTCAATTGCAAATTGGCACCCGGTGGCAAGGTGATGCCAGACTGCTGCAGCATGGAGACAATGCTTTGGCTGGTAAATGGTGTTTGTGTGGTTTGGTCGCCGGTGCCATCCAGGCCGATCACAATGCCGTAGCCATACACCGGGTTGGAGCGCACGCCAGACACGGTGACCAGGTCGCGAATTCGGGTTTGTGCGTCAGCTTGTGTGCCAAACGCCATGACCGCAGCGGCGGTCAAGGCAAGCACAACGCCTTTGATAATTCGGTCTTTCAATTCCGGCAAGGAAATGCGTTTCATGGTGAGGTCCAGTTCAGAAAGGCAACACGGTCAGGAAAAAGCGGCTCAACCAGCCCATGGCTGTGGCAGAGTCCAAGGCACCTTTCCCGCGGTATTCAATGCGTGCGTCGGCGACCTTGGTGCTGGGCACCACATTGCCGGGCAAAATGGTAATGGGATTCACAACGCCGCTGAATTTCAGGTATTCCACTTCACGATTGGTACCAATCTGTTTTTCGCCTACCACTTGCAAGTTGCCGTTGGGCAGCACGCTGGCCACGGTCACTGTGATGGAACCAGTCAGTGTGTTGGCGGCGCGGCTGGAGCCTTCGCCAGAAAAGTCTTTGTCGCTGCTGGCACTGCCGTTGATTGCACGCAAGTCACGGCTACCAAAGAAGCCTTGAATCAAGGGAATATCAATGCTGGCAGAGTCGCTGCGGGAAGCGCTCATGGAGTTGGTTTGCGCGGCGTTGATCTGTTCAATAATTTGAATGGTCAGTGTGTCACCCAAAAACCGGGCGCGCTGGTCTTCAAACAAGGGGCGATAGGTGGCCGGGCTGTACAGGCTACCCGTGGGGGCAGCCATGGCCAGTTGGTCCGGCTGCTGCACCAGTTGCGGCACGGTTGTTTTCTCGGGCATGTCAACTTTCGGTGCGAAAGTTGAACAAGCCCCTAAAGTTATCGAGAACACTGCCGTTAAACCGATTAGAACCAAACTTTTCATGCCATACACTCCATCAGAACACGTTCAGTGTGACTGAGGTTTTAAAAATCAAAGCTGAGATAAGCGCTGTAACATCTGGTCAGATGTGGAGATTGCCTTGGAATTGATTTCGTAAGCGCGCTGAGCCTGAATCAAACCCACCAGTTCTTCCACCACATTCACGTTCGATGTTTCCACGAAACCCTGGGAGATGAAACCCACGCCGTTGGTACCCGCCACAGCTTGTGTGGGCGCGCCAGAAGCGGCTGTTTCTGAATACAGGTTTTGGCCCATGCTGAACAAACCGGCCGGGTTCACAAAACTGGCCAACTGAATTTGACCCAGTTCCTGAGGTTGTACTTGGCCCTGCACCACGGCAGACACCACACCATCCTGAGAAATGGAAATTTCCTGCACGCCTTGGGGAATGGTGACTGGCCCAAGAACAGGATAGCCGTTGGATGTGACCAGGGTGCCGTTGGCGTCAATCTGAATGCTGCCGTCGCGGGTGTAGCTGGTGGTGCCATCGGGCATTTGCACTTGAAAGAAACCTTGACCATTGATGGCGACATCAAGCGTGTTGCCGGTTTGCTGCAAGTTGCCCTGCGCAAAATTACGCACCGTTGAAACCGGCTTTACACCAGTACCAATTTGCAGGCCAGAAGGCACTTGAGTTTGCTCGGTGGTTTGTGCACCGGGCTGGCGCAGTGTTTGATACAACAAATCTTCGAACACAGCGCGCGAGCGTTTAAAGCCGTTGGTGGCTGTGTTGGCCAGGTTGTTGGAAATAACATCAAGCTGGGTTTGCTGGGCATCCAGACCTGTTTTTGCAATCCACAAAGAACGCATCATGGTGGGTTTCTCCTTAGTTCATGCCAAACAGGCTGTTGGCGGCCTGGCCGTTTTCTTTGGCCGTGCTGATCATTTTCATTTGGGTTTCATACTGGCGGGCTGCGGTGATCATTTGCACCATCATGTCCACTGCATTCACGTTGCTGCTTTCAATGAAGCCGCCTGCAACACGCACATTCAAATCGGCTTCCGCGGGGTCACCGTTGGCGGCGCGGAACAGGCCGTCGTCGCCCCGATTGATTTCACCTTCGGGGATATTCACCAGTTTCAGGCGGCCCAGTTGAACCACATTGGTGTCGCCGCCCAGCGGAATCGCAGACACCGAACCATCGCCTTCAAACGACAAGCGATGATCTGGCGGCACATTGATCGGGCCATTGCTGCCGATGACTGAATAACCTTCCTGGGTCACCAGGTTGCCTTGGCCATCCAGTTGAAAGGAACCGTTGCGGGTGTAGGCTTCGTTGCCTTTAGCGTCGTTGACTGCAAACCAGCCCTCGCCTTGAATGGCCACGTCCATTTCCCGACCCGTGGACTGGATTTGTCCTGGCGTGGTATCGAAGCCAATGCTGGTTTCCACCGCAAAGCTTCGGGAACCACTGCCCTCGCCGGTGACCGGCGCACTTTGAAACGCCATGAGTTGTTGCCGAAACCCGGGCGTGTTCACGTTGGCCAGGTTGTTGGCAATGTTCTCTTGGCGAGACATTGTGCCTTTGGCGGCTTGGGCGGCCAGGAAAATCAGTTTGTCCATGTGTGCAATCCCGCTTCAGTTCACATTAACGAAGGTTGGTAATGGTCTGGAAAATCGAGTCTTGTGTTTTGATGGTCTGTGAGTTGGCCTGATAAACCCGCTGTGCGGAAATCATCGCAACCAGTTCAGCTGTCAAATCAATGTTCGACTCTTCCAAAGCGCCCGACTGAATAATGCCGAAGGCAGTGTCTTCACTCAGCGACACCAGTTCGGGGCCAGACGAGTTGGTGGCCAACCAGCCGTTTGAACCCACTGGCTGCAAACCTTCCGGATTCGGGAACCGATACAAACCGATTTGCGCATGGTTTACCAACTGGCCGTTTGCATAGCTGATGGTCAGCATGCCGTTGGCGCCCACATCAAAGCCCGCAAATGGAGAAGACTCAAAACCGTCTTGACCCAGGTTTTGCACCACAAATGAGCTGCCGTACTGCGTGGTGTTGCTCATATTGAAAGTGAACTGGTTGGGTGCAGTGCCAGTGGAAGAAAACGGCACGCCGCTCGCGGTCACGAAACGCGACATGTCCACAGTCAGGTTGCCGGTGTTGGGTGTAGTCAGCAAACCATCGACGCCATATTGCAGGTTGGCTGAAGTGGATTGCGCTGGCGCAGCAGTTACTGCCACGGGTGACGCACCAATGTCCACTTGAGTGCCATCGACTGTGGCAAATACTGACCAATCGTTTGACGCTTCCTTGCGCATGTACACGGCCATGATGTGTGCACCGCCCAACTCGTCATACACCGTCATCGATGTTGAGTTGTTGAAAGTGTTCAGGTTTGCAGGGTCAAACACCAAAGCGGGATCGATGGCTGGAGCACGTGCATCCAGGTTTAATTCAAGACGACCTGAACGTGTTGCAGCGGGAGGAATGCTGCCGCGTGGAACCAGAATGTCCTGAGCCACATCGGATGGGCGGCCAGTGGCGGCATCAACCGGGAAACCCTGCAACTTGTCGCCGCGGGAGTTCACAATGAGGCCCGCATTGTTCAGCGTGAATTGGCCGTTGCGAGTGTAAATGTTGTCGCCATTGCCAGCCTGTACCTTGAAAAAACCAGTACCGCTGATGGCCAGATCCAAAGGATTGCCGGTGACGTTGATGTTGCCCTGTTTGAAGTTTTGCGTAACCGCAGCAAGGCTGGTACCCAGACCAATGCCATTGGTGGAACGCGCGCCGTTGAAAGCACGGGCGAATACATCAGAGAACTCTGCCTCGGATCCTTTAAAACCCACCACGCTGGCGTTGGATACGTTGTTTGCAATGACTTCCAAACCGCGCTGTGCTGCGTTCAGACCACTCAAACCCTGCTGGAAACTACCACCTGCTGAAAAAGCCATGCTTGACTCCTTGAAAAATCTTTAAATTAGAAAACCTGCTTGATGTCTGCGAAGCTGACTTCGCCGCCATTGCTGGTTAAAAGTTTGGTGCCTTCCGCGCCGGCATTGCGCACGCCCTGAACCACAGACAGGGTCAGAGGTGTCACGCTGGCGTCCTTGCCTGCTGCTTTTGCTTCAATCTCGAACTTGTAATTCCCGACTGGCAGGGTGCTTCCATCGTTGCTTTTGCCGTCCCACTCAAACTGGTGCGTGCCTTTGGACTGTGGGCCCAGGTCAATGGTGCGAACCACATTGGCACCTGCATCCAGCACATTCACACGCAGAATGTCGACGCTTTGATTCAACTCCATGGAGCCCACGGCTTTGCCATCGACCAAGGTCAGGTCGCTGCCCTCGGTGAGCACCGCGCGGCCCAGCATGCTGGTGGCCTGGATGGTTTGGTTTGCATTCAGCGAAGCGGACACACCTTCCATGGTGGTGTTCAGTTTGTTGATGCCGGTGACCGTGTTCAATTGCGCCATTTGGCTGGTGACCTGCGCGTTGTCCATCGGGGCCAGTGGGTCCTGGTTTTTCAACTGGGCCACCAACAAGGACATGAAACGTTCCTGAATCGCTTCAGGGCTGTTCTCATCGACTCTCTTTTTGGCTGCTGTGGCGCCGCTGTTGTTACCCAGTGCGGAAGTTACATCAATCGTCATTTTTCATTGCTCCTTACTGGTTGCCCATGTTCAAGGTTTTCAACATCAACTGTTTGGCGGTGTTCATGACTTCAGCATTGGTCTGGTAGCTGCGGGAAGCAGCCAGCATGTCCACCATTTCTTCCACTGCATTCACATTCGGCATGTACACGTAGCCATCCTGATCTGCCATCGGGTGTTTGGGATCGAACATCTTCTTCGCTTCGGTTTTGTCCTCAACGATGTCTTTGACCTGTACGTTGTCGGCCAGGGCTGCCTTGCCCGGCGCTGCCTTTTGAAGCACGGCTTCAAATACAACCTTGCGGGCCTGATAGGCCGTTTCCGGACTGGAAGCTGCCGTGTCTACGTTGGCCAGGTTACTGGCCACCGTGTTCAGGCGTGTGGTCTGTGCCTGCATGGCACCACCGGCTAACTTGAAAGAATTAAATAGCGACATGTTGTTCCCTTAAGCCTTATTGGTTGCCCGAGCCCATGGCCTGCTTCAAGGAAGAAATTCTTCCATTGATGGTGCGCAGGGCGGCTTCGTACTTCACGGTGTTTTCTGCAAATGCAGCGCGCTCGCGGTCAATGTCGACCGAGTTGCCGTCAATGGCGGCATTGTTGCCACGGCGAAACTGCAACATCTCGGAAGTGGTCATGCCCGCGTTGCCTTTGCCAGTAATGTGGCCCTGGTGGGTCACAGCCAATGCGCCAGCGCCATTGCCCAAACCTGGATTCGCCGGTGCACCCATGGAACCCTTGTCGCCAGTGGCTGCCTTCAGCGCGCTTTTAAAGTCGAAATCGACTGCTTTGTAATTGGGGGTGTCTACGTTGGAAATGTTGGACGTCAATACCTCTTGCCGACGCGCTCTGAGTTTCAGGGCCTCGGCAGAGAACTGCATTGCATCAGTAAGTTTGTCCAACATCGTTGAATCCTTCATACACGGACGGATGAATGGATTATTGAATTGATGCTGTCAAATCAAAGTGAAGATAAAGGGGGGAAAGGGTGCTCTTTTTCTGCTTAGGGTGCAGCAAGCTCCCGCCTAGGATGTTGTCATCGAGGCAGAAATTATTTCTTACAGTGACTTTTACGGCAGCAACGCCCAGAACTTGAATGAAATTTCACACTTTTTTTAAAACCACATTTCAAGCACTGCTGGCCCTTGCGCTACTGCAGGCCGGCTTGGCGCAGGCGGACAGCTCGCGCTGGGTGACAGAGACCCGCTTAAGTGAATTGGTGGACCCCGCATTGCTGCCACCCGGCGCAAGTGTCGATGTGAAGTTTGTGAAAGCCGATGAACGCATTGGCAGCCTGCAATGCCCTGCTGCACTGTTTGCCAATTCGGCAGGCAACAAAATGTGGGGACGCACCTATGTGCGCGTGCAATGTGTAGGTTCAGACACAGCACCGTTTTTTTTGGGTGTGGATGTGAAAGTGTGGGCACCCGTGCTGGTGGTTAAAGGCACAGTGCAGTCTGGTCAGGTACTTGGCATCAATGATGTTGAGTTCAGAACCATGGATTTAAGTCAGCTTAGCCATGGCTGGGTCAGTGACCTTGCACATTTAAACAACAAAACTGCTGCGCGACAATTGTGGCCCGGCACCTTGCTCAAGTACGACCATTTGCGTGGTCAGGCCTTGGTGAAAAACGGCGACACGGTCAAAGTGATGATGAAAGGCCCGGGCTTTGCCATAGGCGGTACTGCCGTGGCCATGGGCGAAGCCGAGCTGGGCGAGGTGGTAAAAATCAAAACCGCGCAGGGCAAAATACTTCACGGTGTGGCGCGTGATGCGCTTTTGGTCGAGGTTAGTTTGTAAGGGTGATCCTCAAAAAGTAGGAATTCTTTCGAGAATTCGTTAAAGTTAGGTGGAATCGAGCCGTTAAGAAAACATACGAAACCCACTTAGGCTCTGCCCAACGCGGAGGACATCATGAGTATTAATAGAATAAACCCGGGAAGCAACCCGATTGACAAACTGACCAAGCCACAAGGTGGCAGCAAGTCAGCATCGGTTGGTTCCACTGAAAAAGCCAGTTCGGAAGGCGCGGTAGCAAAGCTGTCCGGGCAATCCAGTGAACTAAGTGCCGCTGGTGCTCCGTTCAATGCTGAAAAAGTGGCCGAGATCAAAGAGGCCATCAGCAATGGTGAATTTAAGGTCAACGCCGAGGCTGTTGCAGCCAAGGTGATTGAAAGTGCTCGCGAGTTGCTTGGTCAAAAGTAATTTTTGCCCTGGTGCCTCGGAGCTCAAACTGAGGATAGAACATTATGTCGCACGCTGACGCAGCAAAAAACTTGTACCGAAACCTGGCCTATGAATGTGACATGGCCATGGCGCTGGTTGATATCTTGCTTGAAGAGCAGGCGTGCCTGGTAAAACTGCAAACCACTGAACTGAACAGCCTGGCCCTTCGCAAAGAAGCCATGATGCTGGAGCTGGAAAAACGTTATTTGGCCAATGTACAAATGGCCAAGGCGGAAGGCTTTCAACCCAATATGGATGGCATTGCCTTGTGGACCGATGTGCTTGCTGCACACGAACCCCGCCTGTTGGGCACTTACTCCACCCTTCGCACTACGCTGAGCCATGCACAACGTTTGAACAACACAAACGGTGAGCTGGTTACAGAACAGTTGGCAGGCTTGCAGGAAAGAATTTCAATTTTGACTGCCGCCGCTGTGGCCGAACAAATGCCAACAGCCAGCGACACATATGGCCCCAAGGGCGGTATGAGCCAATCAGCCTTAACGGGTGGCGCTATGCCCCGCGCGGTAATTCGTTAATCGTTAGCCAATAAGACACCAGTGCAGAAATTCGGGTCAGGTACTGATCAAATTGCACTGGTTTGACTGCAAAGCTGTTCACTCCCAACTCATAAGACCGCTTCACATCGCTGATTTCTCGCGAGGAAGAAAGCACCACGATTGGCATGGTTTTAAAGACATCGTGAGAGCGCAGGAATTTCAATACTTCCAAACCGTCCAGCTTGGGCAGCTTCAAATCCAGCAACACCAGTTTTGGCAAATTCAAGGCAGCGCTGTCTTTGGGATGATCCTCCATCAACTGCTTGAAATATTCGATGGCTCTTTCGCCATCTTCGAGCAGCACCGTGGTGGAGCTTGATGATGTTTTACGCACCACCCGCAGGGCGAGATCGGCGTCATTGGAATTGTCATCAACCAGTACTACATCAGCCATGGCAAAAATCCTTCTAGTCGTTCAGGTCGGCTTGTTCAGGCAGTGTGAATGTAAAGCAGGCACCCTGCCCCAACTCACCCCTGGCGCTGATTTCACCACCATGACGTTCAATAATTCGTTTCACAATGGCCAGGCCCACTCCGGTGCCATCAAAATCTTTTCTGTGGTGCAAACGCTCAAACACATTGAACAGCTTGTCTGCGTATTTCATGTCGAAGCCCGCACCATTGTCCCGGACACTGAAGCTGTAAAAACGCCCCAGTTTCTCGCATTCAACGGTCACTTTGGGCTGTTCTGCCTTGCTGCTGAACTTCAAGGCGTTGTCGATCAAGTTCATCCACACCTGTTTTAGCAACACCGGGTCGGCGTAGACCACTGGCAGTTCGCACACTTCGACCACATTTTTGCGTTTGGCGTCGAGTTGATCCAGAATTTGATCGAGCAGTTGATGTTGATCAACCCGCACACGCGCAACATCGGTTCGCAACAAGCGAGAAAAGTCGAGCAGGCCATCGATCAAACCACCCATTTGGCGCGCATTGTTGCTGATTCGATCAAGCAATCCACGGGCATCTTCGGGCAGGCCTTCTGCGAAGTCTTCTTTCAAGATGCTGGAGAAACCGTCAATGGCACGCAATGGCGCGCGCAGGTCATGCGACACGGTGTAAGTGAACGCCTCCAGCTCGGAATTGCTGCGGGTAAGCTCAGCGGTTCGATCGTTGATTCGTTGTTCAAGCGTTCCGTTCAAGCCCTGCAAATCATCTTCAAAGACACGGCGCTCAACACACAGACCCAACAGTCGAATGGCGGTGAGCACACGCAACACATCATCATGGCCGGTGTTCTCGACACCTTTCTGGGCCACCATGATCCAGTACTCTGGCTGATTGGGCTCGACTGCTTTGCGCAAGGCAAACCACACCGAAGTAACTCCCAATTCACTGGCCCAATTGTCCTCGAAATAATGCTCGGGTTTCATTTTGGCGATCCACACCAAGCCGTGTTGATCGTGACCTTCCAGGGGCTCGCACAACTGTTCCGCATTGTCCCAAAATGCCTGCCCTTTCTCCAGCGGCATACGCAGGTCTGGGTGTGTACCGCGAACCCGCCAGTAGTTGTGCTCCGATTTGTCCCGAAAGCCCAGCACCACTTCGGCGTGCACGGTGAGGCAGTTTTTCAGGCCCCGTGCGTATGAAGCCGCCAGTTCAGGAATGGGTGCAGAAAGCAACACACCTTGCAACAGGGAACGCTGCAAGGAGAGCAATTGTTCATTCAGGCGTTTCTGCGTTCGATCGGAAGATACCCCCATGTAGCCCATAAAATCGCCTTTGGCGTTGTACAAGGGGCGACCGGTGGATTCGAAAATAATACGCTCTGCATCTTGGGGCCAGTATTCAAAACACACCCGGTCAAAGGGTTGGTGGCTGTCAAGCAGTTCTTTGAATGTGTCCCAGTTGTAGCGTGGATCGATGCACTTCAAACCTTCGACATCCCAACGAGCCAGGCCGTCGAATGGCAGCTTGAAGCCGCTACGAGAGTTGTTGTTTTGGTCCCTGCCCCGATAAATGATTCGCACAATGGTGTGGGAGGAGTTTTGATGCCAATACCAGTCACCTGACAATTCCATGAGGCGACGCAACTGGCTTTCAGATTGAACGGAAGACTGGATAATTTCCAGCAAGCCGGACATGAGCTTGTTGCCCATGAACCAGGCACCCAGTACACCCAGTGCCAGGGTGAGCAGAATGGTTAACTTCCAGTTGCCGGGATCGGGGGTGGTGGCCGCCATGTAAAAAGCAGCCAGGGTCAAAGGACCAACGCCAGTGAGGATGACTAAAATCAGGGAGCGATTGACCCTGGTGCGAGACTGCTCGAATGTTCTCGGTTTTCCCTGGGCTTTGGGATCTGCCATGTGTGCTTAGTGTTCGCGAAGCTTGGCTTTGAGGCGACTGACTGCCTGTGTGTGCAATTGGCACACACGGGATTCAGTGACTCCGAGCACAGCGGCGATTTCACGGAAGTTTAACTCTTGCTCATAATACAGTCCCATGAGCATTTTTTCACGTTCCGGCAGGTCTTCAATGGCTTGAATCAGATTTTCACGAAAACGTTGATCACCCAGCATTTCAAGCGGGTTGGCTTCTTCATCGCCACCAATTTGTCGGTCAAGGTAACCTTCGCCGTCGCCATCATCTGCGTAGTCGTCGTAGAACACCAGCGATGCGCCACGCGAATCAAACAGCATGTCCTGGTATTCATCCAGGCTAACGCCCATGACTTCGGCGATCTCTTTCTCATTGGCTGAACGCCCAAGCTTTTGCTCGGCTTTCAGGGTTGCAGTTTCAATTTTTCGTTGCGCCTGGCGCACGCCCCGGGGCATCCAGTCGGCCGCGCGCAATTCATCGAGCATGGAGCCACGAATTCGCTGGCTGGCATAGGTTTCAAACTGAGCGCCCTGACCTTCCTCAAAACGCGTAATGGCGTCCATCAGGCCAATCAGACCGGCCTGAATCAGGTCGTCGATTTGCACAGACGCCGGCAATTTGGCGATGAGGTGATGGGCCAACCTGCGAACCAACGGAATGTACTGGTCCACCTGCTTTGATTTGTCTAAAGTGCCCTGGGCTGTGTACATGGAGTCTGTGCTTCCTGTCTTGTTATTACGCCAGTGCGTGTTCGTCGAAAGAGCAAATGGCTCTTGCAATTCGGCGACCTGCCGCAATCATCTCCCGACCGACCTGGTTCAAGGCCTTGCCCGAGGGCAAAGCTGGCAAATGCCCCGCGTACTGCAGCGGATTGACCAGAAAGCTCGAAGTGCTTTCCAGCAAATTTGCAAACACGTGATCGGCTTCATCTGTGCTTCTTACACCCGCAACAATAACACGATGGTGAATATTTTCGTCTACCCCTTTGGAAGAACGAATGGCCTGAAAAGCACGCGTAACCGATCTTGCAGTGGGTTGTACGACCCAATACCAGTCGTCTTGCGGGGAAAACGCCTTGGCCAGTTCAACGGCCTCGTAGGGCAAAGTGGCATAAAAGCGATCGCAGCTCACGGGCATGCGGTGAAGCTTGCCCAGCAAAGCCACGGCTTGGGCCGGTTTTTTGGTCAGGGCTTCCAGGCCAATTCGGGCCACCACGAGATATTGGGATTGCGCAAGCTCGATGACCTGGTCTTCCAGATTCAGCTTGCCATTGAAAAATTCGATCAGATCGGGCCGACCATGGGGTGGCAGCAACTGGGGCAGCCCCGCAACCGAGCCATCAAACAACACCGCGGCACGTTCTTGCCTTGCCTGCTGCTCCAATACGAATCGGGCCAGGCAGGCCGCATAATCACTGGCCATGTCGCCGAGAATCGGATGAATGGTGGCGGCTTTGCGGCCCAACAGGTGTCGAAGTGTTTTAGCTTGATCCATGTGTTCTAGTTGACCATGAAACTTTAAATTCCAGTCGTAGAGACTTGGGCCATTTTCCATTTCAATTCTTCGCTCGAGGCTTGAAACGCCTGGCTGCTGCGCGCACGCATGGCGCGGTGCACCAACACGCGAGGATCAGCGGGGAACAAGTCTTCAGGTACGCGCTGGCCGGTGGCAATGTAATGCAAGGCCAGTTTGTGACGCATGACCACATCCAGCACACCACCGATTTTGATGGCTTCGTCGAGTTTGGACAAAATTGCGCCATTCAGACCAGTGCTCTTGTAATGACGAACAACGTCATCCAGGGTCTCTGGTTGGCTGGTGGCATTGAGTAGCAAAACGCGTTTTACATGGCTGTCGGTCAGAATTTTTGTTTGTTCTGCCACGCGTGAGTCACGCTGACCCATGCCCACGGTGTCGATCAAAATAAGGCGCTTGCGTTGCATGGTGTTGCGCAGTTGGGCAAGGTCTGAATGGGTTTGTGCGGTGTAAACCTGAACACCCAGAATTTTGCCGTAAATGCGCAGTTGATCCTGGGCACCAATCCGGTAGCTGTCGGTGGTAATCAAGCCCAGCGAATCGGCGCCGTACTTCACCACACAACGTGCAGCCAGCTTGGCTGTGGTGGTGGTTTTGCCCACGCCGGTGGGGCCAACCAAGGCGAAAGTACCGCCAGTTTCAACAATGTCTTTGTCGGCAGGCACCACGTTCAGGTTTTTCTTGATAACATTCATCACCCAGTCTTGCACCTGGCTATCAGTCAGGTCTGCAGGCAGTTTTTCAACCACGGTGCGTGCAAACAGGGGAGAGAATCCCGATTGGGTTAACTGGTTCCACAATTCGCCACGCTGGGGGTTCTTCTCCAGGGCATCGCGCCAGGTGATCATGGTCATTTGATCTTTCAGCAACTGGCGCATTTGCTTGATTTCTTCCAGCACTGCATTTTGCTCGTTGACCATGGCATCGCTGGCGGCTTGCGAGCGGCGTTTGGCCACATCGGAAATCATGTCCGGTGCAGGCATGGCACCTGGAATTTGATGGGTAACAGCAGGCGCACGGTTAATCAACACATCACGCTGCGCTGCCACTTGCTGCGCAATTTTCTCTGCAGGTGTGGGCTGACGCGTGGCTTCTTGCGCGGCAAATTGAGTGCGCTCAGTCTTGGTCCAGGACACAGGTGCTGAGGACGCCGCAGGCTTCTCGGTCACGGTGTCGAGGTCTTCCGAAGAAGCTGCCAGCACTTCCGTTCCCGCAGCTGTTTGCTTGGTGGACAGAATGATGGCGTCTTCACCCAGTTCAGCGCGCAGCTTTTGCAAGGCCTCTCTTGTGGTGGGGGCTGTGAATTTTTTCAGCTTCATGCTTTCGCTCCTACGACTTGCGCAACGCGGATAGTACGGTTTTCAGGAATTTCACTGTGCGACAACACCCGCAGATTGGGGGCTGCACGCTTTAACAATCGGGCCATGGACAAGCGCAGGGCATCAGGCACCAGCAACACAGGGCTTTGGCCCAACTGCTCTTGGCGCCCGGCTGCGTCGGCGGTTTGGCGAGCCAGGTTTTCAGCCAGGTTGGGGTCAATGCCCACTTGGTCTTGCCCGGCGGCTGAATGGGCATGTGTAATCATCTGTTCCAGCTTGGGTTCCATCACCAATACGTTCAAATCGTCGGTGGTGCCCGCAAGGGCTTGAACAATTGCGCGACCTAGCGAAACGCGCACAGCTGCGGTGAGTTCCAGCGGGTTTTTGGTGCGAACGCCGTTTTCAAGCAGGGTTTCAAAAATAGTGCGCAAGTCGCGAATGTGTACGCTTTCGTCCAGCAGGTTTTGAAGCACTTTCTGAATCACTGCAACGTCCAGCAATTTCGGTGTGAGATCTTCCACCACTTTCGAAGACGTTTTTGCGCAATGGTCCAGCAACTGTTGGGTTTCAGTGCGGCCCAACAGTTGGGCAGCCGATGTTTGCAAAATATGCGACAAGTGCGTGGCCACCACTGTGGAGGCATCCACCACGGTGTAACCGGCAGCGTTGGCTTTTTCTTTCTGATCGTCGGAAATCCACACGGCAGGCAAACCAAATGCGGGGTCGGTGGTTTGTGGACCGGGCAACTGCATGGTGACACGGCCTGGGTTGATGGCCAGGTGTTGGTTCGGGAACACTTCGCCCTCGCCCATGCACACGCCTTTCAACAAAATACGATACACCGAGGGACGCAGTTCAAGGTTGTCGCGCAAATGCACGGCCGGCGGCAGAAAACCGATTTCCTGCGCAAACTTTTTGCGAATGGCTTTGATTCGCTTGAGCAAATCGCCGTCTTGTTTGTTGTCCACCAGGGCGATCAGGCGATAACCCACTTCAAGTGCAATGGTGTCGATGGGTACCAGGTCGTCCCAAGTCGCTTCCTGGGCTTCCGTTGTAGCAGCCTTGATTTTGGCTTGGTCGTCGGTGGTTGCAACCACTTTTTGAACCACGCCTTTTTGCGCGAGATGATACGACAGGTATCCAAACCCGGCCGCCAGCAGCAAGAATGCAAAACTGGGCATGCCGGGAATAATACCCAACAGAGCCATAATGCCAGCGGTGATGCCCACGGCCTGTGGAGACTTGAGCAGTTGACTGGCCAATTGGGTGCCAATGTCTTGGCCCTGCCCTACGCGGGCAACCACCAAACCGGCTGCAATCGAAATAACGAGTGCGGGAACCTGAGCAACCAGGCCGTCGCCAATCGCGAGCAATACATAATTGCTGCCAGCGTCGGCGAAGGTCATGTCGTGTTGTGCAACACCTACCGCAAAACCACCAATGATGTTGATGATCAAAATCATGATACCGGCCATGGCGTCGCCACGAACGAATTTGCTGGCACCGTCCATGGAACCAAAAAACTCTGCCTCTTGGCTGACTTCAGCGCGGCGCTTGCGGGCCTCGTCTTCTGCAATCAAACCAGCATTCAAGTCGGCATCAATCGCCATTTGTTTGCCGGGCATGGCATCCAGGGTAAAACGGGCAGACACTTCAGCAATACGGCCAGCACCCTTGGTGATTACCACGAAGTTGATCAACATCAGGATTACAAACACGACAATACCCACAGCCAGGTTGCCGCCAACCAGAAAGTGGCCGAAAGCCTCAATCACCTTGCCGGCAGCATCGGGGCCTTCATGGCCGTGCATGAGCACCACGCGCGTTGATGCCACGTTCAGACTCAGGCGCAGCAATGTGGTCACCAACAGGATGGTGGGGAAGGCTGCAAAATCAAGGGGACGGGTGGTGTAAAGCGCTGCGACCAGCACCATGAGGCTGAGCGCAATGTTGAAAGTAAAAAACAGATCGAGGGCGAAAGGCGGTACGGGCAAAATCATCATGACCAGGATCATGATGATGAAGATTGGCGCGCCCAGGGTTTTAACCTTGTCGCCAGTCAAGCTTGCCTTTATAAAGTCCAGTGAGAATGCGGTGGTGGCCACAATTCCGCCCATCAAGTTGTTAACGGTTCAATTATGGAAAACTTTAGCTTTTCTCAACGGAGGAATTGAAGGCGATTTACCGCCTTATTGTGGATTGGGTTCCGATTTCTCGACCGCTCGTTAACTGCCCGATCGGCTTGGGTTCCGATTTCTCGACCGCTCGTTAACTGCCCTCTCGGCGCGAATTTCAATCTCTCGCCTGAAAACCTGTATTTCCCTTTTTGAAATTCACCCTGACTCACCTCGCTCGGCAAAAGGGCGGGCCGAGTCTCGGTGCCGCCCGTTGGCCGGCCGTGGCGTGTGAATTCAAACGGGCAGGTTTTCTTGAAGGCGAAGCGATCGAAACACCGCCGCCGATTGGGCTTTTGAGCCAGCGGCGAGATGCGCGGTGATGGAGAGACTCTGGCGCCGGTGACTTAGAGCTGAACTTGCAAGTGGACGCGCACGGTAGGTTTAAGCCAACTCGGCAGTGGGATTGCTTGGGACGCACTTCAAGAAAACCGCCCCGTTTGAATTCACACGCCACGGTCGGCCATAGGCCGGCACCGAGACTCGGCCCGCCTTTTTGCCGAGCGAGGTGAGTCAGGGGGAATTTCAAAAAGGGATTAAGCGGTTTTCAGTGCGAAACAAGTAACCCACACCGAGGTGGCAAGAAACCTCTGCGGTGATCATCAAGCCGCCGGTCCGGGATCCATGCCCTCCGGAATATCCGCTTCTCCCGGCACTTCCACCATGTGGCCTTTGCCTTCCGCAAGCGCATACACATACGCCAGCAACTTGGCCACCGCCGTGTACAAAGCACCCGGAATTTCCTGCTCAAGTTCTACATTGGAATACAAAGCACGGGCCAATGGGGGAGCCTCAACCATGGGCACCTTGTTCTCTTTGGCCACTTCACGAATTTTCAAGGCCAGCGGGCCAATGCCTTTGGCCACCACCCGCGGCGCACCTTTGCCATCCTTGTCGTACTTCAAGGCAACTGAATAGTGCGTCGGGTTGGTCACGATCACGTCCGCATTCGGAACAGAAGCCATCATTCGGCGGCGTGCTGCTTCGCGCTGCATGCTCTTGATTTTGCCTTTCAGGTGCGGGTCACCGTCCGACTCTTTGGACTCGCGCTTGAGTTCTTCCATGTTCATGCGCAAACCCTTGTAGTAACGCCACAACTGGTAAGGCACGTCGATTGAAACAATGAGTAAAAATGCAATCGCAAGGATCAATGCGTCCTTGATGGTGATTCGCGCGGTCTCCGCCATGCCATGCTCAAGCGGCATGGCTGAAAGCTGGGTGAACTCACCCAAATCCTGCATCAACAACAAGTAACCCACGCCACCCAACACCACGGTTTTTAGAATGGCTTTCACCAACTCCGCCAACCCGTTCACTGAAAAAATGTTTTTCAAGCCTTTGATGGGGTTCAGTTTAGAAAGCTTGGGTTCAAGCGGTTTGGTCGACCAGTTAAAGCCACCCACTGCAACATTGGATGCAATCGCAGCCACTACCACCACGAGAAAAAGGGGAACAAGAATAAACAGGCTTTCCTGCAACATGGACACCCATTTCAAGCCCATGTGTTTGGTATCAAATGCCTGGGCACGGTCTAGAACCAATCCCTGGCGCATCAACTTTTCACTTTGGCTGACCAACTCGCCACCCATGGTGTAAAGCAAACCGACACCCGCGAGCAGCACAACGCCCCCGCCCAGTTCTTTGGAACGGGGAAGGTTGCCCTCTTCCCGCGCTTTACGGATCTTCTGTTCCGACGCGGGTAAGTCTTTTTCCTGATCGGTTTCTTCTGCCAAAGCAGCACCTGAAGTGTTGGAATGTTCTTATTATGAAAAGGATACGCGCAATTCAAAACCCCGATTTGAGCGGGTAACATGGGATTCTTCTGGATTCAAGACCAAACACATGCATTACGACCCCCGCGAGGCGCTAGAGCGCATCGACAACGACACCGACCTTCTGGCCATGCTGATCAAGGTATTCATCAAGGAATGCCCGAATTACATTGGAAAACTGCAAACCGCATGCGACAGGCAAGACCTGAGCGCTTTGGGCGATGCGGCACACAATGTGAAGGGCGCAAGTGCTGCCATCGGTTTTGAAGACTGCCGAAGCCTGGCAGAGGAACTTGAAGTGACCTGCCGACAGTCGGGTGTTAAGAGTATTTCGCACTTCGAGAACAGCACTGCGAGGTTGATCGAGATATTGAACACCTGCGAAACACCCCTGAACGACTGGGCAAAAAAAAACCGCGCCTAAGCGCGGTGAGAAACGGACCCCTATCCGTTTTTTTAATACTGATCCTTAGTCTTTGATCAACAGCTCAGGGCTGAAGCCCAAACGCAGACCACCCCAGTGGCGACCATTGATTTCAATGGGCAAAGACAAATCATTGAGAACCTCGCCGGTATCGCGACGATAAGTTTGCAGCAACCAGGGCGACAGGTTTTGCGCAGCACGCAAGCCAACTGGGTCGCTGAACATGCGTTTGTCGCGACTTTCAACCAAATCGGTTTTCAGGTCCCCCGTCAAGGGGCGCGAGTATTTGCTGTTGTGGGTTGGCGCATAACCCTTTCTATCCACACACAGAGAGAACACGGAGCCAGGCACATTGGCCACCAATTGATCGTACGCACTCTGCAATTCACGCTCTACAGCCCTGTCGTAACGGGTACTGTACTTTTGCGGGTTCGAGTTGGGCACTGGCTTGTAGGCTTCATCGAAAATGTCATGTCCGTTGTCCAGCGCTTGAATCAGAATGTTTTTGCACTGTTCACGCACCAGAACGGCCTGCTCGATAATTTGCTCGTAAGCCCCTTTGCCAATTTTGAATCGAGCCACCAGCTCCTTGATTCGGTCTGTGGCTGAAGCCAGTTCAGAGCTTGATTTTTCAGATTCGCTGGTTTGATTGATGACAGACTGGGCGGTTTCACGTATTTCAGAGGCCTTGCCCGACACTTCCATATTGATTTGCTTGACCGACTGCACCTGCTGGGTGACATCGTTGATCTGCGTGCTCATTTCTTCAAAACTGTGCACCATGCCAGAGAACTTGGCCGATGAATTGCTAACCGTTTCCTGGCCTTTCAAAATGCTTTGATTGATTTCCCGGGTTTCTTGCTGAGTTTCGCCAACAAGTCGAAGCATGGAAGAAATATTGCCACGAATTTCACCTGTGGCAGACTTTACGCGCTCGGCCAGGCCACGCACTTCGTCCGCAACCACCGCAAATCCGCGACCTTGTTCACCAGCACGAGCTGCTTCAATTGCAGCATTCAGGGCGAGCAAATTGGTTTGATCTGAAATGTCATTGATCAACTTGACGATATTCTCGATGCCCTTGCCGGTTTCTGCCAGTTTTTCAACCGTATGTCCAAAGCTGTTCAAACTTCCCGAGGCTGAGTTCATTTCATCGGCCACAGTCAGCAATTCGCGGTACGAGGAGTTGACTGTTTCCAGATGTTCCTCCGTGGCACGCGACAAATAACTGGCACTGTTGGCCACGTTTTCCATCGCACTGGAGGCCATGTCGGCCGCCTGAAAAATTTCGGAAGTAATATTGCCTTGTTTGTCAGCCGTGCGGCTGGCATCTTTCAAGCTGCCAGACACGCGCACTGATTCCATGGACACTTGTGCTGTCATTCGGCGAATCTCGTGAATCAGGTCACGCAAACGCGCCATGAAGGCATTGTAGTTCTCGGCCAAACCGCGCAGTTCATCTTCAGTGACCGTGGGTAAATTCACCGACAAGTCACCTTCGCCGTTTGCAAGTTGGTCCATGCGCTCGCTCAGCAAATGCACAGGGCGCACAATCAAGTGGCGCAGGTACACAAATGCACCTGCGCAGGCCAACAAGGTAAACCCAAGGGCTCCACTAAGAATGAGGCGGAAATCACTGATTTGTTCTGGGGCAAGTTTGTCCATGGCCCAGCTGTAAATCACCAGGTATCCGATTAAAACAACAGCGGATATGCCGGCCACGTTACCAAACAATTTTCGACTGAGCGTGTAGAAAAAACCTTTCTCAATCGAGCGATACAGTGAACTCATAAGGTCAACTCCTTGCCCCCCGCTTGGTCTGCGAGGTGTGTGTGTAAATGTCATTGGCAACTTGCGCCGATGTATTAATTATCGAAGCAAAACGAGTCAACCATATGGGTTAGGAAACATGGAAAACCGTGCTAGTTCAAGTTACAGTTTGCCCTCAATCAACTCTCGAAGTTCAAGCACCAGAACCAGCAAACCCTCACCGGACAATGTCGCCCCGGCAACACCTTTGGGCTTGACGCCGTCCAGTGGTTTGATCATGACTTCGTCCTGACCTACCAGGGAATCAACCGCGAGAATGCAAGACTTGTTTCCACTGATGGTCAACACACCCACTTTGGGCGTGGGCGCACTTTCGCGACCAATCAAAGTGGCCAGATCGAGCAATGGAATGACTTCTCCGCGAACCACCATGGTGGGCTTGCCGCCTACGTATTGCACTTTGTCTTCTTCGATCGGAATAATTTCCCGAACACAAGACAAAGGCAGTGAATAGATTTGCTCTTCAAGCTTCAACATCAACACGGGCAAAATTGCCAAAGTCAGTGGCAGCAAAATGGTGATGGTGGAGCCCTGTCCGGGTTCGGATTGAATTTCAATGCGACCATTGAGGCGTTGAATATTGGTTTTCACCACATCCATGCCAACACCACGGCCTGAAATATCCGAGATTTGATCTTTGGTTGAGAACCCGGGCAAGAAGATCAGTTGCAGGCTTTCCTGCACACTCAACTGCCCTGCTTCTTCGGCACTGATCAAACCTTTTTCAACCGCTTTTTCGCGAATGATTTCAGGACGCATGCCGCGGCCGTCGTCCTGAATTTCAATCACGATGTGATCACCAGTTTGACGGGCAGAAAGATTCACAATCCCTTTCGGGTTTTTGCCGTATGCGGTACGGTCTGCAATGGTTTCAATGCCATGGTCAACAGCATTGCGCACCAAGTGAATCAAGGGGTCGTTCAACTCTTCGAGAATGGACTTGTCCACCTCGGTTTCTGCGCCTTCAATCACCAGCTCTACGTCTTTGCCCAACTGTCGTGAAACATCACGGGCCAGGCGACTGTACTTCTGGAACACGCGACCCACAGGTTGCATGCGCGCTTTCATCACGGCCGACTGCAAATCAGAAACCAGCATGTCGAGTTGCCCGACAACCGTGTCAAGCGACTTGATCAACTCATCACTGCTGGCACCCGAGGCGAAGGCCTGGAACAAACAGTTCAAGCGGTTTTTGGTCAATCCGATTTCACCGCTGAGGTTCAGGATTTGATCAAAACGCGCTGTGTCCACGCGAATGGTATTTTCTTTTTGTACGGCCGCTGCAGGCTGCGCGGCTTTGGCTTTCGGTGCAGGTGCTTTGGGGCGCACTGCGGCAGCGGCCTGCCTGGCAATTGCCTCGGTGGCCATGTCACTGCTCAGTGCTGCCTGTTCAAGTTCGCGTGGTGGTACACCCACCACCGCCTCGTACAAGCCCGCCCAATCTAGATCATCCTCGGAAATTTCCGCGAGATCATTGAGTGTTTTGTTAGGATTTACCGCAGGCGCCGCCGTGGCAACTTCTACAACAGGGGCCGCGGCAGCTGCCACAGTGCGTCCTTCAATTGCAGCAACCAAGGCGTCCAGCAATTCTTGAGGTGCTGCACCGGGCTGATGGCCGTTGCGCATTTCACCAAACATGCGGTGCACCTCGCCAGTGGCTGCCATGATGGAGTCCATCATTTCAGCATCCAGCACCAGTTTTTTGGAACGCAATAAATCGAACAGGTTTTCTGTTTTGTGACACAACTCAACCAAGTGCGTGGCTTCCAGAAAACCGGCCCCACCCTTGATGGTGTGGAAGCCGCGGAACACGGTGGCCAACAGGTCGGCGTCTTCTGGGCTTTGCTCCAGTTCGACCAGTTTGCTGTCCACGTCTTCCAACAAGTCGCCTGCCTCGGTCAAGAAGTCCTGTAGCAGTTCGACATCACTGAATGCGCTCATTTATTTTCTCCCACGTCAGCCCGGCTGTTGTTTGTTGTTAGAAGCCGAGGCTTTCCAGCAGGTCATCGACCTGACTTTGATTGCTGCACACATCGGCACGACCTTCTGCATTGATGGCCGGACCATTGAGGAATGTTTCTTCAACCTGCTTGCGCTGGTCGGGTGGTGTGGTGTCGAGCAACAACTGAACCAGCTGTTCTTCAAGACCTTGCGCCATATTGCCAATGCGGTTGACCACCTGGCCTGTCAGGTCATGGAAGTCTTGCGCCATCATGATGTCGGTCAGGTGACCACCCAGTTGCCCGCTGCACTGGCTAATCTCTTTGATGAATTCGCGGTTTTCGCGGGCATGCGACTTGAACTCTTCCAGACTCATCTCGTTGTTGTAGAGGCGATCCCATTGCTTGTCGAGCTCGGCGGCGCGGGCAGACACATCGTCATTCAGTTTTTGCGACGCCTCGACTGCGGCCAGCACCTTCTCGGCGGCTTTGCCTGTCAGGTCAGCAATGTAATTCAAGCGGGCGCGCGCATCAGGCAAGGCATTGACTGCATGTTCAACGCTTTTGTCGTAGCCCAGTTCGCGCAGCGCGTCGTGCAAGTTGCGGGTGAGCGAACCCACACGGCGAAACACATCGTGAGGTTCTTCGTCAGCGGCAGCGAAACTCGCCTGGGCCTGAACTTTGATGTCAGTACTCACGGCCGCCTGGGGTTCTGCTGATGGCTCACCATCCCACACACGTTGTTCTGCAATCTCATCAAACAACGCTTCCAAATCGTCGTTATCACCACTTTTCAGATTATCTGGGCTCATCGTTGCGACCTCTCCATTTCTGATTCTTCGTAATTAGACAGACATCTTCGCGACGATCTTGCCCAGCTTTTCTTCAAGGGTTGCCTTGGTAAACGGCTTGACAATGTAGCCATTCGCACCCATTTGGGCGGCGGTGACAATGTCCTCTTTCTTGGCTTCGGCAGTCACCAGCAAAACCGGTAAATGCTTGAGTTCTGCATCGGCACGAATGTTTTGCAGCAACTCAAAGCCGTTCATATTGGGCATGTTCAAATCGCTGACAACGAAGTTGAAGTTGCCGGCTTTCAGTTTGGCCAAAGCCACTGCACCGTCTTCCGCTTCATCGGCATTGTTGTAGCCAATTTCCTTGAGCAGGTTGCGAACAATTCGACGCATGGTCGAGAAGTCGTCAACAATCAGGATTCTTAAATCTTCGGGGTTCATGCTTGCTCCTTACGCTGGGTGAAGCATTGAGGTAACCATCTGTGCCAGCTCTTCAGGGTGGAACTTGCCTACATAGGCATCCACGCCGACTTGCTGGCCCAACTTCTTGTTTGCGACAGACGACAATGAGGAGTGCATCACCACAGGGATTCCCTTGAAGCGAACATCTTCCTTGATGTGACGTGTCAACACATAGCCGTCCATTTCAGGCATTTCGGCATCCACGAGGATGAGAGAAACCACATCGCGAATGTCTTTGTTTTCTTGCTCGGCACGACTGGCAATATTGCGCAGCTTTTCCCAGGCCTCGCGACCATTGATGGCGCTTTGGTAAGGCAGGTGGAGCTTTTCGAGCACTTCAGTAATTTTCTTGCGTGCCATGTTCGAGTCATCGGCAAAGAACACAGGGTAAGGATGATCCGGGCGCATGCTGTCCATGTTGGGCACATCGCCTTCGCCGATCACTTCGCCCAGAATTTGCTCAACGTCCAGAATCGACACCAGCTTGCCATCGGGCAATTCGGTCAGTGCGGTGATCATGGCGCTTTGCGATTGACCAATGCTTTGAGGAGACTTCACCTGCTCCCAATCCACCCGCACAATCCGGTCCACGTCTTGCACCAAAAAGGCTTGAGTGTGGGATGAAAATTCAGTGATGATCAGCTTGGTTCGGGTTGAACCATTGTCCATGCGCAAACATTGCGCCAGGTCAATCACAGGCAAGATACTGCCGCGCAGCGAAATGATGCCTTCCACGCCAGCTGGCATGTTGGGGGTTCGCGTGATCGGCAAGGTTTCGCACACTTCGCGCACCTTGAACACGTTGATACCGAACACCTCGGTAGAGCCCAGGGAGAACAGCAACAACTCCATTTTGTTGGAGCCTGCCAGTCTTGCCTTCTCGTCAATCATGTTCATCAAGCGATAATCGTTTTGCATCATATTGCTCCTGACAAATAGTCTGTTTCTTTCAATTCGTACTGGTTCCGTTCTTTGGAAACGGTAAACCTTCAACTTTGGGTACGGGCGGTAGCTCGATCAGACCAGGGTCTTGACCCTCGTCCAGATTGGCCAACGCTCGCACGGCTTCTTCTGCGCGTTTGTTCATGACAACAATCGCAATTCTTCTGTTCACTGCCGCGTAGGGGTCTTTCTCATTCAGCGACACTGAAGAAGCCAATCCCACTACACGCAACATTTTGTTGTCCGGCATACCGGCCATCGTCATTTCGCGACGACTGGCGTTGGCCCGGTCTGCAGAAAGCTCCCAATTGCTGTAACCCTTGTTGCCAAGGGCATAAGGCGTTGCGTCGGTGTGGCCTGACAAGGTCAGCTTGTTGGGCACCTGGTTCAACAACTTGGTCAAACTTCTCAAAATGTCTTTCATGTAATCTTTCAACACTGCACTGCCCGAATCAAACATGGGGCGGTTTCGCTCATCCACAATCTGAATTCTCAAACCTTCAGGTGTAATGTCGAGCATGATTTGATTTTTAAACTGTTTCATCAAATCTGATGCGTCGATTAGGCCCTCTATTTCCCCCTTTAATTCCAGCAAGCGCTTGGCCTCTGCCTTTTCAAAGGCTTCGCTCGACGCCGTGGAGGTGGAGGCATTCGTTGCTTTGTCGGCACTTCCACTTTTAATTTGCCCAACAGAGCGCGACAAATCGGTACCCCCCGCATCTATTACACTTGTGGCAGTGCCTGAGCCGGGACCCCCAACCAGTGCCACCTTCAAGGGTGATTTGAAGTATTCTGAAATGCCTTTGAGATCACCTTCCGAGGTCGAACCCAGCAGCCACATCAGCAGGAAAAAGGCCATCATCGCGGTTACGAAGTCGGCATACGCAATCTTCCAGGCGCCGCCATGGTGACCATGGCCTCCCTTCTTGATCTTCTTGACTACGATGATTGGACGTTCTTCGTCAGACTTCGCCATGATGCTTATTTGCCCTTGGTGCTCTTCACGTGCTCTTCCAGTTCAATGAAAGTTGGGCGCTCGGTGGAATAAAGAACCTTCCGGCCAAACTCCACAGCCAGCGCAGGCGAGTAACCATTCAAACTTGCCAGCAAGGTGGTTTTCACGCATTCGAAGGGCTTGGATGATTCAGCAATTTTGTGATTGATAATGCTGGCCAGCGGGCCCACAAAACCGTACGCCAACAAAATACCCAGGAAGGTACCCACCAGCGCCGCCGCAATCATTACACCCAATTCAGCATTGCTCACCTGCCCCACTGAGCCCATGACGTGCACCACACCCATGACCGCCGCCACGATACCGAATGCAGGCAAACCGTCGGCCATTTGCTGTACGGCAGATTGAGGGGTGTGCGCTTCCTGGTGGTGAGTTTCAAGCTCGCCATCCATCAGGTTTTCAATTTCCATGGGGTTCAGGTTGCCACTCACCATCAGGCGAAGGTAATCAGTCAGGAATTCAACAATGTGGTGATCTGCCAGCACCTCGGGGTATTTCTGAAACAAGGGGCTTTGTTCGGGCTCTTCTACATCGCCTTCAATCGACATCAAGCCTTCTTTGCGTACCTTGGTCAGGATTTCATACATCAACGCCATCAAGGACATGTAAAAAGCCTTGGTGATTGCACTGGGTTTGAATGCGCCGCCAATGGCCTTGCCAGTTGCCTTCAGAATGCTGGGGGTGTTGCTGACAATCATCGCGCCAATGGCACCGCCACCGATAATCAGAACTTCAACTGGCTGCCACAGGGTTACCAAGTGCCCCCCCATGAAGGCAAAGCCGCCTAACACGGAGAAAATCACGATCACGAATCCGATTGCTACTAACATTGGCTGAGGTTCTCTGTCGATGAATGGTTTTTCTGTATAGGTATTGTCGGCAGAATTTGTAAAATCTTTTGTCCGAATAAAGTGGCTTTTACTGGCGATTTCAAAGCATGGTCAAGATTTCACAATCCTTGGTGATAGCCATTTTGGAGGGGGGTTAAACAAAAATGACCAGCAACATTGGCTGGTCATTCGAAGAATTAGAAACCCCCACTGCAGACCCGGAAGAGACAGAGGGTGGGAGGATGCAACCGGACCTTTTGGTGCAGCGGGGGTAAACGAAAAAGCCCTTCTCCCTTGGGCTTTGCAAACTCAGGCTTCGATACTGGCTTCTTCGTTGAAGAAACGGTCGGCTGCTGACTGGCGGGTTTTTCCAGCACGTGAAGGCATGTGGCACAGGCCGCACACATAGTCATTCACGAGCTCATAAGTGTGTACTACAAAACGGCCTTCGCAGTCTTTGCACTCGGTAGTGGTCAACATACCTGCATCGAAAAATTTGATCAGGCGCCACGCACGTGTCAGCGAAAGTACTTCGGGCAAACCCAATTGAGTAATTTGCTCCAGGTACATTCTATAGGCTTTGATGATTGCTTCGATGTCTTCAATATCCGTGCTCTTGATGAGCGTTTGATAGATATTGACGAACAGCGAGGAATGAATGTTGGGCTGCCAGGTCATGAACCAGTCGGTTGAAAATGGCAGCATGCCTTTGGGGGGCGACTTGTGCTTGAGTTCTTTGTAAAGCTTCAGCAAGCGTTCGCGGGACAACTGCGTTTCAGATTCGAGAACTTGCAAACGCGCATCAAGGCGAATCAGCTCGGTGGCCAATTGGATTTGTGCTGCTTCGTCGATGATTGATTTAACTTTAGCCATGATTTTTTTGACCCCTGTCTGATGTCAATTGTGGATGCCTGAGTTTTTGTTGTTACATCCTGAATACGTGCTTTGTTATTGATTAGGCCGTTGCGTTGACCGCTTTGCCGGACATGATGATTGCTGCATGCATGCCAGAAACGCTGCGGTCTTTGGTGTGACTGGTCAACAAGTTCCACACCACTTCGTCATCAAAACGGAAGCGACACATCAACATATTGCTTGAGGCAATGCGCAACACCTGAGCGGTGGTCAACTGGTCGATCAATTCCGCCACTTCGTCGGAAATGCCCAAACGGAAGGTTGCTTCGGCGCGGTCTTCGCGAATCAGTTGCTGAGCCAGCAACAAATAAGACAGGTTGGTTTCGCGAATTTCATCTAACAGACGTGTACTTTTCATTTTGAACATCCTCCAATTCAATCTCTGTTGTACTGCATCCTCAATTTGTGCTGCTTTATTGATCGCAGCGACAATTCCCTCATACGTATCTTCGGCTTCTAGCCCGATTACCTGAATCATCCAACTTCCAAACATTGAGTCACCGAGCTGGAATTCGAGATGTAGGGAACTGCCTTACATGATCACAATGTCGCTCAATAGGCTCAAAGGAAGAATCACAGTTTGGGGGGATCCCCCCATTCGATTGACCCCCACTTCGTGCTGCCCCTTGTGGTGGGCCCCCCGATTGTTAAGTGCTTGTAGAGGTTAACGGACACCTTTGCAAAAAACTTGAGGGAAAAGGATGATTGTTTTGCAGCAAAAAATGTCTCATTACGACAACTGAGCAGCGAACTTAAGGGCACCAAAACAATATTTTTTATTTGCACGGGAAAGCCTAAAGTTTCATTTCCAGGCAT
This sequence comes from Limnobacter sp. 130, assembly GCF_902506325.1. Classification (GTDB taxonomy): domain Bacteria; phylum Pseudomonadota; class Gammaproteobacteria; order Burkholderiales; family Burkholderiaceae_B; genus Limnobacter. Next base: position 822,191 of record NZ_LR732330.1, read on the forward strand.
CGATAACAGGTCATAAGGCGGCGCACAAGATGACGCAGCCAACTTGAAATCAACAAATTGCTTGGAGAAATATCATGCTAGGAATCAACACCAACGTAGCCTCACTGACCGCCCAAAAGAACCTGTCTGGTTCAGGC
>NZ_LR732329.1 GCF_902506325.1 Limnobacter sp. 130
CATGGATGCAGACTTTGCCAAGGAAACGGCAGCACTGACCCGCTCACAGATCTTGCAGCAGGCTGGCACCGCCATGCTCGCCCAGGCCAACCAGTTGCCCAACAACGTGCTGAGCCTGTTGCAGTAACCCTGAATTGACCAAGCACTGGCTGATCTGACTAGCATCGGATCAGCTGGTTTCGGCAGGGGACATTCCCGGATTCGGACCATTCGTCCTCTGCCTTTTTTCTCCCCGCTGGTGTTTGTACCAATGACATCACGCACCATTTGGCATTAAACTGCATTTATTCCGTAAAAAATGCATATAAATGCAAGATTTCTCTCAAGCCTTTGTACAAGCCTTTACCCTGATCGGGCAAGCTGACCCCACGTTGATCGACATTATTGCTTTGTCGCTTCAAGTCACGTTCACAGCCGTCTCCATTGCATGTTTGCTTGGTTTTCCAATCGGGGCTGCTTTGGCCATTGGCCGGTTTCCAGGGCGAATGGTGCTGGTGGTGTTTCTGAATTCCCTCATGGGTTTGCCACCGGTGGTGGTGGGTTTGGTCATTTACCTGTTTTTATCAGCGGCAGGGCCCTTGGGGTTTCTCCAATTGCTTTACACCCCCACAGCCATGGTGATTGCGCAGGTTGTGCTGGTAACCCCCATTGTGGCGGCGTTGGCCCGGCAAGTGATCGAAGACCTGTACGGCGAATACGACGAAATGTTGCGCGCCATGAATGCCAGTCGCATTCAGACCATTTGGACCCTGATTGTGGATGCACGCTATTCCTTGCTGACCAGTGCGTTGGCTGGCCTGGGCCGTGCGCTGGCCGAGGTGGGGGCCGTGATTATTGTGGGGGGCAACATTGCCAATGTAACCCGTGTCATGACCACCACCATTGCGCTTGAGACCTCGAAGGGTGAATTGGCCCTGGCGCTTGGTCTGGGCATTATTCTGATTGTGCTGTCCATTCTCATCAATGCAGGCCTGTTTCTTTTAAAGCAGGGCGCACAGAAGAGGGCCTATGCTTAAGATGAACAGCGACCTGGTGTTACTTGCCCCGCAGAAACCTTTCTCGGGTTTTTTACCGATCCAGTTCGAGGGGGTGCACCTTTCGTTTGGCAAACACCGCATTTTCAGTGATCTGAACCTGAAAATCGACGGGCCGGGCATCACAACCATCATGGGTCCCAACGGCGCAGGAAAAAGCCTGATTTTGCGACTGCTGGCAGGCCTGATTGAGCCCGGCAAAGGATGTGTTCACTTCAGCGGCTTGAATCAAACACCCCGTGATCAAATCGGTTTTGTATTTCAGCGCCCTGTGCTGTTGCGTCGTAGCGTGGAAGCCAACTTGTGGCATGCATTGGCCATTGCTGGTGGTGATCGAAGCCAGCGCCACCTGCGTGCAAATGCTTTGCTTGAGTTGGGGGGCATGCAGCACCTTGCAAAATCGCCAGCGCGAAAATTGTCTGGTGGTGAACAACAGCGGCTTACTTTGCTGCGTGCTCTGGCTGCCAAGCCCGGGTTGTTGATCCTGGACGAGCCCAGCGCCAGCCTGGATCCCCAAGCCACAGCCTTGATCGAAAACATTGTGCTGCGTGCCAGCCAGTGTGGTGTGAAGGTGATCGTGGTGACGCATGACCAAGGGCAGGCAGCTCGCCTGGCCGACGAAATTGTGTTTGTTCACAAAGGCGAAGTGCACGCCACTCAACAAGCGGATGAATTTTTGAAGAACCCCGCCAGCCGGGAGGCCAAGGCTTACCTTGCTGGCGAGTTACTGATTTAAACGAGGAGACCCACGTGCCAAAAAAACTCAGGCTGACCATTGCAGTGCTGATCAGTGGCCTGTTGGTTCAGGCACACGCCGCCGACAAGTTCATCCTTGTGCAGTCTACAACTTCGACCCAGAACTCGGGTTTGTTTGATCACCTGTTGCCAGTTTTCAAGGCAGAGACAGGCATTGCGGTGCGTGTGGTTGCCGTGGGCACAGGACAGGCTTTGAAAAATGCCCAGAACTGTGACGGTGATGTGGTGCTGGTTCATGCCAAGGCGGCTGAAGAAAAGTTTGTGGCCGACGGTTATGGTGTGAAGCGCACGGATGTGATGTACAACGACTTTGTCGTGGTGGGCCCTGGCAATGACCCGGCTGGTGTGGTGGGCTCCAAGGAGGCCGTGAAATCGTTCAAGGCAATAGCCGAAAAGAAGGCCTTGTTTGCTTCGCGGGGCGATGACAGCGGCACGTACAAAAAAGAAATTGAATTGTGGAAGGCGGCCAATGTGGATGTGAAAGCAGCCAGTGGCAGGTGGTACCGCGAGACCGGCTCGGGCATGGGCGCCACCTTGAATACAGGGGTCGGCATGGGAGCCTATGTATTGGCGGATCGTGCCAGCTGGATCGCGTTTGGCAACAAAAGCAATTTCAGAATCGCAGTAGAAGGAGACCCCACGCTGTTCAATCAATATGGCGTGATCGCGGTGAACCCTGCGAAATGCCCCAATGTGAAAAGCGATTTGGCCAATACCTTTGTGAACTGGATTGTGTCACCGAAAGGGCAGGCTGCAATTGCAGCTTACAAACAGAATGGGCAATCCCTGTTTTTTCCCAATGCACCCAAATAAAGCTTAGGCGTTCCACACCACGGTGCCCAGCGCCGCGGTGTTGTAGCCAGCAAATTCTTGCGCCTTTTTCTGGAACACATCGCTTGCCGTGAATTGCATCAGTGTTTGAAAGGGTGGTTCAAACCAGGCTTTCCGGCACACAATCAAATCAAAATTTTCTTGCTGCGTTGGAACAAAACCAAGGCCGAATTGCAGCGCCAAGGCTTGCAAGCCGGGTGCAGCATCGGCTTTGCCGCTGGCGACAGCTGCAATGGTGTCATTTTCGGTTCGGCAGGTTTCGGTGATATTCAGTTGCGCCATGCTCAAATTCTTGTCGCGCAGCAGGTGTTCAAACAGAATCATTCCGCCTGCGCCAGCCTGTCGTGTTGCTACATTCAGCGAAGGCAGACTGGCAACATTTGTAATTCGTTTCGGATTGCCTTTGGCCACGATCAAACCCTGTTGCCGTGTTGCCCAACGCAGTAACACCACATTGTTTTTCGCGAACCGGGCTTGAACGGCATGGGTGTTCCATGTCTCGTCATCTGGACTCAAAACATGCAGGCCGGTGGCCACGGCGCCATTGTTTTCGAATACATCGAGCCCGCCCAAGCTGCCATCAAACTGCGTGGCCAAACCGCATCCCGATTCGCGTATGGCCCATTCCAGAAGTGGGTCATGGCTGCCGGTCACCACGTTGGGGCGCAATGGTGTTGTTGCGTCGGCAGCCTGTAATTCTCCGGTGCGTATCCAGTGCATCAACGCCGCTTTTGGAAACAGCAATTTGCCAGTGGCTTTGACGCAGGGAATTTCTTGTGCGCTGACCAGGTCGTACAACTTGCGTTCCTTGATGCGCAACAGTTCAGCCACTTCCTTGGTGGTCAAAAACTCGGTGTTGTCCAGACCTGAATTCATGTGGTGCGGGTTTCTTCCAGTTTGGTCAAATCGATTTCATTGGGCTCAAGGCCCGGGCTGGTGCCCAGCAAACGGCGTATATCGTCGACCATCAAATACAGGCAGGGCACTAGCAACAGTGTAATGGCAGTGGCAAACAAAATTCCGTAGCCCAGTGAAATGGCCATTGGGATCATGAACTTTGCCTGGCGCGAGGTCTCAAAAATCATGGGGGCCAGGCCACCAAAGGTTGAAATGGTGGTCAGCATAATCGGTCTGAAGCGCCGCACGCCCGAGGTGCAAATGGCATCGTACGGTGTCATGCCCCCACGCACTTTTTCATTGGCGTGGTCTACCATGACCAGCGAGTCGTTCACGACCACGCCCGCCAAAGCAAGAATACCCATCATCGACACAATGCTGATGCTATAGCCCATCATCAAGTGACCCACAATGGCACCAAATATTCCGAATGGAATCGCGAGCATCACCACGAATGGTTGCAGGTAACTTTTAAATGGAATGGCCAGCAATACATAAATGATCAGAAGCGCCACCAAAAAGCCTTTACCCAAACCAGCCAAGGCCTCCGAGAAGTCTTGCTGGCGACCCGCGAAGCTGTAGCTCAAGCCCGGGTAATCGGCCATCAACTTGGGCATCAATTCTTGCACAGTGGCGTTTTGTACTTGCTGCGCCTGGTTGCGTGGATTCACGTTGGCGGTCACCGAGATGGTTCTGCGGCCATCTCGGCGGGTGATGTTGGCCACCGCGCGGGTGTCATCAAACACTACCAGCGAGTGAAGGGGAACCAGCGTGCCTTGTGGTGTGCGAACCAACAGGTCGCGGACATCGGTTTGTGCCGATCGCTCGGTTTCCGGGCGCATCACCAGCACCTTGACCTCGTTGCGGCCACGTTGCTGGCGCAATGCTTCTGAACCAAAAAACGCAGCGCGCACCTGTCGGCCAATTTCGTTGGAGCTTAGGCCCAAACGGCGCGCTTCTTCCTTCAAGGCGAAGCTGAATTGCTCTTTGCCATTCTGAAAACCATCGTCAATTTCAGACACAATGGGGTAGTTGGCCAGTTCACGCGCAAAAGCCTCGCTGGCTTGGCGCAAGGTGTCGACATTGCGGTGGCTTAACTGCACGGTAAAGGCTGGTCCGCTGCCGGGTCCTCCCGAGTCGGCGGCAAAGCGAATGGTTTCCACGCCGGGAATGTTGCCAACATCAAGCCGCCACTGTTCGGTGAATTCCGCTGTGGGCACGGGGCGTACACCTGGCGGTGTCAGGTAGGTTTTAATCGTAATACTGTTTTCATTAACACTGGCGTAAATGCCTGTGCTTTGTCGCTCACCGCCAGTGGCCTCGACGGTTTTCAGGGCGCTGGCCACAATTCGGTCCCGGACCAGATTGACCTGTTCATTGGTGCTGCCCAAGGGCAGTTGTACGCGCACTTCGGATTGATCGGACTCTACCTGGGGAAACAGCTCAAAGCCCATGCGACCGCTGACTGGCCAACTGATGACCAATACCATCAGTGCAATGCCCACGCCCATGGACAGGTATCGATATTCCACACATTTGTGAACAATCGGGGAGTAGCGCAGTTCAATGAACCGGCTGAACCCTTTGGAAAACTTTTGCTGCCAGTTGTGGAATTTGCCCGTACCTTCTTTGCTGTTGGCCAGGTGGGCCGGCAAAATGAAAATGGCTTCAATCAACGACACCACAAACACCGTGCACACCACCAGCGGAATAACACCCCATATTTTTCCCAAAAAACCAGGTACAAACAGCAAAGGTGCAAACGCAGCAACATTGGTCAAAATGCTGAAGGTGACCGGCACGGCCACATCACGTGCCCCTTGAATGGAGGCATCCAGCAGGGTCATGCCTTGTTGCCGGTACTCGTAGATGTTTTCGCCTGCAACAATGGCATCGTCCACCACAATGCCCAAGGCAACAATGAAGGCGAACATGGAAATCATGTTGAAGGTGACGCCGAACAGGGGCAGCAGCAACATGGCGCCCAGGAACGCGATCGGAATACCCATGGTGATCCAGAAGGCCAGTTTCCAGTCCAGGAAAATGGTGAGCAAGACCATGACCAATATCAATCCCATGATGGCATTTTTAGCCAACAGGTTTTGCCGTTGTTTGTAGGTGTCTGAACGATCGCTGACCACTGAAATTTCCACACCCTCGGGCATCAAGGGGCGAATTCGCTCCAGTGCCTCTTGCGTGGCTTCGGAAATTCCAATGGGGGTTTGTTCACCAATGCGTGACACTGAAATTTCAATGGATGGCTTGCCATTGAAGGTGGCGTATTTGTCCACATCCTGAAAGCCGTCGCGCACATTGGCAATGTCGCCAAGCTTCAAAGGCGTACCACTGACGGGCGACACAATTGGGAGCGCCGCAAACTCTTTGGCAAAATCGCGTCTTTCCGACACACGCAACAAAATCTCGCCGCTTTGAGTTGAAATACTGCCGCCAGAAACCTCAACCACATTGGCCCGAATGTTGTCGGCGATACCTTGCAGCGTCAAGCCATAGGCGTTGAGTCGGGCTTCGGGTACTTCAACATGAATTTCCTGTTCACGAATTTCGCTGAGGTCAACCTGAGTGATTCCCGGATTTTGCAACAATCCATCGCGCACCTCCTCGGCCAGGTTGCGCAGTGACAATTCATCGGTGTCGCCATGTACCACCAAGGTGACCACGCCACGCTTGCGCGCGGTCAGCGACACATTGGGTACTTCAGCATCGCCGGGGAAAGTGGTGATGCGATCCACCTCTTGCTTGATTCGATCGTACACAGCCTGTGCGTCTTCCGATTCGTCAATCTCGATGAGCACGTTTGCGGCGCCTTCATTGGCGGTGGAGTTGACTTCAACAATGCCCTCAATGGCCGATATGGCTTCTTCAACAGCGAGCACAATGCCTTGTTCTACATCTTCAGGGCTGGCGCCTGGGTAGGCCACTGAAACGGTGACCAGGTCGAGTTCAAATTCTGGAAATACTTCCTTGGTCATGTTCATGAAACCAAAGACACCGCCGATCAGGCACACCCACATCAAGATATTGGCGGCCACTGTGTTTTTGGTCATCCAGGCCAGTGGGCCTGAACGGTCTACCCGACGACGACTGGCGGCATTCATTTGGCGGCCTCATTGGTGCGTTCATTCGTTCGAATGGCCATGCGATTCACGGGTGCACCGAGGTTCGATGTGACGATCTCGTCGTCGTTTTTCAAACCTTGATCGATCAAGACATACTCGGCTGAACGGAAGGCAATGTTGACCGGTCGAATGTCGAGTTCGCCGCCGTCGTTTACCCACACCTTGTTGTCATGCACCGAGGACGGCTCAATTTTGAACACATTGTTCAGCTCAATGCCATCGAAGCGCACTTTGACATACTGGGACAGTAGCAAGGGCTGCAAGTTTTTTTCGCGCGTGCGTGGTACTTCCACCAGCACCTGCGCTTGTCGCCCGCTGTCTTGAACACTGGTTTGCAAGCTAAGCACCTTGCCTTTGTGGCAACCTTGCTCGCTGCTGCTTGCATCGCTGGCACACACGGTGGAGCCGGGCTGTTTGCCTTCAGGAAACTTGATCCATTTCAAATCCGACTGGGGTACTGCCACATTGATCCAGTAGGCCTCACTGCTGGCCAGCACACCAAGTGCGGTGGTGGCGCTGACTTGCGCGCCCACGCTTGCTTCACGACTTACCACAACACCGTCAAACGGGGCACGCAACACAGTGCGTTCCAGGTTGACTTTGGCGCGATCAACGCCAGCTTGAGCCGATTGAACTGTGGCCTTGGCGGCTTCCAGCTGCGGCTTGCGCAATATCAGTGCACGTTCACGTTCATCGACATTCATGCCAAGCAATTCGAAATCGGATTGCGCCACCACCTGGTTACCCTGTTCGGTTGTGAGAGTCGACTGTGCCTGGGCCAGTGCAGCCTGGGCTGTTTGTAATTCAATGCGGTAATCGGTGTCGTCCAGCTGCACCAGCACATCGCCTTTTTTAAATGAAGCGCCTGGAACAAACTTTGGGCCAATGCTTTGCACTGCGCCACTAACCCTGGCTTGCAAAGTAATTTGTTGCTCGGGTTCGACGATGCCGTATCCAAGCAAAGTCACGTTGTAGTCCCCGGCTTTGACAGGTGCGGTGGTCACCAGCCGTGCAGTTTTTTCCGGCGGCTTGCGACTGGCCGTGGGGGCTGTAGCCACCAACATTTCTGATCCAATAACACCCAGTGTCACCACACCGACTGCCAGGCCAATTTGCACCCATTTGCGTTTGAAAAAAGTTTGTTGGCTCATGACTACCCTGCTGCTTTAGTTTGTGGAATGCTGCCCGACAAAGCCCTGTACAAGGCAATGCGAAAGCCCACCAATTGTTGTTGTGCATTCACCAGATTCCGCCTTAGCTGACTGGTGCTTTGCTGCGCATCCAGAATGGCCAGGTAATCGACTGTGCCGTTGCGGTAGCCTGCAAACAAGCGGTTCAAGCTGAGTTCAGCCAACTCAAGCTGGCGTTGAAAACTTTCCATTGCGTCGCGTTGTCGGGTTTCCTGAATCAGTGCATTGTCCACGTCGGCCAGCGCATTGATGGCCGCTTCCTGATATTGGGCAACAGCTTGATCCAGCAAGGCCTTTTGGCGCGCTACCTCGGCCGAGCGTGCGCCCCCGTCGAACAGGGGGGCAACCAGGTTGACACTCAAGTTGCGCACCCAGTTGTCGAACAACAAATCGGAATCCCGGGTTTGGTCGCTAAAGCTGGCACGCAGGCTGAGTTGTGGAAACCGGTTTGCAATGGCGGCTGCCACGTTTCGATCGGTGGATAAAACGGCAGACCATGCCTGTTGAACATCCGGACGGCGGTTAAGCAATTCAGCTGGAAAGCCGGTTGCTGGCAATGGGGGCAGGGTGGGCAGATTCTCGCGGTTCAGGCTGATTTTGTTGGGCGGCTGCCCAAGCAACAGTGACAGGCTGTTAAGCAACACGTCGCGATTGGACTGGGCCTGAGCCAGGTTGCCTTGTGCTGACTCGACCAGTTGCCTTTGTTGCAACACATCGGAGGCAAGCGCGCTACCCTGGCGAAAACGCAATTCCACCAGTTTCAGGTTGGTCTTGAAACTGGTCAGTTCTTGCTCAAACAGGCGCACGGTTTGGTCTGCAGCAACCCATTGAGACCAGGTGGTGGCCAGTTGGCCTGCGATGGTTATTCTGGCGGCGTCGAGTTCGTATTGTGTGGCTTGCAGTTGCAATTGAGCAGCCTGGGCGGTGTTACGCACACGCGACCACAGATCAATTTCATAACTGGCTACAAAAGAGGCCGATGTAAACAGCCCGCGGTTGTTGGTGGCTTGCCCCTGAATGCTGGTGCCTTTCACTGTGTTTTCTTGCCGACCAGCATTCAGGGTGAGAGAAGGAAAGAAGCTGGCCTGTGCGGCATCCAGGCTGGCTTGCGCTGCGCGCAGCCTTGCGGCGGTGGCTTCAAGGCTCAGGTTGTCGGCTTGCGCCTGTTTCATCAGTGTGTTGAGTTGTTCGCTGGAAAAACCTGCCCACCAATCTGCCGGGGCTTGCACCGCATTTGGGTTGACCAAGGGTTTGAAAGTGGCGTTCTCAAATCGAGAGTCAATTTCTGGCTTCTTGGACTCAACGGTGGCACAAGCGCCTAGCAGCAGTGCCAATGCAAGGGGCAGCAGGGGTTTGAGGTGGTGCTTCATGGTGTCGTTTTTCTTGTTGAGTGCCCATCAGACCACAGTCTGGGGCTGTTTGTTCAGCTGTTAACTGATCTTTACAAAATTGAACCGGAAATCACCATGCCCCCGCTTTACTTACTTGGACGCGAGGTGCCGCAAGGCGTACACATACCCTTGCCAGCCCAGCCCGCAGATCACGCCTTCAGCCAAGTCTGAGAAATAACTGTTGTGGCGGAAACTCTCACGTTTGTAAATGTTCGACAGGTGCACTTCAATGAACGGAATGGCAACGCCTGCCAGGGCGTCGCGCAGGGCCACGCTGGTGTGTGTGTAACCGGCTGGGTTGATGACGATGCCTGAGATGTCTTCTGTTTTGGCTTTGTGAACGCGCTCAATCAGGGCGCCCTCGTGATTGCTTTGAAAGGTCATCAATTCGAAGCCATCGGTGAAAGCGATATTCTTCAGGGCCTTTTCAATGTCAGCCAAAGTCATGTGTCCATAAATACCGGGCTCGCGCGTGCCCAACAGGTTCAGGTTGGGACCGTTGATCAGCAGCAGTTTTTTCAAGTTTCTTCTCCGGTGCAGGTGTGTTTGAAAAAATAGTAACAAGCAATGCGGCGGGCTAGGGGGTTTCGTCTACACTGCGGACACGTTCGCGCACAAAATAACGACAAATTTCGAACAATTCCAAGACAGAGGCACTCTATGAACACCAATATCGACGCAATTTTTAACTTGTTGGCTGGCACAGCGCGTGGCTGGCGCGGCACGGGGATCACGGCCCGTGCCCGCAAAGCACCAGAAAAAACATTGAAACTGTATGACATCGAGATCAGCCCTTACTGCCGACTGGTGCGTGAGGCTTTGAGCGAGATGGATCTGGATGTGATGATTTTGCCATGCCCTGCAGGTGGCAAGCGGTTTCGCGGCGAGGCGCGCGAGACGCTGCCTGGTACCAAGTTTCCAATGCTGGTGGATGAGAACACGGGCGTGGTAATGAACGAGTCCGCCAATATCATTGATTACCTGGCCAAAACTTACCAGAGCAAGCTGAAAAGCCAGCAAGGCTTTGGGCGCAAAGTGGCAGTGGGTTCATCGATGCTGGCCAGTTCATTTCAGTACCGAATTGGTGGTTTTCAGGGCATGAAAGCCCGTCCTTCCAAAGCGCCAGTTGAGCCTTTGGTGCTTTACAGTTTTGAGTCCAGTCCCTATTCCAAGCCTGTTCGTGCCCGTTTGTGCGAACTGGAAATTCCGTATCTGTTGAAGAATGCGCCCAAGGGTGCAATGACCGATATGGGGCCTCCCGTATTCCGCGACAAGCTGTTCAAAGGCCCCAAAGGCACCACGCGCAACCGGACTTGGTTGGCAGAAAACACTGGCAAGGTGCAGGTGCCTTATTTGATCGATCCGAATACGGGTGTGGCGATGTACGAGTCCAACGACATTTTGCGGTACCTGGATAAGACATACGGCGCGTGAACAGTTTGTTACGCTGGCGAGGGTCTACTTGCAGTCGCTAAGCTAGCCCAAGCGCATGCCCTCTCTCGCCAGAAAACCTGTATTTCCCTTTTTGAGATTCACCCTGACTCACCTCGCTCGGCAAAAGGGCGAGCCGAGTCTCGGTGCCGGCCTTTGGCCGACCGTGGCGGTTGAATTCAAACGGGCAGGTTTTCTTGATCGGCGCTGCGAGGGCATTGCAACCTGAGCTAGCTTAGCAAATAGGCAGGTGACTTGCGGCGCGTACAAGGCTGGCGTAAAGCAAGGTTTGGGTGCTTCACCGCCTTGCCGGCTTTGCAAGGCTTCCCGGCGGCTTCGCAGCGAGGGGCGATCCGCAGGATCGATGCGAAGACGCTTAAGCGTTTCGCATGCCCCAAGCCAGAGGCATCAAGCCGGATCAGAAGCATTGCTGAGGCAGGGTGATGTGGCACCCACACCGAAGCTTGGTCACGCACGCGCATCACAGCATTCAGCGTTCAGGTCTTGCGAACCACCACGCTGCCAATTGAATAACCTGCCCCGAACGAGCAGATCACGCCGACGTCACCACCGGTCAAGTCATTTTTGTGGCGGTGGAATGCGATCACCGAACCTGCAGACGCGGTGTTGGCAAATTCGTCGAGAATCACTGGTGCCTTGTCGGCCGTGAATTCGCTGCTGCCCAACAGTTTCTTGGCGATCAACTGGTTCATGGCCAGGTTGGCCTGATGCAGCCAATAGCGGCGTACATCGGTGGCCGAGCTCAAGCCCAGGCTTTGCAAATGTGTGCCCATGTGTTCAGCGGCCATGGGGCACACTTCCTTGAACACCTTTCGGCCTTCTTGCATAAACAGCTTGTCGCGTGCGTTTGGATCCGCATCTTCCGAGCGGTTCAGGAAACCAAAGTTGTTGCGAATGTTGTTGGAATACTTGGTGGCCAGTTTGGTGCCCAGTACTTCCCAGCTGCCTGGCTTGGCGTCTTCAAGGCGTTGCACAATGACCGCTGTGCACACGTCACCAAAAATAAAGTGGCAATCGCGGTCCAGCCAAGCCTGGTGGCCCGATGTAATTTCAGGGTTCACCATCAACACAGCGCGCGCGGTGCCGCTGCGCACGGCGTTTACAGCCTGTTCAATACCAAAGGTGGCCGATGAACAGGCCACATTCATGTCGTATCCAAACCCTTCAATGCCCAAGGCTTCCTGAATTTCAATCGCCATGGCCGGGTAGGCGCGCTGCATATTGGATGCGGAACAAATCACCGCGTCAATGTCGGCAGCCGTAAGCCCTGCGTCATCCATCGCTTTGCGGCCAGCGTCCACTGCAATTTCAGCCATCATGGACAATTCAGAATTCGGGCGCTCCTTGAAATAGGGGTGAAGGCGGTCCGGGTTCAAAACCCCTTCCTTTTCCATCACATAGCGTTGTTTGATACCCGATGCGCTTTCAATGAAGGCCGAGTTGGAGGGCTGCAGGGGTTGAAGCTCGCCGCTGGCAATCTCAGAGGCGTGTTCTTCATTGAATTTCGCCACGTAGGCGTTGAACGACTCCACCAATTCATCGTTGGTGATGGTTTGGCTGGGTACGAAAAGCCCTGTGCCGCTGATGGCTACCTTGATCATTGCGCTCGTCCTGGGTGGATGATTGTTTGTTTTGTCTCTTGCGCAATGATAAAGGCAAAGGCGTTAAATTTTAAGACGCCAAGCGCATTTGCTCCACGGGCATACCCTGATCGGCAGGTTCGGCCCTGCGCCCAACACCCTCGTAAATCAGGCCGTAGTCGGCCAGCAGCGCGGGGTCGTACAGGTTTCGGCCATCGAATACGGCTTTCTGGCGCAGGGTGCGGCTCAACATCAAAAAGTCGGGGCTTTTGAACATGCGCCATTCGGTACACACAATCAAGGCGTCGGCATTGAACAGGGTTTCTTCCTGGGTTTTGGCGATTTCAAATTCGCCCAACAAGGGGCCGTCTTGCCTGAATATGGCCAGGTCTTCTTCCATGGCGCGGCGGGCGGTTTCATTGGCCACGGGGTCAAAGGCTTGCACTTTCGCACCGCGAAGCACCAGTTCGGCAGCAATGGTGCGGCTGCTGGCCTCGCGCATGTCGTCGGTTTCGGGTTTGAAAGCCAGCCCCCACATGGCAAAGGTCATGTTGCTAAGGTCTTCACCAAAGCGCTGGATGATTTTCTCGACCAGCACACGCTTTTGGCGCTGATTGCTGTGGTTCACCGCCCGCAAAATCGACAGGTTTTCGCCCGCTTCTTCGCCGGTCTGAATCAGGGCGCGAACGTCTTTGGGAAAGCAGGAGCCACCAAAGCCACAACCTGCGTACAAAAAAGAAAAGCCGATGCGGGGGTCTGAGCCAATGCCCGCACGCACCTGTTCAATGTCGGCGCCAATTTTTTCAGCCAGGTTGGCCAGTTCATTCATGAAGCTGATTCGGGTGGCCAGCATGGCGTTGGCGGCGTATTTGGTCAACTCGGCTGAACGCACATCCATGCACATCAAACGTTCATGGTGGCGCTGGAATGGCGCGTACAGCGACTTCATCATGCGCAGGGCGCGCTGGCCGGTGGGTGTGTTGTCGGTGCCCAGCACAATTCGGTCGGGGCGCAGAAAGTCGTCAATCGCTGCCCCTTCTTTCAGAAACTCGGGGTTGGACACCACTGTGAAAGCATGCAGGGCATTGCGCTGCACCAGCACGCGGCGCACTTCGTCGGTTACACGTTCACCCGTACCCACGGGCACTGTCGACTTGTTGATGACAACCTTGAAGCCATTCATGTGCATGGCAATTTGCTGTGCCACTTTGACCACGTGGCGCAGGTCGGCACTGCCGTCTTCGCGGGGTGGGGTGCCCACGCAGATGAAAATCAGTTCAGCGTGGTTAACGGCATCTGCAATCTGGGTGGTGAACTCCAGGCGTTGCTCACGAATATTGCGCTCGAGCAGTTCATCCAGGCCAGGTTCGTAAATCGGGCTTTGACCGTTTGTAAGTTGGGCAATCTTGGCTTCGTCAATGTCGCAACACAAAACTTTGTTGCCGACTTCGGCCAAACAGGCGGCCGTAACAAGGCCTACATATCCACTGCCAATAATAGAAACGCGCATGTGCTTTGCTTTGATGAGTGATCAATGCGAGCAGTGTGTTGTGGCAGTGTTGCCTGCGTTTGACAGATTTAAGACTGGATTGTGACAGCGGAAGGGGGAACTGCAGAGGATGTAAGGTTGCGGTACAGGTTCGGCGAAGGCGGCAGTGCTTGCCGCCTGTTCACCGCCCGCATTATTGCAAAGTCAGTTTGTTGTTTTGGCTGAAACGGCGCATTTGATGAACCACTGCCAAGGCGACTTGACCTACAACCAAGCAACCAGCAGCCAACAGGTTAGGGCCTTCAAAGCCGGTGCCATTGATGTAATGTACGCCTGCGTTGATGGTGAAGCCTGTGGTCAACATGGCCATGAACAACATGCCTGGTGTGCGAACGACTGAGTCGATAAAGTTTTTCATTTTGGTATCCCTTTTCATTTGATGCGAAATTGGGGCTTTCGCTTTAACCCGGCAGACCCTTTGTTTGTTCTGCTTGGAATTAATTGTGCACACTTGTGCACTGAAAATCAAATTATTTTGTTAGAGATACCTTTCTAAAATTGTAAGTAATTGATTAATAATGTATTTTAATCATAACTTGGTGTGTACGGTTTGTTTGTTTTTTCAAAACGAAGTGCCCAGATCGATTCCCCAAGTTCTGGGTAAGTCAGTGCAAAACCCCTGAAAAACAAGGGCATGTGTTCAACATGGCCAGGAGCGGGCCAGTTGAACACGACCTGAACACGACTGTTTTTATAGAGTGGATTCAATACCTCGTTTTCAAACTCAAGCAGCACGTCGGGTGCAAGCAACTCGGTGAGCTGTTGACCAATCAGTGTGGATTTGACGTTGGCCCCCTGAAGCAACAGCAGTGCCGCTGGATTGGCCAGTTTTATTTTGCGCGATCGATCCAGGGTAATCACACCGTCTGGCGCATGGGCGATCAATTCCTCCAGCGAGTGAATGTCTTTCCAGACCATCCGTGCTTCGGTTTCATCCCTGAATGATTTGGTGTAGCCCACCAGTTTGCGATTGTGACTGTAGATGGGCGCAAGATTCATGCGAAGGTGAATGCGCTTGGCAGAATCGCTGATCCGCAGCGTTTGAATGTTTTTAAGTGTTTCGCCCTGTGCAGCCCGTTCGTGAAGTCTTTTCTCAGAGGTCAGCAACTCGTCCGGTATGGTGAGGTTTTGTTCTTGGTCGTACAAAACGCTGGCGGAGTCCAGGCCAAATAATTCCTCTGCTGCATGGTTCCACACCAGAATGCGGCCCCGGGTGTCCTCAGCAATCAAGGCCTCGGAGGAATTGTTGACCAACTGTTTGTGCAGTCTCAATTCGTCACGACGATCCAGCGTCCGTTTGACCTGGTAAGCCGCCAATCCACTCAAGGCAATACCCAGCAGGGTCAATGCCAAATAAACGGGGTTCATTGGCGTGTTGTTGTCAGGTTGGCTTGGCCAGAATTCCAAACGCCAGCGCCGGTTGCCCAACTGCAAATCCCGGCTCGCCGCGGCGTGAGGGTACAGGGTGACATTTTGGGGTTCGACATTGTCAAAAAAAAGAGCGGGTGTTTGTTTTTCCTCAAGCACTGAAATTCGAAGTTGCAGTGTTTGATCTTGCGCCAGCCAGGCTTTCAGGAACCGGTCGATCGAGATGGGAAAGGACACCCAGCCCACCAATTCTTCGTAACGAGCCCCCAGGTCACTGGACGGCACCGCTTTGTTGAACACTGGCATCAGCATGGTAAAACCCAGTCGTCCAACATGCGCATTCTGAATCATGGTGATCGGCTTTGATACAGATAAATCAGCCCGCGAGAATGCGCTGAGGCAGTTTTCACGTCGAACGTTTTCAGAGCCCAGATCCAGACCCTGCGCGGAGTGGTTTTCCTCAATGGGTTCAATGTACTGCATCACAAAACGGTCTTGAGAGGAAGGGCTGATAAAGCGGATCTGAAAGTCGCGCAGACCCTTCATTCTCATCTCCTGAATAAATTCAGCCTCTTTGTCCAGCGGAACCTTTCTGGCAAATGCAAGCCCCAAAGCACCAGGAAACTCCTTTCGCAAATTCAGGCTGTTCACGTAATTGCGGAATCGTTCAGGTGTCAGTTCGTCTTGCCCAAACGCAGTGATCAGGCTGGCGGTGTTTTGAAGGTTCTGCTTGTATTCATTGACCGTGTGTTGCAGGTCCGCAGTTCGTCGGTCCAGCAAGTGTTCAAATGCCAGGGCTTCAGTGGCCTCGGCATTTCGTTGCAGGTGAAAACCCATTGCGATGCACAGGCTTGCGCCGAGTACACCCACCAGTGTGGCATAAGCCCAATTTGTAAATGATTGATCCATTTCTCGCATGTCAGTGTGTATGACTCTGTTCTTTTAGGCGAGCCTGAATGTCTTCAATCAACAGGTCCGGATCAAAAGGTTTGGTAATGAAATTGGTGAAACCAATGTTGATGCATTCGTTTCTCATGCTGTTGCTGACATGTCCCGAGACGGCGTAAACCATCAAGTCCTGAAGTTCTTCGCGCTTGCGTATCAACCGTGTGGCCTCCAGCCCGTCCATCACGGGCATTTGCAGGTCCATGAGCACCGCATCGAAATGCGCATTGCCGCTGGTCAGCAATGCAAGTGCATCTGCCCCGTTGCTCACGCAACTCACTGAAACGCCCCGGTTCTCCAGGAGCTTTTTAAACACCTTGGCGTTCAAGGCATTGTCCTCGGCCAGCAACAAGCGAAGTGGGGCATCTTGAGACTGCTCTGGTGCAACCGGCGATTCTTGCTTGCTGTGTTTGTAAGCACGGCTCAAGCGGTCCCGAGTCAGCGGTTTCATCAACAGGCGAAGCTTGTGTTTTTCGGCGATTGCAGGCAGATCAGTGCCAAGCCAGACAATGTCTTGTCCCAAACTGGCTTGCTTGTCGAGAAACTGGCTGAGCCACTCGGCTTTGGACGCAGTGAATGGGCCGGGCAGGTCAAGCAGAACCCGCGCATTGTTGTGAACAGGCAATATTTTTTCGTGGGTGGTGCTGTGGTGTAGAAACTGAACTTGCCAATCGGGTTCCAGTGTTTGAACCAGGCGTGGCTCCAAAGCCGTTTCACCAATTTGCAGCAAAATCCGGCCGCTTTTATTGACGACTGGGTTGGTTCGAGCTTGGTTCAAGTTGCCATGCGACAGTGGCAGGCGAAACTCAAACTGGGTTCCCATATTGGGTTTGCTGCGCACATGGATGGTGCCGCCCATCACTTCAATGATCTGCCTGCAAATCGCAAGGCCCAGCCCCGCGCCGTTGTAGCGTTTCTGAAGCGATGAATCCACTTGATAGAACGCATCGAACACCCGTTCGATCTCTTGTTCTGGTATGCCAACGCCAGTGTCGGATACTTCAACAATCAGTTGATCCCGCTCTCTGCTCTCGGTCACAACCTGAATGCGCACAGTGACGCGGCCAAACAGGGTGAACTTGAATGCATTGGAAATCAGATTTTGAATGACCTGTTCAATTCGCCCCTTGTCGCCGAAGTAACTCGTCTGGCTTGACTGGGGTTCCAGCAAAAAAGGCTCAATGCCTGGTTTTTGAAGCCATTGCTGTTGAAGCATGTTTGCCGTGTTGTCGATCAAGTCATCGATATTAAAATCATTGTTGTTGAGGCGAAAGAAACCCTGGCGTATTTTCGACAGGTCCAGCAGATCATTCACAATGGCGTGCACTGATTCGCTGGATTGTTTGATGGCTTTGCCCAGTTCCTGAACTTCGGCAGAGTAGCCCGGCGCATCCAGCAAGATGGCGATGCTGTTGATTGAAGTCAGTGGTGTTCGAATTTCATGCGACACATTGGCAATCAGTTTGTCTTTTAACTCATTGGCCGATCGTGCTGATTCGAAAGCGGCCTGCATGGCTCTGCGTGACCGGTATTCGTACAACGACATCCAGACCACAATGGTCATTGTGATCAAGGCCAACAGCACCAGGTAGGGATGCAGCCCCATGGGTTTGCTCCACCCCTGTTTGGGAGCCACTTCAATTGCCCATTCACCGTAAGGAAAAAATACAGTGGATGAGATCGGGTCGATCAGCGTGGAAGCCGGGTTTCCATGCACGATTTGCCAGTTGGCATCCATCGGGCTTTTTTGTTGTACGTGCACCAGCAGCCCTTGTTGCTCCAAGGGTTCAATTACTTTTTGCTTGAGGTGTTCAAAGTCGATCAGCACCGCTGCAAAACCCATCAGGTCCTGATTGTTGTTCGGGTTGCGTTGCCGAAAAACCGGATAGCGAAGAATCAATGCATGGCCACCTTGCATCAGTTCGCGCGGGCCTTCCATGATGGTCTTTCCGGTCAGTGCCGCTTCTTCAAGAAAAGGGGCGGTGAGCTGCGCTTTGTAGAGGTTTAGTCCGATCGCACTTTGATTCAGGGCTGGGTTGGTTAAAAACCGCAGGATGCCGTCGGGTGCATATTGCAAGCTGCGAATGGCGGGGTTATCGACAGCAAGCAGGGTAGAGAACTGTTCAAAACTGGATTGGTCCAGTTGGGGCGTTTGCCGCACGAACACTTCAATGGCATGAAGGCTGGCGCTGGCTTTGCCAATAATTTTTTCAAGCGTGTTGGCGTAGTGGTCCAGGGTGTAGCGAACTTCTGCCTTGACACGCTGGGTTTCGCTTTCAACCTGTATGGAGTTGAACAGGGCCAGGCTGAGAAGGCACGCAGACAAGGCAATACCGATCAGCCAAGGCAATAAACCCAGGGAAGACTGGTGGTCGTTGTTATTCGCAGGCGTTTTCGACAAAGGCATGGCTGGAAAGACTCATTGGTTTGGGCCAAGAGTAGTCTTCCAGCGTCCGCTTGTATCGAATGATTAAGATAGTTAAATCATCCCGTTTACAATTGTTGTCAGTTTGTCGGGCTTCAGGCCTGAAAAAAGGCGGTCAAACGATTGGCATAACCCATTTCTTCTGCTTTGGCCTTGGCCTTGGCCCGGTAAGTCTTGTTGACCTTGTCCGTTAGTTTGGCCATTCGAACCTGCGCTTTCTCGTCCATTTCGGCGGTGATTAAACCCACCTCAACCAATAAGTTGTCCTCGGTGAAGGCGGCGGCAATCAGTTCAATCAGTTTTTCATCACTCAGCAAATTGGCCAGTTTCGCAATACGGTCTTTGCGCTGCGCATAAAACGAAATGTGCAGGTTGGCTGCCGGGTCCTTGATTACTTCCATGATCTCAATGGCTTTTTTCTCGGGGATGTAGTCAGTAAAGCCACCCAGCACATGAAAGTCGCCATGTTCAACCAGCTTGGCCGTTACTTTTTTCAACTGCTCAACAGGCAATTCAGCCAGCATGTTCACGGCACGCTCAGGAATCTGCTCGCGGGCAACTTCAGCCATGAAGTCTGCGTCGAACAGTTTGCACAGGCTTACAGCTTTGCTCATGGGGGTGAAGTACGACATATTGGCCGTAATCGCCGGGCCAAAAACCTTGGTGCACAAGGTTGCGCTAATTGAGTCGGGGGCCAGTTTGCCGGCGCCTGCAATTTTTTCAAACACGGGGCCAAATTTGTTCAGCAGGCTGTTTTGAAAATTGGTGCGCAGCTTTTGCAGCGCCAGGGCGTCGAGTTTGTCCAGGTAAGCCAAATCGTCGGCAGACTTGTGCAAGGCTTGCGCCAGGCGGCGCAGTTCAGTGTTTCGGTCCATGATTCAAAGTCCCAGAATTTTTTTAACAGTGCCGCGCAACAGGCGTGGAATGTGTTCAAGCGCGTTGTCCATGCTTTCTTTTAAAAAAGCATCGTGAGCCTGGTGGGCAGTGGCCAGGTCTGCGGCCAGTTTCTTTTGGTTGGCGGCGCTAAGCTGTTCGAGCTCAGGCATCGGTTCTCCCAATGCATCGATCAATGCGGCATCCAGTTTGGGCATGCTTGTCTCCTGTTTTGTTAGGTTTTGCTGAATGATAAGTTGATTTTTTAATTTCGACAGTTTTTCTTTCCCGTTTAGAGGACAGGGTCAAATTCAGCAGGGGGGCAGATCGCATACACTTTCACTCAGCATAAACAAACCGTGGTCAACCAAGCATTGGCCAGCAAAGTGAGCAAGCAGTGAATATTTATCAGCCTTTGAAGCAGCATGAATCGTGTTTTGTCGACTTGCGTGGTTTGCGCACTCATTTGCATTGCTGGGGCCCTGAAAATGCGCCACTGTTGGTGATGGTGCATGGCTGGATGGACGTGGGTGCCAGCTACCAGTTCGTAGTGGATGCCCTGAAAAATGATTACCGGGTTGTGGCGCCCGACTGGCGAGGGTTTGGCTTGAGCGAATGGCCCGTTGCAGACGGCGCGCCCGGCATACGTTCCTATTGGTTTCCGGATTACCTGGCCGACCTGGACGCCTTGCTGGACCATTTCTCGCCCACACAGCCTGTGAACCTGGTGGGCCACAGCATGGGTGGCAATATTGCCATGATGTATGCCGGTGTTCGGCCACAGCGCATTCGCAGCGTGGTCAATCTTGAGGGATTTGGCATGCTCGACTCCTCGGCGGAAAAGGCGCCCAAACGTTACGGCAACTGGCTTGATGAGATCAAGGCCCCGAAGCAATTGCGAACCTACGGCAGCCTGGAAGCGGTGGCCAGGCGCTTGCAAAAAACCAACCACAGGCTAAGCGATGAAAAGGCGATGTACCTGGCGCAATTCTGGAGCAAGGTGGACAACGACGGTTACAGTTTGCTGGGCGATGCCGCACACAAAATCATGAACCCGATTGGCTACCGGCTGGCTGAAGCCCAAGCGTGTTGGCGCAATATTGCTGCACCTGTATTGCATGTTGAGGCCAAACAAACCGAAGCTGGGCTGTGGTTGAGCCGAGCGGGCGAGCCGGTGGATTTTGATGCGTTCCGTACGCGGTTTGATTGTGTCCCGAAGTGGGAATCAGTGATTGTGGACAACGCCGGGCACATGGTTCACCACGATCAGCCCGAGGTTTTGGCGCAGCTGATTGAAAGCCACATTGAAAAAGGATAAAAAAAAGCCGACTTCCTGGGAAGCCGGCTTAACCTTTCTCACTTGCGGAGAAGAGGAGACATGAGGTTGAGCACTGTTACAGCACTCAATGTAAACATTCTCGCGCTAAGCTTTCGGATCAGCAAGCAGATTTGTAGGTAATTTATACTAGACAAAACCATGAACTTTCACCGCTTTGTCACATACACAGGCTTTCTTCATGCCCCACATTACGATTGAATACAGTGACAACCTGCGCGATCTGGACGAGTCCTGGGTGCTGCTTCAGGTCAATAAAGCCTTGATGGGTTTGGGTATTTTTATGGATGCCGACATCAAAACCCGAATCCATTGTTTGCGCGCTTATCGCATGGGGGTGGCTGCCGCTGAAACTGGAGCGCATGCCTTTGTGGCGGCCACAGTGGAGTTGCTCAGCGGGCGGGAATTTTCCATTCAAGAGCATTTGGGCCAAGTGTTGCTCAGGGTACTGGAACGCACTTGCCTTCAATCCGATGGCTTGCAGACTCAAATCAGTGTGCATGTGCGTGAAATGCAGTCCGAGCTGTATTTCAAATCGGTCAGCAAGCGCAACTGAAAGCCTGGTGAATCAGGCACCCAACAATTGATGCGGGTTTTGTCCCTGCATTTTTCGTTTCAACAGTTCAATTAGCCGGGGTTCATCCAGCAAGGCCATGTGGCCGGTGCGGTCGATCACGTGGTTGGCTGCACCTTCCAAATGTGCATATCGATGATGCAATATCAAGGCATCGGGAATGGCAATCACACTGCTCATTTTTTGCCGGTGCGAGTCGTCTTCCACATTCAGTTGATTCAAAAAGTCACTGTTGGGCAGCATGTCTGCGGCACACTCGCCAACGCCAAGGTGGGCCATGCGCGTGCCATTGTTGGGCGAAGCCAGGGTGAACAGGTGTTGCACCTGTGAATGACTATGCCAGCGCTGGCTCATGGCTTTGCGCACGATCAACCCACCCATGGAATGTCCAACCAGGTAGGTGTTGGCACCTTCGCATTCAGGCTGGCCAAGCACCGTGTCCATGTAATGCCCGAAATCGTGCGCCATGTCGTGTACCGAGGCCAATAGATAGCGCGGTTGATACAGGGCCACGCGTACGCCGCTCCACAGCAGTTCTTCATACAGGGCGGCAAAACAACCGGGTTTTTCCATGTAGCCGGGCACCATGAACACAATGGGCAACTGGCGGTTGTGAAAGTTGGGGCTGAATTCAGGAACAAACTGCGCCACACGTTGGCGAAACAGAAAGCTTAAGCCAAACAGATAACCCTCGCGGGCTGCAAGTTTGGCCACTTCGGCCATGCCCAATTTTGGGTGACCATTGACAGGTGTTTGACTGGCCATTTTATTGTCCCTTTCAAAAACACTTTCAGGATTGCTGGCTCGTTTTGTTTAAATTACGCTTGTATGCGCATTGACTACAATTCAATTAACGGTCAAAAAAGTGTCCTGTTGAGTAAATAGAACACTACACAGGGTAAACACGGGGATTCAGTCGATGAAAAAAGGCCAGCAATTGCTGGCCTTTCCAATTTGAACTGACGCCTGAACGCGTGCTACACCAAGGTGTCAGCCCAAATATTCTGGGCCCAGTTCCAGGCGTAAGTGCCTTCAAGTTCGTTGGGGGCTGCCGATACGCCGCCCGAGCCCTCAACGGTCAAGAAGGTTTTCTTCTCGGCGTTGAACACATGCACACTGGCCACGTGAATCACGTTGTTGGTGGTTACATAGCTGTAGCAGGTGTTGTTGGTCAATGGTGTGGCATTGGGTTCCCAGCCGCTAAGCTGCGCAACAATGGCTGCTGCCACCACTTTGGCCTGGCTGTTGGCCATGTGACCGCTTTTCGGCATTTGCGGTGCACCTTGAACAGAATCGCCAATCACGTGCACATTGGGTGCCACAGTGGACTCAAAGGTCATGTAGTTCACCTCGGCCCACCGATTGTTCAGGTTGGCAATGCCGGAATCGACTGCCAGTTTGCCGGCGCGCTGCTCCGGCAAAATATTCAGCACATCGCCCTTGATTGGCTCTTCAAATTCAAAGCGAACCGTTTTCGTGGCGCCGTCGACCCCCGTTACTTTCATATTGGGCCGGTATTCCAGAATGCCTTTGTACTCGCTTTCCCAAACGCCTTTGAACAGCTTGCCTTTCGATGTTACGTCGGCATTGGCGTCCAGCAGCAGTACTTTTGATTTCGGTTTGTACTGCTTGAAGTAGTTGGCCACCATGCTGGCGCGCTCGTAAGGGCCGGGGGGGCAGCGGTAGGGGGCCAGTGGCACGTTTAGCACATAGGTGCCGCCATTGGGCATGGCTTCCAGTTGCTTGCGCAAACCCACGGTTTCAGGGCCGGCTTTCCAGGCGTGAAAAATTTGCCCGTTGGCATTGGCTGCAACCAGGCCTTCGATTTTGTCCAGTTGCAAGTCAATGCCAGGTGACAGCACCAGTTTGTCGTAGGGCAGGGTTTTGCCGCTTTTCAATTTCACGGTGCGTTTTTCAACGTCAATGGCAGTCACGTAGTCTTTCACCATTTTCACGCCGTGGTTGCGGCTCAAGCCCGTGTAGGGTGTGCTGATTTCACTGATTTGGCGAATACCGCCCACCACCAGGTTGCTCATGGGGCAAGAAATAAATGTGGAATTGGGTTCAACCAAAGTGACATCGAGCTGGTTACCGGAAAGCATGCGCAGGTATTTGGCTGCCGTGGCGCCACCGTAACCGCCACCAATCACGACCACTTTGCCTTTGGCACTTTTTGCGGTTGCAGACAGGGGCATGCCGCCCAACAGGGCAGAGGCCAGCGCGCTGGTTTGTAAAAATTGTCGTCTTTGCATGGTGCGCTCCTTAGTCTTTTTTACCGAGGTAGTTGGCGATGATGTCGATTTGCTCGTCGGTGTAGCCCTTGGCAAGTTGATGCATCACAGTGGCGGGGCGCTGCCCGGTTTTAAACCAGATCATGTTGGTTTTGATGTATTCCACACTCAGGTTGGCAAGCCCGGTGACTGCGCTGCCTTGCACACCCACGCCGTTGGTGCCGTGGCAATTCGCGCAGGTGGCAGCCAGGCTGGCCGCTTGCAGTTTCTTTTCGGGTGTCAGTTCATTGGCTAGGGCGCCAGTGCCCAGCAGCAGGCCGCTGCCAGCCAAGGCCATGCTCATCAGCAGGCGCGTGGCGTGTTGTTTCAAATCAGTCATTGCTGTCCCTCCAGTTCTTGTATGTATGAATGCTTGTCTCCAGCATTGTGAATCGAATATGAATCATCACGCATGCAGTGTCAATTAGCCGACACAATTCGAAATCCAATCTGATTCTAGCGTGGTAACAGGTACAGGCAAGCAGTTTTTTCTCATACGCATATAACAAGATCGAGGTTGGCGTGGCTCACTCCAAACATGCACTGCAAGCAGTACTCCTTTCCCTGTCCACACTGGTACTTGGCGCGTGTTTGTCGTCAGGCGGAGATGACCCCACAAGCACTTCGGGTGGCGGGTCGGCGGTCAATCCTGCCGAATCCAACGGCCGGGTGTTTTTGATCCAGCCCGGGCCCAATGCGACTGAGGAAATGGTCAAGGCCATGGTTCAACTCAAGCCCAAGGACATTTTGCGGTTTGATTGCGGTTTCTTCGATTTGAAAACGGGTATTCAGATTACGACCACTGAGGACGTGATTATTGAAGGCTGTGGCATGGATGAAACGTTCCTGTCCTTTCGGGACAGTACTTCGCAAGAGGGTTTCCTGGCCTCGAACGTGCGCGGTGTCACCATACGCAACCTGACCATTGGCGACTCACCCGGCGATGCCTTCAAAATGAAAGGCGTGAACCATGGCACCTTGAAAAAGGTGCGCGCCATTTGGAGTAGTGGCCGCAAGCTGCCCGAGGAGCGCCCGATTACTGCAGCCAATTTCCGCGATGAAATCAAGGTGGCCTGTACCGACCCCGCACGCCACAACCCGGCCAACCCCAATCCGCTGGAAACCGACAACACCTCGCCCGACTACACGGTGAGTACCGCTTCAGGGCGTTACGGCATTTACCCGGTTGAAAGCCGCAATATTCTGGTGGAAGAAACTGAAAGTATTGGTGCCTCGGATGCCGGTATTTA
This sequence comes from Limnobacter sp. 130, assembly GCF_902506325.1. Lineage (GTDB taxonomy): Bacteria > Pseudomonadota > Gammaproteobacteria > Burkholderiales > Burkholderiaceae_B > Limnobacter. The sequence continues at coordinate 24,859 of NZ_LR732329.1, forward strand.
TGTGGGCCAAACCAATATTGCAAAAATCCGCAAAAGCCGCGCGGCATTCAATGTGTTCGGCTTCGAGATTGAGAACGTTCAGGATGGGGAATACTCCGAAAATCTGGCTGAATGTAACTCGGGTGGTTTTCTGGTTTACGACCTGGACAACCTGACCCAATATGGTTCGCGCTCGCGAGTGTTCAACAACATTTCCCGCAACAACAACACCTACAACTTTGCGGTACCCGGTTCAATCGTGGCCAACGTGCCGCGTGGTTCGGGCTTGATCACGCTGGCCTACGACAAAATCGATATTTACGACAACGTGTTCGAGAACAACGGTACTGCCGGCATTATTTTGACCAGTTACGATTTGCTGGGTGAAAACGGCGACCGCCGCATGGACGTGTATTCCGAAGCGGTGAATATTTTCGACAACACCTTCGTTAACAATGGCAATGATTTGCCCCAACCTGATTTTGCGACCATTTTGGCGACTCAGGGTGGGCAAGTAACCAGTGCTTTCCCAGCAGTGGTGGGTTTGAAAAACGCAGCCGGTGGCGGTGGTTATCGCGGCGCGCACATTGTTTGGGATGGTTATACCGACAACTTGAACAGCAGTTGTGAACTGCCCAAAGACCGCAATGGCAACCCCGTGGCGGTGGATGCCGATGGCAAGCCCATTCAGGGCAACCAAAACCCCAACCCAAGCTGCCGCTACAACAAATACAAATTCGAGTCCAATGGTCAGCGCAAGGTGCCAGCCTGGTGGTTCAGTTGTATCAATCCAAATAACAATTTCGGAACCGACAGCCTGGCGTTTGCCAATTTCCACGGCACCCGTGGTCTGGATGCGGTGATTAACTTGAACACCAATGACCCGGCCGCCAATTTGTCGCTGGATTATTTGACTGCGGTGGGCAGCGGTATCCCCTTGTTCCCCTCTGAATTTGACTTGAGCAAGCACGATTGTGTGGCGCGCTTCGGTTCGGACCTGCCACGCCTGCCCGATTTCGAGTTCGAGCCGTTTGAGCCCAGTGGCCAGTTTGCACCCGAGCCCACTGCGGAAGCTGTGAAAGCCTTGTGTGAAGTGCCCTTGAAGGCCGGGGTGGTCAATCAACCTGCTGCTGTGGTGAACTGCCCGGACCTGGCTCAGTACAACCTGTTTGCGGATGATCAAAACCCGGCAAGCCGACCCAACGGGCAAGGCATGCCCTATGTGTTGAACAGCAAGTTATTCAGTGACTATTCGATCAAGCACAGGGTGATGTTTATTCCTGAAAGCAAGCAGGCGCGTTTCCTGGAAGATGAATCAAGCCGGGTCAATTCCACCATTGAGTTCCCGGTGGGTACCATTATTGCCAAAACATTCTCGTTTGTTGATCAACCTGCAGCGCGTGAAACACCCTATGAAACCCGCTTGTTGATCAAGCGCCAACGCACCGATGGTCAAAATTATTGGGAAGCGCTGGAGTACATTTGGCAAGACGCAGGCAATGGCAAACGCAAGGCCGTACTGACCCAGTTTGGCGGCAGTGCAGCAGCGTCTTGGGATTATGTGGACGTGGATTCCGGCAAGCGTCAAACCGGAAGCACCAATGCCTACATGTTCCCCAATGCCAGCCAATGTGCAATTTGCCACAGCAACAACGATGTGGACCCTGGTTCGGCACCGATTGGCCCCAAGCCACGCAATTTGAACCGGGCCTATGTGAATGAATCGCCCATGTTCACCGGGCAGGCACAGCACCCGGTCAACGGCAAAAACCAGTTGAAATTCATGTGCGAAACCGGTTTGATGAATGGCTGCCCGAGCAGCTTTAATCTGGATCAGCGCCAGGTGGCCACCAATGTGAACCACATTCCGAAGTTCAATAACCCGGGCGACTCGGGCATGGCTGCCAATTCAAAAGGCGATATCGAGGCCCGCGCACGCGCTTACCTGGAAGTCAATTGTGCCCATTGCCACAACGTGAATGGACAGGCCTCGAATACAGGTTTTTATGTGGACGTATTCCGGGCCGTGGACAGCACTTACGGCATTTGTAAAAAGCCAACTGCCAGTGGTTCAGAAGGGCGGGGTACGCGGACCTACGACATTCACCCTGCGGTGTCGGGCGATTCGATTGTGCCGTATCGCATGGGGCCGGAAGCCGTGGAACTGGCAGCGAAAATGCCGCCGCTGGCCCGCAGTGTGGTTCACACCGAAGGCGTGGCGTTGATCAATCAGTGGATTGATCAGGTGATTGATTCAAGCTATGAAAATGCCGATGCCTGCCAAGATGGCAGCAATTCGGGCGGTGGATTGCCATTGATCGGAGGTCTTCCCCTGTTACCATAGCAGGCATGGAATTACTCAAAGATCCCACCACCTTGTTTTTGATCAAACTGGCCATCACCTTCGGGTTGATGGCCAGTGGGTTTTTCGTGAACAGGGCCTTGTCCTGGTCGCTTCGCAAACTTCATCCCTACCACCCTGAAAAGGCTCGCTCGCAACTGGTTTTTCTGAAAAACCTGGTGCGCATGTCAGTGTTTTTCCTGTTGATTTCGGTGTGGGCTTCGCAAATTACCGGCGCTTTTCTCAGTGTGGTGGCCATTGCGGGTGCCATGATCATCACCGGCAAGGAAGTGGTGTTGAGTCTGTTGGGTTATGTCAATATTTCGCTGTCCAAGCCCTTCCGGATTGGCGACTACATTGAAATTGGTACACAAAATGGCCGGGTGATCGATATTGATCTGCTCAGTACCAAGCTGTTTGAAATCGGCATGTCAGGCAAATACACCGGGCGGCGCCTGGCGGTGCCCAACGCCATGGTGTTGACGCAAACCATCAAACACATGTCCATGTTGGGCAAATTCAGCCTGTACACCATTGACATCATCTTGCCCTTCAAGGCCGACACCGTGAGGGCTGAAGAAGTGGCCTTGCAAGTGGCCAATGCGGTCTCTGCCAGTTGGCTTGAGGAGGCGGACCAGTATTTCGATCGCATCGAAGTGTCGGAGTTTGTGGATTTACCCGGCGCAAAGCCAGAGGTGTTCTGGCAGGCCTACAATGAGCTGGCGCATAAAATGATTGTTCGCCTGGCTTGCCCGCTGGAAAAGCGGGGCGATGCAGAACAGGCAATTTACAAAGGTTTCTGGCGAGAATTTGGACCGGTTTAACTGACCCTTACCCCAGGGAACCTCTTGGTACGGGTTGGTGTCTATCAAGCCATGCAAAAAACAACAAAGGGACATCAATGACACAGTTTGCGCATCAATCCTGGCTTAACAAGCTGATCCTGTTGACCTGCTCCGGTTTGTTTGGTGGCGCAGTGTTGGCAGCCGGCGGTCACAGCCACTCCCGCCACAACGATGCGGCCCATGTTCATGGAGTTGGCGAGCTTGAGGTGGTGCAAGATGGCAACGGCCTTTTCATCAGTTTGTACTCGCCTTTGGAAAACGTGCTTGGGTTTGAGCGCAGTCCGAAAACCGACGCAGAAAAAGTCAAGGCACGCAGGGTGAAATCACTGTTGCAGGCCAATGGCATGTTTGCATTCTCGCCCGATGCGCAGTGCAAACGGACTTCTTACAAACTGTATTCCGAGGTGTTGAATCCGCACAGTCATGGTCCCAGTGATGATCATCAACACCATGAATCTGAAAGCGGGCATTCCGATTTTCGTGTTGCCTATGAGTTTGAATGTGCAGAGCCTGCAAAACTCAAGGTAATCGATGTGCGCGTGTTTCGCCAGTTTCCGGGTTTCGAGAAAATTGAAGTGCAGGCCTTGTTTCCAAAGGGCCAGGTTGGTGCAAGCCTTACGCCCAAACAGAGCACCTTGGTGGTTCAATGACCGCAGCAGTACTTCACTGCAACAACATTGCATTCAAATACGCCAGCAGCGGATTTGAGTTGAAAATCCCCGAGTTCTCGATGCAAGCCGGGGACACGGTATTTCTTGAAGGCGACAGCGGCAGCGGCAAAAGTACTTTGCTTAATTTGATGGCGGGTGTTTTGTTGCCACAAAGCGGCCATGTCAGTTTGATGGGGAAAAACCTGAGCGCTTTGTCGGCCAGCCAATGCGACGCACTTCGGGTCGATCACATTGGCTTTTTGTTTCAGCAATTCAATTTGCTCAGTTATTTAAGTGTGCTTGATAACGTGAACTTGCCCTGCAAGTTTTCAAAGCGCCGCAAACAAAACGCATTGACGCATTCTGGTTCGGTGAATCAGGCCGCAAAGCAACTGTTGGGTGCTTTGGGTATGGACAAATTCCTGAATCAATCGGTGTCGACCTTGTCTGTTGGTCAGCAACAGCGCGTGGCCGCCGCCCGGGCTTTGATTGGTCAGCCCGATTTGATCATTGCTGACGAACCCACCTCTGCACTCGATGCGGGTCACCAAGCCCAGTTTGTTCAATTGTTGCTTGCACAGGCCGCTCAGCAAAACACGGCTGTGCTGCTGGTCAGCCATGACCCAGCCTTGGCACAACACTGTGACAGGCGACAGCGCGTGGAGCAGTGGCAGGCATGATCCAAACCCTGTTTTTGTTGGCCAGTCGAAGTGCCTGGAGCCGCAAAGGCAGCCTGTTGCTGTTGTTGCTCAGTGTGATCACTTCCACATGCCTGTTGTTGGGCATTGATTTGGCGCGGCAAAGTGCCAAGGCCAGTTTTTCCAATGCAGTGGCGGGTACTGATTTAATTGTTGGTGCACAAACAAGCCCGGTTTCCCTGTTGCTCTACAGCGTTTTCCGAATTGGCCAGGCCACGCGAAATGTGCCCTATGCCGACTTTGAGAGGCTGGAACAAGACCCCCGCGTGAAGTCGGCCTTGCCCATTGCACTTGGCGATTCCTACCAAGGCTTTGCCGTGGTGGGTACCAAGGCAATTTATTTCGAGCAGTTTTTGTACGGGGCACGGCAAAACCTGCAATTTAAACATGGCCGCGCTTTCGAAGATTACAGTGTTGGCAAACCTGCAACCGTGTTGTTTGAAGCTGTGTTGGGCGCGGAAGTGGCCAAGCGCCTGAAGCACAAGGTGGGCGACAAAATCGCACTGAGCCATGGCATGCAAATTCAGCAGACCGAACCCAGCCATGCGGACAAACCTTTTGTTGTGGTGGGTGTTCTGGAGCCGACAGGAACCCCTGTTGACCAAAGCGTACACATTAGCCTTGCGGGCATGGAGGCCATTCATGTGGACTGGGCCGCCGGTGTGCCGGTGCCTGGTGCGGAAATTCCTGCTGAATATGTCACCAAGTTCAATTTACAGCCCAAGTCAGTGACTGCCGTGTTGCTGGGTTTGAACAACCGGGCCGGTGTTTTTCGCATGCAGCGTGAACTTGAAAACCGACCCAATGCAGCACTCAGTGCAATTTTGCCCGGTGTGGCTTTAAGCACTTTGTGGCAAACCGTGGGTGTGGTTGAGCGGGTGTTGTTGTTTGTGGCTGCGCTGGTGGCTGTGGTCAGTGCGCTGGGGTTGACCAGCGTCATGCTGGTTACGCTGGGGCAGCGCAGGCGAGAACTGGCGGTGTTGCGTTCAACCGGCGCCGGGCCGCGCACCGTGTTTGGCTTGTTATTCCTTGAAAGCGCGCTGGTGATGTGGATCGGTGTTGCACTGGGTGTGATAGTGCTTGTGTTGGCCAGTGCTGCACTTGCGCCCTGGGTTCAGGCACAATTTGGTTTACAACTGGTGGGGCTGCGCGAACTTGGCGCGGGCTTGCTGGCGGTGGTCGCTTTTGCCGCATTTGGCAGCTTGCTGGGTCTGGTGCCCGCATTTCAGGCCTACCGAAACCAGTTGCAGGATGGTTTAAACCCCAAAACAAATTGATTCAACAGTGAAGTAACGTGCAGGTGTATTGTTCATGAAAATTGGCAAAGTAATCGTGATGGTTGTGGCCGTGGTGGTGCTTACTGTACTGGGCTATGGCCTTGCCTCCTGGTTTCTCGGCAAGCCTGCCCAAAACGCAGAAGGCGCGACCCAACTGGAACAAACACTGGCCCAACTTTCAAGCGAAACGGCAACTACCGATGGCGAGTATGCAGTAGGTGATCGCTTGGCTGGTCAGCCCGCCAAAAAAGCAACCGAGTTCGATCCTGCATTTCCAGAGTTGCAGTGGGACAACTTGATGCCTGCCGATTGGGACCCGATGGCTGCGTTTCGTGGCATGAATATCGCAGAACTGCAGGACAACGATCCGAAAGCCCAAGAGGCGTTGGAGAAAATGCGCAAAGCCTGGAACGATGCGCCTGTCAATATGTCTTACACGGGGAAAAAAGTACGCATTCCCGGATTTGCAATTCCAATTGAACAAAGCGAGAAGGGCGTGGATGAGCTGTTGTTGGTGCCGTATTTCGGGGCCTGTATTCACACACCGCCACCGCCCGCCAATCAAATCATTCATGTCAAACTCAGCGAACCCCAACCCGCCGTGGGCGCCATGCAGGCGTACTGGGTGTGGGGAGAACTCACTGCCAGCAAGTTCAGCAGTGAATTGGGCGACGCAGCCTATTTGCTGACCGCCACAGGCATACAGCCTTACGACGAGTGAGCTAGCGACTGAATTAGTAAAAACCCCTCTATTTTTATCGTTGACAGCAAGTCATCATGCCCATACCGTTACATCAAGCGATGTTACAGTCTATAAAAAAAACAAACGTTTGATTTCCACTGGAGGTAATGATTCATGGGCAATGTAAGCACTGGCACAGAATTAGCCAGCATGCATCATCTTGAGCTTGCATTTCTTGACGATGTTGCACCGAACTACCTCAACCTGGCCCGCCCGCCGCATGGCTTGAAGATTCGCCAATGGAAAAACCGCAGCGCGGTGCCCCTGATCAATAAATTGCATGCAGGCCTTTCAGGCCTGAAGCGCAATCAGGCCACTGTGCTTGACCACCAGTTGGTGTGGCTTGAAGGTGGCAATCCCGAAGGCACGCCTGTGGTGCTGCTGCATGGTTTTGCGTCCAACAAGGAAAACTGGTTGTCGCTGGTGCCTTTTTTGTTGAAGCAGCATCGTTTGTTTGTGCTGGATTTGCCCGGTTGGGGTGAAAGCCAGTTCAATGCCAATGTGCCTTATGGGCTGGATGACCAGGTGGCCCGTGTTGCAGCCTGGATTGAAAGCCATGTGCCGGGCAAAGCCCATTTGGTGGGCAATTCCGTGGGTGGCTTGGTGTCGGCTTTGTTGGCCGGTCGGCATGGGCATTTGATACAAACACTGTGCCTGATGAACCCGGCTGGTGGAAAGGGCAGTGACCACACCCGTTTTGAAGCGGGTCTGAAAGAAGGCCGTAACCCAATGATCGTGGAAAGCCTTGCGGGCGCGCACACCCTTATGAGCCTGGCCGTACACAACCGTGCAATTGCTTTGGCACTTGCCCCGGTGATGGCACAAGACCTGATCAGCCGCCGGCATGTCAATCGGCACCTGTTTCATCAAATGTTTGTCAATGCGCCCAATCCGAATGGTCCGGGCATGTCCGCCACACAGGCTCCAACCCTGATCATGTGGGGCAAAGAAGACCGACTGGTACATTACACCGGCGCTTACACCTACCAAGCCATCATTCCTCATGCGGATGTGTTACTTTTTGACGGCGTGGGCCACTTGCCCATGGTTGAAATTCCGATCCGCACGGCCAAGGCCCTGCAGGAGTTTTGGACGGCCTGATCTTGATAGGGGATTCGAAGCATGAATATTCGTAAAGCATGCATCATGCTGGGTTTGCTCGGTTTGTTGACAGCATGCGGTAACAAGCTGGATGGTGTTTACAAAGACGACCTGGGTTTGCAAAAGTATGAGTTTCAGGGTGATGGCACGGTGTATGTGTCAACCATGGGTGTAACCCGTGAAGCGGCCTATGTGGTGGAAGACAAAAAAGTGAAAATCACCAGCGATGGTGAAACCACCATTTATGACCTCAACGAGGACGGGACAATTAAAGGGCCTCTCGGCATGACTTTAAAGCCCGAAAAACCCCAATAAATTTTAGTCTGCATTACCCCGAAACCCGCTCCAGTAGTGGGTTTTTTTACATTTGTTCACACAGTTAACCTTCTCTTGCATTCCCCCAAACGCATTAACCTAATATTGGCCCCCTTTTCCATTTCTTTTCTCCCTATTGAGCACATGGGTACCAGCGCAAACTTGCATCAAGCGTGAAATATTCAAGTTCACTGCGTTTAACAAAGTGGACTATTGGAGGACTTGATGCGTAGCAACCCAATCGATTTCCTGCAACTTCTCCATCGTTGGGTAGCAACGGGCTACCTCACTGTTCATGGCGCTTTTTCCAATGGATGGTACGAGGCCTTTGAGCATGCCCCCGCTCCTCTTGAAACTGCAGTGTGCCCAGTCAAACAATTGATAGGAATATCGGTTCATGAAAAAACACAATAAAAATACACAACAAACCAGGAACTGGTTGCCGCTGGTCATGATTGCTGCGTCTGTGGGCATTCTGGTGTTTGTTGCTGTGGCACAGCGCAGCGTTTGGCCATTTGCCGCAGGCGTTGTTGCCGTGGTTTTGTGTGGCCTTGCAATTTTTGAAATCGGCAAACAACGCCAACAGACCTTGCAGGCAGAAATTGATTCCTTGCTGAGCACTGTGAATGACCTGAGTCAGTCCGACACAGAGAAAGTGGAGCTGGTTCAGTTGGCAGACCTGTGGGTGCCCACACTGAATAGCCAGTTGAGTACGGCCAACTCGCAAATGGAATTGGGAATCGTGAATTTGGCTGAAGCGTTTTCAGAAATTCACAGCAAATTGAACGACACAGTGAGTGCGGCCACTGGCGCAGCCCAAGTGCTGGGCAACACCTCTGGTGGCAGTAACGGATTGGCCGATCATGTTGCGCAAAGTCTCAACGGCATGTTGAGCAGCATTCGCAATTCCTTCGATGAAAAAGCCATGATCATGCAAGAGGTGAAGGGCTTTATCTCCTCGACAGAGGAGTTGGCCAAGATGGCCGTGTCGGTTGAAAACCTTGCTGCACGCACCAATCTGCTGGCGCTGAATGCCGCCATCGAAGCAGCCCGCGCTGGCGAAGAAGGACGCGGTTTTTCGATTGTGGCCGATGAGGTGCGCAAGCTCTCGATGCTCTCTGCAGAAACCGGCGTCAAGATTCGCGAACGGGTTCAGTTGATTGCCGCAGCCGCCAAAAAAGCTGGTGACGGTGCCGCACGCATGGAGACCAGCGACGAGAAAGTATTGAGCCAGGCCAGTGAAACCTTAAGTGGTGTGGTCGATCAATTTGAGCAGGTTACCGGGCCACTTCACCAGGCCAGCGAGCAGATTATTGCCAACACCAATCAAGTGTCTTCCAGCTTGAACAATGCGGTAGTTCACTTTCAGTTTCAGGACCGGGTGTCGCAGATTCTTGGGCATGTACAAGACAGCCTGACCCAGATGAAAAGTCAATTGCACACAGGCCTTGAGGCCTTGGACGTGGCCACTTTGATGCACGAACTTGAACGCAAGTACACCATGGCTGAGGAGCGCGTAAACCACACCGGTAAAAGTGGTGGCAATGCTGTAGCCAAGCCCAGTGCAAGCAGCGATGAACTGACCTTTTTCTAAACACCAAGAACGAGAACCTGTATGAGCAAAACCGTATTGATCGTGGACGACTCCACCTCCTTGCGCCAAGTGGTGTCGATGACCCTGAAAAGCCAGGGCTTTGATGTGGTGGAAGGTTGCGATGGCAAGGACGCACTAACCAAACTGGATGGCCGAAAAATCAACCTGATCGTGAGTGACTTGAACATGCCGAACATGGACGGACTCACCTTTGTGCGTGAAGTCAAAAAAATGGCAGCGTACAAGTTTGTTCCCATCATCATGCTGACCACGGAATCGGACGACAAACTGAAAAGCGAAGGGCAGGCTGCGGGCCTGAAAGCGTGGATGGTCAAGCCATTCAAGCCTGAACAAATGATTGCAGCAGTGAACAAATTGGTGGCTTAACGCCACAGGGAGGATGCACATGCACAGCGAACTGATTATGCAAGAAGACCTTGAAAACGAAATGGAAAACAGTATTGCATCCACCAGGCACACCCAAGTGGCATTGGACACCCTGACGATTGCGGATTGCGCAGGACTGGTTGAAGTGATTCGTCAGTCTTTGAGTCAGGGGATTTCAGTGGTGCTTGATTTGACTCACTGTCATGAAGTGGACACGGCGGGCATGCAACTGCTGGTGACCATTCAAAACGACCCTGCTGTGAACCTTCGCGTGCACTGGACCAAGCCCTCGGAAGTGGTGGCCATGAAAGCCGCACGCCTGGGTGTGCAGTCCTGGATCAACGCTGGTTTTCTGGAGAACTAAGGCATGGCCTTTGAACTGGATCTTGATGCTTCGCGCGGCATATTTTTCACCGAGGCCAGGCAACTGCTGGCTGAAGTGGAAAGCTATGTGCTGCAGCTGGAGCAAAACCCCAATGACACCGAAGTACTGAATGCCGCCTTTCGCGCGGCGCACACCATCAAAGGCAGTGCAGGTGTTTTTGGTTTGATGGTGATTACACACTTTGTGCACAACCTTGAAACTGTGCTGGATCGTGTGCGCAATTCTGAAATCGGCTTTGACGCGAATATGAGCACCTTGGTGCTTGAATGCCGTGACCACATTTCAGATTTGGTGGATTGCATTGAGGCTGGTGGCGATGCGGAAAGTGTTAGCCCCGAAATGGCAGGTGGGCAGGCTGGCCTGACTGCCCGGCTAAAAGCTTACTTGCTGCAGGAAGACCAACCTGCACCCAGCAGGCCAGGCAAGGGTGTTGAGGCCGATCAAGGGCAGCAAACCTGGCATGTGTCGGTGCGCTTGGGTCGCAGTACATTGTGCGATGGCTTTGACCCGGCTCCCATTTTTTCGTACATGGAAAGTTTCGGCGAATTGCAGGCTGTGATGCCAGTGCTGGATGCACTGCCCAGTTTTGCAGACCTGGATTCCGAGACCTGTTACCTGGGGTTCGAGCTGCGTTTTGTCACTGACAAAGGCCAGGCTGGTATAGAGGATGCCTTTGAGTTTTTGACCGAGGAAAGCAAGGTTCGAATACTCGCCCACAACTGCACACCCGAGCAGTGGGACGACTTGGTCAATGCGCTGCCGGAAGGTGCGGTGCGCGCCACCGAGTTGTTGCACGAAGCGGGCTTTCGCAGACCAGTCGAGGAAGAGTTGCCCGAGGAGCTAGAAGTTCAGGGCAGCGTTGTGAGTGCGGCACCGGGCAAAGTCAAAGCCGCAGGCAAAGCCACACCGACCAGTTCATTTATTCGCGTGCCTTCCGACAAACTGGATGCACTGATCAACCTGGTGGGCGAACTGGTCATTGCCAATGCAGGCACGGTGGAGCAGGCCAAACATTTGAACCACACCGCCATGCTGGAATCGACCAGTGCAGTGGCAGGTCTGATCGAGGAAATTCGAGACGGCGCACTGGGTTTGCGCATGGTGCAAATTGGCGAAACATTTCAACGCTTTCAGCGCGTGGTGCGTGACACCGCCATGGGCCTGGGCAAGCAGATTCAGCTTGAAATTTCAGGCGAAGACACCGAGCTTGACAAGTCGGTGGTTGAAAAAATTGGTGATCCTTTGATGCACCTGGTGCGCAATGCCTTGGACCATGGTCTGGAAACTCCGGAAGAACGCGTGGCCGCCGGAAAGCCTGCTACGGGTCGCTTGCAATTGAATGCCTACCATGACAGCGGGCACATTGTGATTGAGGTCAATGACGATGGTCGTGGGCTGGCACGCGAAAAAATCCTGAAGAAAGCGATTGAGAAGGGCATCGTAACGCCCGACCAAATGCTGACCGACGCCGAAGTGAACATGCTGATTTTTGCGCCAGGTTTTTCTACGGCTGACAAGGTGACCGACATTTCCGGTCGCGGTGTGGGCATGGACGTGGTGAAGCGCAACATTGAAGCATTGCGTGGTTCTGTTCAGGTGCGTTCACGCCCGGGCAATGGTTGCACATTCGAGATTCGCCTGCCGCTGACCCTGGCCATCATCGATGGATTCATGATTGGTGTCGGTGGTTCGGTGTATGTGATCCCGCTTTCCTATGTGCGTGAGTGCCTTGAACTGCCTGTCGATGCTTTGGGCACCGACGATCGCATGGACATTCATTACGACCTGCGTGGCGAGTTTCTGCCGGCAGTGCGATTGCGCAAAGTGTTTCATCCCGATGCTAAGCGCCCCAAGCGCGAAAATATCATTGTGGTCAGCTTTGGTGGCATGAAGGCCGGCATTGTGGCCGATCAACTCCACGGCGAATCACAAACAGTGATTAAACCGCTGGGCAATCTGTTTGAGCAAAACCGGGCAATCAGCGGGGCCACCATTATGGGCAACGGTGATGTGGCCTTGATCATTGATGTACCGAAATTGATTACAGAAGTCAGCAGTATTACAGCAAAAACGGCGGAGCTGGAATTCAGCCGGCATGCCATTGAACAACCGGCAGTTCCAAGCAAAAGCCTTGAGCAGGCCAACGCGTAATTTTACAAAGGAAAACGAACATGGGTGCATTTGATTTTTTGAAAAGCGGTCAGTTGGCAGCAGTGGCTGATAACCTTGAAGTGGAAATTTCCGGCTTGAAAACCAACCTGGAAAAGCCTTTGCAGGCATTGCCCACCAAAGACCTGAGCGGTGATGTTCTGTCCGTTGTGACCAAGATCAACGAGATGATTGCCAACGTGAATGAGCGTTCACGCAGAATTGAAGAAACTGCCGTGCGCAGCGTTCACCAGTTGTGGAAAAAAGAAACATTGAAAGGCGCTGCCGATGAGTTGCCCACGGTGATTCGCGACGCAATGAAAAAACTGGAAGCGGAAACCATGTTTGCGCAACGCCAGGTACAAGCGCTGGAAAGCGTGGCCACCAACGTGATGATTGCCGATGCTGATTACAACATTGTGTACGTGAACAACTCACTGTCGAAAATGTTGGTGGAAGCGGAAACTGACATCAAGAAAGACCTGCCCCAATTTGATGCCCGCAAAATTCTGGGCGCGAACATTGACAGCTTTCACAAGGTGCCCAGCCACCAGCGTGGCATGTTGGCCCGCCTGCGCGATTCATACAGCACCAACCTGACCATTGGTGAGCGCCATTTCAACTTGTTGGTGACTCCCGTGTTTGATGCCTCGGGCACCCGCGTGGGTACTGTGGTGGAATGGAAAGACCGCACCGGCGAAGTGGCCATGGCCAAGCGCGAAGAAGAGCGTGCCGAGAAAGAGCGCAAAACTGCGCTGGAGAACCTGGCCATTCGCATTGCCTTGGACTCTGTGACTACCAACGTGATGATTGCGGACAACCAGAATCACATCACTTACTTGAATAACTCCTTGAACACCATGATGACGCGCAACGAGGATATGATTCGCAAGAGTCTGCCCAACTTCAACGTGCGCAAACTGATCGGTGCAAACATTGATGTGTTCCACAAAAATCCGGCACACCAGCGCGGCATGCTGTCTGCCCTGAATTCACCTTTGAAGACGGGAATTAAAGTGGGTGACCTCAGCTTCCGTTTGATCGCTTCACCAGTGATCAACGAGGCGGGTGAGCGTTTGGGTACGGTGGTGGAGTGGAGCGATCGCACTGGTGAAGTGGCAATTGAAAACGAGATTTCCGGCATTGTGGGCCGTGCCTCCGATGGTGATTTCAGCAGTCGCATTCGTGAAGATGACAAGGAAGGTTTCCTGAAAACATTGGCACAGAACGTGAACGGCTTGTTGACCACCACATCGGTGGGTCTGGAAGACGTGGGCCGTGTATTGAAACTACTGGCCAGCGGCAACATGACCCAGAAAATTACAGCCACCTACAACGGGCTGTTTGGTGAAGTGAAAGACGATGTGAACACCACCATTGACCGCCTGAGCGATGTGATTCGGGAAGTGCGTGGCAATGCAGATTCATTGACCAACGCGGCACGTGAAATTTCCAAAACATCACAAAGCCTGTCGCAGGGTGCAAGCAGCCAGGCCGCAGGTGTTGAAGAAGTGTCAGCCAGCATTGAAGAAATGGCGGGTTCGATCAAGCAGAACAGTGAGAACAGCCGTGTGACCGATCAGATCGCAACCAAAGCCGCTGAAGAAGCGAAAGAGGGTGGTCGCGCTGTGACTGAAACTGTGAACGCGATGAAGGCGATTGCCGACAAAATCGGCATTGTGGACGACATTGCTTATCAGACCAATTTGTTGGCCTTGAACGCTGCAATTGAAGCAGCCCGCGCCGGTGAACACGGCAAGGGTTTCGCTGTGGTGGCAGCAGAGGTACGCAAACTGGCCGAACGCAGCCAGGTGGCTGCTCAGGAAATTGGTGACCTGGCCAGCAGCAGCGTGAAGCAGGCTGAGCGCGCTGGTAGCTTGTTGCAGGAAATGGTGCCGGCGATTAACCGCACATCCGACCTGGTTCAGGAAATTACAGCCGCCTCGAATGAGCAAACCAACGGCGTGGCGCAAATTAACCAGGCCATGATGAGCTTGAACCAGCAAACCCAGCAGAATGCTGCAGCTTCTGAAGAGTTGGCTGCAACTGCCGAAGAAATGAGTGGTCAGGCCAGCATGCTGAACACGGCCATGAGCTTCTTCGATACTGGCACTGGTCGCTCAAGCGCTCGGAACTCAAGCCACGCTGAACGCAAGCCGACATCACCCAAAGCTGGCAGCCAAGGCAGTGCAGACAGTTTTGATAATTTTGACGACTTCTAACAGGGGCACTCACCATGAGCAATATCAATGAGCAATTGGCCAAGGCCATGGAGAGTGACAGCGCCAGCCACCAGTACCTGACGTTTCAGGTACATGGGCAAAAGCTGGCGGTGGAAATTCTCCGGATCAAAGAGATCATCGAGTTTGGGCGTATTACGGTGGTGCCAATGATGCAGCAATGTATTAGTGGTGTGATCAACCTGCGGGGCTCCGTGGTGCCGGTGGTGGATTTGAGTGCCAGGTTTGGACAGGGCAAAACTGAAATCAACCGACGCACCTGCATTGTGATTCTTGAATGTCAAATGGCCGAAGAAACACAGGTGGTTGGCTTCATGGTCGATGCGGTAAACGCCGTGGTTGATATCGGGGCCGAGTTTATTGCACCGCCTCCGCAGTTTGGCGCGGGCGTGCGAACAGACTTCCTGCGTGGTATCGGCAAAGTGGATGAAGAGTTTGTGTTGGTGTTGAACGTTGAGCGCCTGCTTGACTTCGACATTCCAACCAACCTTGAGGAAGTTGCCTCGGCCGCACTTGCTTAAAGCAATTACTTGGAACCGGCAGGCGGTAATGCGTCACTGAGATCATGAGCTGACACACCCACTGGGGGGATATTCTCCCGGTGGGGCACCATGAGATATCTCAACCGCATGTTAAAACTAAAATACGTTCTCGATATTTCAGACAGTGCCTCGCGCGCGCGGCAACGAATGGCCTTTGCCGGGCTTTCCTTTCTGATCGTTTTCTTTCTCGCGCCGGGAGGCGCAATCACTGGTAACGGCGCCCGCATGGCCTTCATGGTCGTGGTGGGGCTTTATTTTATCTTTGCCTTGGTGCAGGCCTGGCTCATCTCCAATCGCGAACGCCATTGGGAAAAAATCGAACTACCCAGTTATTGTATTGATCTGCCATTGATTGGTTGGGGCTTGGTGGTTTCTGCAGACTACCTGGCACCCCTGTCGCCCTTGATCGCTGTGGTCGCGCTGATTCGGGGTATTCGTTATGGCCCCTGCATGCTGGCGTGTCACATTGGCTTGGGCATCCTGATCGTATTGGGTTTGGGCGCGTTCGTACCTTATTGGCAGGCGAACACCGAACTGGTGTATGCCAATCTGTTTTTGTTGTTGGTGTTGCCCATTCAGTTTTATGGGGTCAGTGTAAAAATTCAGGCCAGTTCAAAATCCTTGCGTCAGGAAAACCTGACCGACCCCCTGACCCGCAGCTTGAATCGCAAGGCACTTGAGGCCGCAGTGTGGCGCACCCTGAATGCCAAAGAACCTTTCGTTTTGTCCTTTCTCGATCTGGACAATTTCAAGTTGGTCAACGACAGCCTGGGTCATGCCATGGGCGATAAGTTGCTCAAGCGTATCAGCAGCAAGTTGTCTGTTCGCCTGCGATCCGAAGACAAGGTGTACCGTTTGGCGGGCGATGAATTTGTGGTGTTGAGTTTGGGAACCATTCGGCCAGACATGGCAGAAAATTTGGGGCAACGCATTAAGGCGGCCATTGCCGAGGCCATTGACTACACCTGCCCGAATCTGCCGGTTTCCGCCAGTGTGGGGGTATTGCAGGTTACAACGTTTGAAGAGACAAGCCTTGAAAAGCTGTTGGCCCGGGCGGACGAGCTCATGTACGAAGCCAAAAAAACCGGAAAGGACCAGGTTCTGGTTGCGACACTTTAAGCGCTTGAGTTCAACCCTTTTTGGCGCAGTACTTGCTGATCGGTTCTTGCTGGTTAAGTGGGGTTTGCAGTTCGGGGGCTTGGTGCACATAAGTGCATTCGGCAATTTCACCGTAGTTGGAATCGCGAGTGGCCAAGGCTTTGCTGACCTGTATTGATACGAAGGTCACCATGAATGCTGCAATTGCGAACCACAGAACTTTTCTGTTGCGTCTAAAAAATGCGCTTAAATCAAGCATGGAGAACAGTCAAACCCTGAAAATGTGAATTGTTGTAAATTCGTGACAATTATTAAAAATAATAAACAATAAGTCAATTCTTATTTGACAGCTTTGTTCAGATTATTTCGTTGGTTTGTCAATTTCGCCAATATCAAGAATTGGCGAAGCGTCAATGGTCTCTGCGCCCAGCAATGTAGTAACACGGCCCAGTACCGACGCAATCAAATGCTGTTCCCAGCTTTGCAGTTGACCGAAGCGCTCGGCAAAGCGGGTTTGAAGGCTGGACGGGGCGTCATTGACCTCGTGTTTGCCCTTCTCGGTCAGCACCACTTCAAGCCTGCGCTTGTCCACCTTGCTTCGAATTTTTTCGATCAAACCCCGGCTTTCCAGTTTTTGAAGAATGACCGTGGAAGTGACTGGAGAAAGGCTCATTGATCTGGCCAGTTCACCTGGTGATATACCCGGGTTGTCTGCCACGGATTGCAAAGTCAGCAATTCAGAGGTTGCCATGTCGGCTTTTTTGGCCAATTCGCGGGCGCCCGATTCGGTGGCACGAATGATTCGACGGAGCGAAATGAGTGAATTTTGTAAGGTGCTGTCCATGTGCGCTAACCCGGTGATTTAATTCAGTTTGATGAATTGTAGTGATTAACAGGCGCTGTGAGTTGAAAATTCCAGCGCTTAGAGCGATCCCACCAAATTTAACAATCCGGGGTTTGTTCGGGGTTTGTACAAGACGATTTGCAATCGTTCATAAAATAAACTATTATTGATTTGTTCTTTCATAAAAACTCTTTAAATTGTTGATTTGATTTAAGGAGCTTTTACGAAAGGATGAGAAGTAGTTAATTTGTTAATAACAAATGGGTCTGCCAATAACAGAGCCATCTCATCCAAATGTCAAACACTGATGTCGTTTTGCGACATCCCGTGCTCGAAGACGGTACTGCCGTTTTTGATCTTGTGGACGCTTGCAAACCTCTCGACCTGAATTCCCATTATTTGTACCTGTTGCAGTGCAGCCATTTTGCGCCCACCTGCGTAGTGGCCACCTTGCATGGCGAGGTGGTTGCCTGGGTATCGGGCTACATTCCACCCAAGCAAACTGACACATTTTTTGTTTGGCAGGTGGCAGTGGGCGAAAAAGCCCGCGGCCTTGGTTTGGGCAAGCACTTGATCAACTGGGTGCTTGCACAGCAAAACGGAATCAAGAAAATTCACACATCCATTACGCCTGACAACGCGGCGTCTTGGGGGCTTTTCAAATCACTGGCTCGCGACTGGGGCAGCGATTTGTCTTCACAAGACTGGTTCGAAGAACAGTCTCATTTTGGCGGGCGGCACAACACCGAAGTATTGGTGGAAATCGCTTTGCCAACTACGCCACTGGCGACATTCCTACAAACTCAAGGAGTACAACAATGAGTGACTCAAGCAAGTCAATCGACTTTCAAACCCTGAGCAAAATTCGCACATTCCAGAAAAACGAGTCGGAAGCGCGCAGCTACTGCCGCAGCTTTCCAACCCTGTTTGTTCGCGCCAAGGGCAGCTACATGACCGACATGAATGGTCAGGATTATCTCGATTTCCTGTCTGGGGCAGGCTCGTTGAACTACGGGCACAACGATCCAGAGATGAAATCGGCATTGCTTGACTACATTACGGATGACGGCATTGGCCACAGCCTGGACATGCACAGCGCTGCAAAAGCCAAGTTCATTGATGCGTTCAATCGTCATATCTTGAAGCCGCGCGGCATGCAGTACCGCATCCAGTTCACCGGCCCAACCGGCACGAACTCGGTGGAAGCGGCCATCAAGCTGGCGCGCAAAATTACCGGGCGCAAGCAGATTATTGCCTTCACCAATGGTTTTCATGGTGTTACCCAGGGCGCACTGGCGTGTACAGCCAATACCCACCACCGCAGCCCCTCGGCATCGACTTTGTGCGGCGTGGACCGTTACCCCTACGACGGTTACATGGGCGAGGGCGTGGACACCACCGAGTACCTTGAAAAAATGCTGACCGACAAATCAAGCGGTCAAGACGCACCCGCCGCTGTAATTGTGGAAGGCGTGCAAGGCGAGGGTGGTTTGAACCCTGCGTCGATGAAGTGGTTGAAAAATTTGGCCAAAATCACCCGCAAAGCCGGTGCCATGCTGATTCTTGATGAAATTCAGGCTGGTGTAGGCCGTGCAGGTTCTTTCTTCAGTTTCGAAGAAGCCGGTATTGAGCCCGACTTGATATGCCTGTCCAAGTCGCTTTCAGGCATGGGCTTGCCCATGGCCGTTACGCTGATTCGCCCAGACCTTGATTTCTGGAAGCCGGGCGAGCACAACGGCACCTTCCGGGGCAACAACCATGCGTTCATTACCGCGGCAGCTTCGCTGGAAAAGTATTGGGCCAACCCAGCATTCGAGCGCGGCATTGCGCAGCGTGCAGACGTGGTGAATCAAAGCTTGAACCGCATTTTGAAAGCCAATGACAACATCACGGTGCAGGTGAAAGGCCGCGGCATGATGCAGGGCATTGAAATGCAAAACGGTGCGCTGGCCGATGAAGTGGTGGCCGAATGTTTCAAGCACCACATGATTATCGAGACCTGTGGAAATGAAGGCCAGGTGGTGAAGGTGTTCGCTGCCCTGAATATTGAAATGGAAGACCTGAAGAAAGGTTTGACCATTCTGGAAAAGGCTGTGGCCGTAGTAAGCGCCAAGGCTGAGAAGGAAACCAACAGCAAAAAGGTGAAAGCATGATTGTCCGAAAACTCAGCGAAGTACAAGGCACGGAAAAGCACATTCATTCCAAAGGTTGGGACAGCGTTCGCATGCTGCTGCGCGACGACGACATGGGCTTTTCCTTTCACATCACGACCATTCATGCCAAGGCTGAATTGCACATGCACTACAAGAACCACCTGGAGAGCGTGTATTGCGTCAGTGGCAAGGGCGAAATTGAAAGCAAGATCGATGGCAAGGTGTATCCAATTGAGGCGGGCACCATGTACGCCTTGAACTTGCACGACCCGCATATTTTGCGTGCCTTTGACGAGCCCATGATCATGGCTTGCGTGTTTAATCCGCCTGT
Organism: Limnobacter sp. 130; assembly: GCF_902506325.1. Classification (GTDB taxonomy): domain Bacteria; phylum Pseudomonadota; class Gammaproteobacteria; order Burkholderiales; family Burkholderiaceae_B; genus Limnobacter. The sequence goes on from NZ_LR732329.1 coordinate 44,529, forward strand.
AACCGGTGCGGAAGTGCACGACGAAACCGGCGCCTATCCCGCGTTGGCCGAATAAATAAAAAAGGAGGCAAAACACAATGATTGTTTCAGCCGTAAGAGACCCATACCCCACACGTGACAAATCTGAAGGCGCTTTGATTCGGCGCGCCGAGCCTGTGGTGCACGGTGAGTGGACCGAAGACTCGCCGTTGACCCAGGAGCAAGTAGCCCAATTTGAGCGCGACGGTTATCTGGTATTGACCGATGTATTTTCAGCGCACGAGCTGGACGAGTTGCGTGCTGCCGCCGAGCGTGTGAGCAAGAATTGCGCACAAACCCATGCCGGGCAGCTGATCAAGGAAGCCGATGGCGATCAGCTCCGTACCCTGTTTGGTGTGCATGGCATGGAAGGTTTGTTGAAAGAGACTGCCAGCAACCCACGCATGCTTGAAGTGGTTCAATTTCTGCTGAATGACCCGGTGTATATCCACCAGTCACGCCTGAATTTTAAAAGCCCGCAGTATGGCAGCGGGTTCGAGTGGCACAGCGACTTTGAAACCTGGCACGCCGAGGACGGCATGCCCGGCATGCGTGCGATTAGCGCCACGGTGCTGCTGACCGATGAAATTTCAGCCGATGGTTCCTTGAAGTTCATGCCGCGCAGCCACAAAACATTCGTGGCCTGTCCTGGCGAAACACCAGACACCGATGGCTATCGTGAAGCATTCAAAAAGCAGGCCGTGGGCAAACCGCCTGCACTGTTTCTCGATTTGCTGGAGGAAAACGGGGGAGTTCAGGAAGTGGTGGCGCCGGCCGGTTCAGTGTTGCTGTTTGATTGCAACGTGATGCACGGCGCAGGCAAAAACACCAGTGACCACCTGCGTGCCAACCTGTTTTATGTGTACAACGCAATCAGCAACGCCCTGCATTCGCCTTACGCTGCGGATGCGCCAAGGCCTGAGTTTCTTGCCGCACGCACTGTTGAGGCCTTGACCCTGCAGGTGCCTGCTTAATTTGGGCGCAAGTTTTTTCATTTGCTTGGGCCTGGTGCTGCTGGTTGGCTTAAGTTCAGCCAGGCAGGCCAAGGCCAGTGCGGCTGATTACTTCGTAGCCAGCCGCAGCGTGCCTCCGTGGCTGGTGGGCTTGTCGGCAGTGGCCACCAACAATTCAGGTTACATGTTCATCGGCCTGATCGGCTACACCTATGCCGTGGGCATTCAATCGGTTTGGCTCATGGTCGGCTGGATTGCGGGCGACCTGATGGCCTCAAAAATTGCACATGAACGCATGCGCGACGAGGCCGAGCGTGTGCATGCCAACGGCATCATCAGTTTGTTGGCGCGCTGGGGCGGCACCCGAAACAGATCATGGCAAGTATTGGCTGCGCTGGTCAGTGTGGCTTTTTTGAGCACCTATGCCGCCGCGCAAATTTCGGCTGGCGGCAAGGCACTGGAAGGCATGCTGGATATCCCCATGGCCATTGGCATGGGCATGGTGGCGGTGGTGGTGATTGCCTACAGCATTGCAGGCGGCATGCGCGCATCCATCTGGACCGATGCCATGCAATCGCTGCTCATGGTTGTTTCCATGGTGGTGCTGTTGTTCGCTGCAGTGACTCACCTGGGTGGTTTGCAGGCTGTATTTCAGCAAGCCGGTACCATTGAAGGTTTTCTGGATCCAAGCCCCACCGATCTGGACATTCCCGGTTTTGTTGGCCCAATTGCGTTTGTGGTGGGCTGGATGTTTGCTGGCGCGGCAGCGCTGGGGCAACCACACATTGTCAGCCGTTTTCTGGCTTTGCAAAATACCCGCCAAATGAACCAGGTGCGCTGGTGGTATTACAGCTACTACCTGCTGTTCTATTGTTTTGCCACGGCGGTGGGTTTGCTGAGTCGCTTGTACTTTGGCGAAAGTGCTGGTTTCGATCCAGAAATGGCTCTGCCCACTATGGCACGTGACCTGCTGCCGCCCTGGTTGGCCGGGCTCATGCTGGCTGGTATTTTTGCCGCGACCATGTCCACAGCCGATTCGCTGGTGCTGTCGTGCTCGTCAGCCCTGACCCAGGATTTACCCTCCCGACCTTCTGAAAACAGGTGGGTTCTGAAAGCCGCCACGGGCTTGACCACCTTGTTCGCCTTGGGCATTGGCCTGTGGAGTGAGCAAAGCGTGTTCTCGCTGGTGGTGTGGGCGTGGGGTACCCTGGGCGCCGCGTTTGTACCTATTCTGATTTGGCAGGTCATGGGGGCCCAATTAAACTCGCTGGCCATGCTTTGCATGTCGAGTACGGGTGTGTTGATTACTGTGATCTGGAAGTTTTATGGTTTTCCCAATACCGTGTATGAAGGTGCTGTGGGCATGTTCAGTGCTTTTGTTTTGGGCGCCTTTTTCGCAATAAGTACTATCCGCAGCCGGTTTCACCCCTAGCTACCCCGATTGGGGGGATAGGTGTATCACCCCAAGTTGTTAAATTGTGTAAACGACCTGCAAGTTCTTGTCAGGTATCAATACTCAATAATTAAATCAGCATCAAGCTGCATAAATCGAATCAGGGGCGGTGCAATTCATGAATTGGCTAGTGGAGGATTTTGCATTCGCAGCAGCTGCAATTTCAGAGGCCAACCTTTCCGGCTTGGCATTTGGTTTTTTCGCCTCTCTTTTGGCCATGACAGTGGGCGTCGAAGTCCGAATCAAAAACCCCCCCTTGATTGCCAACAGTCACTACCTGATTCGTCGGGGGGTGCTCATTACCCTCTACGTCATTTCCATGTTTTTTGCCTCGGCCTTTGTGGGGCTAACCTTGCCCTCAGCCGAAGGGGCATTGTTCAGTATTTCAGGCACGGTGCTCACGTTTTTCATGTGCATTGCAGTGTTTATTTATGTGGATTATCTGGTTCAGTCGGCCAAAGCGGCTGCCAAGCTGTTCATGTTGTTGTTCACTTCCTTGGGTATTCTGATTCAATACCTGATTCACATGGCTTTTATTTTCATACCCAACAATCACCAGATTGTGCAGGTGCGTTGGCCCGGCCTGATCGCCATGTATGTGTTCCTGTTTGTGTGCATGGGTTTGCTGAGCCGCTTTGCGCATGAAACCTCGGTGGGTAAATCAAAGCCATTGCAAAGCCGGATGATCTACATATTCGGCATTGTGGGTTTGAACCAAATGATCGCGCTGAGCCTGATTGGTTTTGTGCATGTGACCGATGGCCCCGAACACACCACCTGGTATGGACTGTGGACTGGCTGGGCAGGGTTCGAGATATTCGTCAGCTTTTTTGCCTTGCTGATGATTTCTGTGCTGATGTGTTACGTCTATGTTCTGCTCGACAAGTCTGTTCAAATCTTGCGCGCAGACAATCAGAAACTTCAGGTGATGAAGCAAGATGCCTTGGCGCAAGTGGCCAATGCATCAGAAGAACTTGAACTGGAACGAACCCGCATTGAGCAATTGGAGCGTTCCATTGAACTGGTGCAGCACGACCATGAAATGTCGGTCGATAGTTTGGTGGCCGCTGTAGCAACACTCGAAGACGGTGTTTTTGAATGGGATATTGAGCAGGAAACAGTCGCCTTCAGTTCAACCTGGCGTCGATTGTTTGGCTTTGATGAGCAGGCACAATCCACCATATCAGCCAATGCATGGCGTGCCGGTATTTTGAGTGAAGACATCAAGGGGCTTGATGCAGCCCTGCAATCCTGCCTGACAGCCATCTTGCCCAGCACTGCTGTGCAGGTGCGTTATGCAACAGCCTATGGCTCGTTGTTGAAGCTTGAAATTCACTTGGTCGCGGTTAAAAATGCCTATGGCTTGCCCAGCAAGGCGGTGGGAATTATTCATGACCGAACCGAGGAAATGGACCTTGAGCTTTCCATTCGGGAGGAATTGAACGAAGAGTCGCTGTTGTCTTCCAGAAAGTCCCAGTTTGTGTCGTACCTGTCGCATGAAATCCGAACACCGATGACAGTGATAGGTTCAGCCAAAGCGTTGCTGGAAAGTTCGCTGCAAAAGGAGCCGGTGAACATGGAGTCGGCCTTGCATTACATCGATCAAATTGGCGGTGCCTTGCGTTCATTGCGGGCACTGGTCGATGAAACATTGATGTTTATGGGGGCAAGTTTCACGCGGAATCATTTGAACATTGCCCAGCTGGATATCCGGAAAGTGTTTTGCCAGTTTTCCTCGTTTGAGCAAAGGCGCAGGCATGGTCAACACTGGCTGGAATATGAGTTGCACCCCAGTGTTGATCAATTCTGTTTTTATTCGGATGAGTACGTGTTCACCCAGGCGATGAGGCAGATGTTGTCGTTTGCTGAGGGCAAAGACTCACATGCTGGTAAATTGACCATCACAATGCCCAATGAGAATACCCTGAACCTGTGCATAGAATTGCTGGAGTGGCCTGTCTGGATGGTCAAGGGTGGACAGCTTGAACCCATGCACGATGAAGAAACTGTGGTGCCTTTCAAAGGTGAGCATTTGCCATTCACCTTGTTGCTCACCAAGCGGGTGATACGGTTAATCAATGGCCGCATCATGATCAAAAACCGGCGTAATCGTCATTACTTGTGTGTCGATTTGCCGTCCCTGAAGGAGGAAGCATGCCGCGTGTCATGATCGTAGAGGATGACTTGACCATTCTCAGTAATCTCTCTCAGTTGCTGCAACTCAGCGGGCTCGATGTCATGGAAGCACACGATGGGCAAGAGGCACTTCGCTTGCTGCTGGAATGCCGTGTGCACGATACCGCTTTGCCCAGAATGATTGTCAGTGACTTGATGATGCCCAATATGGACGGCTTTGATTTGCTGCGGGCCGTGCGAGGCGATTCGCATTTCAATAAGCTTCCCTTTGTGTTGTTGAGTGCCCGAAGTGATGCGAGCGATCTGCAGCAGGCGTTTGCTTTGGGGGCCAACGATTACTTGATCAAACCCTTTGAGGTGGATCAGTTGATGGAGGTGATTCGGTATCACCTGTCGAACGCTGTGGATCGCAAGAAAGGAACTTTGGCAGGAAAAGACTGCACGGTAGACAGCGACTTTTTTCTGGAATAATCAGCCCGTTTTGAGTACAGAAATACTCAACAGGCGACCAATGGCGCTGTCGATTCCGGCAATGAAATAGGGCAGGCTGACCCACAGTATCCAAAGGCCGACACCAATCGTGATTGAGAAACCGATCGACATCACATTCAACTGAGGCGCAGCACGCGCCAAAATGCCCATGACAATGTTGCTGATCAACACCGCCGCCAACACAGGCAGGGCAATTTGCAGCGCGAGCATGAACATGATGCTGCCTGCCATGGCAATGTTCTGGGTGTTGACCACCGAAAGGTTTGCACTGATCGGGATCAACTCGAAGCTTTGAACCACCGCTGCGATCACCAACAGGTGACCATCAATGACCAGAAATACAAGACTGGCCAGCACGCCCAGAAAACTGCCGATCAGTGGCGTTTGCGTGCCGCGGGCAGGGTCAATGAATTGGGCAAAGGCCAAACCCATTTGCAGGCCCAGCAAATCGCCTGCCATTTCGAACGCTGCAAACACCAGGCGCATGGAAAAGCCCATGGCCACACCGATCAGTATTTGTTGTATCAAAACGGGAATGGCCTGCGTTGAACTCAACACCGGTGGTGCGGGCAACAGGGGCATCATCACAATGGCAATCAGTGCGGCCAACCCCACGCGGGTGCGGCGCTGTACAGTGCGGTTGTCGAACACGGGGGCTGTGGCCAGCATGGCCAGAATGCGAATAAATGGCCACAAAAAACTGGCGATCCAGATTTCAAGTTGTTCGCCGTTGATGGGGACCATGTTTAGCCGATCACGGTGGGTATGCTCATGATCAAACGCTGTGTGTAGTCCACCAGGGTGGCCAGCATCCAGGGGCCGAGCAGCAACAGCGTGGCAAAAATACCCAGAATTTTCGGAATGAATGACAGGGTCATTTCATTGATTTGTGTGGCAGCCTGCAAAATACTGACCAGCAAACCCACCACCAGGGCCACGAGCAACAAGGGGCCCGACACCATCAGCATGGTTTCCAGTGCGGCCTGCCCCAAATTCAATACGGTTTGACTGTTCATGTGCGTGCACTCAATTCAGTTCAGGTTTCAAAGCTGGCCACCAGTGAGCCAACCAGCAGAGTCCATCCATCGACCAGCACAAACAGCATGATTTTGAAAGGCAGTGAAATCAACATGGGTGACAGCATCATCATACCCATGGACATCAGCACACTGGCGACAATCAGGTCGATGACCAGAAAGGGCAGAAAGATCATGAAGCCAATTTGGAAGGCTGTTTTCAATTCGCTGGTGACAAAGGCGGGGATCAATACGCGCAAGGGCACGTCTTGGGGATTCTCTACATTTTCCACTTTGCCCAGGCGCATGAAAAGCGCCAGGTCGGGTTCGCGGGTTTGTTTGAGCATGAAGTCTTTCATGGGCACGCTGGCCCGCTCGGTCATTTCCTGAAACTCGATTTCATTGTTGGAAAACGGCAGGTAGGCGTTTTCATACACGCGGTCAAACACCGGGGCCATGATGAAAAAGGTCAGGAACATGCTCAAGCCGATGATGACTTGGTTGGGTGGCGAGTTTTGTGTGCCCAAAGCCATGCGCAACAGCGACATGACGATCACAATGCGGGTGAAGCCCGTCATCATCAATAGCAATGCGGGCAGAAAGCTGAGGAAGGTGAAGAACAGCAGCGTTTGAATGGGCACACTGTAATTGGTGGTGCCGTTGGCACCTGGGCTTGCGGTAACGCCGGGCAGTACCTGTTGGGCTTGTGCCGCCTCGGGCATTGCCATGACTAGCAGCAATAGCAGCAGACCGAGGACCGTGAATTTACCTGCGAAGGTGTTCATTGTGATTTCACCTTGCCTGATTTCACACGTTCGAGCATTTTTGCAAAGTTGGCTGCAGGGTTCTGGATTTCATCCAGTTCAATGCTGCCCGCAGGCATGCTGTGCAAGGTGTTGATGCTGCTGCTGGTCATGCCCAGTACCAGCCAGGTGTCGCCGATTTCGACCAGTACAATTTTTTCGCGTGGCCCCAAGGCTGAGCTGGCCAGTACCTTGTAAAAGCCCCCTCGACGTTGCTGGTTGCCAATGCCCATGCGTTTCAACAACCAAACCAGCGCAAGCAGCAAGACCACCACAAACAGCAAGCCCAGTGTGGTTTGCAGCAGGTGGCCTGTCATTGGGTTGTCGGCTGCGCTTGTTGCTGCAGGAGGAGCTGCTTCTTGTGCGCGGACTGCGCCATGAACCAGCCATGCCCCTGACAAGAACAAAAGGCGCATGCCTTTTGAAAAAGGGTTGCGCCTTGTGATCAATGTTCCCACCGTATTTGTGTTTTTTTGTTGTAGTTGCATGCCTTTGTACTGCAAAGGGATATCAACGGTTGAGCTTTCTCAGACGCTCAGATGGCGTAATGATGTCGGTCAATCGGATACCAAATTTGTCATTCACGACGACCACTTCGCCCTGTGCGATCAGGTAGCCGTTCACCAGCACATCCATGGGTTCGCCAGCCAGGCCGTCCAGTTCAATCACGGAGCCCTGAGCCAGTTGCAGAATGTGCTTAATCGGTATCTTCGTCCGACCCAGCTCAACAGTCAACTGAACCGGGATGTCGAGAATCATGTCAATGTCGTTCTGCGTGCCTGAAGCCACACTTCCGGCAAATGGCTGGAACAGGCCAGAGGCAGGCTTTGCGTCGCTGGCCTGCGCAAACAGGTTGTCGGTGTCGCTGGTGCTGGTGGCGGTGGTACTGGCTTGTTCAGCCAGTGCTGCGGCCCAGTCGTCGGCTGCGTCGGTGGAGTCGGTCATGGTATCTACTTGCTGTTCAGACATGGTGTATTCCTTATCTTGATCGCTATTCGTGTGTTTTTTCAGGCTGCTTGGCTTCCTTGCTCAGCAAGGCCTCCAGGTTCAGCGCGTCGGCATGGGATTCATTACTGACCGCCAATACTTCTTCAACTTTGAGTGCGTACTGGCCACCACTGGTGCCGTAGCTGCAATTGAACACGGGCACATTGTCCACACGTGCTTCAATGACTTTGTCAATTTCGATCGGAATCACATCGCCAATGCGCAGTTCCATGATGTCAGCCACAGTCAGCTGTGTGCTGGCCAGACCTGCGACCAAATCCACTTCAGCCATTTGTACCTGCTTTTTCAGCATGGTGACCCAACGCTTGTCGGGCTCAGCCTGATCGCCTTGCATGCTGGAATACAGCAGATCGCGAATCGGCTCCATGGTGGAGTAGGGAATACAAATGTGAAGCGAGCCGCCGCCGGCACCCAGTTCAATTGAAAACGAGGTGGTCACTACAATTTCAGATGGCGTTGCAATATTGGCAAACTGCGTGTGCATTTCCGAGCGCAGGTATTCAGGCTTTAACGGAAAAACCGGTGCCCATGCTTTGACAAATTCTTCCCGAATCACCTCGAGCATGCGGGCAATGATCCGCTGTTCGGTTTGAGTGAAATCGCGACCTTCCACACGGGTGTGAAAACGGCCGTCGCCACCAAACAGGTTGTCGATCACTGCAAACACCAGGCTGGGGTCAAAAATGAACAAGGCATTGCCGCGCAAAGGCTTCATGGCCATGATGTTCAGGTTGGTGGGTACCACCAGGTTGCGAATGAATTCGTTGTACTTCAATACCTTCACGGGGCCGACGGAAATTTCCGGGCTGCGACGCATGAAGTTGAACAAGCCGATTCGAATTAAACGCGCAAAACGCTCGTTGATAATTTCAAGCGTGGGCATGCGGCCGCGAACGATTCGTTCTTGCGTGGCCAGGTTGTAAGGGCGAACGCCTTCTGCGGTCTCAGATGCGTCTTTCGTTTCTTCTTCGCCGTTGACACCCCTGAGCAGGGCATCGACTTCGTCTTGTGAAAGAAATTCTCCGGGCATGGCGCTGGGCTTCCTGTTACTGAATCACAAAGCTGGAAAAATGCACGTCGCGAATGCCGCGGGTGGGGTCTTTCGGATCGCCTTTGATCGTGACGCGGGCCAGATCCACCAACTCATCCATCAACCGTTGTTTGCCTTCGATCGAGGTCAGGCTGCCGACATTCTTGCCAGACAACACCAACAGGATTCGGCTGCGAATAACCGGGGTGTAGTTTTTGATTTCCTCGGCTTGCGCCGGGCCGTTCACTTCGTAAGTGATGCCAATTTGAAGATAGCGTGTGGTGTCTGGTTCGGCCAGGTTGACGACAAACTGATCCATTACGACAAAAGTGGGGGGGCCAAGGGGTTCTTGCACTTTTTCTTCAGCGGCACCGTCAGCACTTTGGCCACTTAGCAGAAAGAATGCTGCTGCACCGCCTGCGGCCAGCAGGGTCAATACGATTGCGAGAATCAGGATCAGTTTTTTCTTGGATCCTTTTTCGGGCGCTGCAGCCTCAGGGGCTGCTGCAGCGGGTGCCGGGGCGACTCTGGCCATGTGCTTAACTCCGTAAGTTCAAATGCTGTTGTGTGTCACTTTCAAACTCTATTGTGTCTGAAAGGTTTCCGAGCAAACCCCCGAAAAGCCGTGTTGTTTGGACTCAATTCATTAATCAGGCTTTGTTGGTCAGGCAAACAGGTCGAGCTTGCCTTCAGGTTTTCTGCTTGCAGCAGCAGGTGTCCCTGAATCCTGTTGCTCATTGTCGCCACTACCGCTGCGCTGGCCGTTGTTTTGGCCTTGCTGGCGGTTTTGCTCAAATTGCGCTTGACCTTGGTTACCTTGGCCTTGCGGGGTTGGCGTGTTGCCATGTTGGATCTGGACCTGGTTCAGTTGCAAACCGTTTTGGGCCAAAACTTCTTTCAGTCCGCCCAGGGCTTGCGTTAACAGGTTGGCCGATGCTTCATCTTGCGTGCGAATGACCAGTTGAACCTGCTGGCCTTTTTGCACCAGGCGCATGTTCATGGGGCCAAAACTTTCGGGATTCACGCGAATGTCCACGGTTGACAAGTTTTTGCCAATGGCCCATTGCACGGTTTGTCCAAGTTCTTTGGCAAAGCCTGGCTGATTCACGGGTGTTTTGATCAAGGTCTGCTGCGCAATACCCGTGGCGCTAGTGAGCCCATTGGTACCTGCTGCAATGCCAGTGCCTGTGTTCGAAGATTGCAAGCTGCCAGCCGCCAGAATTTTCTGGCCCACTTTCAAGCCTTCATCCCCGAAGCCTTCACCCATGGCTTGTGCCTGTTGGGCAATTTGGGGTGCAATTTGTGGTGCAAGTTGCGCAGCCACCGCATTGGAGTTGCCTGTAGCGGCGGCGACGTTGGCCGTGGCTGCAGAATCATTGCGTACTTGTACCGTGCTGTTGGACAGCGCTGCCTCTGCTTTCAGCTGGGCTGTGGTTTTGATGTCTGGGCGTGTTTTGTCGGCGCCGGCTTGCTCAGTCAAGGTGTTTTGCTCGGTGCCAGGCGTTGTGGCTGGCAAATCGGCTGGCTTGCTGCCTGTCGATGTGCTTAAGGGCAGTTCAGCGGCAAGGCCGGTTTTTCCGTCCAGTGGCTTTTCCTGGGCAGCAGACGGGATGGTGTTGCTGACCAATGAGATTTGCGTGTCTTGCTTGCTGCCGGAAGCTGCTTTGTTGGCCGCTTCATTCGCTGCTTCATTTGCTGTTTCCGGGGCCGCGCTGTTCTGCGCTGTTGTGGGTGCGTCAGCTGTCTTGGTTGTGTCGCTGGTGCTTGCCTTGCTTTCGGTTTTGTTTTCGGTAACTTTTTCTGTGATTTTGTCTGCTGTTTTTTCTGTCGCGCGCGGAGCGCTTTCAGGTGCGGCAGCCTGTTTCACGGGTTCAGTGTTCATAACAGCAGCGGGCGGTGCGGCTTGTTGCACCGGGGTGGTTTGCATCCAGTTGCGCTGTGCCCACACAGCTGTCTGAGCGGCCTGTGCTGCTTCTGCGTTGGCCGTGCTGTCACTGCTTTTTTTCGGTTTGTCCTGTTTGTACAAACTTTCCCGCAATTGGTTTTCAATGCTGTTTAGCTGGGCGTTGGGCGCAGATTGGCCCATTGCTGAACTGAACAGGTCGTTGAAATTCAATTCGGATTCTTGTTTGCCCTGCTTGGGCTTGTTACCCGCTGTGGGGGTTTGAACCTTGTTGACATTGTTCATGGCTTGAGTGCTCGTGGTCATGAGGGTTCCCCTGCGGTGTGAACCCGGTAAATTCGCGCAGCAAATTCGTCATTCATTTTTTGATCACGTTTGTTTTCAAGTTTTGCCTGTTTCACTTTTTCACGTTCCACCAAGGCTTCAAATTTGCGCTGTTCGGCCAGGGCTTCTTGCCATTGGGTGCGCTGGTGGGCCAGGGTGGTGTTCAGGAATTCGATTTCACGGGTTTGCTGGGCCACGGCCTCACCAATTTTTCCGACAAAGGCCAATTGGTTGCGCAATTGTTGCCCTGTCATGCCAGTACTGGCTTTGTTGTGCATGCCACCCTCGCATTCGTCGCGGTAGGTTTGCAGCATGTTCAGTTTGTCTTGGCCCTGCACCAGCTTTTGCTGGGTGTTGGCCATGTTTCTGGCCAGGTTGTCGGCCTTTTCGCTGGCCTGTTCAATCAGGATTTGCAGCACATTGCTCATGGGCATCCAAGCGGTTTAGTGTTTGTCGTTTTTAAATTCGTTCGGAAATAACGATTGAAGGCCTGCCAGCGCTTCATCGAAACTTGCACTCTCTAACATTGACTGTTGCAGCAGGTTTTCAATCTTTGGATAAAGGGCCAAAGAATGGTCCAATTGCGGGTCTGCCCCCGGAGCGTAAGCGCCCACGGTGATCAGGTCGCGGTTGCGCTGCACTTTCGAGAAGGCAGCTTTCAGCCCTCGGGCGGCGTTCAGGTGGCCTGCGGGCACAATGTTGTGCATTGCCCTTGAAATGGACTGTTCAATGTCGATGGCAGGGTAGTGGCCGCTTTCGGCCAGTTGGCGCGACAGCACAATGTGGCCGTCCAGAATGGCTCGGGCCGCGTCGGCAATCGGGTCTTGCTGGTCGTCGCCTTCGGTCAGTACTGTGTAAAAGGCGGTAATGGAACCGCCGCCTTTTCGACCATTGCCTGCCCGTTCAACCAGTGTGGGCAGTTTGGCAAATACGCTGGGCGGGTAGCCTTTGGTGGCAGGGGGTTCGCCAATGGCCAGTGCAATTTCACGTTGTGCCATGGCGTAGCGGGTTAGCGAGTCCATGATCATGAGCACGTTGTGCCCTTGGTCACGAAAATGCTCGGCCACCACTTGGGTGTAGGCTGCGCCCTGCATGCGAAGCAGGGGGCTGACATCGGCAGGTGCAGCAATTACCACGCTGCGTTTCAAGCCTTCTTCACCCAGAATCTGTTCAATGAATTCTTTGACTTCACGGCCACGTTCGCCGATCAGGCCAACCACCACACGGTCGGCTTTGGTGTAACGGGCCATCATGCCCAGCAACACCGATTTACCCACACCGGAACCGGCCATCAGGCCAATTCGCTGGCCACGCCCTACGGTGAGTAGTGCGTTGATTGCACGCACGCCCACGTCCATCGGTTCGGTAATGGGTTCACGTTCCAGCGGGTTGATTGGGCGTGCCGCCAAAGGGCTGCGTTTTTCGAATTTCAGTTCGCCCAAGGTATCAAGCGGGCGGCCATTGCTGTCAACCACTCGGCCCAGCAAGCTGTCGCCCACAGGCAGGTGTTTGGTTTTGTCTTCAGGCCTGCGCCAAGGGTGGGCTTTCACACCCAGTTTGGGGGCGATGGGGGGTGGTTCCTGTGCAACGACTTTGGCACCGGGTGTCATTCCGTGTACGTCGGTGGCAGGCATTAAAAACAGTTTGTCGCCGTTAAAGCCGACCACTTCAGCCTCAAGGGGTGGGGCGCCTTTTTGCATCACAGTGCACACGCTGCCCACCGGCAATTTCAAGCCCACCGCTTCCATCACCAAGCCCGCCACACGGGTCAGTTTGCCCGTGGCAATTTGGGGTTGGCTGTGTTCAACCAGAAACTTGCATTCGTCTATCCATTCCAGCAGGTCGGCCATTTATTCTGTGTCCTCAGGCGTGAGTGGATCGTCGCGGCCCAAGGCCTCAATGGCACGTAGCCAGCGGGTTTGCAGTGTGGCGTCGACTTCGCCTTCCGGGTGTTGAAGCAGGAAGCCACCTTGCAATTGTTTGGGGTCTTCGATCATGCGCAGGTTACCCAGCATTTGCTGATCGCCAAACTGCGCTTCAAGCACGCGAATCGTGTTGGGGTGAGCACGCAGGCTGACTGCTTTGCCGTGCAACTGCATGCTTTCCAACACCTGATTCAATAATTGGGCTGCCTGTTCGGGGTGCAACGCAAGTGTGTCGCCAATGACTTTTTTGCTGACCAGCACGGCCAGGTCAAGCAGCTTTTCTGAGAGTTCGCTCTTAAAGCGCTCGAACTCTTCTTCCATGGTGGTGGCAGCTTGAACCAGCACCACACGTTCGTTGTGTGCCGCGTTCCAGCCAGCCTCGTAGCCCAGTTGCTGACCACGTTCCTCCGCCTGTTTCAGGGTGTCTTTCTCGAGTTCTTCCAGCTGTTTCTCGCGGCGAGCCAGCGCTGCTTCCCATTCCTTCAAACGCAGTTCTTCTTCGGTAGGGGCCGGTGGCGGTACGCTGATTTCCTTCTGGTGTCGGTCGATTTCCGCCATCATGCGGTCAACTGGATTTTCGTAGCGTGAGCCAATCAATTCGACTGACCAGTTTGGCAATTCGGCTGCATCGAGGCCGCGAATAATGCGGTTAGATGAACGCATCATCTCCGCCTCCACCCAGTACCACTTCGCCAGCGTCGGCCAACTTGCGAGCCACTTTCAAGACATCTTTCTGCGCAGCTTCCACCTCGGAAAGGCGAACCGGACCACGACTTTCGAGATCGTCGCGCAGTGCTTCTGCCGCACGGCTGGACATGTTCTTGAATACTTTTTCGCGAATGGCTTCGTCGGCACCTTTCAGTGCAATGACCAGCAAATCACTTTGAACATCGCGCAGAATGCTTTGCATGCCACGGTCGTCAATGTCGAGCAGGTTGTCGAAGGTGAACATTTCATCCTGAATGCGCTGGCTGAGTTCGTTGTCGTATTCGCGGATGGTGTCGAGCACTGTTTTCTCGGAGGTTGTACCCACAAAGTTCAGAATCTCGGCCGCAGCCCGCACGCCACCCAGGGTTGTTTTCTTCAGCTTGTCGCCGCCTGCCAGCACCTTGGACAGCACATCGTTCAGTTCAAGCAATGCATTGGGTTGAATACCATCAATGGTGGCAATTCGCAGCACGACATCGCTGCGCAGTCGATCGACAAAAAGGTTCAAAATGGCCGCGGCAAAATCGCGTTCAAGGTGAACCAGAATGGTGGCAATAATTTGAGGGTGTTCGTTTTTAATCAGTTCGGCCACTGTGCCCGGGTCCATCCACTTCAGGCCTTCAATGCCGGATGTGTCGCTGCCCTGCAAAATCCGGTCTAGCAAAAAGCCAGCCTTGTCTTCACCCAGGGCACGAGTCAACACGCTACGAATGTAAGCATCCGAGTCCAGGCCTAATGCACTTTGACTTTGCGCAATTTGCACCACTTCCCCCGCAATTTCTTCAATGCGGTCGATGGGTACATCCTTGGTTTTCGACATTTGTTGACCCAGCTTTTGAACTTCTTTGGGGCCCAGGTATTTGAATACTTCAGCTGCTTCTTCCTCGCCCAAGCTGAGCATCAGGATTGCGCCTTTCTGAATGCCGAGTTCGCTTTCTGCCATGGTGTTGATTCCTTGTAGTGCTTCTGCAGGCGGGCCTTAGCCGTTCTGTGTTTCGCCGTTGACCCAGTTTTTCACAATGCTGGCCACAATCTGTGGGTGCTCTTTGGCCAACTGGCGCAGCTTTTCCATTTTTTCCTGACGATTCATGCCGGGCAGGGAACCTTCGCGTTGCAGTTGCTCCAGAAGTTCGGCGTCGTTGTCGCCGCCCACCTGGTTGGCAAGCAAAGGCATGCGCTGGCCTGGCAGCAGTTCAGGGCCTTCGTCGAACAAATCAACATCGGCTGGTTTCATCATGGGGCGGAACAGGCCGAACACCAGAATGGCTGCAATCAGTGCAATACCAATTGGCATGCCCAGTGATTTCGCCAGGTCCATGGTTTCCTGTTGTGCCCACATGGGGATACTTGCTTCTTCAACCTTGGTGAAGGCCTGGTTCACCACATTCACGGCATCGCCGCGTTGTTCATCAAAGCCAATGGCCTGCTTCACCAAACTGTCCAGCTGGGTGATTTCTTCAGGTGTCAAAGGCACCTGGCGTGTTTCGCCTTTTGGATCGGTGATTGTTTTGAAGTTCACCACCACAGCGGCTGACAGGCGTTCAATTTTGCCCACCTGCGATTTGGTGTACTGAACCGACTTGTCCACTTCGTAATTCACTGTGGAGTCTTTGCGGCTGCTGTTGTTGGTTTGCGCTGGTGCATTGTTGCCATTGGCCAGTGCTTGTTGCGGGTTCTGACCAATATTGGCGGCGGCTTCCCCGGGTGGGGTGTTGGCCATTACGCCGGGAATGCCCTGCGGGTTGGCGTTGCTGCTGCCGTCATTGGACTCGCTGATTTGCTGGCTGCGAATGGTGGCTTGCGTGGTATCGCCGTTGGGTTTGTAAATTTCGTCGGTGCGCTCGGACGTGGAGTAATCCATGTTGGCGGTTACGGTGGCGCGTACGTTTTCGCTGCCGAATACAGGGGTCAAAATGTCAACAATTCGACTGGTCAGGCTTTGTTCAATTTGGTTGGTGTAGGCCAGTTGTGTGGGGTTCAAGCCGCTTTCAAGTTGTGTTTTGCCGGTTAGCAAGCGACCTGACTGGTCAACAATGCTGACATCTTCCGGGTTCATGCCGGGCAGGCTGGAGGCCACCAGGTGAACAATGCCGTTGATTTGGGGCTCAGACAGGGTGCGACTGCCAAACAAGTTCAGCACAATGGATGCGCTGGGGGTTTGTTTTTCACGAATGAAAATAGACGGCTTGGGAATGGCCAAATGCACGCGTGCACTTTGCACCGCTGAAATGGACTGAATGGAGCGAACCAGTTCGCCTTCCAGAGCGCGTTGGTAATTGACTTGTTCCTGAAACTGGGTGATACCCAGCTTTTGGTTGTCCATGGCTTCGAAGCCGCTCACGCTGCCTTTGGGCAGGCCTTGGCTGGCCAGGGCCAGGCGGGTGTCGTACACCTTGTCAGAAGGCACCAGAATGGCGGTACCTGCCGTGTTGAACTCGTAGGGCACCTTCATTTGGGTCAGCGCTTCAACTATGGCACCACCGTCCTGGTCGTTCAGGCCACTGAACAGCACGCGGTAGCTGCTCTGGTTGGCCCACATCAGCAGCGAGGCCAGCACCGCGATCAACAGGGGCACGCCGATCAGCACACCCATTTTGTTTTTCTGGGGCAGTGTTGCGAAACGTTGCTGCATATTGGTAATCGGGTTGTTGCCAACCGGGCCGATCACTTCGGGGCTGCTGAGAGCTTCTGCCATGTAATACCTGCATGTGGGTTAAATATTGTTCTACCCATGCATTGTGCTTGGGCCGGTGCGCAAGCAATTCGGTAAAAAGGGGCCTTTAACGGCACCTATTTCAAAAACTTGAGGGTGGTGTTTAAAAAATAAGGGGGGTTTTGCCCCCTGTTCGCGGCAATGGCTTGCCCCACTTGCCTGTACAAAGAGAGGGTACAAACAATAATTCCGCGTTGGAGTATTTCATGATCGAGAAAATGGGGGCCGTAAGTGGCCTGTTAAGCAGTGCGGTAACCGATGCGATCAAAAGCCCGTCGCTGACCAATAAGCCGCAGGCGCTGGATCAGGCCTCGTTTGCTGATGCCATTGCCAAGGCCCTGGAAAGCGCGAGCCTGTCAGCAGACAAGGCGGCTGAACTGGGCAAGCGTTTGCAGATGGATGACCCCACTGCGTCGATTGAAGAATCCGTGATTGCATCGAATATGTCATCGCTGCAGTTCACAGCGGTGGTTCAGACCCGCAATAAAATTCTGCAAGCCTACAACGACATCATGAACATGCCGGTTTAATGTTCTGAATTCCAGACAGGCTGTGGCACAATCCAATTCATTGAATCCTCACATGAATTGGAGCCCGGCCCATGATTTCACCTTTTCCGATTGCCCGCGACAACCGTGCTGAAACAGCAGCCGACCTGGTCATGCTGCCTCAATTGGCCAACCGGCATGGTTTGATTACAGGTGCAACCGGTACGGGTAAAACAGTGACCTTGCAGGTGCTGGCTGAAGCGTTTTCACGCGTTGGCACACCTGTGTTTATGGCCGATGTGAAGGGTGACCTTACCGGCATTTCCCAGCCTGGAAAAACCTCCCCGAAATTCGAAGAACGCATGAAAATGACCGGTATTCCCGTGCCGGAGTTTGCAGGCAGCCCCGTGACATTGTGGGATGTATTTGGCGAACAGGGCCACCCGGTGCGGGCCACCATTTCCGACATGGGACCTTTGTTGTTGGGTCGTTTGCTGGGTTTGAATGACACCCAGGAAGGGGTGCTGAACCTGGTTTTCAAAATTGCCGACGACAACGGCATGTTGTTGCTTGATCTGAAAGACCTGCGCGCCATGCTTCAGTACGTGGGCGAAAACGCCAAGCAGTTCACCACGGAGTACGGCAATGTTTCTTCAGCCTCTGTGGGGGCGATTCAACGTGGCTTGCTGGCCCTGGAAGGGCAGGGTGCCGACAAGTTTTTCGGTGAACCCATGCTGAACATTGATGACTTGATGCAAACCGATTCGAATGGACGCGGCATCATCAATATTCTGGCGGCCAATCAGTTGATGAATTCACCGAAGTTGTACGCCACCTTTTTGCTGTGGTTGTTGTCTGAGTTGTTTGAGAATTTGCCGGAAGTGGGTGATGTCGAGAAACCCAAAATGGTGTTTTTCTTTGACGAGGCGCACCTGCTGTTTACCGACGCACCCAAGCCCTTGATTGAGAAAGTGGAGTTGGTGGTTCGCCTGATTCGTTCCAAAGGCGTGGGCGTTTATTTCGTGACACAAAATCCACTGGATGTTCCCGATTCTGTGTTGGGGCAACTGGGCAACCGGGTTCAGCATGCCTTGAGGGCATTCACACCGCGCGATCAAAAGGCAGTGAAAGTGGCCGCTGAAACCATGCGCCCGAATGCAGGTTTGGACATTGAGGCTGCCATTACCGAATTGGGTGTGGGCGAGGCGCTGGTCAGTTTTCTCGACCCGAAGGGTACCCCCAGCCCCACTTGCCGCGCCTGGGTTTATCCACCCGCCAGCAAGTTTGGCCCGGCCAGCCCGGAGCAGTGCAAGGAATTGATTGCCAATTCACTGGTGGCGGGTGTGTATGAAAAAACAGTTGATCGTGAGTCAGCATTTGAGATGCTGAAAGCGCGCACAGAAACAGCAATGGCAGCTCAGGATGCAGCTGAAACACCTGCTGCCAAAGGCACTCAGACCGCCGAGGAAAAAAGCACGCTGAGTGGTTTGGGTGACATGTTGTTTGGCACCAGTGGCGCAGGTGGGCGAAAGCGCCAAAGCGTGGCTGAGAGCATGGCCAAGAGTGCTGCCCGCAGCATCGGTTCACAGGTAGGCCGTGAGCTGATGCGCGGTATTCTGGGTTCCCTGTTGGGGGGCAGCAAGCGCCGTTGATCGGTGCTTGATTGTTTAGTCGATCGAATGCAAGTTCGCGCGTTGTCTGCGTTCGGTTGCCAATAGAAACCGTTGCAGGCGACGCTCGGCGCCCCGCTCAAGGGTTTTCATTTCACATCCAAGTTGCACCATCTCGGGGTGATCTGCCAAAGGCTTGATGTTGCGTACCACCAAGTCCACCAGCATGCTGCCTTGGCCATCGGGCAGGGTCAGGCGAACATCGTTCATCACATCTCCGGCCTGATGCAGGCTGGGTGCTGTTTGCAGGCACACGCCGCAGCCTGCCAGGCTGATGTCGATCAGGCTGACATGGCCAGCAACTGCCGGTATTTCAAGTTTCACTTGTGCGTTCAGTTCTTCGTCAGCCATCACCCGGAAGTAATTGCGACGTTGCAGTCGAACGATTGTTTTGGGTATGGCAATTCGCAAGGCATCGGCACCTTGATACTGGCTTTGCAAAATTCCCATGCCGGCAAACTGCACTTTGACACCATCGGGAAAGCTGACCATGACATAAGCCGTAGACGCGTTGCAATTGGCGCTGAGTGATTTTTCATACGGCGTGCCCAACCAGATCAGGCCAGCCGACCAGTCGATGTTCAATATTTCGGTGACAAACTGTGTGTGATCTGATTGCAGGTAAACGTACAGTTCATGTTCGTCCTCCTCAATGGTGTTGAGGAGTTTTCGCAGTGTGGGTTCTGCACTCAAACTGAATTCTTCAAGCAGTTTTTGATCGCGTTCTGGTGCAATGCTGGTGTTTTGACTCATGGCTTTCCCTCTGTACTAAATTCTTTGTTTTCTATTTGATACACCCAGGCCAACAATTCTGCAATGGCCTGGTACAGGCCGGGAGGAATTTGTTGATCCAGGTCGACATTCATTAACAGCGAGACCAGTTCTCGGCTTTCATGAACAAACACCCCCGATTCTTTCGCTTTCTGGATAATTTGTTCTGCAATCAAGCCTTGGCCTTTGGCCACCACTTTGGGTGCGCCAGAGTGTTCGAGGTAGGCCAATGCAACAGCCTGCTGGGGGCTCAGTTTATTCGCCAATTTCGAGCCCCGTGGGTACCATGAACTGACCGTGAACCAGTTTCAAACCTTTGTCATCCATGGCGCGCCGGAAGGTTTGCCAGTGGGGATCAACCGCCTGTTTGCTGTGTGCGGGTCCGGTAATTTGTACATCGCATTGTGAACCTATCATGCGCACCCGAACATTCAGCTCACCCAAATGAGCCATGTCCAGTTTCAGGCGTGCAACCCAGGGGCGGGCTGCTTCCTCGCTGCTTTGCTCCTCTTTGTCGGGCGCTTCCTCGGTGTCGGGTTCAATGTCAATTTGAACCGGGTGCCCCAGCAAACCGCTCAGCGCCAATGAAATCCGGTTGTTGTCGAGTGCCGCAAGTTGTGCGGTCACCAGTTTCACGGATTGATCAACTGCGGCCGGGTTCAAGCCTTTTTCGGAAATGACCTGGTCTTGTCCAAACCGGGCCTGGGGTTCTTTTGCAATTTGATCGGTGCTGCGCTGCCCGTTGGCCCACTGCTGCAAATGCGATTCATAAAACAGCCCGCTGTTTTCAACTGCAGCACTGACCTGTTTGGCCAACACGCCAGCCAGGCTGTTGTTCAGGTTGTTTGCCGCGTTCACCGCTTGGGCTTGTTGAGCGGGGGGCTGAGCTGCGCCCTGAACTGTGCCTTGGGTTGTACTCGGAATCAGCGCACGGGTATTGGGCGTTGCATTGTCGGGTTCGGCCAGCAAAGCGCCAGGCACAGTGGTGGTCTGTGTTGGAAACTGGGTGCTTAACTGCTTCAGGCTGGTCATCACCGTGGTAGAGACTTGGGTGGGCGAACCTTGCCCCAATCGTTCAAGCAAACCAATCAATCGTGCTGTGCCTGAAAGCCGGTCCACAAAACTGGGTGAGTCTTGTGCCTCGCCATCGTCTGCCGTTGCTGGCAGTGTAGTCAGCAGGTTGCGGGCATCGGCTATTTTTTTGCCGCCACTGGTGCCACCTGCCGATAAGTCGTCGCCTTTGTTGGACAAGGCAAAGGCGACTGTGACCATTTCGCCAGCCGTCAGTGAACGCCCCGGTGGCAACTTCACTTGAATGTTTTGCCCTGCAAACTCAAGTTCTGCCTCGTTGCCGGGGCCACCTTTGACCACACGAACCAGGGCGGTTTGACCGGCCAGTTGTTGGGCTTGGGGCAGGGGAAGCTGGCGGGTCAGTATGGCAACCACAGGCGCAATCTCGCCTTTGCCAGAACTGACCCGGTCACCCGGATTGGATTGGAGAAGGGAGTTGACGTTGGGTGGAGCCGATTTAACCGGGGTTAATGTCATGTCTCACACCCGTTGCTTTAGCGCAATGGCTTAGTTGGATCCGTAAGAGTTGCTGAGTTTCTGCGAGTTGTTGGCTGCGCGAAGAAATTCTTCCAACTGCTTAAGGCGGGGTTCAGTGATGTCGCGAATTGCCGCGTCGTCGGCCAGAATCTTTTTCAGATAGCCAATGTGCTGACTGCGTTCTTTTTCATTCAATTCGGTTTGTTGTGCTTCCTTGATGACTTGTAGCTCATGGATCAGCCTTGAGCACTGCTCTTCTGCAGCACACAATTCATCCCAATCGCCCGCCTTGGCTGAATCAAGCATGATTTGGCTTTGATTCGCGATGGCGGCGTACAGCTTCATGATTGCACCGTTGTTGTCTGTCGCAAAGATCATGGTCGAGAGCGGTCCTAAGTAGGTTGTTATGGTTTGGAGGCAGTTTGGCCGATTTCCAGCCAGGCACTGCGCAGGTCATCGAGCAAAGCAATGCAGGTGTCCATGCGTTCCGGGCTGTTCTGGACGTTTGCCAGAATCAGTTCTTTGCCAATGTAGTCGTACAGTGAAAGCAGCTGCTCAGCCAACGCACCGCCGGCATTGACGTCTAGCGAGGCAGTCAATCCGTCTTTGATGATGCGTAGGGCTTTGTCCACCGATTTGGTTTTCATCTCGATGTTTTGCATTTCCAGATAAATTTTGGCCTTTCGAATAGCCTCGATGGCTCCTTCGTAAAGCATTACAATGAGGCCGTGTGGAGAGGCACTGTTGATGCCGGTTTCCAGTCCTACTTGTGCGTATGCTTTTGCGCCGTACATCATGGTGCGTTCACTTGGTAATTTGTCTTAAACAAATAGTAGGGTCTGTGCCCCCTGTTTGATCTGACTAAAAACAGGGGTTTTAGGGCACAGTTCCTCGCTTACCGCTGTTGTGCAAGTGCAGCCAGTTGCTGGCTTAGGTAAGCACTGGTTTGCTGCATGCTGGCCAGCATGGTGTCCAGTGCTGTAAATTGCGCGCGGTAGCGCTTTTCAACCTGTTCAAGCCGAAGATTGATTCGGTCTTCCTGAGTGTCGAGACGCTTTTTTCGGCTGTTCAAGCCGTCGGTGCGGGAAACCAGTGCGCCGCCTTCATCGGACAGGCTGCCGATCCAGTCGCTTAACCTTTCGGCCAAGCCCTTGCTGAATGTAATTGTGCCCATGTCGCCGGCGGCACCTTGTGCCACTGAAAATTGCAAGCCCTCGCTGGCTTCTCCTGTGGCACCCGTCAGCACGCTACCAATGCCTGTGCCCGCTACGCCGTTGATGGTGCCCGCCACGGTGTTGCTCCCATCGTATGCGGTGCTGATGTTGATGGCGTAGGTGCCTTCCAGTGTTTTTGTATCGGCCCCTACAAATTTGATCCGTGCATCCGTTGTTGTGGCCGTGTTGGTAAATACTTTTTCCAGAATGGATGGATTGGCCGCCACGGCTGCGTCAAGTTTGGTTTTGTCCAACGACAGCACGCCGTCTTTGTCGAAGTTCAAACCAATGTCGCTCAAGCCGATTCCGTATTGGGCCACCTGTTCACGCAGAATGTTTCGCATGCCGCGTTCCAGGGTCGATGGTGTGGTTTCTTTCGACAGGGTGGCGTCTTTTTGTTGCTGGTCTTTCAGATTGCCGCGAATTTTATTGTAAGCAGCAACAAAGCCATCGAGCGTGGTTTTCAGGGCACCATCGTCCAGGGCCACCTCAATGTTCACAGGGGCGGTGGTGATTGCTTTCAGGTTCAGTGTCAGGCCTGCTACCGCATCGGTCACTGTGTTGCTGGCTTTGCTCACAGCCAGGTTGTTGATCGTGAAGTTGGCGTTCTGCGCCACTTGCAATGATTCTGCATTCTTGCCAGCACCCGCTGCGGCGGTTGGGTCATAGGCCAGCATGGACAAGCCAGCGGCGTCGGTGTTGGTGCCGTCGGCATCGCTCACTTCCAGCTTGAAGCCATTGACTGCGCCAGTCTCTTTACTGGTTAACACCAAGCGTGACCCTGTGCCGTCATTGACGATGGATGCGGTCACTCCCGCATTGGCATCGTTAATCGCTTGTTTGATGCCATCCAGCGTTTGCTGACCCTCACCAATGTTGATTGTTACCGGCGTTTTTGCGGCATTGTCGGTAAAGGTGTTTGTGGCGGAATCGTAGCTGCCCAAAGTCAGGGTAAGGCTGCCGGTGCCTACAACGCTGTCTGATGTGGCCACGCTGGGTGCTGCCACGCTTTGTGCTTTGGCAAGCTGGCTGACCTGGATGCTGTAGCTGCCCTTGGCGGCGGACGAACTGGCCGTGGCGGAAACAACTTTGTCGTCACTTGACGTTGTTTTCAGCGGATTCAGGTTGCTCAAGTTGCTTAGTTTGTCAGCGGACGCTTTTAGATCTGCAAACGAATTTTTGATGATGCCGTAGATCGAAATTTTGGTGTTGATCGCTGTGCGTTCTTGTGTGACCTTGGTCAGTGGAATTCGCTCGGCGGCCATCAGGGAGCGAATAATGCCCTCAATGTCGAGTCCCGAACCGATACCTGCGGATGAAATTCCAACCATGACTTGTTCCCCTTATTGCGTTCTATGCTTCGCGAGACATTAAAACGCCTTGCATTTTTTCGATGGCTTTTGCGATTTTAAGCATTTCAACCGATGGAATTTGTTTCAATATTTCCTGGGTTTCCCGATCGACGATTTGAACGATCGGTTTGCCATTGTCGCTGTCAACAAGAAATTTCAGATTGGACTGGTTGCTCGTCAGGGCCGCATTTGCTTTCTGAACCACTTCAATCAATTCACCCACGCTTAGCTCGGCCTGCCCGCCCATTGGCGGCTTGACCTCCGTGTTTTGAACCGGTTTGGTGTTCATTGCGTCCTGCGGTTTTTGCAGGGCTGTTGCGTAATCAACCATGTTTGAAATATTCATTTTCGCCACCTTTGCGAATTTTACGAGGCCAAGACAAGCCCCCATGTCTTGATTAACGGCAGGTTTCGGGGTTTTCTTTAGCGTTAAAAAGCCCGGTGAGCTTGGTTCACCGGGCTTTTTATTTGATTTGAACCCACTTTTGGTGGATTCTGGTCAGTGATCAGACTAGGTCTGAATTAACGCAGCAAGCTCAACACGTTGTTGGGCAGCTGGTTGGCCTGGGCCAACATGGCGGTACCAGCCTGCTGAAGAATCTGCGCACGGGTCAGGTTTGCAGTTTCCTTGGCGAAGTCGGCGTCCATGATACGGCCACGGGCAGAGCTCAAGTTGGCGCTGGTTGTTTCCAGTGAGGAAACAACCTGGTCCAGTCGGCTTAAGCCAGCACCGGTTGTGGCACGCAGGTTGGTGATGTCGTTGATCGCGGTGTCGATTTCCGTAATCGCGGTTGTGGCGTTGGCCACGGTGTCCACGCCACCGAATGCGGTCACGATTGCAGCCTGAGTTGCGCCACCCAGGGTGGTTTGCAAATCATTGCCTGCGGCTGTACCGGTGTCGGTCAGGTTCACGCTCAGGGTGTCGGAGGCCACGTTGCCCGAACCAATTTGCAGGTCCACGGTTTTGTTGGCTGCTTCAAACACGTTGTTACCGTTGAATGTGGTGCCTGTGGCAACACGACCCACTTCGTTGGCCAGTTCGGTGTATTCGCGGTTCAGGTTGGCGCGGTCGGTGTCGTTCAATGTGCCGTTTTTGGCTTGAACACCCAATTCACGCATACGCTGCAGGTTGTCACCGATTTTGCCCAGTGCGCCATCGGCCACTTGCAACAGTGAAACGCCATCGTTGGCATTGCGTGCAGCCACATCAAAGCCGCGGATTTGTGCGGTCATGCGTTCTGCAATGGCCAGGCCGGCAGCATCGTCTTTGGCGCTGTTAACACGCAAACCGGATGACAGACGGGCAATTGAAGTTTCAAGGGAACTGGCAGACTTGCTCAGATTGTTTTGTGCGCCAAGTGATGGCGTATTTGTGTTGATACCTAACATTTAGGACCTCCTAGCGGTTGAATTGACAAATCCTTTGTGAAGGGGTTTGTCGCTTTGGGTTAATTAACCCTTGTGCAGTTTCTTTTACTGACAATTCGATTAACGGAGGTTTTTAGTCAAACTTAAATAAATTAATTAAATAATTTAAATGATTTTTAATGTGACTTAAAATGCGAAAAGATTATCCTGCCAGAAAGGCAGGATAATCCCGTGCTAATTATGATGAGCGGTTTTTTTATTTCATTACTGCAACAGGCTCAGCACGTTGTTGGGCAACTGGTTGGCCTGGGCGAGCATGGCGGTGCCAGCCTGCTGCAAAATCTGTGAGCGGGTCAGTGCTGCCGTTTCCTTGGCAAAGTCTGCATCCATGATCCGTCCACGTGCGGCTTGCAAGTTGGTGCTGGACAAGTCGGCAAACGAGGCCACCTGCTCCAGTCGGCTTTGGCCCGCACCCACCACAGCACGAATGCCGGTGATGGCGTCAATCGAGGCGTCCAGCGTGGTGATCGCGGTGGTGGCGTTCGCTACCGTGTCCACACCATTGAGGTTGGCCTGAATGCTTGCAGCGCCGTTGGTCATGATGGTGGTCAAGTCATTGCCTGCAGCCAGACCATCGTCAGTCAAATTCAGTGCCAGGGTGTCGGAAACCGCGTTGCCGGTGCCCACCTGGAAGCTCAGTGTTTTGTTGGCGGCATCAAACATGTTGTTGCCGTTGAAGGTGCTGCCGGTCACAATGCGATCCACTTCGTTGGCCAGCTCCGCGTATTCGCGGTTCAGGTTTACACGGTCGGTGTCGTTCAGGGTGCCGTTTTTGGCCTGCACTGCGAGTTCACGCATACGTTGCAGGTTGTCGCTGATTTTGCCCATGGCGCCGTCGGCCACTTGCAACAGCGAAATACCGTCGTTGGCGTTGCGGGCGGCCACATCGTAGCCCTTGATTTGGGCTTGCATGCGCTCGGCAATGGCCAGGCCTGCTGCGTCGTCTTTGGCGCTGTTTACACGAAGGCCTGAGGACAGACGGGCAATCGCGTTGTTCAAACCCATGCCTGAACCAGACAGGTTCTTTTGGGCGGTCAGTGAGGCTACGTTGGTGTTGATTCCTAGCATGATATTTCTCCAAGCAATTTGTTGATTTCAAGTTGGCTGCGTCATCTTGTGCGCCGCCTTATGAATCCTTTAACGCTTGGAAAAACTGGAACTTTAGAAAAAAATACAAAAAAATTCGCTTTTGCAAGAGAATTTTCATGAACCCTAAAGTTTTATTTCTTACTGCCGTAATTGGGGGCTTTTTTGAAAACTTCCCCCGGTTAGTCCAGTGCTTGCTGCTTGTTGCACCTTCAAACCAGGGGTCGCTCGGAGTAAACCTTTAATTAACGCAGCAAGCTCAACACGTTGTTGGGCAGCTGGTTGGCCTGGGCCAACATGGCGGTACCAGCCTGCTGAAGAATCTGCGAACGGGTCAGGTTTGCAGTTTCCTTGGCGAAGTCGGCGTCCATGATACGGCCACGGGCAGAGCTCAAGTTGGCGCTGGTTGTTTCCAGTGAAGAAACAACCTGGTCCAGTCGGCTCAAGCTGGCACCGGTTGTGGCACGCAGGTTGGTGATGTCGTTGATCGCGGTGTCGATTTCCGTAATCGCGGTTGTGGCGTTTGCCACGGTGTCCACGCCACCGAATGCGGTCACGATTGCAGCCTGAGTTGCGCCACCCAGGGTGGTTTGCAAATCATTGCCTGCGGCTGCGCCGGTGTCGGTCAGGTTCACGCTCAGGGTGTCGGAGGCCACGTTGCCCGAACCAATTTGCAGGTCCACGGTTTTGTTGGCTGCTTCAAACACGTTGTTACCGTTGAATGTGGTGCCTGTGGCAACACGACCCACTTCGTTGGCCAGTTCGGTGTATTCGCGGTTCAGGTTGGCGCGGTCGGTGTCGTTCAATGTGCCGTTTTTGGCTTGAACACCCAATTCACGCATACGCTGCAGGTTGTCACCGATTTTGCCCAGTGCGCCATCGGCCACTTGCAACAGTGAAATACCGTCGTTGGCATTGCGTGCAGCCACATCAAAGCCGCGGATTTGTGCGGTCATGCGTTCTGCAATGGCCAGGCCGGCAGCATCGTCTTTGGCGCTGTTAACACGCAAACCTGAGGACAGGCGGGCAATTGAAGTTTCAAGGGAACTGGCAGACTTGCTCAGATTGTTTTGTGCGCCAAGTGATGGGGCGTTGGTATTAATTCCTAGCATGGTTATTACTCCGAAGAAGTTTAGACAAATTAATCAGAAGTGATTTTCTTCTGTATCGTCTCGGTAAATCGATCACCGATGACTATATATCGACTGGTGATTTTCAATATTTAGGATAAATTAAAAAATATTTTTTCATTTATATTAATTTTAAATAAAAAAATAGATTATCTTTTTCTTGGTTTTATTCAAGAAAAAGATAATCTATTTCCATTATGTACAAGCGCAAGAAAAAAGGAGGGGTGGGTGGAACCCACCCCCTCTAAAACAACCGGCCATCAGGAATCAGATCAGCAGGCTGCTGCTTGGTCTACACCAGTACTACAACACAGGTACTACATTCGATTTCTTTCCTTTCTCATTCTGTTTTCATTACTGCAACAGGCTCAGCACGTTGTTGGGCAACTGGTTGGCCTGGGCGAGCATGGCGGTGCCAGCCTGCTGCAAGATCTGTGAGCGGGTCAGTGCTGCCGTTTCCTTGGCAAAGTCTGCATCCATG
>NZ_LR732328.1 GCF_902506325.1 Limnobacter sp. 130
GATACACACGAACGGGACGTTTCGGGGTAGTTTGAAGTGCACTCATGGTGTCCACCAAGAAATGGAGTGGACACTATGGTCGCCGTTCAGAACCAGTCATTTCAAGATGGGTTTGCTGGGGGCTTACTGTACTACCAACATCCAGAGGTTTGAAAGTTTGCTCTAAGTGAGGACATCTCTATTCATCTTATTATTCTAGGATAACTAACGATTCTTGTAAATTTAGTTGAACCTACCTACTCAAATAGTATTTTTGCGAAGAGCTAGAGGAGAGCGCCCAAAGTGACGCTTGCAGAATCTGACTAAAGTGGCCTGTTCGGAAAATCCTACCATCGAGGACAGGTGAGTCATAGGAATTTCCGTCTCGGTGAGATATCGGAGCGCTTCTTGACAAATGATCTGTGTTTTTATTTGATCGAAAGAGGTGCCTTCATCAGACAAATGCCGTTGCAAAGTTCTTGGGTGAATCGCCAACAGGTTAGCAACGGCAGATTTGTTGCACACTGTTTTCCCAAGTATTTTTTTGATTACTTGGGCTGTCCTCGCTGAATAAGTTCCACGGAGGCTTCGGAAATTGGTTTGAATGTGTAGGTCTACGATGTGACTAAGCTCAATATTGGGCTTATCGAGCCGAGTTTCCAGAGTCGAATCACTTAAGAGTAATGCTGCTCTGTCATGATCAAACTCAACAGGAGCACCAAAGAATCGATTGTAAACTTCATGGTGATTTCTTGGGCTATGTGGCAATATTGCTTTGATCAATTGATAATTTTCACCTGCTAGAATTTTTATAAAACGATGAAGATTGCTCAGGCAAATGTCTAGGGTTTGTGCGTGAAGCGTTGGTTTTTCCAGATTAATCGAAATGCTTATCCAAGTACCTGATGAAGATCTTTGGGTCATTGAGGGCTCTGGAAAGCTGTCAATCGCAATTGCCGGACTCATAACGTCAATATGTTTCGCTGCGTACTCTACCGCTTGACGTACTGTGGGCAAATTGCTGATTACCAACGAAAGCGGGCCTAGAATACTTATATCGTGATACGGCGACATGTTCAATCCGAGGCAAGGAAGATTCTTTGCTCTAGCAGCGTATTCGAGCATTTTGGCAAAGTCATCCATCGAGATGAACTCGTTGTCCTGATTCGCAAAGTCCAAGTTGAGTCCAAACTTCGAGGCAATTTCGCGAGCATCACTACCACCGCTGTTTAATACCTCGAGAAATCCCAACATGGCAGTCGATCTAAGCAAAAGTCGCATTTGTCTCCAAAGGTCAAAAAATAGTCTCTTATAGTCAAGAGTATATGTTTTTACCAATGTAATAATCAAAATAAATATTAAAAAAAATCATATGGAGACAACTTCGATGAAATTCATTACTCAAATCAATGACAAGAAATTTTGGATGATTTTGCTTGCGAGCTCAATCAGCGCTTCAGTTAACGCGCAACAGGATAGTCAAAAGTTGTGCGTATACGATCTTCTAGGAGCGGCAGGAGATATTTTTGCCATGGCTAAAGATTACGAGGTTGCGTCCAAAGCGTGGGGTGGAAATGTCAAAATTCATGCCTACACGGACGAGCGAATTGCGACCCAAGACTTCATTGCTGGTGAGTGTGACGCAGTATTTGCAACAGGTTTCCGCACTCGCCAATTCAATTCTACGACGGCGGCAATTGATTCTCTAGGAGCATCCTCAATCGTAAAAGACGGCAAGGTGGACATGAATGCCAGTTATGAAGTTGTACGTCGTGCAATTCAAGTATTCTCGTCGCCCAACTCCACAAAAATTGCGACCAATGGAAAATTCGAGATCGCTGGAATCATTCCCTTCGGTACAGCTTATCCGGTACTTAATGACAGAAAAATCCAGACAGTCGAGGATCTTGCTGGAAAAAAGATCGCTGCTTTTGATTACGACAAGGCTCAGGCGGTCATGATTCAAAGGATTGGAGCTCAGCCTGTTTCCGCGGATATTACAAACTTTGCAAGCAAATTCAATAACGGTATCGTTGACATGATTGCAGCGCCTGCAGCTGCATACAAGCCACTAGAACTCTATAGAGGTATTGGTAACAAAGGGGCTATAAATCGCTTTCCAATTGTTATATTAAGTTATCAAATGGTCATTAACACCAGCAAATTTCCTGCTGGCTTTGGACTTGAGTCGAGAAAGTATTGGCTCGGGCAATTTGAGCGTGCCTTGAAATTGATTGTTCGGGCAGAGCAAACAATTCCCGAGAAAACATGGAGTGACCTTACTCCTGAAAACATGATTAAATACACGATCATGTTGAGAGAAAGTCGAGGGTCAATCGTAGAGCAAGGTATCTACGATAAGCAGGGCTTGGTCATCATGAAAAAAATCCGATGTAGTGTGAATCGTGCGGATTCCGAATGCACTCCTGACAGCAAGTCGTTCTAATTTTTGATTTCCCGACCTTCACGGACCAGCCGCTAAAAAATAGCCGAGATCTTTTGGCTTTTAACTTCTCACGAAAGTTTAGCGGCTCTAGAACATCTCCGAGATTCAAATCGGCTACATCAAATGGCATATACAAAATGAGCAATAGAATGCTGTGTAGTGCAGCCTTGAAGCCGCTGACTGTCGGTGCGTTAGCGGCAATGCAAATTTATCTTTTAATCTGTAACAAAGCCTATGCAGGAGGTACCGCATTTGATGCTACTTCCATCAGTTCGATGGGAAGCGCAAATGCGGGGATGGCCGCCGAAGCGGGCGACGCATCTGTTCTATTTGCGAACCCTGCGGCATTGACTCGACTTAAAAGAGCTGAAGTCGTACTAGGCGCAGCGTTTGTGGGGATCAATACGTCTTACATATCCGGCCAAACGCCTGATGGATCTCCTACGAACAGTGGCACAAGCGGTAGCGTAGGACAAGAATTCAACAGGAAAAAAGGATATGACTCGACAGCACTTGCGCCTAATCTGTACGTGGCAATTCCAATTACCGAAAAATTAGTTGTTGGCTTTGGCGGGGGGGCCTCTCATGCGCTAATTGTTCGCTACGATGAAAACTTTCCAGGACGCAATCAAGGCCGTGACATTGACTTTAAAGTTAGCCGGGCCAATGTCGGGTTTGGTTATAAGCTCACTCCAAGCCTATCAGTTGGGGCCAACGGTTCCTATGAGAGATATTTTCAATCCCTCAAACTAAAGCTGAATTACCGGGATGCCGTTGACGGTTTATTGGACAATGGGTCCACATTGCTGGATGGGCTTAATGGGCTTGGGCTTGCGCCGCCGATTCCTGAAGAAGCAGATTTAAGTCTGCGGATGTTCGGCTGGGCCTTCAACGCACAGGCAGGTGTGCTTTGGGAGCCCACCGAAAATACGCGAGTTGGTATTTCTTACCGCCCAAAGACCAATTTCACCGGTATGCGCGGAAAACTTAAGATACAAGAAACTGCTGAGGGAGCTGAATTTAGGGAATTCCTAAACGGAGGACTGATTGGTGCGACAGGTCCTATCCTTAATGTGAATGGACCTCAAGCTGCGGGAGACCTGCTTCCTGAGCAACGAATCAAGCAAGATATCACTTTGCCCGACGAACTTCGCTTCAGCGTTTTCCATCATGCGAGCCCCAAAATTGATCTTATGGCCAGCTATACACGTCAGGACTTTTCGGTGACCAAGCTTGAATTTATACGAGAGTCGAACGGACGTGTATTGCAAGACATTCAACAAAACTTTGTAGTCGCAAACAGTTACAGGCTGGGGTTGAATTACAAGGCCTTCAAACGTCTCACATTAAAAGCTGGCTACGCAGTTGAGAATAGCGTAATTGATGATGAAACTCGAATTACGCTTTTACCTGACTCAGACAGACAATACTTTGGCTTGGGAGCACAATTCGAGTTGCGAAGAGATACCACACTGAATGTCTCATATATGAAACTAGACCTAGAGCCTGGTTCCACTGGCGCGAATGGGCAGGTCAACCCTGCTGAGGTTAGAGGGGGTGACTTTCAAGGTACAACAAAACTTGATATCGACTTTTTTGGTGTAAGCGTCACAGAACGATTCTAAAGGACAATCATTAAGATGATTAGGATACAAGAACTGAAAAACAAACTCTTAGCCATTGGAAGCGCAGCAATACTGACAGGCTGTTCTAGTATTCAAGGTGGAATCACAAACTTTGCTATTGGTATCGTGGAAGATCGAGTTGTGCCACCTATTCTTGAGCTGAATGATGTCGATATGGGTTGTGAGTTTGCCACAAGTGACTTCCCGTTAATTTCAAGTGCCACGAGAGCGTTTTACGGCGATCCAGCATTATTAGAATCATTGTTGTACACCACATCTGCAGTGTGTTCTGAAAAGCGCTCTGTAGATGAGGAGCTTCGATATCTGCGAGCCACACGTGCTAATCAAATTTCAGATGCACAAGACGCGCGAATCGCACAAAAGCGACTCCTTGAGATTACCGCTAGACGACAGTTCTCAGCATTTAAAGTTATGCGCAACCACCTAGAGAGAAAATATGATTTCCAATATGGTGGCGAAACCTGCCCTGAGTTCGAGCGGGACTATGATGAGCTTACCTACATTTTAGGAACAGTAGCTGGATTGCAGGCGGTGATAAATGATATTGCGGCGCAGCAAATGGTCGGCGTGCCGACTGATATTGCCCCTTTGTCTGAGCGCGCCTTGAAATGTGTTTCTAATACAAAGTGGTGGGGCGTTCCCTTGGCAGCAAGAGCTGTTGTATGGAATATTTTGCCTGGTGGGGCTGAAGGTAAAGACGTTTGGGGTAGCTTTAACCGTTCAATGTTGATCGGTGAGAGAAGTGGTGTTCGATTGGCGCATGTAATGTACGCAATATCGGCACAGGCGGCGGGGGATGAAC
This sequence comes from Limnobacter sp. 130, assembly GCF_902506325.1. GTDB lineage: Bacteria > Pseudomonadota > Gammaproteobacteria > Burkholderiales > Burkholderiaceae_B > Limnobacter. The sequence continues at coordinate 4,874 of NZ_LR732328.1, forward strand.
AACGCTTTAGGGACGCGACAAAGCGTTGGGCTAGATCGCAAAATTTCAAACCTAGCAAGCCATATCGCTTGGTAGAAGATATATCAACACTTACGATGACCAATCTATCAGATCGATATTGGTCAGCAAACATCGGCACACGTACACCGATTGCTTCGATTGGGGATTACTGGGATGAATCACAACCTGCTGTCCAAGGTATCGATTTGGACGATTTGCTTAAATGAAAGCTCTTAAATACTGCAGCTTATTTGATGTAAGGTTTATTGGTAATGTCAGTTTTGTAGTCTCAGATTTTACAATTTGGATGGTGGAAAACCATACCAGCGGGTAAACGCCCTCCTAAAATTTGCGATATCTCCATAACCCAATAGATAGGCTGTTTCTTTTACACCCAAATGCATCATCTTCAGGTACTCATGAGCAAGGCGGCACCGAACGTTGTTCAAAATATTTCGATACGAGGTTTTATCTTCCCTTAGCCTGCGGTGAAATGTGCGAGGTGTCAAATTCAACAACTTTGCACACATATTTTGATTGGGAAACTCTCCTTGTTTGCTTTCCAACAACAACCTTTCAAGACGGCTCGCAATCGACTGATTGGCGTCAAGGCGCTCCAAGTCGCGCTGACAAATCGACAGCGCTTCGGACATAACTAGCGCATCGCGATGAATCAGAGGGCTCAAAACTTCCGAATAATTGAGAGCAATGCCTGTCCACGATTGCCCGTAAAGCACTTCGCAACCAAGTAATTCAAGAGCTATGCCTGCATGAGCAGGTTCAGACATCGAAAATAAAATTTTTTTACATGGACTATTGTTTGGCTCTGTTGCATCAATCACATTTTTGACGGTGCCCAATGCAATTTCAGCAACGACATTACCAATATCTCCTAGGCCTAGTATTGGCTCAAACACTACCCGAAATTCATCATTTACTGTTTCTGATCGTATGGTTAACAAGGATGTTCGCAGCGGTACATACCGCTCCACAACTTGCATAGATTGTTGTATCGTATTCGCTGACACTGCAGCTAAACCAACATTACCATGCGCGCTTGGCAGGAGGTTACAGCCCAACCTTAAGCCTAGTGCACCGTCTCCTGTTAGCTCAATGGCCTGTTTCAGCAATGCACTATAGGTTGAAATAGATACTTTGTAACCGGGTTTGGTCAAGCAAGTTACATCAAGCCCAACACCTGCAAGCCAACCGAATACGTCAAGCCCTTTATTTTTAAGTTGCTCGGCGATCTGTGGAATGTAATGAATTACTGTGTTTCCTAAATTAGTTGGGGTAGGGTAGGAGTTATCCTTTGAGCGCATTGATGAAAATTCCCGGTATTTTCCAAATCGAAGGGCGGTAATAAAAATAAGTTAACAACCGTCCAAGAGCGTGTTGTTTACGGTTTGTGATGAACCACGGCGGTCGAGGTAATAGACTAAAATTCAAAGACAATAAATTCCTCGGAAAAGGGCGCCAGGGGGCTTGAACAACCGTTTTTTCAGTACGCTCGAGCATCCAGGTGTTGTGCACCGTGCCAATGCCTGATCCTGGTTCTTTCAAACTGGCCCCGGGAAAGGCACCCCAAGGGCAGGCGTTGAGAAGAAAGGCTAATCCAGTCCACGTATTAATCGCGATGGTGCCATAGCGAAGTTGGCCCAGAAGCGATTCGAATTTGTCACGCCCAATTTTTTTAATGGTCGCAGGGTGAATTACGATGTTTGCCCCCAAAGTACCGTTTAATTTTTCATTCGCGAAATCAATGGCTGAGGCCAAGTAGGCTTTTGGGCATTCACCTGACAAATATTTGATCGTGAAGGCAGGAGCAAACACCTCATTGTTGGCTAGCCATTCAGATTCGCCCTGATCAAAGTCGGCCACCAAAAAGGTCAGCCTTCCAGATTGATCAAAAGACTCTATGCCACCATGTGCTCGAAAATCAGCGCAGCGCTGTTGACTGCCAGGATAATATCGCTCACGCCCACCATGGGATGTCATGATGGACTTTAGCTCACGAAGTAGTACCTCTGTTCCTTCCCACCCCTCTGGCACTATGAGCGTTTGCATGGCTACGCAGTTGTAGCCGGAATTCTGCATTTTTTGTGTTGCAATCTGCTCAGCCTGAAAGCGAATATCTGCTTTTGTCCATAGACCAGGCACGACAATGGTCGGGCAGACTGCACCTAACTCGGAAGTAATACGACGGGTATTACGTGGTTTACCGTTTTTTCTGTTGGTGTTTGCTTCCGTCCCCTCACCCCATACGATCAGGTCATGCGTGGCGGCAGCGCCCGTAATGTGAATGCTCTCCACCAAGGGATGTTCGACCAAATACGCCCCCAGTTGGTTTCCGCCGCGCACAATCCGAAGAGCATTGCGATCAATTAATGGTTTGAACGCAGCGTGTAAATAATCAAAAAGATAATCATTGATCGGGTTGAGTTTAAGCAACACGACCTCGTTTTCAACGAAGAGTTTGTGGAGTGAGTCCAATGGACTGATCGCTGCCACATTGCCTGCTCCTAACACCAAGGCCAGTTTTCCAGATCTTTCACTGGCAGGTAGATCGTAGGCTGAAGCAGCTTTAATCGAAACTTCATTTACGCCGCGCTGCATCCACACCTCTGCCTTTACACCTGATAAAAGCAGTTTGTCCCAAAGGGTATGCGGAAATACTTTCAATGCAAGTTGACCTTTCGCGACACGGCGATAGGGTAGTTGCGCTAGAAATGCCCTGTTCTCTATTTTGGAGAGTGTTTCAATAAGGCCATTGCAAGTGGCCATTACTGCCAACGGACCTGCAAACCATTCTTCCCCTGTCAATGTAGAGCTTGCTGGTAAACGCTTACGACGTGCTGCAATTCCAGCCCAGCCCTCAGATTGTTGAAGAAGCGCAGTCTTAATTTCTTGAAGAATGAGAATGCGAACAGCGCAATCGGTACGAGCCCACTCATGCTTGTTCTCATCAAGAACCAACAAAGCGTCGTTACAGCGTTGAATCTCTTCAGACGCAGTTTTCTCCCCAGAGGTTAAGTTCTGAACGGATATCTGCCCTATCGATAAATTGTCTAACGAGTCAGACATGGCTCACCTCCTTCTCATTTATCCGGGGGCTTGCGTTTGTTTTTGCGATTCGTTTCTTACCAAGGATCATGTCAGCCGCTTTTTCCGCGATCATGATTGAGGGTGCATTCGTATTGCCAGAAACCAAGGTGGGCATAACGCTCGCGTCTACCACTCTCAGTCCCTCTAGTCCATGCACACGTAGCTGTGCATCAACAACCGACATTGAGTCAGTTCCCATTTTACAGGTTCCTACAGGATGATAGATGGTGTCGGCTTTGGCGCGAATTTTTGATTCCCACTGAGAATCACTCATGCCTTCATGCACGCCGAAAAGCTCTTCATGCCGGTAGTTCTCTAATGGTTTTTGCATCAAAATTTCACGTGTGATTTTTGCTCCATTGATCAAAGTTTCAAGATCCCTGTGATCCGATAGGAACTTTGGATCAATCCCCGGATCATCTAAAGGATCGGCCGATTGCAAGAAAACCTCCCCGCGAGAGTAGGGACGAAGCGCGCACACATGGCAAGAAAAGCCGTAGCCTGCATGTAGTTTACGCGCGTGGTCTTCAACTACAGAAATTACAAAATGCAATTGTAAATCTGCACGATCAATTGACTTCGATGATTTTAGAAATGCAGCTCCTTCCGCAAAAGGCGAGGACAGCATACCCGTGCCATTTCGACACCACAAAGTGAGGTGCTTGAAAAATCCCAGCGCGCCTGCCAAACCCAATCCAAAGTTGTCAGTATCGAGTGACTTGAACGCCAGTGTGAAATCCAGGTGATCCTGCATGTTCTGCCCGACACCTGCTAACTCGTGCACCATGCCAATGCCATAGGGCGTGATGTCTTGTGATCTACCCACGCCCGATAACTGCAAGAGTTGGGGGGAGCCAAATGCGCCTGCAGAGATGATCACCTCGCGACGGGCTTTAACCAGAAATTCCTTGCCACTATGCCGATAAAAAACGCCCTTTGCGCGCTGGTTCTCCAAAAGAATGCGACAGGCGTGAGCGTTTGTAAGCACCGTTAGGTTTAAACGCTCGGCCATTATGGGATGAAGGTAAGCGGCCGCCGCTGAGCAACGCTCACCGTGCTTATTCATGTCATGAAATTGTGTTACCTGATACAGCCCGGTCCCTTCATTGTCACCGGTATTGAAGTCTTGCTGCTCTGGTAGTCCCCAGGCTTTTGCTGCTTCAATAAACGCGCGTGTCACCGGTCTCGGGCTGTTCTGATCCGACACATGAAGTGGTCCATTGGCTCCGTGAAACGGATCAGTACCTCGTTCGTTGTTTTCGGCGTCTTTAAAGTAAGGCAATACATTGTCCCAGTCCCAGCCATCACAACCCAAATTTGCCCAGCCATCATAGTCTTGTCTTTGACCTCGGATGTACAGCATGGCATTAATTGCTGAAGAGCCACCAAGTGTTTTGCCACGGGGTTGGTAGCCGATACGCCCATTCAAGCCGGGTTGAGGGACGGTATTAAAAGCCCAGTTATTCAGTTTTCCATATCCGGGGACCATCGCAACCATTCCAGCAGGCGTTCGAATCAAGGAACTTTCTCCACGACCACCAGCTTCAAGCAGACACACAGTTACTGACACATCTTCGCTCAAGCGCGCTGCCAGTGCTGCTCCAGATGATCCACCACCCACGATTACAAAATCGAATTCCATCATAATCTCCAAGCTAAGAATTAGTTGCTTCTATCAAGTCGAAGACGCTATCGAATCAAGAGACCATTGGCGGGGGTCATAGTCGACCAACTCTTTAATTCCACTTCGCTGATTGGCACGAAGAGCCAAGATTCGTTCCTCCTGGGAAGCAAAGTGTCGGTCCCACTCAACTAGTTTTGATGTCATGAGCTTGTGCCAAAGGGGGGGGCAAAGCGTCAAGAAAATTGTGGTCAGGTATCCGCCGATCATCACAGGCGCATCAGGCAGTGGCATCAAGTTCTGGTAGGGCACCTCGCCTTGCGCATGGTGGTGAGAATGGCGACTCAGGTTGAACATGCCCCACGATGTCATTCGACGGTTTGTATTCCAGGAGTGACGTGGCTGAACAGGCTGCTCAGGTAAGCGCACCATGCCGTAGTGCTCCATGTAGTTCACGATTTCAAGTAAGGATTTACCAAATAAAGCCGCCAAGGTGAAGCACAGTGCGCCTGTCCAGCCAGCTACCGAAAACGCGGCTATATTCAACACCACGCTCATGAGCAGGCCTCGCATGTAAGCATTGTGATAAGACAGAATTGGTAATCCCTTTTTGTTCAAGCGTTCAGCCTCAATCTTCGCAGCACTGATATTTCCCTTGATAGTCGAGAGAACCACATGAAGGTATACATTGCGTCCTCGTGGCGCTGTCGCTGGATCATGCTCAGTTGACACATAACGATGATGACCGTAGACATGCTCAATGGCAAAGCCTACGTCGTAACTAAACGCCAGTAGCCAACGACCAACCCACAATGAAATGGGGTCCCAAGTCCGATGTGTCAGTTCGTGACCAACCACAGTGCCCATGAATCCAATTAGAAAGCCGTAGTAAATAATTCCTGAAAAATAGCGATCTACAGACGAGGTCGCTTCTCGTGCCGCAAAGACGTCGTAACCGGTAAGACCCATGACAAATTCACCTAGGCCAAATGGATCTCCTGTCGATATCGTCCACATAAAGCAAAAACCAATCAACAAAAGGAGTGGCAAAGCTAACCACAATTGAACGGTCAAAATCCAGGGCTTGCGGTACTCGGGCGTCACTGTGTCGTCGCCCGTCAATATGTCACCTAGAACATAGAAGCCCAACAAACTCGCAAAACCTGCAGAGATCCAGGCGCCACCCGCCAAATATGCGACGACTGCGATTACTCCCATCAAATGAAACATCATGAACTTCAGATAATCACCAATGGTCGCCGGAGTTCTCTCAATCGAGGGCAAACCAACCGCTCCATAAAAGCCAGTGTTCATAACCTCTCGAACTACGAAGCGATCGGCATGAATACCTTGTGCAGCAAGCTTGTTCTCTTTTAATTCCTTAATTGCAGCATCAATCATTTGAGGCGGGCCACATAAGTAGGCTTGGGTCGCACCCGCTGCTTCCCTACGAATATGGTCCGTGACCAAGCCACGCAAGCCATTCCAGTCGTGATTGGAATGATCTTCACTAAGAATGGGAACAAACCGAAATCCAGGCCAATTCTTTGTGTAAGCGTCAAGACGATGTAATTCGTAGAGATCTTGTTCGGTGCGTGCACCGAACAACAGCGTGACGGGGCGCCGATCGCCCTTGCGCTCCATCTCCTCAAGCATTCCAAGTATTGGAGCCAGGCCACTACCACCGGCGATAAATACAACCTTTTCTTCGCCTTCACGTAGCCAAAAGTCTCCACCTGGACCTCGCACGGTTAGTATTTCCCCTTCGACCAGCTTATCGAATACATAAGTTGAAAACCGACCACCAGGCACTCTGCGAATGGTGAAGCTGGCCAGACCTTGTTTGTCTGGTGCATTTGAAAATGAATAACTACGCGGTGCGTTTTTGACAGAATCCAGCGTCAACTCGGCGAATTGGCCAGCCTTGTAATTGATTGGTTGATCAAGTTGCACGTCAATTCTCGCTATGTCATGTGTCAAGAACTCGCGCTTCACAATGCGTCCCGCTATTGGTGAAGAAGTGATCGCGGCGCTCTCGTCCATTTCCACATCAATGTCCGACTTCAAGCGACTTTGACAAGCCAAAATGTAGCCTTCAGCAATCTCTTCCTCAGAAAGCAGGTACGCGCTCTCAGTCAACTCCTGAACCTTGCCGTCCTTGAGCTTGCATTTGCAGGAACCACATCCTCCAACTCTGCAAATATTGGGAATTTCGATGTTTTGACGCAAAGCAGCTAAAAGTAGCGTTTCGTCGGCTTCAACATGAATGAGTTTGCCGTTTACATTGGCTTTGTGGGTTAAGCCTTTGTTTAGAAATTGAAACATGTCCGCCTTCAAGTGATTGTTATAATATGAAAAATGGCAATAGACCAATGAGGATTATTATGCGTAGGGGGTCATTTTCTGCAAAGAGGTGCATCGGACAAAAAGGGGTTATTTTCTGCCAATCTAGTGCGGCAGCCCCATTCAAATTACCTTGACGGATAACTCAGTCCTGACATGCTTCAGATTAAAGATTTTAGTTCGATATCCAGATCGCTCAACTTCTCGGCATTGACGTTCTTGCCTTCATAAACGAGCTGCTTGCCGACTATAAAAGCCATTGGCATGTTGACCGCGTCAACAGCAATAAGTCGACCTTCACTGAGATAGAACACCGCAAATCCTTTATCTGCGGGGTCGCCACGAACGACACGTTGATCATGATTCTGTGACAAACCTACCATCTGCAGGCGAACGTCATACTGGTTCGACCAGAACCATGGGACATTATCGTATGGCTTGTCCTCTCCCATCAGGGTAGCCGCCGCTGTACGGGCTTGTTCGACAGCGTTGGCGACCGATTCGACTCGTTGCATTTGTTTGAAAAAAAGATTTCGGTGACGGGTACAGTCGCCGATAGCCAGGATGGAGGGATCATTGCTGCGGGTATGTTCATCCACTAAAATACCGTCATCACAAGCCAGTCCAGCGGACTCTGCCAGTTTGGTTTCTGGTACTACTCCTACAGAGACAAGCACAATATCGGCTGGCAAGGTACTCCCGTCCGCCACTACTACGCCAGTCACATGACCGAGATCGTCAGTTGCGAATTCAGTAGCAGTGGTGGTCAACCGCACATCCACTCCCGCGCTGCGGTGCTTTGAATAAAAGAACTCTGAGATCTCTGGTCCTGTGACACGTTGCAATAGGCGTTCTGAGGATTCGAGCACAGTGACGTCTAGGCCTACCTTGATGGCAATTGCTGCCACTTCTAGGCCGATGTAGCCGCCACCAACGATCACCAGCCGTTTACCCGGATTTAGTTGATCACGCAAGACATCAGTATCGGCGATATCATGCAGATAATGAATTCCCTTCAAGTCCGCGCCGGGTATTTTCAGACGTCGCACTCTTGACCCAGTGGCCAGGACAAGACGATCGTATTTCAAAGTGCTCTGATCAGACAAGCGAATGGTTTTGTTATTCCGGTTTATCTGCTCAACACGTATGCCGAGTCGGAGCTGGTGGCCCGCGCTTTCGTACACCAACGACGGTTTCAAATACAGCGACTCTCTGTCAACACTACCCGCTAAGTAATTCTTCGACAGAGGTGGGCGTTGGTATGGGGGGTAGGGCTCATCGCCTACCAGTATCAAATTATGCGGGTATTTTTTTTGAATTAATGTGGTCAGTAGCGCACCTGCTGCATGCCCACCTCCAACGACAACTGTCGTCTCTTTTTCTTTTGTTGTCATGAGCCTCCTCTTCAACATGTTATTGAGACCGGATTATCCAGTTGGTCAATGTTATGGTTGCACCCCCCTAGCAGCGGGCGGGCGTCTCTGTTCGCTTGTAAAGGAATTAACTCGTTTTCTGCGTCAAAGAGATTGTCGCAGTGGGGTCAGTTTAACCATCATCTCCGAATACCCACGCACGAAGTTCGACTGCACTCGTTCGGGCTCACCAACAACTTCTATGTTTTCAAAGCGCTTGAGTAATTCCTCCCACAGGATACGCAGTTGTAATTCGGCCAGACGGTTGCCCATGCATCGGTGAACGCCATAGCCGAACGACAGGTGGTTACGTGCGCCAGAACGGTCGATGATGAATTGATCCGGATCCGTAAACTTGCGCTCGTCCCGATTTCCCGATGCATACCACATCACTACTCGATCACCTTTTTTGATAGTCCGTCCCCCAAGCTCAACGTCTTGCTTGGCGATTCGGCGCATATAGGCCAAAGGTGTTTGCCAGCGGATGATTTCCGACACCATGTTTGGAATTAGCGTAGGGTTTGCTTTGAGCTTCTTGAACTCTTTCGGAAACTGGTTCATGGCTAGTAAGCCTCCACTCATGGAGTTGCGGGTAGTGTCATTACCACCGACGATGAGCAGTGCCAAATTGCCAATAAACTCCATCGGCCGGTTGATCAAATCGCGCGTATCTTCACTGCCTTGTAACAGGCTGATCAAATCAAAACCATGCGCTTCACCAGAGGCGCGGCGCGCCTGCTTATCTCGCCAAAGTCTTGAAAAATCGCGGGCCATGTCGGCTGCAGCGTCGAACATGGCCTCCTCGTCGGTGAACTCGCCACCGGTGGCTGATGCGGCGCCAGCTAAAAGGTCTGACCAGTAGATTAGTTTGTCACGTTCGTCGTAAGGGAAATCCAAAAGGGTAGCCAGCATGCGTCCAGTTAGCTCCTTTGATACTGTTGGTACCCAGTCAAAGGGCTGGCCCGTGGGAAGACTGTCGAGTACATCCCCTGTGCGCGAGCGGATTAGGCTCTCCATTTCTTTCAGGTTCTGAGGAGCCACTACGCCTTGCACGGAGCTTCGCTGTGCATCGTGTTTTGGTGGATCCATGGCGATGAACATTTCCACCGAGAGGCCTTCAGGGGGATCGCCAAGGATGATGACCGGCTCGGCGGAAAACAGGTCATGATGTTTATCGACGAACAAGATGTCCTCATAACGAGTCACCGACCAGAACGGACCGAATGGACTGTTTTCCTGGAAGTGCACCGGGGCTTCATCACGCAGCCTCTTGAAATAGGCGCGCCATTGCCCTTGCCTGTACAAAAACGGATTGCTCACGTCAATGTCATCAATTCGTAGTGTACCTACGTCTGGCAGCGGGTATTCAACAAAGCTTGGTGTGGGCCTGCGCGCGCCAATTGTTTTCTTTTTGGCACGCATCAAAAATTTCAGACCCTGAATTTGCAAATGCATTGGTATCACCTTGGCGGTGGCATTAATCACTCTGGTCTGAATTTGGTCAAATGTTTTGGATTGTGTTGACATGGGGCTCTCCGATATTTACATCTGAAATTCTGGGAGTCGAACGGTCATGCCGTCCATCGCTTCAGTGGTTTTAACTTGGCAGCCCAAACGTGAGGTTTTTGCCCGCTCTGGCGTCATCGATAGCATCTGCTCTTCCCCATCACCGAATGAACCGATCTTTTCGAACCATTCATCTGCGACTATGACGTGACAAGTGCCACAGGCGCATTCCCCGCCACAGTCCCCATCGATTCCTGGAATGGCGTTATCGACAGCGATTTGCATCAATGATGATCCAGCTTTGAATTCGATAACGTGAGTTGTATTGTTATGCTCAATAAAAATGATTTTGCCCACCGCGTTTCTCCTACTAGTAACTTCAATCGATAAGATAGTAGATCGCCGTCAACACAACGGCGAGGTCATTTCTTGACGGCACCGGGTCATTTCAAGACAATGCAGTTATTTTCTTTCCTTGATAGGCGGCGCTGATGACGCGGCAAGCGAATATTTCCCAAAACCTTACAGCCGATATCCCATCAAATTACTCACGACTTATTGCCCGTGAGCTGGATCTGAGCGCTAGACAGCTACCAGTTCTGTTACGTGGAACGGGACTCGGAGTCAGACAGTTTCTGAGGGAGGATGGCTTGCTCTCGGCAACTCAACAAGTTCTGATTTTGCGAAATGCGTTGGTGTTGTCTGGCCAACCCGAATTTGGTTTAATGTTGGGCAAGCGCCTCACGCCGGCGACGCATGGTGCTATGGGGTTTGCCGCTTCAAGCAGCCCAAATTTACTCAGTGCGCTACAGGCTATACATATATTCCTGCCAACGCGGGTAAGCGTCATTGAATTACGTTTGCAGCAAGTTGAAACTCACCTCGAATGCACACTGCATTTTCGGATGTCGCTTGATGCTGACATACAGCGTTGCCTGGCAGATACGATAATTAAAGTTCTTCTGGAGTTTGGTGAATTCATTATTGGTCGACCCCTAAATGAGGCTGAAATATTTTTCCCCCATCCGGCACCCACGTACCATGCGCTGTACTCCGACTATTTATCGGGGCAGATTCTCTTTGGTTGCGATCATTTAAAACTCAGATTGCCGATGGCGTTGTGTCTGGAGCCGAACGCCTCTGCCAATCATGAAAGCTATCGCTTTGCTTTGCAGCAGTGTGAATCCATGCTCGCGCAACTTCAGACTCACAAACCTAGCTATCAGACGAGAATTAAAAAGATGATGTTGTCCCGTCCGCCCGGAACTCTTAATGAAGATGAAGCGGCAGCTTCTCTATTCATGAGCAAGCGCACCATGGCACGTAAACTCAAAGAGGAAAACACCGGATTCCGGCAAATCCGCGACGAGATTATGTCTCAACAGGCTGCAAGCTACCTGTGTGACAGCAGGTTATCCATTGAGAATATCGCTGTGTTGATGAACTATCATGATAGTGCCAACTTCAGGCGCGCTTTTAAGCGCTGGTTTGACCAACCGCCAGAGACGTTCAGGCTAAATACCAAACCTCAGGCTATGCATCTTAGTTGATTTATGATCTAAATCAACGGTTGATTGAGCTGCTTTAACTGGTGCAAGTGTTCGCCTTGAGCATCTTGATTGATCAAGCCTTTGATAATAGCTTGCCAGACGAAATTGCCAATGTCGTCCGGTGTATGGGAGCCGTTTGGATCAAACCATGTTGCAACCCAGTTGAGGGCACCAAGGCCAATCAGTCGAAGAAGACGACTATCCACGCCTTTCTGAATAACGCTCTGGCTGATCATTGTTTCGAGAATATCTATCCAAAGAGACTCGTACTGGTCACGCAGCTTTATGATTTCCTTCCGTGCCTCTGGACTCAAGGCTCGCCATTCAAACAGCAGCACATAGACCATGTCGGAATCACCCAGCAGAGCTCGAAGATGTGCATTTATGCAAAGACGCAACTTCTCGACTGGGTCATTCGAACTGGCATAGGCCAATTCGACCTCTTCTGTTACCAGGTAAATTCCACGGCGCATCAGTTCAACAAGAAGTGCCTCCTTGGTGTTGTATCGATAATAAAGGCTGCCTGGCAGCATATTACAAGCTTCAGCGATTTCCTTAAGTGAGGTTTTCTCAAATCCCTTTTCGCGAAAAAGTCGTGCTGCATTTGACAAAACATTGCTCTGATCGTCCAATTTATTATCGGGCATAGGCGGTTTTTGAACCATAGTTTGTACATCTCCTAAGTGGGGCCATTGTATTTCTCATCACCGTCAAAATGGACTGACCCTACACACAAATAATATTCCATTGAGTAAGTCGTTGCCCTTCAGCTTGAACATATTCTTGACTTTAGTTGGTTGACCAACCAAAATTAAGATGTGTGTAAATTTCTTGGCGATTACTATCAATGACAATAATTGCTTTCGGTCATTTTTGTGCCAATTTCAAATGTTACTGAGCGTTCAAATCCGATGACTGAGCCAAACAAAGTTCAACAAAATGGTGCCGTAGACACTGCACGGCGTTTTACCGAGCAGGTCCCTCACAATAGCGATCTGGGTATGCAGGTAGTCTCTGTGGATGGCAGCAAGGTGTGTATGCGTCTAGCCCCACAGGCATGGATGTTCGCCGATGCCGAAAAAAGGGAAGTAAGCACGAGTATTTTGTATTCACTAGCTGACTCGGCCAGCGGTCTTGCGGTATTCGCTGAGGCACAGGAGCTAACTCCTATAGCCACGTTGAGTTTGCATATGGATTACCTAAGACCCGCTGTTGATAGTCATTCATTGTTGGCGGTGGCCACTTGCCGCAATCTTATTGACGACGTTGCCTTCATCTATTGTGAAATCTTTTGTGAAGGTGATGATGTTCCGCTAGCAACAGGTAGTGCCACATTTATAAGAAATACCCAAGGCCAACGCTTCCAAGTGGCTGAGGCTTCAAGGGGAAGAGCATGAGTCGTAATGTCGATCCTGCCCATCCTCGCCCCACCCCATTTGACGGAAAGAGCGAGTATGCCGCTTGGCAGACCTTACTTGATAGTATTCCCTACTCCCGGCATTTAGGACTTAAGGTTCAACAACATAATGAGGCGACACTTGTTCAACTGCCTTACCGTGATGCTTTTATTGGCAATTTCATGTTGCCAGCACTACACGGCGGTGTAATAGGAGCCTTGATAGAGATTACAGCGCGTATCGCTGCCCAAAGAGAAGATACGCAACTACGCAGCCCCCGTATTCTGGGAAGCAACATCCACTACCTTCGCTCAGCCACGGCGCAAATTACTTTCGCGAACGCGGAGATTGTGCGTCAAGGTCGGCGTACCAGTTTGGTGAGGGTGAGCTGCTGGCAGGGTGACACGACTGCACCGATAGCAAACGGAGTTGTTCAGTTGCTGTTCTCTACTTCCGAGAAGAATCAAGATGGTATTGGTGACAAATAAATCATGTTTGGTCGAACGAGACGGATTTCTCGCCGCTGATGGTCGAGAGATTACCTTGTGGCGATGGCCTCAGTCTGACGGACGCCCCATGCTTCACTGGGCACACGCGACTGGTTTCCATGGTCGTCTTTATAAGCCACTTCTTGATGAGCTGTCCGTTGAGTGCAACATCATAGCTTGGGATATGCGTGGACATGGAGCAAGTGCCGATGCAGCCGATGCTTCTACATTTCGCGGTTGGGAGACCTACTATCAAGATCTGACCGCGTTGTTGGCAAAGTTGGATGAACCCGTTTGGCTTGGAGGTCATTCAATCGGTGCTACATCAAGCATCATGGCAGCTGCTCGCCAGCCAGACAAAGTGTTGGGATTGATACTTTTAGAGCCGGTGATAATGGATTCTTGGCAAAGCCGAATGTTGTGGTTGTCCAAGCTGTTGCGTCGATCACACCGGTTGTCGCTGGCCGCTGGCGCCGCACGCAGACGGAATGTGTTCGATTCTTATGTCTCTGCTCTGGAAAACTATCGTGGTCGAGGTGGCTTCAAGACTTGGCCCGAGTCTTGGTTAGAGGCTTATGTTCAACATGCCTTTATACAGGATGGAGATCGTCTTCGTCTTGCATGCTCACCGTTGTGGGAGAGCTCCACATTCGCTCAAACCGAGCATAACCCGTGGCCAGGCATTCGTCAGTTGAAGTGTCCTGTTGTTGCAATAGCTGCGGAGCGCGCTTCAACTTTCTCATCATTAGCGCAAAGGCGTCTTGGAAAGATATTGCCCTCAGCCGAAGTGAGGGTTCTGGCTGGAACTACGCATTTTTTGCCTATGGAACAAACTGAGCTAGTTCGTGATGCGATGCTTAAAATCATGTTGCCAAAATACGGCCAGAACTAATTCAGAAATTTATCAAATTGCAGTTGTGAGGAGCAAATTAGTGGACAGGCAAGCTCAATATGATTTTATAGTCGTGGGAGCTGGCTCCTCCGGAAGTGTTTTGGCCAATAGGTTGAGCGAAAATGGCAAGTTCACGGTATTGGTATTGGAGGCAGGGCCTAGCGATAAAACCAACATGTTCATACACATGCCAGCGGGTATGGCTAGTCTTATGCACAGCCATAAATACAATTGGCGATTTTGGACCTCACCACAAGTACATCTGAATAACCGGGTCATGTTTCAGCCACGCGGAAAAACGCTTGGTGGGTCAAGCTCGATTAATGCATGTGTCTATATTCGAGGTCATTCGAGCGACTTTGATCACTGGGCGTATCTAGGTTGCGAAGGATGGGCGTACGAAGAAGTTCTACCTTATTTTAAGAAATCAGAAAAGTTTCAACCTGAGGCGATTACCACTGGTTTGACTCAAGAGGAGTTGGAAAAATATCATGGTTCAGAAGGCCCGTTAAATATAGTCTCGCCGAGCCATAAAAATAAACTTTCAAAAGCCTTCATAGAGGCAGGCGTACAGGCGGGATATCCCGAAAACCTCGATTTCAACGGGGTCAGTCAAGCTGGAGTCGGCTCGTATTACGCTTATCACAAAGATGGTCAACGCTGGAGTAACTCTAGAGGGTATCTTTGGTCCGCTATGTCCCGAACCAACCTGACCGTTATCACTAGTGCACGAGTAGCCCGGGTTTGCATCGACAGTCGAAGCGCCTCTGGCGTTGAGTATTTTCATGAAGGACAACTCTGCAAGGTAGTGGCCAAGAAGGAAGTTATTTTAAGTGGAGGTGCATTTAATTCGCCGCATTTATTGATGTTGTCGGGAATTGGTCCATGGCGGGATCTGATTAAACACAACATCCAGTTTGTACATGAGTTACCTGGTGTGGGGCAGAATCTGCAAGACCACCTGGATGTTTTTCTGGTGATGCGGACACGCAATCGTTTGCCCATCTCTTTACACCCTTTGTCTTGGTTGCGATGTATCAGCGAGCTGGTCAAATATTTAATATTCAAGAGTGGTGAGCTGAGCAGTAACCTTGCCGAGTCAGGTGGCTTCGTGAAGTCTTCCGAGGAAGAACCAATAGAAGACTTGCAACTGCATTTTGTTCCGCTTCCGGCCATTCGACATGGCCTGAATTTGTGGCCACTATTGAAAAGTTATGCGTATTCCATCATGGTTTATGATCTTCGCCCTCTATCCAAAGGTAGGGTTAAGTTGGCAAGCTCAAACCCACTTGATTTGCCAGTTGTTGATCCAAATTACGGGGAACATCAAAGAGATATCGATCGACTGGTTAAGGGAATTCGAATCGTAAGAAACATTGTCTCGCAGCCGGCATTAAGAGGAATGAACCGAGAAGAAATTTCACCCGGGCAGCATCTACAGACGGATGAAGAGTTGCAAAAATGGGTCAGAGAGACAGCGGAAACGGCTTATCACCCAGTGGGCACTTGTAAAATGGGCGTAGATGACATGGCTGTTGTTGACCATCGTTTACGCGTGCACGGCATTGCCAAATTGCGGGTTGTGGACTGTTCAATTATGCCGACCTTGGTCGGTGGTAACACAAATGCCGCTGCCACTATGATTGGAGAAAAGGCTGCAACCATGATTCTTGAGGATCACGATCGTGAAAGAGACTAAAGTGCCTTGCATCGGCGTTCGTCTGCAACTCATTTTGTCAGAGACTGAGCCGTGAAAATGTTATTTGAAAGATGGAAAATCTTGAGTACGTAGATTCTGGTGACGCAACTAACCTGACTCCTAGGTTGAAGATGCGGGATGACAATAGAAATTCAACGCAGAATATCTGCTATAACCCTGCGAGTAAACGCAACTGAATTGTCAGGTTTCGTTTGCTTCATATTTTATAGAAGAATCAAACTTCCCTTTAATGCTCCGAGTATTAACGCTAACTTTGGCTGTTGAGAATCTAGACAGCGAACCAGACCATCGATAATGACCACCCCGACTGAATGAATAATGGTATTTTTTCATCATCCACGGTTTCAATGGCTGCGTCGAGCATGTTGCTCACAAGATCTGTATCTGGACTGTTCCCAATAGATCAGCCAGGTGTGCCTGATCAGAAAATTATTTGCAAACATACGTAGTGTCCATTCTCAGGCAAACTTGTTTACGAGTGTCCAACACCTGATAGTGGAACTCGATTTCCATGTTAAATCTTCTTTCCCAGGGCATGTATTTTGCCTGATGATCGATACTCACGAAGTCACTCGGATTGATGTAAAAAGTTTCTTCGCGCTGTTTTCGTATCACTTTTAAGTTGGGTCCAGAACGTGTTGTCTCCATCATCTCACCTGATGAATCATCAGGGCCAACATCTTCGTTAAATTTGATATCTGGTGGCTGTTCATTTTCTTTAGACTGATAATCGGAAGGTTCATTACGTAATGCCTTGATTGTTTTTTGGCTTAAATCATAACTTGTGACTCGTCCTTTAAATTTAAAAATGCGAGTCGTGTCCTCGGGCCCGCTTACCTGTTCTGCGAGATGAATCGTAAGTTCGGTGTTTGTGTCCAGGCCAGAAAATTTATTTAGCTTGATTTGGTTGTGTTCGACTAGATGTTCAAAAATAAATTCGTGAACCTGCTGGGTGATTATTTCTTTGGCTGAATGATCAAGTGTAGTACGGTCATCTTTAACTATACGGTGAATGCTATTGAGCTTTGGTTCGAACACAACGCCCGGCAGGCTCGATACGATATTGACAATGTGATCATCAATCCAATCCAGCCGTTCGAAAATCGCTTCCTCATTTTCCTTTGTCGATGAGATGTGAAAGACAAGTTGCCAATGGCGGAGGTCACTTTCTGAGTCGCTGAGCAAGTTGCCGACTTCAATTGACCTGTCAATTTGATCTCTGTACGTCGCGGCAATTCTGTGGAAAAGTAAAGCCTTCATTGTTTTGAATAATTTGGTGCTTTCAGACGCCTGTCCCTCCGTCAGCGATTGAGGATTTTTCACCCTAAGTTTGTGAACGACATAGAAAGTCATTTAGTAGCCTCCTGCCAACAGATGTACGATCAATCCAATCCAGAAAAACTCAGTATTCGAAAAAGGAACGTCTTTCTTTTGACGTTTGACACCAACGACCCACACTGTCTCTAGTTCAATATTGAACTTGACTGTTTGACGAACTGGGCCAACTGGTAACCTGAATCGAGTGGTAAGTCCAAGATCTGTCAAGACGTTCCGAATATTGCATTTTTGACTGTGAGAATTTGACCAAAAAAATAGATCTTTGGAGTCGAATCCAAGGAATTGAAGTAGGTCTAAAATGTGAATGAGATTCACAAGATCTTTTTCTTTCATCGACTCGCGGATCACATAATGAGCATCTTCTGTGAAGTTACCGAGTGGGTCAAAGTTGGAGTTGAGCTCAAATGGAATTTGTTTAAGGGCCAATATGTCCGATGTGTTTGCAGGCGTCGCCTGAACTCGGTGAATCAAGTCAGCAGTATCTGCATTATCGGGTAATTGTTTTTCAAGGCGTTCGTAGAAGGCTCGGCTCAGGAAAATGCCGTTCGTTTTCGCGTGAGCGAAGCGGGCAGGGCGTAGGTTAGGCGGAAATGATCTAAAGATATTTTTAAGATGATAGAGCCGGCTTGCGATTTTCAGGTTGGCAGTGGAACAAGGATTTATCGTATCGCTAGATTGGTTGAGGTAATCAAGTGATCCGAGAAGGTAGTCTTTGACGTTAAAAGTACGCAGATTTATTGGCTCATCGAGTTGATGAGCTGAACCTTTAAGGCCGTATCTTGAAGCCAATGAGAAGGCGAAACTTTCGCTTTGAATTTCAGTGTTCCCGAGCGCGCCTTCACAAAATTGACTGTTGTAAAAGGAGTCGATAACCTCAAACCCGCGATGTGAATAGGTTTCTAGTAGCGTGGTTGTTCCTGCATGCCCGAGAATTCTGCTCGCGACAAATAGTGTTTTGCGATTCACGTTATCGGGTGTTGTATGAATCAATCTCTCGCCGGTTAACGGATTGTCAGGATTGCAGCAAATTGCACTCTCAAAAAGTCCATATGTCAGTTCGTCAGCAAAGGTATGTCGCAGGGTGTGAATACTCCCTCTGAAAGTAACATTTCGAATGATTTGGTTTAGACGCAAACTAATCTCGCGCGCAGAGGACTGAATCAAATCGCCAAGGTAACTTGCTTTCGCTGTGATTGCTCGGTGCTTTATTCTTTGAAGGATCCCTTTCTCCTCACTTGTAATTTTAGTTTGAGAGAACACATAGCGATTGGAAGCAGGAAATTTGGGCCTAAATACAGAATCGCCCACCACCCTGAGCAGCGGGGTAGTATCTAGAAGCTGCAAATTGACGGGCTTTAGAAAGAGAGACTCAGTTTTCCTCAGACCAAAACGACGAAGAAGAACAAAAATTGCTTGAACCGCTTCGGGCTGGGTTTCTTGAATTTTTTTAAAGATCAGATTTAGTTCTTTCTGAGAAAAGAGATGTGTGGCTGGGTTATAAACCGTACCAATACTGTCGAACTTCACGGACATCAAAGGATTCAGTTCTGCTAGTTTGGAGAAAAAGTCTCTAATTTGACGCAGGTCGTCATGAGCGGATTGCAGGATCTGTTGTCTGTCCAGTAGGTAGCCGTTTACGGTTTCAATTGCCTCATCGAGTTGTTCTTCATCGATTTCGTGCTCGAGGTTGGTCTCTTTAAAAAGATTCCTTATTCTTCCGTAATAATTGAGCTTAGTGTTTTTGGCCAAACTTTTTCGTCCAGAGGGCCTTCTACTTTCGATATCCTTGGCATAGCTTAAAAGTGCCGATTTACACAAAGAGGGTCTTGTGGCGACTTCTGTACTTAGTCTTAGTATCGCGCCAAGGGTGTCATCCATGATTGCTTCAATATGGCCTGCGACAGACTTGTACAATAGCTCTGGTCCATGGAAGTCAGTGGGAGTATCCGAGGTGTAACTCTCCTCGATGTCTGGGTCATTCTTGTCCCCGGAAAAATTTTTCTTAATTTCTAGTTCTGTACAGGTGACAAATGAGCTTGTCGAAGTCGCTTGCAAAGGAAGAGGGGCTTGGTTACCGGTATTGAGATATGCAATCGCATCGGTCGCCATAACTTCATGCGAGAGATACTCAGATGCGCGCGCTAGTTGAACGTTACTTGCCACGTGATCTGTGTCAGGATCAGAGAGTTGTTGAAAGCTTAGATAATTTGAGCTGCGATGCTTGGTGTCGCCTGAGGCAATCGCAGCCAGACAACCGGGTAATTCGTATAGTTGATAGGATTGCTCAATTTCAGCGAAATAATAAAGTAGGTCTTTTTTGGTGTTAAGCGATGATCTACTGACTCCGAGGCGATTTATCTTAGCCTGCAGGTCACGCCCTAGTTTTTCTAAATTATTGCTGCTCTGGCGAAAGCTTAGTTGATTGACCAGCCGTTCATAATAGTGAATGGACAGGCGATGAAGCTCGTGCCGTCTGACCGAAGCGAGCGGATGGGGCTGCGTATCGACAAAATGAATATCGATAAATGTTTTATCGGATACTGTTCCCAGCAGGTAATTTCCTTTTAGAACCTGCTGAATTGCTATTTTGCAGGTAATGCCATTTAGCTTGATTAGAGAGAGTGCGAATAGAAATTCAAGATTGACCTTTTGTTTTGCCTGTATGTTGGATTGAAGGATCTCCATGACGCCAGGGTGAGACGCTCGATATTCCGAATATTTTCTACAAAAGTCGATCGGTACTCTCTCGTTGACGGTACGACCAGCATGCGAGAAGGATTTCATGTCCAGGCCTGGTACCATCTTTCGAAGAAACCGGGTTAACTTGTAAAAATAAATGTCAAAGTGAATCCGGTTGCTCAACTCCAATTGGGCTTGTGTGAGCGCTTTATCAATTCGATCTTGTGTCTTCTCTTCAGGACGCAAGCCTTCAATGATCGATAGCGCATCTTGGTAGGCCCTTTCTGCAATTGCCTTATGTAATGATTTATGTTCTGTCCTTCGCAATTGCAAGCCAAAGCGTTTGGGTATCGACTGCCCCCACACATCAACGTCTTTGCTACTGAATTCAAAATCAATGGAATTACTAATATTTAGGAACTTTAAGATCCTATCTGCAAAGTCACGAACTCGTTGGTGATCCTTATTCATTGTTCTGAGGCTTGATGCGCCGTAAACTGGAATCTTGTCGTTTTCATGGCCCAATAGTCCATCCACAATGTCTCTATCGGTGATTTCGCAGTGGTTACTGACAAAGTGACGCAAGAAATTGGCCTGTAAGGTATCGAAATTTTCAAGGAGTGTTATATCCGCAGAAATACCTTGAATACCGTTTTCTCTCAGGAAAAAGAAAAATGGGATACCTTGAGTGTTTGAAAGGCTTGGCGTGACGAGAAGCGATTCGATTTGTCTCGCAAGCTTAGGCGTGTTGGTTCGAAGTAGATTGGCGAGGCGTTTAAGAGCATTTCGATAGGTGATGCCAATTTCATCAGCGAGCGATTCACAAAGTGGTACCACACGTCTTGGCTCCCTTAGTAAAACATCTTTGTCATCTACAATCGTGAGATCAAAAGTGTCTGTGAATAAATCAAGATCGCAATATGCATCTTTAACTGGTCGCCCGCCCGTTGTTAGATAGATCCGGAAGATCAAGTAGGTAACCCAAGCATTCCAAGACATGCAAAGTGATTTGCTGTTTATGGCATGCTCTAATTGGCTAACCATGATAGCTATATCGGCTCTAAATTTCTCAAGATCAAAAGCGTAAGGGGAGCCAGCGACGTTTTTCTCTCCGTGGATTACTGAATAGTAAGCACATTTCGAAGGGAGCTCTGATCGAGCGTTTTTTTGTATCAAAATTGCTGCTGATTCTGGATGCCCTTGTGCAAGGAGCATTAATCGTCGGCTGCTTTGCAGCCAGGCATTCGATTCAAACCCGAAGTGAACTTTTACCCGATCAATTTTCTCAGGATCGAACTTTTTCTCAATCGCCAGATCGTAGAGGCTCTCATGGGTTTGAATATTCCATTGCTCCTTTAGAAAGTGTTGGAGTTTGGTGGGTAGAGATCTTCGTTCGATCTTATCGGACGGCAAAAGCGATGAATGAAGAAAAGTCTTTTTGCCGATATGCTGTAGTGATGGACGCAATCTCCAGATCGCCGATAGATCGTCCATGAGTCCAAACTCCGGTTCTGGCAGATGATGGACTCTAAGTGCTAACGCACCTTCAGGGTTGGCACCGATTTGAAATCCGATCCAAATTAACAGGTCGGCTAAAGTGTCATTGGTGATTTCGTTGGTGCGCCCGGTCTCCAGGGTTGAGTAGGCCGCGATATGTTCAGCCTGAAGCGGCAAGTGTGGGTTGGTCGGGAAATAGGTCGAAAGGTTGAAATCTAGCAGTACCTGCCCAATGGCTTTTGCTTCTAGTTCAGGGGCATCTTGTTTGTTGTTTTTTTGTCCCTTGGTATGGCTTTCAATATTCGAACCAGATTGATCGTTCGGTTGCGCATTATTGAAGTTCTGTTTAAAAAGCGCTTTTAATTTCCGGACTTCTTTGCCATCGTCATCGTTTATCCTGTACCTATTCAAATTCAGGGACTGGATCCCTGAAGGAGAGTCTGGACCAAAATAAAGAACAGGTTTTGCAGAAGGAGAAAAGAAATTCAAGTAGATCTTCTGAATATTTCTCTGATATTTCGTTTCGTTATCGTTTGGAAGAACAGTTGTTGATCTTGATAGGCGAAGTTCAGTTTCCAACTTTTCTTTGAATGCTTTTTCACTTTTCGATGGCTTGTCGAAGCGTTGGAATAGATGGATTAGAAAATCACGGTTGTGATTTTCGTTTACTGGCGCAAACGTTTGCCGGAGCTCATTGAGAAATTTAAGATGGGGCATGCGAAATATCACTCTCCCATGGCTGAAGCAATAGCCTTCAAACAACTTCTTTAATATTAGCAAAGCGGTTTGTGTATAGCCGAAATTGGGATGCTGCTGCCAACTTTGAAAAAGCAGCTCAACAATTGGGTATTCACCGCGTGAAATTGGCTGAGCCCTGAAAATTGGCCGTTTCGTGTTGATAGTTTGAAATTGCCGATCACATGCCTCGAAAGCATCATAGCGTCGGATTATATGCACCAGATGGTGGAGGTTTCTGTAAAAATCGTCCGTGTGCGACCATGCTTGTAAAGTTTCCCTGTATCGCGAAGTACATAGCCAGCCAAGGCAGTGGTGGAGAAAGCCCCCTCCCGCAAATGGGATAGTAATTTCCGATTCAACCTTATGATTACGCAGCCCGTTATGAAGACGTAGATCTTCCCCGATTGCCCAACTTCGTCTTAAATTGGTTACAAAGTGAGCGGGAAGGTCTATTTTGTCGGTTACCGCTGAAAGCGCATCCTCAAACTGACCACAGTCTTGGATTAGATTTGGATTCCAGTTGGGGATATTTTTCATATGGAGGTGTCCCAGCTTGACAACTTCGTTGCAAATATCGTTACGATTGCACCGAGAAGACTTGATTTGAACAAGCTATATCGCTTACACTTCAAGCAAGTGGATTGGGGGCTCCCGGTCGGCGCTATAGCCTCGGTGGGTTTCATCGGGGCTTTTCGCTTTTTTGGGGTGGATAAACTTTTAAGCCCCAATTCTCATATCCTTGCCCGACGTTTTTTCGACCTCCAGAGCAATAAAACTTCTCCTTCAAGATTTCAAAAGCACTGTTTGGTTGATTGGGGCGCAGAATGTTAAGGCCAATCGGCCTAGCGACGAGGTCAGCCAGTTGCAGGCCAGGGGAATCCACCTTTTTATCCGCAAAAATAATCTCAAAAGGGAAGTTGATTCCAACGCGATTTGCGCCATCGGTCATCCTACGAAACTCGAGTTCTAATTCGTCGTCTTCCTTTTTACCTCGGCATTCAAAGACTACGTGGGTGAGTTGCTTGTGTTGGCTCTTCTCCTGCAGGAACTCATAGAGTGTCTCCAAACAAAAGCCTAGTGCCAAATGATAGGGGTTCTCGTTTTGGTCAGGCGAGCCTTTGAGTTTTGATTTGTCGATGACACAACTAGCCAGAATAAAGTTGTGGGTCTTGATTAGTTGACTCAGTTCGTCCAGGAATTTGGTTTTTTGCAGCTTGCTTTTGAAGGTGAATACGCCTTTTTCTTTTCTGATGTCGTGTTCATGTAGTACAACCAAGTCATGACCGAAGTGCTGGAACTTGAATTGGTGCAGTGCGGAAACAACGCGATTGGCGTAATGCCTTTTGTGAAATATGCAAAAGGCAAGGACGAAAATTGGATAGTTTGGATCCAAATTTTGCATGCCATGATCACCACTTTCGTCGACATAGACGATGTAGTCACTGAATAAGCTGGGTGTGGTTTGGTCGGTTTTGCTGCTCATTGTGGTCTCGCAGTGACTTTGAAAAGTCTGTGACGAACAAAATTCAGTCGCCTACGGATGTGCCGCAAAGTGGGCCGAGACTCCAAAAACCACAAAAATAGCGAAATAGTACCGAGACGTTAAATGGTGTTATCTCACAGTTTGTGTGTGAAAGCAACAAAGCATAGAAATGCACATCGTCTTGAAAAGCGCGAATTAACGTCGTTTAGAGTGAATGTAAGTTGTATGAGATACATCTTTTCCCCTTGGCCTCCGAAGGTTCGATCCCCGCCAGCCGCGCCACTACCTACATCTAGCGATTCAAATCCCCGCTTTTTGACACAGCTTCCGCCACGGGCTTGAATGGCAGGTTGTTCACTTCCCTGCTTAGCCCATGTTCAATTCCAGCTTCGGCAAATTGTCGCTAACCCAGCCAGCTTTCTACATACCCCTACCGCAACATTCACTGGTCGATGTGATTACTCACAGCTACGGCATATTGCCAGGGCAAGAGCCGGTTTTTTCAGTGCTGCTGGATTATTTGCTGGCACTGAACCCCACCGTGAAAAACCCGCGTATGGCATTGGGCAGCCAGGCCCCGCGCACGCTTGATTTTATTTCACACGACCCGCATGTGCTGCTGTGTATGAACCCCGAGGTGGCGAAGGCCCGGATTCGCCAAGTGGTCAATGGCGGCGGCGAGTTTGCCTTGATCGACACGGCACGCAACTTTGTACCCACCGACCCAGCCGAGCGCGGTGTGTATGAGTTTTTGGCCCGGGCAAGCAACGACACTCAGCATGTCTCCGATTTTGCAGGCTTGGGCCTGGGCGTGCTGGGTTATTTAAGCGGCGTACAAAACCGCGCTGTGATGGGCCGTTTGCAACAGCTGAATGCCGAGCGATTGGCTGGCCGGTTGAGCGTGCGCCAATACCAGTTGCGCCAGCAAGAGGTACTGAATAACTACCTTAAAAAGCTGGGCTGGATGGGCAGGCACATGCACGGCGGGCAGAACTCGTTCAACCTGCTTTACCAAAACAGGGCGGTGGGCGTGAACCCCTCGCCGGTGTTTGTAAAGCATGCGGAAAGAATGGCCAAGTTGAGCAAATTTGCGAAAGGGGGTGGGTTGTTATTGACGACGTTTGGAGCGATGGGGGCGTGTGGAAAGATTGCTTCGGCCGGCAGTGTTCAGAAGAAGAATGAGGTTCTGTGGGTGGATGGAACTGGCATTGTTTTCGGTGCTCTTGGAGGCTTTTATGCTGGTTTGGCTGTAGGGGCGTTCGTCGTAAGTGGTCCCGTGGGCTGGGGTGTTGCACTGGTCGCTTCCGCAATGGGCGGCTACTTTGCACAAGAGGCTGGGAAAGCTGGAGGAAAGGTTTTCTATGACCAATTTGGTAATCAAATGGATCTCGTTAGTGCCTCGGGGGTGGGTCAATTATGCCAATAGTCGATGTAATTGTCTGGATCATGGGTTTCAGCATATTGATCATTCCAGTGTTACTCATTCTGAGTATGGTCCTTCTGACTTGGCTAACGCCGCGGTCTGTTATTGATCAATATGTGCGCCCACCTCATTTCAGCGAGTTTGAATCGGTTGCGTATCGATATTTTCCATCCAGCTGGATTCGGACTTTGTTGTTCTCAATAGCGATTTCAATACCTTGGTTTCGTAGGGTTCGAGGATTCGGTGACATGCACAAGCAAGTGCCATTCGGGTTCAACATTGCTTGCAGATTTTTCGTATATGGCGTGCTCGGTTATCTGCATTTATTTTGTATCACCATGGCGATACTTGCAATTGTCGCAAAGGTTGGTGGCAATGCTTAAGTGTAGGCGATGAAAATTACTTTCTCGCGCGCACTGTGGCACTTCTAGCTGCAGTGGTTGCACTGCTTTTGATGCTTTCGTTTCAATGGTTGGCTGGGTAGTCATTAGCGCAGTAGGAACTTTGCATAAAGTGACATTTGAGTAAGTTTGCGACAGGGGGCAGCTTTGCAGGTGATTGACTTTTTTCTTCATTTTTTTGCCCTTAGCTTGGTGATCATTCCGGGGATGTTGCCATTGAGCTTAATCCTGCTGACTTTTGGGAAGTACTTCGAATAATTGGAGTTTGCCGGTACCCCTCAAATACAGGGTGATGTTTCGCCGCTTGTTGCTCAAAATTAGACTGATTGTGGTTTTCGGGTTTTGTTGATTAAGCAAGGTATATGTCAAATTGATCGAATGGCTTATCTTTGAATTGTTGATGATTTAAATTCTGAAACTGTCATGAACGACTACACAGCTTTACTTCTCGGAGTTGTCTGCGCTGGCCTCGGTGGTGAGTTGTTCGTTCGCGGCTCAGTTGGATTGGCCCACTGGGCGCGAGTTTCTCCAGGCATCATCGGCGTCACCGTTGCCGCGTTAGCTACATCAAGCCCGGAGCTGTCGGTTTCGATTAGTTCCGCTTTGGTGGGAAAGCCTCAAATTGCTTTGGGCGACGCGCTTGGAAGTAACGTGGTGAACGTGGCTCTCATTCTTGGGCTGGCACTGATCATTTCCGGAATTCAAAGCCCTCGAGACAGCGTAAAGCGGGACTTCCCCGTGGCTTTGCTGATCCCTGTTTTTACAGCTGTTTTGTTTCTTGATGGTGAGCTTTCCCGAGTCGATGGGTTCTTGATGATCAGCATGTTCATTGCCTGGATCGTGGCGGCCGTTGTCGAAGCAAGAAAGCAACGAAGCGCAGCAGAGAACGTTCTTGGCGAACAACGTCGGTGGTTGGTTGTTGTTTCTTGCCTTGCCGGTTTTGTATTCTTGGTTGCAGCCGGGAATTTCATTGTTGCCGGGGCAAGGGGCATCGCGGTTGCTTTTGGTGTGGATGAGTTCATCATTGGTGCAACCATCGTAGCAATTGGCACGTCGGTGCCGGAACTTGCAACAACGGTTATGGCCAAGATTCGTGGTCATGATGAAGTTGGCTTGGGCACCATTCTGGGCAGCAATATCTTCAATGGCATTTTTATCGTCGCCGTTGCGGCCATGATTCATCCCATCATCGTTCCCTGGCACGAAGTGGCCATTGCCTTGGTGTTCGGCCTTGTGGCGGTGGCGTTCGTTTATCCTCCGCGCAACGGCTTCATTCAACGAAAGCGGGGTGTCTTCTTGCTGGGTGTGTATGTTGCGTATCTTGTTACCATTCTTCAGCAGTAAGAAGCATGATATTAACTTGGCCTGGTTTGCCAATAAATCGCTGGGAGTAAAGTAAGTGGATTCAGTTAAACACATCACCACCTTCATCAATCGAACCCCGGGCGATGTGTATGCCTTCGCCTCAAACCCCCAAAATCTTCCGGCGTGGGCTGCTGGCCTGGCCCGCTCTGAAGTCACTAAACAAGGAGATGCCTGGGTGGTCGAAGCGCCTTTCGGCAAGGTGAAGATCAGGTTTGTACCACTGAATAATTTCGGTGTTCTCGATCACGATGTGGAGCTTGATTCGGGCGTGGTGGTGCACAACCCAATGCGGGTTGTACCCAATGGTGAGGGCAGCGAATTCACCTTCACATTGTTTCAGCAACCGGGTATGTCGCAACAGCAATTCGAGGAAGACGCGCGAGCCGTTGCAGCGGATCTTCACACATTAAAAATTCTTCTTGAATCTGAAAGCTGATGCAGCCCCTTGCTCCCGCTGTTCCAACGGCGCCCAACGCCATTCAGAAGGGCACACCGCTCAAAGTGTTGCTGAACCGGGAATCGATCGAATGCCTGGCGCGAAACATTCTTTACGTTCACAAGGCATTCCCGGCCGAAGCATTTTGCCAGCACGCGTTGGCTAACCTTGAACCGCTAGAGCTGATGCAGCGTGCACAGCACATTGCTAAATCATTACATCAATTTTTACCTGCCAATTACACTCAGGCAGTGTCTATTCTTGTCGACTCATTCACCCCGGCTGAAACCGAAGTGGGCTCGCTGGGGTTGGCCGGGTTTTTCTATCTGCCGCACAGCTTTTTTATTGCTGATTACGGCTTGGACCAAAGCTACAACAATGGCGAAGACCCGTTTGATGTGTCCATGCAAGCCTTGCGTGAGCTCACCATGCGCTTCACCGCCGAATTTGCCATTCGCCCCTTTCTCATTTACCAGCAAGAACGCACCTTGGCACAGGTTAACAAGTGGCTAAGCGACCCCAACCCGCATGTAAGGCGGTTGTGCAGTGAAGGCACACGCCCCAAGCTGCCTTGGGGAAAACGCATTCAATCGTTTATTGCCAACCCAGAGCCTGCATTGCCCATACTGGAATTTTTGAAAAACGACGAATCGTTGTATGTGCGCCGCAGTGTGGCCAACCACCTTGGCGACATTGCAAAAGACCACCCCGAGATTGCGTTTTCAACTTGCGAGCGTTGGTTGCAAGAAGGTGCGTCGAAAGAATTGAAGTGGGTGGTTCGCCATGCGGTTCGTTACCATGCCAAAAAGGGCCATGCCAGGGCCTTGGAGATTCGGGTGAAGGCGAAGAGTTGAATCAGTGTATCGGCGTTATACGGCTGCTTTGTGACGAAG
The DNA here is from genome assembly GCF_902506325.1 of Limnobacter sp. 130. Lineage (GTDB taxonomy): Bacteria > Pseudomonadota > Gammaproteobacteria > Burkholderiales > Burkholderiaceae_B > Limnobacter. Next base: position 33,161 of record NZ_LR732328.1, read on the forward strand.
TAATATGATGTATTCCTTTAAGGACGATAGTGAAATCAAACAAGCTGGAACAACAACTCAATTTCCTGCGTGAAATAGACAAGCTAAAGAGGGTGCTTCGCCAGTCCCCCTTATTGGATCAAAGCCGCAAAGAAAATTCAGCGGAGCATTCATGGCACTTGGCCATGTATGCCCTCATTCTTTCAGAGCATGCGGCTGCCCAAGGCGATGAACTCAGCGCCCTGTGGCATGAGTTTGAAGAAGGTCAAAGCGATGATGCGCAATTTGCAAAAGCCCTGGATAGGTTTCAACCGCTGTTGATTAATGTGTTCACCGGTGGTGGTACTTGGGTTGCAGGGCATTTTGACCAATCACCAACTCGTTAAATTTTATGTATATCGAAGGCACCATAAAAACCTGGAATGATGACCGTGGGTTTGGCTTTATTCAGTCTAATGAAGGTCAAGTCGAGGTGTTTGTTCATGCAACTGCATTCAATTCTCGGCACATTCGTCCCCATGTAAACCAACGTGTTTATTTCGACCTTGAGCTAAGCCCCGAGGGAAAACCAAGAGCCAAGAATGTTCATTTCTCGCGCCCCGTTTCTGGAAACAAACGTGAACGCACAGATGCCCCCGCGCAGTGGCAGACCGGATCATTTTTAGCGATTCCCGCTTTTGTGTTTTTGTTTGGTGTGGTTAGCTTGCTCTGGAGGCCACCACTGTTGTTGGCTCTGATCTATGTGCTTGCCAGCACTTTGACTTATGTCACCTATGCCATGGACAAATCAGCAGCCAGGAAAGGGCGCTGGCGAACTTCTGAGAGCACCCTGCACTGGTTGTCTTTGCTGGGTGGTTGGCCTGGGGCGTTGATTGCTCAACACATGCTTAGGCACAAATCAAACAAGGCCCCGTTTCGATTTATTTTCTGGGTAACAGTGTTTTTGAACGTAGCCTTGTTTCTGGTACTGGCTTCCCCTGAAGGCCAAGCACATATTGGGCAATTGATACCCGATAAATAAATTTTCCGTACAACTGTCGATTTCACCATACCCCATTCGACTACTTAGGTAGGCACAACTTTCAAGGAGACTACGATGTCGAACAGCACAGGAACAGTGAAGTTGCACAGGGTACTGCGCGCCCCAGCAGAGCGGGTTTACAAGGCATTTACCGACAAAAGTGCGTTGGAGTACTGGAGCCCGCCTTATGGCTTCATTGGCACCATTCATGAAATCGATGTGCGCGAGGGTGGTGGCTACCGCATGTCGTTCAACAACTTTAGCTCTGGCGGTAGCCACACGTTTACAGTGAAATACCTGGAATTGGTACCCAATGAGCGCATTCGCCACACCGACCAGTTTGACGATCCAAACCTGCCCGGCGAAATGGTGGTGACCGTTGAGCTTAAATCAGTGGTTTGCGGCACGGAACTACGCATTGTTCAAGAAGGAATCCCCGCTGTTATTCCGGTCGAGATGTGTTACTTGGGCTGGCAGGAATCGCTTGAACAACTCGCCAAGCTGGTTGAGCCAGATATTCCAGATCATGGCTAATTAATCTGACTGATGAAGTGCTGGGTTTAACGTCTTAATTGGCGTCTTCAGGCAGGTGATGCCGTGGGGCGGACGACAATCTCACTGGTGTCCACATCATTGGGCTGATTAATAACGTGAGCGATCGCTGCAGCGATTGCTTCTGGTTTTAAGGCGATTTCCCGAAAGTTTTTCATGGCTGCAGCTGCAGCCTGGTCACTGATGCTATTGGCCAGCTCAGATTCAACCACACCCGGATAAACGCAAGTCACGCGAAGTCGATCATTTTCTTGTCGCAAGCCGTCTGAAATCGCCCTGACTGCATACTTTGTGGCGCAATACACCGCACCTGTCGGCACCACATAAAGTCCACCAATCGAAGAAATATTGATGATCTGCCCACTCTTCTGTTCATTCATGATCGGCAGGACAGCCGCAATTCCGTGCAGCACGCCCTTGATGTTGACATCGATCATTTGATTCCATTCGTCTGTTTTCAGAGCATTCATTGGCGAGAGCGGCATCACGCCCGCGTTGTTAATAATGACGTCGACGCCACCGTATGTCTGGACCGCAAGATCCACGAACTCCTGAAGGTCTGTCAGCCGTGTCACATCAATTTGTTGATACACAACCTGACCGCCGTTCCAGTTCAAGTTGTCTGCAATGGATTTAAGTCGATCGGTACGTCGCGCGCCGATCACAAGTCGATGACCTTGCTCGCTCAGTAACCTCGCTGTTGCTTCACCAATGCCGCTGCTTGCACCAGTGATTAAAATTGTCTTGCTTGCCAACGATTGTTGCATCACAGAACCCCTTGAATTAAGTAGAAAGTTGAACTTCCATGTTAGGGGTTGAGCTTCATTACGACTATGCAGATTCCTCTTGGAATATTGCCTATAAGTATGTTTTTAATATTCTTAAGGACTGCGAGTGATATCGTTAACAAGCAATTGGTACATTCGCGAAGGCGGTTGATATGACTGACAAATTATTTGGGTTACGACACCCTCGCATGGTGGCCATGATTCAGCAATTGGCGACCACAGAGGGGTATTCTGAATCAGCGTTGAACGGCGTAACATTCATGCGCTGCAACGGGGCATTGGCCAGAATGCCCGCTCTTTATGAGCCAAGTATTGTGATTGTCATTCAGGGTACAAAACATGGATTTCACGATGGGAACACATACACCTACGATGCAAATCATTATTTGGTGGTGTCTGTTCCCCTTCCGTTTGATGTTGAAACCCAGGCCACTGCAGAGAAGCCGCTTTTGGGTTTGATCATTCGTGTGGAGTTTGAACTGGCTGCTGAACTGATATTGGATTTGAAAGAATCTGTCGTGGATCAGGGCGAAGCTGTGCCACCTTTGTTCGCATCCCGAATTGACGCCAGGCTAGGTGATTCAATCTTCAGGTTACTTGAGATATTACAGTCTCCGACCGAGTCACGCGTACTGGGTCCTTCCGTCATCAAGGAAATCACATACCGGGTTTTAACGGGCGAGCAGGGCCGAAGCTTGCGTCTTGCTTTTTCGCGCGACAGCTATTTATCACGGGTGGCCAAAGTGTTGAAACTGATTCACTCAAACTACCATCGAGCACTCGATGTCGCTACTTTGGCTCAAGAAGCCAATATGAGCGTGCCGACTTTTCACGCACACTTCAAGTCGGTGACATCGAATACACCAATCCAGTACATCAAGGCAATCCGGCTGCATCAGGCTCGACTGATGATGATCAGGAAAGGCATCAGTGCTGCCCAGGTGTCGGCCATGGTGGGCTACGAGAGTCCGTCACAATTCAGTCGAGAATTCAAACGATACTTCGGCCGCACACCTGTGCAGGAAAGTCAGTATAGCCAATCCATTTTGGCTTTGTCTTGAGTGGCGAAACTTCGCAAATATCAAGAATAATGTGGCACACTTCAATTCATGAAACCTCTGCTGACTTTAGCTACTTCGTTTGCCCTGTCTTGCGTGGCTGTCAATTCAGCACTCGCAGCAGAATCCCCACAACCTCTTCAAACCATTCAGTCGCTCGACGTGCCCCGTTACATGGGCACCTGGTTTGAAGTTGCCAAGTACCCCAATCGTTTTCAGAAGCAGTGTGTGGCCAATACCAGCGCAGCATATTCACTTCAAAAAGACGGCAAAGTGAAAGTGCTGAACCGCTGCCAGTTGGCCAACCGCGACATGGAAGAGGTCGAAGGCCAGGTCAGGCAGACCGGTGGCTTGAAATCACCGAAGCTAGAGGTACGCTTTGCGCCAGCCTGGTTAAGTTGGCTGCCCATGGTGTGGGGTGATTACTGGGTGATTGATCTTGACCCCGAATACCAACTGGTTGCAGTCAGCGAACCCAAGCGAGAATTTTTGTGGGTGTTGTCGCGTACGCAGCAAGTAAACCCAGCCAAATACGAGGCGCTGCTGCAACGCCTGAAAGCCAAGGGCTTCGATTTGAACAAGCTTGAACTTTCACCACAAACCAATTAAACCATGCGCCGTTTGAATCCCAAGAAGTTGCTGCTGAGCAAGTGGACTGCCGTGAAACCAGCGAACAAAGAAAAACACTTTCTGGTTCGTTCAGTGGTGAAGCCTGAAAGCGATGAATTGCCTGTTGAGCAATTTGAATTGGAGGCTGTGCATTCCGGCCGAACGCAAATTATTCACTGGCGTGATTTGCAAGATGAAGGGCAGTGGATTCAAGGTTGGAAGTAGTCTGGCATCAAGCGATGTTTTCTTTGCTCCCTGCTGCTGTACAATCGGCTTTGTTGGTGCTCTTGGAACAGTCCCTGTTCTGAAGTTAAACGGGAAGCTCTTTAGCGCTGCCCCCGCAACGGTACGCAGACAAGCGTCAAGCTTGGCTTTCATCAAAAACCATTGGGTGTTTTCAAACGCCTGAGAAGGTGGTGAGGGTAAGTCTGCCAGCCCGGATACCGGCCAACAACGGGGTGCGCCATTGGCGCACTATGTCCCATGCACTGTCGGGGAAGGCGGTGAGGGTACTCGTCAATCCATTTAACCATGAACTCAATTCGCTTGGGCAAGCTTTGGCTTGCCGTGCCGGTGGCCATTGCTGCAGCCGGTCCTGTATTCGCACAAAAAAAACCAACTTTTGATTCCGTGGTGGTCACCGCCACCCGCACCGAACAGCCCATCACCGAGGTGTTGGCCGACGTCACGGTCATTGACCGGGAAACACTTGATCGTGCCGGGCAAACCTCGCTTCGCGAAGTGCTGGCCCAACAGCCCGGCGTGCAAATGTCGGCCAACGGCAGTTACCGTTCCAACACCAATGTGTTTTTGCGCGGTGCGTCGGCCACTCAAACCATTTTGCTAGTGGATGGTGTGCGGGTGGGGTCTGCAACCAGCGGCGGTTTTTCACTGGAAACCATTCCGCTTGAATCGATTGAGCGCATCGAGATTTTGCGCGGTGCGGCCTCGGCGTTGTATGGCCCCGATGCGGTGGGCGGGGTCATTCAAATCATCACGCGGCAAGCGGGCACGCCACGGCGGTCGGTTAGTGTGGGTGTGGGCACCGATGGTCAACGGTTGGGTGCAGCGCACTTCAGTGGCAAAACCGACATGTTTGGCTACAGCCTTGGTTTTTCCCATGAACGGGGCACTGGCATTGATGCGAAAACACCCGCTGCATCGGGGTTGAATCCGGATGAAGACGCGTTTGAAACCAGCAGCCTGAATTTCAGTTTGGTGGCCGATGTGCACACCAATCACCAACTAAAATTTCAAACCTTGTACAGCGAAGGCGAGTACGGTTTCGACGGCAACCCGTTTCCCAACCCGCTGGCTCTGAATTCACAAACCAGCGAAGCGATTGCAAAACCGGAACTGAACCAGTCCAGCCTGCAATGGGTTGCCAAATTCACGCCGCGCTGGAAGTCGACCGTGTTGCTGGCGCAGTCCGATGATAAATCGGTGAGTGAATACCGCCGTTTGTCCGATGGCGCAGATGCGGGCCGTGCCCGGTTCGACACCAAGCGCGACCAATACAGCTGGCAAAACGATATTTCATTTGGTAGCGATGTGCTGACCTTGCTGGCCGAGCAGCGCACCGAGGAGGTGGACAGCACCACCGACTACGACGTGAAGGCACGCACCATCGATGGTTTCATGGCCGCGTATGCATTGAATCGCGCGCAGTGGGACGCGCTGGGCGTGCTGCGAAGCGACGACAATTCCCAGTTCGGGCGTTTCAACAACTATGCGGTCTCTGCGGGTTACAAACTGAATTCGCAATGGCGTTTGGTGGGCAGTGCGGGCAGCAGTTTTCAGGCCCCCACGTTTAACCAGTTGTACTTTCCAGGTTTTGGCAACCCGGAATTGCAACCCCAGCGCAGCCGTTCCAAAGAACTGGGTGTGAAGTATGCAACCCCGGCCATGGCTGCCAGTGCGGTGGTGTACGAAAACAGGGTGCAGGGTTTCATTACACCGTCTACGGCAGTGCAGTCAGCACGCGCAACCTTGCGTGGTGCCACCTTCGCAGTAGACCGCCAGTTTGAAACACTATTGGTGAAAGCTTCCTACGATTACACCGACCCCAAAACCGAACCCGACAACAAACGCATTGTGCGCATTGCCCGCCATGTATTCAATTTAAACTTGAGTCGTGAAACTGGCCCCTGGCAGTACTATGGTGAATTGAAACTGGCCAGCAACCGTGAAGACAGGACGATTCGTTTCAGCGACCCCAATATTGAACTGGGCGGTTATGGTTTGCTGAACGCCGGGGTAAGCCGCAAGGTGAATCAGGAATTGTCCGTGTCGGCCCGCTTGAACAACATCACCGACAAAACCTACTCACTGGCCAATGGCTTTACCACACCGGGCAGAAACCTGTTTGTGTCGGCCAACTGGTCTTTTTAAGGGGTGAAACCTGATTGATGCACATGCTTGCTCGTTCTGAGTTGATACTGGGTGGTCAGCGCAGTGGCAAATCGCGCCGCGCTGAAAACCTGGCCATTCAATGGCTTGCAGTCAGCCCGCAGCGGCACGCTGTGCTGGTGGCCACGGCCCATGTTGGCGACGATGAAATGCAGCAACGCATTGTGCAGCACCAGCTAGACCGGGCGCAGCGTGTGCCCCGACTGGTTGCGGTTGAAGAAAGCCTGTACCTGCCTGCCGCCTTGAAATTGCACAGCACCAGCAACACGCTTTTGATCGTGGATTGCCTGACCCTGTGGCTCGTGAATTGGCTCATGCCACCACCCGGCGTACCCGCACCAGCACAAGGTTTTCAGCACACGGTGGAGCAACTGGTTCACACGCTGCACAGCCTGCCTGGGCCTGTGGTGCTGGTTAGCAATGAAATTGGTTTGGGTGTTGTGCCCATGGGCAAAGAAGTGCGCCACTATGTTGACGAACTGGGCCGCTTGAACCAGGCCATGGCCGACGCCTGCGAACGGGTCACTTTGATGGTGGCCGGGCAGGCAGTGCCTGTCAAAGGAACTTCACAATGAAGCTGCTTTGCCTGCGCAATGTGTTGGCCATGTTGTTGGCGTGTTGTACATGGGCTGCGCATGCTGCCCCACAACGCATCGTCAGCCTGTTGCCCTCGCTCACAGAAAGTGTGTGTGCGCTTGGCGAGTGCAGCCGTTTGGTGGGTGTGGACCGTTATTCCAACTGGCCTGCTTCTGTGCAACAGCTGCCACGCGTGGGCGGTGGCATTGATCCCAATATTGAAGCCATTGTGGCCTTGAAACCAGACTTGGTGTTAATGGCAGAATCGTCACGTGCAGCAGAACGTTTGCAGGCACTGGGCCTGAAAGTACTGATGCTGGAACCCAAAACCCACGAACAGGTGCAGGTGGTCATTGCAAAGGTTGCTCAGGCCTTGGGCCTTGCGCCGACAAAAGCCGAGCAGGTGTGGCGCAACGTGGACGCGGGTGTGTCAGCAGCAGCCAGTTCCCTGCCGCAACATGCGCGCGGCATTCGTGTGTACTTTGAAGTGAACCGCGCACCTTATGCTGCCGGTGAATCTTCTTTTATTGGTCAAACGCTTAAGCGCCTGGGTGCAGGCAACGTGGTGCCCGCTGAGCTGGGCCCATTTCCAAAACTGAACCCGGAGTTTGTGGTGCGTGCCAACCCTGACCTGATCATGGTTGGGCAACGCAATGCGCAAGGCATGACCGAACGCCCCGGTTGGCAGCGCCTGCGGGCTGTGCGCGAACAACGCATTTGCATTTTCAACAGCGACGATGAAGACGCCATTGTGCGCCCCGGCCCCCGCATGGCCGAAGGTGCCCGCCTGCTGGCGCAGTGCATTCTGAAACACAGTGCAGGTGCACCATGAATACACGCGCAAGCCTGTGGTGGGGTGTTTTTTTGCTGGCCTTAAGCCTGTTGTTGTGTGCCCTTGGTTTGGGTGTGGGCAGCACGGGCCTTGAATCGGTGTGGCACATGTGGGCCGACCCTGTGGCCAGTCAAATTGTGCTGGACATTCGCGCACCCCGCACACTGGGTGCCTGGGCGGCGGGTGCGCTGCTTGGGCTGGCCGGTGCCGTGGCGCAGGGCTTGTTTCGCAACCCCTTGGCCGATCCGTTTTTGTTGGGCAGTGCCTCCGGTGCCTCCCTGGCGGTGGCGGTGTCGCTGGCCGCACTGGGTGTGTCGCCCTTTGCCGAGGCCTGGGTGGTGCGGCTGGGCTTGACCGGTGCTGCGTTTGTGGGCGCGGTGGGTGCGGTGCTGCTAACACTTACCCTGGCCAAAGGTGTGCAGCACACATTGCGTTTGCTGTTGGCCGGTGTGGTGGTGGGCATGGTGTTGGGTGCGCTGACATCGCTGATCACCATTGCGGTTCCGCAAACCTTGCAGGCCATGCAAGCATTCATTCTCGGTTCTACCGGTTTTGTGGGTTGGCAGTCGCTGGGCATCATGCTGCTTGTCGGCGTGTTGTGCCTGGGTGTGGCCTGGGCATTTTCCCGAACGCTTGATGCGCTCACGCTGGGCGAGCACACGGCCCAAAGCCTGGGCATGCCGCTGCGCCCGGCACGCATGGCGCTGATTGCCGTGGTGGCTTTGGCCACTGGCACAGCAGTGGCCCACACCGGCCTGATTGCGTTTGTGGGTTTGGCGGCACCGCACTTGGTGCGCGCTGCCGTGCGAACAACTTATGCGCAGTTGGTGGTGTTGGCCAGCCTGATGGGTGGCGTGCTGCTGCTGGCCGCCGATATTCTGGCCCGTGGCTTGATTGCGCCCCAGGAAATTCCTGTGGGCGTACTGACCGCCACACTGGGTGGTGGCTATTTGCTGTGGTTGATGCACAGAAGGGCGGGGTGACGGGAACATGAACAAACCTGTTGCATTTGAAGTGAATGATTTGTGTGTGTCGCTGGGGGCAGCCCGCCATGCGCGCCCTGTGTTGCAGCAACTGAATGCACGCATTGAAGCGGGTCGATGGACCTGCGTTGTGGGCCCCAATGGTGCGGGCAAATCAACTTTTTTGCGTGCGCTTGCAGGGCTTGTGCCCGTGCAACAAGGCCACGTGAAAGTCAACGGCAAAGCCCTGCACGAATACGCGCACCGCGAACGCGCCAAAACAGTGGCGTGGCTTGCGCAAGGCGGGGCCGATCAGGCTGCCGATGATTTAAGCACTTACGACATCGTGATGCTGGGCCGCTTTCCCCACTTGCCCTGGTTAAGCCCGCCCGGCCCGGCCGACCACGCTGCCGTGCAGCAGGCCATGGAACAAACCCGCGTTTGGGAATGGCGAAACCGCCTGCTGGGCAGCCTTTCCGGTGGTGAACGCCAGCGTGTATTGCTGGCCCGGCTACTGGCTGTTCAAGCCGACATGGTGTTGATGGACGAACCCTTGGCCAACCTGGACCCACCACACCAGGCCGACTGGATAGTGCTGGTGCGTGGCCTGGTGGCAGAGGGCCGCACCGTGGTCACTGTGTTGCATGAAATTTCCCTGGCTTTGCTGGCCGACGACCTGCTGGTGATGCAAGCAGGCCAGCTGCAATATGCAGGCCCCAGCCACGATGCGGCCGCACACCACGCCTTGCAAACCGTATTCGACCATCGACTTTCCATTCACCAGGTGAACAACCGTTGGCTTGTGTTGCCAACCTGACCGCGAGAGAAAACCCATGCAAATTGAAACGCCCCCCACTGAAAAACGCTACGACCGCCCCGAAGGCGAACGGCGTGGTTTGATCATCGTGAACACCGGCGATGGCAAAGGCAAAAGCACCGCCGCATTTGGTTTGGCCATGCGTGCTTTTGGCCGCACCCATGTGCACGGCAAGCTGGTAAAAATTTACCAGTTCATGAAGGTGCCCAGTGCGCGTTTTGGTGAGCACAGATCGCTTGAGCAACTGGGCTTGTCCATTGAAGGGCTGGGCGATGGCTTTAGCTGGAAAAGCAAAGACATTGAACATTCTGCGCAATTGGCCCTGGATGGCTGGGCAAAAGCCCGCGACACCATTCTGGGCGGCGAACATTTCATGGTGGTGCTGGATGAATTGACCTACGGTTTGATTTACGGCTGGATACCCTTGGACGATGTGCTGCAAACTTTGCGCAACAGGCCAAAGGATGTGCATGTGGTGATCACCGGGCGGCGCTGCCCGCAAGAGGTGATCGACCTGGCCGACACGGTGACCGAAATGACCATGATCAAACATGCATTCAAGGCAGGGATTCCTGCTCAACGCGGCATTGAAGATTAAACCCGCCTTGGTTGCAGCCACGCCTTTTTCACCAAGTGAATCGGCGGCAGTGTACCGCGCCATTCGCGAGCGGCGCGACATGCGCCACTTTTGTGGCGGGCAGGTGCCTACCGATGTGTTGCAACGTTTGCTGTCTGCGGCACACCATGCACCCAGCGTGGGTTACATGCAGCCTTGGCGTTTCATGCGCATTCAGAACCACGACACCCGTGTGCGCCTGCACGCCTTGGTCGAGGCCGAACGCATTCAAACTGCACGTGCCCTTGGGCAACGCGAAAGCGAATTCATGCAGCTGAAAGTGCAGGGCATTCTGGATGCGGCCGAGGTGCTGGTGGTTGCGCTGGCCGATGGCCGTGAGCGCCATGTTTTTGGCAGGCGCACCATGCCTGAAATGGATTTGGCGTCGGCCGCATGTGCGATCCAAAACCTGTGGCTGGCCGCAAGAGTTGAAGGACTGGGCATGGGTTGGGTGTCGCTGTTTGAACCTGCTGAACTGGCCACATTGCTGGGCCTGCCAGAAGGAGCCAGCCCGATTGCCGTGCTGTGCCTGGGGCCGGTCGAGGGCTATTACGCAGAACCCATGCTGGCGCAACAGCAATGGGCCCAATGCGAGGCTTTGTCGGGTTTGGTGTTTGACGACACTTGGGGCAAAGCCAGTGCTGTATTTGCGAACCAACCCGGTTCGCCGCCTGTCAACGAGGACCACTAGCCATGTGGTTTGCTTGCACCCCAATCAACATTCTGGCCGCTGCTATGCTGGTCGCCTTGCTGGTGGACTATTGCTTTGGCGAACCACCCGCACGCTGGCACCCCGTGGTGTGGATGGGCAACTACCTGGCCTGGGCGGGGCGATTGTTTGCACCTGAAATTGGCAAGCCCGCCCGCAGTGTGCTGTCGCAATTGACTGCCGGTGCGCTGGCTTGGTGGGTGGGAGTTGCGGGCGTATCCATTCTGGCTGCAGTGGTTTCAATGGGGGCGGCAACAGTACACTGGGTGGTTCAGATTGTGCTTGTGGGCTTGCTGCTCAAACCCATGCTGGCCTGGCGGGTGCTGCGTGATGAAGTGCGCGATGTTGAACACGCCCTGCAACGCTCGCTGCCCGAGGGCCAGCAACAGGTGGCGCGTTTGGTGAGCCGCGATGTGAGCAGCCTGAGCGAGGCGCAGGTTCGGCAAGCGGCCATTTCCACGCTTGCGGAAAATTTAAATGATTCGGTGGTGGCCCCGCTGTTCTGGTTTGTTCTTTTCGGTTTGCCCGGTGCTGCGGTTTATCGTTTTGCCAACACCGCCGATGCCATGTGGGGCTACCGGGGTGAACGCGCCGGGCGCGACTGGACCTGGGCCGGCAAGTGGGCCGCGCGCGCAGACGATGTGCTTTCCTGGGTGCCCGCCCGCATCACCGCCTTTCTCATTTGCCTGTTGTTCAAAGGCCGTGGCCTGACCCGGTTGCCCGGTGTTGCGCAACAAACACCGTCGCCAAATGGTGGTTGGCCCATGGGGGCATTGGCTTTGGGGATGAATATTTGTCTCGAAAAAAAAGGGGTGTATTGTTTGAATGTGCAAGGTGATGTGCCACGCAGTGGCCACATCGAAGCCGCCTTGCATGCCTGTGCACAAGTGGTGGTATTCATTGCAGTTTTTTGCATGGCAGCTGTTTTGTGGGGGGTGGTATGAACACACGCATACATGGCGGTACCGATGAGCACGGGCCTGTGCCCTTCGATTTTTCCAGCAATGCCAATGCGGTGGGGCCTTGCCCTGCGGTGTTGAATGCGGTTCAACAGGCCGACGCACTGCGCTACCCCGACCCAAATTACACGGCTTTGCGCGCTGCGCTGGCCCACTTTCACCAAGTGGAAGAATCCAGAATTGTGGTGGCGGGCAGTGCCAGCGAATTCATTCAACGCCTGACCACCTGCCAGTGGCGCAAGGGCTGCAGTTCATACTGGGTACCGCAACATGCCTACGGCGATTATGCGCACGCCGCGCAGGTGTGGGACATGGAACAGGTTGATGACGCAAGCCGGGCAGGACTGGTGTGGCTGTGCAACCCGTCCAGCCCCTTGGGGCAAGCTGAATCGACCGGGATATTGAAGCTTGTCGAGGATCATCCCGACGTTGTTGCTGTGCTGGATTGCGCCTATGAACCTTTGTGCCTTGATGAACAGGCACGCGCAAGCCTGCAACAGCGAGACCACTTGTGGCAATTGTGGTCACCCAACAAGGCATTGGGCATGACGGGTATTCGCGGCGCCTACGCGATCGCACCCTTGGGCGAAAGCCGTGCGGTGCGCGCCTTGAACAGTCTTGCACCTTCCTGGCTGATCGGTACGCACGGTCAGGCCATGTTGCAGGCCTGGACCCTGCCGGAAACACAAAGTTGGCTGGCCGAAAGCCGCGGCGTGTTGGCGCAATGGAAAACGGATCTGCTGGATTGCCTTCACCAGCAGGGTTGGGAAACCATGCCCAGCATTGCTTCATTTGTGTGTGCCAAGGCACCCCGTGAAATTGATGAAGTGCACCTGCGCGCGCACGGCATCAAGCTGCGTGATGCCACTTCCTTCGGCTTGCCGGGGTGGTGGCGCTTGTGCGCACAAAAGCCGCAAGCCATGGCCGCACTTTCAAAGGCCTTGCAGGTATGAAAGCAGTGTGTGTCATGGTGTTGGGCACCAGCAGTGGTGCCGGAAAAAGCTGGGTGACCACTGCGCTGTGCCGCCATTACGCACGCATGGGTTTGAAAGTGGCCCCGTTCAAGGCTCAAAACATGAGCAACAACGCCCGTGTGGTGGCGGGCTTGCATGGCAGTGAAGGCGAAATTGGTTCAGCCCAGTATTTTCAGGCGCTGGCCGCCTGTTGCGAACCCAGTGTGAACATGAACCCGGTGTTGTTGAAACCCGAAGCCGACACCAAAAGCCAGGTGGTGGTGCTGGGAAAAGTAGACCCGGTACTGGGCAAAACCCCGTGGCGTGAACGCAGCGCACAGGTGTGGCCACACATTGCGGCCGCGCTCGACACCTTGCGCGCTGAAAACGATGTGGTGGTTATCGAGGGCGCAGGCTCGCCTGCTGAAATCAACCTGCATGCCAGCGACATTGTGAACATGCGCGTGGCGGTGTATGCACAGGCACGTTGCCTGCTGGTTACCGACATTGATCGTGGCGGTGCCTTTGCGCACCTGTATGGCACCTGGGCTTTGTTGCCCGCTGATGAACGTGCATTGATCCGTGGGTTTGTGTTGAATAAATTTCGGGGTGATGCCGCTTTGTTGGCCCCCGCGCCCGAACAGTTACAACAGTTGACCGGCGTGCCCACGGTGGCCACTTTGCCCATGTGGTTTCAGCATGGTTTGCCCGAAGAAGACGGCGTGTTCGATGACCGAAGCAAGGCCACGGGCGCGGTGCACACCACGATTGCAGTGGTGGCGTTTCCCCGCATCAGCAATCTGGACGAATTCCAGCCCTTGAAAAACATGCCCGGCGTGCGTTTGGTGTGGGCCCGCACCCCGGCCGATTGCGCAGGTGCAGACTGGATTATCTTGCCCGGTTCCAAACACACAACAGCCGATTTGGCATGGCTGCGTGAACAGGGGCTGGATCAAACCGTGGCAAGCCACGCAGATCAAGGCAAGCCAGTTCTGGGTATTTGTGGCGGCCTGCAAATGCTGGGCGAAGCCCTGGTGGATTCGCACGGTATTGATGGAAACGCGCCGGGGCTGGGGCTTTTGCCATTGGTCACCTGTTTTGAGCCCGACAAAACAGTGCGCCGCGCCCACCTGCGTTTTGCTGCCGTGCAAGGGCCTTGGGCTGCGTTGGCGCAACAGCCGGTGAACGGTTATGAAATTCACCATGGCCGCACAGTGCAACACACCGCGCTGGCCGAGGCTGGGCAACTGGCCCACGAGGTGTTGCCCGGCTTGGGCTGGCAAAATACCGCTGGCAACGTATTGGGTGTGTATGTGCATGGCCTGTTTGAAGACCCCGCAGTATTGACCGCATTGTTTGGCGCACAAACCCCCACGCTGGAAAGCGTGTTCAATGGCTTGGCCGATTTTCTGGAACGGCATGTAGAGCCAGGCGTGTTGAAAGCACTTATCGAACCCTAATTTTCAGGTATCCCACACATGTCATTTGATTTGCCTGTTGTTCACAACCCCAGCAATACTGTTTTGCAAGCACGGCTTCAAACCGTGATCGACAACAAAACCAAACCGCTGGCTTCATTGGGTAAGCTCGAAGCGTTGGCTGTTCAAATTGGCGTGGCCTTGGGCACTGAAAGCCCTGTGCTTGAAGAACCGCAGCTGATCGTGTTTGCCGGCGACCATGGTTTGACCCGGCAGGGCGTGTCCGCGTACCCCAGCGATGTCACCTGGCAAATGGTGGAAAATTTTCTGGCGGGTGGTGCAGCAGTCAGCGTGCTGGCGCGTCAACATGGTTTGAGTTTGAGTGTGGTGGATTGCGGTGTTCAGCACGACTTCACCGCTCGCAATGGCCTTTACATCCGCAAAATTGGATATGGCACGGCCAACAGTTTTGAGGGGCCAGCCATGTCAATTCCCCAATGCGGACAAGCCATGAAGAACGGCATGGACTTGCTTCACAGCCTGCCCGGCAATGTGCTGCTGTTGGGGGAAATGGGCATTGGCAACACATCGGCGGCTTCACTGCTGATGGCCCGTTTCACCGGGCACGACATTGCTGAATGCACGGGCGCAGGCACTGGTTTGAATGCTGAAGCCGTTCAGCGCAAGGCAAGCACATTGCGGGAAGTGCTGCATCGCCATGAGAATGCCGAGTCACCCATGGAGATTCTTGCCGCCATGGGCGGGTTCGAAATTGCCACCATGGTGGGGGCGGTCTTGCAAGCGGCCAGCGAGCGCCGCGTGGTGGTGGTGGATGGTTTTATTGCCACGGCAGCAGTGCTGGTTGCACACGCAATGTGCCCCAATGTGTTGGCGTATTGTATTTTTGCGCATCAATCGGGCGAGCAGGGCCACCGCAACATGCTCAAATACTTGAATGCGCAGCCTTTGCTTGATCTCGGGATGCGCTTGGGCGAAGGCTCTGGCGCGGCCCTGGCCTGGCCACTGCTGGTGTCGGCCTGTGCCTTGCTGCGCGACATGGCCAGTTTTGATTCTGCCAGCGTGTCGCGTGCGGACCTGTCCACTTCTACAACATCAGCAAAAGCGTCATTGGAATGATCCAGATATTCTTGCAATTCATCCGCCACTACCTGCTGGCCGTGCAGTTTTTTACACGCATACCTGTTACTGGCAAGCTGGCGGAATGGGTGGGTTTCTCGCCCGCCATGCTGCGTGCCAGTGCGGCACACTTTCCCGGTGTGGGTTGGTTGGTTGGCGCAAGCAGCGCCGTGGTGTTGTGGGGTTTGGTGTGGGCTTTGCCGGAAGTATCTGCTTCAAGCTGGGTGGCTGCTGTGTTGTGCACGGTGTTTGGCGTGATGTTGACCGGCGCGTTTCATGAAGATGGTTTGGCCGACACAGCCGATGGGCTGGGCGGCAGCCTGAATCGCGAACGCGCACTCGACATCATGAAAGATTCTCGTGTGGGCACCTACGGCGCATTGGCGCTGGTGCTGATCGTGTTGCTTAAAGTCGGTTTGCTGGCCATGTTGTTGCAACTGGTCCCCTTGCCCGCAGCCGCGGCGGCCGGGTTTGGGGCGCATGTGGTTTCCCGCTTTTTGCCGCTATTCATTATTCGCAGCTTGCCGCATGTGGGCGACACGCAGCAATCGAAATCCAAACCCTTGGCCGATCAAATTGGCAACAACAGCCTGTTGGCCGCCGCGGTGTGGGCTGGGTTGGCATTGGCCCTGCTGTATGCGCTTGTACCGGGCATGCCGTGGTGGGCAGGTGTATTGGGTGCAATGGTGGCACTGGGTTATATGTTGCGTTTGCTCAAACGCAGGCTGGCAGGTTTTACTGGCGACGGCCTGGGTGCTACACAGCAACTGTGTGAAGTGGCGTTTTATTTTGGTCTTGTTGTGGCCCTGCCATTGGCACACGCCTGATGAAGCTTTGGCTGATTCGCCATGCGCCGGTGTTGCTGCCTTCGGGCATTTGCTATGGCGCAAGCGATGTGCCCGCCGACAATGCTGCAAGCCTTTTGGCTGCCAAGTTGGCCGCTGAACAATTGCCGCAGGGTTTGGTGCTGCGTGTTTCCGGTTTAACGCGTGCGCAGCAACTTGCAAATCATTTGGCGGTGTTGCGGCCCGATTTTCCTGCCGCCGCAGTAGACCCCCGCCTGAATGAAATGAACTTCGGTTGCTGGGAAATGCAAGCCTGGGATTCAATACCGCAAGCCGCATTCGATGCCTGGCTGGCTGATTTTGATCACCATTGTTTCGGTGGTGTTGAAAGCACGCAAACGGTGTTGCAGCGGGTGGGGCAGGCTTTGCGCAGTATGCAAGGCGATGAGGTTTGGCTTACCCACGCAGGCGTTATTCGCGCGGTGCAGTGGATCGTTGAACACGGCGTGGTGCCAGTTCAACAGGCTGCAAACTGGCCTGCCACGGTGGTGCAGCCGGGAGGGTTGATAAGTTTTGATATGGTGGCGTGATCAGCTGCCGGTCCATTCAAGGTTGATTACGCGTACAAGTATTCTTTGTTTTTCTTCCGGGTTCAGTAAACTCAAAAGATACTCTTCAATTTCCTTGGGTGTTTGGGGTTTGGGTGAGCCATCCAGGGTTTTGGGAATAGGTTCACGATCATGTTCGCCAAACCACAGCACCACATAAATTCCATGTTCGTTTGCTTTCCGTTCAATTGAATATTGATTGATTAGTTGGTTGCGCAGGCCGGTCCAAAGATCCGGGTTCCAGTCACATTTAAATTCCATGGGAACAGAAAACTTGTTACGGAATAATGCTTTAATGTCGGCCCGTTTGTTGTTGACATACTGGGCTTCAGGCGCGCACTCCACACCGTACGGCGACAGCCTGATTTTTAGTTCGCTGAGAATAATGTTTCGACAATCGTTTTCATCTTTGGGGCGGCGTTCCTTGTGTGTGTCCCAAAAGCGCGCGTAAATATTAGCGTTGTCGCTATGGATTGATTCAGCATAGTCATCAAGATGTTCCACAATCAATTGCTGCAAGTCTTTTACATCAACAGGCTCGCGATTTCCTAGCACTTTGATCAGGCTTTGCGGTTTCAAAAATGCAAACGATTTTTCTCGAATACGAATTTGTACATCGTATGCAGTGTGCTCAAGTAAATAGTGGATTTTTTCCAGTTCAGGCAATTGTTGAAGTCGTCGAAGTTCAGGCAATGTGTTGGGGTCGTCGCTTTCGCCTAGTTGAGTAATCAGGCGCTGCAGCGTCCACCACAGTTCGCCAGAACTGCTGACGGCTCCCTCAGCGTGTTCAACACTCGGGTCGGCTTGAGGTGTAATGACTTCGATCAGTTTTGACAAAAACACAGCGGATGTGCTGTGAATGTAATTTTCGTCACGCGAATCGTGTCGAATGAATTGGAGGAAATAATGGGCCTTGATTGCTGAATCGGATAATTCAGTAATCAACAGATTTTCATACGTAGGCGAATCAATTGCCAAGCCCGCCATTATCCAATACACGCGCTGGCCAGCATCCATGCTTTTGCTGCTCAACTTTTTCTTTATCGTTGGCTGTAACTTTTCAGACAAGTTTTGTATGGCAAAGTAAAGCAAGCGCCTTACATAACCCAGTTGATCTGCGCGGCTGCGAACTGGGTATTTCGCAAGCACTTTTGGAATACCAATCAATCCGATTTCTCGATATTCAGGCCAATCACAAATCCCGTAAATGTTCGCACCATGAAGCTTAGCTTTCTTGAAGCTGGTTAGCACAAATTGAACCCAAACTTCTGAGACTAGCTGCGGATTGATTTGGGCAAGGTATGCAATCCATTTTGGCTTTTCTTCCAGACCATAAGCCAGTTGCGTGGCAACAAAACTTTTCAGTCTGTTTTCCTCGATTGATGCAAAAGCATTCGGATTTTCTTCGAAAAGAATTTCCAAGCCAATAATTGTAGGGAATTGATTCCAGGGCCTTTTGCTACTCACATAGGATTCAATAATTTCAGTGTGCTTTGCAAAATCAGACAGCAGAATGAATTTTGAAAATCCTGTTCGGGCTGCCTGATAAACTTCTGTACCGTTGAAGCAAAAGCTGTCCAATCGCTGTTGCGGATTGCTGCCGCTTACATCGCTTGCGAAGTCAAGCCAAACAAGTGCAAGGTTATAAAATATTCCCAAGCTGGCGGTACCCGCTCTAATGGCTTCTAAATTGTTTGAAAGTGTTTTTGTGGTTTGCGTTTTTCTTTCATTGGCGACTTGAATTGAATTGTTTCGGTGTTTGGCCAGTTCAAGTTCTGTAGCTGAGCGTTCATGAAACAAGTGCGCTTGAATATAGTCGCGGTACTCCGGGTACTTTAGAGAGAAGTCTTCGATCATCTCCAGCGCAAGTCCTTCATTTCCCTGTTGGAAGGAAAGGTGGCGTATAGCTTCACCCAAGTGAATTTCCACTGCGGTTTGGGTGCTTGCGGAATCAGCTTTTTTCAAATGCCACAAGCCTAGTTGGGCGGGCAATTGATTGATGCAAATCCATCCTTTCGTGGTGTGGTAGGCATGGTAGGGATGCTTTTTTGAAAGTGATTTCTCAACAGCTTTTTCAAGGAGTGAAAGGTATCGACTTTCCTGTTCTCCGAACCATGCACCAATTTGGTGTTGGTGCTCTGCAGTTCTTTGTACATGGCCGTATTCGTCTTGGCCAATGCCAAGCCATGTGAATAACTTTTCATCGTTGGTTTCTTCGCCGATTTCAAACAATGCACGCACTATCAATTTTCCGCACATTCTTTGCAGGTTAAGACTCTCTGTCCTAGTCCATGGGAAATCACCTCTTTTTGCTAGTTGGTCCAGCAAAACGGGCAGTTCATCGACAGGAACACGTTTTGGTAATTCATGTTCCCAAAAATAAAGATAGTCGCCGATTAAGTGTGGATTCTTGGCGTGATGAAGAAAGGAAAGAATCGATACTGTGGGTATTGCCGAGGGGTAAAGTGCGAATAGTAGTGTGCCCAATAGCTGGTCTTCTGCGTCTTCAATTTCTCCATTTGAAATTCGATTAAGCAATATCGACAGCCGGATTAGCTGTTCTGGCGTAAGCAACAGTACATCCAGTGCAGCGCTTCGAATACTGTCCCAGAAACTGTGGTCCGCAACAATTTTTTCTAAAGCGCATGCCAATCGATCATTAGTTTCATTACCTTTCAATATATTCAGTAGCTCATGTATGAATGCCTGGTGCGTTTTTTCTCTGGATGCACTTTTGAAATTTTCAATAAAAAACGATTCAAACTCTGGGTCCCAAAGGCCTTGAAGAGGACTGCTGAATGGCACTTGCCAACCAAAACCGAAATACGCCTGGGCTTCCCTTTGAAGCCCCAGAATCACTTTCATTTTTTGTGCTGTGCTCAGGCATGCAGCATCGCCATAAATTGCGATTCCCAGTGGGTCAATTTCAATCATTTGTTCAAACGCTGAAATGCTTAGCGTGGCTACCCAGGCGAATAGTCCCCTTAAACTGGCCACTGTTTTTTTGTCAAACCCTTCAAACAAACGCAATACCCGTCCGATGGGCAATGCGTGATTCGCAATCTGTTTTGCGATCCACTGTGCAGCCAGAAATTCTGCAACTGTTCGGTGAATAGGCTCAACTGTGCCAGTTAAATTTGATGGGCGGAAAAGTGCGCTGCGCAATGCGCGCAGGCTTAATGAGTCTAGCCCACCGAATTCGTCGGATTGTAAATCGCTATTGCTGTGTACGTTGCCATCGATTAAAGCGAATCCGAAACGGTTGCTGAACAACATGATGCTGCACAAGTAGCCTGCTCGATCCACTAGGTCGTCAATGGAATATTTTTCATCCGGGGCATATTGTTGATAGTAGGGGTCATGTTCTTTGGCCAACTTTTGAACAGCAAATTCGAACACTTCACGCCGCGACTCAGGAAGCTGTCGATTGTGAATTGAGTTAATCAGCAGCTTGATCAATAAGGGATTGGCCAGCAACGGCTTCAGGTTTTGTTGTTTTACCTGATTTAAAAATTCCTGGGCTGGTATGTTCCCTGGTTTTGAATTCAGCTCGCCTGCAATGTATTGTTGTACGGATTCGTCATCGACTGTTAGTTCATTCAGCTTGAAAAGTCGTATGCATTCGTCAACCCGTTTTAGTTCAGCATGGTCCGGTTCGCCGTACCAGTCCGCAGCGCGGCATGAAATTCTGAATTGCGGGCTACCCAATTGCCGCAGTTTTTTTGCAACTTGCCCCAACAGCTTTCGACCATTTGTTGTGGTGTTGCGCGCTTCGTCCAAAGCATCCAGATAAATGACGGGTTCTTGAGCCAAGTCGGCAAATTCTTCATCGAGAAATTCACTGACACGTATTACCTTGCCGCCTGTGTTTTTGCATTCTTGGTTGAATGCCGTGCTTTTGCCCGATCCCGGCTCGCCCAGAAGCACCCAAGATTTCAATTCTCGAAGTTCGGCAAGGACTGTCGTTTTACGCTGTGGCTGTGGGGCGTCTTCGCTTAACTGATACTCTGTGACTGTGCGTGGAATGAACATGGGTTTTTTCTACCCTAGCCAGTGACTTGCAGGCGCACTTAAAAACTCGTAAACAGGAATTCCAGCATCGCCAACCAACAGTGTTTTTGATCCTGTGTGGGTTTCACTAAAGGCTTGCAGTCCTTTGTGCGCTATTCCCGTTTTTCCACTTTTTACTTCAATACCCAACAGTTTGGAATTTTTGCTCAACACAAAATCCACTTCGTCGCCACTTTCGCGCCAGTAGTGAACATCGCATTCGCCCTGTGCAGTATTCATGAGGTGTGCGCCCACGCAAGTTTCCGCCAGTCTGCCCCAGTGGCTTCGATCGGCCTTCGCCTCGGCAAAGGTATACCCCGCCAGTGCAGACATTAGCGCCGTATTGTGTGCATTGAATTTCGGTGGAGAGGCTCGTTTGCGATGTTCTTTATTGGCGTATTTTTGCAGCCCGCTGAGCAGTTCTGCGGCGGATAACAAACCAATGTAATCGCTCAATGTGGTTGTATTGCCAGCCTCTTGCAAAAGCCCACCGTCAACAATTTTACTGAGTGCAAGAATTTGACCGGAATAGGCCCCGCAACCCAGTTCAAAAAGTTGTTTGAGTAGTGCCGGTTTGTGAATGCGGTTGTGTTCAAGAATGTCTTTGTTGATGATGGGGTCAATCAGTGAATGCTGTACATAAGCTCGCCAGCGTTGTTCGTCACCTATCAGGCTGGCTGAGCCGGGGTATCCGCCAAAATAAATATACTGATCCAGCGTGAAGTCGAATGCTTCTTGCATTTCACGAAACGACCAGTGACTTAAATGAATGCGCTCAAAGCGACCTGCCAGGCTTTCTGTCAGTCCTTTTTGCATCAGCCAGGGCGATGATCCAAGCAGCACCACGTGCATGGGCAATTTTTCAGTTCGATCTTTGTCCCACAGGCCTTTCACTACCTCGGACCAGTTTGGAATTTTCTGTATTTCATCAATCGCTAAAATGTAATGGGTGCCGTTGGTGATCCGCAGGGCTTGCGCTCTTGCTCTGTTCCATGTGTGAACAAGCCATTCTTCTGACCTTGGGGCCGGGCTGTAATCTTGCGTATCATTTGAGTCGAAGACGAAATTGGTGAGATTGGTCGAAAAGATTTCCCGTTGTTCTGTTGATACAAACAACCGGTGCGCAGCAGGCTGTTCATCAAGAACCTGATTGACCATGGTGGTTTTTCCCACCTGCCGTGGGCCGGTTACGGCAATCATGAACCTCGGGGTTTCCCGAAGCCGTTGCCGAAGCGTGGAAATTTGATGTCGACTGTACATTTTTACAATACTGAGTATATTTACTCAATATTGTAAATCAAGAAATGGATGTGTTGTGGAATTTATAAGTGTTTGTTTTAAATGGATTATAAAAATTTTACAACCCCATTTTTATTGATACTTCACCTTAACAGTAAGAACTGATCCTCACGGTAGCCACTTGCCTTTTCCGTCAATCATCAAGCCCCTTGGCCCACGCACTTCTTCTTGGTTTGCATACGCCCAGTTCAAGGCCTTGCACATTTCATCGGAAAACTCATTCTCGTTTTGCTGGTGCAAGTCCATGAATTTCTTGGACGCCACCATGGCTCGTAACTCCTCCAGCAAGCCCGGTTCATTGATGTAGCGCACCACGCCGTTGACGTAGTTTTCTACCGAGTCGGCAACGCAGTATTCGGCCAAGCCAAGTGAGGCCAAAATATCGTAGTCGCTGCGTGAATGTGGCTCGGCGCCGATCAGGCTGACAACGGGCATACCCAACACCATGCAATCAATGGTGCTTGTTGCGTTGCCAAACGGGAACGGGCTTAGTGCCAGGTGGTTTTGGTTCAGCATGTTCAAATACGCCTCATAGCCTGTGCGGCGTGCCACCACGGCGGTGGGAAAATATTTCTGCAAACGGCGTTCTGTGGACAGGTGCCCCACGCCATACTCATTGGGGAAGAAAGTGAAGCGCACGGGCCGGGCTGACAAGCGTTCAATTTCTTTCAACGCGGTAATAAATCCCAAGTTGATTTTCATGACATTGCAAGGCACTGCAATTGACACAACATCGTCGCTCAACACGGCGGGCGGGGGCAGCTTCAAGTCTTTGTGAGCCTCAGCCACATTGCCTATTTCGCTTTCCAGAATCAGCATGTTTTCATTCACAACGCCTTGGCCGCCAAACACACGGCTGGTGACAAAAGCCATGTCCATTTCGCTGCTGAAACTGCTGGCCGGGTGGCCAAAGCTCATGGCTTGCAGGGGTGCCCAGCGCAAGTTGGCCAATGAAATTCCCCACGAGCGCATGCCCACGCTCATGAACCAGGCAATGTCGGGCGTGCACTGGTTCAGTACGGGCTGAAGGTTCATTTCTTCTTCCGGCACTTCAATGAATTCATCAAACAGCCCAATGGATTGTTCATCGACATCGGCTTTCATCGACACCATGACCATGTAGTAATCGCGTTTCAGACGCTTGATCATGGGCGCATACCAGCGGTACATGGCGTGTACTGATTTGAATGTTTCCGCAATGACCGCCATCACCGGCTTGTTGTCGATGTTGCCCGCATGCCGCACGCTGCCAGCGGGTTTGGCTTGAATGCCCTTGGCTTTGTGCACACGTTTGAACCAGTTGTTCAAGTGCTTTTTGATGTCGTGTTTGCGTGGCGATGTGCCGTAGCTGCACAGCATCCAGATGTTGGAAATCAATGCGCGGTATTGATCAAGTGGGCGAAGTGAATCGTAAGGGTTGTATTCCTCAAGCAGGAAGGTGCGGCCAGCGTCGCCCGTCAGTGTCAATGGCAGGCGATCCAGCAACAAGCCAATGGCCAGCAAAGCGGCTGTTTCGGAAGTCTCCAGTGTCAATTCAACCAGGTCACCCGGCTCCAGATCGCCCACACCAGCCAGCAACACAGCACGAACCATGGCGGTGTTGTCGCTTAAGTTTTTGGTTTTTTTATCGCGTGCTTTTTGCAACAGCATGTGCAGGGTGGCTCTGTTGCCGCCGTAGCCAGACACCTCAAACACATAACTCATGAATCGTTTTTGTTTGGTCAGCACCAGCACACTGTTCAGGCTCAGGGTGTGTTTCAGGTCAGTCAACACGTTCACATACAGCGCGGCAAAGCGGGTGCACAATTCCGTGGTGCCTTGAATGTTCAGTTGCATCAAACTGGCGTAGGGTTTGTTTTGGCATTCGTTCACCAACACGGCCAGTTGATTGATTGTTTTTTCAGCATCTTGCCGCTGCAGGTACACACCGCTTTCAATGGCTTGCAGTTTGGCATCAATGTCATCAAACAGTGGTTTCAGTTGTTCTTCCAGACTGGATGTGGTCATGGTTTAAGCTTTCCCGATCTTAAAGTTCAATGGTGCGCCCGGTAACAGACGCTTGCGCAATGGCTTGGCTCAAGGCCAATCCTTCGGCTGCGACACCCGTGGACAGTGTGTAGGCATTCAGTTTTTCATCGCGCATGGCCTGCGCAATGTCGGCATAGTAGTTCGCAAAGGCTTCAATGAAACCAGAGGGGTGACCTGCCTTGAAACGGTTGTAACGGGGCTGTGCAGTGACATCGCTACCCGTGGATATTCGATCCAGCAGCATGCGGTTGCCGGCCTCGTCGGCGGCTTCAATCAATTCGGGTTGTTCCTGGTGCCATTGCAAACTGCCTTTGCTGCCAAATATGCGAATGCGCAAACCATTGCGGTAACCCAGCACGGCTTTGCCATACCAGGCATTCACCATCAGGTTGTTGCTGTAGCTGATTACGGCATCTACTTCATCAATCAAGCCAGGGGCCACATTGGTAATGGCACGCTGCCAGGCGTTCACGGCAAGCGGCGTGTTGCCGCACACAAAGTTCACCAGGCTGTGCAGGTGCACGAACAGGTCAAGCGACACGCAGCTGATGTCACCGTCTTCAAGCCGCCAGGCCTGAATGGCGTGGGTTTTGTTTTGATTGGTCAGTCGCATGTACGAATCTTGCGGCATTTCCACCATGACTTTGAACACATGGCCAATCCCGCCACTTTCCACGCGGCGTTTCATCTCGCGCACAGCCGGGTAGCCGGTGTAATTGAATATTGAAAACACCTGGGTGTTGTCGGGTTTCACGCGGGTCAGCAGTTCTTTGCATTCCTGCACATTGGCCAGTAAAGGCTTGTCGGAAATAACGCGCAGCTTGTGGTCAAGTGCCAAATGAATGTATTGCGCATGCGACTTGATCGGTGTGGCTATAACCACGGCATCCACTTCGGCGGCCACGGCGTCAATCAGTGCTTCTGCACTGGGGTAAAGCTTGTGTGCGGGCACATTGTATTGGCGACCCGACTCGGCATTGAATTCCGGGTTGCGGCTGAAGCAGCCAGCCACCAGTTCAAATTCATTGTCCATTTTCATGGCAATTTCATGCACGCGACCCACGGCTGAATTGACGCCACCGCCAATCATGGCCACTTTGATGGGTTTGTTCATGTTCAATCTCCTTTGCATGCAGCTTTAACCATTGAAGGTGTAAAGCCTGCGCTGTGTGGCAAGGCTTGCCAGTGTTTGAAGTTCGCTGGCATTGGCGCAGCGTGCAAACAGCAAAGCCATGCGGCCCACCGGGCTGGGCGCAATGAAGTCGCCAGTGGCGGCAATGGGCACCCAGCGCTCCATGTGCACCGGGTGTTTAAAGTGCAGGTGTTGCAGCAAACCTTCGTGTGGCAAGGTCAGTGTATGGCGCAAAATAAAATTCTGTTTCAATGCGCCGGGTGCTGTACGTTGACCCAAAAAACCTTTGGCATAACTGGCCACATAGGGAAAGCCGCTTGAAAGTTCAATCAGCTGGCTGTACAAGTCGCCGGGGCATCGGCGGGTAATTTCAACCAGCCAGAATTTGTCGCCCTTGAGCAAAAACTGGGTGTGCACCAGGCCATCACACAGGCGCAGGCTTTGGGCCAGGTGCTCAATTTCCCGGCGAACGCGGGTGTGCACCTCAGCAGGAAAATCAATGGCCATGTGGCTGGTGTCGACCACAAACCGGTTGGCTGAGCCATGTTCAATCACCACAAAATCTTGCACCACGCGGCCATTCGCCACAAATGCTGAATGGCTGTATAGCTGGCCGTCCACGTATTCTTCCACCAAACAATCACCGCTTTTTGATTCGGCTTTGGCGGTGGCAATCGCGGTGTGCAACTGCGTGGTTTCGCCTGCTTGCACCACGGCAATGCCGCGGCCACTGTAGGCGTCTACTGGTTTCACGATCACGGCGCATGACGGTGTTTCTTCATTGCTGAATACACGCGGCACCGACAAACCTTCGCGTTGCGCATAGCTGCGAAATTTCTGTTTGTGGTTGATGGTCTCCGTAGCCTCCAGGCGATCAATGCCGGGAAAGTGCAAAGCCTCCGATACTTCGGCACACGAGTAGTACGAGCGGTCGTTGCAGCCTGGCACCAAATACTCAATGCCCAACCGGGTGCACAGGTCAGCCAGTGCAGCGGGGTCGGAATAATCCAGTTGCTGATAGCCCGGCGTGGCTTTGGCCAAAAAGTCGCTGGGCTTGCCGCCCGCAAATAGAACCGTGTGCCCGGCATTGCGCAGGTAATTCAAAATGGGGCCGGATGAGAAGTTGGTGTCAACCAACAGCACCTTAGCCACGGCTGGCCTCGTCGATAATCACGCAAATTCGTGCCACATCTTCCAAAGCAAGGTCGGGGTAAATGGGCAGGCACAGCACCTGTTCCGCCGCTTTGTGGGCGTTGGGTAAATTGCGTTTCGCAGCCGAAGGCAGGCCACGGTACATGGGCATGCTGCTAATTAACGGGAAAAAGTAGCGGCGGCCATTCACGCCGTGTTCTTGCAAACGGGCGTACAGCGCGTCGCGCGAAATCGGGTAATGGGCATTCACGAAAACTGGAAAGTACGCGCCATTCCATTCCACGTTTTCAGGCACGGCCATGTGCTCAATGCCGGGCACATTGGCCAACAACTCGCGGTACAAGGCCTGTATACGGTGGCGTTTTTCAATGGCCTGGTCCACATACTTCAGTTGAAGCATGCCCATGGCGGCATTCAGTTCGCTCATTTTGCCGTTGATGCCGGGGGCCATCACGGTGACTTCATCGGCGAAGCCGAAGTTCTTCAGGTAATCAATGCGCTGTTTGGTTTTGGCGTCTTTGCAAACAATTGCGCCGCCTTCAAAGGTGTTGAACACTTTGGTGGCATGCAGGCTAAGCACAGACAAATCACCCGCATTCAAAATACTCTCGCCGTTTTGTTTCACACCAAAGGCGTGGGCGGCGTCGTAAATTACTTTCAGGCCGTACACATCGGCAATGCGCTGAATTTCACCGGTGTTGGCAGGCAAGCCGTAGCAGTGCACTGGCAATATCGCGCTGGTTTGCGGGGTAATGGCTTCTTCAATGCGGCGGGGGTCCAGGTTCAGGGTGACTGGGTCCACGTCCACAAACACGGGTTGCAAATCGTTCCACAACAGGGAATGGCTGGTGCACACGAAGGAATAGGGCGTGGTGATCACTTCGCCTTGAATACGAAGCGCTTTGAGCGCGGTCATCAGGGCAATAGTGCCGTTGCAAAACAGGGAAATGAACGGAACGCCCAAGTGCTCGCACAGCGCTTTTTCAAGTTGCTGGTGGTAAGGCCCGTTGTTGGTCAGTGTTTTGCTGTCCCAAATCTGTTCCAGATAGGGAATGAACTCCGCAAGCGGCGGCAGCGCAGGCTGCGTCACAAAAATTTTCCGATCGTCCATTCCCAAGCCTTTCTATTTGATTTTCTTCATTATGTGGGCAAGGGCTTGTGATCATTTGTTAAATATCAGGCCTCTTTCCCCTTCAGAAAAATGTTTTCCCCCATTCAGGCTTGCTATAGTTCGCATTGAATTTGGCTTGAAAACGGCCTTTATTGATCTATTTACCGGGAATTCACCATGTTTGTTGCCGGCAACGGTGTGGGTTGGCTTGAGGCCGTTATTTTGGGTCTTATTCAAGGTCTCACCGAGTTTCTGCCTATTTCATCCAGCGCGCACTTGCGAATTATTGGCCCCATGTTGCCCTCGGGCCTGGACCCCGGTGCGGCCTTCACGGCCATTACCCAGCTGGGCACTGAACTCGCCGTGCTGGTGTATTTCCGCCACGACATTGCCCGAATATTCATGGCGTGGTGTGCGTCGTTCAAGCGAAACACGCCATTTAATCCAGATGCACGCCTGGGCTGGCTGGTCATTGTAGGCACCTTGCCCATTGCAGGCTTGGGCTTGTTGTTTCAAGACATGATTGAAACCTACCTGCGCAACCTGTACTTAACCGCCATCATGCTGATTGTGTTTGGTCTTATTCTGGGTTGGGCCGACAAGGTGGGCAAACGCCAAACCGAGTTGCGCGAGATGACCTGGCGCGACGGCATTGTGTTTGGTTTTGCTCAGGCCTTGGCGCTGATCCCCGGTGTAAGCCGTTCAGGCGGCACCATTACCGCTGGTTTGCTGATGGGCTACACCCGCGAAGCTGCTGCCCGCTATTCATTTTTGCTGGCTGTGCCTGCGGTGTTTGCCTCGGGCTTTTACCAGCTGTACAAAAGCTGGGGCGTGGCCGGGCCTGTCAGCCCCGCGAACACGGCGCTGGCAACCTTCATTGCCTTTTTTGTGGGCTACGCGGTTATTGTGTGGTTTCTGAAAATTGTCAGCACGCGTGGCTACGGCTTATTCGTGGTGTACCGTGTGGTGCTGGGTATTGTGGTGTTGGCGCTGTTGGCCGCCGGGGTGTTACAACCCCTTTAAAGTTGTTCAAGGAAGTGGCATGCAGGTGTTGTGGTTCAAACGGGATTTGCGTTTAAGCGACCACCTGCCGCTGTTCGAGGCCATGCGCAACGCCAAACACCATGGCCTGGTGCTGCCCCTGTACATTCACGAACCCAGCCAAATTGCAGATGCGCACACGGCACGCCAGCACCAGTTGTTTGTGCATGAATGCCTGGATGATTTGCAGCAACAGCTCAGCGATGTGGGTGGTTACCTGCACGAGGAACTGGGCGAAGCGGTTGACGTGTTGGCCGCACTGCATGCGCAATTCAAATTCACCCACCTGTGGGCCCACCAGGAAACCACCCAGCTTGCACAATATCAGCGCGACAAAGCCGTGGTTGCTTGGTGCAAAAGCGTGGGCGTTGTGTTCACTGAGTTGCCACAGAACAATGTGCAGCGCGCCACCTTCATGGCCAATCCGTTCGCTGAAAAAGTGAATTTTCAAACCTACCTGGACCGTGCTGCGCAAGAAGAAATCAAGAACCCAGCTGGGCGAAATTTGAAAGTATTTTTCGCACCCCAACCCCCTGTTGAATTGAACCGAGCCACCGTACCGCACGCAGCAGGCGAGGACAAACCCTTGCGCATGAAAGGTGGCCGCGTGCAGGCCCGGGCTGTGGCGGCACAATTTTTCACCCCGGCAAAACTGAAAAGTTATCCCTTCTCAATTTCAAGCCCCTTGAAAGCGTGGAATGGTTGCTCGCGCCTGTCGCCTTATTTGGCGTACGGCGTGGTCAGCGACCGCGAGGTGCTGCAAAAACTCAATGCGCTGGTGAACACCGTGCACGGGCAGGGCGATGCGGCGCTGACTTCAAAAGTGGAAGACGCCGCCCGGTTTTATGTGGACAGGCTGATTTGGCGGCAGGGTTACTTGCAGCAGTTCGAGAACCACACGGGTTTGGAAACCGATGCCTTTTACAGCAATGAACCTGCGGAAATTAACCATGACTATTTAAATGCTTGGCGGCAGGGGCATACCGGTTTTGCGTATGTGGATGCCTGCCAGCGCTTTTTAAACCAAACCGGTTGGCTGAACATGCGGGCGCGAGCCACGCTGGTGTCGTTTGCCTGTGTGCAGTTGGGTTTGCCCTGGCAGCCAGTGGCCTTGTTTTTGGCGCAGCAGTTTCTGGATTTCGAGCCCGCCATTCACTACGGGCAGGTGCGCATTGCATCGGGCACCAGTCATTTTTCTCAAATGCTGGTGTACGACCCCCTAAAACAGCAGGCCGAGCAAGACCCAAAGGGTGAGTTTGTGAAGCGCTGGTTGCCTGAATATGGCACAGCCGCCTACCCGAAGCCGATTGTGGATAACACAGAATCTTTAAAGCTGGGCAAGGCTCGTTTGCATGCCATGCGTCAGAACCCGCGGTTATGAATTCAAGTTTCCGCGAAGGCCGGCACTGACATAGTCGTGAAACAAGCGACGCATTTCTTTGGGACCATCGGCCTGTGTGGCCAAGGGCAACAAAGCTTCGTCATGCATCACCATTGAAAAGTCGGCCAGGCCATGAATGGCTGTATTCACTGCCAGATGAATTTTGAATCGCAATTGGGTTTCCGAGTATTGCGGCAGCATGTTCAGCAGGGTGGGCGCGTACACGGCCATATACGGGTTGAAAAACCTGGTCAGGAAACGTTGCCCCTGTTCACCGGTTTGCCAGGTAAGGCGTGACAAAAACTGAATGCAAACAGCCCCGGTTTGCCCGCTGGCAAACAGTTTCAGAAACGGGTCAAAAATCAATTCACTCAACTTGGTCCATTCGCGGTGCTCGGGCAAGCCCAGCGCAAATTCTGCGTGGGCCTGTTTGCAGTACACATCCAACTGAGCATTCACAAATTCAACCACTTCCTCTACCAGTTTTTCTTTGGTTTTGAAGTGGTAGTGCACTGCCGAGCGGTTGTTCTGGCCCGATAACTGCCGAATTCGGCTAAGCGTGACCGCCTCAATGCCATGGTGTGCAAATTCAATCAGCGCAATCCGTAACAGCTGTTCGCGAGTATCAATAACAGGTGCAGCGTCGGCAGGTTTATTCATGTGATTGTTTTTGTGAGTAAATTTCCACTTGATTCGATTAATACCTTGGTATTAATCTAAACAGATTAAATGAACTATAACTAAAAATTCGGGAGACATGCGTGAAACTTTCTCAAGTATTCACGACTGCAATTGCTGGCACTGCGCTGGCTTTGCTGGGTGCTTGTTCGTCAGAGGACTTGGGCACTTCAGCCAACACCTCGGCATCGCCTGCGGCCAGCAACAATGTGCTCAGCAGCGAATCGCTGGTGCAAGCCATGGGCAGTGAAACGCCGCTGGGCTTGGGCTGTGGCTGGATCGCAGCCAGCGAACCTGACAAAGCCAATATAGCGTTTCCCGACAGCGAAGCAAAATACTGGGTGGCCGCAGCGCCTGTTTCTCCGCAAACCCGTTTGAGAATTGATGGGCGTTACCCCGACGCACGCTATTTTTCCTACAACGCTTACGATGCCGCGCTTCGCCCCACCGATGCAGTGGCTGACTTTGAGCTGGCCCCGACTGACAAGGGTCGCGCGGGCAACCCCTTTGCACGCAAGGGCGCAAAGCCCGGTGGCAGCTACACGGCTTACCTGGAATATGGCGCTTCACCCATACAAAACCCGGGCACAGTCCGCAAGCCCAACACTTTTTACACGGGTGAAATTGGCTTGGGGCCTGTGAATATTCCCAATGCCTTGGCCGTGTTCATTTACCGGGTGTATGTGTCGAATACAGGTGAGTTTTTCGATGGAGGTGTGGGCCTGCCCACCCTGACACTTGAAACGGCCGACGGCAGCCGTGAATTGGGAACCCTTCCGAATTGTGTAGAACCTTTGATGCCCAATTTGGGCGGCACGGCGCCACCTTTGGGTTTGAATGAACTGTTGTTGGGGCTGGACTACCCCAATCAACTGACCCTGCCTTTCCCCACGGCCACCAACCCGCCCAACACCTTGAAGTTTTTTAGTTTGGGCGACACGGCATTTCGAATTTTGGGCAATGTAACCGGGCAAGACACCAGCATGGTGGGTGGTCGAATCGATTCCGGCTCGGGCGGCTTTTTAAGCAATGTACACAATGCTTACACCAGCACCGGGTTTGCCCGACAGTACGGCAATATTGCCATGGTGCGCGCCAAGGCGCCTACTTACCGGGGCCAGCCCGGCGTTGAGTTTGGCCAGGAGCAATTGCGTTACTGGTCGCTGTGTGGCAATGAATTTGCAACCCAGCGCTTCACCGATTGTGCCGCTGACTTTCAAGTGCCGCTGGATGAGCAGGGTTTTTTCACCGTGGTAATTTCTGACCCCGCTGACCGCCCAGCCAATGCAACTGCCGAGAACGGGTTCTTGTGGTTGCCATGGGGTCCATATCCTGATCAACTGTTACTCTATCGGCACATGCTGCACAATTCCACGTTTGATGAAGCCATTCAGAACGTGGAAAAGGGCAATGCCTTGGGCGAGACCATGAAAGATTTCGCGCCTGTCGGCATATATTGCAAGCCAAACGTTTTTACACAAAGCAACCGCAGTGGCGAGGTGTTCGCCCTGTGTGTGCAAGACCAAAACACCAATCGATAAAACTATCCACAAGGAGACAATGAGATGGCAGTGCAAAAGATGAAATACGGGTTGCTGGCTGCAGCAATCGTTTTGGGGAGTGGTGCAGCACTGGCCAATGACCTGTCTGAACTGGGCAAAAGCCTGACGCCCGTGGGCGCAGAGAAAAAGGGCAATGCCGCGGGCACCATCCCTGATTGGACCGGCGGCTTGGTTAAGCCGCCAGCAGGATTTGATCCAGCAAAAGGCTACACCAACCCGTTTGCGGATGAAAAGCCACTGTTTACTGTTAGTTCCGCCAACATGGACCAGTACAAGGCCAACCTGACGCCCGGTCAAATGGAAATGATGAAGCGTTACCCCACCTACAAAATGAATGTGTACAAAACACATCGCACAGCGGGTTATCGCCAGTCCGTGTACGACAACGCCAAAGCCGAAGCACCGAATGTGAAGTTGGTGGACGGTGGCAACGGTGTGCAGGGCATCAAAAAATCCAACATCCCGTTTCCATTACCCAAGAGCGGCGTGGAAGTGATCTGGAATCACAACTTCCGTGATTTGGGCGGCTCGTTTACGCGCTATTCCGCTGACTTCCCGGTTCAAACCGATGGCTCATTCACCGTGGGCAAGCGTATTGAAACCGTGTCGCTGGCTTCCTTCATGGACAACCCTGAAGAAAACCGCATTTTGTACTTCATGAACCAGATCACCGCGCCTGCCAACGCAGCCGGTGAAGTCGCCTTGGTGCACGAGCCGATTAACCAGGTTGAAGAACCCCGCCTGGCCTGGCAGTACAACCCCGGGCAGCGCCGCGTTATTCGTGCGCCAGAGCTGGCCTACGATTCCCCAGGTATTGGTGCAGATGGTCTGCGTACCAACGACGACCTGAACGGTTTCAACGGTTCGCCCGATCGCTATGAGTGGAAGTTGGTGGGCAAAAAAGAGATGTTCGTGCCTTACAACAACTACAAGTTGGCCGATCAAACCTTGAAGTACAGCAGCATTATTCAGAAAAGCCACATCAATCCTGAAATGGTGCGCTACGAGTTGCACCGTGTTTGGGTGGTGGAGGCCACGCTGAAGCCCGGCAAACGTCATATTTATGCCAAGCGCGTGTTCTACATTGACGAAGATTCATGGGGCGTGTTGCATGCTGACCAGTACGACAGTCGCAATAGCTTGTGGCGTGTTCGTGAAGTGTTTGGCACCCAGGCTTACCATGCACCTGCGTTTGTTTCATCTGGCGAGGTGATCTACGACTTACAGTCACGCCGTTACCTGGTGGGTGGTTTGACCAACGAAGAAAAGTTTGCCGAGTTTGGCAAGAAGTACTCACCTGCCGACTTCTCGACAGCAGCCTTGCGCCGCATGGGTCGTTAATCACGCAGTAATCAGCGATAATCGCGGTTTGAATGTTTCAAACCGCGAGTCGCCCCATGGCCCTTCGAGCCACTGTCTACAAAGTTCAACTGGATGTGTCCGATCTGGACCGCAACCACTTTGCCCAATACCCCCTTACGCTAGCCTTGCACCCTTCTGAAACTGAAGAGCGCATGATGGTTCGGTTGCTGGCCTTTGCCATGCATGCCGGGCAAGACGTTCAATTCGGCAAAGGTTTGTCGGCTGAAGAAGAGGCTGCGGTGTGGGAAGTCGACCCCACGGGGCAAATCAAGGTGTGGGTCGATGTGGGCCAGCCCGACGAAAGCCGAATTCGCAAAGCCTGCGGCCGTTCAGACCGCGTGGTGATTTACTGTTACACCCGTTCAGCAGAAGTGTGGTGGAGACAAAATCAGGACTGGTTGAACAAACTGGACAAAGTCCAGGTGCTGCAACTGAGCGTTGAAGACGGTGCAACACTGGCAGGTCTTGCCCAGCGCAACATGAGTTTGGCCTGCACCATTCAGGAAGGCATGGTGTATTTGGGAGAGGCTGCGGTGCAGCCGGTCACTTTGAAGCATGCATCCGATTAAAGAAGGGACCCTATGTACTTCAACACCTCAGAAATCAGCCCTCGCGACAACTACCAGCTGCTCACCGGTGCTGTGGTGCCACGCCCCATTGCCTGGGTCAGTACCCTAAGTGAAAACGGCATCGCGAATTTGGCACCGTATTCATTTTTCACCGTGGCCAGTTGCAAGCCGCCCGTGTTGTGCGTGGTGCAAGTCAACCCGCGTAACCGCGCCGAGAAAGACACCCTCACCAATCTACAAACCACGCGTGAATGCGTGGTGAATGTAGTTAGCCATGTGTTGGTGGACGCCATGAACACCAGTTGTGGCGATTTTCCGCCTGAAGTGGATGAGTTCGAAAAAGCAGGCTTGAAAAAATCGCTCAGCAAGGCTGTGGCAGCACCCGGTGTAGAAGAGGCACTGGTGCGCTTCGAATGCAATTTGCGCGAAGTGAAGCTGGTTGGTGAGGGCCCCATGGGCGGCTCGATGATGCTGCTGGATGTACTGGGCGTGGAAGTGAGCGAAGCCGCCATGCGGGAAGGCCGAATCGCCAACGATCTGCTGGACGCAGTGGGCAAGCTGACGGGTGATGGCTATTGCACCACCCGCAGCAATTTTGACTTGGCCAGGCCGAAGGTTTAAGCAAGAACAACCTTAAGCTGCTGACTTGGCCTTCAGCAAAGGCAGCGAAGCCACCAAGTCTGCAAAGCGCTGGCCTTGCACCATGACATGGCTGCGCAGCAATTCATTGGCGATGTCTCCATCGCCAGCCAAAATAGCTTTCACAATGGCTTCGTGTTCATCAAATGAAGTCGGAATTCTGCCGCGCACACGCAACTGCAAGCGCCGGTAAGGGCGCAGCCTGCGGCGAAGCCCCCACGCCTGATCCCGCAAAAAATCGTTGTGGCTGCCCCGGTAAATGACACCGTGAAATTTGTCATTGAGCTGGTAGTACTCGTCGGGGTCGCCACCCTTGGTAATGGCTGCCTTGCATTCTTCGTGCACGGCCAGCAATTCTTTTTGCTCTTCGTCGGTCAGGCGGCGGGCCGCAAGGCGGCCGCACATGCCTTCGAATTCGCCCATCACCTCGAACATTTCCACCAGTTGCTGGGCGCTGAACTGCGCCACCACGGCGCCGCGGCGCGCGCGCAGTTCGACCAAACCAGCTGTGGCCAGTTGGTTCAGGGCTTCACGAATGGGAGTTCTAGACACACCAAAGCGTTCTGCCAGCTCGGTTTCATCAAGATGGTCGCCTGGTGGCAGCTTGCCAAAAGCGATCAACTCTTCGATTTGGTCCCGTACGTCTTCTGACAGTTTTTTCTTCATGGGGTAATAAAAAAAATGAATCAGCGTTATTGACAATGTATACGAGCGGAATTAGTCTTGTATACAAGAAATTAAATAACGCATGCAAAATGCGATGCTCTATATACAATCATAAGAGAGCACAGCCCCAAACACAATGAGTTTCGGGGGAACCTTGAGGAGACATGGATGAGTCACGCAGCCAGCGCTGTCAAAGCGCTTGCATTTGATGTTTTTGGCACGGTTGTAGACTGGCGCGGCAGTGTTGCACGCGAAGTCGCATTGATCGCCCAGCACCTGAACATTCAGGTGGATGCTTTGGCGTTTGCCGATGCCTGGCGCGCAGGGTACGCGCCTGCCATGGACCGCGTGCGCAAAGGTGAATTGCCCTGGATGCACATCGATAGCCTGCACCGCATGATTCTCGACTCCATCGTTGAGCAATTTGGTTTGACTCGATTGAGCAATGAACAACGCGAAAACCTGAACAAGGTATGGCACCGCCTTGCGCCTTGGCCCGACACCGTGGCTGGCCTGCATGCCCTGAAAAAACAATTCACCATCACAACGCTTTCAAATGGCAATTTTTCATTGCTCACTGCCATGGCCAAAAATGCCCACCTGCCGTGGGACTGCATTGTATCGGCCGAACTGTTCAAGCACTACAAGCCCGACCCGGAAACCTACCATGGCGTGGCCGGCTTGCTGAACTTGCCCATTGAGCAAGTGATGTTGTGTGCTTCACACCCCAGCGATTTGCGCGCTGCCAAAGCGCAAGGCATGCGCACCGCCTATGTGATGCGCCCCTTTGAATTTGGCGAGCATGTGTCTTTGCCCACTGTTGAGGCAGGGGAGTTCGATTTTGTAGCACAAGACTTTGTGGACCTGGCCCGCCAGTTGGCGAGCTAATTGGCAACTTAGTGGCAACTTAGGCCCACACACACGGAGTATTCAATGAGCAAGATTTACCGCATTGGCCAAATTGTGCCAAGTTCTAACACCACCATGGAAACAGAAATTCCAGCGATTCTGCGTGCACGCGAAGCCGTGGAAGCCGAGCGTTTCACCTTCCATTCAAGCCGCATGCGCATGCAACATGTGACCAAAGAAGAGTTGGCCAAGATGGACTCCGACTCTGACCGTTGTGCGCTTGAGTTGGCCGATGCCCGTGTGGATGTGCTGGGCTATGCCTGCCTGGTTGCGATCATGAGCATGGGTTTGGGTTATCACAAAAAATCGGAAGCGCGTTTGCATGGCCGTACGGTAGAGGCCGGTGGCCCTGCGCCAGTAGTGACCAGTGCGGGTGCCCTGGTGGATGGTTTGAAAGCGATTGGTGCCAAGAAGGTGGCCATTCTGACACCGTACATGAAACCACTGACCCAGTTGGTGGTGGACTACATTGAGCATGAGGGCATCGAGGTGCTCGACAGCATTTCACTGGAAGTATCCAATAATTTGGAAGTGGGTTTGTTGAACCCGCTGGCCCCGGTTGAGCACACCAAAAAACTGAACACAGCCAATGTAGACGCCATTGTGGCCTCGGCCTGTGTGCAAATGCCATCGCTGGCCTCCATTCAGCAAATCGAAGACCGCGCGGGTATGCCCGTATTGTCTTCTTCGGTTGCAACCACTTACATGATGTTAAAGAAATTGGGTCTTAAGACCTATGCCCCGGGCTTCGGCTCACTGTTGTCCGGGAATTATTGAACGAACTCAGAAATTTCGTTCGGATGTGGAAAGCGTTGGCGAATCACTCACCTGATTCAATAGCGTCCAATTATTAGAAGCAGAAAGGAGACTTACTCATGAAGTTCATGATCAAACCCCTGGTGGCCGGTATGGCCGCAGCAGCAATCACATTTGGTTTCGTCAACACAGTGTCGGCACAAACCACCACCATCAAGGTATCGCACCAGTTCCCAGGCGGTACGGAAGAAAAAGGCGATTTCCGCGATCGCCTGGTGCGCAAGTTTGCGCGTGAAGTATCCGAGAAAACCAATGGTAGTCTGAAGTTTGAAATTTTCCCCGGCAGCTCGCTGGTTAAAACCTTTGCGCAGTTTGGTGCCTTGCAGAATGGTTCTGTGGACATGACCCTGTACCCACTGGCCTACGAAGGCGGAAAAATTCCACAGGTGAACATCACCTTGATGCCCGGCATGATCACCAGCTACGAACAAGGCCACCGCTGGAAAGGCCAGCCTATCGGCAATGAGCTGGAAAAATTGCTGGAAAGCAAAGGCGTGAAAGTGGTCACCTGGATTTGGCAAGCCGGTGGTATTGCTTCCAAGAAAAAAGTATTGGCCCCCGATGATGTGAAGGGTGTGAAAATTCGCGGTGCTTCCAAGCACATGGATTTGATGTTGAAAGGTGCTGGTGGTTCAATCACCAACGTGCCTTCCAACGAAGTTTACAGCGCCATGCAAACCGGCGTGTTGGACGCAGCTGTCACATCCAGCACGTCCATCATTTCTTTCCGTCTGGAAGAAGTGGGCGACCACTTGACCGACGCCAGCCAGAATTCTTTCTGGTTCATGTTTGAACCCCTCTTGATGGCCAAGTCAACCTTTGACCGCCTGACACCCGCTCAACAGAAAGCGGTGATGGAAGTGGGTGCAAGTCTGGAAAAGTTCTCTATCGAAGAGTCCAAGAAAGACGACCAGATGGCTGCTGAAGTGTGGAAGAAAGCAGGCAAGAAAGCCTACGCCATGGACGATGCAACTTTCGCCAAGTGGCGTGCTGTTGCCGAGAAATCCGCCTGGAAAGATTTCGCTGAAGAAGTGAAAGATGGCCAGAAGTGGTTGGACATGGCCACTGCCGTTAAATAAAGCAGTTAAGCAAAGCAAAGCGCACCAAACCTATTTCGACAAGATTTGGGTTTGGTGTTCAAGTTCCACTCGGAGAAAACTATGAACAACCCATTGTGGCGACTGTTCAGCGGCACGGTGCGCGGCTTCAACCAAGCCATGGCCTACTTGTCCGCACTTCTGATTTTGATTTGTTCACTCGTACTGGTGTACGAAGTCGTAACACGATACATCCTGAATATTTCAAATGACTGGGTCATCGAACTCAGCATTTTCATGTTGATTGCTGCCACTTTCCTGGCCGCTGCGCACACACAGCGCGAGCGTGGGCATGTGGGCATTGAAATTCTTGACGAAATCATGTCAAAGCGAGCAAGTCGAATTCGCCTGTTGTTGGGCGATATTTTGTCGATGCTTTTTTGTGGCCTGGTGGCTTACTTGTCCGCAGTGTATTGCCATGAGGCCTGGGATCAGGGCTGGGCGACCAGCTCGACCTGGGGCCCCAAGTTGTGGATTCCCTACTTTTTTATGGCGTTTGGCATGCTGTTGCTGACACTGCAATTCATTGTGCAAATCGTGGAAGGCTTGATGGGCAAGGCCCCTGAATTGCCAAAGCACGGGCACGCAACCACAAGCGGACAAGGGGGCTAATATGGGCGTCGTCGAAATTGGCCTGATTTACACGGCCCTGACATTGGTGTTGCTGTTCTCGGGCATGCCCATTGCGTTTGCGCTGGGTTCATCGGCCGTGATCATCATGTATTTTTTCATGCCTGCGACCAATATTCATTTGATTGCAGAAACAATTTTCGGTGAACTTGAAAACTTCACCTTGTTGACCATTCCGCTGTTTATTCTCATGGGGGCTGCCATTGGCAAAACCCGTGCGGCGGTGGATTTGTATGAATCGGCCTACCGCTGGTTGTACCGCATGCCAGGCAGCCTGGGTGTGGCCAACGTAATGGGTTGTACCATTTTCGCAGCGCTGTGTGGTTCAAGCCCTGCAACCTGCGCAGCCATTGGCGGCATGGGAATTCCTGAAATGCGCAAGCGTGGTTACAGTGGTGCCTTGGCATCTGGCTTGATCGCTGCGGGCGGTACTTTGGGTATTTTGATTCCACCCAGCATTACCTTGATTATTTATGGGGTCATGGCCGAGCAGTCCATCGGCAAGTTGTTTGTCGCGGGTATTGTTCCCGGCTTCTTGCTGGCCGTGCTGTTTTCGCTGTGGGTGGTCATTAAATACATTCGCGACCGCCACGAATGGATGAGAACTGCAAGCCCCGAAGAAATTGCCAAAGTGGCCCAGAAAGAGCACTTCACCTGGAAAGAAAAGATGGAGTCGCTGCCGCGTCTGCTGCCTTTTCTGCTGTTGATTGCGCTGATCATGGGTGCCATGTACGGCGGTTTCGGTACACCTTCAGAAGTGGCCGGTGTGGGTGCAGTTGCCGCGCTTA
Source organism: Limnobacter sp. 130 (assembly GCF_902506325.1). Taxonomy (GTDB): domain Bacteria; phylum Pseudomonadota; class Gammaproteobacteria; order Burkholderiales; family Burkholderiaceae_B; genus Limnobacter. The sequence continues at coordinate 72,859 of NZ_LR732328.1, forward strand.
TCTTGGTGATTGCACTGTACAAGTGCTACCAGTGGACCGACCTTCGCGCCATTTTTACAGGCACAGCGAAAGAAAGCTGCATGGTCATGATGATCATCGCCATGTCCTTCCTGTTCACCTACGTGATGAGCTATCTGCGTATTAGCCAAAGTATGGCTGAATGGCTGGTGGCACTGGAAATGTCGAAGTGGGCTTTGCTGTTCTGGGTCAACATGTTGTTGCTGGTGTTGGGTTTCTTCCTGCCACCTGTGGCCATTATCCTGATGATCACGCCGGTGATTTTGCCGCCCATTCTGGCTGCTGGTTTTGATCCAATCTGGTTCGGCATTATTTTGACCATCAACATGGAACTGGGCTTGATTACTCCGCCTGTGGGCTTGAACCTGTTCGTGATCAACGGCATTGCGCCCGACATCAAGTTCGGTGAAATTTTCCAGGGCATTATTCCGTTCATCCTGATTATTGCGGGTTACATCGCTTTGCTGGCTGTGTTCCCCGACATCGTGATGTTCCTGCCCGACATGTTGTACGACTACTAAGCAGGACAAATACAATGAGCATAACCAACACTGCATGGCGCCAAGGGCAACAATCCAAGGCGGCCCGGTTGGGCCGCGCTGCCCACCTTGCCGGTGGAAGTTCAGGCAAGGTGGTGAAGGCCGATCAAACTGTGGCCTTGCTTGAAAGTGTGATTGAGCCCGGCGACCGAGTTTGCCTGGAAGGCAACAACCAAAAGCAGGCCGACTTTTTGGCGCAATGTTTGGCCAAAGTGAACCCGCAACAAGTGCATGATTTGCACCTGTTGCAGTCGGTGGTGGCTTTGCCCGAACACACCGCGTTGTTCGACAAAGGCATTGCAAAGGAAATTGATTTTTCATTTTCCGGGCCACAAGGCGCGCGCCTGGCCAACCTGGTCAGCGCCGGGAAAATCAAGATCAATGCCATTCACACCTACCTGGAATTGTTTGGTCGCTACTTTGTGGATTTAACGCCCAATGTGGCCTTGATTGCAGCCGAGGCTGCAGATGCCCAAGGCAATTTGTACACAGGGCCTAATACCGAGGACACACCTGCCATTGTGGAAGCCGCGGCTTTCAAAAACGGCATTGTGATTGTGCAGGTGAACGAAATACGCGACACACTGCCGCGTGTAGATGTACCCGGAGATTGGGTTGATTTTGTAATTCATGCACCGCGCCCGAATTACATTGAGCCTTTGTTTACACGCGACCCGGCACAAATTTCTGAAATACAAGTGTTGATGGCCATGATGGTGATCAAGGGCATTTACGCGGAGTATGGCGTAAAGCGTTTGAACCACGGAATTGGTTTTGACACCGCAGCCATTGAATTGCTGTTGCCCACTTACGGTGAGCAATTGGGTTTGAAGGGAAAAATTTGTACCAACTGGGCACTGAACCCACACCCCGCATTGATCCCCGCGATTGAAGCAGGCTTTGTACAAAGTGTGCACAGTTTCGGCAGTGAATTGGGCATGGAAAAATACATTGCTGCAAGGCCCGATGTGTTCTTCACTGGCAACGACGGCAGCATGCGCAGCAACCGCGCGTTTTGCCAGGCGGCAGGGCATTACGCCTGCGACCTGTTCATTGGTTCAACCTTGCAAATTGACACCTACGGCAACAGCAGCACAGCCACCAAAGGCCGAATCGCCGGCTTTGGCGGTGCACCCAATATGGGTGCCGACGCGCGTGGCCGCAGGCATGAAAGCGAAGCCTGGGTAAAGGCTGGGCGTGAAGCGCAGGCCAACCCCAAGCACATGCCGCGTGGCCGAAAGCTGGTGGTGCAAATGGTAGAAACATTCCGCGAGCACATGGCCCCAGCTTTTGTTGAGCGACTTGACGCCTGGGATTTGGCCGACAGCATGGGTTTGAACAACCCGCCGGTGATGATTTTTGGTGACGATGTAACCCACATTGTGACCGAAGAAGGCATTGCCAATTTGCTGCTGTGTCGTGGTGAAGAAGAGCGCGAGCAAGCCATTCGTGGCGTGGCCGGCTACACCGAAGTGGGCATGGCCCGCGACAAGAAAAAGGTGGAAGAATTGCGCGCACGTGGTGTGATCAAGCGTGCAGAAGATTTGGGCATTGCCCGGCGCGATGCCACCCGCGATTTGCTGGCTGCAAAAACCGTCAAAGATTTGGTGCGTGCTTCAGGTGGTTTGTACAACCCGCCCAGCCGTTTCCGCAACTGGTAAGGGGTTTTCATCATGAGTATGGAACAACTGAAATACAACTTGCCCAGCAAGGCCCAACAGGCACAACGTGATGCGGTACTGGTGGGTGTTACAGCCAGCGGCAATTGCGAAGTGTTGCTGGAGAAAGGCAGCGATGGCGCACATTGTTCAGTGGACATTCAAACCTCGGCACGCGGCTTCGGCCAAATTTGGCAAGCTGTGTTGACCGATTTTGTTGAACGCAAAAACGCAGGTGGTTTGAAAATTGAAATTCACGATGTGGGCGCAACACCGGCTGTGGTCAGCCTGCGCCTGGACCAAGCCATCGAGGCATGGGAGAACAAACATGGCCAATAGTTTTCTGGAAGCCAGCGCACGCGACCGTGTGCAGGCTGTGTGCGACGCGGACAGTTTTCAGGAAATCCTGAAGCCGTCTGATCGCATCAGCAGTCCCCACATGGCGTTGCTTGAACAACCTGTTGCATTCGATGATGGCGTGGTCATTGGACGCGCCACTTTGGGTGGCGTACCTGTGCTGGTGGCAGCCCAGGAAGGTGAGTTTTTGGGCGGTGCCATTGGCGAAGTGCATGGCGCAAAAATTACTGCGCTGATCGCCAAGGCCGTGCAAGAAAAACCACGTGCCGTGTTGCTGATTTTCGAAAGTGGTGGCGTGCGCCTGCACGAGGCCAATGCCGGTTTGATCGCGGTGTCCGAGATTATGCGGGCTGTGTGTTCGGCGCGTGCACAGGGTGTGCAGTTCATTGGCCTGATTGGTGGTTCGGCGGGTTGCTTCGGCGGTACGGGTTTGATTGCACGTTGCTGCGATGTGCTGATCATGTCGGAAGAAGGGCGCTTGGCCATGTCGGGCCCGGAGGTCATTGAAACCGTGTATGGCGTGGAAGAATTCGACTCACGCGACCGTGCTTTGGTGTGGCGGGTCAGCGGTGGCAAACACCGTTACGTGATGGGCGACATTCAAGCCTTGGTGGCCGATGACACCGACGCTTTTCGCAACGCGGCCTTGACTGCGCTCGATTCTGACAAAGTGAATTTTGATCTGGAAAACCTGGAGGCTGAACACGCCATGTTGACCCAGCGCTTGCAGCAGTTTGGCGATTGCAGGGATGCCAAAGAAATTTGGCAACGTTTGGGCTTGCCCACAGCAGAGGAGTTGGCCCTGATGCCTGCAGATGAATTTGTAAATGCCACGGCCAATGCCCGCAATGTGGCAAGGGGTGCGCGATGAATCGAGACCAGGTTTTGAATGCCTTGTTCGGTGACGGCTGGAAAGCAGCGTACCTTGAGGCCGATCATTTTTATGGCCGTGCAACGGCCGGCAACCAGGAAGTGACGGTGATTGGCACTGCCGAGAAAGCCGAGGTGGGTGCAGACATGGCCCTGACCATGGCGCGCGTGGTGATTGAAACCATCAAGCAGCGCCCCGGCGAGCCCATTGTGTTTTTGCTCGATACGCAAGGCCAACGCCTTCGCCGTCGCGATGAATTGATGGGCCTGAATGGTTACATGGCGCACTTGGCCAAGGCTGTTGAATTGGCACGCCAGCGTGGCCATGTGATCGTGAGCGTGGTGTACGGCGAGGCGGTCAGCGGCGGTTACATCAGCACCGGCATGATGGCCGATGCCTGCTATGCCCTGGCCGATGCAGAAATCAAAGTCATGAACCTGCCAGCCATGTCGCGCATCACGAAAATTCCTTTGGATCATTTGCAAGAACTGGCCAAGCAGTCGCCTGTGTTTTCGCCCGGCGTAGAAAATTATTTCCGCATGGGGCACCTGGATGCAGTGTGGCAAGGTGACTACGCAGCAAAACTGGTCGAATCGATTGCACATTTGCAGGGCAAGTCGCGTAGCGAGATCGCGAAAGACTCCCGCATTGCGCGTGGTGTAGAACGGGGTGGCCGACAGGCGGCGGGTGTTGTGATAGAACGTGTGCTGGGCTCGCAATGAGGGGTCAGCAATGAGTCTGTTCAATCGCCACGATTTTGTGTGGTTGAATCTGAATGCCGTGAAGCAGGCCGACTACATCGGACCTGCTCCCATGGAGCCCATCAGTGCATTGTCTTTGTTGCACCGTTGGGTGCTGGGCGGTTATCCGTTGATCGTGGCCCGCCAGGAAGAAATTCAGTCAACTGGCCTTCGGGTGGGTTTGGCTGAACCTGCCTCTTGGGGCAAGCGGCGATTGTCATTTGTCGTGAACAGGGGCGACATTCAAAAACACCAGCAGGGGCCTGGCCTAAGCAATGTGGTGCCGCAATTGCCACTGCACTGGCAGGCGGGTGCCCTTGCCCTGAATTCCTTTTTAGGTGAACAGGGTATTTCTGCCCATGTGTACGGCTCAAGTGCTGTGCAACACCTCACCGGTTTGCCCTGTGTCACAGAGAATTCAGATCTGGATGTGTTGTTCAAACCGTTGACCTGGTCGCATGCTGAAAATTTGTGCGTGTACTTGAATTCTTTGCAAACCCGGCACCCCGCATTTCACGTTGACGGTGAAGTGCTCAGCCCCAGTGGGCATGCAGTGCCGTGGCGCGAATTGTGTCGGGCCTTGCCTGAACACAATGCACAGCTGTTGAGCAAAACCAGTCGTGAAGTCAAGTTGGTGTCACTGACTGATTATCGGTCGGGATTCACCTGCCCGGTTGGGAGTGCGGCATGAAAGAACTCGTAGCGCGAATTGATGCTGCGGCATGTGATGCCCTTTTGCAGGAAGTGGCGCTGGAATACAAGCCTGGCCTGGTTTGCCCCAGCCGAAACGGCAGCCATGCCGACATGAATTGCAGCACCTTCAAGCGCAGCATTCAGGCTTTGCAAGGCTACTTTGGCGAGTGCTTCGCCGCGGGTGTTCAAGGCGCCGAGTTTCGAACACTTCAACGCCTGGGCTTGTCTGCGGAGCAGGCCATGCTGAAGGCGACAGCGGGTGTCAACACCCACAAAGGCGCCATATTCCTGATGGGTTTGCTGGCGGGTGCTGCCGGGGTGCAGTTTCGTGAATACGGTTGCTTCGAGCCGATTGGCTTGGGCCGTTTGGTGGCCGCCAAGTGGGGTGTGAATATTCTACTGGCAGGTGTACAGGATCAGGTTCTGTGTGCTGACACACCCACCCACGGGCGGCGCGTTAGGGACGCTTTCGGTTTGCCGGGTGCCCGCGAGCAGGCAGCTGAAGGTTTTCCGGTGCTGTTTTGGACCACGGTGCCGCAACTGCGTTGGGCTTTGTCCGAGGGGCTTTCGCAAGAGCAGGCGCAGTTGCATGCCCTGGTGTGCACCATTGGCAAATTGCCCGACACCAACCTGGCGCATCGGGGTGGCCTGAAAGGCCTGCAGTGGGCACAAGGCAAAGTGGATCAGTTCCTGGCTGAAGGCGGTGTGTTTGCACCTGGCTGGCGCCTGCGCGCGGAACACCTGTGCGAACAGTTCGAGGCCCAGTGGTTAAGCCCCGGCGGCAGTGCCGACCTGCTTTCGGCGGCCCTGTTTGTGCAGGCCTTGGTTCAGGTGAATTCAGAGTTGCCACGTTTCATGACCGCCCGCCAATGAGTCTTTGTATCCTGTGCCCCGGGCAGGGCAGCCAAACACTGGACATGCTGCCGCGTTTGTTGGCAGAGCCCCTGATCGAGCCGCAGCTTGCACCGTTGCTTCATGCCATGCCTTTCGATGCAATGGCCGTGTCGCAAAATCCAGCCGAATGTTTTGCCAATGCCCATGCGCAACCTTTGATCGTGGCGGTGGGTGCAGCCGTGTCGCAAGCGTTAAAAGCACAGGGCATTCATGTGAATTTAAGTGCGGGCTACAGCATTGGTGAACTGACTGCACATGCGGTGGCTGGCAGTGTGCAGGCATTGGAAAGTGTTGGTTTGGCCGTGAAGCGTGCGCGCTGTATGGACCAGGCCGCACCACCCGCCCACGGCATGATGGCGGTGAAAGGAATTCGCCTTGAGAAATTACATGCCATTGCACAAGAACATGGCCTGGCGGTTGCCATTGTGAACGATGAACAGCATGGCGTGTTGGCGGGCCCCACTGCGGTGATGAAATCGATTTGCAAGGGCATGGAACGCGAGCTTGGTGCGCATGTGGTGCACTTGAATGTGCAAGTGCCTTCACACACGCCTTGGTTAATTGATGCCACCGTGGCTTATCGCCGCACACTGGAATCTGCAAGTTGGGCGCCGTTCGATTGTCCCGTGCTCAGTGCACTGGATGGCAGCCCGGTCGAGTCGAGCGCAGGCGCAATTGATTGCCTGGCACGCCAGATTTCCGAGCCCTTGCAGTGGGCACGTACCCTGGACCTTGCTCAGGAAATGGGGGCCACGGTGTACTTTGAAACTGGGCCTGGCAACAGCTTGACTCGCATGGTGCGCGAGCGATTCTCCAATGTTCAAGCACGTTCATTGTCCGAATTTCAAAGTTTTGATGGCGCTTTGAGCTGGTTGCGCTCACAGACTTCCTAACCTCACGAGGCCGAATTGGGCGCAGAACTGTTTGCTGAAATTTTTACTGTGCAGGCCGTTCTGGCTTACATTGCGATTGGAATTATTGCCGGCTTTCTGGCGGGTTTGCTAGGTGTGGGGGGCGGCAGCGTGCTGGTGCCTGCACTGGTGTGGGCCTTCAAGCTGGCGGCACTGCCTGGGCAATGGAACTTTCGTTTGGCGCTGGGTACTTCCATGGCGACCATTTTGTTCACATCGGTTTCAAGTGTGCGCTCGCATCACCAACACCGCGCGGTGCGTTGGGATGTCGTTAAAAACTTCATTCCCGGTATATTGTTGGGCACCCTGTTTGGCACATTCCTGGCGCGCCATGTGTCCACCACTTTCCTGATTGTATTTTTCGCCCTGTTCATGGGGTTGGCCTCCTTTCAAATGTTTTTTGAATACAAGCCAAAACCGGGTCGCGTGTTGCCGGGGCGCAATGGGCAAATGGGCGTGGCCACATTCATTGGCACTGCGTCTTCGTTGGTGGCGGTGGGCGGCGGTGCACTCACCGTACCGTTTTTGGTGTGGTGCAATGTTTCGATTAAAAATGCAATTGGCACTGCATCGGCCATGGGTTTTCCCATTGCCCTGGGTGGAACCATCGGTTTCATTTTCAATGGTTGGACCGCACCCGGCCTGCCCACCGGCAGCCTTGGTTTTGTGTACACACCTGCTTTGCTGTTCACGGTCGTAGCCAGCGTGTTGTTGGCACCTTCAGGCGCCAGGGCCGCCCATGTTTTGCCAGCGCCATTGCTGCGAAAAGTGTTTGCTGTGGTGGTGTTTGGTATCGCGGTGAACATGATGCGTGGTGTGTTTTAAGAAACTTTGTCTGCCCTGTCATTCGCTCATTCGTTAGAACTTTCATGAACTGGTGGAGTCCCTTTAAGCCATGAATGAAAAAGCGGAGTGAATTATATGATCCCCCAAAAATGGTTGAGTATCGTTGTGGCTTTTGCGCCCGGCTTGCTGTTTGCGCAAACCGGCGCATCACAAAAAGATTTGCCAGCACTAATCCAGGTGGCCACCGGCAACAGCCTTGTGCTGGAAACCAAAGCCAGCGGGACCATTGAATACCGATGCAGCAAGGCACAAGACCCCCTCACCACCTACAAGTGGGTCATGGTTGGTCCACGGGCCGACCTGAGCGACCAAGGCGGTGAAAAGATTGGCGATTACTCTGGCCCGCCTGCGCGATGGACCCACAAAGACGGATCGTTTGTAACAGGCTCGCAAGTGGCCGTGTCACCCAACAGCAGCAAAAACATTCCCTTGCAACTGGTGAAGACCGATGTGTCTGGCGGGCTTGGCGCGCTGACCGCGATCAGCTACGTTCAGCGTGTGAACACCAAGGGCGGTGTTGCACCTTCCAAAAAGTGCACAGTCGACAATGTGGGTGAAAAAGCGGAAGTGAAATACAGCGCTGAGTATCGGTTCTGGAAGACGAATTAAGTTGGGAATTTTCTAGTTCATGTCTCCCCTTGGGGCGACGAGTGCAGCAGTCATGTTGTGGATACATTCGTTAAATTGTTTTACATGACTAACAGTAATAAGCAACGAACTAATTAATACTTTTTTATTTTTAGCTTCTTCGATACTGTTTGACACCGGCAGCACCTCACGCTGTGTCAAATGGAAAAAACATGAAGCTTTATCGCAACCTGCCCGCCAAAGGCACACCCGTTGTGCCCCCGCTCTCGGCACAGCCTGCTGGCATTGCACAACCGATGGCCATTCGCCTGGCCGTCGGCTTCACCTCCTTGGTACTGCTAACGCTAACTGTCTTCGTGATAAGCCGGTTTGCGCTGACCAACGATTACGCCAGCGGACTTTCCCTGATTGAAGAAACCTTGTCAGACAAAATGTTCTGGAGTGCAGTTGCAGTCGGCTTTCTGGCGCAGGCCATCGACGGTGCACTGGGCATGGCCTACGGCATTACCTCAACCACCTTCTTGTTAAGCGCCGGGGCAACGCCCGCCATGGCCAGCGCCAGTGTTCATATCGCAGAAATTTTCACCACGGGCGTATCAGGTGTTTCGCATGCCAAGTTGGGCAACGTCAACAAGAAGCTGTTTTTACGCTTGCTGGTACCCGGCATGATCGGCGCAGTGTTGGGCGCGGTACTGGTTACTCAAATCGACGCAACGGTCATGAAACCCTTTATTTCAGCCTACCTGTTGATCATGGGTATTTACATTCTGAGCAAGGCATGGCGAACCATCAAATCGAATCAGGGCGAACCCAGGCACGTGGGAAAACTGGCCTTGTTCGGTGGTTTCGTTGATTCCGCCGGTGGCGGAGGCTGGGGGCCTGTGGTGACCACATCGCTGGTTGGTTCGGGCAATGATCCGCGAACGACGATTGGTTCTGTCAACTTTGCCGAGTTTTTCCTCGCGCTTGCTGGCGCAGCTTCTTTCACGTTGCTGGCAGGAACGGGTGTTTGGGTACTGGTGTTGGGTTTGGTGATTGGTGGCTTGTTTGCCGCACCTTTCGCTGCGATGGTAACCAAACGATTGAACACACGCACCTTGTTGATTCTGGTCGGCGTCTTGATCAGCGCCGTGAGTTTTTTCAACCTGTATAAGGCCTTACTGGTCTAGGGTGGAGAAAACGCATTGATTCGATACGATCGCGGGCATTCTTGGCGATCGTATTTGCTTGTTCTCAGTGCTTTCTAAAGAATTTCATCCTGGCTTAGTAAATTCACAAGCGGCTGATTAATGAAGTAAATATGTTTGCCTTGCGCATGTTCCAGCACAATGCCTTTGCCGACAAGTTCTCGCAAATACTTTGCTGCTGTCTGACGTGAAACTCCCAAGTCGTTTTGAACAAATTCGATTCGGGTGTATGGGTGTCTGAAAAGGTTGTTGAGCAAGTCTTGGGAATAAAGTTTTGGAAGCTCTCTTCTTATTCTTTGTTTGGTACTAGCCATCAATACGCGCATACCTTCTACAAGGTCTACGGTACTTCTTGCTGTAACTGCTACAGCTTGCAGCATGAACAAGACCCATTCATGCCATTGACCGTGGTCTCTTACAATTTGAAGAAGTCGGTAGTAATCGGATTTGTTCTGGTTGATGTATCTGGAAAGGTAAAGAATCGGAATATCCAGCAAGCTGGTTTGAGTCAGATAAAGCACACACAATATTCTGCCGATGCGTCCGTTGCCATCGCTAAAAGGATGAATGCTCTCGAATTGATGGTGAATAAGCGCCATTTTAACCAGCGGATCAAGATCGTCTGGCGTATTAATAAAATGCCCCAGGTTGTCCATGTGTTGCTGAATTTCACTGGCGCTTTGTGGGGGAACAAAAACCGTCGCACCGGTTCGGTCATTTTTTAAAACGGTGCCTGGCATGTGACGAAACCCGTCGGTACTGTTTTTCAATAATTGAAACAGTGCAATCAATGTGCTGTTGGTGAGAAGCCCTTGGTCGAATTGCATTTTCGAAAACCCGTATTTCAAGGCCTCCCTGTAGCGTGAAACTTCTTTGCTGGCCGGCGACACCCAATCCGCAAGCTGTAAATCAGCCTGAAAAAGTTCATCTTGCGTGGTCACGTAACTTTCAATTTCCGAGCTTGCCTTGGCTTCCTGAAGAGTTAACGTGTCGATCAATATGGCTTGATTGGGAATACTTTTGGCGCACCCCTTTAGCTCTGCCAAGTGTCTGTGTGCAACAGCCAAGGCCTTCAAAATAGCGGGATCTTCCTCATTAAAACCGGTGGGAGGCAGTGATGGAATTTGGTAGCTTGCTTTTAACATGACACTCATTACGCGTTAAGAGTATTGGATTTTTTTAACATGATAGTCGTTCCATGTTAAAAAACCTGTTTTTTTAGGCATAAGAAGTGAATTTCGGATTGAAACATTGGCTCTACCCCCTGTGAGTGACTTGAGTCAGCGGCTTTTTTGAGCCTCAATTTGGCTCTGCTACTGTGTTGCCTTTCCCTTTGAAGGCAACTCATCCATGCGTTTACGTTACTTTTTACTTTTGGGATTTCTCTCTGTTCCCTACTTAATTCTGACAACTTGGGATTTGAGCCTGTTTCAAACGGTTCGACAGGACAACCTGATTTTGTCCCCGGCGGTTAGTGGTCAATTGTTTGATCAAGGGAAGCCCGTAGTCGGGGCAAAAGTGGTTCGGGTGCTCTCTTGGAATATGGACGCCGAACCACGCACTGAAATTACCTTTACGAGTGAGCGCGGTCATTTTCAGTTTCCCGAAGTAAGGGGCGCTGCTGAATTTGGATTTTTGGCCAAATTGTTTCACGTTCCAGTTGTGCTGATTGATGTCAACCTGATTGAGGGGCAGTCTTCAACCTCGCTGTTCTCGAGTGGAAGACATTCATATGACCAAGCAGTTGAGGCGGGTTCTCAGAAAACTAATTTGAGTTGCGATCTAAAAGATCGCCTACTGTTTGAGGGCGTTTTGCCGATCATCGACTGCAAGGTTGAATGGTCTAATCAATTAGAGCTATCCGAATTAGTGATTTTTTGAGCGCTCATACAGGTCTGATAGTGTGTTTGCTTTCCGTCACAACGCATCACAACCCTATGCGACCAAACCTCGGTAGATGGCTGTTCCCTGCCTGCGCCACCTTTCTTCTCTCTTTCCCCCAAGGATCTCATGCCATGTGGCAAGACAACCTCGTTCTGTCCTCTACGGTAGAGGGTCAATTACTAGATCACGGTAAACCTTTGGCAGGAGTGAAAGTGAAAAGAATTCTTCATTGGAATATGGAGTCTGAGCCACGTACAGCAATTACCTCTACGGATAAGGATGGTCGTTTTCAATTTCCCGAAGTACGCGGTGCGGCAGAGTTCGGTTTTTTAGCAAAGCTGTTTCACGTACCCAATATAAGTCTTCGAATCTATATTCCAATCGACGGTAAAGACTACATGGCCTACGCCACATCGAAAAACTCGTATCAGGACAACGTTGAGACGGGACTTCCCTACATACGTATGAAATGCGATCTGAAAAACAAGGAGTTATTCAACGGTAGGTTGCCAATTATTAACTGTGAAGTAGAAGAATCCGAAGAAAGGAAAAGCCTTAAATATGACTAATCTACTTTTACAACCAAACTACGTTCATGCACTTTCGGGTTTTGCATACGAAGCCGATTCCGTTTTTCGCAATCTAAAAGGGGCGAATCCCGGCAAGTCAGTAGCGCATGTATCTACCCTAAGTTCAGACGAACTAATTCAAGTGGCCAAGTCTCGAAAACTTCCAATTCAATCAGATGGATTTGGTACACTCGCCGGCCGATCCGGCCTTTTCAACATCGACCTGCTCAGCGGTTTCGGCTTCGTCGCCCACGGTACTGGCACCCGCGCCAACGAGCTGGTACTCGTCACGCGCGGCACGAATTTCCAGCACAACAAATTCGATCTCGCAACCAACGCAAACATCGGTTATGGCATCGGCCCACGGGGCAATGTGTTTCACCGGGGGTTTTTGAAAACCTTCAAAAGCTATCAAAACCAGTTGGTGAACTTTGTATCGCAAAGTGGTGCAACGCGACCAAATACTATTCACTGCATGGGCCACAGCCTGGGCGGTGCTTTGGCCAACCTCAATGCGTGCATGTTGCGCGATGCCGGTTTCAATGTGTGCCTGTACACCATTGGTGCGCCGCGCGTGGGTATCGTCAGCTATGCGCAAGACATGACCAAGCAAATTGCACCCAATCAAATTCGGCGCATCGCCAACTCCTGTGATCCGGTTCCCATGGTGCCTTTGTTTCCCTACATGCATGCCTCTCGGGGGTCTTCTGAACTTTTAATACAGCATGGCGAGAAGGTGAGTGTTGATGCGCACCTGCTGCACAGTGGTTATTCCAAAATGGCTCATAGCAGCAGTTGGAGCGACTTTTTACCGATGCCGCATGGCTTGTCGCAGTATGCAAATTTATCGAGAGAATTTGCAAAACTGGGTGGCGGTGGCATGTTCAATGCCAAGCTACTCGACCTTGTTGGCAAACTGACTGAACAGGTGTTGCGTTCAATGGGGTATGCCTACCTGGTCACAGTGCAGGGCGGCTTAAGTCTTGCCGTTACTGCGGCAGATCTGCTTTCAGAAGTGCTGGTAAAGGCCGCCAATGCCAGCAAGCTGCTGGCTGACGATGTGTTCACCATCGTGAATTCAATGCTTGATTTTCTGGGGCGTGCGCCGATCAGCGGTAGTGCTGTCACAGTTCAGACCCTTCACTGGATTCTGGGACAGTTCAGCACGGAAATGGCTGGGCGGGCGGGGCAGGCCATGTTGAAGGCGCAGAAACCAAGTTAATTCGAAGGGGGTCGGTGTCTTAAATCTTTTGCTCAACCCCCCGATACAACACCCACCCCGCAGCCACACTTACCACCCAGGTCATTACAAACGCCGCCAAAATTTCCGCAAAGCTACTCAAGCCCAAGGCAATCACCACCGAACTTGCAAACACCGCAATGCCGTAGTGAATCAGGAAAACGGAATAGGAAATATCGCCCAGCCAGCGAACAGGACCTTGAATAAGCACAGCCACAAAGCGCTCAATACGCGTACTGTTGATCAACAGCAAGGCAGTTAAACCCGTCAGTAGCAAACGTTCGCGCCACTCAACCCACAGGGCAATACCCAGCAGGCTCACCATCAGCAAGCTGACCAAACCTACTTTGTTCTCGCGCTGCGCCCAATGGGCAGCAATCCCCAAGCCGTAAGCGCCAAAAAAGTACCAGGCCCATTCGTCGTGCTCGGCATTTCTGTTCCACACCAACAGCGAAGCAATCGTTACCGCGACCGCCAGCAGCAACAGGGCACTTGTTGGTTGAAGCAATTTGAAGCCGCCGGTTTTCTGGCTGATCCACGTAATCAACGCCAACAGCAAATACAGTTGTAGGTCGATGGCCACGTACCAAACACCAGCCGACAAGGCTTCTACTTCCACAATGTCGTGCAACAAAAACGCATGGGCCAGCAGTTGTGTAAAACTGGGTAGATCAGACACCTCTGCGTGCATTGCAATTCGACCGCCCAGCCAGCTCAACAACACAGCCACCGCAATGGCCACCCAGAATGGTTTGGCCAGGCGCAGAAAGCGCTTTTTAAACAGCGGCCACACAGCCACATCGCGTGCCTTGCTCAGTAAACCGAACATCGACTGTGCAGCCAAAAACCCGCCAATCACCAGAAAAATTTGAACGACATAGCGACCCTCGTCGGCGATGAATCCGAGTAAGTCGGGCCATTTGGCTTGCAACACAGGCGACATGGGCGTGTACAGCAACAAGTGGTGAATCACAATAATTTGTGATGCCAGCGCTTTCAGCAGATCAATGGTGGAGTTGCGCACAAGTAAGGCCGCAGAAGTAAGTCAGTGCGCAGTATAAAGCGAGTTCCCACAGCAAATGCTGCTTGAATTGGATCGGCTTGAATTGCACCAACTTGGTGCTCATTCCCGGCTGGCAGGCGTATCATCATGGGCTTGTTTCATACAAACCTGTTGATTCCAAACATGAAACTCTCCATCCGGGCTCTGCGTGCCCTGTCGGTGTCGAGGTCTATCCTTGGCTTTGAGTCCAATTCAACCAGCCCTCGCGAAAAAGCCATTTCCGGCTTGGGTGCCTTTTTGGGCATTTTGTTGGTGTGTTGGGTGTCCAGTTTCGTGGTGCAGGGCACCGATGCCATTCTGGTGGTGGCGTCGATGGGCGCCACAGCGGTGTTGTTGTTCGCCGTGCCACATGGCACCTTGTCGCAGCCTTGGGCCTTGATGGGTGGGCATTTTGTATCTGCACTGATCGGCGTTACCTGCGCACGTTATATTCCCCACACTTATTTGGCTGCGGCTTTGGCGGTGGGTGTGGCTGTGGGGGTCATGTATTGGGCCAATTGTATTCACCCACCTGGCGGGGCCACTGCGCTTACCGCCGTGCTGGGCGGCGAGTCCATTTCAAACCTGGGTTACTGGTACATGATCAACCCGGTGCTGCTGAACACCTTGGCTATTTTGGTGGTGGCGGTCAGTTTCAATGCGCTGTTTTCCTGGCGACGATACCCCAACCACTTCGCGCGCAAGCAGAAAAAACCTGTTGAGTCGCTTTCAGAAACGGGGGCCAGCCTGACGCACGAGGATTTCGCTGCTGCCATTGCCCGCATGGATTCGTATGTGGATGTGAGTGCAGACGTGTTGGCTGAACTGTTTGAATACGCCACCAAGCACGCCGACGAGCAAAGCACCCACCCCCAAACACTGACCGTGGGTGCGTTTTACAGCAATGGGCAAGTGGGGTACCGCTGGTGTGTGCGGGAATTGATGGACATGTCGCTGACCACGCCTTACAAAGGCGAATCAGGGCAGCAAGTGATTTTCAAGAACGTGGCTGGCGCTGATTTGTACGAAACAGGCTTGAGCAATGTAGAGGCCTTCAAGCGCTGGGCGCGCTATGAAGTGGTGCTGCAAGACGGGCGCTGGTTACCCGTCAAGGTAGCCACCCACTAACGTTGGTCTGTTCTCAATTGGCTCAAGTGTTCGTGCAGAATTCTGCGAATCTCGACAATGGCTTCGGGGGTTTCCTGCACGCTGTGCCAGGAATTCACAACCAGTTCCGAGGCAGATCCCTCAAGTTTTGCGCTGGCGTAGGGCACCACCCCGTCACTGCTGGCTTCCAGAATAACTTCAGGAGTCACATTGCCCATGATCGAGTGGTAAGTCACTTTGCTCGAGATCGGTAACTTGGACGACTCCCGCACAAAGGGGTCTTGGTCACTCAGGTTCTTGATGCTGTTAATCGATCCGACCAAGGGCTCATTCGAGGCCTCATCCGGATTCACCAACAACTGGCCAATTTCCGTCACACGGCTCAATACCGTGGCGGGCAAGCGGATCAGCCCTGATACAAAACGGGCAAACCGGTTTTCTGCATAGGGTGTGCCACGGTGCGGTGCTGCAATGAAAATGGCACGCGTGGGTTGTGGCATGGCATCGAAGATCACATAGGGCTCAATTTTCTGCCGAAGCTTTGTTTCGCGTTTTTGCGAAATGTTGTAACGCTCCAGCACCGCTTCCCACAACGTGTCACCTGAATTCGACACCATCAATCGCGCAAGAACACCGCCCATGCTGTGACCAATCAAGACCATGTCGTTGGATGCCCTGCGCTTGCCTTGCGGGTCAAAGTTTTTTAGCGTGGCATTCACTGCCTCGCGAATTTCACGGTTGTTGAAAGGCAGTGGCAAATTGGTGGGGTAATACACCTGCCAAATTTGATAATTCTGTCGAAGTTCCTCGTCACCCAACAACTCGTTGGCCACATTCACCCAGGCTTCCGGGCTGCTGGCCAAGCCATGCAACATGAGAATGACGCGGCGATTCGGGTCGAAAGGCTGCATCAAATAAATGCGGGGTTTGTCCAGGGTCTCGCTTCGGCCAATCAGCGACAATAAACTTTCTTGTGCAAAGCCCGAGCGGGCGAGCCACAGCCCATAGCCCGATGTGAAGTTGGCCGCGAGAGGAACACGAATGCCGCGCACATCAACACTCACATTGCGATGGGGGTCGAAACCCTGAAGTTCAACCCGGTTGCCAGCCAGCACCGTGTCGATGCTGTTGCCGGGAAAACGCAGCATCACAGTGATGGACGGAAATGGTGTTTCACTCCAGGGTTTGTTCTCATCTTCCTGCTTCACCACGCTATCTGCAAAAACCGCCACCAGTTCGGCACCCAGTCCGTCGCGGCGATACTGGTTGCGAAGCCCCTTGAAAGTCAGCGAGGACGCTGCAACCAGTTCTTTGGGTAGTTGACCTTTGTGGCTCAGGCTAATGCCGGCCGTGCTGCCACTGACTTGCCATGGATCAAAATCGAGCAGGTAGGTTTTGTCTTGCGAAACCGATCGCTCCAGCTGATCGCGGTAGCGATTGAACAAACCCACCACAGCTTGCTGGGTTGAAAAATTGTAGTAGTCGCGCACTTGGGCCTGTCGATCTTCCATGGCGCGAAGGTCGGGTGTGCGGCTGGTAAAAAACAGATAGGCATACGCCTGTTTGGCACTTTCCAGAAAGGCCGACAAGGTGGCGGCTTTCAGGGCATCGTTGGCGGGCTCAAGTATCTGCGCCTCTTCATGCCGCAAGGCTTCTTGCAGCCACAATTCCGACAGTGTTGAAAGTCGCTGCTCATCGCTCAAACCAATGTTGGCGATCAGCGTTTTGCGACAATTGGCAAGGTCACGGTTGCAGCCTTCCTCATCCGTACCAACCACTTGCAGCGCCGTGCGTGAAGAAGCGCTAAGTTTGCCCGTGGTCAATACATCGCCGCGGCGGGCAGACAAGTAATCTTCCGAGCTGACCGAACCCACGCTCACAATGGCGCAGCCCGATACCGTGAGTGCAATCAGTGTGGCGGTGGCCAGGCGGGTAATGTTGAACATGTGCTGCGGTGCGTTTGATTGAAGACACTGATTCTACGCATGTTTTGGCGCAATGCTCAAACCTCACCACTTCACTTCCACGCCCGCGTAAACGCCTCGCCCTTCACCCGGCGCAAACTGGGCAGAATCAGCCCCGTTCGCATTCACAATCACCCCAGTGGTGGCGGCATACACTTTGTCGGTCAAGTTGCGGGCGTCTACAAACACACGCAAGGTTTCACTGAACCTGTAACTGGCATTCAAGCCGAGTAACAGGTAGGGGTCTGTGGAAAGTGTGTTCGCCAAATCCACAAAGTAGCCTTGCGGCACATACTCAATATTGGGCGATACGGTCCAACCCGCTGGGTGTGAGTAATCCAGTTTTGCCCGCACATACTGTTCGGGAATGCCGGGAATTGCAGCGTTGCCATACACTGGGTCTTGGTTAAAACGGAAACGCCCGAAGGTGTAGGCAAGTTGCCAATGCAAGGTATCTGCTGTCGCCACCACACTGCGCGCCAAAGGCCCGGCCAAGCCAATTTCAACACCTTGGTGTACCGTGTCGTCTGCATTCAATATTGCACTCAAACCAGGCACCAACGGGTCCAGTTGATAACTTACAAATTCATTGTTCAAACGGCTTGTGTAGGCGCTGATATCCCACTTGATTTGATTGATCTCGCTGCGAGTACCCAACTCAAGCGTGGTCGATTCCTGCGCTTGCAGTGAGCGTGTTGGGCTTGTTTCTGAAAAGGTGGGTGGCTCGAACGCGCGGCTCAAATTGCCGTACACCTGAACGGAATTGGTGGCTTGCCACAACAAGCCGGTTTTCGGGCTGAGCTGCGCATAGCGGCGTTGGTAACTGCCATCGCCATCGCTTAAAAACTGATCGTCAGCCGTGCGTTTGGCGTGGGTCCATTGCAAACCATTGATCCACTGCAAGCCGTCGGTTAAATGCAAACGGCTCTCGCCGTACAGCTCCATGTTGTGGGCTTTTTGGTCCTCGTAGCTTCGCAGGCTGGTTCGATCACCGCGCACATGGTTGAATATTCGAGCCTCAGTCACGCCGTGCACCAGGTTGTAACCCAGCGTGGTGTCATGTCGCAGACCCCACAATTCACCTTGTGCATTGCGGTTTCCGAATGTGCCCACATCGCGTGTCTGTTGATCGATCAAGCCAAAGCTCAAGGGGTGGTACAGGTTCTTGTCCACGGCATACACCCCCGCGTTGTACTCCACCCCGGTTGGTGAAATCCAGGTGGTTTTGTTGGCCACGCGGGTAATCAAAAAATCGCGCTGTGAATTGCTGCCAGCTGAAGCAGCGTTGGCCTGAGTGGGGTCAGTTTGCAACTGCGCCTTGCTCAAGTTGCCGGGCAGTTCCTGATTCATGTCGCCATGAATCACATAAAACCGGGTTTCAAGTTGTGGCGAAATTTTTAATCCTGCGTTGGCATTCAGGCGGGTGTTTTTCTGCCCGCTGAACTCTCGAAAACCGTCGGATCGCAATTGCGACAACGATGCAAAATAATCCCAGTTGCCCACCACATGGCCAGTTTTGAATTGCGCGCGTGCAAATGCATGGCTGCCCGCGTCCAGGCGCACCACACTGTTGGGCGTGGTGTAGCCAGTGGGTGTTACAAAGTTGATTGCACCCCCCAGGCTGGCTGCGCCGTACTGCAGGGCATTGGCACCTTTGTACACTTCAACGTGTTGCAAGGCCAAGGGGTCGATGTCTTGAAAGTCTGAGCCACCATCGGCGAGATTAATCGGTATGCCGTCTTGCAACAAACGAATGCCGCGCATGTGAAAAGTGCGCGACAAGCCCGAGCCTCGAATACTCAGCCGGGCTTCCTCGTTCACGCGGCTTTGCGCAAACACACCCGGGGTGAAGTCCAGCATGTCCTTGATGGTCACCGCTTTGCCAGCCTCAAAACTTTCAGCGCGTATCACTGCAGTACCGCCCGCCGTTTGGCCCAGTTTTTCTTCAGCCACCCGAACGCTGGCTGCGCTCAGTGCTTCGCGTTGAGCCTGCACCTCTACATTACTCAGTGCCGGGTTTGCAAAAGCAGGTTCTGGATGCAGGCCAAAGGCCAGCAGCAGTAGTACACCCAATGAAAGGGCTTGCAGTGTGAACGGGGTGTGCATGTGCATGGTGGGTATTCCGGGCAAGGTAGGTCAGTCCGGTTTATACGCCAAGCCCACGCCGGCGAGAATGCGTCATATTGTCGCAGCCGCCTGGCAAGCCTCACAATTTCACGGCAGCAAATCCAGAAGCCACTTAGAATGTGAGCATGAAAACAAGCACCTTATCTGAACCTCAACTGCTGATGCGCCTTTGGACCGAAGGCCTGGTGGATCAAAGCGATCTCTCGGTGCGCCGCCAGCAAATGGTCACTGTCATGTGGATGCGAGCATTGGCACTTGGCGCTCAAGTGCTGCTGCTTGCCGTGGTCGGTTTGTTGTTAAAGGTCAGCCTGCCTTGGTCTGTGTTGATCATTATTTTGAGCGCGCTGGTTTTACTCAACGTCATTACCTTTGTCCGATTGCGGCAGGGGCAAGCCGTGGGCAGTTTTGAAGTGGCCGCCCAGCTGTTTGCCGACGTGGCTGCTTTCAGTTTCGTGCTTTATTTCACAGGCGGGGTCACCAATCCTTTTGTGTCGCTTTACTTGCCCTTGCTGGGCTTGGCGGCCGCCTTGCTGCCTTGGGCGCAAGTTGCAGTGTTGGCTTTGTTCAGCGTGGTGGCTTACACGGTGTTGATGGGTAATTACATACCTTTGGTGTTGGCCAATCCTGATGATGGTGTGCACTTTCACTTGGTGGGCATGTGGCTTAATTTTCTGGTCAGCGTGTTGATTCTGGTGGGTTTTGTAGCGCGTTTGAGTTCGTCCATCCGCAACCGGGACCTGGCACTGGGTCGAGCCCAACAAAGGTTAGCCAGTGAATCCCGATTGGCGGCGCTGGGCAATCAGGCCGCATCCATCGCGCACCAGCTGGGTACGCCCGTGTCCACCATTGCCACCATTGTTTCGGACTGGAAAAGTGACCCCGTCATGCAGGCGCACGCACGGGAAATGACAATCCTCAGTGCGCAGGTTCAGTCCATTACTGAAACATTGAGCCAGCTTCGAGCCCAAATCGAAGTGAGCCCGCGCCACAACGCCGATGCACAAACCATACGGCCAAGCGACTGGTTGCAATCGGCGCTGACCATTTGGCGAACCCGCAATCCGCAACACGAGGTGCGGTTGATGCCAAGCATCGCCTCCATTGCGGGCGAATTCAAAGTACGCAAAGAATTACTCGAGTTGGGTTTGATCACCTTGCTGGACAATGCCGCCCAAAGTCAGCAGCGCGTGTCTGTGGCCGAGCCACTTCAAGTGGGCATGCAATGTGATCAAGAAAGTTTGACCCTTTTTGTCAATGATGCCGGGGGCGGAGTCGATGCCGAACTGTTGCCAAAAATCGGGCAGCAATTGTTTCAGGCCAATGGACAGGGCATGGGCCTGTTTTTGCTGGCCAACCTGCTTGAGCGCGAGGGCGGAAAACTCAGTTTGCGAAATCTGAACCCAGGGGTGTGTGCCAGTTTGAGTTTGCCGGTGTTGCCCGAATGACGCGCTCGATTCTGATTGTCGATGACGATGCCGTGTTTGCCAGCACGCTGGCTTTGTCATTTGAACGCAAGGGGATTCAAGCCTGCGTGGCCTTGAACAAAGAGCAAGCGTTGGCTGCGGTTGGCCAGCAACAGTTCACCGACATTACGCTCGATTTGAATTTGGGTGAACAGTCGGGCCTGCAATTGATTGCACAGCTTCGCAGTTTTCAAGCCCAAGCCAACTTGTTGGTGCTCACTGGCTACGCCAGCATTGCGACCACAGTTCAAGCCATCAAGCTGGGCGCCGACAATTATCTGGCCAAGCCCGCGGACAGTGCTGCCGTGTTGCGAGCCTTGGACGACGATGCCAATCCGAATGATTTCCAGCCCATGTCGGTGTCTCGCCTGGAGTGGGAGCACATTCAACGTGTGCTCAATGAACACGATGGCAACGTGTCGGCCACTGCGCGTGCCTTGAACATGCACCGGCGTACCTTGCAGCGCAAGCTGGCGAAGCGACCGGTGGGGCGGTGAGCGGCAACTTTGTCGTTGACAGTAAGTTTTGTTTGCAGCGCGTCACTCATCCAGCCTTGATCAAGTCGAATCCCCCGTCTTTGATTCTGGCTTGGGGCATGCGAAACGCCACAGCGTCTTCGCATCGGTTCCCGCCGGAACCGCCCCGCGCTGCGAGTCAATCCGGGCGACTTGATCTGAATCGGCTGAATGAGTGACGCGCTGCAAACTTGAACTCGCGCTGGAGGCCTACTCACCGCGAATCGCCAACAAGGGGGCATTCAAGTTTTCTGGCGCAAGGGGGTGTGCACCTGAGCGAGCCGAGCAAATAGGTTGTAGTGTCAAAACTTCACATTAATCCCCGCCACCACCTGCCGCTGCTTGCCTGGTTGAATGCCGTTGGTACGTGCTGAAATGTACTGCTTGTCCGTCAGGTTCTCTGCATTCAGGAAGTAGCTGACATTGCTGCCAGCCGGTGCAAAGCTGATCGATGCATTCAGCAAGGTCACCGCTTCAATTTCTCCGAACAGGCCACAGAACAGGTTGTTTGCAGGGTCTTCACCATTGGGACAAAAGCCCAGCGGCTCGGTGCCACCAAAGTTTTCTGTGTTGGCAAACTGCTTGCTCACATGTGTTGCACCCACTCTGGCATTCCATTGCTCGGTTTCATACGACAAGTTCAAAGCCAGCGTGTGCTTGGGGGCATAGGGCAAACGGTTGCCGGCTTGGTAAGCGCCGTATCCATCTTCGCCTTCACCACCCACCACACCCGAATTTTTAAATTCAGCCGTGAACAGATTGGTGTAGGCCATGCTCACGAAAAAAGGATTTCGTTGCTGATTGATCAGCTCGCCCAGATTGAATCGACCTGCCAACTCGAACCCGGTGTGTTGTGCCTCACCTTCATTTCTGAAAAAGCCGCCCGAATTCACCACAATGTCTTCAATGTCCAAATTGAAGAACGTGGCTTCATACGCACCCGCACGCACATTGCTTCGAATACCCAGTTCAGTCACTGTGGCCAGCTCAGGTGTCACCCGCTGAAGCATGTCGTTTTCAATGTCCCGGTCGGGGCGCGGCGGGGCAAAGCCCCGGTGTACACCACCAAACACTGTGGTGTTGTTCAGTCCGTTCCAGGTAAAACCAATGCCAGGCAAGGTCTCGGTTTCCTTGGTGGTCAGCATGTCCACTTGTTGAAAGTTGGCGGTACCCGCCACACCGGAAAACAGCGTTTTGGTTTGATCAATCTGCTCAACCCGAACACCCGGTGTCAGTGTCCAGTCCCCTATCAGGAAGGTATTCTGCGCAAAGAATGCAGTCGCCTCCACATCGGCCAGCAGACGCTCGTCTGCCTCGGGGGTCGTGTCTGCAAAGTTGTCGAATTCAAATTTCTTTCGGTCAATGTCTTCCGTGTGGTAGCGCATGCCGATGATGGTTTCGCTGGGCACACCAAAAGCAGAATGGGTGAATTCAAGCTTCGGTTCAATTCCAAATACATCGTATTGACGCGGCCTTGTTGCAAATTCGGTTTCCAGTTCGCCCAATCCAATCGTGCTTGGGTCCATCGGGTCAAAGGCCGACTCAAATTCTCGCGAGCGCAAGGAAGTTCTGTCTGTTTTGGTGTGGTAAACCTGCGTGGTCAGGCGGGCGCGTTCACCCAGTTGCCAGCCATGAATCAATTGAATGGTGTCACGGTCCATCACATAGCGTTCGCCCTCGGTGCCAGGCACCGAGTAGGGGTCGCGCAAATATTCCTGCGCGGTAAGTCCGGTTTCACTGAAGAGCGAATCTTCTTCAAACCGGGTGTACTTCGCAGTCAGTGTGTGTGCGCTGTTGATGTTCAACTGGCCTTTGATGGTCACATCCTGCACATTAAAATCGTGTTGCGCGCGAATGCCGTCGCCTTGGCGCTTTAGCAGGTCGATCATGATGCCGCCCTGTTCCGAACCCGTGCCTAGGTTCAAATGCGCACCGCGGTAACCTTCATTGCCCACCGACAGTTTTGCCGATCCTGCAAATCCATCTCGAGGCACAGGTTTAGTCACAAAATTGATCATCCCGCCCAGCGTTTGCGGACCATACAAAATTTGCCCCGAACCCTTCAACACCTCCACGCGTTCAAGCCTTTCCAGGGGCGTGGAGTAGTGTGCAGAGGGGTCGCCATAGGGTGCAAAAAATACGGTGGGTGCACCGTCTTCCAGCAGCAGTGTTCGCGAGCTGCGCCGAGGGTTCAGGCCACGCAAGCCAATATTCAGGTGGGTGCCTGCCGCATCTTCAGACACCACATGCAAACCGGGCACCTCGCGAACCAGCTCCAGAATGGAGAAGGGCTCGCGCTTGTCCAGTTCTTCACGAGAAACCACGGTGGACGAGCCTGGCAAATTCTCAATATTGGAAGGCAAAATACTATTACCCGACACTTCGACGCTTGGTAAGGCATCGCTTTGTGCATAAACCTGGCCACCGTGCCCCAAAGCAAATAATACTGAACAGGCCACCGTTGTTAATCGAAATGCTTTCATGTCTTTCTTCTTGCCGTTGTTTTAATGTTGTATAAAAGTGTAGAAAACAGGGTGCTCAGTGCCTAGGGAACTTTTCCCGAAATATTCGTAATTCGGGGAACTTTAATGGTGTGATAGGCTCTTGCTATTAAGCCAACTGATTCCGATTGCAAAGCAAGCCGGGGCAGTGTCCTTTCCAACTTACAAAAAGACCACCGACATGACAGCAACAACCATTCAATGGATTGCCGCCTTTCTCTTTGCCGGCGCGCTTATTCACACTTTTTCAGCCAGCTACTTTGAACGCCTGGCTCACCACAGCAAACACCACAGCGGTTTGTTTCACCTGCTGGGTGAAGTCGAGGCCGTATTCGGTATCTGGGCTTTGTTCCTGGTGGTCGCCATGGCGTTTTCCGTCAATCTGGATTCGGCGGTTGAATACGTCGACACCCGCCATTACACCGAGCCCCTGTTTGTGTTCGTGATCATGGTGGTCGCGGCCAGCCGACCTGTGCTCGATGCATCCCGACTGCTGGTGGAAGGTTTGGCGAAACTCATGCCTGTGAACAAAGGCGTTGCTTTCACTTGGCTGGGGCTGTTCATGGTGCCGCTGCTGGGCAGCTTCATCACCGAGCCCGCCGCCATGACTTTGGCCGCATTGTTGCTTCGCGACGTGCTGTTCTCAAAGGCCGTGCCCAATTTCGTTCGTTATTGGGGCTTGGGCGTGTTGTTCGTGAACATCTCGATCGGTGGCGTGCTTACCTCGTTTGCGGCACCACCTGTGTTGATGGTGGCAGGCACATGGGGTTGGGATACCCCCTTCATGATGGTTAATTTTGGCTGGAAAGCGGCAATTGGCGTGTTTATCAACGCAACCATATTTATCTTCTTTGCAGCCAAACATTTGGGTGCTGAAGTCAAAACACCCGAGGCCTTGGGTGAAGACGGCAAACCACTGGCCCCGGTGCCTTGGTGGGCCATGGTCGTTCACCTTGCCTTTTTGGGTGGAGTCGTGTTTTTTGCGCACCATCCAGCCGTGTTTATGGGTATTTTCCTGTTTTTCCTGGGTTTTACAGCGGCTTACAGCACCTTCCAGTCGCGACTTCTCCTGAAAGAGGGGCTGCTGGTTGCATTCTTCCTCGCCGGTTTGGTGGTGTTGGGCGGCATGCAACAATGGTGGTTGCAGCCTGCGGTAAGCGACCTCGACGATGGCGTATTATTCGTGGCCGCCATGGCGCTGACCGCCATTACCGACAATGCGGCGCTGACTTATCTGGGCTCATTGATTGAGGGCACTTCAGAAAGTTTCCGTTACGCCTTGGTGGCGGGTGCGGTTGCAGGTGGTGGCCTCACCGTGATTGCCAATGCACCGAACCCGGCCGGTTTGTCGCTGCTCAAGCGCCAGTTTCCTGGCGAAGCGGTGTCAGCAGGTGGTTTGCTCGCCGGGGCTTTGGGGCCCACGGCGGTGGCAGCCATTTGCTTCTGGTACCTGTAACCAAGTTACCGGCTAAACGGGCTAATGCCGATTAAATGAACGTGTAGCCAGGCTGCGAAAACCAGCCAGGCCAGCACACCCACTACCACAGTCATCAGCGTCCCCACCTTGGTGGGGCCGTCGCCTGCAAAACCCATGGGAATGGCACGTCGGCGCGCTGTTTTAAACAGCAACACCGCCCACACCAAAAATGAACCGAACAAAATGATGTCGGCCAGTGTGCCGTTGGCCAGCAAATGGGCCAGTGCCCACACTTTGACCGCCAAGGTCATGGGGTGTTGAAGCTTTGCCTTGATGTGATTGCTGGGCACGTAGCAGGCCGCCAACATCACAAATGAAACCAGCATCAGCAGTGCCGCAATGTGGCGCATGGCCGCAGGCGGGTTCCATACAAAAATTGGGTCCAGGCGCGCTTGCCCGTAACCCACCACAATCAGCACCAACCCAACAATAGACACCACGGTGTAAATGCCCCGGTATTTGCCTTTGCCAAGCCGCGCGATCATCCCTGATCTGCGTTGGTCATCTGGAATTCGAGTCGCATGCATGGCCAGAAAAAGCACCAACCCAGCGACCAATATCAACAAGCCCATTCAGTTCTCCTTTTTGTAGTGAACCGATTATGTCACAGGCTTAAGCCGCGCGCCGTGCTGCCTGTTTTGGTGCGAAAGTGCCCAGTGATTCGGGTTTGGGCAGCAGTCGGTTAATCCTGGCAGGAATCCGTTTCAGCCCAAGCACGTTGTCCTCGCGCATGCCATCTTCTGTAAACACACGGGTGCCCATAATGTAATCAAACCAGGGCCGGGTTACACACCAGTTTGCGCTTGGGTTGTTGCCCATGTGGTGGTCATAATGCCAAGGCACGCGTTGTTCACCCCAGGCCGGGTTCATGTGGCTTTTTTTGTGAACCCGGTAATAATTCAGGCTGCTGTACCACAAGGTGCCTACAAAAAATGGCGCCACCGGAAACAGCGGGGCCACTGCCACCGCGCTTGCAATCAAGGCCCAGGCTTCCTTGCCCTGTGCATGCATGCCCAGCGGAAAGCGCTCGTAGTTCGGATCGTAATAACCGTGCTCACGCACTTCCTTGTGGTGCTCATGAAAATGAAAGGCCCAGAACGTGCCACGCTTTTTGCCCATGCCATGCAGCACATATTTGTGCATGCCCCATTCCACAGCATTGGCGGTCAAAAGGCCCAAGGGAATTCCCAACATGTTTGTCTCCGTTTGTCAGTGTTGACCCAGTGCGGCATTCAGGGCGCGGCTGCCCAGTTCCACGTGTTGGCGCGCCAGTACTTCACAACGCCTGTGTTCCCCGGTTTCAATGGCCTGCGCAAGCTGGGCAAGGGTCTCTACATCACGAAATTCGTCCTGCATCACCAGCGTTAGCGTATTCCAGGCCGCCAAGTAGGTTTGATTCATTGAGTTAAAGGCCAGTTTGAACACCACATTGCCGCTGCCTTGCACCACCCGTGCCCAAAAATCAAAGGCGAGCTGCTGAAGTTTTGGCAGTTCTTGGGTGTTCTGCATTTCGGCAATCAACGGTTTCAGTTGTTCCGCCAGTATTTTTCCGCCCTGCAAGGCAGCCTGCCCAGCCACAACCGGTGCCAGTGCCTTGCGCAAGGCGACAATGCCGCGGGCCACTTCCAGGTTCACCTGGCCGTGGGCATTTACCATCAGGCTGGGTAGCAGTTCCAGGCCACCTTCAGCCTCGAAGTTTTCAACTTGGGTGGCACCACCATGGCGCACCCGAACCAAGCGTGCCTGTTGCAGCCGTTTAATCGCCTCCCGAACAGCGCCCCGGTTCACGCCCAAGGTTTCAGACAGCTCCCGCTCTGAAGGAAGCTCTGCGCCAACTGGTAATACCTTTTTAAGAATTCGATCGCGAAGTTGTGTGTAAACCTGTTCAGATATCGAGATTTTCTGAATATTTTCCATGACTTGCCTGTTCAAAAAGCAACAAATTATTTAACTGGTCAACTGATCATACCAGTTAAAAAGAAGCATGAAAATGGTTGAATTTACTTGGTTTAGTTGGCGTGGTCGCCTTTGAACATTGGGCACAGAACCCTGTCGATGAAATTCAGTTTGGGGTGGCTGCGGCGCGTGACCAACGCAATTTGCCGACTGGGTACCGGCGAGCGCAGCCCGACTATCTGAACCTCCGTGTTGTTCAACAGTCCAGCCTTAATTGCCATGTCGGGTAACAGTGCGCAGCCCAAGCCCGAATTCACCAATTGCACCATGGTGTTCAGGCTGCTCGCTTCCACCAGGCTGTTTTCACCGCTTTCAGTGTCCCGTTGGCTGGCACTACAGGCCGACACGGTGTGGTCACGCAGGCAGTGTCCTTTTTCCAGAAGCAGCATTCGGCGTGTGTCCACCTCGCGCAGTGCCACAGGTCCGCCCTTGCACATTGGGTCATTTTTGTGAGCCACCAGCCGCAGTTTTTCCTCAAACAAGGTGAAGGCTTGCAGTTTGCCCAGCTCAATGGGCAGGGCGATGATTGCCGCATCCAGTGCCCCTTGTTCCAGTTCCTGCAACAAAGCAGCGGTCTGGCTTTCTCGCACTCGCAGTACAAGGTCAGGCAGCTGGTTTTTAACGCAGCCCAACAGGTCGCCCAAGATGAATGGCGCAATGGTCGGAATGACACCCAGGCGAAACTCGCCACTGGCGGGGTCAGCAGCCATTTGCGCACGGGTCACCAGGTCGCGGCTGGCAGACAAAATACTCTGCGCGCGCTGTGCCACTTCAACACCCACTGGTGTAAGCGCCACACGCTGGCGGTCTCGTTCCACCAATTGCACACCCAGCGTGCGTTCCAGTTCGGCAATGCCGCCCGACAAGGTTGATTGCGTGACAAAACACAACTCGGCCGCCCGGGTAAAGTTCAGGGTTTCAGCAACAGCCAGCAAATAGCCAAGCTGCTTCAATGAAAGGGCGGTGGCTTGTGGGTTCAGAGTGTTCATTCCTTACTGATCGACATTTCCGATTGCTTTCATTGTATCCATTTGTCGTACACTTATCGTATCCCAATCAACGCAGTGCCCCTTGTGAACAGCCGCACCAATCCAGCCC
Source organism: Limnobacter sp. 130 (assembly GCF_902506325.1). GTDB lineage: Bacteria > Pseudomonadota > Gammaproteobacteria > Burkholderiales > Burkholderiaceae_B > Limnobacter. Next base: position 101,104 of record NZ_LR732328.1, read on the forward strand.
AGTTGGCCCGAACAGCAAATGCCGCGTTTCTTCGCGATGCCTTGTTGCGCACGCGCGAACGCACCCTGGGTTTGCTTGAAGACTACGTGGCGGCACTGGGTTCTGACTGCAAAGTGCCCCGCCGCCCAGAATTGAACCCACCGCTTTGGGAGTTGTGCCACGTGGCCTGGTTTCAGGACTGGTGGCTGGCTCGCAACCCCGATTGGGCCTTGGGTGTGCAGTGCAATCCCGATGCACCCAAGCTGGATTCGCGCCTGTTCAATGCCGATGCGCGTCTGAATTCAAGCACCATTGCGCACGACACCCGCTGGGAAATTGGTTTGCCCGATCTGCAAGGCACACGCAACTACCTGGCGGCGTGTTTGAAAGACACCTTGGAATTGCTTGAGCAAGCCGACGCTTTGTGTGCGGCTAACCCCGGCAAAGCCGATCAGTACCTGTATTTTTTCCGCCTGTGTGTGTTGCATGAACAAATGCACAACGAAGCAGCAGTTTTCATGGCCAAGTTGCTGAACATCCCGCTGCGCCAGAACAACGCGTGCCGCCCCGGTGTGCAGCAATGCGGCGAATCGGGTCAACTGAATTTGCCTGCAAGCCAGTGGACCCTTGGCTGGCAAGGTGGGGGTTTTGCATTCGACAATGAGGTGCCAGCCTGTGTCGTTCAGTTGCAAGCGTTCACCATCGATTCCCGCCCGGTCAGCTGGGCGCAGTACCTGGCATTTGTTGAAGCAGAAAACTACCCGGTGCCAGCCTTTGTTGCACTTGAAAAAGGTGGCTGGGTCGACCTTGGCTATGGTCGGCAAACGCCGTTAAACCTGAATGCGCCAGCCGAGAACATCAGTTGGCTGGATGCCCAGGCCTACTGCCAATGGGCAGGCCGCAGGTTGCCCACGGAAGCTGAATGGGAATACGCGGCGCACACCCAACCCAATTTGCAATGGGGGCAGGTGTGGGAATGGACTTCCTGCACGTTTTTGCCATTCGACGGGTTTGAAATGCATCCCTATGTTGACTACTCCAAGCCCTGGTTTCACGACCGAAAGGTCTTGAAAGGTGCCAGCTGGGCCACTTCGGCTGAAATGGTTCACCCCAAATACCGCAATTACTTTCAACCCGATCGCCAAGACGTGCTGTCTGGCTTTCGCACCTGCGCCACTAATCGGTAAATCCGATCAACTTCAAAGAAATTATCCGTTAGACGAATAAAACCCTGTCGGGCAAACTCAATGTGTATTCAAGCCTTTGAAGCACAGGAGCCCGCCATGAGTTTTCATCAAATGACCAAAATTGTGGGTCTGAACATCGCCGATCAACAGCAACTCGACGTTTTTCGCGCAGTGCGCGGTGCGGTCGGCCTTTTGATCGCAGCTTTGGGCTTGTACATCACGCTTACCCAGGGTGCCCCGGCTGTGTGGGCGGCCATCCAATACATTGCGGCCAGCCCCGCCAAGTTACAGGCAGTTGAATTGTCGACCATTGCTGGTGCAGCCACTGGCTTGGGCGGTATGGCCTTGTTGGTCATGAAAAAAATTGATGATAAAGGCTTGGGCCTGTTTATTGCGATCGCAGGTGGCATGATGGCCGCCGCCGCAGTCATGTCTCTGTTTATTCCGGCCATTCAAACCGAAGGTGCCCTGATGGTTGTGCTGGTGGCCACTGCCGCAGGCTACGGGGTTATGACGGTGCTGGATCAAACCTTGCCACATGAACACCCCGTGGCGGGGCCTGAAATGGCGGGCCGCGAACGCCTGCGCATGGCCATGTTGATGACCATTGCCATTGCTTTGCACAATGTGCCTGAAGGGTTCGCAGTGGGCGCCAGTGCGGGCAACTTGAATGGTGCCTCGGGCACCGCATTCTCAATTGGTTTACAGAACATTCCTGAAGGTTTGATTGTGGCCACTGCCTTGTGGAGCATCGGTGTGCACAAAGCGCTTGCCGCCCTTGCAGCACTGGCCACTGGTTTGGTCGAGCCAATCGGCGCTGGCTTGGGTGTAATTACCGCCGATTCCTGGGCATTGGGAACCCCCGCTTCCATGGCTTTTGCAGCGGGTGCTATGGCCTTTGTGGTGTGCAATGAAATGATTCCGGAGAGCATCAAAATGACTGGAAAACTTAAAACCATTTATGCGGCAGGTGTATCAACTGTGCTGACTGCAATCGCATTGGGCTGGATGGGTGCCTGACCGCGCAAGGTGTCATCCAGGCAAGCGATAATGAGGCCTTAATATTCATCAAGACCACCTCAACAATGCGTTTGCTTTTCGTTTTGCCTGCACTGTTTGTAATTGCTGCGTGTTCCCCTGCCAATGCGCCGCCAGCCGGCTTGATCGCCTACAGTTGTGTGGCAGGCGAGGCGCTGCATTTGATGGCGTTTGATCCGCACCCGGCGCGCCGCAGTTGGGCCACATTGGGTGGCAGCGCCCAGCAGGGAGAAACGCCTGCGCAAACGGCCCTGCGTGAATTCACCGAAGAATCCAATTGCGCATATACGGGTACCGAGATAGACATCGATCAGCTCAAAGGCCCTTCAATTTCACCCGGCGTGCCGTTTCACCTATATGCCGCGCAAGTGCAGTTCAAATCAGTCGACGAAATTGCCCAAACCCGCCAGTGCGTCGACATTGAACGAAGTCAGTGGGTGTGGGTGCGGCACTTTGATTTGATTCGCGCACTGAACCAGACCGCAGAAGGCACGTTGACTGTGCCCACCGTGCAGGGTGAGCCTGCACAGGTGCCGCTGTGGGATCGCGGTGTGGAGTCACTGAAAAAAGCGCTTCAAGATGGCGTGCTGCCTGAAACCATCAATTGCAGTGTCACGCAGCTTTCCTAAAAACAAGCCAAGTCAATTATCCGGTGAACGCAAAGCTTTGCATCGACAAGGCTTTGTAACGCACGTCCTCGGGCAACACATCCACCTTGAAGTTCTTGGGTGCGGCACCCATGGCAAATGGAAGCGGCAGGTAATGGTCATCGTCTGGGTGGGCACGTGCAAAATGCGGGGCATCAAATTCTGCGCGTGCAATGGCCTTGCCGTCGCCTGCTTGAAGGCGTCCCTGAATCCAGGCATTGAACTCGCTCACATAGGCCAGGTTTAGCGACTGCGTAGCATCGCCCACTTTGGCGGCGTGTATGTCCATGTCGTCAAAGTTGTGGGTCAGGCTGCCACTGCCCACCACCACGGCATTGTGTTCGCGCGCAAACTCGCCCACCACAGCACCTACATTCAAGGCAGTTTCGCCGGTCCAGTCCACTGGCATGCTCAGTTGAATCATGGGTGGACCACCGTTTGGAAACAAGTGTATGTAAGGCACCCAGGCACCGTGATCAAAACCCTGTTGGGGGCGTAGTTCTGTCACCAGATTTTTTTCTGTCAACGTGGTGGCCAACATCGCGGCCACTTCAGGTGCGCCACAAATTTCAGGTTTCAGTTCATACAACGCTTTGGGAAAACCGTAAAAGTCGTGAACAATCACCGGCGCCTCGTGGCTGGTCACTGCCAGTTTGGCATTTCGCCAATGTGGGCTAAGCACAATCAGCGCACGGGTGCCCTGGGCAATCAGTTGCTGGCCCAATGCTTCAAGTGCTTGCCCAGGCAAGCCCGGTTCCAGTGCGTAATTGGGGGCACCGTGACTAATAAAAATTGAATGTATGGTTTGGCTCATGGTCAAAATGTGTCTGTCATGCAATTGCCCTAGATTAACGCGACTATCTTTCAATATCGAGGTAACTTTTTTGTACGACTCGCCGAAACTATCTGTACAAGTTGCCCAGACCATGCATGATTGGCAACACACTGCGTAGAAAAACCAAGGAATTGAAATGAAAAAAATTGTTCTGCTGCTAATCGTTGCAGCTGTCGTGGCCGTGTTTGCTTTCGACTTGCACAGCCTCTTAACCCTCGACAGCCTGAAAGGTCGCCTGGAACAGTTCCGCGAATTTCAGACCGAATCGCCCTGGCTGGTTGCAGGCGTGTTTTTCGCAGCGTATGTCATTGTTACCGCCTTTTCAATTCCCGGTGCTGCGGTCATGACATTGGCGGCAGGCGCTTTGTTTGGTTTGCTGCAGGGTTTGATACTGGTTTCTTTCGCCTCCACCATTGGTGCAACGCTGGCCTTCGTCGGTGCGCGTTACCTGCTGCGTGATTCAGTGCAGGCCAAGTTTGGCAACCGCCTGAAAGCGATTAATCAGGGCGTTGAGCGAGAAGGCGCGTTTTATCTTTTCACCTTGCGCCTGGTGCCCGTGTTCCCGTTTTTCCTGATCAATTTGCTCATGGGGCTGACCAGCATGAAGGCCTTCACCTTCTTCTGGGTCAGCCAGCTTGGCATGTTGGCTGGTACCGTGGTGTACGTAAATGCAGGCACTGAGCTTGCAAAAATTGACAGCCTCGCAGGCATTCTTTCGCCGGGCCTCATTCTTTCATTCGTGTTGTTGGGCATATTCCCGCTAATCGCGAAAAAGATCACCGACAAAATCAAGGCCCGCAAGGTGTACGCCAAGTGGACAAAGCCTGCCAGGTTCGACCGCAACATGGTGGTGATTGGTGCAGGTGCTGCTGGCTTGGTCAGCTCGTATATTGCCGCCGCAGTGAAGGCCAAAGTCACGCTGGTAGAGGCCCACAAAATGGGCGGCGACTGCCTGAACTTTGGTTGCGTGCCTTCCAAAGCCATTATTAAAAGTGCCAAACTGGCTCACCAAATGCGCCATGCCGACAAATACGGTTTGCATGCAGCAACGCCCAGCTTCAGCTTCAAGGCGGTTATGGCTCGCGTGCACGACATTATCAAAGCCATTGAACCGCACGACAGCGTTGAACGCTACACCGGCTTGGGCGTGGATGTGGTGCAAGGCTATGCAACACTGATTGATCCCTGGACCGTAGAAATCAAACACAACAGCGGTGAGACCAGCCGTTTGACCGCCCGCAGCATTGTGATTGCCGCAGGCGCCCAGCCCGTGGTGCCACCTTTGCCCGGAATTGAAACCAGCGGTTACCTGACCAGCGACACCTTGTGGGACGAATTCGCCAAACGCGATGAACTACCCAAGCGCTTGGTGGTACTGGGCGGTGGCCCAATTGGCAGCGAACTGGCCCAGGCTTTTGCCCGCTTGGGCTCGCAGGTTACCCAGGTTGAACTGGCTGATCGAATCATGATGCGCGAAGACCCTGAAATTTCTGAAATGGCCGCAAACAGCATGCGTGCCGACGGTGTAAACATTCTGACCCAACACAAAGCGGTTCGATTCGAGCGTCGTGGCGAGCAAAAAGTATTGGTGACTGAACACAACGGCAACACCGTTGAAATCGAGTTTGATGATGTGATTTGTGCCGTGGGCCGCAAAGCGCGCCTGACTGGCTATGGCCTTGAAAAACTGGGCATTGAAACCAACCGCACTGTGGTCACCAACGAATACCTTGAAACTTTGTACCCGAATATTTTCGCGGCAGGCGATGTGGCGGGTCCTTACCAGTTCACGCATGTGGCTGCGCACCAAGCCTGGTACGCATCAGTGAATGCCTTGTTTGGTCACCTTAAAAAATTCAAGGCCGATTACTCGGTGATTCCATGGACCACTTTTACTGATCCTGAAGTAGCTCGTGTGGGTTTGAATGAACAGGATGCCAAAGAGCAGGGCGTTGCTTTTGAGGTGACACGTTATGGCATTGATGATCTCGACCGCGCCATTGCCGACAGCGAAGCGCACGGCGTGGTGAAGGTACTGACCGTGCCTGGCAAAGACAAAATTCTGGGCGTGACCATTGCAGGTGTACATGCTGGCGATTTGCTCGCCGAGTTTGTGCTGGCCATGAAACATGGTTTGGGCTTGAACAAAATTCTGGGCACCATACACACCTACCCCACACTGGCGGAAGCCAACAAGTACGCGGCCGGCGAGTGGAAGCGTGCGCATGCACCGGAGAAAGTGCTGCTGTGGCTGGGTAAGTACCATGCGTGGCGGTTGGGCTAATTTAAGCTTACTCAGCGGCTGGTTTGTTTGGCTCAATCAGCTTAAGTTTCGAAAATGCGCTGCTCTTTAACAGCCCACTCGGCGCGTATTTCAATCTCTCGCCTGAAAACCTGTAACTCCCTTGCTGAGCCTTTCGATGCCTGAGAACGACCCTCCTAAAAAGCGGGTCGGACGCGTTCTCTGTCGCCCATGCCGGGCGACACCGGCCCTGCTCGGCACCGCAAGGGCAGGTTTTCTTGAAGGCGAGGCGATCGAAACACCGCCGCCGATTGGGCGTTGAACCCAGCGGTGACTTAGCGCTGAACTTGCAAGTGGTCGCGCACGGGGGGTTTAAGCCAACTCGGCAGTGGGATTGCTTGGGACGCACTTCAAGAAAACCGCCCCGTTTGAGTTTAGTCGCAGCGTTCGGCTTCAAGCCGACACCGAGACTCGGCCCGCCCTTTTGCCGAGCTCGGTGAGCAAGAATAAATTCAAAGAGGGATCAAGCGGTTTTCAGTGCGGCACGAGTAACCCACGCCGAGTAGGCAAATAACCGCAACAGTGACCCTTCAAGTTTAGCTCTTAAGTCCTCGGCAACTTCCTCGCGGTACAATAAACCTCCAACGCAGCACCCAAGGAGAGTTCAATGAGTACACCCAACACACCTTACGATCTTGTCGTCATCGGCGGTGGTTCAGGCGGAGTCGCCAGCGCCCGCCGTGCCGCCAGTTATGGTGCCAAAGTGGCGCTCATTGAATCCAGCCGCCTGGGTGGTACGTGTGTCATTCGTGGTTGTGTGCCTAAAAAACTCATGATGTATGCCGCGCAATTTGGACAAACCCTGCGCGAAGGTTTGCAGCCGGGTTGGCAAGTCACCCAAGCCGAATTTTCCATGGCCCAGTGGCAAGAAGCCAAGGGCAAGGAAATTGACCGGCTTGAGGGCATTTATGCCCGCATGCTTGAAAACAGTGGTGTGGAAACCATTCGCGGACACGGTGTCATCAAGTCCACCACCGAAGTACAGGTGGGCGACCGAACTTTGAACACGCAACGTATTTTGATTGCCAGTGGCGCAGCACCCAACCGCAGCGCTTTTCCGGGTCTTGAACTGGCGGCAACCTCCAACGAATTGCTGGATCTTTCAACCTTACCCAAACGCGTCGGCGTAATTGGTGCGGGTTATATTGCGCTCGAATTCGCCTGTATCTTGCGTGGTCTCGGTTCTGAAGTGTCCGTGTTTTATCGCGGCGATTTGCCCTTGCGTGGGTTCGATGAAGGCATTCGCAGTCGTTTGGTCACAGCGATGAAACTGCAGGGCATTGCGCTTTATCCCGACACCGATTTCAAATCATTGAATCAACAAGGCAGCACCTTCGAACTTCAAACTGCGGCAAATACCCATGCGTTTGATTTCGTTTTGAACGCCACTGGCCGCAGCCCCAACACACAAGGTATGGGGCTTGAGAATATTGGCCTGCGCACCGGCCCTGCCAGTGAAATCGAAGTCAACAAGTACAGTCAAACCGGTATCAAGGGTGTGTATGCGGTGGGCGATGTCACCAACCGCGTTAACCTTACACCGGTCGCAATTGCTGAGGGGCGCGCCTTGGCAGAAAATGAATTCAACGGGAAAAATCTCACTGTTGACCACACCAGTGTGCCCACAGCCACCTTCACCTCGCCACCCATTGGCAGCGTGGGTTTAACCGAAGAACAGGCCGCCAAGCGAGCACCAACCCGCGTGTATGAAACTGAATTCACGCCCATGAAAACCAAGTTCTCGGGCGGCGAACAGAAAACCTACATGAAGCTGCTTGTTGACGATGCAAGCGATCGTGTGGTCGGCATTCACATGCTGGGCGATGACTCGCCCGAGATGATTCAACTGCTCGGTGTGCTTTACACCATGGGTGCCACCAAAGCCGATTTTGATCGGACCATCGCAGTTCATCCCAGTTCTGCCGAAGAATGGGTGTTGCTGCGCGAGCTAAGTCGCAAGGTGGGTTAACACCCATCCCTCTCTAACCCGATGTGGTGATTGCTGTCAGGTTAGACCAATCGCCAACTTCAACTTCCGTTGCTAGAGTCCCGCATGGTTTTACCATTAGGGCCTCAGCGCAACGTGTCAGCTTTACATTTCTCATCACTCTCGACAGCATCCACCGAACCAGAAGCGTTGCAGCTGCCGTCGTGGGCCTCACCTTTTTCACAAGGCGATTGCGGCCCCAATCTTGAATACGACAATGCTTTTCTTGAACTGCAACAAGTGGCTCGTGGCAAGCCTGAAACCCAATTTGAACCTGCCACGCCACCTGACTGGAGCGCCGTAGAAAGCGGCACACAACAATTGCTCGAACGCAGTCGAGATCTGCGTTTGGTGGTGTTGTGGGCAGAGTCGCGCTTGAACCTCCACGGTTTGCAAACTTTGCCTGTCGGTTTAAATGCACTGGCCCACCTGCTCGACAGCGCATGGCTTGCAGTCAACCCGCCGCTTGAGGAAGGTGACCCCTATGCACGAATCAATGTCATCGAGAGCTTGGGGTTTGGCGGTTCATTCTTTCAATCGTTGCGCAACAGCGTGGTGGTGCGAAATCCGCGAATCGGCGATGTTCGCCTGAAAGATTTCGAAGCGCTGACAGGCAACTCACCGGGTACTGAGGTGCCTGTCTCGCGAGAACAAATCGAGCAATTTTTTCGTTCACCGGAAAGTAATTCAGAGGTGCTGCGTGCCGTGTTGCTTGGCAGCCAGGCCGCCTTGAAAAAAATTCTGGCTGCTTTGGCTTTGTATGTGGATTCCGACCGCTTGCCTCAACTTCAAGAGTTCAAGCGCCTGCTGACCCATGTGTTGTCCTGCCTGCCTGACCCTGCGCCTGAGCCTGAAATGGAACAAAACTCCGAGCCCACACCACTCAGTGCTTTGTGCGAGTCAAGTGAGCCGGGTCGCCAGGTGGCGCAGGCGGGTATTCAATCCCGTGCGCAGGCTTTGGCAGCCATTGATCAGGTGTGTACTTACCTTGAGCAGGCCGAGCCCACCAACCCGGCACAGCTCCTTTTAAAAAGGGCGCGCCGCCTGATCGATAAAAACTTCATGCAGTTGATGAAAGACCTTGCACCGGAAGCCCTGGCCGAGGTGGCAAAAATCATGGGAGTCAATCCCGATTCTCTCGAGCAGGAAGATGCTTAAAGTCGCCCTGCATTTAACCATTCTTCTTACTTGCGAGATAAACCAATGAGCGGACAAAAATTTGTAGGGCGCAATCGTGCACCCCGCGTGCAAATCGAATATGACGTTGAAGTGTACGGTTCACAAAAAAAAGTCCAGTTGCCCTTTGTCATGGGGGTCATGTCCGACCTGTCCGGCAAATCCGAAGTGCCACTGGCGCCTGTCGCCGAGCGCGACTTCCTCGAAGTGGACGTGGACAACTTCGATGCCCGCATGAAAAGCATCAAGCCGCGCGTCGCCTTTCACGCGGCCAACCACTTAACCGGTGAAGGCAATGTGGCAGTCGACATCACATTCGAGTCCATGGACGACTTCAGTCCAGCTGCCATTGCCCGCAAGGTAGAGCCCCTTCGCAAATTGCTCGAGGCGCGTCAGCAACTGTCCAATCTCCTGACCTACATGGACGGCAAAAACGGCGCTGAAGAACTGTTGGCCAAGCTGCTTGCTGACCCGGCCTTGCTGAAAAGCCTGTCAACCCCTACCCAAGGTGAGTAATCATGTCTGAACAATTGCAAAACCGTGCGCTCGATGTGATCGAACTCGAGGGCAGCGAACTCTCGTTTCTCCTGCAAAAGGAATTCAAACCGAAAACCGACGAAGCCAAGTCAGAAGTGGAGTCAGCGGTACTTACCCTGGCGCAGCAAGCGATCGAGGGCGTCGAGTTGGTGGGCAACGATGTGGTCGACTCCATCGAACGAATGATTGCCGCCATTGATCAAAAGCTCTCCGTTCAAATCAATGAAATCATTCATCACGCAGACTTTCAGCAAATGGAAAGTGCCTGGCGTGGCCTGAATTACCTGGTTAACAACACCGAAACCGACGAGTTTCTGAAAATCCGTTTCATGAACGTGTCTAAAACCGAGTTGGCCAAAACCTTGAAACGTTACAAGGGGGTGGCTTGGGATCAAAGTCCGGTGTTCAAGAAAATCTACGAACATGAATACGGTCAGTTTGGCGGCGAGCCTTACGGTTGCCTGATTGGCGACTACTACTTTGACCATTCGCCACCCGATGTTGAAATGTTGGGCGAGTTGTCAAAAATCAGCGCGTCCGCACACGCACCCTTTTTGTCTGCGGTATCGCCTGCCACTTTGCAAATGGACTCCTGGCAAGAACTGGCCAACCCGCGCGACCTCACCAAGATTTTCTCAACGCCCGACTACGCAGCATGGCGCAGCCTGCGCGATGCCGACGATTCAAAATACCTGGGCCTTAGCATGCCACGCTTTTTGGCCCGTCAACCCTACGGTGCAAAAACCAATCCGGTTGACGAATTCGCTTTCGAGGAAGACACCGGCCTGGCCGATCACAGCCGCTACACCTGGGCGAACTCTGCCTATGCAATGGCAGTGAACATCAACCGTTCATTCAAGGAATATGGCTGGTGCTCTCGTATTCGTGGCATTGAATCGGGCGGCGCAGTGCCCAATCTACCAACACACACATTCCCCACTGACGATGGCGGTGTGGACATGAAGTGTCCAACTGAAATTGCAATCTCGGACCGCCGCGAAGCCGAACTCAGCAAAAGCGGTTTCTTGCCCCTGATTCACAAAAAGAACAGCGATTTGGCCGCCTTTATTGGTGCGCAGTCTTTGCACAAACCAGCCGAGTACGAAGACCCGGACGCAACAGCCAATGCCAAGCTGGCTGCGCGCCTGCCCTACCTGTTTGCCACCTGTCGCTTCGCGCACTACCTGAAATGCATCGTGCGCGACAAGGTGGGCTCGTTCAAGGAACGTGCAGACATGCAGCGCTGGTTGCAAGACTGGATCATGCAGTACGTCGATGGCGATCCCGCCAATTCGTCCGAGGCGGTCAAAGCGTCTCGCCCGCTTGCTGCAGCCGAAGTGGTTGTTGAAGAAATCGAAGGCAACCCCGGCATGTATGCCTCCCGATTCTATTTGCGCCCGCACTACCAGCTAGAGGGCCTCACCGTGTCTTTGCGTTTGGTCAGCAAGTTGCCATCCGCCAAAGCGTCTTAAAAACTTGAATTATTAATCAACCAATTACAGAGGGAATCAAATGTCAGTAGACATGTTTTTGAAAATCAAGGGTGTAGATGGCGAATCCGTAGACAGCGTGCACGCCAAGGAAATTGACATTGCTGCCTGGAGCTGGGGCATGTCCCAATCAGGTACAACGCATGTGGGTCGTGGCGGTGGCGCGGGCAAAGTTAGCGTACAAGACATCAGCATCACCAAGTACATCGACAAGTCCACGCCAAACCTGATCAAGGCATGTTGCAATGGCAAGCACTTTGACGAAGCGGTGTTGACTGTGCGCAAGGCGGGTGAAAAGCCATTGGAATATGTGGTCTTGACTATGAAAGACGTCATTATCTCCAACGTCAGTCAAGGTGGCTCTGGCGGAGAAGACCGTTTGACAGAAACCGTGACCCTGAACTTTGCCGAGTTCAGTTACGTGTATGTGCCCCAGAAAAAAGACGGTGGCCCAGAAGGCAAGGTTGAAGCCACATTCAATATCGCAACCAACTCCGAGAAGTAATCGGAAAGCCAGGAAACACAATGTCGAAAGTCGATATGTTCCTGGCCCTGGACGGTTCCCGCCAAGGGGCTGTCCAGGGGGAAAGCCAGGTCAGTGGTCATGTGGGTGAAATAGAAATTTCAGCTTGGTCTTGGGGCATGTCCCAACAAGTCCATTCGTCGTCGCAACTGGCATCCAAAGCCTCGGTGCGAACATTGAACATACAAAAGTCGATTGACAGTTCCACCACGGCAATCATGAGCGCTTTGAAGTCCGCAGAATTGCTAAGCAAAGTGGTGCTCACTTGTCGCGACCCCGGTGGTCTTGCAACCATTGACTACTTGCGCATTACCTTGCGCAAAGCACGTATTTGCGACTATGAAATTGCAGGCAGTGCAAGCGATGGTCGCCAGGTCAGCGAATCATTCTCGATCGCCTTCAAGGAAATCGAGGTGTTGTACACCCCCAAGTCCGCAGCCAATTTAAAAGCAGGTGCCTGCACTTACATTGACGTGTATGAGTAAGTCCCGAGACGCATTGCAGCCCGCTTTGCTGGATCGTCTTCAGGACGATGAACCCACAAGTGAAACGGAGTCCGCCAACAGTCGATTCATTACCAAAGAAGCACTGCGCCAGCTTGTGCTGCGCGATCTTGAGCAGTTATTGAATGCCACTCGTGTACTCGACAGTGAAAGCCTTGCACACCATTCGCGATTGAATGAATCGGTGCTGGCCTATGGCATGCCCCCGGTTGCCGGGAAAATCGCGTCCATGATCGACGTGAGAGATTTCGAACACACCGTGGCCAATCTCATCCGGCGATTCGAACCTCGAATTGACGGTCATTCATTAAAAGTCACCGCAGAAACCCAACAAGGTTTAATGCATTTGCACAACGTCATTGGTTTGCGAATTTCAGGTTTGTTGTGGGCTCAGCCTTATCCCATTGAGTTAATGCTTCGCACCGAGGTTGACCTTGAAACGGGCAAGGTTTTGTTATTGCCGCTGTCCGGTTTTTGAACAGCGAGTATCAACGCACTATGGACCCGCGCTTACTTCAGTTTTATACCCAGGAACTTGCCCATGTGCGCGACACAGGGGCTGAGTTTGCTGCGCGCTTTCCAAAAATCGCCTCGCGCCTTGCGATGGATTCGACCGAGGTTCAAGACCCGTATGTAGAAAGGCTGCTTGAGGGGTTTGCATTCCTGACCGCCCGAGTGCAACTTCGGTTGAACGAAGAATTCCCGCGCTTCACCGAGCAATTGTTAAACCGCATCAGCCCCAATTTTCTCGCGCCGGTGCCTGCCATGGGTGTGGTTCAGCTCACACCAAACCACGGTGATATTGCCTTGAAGAAAGGCATTGAACTTAAAGCGGGTACGGTGTTGCAAAGCCAGGTGGCCAAAGGCATTCAAACACCCTGCAAATTCAGGGTTGGCCATACGGTCACCTTGTGGCCTTTGGTGGTCAAGGCAATTGAACATGGCCCTTTGAAAGGGCCCGCGCCGAAAATGGCAGGCGGCGTGCATACACGGTCGGCATTACAGGTCACCCTGACGCATTGCACACAATCCGCACTTTCCGGTTTGCCTTTGGACGAACTCGACTTTCATGTCAGTTGTGGCGATGAATATGCGTACACCTTGTTTGAAAGGCTGTGCTATCAAACCGTGTCGGTTGGTCTACGCACGCCTGCGCAAAGTAATTGGCAGTGGCTGCCTGCCACCTGTATCAAAGCAATGGGCTTTGATGAGTCTCAAGCCTTGTTGCCTGCAGATTCAAACCAGTTCAGCGGCATGCGTTTGCTGCAGGAGTTTTTTGCTTTTCCAGCCCGTTTCCTGTTTTTTCGGGTTCAGGGTTTAAGCCGTTTTTTGGCCACGTGCGAACAGTCAACCTTCGAGCTGACCTTTTGCTTTAACAATGTGAATACCGAGCTTGACCGGGCAGTCGATGTCGATTCACTGGTCTTGAACTGCACGCCTGTGGTCAATCTGTTCGAGCAAAGTTGTGACAGGGTGCTGCTCGACGAACGTGTGCATGAAGTGCATGTACAGCCCAATCGAAGCAAGCCTCACGACTTTGAAGTGCACTCGGTATTGAGTGTGCAAGGGTACGGACACAACAAGGTGCAGGAAGTGCCGCCCCTACACGCCAATTTGAGCAGTGCCGCGCTTGCTCACCGCGATTCACCCCGATATATGCATCGGCGTGCGCCCACCCTGCTGTCTGAGAAACAGGTACGGGAGGGCGGTCGTTCCTCTTACTCAGGCAGCGATGTGTACCTGGGCCTCACCTTGCCCACCGGAGAACTGGTCCAAACACATGGCCTTGACCAACTCGCCGTACAGGCTTTGTGCACCAATCGTGATTTGCCATTGTTGATGCCGGTTGGGCAAGGTCCCACTGATCTGGTTTGGCCTGGAAATTTGCCGGTACAGTCCATTCGATTTTTACGTGGCCCCAGTCGACCGAAAACAGCCATGTACGGCGGGCAAAGTTGCTGGCAATTAATTGAGCACCTGTCTTTGAATTACCTTGGCCTGGTTGATCAGGAAGCACTGGCGTTGACCCAGTTGCTGGCCTTGCATGCAGACCCGGCGCAGCAAGCTCACCAGCACATCGCCCGCGCCATTGTGGCGGTTGAATCGCAGCCAACGGTATCGCGTGTTGTCCGTCAGGGAAGGCCGGCAGTGGTGCGTGGCCTGCAAGTCACGTTGACACTCGATGAACTCGCCCTACAGGGCAGTGGGGTCTTGGTATTGGGCAGCGTGCTGGCCTTCTACCTTGCAGCCCATGTGTCGGTGAACTCATTTGTACAAACCCGGGTGCGTTTGCAAAGCACAGGGGCAATGTTTGATTTTCCGGCCAGGTCGGGCAACCGGCCCTTGCTGTAGTCTGGCTTCAGCGCATGAACACGCCCATTCCTCCCGCGCCCAATTTCTTTGCCTTGTTGCGGCAAATTGAGCATGCCAATTGTGGCAAACCGCTGCTGGGAAAATCATTGCGCCTGCGCGACGACCCCGTGCGTCTGGGCCAGCGCCCTTTCCTTGATTTTGCCACGCAAGACTTCAAGCGAGAGGAAACCATTCAGGCCGGGCGCCTGGGGGCAGTGCGGAAGCTGTTTGTTCAAAACTTTGGTTTACTGGGCCCCAACGGCGCTTTGCCCCTGCATTTCACAGAGCATGCGTACACACGTATTCATCAGTGCAATGACCCCACGTTCTCCGAGTTTCTGGATATTTTTCACCACCGGGCCTATCTGCTTTTTTACAGGGCGTGGGCTGAGTCGCAGCCGCACATTGCGTATCACCGAAGTACTTTCAATCCTTTTGCGCAGCACCTCAACTGTTTACTTGGGCATGGCGTGTCAAGCAGCTGGGGCCGGGAGGCTTTGCCCACCCATTTCCGTGCAGGGTTGGCGGGGCATTTTACCCGGCGCACCAAAACCCAGGAAGGTTTGGCCCGCAGCTTGTATGCCTTGACTGGTTTGCCTGTGCGCATTGTTCCGTTTCAAGCGCAGTGGCTGCAATTGCCTGTGCAGGCGGGTGCCCTGGCGCTTGGGCACGGCGCCATGTTGGGCAGCAAGGTAAGGTGTGCCCAAAGCAAGATCAAAATTGATATAGGCCCTATGGCGTATAGCGCTTACACGCAATGGCTGCCAGCCACCGAAGGCCGCATGCGCCTGATACAGGCAAGCCATGCTTACCTGGGGCTGGAGTTCGATTGTGAGTTCGAGCTTCAAGTGAATCCAGACCAAATTCCACGCGCTCGCCTGAACGGCGGGGCACAACTAGGCCGCACCGCATGGCTTGGTCAAATGCAGATCCACCTGCGCAAACAGCAACCGGCAACCGTTCGCGTGAAGTGCCCTGCAGTTCCCTCTCATTCTTCTTTGTTCCGGAGTTCTACATGAGCAACATCAGCCGTGTGTCGCTGTTTGCCAAACTAAATCCCATCGCCTTCAAATCGGTTGAAGGTGCAACAGTGCTTTGCAAACTTCGCGGCAATCCGTACGTTCAACTGACGCATTGGGTGGCTCAAATTCTTCATCAGGATGACAGCGACTGGCACCACATTCTTCGTCATTTTGAGTTGGACGTGGGCATGGTACTGGCCGATGTTCAGCGTGCCCTCGAGCGCCAGCCCGGCGGTGCACAAGGTATTTCCGATCTCTCGGAATCAATTACCAATGCAGTGGAACGGGCCTGGGTGTACGCATCGCTTCTGTATGGGGCACAGAAGGTGCGCACAGGCCATGTGCTGCTTGCTTTGTTGAAAACCGATTTTTTGTTGCCAGAATTGCTGAGAATTTCACCCCGCTTCAAAGAAATTCCAGAGGCTGTACTCAGCGAAAACTTTGCACACCTTGTTGAGCATTCTGCCGAGCAGGCACTGTTGAATGTCGACTTGCCGCAGGGTGCAGTACCCGGCGAAGCCAGCGGGGCCATGCATGCCGCCCAGCTTGGCGGCGAAGAGGCCTTGGCCCGTTACACCGTTGATCTCACCGGGAAGGCGCGCAATGGTGAAATTGACCCGGTGTGTGGGCGCGAACTCGAAGTGCGGCAAATCATTGACATTCTTCTTCGCCGACGGCAAAACAATCCGCTGATTACCGGGGAAGCAGGGGTGGGTAAAACAGCGGTGGTGGAAGGGTTTGCCCTGCAAGTGGTGGCCGGTGAGGTTCCACCTGCCTTGCAAGGGGTGCGCGTGTTGACCCTCGACTTGGGTTTGTTGCAGGCTGGCGCATCCATGAAAGGCGAGTTTGAGCAGCGACTCCGCCAAGTGATTGACGAAATACAGGCCAGCGAGCAAAGCACCATTTTGTTTATTGATGAAGTGCACACACTGGTGGGGGCGGGCGGTAATCAGGGAACGGGCGACGCTGCCAATTTGCTCAAACCCGCGTTGGCGCGCGGCACATTAAGAACCATTGGTGCGACCACCTGGGCGGAGTACAAAAAGTACATCGAGAAAGACCCGGCGCTCACTCGTCGTTTTCAGGTGGTGCAAGTCGAAGAACCCTCCGAGGCCAAGGGCATTGACATGCTGCGCGGGCTGGCTCAAGCCATGCAGGCTCACCACGGCGTTTTTCTGCTGGATGAAGCAGTGCAGGCCGCCGTCAGGTTGTCGCATCGCTACATTCCTGCAAGGCAATTGCCGGACAAGGCGATCAGTCTTCTTGACACCGCCTGCGCACGGGTGGCTGTTTCGCAGCATGCCATACCTGCACCCATTGAGTTGATTCAGAATAAATTACAGGCCTTGCAGATTGAATGCGCAGCCATCAACAAGGAATCGGTTTTTGGACAAGAGCATTCCATTCGTCTGGCTGAAATTGAGGCGAACCAGACAACGCTGGCTGTTGAACTTGAGCAGTTGAAGGCGCAATGGGCCAATGAAAAACAGATTTTGACTGCGCTCCAAAACTTGCGCCTTGAAATGGAAAAGGCCAGTGACTTAAACGCCGAGCCCACGCAGGCCACGCTTGCGAAGTTGAAATTGCTCGAATGCGAAATCAAAACCTTGCAGGGCGAGAAGCCGATGATTCACCCGCAGGTGGATGCGCAGTGTGTGGCCGGTGTGGTGGCAGACTGGACTGGCATTCCCGTGGGGCGCATGGTGCGCAACGAAATTGAAAATGTATTGAACCTGGCCCACGGTTTGGGAGCACGAATTGTGGGTCAGCCCCATGCGCTGGACACCATTGCACGCCGTATTCAAACGAATCGCGCTGGCCTCGATGATCCCAACAAACCAGTGGGCGTGTTCATGTTGGCGGGCACATCGGGTGTGGGAAAAACTGAAACCGCATTGGCACTGGCCGAGAATTTGTATGGTGGGGAGCACAACGTAATCACCATCAACATGAGCGAATATCAGGAAGCACACACAGTGTCTTCACTGAAAGGTGCACCACCCGGTTATGTGGGGTATGGGGAAGGCGGCGTGTTGACCGAGGCTGTACGCCGTAAACCTTATAGCGTGGTGTTGCTGGATGAAGTCGAGAAAGCCCACCCCGATGTCCATGAACTGTTTTTTCAGGTGTTTGACAAAGGCTGGATGGAAGACGGAGAAGGGCGCCGAATTGATTTTCGCAATACGCTGATCTTGCTGACCACCAATGTGGGAACCCGGGAATTAATGGCACTTTGCAAAGCGGGTTTGAGCACCGAAAAAATGCCCGCACCCGAGGAACTCGTTCAAGCTTTGCGGGCACCCATGTTGCAAGTGTTTCCACCGGCTTTGCTAGGGCGACTCGACGTGGTGCCGTATTACCCGCTTTCCAGCGCGATACTCGCCGACATTGTTCGCTTGCAGTTGAACCGAATCCAGCAACGCATTGCCAGTACGCACCGAATGGCTGTTCATATTGATGACTCGGTCATCGATCGCATTGTGATGCGCTGTAACGAGGCTGATTCGGGCGGGCGCATGGTGGGCACTATTTTAAGCAACACCTTGCTGCCCACGGTGAGCCGCCAGTTGTTGCAGGCCACTTTGCAGGGCAAACCGGTGACCACATTGAGTATCAGTACAGATGGCCAGGAATTCATTTATCACTACGAATAATTTGAAACATTCACCGGGGCGGCGAAGCGCACTGCAAACCTTGTTGGGTTTGGCGGGTGTGTTGTCGGCTGCGCCATTTGTTGTTCGGTGGCAATCAGCACAGGCTGCAACCCCCGCTGCGCCTTACACACACCGGCTTGCTTTGTTGATCGGCAATGGTGACTACCCGGTTCCGCATGATTTGCCACCCATTCACAAAAATGTGATGGACCTTGGCGAGGCTTTGGCTTATCGGGGGTTTGATGTCACTCAGGCCATGAACCTGGATGAAAACAGCCTGCAAATTACAGTGAACGAGTTTGTGAAACGGGTGGCGCAAGCGCCTGCGGACGCGGTTACTTTGTTTTATTACGCAGGCCACGGTTTGCAGGTGGATTCCAACAATTTGCTGCTGGGTTCAGGGGCCAACCCCACTGCACCGCGCCGTGATTTGCTGGCGCGCTCACTGGTGTTGCAACAAAAATTGCTGGCCGCTTTGCCACCCAAGCCCGAGGCATTGAACATCACTGTGATCGATGCTTGCAGAACTGATCTGCGCAACGCACTGGGCGATGGCGAGGGTTTGAATCAGGTTGAGGCCTCTGTGGGCAGCCTGGTGTGTTTTTCAACAGGCGCAGGCAAGCCTGCGGTGTCGCCGGCCAGTGCGGACCAGAACACGTTTTACACGGCAGCTTTGGTGAAGTTGCTTCGCGAATCGGCAGGGCATATTACATTCAATGACTTGTTTCGAATGGTGAAAGAGGAAGTAGAAACCACCATGCTGACGCATCCGCTTGCCGCAATTCGGCGTTTGGCTCAAAAACCGTTTATTGCCGACAATGTCCGCGTGCAAGTTCCATTAATGGTGGCTTCTGCAGTGTCCGGTGGGCCAGTGGCACCGCGCATGTTGCCCGAAGAGGAGGCCGCTTGGCAGGCCATTCAAGCCACACAGTGGCCTGTCGATCTGCTTCGGCTGTGCAAGTCTTTTCTGGAAACTTACCCGGACAGCATTCAGGCCCGATCTGTCCTGGTTTATCAGGTGGGTGCGTTGCAGGCGCTCACCGTGTTGCGCCACAAAGAGGTGAAACTGTTCAAAACCAGTTTTGTGTTGCCTGAGCCTTTGCCCACCTCGCAACAAGCGGACGGCAATGCAGATTTGAACCGGGCTGCGCGTGGCGACAAAGACGCGGCTGCCCGAATTGCCCGCTTGTACCGCGGGTTGGGTGGCGGGCAGGCGCAATTGCGTTACCTGGGTTGGTTACAGTACGCCGGTGGGTTGGGCAATGGCATTGCCAGCTACGAGTTGGCCCTGTACTACCGTGAAGTGGCGCAGCCCCTGTTGGCTGCTCAGGCCGAGGCGCGGGCGCAGCAACTGGGTTATTCCCCGCCCCGTGCTTTGGGGCATGCGCGCAAATAGGTGGGCCTTTCCCGCTTTTTTTGAGGTTTCACCTGCGGCACAAAAGTTCACAATGGTAGCAAGTGAAAAAGGAACCTTAAAATGATCCGCCCTGTTTTTAACTGGATTACCCTGGCCTTGCTGGCGGGTTTGTTGGTGGCTTGTAACCCGCGTACCAATTTGAATGAAGACAATTTGCTCAAGGGTGCAAGGGCTGAAACCTTTATATTGAGCCATGGTGCCTTGTGCGCCCGTTTGCCCAGTCCGGAAGCGATTGAGCAGTATGCACGCGACCAGGTGCCAGCCAACAGTGCGGTGGCCCGTGAGGTGAAGGCTTGGGATTTGTCGGGTTTGCTGGATATTTTTCAAACCCGCGATGGCCGCTGGGTGATCATGCCCTCAAGTGGCCTGAAGAAGCTGGAAGGCGTGCACTTCAGGCAAGGGCCGCAAGGTGACAACGAGGCCTTGTGCTTTGGCCGGCTCTGGGTTGAAAAAACAGTGGATTACATTCAGAACAAACCGTTTGGGCAGGAAGATGCCGTGTCTGCCCGGTTCGAGGCCAGCCTGAAAGACGCCCACATGTTGAACCACTTCAAGAACCTGAAGGTGGAGTCGTTTGACCCAACTGTGTTCACCTTGAGTACCGGCACGGCAGTGGCGGGTACCTTGCAGCCCAGCTTTGTTATCGAAATGGCACTTCGCCCCACTCACACTGGCTGGTATTTGGCCAAGAACGGGGCGAATTAAGGGCATAATTTCCTGACCAATGCCGTCGCCGGGCATAATTTCGATGGAGTTACTTTGAGTCGCAGTAAAAACAGAAGCCCTGAACCCGCAAAAACGCCCAATGGCAAAACCGACTTTTCAGCGCCGGGAGCCAAGGTGCGAATTGACAAATGGTTGTGGGCTGCCCGTTTTTTCAAAACCCGTTCGCTGGCCACCGAGGTGGTGGAGGGTGGCAAGGTGAAATGCAACGATGAGCGTGTAAAGCCAGCTTATGGCGTGCAGGTGGGTGACGTGCTCACCGTGCCAGTGGGTTGGGACGACATGGTGCTGGTGGTGAAAGGCTTGGGCGACAAGCGGGGCAGTGCCACCATTGCTCAAGGCCTTTACGAGGAAACCATGGACAGTGCCAAAAAGCGCGCTGAGCGCGCGGCAAACCGCAAGTTGATAAAAGACCCTGCACTGGAAATCAAGGCGCGACCCACGAAAAGAGACCGCCGCGTGATGGATGACTTTAAATGGGGTGAGGAATAGGTGGGCCGGTTAAACTTTTTCGGCCAGTGATTTTTCAATTAATGCATGCAAGGCCGCGAAATCAGGTTCGCCCACATAGGTCTTGATAATTTGGCCCTTGCGGTTGATCACGTAGGTGGTGGGCGTAATTTTTACGTCGTGAAAAGCCTTGGCAATCTTGCCGTTCACGTCGAGTGCAACATCAAATGGCAACTTGCGCGTTTCTGCGAAATTCACCACATAGTCGGGGCGGTCATAGCTCATCGCCACGGCAATTGTTTTGAAGCCTTGGTCTTTGTACTTGTTGTAGGTGTCAACAATGTCCGGCATTTCTTTCACACAAGTGGTGCAGCTGGTCGCCCAAAAATTCACCAGCATGACCTGGCCTTGGTAATCAGCAGGGGCAATGGTTTTGCCTTCGATGGTCACGTAACTGACCTGCGGCGCGTTGTCGCCCCCGCAGGCGGCCAGCACGCTGACCACTGCAAGGGTTGATAGCAGAGAAAGAATTTTCTTGAACATTGCTCGTTTTTTCAGGGTTGCTGATTAACGCGGACCGTTTTCCACGGGTGCATTTCCGTTATTTGGAGTGGCAGACAAGCGAGAAAGTTCAGCCTCGGAAATCAATTCGAGCACTTTGACCACTTTCACCACGCCTGGAACACCTGCGGCGATGGATGCGGCGCGATTGGCCTCACGCTCGGTGACCAGACCCATCAGGTACACCACGCCTGCTTCAGTGCTTACTTTGAAGGAGTTGGCGAAGATGTCTTGGGCGTCGAGCAAAGACGCCTTGACCTTGCCAGTAATGAACACATCGTTGGAGCGCGCGGACAATGAGCTTTTGAAGCCAACCCGGATGTCGTTCACGACCAAGCGAATGTTGGGCAAGGTGGTAACGCGGGCTTCTATGTTGCGCACTGTGGTTTCATCGGGGGCTTCACCAGTCAGCAGAATTTGGCGGTTGTACACTGTCGCATTCACATGCACATTTTCACCAAAACTTTCTCGGATGGCGCTTTCAGCTTTTACCTGAAGGGTGCGATCCTCGACCTGTGTGCCCACGGTGCGGCGGTCTGCTGCAGCCAGCGAGCCAGCGGTAATACCTGCGACGGCGCCCGCGAAGCAACCGCCCAACAGGGGTGCTGCCAGTGATGTCACCAAGATGGCGCTAATGGCGGAAGAACGTGTGCGGATAAAAAACCGGGTGTTACGACTCATTTTCTTCTTCTCCAAGTAGACTCAGGTCGATGCCATCGCAAATGCAATGGATCGCCAACAAATGTATTTCCTGAATTCGGGCGGTGCGGTTGTGTGGCACGCACACATGCACATCGCCTTGCTTCAACTGCTGCACCATTTGACCGCCGCCTTTGCCGGTGAGTGCAACAATGGTCATGTCGCGGGCGTGGGCGGCCTCAATGGCCAACTGAACGTTTTTCGAATTGCCGCTGGTCGAAATGGCCAGCAACACATCACCAGGCTGGCCAATGGCAGCAACCTGTTTCGAGAAAATTTCATTGAAACTGTAATCGTTGCCGATTGCAGTCAGTGCCGAGGAGTCGGTGGTCAGGGCAATCGCTGCCAAACCTGGGCGTTCACGCTCAAAACGGCCCACCAGTTCGGCCGCGAAGTGCTGACAGTCGCCCGCGGAACCACCATTGCCACAGGCCAGTACCTTGCCGCCGTTGGTGAGTGCATTCACCATCAGCTCGACTGCCTCGGAAATTGGCCCGACCAGTTCTTCGGTGGCGGCTTGTTTTGCGGCAATGCTTTCGTCAAATTGTTGGGTAATGCGTGTGATCAAGTCCATGGCGGCAGGCCTTCTGGCAGTTATCTCGAGCCTTCTATTATAGGTGACCCCGTTGCAGGCGATTTGCATGGCATACCGGTTTGCTTCGGGTTTAGTTGCTGATTTGCCACGCATTTTGAACCCATTTGGGTTCGTCGCCGTTTTCCAGTGCGACCACATCAAAACGCAGGTGCGTGAACTTGCGTTGACCCTGCTGAACCCACCACAACTTTGCGCATCGGGAAATTCGCGCCTGTTTGTGGGTGGAAATACTCTCTAGAGCGCTGCCATGGCTGTTGTTGCTGCGAAGGCGAACCTCGACAATGACAGCGGTGTGGTCTTGCGCCATGATCAAATCGATTTCGCCGCATCGGCAACGGTGGTTTCTGCTTACCAGCGTTAATCCGTTCTGTTCCAGCATGCGGAGTGCCTGGGTTTCCGCCAGTTGCCCTGCCTCGAGCAAGGCAAGTTTGCGCGTGGGCGGTGTGGTTTTGATCGCCTCAGGTTTTTCTTTGGCTGCAAGCCATGGAATTTTGGCTTTTGGTGATCGGCATTTGCGCCCAGCCCATGGAATGCCGGACAATTCAGGAACTTTGGATTTGGATTTGAACGCCATGCAGAATGCCGGTGAAGAAAATGGGGTGAAGGATGCTGTGAATTCTGACGCGAGTTCAGGAACGGGGCGTGAACCTTCCCTCTATGTGGTGGCAACCCCCATCGGCAATATGGGTGATTTAAGCCTTCGGGCCCGCGCCGTATTGGAGCAGGTGGATCGCATTGCAGCTGAAGACACCCGCAACACGGCCCGCATGCTGGATTCCCTGGGGATCCGGAAGCCGCTGATGGCTCACCACGCCCACAATGAACGCGAGAGCGCACAGGGCGTTTTGGCCTGTTTGCAGCGGGGCGAATCGGTGGCTTTGGTGAGCGATGCAGGCACCCCGGCTGTGTCGGATCCCGGTGCGGTGGTGGTTCGCTGTGTGGCCGAGGCCGGTTTTACGGTGGTGCCGGTGCCAGGCGCCAGCAGCGTGTTGGCAGTGATTGCTGCCAGCGGGCTTGTGGATGGCCACTTTACCTTTCGTGGCTTCTTGCCCGCAAAAGGCAAGAACCGACTGGATGATTTGAAACAATGGCTGGCTTGCCCCGAACCACAGATTATTTTTGAAGCACCCCATCGCGTGCTCCAATTGGTGGATGATCTTGAAGGCTTGGACATGGGGGGGCGCGACATGTGCGCTGGCCGTGAGTTGACCAAGCAATTTGAAACCTTTTACCGCGGCAGCGGTGAGTCGGTGTTTGAACAGGTGCGGCAAGACTCGAATGCCGAGCGTGGTGAGTGGGCGTGGGTAATCGCGGCAAACCCGGTTTCTGGTCAGGCGGCTGAAATTGCTCAGGCCAGTGCAGATTTGGACACTTGGCTGAAACTGTTGATGGCCGAATTGCCTTTGAAAACTGCGGTGGCGGTGGTGGTGAAGGCCACGGGATTCGCCAAGAATACTGTGTACAACAGGGCGCTGGAATTAAAAGAAGGACGGCAATAAAAAGCCAGCCCGAAGGCTGGCCAAAACCACTGAATCAGGCGGGCAGGGGCAAACCTGCTTCGGGAACTTCCAAGCCGCTGATGCTGGCGGATGCCGAAATTGGCAGGCCTTCTGGCAGGGCCAACGTCAGTGTGCCATCTTCAAAACTGATCGGGCTGGAAGGTAGGCCACCACCGGTGTCACCACCTGGCAAGCTGGGCAAGCCACCACCGAGCAGGTCGGTCAAGGAGTCCAGGCCAGGCAGGCCGTCGGTTGGAATGGGCAATGCGTCCAGACCAGGAATTGCGTCAAGGCCAGGCAATGCTGGTGCACCGGGTAGGGAAGGTGCGTCTGGCAAACCGCCAGCCAGCAAATCAGTCAACGTGTCCAGGCTGGGGGCTCCATCGGTTGGTACTGGTAGCGCGTCCAAACCAGGAATGGCATCCAGGCCGGGAATTGCTGGTGCTTCTGGCAGGCCGCCGGCCAGCAGGTCTGTGATTGCGTCTGGGCTGGCTGGCAGCATATCCAGGCCGGGAATGGCGTCCAAACCGGGAATTGAATCCAGGCCAGGAATTGAGTCCAAGCCGGGGATGCCGGCTGGGGGTGTGGGCAGACCACCGTCAAGCAAGCCTGTCAGTGAGTCCAGGCCAGGCAGGCCGTCTGTTGGAATGGGCAATGCGTCCAAACCAGGAATGGCGTCCATGCCAGGTAGTTCGGGGGCGGCTGGCAATGCGCCAGCAAAGGTGTCCAATGCGCCGGCAAGGATTTCGCCAGCTACCGGTACGGCGCTTACGCCGCTCTTCAATTCGTCTAGGGCCATGCTTTCTCCGTCATTTGAAATGATTAAAAATTGTTATTAGTTTTTGTAGGCAATCTGCGTTGCCTGCGTAATAACAACAGAGATTGATTAATCATCGCAATTCGCACATTACTTACAAAAGATGAGTAAAAGACTCACTAGTTACGAGGTTTTGTTGGGTAAGTTGATGATTTTTAATGAAAAAGTAAACAGTGAAATATTTATGGCAGAAAATTGATGACAAAACTGTGATGGCGGGGGATTTATGTCACCTGAATGGTGACTTTTGATTTGAACTTGAAGGGTCACTGTTGCGGTTATTTGCCAACTCGGCGTGAGTTACTTGTGCCGCACTGAAAACCGCTTGATCCCTTTTTGAATTTATTCTTGCTCACCGAGCTCGGCAAAAGGGCGGGCCGAGTCTCGGTGTCGGCTTGAAGCCGAACGCTTCTAATAAACTCAAACGGGGCGGTTTTCTTGAAGTGCGGCCCAAGCAATCCCACTGCCGAGTTGGCTTAAACCGGCGCTTGCGATTCTCCATCACCCCGTGCAGCTCACCGCTGGGTTCAACGCCCAATCGGCGGCGGTGTTTCGATCGCCTCGCCTTCAAGAAAACCTGCCTTTGCGTGCCGAGCAGGGCCGGTGTCGCCCAGTATGGGCGACAGAGAACGAGCCCGACTCGCATTTTAGGAGGGGCGTTCTCAGGCATCGTGAGGCTCAGCAAGGGGAGTACAGGTTTTCAGGCGAGAGATCGGAACCCAAGCTGACTGGGCAAGACAATCCAGCTGTTGGAGACGTAAAAAAAGCACGCGAACTCAAGTTCAACGTGCTTCTTTGCATCAACAGCGCAATTCGAGGGATTTAATCCCCGTACATACGCTGCTTCAATTCCCGGCGTTGCTGTGCTTCAAGCGACAGCGTGGCTGTTGGGCGTGCCAGCAAACGGGCCACGCCAATGGGGTCGCCTGTTTCTTCACACCAGCCATATTCGCCAGCGTCAATCTTTTGAATCGATTGCTGAATTTTCTTCAGCAGTTTGCGTTCGCGATCACGTGTTCGAAGTTCAAGCGCATGCTCTTCTTCGATCGTTGCACGGTCAGCAGGGTCGGGCACCACCACGGTCTCGCGCAAATGCTCGGTGGTTTCACCTGCATTGGCCAGCAATTCTTTTTCCATTTCCTGCAAACGCTGGCGGAAAAAGGCAAGCTGCACCTCGTTCATGTAATCGTTTTCTTTCATCGCGAGCAATTGTTTCTCGTTGATGACGGGCGTCTTTTCAGTGGTCATAGCACAGCCTCTAGTCCTTTGGTTTTTTATTGACTATATACCAGTATATCCGCTATCGGGCTAGACAAAGCTCTAACCCTTGGGTGATAAATTCCTTGGGGAGTTTACGCCCAATAAATACAATTTTGCTTTCTTTTTTCTCAGCGTTGTCCCATTTTCTGCCCCAGTCCAGTCCCATGAGCATGTGAACGCCCTGAAACAAGGCTCTGCGGTCGCTGGCCTTGATGTTCAAAATGCCTTTGTAACGCAGCATGTCAGGCCCGTAAACCTGAGTAACCGAGCCCATGAATTCTTCGAATTTCTGACCATCAAAGGGCTTGGTACTTTTGAACACAAAGCTTTGAATTTCATCGTTGTGGGTGTGTTTGTCTTCGTCGAGAAAGTCGGGTGCAATGTCCAGAATGGAGTTCAGGTTGAAGCCCCGCACATCCAGTAGTTTGTCGATGGGGGCCACGCCAAACTCGGAAATCATCATTTCGGCACGCGCGTTCATTTTAACCAGGCGACGTTTCAAAGCGGTGACTTCGTCTTCCTCGCACAAGTCGGTTTTGGACAAAAGGATTCGATCTGCAAAACCCACTTGTTGCTGAATCTCGCGGTGTTCATCCAGTTGTTGCATGCCGTGTTTGGCATCCACCACGGTAATGACTGCGTCCAGAATAAAACTTTCAGCCACCAGGTCATCGACAAAGAAGGTTTGTGCCACGGGGCCGGGGTCGGCCATGCCCGTGGTTTCAATGACCACGCGGTCGAATTTCAGCTCGCCGGCAAGGCGTTTGGCTGCCATTTCACCCAGAATACGCACCAGGTCGCCGCGCACCGTGCAGCACAAGCAACCGTTGTTCATTTCAACAATGTTTTCCTGCTCGTCTTGCATCAACAGGTCATTGTCGACGCCTTCTTCGCCGAATTCGTTTTCAATCACGGCGATTTTCATGCCGTGGTTTTCTTTCAGAATGCGGTTTAGAAGGGTGGTTTTTCCACTGCCCAGAAAGCCGGTAAGAATGGTGACTGGGATCATGTTGTGGGCTGCTTTGTTCATGGTGCTGTGTGCTGCAAAAATTGGGTCAACAATGGAAATGGGGTTGCTTGTGCAAATTTAAAGGGCTGGCTGTCGATTAAACCGCCTGAAACGTCCACACGCCCTCAACCGCCGAGCGCTTCACCAAACCTTTGTACCACAGGTAATGCAGGTGGGCGATGGCCTCGCCCATGGCAAAGCTCATTTGATGGCCATCCATCTCCCGCCTGAACAATATGCTGATGGCTTGGCGGGCGGTGAGTGGTTTTTCTTTCAAAGCCTCAAGCAGTTCGCTTAAGCGGTGCTCGTGGTGGCGCAGCAGTTGCGCACAACGGTCGTGGACACCCTTAAAAGGCACGCCATGCGAAGGCAGTACGGTGAGGCTGTTGGGCAATTGGGCCATGCTTTGCACCGATTTTAAAAACAGCAGCAGTGGGTTGCCTTCGGGTTCAATGCCATACACGCTGACATTGGTTGAAATGGTGGGCAGCAGCATGTCGCCGCTGATCATCAAGTCCAGGCTTTTGCACACCAGGGCAATGTGTTCAGGGCTGTGACCAAAACCCGCGTGGCATTGCCACACATGGCCGCCAATGGTGATTTCGTCGCCATGTTGAATGCGTTGGTAATTCAGGGGTGGTTCAGGCACCAGCCTTGAAAACATGCCGCCGCGTGCTTCCAGGGTTTCGTCGGCTTTTTTCTCGTTCACCAGACCATGGCTGGCCATGAAGGTACCCAGGGTGTTGCCGTCAAAGCCAGGCAGGTTGGCACACAAGCCCCGCGCCATGAAGTATTCGCCAGTGGACATGTGCACATGCACCCCGTGGCGGCGCGCCAGGGGGCCAGCCATGCCAATGTGGTCGGGGTGGGCATGGGTGCAAATGATTCGACCCAAGGGTTTGCGCACAAACTGGGTTTGTTCGATTTCTTCCCACATGGCGGCAACGTCGGGCAAACCTGCCCCGCAATCCACCAGTGTGTATTGGTTTTCTTCCTCGATCAGCCACACATTGATGTGGTCGAGCGCAAAGGGCAATGGCAAACGCAGCCAGAGTACGCCGGGTGCTACCGGGGTTGGCTGGCCCAAAACGGGCGGTTCAAACAAACGTTCAATTCCCATGTGTTTTCTGGTGACTTTTCAGTCATTTGTGTGGGTGAAGGGGCTGATTGTAGGGCATCATTTCGGAAAAGCATAACTTCTGCGGAGACTTTGATATGTTGAATTTGCCAGGACTTCAGTTTGATCTTGGAGAGGACATCGACGCCTTGCGCGATGCAGTACAAACTTTTGCCCAAGCTGAAATTGCCCCATTGGCTGCAGAAATGGACAAAACCGACCAATTTCCCATGCATTTGTGGCGAAAAATGGGCGATATGGGACTGTTGGGTTTGACCGTTGAGGAAGAGCTGGGCGGCAGTGGCTTGGGTTATTTGGCCCACATGGTGGCCATGGAAGAAATTTCGCGCGCCAGTGCCTCGGTGGCATTAAGCTACGGCGCGCACTCCAACCTGTGTGTGAACCAGATTCGCCGCAACGGCAGCGACTGGCAGCGCAAAACCTTTTTGCCCAAACTGATTTCCGGTGAACACATTGGTGCGTTGGCCATGAGCGAACCGGGTGCGGGGTCGGATGTGGTGAGCATGCAGTTGCGTGCCGACAAAAAGGGCGACAAGTATGTGCTGAATGGCAACAAAATGTGGATCACCAATGGCCCCGATGCCGATGTGCTGGTGGTGTATGCCAAAACTGATCTGGCCGCCGGGCCACACGGTATTACAGCCTTTTTGATCGAAAAAGGATTCAAGGGTTTTTCGATTGCGCAAAAACTGGACAAGCTGGGCATGCGCGGCAGCCACACCGGCGAGCTGGTGTTCGAGGACTGTGAAGTACCCGAAACCCATGTGCTGGGCAAAGTGGGTCGTGGTGTGAATGTGCTGATGAGCGGGCTTGATTTCGAGCGTGCAGTGCTCAGCGGAGGCCCGTTGGGCATCATGGCGGCGGCCATGGATGTGGTGGTGCCGTATGTGCACGACCGCAAGCAGTTTGGTCAAAGCATTGGTGAGTTTCAACTGATTCAGGGCAAGCTCGCTGACATGTATTCAGTCATGATGGCCACGCGTGCTTACGTGTACCAAGTGGGCAAAGCCTGTGACAAGGCCACGCCTGAAACCGTGCGCAGGCTGCGCAAAGACTGTGCAGGTGCCATTTTGTTCTCAGCGGAAAAAGCCACCTGGATGGCGGGTGAGTCGATCCAGATTCTGGGCGGCAACGGCTACATCAACGAGTACCCGTGCGGGCGTTTGTGGCGCGACGCCAAGCTGTATGAAATTGGCGCAGGCACCAGCGAAATTCGCCGCATGTTGATTGGCCGCGAATTGTTTGCTGAAACCATCTAAACGCTTATTGAAGCGGGGCAGGCCCGGCGGATTTGAATACCCGTTTGTCCTGCCCAATCACCACTTCACTTTCCCACAAGTAACTCAGCCTGGGGTGCGCGGTTTGCAGCACTTTCAGCGCCTCAGAATCTCCCAGCAAATGGTAGTTCATCCAGGCCAGTGAGTACTGCGCTGCAATTTCTCGCCCCCAGGTGGAGGTGGGCAGCAGTGGGTAGTTGGTGTGTTGGGCGTGGCTGGCAGCATCGGCCACAATGAAGGCGCGGTCGCTGGTCAGCTTGTCGTAAACCGGGCGCACCACGGCGGGGTTTACCGCCACGATTGGGGCAATGGGCCCATCGTGATCACCGGTTTGAATCATCACCGGAATGGGGTTGCTGTTGAACACCGATTGAATTTCACTGATTGGCGCGGCAGCCACAGCAGCCTTCAAACGCGGCTCCACTGCCTGTAAACCCATGGTGGCAATGGCGCCCATGCTGTGGCCGATTACACCAATGCGGGCGGGGTCGATAAACTCGCGCACCGGCGAATTGTTAAGCAGGTAGCTCAGTGCGTCTTGTGCTTCTTCAATGTTGTTGCCGGGGTCGCCTTGCACCTCATCATCTGATCGGCCCTGCCCGGAAAAATCAAATGCAAACACCAGGTACCCCGCATCGGCAAACAGCTGATGCCACCAGCGGTACATGGCGGTGTTGGTGTTCAGGCCTTCCAGCGCCAGAATAACCGGGTATTTCTGGGCGGTGGCCTGGGTTTGCCCACGTTTGGGCAACACAATTTCGCCGTGCAGGCGGGTGCCATAGCGGTTTTGAAATTCCACGGGAACCAAGGCCACCGACTTGTTGTTTTCGGGGTGACCGTACCAGTGGAATACCTGGTCGATGCGTGAACCGTCGCTGAGCTGCGCAGCCATGGCGCGAATTTGAAACTCAAGCAAGGCGGGGTCGGTGATGTCGCTCAGCGTGTAGCCCAAAGCAATCGGGTCTACAACGCCGACCAGTTGCTGACGCGGTAGCATGTCGCTGACCATGCCCAGTTGAAACAGCACGTCGTCGCTTGGCACTGGGCTCTCAGGCGGGCTTACTGGCGGATCTTCGCCTTGAACCGAGGCGGGCCAACCAAAAGCTTCCGAGGATTGAACGGTGTTGCGTGTTGCGCTACCAGCGCTGTTTTCACCATTGCAGGCCCATGCCAGCAGGGGCAGCAACGCCAGGCACATCAATTTCAAACGACTTCGCATGTCAACTTCCTTGTTCAACGTCTCAATCATACTAAGTTGGCGCAGGTTTTGGATTTTCTTGGGCAAATACAGAAGGTATCTCGTAGAATCGGTGGTTCATCAATTGGAGTGAAAGCAGCTTATGAGCAGCCTGCCCTTGGACCTGAAAACCCTGGAAGAAGACTTTGGTGAGCTGAGTGAAACCAGCCACCTGAGTGAGGATGAGGAGCGCGAGCTGTCCAAAAAGGTGGCCAGCGACATTTTGGCGGGCTTTGACAAGCACTATCGCCTGTTTCGCTATTGCGCACAGCAAACCAAAAAATTGTTTGAAGAAGGCGATTGGCACCTGATTCAACAGCTGGCCCGCGACCGTATCGATTTTTATGACGAACGTGTGAAAGAGGCTGTGGATTTGCTTCGCAGAAATTATGGTTCGCTGTTGATGAGCGAATCGGTGTGGGCAAAAATCAAAACCCGGTTCGTGACTTACCTGGTGGATCACAAACAGCCTGAGCTGGCGGAAACCTTTTTCAACTCTGCGGTGACAAAAATTTTGCACCGGGATTACTACCACAACCGTTTTTTATTCGTGCGCCCAGCGGTGAGTACTGATTATGTGGAAAGTGATCCCCCCTCGTATCGCAGCTATTACCCGGCCAACCCGAAAAGCGGTGGCTTGCGTAAAACTTTAAAGCGATTGGTGCGCGACTTTTCATTGAATGCCGATTTTGTGGATTTGGAACGCGACCTGCGCTATGTTGTACACGCTGCAAGGCAGGTAATGCCGCGCCCCATTAAGGTAGACCCGGATTGCCAAATTCAGGTGCTCTCCAGCCTGTTTTTCCGCAACAAAGGTGCGTACATTATTGGCAAGTTTATCAATGCCAACATGCCGCAACCTTTTGCCATTCCCATTTTGCGTGATTCGGCCGGCAAACTTTACATTGACACTGTTCTGTTCAATGTTCAGCAAATTGCCACGCTGTTCAGCTTTACGCGAGCGTATTTCCTTGTGGACATGGAAACCCCAGGCGCGTATGTGCAATTTTTGCGCACCTTGTTGCCCAACAAGCCCAAGGCCGAGATGTACACCATGCTGGGTTTGCACAAGCAGGGCAAAACTTTGTTTTATCGCGATTTTTTGCACCACCTGAAACACAGCCACGACGAGTTTATCGTTGCGCCCGGTATCAAGGGTTTGGTGATGGCGGTGTTCACGCTGCCTTCTTACCCTTATGTGTTCAAACTGATCAAAGACAAAATAGCACCCAGCAAGGAAATTGATCGCGCGGGTGTAATGCGCAAATACCAGTTGGTGAAAGAACACGATCGCGTGGGCCGCATGGCCGACACTTGGGAATACAGCCATGTGGGTTTGCCGCTGAACCGTTTTTCACAAGAATTGATTGACCACTTGAAGGACACTTGCGAAAGTTCGCTGACCTTTGAGGACGACACGGTGGTGATCAAGCATGTGTACATTGAGCGCCGAATGACACCGCTGAATATTTACTTGCAACAAGGCACGGACTCAGATGTGGAGCATGGCATTGCCGAATACGGCAATGCGATCAAACAGCTTGCAGCGGCGAATATTTTCCCGGGCGATATGTTGTTCAAAAACTTTGGTGTTACCCGCTTGGGCCGAGTGGTGTTTTACGATTACGATGAAATCGAGTACATGACCGATTCCAATTTCCGTCGCATTCCAGAAGCGCCCAATCCGGAAGCAGAAATGTCTGCAGAGCCTTGGTACACCGTGGGCCCGAAAGATGTATTCCCCGAGGAGTTCGGGCACTTCCTGTTGGGTGACCGCAGGGTGCGCAAGGCGTTTTTAAGCAAACACCGCGATTTGCTGGAATATGAGTTTTGGCAAGAGCGCAAAGATCGCATTACCCAGGGCCATATCGAAGATATTTTCCCGTATTCCGAAGCGGTGCGATTTACCAACCGGTTTATCAAGAAGCGGTGAGCGGCCAGGGTGGTTTCTTGCCAACCTGGCGTGGGTTATTCGTGATCTGAACTTGAAGGGTTACCGCGGTGGTTTCTTGCCACCTCAGCGTGGGTTGCCCGTTCCGCACTGAAAACCGCTGAATCCCTTTTTGAATTTATTCTTGCTCACCGAGCTCGGCAAAAGGGCGGGCCGAGTCTCGGTGTCGGCTTGAAGCCGAACGCTTCTAATAAACTCAAACGGGGCGGTTTTCTTGAAGTGCGGCCCAAGCAATCCCACTGCCGAGTTGGCTTAAACCGGCGCTTGCGATTCTCCATCACCCCGTGCAGCTCACCGCTGGGTTCAACGCCCAATCGGCGGCGGTGTTTCGATCGCCTCGCCTTCAAGAAAACCTGCCCGTTTGAATTCAACCGCCACGGTCGGCCATCGGCCGGCACCGAGACTCGGCCCGCTTTTTTGCCGAGCGAGGTGAGTCAGGGTGAATCTCAAAAAGGGAAGTACAGGTTTTCAGGCGAGAGATTGGAACCCTAGCCGATCGGGCTAAATAAGCCCGCCCTCGCGTGTTTATGCCCCGCGCTTGGACAGCATCAACGCACTCGCCGTAATTTTCTCAGGCTGAAACTTGTTCACCGGCACATCCTGCTCATAGCCAATGGCCACGCCGCACAGCAAGTTGTATTGCTTGGGAATGTCAAAGTGCTTGTCCAAGGGGGATCGGAACAAGCCCAGCGCACCTTGCGCGCAAGTGCCCAGACCTTCGTTGGTGGCCGCCAACATCAGGCTTTGCAGAAAAATACCGGCGTCAAGCGCGCTGTAAATGCCCACGCCTTCGTGCACAAACACAAATGCAGCGGCGGGCGCCCCAAACATGCGAAAGTTCTCGGCCATCGCTTGGTCGCGTGCTTTCAGGTCGTTGCGGGCCACGCCCAAAACGCCGTACAAGCCTTTGCCACATTCCACGCGCCGCGCTTGCAAATCCTTGGGGTAGTTCATCACGGGTTTCACATCGCCATCAGGAATACCCTGGCTACGTGTCAACAAGCCCTTGATTTGGGCCAGTTTGCCGCCGCGCTGTAGTTTGATGGTTTCCTGAAATCGACCATACAGTTCGCTGCGCAAGCTTTCCAGTACATCGCCAGTGGCCAGGGCAATGCGGTAGGGGTGTGTATTGGACCAACTCGGTGACAGTGCAGCCTGTGAAAGTAGGCGTTGAAGCACTTCTTCCGGTACGGGTTTGGGGTCAAATGCACGTACGCTGTGCCGCTGTTTCAGTGTTTCAAGAAATTCCATTTTTCCTTGCTCTGTGTAATAGTTAGCCCAGTTTAGAGTATTTCTTACTAGCCAACAGACCCGGCTCGCCACTATTCTCTCAACTGACAATATGAAAAGTCACATAGACGGTCACATTAGGGGGACAAAAAAATGAACAATCCACACGTAGACGTACTGATTATTGGCGCTGGTTTGTCTGGCATTGGTGCAGCATGCCACATCAAGCAGAACTGCAAAGGCAAGACCATCAAAATTCTGGAACGTCGCAAAGCCATTGGCGGCACTTGGGACTTGTTCCGCTACCCCGGTATTCGCTCTGATTCCGACATGTTCACGCTGGGTTACAGTTTCAAGCCCTGGAAAGGTGAAAAGGTTTTGGCCAACGGTCAGGAAATTCGCGAATACGTGACTGAAGCCGCCAAAGAGAACAACGTCACCAAAGACATTCAGTTTGGCCTGAAGGTGACCTCGGCCAACTGGGATTCCGAGGCGAACCAGTGGACCGTGGAAGGCATTATTGAAGAAACTGGTGAAAAGCAGGTGTTCACCAGCAATTTCTTGCTGGGTTGTACCGGTTACTACAATTACGACAAGGGTTACAGCCCGGAATTTCCCGGCATCAAGAATTTCAAGGGCACCGTGGTGCACCCCCAGCAGTGGCCAGAAAAACTGGATTATTCCGGCAAGCGCGTGGTGGTGATTGGCAGTGGAGCAACCGCCATTACGTTGGTGCCGGCCATGGCCGACGATGCTGCGCATGTGACCATGTTGCAGCGTTCACCCACGTACATTGCATCGATTCCTTCCGTCGATCCGGTTTCCGTGGTGCTGAAAAAATTCATGCCCGACACCTGGGTCTACAACATTGGTCGCGCACGCAACATTGGCTTGCAGCGCCTGATTTTCAAGTTGAGCAAGCAACGCCCCCAAGCCATTAAACGCTTGTTGTTGGGTGCAACCCGTGCGCGCATGGGCAAGAATTTCGACATGAAGCATTTCACGCCGAGCTACAACCCATGGGATCAGCGCCTGTGTGTGGTGCCCGATGGCGACCTGTTCAAGGTACTGAAAAAAGGAAAGGCCGACATTGTGACTGACCACATCGACACCTTTGTCGAAAACGGTATCAAGCTGAAAAGCGGGCAGGTACTGGAAGCGGACATCATCATTACTGCAACCGGCCTTGATCTGCAAATTCTGGGTGGTCTCACAGCGCATGTGGACGGCAAGCCTGTGAATGTGGGCGAAGTCATGAGCTACAAGGGCGTGATGATGAGCAGCATCCCCAACTTTGCCATGGTGTTTGGTTACACCAATGCATCGTGGACGTTGAAGGCCGATTTGGCTGCCGAGTTTGTGTGCCGTGTGTTGAATCACATGGACAAGCACGACTTTGCCCGCGTGGTGCCCAATGCAGACGGCGTAGAAACGGATGACACCCCCATGTTTGATCTGGATGCAGGTTACATGAAGCGTGCCGCCGACCGTTTGCCCAAGCAAGGCCCTGCCGCACCTTGGACTGTGGTGAACAACTACCTGGCCGACCGCCCGGTGTTGAAGAAAGGCAAGCTTGAAGATGGCGTGCTGGAATTTGCGAAAGCAGGGGCAGCAACGGGCAAGAAAACATCAAACCGCAAAGCGCAGGCCAAGCAGGCTGCGTAAGCAATCACTTTTCCGATTAAAAAGGGCTGCGGTGCCGCAGCCCTTTTTCAGTTGAATCCACTGCCATAACTCAAGCGATTCAACCCCTGCGTAGCCCGAACCGCGCGTTCGCCCCGGAATTGCACAACCTCTTCCTTGTCCACCTCGAACTCGCCGCCCAAGGGTGTTTCCAATGTGCCGGTGTCAAAGCTGTCCAGGCTGCGGTTCAGGCCCAGCAGGTCGTCGCGGCCAATGGTCAGCAGTGCCTTGCCCAGCGGGAAGTTACCCTGTGCGCGAATGTCGTCTCGCAGGGTGCTCACTGCCAGAATTTCTTCCCCGTTTACAAAGTAGTCGATCGGGCGCGGCACGTCGGGGAAGCGCTCAGCCAAAGCGGGCTGCGCACACAGGGCAGCGGCAGATATGAAAATCGGGGCAACAAATTGTTTGAGCATGGCGACTCCTGGTGGCGGCTGAATGTGGCAAATGCGTCATCACCTAGAGTGATGCTTTGGTGGTGATTTTGTCCATCGGGCTTACCCTTCGCTCGAAAGTGGTATGCCGCATCATGGCTGCACTCAAATTCGCCTAAGATGGGGTGCCTTTATTCACAGCCATCCAATTGAACAAGCCTGCCGACCAAGATGAATCGCTGAAAGAACTGCCCTACGCGTGGCGGCGTGTGGTTTTGTTCGCCGACAACATGGCGCAAGCCACTGTGGCCGATGCGATTGGGCGTAGCCCGAAACAGCAGCTCACCTGGATTGGTCTTGCTGCCTTGCCCCTGTTGTTACCTTTTGGGATTCCCGGAATTGCCACCACCCTGGGTTACCTTACCTTTTTGCTCGGTGTGGGTTATGCGCTGGGCTTTGGTGTGCCAATTCCCAAGAAGATCGGTGAAAAGCGACTTCCACCCAAAGCGGCTGGCGTACTCAAGAAGTTTCTGGGAATCTTTATTCGCAGGGTGGCACCCCACAGCAAGCCAAGGCTTTTTCTCATGAGTCATCCACGCATGCGGCCCATCAACGGCATGGTGCTGGCATTTGCCGGGCTCACCATGGCCGCACCTGTGCCCTTTGCCTCATTCGACAATGTGTTGCCCGCAGCGGCCATGGTGTGCATTACCTTTGGTTTAAGGGTTCGGGATGGCCGGTTGGTGCTGGCGGGCTATGTTTTCACTGTGCTGGCCGCATTGCTCGTGGTGTTGCTGTGGTGGGGTGGCTATGCCGTGTTTGTGTGGGTTTCAAAGCAACCATGGGCCAGCCAGTGGCTGGGTTGGCTTTTTTCCTGACAAGGCGCAAGCTTGGGCCGGAACTACGCCCCAAGTTCGATAGAATCACAGGAACGCCCTCAATATGGAGCCAAAAATCACCATGACTACCAAACAAACGATTGATTTCTTTTTCGACCTGACCAGCCCTTACAGCTATGTGGCTGCTGAACAAATCGAAGAAATTGCAGCCGCGGGCAATCGCACCGTAAATTACAAGCCCACCTTGCTGGGCTTTGTGTTCAAAAGCACAGGCAACACGGCACCCATGATGAACCCGGCCAAGGGCAAATACTCGGCGAAAGACTTTGCCCGCACCGCGCGCTTCCATGGTTTGAAAATCAACTGGCCCAAGAAGTTTCCGATCAATGCCACCACGGCTTCACGTGCCATTTTGCAGGTGCTCAATACACAGGCTGACAAGGCAGGTGAACTGACCCGCGCCTTGTACAAGGCGTACTTCGTGGAGGGCTTGGACATTACTGAAGACGCAGTGGTTGCCCAGGTGGCCAGCTCGATTGGTCTGGATGGTGCGGCGTTGGTTGAAGGCAGCCAAACCGATGCACTGAAAGAGCAATTGAAAAATGCTGTGCAGGAATCCATCGACGCGGGCATGTTCGGTGCCCCGTATTTTGTGGTGGATGGTGAGGCCTTCTGGGGGCAGGACCGCATGGAGCAATTGCGCCGCTGGGTTGCACAAGGGCCGTTCTGAACATGGGCGTGCTCGATTCCAACAACGTTAAAAACCGCCCTGATTTTGTAGCCAATCAAGCCGCGCTTAAAAAGCTGGTTGACGAACTGAAAGCCAATTTGGCGGTGGTGGCACAGG
This sequence comes from Limnobacter sp. 130, assembly GCF_902506325.1. GTDB lineage: Bacteria > Pseudomonadota > Gammaproteobacteria > Burkholderiales > Burkholderiaceae_B > Limnobacter. The sequence continues at coordinate 138,939 of NZ_LR732328.1, forward strand.
GCGGCGGCAAAGTGGCCAACGACCGGCACACCGCACGCGGCAAGCTGTTGCCCCGCGAGCGTGTGGCTGGTTTGCTGGATCCCGGCTCGCCTTTCCTTGAACTGGCTCCCTTGGCAGCATGGGGCATGTATGGTGGCGCCGCGCCCGGTGCGGGGGCCATTGCCGGCATTGGCCGGGTTAGCGGTGTGGACTGCATGATTGTGTGCAACGACGCCACCGTGAAAGGCGGCACTTACTACCCGCTTTCCGTGAAAAAGCACCTGCGTGCGCAGGAAGTGGCGGCCGAGAACAACCTGCCCTGTATTTACCTGGTGGATTCGGGCGGGGCCAACTTGCCCAACCAAGACGAAGTGTTTCCTGATCGCGACCACTTTGGTCGAATTTTCTTCAACCAGGCCAATATGAGCGCGCAAGGCATTGCGCAAATTGCGGTGGTGATGGGTAGTTGCACGGCCGGTGGTGCCTACGTGCCCGCCATGAGCGACGAAGCCATTATTGTGAAAAACCAGGCCACCATTTTCCTGGGTGGCCCGCCCTTGGTGCAAGCCGCTACGGGTGAAATTGTCACTGCGGAAGAACTGGGTGGTGCCGATGTACACACCCGCCTTTCCGGCGTAGCCGACCACCTGGCTGAAAACGATCAGCACGCTTTGGAAATTGCACGCCGCATTGTGGCCAATTTGGGTCGACCCGAAAAACGTTACCCCTGGGCATTGAGCGAGTCGAAAGAGCCCTTGTACAGCGCTGAAGAAATTTACGGCATTGTGCCGACCGATGCGAAGAAGCCGTTCGATGTGCGCGACATCATTGCCCGTGTGGTGGACGGCAGCGAGTTTGATGAATTCAAAGCCCGTTTTGGCAGCACGCTGGTGTGCGGTTTTGCGCGTTTGTATGGCATGCCCGTGGGCATTGTTGCCAACAACGGCATTTTGTTTTCTGAATCCGCCCAGAAAGGCGCGCACTTCATTGAGTTGTGTTGCCAGCGCAAAATTCCACTGGTGTTTTTGCAAAACATCACTGGTTTTATGGTGGGCAAGAAAGTGGAAAACGAAGGCATTGCACGCCATGGCGCAAAAATGGTGATGGCGGTGGCCTGCGCCAAAGTGCCCAAATTCACCGTGGTCATTGGTGGCTCCTTTGGTGCCGGCAACTACGGCATGTGTGGCCGTGCATACAGCCCGCGCTTTATGTGGATGTGGCCCAATGCCCGCATCAGCGTGATGGGTGGTGAACAGGCTGCAGGTGTATTGGCCACAGTAAAGCGCAACCAGATCGAAGCCAAAGGCGGCACTTGGAGCAAGGAAGAAGAAGCCGAATTCAAGGCCCCCACACTGAAGCAGTTTGACGAGCAAAGCCAGCCTTACTACGCCACAGCCAGGTTGTGGGACGACGGCTTGATCGACCCCGCAGACACGCGCCGTATTTTGGGCATGGCCATTTCAGCCAGCCTGAATGCCGACATTCCCGAAACAAAATTTGGCGTGTACAGAATGTAAATGCGCACAACAATAAAAACGGAGACACCGCAATGACTGAGCAGTCCAATGAAAAACCCGTGATTGAAACCCGCAAGGGAAAATCCGTGTGGCTGACACTGAACCGCCCGCAAATTAAAAACGCGATGAATGGCGAAATGATCGCCATGCTGGTGGAAGCATTTCAGCGTTTGGGCAACGACCCGGATACCCGCGCCATTGTGTTGGCAGCGAACGGCGATGCATTTTGCTCAGGCGCCGACCTTGGGTACATGATGCAAATGGCCCAGCAAGCCGCCAGCAACCAGCAAAGCGGCATTACCCTGACCAGCCTGTTTCGTGGCATTGCCGAATGCCCCAAGCCCGTGGTGGCCCGGGTGCATGGCCTGTGCCTTGCGGGCGCCACAGGTTTGGTCAGCGCAAGCGACATTATTGTGGCCAGCAACAATGTGAAATTCAGCCTGCCGGAAGTCAAGCGCGGTTTAATTCCAGCCACCATCAGCCCCTACGTGGTGCAAGCCATGGGCATACAAGCGGCGCGCCGCTACTTCATCACCGGCGAAACATTCACGGCTGAGAAGGCCTACGCCTTGGGCATGGTGCATGAACTGACCACGCCCGACACGCTGGATGCCAAACTGGAATCCATTCTGGCCGAGCTGGACAGTTGTGCGCCCGATGCCATGGCCGCCTGCAAAAAGCTGGTGCGAGACGTAAGCCGCATGGACATCACCGCCGATGAAACACATGCCGAAGTGGCCGCACGTCTTGCCGCCGTGCGCGGCAGCGCCGAGGCCGCCGAAGGCATGATGGCTTTCATGGAAAAACGCAAACCGAAGTGGGTCGGCTAACAGGGTTATTCAAAAAATGTTCACCAAAATACTGATTGCCAACCGAGGCGAAATTGCCCGCCGAATTAACCGCACAGCGCAGGCCATGGGCATACACACTGTGGCTGTTTATTCCACTGCCGATGCACAAGCACTGCATGTACAGGAGTGCAACGAAGCGGTGTGCCTTGGCGAACCCGAGGCTGCGCAAAGCTACCTGAACATCGAGAAAGTGATTGCCGCTGCAAAGCAAACCGGTGCGCAGGCCATTCACCCCGGTTATGGTTTTTTGTCCGAGAATGCCGCGTTTGCGCAGGCTTGTGCCAATGCGCACATCACATTCATCGGTCCGGGTGTGGAAGCCATTCGAATCATGGGCAGCAAAAGCGAAGCCAAGGCCTGTGTGCAGCCCGCGGGCGTGCCGCTGATTCCCGGTTATTTCGGTGCCGACCAATCGCTGGGCACCTTGCAAACCGAGGCCGAGCGAATTGGCTTTCCGCTGATGATCAAGGCGGTGGCTGGCGGTGGTGGCAAGGGCATTCGCATTGTGAACAATGCAGGCGATTTGCAGGCGGCACTTGAAAGCTGCCAACGCGAAGCCAAAAACGCATTTGGCGATGCCACCGTGATGCTCGAAAAACAAATCATCAAACCCCGCCATGTGGAAGTGCAGGTGTTTGCCGATACCCATGGCAATGTGGTGCATTTGTTCGAGCGCGATTGCTCAGCGCAGCGCCGCCATCAAAAAGTAATTGAAGAAGCCCCTGCGTTTGGTCTCACGGAAGCGCAACGCGAAGCCTTTGGGCGCACAGCGGTACAAGTGGCCAAGGCCGTGAATTATGTGGGTGCGGGCACCGTGGAGTTTTTGCTCGATGCACGCGGCGAGTTTTATTTCATGGAAATGAACACGCGCTTGCAAGTGGAACACCCTGTCACCGAGATGATCACCGGCTTTGATTTGGTGCAGTGGCAAATCGAAATTGCAGCGGGATTGCCTTTGCCCGCCACGCAAGAAACCATTCACATCGATGGCCATGCGTTTGAAGCACGCTTGTATGCTGAAAACCCCGATCAAGGTTTTTTGCCAGCCATTGGCACCGTTGAGTTGTGGGAGGCACCCGATGCGATCGAGTTTCGCACGGGCACCCATGCAGGCAGAACCGCGGGCATTCGCCTCGATTCTTCCATGCGTTCGGGCTTAGCGGTGTCGCCTTACTACGACCCCATGGTGGGCAAGCTGATTACCTGGGCGCCCACCCGTGAAGCGGCGTTGAAAAAACTTGCCGATGCATTGGCGCAATTGCGTTGTGTGGGTGTAAAAAACAACCTGGCTTGGTTGCGTAGTTTGTGCTTGCACCCCGAATTCGCAGCCGGTGGCTATGACACAGGGCTGATCGACAGAATGACTGAGCGAACAAACACAGAGCACGGGCAGCAAATTGAGTCAGTCACATTGCAAGCGTTGGCTGGCCTTGCACGCTGGGCTTTGCACCAACATGCGAACAACAAGAACAGCAGCGACCCCTTGGCCATGCTCGACGGGTTTTATTCCAGTGCCCCCCCTTTGCGTGAAGACCGTTGGTTAAACCGCGATATTGCCTTGGCCACCCACACGCATGTGTCGGTTCAAGGGCAGCAGGCGACGATTCAATGCGCAGGTTCCGCTCTGTTTGCAACGCTGACAAATCATGGCCATGGAAGTGGTTTGGCTCGAACCAAAGGCCTTGTCAACACAGGCCCACACGCAGGCAGCCCCTTTGATTTGATTTGGCATGGCGACAACCTCAGCATTCATGTGGGTGCGGAACAAACCAACCTGCACTGGCAAAACCCAGCGCACATTCGCGCCGATCAGGGGCACGACGCACACGGTGTGGCAGCACCCATGCCGGGCAAGGTGTTTGCAGTGTTTGTGAAAGTGGGCGATGCTGTTAAAAAAGGGCAGCCCTTGATTGGTCTGGAGGCCATGAAAATGGAACACACGCTGAACTCCCCGTGCGATGGTGTGGTGCAAGCCATTCCACACCCCGTGGGTGATCAGGTGACCGAGGGCACCGAGCTGATTCATTTTTCTGAAGACACGAATTCAAAATGAGCATGATCAAACTTCCAGCCCAAGTGACCTTGGTTGAAGTGGGCCCCCGCGATGGCCTTCAAAATGAAAAAACGCCCATTTCCACCGCAATCAAGGTGGAGCTGTGCAAACAGTTGATTGAGGCGGGTATTCGCCGGCTGGAAGCTGCGGCTTTTGTGTCGCCAAAATGGGTGCCACAAATGGCCGATGGTGCCGATGTGTTGGCAGGGCTGCAAGCCATGACCGAGTTGCAGGGACGTACCGTGTCTTATTCTGCCTTGGTGCCGAACCTGAAGGGCATGGAAGCTGCCATCGAGGCGGGTGTGCAAGAGGCGGTGGTGTTCACCGCTGCGTCTGAGGCATTCACTCAAAAAAACATCAACTGCACCATTGCAGAAAGCATTGAGCGATTCAAACCCGTGGCTGAACTGGCGCGCGCACACAATATTCATTTGCGCGGTTCCATTTCCTGCGCACTGGGTTGCCCCTACCAAGGCGAAGTACCCGTTCAAAGCGCCGCCGATGTGGCCTTGCGGCTTCGCGATATTGGTGTGCAAGAATTTGATGTGGCCGACACCATTGGTGTGGGCACGGCCTTGCGTGTTAGCCAGGTGTTTGAAGCCGTTGGCTACAGCGTGGGGCTGCAACATGTGGCAGGTCATTTTCACGACACCTACGGGCAGGCTTTGGCCAATATTTTGGCAGCCTTGCAGTTGGGTGTTTCAACATTCCACAGCTCAATTGCCGGGCTGGGTGGCTGCCCGTATGCCAAGGGGGCAACCGGCAACGTAGCCACTGAAGACGTGGTGTACCTGTTGCAGGGAATGGGGATTGAAACCGGTCTGAACCTGAACAAGCTGGTGCAAACCGGCGCATGGATTTCCGGCAGTATCGGCAAGCCCTACATAAGCCGTGCTGGCCGTGCGGTGTGGAGCAAGCTGAATCCAGAAGCGCAAACGTAAAGCGCGTCGCCAGACCGACCTATTTTTTGCGCAATCTAGGAATGGCCATGAACACTGCCACGCCTTGCCCCTGGCTGTTTCGCCCGGTGTAAAGTTCAATGCGAATGGCTTTGGCCCGAATTTTCATGTGAGCAAGGCCGCGCCCACGGCCCAGCGTGTTGTGGGGCATGCCCACGCCATTGTCGCTAATGTTCAATAACACCTTGTCCTCGGTTTCAGCCCACCGAACACTTAATTCAATTTTGTTGGCTTTGGCGTGTTTCAGGCTGTTTGCGAAAACTTCCTGCACTATTCGCAGCAAATCGAACAGGTCGCGAGAACTGTAACCTTCCAGTTTTGGAATGTCCGCGACACTCCACAGCAAGTTCACGCCGCTGGCTTTCAGGCGGCGCTCGTAGCGCCACCGGAAGTTGCCCAGCAGGGCAAGCAAATCATCGCTTTGGGGATCAAGCGAATCAATCGCCATACGCAAATCGTCCAGGCATTCCTGCAGCACATCGCGCATTTCATCCTGACCCAATGGCTTGGTCTCACTCAGGTTCAGGGCTGACACCAAACTGGAACCCACGCCGTCGTGAATGTCTTGCATGATTCGTCGGCGTTCGTCGTCTTGTGCGCGTTGCTGCTCAATTTTTCGCAGTAAATTGAATTGGCGAAATAGCTGCTGTTCGCGAATGGCCAACTCGGAATTCAGCGAGTCGTTGGAGGTTTTCAGTTCTTGCAACAAAGCGCGATAGCGCCTGAAAATAATCCAGCAGGCTGATACAAAGAGCAAAATGCCGGTGTACTGCGACAACAGGATTGACTCAATCGGCAGCAAGTTCAGCATGGTGGCCAAATCACGAATGCTGAGCAGTACAAACAACAGGGAGCTGCAACCCAGAATGGCCCCTTCAAAATTGCGTGTACGCCAGGAATGGCTCAACAACAGCACATTCAATATAAACACCACAGGAATGACCGGCAGCAACAGCCAAAAGGTGAAGTTCAGGATTTGATCGCTACCCGCAGCAAAGGTAATCAGCGACACCGCCACTGCGTAAGCCAGCAGACCCTTGGGAATCCAGATCCAGCCCAGGTGCATGTAGCGAATCAGGAATAGCCCGTACAAACAGGCAAACCAGGCATGCAGGCTGTGCACCAACTGGCCCCACTGTGCATGGGGTAGGGGAATCCAGTCCATGAAATAGCCCGTGTTGCGAACGGCAAATACAATCACGGCAAGACTCAAGAACAAGAAACCTTCCTGTTCCCGAAAAATTCTCGCGAACACCAGCAGCAACAGACCACTGGCAAAAGCCACAAGGGTGGCCAGCATGGATCCAGTGACCTGCCACCGGTATGACGATTCATACATGGGTTCGAGCAATTGCCGAGGCCCCATCCAAACCCGGCCCAAACCACTGCGGTAGTTCTTGTAGCCCGCTACCTGAATCAACAGGGTGTTGTTGCCGGGGGTGAGCAGGTCGGGTGAAAACTGAAACAGATAAGGGTAATTCCAGTGCCGGGTAATCTCACCTTCCAGGGTGCCCAGTCCGCCGATCCAGTGGCCATTCAGGTAGGCGTGGGCATTCATGATGGCCTTGGGCATGAATACAGAATCGGGGGCTGGTTTATCCGGATCAAGCTGAAAATCAATTTGATACCAGCCTTGCCCTTCAAACCCGGGTTGGGTGACATCCCAAGAGTCGGGTAGCACCACGGTTTTTTTCGTATTCAGCGACATGACGTCTGCAGCGCTAAGCGTGGCGTCGCTTGAGAACAGCACTTTGGCCTGTTCAAACAAATGGGCTTGTTGTTCGGTGTTGGCGTTGCCCAAGGCGGGTAACGGGGCTTTGAATGTTCCCCACAAGGCCACTGCCAGGGTGAGCAGAAAAAGAAGGGAGAAACGCCAGGAAAACAGGCGATCAGTGATTTCCGGATTCGGACTCAAAGGTCAAGAAGCCCCAACAGGGTGGCTTCATACACCGCCTCAGACCGGCTGTGCACGTGCAGCTTCTTGTAGATACGCTTCACGTGGGTGGCCACTGTGTGGGTAGAAATTCCCATTTGCGCTGCAATTTCCTGCGCAGTGAAACCGCGGGCTACTTGTTGAATTACTTTCAATTCCCGGTCTGTAATACTGCAGGCTTTTTGTGATTCATCCTGCCCGGTTTTTGCTTGTGCAAAGTTGTTTTCTGCAGGCCGTGCCGTTTGCATTTTTGACAGCAACTGCCGAGCAATCAAGGGGCTGATGGGCGAGCCACCGTTGGCCACTTCAAGAATGTGCTCAATCAACTCGTCGTTTGAATAATCTTTCAGCAGGTAGCCGCTTGCACCCGCCTCAAGACTTCTCACCACATGGTCTTCATCACCAAAAGCGGTAATCACCAGGCATTCTGTTTCGGGTTTGTGTTTGCTTAGCCATTCAATGACTTCAATGCCCGATGAGTCCGGTAAGCCCAGGTCAATCAGGGCTACCTTTGGGTTGGTCATGAACAACAGGGAGTACGCGTCCTGAACTGAGCTGGCCACACCCAGCAATTTCATTTGTGGCGAGGAGTCGATCACACGGACCAAGTGGTCTTGCGTGGCCGGTTCGTCCTCGACCAAGATCACGCCGATTGGCTTGGCTTCAAAGTGATCAAGGTCTCGCGCGTTCATGATTTGCCGGTTTAAGTGTCCAAAGGTAATCTGAGCAGAAAGCGGGTACCTTGCCCAGCTTCGGTGGTCATTTCGATACTGCCACCCAAAGCAGCCGCACGTTGTTTCAGGTTTTTAAGGCCCCTGCCATGCTGGCTTCTTTCCAGCACAAATCCTACGCCGTTGTCTTGAATCTGAACACCCACATATTTTGGTCCCCTGGAAACATGCAGGCTGACTTCGCTGGCATTGGCATGCTTCAAAATATTGGTAAAAATCTCTTGAACAATGCGTAAAACATGCAGGCAGTTGCGGGCATCCAGGTAAGGAATGGGCGGTATGTCTTCATCAATCACCCAATGCAGCCGTATGCCTGCACTGCGCATATTGTCGGCGATCCGGTAGCGAAAAGCGCCCAGCAGGGTGGTGAGGTCCTGTTCAATCGGTTCCAGCGAGTCGATTGTTAGCTGCAAATCCCGCAATCCGGATTCAAGCAGGTTCAAGGTGTTTTTCCGATTGAAGTTGGAGGACTGCAAATGGTGAATTGCAGCCACCAGGTGGGCCCCCAGGCCATCGTGCATGTCGGCCATCAAGCGTTGGCGCTCGGCCATTTTTACTTTCTCTTCATCAATTTTCTGCATGCGTAGGTACTGCGTTGCCAATTCGACTTCGCGTTCCATTAGCCTGTTTTGCAGCGTTTCATTGAAGCTGTCGGATTCAGCCAGTAAACCGCTGTAGCGATCAATCAAGAAGTAGCTCATGGCCAAAAACATGGCAATGCCCATGTATTGGTTCAGAAAATAACCGTCGAATGGAAGAATTCCCGCGAGAAACAGGAGGTCAGAGGTGCTCAGGGCCATGTAGCAGAGCAAACCGAATCCGAAAGCGTGCGGCGCCAGGGATTGTTTGCTGTTTCCGTACCGCACCAGCAGTATCACGTTCCAGCTGTACATGCACAAACCGAGAATGCCGTAGTAACCCACCAGGCGCAGCGCCCAGTTTTCATTGATGATGAGCAACACCGGAAAACTCAGGGAGTAAGCCCACCATATTTTCCATTCCAGCCTTTGTTTGGGCACCCGGCAGTAAAGCAGTATCAGCAATACAATTGTGCTGGCAAATACCAACAATCCGCCTTGGGTAATCTGGATCCACAAACCGTGTTCAAATGGCGGCACGGTGGTCAGAAATGCAAGGTTCCGAATGCCCCACAGAAAACAGGTGGCGGCAAGCAGCATGAGCAGTCCGCTGCGGGTTTTGCCCATACCGATCAGTATGGTCAGCACAATGCCGGCACCCAACACAAAGGCGGTGCTCAGGTAGACCGAAGTCACCTGCACCTCGTAACGCGAACGGTAGGCTTCGCGAAGGTTTTCATCGGAGCCGAGCCAAATGGTGGACAAGCCAGCCAGGTAGTCGGGAAAGGCGCGCACTTGAATGGCCAGGGTGTTTTGCCCCAGCTTTAGTACATTGGCCCCAAGGTTCACTATTTGCGGGCGATTCCAGTTTCGCTCGGCAAACTCACCGGTCATCGGGCCGTAAAACCCAATGCGCTCACCATTCAGGTACACCTCGGCATTCATGGCAAAGCGCGGCATGTACAGCGCCTCAATACGACTCTCGGGTAACACATCGAAATCCAGCTCATACCAGTAAAATCCGCCAGGGCCCCGCAGCATGTTGTCAATTCTGTGGGGCAGCTGTACCACGGGTGCGGTGGCCAAGTGCGCAGGTGGCGCGGTTTGGTAGTCGGTGTGTGCGGCGAAGCGTGCCATGGTTAATTCAATGGCACTGGGATCGGTTGGCGTGGCTTTGGCGATTTGGTAATACAGCACGGCCGCGCCACACAGTGCAATCAGCATGGCCAATGCATAAAACAAAGCAAGTCGTTTTGCCCAGTTGTATGTGGGCGTCAGTGGTGCGCTCGCCATTGTTTCAGCAGTCTTTCAGATTGATCAAACCCAAAGCGTTGGCGCGATGAACCGCACTAGTGCGGGAATTCACTGCCAGCTTTTTGTAAATACGTTTGACGTAGGTGCTGATGGTGTTGATGGATACGCCCAGAAGGTCGGCGATTTCCGCTTGCATGAAACCCTTGGCCACCATTTCCAGCACTTGCTGTTCCCGCTCTGACAAGGGTGTGAATGCGTGATTCACCGTGGCTTTGCTGGTAGGCAGTTGGTCTGGGGTGGACACGCCGCGAAAACGGTTCAGCAGTCGCCGTGCAATCACCGGGCTAATCGGTGATCCACCCGCGCGCAGTTGTTTCAATCGATCAAGAATGTCGGCAGTGCGTGTGTCTTTGGTCAGGTAACCTGTGGCCCCGGCTTCGATACTGGAAATAACATGTGATTCATCACCAAACACGGTCAGCACCATGCTTTCGCAGCCGGGCATGTGTTGGTGAATGTGGGCAATCAATTCCAGGCCACTGCCATCGGGCAAGCCCAGGTCAACCAGCACCACCTCGGGTTGCAATTCGTTGACCACGGCCATGGCTTCCCTTAGCGTATAGGCCTGACCGACCAGGTGCAACTCAGGGTGGGTTTCAATGGCCAGTCGCAGTGCTTGCTGAATTCGGTCATCGTCGTCGACCAGCATGACGCGAATGATCTCTTGTCCAATCTCTGTTCGGCTTTGTATGTTCATTGGATCAGTTGGTTGACTTCAATAATCGGCATCATCACCGCCAGCACAATCAATAACACAATCAGGCCCATCACCAAAATAAGTATGGGCTCCATCAGGCTGGTCAGCCACATGGCCTTGCGTTCTACCTCGGTGCGCTGGCTTTCCGAGGCACGTTCCAGCATGGCAGCCAGTTGCCCGGTGGCCTCGCCGCTGGCGACCAGATGGGTCAGCACGGGCGGAAACAAACCGCTTTTGCCCATGGCTTTGCTCAGGCCGCTGCCTTCTTTCACGCGCTCTTGTACATCGACCATGGCCAGTTGCAAGGCGCTGTTACCCAATGTGCGGTTGGCGGCAGCCAGTGCCTTCAAAATGGGAACGCCGCTGCCCACCAAAATGGACAGGGTTGAGGCCAGGCGCGCTGTATTCACTGCACGAATAAAGGGCCCCACCACAGGAATAGTCAGCACCGTTTCATCAAATCTTAGTTTGAAGGCTTTGTTTTTCAGTGCGTTGCGAAACAGGTAAACAGCGATCGCAATGATCAAAGCCATCAACCAGCCCCAATCGCGCAGCAGATCCGACAGCGCAATCATCACCACGGTGATTGTCGGCAATTCCTGATTGCTGTTTTCAAACACCGACACCACTTGCGGCACCACATAGGTCAGCAGGCCGATCACCACCATCAAGGCGACCAAGGTAACAATTGCCGGGTAAATAAATGCAGCGCTTACTTTTTGCTGCAAAGCCTGGCGAGCCTCCAGTGCGTCGGCCAGTTTGGACAGTACGCCGCCCAGGTCGCCGGTATTTTCGCCAGCGGCCACAGTGGCCACGTACATTTCGGGAAAGGCTTTCGGGTACTGCGCCAAGGCTTGGCTTAGTGGTGTGCCGGAAACAACCTCGGAACGAATGCTGTTAATGCGTTCACGAATCAGGGGTTTTTCAGCCTGCTCCACCAGTGCGGCCAAGGCTTGCGCCAGCGCCAGGCGGGCTTGCAACAGGCTGGCCAGTTGGCGGGTCATCAGCACCACTTCACGGTTGCTCAATTCCCGATCAAAGCGGCCCGCTTTTTTGCCGGTCATTTTGGCGCTGCCCACCTCAACGACTTCAATGGGTGTCATGCCTTGCATGCGCATTTGGTTGCGCGCAGCCCGAGGGGAATCGGCTTCCATCGAGCCTTTGACTGTTTTACCTTGGGCGTTTAACGCCTCGTATCGAAAAACTGCCATGGGTTTTTAGTCTCGCGTCACTCGAAGCAATTCTTCAAGCGTGGTGGTGCCGCCTTCAACCCAGCGTTGGCCGTCTTCACGCATGTTCTTCATGCCTTTGGCCTGCGCACGCTGGCGCATTTCTGCTTCTGAAATTTCATTGTGCACCATGGTGCGCAATTCATCGTCGATGGTGAAGAGTTCGTAAACGCCGGTGCGGCCAATGTAACCGGTGTGCCCGCATTGGTCGCAACCGTTGGCATGCCAGTGGGTGTGGCCCTGTTCATCTACCGTGCTTGTTTTGCAATTCGGGCAAAGCCTGCGCACCAGGCGCTGGGCCAACACGCCCAACAGGCTTGAAGACAGCAAGAAGGGTTCTACACCCATGTCGACCAGGCGGGTTACCGCACTGACCGAATCGTTGGTGTGCAAGGTGGCCAAAACCAAGTGGCCGGTCAGCGAGGCTTGTACCGCAATTTGTGCGGTCTCCAGGTCGCGGATTTCACCAATCATGATCACATCCGGGTCTTGGCGCAAAATCGCGCGTAAGGCCTTGGCAAAGGTCATGTCGATTTTGGCATTCACCGGGGTTTGGCTAATGCCGGGCAAATCGTATTCCACCGGGTCTTCTACGGTCATCACATTGGTGGTGGAAGAATCGATCCGCGACAGTGCCGCATACAGTGTGGTGGTTTTACCGGAACCCGTTGGGCCAGTTACCAAAATGATGCCGTGCGGCATATTGCACAGGCGGTCCATTTCTTTCAAGGTGTGCTCGGGCATGCCAAGGCGGCTCAGTTCAAGCCGACCCGCTTCTTTGTCAAGCAAGCGCAGCACTGCGCGTTCGCCATGGCCTGTGGGCAGCGTAGAAACCCGCACGTCCATGGGTTTGCCGCCAATGCGCAGGGTGATGCGGCCGTCTTGGGGCAGGCGTTTTTCGGCGATATCCAGGCTGGCCATAATCTTGATGCGGGAAATCAGCGCCGAGTGCAATTCACGGCGAGGTTGCAGCACATCGCGCAACGTACCATCCACGCGGAATCGCACAGCCGAATGCGTCTCAAACGCTTCAATGTGAATGTCGGATGCGCCATCCCGGCTGGCTTGTGTCAGCAGCGCATTGATCATCCGGATAATCGGTGCGTCGTCCTCGGTTTCCAGCAGGTCTTCAACCGCGGGAATGTCTTGCATCAACTGGTCAAGGTCCAGGTCGCCAGCCACTTCATCGGCCACGGCTGCCGCACTTGTTTCCTGGCTGGAATAGGCCTGATTGATTGTTTTTTCCAGCACCACTGCGTCTTCGCAAAACACCCAGTCAATAGGGCAGGGCGCCACGCGTTGCGCTTCAATCAGTGCATGGCTGGGCGTGCGCGGGCTAAACGCCAGGCGCCATTGCTCGGCATGTGCATCAAGGCACAACACCTGGTTTTGACGCGCAAAACCATAGTGCAGGCGGCCAACAGTTTGTGGGTTGAAGCGCAACTCACTCAAGGCTTGTTACCCCCGCTGGGCGCGGTGCCCGGGCTAGAGCCCGTGTTGTTGCCATTGGTGCCACCACGAACGATTCGCCCACCATTTGAACCCACATCGGGGTTGCTGCTGCTTTCAGCCGCGCGCGGAATCACCAGAATCCGGTTGCTGGGCGTCAGGTTGATGGAATCACCATTGTTCTGCGCCGGGGCCACTGAGTTGGGGCGTGCCACATCGGCCGGGCGGCGGCTTGGCAACACAGGCGCTTCCATATTCGGTAAGCCAAACCGGCGCTCGGGCTGGTTCTCTTGTTGCAACTGGCGCATGTAATCGTATCGGTTGGTCACAATGCTTTGGGCCTGGTCTTCATTGCGAACCACCACGGGGCGCAAAAATACCATCAGGTTGGTTTTCTGGCGGCGCCGGTTGTCGTAGCGGAAAAACTGCCCCAGTACAGGCACATCGCCCAGGCCTGGCACTTTTTCCTCGTTGCCGGTTACCCGGTCTTCAACCAGGCCACCCAGCACAATGATGTTGCCGCTCTCAACCAGCACATTGCTTTCAATGGACCGTTTGTTGGTGATAATGCCCGACACATTGGTGCTGTCTACCACCGAACTGACTTCCTGAAAAATACCCAGCTTCACGATACCGCCTTCCGACACCTGCGGTTTTACACGCAAGGTCAGGCCCACGTCTTGTCGCTCAATGGTCTGGAACGGGTTGACCGTGGCGCCGTTGCCACCGCTGTTGGTGAATTGCCCGGTAATGAAAGGCACGTTTTGGCCGATCACGATTTTGGCTTCTTCGTTGTCCAGCGTCAGGATATTTGGCGTTGAAAGAATGTTGGCGTTGGCTTTGCTTTCCAGTGCGCGGGCCAAAAAGCCCAAATTGGAAATGGTGCCAATGCCGGGAATATTCACTTGCCCATCAATAACCCCGATGTTCAAGCCTCGGCCCACTGATCCCAAATTGGCAGCTGCACCCAAGATATTGCTGCCCGAGCCGGGTGCGTTAAAGTTGGTTCCACCAATTACACTGACTCCGTCACTTCCAACACCCGACAGGCCTTGAAACTGAATGCCGAACTCGGCTGCTTTGTCGGTGGACACTTCAACAATCAGTGACTCCACAAACACCTGCGCGCGGCGAACATCCAGTTTCTCAATAATCGAACGCAGGTTGCGATAAATCGGTTCAGGCGCGGTAATGATCAGCGAGTTGGTCGACGGATCTGCCTGCACAATGCCACCGTTGTTCAAGTCCACATTGCCTGAAGCCGCGCTAAGTTGTCCGCTGGACGTGCCGCCACCCAGTGAGGAACCCAAACTGCTTCCGCCCCCCAGGCCTGGGCTGCCGTTGGTGATGTTGCGGGTGCTGTTGTTTGATGAGTCGCCCAGCCCACCGGCCAGGCCGCCACTGGACTGCGAACTCAGGCCAGACGAGCTGTTGTCGGAAATCGGGCTGCTGCTTAGTACCGCCTGCAATGTTTTGGCCAACTTGGCGGCTTCCGCGTTTTTCAGGTAAACCACCCACACATTGCCGGGCTGCTTCGTGGGTTGATCCAGTTTGGCAATCAGGGCTTTGGCCAAATTCAAGCGTGCCTTACTGGGTGTGCGCAACAGCAGTGAATTGGTGCGTGGGTCTGCCATCACTGACAAACGTTGGCCAGCATCCACTGCCGCACCGGTTCCCCGGTTTCCTTCGTCCAGCATGCGGGCCAGGATCGCTGCCAGGTCCACAGCCAGCGCGTGTTCAAGGGGCACCACCTCCAGGTCGCCAGAATAGGGGCCATCGATACTGGCAATAATGCGGGCGATTCGCTGCAGGTTGTCTGCGTAATCGGTGATCACCAGGGTGTTGTTATTGGGGTAGGCCGCAATGGTGTTGTTCGGTGCAATCAGCGGGCGCAGCACGGGTACCAGTGCCGTGGCCGATTCATAGTTCAACTGAAAAACCTGGGTCACAATGGCATTGCCGCTTTGGTTCATGGCCTTGCGTGGGTCCACGCTTTCAGCCTGTACTTTTGCATCGTTCTCGGGCAATACGCGTGCCACACCGCCGCTTTCTACAATTGTAAAACCTTGCAGGCGAAGCGCTGCCAACAGGGCATTTTTCGCATCTGCGGCACTCAAGGGTTCAGGTGAAACCAGGGAAATGGTGCCACGTACACGCGGGTCCACCACAAAGGTTTGATTGGTAAACGAGCCGATTGCACGCACCACGGCGTCAATGTCGGCGTTCACAAAGTTCAATGCAAATTTGTCTTCCTGGCTGTTTTGCACCCGTGCCGTGCTTTGCAGGCTCAGGTTTTGTGCATGGCCTGCAACACCCAACCCAAGGCCCATAGAAGCCAGCGCAATACTCAAAAGCGAGCGTTTCATTTGTCCCATGCGTGCAGTGTTCAAGCTCACTGTTCCTTTTATTTTTGCTTCTTTCATCAAAATACACCCAAGCGATAGCGATCGCCTTCAAGTCTTCCCATCTGGCTGAGCAATCCAGTCAACGCGTCTTTGCTGCGTTCTTGTGCACTGGCATACCCATTGAATACAAATCGTTGTCCGTTTGTCCACTGGCCAGTTCCCTCCAACATCAAGGGGCCTTTGGCGGTCGCCAGTGTCATGTCTATTCTTGTATCAGGGTTTCCTGTCACGGTGATGACATATTCACCCAAGGGCCTGATGCTGGCTAGCGCGGATTGTGCGTCCAGCCATTTCAAGGTGGCATTTACTGCCTTGCCACTTTCCCAGTCAAGCCAGCTTAACTGCAACAGGCCCTCGGGTCGAATGGTATTGAATGGCGCCCCGGTTGCGCCCAGCCAGGCTGCGGGCAAGCGAAGTTCGCCACCTTTCACAGTAATACCTGCGCCATTGAATCCCAGATGCAAAGGTTGCACGAATTTTGGATGCTCGATGGCGATTGCAAGCCAGTTTCCGTCAAGCCCAATCTTGAGTTGCCACTGCACAGGCTCGGGTATCGAGTACAAGCGGGAACCATCAGAAAGACCCAATTGCATTTTCCCGGCCCACACGGAGCCACTGCTACTCAACACACGCACCTTGCCGCCACTGGCCGACTCAATGTTGTCGGATATCGCATACACCGGGTAATTCCAAACCAGCACCACCAGGGCAAGCAATACAAATGGCCACCCGCTACGCCAAAGCTTCATCGCGGCGTGCCCGTATTTCCCTGCGCGGCTGGCAGAAAGGTGACATAACCTTTCAGTACACCTGCTTCCGGCTTTTCCACTTCAGCCACGTTCATGTTGATGCTTGAAATAGATTCTGCCCGCGACAGCCAGGCCAGAAAACCGCTGGCCGACACATTGTTGAACTCCACACGAATGTCACCTTCTTCGGTGCGAACAAGTGTGGTTTGCTCAGCAATTCCTTGTTCCTCCAGCAGTTGCTGCAGGCGGGCTTGCAAATCGCTTTCTGGCACCACCACGCGCGATCTTGCACCGCGTAGCGCATCCAGGTCTTGGGCGGCACGCATTACCTGGCCGGCTTTGTCCACCAGTGCTGCTTGATTGGCGGGCCCTTGTTGCACCGTCAGCAAGGCGGGTTCAATCAAAACAAACCAGGCAATCAACACGGCAGCAAGTGCACCGCCGTAAGTCACCAGTTTTCGTTCGCGGCCATTGAGCTGGTCGAGTTGGGCCTGTGCCTTGTTCAGCAAATCATTTGGTTTCATCGCGCAACCCCCTTCTTCACCTGCAACACAGGCAAATTGGATTGAGCACCGATCAACCACTTTGCGTCCAGTCTTCGCGCTTTCAGTTTTTGCAGGGCCGCGCCTTGCTGGTCCTCGGAAATATTGGCATTGAACCGAACATTCAGTGTGTTCTCAGCCCAGGCAAAATCGACCATGCTGTTAAACGGCGCCTGCTCCATGGCCAAGCCCACCTCGTGTAGCAGGGCGCTTGCACCTTGGGCGTTACTGGTGTCGAGCCCGGCGTTCAGGTTGCGTTTCTCACGTTCAATCAACAACAAGGGGTCAGCCACCATGGGTGTGTTGGGCAGTGCTTGCGCATAGCTTTCGGCAATTTGGGCTTCAATTGCGGCATTGGCACTTTCAACCTTGAAGGCCAGTGCATTCAAGCCCAGCACTGCCACAAGCAATAGCACCAAGGCTGGTGCAAGCAGTTTACGAAGACCCGCCTGGTTCGCCATGGGGCGCATGCCCATTTTGCGAAGTTCATCTGCATTCAGCAAACTTTTGTTCAGCAAACGGGGCAATGGTTCTGTGGGCGCGCGTTCCGCAGCCCGAATTTTATTTTCGCCCAAGGCGCCGTCGACCTGCGTGCCAAGCCAGGCATAGTCGGTGTTGTTCAACTCAATCACTGGGGAACCCAGCAGTTGCAGGCGGCGTTGCAGCATTACCTTCAATACCGCCGGTTGGGCAGCGGGAGTCAACAGTGGCGTGTCGATGCCGTCGAGCAAAATGAAATCCTGCCCACTCAACCAGGCGGCCCCCTCGCTGCCGGTGCGTTCCCGCAAAGTCTCACAACTCAGCCCGGCCAACTTCAACTTTTGTTGTGCGCAGGCACTCACAATGCTGCGTGCCCGGATTTTTCCCAACACGGCAGCCAACTTCGCACCGCCAGTGTGGTTGGGCAGGTTCGCCCAAAGGCTTACATGGTTTTCCTCTGGCTCGTTCAACAGGTAGGGCTCGACCAGA
Source organism: Limnobacter sp. 130 (assembly GCF_902506325.1). Taxonomy (GTDB): domain Bacteria; phylum Pseudomonadota; class Gammaproteobacteria; order Burkholderiales; family Burkholderiaceae_B; genus Limnobacter. The sequence goes on from NZ_LR732328.1 coordinate 156,894, forward strand.
AAAGGCAATGCCTCTTTCAGCTTGTTGCCGCTCAATTTTGGGGGTACCACGGCAAACAGGCCCACTTCTGTGGGGTTGACCAGCACCAGGCAGGGCAGGTCTTTCGGCAGTTTGTTCAGCGCTTCTTCGCCACCGTGCAGTTTGTCGCCATTTCTGGCCAGTACTTCATAGCGCAGCCGAATCATGCGGCCTTCTTCTTCCGCGCGGGTTTGGTCCAGGGCTTTGGGCCACCAAATCACCAACAAGGGTTGGTTGTTATTCAATTATTGTCTCCACATCACATACACGCGCTGGTCTCGTCGCTCGAGCAGGGCCCGGGTTCGAATCAACGCCTCCTCCACCTGTGCAGTACCTTCCACCAGGAAGAAATTGCTGCTCACGGTTATTAAATCATTGTTTATGGTCACATTCGCATTCAAGGCAGCCCGAATATCCGCCACATTGCGGAAAGTGACCCTTTCACGTTGAGCCAGCAACCGTTGTGCATCGCTAAAACTCATCTCTTCTACTACCGCGTAAAGCACCTCGGCAGATGCAGTATTGGCATTCACCTGGCTTGCCTGGGGCAAAATCACCACATAGGGGCGAAGCTGATTCCATGTGTCTTCTGAAATGCCGTACTTGCCCCGAAACTCCTCCCACCGCAAAGCAGGTTCAATGGGCAGCGCGTTTGGATCAATGCCCTGTTCTTCAGGATTGGCCAGCTTGGGCATGAACATGGTGCTTAAGGTTTGTACCAACAAATTGCGCTGGTCTGCGGGCACACTGAGCAGGTCGCTTAGCTTGGTAAAGCCCGCCAGCCAGGTCTTTTGGCGGGAATTGTCAGCGCCCAGATTGCGCAGGTTGAATCGGCCCTGCGCGTCTTCAATTCGGCCTGTCAACACCACCTCGCGGTCATCCACGTCAGTCGCATTTTCTTCTTTGCGCATCAAGCCTTCATTGATGCGGCTCTCAGCCAGTGGAACTGCCCAAGGTTCGGTCAGCGTGTCCGTGGTCGACACCCTGCCATCTTCACGCAAAATAACTCGGGCCCAGTCCACGCCACTGCGGCTCACAGCATCCGCCTGGTCTCGGGCGGCAGCCACTGAAATGGTTTTGGCGGTTGCAAACAGATTCCAGATCAACGGGCTCACTGCCAGGGTGCACAGCACCACAATGAACAGTGCCATGACCACTGCGGCGCCCTGTTGCCTGGTTTGTAGCGCGTGTTGCATCAATACACCCCACCTGTCAGAAATACCCGCGTAACCACCTGGTTGTTGGGCTGTGTCAAACTGATTTCAACGGCCCGTACCAAGCTTTGTAAAGCCTGTCCTGTCGTCGTGCCAGGCGTTCCGGGGTTCTCACCATCATCCCCTGCAGGGGGTTGGGCTGTTGGCGTGCCGGTGTTCAACTGCAATGCAGGGCCCTGCAATTCAAGGTCGGTGCGTTCCTGCACCACATGGTTGCCAAACACCACTGGGCTGCTCCAGCCACCCGGTTCCCGTAACAAGCGCACTTGCATGCCCCGGGTGGCAATGGGTTCGCTAACTGATGCTTGGTCTGGGTTGGACGGGCGGCGGGCAATTCTCAACAGCGTGGCGCCGTCGAGTACCCATTCCACACGTTCACGATAGGCAGGTTCGCTGGTGTTGCGTTGGGTAAACTGAATGAGCAAGCCGTTGCCTGTCACCTCAATCAAATCGCCCTCGGGCGTGGGGCCCTCCAGTGTCAATTCAAGGGCAGCAAGGTCTTTTTCCAATTGGGAAAACACGGCTGTCACGGTTTGCACCTGTTCATCCACAGCAGTCACCCGGCCGGCCGAGCGGAGTACTTCCTGCAAACCCTGCCAGGACAAAATCGAAATCACCGACACGATTCCCAATGCAATCAGTACCTCGAGTAGCGTAAAGCCTTGGGCTTTTTGCTTGCTCATGGCGCACTGCTCAAGAAAATCACCAAACGAGCCAACTGGTTGCCCTTGTCGCCTTCAAATGCGTCTAGAACCTGAATTTCGACCCGACGAAAATTTGGATTGGGCGTATTGGAAATGTCGACCCGACACACAAAACGGAAATTGCCCTGCGGGCAGGTGTGCTGTGCGGTTTGGGCGCTGGGAAAAACGCCTGACACGCGAATGAAGTTGGCCGCATTTTTCGCGCTCCATTGCGCATACTGCCGCTTGATCATTTCATCTTGCTGAATGTTCAAGTTGCCAGCGGCTTTCAGGCATGCGATCAAGGCGACGGCAATAATGGTCATGGCCACCAGTGCTTCGATCAAGGTAAAGCCGCGTTGCTGCTTCATGGGTTCTGGTTGTTCCGGTTCAACACCCTGATGGGTTTGCCCACCTTGAACACGCCACTGGCCTGGCTTTCTAGCACCACCTGTACCTCGTTTCGTTGAAGAACAATGGCCTGGCGTTTTAGGCCTGTCTGGCTTTCCAGGGTCAGAAAGCGGTTTTCAAGTCCCTCGTTGATCAAGGTTGCTTTAAAAGGGCCGTTGTCCCACTGGCGCGGCCGCAACAGGGGTTCGGTCGTCACAGGCACCCAGCGGCTGCCCGTGAATTCCTCGAAGGCATAGCCCTCATCGCCCGCAACAAAACGGATGTCTTTGGATTTCAGAAGAGATTCTTGCTGCGCAATCCGAAGAAGCTGTGCCAGTTTCTTGGCGTCTGACTCCAGGTAATTGGAGTCGCCAGGGGTACCGCGCACTACAATAAGCCCAGCGGCGATCGACAAAACGACGATCACCACCAGCAGTTCAAGCAGGGTAAAACCCTGCTTAGAGGCTCCAGGAACCAATGTCGGCATTCACGCCCTCGCCACCGGCCTTGCCATCTGCGCCAAAGCTCATTACATCCACTTCACCGTTAATGCCCGGGCTCAAAAACTGGTAGCTGCTGCCCCATGGGTCAACCGGCAAACGAGACAAATAGCCGCCCTGTTTGTAGTTGCGTGGCACTGGTTCTGTGGTGGGGGCGGTAACCAAAGCTTGCAGGCCTTGTTCCGTGGTGGGGTATCGGCTGTTATCCAGGCGGTACAGGTTGAGCGCCTGCATAACGGACGCAATGTCTTGCTTGGCCGCAACAGCGCGGGCCTCGTCAGGGCGTCCCATGATCTTCGGAACCACCAGCGTTGCCAGAATTCCCAGAATAACGACCACAACCATGATTTCAATCAGGGTAAAACCCTTGTTTGATTTTTTGCCTTGAAGCGAATTTAGTTTTTTCATATACAACCGTAGAGAAGATCCAGAATTATCCTTGTCGAAGGTTACACCTATTTTATGAATATTTGACAGCAGCCCGCCCCACCCTTGCCACCAGCACAACAACCCCCTTGCTTTCGGGTAACCAGTAAAACCATTATCTTTGTCACGTAAATAGGGTCTTTCGTAGGTGTTCTTGCATGAGCATACTGCTGGTGTGGGTGATTCATATCACCGACAACCCTTGAAGCATGGCTTAAAAACCGGGCACCCTTGCGGGTTGTCCGGTTTTTTTTTGAATTTCTGCCTTTTCGCAGGTTATGATACTTTTCAGCATGTCACTTCACTTTGCCCCATGAAACTTGCATTGAAAACCCCGGTTGCCCAATTCAGCTTATCGCCAAGGCTTGTTCAGGCTTTGCGCATGGTGTTGTGGCTAGGTGCCGTGGGCTTGGCGGTGTGGGTGCTTATTAAACTGTTTGCGCCTGCGCCTGTGGTCGCACCCGCTGTGCCCGCACAGGCCTCAGCGAAATATCAAATAGACCAGTCCCCGGAAGCACGGTTAATGGGTGTCGAGACCGCGGGCGGTTTGACACCACCCTCTGTGAATTTGTTGGGTATTTTTGCCAACAGCGAAGGCAAAGGTGCCGCTGTCATGTCAATTGAAGGTCAGCCCGCACAGTCAAAGCGTGTGGGCGATGAAGTTGCCAATGGCTGGACTCTCGAAGAGGTGGGGCCAACCTTCGCAGTCATGCGGCGCAGTGGTCAACGCCATCAAGTGAACTTGCCGATTCTTGGCGCCGACCCCAATTTGCTTCGACGCGTGCCTGCGAACGGCTAAGAGCCTATTGAAATCAAGGTTTGAGTCAAAGCCTTGCCATCAGCGTCCTGAATTTCGATTTTTGCGGGCTGCCACTTCAAATCTTTGGCATACCAAATGCGCACAGTTTCGTCGCCTGCTTCTTCGGGTTTGGTCTCAAATTGCAGCGTGCTGACCCTGCGCTCACCTTTGCCCAGGTCCAATGTCAGGTCTTCCAGTTTTTTCAGCACAAACACTTCCTTGGCAACCCGGCCCGTGCTCATCACACGCATTTCCAGGGTGTCTCCGATATTCAGGTCTGCATTGCAGCGCAAACGCGCTGAAATTTGATAAATCATGCTGATTCGGTCTTGAAGGCCTTTCTCGTAGGGTGCAGATTCCCCGTTGCGCTTGAACACAACCTGCTGGGTTTCTGCGTTCAGCATGCTTTCGGCAACCGGTTTTTTGCCGCGTTGTTCAGCATAGTAAAAGGGGGTCAAGCCCAATTGCGAATCAACAAGCCCCTCACTTTTTTGAGTCAGTTGACCTGAATAAAGCAAGGCCAAAAAACCTTTTGCCTGCGAAGTCGACTGCAGTTTGTATTGCGTACCAGCCACACGCATTTTGTGGGTGCTTATTGCCAGTTCCCCGGGGATTTGGCTGTGGGTCAGTGAAAAGCGCAGGTCCGAGTCAATCACCTGTTTTCCCATGCCTTTGCAACTTGCATCGGCAGCCCAAGTGCCGCTTGCAAAGCCCATGCTGAGCAATGCAGCCAAGGTCATTTTGAATGTTGTTTTTCTTAAGTTGTTCATCGCTTCACAATACCTTCCAGATAACCTTCGTCTTTGCTGAAAATGCTCAAGCATTCCCGCCTGGGTTCCTGGCCCAAAGGCGCAGCCGATACATGCACCCATTTGCCATATTCCAGAATCAGTTGATCAAATTCACATGGCAATTGTGCAATTGCCAAGGCCAAATCGCAGGGGCTACCAAATTCAGGGCAAATCACATCGGCCGCCAGGCCCATGCAATGCTGCGAATTGGGCACACCACCTACCTTCTCGTTCAGGGCTTCAGCCCTGAAACCACTGTTGATCTTTAACGCACCATGACCAATATTCAGGGACCGCTGAATGCTCCCAAGCAAGGCAGACAGCCGGCTCAGGTTGACCAGCAACTCGGGTGGGCAGTTGTTGTCTAGACCGCACCGCAGGGCGGTGTCAGAATGGCACAAGGTGTCCTGACAAAATTCAGGATGAAAACTTAACTTCAGGTTCATTCGTTTTGCGCATTCGTTATATTCGTCGTCCCCATGCAGGTTTGTCCGGCAAAGTGTATTTGCTCGACCTGGACAACACCCTTCATCATGCATCTACCCACATTCTGCCCGAGATCAACCGGCAAATGACACGCTATCTGGCCGAGCACCTGGAGTTGGACCACCAAGAAGCCAGCGAGTTACGCACCCGTTACTGGCTTCGTTATGGTGCAACCCTGTTGGGCATGATGCGCCATCACAAGACAAATCCCCACCATTTTCTGGCCAGCACACACCATTTCGAGGGTTTGAAAAAACTCAGTTCTCGCCACGGCAGCGTTCCCCATCGCCTGGCCAAGCTGCCGGGCCTGCGCATCATGCTGACCAACGCACCCCGCGCCTATGCCGTTGCATTGTGCAAGGAAATGGGTTTGTACAAACATCTACACGCCGTTGTCGCGATCGAAGACATGGTGGTTCATCAAACCTGGCGGCCCAAGCCCGCCGCCATACTTTGGCCAAACCTGAAAAGCAAATTAAAGGGCAAGCGGGCCATGCTGGTCGATGACACCTTTGGACACCTGCAACAAGCGGCAAGGCACGGTATTCAGACCAGCTGGATCACCTTTCCGGGCTTGGGTTTCAAACCCCGGCAGCTCACTGGCAAAGTCAAACATCGGATACGCCAGTTTGAAGCAATTCGCACCGCAAAATTTTAGCTGGTCCAACGTTCTACTGGCTGCAAACCCCGCACTTGGAGTCTTTGCGAATTTTCATTTTGGTGAACTCGCAGCTGCGCGAATCGTAAATTTGCAGGGTGCTGTACATGGGTTGACCAAAACCAGCCAGAATTTTCAGTGCCTCGCTGGCTTGCAGGGTGCCGATTACGCCAGTGAGGGGGGCAAACACACCCATGGTGGCGCAGCGAACCTCAGAAACATCGTCACCTTCCGGAAACAGGCAGTGGTAGCACGGCGCCTCAGGATTATTCAATTCGAACACGGCCAGTTGACCGTCCAGCCGAATGGCAGCGCCCGATACCAAGGGCTTGCCAAACTTCACGCAGGCGCGGTTCACTGCATGGCGGGTTTTAAAGTTGTCGCAACAGTCCAGCACCACATCGACCTTCGCAACCAGTTGCTCCAGCTCCTCGCCCTCAAGGCGGTGGGCAATGGGCACGATAGTGCTGCAAGGGTTGAGTTCATTCAGGTGGGTTTTTGCGGACTCAACCTTGGCCATGCCAACACGGGCAGTGGTGTGCAACACCTGCCGTTGCAGGTTGGTCAGGTCGACCTCGTCGTCATCGGCAATGTAAATGGTACCCACGCCCGCACTGGCCAGGTACAGGGCGCTGGGGCATCCCAGTCCGCCTGCGCCCACCACCAGCACCTTGGCACCGGCAATGCGTGATTGCCCTTCAATACCGATTTCATCCAGAAGAATATGACGGGAGTACCGAAGTAACTCCTCGTCATTCAGGTCGCGCAGTTCCATGCCGGGCTGCTTCTTACTTGCCTGCGTTGGCGGTTTGAGCAGCCTTGCGGTTTTGCACAACAGGCTTGCCTTTTAGATAATTCAAGGCTTGTTGTAGCTGGTAGTCGTCTTTGTCGCCAAAAACGATTGGCTTCATGTCCGCGTTTTTGTTGGTGTCTGAGCCTTTCGAGCTTGGCGTTTCCTCGCCCTTCTCGTTGCTCAAGTGGCGGGTCAGGTCGGCCTCGCGAACGCGTTCAACAATGTCGCCTTCGGGGGTTTCAGTGACCACGTAATCGGGTTCAATGCCCTTGGCTTGAATACTGCGGCCGCTCGGTGTGTAGTAGCGTGCAGTGGTCAACTTGATGGCCGTGTTGTTGTTCAGCGGCAAAATGGTTTGTACCGAGCCCTTGCCGAAAGTCTGGGTTCCCAGCACTTTGGCACGGCCGTGGTCTTGCAGGGCGCCCGCTACAATTTCAGAAGCCGAGGCCGAGCCGCCATTCACCACCACAATCATCGGCACCGTTTTGGCGATTGGGCTGAGTTCTTTCAAATAATCTTTTTCCCGGCCACGCAAGTAGTCCTCGGGCCCGGCCACCAGCTTGCGCTGAGAATCTTCGGTGCGGCCATCGGTGGATACAACCAAGGTATTTTGGGGAAGAAAGGCCGCACTAACGCCGACTGCAGCGTTAAGCAAGCCACCCGGGTCGTTGCGTAAATCGAGTACCAAGCCCTTCATGGGGGTTTTGGTTTGCAGGGTGTTAATTGCCTTCACCAGGTATTCGCCGGTGTGTTCCTGAAACTGGGTAATGCGAACGTACCCAATGCCATCGTCCAGCATTTTCGACTTCACACTTTGCACCCGAATAACGTCGCGAATAATCTTCACTTCGATCGGTTTGTCTGCATTTTTGCGCAGCAAGGTCAGGCGAATTTCGGTTTTGGGTTTGCCGCGCATCAGGTTAACGGCGTCGGACAGGCTCATGCCTTTTGTCGGTTTGTCGTCAATCTTCACGATCAAGTCGCCGGCTTTCACGCCCGCTTTTGCGGCGGGAGTGTCTTCAATTGGCGAAATCACTTTCACAAAGCCGTCTTCGGTGCCCACTTCAATGCCCAAGCCGCCAAATTCACCTTGCGTGCCTACACGCAATTCCTTGAAAGCCTCAGCGTCCAGGTAGCTGGAATGCGGGTCCAGGTTGGCCACCATGCCGCTGATCGCGCCGTTGAACAGCTTGTCATCGCCCACGGGCTCTACGTAAAAGCTTTTGATCGCGCCAAAAACTTCGGTGAACTGGCGTAGCTCACTCAAGGGCAGCGCTTCGGGCTGCTGCCGTTGGGCCACTGCGCTGATTCCAACGCTGACCAACACGCCGGCCACTACACCGACTGATACCAAACTGATTTGACGCAATTTTTGACGCATAATGCCTACCGACCTTTGGTCCACGAAACAGGATCGAAGGGTTGTCCCTGATGCCTTAGTTCAAAATATAAACCTGTATCAAGATTACCACTGCTGTTGCCAGTTTCAGCAATGGTGTCACCCGCTTTAACGGAATCCCCTGATCTTTTCATTAATTTACCATTGTTGCCATAAACGCTCAAAAACTGGTCGCCATGGTCAATGATCACAATTTCACCAAAACCGCGCAGCCATTCCGAGAACACGACCCGGCCCGCCGAAACCGCCCGAACTGCTTGCCCGGCCTCGGTGGCAATGAAAATTCCTTTCCAGGACGGACCTTGCCCGTCTTTCGACCTTGTCTGGCCGAATTGCCCCGCCACAGTGCCTTGCACAGGTAACACCAGTCGCCCTTTCAGTTTTGCAAACTCACCCGTACTGGGCATGGGGGGCGGGGAAGAATAATCCGGTTTACTCGGTGTTTTGGCTGTATTTCCTGACTGCCCCTGTTGTTTTTGCTGTTGCGCAGCCAAGGCTTGCTTGCGTTTTGCCTCTTCAATGGCGCGGGCCAGCTCGGTAATCACGTTGCTTAATCGAGCCTCGTCCCGTTGCAGGCGCTTGCGTTCAAGCTCCTGGTTTTTCAGCTTCGAGCTCAGGTCCGCGATCAACTGATTGCGTTCCTCGCGCTGTGCAACCAGCTCCCGCTGGCTTTTGTTTTGGTCGGCAATCGTGTTTTCAAGCCGGTCCTGTTTTTTCTCAAGACCCTGCCGAATCGCCTGCAGTTCACGGGCTTGGGCGGCCTGTTGGGTCGCCAAATCACGCTCTGCGGCTGAAATGCGTTCGTACCAATAACTTTCCCGTGCAGCCTCGCTGGCCGACTTTCCAGCCAACCAGGCTTGCGTCGGGTTAATTTCCACCCTGCGGTACTGGTTGCGCATCACCTCGGCCAAGCGCGCTTGCGTACTTTCCAGGTCTTTCTGAAGCTGCGATTCCTCCTGGCCAAGCTTCTTGATGTCTGTTTCCAGCGCATCCCGATCTTCGTCAAGGGCTTTTAAACGGGTTTGGGTTTTTTCAAGTCGCTGTTCAAGCAGGTCAAGCGACTTGGCAGCCTGCTTTTTTTCGCCGCTGGTTTCATTGATCTCTTTTTTCAATGCATCCAGTTTGCGCCGTACCTCGTCGCGTTCCTGCTTTGCGCCCGCCGGGTCGCGAAGGCCGCTCTGTGCCCAGGCGGGCTGGGCGGACGTCAGGGAGAGAATGAGCACCAAAGCGCCAATTCCCCCGCCTGTACAAAAAATTAACCTGGAATAGTTTCGCACCTGTGCTTACTTGGCCTTTCCCTGATTTTTTACGGCAGCCATGGCTGCTTCAATTTCGGCTTGGTCGCCCAAGTAATAATTGCGAATCGGCTTCAGGTTTTCATCCAGCTCATACACCAAGGGGCGAGCGGTCGGAATATTTACCTTCAAAATGTCTTCTTCGCTCAGGTTGTCCAGGTACTTGATCAGCGCGCGCAATGAATTGCCGTGGGCTGCAATCAATACCTTCCGGCCAGCCTTGATGGCAGGTGCAATGCCGTCTTTCCACAGGGGAATTACACGGTCAACCGTGTCTTTCAGGCACTCGGTCAATGGAATTTCCTCAGGCTTTAGCTTGGCGTAACGTGGGTCTTTGCCAGCAAAACGGGGATCGTCCACTTTCAGTGGGTTGGGTGCAATTGCATAAGCACGGCGCCAAATCAACACCTGTTCTTCGCCAAACTTGGCGGCGGTCTCTGATTTATTCAGGCCTTGCAAATCGCCATAATGGCGCTCGTTCAGGCGCCATGCGTGCACCACCGGCAACCACATTTGGTCCATTTGATCCAGGGCAATCCACAAGGTGCGAATAGCGCGTTTCAGCACAGAGGTATAGGCCACGTCAAAGCTGTAGCCTTCGGCTTTCAGCAGGTCGCCTGCCTTGCGTGCTTCTTCGCGACCTTTCTCGGTCAGGTCCACATCGGCCCAGCCAGTAAAACGGTTTTCCAGGTTCCATTGGCTTTCGCCATGGCGCATCAATACGAGTATGTACATGTTTGTGGCCTTTAAGTTTGCTGTCTAATTAGGCAAACCTCCATTTTAGCCTCGATTCAAGGGGATATAATGACCAATTCATCAAGACCCACTCATTGCAGGATTTATGTCGCAGGAATTTCTGATTCAAAACAGTTGGCTCATCGCCTTGGCCTTTGGTTCTGGCCTCATGTTGATTTGGCCTTTGTTAACCAAAGGTGGCGGCACTCGCCTTACCGTGCCCCAAGCCACACTGTTGATCAACCAAAAGAAAGCAGTATTGGTTGACATTCGAGACGACGATTTCGTTAAAAATTCGGGTGTTGTGCCCAATTCAAAACGAATCGCCATCAAAGACCTGAAAGAAAAAGCGGGCACTTTGGCCAAAACCAAGGAAACACCGTTGATCGTGTTGTGCCAAACCGGTGCGCGTTCTGGTGCAGCCGCCACAGTACTGAAGGCCGCCGGTTACACCGACGTCTTTGTGCTCGATGGTGGCCTGAACGCTTGGAAAGAAGCAGGCTTGCCGGTTAAAAAGGTGCAAGACGTTGCTGAGGCAGCGCCTAAAACCAAAACACCCAAGGCAACCAAGCAGGTCAGCAAATCATGAGCAATATTCAAGCCTCAGTCCGTATGTACACCAGCGCGGTGTGTCCGTTTTGCGTGCGTGCCGAACGTTTGTTAAATGAGCGTGGCGTGCAGAATATTGAAAAAATCCGGGTTGATCTGGATCCGTCGCAAAAAGAAAAAATGATGGCTGAAACAGGCCGCCGAACTGTGCCGCAAATTTACATTGGCAGCACACATGTGGGTGGCTGCGACGACCTGTTCGACCTTGATCGTGTCGGCAAGCTGTTGCCTTTGTTGGGGCAGGCGGTTTAACCGGCCTGCACTTGCCTCGTTACTTTACCCATTCAATCCATAGGAGCCAGCAAATGGCCGAACAGAATTCAGAAGCAGTATTTCAAATGCAACGCGTGTACATCAAAGACGCTTCTTTGGAATTGCCCAATGCCCCCCAAATTTTCCTGGAAAAGAATCCACCCAAAATTGAAGTGGCTGTGGATGTGGGCGCACAGCGCCTGGCCGAAAACATTTTTGAGTCCGAAGTAACAGTCACAGTGACTGCCAAAATCGACGAAAAAGTGGCGTTTTTGGTTGAATGCAAACAGGCTGGCATCTTTGAAATTTCAAATGTACCCGAAGATCAGTTTGACCCCCTGTTGGGCATTCTGTGCCCCAACATGATCTATCCCTATCTGCGTGCCAACGTGGCCGATTTAATTACCCGCACAGGTTTCCCGCCCGTGCATTTGTCAGACATCAACTTCGAACAGTTTTACCAGCAACGCCTGGCCGCAGCTCAAGAGCAGGCTGCCAAGCAAAACGGTTCCGGCATTATCACCACAGCCTGATCGGTGGCGCGCATGAACATCACCGTGTTCGGTGCGGGGGCATGGGGCACCGCAGTGGCTGCCCACATGTCGTTTGCGCACAATGTGGTGTTGTGGGGGCGCGATACCGATGTGCTGCAATCCATCGCCACCCAGCGAGAAAACCCGCGTTATCTTGCGGGCATCAAACTTTCTCCAACCCTCAAGGTTCAGGCTGATTTTTCGGCCGCCGCCCGGCATGTGCTTGGGCAAACCGATGCACTTTGGGTGCTGGGTACGCCCATGGGCGCTTTGCGTGAAACTCTGATGCAGTTGTTGGAAATTGCCCCCATTGAACAGTGGCCCCCGCTGGTGTGGTTGTGCAAAGGCTTTGAAGTGGGCAGCGGTTTAATGCCACACCAAGTGGTCGAAGAAGTGTTGGGCAAACCCTATGGCGGCGCGCTTACTGGTCCGTCTTTTGCAGCCGAAGTGGCGCGCGGCTTGCCGTGTGCACTGACTGCGGCCAGCGCCGACGAGGCCACGCGGCAAGCGATGGTTCGTGCCGCACACCATGCGGCCTTGCGGGTCTACGAGCTCGACGATCTTGTGGGTGCTGAAGTGGGCGGCGCGGTCAAAAACATCATGGCCGTTGCCACTGGTATTTGCGATGGCATGCAACTGGGGTTGAACGCCCGCGCAGCCTTGATTACCCGGGGCATGGCTGAAATTAAGCGCTTGGCTGTGGCCTTGGGCGCACAAGCTGAAACCTTGAACGGTTTGTCGGGTTTTGGTGACTTGATTTTGACCTGCACTGGCGATTTGTCGCGCAATCGGCGGGTTGGTCTTCTATTGGCTCAAGGCAAGTCCTTGGACACCATTCTCAAAGAACTCGGTCAGGTTGCCGAGGGCGTTAAATGTGCGCCGGTGGTCAAGCAGCTTGCTGCGCAGTTGGGTGTCGACATGCCAATTACTGCGGCGGTGAATTCCGTGTTGTTCGACGGGTTGAGTCCAGTGGAGGGCGTGATGCGATTGCTCTCACGCGAGGCGAGGTCTGAAGATGCGGCGTGATTGGGCTGTGGTCATTTGCTCAACTCGGCATGGGTTACTCGTGCCGCACTGCCGAGTTGGCTTGAACCGGCGCTTGCGAATCTCTACTACAGCGCATCTCGCCACTGGCTTAACAGCCCAATCGGCGGCGGTGTTTCGATCGCCTCGCCTTCAAGAAAACCTGCCCTTGCGTGCCGAGCAGGGCCGGTGTCGCCCAGAATGGGGCGACAGAGAACGAGCCCGACCCGCTTTTTAGGAGGGTCGTTCTCAGGCATCGAAAGGCTCAGCAAGGGAAATACAGGTTTTCAGGCGAGAGATCGGAACCCAAGCCGATTGGGCAGTTAACGAGCGGTCGAGAACGCGGAACCCAAGCCGATTGGGCAGTTAACGAGCGGTCGAGAACGCGGAACCCAAGCCGATCGGGCCAAACAAACCAGCCTGTGAGCACGCAATAAACGCTCAGCTTCCGCCTTCAAGCCCCAACTGTCGCCAAGCCTCATACACCATCACCGCCACCGAATTGGACAGGTTCAGCGAGCGGCTCTCCGGGCGCATTGGCAATCGAAGCCAGTTTTCCCGAGAAAACCAGTTTCGCACGTCTTCTGAAAGCCCCCGGGTCTCGCTGCCAAACATCAGGTAATCGCCAGCTTGAAATTGCACATCAAACGGCGAATTCTTTCCTTTGGTGGTCATCGCAAAGCTGCGTTGCGGGTCGGGTTGGCAGCGGTCTAAAAAGGCCTGCCAGCTTGGGTGCACCAACATGTTCGCATATTCATGGTAATCCAGCCCGGCGCGGCGCATGCGCGCATCTTCAAGCGGAAAGCCCAAGGGTTCAACCAAATGCAGTTGCACGCCCGTGTTGGCACACAAGCGGATAACATTGCCCGTGTTGGGCGGAATTTCAGGTTCAACCAATACCACATTAATCATTCTGGGGTCCTGCACACTGCCATGGTTACAATTGACTCAGCGCCAGCCTTGCGAAGGGCGGCCGCGCAGCTTTGAAGGGTGGCGCCGGTGGTGATTACATCATCGATCAAGCCAATCCGGATCCCTTTGGGAATCAAACGCGTTGCCCTGAACGCGCCCTCCAGGTTTTGAAGCCGGTCTTCCCGGCTCAAGGCCGCTTGTGCGCCAAGTTCCTTGGTTTTGATCAGCCAACCGTTGTGGACAGGTCGATGAATATGCCTGCCCAAATGCCGAGCGATCAAAGCGGCTTGATTATAGCCGCGCTGCTTTAATTTGTCCGGGCTCACCGGCACCGGAATCAGTAAGTCAGGCAACTCCATGCCCAATTCCATCACCCTGGTTCCCAGCCAATGGCCCAGAAATCGCGCCATGCCATGGTTGTTACCGTACTTCAGGCGCGCAATCCATTGATCAAATGGTGCCAGGTAATCGCTGCACACCACGCATTCCAGGGGTGCCTCGGCCTTGCATTCAATCAGCGGCTTGCAATGTCTGCAATGTGTCCAGCCAAATGCTTGCGGCCGGGGGCCAAGCGCCAGCGCACAGCGTTTGCATCGCAGCGGTTCCTGGTGGTCAATCATGGGTTGGCAGCCACCACACACAAAGCGACCCAGTGCATGGGTTTGATCTTGCAATGGGCTTTGGCAGGCCACGCAGCGCCCGGGCACCATCGCGCCGCCCATACTCAAGCAACTTCTATAGAATAGAAAACACCAACTTTTTGCTGAAATGGCTAGCCGCACAATGTCCTCGCAGTTCTGGAAAATTCCCCGATCAAACGCCGCATTGGTACACCAATGGTCACGGCGTGTTCACCAACCCTTGCCGTTTATCCTCGAAGAGGTCAACCAGCGCATGGTGAACCGAGCGCAAATCATGCGCCCGGTCGAGGGAGGGGTAGTGCATCAGGGCTGGTTACACCCATCCGCATTGCTACCGGTCAAAACTTTGTTTGTAGGGCGTGCATTCTCAGTATTTGCGCCGAAAGCCATTGATTTGCCTGTGGCGCAAGTCGAGCAGGCCGCAGCATCTTTTTTGGCCAAATTGTGGCCTGGCAGGGCTGCACCCAAGCCGTCTGCAGCAATACCGTTGTCCATTAACAGCCCGTTGCCCTTGCCAAACGAAAGCCAGGCCATGGTTTGGTCGCCCTTGTGGTTGCATGCCGCAGGCGATCCCGGGCAATGTCTGTCCGAGTGGTTGCGGGTATTGAAACCAGAGGGTGGCGTGTTTTTCAGCTGTTTTGGACCGGATACAGGGCGTGAATTGCAGGCTGTTGCGCAAGTGTTGGGCGAATCTCTGCCTGATTTTGCCGACATGCACGACCTTGGCGACCTGATGAGCAAGCAAGGCTTTTCCGACCCGGTGATGGAAATGGAAAAATTGACGCTGACTTACAGCTCGCCCGCAAAACTACTCGATGATTGGCGCGCACTTTCAGGCAATCACCTGGAGCCGCGTCAAAAAGGTTTGCGAACTCCGCGCCAGCTGGAAAAAGCCCTGCAGGGGTTGGAGCAACTGCGAAACCCCGAAACCGGGCGTATTCCGCTTACCCTCGAATTGATTTATGGGCACGCCTGGAAGGTTAAAAGAAAACCCAAAACCGATGTTGCAACCGTGAAAATATCGGACATTAAAGGGCGCAAAGGATCGAATTAACGTGCTGCTGCGCAACATTTTCAAATGTAGCGCATTGTTTTCAACTTATTTCGGGGAAATCAGGCGTGGATTGCACCTGTCTTATTGCTTGCTTTGGAGCCTTGGGCCTATAATTCGAAGGTTTTAATGCACTCTTTTGGGGGTGCGTTGGGTCTGAATGACTGCTCTCTAAGAGGTAAATGGGCATGATTCCAGAAATTTCAAGCTCAGCTAATGCACCACACGGCGCGCCACAGGTAGCGTCGCAAAGTAGTAAGTGGATATTCAGGCGCAATTGTTCGCTCAGTCCCAAACAGCTTTTGCAGTGGTATTTAAGTTTGTGTGTAATCACCCTGGTGATTGCCACGGGTTTTTTGCTGGCAGGTTTCTGGATAGTGTTGCCGTTTGCCGGGCTTGAGTTGTTGTTGGTGGGAACGGCATTTGTAATCTACGCGAGGCATGCTGCCGATTACGAAATGATCGAACTTCAGCCTAATCAGCTAACGCTGGTGATGGTCGATGGCACCAAGCTGACCCAGCTTGAATGGTCACCCCAATGGGCCAAATTAAGCTACAACGGAAAATACAAAGCGCCGCTGTTATTTAGTCACAGGGGCCAACAAGTAAAAATAGGCAAATTTATTGCCGAGAAAGACAAGTCAGCGCTGCACCGTGAATTAAAGGCAGCGTTGGCCAGGGCAGCATGTGCAATATAGGCATGCGGCTTCCACCAGTTTGATATTTTTTTTGAGATTGAGGATCGCCATGTTGAAGTCGTCCTTGGGTATTCGCAAAGCAGTGGCAACCGCTGCCGCAATTGCGATGACATCCTTCGGAGGTGCTGCGTTTGCCGAGAATGTTTCTGGGCAACCCCTGCAATACAACCTCGTTGAACCGGTTACCGAAATCGCGCGTCAAATCTATGATTTGCACACGTTGATGTTGGTGATCTGTCTGGTTATTTTCGTTGCCGTGTTCGGCGTGATGTTTTACTCAATCTATGCGCACCGCAAATCAAAAGGCGCAAAGTCAGCTTCTTTCCACGAAAGTGTAAAAGTTGAAATTGCGTGGACCATTGTGCCGTTCCTGATCGTGATCGGTATGGCATTGCCCGCAACCAAAACCGTGGTTGCCATGAAAGACACATCGAATGCCGATCTCACCATCAAGGCCACTGGTTACCAGTGGAAGTGGGGCTACGAATACCTGGCCGGTGAAGGCGAAGGCATTTCTTTCCTGGCCACCCTGTCGACTCCGCGCGATCAAATTGAAGACCATCAAGGTCAGGCTGTGGCCCGCGGTGAAAACTACCTGATGGAAGTAGACAACCATGTTGTAGTGCCCGTGAACAAGAAAGTTCGCGTGGTTACGACTGCAAACGACGTGATTCACGCCTGGATGATTCCCGCTTTTGGCGTGAAGCAAGACGCGATTCCCGGTTTCGTGCGCGACACCTGGTTCAAGGCCGAGAAAGAAGGCATTTACCGCGGTCAGTGTGCTGAGTTGTGTGGCAAAGACCACGCTTACATGCCCATCGTGGTTGAAGTCGTGTCCGAAGAAAACTACTCCAAGTGGGTTCAAGCCAAGCTGGAAGAAATGAAAGCCAAGCAGGACGATCCAACCAAGGAATGGACCAAGGAAGACATGGTTGCCCGTGGCGAGCAGGTTTACAACGCCAACTGTGCAGCCTGTCACCAGGCTTCCGGTGAGGGCATCCCCGGTGCATTCCCTGCGCTAGTCGGTGCGCCTTCAGTGAAAGGCCCGCAGGCGGATCAAATTGCGATTTTGCTGAACGGCAAGGGTGCAGGCATGCCTGCATGGAAGCAGTTGAGCGATGTTGAAATTGCCTCCGTGATTACTTACACACGAAACGCTTGGGCCAATGCAGGCACAGGTACCGACCCGGTTGTTCAGCCAAGTGCTGTTACGGCTGCACGTTAATATTGCTTAGGAGATTTATTACATGAGCACTACCGCGGCAGATTTAACCCACGGACATGGTCACGACCATGACCACGCGCACGACCACCCGCATGGTTGGCGCCGTTGGTTGTACGCAACCAACCACAAAGACATCGGTACCATGTACCTGATTTTCTCATTCATCATGTTGCTGGAAGGCGGCGTGTTGGCCCTGATGTTGCGTGCTGAATTGTTTGCACCTGGCCTGCAACTGGTTCAACCCGAGTTCTTTAACCAGCTCACCACCATGCACGGTTTGATCATGGTGTTTGGTGCGGTAATGCCTGCGTTTGTAGGTTTTGCCAACTGGATGATCCCATTGCAAATCGGCTGTTCAGATATGGCGTTTGCCCGAATGAACAACTTCAGCTTCTGGCTGATGGTGCCTGCTGCGATCATTTTGACCGCTTCATTCTTTATGCCGGGTGGCGCAACCGCTGCTGGTTGGACCCTGTATGCACCTTTGTCCGTGCAAATGGGCCCCGGCATGGACGCCGCCATTTTCGCGATGCACATTCTGGGTGCCTCGTCGATCATGGGCTCAATCAACATCATCACCACCATCCTGAACATGCGCGCTCCTGGCATGACCCTGATGAAGATGCCGATGTTTGCCTGGACCTGGCTGATCACTGCTTACCTGCTGATTGCTGTAATGCCCGTGTTGGCCGGTGCCATCACCATGGTGTTGACTGATCGCCATTTCGGCACGTCATTCTTCAACGCAGCCGGCGGCGGCGACCCCGTCATGTACCAGCACATTTTCTGGTTCTTCGGTCACCCCGAGGTGTACATCATGATCTTGCCCGCGTTCGGCATCATCAGTCACATCGTGCCCACCTTCGCCCGCAAAACGCTGTTTGGTTACAGCTCCATGGTTTACGCCACATCGTCGATCGCGATTTTGTCGTTCATTGTGTGGGCTCACCACATGTTCACAACCGGCATGCCCGTAACCGGCCAGTTGTTCTTCATGTATGCCACCATGCTGATCGCGGTGCCCACCGGCGTGAAAGTATTTAACTGGCTGGCCACCATGTGGAAAGGTTCGATGACATTCGAAACCCCCATGCTGTTTGCCGTCGGTTTTATTTTCGTGTTCACCATGGGTGGCTTTACCGGTCTTATTCTTGCCATTGCACCGGTTGATATTCAGCTGCAAGACACCTACTACGTGGTGGCTCACTTCCACTATGTGTTGGTAGCGGGTTCACTGTTTGCCTTGTTTGCAGGTACGTACTACTGGCTGCCCAAGTGGTCTGGCCGCATGTACAGCGAGAAGCTGGGCAAGTTGCATTTCTGGTCATCGCTGATCAGTTTCAACGTGACCTTCTTCCCCATGCACTTCTTGGGATTGGCCGGTATGCCACGTCGCTACGCCGACTACGCCACACAGTTCACTGACTTCCACGCCCTTGCCACCATTGGTGCGTTCTGGTTCGGTTTGTCACAGTTGATCTTCCTGTGGTGTGTGTTGCGGGCATGGTTGTTCCAGCAGGGTGAACAGGCTCCTGCAAGCCCATGGGAAGGTGCAGAAGGTCTGGAGTGGACAGTTCCATCACCAGCACCGTTCCACACTTTTGAAGTTCCACCCACAGTGAAGTAATTCACCGCGGGGTTCACAATGGGGGTTTGGCTCAGTCCAACCCTCCGTTGTGTAAAAAGGCTTCCATGCAGAGGCTTTTTCACACAACGAATTGGTTCAGTAAGGAAGTAAGCGTGACACCTGAAGAGAAAAAGAAATCCAGGCAAAACAGGCGTACCGGTTTAATTTTGCTCTCGGTGGCGGCTGTTTTTTTTATCGGTATCCTGATCCGCAAAGTGATGGAGCCGAGCATTCTGAATTTGATGAATTGATTGTTTGATTAGCAGTAGAGGTGAAGCAGCATGGCACAAGGAAATAACCAGAGAACAGGTGGTTTGCACAAGCAAATGCTGATGCGTCTGCTGGTGATTGTGGTGGCCATGTTTGCCTTCGGTTACGCACTGGTGCCAATTTACAAGGCCATATGCGAGATCACCGGGATCAACGTGCTCACGCCGCAAACTAAAAATGCAGCCGAGATCGCCAAGAACACCCAGGTGGACACAAGCCGAAGCATCGAAGTGATTTTTGATGCCAATGAGCGGGGCAAGTTTCAGTTCAAGCCCGAGACCAATCGAATGATGGTCCACCCCGGCGAGTTGGTGACGATGAATTACGTGGTTCACAACAACCTGCCCAACGATACGGCGGGTCAAGCGATACCCAGTTATTTGCCCAGCAAGGCAGCTGCGCATTTCACCAAACTGGAATGTTTCTGCTTCAAGCAGCAGCCGTTCAAGTCGGGTGAAACCAAGGAATTTCCGGTGGTGTTTGTGATCAACCCCGAGTTGCCACAAGATGTACACACCATCACGCTGAGTTATACATTTTTTGAAGTGGCCGGCGCGACAGCCATGGCTGCAGAATAATGTCGGAAGACATCAAAGAGGCCGCATCGCGTAAAGCGAGCAAAGCCACTTTTCTGCAAACCTTGTCGGCTGTGCTGTGGTCGTTTTTTGGTGTTCGCAAGGGTAAAAGTCACTCTGAAGACATGCAAAAGTTAAATCCGGTCCACGTGATCATCGTGGGTCTGCTGGCAGCCGCAGGGTTTGTGATCGGGTTGCTGGTGTTGGTGAATTTTGTGGTGAGTTCCGCTTGAGCCGTACGGAACCCGCTGTTGCAGTATTGAAGCATCTAAATTAAAGAAATAGGAGAAACCACCATGCGTGCGAATGCACCATATTACTTTGTGCCCGGCTTGTCCCATTGGCCTGTGCTTGGCGCAGTGGCCATGTTCTTTTTTGTACTGGGCATGTCCCAGTGGGTAAACGGCGCGGCATCAGGTCCTTACCTGTTTGCACTCAGCATGGGTATCCTGATTTATGTGTTGACCGGCTGGTTCAAGCACGTGGTTGGCGAATCTCAAAGCGGCCAGTACAGCGATCGGGTCGATGTATCATTTCGCTGGTCCATGGGCTGGTTCATTTTCTCTGAAGTCATGTTCTTCGCAGCGTTTTTCGGCGCATTGTTTTATGCCCGTCAAATCGCATTGCCCTGGCTTGGCGACATCGACAACAAGGCGTTCTTGTGGCCTGACTTCACTGCCAATTGGCCCAATACAGGCCCCGCCGGTACTGTGGATGCATTCCAAACCATGGGCCCTTGGCCAATTCCAACCATCAACACCGCATTGCTGCTGACCTCAGGCTTGACCCTGACTTGGGCTCACCATGCCTTGATCGCCAACAAGCGTTCTCAGTTGATTTGGGGCTTGGCGCTGACCGTATTGTTGGGCGCAATCTTCATGGGCTTTCAGGCCTATGAATACATTCACGCGTACCGCGACCTGAACCTCAAACTGACCTCTGGTATTTTTGGTTCAACGTTCTTTTTGCTGACCGGCTTCCACGGTTTCCACGTCACCATCGGCGCAATCATGTTGTTCTTCATCATGATTCGTTGCATCAAGGGCCACTTTACCCCCGACAGTCACTTCGCATTCGAAGCGGCTGCCTGGTACTGGCACTTCGTGGACGTGGTGTGGTTGGGCTTGTACGTGGTGGTTTACTGGCTGTAAGCAGGGTTCATTCCCACCAGGCTGTAAAAACTACAAATAGAAAAGCCACTGGAAAACTCCGGTGGCTTTTTTTTGGATTTTGAACTTATCGAATGCCTGTTGACTCTATCCAGCCCATGTACCAGGCAAGCAGAATCAGAAGAAACAGCGCAATGGACAAGCCGATGCGCATGGTTAACGCGTTTACAGTACGGCTGGATTTGCTTTTGTCTTTCATGAGAAAGAAGAAAGCTGAACCCAAGCTTGCCAGAATGCCCAGGAACGCCAGGCCAATGATCAACTTCATGGTGAACACCTTTTTAAAACTAACCGTGTACAGCACACAAGTGGAAGTATGTCATGGTTAATGCAGTGAAAACACCCGGCAAAGTCAAGCTGATCTTCACCCTGTTGATCGGGTTTGGCTTGGTGTGGCTGACCTTCAGTTTGGGGCAGTGGCAAACCGGGCGCGCCCAGGAAAAACAAACCCTGTTTGATGCGCAGGCCCGTGCGCTGGCCGCCGAGCCTGTGTCTCCGGCCAGTGGCCAGTTGGACTTGGACAATTTGTCCTACCGAAAAATCGATTTGAAGGGTAGGTTCGAGGCCAAAGCCCTGATATATATAGACAATCGTCAGGTAAATGGTCGACCAGCGGTGCAGGTGGTGCAAGGTTTCAGGCCAGATGGCGCCAGTTTTCTGATACCGGTGGATCGTGGTTTGTTGTTGCGCAACCCCGCAGAGCCCCGGTTGGCACCCGATATGCCCACCAATGCCCCAATGGCCGGTGAACTGTTTGATTTGCAAGGCACCATTTTGCCGCGCTTTGCCCAGTCTGCTGAATTGCGTGGCATGGCTTTGGGCGAAGCTGAAAGCATCGTCATGGCTCAAAGCAATGGTTTTGATGTGTGGTCGAATTTTAGTGTGAGCGAATTTGAAAAGCTGACCGGCGAGCCGGTGAGCAACTTTGTGGTAACTCAGCAGCCGGTCGCGCAAACAGCAGGCCAGCAACAGCTAGCCAGCATGGTGGGTGGCTTTTATCACCTGGCAGTACCGCTGCAAGAACAGGTGGCCAAGCACAAGGGTTACGCATTTCAATGGTTTACCATGTCGGCGGTGTTGGTGTTGCTGACTCTGTTTTTTGTCTACCGAGAGTTTTTTCGACGCGAGTTTTACAAGGAAAATAAAAAATGAACGCAGCCAGCGCACCCGCGAAGCTGAACAAAAGCCGGATCACCATTTTGTTGGTATTCCTGACATGCGCCTTGCCCATTGTGGCGGCTTTCTATTTGTACTTTTTCAACAAGCCAGATGGCACCAACAATTACGGCACCATTCTTGATCCGCAGGTGAACGTGTCCACTGATGTATTCAAAAACATCAATGGCGATGATTTCAGCATGAAGCAGGTGGCCGACAAATGGGTGCTGATTCAGGTCATCAACAGCGATTGCGATGAAGTGTGCCAGAACACCATGTACTTCCAGCGCCAGGCCCGTGCATCCAAAGGCAAGGAGCAAGGTCGGATCGAGCGAGTTGTTTTTGTAACCGACAATGGCCCGCTTGAAACCCTGCTCTTGCGCCAGTTCCCGGATGTGCATTTTGTACGTGCCAGCGAAGATCAACTTAAAAGCTGGTTGCCACTGGAGCAGGGCATTGTGGGCAACAAAGGCAGCGCTGACATTGGTACCGTGCGCGATCACGTGTTTGTGGCCGATCCATTGGGCCATGTAATGATGCGTTTCCCACCCAACAACACCCTGCAATTCGACAAGTTTCGCAAAGACATCAGCCGCCTGTTGTGGGCTTCAAACATCGGATAAAACGAGAGCAGCATGAGCAGTTACAAGCGTTTGGTCGCATTCACCACAGTACTTACATTCCTTTTGATCATGTTGGGCGCGTTTGTGCGCTTAACGGATGCGGGTTTGGGTTGCCCAGACTGGCCGGGCTGCTACGGCAAGCTCACGCCGACACATGCCGCCGAGGAAATTGCGCAGGCCGTTGAAGTTCAGGGTGGAACGCATGGCCCGGTTTCCATGCCCAAGGCCTGGAAAGAAATGGCGCATCGGTATGTGGCCACCTTTCTCGGTTTTCTGATTATCGGCATTATGGCCATGGCCTGGAAAAAAAAGGCGGAGCTCAGGCAGTCGCCGGCCCTCGCCACATGGCTGTTTTTTGCAGTGTGTCTGCAAGGTGCTTTTGGCGCCTGGACAGTCACCATGTTGCTCAAGCCCGCCATTGTGACCGGGCACCTTATTGGCGGCATGACCATTCTTGGCATGCTGACCTGGTTGTGGTTGCGTCAAACCAGCCCTGCACGCAGCCTGGCACCCCCCCGTGATGGGGGCGGTTTGCGAATTCTGGCGCGAGTGGGTTTGGTGGCAGTGATCGCTCAAATTATTCTCGGTGGCTGGGTTAGCACCAACTATGCTGCGGTGGTGTGCACTGATTTCCCAACCTGCCAGGGCAGCATGTGGCCGCACATGGAATTCAAAGACGCATTTCACATTATTCGGCACTTGGGTGAAACGCCCAACGGTGAAATTCTGAATGTGGCCTCGCTCACTGCGATTCACTTCATTCACCGCATTGGAGCCGTGGTGGTTACCGGTATTTTGGGTGTTCTCGCGTTTGCCCTGTGGCGCAACCCGGGTACCAAGCCTTTGGCCATTAAAGTGGCGGCGGTGCTGACTTTGCAAATTGCCATGGGTATTGGTAACGTGGTGTTTCAATTGCCTTTGTGGTTGGCCGTGGCGCACAATGGGGGCGCCGCGCTGTTGCTGGTCACCCTGATCTTGGTAAACTATCGGGTTGCGGGCAATCGCCATCGAATTTCATAAGGCCCAACATGCCATCAGCTCCACCCAAAGCAGACAAAGCCAAAACCGTGAGCAGTTTTGCTCACGTGGCCAAACAGTACTGGACATTGACCAAGCCACGCGTGGTGGCCTTGATCGTGTTCTGTGCGGTAATTGGCATGTTTTTGGCAACCCCCAGTTTGCCCAATGTCCAGGTACTTATTGCAGGCACCTTGGGTATTTGGCTGGTGGCGGGTGCTGCGGCTGCGTTCAATTGCCTGGTCGAGCAGCAAATTGATGCCAAAATGGCGCGCACGCGTGCCCGCCCTTTGCCACGGGGTGAACTGAATTCTGTCCAAACGCTGGTCTTCTCCAGCATGGTCGGCGGCGTGGGTGTGTGGATTTTGTATGTGTTCGTGAACCCGCTCACCATGTGGCTTACCTTGGCCACCTTCGTGGGTTACGCAATCATTTATACCCTGTTGCTGAAACCCAATACCCCCCAAAATATCGTGATCGGTGGCGCATCGGGTGCCATGCCGCCGGTGTTGGGTTGGGCCGCGGTTACCAACAGTGTGTCTGCCGAGGCACTGGTTTTATTCCTGATTATTTTTGTGTGGACCCCACCACACTTCTGGGCGCTGGCCCTGTACCGCACGCAAGAATACGCGCGCGCGGGCCTGCCCATGTTGCCGGTAACCCATGGCGCTGCATTCACACAGTTCCATGTGTTTTTGTACACCATCATGCTGGCAGCCACCACGTTGATTCCCTTTGCCATGAAAATGAGCGGCCTGATATACCTGATCAGCGCGGTCGTGCTGAATGCAATTTTCATTGGGTATGGCTACAAGATCTGGAAAAACTACAGCGATGCCTTGGCCAAAAAGGCATTTACGTATTCCATCGCCTATCTGGCGTTTTTGTTCGCGGCCTTGTTGGTCGATCACTATGTAACGGTGTAAGCAGTATGCGCAGTGTATTCAAGCAGTTTCAGCAGGTAAGCAAGGCGTTGGCTTTTGGCGCAGTGGCGCTACTGGCCGCCTGCAATACGGGCCCCGCCACTTTCACGAATACCGACATCACGGGTTCATCCCTGGTGGCCAACTTCAAGCTGAAAGACCTATCGGGCACTGAACGCACCATGGAAAGTTACAAGGGCAAAGTGGTGGCCATGTTTTTCGGCTACACCCATTGTCCCGATGTGTGCCCCATTACCATGCAGCAATGGAGCGAGGTGAAGGCCAAACTGGGCGAAAAGGGAGACAACTTGCAGGTGTTGTTTGTGTCTGTTGATCCCGAGCGCGATACACCCGAACTGTTGAAAAAATATGTGCCCCAGTTTGATCCTTCGTTCGATGCGCTGACCGCCGAGTCATCTGAAGAATTAAAGCCTTTGCTGGCTGGCCTGCGTGTGTTCGCTGGAAAAGTGGAAGGCAGTACGCCAGACAATTACCTGATGGACCACACCTCGGCCAGTTATGTGTTTGACCAGCAAGGCCGTGCCCGTTTGCTGGTTCGTCACAATGCCGACTCCGCGCCTGTGGTCAGCGACGTTGAGCAAATTCTCGACGGCAAGTAACTAATCCTTTCGTGCGGTAATTACACTGCAGCTTAGTTGCGTCAGCTTCAGTGTGAGTTCTTTCTCAAATTGGGCAATTGTGCGCCGCTTGTTTTGTGGCTGCGCGCCAGCCTGTTTCGACATCACGGTGTCTTCATCAACACTGAAGATCACTTCCCATTCCAGCAAAAGTGGTTCATCTTCTGTCGCGTTGTTGAGCAAGGCAATGACGGGTCTGCCTTCGAATAACTCGTTCTGAATCAATTCAAGTGTGGTTTGCGCGGTGTTGCCCGCATACCAGTTGGCATTCAACTCTGCCTTGCGCAGTGCTTTAAGCAGTTGGGCTGGTGAAGTGCCCATGGTGCCGCTGAGTAGGTCGGGGCATGCTGCCCACCGCATTATTTCGAGAATATATGGGTCGTTTTGGGGGTGGCCGTGCCGGTCTTTGGGTATGTGATTCCAGCCAATTTGATGGTGGTGAAGTACCATGCCTATCGCGCAAGGCCCGCTTGCGCGCTCAATGCCTTCCGGTGCCGAAAATTCATAAAACGGGCTTAGCTCAAACTTGGCTTGTGCCTGGAGTTCGCGTGGGGCCTTTGTACCGACAATGGGTTTGGCTTCAGAAAAATCAATCTCGAAGCGCGTGTTGCCGTTCATAAAAACACATGTCCTTTGCTGCTTGACTCAACCCACATCTTATTCAGGGAATGTACGGATTCATGCCGCGCATAGTTCTATGCACAAAGCTTATTCCGTTGTGCAGAACAGAGGCTCGAACTTACTCGGTGGGCAGGTTGGGGGTGTTGCTGGCTTGCAAAGGTGCAGGCAGACTGCCCAAAGGGGAAGGGGCGCCCAAGGTGGAAAGCAGGCCATCCAAGGCGTCAGTCACGGGGCTCAATACTGCGTCGAGTGGGCCGGCTTCTGGCTCGGGCTCAGGCTCGGGTTCAGGCTCCGGGTTTGTGTTGGGCGGTGGGTTGCTGGCACCATTGCCTGGGTCGTTGTTGTTGCCCGATTCGGCGCTGCTGGTGGTGTCAGTGGTACTCGTGTTGTTGTCTTCGTTGTCGCTGTATATGGCGGCAGTGGCACCTAAAAATACAAGGCTTTCCAGCACGGGGTAGCCGGTGGAGTCACCGCCTTCGGCACTTGTGTCAAACAGGCCGAACAGGTCGGGCGTGTCGGTGGTGCTTGCGGCACTTTCGGGCGGCTGGCTTTCAAAATACACGCCTTGGCCGTACAGGTCGGTGGCAATCCACTGCGGTACCTGGTCCAGTGCAACCACTTCAAGATTGAATGTCGCGGCCGCGCCATTTTCAATCACCAATGCGTCTTTTACACCAGTGAATTGAATAATTGCTTTGCTGGCAGGGTCGCTGACCACGCGGTCGCCCGGCAATAACATCATGCCGGGTTGCGCGGGCAGGAAAAAACCATCCCGAACCAACTGCACATTGCCGTTGACCTCGGTAATTTTTGCCTGTTGTTCAATGGACGTGGTTGCTGCGTTCATGAGTACTAAGCGTAATTGTAGGGGCCACCCACTTCAAGGGCTTTTCCAAAACTGGGCATGGCATGAATGCGTTTCACGTAGGCCGCAATTTTGGGCATGCTTTTAATGCTGTCCGCCCGGCTCATTGCAGCTTCAAGCGGAAAACTCATCATGAAGTCAGCACCCGTCATCTCGCTGCCGCAAAACCACTCATTCTTGGTCAACACGCTTTCAATGTAGGCGAACTGCTTTTCAAGATTGGGGTTGATGAAATTGCTTTTAACCTGCTTGGAAATGCCGCGCGCAATTGGCAGCACGATCGGCTTGAGCAATGCGGGTACCGGCGCGTTTTCAATTTTGTTGAACACCAGCGTCATGACCAGCGGTGGCATGGCTGTGCCCTCTGCAAAGTGCATCCAGTAGGTGTAATCGCGGTGTGCCTGTGTGCCAGCTGCGGGGCGCAATTTGCCGCCTGCCTTGTCGATCAGGTACTCCACAATGGCACCGCTTTCTGCCACGGTAATGTCGCCATCGGTAATCACGGGCGATTTCCCCAAGGGGTGAATCTTCAGCAGTTCAGGCGGGGCCAGGTAGGTTTTTGCATCACGCGCATAGCGCGTTACCTTGTAAGGCAGGCCAAGTTCTTCAAGCAACCAGATAATTCGTTGCGAGCGTGAGTGTTCCAGGTGGTGTACTTCGATCATGGTCATAAAAAAGGGCTTGTTGCCAAGCCCTTAGTGTAGGTTAGTTTTCACCCGAAATGATTACCGCTTTGTTTTAAACCTCACCGTGTTCGTACTTCAACAAGGCAGTTTTCATTTTTTTCATGGCCTGGGTTTCAATTTGGCGCACCCGTTCAGCCGATACGCCCAGCTCGGCGGCCAGGTCATGCAGGGTTTTGGCGTTGTTGCCAGCCAACCAGCGGCTGGAAATAATGCGTTGGCTGCGTTCGTCCAGGCTGGCCAGTGCCAGGTCCAGCCCTTCACTGTGCAGGCGTTCCATGTTGGCGCCTTCCAGCACTTCGGTGGGTTCGGCACCCTCGGCGGCCAAATAACGCACAGGGTTGTAGCTGTTTTCCTCGCTGTCTGCGTCTACAACAGGGTCCAGGCTGAATTCATGGCCCGCCATGCGGCGTTCCATGTCGTACACGTCTTCAGGGCGTACATTCAGCTCACTGGCCACCTCGTTGATTTGGTCGGGTGACAGGGTTTGGCCGTACTTCTTGAAGCTGTTCAGGTTGAAAAACAGCTTGCGGTGCGCTTTGGTGGTGATCATTTTCACCATGCGCCAGTTGCGGATAATGTATTCGTGAATTTCGGCCTTGATCCAATGCAGGGCAAAGCTGACCAGGCGCACACCACGCGACGAGTCGAATCGCTTTACAGCCTTCATCAAACCGATATTGCCTTCCTGAATCAGGTCAGCATGGGGTAAACCATAGCCCAGGTACTGGCGTGCTACGGCAACCACCAGGCGCAGGTGGCTAAGCACCAGGCGGCGGGCAGCTTCCAGGTCGTTGTCGCGCTGCAGGCGTTCGCCCAACTCCACTTCTTCCTCTTGCGTCAGCATGGGAATTTGGTGGGTGGCGGAAATGTAAGCATCCAGGTTGCCAAGCGGGCCACGGGCGACCAACGCCCATGGGTCGCGCACAGCAAGGCTGTTGCCCATGGCGCGGGTGTTAGCAAGAGTTAACGCAGTGGTCATGATTGCGGTTTTCTCCGAATTAATGAACCAATTTCCAGTTAATTTTAGCACTCCTTGCTACAGAGTGCTAATCGCCCGGAAAGTTCACGAACAGCTGGCTTGACCTGACAGAAACTTTAAAGCACATTGGAATGGCGTCGGTGACCGGTGCGAGCCTTGGGCAATGCAACTATTTTTGGGTGGTACAGCTGTGCAATCTTTTGGACTGATGTTATTGCTAGTCTGCGTATCTGCCTGTGCTGCGAGTACGCCACGCACAGCGGAGCAAATCTGCGCAAGCACGGAGGCCGGTGCAATGGGCCAGCTGGAATGTGAATTCAAGACGATGGTGTTTGAAGTGAAAACCGAGATCAAGGAGTTCAAGATTCTCGGCGAGGTGCATCAAATCAAGAAAATCGAACTGGTCGATCCCGATGGGGCTCGTATGAAGCTTACCGAGCTGGCAAAGAAGTATGTCGAATTTAAAACGATCCGGATCTTGATGCCGGGGACCATGGTCACCATGGAGTACCTGGAGGATCGCATTAACTTTCAGTTCGATGAGCAGGGCATGCCAAAAAGTGTGACACGTGGATGACAAAAAATCACTGCGCACCTGGGGCATTAATTTGAAGTAATAGTTGAAGCAGGGGTTGTAATGAAGTACTCGGCAATTCTCGGTGTTGCAATGGTGACATTCAGCGCCTACGCACTTTCTGTTGATGTGTTGGCGCAAACAGTCAAGACGAAATCCAAAACGATAGCAACTGAAAGCGTAGACGCCGCAAGGCCACTTGTGCCCGAAGAAAAGATTCTTTTTCTCGAGCTGGCAGACGAGAGCTTGCGGGTTCTTCCCAATGAGGCAAGTCAACCTTTGGTTAAAAAGGTATTGGCCGATACAAAAATCAATGCGGCAGTGGGCGGGCGACTACTCAAAAGATTCTGGGTGGTTAATGCAAAGGACATGCGTACTACGGCAGACCGGGCTCAAGTGCTCAAGCTGCTTCGCGCAAACTCTTCGGTGCGTTCGGTGTCCGAGAACCGAATTTACAAGCCTTTTATTTTCAATGACCCGGGGTATCCCAATCAAAAAAATCTATACACCGGCGCGAATCAGACATCGAGCCCTGTGTACGACTCTGAATTTGTAAAGCTGCTGGAGCGCACGCCATCTAGCGCAGAGTCGATGGTTCGGGTTGCCGTTCTCGACACGGGTATTGCACCAGCCCCAGATTTAAATAATCAGTTTGATGTCGAAGCGAATTTTGTTGAAGGTGTTGATTACGATTTCAACAATGAGCGCTTTGTCAGCAACAGTGCACTATTTGCCGATGCAACCGAACCCGCCACATCTGGCGCAAATGGTGGTGAACCTTTTTATCACGGCAGTAAAGTTCAATCGCTGATTAATGCAGCGGCTGACAACAGCAGCGGAATCGTTGGAATGGACCGTGCGCTTAGGGTCAGTCAAATTCGTGTGTTGAGTGACAGCGGTGGGGACTCCGTCAGCGTCATGTTCGGCGTGCTGTGGTCAGTTGGCCTGTACGACAGGTTTGTGGTTGAGTCGGGCGAAGATCCAAACTTCGAGTTTTTTGCGCGTTTGCCCCCCAACAACAATCCGGCCAATGTGGTTAACCTGTCATTGGGGGGTAATTCAAGCTGTTCCTCTTTTGAGCAGGCTGCCATTGATTTTGTATTGAACAACAGCAGTACCTTGATCGTAGCTGCCGCTGGCAACAGCGCGCTGTACGGTGAACAAGTGCCTTTCGCGCCAGCCAATTGCAACGGTGTCATTTCGGTGGGCGCATCAACCACACGTTTTGGCGATGCGTCATACGGCAATGTAAGCCCCGCGTTGATTACGTCTACATTGGGTGGCGAACCCAGTGTGGGAGACAACCTGCCTGTGACCGAGCCCAGCATTCTAAGGTCCATGAATGGCGTCAGTTTCGCTTCAGGAACCAGCTTTTCAACCCCGTTGGTCAGTGGTGTTCTGGCTACCGCGCTTCGACTGGGTCTCAGTGAAGGGGTCACCTCCGCCAGCCTCATTCAAGCGCTGAAGGACACCGGCCATGAGTTTCAGGATCCTGAATCCTACTGCGTTCAAATTAGCGATCCCGTGAGTAATCCGCGACCCTGCGGCACCATTCTGAATACATCAGCATTTCTGTTGGCGGTGACTGGTGTTGACATTAGTGGCACAACAACCTCACCACCAGCGTCCGACGAAGTTGTTGAGCCTGCGCCTGACGAGGACACCTCAAGCAACCAGCCCATTAGCGATGGTGGTGAACTGCCCAGTGAACCAGAGGAATCGAACCCAACAGAAACAGCCAGTTTTCAGTTCTCTGGCACAGTCAATAACGTCGATGCGTCTTCAATTGGTCTGGTGGCCAATGATCCCGCTGTGGATCCCTCAAGCTACTCTGTGTCGTTTGCACGGGATAGCAGTAGTTTTGTGATCAACCTCTCAATTCCGGGTGTGTATCGTTTGAGCTTCGAGGCGGATCGGGTGAGCGAAAGCTCGGAAGTTCAAGCGGCCTCTGCGGGTCAAACACTTTTTGTGAGCGACGTGACTCTGGACTCGGACTCTCGCCAAATTACCGCAACCGACCCGATGGCTCAGGAAACTGCGGATGGTTCGCCTTCCTCTGGAACCACCGCATCATCAGGCGGTGGGGGCGGCGGTGGCGCAATTAACCTAATGGGCTTGCTGGGCATGTTACTGCTGCTGGGCATCGCGAAATTTAGCGGGCCCCAGAAATTTCAACTTTGAACTCCTGTACCGCAATGTGGTGATTTGATTTTCGTGCATTTTGAATTCTTTACATAACTAAACATTTCATTTAATAATCGCACGAATAATTCACATAAAAATTATAAATATCGCCACGTTGATAGCCGTACTTTTAGGGATAAGGGTTTGAAGAATTTATTGATACTGGAGGACCATCCGACTTCGGCCATGGTCGTTGAAGAAATTATTGGTGCAGTTGTTCCCGGGCTAACGACCCGTATTGTCGAGTCGGTGGATCAATTGCACCACATCGAGTCTGCCGATTTTGATGTGGTGGTGTCCGACCTGGTGTTGCCCAACAGCAAGCCTGCCGAGGTAATTGACTTGGTCTCACAGCGTTTTCCGAGTTCATTTCGTATATTTTTTACAGCGTTGAGTGATGCAAAAATTGAACGACAGATCGTCGACTCAGGCGCATTGTTGCTCTCAAAAAGTCATCACTACAAAGAGCTCATGGTTCAGGTTCAGTCTTTTCTGAAGTGTGAGTCCGTAAACCTGAAGTCATTTTCTCAACGCAACGAGTTTCAAAGCCTGATTCAAATGCCCGGTAGCCCCAAGCCCTTGACCATCAAGCAGGCGCAGGTCATGGAACAGGTGTCCCTGGGTAGAACAGGCAAGGAAATTGCAAAGATATTGGGTATGAGTCCCGACACGGTAAACGCACACATCAAGGAGGCCTTCGGGCGGCTGGGTGTTCAAAACCGTGGCGAGGCAGTGAGCAATTATTCGGTTGCAAGAAAGCTGGCGGCCCGCCTGCACGGGGAGGTCGCACTGGCGCACTTGCAGCCCAACGCCGATTAAACTGTTTGCATGAACCTGAAACGCTATTTGCTGGTGCGAATGATCACCCTGGGCCTGTTGTGCTGGGTGTTGATTTCCGCCTATGTGGTGTTGCGCACGGCCAATGAGGTAGACCAGGCCTTGGCCAGCGACGCTGCCCGCCTGCACGAGATGGTGGAATACTCCATGTACAAGCGGCAAATCAACCCGGAAATTGAAGGGTCGCCGGTGTTGGTGGGCAGCCAGTATGGCTTGTTGCTGGCACCGTACTGCATTCGCTATGAGGGCTGGAACGGGCAGGTGCGGCAAGAGGGCTGTGACAACCTGGTTCGCCACCCTGTTGAAGCAAAGTTAATGCAGCTATTGGGTGTGCAAATTGAATCCGCACCCCAGGCGGTGGGGTTGTGGGGGCAGCCGTTTGGCGAGTTGACCATTACTGCTGATCCGCAATTGGTGCTGGCAAAGTTTTGGCACACACTGCGCGACTTGCTCTTGCTCAGCGGCCTGATTGTAGCCAGTCTTGCAGCCCTTTCCTATGTGGTGATCGGGCGCGCCTTGCAGCCAGCAGCCACCTTGGTGGAGAAAATTGACTCCATTGCCATTTCCGAGGACAGCCCGCCCCCCGAGCAATTGCCCGATGTACAGCCTCGCGAGTTTGGCCGCATTGCACAAGGGGTGAATCGCCTGAATGATCGCCTATGGCGCCTGACCCAAACCCGCCGCAGCCTGATGATGAAATTGCTGAACGTACAGGAAGAAGAACGGCGGGAATTGGCGCATTGGGTGCATGCAGATTTGGGCCAGTCATTAAGCCTGATCGCCGTCAATTGCGCACAACTGCGTGCGCAGTTAAAGGGTGGCGATACCGGGGTGCAGGAAAAGCTGGAAGAAATTGATCTACAAATTGAAGGTGCTTTCGAGCGCATGCGCGCAGTATTGGTGAACAAGTGCCCGCCCGTGTTGGAGGGTGCCGACCTGGGCATGGCCATTCAAGACCTGTGTACCCGCTGGGAGATTAATGCCGGTAGCGGTTGGACTGTGAACCTGAATCTTGACCCTGTTGCACTGGGCAAGTTGGACAAAGACCGCGCGCTTTGTGTTTACCGCACGGTCGAGGAGTGCCTGGCCAACGCCCGGCGACATTCAGCGCCTGGCGGCTCTGCCGTGAAAGTAAGTTTAATCTTGCATAAAAAGGTGTTGGAACTTCGCGTTGAGAACACCATGCATCCACATTCGAACACACCCGCGCCCTCGGGCGGCATGGGTCTGAATTTGCTGGCTGAACGGGTGCGGGTACATGGCGGTGTGTTCAACGCCCAAATTGAAGAAGGGCAGTTTGTGGTCTCGGCCCAATTTCAGCAACAAGGTGCCGCATGAATAACACCGACTGCAATGTTTTGCTGGTAGACGACCACGCCGTGGTGCGCGCAGGTTACCGGCACTTGCTGGAAACGCAAGGCGGTTTTAGTCAGGTTCGCGAAGCGGAAAACGCTCAAGAAGCTTTTGCCGCCTGCCAGAAGGAATTGCCGGTCTTGATCATTTGTGACATCAGCATGCCCGAACCGGTGGGCTTGAGTTTGATTCAGCGGGTGTTGGGGCGTTGGCCTGACGTAAAGTTTCTCATGTTTACCATGCACAATTCGATCGAATTGGCCCGCGCGTGCATGGACGCTGGTGCAAAAGGTTATGTGACCAAAAGCAGCCGCCCCGAGGTGCTGTTAAGGGCGATCGGTGAGGTGTTGGCTGGGCGCACCTTCATCAGTGCCGACTTGTCGCGTTTAATGGCGCTGTCACGCTTGCGTGACAACCGGGGCGGGCTGGGTGAACTCAGCAGCCGGGAGTTCGAGGTGTTGTGTTTGCTGGTTGCGGGGCAATCGGCCGAGCAAATTGGTGAGCTGCTTTTTCTCAGCGCAAAAACCATTCACAACATTCATTACCAAATCAAAAAGAAATTGCAGGTCAGTAATGACATTGAACTGACCAAGCTGGCGATTGGGTGGGGATTAACCAGCCCTTCAATTACGCAATAAGCTCGGGCAAAATTCCTGAGCAGGGTTTAGTAATCTAATGACATGGCAAAAACACCTGCCTGCCCAAACAACAACATTGGAGAAGTAGACATGAGCTGGACCACCCCACAATTTGTAGACATGCGTTTTGGTTTTGAAATCACCATGTACATTGCCAACCGTTAATTTTTTCGGTTGTTGCTTCAAGGAAAAGGAAGGTCAAGCAGAGTTGACCTTCCTTTTTTTTATGCGCGACGCAGTTGCTCGGTCGAATTCATGGTGAGTTTAAGGCCTTGCTCCAACAAGGACTTTGCAATGCTTTCGTCGCCAAAGCCGTAGGGTGCGGCCGGTGCATGGTCATACAGCAAACCCAGGTAAAGGTAGGCTGCACCGTCGTTTGGTGCCAGTGAAATGGCACGTTCAAATGACGCTTTTGCATGGGCCTGAAATTGCAGCGCGCAAAGCCCACCCAACGATTTTGCATATCCCGTCAGTACAATACCGTTCCAAAGCAGAACCTTTGCATCATTTGGGTATTGATGCGCCAATTCCTGTGTGGTTTCAGCCAGGTGACACAACATGGCGTCGCGAGTGCGGCCAAAGTCACATCGAAGTGCTTGGGCCCAACTGGATTGAATGGTTTCAATACATTGATTCGTTGCGGTTTTTGTACGCGCTGTGCGGGATGCCGCACTGGCGTCAATTACGTTAAATACGCGTCTCATAGGTGACTCCTAAACGACGTTAATCCTGGTGATATGTTGCATGATGGCAACCGTTTCGTTGATTAACGCGGAAAATTCGTTTAGGAGTACAAACGATCAAAAAAACTTGCTTAGCCGGGTATGTCCAACGACCCAACTGACTTTGGCGACACCATGACACCCCAAGGCATGTTGCCCTCCGGAATGTCCTTGATCATATTGCCTGTGGCGTAGTCCAGCACCAAAATATTGTTGCTGCGACCGCAGGCCACTATCAATTGTTTGTCATCGGGTGTGAAGCTGAAATGCCAGCAGCGTTCGCCCACTGGCATTTCGCGTTTGAGTTCCAGCGTTTTGGCATCAAATACCTGAATCGCTTTGCCACGCGCCAGCGCCACTACAATTTCAGAACCGTCGCGGGTGTAGGTAACACCGTAGGGAACTTCGCCGGTGGCGGCCTCGTTAATCACATTGTAGTTTTTGTCCAGAATCAGCATTTTGTTGCCGTATTCCAGGGTCACCACAAACTGTTCGCCATCGGGTGAGCGCTTCACGCCACGGGGCCGAATGCCGTAGCTTTCCGTGTCGATCTGTTTGATTTTCTCACCGGTTTCAATGTCGTGAACCGACACATTTTCATCGGCTTCATTGGTCACAATAATGTGTTTGCCGTCGGCAGAAAACTCGATGCCCTCGGTTTCAAACCCGGCTGTAATTTCCTTGATTTTCTCGCCTTTGACCAAGTCGATAATTGCCACCTGTGCGGGTAGTTCATCCCCTTCCTCGCGTTCTTTCTCAATGGCCTTGGCTTCAGCAGAGCCTGGCTTGGGTGGGGGGCCACCTTTCGATGCCGGTTCATAAGCCACAAAGGCCAGGTTGCCAAGTACGCGTACAAATTCGGGGTTAATGCCCACGGGCACGCGGCGCACCACCTGATTGGTGGCGGTGTCAATGATGGCCAGGTCTTTGGTTTCTTTCACGGCCACCACCAGCAGTTTGCCATCGTCGGTTAAACCCACACCGCGACCACCTTCGCCCACGTTAATTTCGCCAATCTTGGAATAGTCGGCCAACGAGTAAATGGTCACCGGACCATCTTGGTGTGTAATGTAAGCCACTGCCTGCGGCGCGACCTGCTCGACCGGAACTGCAGCTTCAGGGGGCACAGTTTCTTCTTTTTTAGAACAGGCCGCCATGGCCACTGTCATGCCCAATGCAACCACACTTACTTTGAATTTCATGTCTTGTTTTCTCCCTGCTGAATGCTTCGACGCTACGGAAGTTTCCCTGTTTTGTCTCGGGAATATTTCCTGAAATATGAATTGTCATTGTGACAGGTCATGTGGGCAATTCCTTCCAAACGTTGATTTAACGCCGTTTCTGCAAGCATTTTGAACCTTTGTGACAATTTGGTTTCAATACACTGTGTAGTGTGACCCGTAACCCTTTTGTAAAGAAGTGCAGCCATGAAGTATGTTCAAGAAAAACAAAACCCGGTTTTGGAGTCACGGTTGATGCCACGCGTGGCGTTGTCCGCCTCCATGGGTTTTGCGGCCTATTGGACCTACCTGTACTTCAGCCAGACCAGGCACATATTCAGCCCCGCTTTGAAGCACCACGAAGTACTGACCCACCATGCGCACGAATTCACCGAATTGCGTTTGCAGGTGGCACCGGGCATTGAACTGGAAGGTTGGGTTCGCATGCCTACGGGCATGGGCGGCGCAGGCAGCAAAGCACCCTGTGCCATTTATTTTGGTGGCCGCAGCGAAGACGTGCGCTGGTTGCTGAACGAAGCACAAGGTTTTAAAAACCTGCCCTTGGTGTTCTTCAATTACCGGGGCTACGGCAACTCCAAGGGCAAGCCCATGGAAAAGCATTTGGTGGCCGATGCACGCGCCATTTACAAATGGGTGGCTGAACAACCTTGGTGCGACCGCAATCAAATTTCGGTCATTGGGCGTAGCCTGGGTACAGGCGTGGCCATGCAGTTGGCAGCCAGCACACCCGTGCACAAACTGGTGTTGTTTACGCCTTACGACAGTTTGATCAGCATTGCCAAAAAGAGAGTACCCCTGGCACCTGTCTCGCTGTTGTTGCGCAGCAAGTTCAAATCGCATGAATGCGCTGTGAATGTGCGCAATCCGACCTTTGTGTTGCTGGCTGAAAATGATCAAGTGGTGCCGCACGATTCTTCGTTGCGGTTAATGCAGCACTTTGCAGTGAAACCCTTGGTGGCTACAGTGAAAGGAACTGACCATGTCAGCCTGCCGCACGACACCGATGCGCAAGGTTTGGTCAGTCATTTTTTGACGACGTAATTCACCCACTCCCGGTATTCGCTCGGCGTTTTGCCGGTCAGTTTTTTAAATGCACGCGTGAAGTTGGCGCGGTCTTGGTAACCCACACGCTGGGCTATTTCATCCACGTTCAGCTTCGTGGTTTCAAGCAACAGGCAGGCATCACGTTGAATGACCTCGCCCAGTAAATCGCTGAAGTTTCGCCCTTCGTTTTGTAATTTACGCTTCAAGGTGCGTACCGACATGTGCAGGGTCTCGGCCATGTCTTCAAGTTGCGGGTAGCGGCCATCGCGGCACATCAACAGGTTTTTCACGCGCCCGCTTAAATTGTCGCCCAGGCCCAGGGCAATCAATTCCTGCTCGCATTGTTGAATCACCATTTGCGCGGTGGTGGCATTGGCGGTGGGCAAAGGCAGATCAAGCCATTTGGCGGGAATTCGAATTTGATTGCCTGCCGCATTGAAACGGCACTTGGGCAGGCTGCTGGCGTAACTCGCGTAATAGGGCGGTTCAGGCCAGTCAAACCACAGCTCGATACCACTTGCCTCGCTTTTGCTGCCCATGGGGTTGAACAGGCTTTCGAACAGGCGCCACACTTCAATTACAAAGTTTTCGATGGCGAATTTGCGCACGGGCTCAAGCGGCATGGCCTCGCGAACATGGCACACCAAAGTGCGTTCGTCTTCGCTGGTGTCAATGGTGTAGAAGGGCACTTTGGTGGGTAAAAACCGAATGCCCAACTCGATCGCTTCACGCAGGGTGGCGCAACTCATCAAACCAAAGCCGATCATGCCGGCTTTGGTCAGGCTGCTTTGCAAACCCATCTCGATGGCAATGTGTTCGCTTTGAAACAGCGCCAGCAAATTCATCACAATAATGCCGTGCTGTGCCGCGGCAATGCGGCTGTTGGGCACCTGTAACTGGGCAAGGGTCAGCCCGCTGTGTTCCAGAATTTGTTCAGCCGCGAAACCACGCTGCACCGCATAGTTCACGAAAAACAGCGGATAGGCTTGCGCCACCGTGGTTTGTTCCAGCAGCCTAAGCTGCGGAAGGTCTTTCAGTTCCATGCCCAGTAAACCAGGGTGGCCGCTGCCACCAGCAGTTGTACGCTGTTAATGATCACGCTAAGCCGGTGCTTGCTGTTGAATTCAGCACCAGCGGCTTTGTCGCCAGCCAGTTCGCGGTCGCGCAACTCATTAATTTGCAGCATCAACACTTGCCGGGTGTACACACTGGCCAAACCCACCAAAGCCGAGGGGAACAACACCCAAAAGCCGCCACCCGAAAGCCCTGCAAAAATTGCACTGAGAAAGCCAAACACGATCACGTACAGGTAGTACCACGGGAACACGGCTCGAATGAATGGCCCAGCTTGTTCCATGGGCAGCTTTGTGAATACCAACGGGGCAAACAAGGCCGAGAACGCCAAAATACCGCCGAACAAACCACCCAAGGCCAGGGTTGTGAGCGCTTGAAACCATTCCATGTTGTACTCCTCTGCTGCTAATTCAATTAGTGGTCAGTGCATGGCCTGCGCCACGAGTTTGACTCCAAATGCAGAGCATACTTTGCTCACGGTCTCAAATCGCGGTGAGGCATTTTTTCGAAGCGCTTTGTAAAGCGCTTCGCGAGTAATTCCCGTGCACTTTGCAACATCACTCATACCTTTTGCACGAGCGATATCGCCCAAGGCAGCGGCTAAAAGGGCGGGGTCATTGCTCTCAAGAATATCCGTCAAGTACGCGGCGATGGTCTCTGGGCTATCTAGGTGCTCAGCGATTGAGAAGTCGTCAAGCTCATCGAGTGTCAGTTTGATTTTTGTCATTTGAGAAACTCCTTATTCAATCGAAGTCGCCCAAGAATCGCGCCTTTCACAATTTTGTCTTCGAGTGATTCTAGCCAGTCTGTGAACGTGGGAAGACTTTTTAGTT
Organism: Limnobacter sp. 130; assembly: GCF_902506325.1. Taxonomy (GTDB): domain Bacteria; phylum Pseudomonadota; class Gammaproteobacteria; order Burkholderiales; family Burkholderiaceae_B; genus Limnobacter. The sequence goes on from NZ_LR732328.1 coordinate 195,676, forward strand.
TAAACATCAGTTGAGTTATTGTAATCGATCGATTACATGCATGGAAGAGTCAAAAAGACCATTTTTGTAACTTTAAAAAGCAAACAGTTCATGAGCTTGGCCCAAATTGACTCCAAAGTCGTCACTTTTCACACTCACGCCTGTTGCACCCAAGCCCCTACACTGCAACTCATCGAAAACCACTACAACACGAGACAGCACACATGGCCAGCTCAAAAAAAGAAGTACAAAATATTCTTGAAGTTGCAATCGTCGGCGCAGGCGTTTCAGGCTTGGGCATGGGTATTCAACTGCTGAAAGCAGGTGAAACCAATTTCAAGATTTTCGACAAAGGCCACGATGTGGGCGGCACCTGGCGCGACAACACGTATCCCGGTTGCGGTTGCGACGTAAAAAGCAGCCTTTACAGCTATTCCTTCGAGCCCTGGGCCGAGTGGAGCAACAGCTACGCCAAACAAGGCGAAATTTACAAATACCTGCGCCACTGCGCCACCAAGTACGGCGTGTACCCTCACATTCAATTCAACACCAGCATCAGCGGTTCTGTGTTTGATGAAGAGGCTGGACTTTGGAATATCACCACAGCCGACGGCAAAACCATTCAGGCTCGCAATGTAGTCACCGCGGTTGGCCCGTTCAGTGCACCCAAGGTTGCGGAATTCAAAGGCGCTGAAAAGTTCAAAGGTAAAACCGTGCACACCGCTGCATGGGACCATTCTGTTGAACTGGAAGGCAAACGTGTTGGCCTGATTGGTACTGGCGCCACAGCCGTGCAGGTTGGCCCAGCCATTGCAGACAAGGTGAAAAACCTGGTGGTGTTTCAGCGCACTGCCAACTGGATTATGCCGCGCCCCGACCGCAACATTGAAGAAGCGGAAAAAGCACTGAACCGCAAAACCCCGCTGAACATGAAAATGAATCGCTTGGGTGTTTACTGGTTCAATGAACTGACTGCGCCGTTTTTGATTTTGAAGTACGACATGTTCAAGGCCCAGCCTGAAAAAATGTCCAGCAGCTATTTGGCTCGCAAGGTGAAAGACCCCGAGTTGCGCAAGAAGCTGACCCCCACTTTCAAGTTCGGTTGCAAGCGTGTATTGGTGAGTTCCGATTGGTACCCCACCATGCAAAAAGAGCATGTGCATCTGGAAACCAACGCCATTGATTGCATCACTGAGAAAGGCATTCGCACAGCCGATGGTGTGGAGCATGAGCTCGACGTGATTATTTATGCCACAGGCTACGAAGTACGCCACACTGGTTCGCCCATCGATACCAAAGGCATTGGCGGTGCAAGCCTGCACGAGAAGTGGAAAGACGGCTCAGAAGCCTACCAAGGCATTTCAACTGCTGGTTTTCCAAACCTGTATTTCCTGGTTGGCCCCTTCACCGGCCCCGGTCACACCTCGGTAATCGCTTACGCAGAGGCACAAATCGGCTATGTCATTCAAGCGATTAAACTGCGTCAAAAACGCAAGTTGAAAGCAATTGTCGTGAAGCCCGAGGTTGAAAAGAAGTTTGTGAACACCATGGACTTCCGCAGCGACCACACTGTGTGGAAAAGTGGTTGCGCCAGTTGGTACCTAAGCCCCAATGGTCGCAACAACACGCTGTACCCCGGCTTGAATGCCGAGTACCGCATGCGCGTTGCACGCTTTAACCCGGCTGAATATGTGCTCACAGGCAGCAATGGCAAAACCGTGAAGCCGAAGGTGACCGACCACCTGAGCACGGGTTTGATGGCGCTTAAAGTGGCCTGATGTAAACAGGACTATTCGAACAGAATGGCCTCAAGGCGTGCCAGTACATCGTCGATGATGTACTGCGGCACGCTTTCTTTTTTGGACGCCTTGCGTGTGCGCCAGTCAAGTGACTTCAATTGATGGCAATACACCGCACCTTGGGTATCCGTTCCGCAACCCATCAAAGTGACCACTGTGCCGTAAGACCTGGCCGCAGCGGCTTGCCCCTGCGAAATCGGGCAGATCATGGCCAAGCCAAGTTGATTGAACGTTTTGCTGCTGATTACCAAGCCAAAATGTGGACCTTTCATTTCATGCCCGCTGGCCGGGTCGAATTGCAGGTGAACAATGTCACCGCGGTTCGGGGTGTAGGTCATTTGTTTTGTTCCTCGCCCACATCGGGCAAGGTATCCCAGCCTTCAGCTTGTGGAAGTTCCGCTGGCATTTCAGCCAGCAAGTCAGCCAGCCGGTATTTGGGTTTTTGAGTCGCTTCAATAACCAGTTTTTTCCCACTAAGCACCAATTCCACTTGAGACCCTTCCGAGAGTTTGTTCTGTTCAATAAAGGTTTTGGGAATCGTCATCACCAGCGATCCGCCTGCTTTACGTAAAGTTTGTCGCATGGAAGTTCCTGCTCATGAAAGTTATATAAAAGTAGAACATAAAGTCCTACTTTAGTAAAACATCTTGAAAATCTATGCAGAATGGATAAAGGTATTGAAATTGAAATGTAACAGGCAGACACTGGTCGTTCCCCCAAAGAAGGAGAACGCCCATGTCGACCCAAGGCACCAAAGCATCTGACTTATTCGTTCGGGCCCTGGAGGCCGAAGGTGTCAAGCACATTTTCGCAGTACCCGGCGAAGAAAATCTCGACATGGTTGAAAGCCTGCGAAACAGCAGCATCAAGCTGGTGCTAACCCGCCATGAGCAGGGTGCAGGTTTTATGGCCGCCACTTATGGCCGGTTAACTGGCCGTGCCGGTGTGTGCATGGCCACACTGGGGCCGGGCGCCACCAACTTCACCACCCCGGCAGCGTATGCACACTTGGGTGCGTTTCCGCTCATCATGATCACCGGGCAAAAGCCCATCAAAAAGTCCAAGCAGGGCCAGTTTCAAATCATTGATGTGGTCAATCTGTTCGATCCGATCTGCAAAATGAGCAAGCAGATAGTTCATGGCAACACCATTCCCGCTTTGGTTCGCGAGGCATTCCGCATTGCCGAAGAAGAACGCCCCGGTGCTGTATTGCTTGAATTGCCTGAAGACATTGCCGCTGAGCCCACCAGCGCACCGATTATTCCCCGCAGCGAAAGGCACTATGCCGTGGCCGACGACGTGGTGCTCAACGAAGCGGTGTCCATGATCCGTTCCGCCCGCATGCCCTTGGTGTTGCTGGGCGCGGGTGCAAACCGCAAGCAGGCACGCCTGGCCTTGCAGGAATTTATTGAAACCACGGGAATTCCTTTTTTCAGCACGCAAATGGGCAAGGGCGTAGTCGACGAAGGCTCACCCCATTTCTTGGGCACTGCTGCACTTTCTGATGGTGATTATTTGCATTGCGCCATTGAGCGGGCCGACCTCATCATCAATGTGGGCCACGATGTCGTCGAGAAGCCACCGTTCTTCATGGCCGTTGGCGGAAAAAAAGTAATCCATGTGAATTACCGTTCAGCCAAAGTCGATCAGGTGTATTTTCCGCAGTGCGAAGTGGTGGGCGATGTGGCCCGCTCGGTGCAAAAACTGACCCAGAAAATTGGCGGCAAAGTGGTGTGCGATTTGGCTTACTTCAACCGCATTCGCGAAGAAGTTGAACTGCACATCAAAGAAGGCGCCGACGACGACCGCTTTCCGGTTATTCCCCAAAGGCTGGTGGCTGAAACCCGCCGTGCCATGGGCGCCAAAGACATCATTGCGCTGGACAACGGCATTTACAAACTGTGGTACGCCCGAAATTACAAAGCTTACGAGCCCAACACCGTGCTGCTGGACAACGCGCTGGCCACCATGGGTGCAGGCCTGCCGTCTGCCATGATGGCAGCCATACTGTATCCCGACAGGCGGGTGATGGCCATTTGTGGCGACGGCGGGTTCATGATGAATTCTCAAGAAATTGAAACTGCCGTACGCCTGAAGATGAATCTGGTCGTTACCATTTTGAACGACAGTTCTTACGGCATGATCCGCTGGAAGCAAGAGCACGCTGGCTTTGCCGATTGGGGGCTTGAATTCGGCAATCCCGACTTTGTGAAGTATGCCGAGGCCTATGGCGCAACAGGCCACCGTGTGGGCAGCGCAGCCGACCTGGTGCCCACCTTTGATCGGGCATTTCAGGCGGGCGGTGTGCACATTGTGGACGTTCCCGTGGACTACTCTGAAAACAAACGCGTGCTGATCGATGAATTGGCCGCAAAGGTGTGTTTGATATGAGCAACTCAGTGAACAACGCCACTTTGGAAGTGGTCAATCCCTTTGATTTGAAGCCGATTGGCGAAGTGAAACTGGTCGATTGGCAAACCATTGATGGTTGGTTAAACACCGCCCACCAGCTGCACAAAACCCGCTCGGGCTGGTTGCCCGCCCACAAGCGCATCGCCATTCTGAAAAAAACAGCGCAGCTTATGCAAGGCCGGTTCGATGAACTGGCTTTTCAAATCGCCAACGAGGGCGGCAAGCCCCTGATGGACGCCAAGGTGGAAGTAACCCGCGCCATTGATGGTGTCGAACTGTGCATCAAAGAGCTGGGCCACCTCACGGGCAGTGAAATTCCCATGGACCTGACCGCCGCTGGTTCTGGCCGCATGGCCTTCACCACCCGTGAACCCATTGGCCCTGTGGTGGCGGTATCGGCATTTAACCACCCCCTGAATTTGATTGTTCACCAAGTAGGCCCCGCAATTGCCACAGGCTGCCCTGTGCTGGTGAAGCCAGCCAGTGCCACCCCCTTAAGTTGCCAGGCCTTTGTGAGCATGCTGTATGAAGCGGGCCTGCCCGAGGAATGGTGCCGCTTTGCGCCCTGCAAAAGCGATGTTGCTGAACAAATGGTGACCGATCACCGCGTGGCGTTTTTCAGTTTCATCGGTTCTGGTGCTGTGGGGTGGCGGCTAAAAAGCAAATTGGCCCCTGGCACGCGCTGTGCGCTTGAGCACGGCGGTGTTGCTCCAGTCATTGTTGATGATTGCGCCGATCTCGACGCCATGATCCCCGCGCTGGTCAAGGGCGGCTTTTATCATTCGGGGCAGGTGTGCGTCAGTGTGCAGCGCGTTTATGCGCCAGAAGACATGGCCACAGCCTTGGCGCAAGCCATTGCTGACAAGGCTTCCCGGCTAAAAGTAGGCAATGCAATTTTGGCCGACACCGAATGCGGCCCCTTGGTCAACCCGAATGAAGTCAAGCGCGTTGAGCACTGGGTAAATGAAGCTGTAACAGGTGGTGCACAGGTGTTGTGTGGTGGCCAAAGGCTGGGTGACACAACTTATGCACCCACCGTGCTTTTAAACCCGCCCCGCGATGCCAAAGTCAGTACCCAAGAAGTGTTTGGCCCCGTGGTGTGTGTTTACGGCACCGAATCGCTGGCCGATGCAATTGAACAAGCCAACAGCTTGCCAGTTGCGTTTCAGGCGGCGGTGTTTACCCAGAAGTTAAAAGTGGCCATGCGCTGCGTGCGTGAAGTTGATGCCACCGCAGTCATGGTCAACGATCACACGGCGTTTCGCGTTGATTGGATGCCTTTTGCTGGGCGGCGGCAGTCGGGTTACGGGGTTGGCGGAATTGGCCCCACCATGCACGACATGACGCAAGAAAAAATGGCGGTCATCAAGTTGTAATTACAAAGTAAATTCAAAACACTATGGCACTGAAAAAAATAAATCTGAGTGACGTCACCGTGCTGATCCGCACGCGCAGGCGTGAACTGGGGCTGACCCAGAAGCAGCTGGGTGAAAGGCTTGGCATTGATCAGCGCACGGTGTCGTCTCTGGAAAAAAATCCGGGGTCGATCAGCGTGAACCGCCTGTTCGCCGTGCTCGATGCCTTGCAGGTCAGCATGTATTCCTCCACCGATCCCCGCGATGAAAGCAGCCTGGCCCGGCTTACCGTCGACCAGTTGTTTAGAAACGCAAAAATCGTCTGAACCGCATATTCTGAAAGCCGGGTGCTCACCCCATCACCCGGCTACCATCACCCAAACTGATTCAATTCGCTGAAATCCAGGCAGGCAAGTAACTTCGCACGGTTATTCGCCCGCGCTGCTTTCATGAATTTCGTTCAAATTCCCGTTTTTGGTCAATCGGTCAAGCCTGGTTTGGGGCTGCGGTTTCGCGGCAACTATTGGGCTTTTTTTGACAAACGCACCGAGTTGTCGCCTTGGTTGGCCTTGCACCGCGAGTCCATTAACGACACCGAACTCGATGAGCTCATGCTGCACGGCTTTCCGCGCACGCGCACTGGCGACACCGTGGATTGCAAAGTGCTCAGTCATTTCGGATTGGTGCAGGGCGATTTGTATGCAGACGGCTTTTTCGTTGGCCGCAGCGAAAGGCAACGCACCGCCGCATTCACTGGCGATTTGCTGGTGGTCAAATTTCCACTTTCAGCAGATCCGCAAAAAGACCTGCTTAACTCCAACAGCATTTACTGGGCCAACGAAGCCAAATTGCAAGCCCACCCTGTGGGTAGTGCCGAGCACGAGCGCGGCAAAGCGCTGGTTGAAATGGCCAGTATTTTGCTGGCCCGCTGGCGCGAACACGATTCACAAAACCTTGAATTCAAGGTCAAGAGCAGAATTGCCGAATTGTGGAATGAAGGCAAAGCGCTTGGCCAAGGCGCAGGCGCGGCAGCCATGGGGTTTATTCAAGGCCTTTGGGACTTGGTCAAAATAAGTATTGAGTTCACGGCCAATGCAGTAAAAGCCACCTGCGCGGGGTTCGAGACGCTGATCAATTCCAACTTTGCGCAAATTCAGCAAATGTTGATTGGCGCTGGCATGGCCGCTTACGGCACAGCACAAGAAATGATCGCCACCTTGAAAGAGGGCATGCGGCTGTTCAACCTGATCGGCTCAGACCACCTGCTGCGTGCGGGTTTGTTCGAATTTCTCGATGGCTATTCCGAAAGCGTGCCCCACCTTCGGCGCTTGAGCAATGCGGCCACCGTGGTGGTGGTCATTGGCATTGAAGTGTTGCTGGCCTTGGCCACATTGGGTGGAAGCATTGCTGTGGGGGTTGCGCGGGCCGGTGCCAATGTTACCCGCGCAGCAAGCCACGTTGGCCCCTTCACCATGGCGGCAATTCGGCATTTGGCCAATTACGCCAAGGCGGTAGAAAAAGCAAAGGCCCACAAGTTGCGCGCCACTGCGGGCTCGCCTTCTGCACCCGCGCCCGCCAAACGGGGTGCCGCACCCGCAGGTGAAAAAAATACTGACACCAACAAAACACCCACCCAAACTTCGCAAGGGGCAAGCACACCCAAAGTAGCCGACACCACAACAGCGGGCGAACCCATCAGCATGATCAACGGCGAGGAGTTGTTGCAGCTGCAGGATTGTTCGCTACCAGGGTTGGTGGGTTTGAACTGGCAACGTACTTACCGCAGCAGCATGGCTGAACAGGGCTTTAATGCAGGGTTGGGCGCGGGTTGGGCGCACCCGCTTGCGCAACGCATTGAAACCGAACCGGCTGGCCTGAACTACATCGACGACGAAGGCCGCACGGTTTACTTCAAACCCTTAAAGGTAGGCCAGCGCTGCACCAACACCAGTGAATTTTTAACGCTGGTGCGCACGGGCGAACATTCATTCCAGCTGCAAGCCAGCAACAGTTTGGGCCTGCGAAGGTATTTTGAACACGGCGCATTGGTAAGTGTCGCCGATGCCTTTGGCAATTTCCTGCACATCGACTACACCGATGGAAAAGCCACACGAATTCAAAGCAGCCAAAGCACCTGGGTGCTGGGCTACAACACCCAAGGTTTAATTGAGCACATTGCGCAACTGGCGCAAGGCGGTAACAACCAGCTAACGCTGGTGCAATACCGTTACAACCTGCAAGGCCAACTGGTGGGTGCGTTGGATGCCGCTGGTTTTGAGGAACGCTACACCTACAACAGCGGCAATGTGCTCACGCAGCGCACCTTGAAAAGTGGCTACAACATTTATTTTGAATGGGAAAAAACAGAGTCAATTTCCCGCTGCGTGCGCCAGTGGGGCGACCCTGTTCTAGGTCAGCCCACTTACCGCTACCAGTTTGAATGGGGTACTTACAACACAGCCATCGACAGCCGCGGTGGGCGCACCGCCTATCAGTTCAATGCACAGGGTTTGCCGGTGTTCGAGAAGAACCCTGAAGGCGCAATTACCCGCACACGCTACAACAACAACGGGCAAGTGTTGGAACGCGTAGATGCACTAGGTCACCGGGAGCAGTTTCAGTACAACAGCCAGGGTTACTTGGTGGCTTACACCAACAAGCTGGGGCTGGTGCACCGGTTTGAGCTCAACCCGCAAGGGCAGGTGCTAAAACACACCGATGCCGCAGACCATGTGCGCTTGAACACCTACACCCCCGAGGGTTTGCCAAGCAGCCACACCAACGCAACCGGTGCCACCACCCGTTACCGGTACAACGCCCTGGGCTTGCTGTGCGAAGTGATCAACCCCTTGGGCCACAGCACCCGGCTGTTGTACAACGCCCAAGGGCAGTTGCAGGCGCAAACCGATGCCTTGGGCAGCAGCACCACTTACCAGTTCGATGCATGGGGCAGGTTGGCCAGCGTTTGCAACCCCCTGGGGCGCACAGCCGATTACGCCTACGATTTAACGGGCCGCTGCACCCGGGCCAGCAACCATGAAGGGTTGACCACGCAGTACAGCTACACCCCACTGGGGCAACTGCAATGCATCACCGACCCCACAGGCCGAAGCACGGTGTATGAATACGCAGACCGCTTAAGCCAACCCACCGCACGCACTGATGCACAAGGTTTTACCTTGCGTTACCGCTACGACAGCGAACGCAATTTGGTCGAACTTCAAAATGAAAATGGACAAAGCTGCCATTTTGAATACGACCTGGCCGAGCGCCTTGTGAAAGAAAGCGGCTTCGACGGCCGCGTACAAACCTACCAGTACAACGCAGTGGGTTATCTGCTCGAAAGGCAGGAATGGGGCGTATCGAGCAATCAACCGCTGGCCTGTACGCGTTACACGCGCGATGCATTGGGGCGTTTAACCAAGGCAGCACACAGCGATGGCGAAGAAGCTTCCTTTGCCTACAACCTTCAGGGCCAGCTGATACAGGCCAACAACGCACAGCGCAATCTTCAATGGGAAGTCGATGCCGAAGGCCGCGTGCTGGCCGAGCTGCAAGACCAACATCGCATTGAACACCAATACAACCCGGCTGGCTGGTTAAAGCAAAGCAGTTGGAGTGCCATGGCAGGCGGCGCAATTGCCGCGGGCAATTTGGCCTACCAATACAATGCGCTCGGCCTGCTTGGCGAAATCAATTTCAATGGCGAATTGTTGGCGCAGTTTGAGCGCGACACCCTGGGTCGCGAAGTGGTGCGCAAGCGAAGCAATCAGGTGCACACCCAAAGCCTGTACGACCCACAGGGCAGGTTGGTGGGGCAGGTTAACCGGCGTGAAAAAGCGGGCGACCTTTCACCCACCGTTTCCCGCAGGCGCTACTGCTACAACCAGCGCAACCAACTGGTGCGCATTGACGACCAAGGCCACGGCACCAACCTGTACCACTACGACTTGCTGGATCGCTTGCGCGTGGTGGAAGGCCCCAACCCCGAAGCGTTTTTGTTCGACCCCGCCAGCAACCTGCTGGAAGCACTCGACGGGCAAGAAGCCATCGATGCGCAGGCCAACAAGGCTTTGCCTGAACCCACAAGCCCCAACGCCCGCAGGTCACAACAAACACCGGGCAATCGCTTAAAGCGCCAAGGCAACAGGCTGTTTAGTTACGATGCACGTGGCAACCGCATTGAAGAAATTATTGAGCGTGGCGCACGCCAGGGGCAGGTAACACGCTACACCTACAACGCCCAAAACCAGCTTGTTGAAGTGAATGTGGCGGGTGCTGTAACCCGCTATGCCTACGACGCACTGGGCAGGCGTATTTCAAAAACCAGCGAGGGTAGCAGTACCACCTTTTTCTGGAACGGCGATGTGCTGTTGGGTGAGGTGGGCAGCAACGGTTCCCGCACTTATTTGTTTGAACCGTTCAGCTTCAAACCGCTTGCACTGGTTCAAAACGGTGACGTGTTTCACTACCACACCGACCACATTGGCACCCCGCGAGAAATCACAAACAGCAAGGCGGAGCTGGTGTGGTCTGCCCGGTTTAAAACTTACGGCGCACTGGCCCTTGCAGCCGTGACCGAAGTAGACAACCCCTTGCGGTTTCAGGGGCAGTATTGCGACGAAGAAACAGGGCTACACTACAACAGGTACAGGTACTACGACCCCGAGTGCGGACAGTTCACCACGCAAGACCCGATTGGTTTGCTGGGTGGGATGAACGCCTACCAGTACGCGCCGAACCCAATGACATGGGTGGATCCGTGGGGGTTGCGTTGTAAAGATGCGAAACTCGGACGTGTTCCAAATCAGGTTACGACCAGTAGCGGTGTGATTTTTTATCCGAATCCGAATCGAACTACTACGATTTTGGGTAGCTACCAAAAAGATATGAACGACATAATTAACAACCAGTTGGAATACCCGAAAACTACAGACTTTGCCGAGAAAAAAGGTGCTTTTAACGTATTAAATGTTCCTGACGATATGTATAAAAATCCGGAACAGTTTTGGAATGAAGTGAATCGACCATTCTTGGATGAGGCGATTAGTAGGGGTGACGATATTGCTTTGGCAACTAGACCCACTGCAGATGTTTTATTCAAAGCGGATAACTCATTGACTGGGTATGGTCGTGAGATAAAGCATCTTTCTGAGGCGGGTTATGAGGTTGACCCAAGAACTGGGTATATGACAAAAAATTAACGGAGCTCGCATGAAAAAATCACTGATTGCTTTGATTGATTCGTATGACGATTCGATAATTTCGCTTGGATTAAAAAGAATTCCAGTAAGTTTGAGTGGTGAGATCAAGTTCGAGGGAGGGGGTTGGGTCTTGGTCTTTATGACGGATCGATACTACTCTGATGGTTTGGTCATAAACCTTATTGATGTTGGTGCGAAAGAATACTCGTTATCTATTTTGAAAGAAGCAGTCAAAGAGTTTGAATCCGATTCGGTCGCTATTCTCAGAGAGCAAAGCACAGATTACCCAATGTTTGCTGAAATCCGAGACGACAACTTGGAGGGTGTCGAAGCAACGTTAATAGACCTAATTAAGTTCTTAGTAGAGAAATTTACGTTAATCAAAAAAAATCAAAGAAAAATCGATTCAATCTATGACACGCTCGCTAACAAAAAATTACGTGAAATTGGGCTTCGATTTGTGGGGGAGTAGTGTCTTTATTTAAGTGAAACGCCCCGAGTTAACTAGACACTTGTAGGTCTCGCAACCCAGCTTTCAGATCGCAATCCCGACACCCTGGAAAACTCACGCAAATTGTTTGTGACCATGATCAGTCCCTGGCTGCGTGCGTGCCCCGCAAGCATCACATCGTACGAGCCTATAGGGGTTCCACATCTCGCGAGTTCGGCTTTTATTTGCGCGGTTTGTATAGCAGCCGCCTTGTCATATTCCAGCACATCAAGGCGCGCCATGAAACCTTCGATAACGTTCAGGTTTCGTTCCACGTTACTCGACTTTTCTGCGCCGAAGACCAGTTCCATCGCAGTAACAGCACTAATGCAGAACTGGCCGTAATGATGCTCGAATGCGCGTTTAACTTCAGCAGGTTGGTTTTTTATTGCGTAAATACAGATGTCGGTGTCGAGCATGTACTTCAACATCAAAATGATTCTCTTTCTTGTGGTTCAGGCTGATCTCGATCCGACATGAAGTCATTGGTCACCCCCAGACCGTTGAACCAACTGTCCCAAGACTCGCCCGCTGGTGAAATAATGCGGGTTCTGCCTACTGCAATTACGTCGACAACTTTCACATCTGCTGGCAAAGCCACGGCTTTGGGTAAGCGCACTGCTTGAGTGCGACTGCTCATGAATACGGTTGATTTTTCCATAATACCCTCATGGGATATGCAAAGTGAATATCCCATTTTATTGCTTGCTAATCCCATCGTCAACTCCCCCATTCACCCACCCGTTATTACCTCAATCGCAAACCTTCCGAGGTAGTACCCATGAAGTTCTTTAAAATCCTAAGCGCAGCACTAAGCACATTCGCATTCACCAGCGCCGCATTCGCCTGGGGTGGTGGTGATTACGGCTATTGGGAGCGCAGCAAACAAGAATATTGGGATGGCCCTTGCCGCGTCAAAATTGAGTCAAAACCTTACGAGTACAAGAAAGAAGTGAAGTGCGAAGATGGTTTTTCACCCGTGGCCGATGCGCCCTGGAAAGAGGAATATCAAGACGGTGAATGCAGGGTTAAACGCGAGGCGAAGTACGACGAGTTCAAAGAAGAAATCAAGTGCCGTTGATTTTTTTCAATATATTGCGAAGTGACAGCACAGCGGTCACTACAACTGCGGGTGCGGTGTCATTCATGTTCATGGCGCGCATGCACTTTTCCAGCCAGTCTGGCTTGTCCAGTAGTTTACCAATTGCCTTTTCAAGGTCTTGTCGAATGCTCGCGCCGTAGGCAGTTTCAGCCTTGGTGCATGCTTTTGCAAATGCGTCGTGCGCTGGCTTCATCATGGCCAAGTCAATCAGATCACGATTGAATACGCCTTCATCTGCCCAACGGTCTGAGTTCGCCAGCAATTTGCTTGCGACCAAGTCAACACTGCTTAAGGCTGTAACGCCACACACCGTGTCATCGTCGCTTGGCGTATCAAACTCAATTCGACCTTCCAGCACAATTTCAAATTTAATCATGTGCTGCCCCAAGCCAATGGCAGTTCGAATACCGTATTGATCTGCACGCACTTCACGCAACTGGGACACCAGGGTGGTGTTGTCTTTAAAGAGTACCAACACATTCAGTGGGCTTTCAATAACTCTGCATTCATCAAGCGAAGCACTTGCTCAATGGCTTGGTGGTGTGTGCGTTTAAACATTCAAATTTTGTCCTTTGAGCCAGGTTCAAACGTCGCACGCAGTTGATCAATCAACTTTCTTTCTTTCGCAGAAACTGCGGCTTCATCAATATGCCGCCAGTTGCGTACATAAATGTCCCAAGCCTGTTGCGGTGTAAGCCAATCCGTGCCCTGCACATGCCAGGCCAGCAGTTTCAGTTGTGGATATTTTTTTAAATCGATGTTGCCGGAAACCGCATCGGCCGCAGTGGTGCCCTTTGCAACAATTCCGCACGTCAAGCCCAATGCAGCAACCACGGCCCAATAGGCCCCGGCAGCCACAGAGGCTTCGCCCAGTTCAATTCGGTGCAGGGTCGTGCGGGAAAGGCCGGCAGCAGTGGCCACCGCATCGGCACTTAGCTTGTTGGCCTTGCGGTGTTGCTTCAATTGTTGCCCCAAGGCAAGCAATTGCTCGCGGGGCGCTGAGGTTTTTAGATCAAATTTGGCTGGCATCGTGTTTCCCATTCTATACAAAAATCAAATTTTGTATAGAACCAGAAACAAATTGTGGTTTATTCCACTGAAAAGCTTGATCCACACCCACAGGTGCTTTTCGCTTGCGGGTTGTTGAATACAAAGCGTGAAGCCAGGGTGTGGGCTTCGTAGTCGATCGTGGTGCCCTCCAGGTACGGGGCGCTCACCGGGTCTACATAAATGTGAATGAAGGGGTTGATTTGCAGCAGAATGTCGTCCTCGTCGGTTTCGCGGGCCAGGTCAATTTTGTATTCAAAGCCCGAACAGCCGCCCCCCTGCACATACAGGCGAATCATCGCCGGTTTGTGCATGTTGTCGCGCAGGTCAAGAATTCGTTCCTGGGCTGCGTCGGTCAGGGCAATGTTACAAGTGGGGGTTGCGGCTTCGGTGCTCATGTCAAATCAGGTCGGTTTCCGCTTTCTCGGTCTCACAACTGGAAATTCTCCAACTGCCGTCCGGGCGCTTCTGCAATACGTAGTATACGTTCCACAGGGTTTTTTGGCGGTCGATCATTTGCACAGCGTGTAGAGCGTTGCTTCCATCGGTCTCGAATTTCACAAAACGCACGGTCACCGGTTTCACGACCACGTCGTAGCCCTCACGCACCATTTGCATGAAAGTTTCGGCATCGCCAAACATGGTTTGTACATTGGGAGTTGCGTAGGAAAAAGCCTTGGGGCCATCGTCTTGCCTGAAGGCTTCGAGCTGGGCTTCGATTACTGCACGGGTTTCTCGCCTGTCACCGGTTTCGTCCGCATGGGTCAAGCTGGCTGTAAATGCTGCTACAAGGCCTGCTGCAAAAATAAGCAGCCAGAGTTTCCATATTCGTTGTCGAAAGCTGTTTTCTTTGTCTAGTCTGTACTTACGCCTGGGAACTTCTTTGGTTTGATTCGACATTTACTAACTACCTCCAATGGAATCAATCGCTTGGCGTTCAAGTTTGCCACGAACATTCCGGCCAAACAAGTCAAAATATCGAACCTGGCTGAAACCCGCATCCAGCTTTGTTGAACACTTGTTCAGGATGACATATTTCTTTAAAAAAACTCACACAACCTTGTAATACAGCGACCAGACAATCCTCGAGTCTTACATGGAGGTCGAGATGTCATCAATCACTAAAAAAGAGCTGGAAGTGCTTTCCAGTCCAACATTCCAGCAAATCATTAATCATCACTTGGAAAACCCCTCACGCCGGAGCATTTTGAAAGGTTCCGTGGGCGTAGCCGCATTGGGTTTTCTGGGTTTGTCCGGTTGCGGTGGCGGTGGTGACAGTGCGGTGGCCAGCACACCCGGCGCAACACAATTGAACGCAGTGGGTTTCAGTTCCACTCCACTTAGCCTGGCCGATTCAGTGCAAGTGGCTGAAGGCTATCAGTTCCAGGTGCTGTACAAACTGGGCGACCCCATTGCTTCGGGCGTTTCCGAGTACATGAACGACGGCTCCGACGCAGCCAACAACCCATCTGAATTCCAGTTCCGTTCTGGCGATCACCACGACGGCATGTACTTCTTTGGTTTGGGTGCAAACAACGCCTGGGACCCGGAAGAAAGCACGCGCGGTTTGCTCGTGATCAACCACGAAGCGATTACCCCCGAGTACCTGCACGTTGATGGCCCTACCAGCGTGGCTGGTGTGCGCGATTCAAACGAAGCGCTGAAGGAAATGCACATTCACGGTGTGTCTGTGGTTGAAGTTACTCGCGGCAGCGATGGCCAGTACAGCGTGGTGCAAAACAGCGTATTTAACCGCCGTATTCACACATTGACCGACATTGAGATCAGTGGCCCCTTGCGCGGCGTAGCAGCCATGGTCACCAAGTACTCCACCAACGGCACTCGTACTCGCGGCACCATTAACAACTGTGCTTCAGGCTACACGCCTTGGGGCACTTATTTGGCCTGTGAAGAAAACTGGGCTGGCTACTTCGGCAACAGCAACAATGCAGGTCGTAGCGACAACGATCAAGCGTCCATGCGTCGTTACGGCGTTCGCACATCCGGTAACGGCCGCGAAGGTTGGAACACAGCCAGCGAAGTGGGTCAGGTTGGTGAACCGTTTAGCCGCTGGAATGTTGGTATTGTGGGCGCGACAGCAGCCGACGACTATCGCAACGCAGCATTCACCTACGGCTGGAACGTAGAAATTGACCCATTCCGCCCAACCAGCACACCGAAAAAGCGAACCGCCATGGGCCGTTTTGCTCACGAAGGCGCATGGGTAGGCCCAGTTGAAGCGGGCAAGCCCGTGGTGTTCTACATGGGTTGCGATTCCCGCTACGAATACATCTACAAGTTTGTATCCACAGCCAACTGGGACCCGGCCGATATCATGGGTGGCCTGCAGTCTGGTGACAAGTACCTCGACTTCGGCAAGCTGTACGTCGCCAAATTCGATGCTGATTTCACTGGCGACTGGCTCGACCTGGCCACAGTGGCCAACGGCACCATGATCACTTCAGTGCGTGGTTCTGGCTCGTTGAGCACAGCTGCCATTAACTACACTGTGACCGATGCCAATGAACAATTCCTGAACACACGCTTGTTGGCAGACATTGCTGGCGGTACACCCATGGATCGTCCAGAGTGGGGTGGTGTCAATCCACGCAATGGCGAGGTTTACATGACCTTGACCAACAACACCAGCCGCCGCGTGGCCGACCCTGCCAACCCACGGGTCTACTTCGACAACGACACCGACAACGACGGTGTAGGCGACGCAGGCTCACAAGGCAACGTGAATGGTCATGTAATCCGCTGGCGCGAAGACAACAGCGAGCCCGCAGCATTGGGCTTCTCTTGGGATATTTACCTGTTTGGTGCGGAAGACGACGACATCAACAATCCGAACGTCAACCTGTCTGGTTTGACTGAAGAAAACGTGCTGTCCAGCCCAGACGGTTTGTGGTTCTCTGAAAAAACCGGTGTGCTCTACATTCAAACCGACGACGGCGCCTTTACCGACACCACCAACTGCATGTTGGTGGCTGCGGTTCCCGGCGAAGTGGGCGATGGTCAAACCGTGACTGTCGACAACACAGCAGCCGGCGGTGGCACTGTGTCCACTCGCGTGGGTGCAGTGGGTACCCTGCGCCGCTTGGTGGTCGGTCCAATTGAGTGCGAAATCACTGGTTTGACAGAAAGCCCGGATGGCAAGGCATTGTTCATCAACATTCAGCACCCCGGTGAAGACGGTTCCAACGCAGCACCGACCAGCTCATGGCCTTATGCATTGGCTGGCGGTGGGTTTGGTAACCCGGCAGCAGGCGAAATGCCCAACGCCGGGAGTCGTCCACGTTCAGCCACCATTGTGCTGACACGTACCGATGGCGGTGTGATCGGTCAATAAACCAGTCAGCAGTTCATGTAAGTTGATGCAGTACCCCATTCACCCCGCAGTGTGCACGCGCTGTGGGGTGAATCCGTTCTAAGTCTTTCGCGGTAAGAAGTAGTGGCCGGTTCGGCTTACAAAAGCAGGGGACAAACTTGAAGCAGTGTGTTGTCAAATATTCCATAGTCGCCTTGTTGGCAGGTGCCGTGTGTACCACAACAGCTTTTGCTCAAACAGCCACGCCAACGCCCACGCGCTGGGTTATCAACGCAGCTGGCGCAACGCCCAATGCCATGCCCAGCGGCATGATGCAGCAGCTTCAAGCCACACTTGGCGTGCCTGTAAAAATGGTGCGCCCTTTGCTTCAGCCCAACAGTTACCTGGTTGAAATGCAAAGCCTGCCTGTGCTGGGCAGCCTGCAAACGCCGCAAGCCATTCGTACTGCGCTTCAGGCCTTGCCCGGCGTGCGTTTTGCAAGCCCCGATATTCAATTGCAGCGCACCGCAGTGCCTGCGCCCAACGACGGCAGCTACGCAGCCAACCAGGCCAGTTACATGAACACGGGCGCCTATGCTTCGCTGCGCATGCAAGACGTGTGGGAACAAACACGCGGAAGCAGCAACGTGGTAATCGCAGTGCTCGATTCAGGTGTGTTGTTCGAGAACCCGGAACTGAAAGGCCGCCTGTTGCCGGGCTACGACTTTGTCACCCGCGCCACCCCGCCCACGGGTGAACGCGAATTGGGAACCGTCATCAATTCGGGTTCCAACGATGGCGATGGTCGCGACCCCGATCCCTCCGACCCTGGCGATGCACCGCCCCCCGGCTTTACCTGCCCCGATGGTTCAACCACCAGCTCATGGCATGGCACCACCGTGGCGTCGGTGGCTGCAGCCCAATCCAACAACGGCCAGTTTTTGGCGGGCATGGACTGGAATGCCAAGGTGCTTCCCGTGAGGGTCTCTGGCCGGTGTGGCATTGCCACCAGTTCCGACATTGTTGATGCCTTTTACTGGGCCACAGGTTCTGGCCGGGTCGACCCCACCATTGGCGTGAACCCCAACCCCGCCAATGTGATCAATTTAAGTTTTGCCACCGACACCCCCTTGTTTGGCGACAGTTGCGCCGCCGCTGACATGGTGGCTTTGGCCATTGCCGACGCACGGGCCCGCAATGTGTCGGTTGTCATTTCTGCAGGCAATAATTCCGGTGGCGCGGTGCAGTACCCAGCCAATTGCGCAGGCACCATTGCTGCAGGCGCGGCCGAGCAAGATGGCCAACTGGCCACTTACACCGCCAAGGGTGGCAGCAGCAGTTTTTTAACCTTGCATGCACCAGGCAACAGCAACGGGCTGTACGTGGGGGCCAGCAACACTGGTGAATCCACGCCCAACCCAAACGGCAGCACCGCATTTTTGTTCGCGGGCACCAGTTTCTCGGCACCCATGGTTGCGGGCGCCATTTCTTTGCTCAGGGCCGCACGGCCCAGCCTTACGCCCAGCGAAATCGAGACCATTTTGCGCAACAGCGCCTTGCCTTATCCAGCCAATGCAGATTTCACACAAGGCCTATTTGGTTTTGCACGCCGCAACTGCACCAGCACAGCCTGTGGCGCAGGTTTGTTGAATGTGGTGGGTGCCTTGCAAGCCACGCGTGAATCAAGCAATGCGTTGCCCGTGGCCAATGTGCAGCAATCTGCAGTGGTGGCCAGCAACGGGCCGTTCACGCTGAATGGTGACTTGTCGACCAACAGCGCCGGGAGTAGCGCCAACTTAAGCTACAGTTGGCAACAGGTGTTTGGCAACCCAGTGGCGCTGGCTGGCACCACAAACAGCAGCCTGCAGGTGCAATCGGGCATGGCGGGCAATATTGCCGAATTTGCACTCACGGTAACCGACACGGCGACCAACCGCAGCAACACCAGCGTGGTTCGCCTGGCCAATGTCAGTGCCAACGAACGTACATTTACCCCCAGCGTCGATTCTTCTGGTGGTGATACCTCCACAAGCACAAGTCCGGTTTCTGCCACGCAGGGCGGTGGCGGCGGGGGTGGGGGTGCCATGGGCCTTGCAGGTCTGTTGGGGCTGGGCATCTTACTGGCGGTTTGGCGCCGTATCCTTGGGGTGAACTGATCAAGTTGGGATAGAATCGGGAAAACCTTGGTCATACCTAACCCAACAAGCAGCCAAGAGATTCCATGTCCAACCCCGCACAGCATCAAAACAATCACGCCATTCGGTGGGAGTACGCCGCCGTAGTCGGCATACTGGCCATTTGGATCAGCATGTTGAGCCTGAAAATTGGCGTGGGCCTTATTGCTGGCCTGGCCATTTTTGCGCTTACCCGTTTTACCCGCCGGGGCTTTGTGTACCTGCTGCAGCCCCACATCAATAAATTCAACGGCCCCTTTATGCGTGGGCTGTTTGGCTGGCTGCCCACATTTTTAACCACTGCGGTGGTGGCAGCAGCGGTGGTGTTGCTGGGTATCGGGGTTAATAGCGGCGTGCGTTTTGTGCTGGCCACCATGGCGCAGCAAGGTCCGCAATTGATAGAAGAAGCGCTGCGCAACCTGAACTCGGTCACAGCCAGCCTGCCAGACGCCATTCGCGAACACATTCCCGGTAAGCCCAGCGAATTGTTCCGCATGATCAGCAAAGACGACAGCGATTTCGTGGGCTACATTCGCAGCTTTGGTGGCGCCAGCTTTTTCATATTCCTGCAGTTTGTATTCGCGCTTATTTTGGGTGTGTCTGCCGCTTTAATGGCGCCCGCTTCGCCTGGCCACAGTGGCCCCTACAAACCCCTGGCACAGGCTTGGCTAGAAACACTCGAACGTTATGTGCGCTGCTTCACCTTGCTCATGGGCGCGCAGGTGTATGTCAGCATCTGGAATACCTTCTGCACCGCCGTGTTCATCTACGGCATCTTGCCCGCATTCGAGGTGGTGCTACCTTTCCGCGAACTGCTCTTGATGTTCACCGCCGTGGCCAGTCTTATTCCCGCAGCCGGCAATATCATGGCCAACACCCTTATTCTGGTGCTGACCATTCGCTACGGTGTTTTTGTGGCCATGGGGTCGGTGCTTTATCTGTTCATCATTCACAAGCTTGAATACTTCGTGAATGGCTACATTATTGGCCGCAACGTGCGCGCCAGCGTGCCCGAAATGCTCATCGCCATCATTCTCGGCGAGGTTGCCTTTGGTTTGCCCGGGCTAATTACAGCGCCAGTTACTTATGCATTTTTGAAAATGCACTGGCAGCGGTGGGGGTGGGTTTGAGTTTTGTTCAACGTGTCAACCCGGCCTGGTTTTTAGCGGGGGCAGCGTTTTTTTTGCCGATTAAACCTGCGCCGGTTAATTTATTCCTGGCGTTGGCTTGCTTGTTTGCATTGTTGAACCCAGAAATCAGGCGCTCTATCGGTCGCTTTTTTTCTCGAAAAGAATTAATTCCCTTGTGGTTACTTCTCGGTTTTTTGGCGATCACCTTCGTTTATCCAAGTAACAATGAGTCGAGTTATTTGGAATTCATTAGCAAATATGGTCGATTGTTATTAGTTCCGGTTTTAGCTGGTATTTTGGTGGTGCCTGAAAACAGAAGCCTTGTCGGAAAAGGCTTCTTAGGCGGCATGGCCGTTGTACTTGTTTTGTCCTATGCAATTTGGCTTGGTGTAGATCCTTCATATTTCGGTGCAAAAGCCACTGACATGTACGCCATCCCAAGTAATCCGACAGTATTCAAGTCGCACATCACGCACAACTTTTTTTTGGTTGTTGCAATCTATCTTTGGATTGTGGCCTTTAAAGAATCAACCAACCAGTCATCAAAGTTACTGTATGCGGGGCTAACACTCGTTGCATTGGGCAACCTTTTTGGCATGATCGACGGCCGAACAGGTTGGTTGGTATTCATGGTAATTCCGCTGTATTTGGGTTACCAAAAATTAGGTTTCAAAGGCTGCGTAATTGCCGGGTTGGCGTTTGTCGTTTTGTTAGTTGCTGCCTATTTTCTGATTGACAATGTTCACGATCGATTTTCGACCACGTGGCTAGAAATTCAGCAAGTACTTCAAGATAAGCCCCAACAGGGAACCAGCATTGGCGAACGTGTCATGTACTTAACTGCCAGTTGGTCTGCTTTCCTTGAAGCGCCATTGATCGGATACGGTTTGGGTGGTGTACAAGGCGCAGTGCAGCCATTTACATCGGCAGCGGGATGGCCGACCTTTTACAACCCGCACAACCAGTTTTTAATGCTGATGTTGCAAGGTGGTTTGCTGGCATTGATTCTGTATGCCTGGTTCTTTGGTTTGGCTGTTTATCGAAGCAGCCAGGTTACCTGGACTAGTCACTATATTCTGCCTGTGCTGCTGATTTATTTTGTGGGCAATTTGCTGAACTCGTTTCACTTTGACTTCGCCGAGAGTGTTGGATTCGTACTCGTATATTCGGCATTTTTGGGTAGTACAAAATGACCCTTTTTGTCCATGCTCCCAATGTGCACCAAGGTGGTGGTCGAACATTATTAAGTGCTCTTTTAAGTCACGTGGATAAAACAGCTTTTTGTGTGCTTGATGAACGAATGCCCACAAATAATGCCGACTCCGGTCCCACAGTGCATTCGATCAAGCCCACCCTGGCCAGTCGATTTGGGGCCGAAGTTTTGTTGTCTGGAAATGCAAAGGCTGGGGACACAGTTTTGTGTTTCGGCAACTTGCCGCCTTTATTTAAATCGAAAGCAAGCGTCATGGTTTTTCTTCAAAACCGGTATATGTTTGGCAGGCACGACTTCTCTCGATTTTCCTTAGGTGCAAGGGTACGTTTGATGCTGGAGCGTTGGTGGTTCCGCAGCCGTATGCAGTCGGGCTACCAAATCATTGTGCAGTCGCCAACCATGCAGAAAGAATTAAAGAACAGTTTGGGATTTGATTCCATCGTCGTGCCTTTTATAGCCACCAAAAATAAGGCCACGCTTGTCAGCGATAGCGATACCAAAGCCTCTGGATTTGATTTTGTGTATGTGTCTTCCGCTGAACCACACAAAAACCATGCAACCCTTTTAGATGCGTGGGTCATTTTGGCTGAACAGGGAGTTCGACCCAGTCTTGCCCTAACCGTCAGCAAGGATAGCGCTGCGCATGTGGCCCAGTTAATTGACAAGAAAACTGGCACTCACGACTTGAAGATCACTAACTTTGGCGTTTTGAAACACGGAGAAGTACAAGCGCTATACAACAAATCAAAAGCTTTAATTTTCCCGTCAAAACTGGAGTCTTTCGGCCTGCCGCTACTAGAGGCTAACCAGCTTGGTTTGCCAATTCTTGCGCCTGAACTTGACTATGTTCGTGATGTTATTGACCCGAATCAAACTTTCGACCCGAACTCTCCCACTTCAATCGCCCGAGCGGTTTTAAGACATCTAAATATTTCAGCTCCAAAAACGGATCTGATTGACGCGAGTGAGTTTCTCGCTCGAATTCAAGAACGGGGAAAGGCATGAGGATACTGATTGTCACCCAGTACTTCTGGCCTGAAAGCTTCATGATCAACGATGTGGTCAAGGCCCTCGTAAAGCAGGGGCATCAAGTGGTGGTTGCTACAGGCAAGCCCAATTATCCCGAGGGCAATATTTTTCCGGGTTATCAGGCCGGTGGAGTTCAAAGAGAACTTTTTGATGAACAAACACTGGTAGTGCGTATCCCAACCTGGCCACGTAAGCATGGCGGTGCAAAAAACCTCATTCTGAACTATCTGGTTTTTGTTCTTGCGGGCATGTTCTGCCTGCCTTGGGCTTTACGTGGGTTGAAGTTCGATGCAATTTTGGTTTATGCACCATCGCCCATCACACAAACCATTCCAGCTATTTTATTGAAGTGGATTAAACGGGCCCCGTTGGCATTGTGGGTTCAGGATTTATGGCCTGAAAGCCTTCAGGCCACTGGTTTTGTGCGCAACAAGAAAGCCCTGGCCGCTGTTGGCTATCTGGTTTACTGGATCTACAAAGGCTGTGATCTGCTGCTTGCTCAATCCAAGGCATTTATTCCACCACTCAACGAGTATGCAAATCGTAGCAAAATTCGCTACCAACCCAACTCCTTTCCCGAACAAAGCACTGACGAACCGATTGATGCGCCAGCTGATTTGCTTGACTTGCTCGACAAGAAATTCTGTGTGGTTTTTGCAGGTAACTTAGGGCAGGCTCAAGCACTGGATTGTGTGGTGGACGCTGCACAACTACTGAAAGATCACAACGATATATCGATCGTATTGGTGGGCAGTGGCAGCCGTAGCGAATGGCTTGCCGAGCAAAAGCGCTCGCGGGGCCTTCACAATTTGGAACTGCCAGGCCGGTTTCCCATGCAAACAATGGCGTCAATATTTGGCAGGGCAGGGGCCTTACTGGTTTCTTTAGAGGACGACCCTATTTTCGCCCTCACCATTCCAAGTAAAATTCAGGCTTATTTGGCAGCTGGCAAACCGGTACTGGCCAGTTTGAATGGCGAAGGTGCTCGAGTTGTTCTGGAGGCTGGCGCAGGTTTGGCGAGCTCAGCTGGTGACAGTGCAGGGCTTTCCGCCAATATTTTAAAAGTACAAGCAATGTCTGCGAAACAACGCGAAGCAATGGGCCAACACGCAAGGGCCTATTTTCTGGAACATTTTGAAACCGATAGCCAGGCGACTCATCTGGCAGAAACACTCAGCGCCATGGGCGCAGGCAACTCACTGGGAGCCATATCTTGAAAATTCTGGTGCTGGGTATTACGGGTATGTTGGGCAGCGCTGTATTCAAAGCTTTGTGTGAAAGCAAGCGCCACCAAGTATGGGGCAGCCAGCGTGGCCGCAGCCCCCATCCGAAGCTGGCCGAATTTCCTTCAGCTGGAATTCTCACCGGGCTTGATGTACTCGATCAAGATTCTCTTGCGCAAACCTTTGCGAAGGTTAAGCCCGATGTGGTTATTAACTGCGTGGGTCTAATCAAACAGCTGGATCAGGCCAACGACCCCTTGGTCGCCCTGCCAATCAACTCTTTGCTGCCGCATCGTTTGCTTCAGCTGTGCGAAGTGGCTGGTGCCCGATTGGTGCACATCAGCACCGATTGCGTATTCAGTGGCAGAAAAGGAAACTATCTTGAAACCGATGTTTCCGATGCGGAAGACCTGTACGGCAAGTCCAAATACATCGGCGAGCTGCACAACAGCCCATATGCAATTACCTTGCGGACTTCAATTATTGGTCATGAACTCGGCACCAGTTTTGCCCTGCTCGAATGGTTTTTGGCTCAGCAAGGCAGTGTGAAAGGGTTCTCGAAAGCCATATTTTCAGGCGTACCAACCTGCGAACTGGCTGAGATCATCCTTGACCATGTAATACCCAAGCCTGAACTTCATGGCTTGTATCATGTTGCTGCCAAACCCATCGCCAAACTCGATCTGCTTCAGTTGGTTGCTCAAGCGTATGGCTTACGCACCCAGATCAACCCCGACAGCAGCCTGGTCATCGACCGTTCACTGTGCGCAAACCGCTTCCAGCAGGCAAGCGGGTATACTGCCCCTGAATGGCCTGATTTGATTCAGAAAATGCGCCAATCCCGAATTCAATAAACACGGACTATTTCACATGTTCGACGGAAAAGTACTCATGATCACCGGCGGAACCGGATCGTTTGGCCACACAGTGCTCAAGCGGTTCATTGAAACCGAAGTCAAAGAAATTCGCATTTTCAGTCGCGATGAAAAAAAACAGGAAGACATGCGCATTGCCTTGGGCTGCGACAAGGTCAAGTTTTACATCGGCGATGTGCGTGATTACGACAGCCTTTCTCAGGCCATGACCGGCGTTGACTACGTGTTTCATGCGGCAGCACTAAAGCAGGTTCCTTCCTGCGAGTTCTATCCCATGGAGGCTGTGCGCACCAATGTGTTGGGTACAGAAAACATGCTCAATGCAGCCATAGCCAAAGGCGTTAGCCGGGTGGTGGTGCTTAGTACAGACAAAGCCGTTTATCCCATCAATGCCATGGGTATTTCCAAAGCCATGGCTGAAAAATTGATGGTTGCCAAATCCCGCACCATTCCCGATGGCGGCACGGTAGTGTGTGCCACGCGTTACGGCAACGTCATGGCAAGCCGTGGTTCGGTTATTCCCCTGTTTATTCAGCAGTTGCTCGATGATCAGGAAATCACGATAACTGACCCCAGCATGACTCGCTTCCTCATGTCGCTTGAAGAGTCGGTCGACCTGGTATTGCATGCATTTGAGCACGGCCAGCAAGGCGATATATTCATTCAAAAAGCCCCCGCATCCACTGTGGCTGATCTGGCTCAGGCTTTGAAAGAACTGCTGAACAAATCGAATCCAGTGAAAATTATTGGTACCCGCCACGGCGAGAAGTTGTACGAATCACTGGTGTCGCGTGAAGAAATGGCCAAAGCCGAAGACATGGGCCGCTACTTCCGTATTCCGGCAGACAATCGCGACTTGAACTACAAAAAATACTTTGTTGAAGGCGAACAACGCATTTCCGAATTTGATGACTACACGTCGCACAACACACATCGTCTTGATGTACCGGGCGTGAAAGACGTGCTCACCAAGCTCGATTATGTGCAGGAGTTTTTGAATGCTTAAGGTCATGACTCTGGTGGGTACCCGGCCCGAGCTTATCAAAATGAGCCGCGTGATTGCCGAGCTCGACAAACACACCGAGCACACCTTGGTTCACACTGGTCAAAATTATGATTACGAACTGAACCAGGTTTTTTTTGACGACCTGGGTATTCGCAAACCCGACTTCTTTCTCGAAGCGGTTGGCGAAAACGCAGCGCAAACCATCGCACGCGTGATCGAGAAAGCAGATGCCGTACTGGAACAGGTCCAGCCCGATGCATTGATGTTGTATGGCGATACCAATTCCTGTTTGGCGGTTATTTCAGCCAAGCGCCGCAAAGTGCCCGTATTTCATATGGAAGCGGGTAATCGTTGTTTCGATCAACGTGTACCCGAGGAATTGAACCGCAAGGTGCTGGATCACCTTAGCGACATCAACATGGTGTTAACCGAGCATGCCCGGCGCTATTTGATCGCAGAGGGCATTCGCCCTGAAACCATCATCAAGACTGGTTCGCACATGCGAGAGGTACTTGATCATTACATGCCCAAAATTCAGCAAAGCAAAGTGCTTGAAACCATGAAGCTGGAAGAGGGAAAGTTTTTTATCGTGAGCGCGCATCGCGAGGAAAACGTCGATAGCCCAGAGAACGTAGCGGACCTGCTGGAAACATTGAATGCTTTGGCTGAGCGGTACAACTACCCAGTCATTGTGTCCACGCATCCACGAACTCAAAAGCGCTTGGCAGCGCTTGATCTCAGTACAATGAATCCACTCATCCAGTTCCTGAAACCATTCGGTTTTACCGACTATATTCGTTTGCAAATGGGCGCAGCATGTGTAATTTCCGACAGTGGCACCATCACTGAAGAAACCTCATTGCTTGGTTTGAAATCCATCACAATTCGAAACGCACACGAACGCCCCGAGGGAATGGACGAAGGCATTCTCATCATGTCGGGCTTGAAGAAAGCGCGTGTGCTGGATGCCGTGCGCGTTGTCATTGACCAAAAAACAGAAAACCCGAACGCAGCGCCTGTGGTTAAAGACTATGAAAACCCCCATGTGGCCCGTCAGGTGCTGCGGGTGGTGCTCAGCTACACCGATTATATCAATCGCACTGTGTGGTCCAAGTGAATGGTCAGCGTATTCTGGTAACCGGGGCTACCGGCTTTGTAGGCAAGCGGGTGTGCCAGTTGCTGGAAAGTCTTGGTGCCGTGGTGGTAAAAACCAGTCGGGCAGCGCCTACTGAACCCAATACCTTTCAGGTGGCACCATTGGGCCCAACCACCGACTGGTCGGCAGCACTTCAAGGTTGCACTGCCGTTGTGCATCTTGCCGCCCGCGTACATGTAATGGATGACAAATCCGCTGACCCCTTAATGGAGTTTCGTCGAGCCAATACCGCCGGCACTTTGCAACTGGCACGGCAAGCTGCGCAATGTGGCGCAAAGCGTATCGTGTTTGTTAGCTCAATCAAGGTGAACGGCGAGGCAGGCGACTTCAATGAAAGCTCAATACCCAATCCCATTGATCCCTACGGAATTTCAAAATTTGAAGCAGAACAACAACTGCTCGAATTCAGCCAGCAAAGCGGGTTGGAAGTTTCAATTCTTCGGCCACCTTTGGTGTACGGGCCGGGCGTGCGCGCCAATTTTTTGAAGTTGCTCAGCGTGGTCGCGCGTGGAATACCTTTGCCTTTTGGCGCGGTAAACAATCAACGCAGCCTGGTGTTTGTGGGTAATTTGGCAAGCGCGATAGCCACCTGCATAGAACACGCCAATGCGGCCGGGAAAGTTTATCTGGTGTCCGACGATTCGGATATTTCCACCTCGCAGCTGGTTCGTGAAATGTCACATGCCTTGGGCCGAAAAGCCAACTTGATTAATATATCCCCACGTCTGATCGAGTCGCTTGCAGCAATGCTTGGCAAGCGGGCTGCGGCTCAACGACTGCTGGGTAATTTAACAGCCAGCCCGCAGGCCTTGCGTGAAGAGTTGAATTGGAAGCCCGCCTTCACTGTGCAGGCTGGTATGAAAGAAACTGCCGATTGGTACATGCAGCAAGGGCAATTGCAACTGCGATGATAAAACGTCTATTTGATTTAATGCTGGGTATTGTGGCTTTGGCTATTCTGGCTTTGCCAATCATTGCTGTTGCACTTGCCGTGCGCTTGACTTCAAAGGGCCCAGCCCTGTATTGGAGCGACCGGGTTGGAATCAACAACACCCTATTCAAAATGCCCAAGTTTCGCAGTATGCGTGTGGGTACCCCCGCCGTGGCCACACACCTGCTTAGCGATCCATCTTCCCACTTAACTCCGATTGGTTCTTTCATACGTAAAACAAGTCTTGATGAATTGCCGCAACTGTGGAGCATTCTCAAAGGTGACATGAGTTTTGTTGGTCCACGACCTGCATTATTCAACCAGCACGATTTGATTGAAATGCGAACACAACAGGGTGTACACCAAATTCTTCCAGGATTAACCGGCTGGGCGCAGGTGAATGGGCGCGACGACATACCCCTATCAAAGAAGGTGCAGTTTGATGTGGAATACCTTCAAAGGCGAAGCGTGCTATTGGACATTCGAATTCTTTGGCTCACCTTTCTAAAGGTCGTCAAACGCGACGGCGTTTCACACTAAGGCATCAGTCACTATGTTTTTTTCAAGATTCGCCAGTCCGGTTTTGAATTTACCCCGCGTAGCCAAGCGGCTAATCGTATTGTCGGTGGATGCAAGCCTCTGTGTACTCGCAGTGTGGCTAGCCTATTATCTGCGTCTTGATTACTGGATTTCCTTGACCAATCCCGATTTCGGCTGGAATCCCCTGGCGGCTGTGGGCATGAGCTTGTTGATCGCTATTCCCCTGTTTGTTGTCAACGGCTTCTATCGGGCAATATTCCGGTACTCAGGTTTGTCGGCCATGTTCACAGTAACCAAGGTGATCGCTGTGTACGGTGTAGTTTATGCTGCAATTTTCACAGCCATGGGTGTGTCAGGTGTGCCGCGTACGGTCGGTATCCTTCAGCCTATTTTGCTCATGGTGTTTGTGGGTTTAACGCGCTTGTTTGCACGGTTCTGGTTGGGGGGGCTGTATCGCAACGAATTACAACTGGCCAATTTGCCGAAGGTGTTGATTTACGGCGCAGGCGCCACTGGCCGCCAATTGGCTGGCGCCTTGGCCAATAGCCACGAAATGCGCGTGGTTGGCTTTATCGACGACAACAAGGCCCTGCACAAGCAAACCATCAACAACCTGAAAATTTTCAACCCTGGCGATTTACCTGGCCTGGTGGAAACTCTGGGTGTCAACACAGTGCTGCTGGCCTTTAATGCCGCAAACCGAAAACGCAGAAACGAAATTCTCGACAGTATTTCAAAAAGCAAAGTTGCAGTTCGTACTTTGCCCCGAGTCACCGAAATTGCAACCGGCAAAGTCAGTGTTTCCGACCTTCGAGAACTTGATATTGATGACTTGTTGGGGCGCGACCCGGTAAGCCCCAGCCCCGAATTGTTGTCGAAGAATATTCAGGGCAAGGTGGTGCTTGTAACAGGCGCTGGCGGCTCAATTGGTAGCGAGCTGTGTCGTCAAATTCTGAGTGTCGGCCCAATACAGTTATTGCTGGTTGAACAAAGTGAATTTGCGTTGTATCAAATTCATCAGGAGTTAGAGCAGAAAATATCGGCAAGTGACAATGCGCAAGTTACTTTGATTCCTTTTCTGGCTTCTGTTCGGGACGAAGCCCGCATGGACAGCATTCTGGGTAAATTCAAGCCGCATACAATTTTTCATGCGGCAGCATACAAGCACGTGCCACTTGTTGAACACAATTTGAGCGAGGGCATATACAACAACGTGTTCGGCACATTCACAACCGCCAAGTTGGCGTTGAAACACAACGCAGAAAACTTTGTATTGATCAGTACCGACAAAGCAGTACGGCCAACCAACGTAATGGGGGCCACCAAACGCTTGGCAGAAATGTCGTTGCAAGCCCTTGCAGAAGAGTCTACTAGTACCGTATTTTCCATGGTTCGTTTCGGGAATGTACTTGGATCATCGGGTTCAGTGGTGCCCTTGTTTCGCCAGCAAATTCGCGACGGTGGGCCCATTACTTTGACGCACCGCGACATTACCCGCTATTTCATGACCATACCC
Organism: Limnobacter sp. 130; assembly: GCF_902506325.1. Classification (GTDB taxonomy): domain Bacteria; phylum Pseudomonadota; class Gammaproteobacteria; order Burkholderiales; family Burkholderiaceae_B; genus Limnobacter. The sequence continues at coordinate 225,167 of NZ_LR732328.1, forward strand.
GAAGCGGCACAACTGGTAATTCAGGCAAGCGCATTGGCCAAAGGGGGCGATGTATTTTTGCTCGATATGGGTGAGCCAATTAAAATTTACGACCTGGCGGTGCGAATGATTGAGTTGTCAGGATTGGTGGTTCGGGATGATTTGAACCCAGACGGTGACATCGAAATTCAAATCACGGGGTTAAGGCCCGGTGAAAAGTTGTATGAGGAATTGTTGATTGGGAATAATCCTCAACCTACGGCGCATGCACGAATTTTACGAGGCTCTGAAGATTTTCTGCAGCTTCGTGAGTTGCTCGTACTTCTGAACACACTGACTTCGTCTATAGAGCAACACAAGTTTCAAGATGCGCAGCAATCACTAAAAAAGATGGTGGATGGTTATCAAGCAGCTGATATCGTTGATTGGATTTCAGAGAAACAATAATTACAACTTATTGGTTCAATAGCTCTTCAATAATTTTCTTCACGGAAACATCAGTAGATTGTGGAGAAAAATATTTCAAGTAGTACTCTCGTGGCTTCTCACCCAGGTCAAAGTCATAATTTTCGATGCAATGTGCGAACTCGGTTGGATTGTCGATAATTTGAATTACAGGATGTTCCACATTTTCATAGCCAATTGAACCAAATGTTGAGGCAATAACACCACGATTGAACATCAGGGCTTCCGCAACTTTCACTTTCATCCCCCCCCCTGTGAACAAAGGTGCAAGAGCAGCAATAGCATTGTGATAGTACGGGGCTATTTTTTCTACTCGACCCTTTATATCAATATTAGTGAATTCACTGCGATATTTGTCTAACCCGTTTCCGACGGCAATAATTTTACTTCTCTTGAGTTCAGGGGCGACCAGATTATTAAGAAATCTTAATGCTTCAATATTCGGTGGAAAATCAGATCCAACAAATAGAAAGTAACGCACGTCAAGAGCATCACTTGCCTCGCTAACCTGATTTGCAGTGTCAGCGAACACGTCAGTGATCGTTGCGTTAACGCAGGCATATCTTTTCAGAAAATATTTTCTTTTTAGCTGTTCCCCATCTTGTTTCTGAATCGTAACTACGCGATCAGCGTATTTGGCAGAGAGGCGTTCGTTCAAGAGAGTCGCAACGTAGGCTATCCAGTACAAAAAATTCTGTTTCGCGTATACGCGTACTAGGTCGGTTTCTATATTGTGAAAGAAGCACACAATTTTGGTTTGTTTACTGAGTAATCGGATAAACGGAATAAAGATACCGAACAAAGACGAGTCCAACCAAACTACATCGGGCTGTTCTTGTTTGATCGAACGCAATAAACGCAAAAAACCTTTGGGACTCAGGGTGGCACACATTAATAAAATATTTGCCAATGCAGTACCTAGTCGACTATTTGTCGTGGGTATCTTGATGGCACCATCCATCGGATTTCTATGAACAGCAAAATAAGTTGTTCGCAATTTTGAGTTCGAAAGGATCGCGTTCAAATTTGCCTTGGCCACTATCGATCCACCATAGTGGCTCTTGTCCAAACCCGTGGAGATATAAAAAACTTTATGATTCATTGTTTTTCTTCGACAGCTTGGATAACTTTGTAAATCAATTTGGTGAAGATCTTGGAAATGAGCCAAGCGGATTTTGATCGTGAAATATAGCGCCAAAGTTGGGCCGGCAGGAGGTCTCGATCAATTCTTGATTGCCAAGTGTGTTCCAAATAATTTAGTTGTGACGTCAAAATAATTCTCGCGTAAATCTTCATAAAGAATGGAAATCTGAACAACTCAGCAGCCTCGAGTCTCATCAAGAAATCGTTTTTTATAAATCCAGCAAGAACTTGGGGCTTTTGACTTTCGTTCTCCTGAACTCTGTATAGCGCACAGGGTTTGTCGGTTTCATAGGCAAGGTGTTTTGCCAAAAGAAATCGCATATTGAATATTACATCTGCAGTGGGAAAGTGTTCTGGATTAAATCCGCCAAGCTTGATCGCAGCCTCGCGATCATAAAGCGTGGCGAGGCAGCCCGCTCGTGGGTTTCCTAGGCTTAGTTGAACAAAACTAAAGCGGCTGACGCGTTCAATTTTTTCTCTTGAGTTCAGGCTTCTTAAGGCGCTCTCGGACTCCTGGGAAAAGCTTGCGAATCCCGTCTGAATTAATTTCGCTTCAGGATATTGGTGAATTAAACGGAGCGAAGTACTTAGAAAGTTTGAGGCGAGCAAATCATCGTCATTCAATATTGAAATCCATTTCCCACGCGAAAGTTCAATGCAACGATTCCAATTGCCAAACATTCCCAAGTTCTCGTTGTTGCGAAACAATCGAACTTTCCTTGATTGTAGGGCGCGTAGTTCTTCGTCTACTTTTGAGGACCATTGTGGATCTTGTTCATTGTCAACGACAACAATTTCATAATTTACATCCGTAGTTTGATTCAGTGCCGATCGAACAGATTCAATGAGTAGACCAGGACGTCGATACGTCGGTATAAGAATGGAGAGAAAAGGAGGCTCGTCGTGATCGTTGTCGATTATTGACTTAGAGTGAATTTTCTCGAACTGCGTAAATGAATTCTTGAATTCGAACATTTTTGTCAAATTTTACCGGTCAGTTTATTTGCTCCTTTCTTGATAGTCTCCAAGAAAGATGATTGAAGATGCTTCTGAGCCTCTGTCGGCCATTTCCAATTGTTATAGGCCAATTGAACAACCCCCTGGGCTGCGATAAGTCCAACAATCCCGTAGGCGTCAGCAAACAAAATTGCCAATGTTGTGATGGATACGCCAGAGATCAATGCAGCTTTTACAAACGGAATTTTATTGACAGTAGTAAGGTAGGTCGCTGCAATACTGTGATTCAATTCGAGCAGATAGATTATTCCGAATGATAGAAGTAAAGGCCAAGCCAGCAGCTTTGTATCGCTACCAATGAAATTAAGCACTGCGTTCCCAAAAACAGCAAGAACAAACAGACCGAGCGTAAAAACCGCCCATGAGCTAAGTTGAATTTGACCGTAGATCGCAACAAGTGATTCGCGTTCATTTTTAGACTGCATCGCGTTGAGGCTCGGTAGTTGCAGCTGACAAAGAACGGAGGAAACGGTCATTAGCACTGTGAGGATAGTAACGGTCATGCCGTAGCTGGCTGCAGATGCTAACCCTAATGCGCTGGAGGCTATGAGGATATTTCCCCGTTGAATCAAAAAACTTCCAATTTGAACTGCCCCAAGCTTGCTTGCATTGTGCCAAAGCAGGTTAGTGAGATCATCGACCTTTTTTAGAGGATCTGACCGTATTGCTCTCATTTCAGGGCGAGTTTTGCTGAAGAAATAATGCGCGGCAATAATTCTTCCTATCCCACTGCTCAATAATGAGGCGAGGCCCAACCCCAAGAGCCCGTGGCCTTCAATTACCGCGTAGCTTCCAACAACGACGAGTAAACCGCGCGTTGCTACAACAACCTTGTTGGATTGGGTAACGTCACCCCGGCCATGTAGCATGCCGTTGATATATCCATAATAAAGGGTTATTACATATCCGCTGGCAAAAGAAATCCAGGCCAAAATCAATGTGGGTTTATTCTCTGTTTCTTCGGTTATTAAGGTTGAAATATAAATACTGCCGACGATTAACAGAAGTACAGCAGCCAACAGCGATACCAATCCGTATACCTTTCGTGCGGTGCTTATGAGGCTTGCGAGAAGATGAAGGTTGACTAGGGAAGAGTTGGCCTGCGAGGTGGGTAAACCGTCCTTTTGGAGGGATGTTGCTCCAGCATAGATATACGATGTATTTCTCGAAATGGTTGGGTTGAATCCGAACTCCAGCAGTTGAGCCAGTCCGACCAAGGTAATAAAAACGAACCAAAGCCCCACTTCCGCAGGAGGAAGATACTTAAGAATGACTGGCAGCAGTATCAAACCTGCGCCGATATTCAGGGCCTGAGCCAGATAACCCCAAAACATATCTTTGCGAGTCAATTGATTGCCGCCATCATTGAAGATTGTGGTTTGGGGCAGTTTCGAGAATTCCTATTTCAAACGGAATTTTTGGTCTCCAACCGGGGACAGTTTGATAGTCTCTCCAAAGGCGCATTACCTCTCGATCTCGATAAGGGCGCCCTCCCCAATTAATTGGTAGACGTTGGTTTGTGGCTCGCTCAAAAGCTTCCACAAGGTCGCGAAGTTTCATCGGATTGCCCGAAGATACCCCATACCTTACGTGTCCAGTTGTCTGGGTGTCTAATAAATCAGCCGCTCTGCAATACGCTTCTACTACATCTTTAATGTGCACCAGATCAACTAATTGTTCTCCTGGTGACATGTCTAGTGTTGTTCCTTCTCTCGCTGTTTTCCAAAGCAAAGCCACAAGTTTGGGTCTGGGGTCATTCGCACCATAGGTATCAAATAGTTTTAGTGTGCAAACCTTTAGACCGTGCGCTTCTATGTAATATTGAATGATGGATTCAAATGCTTGCTTGGTCGCTGCATATAAATTAACTGGGTCGTAGTCTGAGTTTTCAAAATGTTGCCACGAGGTGCCCGTGTTAATTAAACGCTTGACGCCAGCCAATCGCATGGCCTCTAACAACTGAGTCGGAAAGTTCACGTTGCTTTGAACCAGTTGGTTTATCTGGTTTGGCGTATGTTGAGCTAGAAATAGGGAAGCGATGTGAAATACACAAGTGGGTTGAATTTCTCGTAGAGTGTCAGCCAAGTTTTCAATATTCTCGGTCACCTGGTGAAAGTGAATACTAGTTTGAATGTCCTTCAAGGCATCAAGCTTGGAGTCGCCGCGCACGAGCACGTGAACATGCCATCCATGATTGACGAGTTGTCGCGCCAAATTTGAACCTATGAATCCCGTGGCACCAGTTAAGAGCGCGACTCGTGGGCTAGAAGTATGGGCTAGCATTTAAAACGGCGAGTTAAATTTGGAAAGTTCAGTAAAGCCCGCATCTCTTTCAGAAATAACAGGGGATTCATCAGGCCATTTCATTCCAAATGAATTCCACAGAATTCCTTCGTCGTTATTTGGCGCGTGTACTGTGCTCACTTTATATACCATCGTCGAGCCTTCGCTAATGGTGTAAAAACCGTGTGCAAATCCTTTGGGAATGTAGACACAGGATACGGACTCTCCGTTTAACTCGAACAAGTCGAATTGCCCATAAGTGGGGGAATCTTTTCGAATATCAAGCACGACATCAAGTACATGGCCCCTTGTGCAATACACCAACTTAATATGATCCTCAGGAGGTGTTTGGAAATGCATTCCGCGAAGTACGCCCTGATGAGACACCGAGAAGTATTCTTCCGTGAATTGTGTTTCCAAACCTAGTTCCATAAACGCCTTCTCGTGGAACACTTTTGTGAACTGCCCACGCCGATCAATGAATGTTTTTGGTGTCAGTTTTAAGCAACCTTGCAATTTGCTTTCTTGGATTTCAAACATTTAAAAACCAATTCCAAAAAACTCTTCCAGCTTCTGTACCACATAGTCCAAGTGCTCTGCGTTTAAGCCTGGGTACACACCCAACCAGAAAGTCTGATTCATCACAATGTCTGTGTTGGTCAATTCGCCACTAATACGGAAGTTGCGGCCAATCATGTAAGGCTGGCGAGTTAAGTTACCGGCAAACAGCAAGCGTGTGCCAATCTTGGCTTGGTCCAGGTAGTTCAACAGGTCCACACGCTTCACGCCGCTTTCTTCTTTTAACACCAGCGGAAAACCGAACCAGGACGGTTCAGAATTGGGCGTGGCCACTGGCAAATGGAAGTAATCCTGCAAGCTTTCCAGTTTGCTGCGCAAGTAGTCGTAATTAGCGCGGCGCGATTCAATAAAGCCTTCCAGCCTGTCCATTTGCGCCAGGGCACAAGCGGCCTGCATGTCTGTAATTTTAAGGTTGTAACCTGCGTGGCTGTAGGTGTACTTGTGGTCATAGCCTTCAGGCAACTCGCCAAGCTTCCAGCAAAAGCGTTTGTTGCAGGTGTTGTCCTTCCCGGGGGGGCAATAGCAATCGCGGCCCCAGTCGCGGAAGCTTTCCGCAATCACTTTCAATTCATCATTGTTGGTAAACACCGCACCGCCTTCACCCATCGTAATGTGGTGTGCGGGGTAAAAGCTTAATGTTGCAATGTCGCCAAACGTGCCCACAGTTTGACCGTTGTACTTTGCGCCCAATGCGTCGCAGGTGTCTTCAACCAACCACAGGTTGTACTTCTTGCACAGTGATGTAACTACATCCAGGTTGAATGGGTTGCCAAGGCTGTGGGCCAACATAATGGCTTTGGTTTTGGGGCTAATTGCAGCTTCAATTTTTGTAGCGTCAATATTGTGTGTGTGCAGGTCTACGTCTACAAACACGGGCACAGCACCAAACTGCAAAATCGGGTTTACTGTTGTTGGAAAGCCTGCGGCCACGCCAATTACTTCGTCGCCGGGCTTAATTGCACGGTCGCCCAGCTTTGGGCTGGTCAGTGTTGAAAACGCAACCAGGTTGGCTGATGAACCAGAATTAACCGTAAGCACGTGCTTAACACCCAAAAACTTGGCCAAACGCGCTTCAAACAGGGTGTTGAATCGCCCGGTGGTCAACCAGCAATCCAGGCTGGCTTCCACCATCATTTGAATTTCAGGGGCGCCCACCACTTTGCCAGAAACTGGAACTGCACTTTCGCCGGGTACAAATGCTTTGGGAGCGTGTACGGCGTCTGCATACTGCTGAACCAATTCAGCAATTTGGGCACGCAGTGCTTCCGGGTTGGTTTTATGAAATGTAATGGGCTCGCTCATACTGCTTCCTTATTGCGGGGTGCGTGTGTATTCGTCAATTTGTTGCAGGCAAAGCTGCCGAGCGTCTTCTCCGCTCAGCCACGCTTTGTGCCAGTGCACTATCTTGTTTAAAGCGGCACCTAGGTTCCACCGGGGTTGCCAGTGTAAATGGCGCTTCGCCTTCGAAATGTCTAATTTTAAGTAATTCGCTTCATGCGGGTTGGGTTGGCCGTCTAATTCCCAACAGGCGCCTTGATCCCATAGCCTTACCATGTGGTCGCAAATCCAGCCCACAGGTTGAACGTCTTCGTCTTTCGGGCCAAAGTTCCAGCCATCTGCAAACTCTGGGTGTTGGCCGCTATAAAGCCGTTCAGCCAATACAAAGTAACCGCTCAGCGGTTCAAGCACATGCTGCCATGGCCTAGTGGCGTTGGGGTTGCGAATGACAACGGGTTGCTTGTTCTCAAATGCATTCAGAATATCGGGTATCAGTCGGTCTTCAGCCCAATCGCCTCCGCCAATTACATTGCCTGCGCGTACGCTGGCCAAGGCAGGCGTACCCGGCGCACTAAAAAACGATTTTCGATAAGCGCTGGTAACCAGCTCTGCGCAGCCCTTGCTGTTGCTGTACGGGTCATGGCCGCCCATTGGCTCATTCTCGCGGTAACCCCATTCCCACTCCCGGTTTTCGTAACACTTGTCGGTGGTTATATTCACGATTGTTTTCAGGTTTGCGCACTTGCGGGCGGCCTCAAACACATGCACCGTGCCCATTACATTGGTTGCATAAGTTTCTACTGGTTCGCGGTAACTTAAGCGCACCAGTGGTTGGGCGGCCATGTGAATCAGAATATCGGGGTTAAAGCCCACCATGCTGCTGGTAATGGATGCTAAATCGCGTATGTCGCCAAATTCGCTTTCTATGCCCTCGGCAATTTTTGCTTGTTCAAACAAACTTGGGCTGGTGTGGGGGGGCAGTGAAAATCCCTTCACTACAGCGCCCATGCTTTGTAGCCAAAGCGCAGCCCAACTGCCTTTGAAGCCAGTGTGCCCGGTCAGAAATACACGCTTACCATTCCAAAACTCAGGGTTCACGGTGCTCGTCATGCTAAGTTCCTAGTCCCATTTTTTCCATGGCGCTTTGCCGCTGGCCCACAAATCTTCAAGCAGGTGCTTGTCGCGCAGTGTGTCCATGGGTTGCCAGAAACCTTGATGCTCAAACGCCATCAACTCGCCGTCTTCAGCCAAACGCTGCAGGGGTTGCTGCTCCCACACTGTGTCGTCACCACCCAGGTAGCCTAAAACTTTTGGGCTCAATACAAAAAACCCACCGTTGATCATGGCGCCATCGCCTTTTGGCTTTTCCTTGAAGTTCATGACTTGTCTGTTCTTGATATCGAGCGCACCAAAGCGCCCGGGCGGGTAAGTGGCTGTTAGCGTGGCCGCCTTGCCGTGCTTCTTGTGAAAGGCAATCGATTCGGTAATGTCGATATCGCCAACACCATCGCCATAGGTAAAACAAAAGGCTTCGTCATTCTCAATGAATTTGCGCACGCGGCCCAAGCGGCCGCCGGTCATTGAATCCTCGCCGGTATCTACCAATGTAACCGTCCATGGTTCGGCGCGTTTGTGATGCACCTCCATTGTGTTGTTTCGCATGTCGAAGGTAACGTCTGATTGATGAAGGAAGTAGTTCGCGAAATATTCCTTGATTACATAGCCTTTGTAGCCACAACAAATAATGAAATCATTCACCCCGTGGGCTGAATAGGTTTTCATGATGTGCCACAAAATCGGCATGCCGCCAATTTCAACCATTGGCTTGGGTTTAATGCTGGTTTCTTCACTTAGGCGAGTGCCCAGGCCACCAGCCAGAATTACGGCTTTCATTAATTTGAGCTCACAAAGGCGTCTGAATGGAATTTGTTGGATGGTAACCCACTTTCTAACAGGGCTGCTTTGGCTGATTCAATCATCTTGATCGATCCACAAGCATAAACAGAGCAGTCCTTAAAATTTGAATGGTCTGCCAACGTAGCTTCCTGAACGTAACCCTTCCGGCCTGCCCAAGCCGCTGAAGGCTGGCTAAGCAGCAGGTGCGTCTTCAAATTGGGGCAGGAAAAGTCTGCCGGGTTCATGTAAATATCTTCTTCGTATCTGCTGCCCCAGTACAAATCGATTTCGGGTAATTCATTTGCAGCCATGTTTATAATTTGTTCCAGAATTGCCTTGATTGGTGCAAGTCCGGTGCCAGTTGCAAGCAATAGCAGCTTTTTTGGCAAGGGCTTTCTCGCAAAAAAGGTACCAAATGGCCCCTCAAATCGAAGCAGGTCGTTCACCTTGGCCTGTTCAAACCAATATTTGCTAAATGCCCCGCCCTCTACTTCTTTAATGTGCAATTCAATTTTGCCATCGCCTCGCGGAGCGTTGGCAATCGAATAACTTCGCCGAAGGGCATGGGGGCCAATTACGGAAATGTATTGCCCAGCCAGAAATTTTATTTGATCGCTGGGCGGGGTTCGCAGTACCACCTTGATAATCGACGGTGTCAACACCTGAATGGAATCGATACGGGCAGGGTAGGTTTTAGTTTTGATTTCAGCGAGTTCTGGCAGGTCTTCGGCATCGATCTCAAGGTCGGAAATGGCAGCGCGGCAACATGTCAGCACAAAGCCCTGGCTGCGTTTACTCTCGCTCAGACCAATTTCAGGTTTGAGCGTAGTGGTTTCACCGATTAATACCCTGGCTTCGCAAACCCCACATTGGCCATTCTTGCAACTGTGCTCCAAGGCTATTTTGTTTGAAATTGCGTTATCCAGAATTGTTGTGTGGGGTTCGCAAGTGAAACGATTGCCGTTTCTGAGTAGAACGTGGGGCATTCAAAAGTTCCGTGGTAAGGGCCTGTTTAATATGCATTTTACGCCTTCATACCCCCAAAAATCTGCTATTTAAGCTGAATGTTCAGTCAATTATTTGCAGGTCGATAACCCCATCCTGATTACACACCCAATCTGGTTTTTGCCTCCCGCCCCACCCAGTGATAGCGTGGTCGTTTATTCCAAACGGACAGGCTTAGACCATGCACCGCTTCTTGCTCGCCTTGGTATTGCTGATGCCCCTTGCACCCCAGCCCACGGAGGCTTTTGTGTTCAAAAAAATTGTGTACTGCTCGCCCATTGAAGGGCTTATTCATTGGCAGGGGAAACCGCTGGTCAATGTTGTTGCCACACGTGAACTGTATAGCGGAGGTTTTGAGGGCGGAAAGTACAGCGACACCGCCACGACCGATAGTGAAGGGCGCTTCAAGTTTGAAGTGGTTCAAGAGAGAAGGTTCTTAAAGCCAGATTTGTTGTCCGCAAATCCAAATATCGCTCAGCTCGTTTGGCTTTTACATGAAGGCCAGCGCTATGCAATTTGGTCGTATACCAAGCACGACTTTAATGAAAGAACCGAGACAAAAGACGGCGTCATAAAGATTAATTGCGACCTGTCCACTTACGAACAGTACGACCACGGGCGAATTGTTCGATGTCAACACAATGGGAATATTTGAAATGAATCAGCTAACACCCAATCAGATTTACCTACTCTCCGATAGCGCGTACAAGGCAAAGGGGAGGGACTCTGTTGCACTTAAAGATCAGCTGGGGATCTCGTTGCCATTCATTGATCTCAATTCTCTCAAGCCCATCACCGCCACTTCCGGCCTAATCACTCCCGTTGCCAGCGGCTTTGGTTTCATGGCTCAGCTCAATGGTGGTCGTTCAAAAGAAATCGTCATCGCCACGCGTGGTACTACCAATTCCATGGCAGATTATGGAACAGACATCAACGCAATCCCAACTCCCGGCCCCACAGGCCACGCCATTCACAAGGGTTTTGGCACCACCTTTAAAAGCTACGTTCAGCAGCTTAACGAATTCATCAAGCAGCAAAACCTGGGTTTCAAGCCCACCGCAGTGCACTGCATGGGTCACAGCCTGGGCGGCGCGCTGGCTAACCTCAATGCCGCAGCCTGCGCTGAGTTAAACCTGAACGCGTACCTGTACACCGTGGCGGCACCGCGTGTTGGCATGTTGCCGTATGCCGAGCACCTGAGCAAAAAAATGAATACTGGCCATGTGTACCGCGTGGCCAACGAGGCCGACATTGTCACCATGGTGCCGTGCTACCCCTTTGTTCATGCACCCTACGTGCATGGCACTTACTTGCTCGATGCCGGTTGGCTGAACATCAACCCAGCCATGCACAAGCTTGCCAACGGCTACAGCAGCATGGTCAACAGCACCTGGAAGCAAATGCAAAGCCACACCAGGGGTAAGCAACAGCAACTGGAAAACTCCATGTACCCCGCCAACAACGCTGAAGCAGGGTGGTTCGAACAACTCGCCAAAATGCCCGGTGCCATGTTCAGTGGGCGTTTGCTGAAACTTATCAACAAAGCCATTCACGACATGCTTTCCCGCCTGGGCGCACAAAGCCTGCTCAGCGTTGGCCACTACGGCACAGGCGCATTCACTGTGCTCGACCAAATGGCTGAAATTCTCGCCCGCTACGCACAAGCCAGCTACAAACAAAGCAAAGAAGTGGCTGGCATGCTCAACGCCATCATGGCTTACCTGGGCCGCCCAACCCACGCCTTGGCCGATGCCTCGGTGGCCACTATTCGCTGGGTATTCGGGCTGCTGCACCAGTCAGTCAACACCATGGCCAAACAGGCCATTCAACTTGTGGGGCGGTAATTTTCGCAGGCCTGTTGCTGCTTATTTTCTTTCAAGTGAATGAGGGTTAAAGTATGCGCATATTAAAATGCGCATGAAGTTCCGATGTCCGTCACTAAAACTCACCTTGCTCCCCGGTCCGGGGCATCGGGCAAGAGGGCAGCAAACCTTACTTTAAGCGTTGATGTTTTGGAATCTGCCAAAGCCTTGGGTATCAACATTTCTCAGGTTTGCGATAACTACCTTCGAGAGGTAGTTCGCAAAGAGCAAGAGCGCCGTTGGCGGCAAGAGCATTCAGAATTTATTGCCGCATACAATTCAATTATTGAAGAAGAAGGTTTGCCATTGGACCAATGGAGAGGTTTCTAGTGGCGCGTTTTGATGTGTACTCCAACCCGGGTAACCGCAATCTGACTGTTGTGTCGTTGATTGATGAACAGGTCAGAATAATTTCAGCCCTCGATTTTTTGTTTCAGGGTTATTAAAAAACTGATTCACCTTCGTGGCAAAACAAGCCACTCCAACAAATTACAGTTGTCACTTAGCCCATCTTGGCAGTTTTGTAGGTAAAATTACGCCCCCTCATTTAGGTCGACAAGTAAATGCATCCACCAGCATGAATGCAGAGTAACAAAGGGTGACAAGCGATTTTGAAAGTTGAAATAGGGTTAACTCTAGGTGGTATACTCGAAAGTCTATGACAGTCACAAAACTGCCATGCTGCGTGTGCACAATTGCGGGGCGCTGTGGCAGGAATGCAGTTTGCTTAACGCCTATAAAAATTTACTGTCAACGGAAGTTACTCGCTGCCGTTTGACACTACTGAAATATTAAAACCAGTCGATCGGTCTTTTTTCGGGTCGGCAACACCAACACATCGGGAGCATCATGCAAACCATCGAGGCTATTAAAGTCTTCTGGCCAGCAGCGTTAACGGGAATTATTTGCTCCTTACTGGCCAGTCTGCTTATTGTGGCCACCAAGCGCTGGCATGGCGCTTTCAGTATGGACGGCACCAATGGCGTGCAAAAATTTCACACTGCGCCCACGCCGCGTATTGGCGGTATTGCACTGGCCGCTGGTTTTCTGGGCACCTGGTTTGCACTTCCTCATGGTTTTTCTCAAGGTACAGCAACCCTGTTGGGTTTGGTTCTAATTGGTGGCATTCCCGCTTTTGCGGCTGGTTTGCTTGAAGACTTCACCAAAACAGTGTCGGTTAAAGTGCGCTTGTTTGCCACTGCAGCCAGCGGTTTGTTGGCTGCGCTAATTACAGGCTATTGGGTGAACAGCGTTCACGTACCTGGCATTGATTCGCTGCTGGCATTTGCCCCAGTTGGTATTTTGTTTACTGCTTTTGCAATCGCTGGCATTGCAAACAGCGTGAATATTATCGACGGGTTCAATGGCTTGGCCAGCGGCGTTGTTCTTCTTATGTTGCTTACCATTGGCGTTATCGCGTACCGGGTCGACGACACTGCCGTGTTGAACCTGGCCATACTTGGCGCGGCTGTGGTTGCCGGTTTTATGGCGGTTAATTACCCCAAAGGCTTTATTTTCCTGGGCGATGCAGGCGCTTACAGCCTGGGCTATTATGTGGCTGTGCTGGCCGTGGCCTTGGCTATGCGCAACCCTGCAGACGTCAGCCCTTGGGCCATGTTGCTGGTGTGCGGTTACCCGTTCATTGAAACCTTGTTCAGCATTTACCGCCGTGCCAGCCGCAAGCGCAAGCACAACCCAGGCTGCCCCGATGCCTCCCATTTGCACAGCCTTATTTACCGCCGTGTAGTTAGCCGCAAGTTGTTGCCTTACGCCCCGGCCTGGAAGCGCAACGCCTATACTTCGCCTTTTTTGTGGGTTTACTCATTTATTCCCATGTTGGGTGCAATTTTCTGGCCGGAAAGCCTGGGAATGGTGGTGGTTTGGCTGTTGATCAGCTTTGTGGTTTACCAGCGCATGTACCGTCGCATGTTGCGCTTAAGCATTTACTTCAGAAATCGCAAGGAAATGGCGAGCTAAAGCAGCTTTCTGCTACCCTTTAAGCCAATATGCCAATTCTGGTTTTGACCCGTCATTTCAATTAATAGAGTTAAACGATGTATTTATCAGCTTTCGGCCAAAAGATCCGATACGCAATGGTTTGTGTTGTACTGGTGGCCAGCGGCAGCGTATTTGCACAAGCACCGCTCGGTTTGGCTGGCTTTGTAAACGATCAACAACTTAACCGTTCAAATACGGATCGTTTTAACGCGCAACCCAATAACTTGCCTGCGAATGCTGGTGCGGGTCTTGTTGGCAAAGCCAATTCGGAAGCAAACTCGGCGAATAATATTGACGGTCAGGGTGCCGAGGAAATGCAGCAGCCCCAGGCGCAGCCTTTGCCCAATCGGCCCCTTAGCCTTTTTCAGCGCTTCGTATTCGAAAACACTGGCAAGTTGCTTTATCCATTTGGCACGTCTGCGCTCAAGGCCGACTTAAAACAAACGCAAGCTGAAAATGCACCAGTTTCCGCCGACTATGAAATTAGCGCGGGCGATCAAATTTTGGTGCGGGTGTGGGGCGCTATCGATGTGAACCACACCGCCGTGGTCGATCGCGATGGTCAGCTCACCATTCCTTCAGTGGGCACCTTCCCGGTTGCCGGTGTGCGTGCCCGCAATCTTGATCAATTCCTTACTGCTGAAATCAGCAAGTACTACAAAAACTTTAACTTAAGCGCCACCCTGGGCAAGCTAAGTGGTGTCAGCATTTACGTGGCGGGCCAAGCGTTGGCCCCAGGTATGCACACGGTAAGCAGCACCAGTACTTTGGCCTCAGTTGTGTTTTCTGTGGCGCAGCCTGGTGTCAACGGCAGCTTTCGCAATGTGCAGCTGAAACGCGGTGGTGTTACTGTGGCCACCTTCGACCTTTACGATTTGCTTCGCAAAGGCGAACTCAACGACGACCGTAAACTCCGGGCGGGCGACGTAATCTTTATCGGTCAGGCTGGCGCGCGCGTAGCGCTGAATGTAGCCGGCCCTTCCGCCGCAATATTCGAATTAAAGCCAAGCGAGGGGTTAAGCGACATTCTCGATATTTCTGGTATCGACCGCACCTTGCTTCGTCAAGATTCCGTTCTCATTGAAGGGTTTAATCCAGATAACTTCAAGGCACCCCGTGCAGTGGAGCAGCTTAGCTACAGCCGCGCCTTGAACCAGGCCGCCCTGAAAGACGGCGACATTGTTACCCTGTTCCAAACTCGCCGAGAATTTACCAACGCAGTTACCTTGAAAGGCAATGTGGCCACGCCCGCCCGCTACCCGCATTTCGAGGGCATGCGAATTGCCGACCTTATACCCAATACAGATGCCTTGATTCAAGACAGCTATTTTAAAAAGAAGGGCGCGCTGGTTCAATTCAACAAAGACGACGCCGAGCGATCAGTTAAAGACCCAACGCTGAAAAGTCAATTGAACATTGACGATTCCAAACTGTTCAACAAAACCGACCAAGGCGAGGAAGGTGAGCAAAAAATTGAAGTGGTTGAAGACACCATTTCAAACATGCTTTCCCAAATTAACTGGGACTACGCGGTTATTGAGCGGCTCGACCGCCAAGAATTGCAAACCCGCTTAATTCCGTTCAACCTGCGCAAGGCCATGGCAGGCGACCCCAACCAAAACCTGCAGTTGCAGGCTGGCGACGTGGTTACCGTATTCAGCGCCAACGATGCTCAAATTCCACGCTCGCGCCAAACTGCGTTAATTAAAGTGACCGGCGAGGTAAAAGCCCCCGGATACTACCAAATTGCCCCGGGCGAATCGCTGCGAGATGTCATTGTAAAAGCTGGTGGCTTGGCAGAAGACGCCTACCTGTTTGGTACCAAACTAACCCGCCGGTCTATCGCGGTTGAGCAAGAACAGCAAAAACAGAAAGCACTTGAACAAGCGGAACGCATGTTGGTGTCTGCCCAGGCCAGCAATGCAGCTTCTGCTATTTCGGCTGGCGATGCCGCCAACGCTCAAAAGCAAGCCCAAATTCAGGGTGCTTACCTGGAGCGCCTGCGTAAAATGAAACCCGAAGGCCGTGTTGTGCTCGACATTAAACCCGATGCACAAGGCATTGCTGAATTGCCACCGTTGGCGTTGATCGATGGAGACGTGGTGTCCATTCCTTCGCTACCCGGCCAGGTGGCAGTGTTGGGCTCCGTTTACAGCCAGGGCGTGTATGCGTTCGAGTCGGGCAACACGGTGTTCGACTACCTGGGCTTGGCTGGTGGCGCAGCAAAAGGCGCAGACGATGGCTCAATTTTTGTAATACGCGCCAATGGCACCGTAAACAGTGCGCAGCAAGGCTGGTTGCCTTTCGTAAGCGGCTTGTACGGTAAACGCGCCCTGCCAGGCGACGCAATTTATGTTCCCGAAGATTTCGAACGTGTGTCGCTAACCAAAACCCTGATCGACATTTCCCAAATTTTCTATCAGGTTGGTTTGGGTGCCGCTGCGGTTAACGCCATTCGGGATTAACGGGAAACACGCATGAATTCGAATATTGATTCCCAGCCAATTGGCGATTACGACGACGATGAAATTAGCTTGGTTGAATTGGCTACCACGCTGGGCGAAGAAAAAAAGCTGATCTTCGGTTTGCCCTTTGCAGTGGGCATTGTGGCCATTGTGGCTAGCTTGTTTCTAACGCCGATATTTACCGCAAAAACCACGCTGCTGCCACCACAGAGCGGTGGCGGCGGTGGCGCCGCAGCTGCATTGGCCAGCTTGGGCGGGTTGGCTGGTTTGGCTGGTATTAGTGCGGGGGGCACGACAGCCGACACAGTAATTGCCATGCTGCAAAGCCGCAGTGCGAAAGACCAAATTATTGATCAGTTCAATTTGGTCGAATATTACGAGGCCGAACTACGTACAGACGTATATGGAACGCTGAATGAAGTGGTTCGGGTAGGCAGCGATAAAAAATCGAATTTGATTACCATTGAGGTCGACGACAAAGACCCCGAGCTGGCTGCCAAAATGGCCAATGCTTATTACGCGGTGTTGAAAGACCTGATGACTCGGGTGGCAGTTACCGAGGCACAGCAACGTCGCCAGTTTTTTGAAAATCAGTTTGCAAAAGCCAAAGAAGAGCTTTCAAACGCTGAAGTAAAGCTGAAAGAAACTCAAGAACGCACCGGTTTGGTTGAACTTCAAAGCCAGGCAGAGGCCACCATTGAGGCTGTAGCCCGCCTGCGTGCTGAAATTGCACAGCGGGAAGTGCAACTAAGCGCCATGCGCACTTTTGCCACGCCCGAGAATTCAGATTACCGTCGTGTGGTGGCTGAATTGAATGGCCTGCGCGTAGAACTCAAGAAGCTGGACAAAGGCGGCACAGGCGGCGAATTGGGTTTGGTGTCGGCTGGCAATTTGCCCGAACAGGGCCTTGAATACGTTCGCGCTTTGCGCGAAGTGAAATACCAGGAAGCGGTGTTTGAAATTATGGCCAAGCAGTTTGAACTGGCCAAAATCGACGAAGCCAAAGACGGTGGCAATGTGCAGCAATTGGACATGGCCGCTGTGCCAGAGCGCAAAAGCAAGCCCAAGCGCGCCCTGATTGTGGTGCTAAGCGTATTGGCAGCGGGCTTTTTGGCAGTGTTAATCGCCTTGTTGAAGGGCGCCATGCGCAAAGCGGGCAGCGATGAAGAATCAGCCACACGCCTTCAGGCTTTGAAAAAAGCCTGGCGCCTGCGTGGCGAATAGTGTTGTAAGTAAACTATCGCCCTTTAAATATGGGGTGGTGTTAACGGCAGTTTTGTTGTAAGTTTTATGTTGCGCGCGTTTATTAATCCTATCCAAGGAGAATTCTCTATGAAAAAATTTCTAGCTATCCTGGCTATTGCCGGAATGAGCATGGGCACTGCTTTTGCCCAAAACACAAACGCTAGCCCAACTGGTGAAGCCAATGCAAACCCCAACGCAGCAAACGCTGGCGCTCAAGGCGGTGGAGCTGGTGCAGGCGCCGGTGGTGCTGGTGCCGGTGCAGCTGGTGGTGTAAGTGCCGCCGGTGGCCTGGGTATTGCTGCTGGCTTGGCAACGGCTATTGCTGTTGCGAACGACAACAACAACATCCCCGTGTCTGTTTCAGCATCGCAGTAAGCTGCAACACACTAAAACGCCTCCTGACAGGAGGCGTTTTTTTTTGCCCAACTCATTCGTATTTGCAAAGTAACCCACAGTGCCAACAATGAATCGCAACCTTGTATTGCCCCTTGCCTGCCTTGGCTTAAGTGCATGCGCGTCAAATTTTACAGCTGCATACAAAATGGTTCAGGCACTGGACACAACGAACCCCACGCGGTTTGAGCAATTTCAAATGAACCCCAATTTGCAGTACCTGGAAGCGCACACCGTGGGCGCCCAGGCCATGATGGTGTTGGGTTACGTGGCAACGCCCAAACAACAGCCCCCTGTGCAAACCTGGTACGACTCGCAACGCGAATTGCTGAGGCTGCAAAACGGGTTCTTGATCAGTATTACCGGTGTAAACAACTATATAAGCACAACCGAATACACTTGGGCTGCCCCTGACCAGCAAGGGGTGCAATTGCCCACCAGCAAAACTTACAGCCAGCCCGATCAACAAATTTTTAATAAAACTGTGGCCTTGCGTTTTCAGCCAGTGCCCGAATCAACGGTTAATACAAGCAACAGCGTATTGCGCAAACGCCTATTAGAAGCCGCGCAACAAGGCAGGCAACCTTTGGTGTGGTTTCAGGAAGTACCGCAGCCCAACAGTGAAACTCCTTACAGCCTGCATGCATTTGCCAGCAACGGAAGCCCCGTGTATGGCAGCCAGTGCCTAACCCCCAGTGCCTGCATAGAATGGCTGCACCGAACCAACCCAGCACCCAAGCCATGAAACTTAAAACAACCGCAGCCCTGGCCTTGTTGATTGCCCAGTTTGGTTGGGCCCACGCGGAAAGCATATACGCGCCAAAGCAGGGCGAGCGCCTTTCAGAGCTGCTTATGCGCGAGCAACTATTGCCCGGCAGCGCCACCAATAGCGAAGGGCAAACCCTGCAACTGGGCAGCATGCTGTTAAAGCGTGCTGAACTGTACAACAAGCAAGCACTTCAAAAAACGCAACTTATTACGCTGCTTGGCATGCAGCCCACAGGCAAAGTGCCTGCTTATTTAAAACCATTGGTGGAAAGTTTGCCCACCACAGGCCGGCAACTGCTGCCCACGCAAGACGGCCATGAAATGGCCGCCAAAATAAACCTGGACCCGGTGTTACAAGCCAATGATTCTGTAGTACTGCAACCCACAGCCAACCATATTGCCGTGCTGGGCACGGGTGGGCAGTGCGTGGCTGCGTTTAAACCGCAGGTGTCGGTAATTGCTTATTTACAGCAATGCTTTCCAAAAAGCAGTTGGTACACCTTTGGCGAAGGTTTTGACCATGCCTGGCTGGTACAACCCACCGGGCAAATGGTTAAGCTGAATGTGGCGCTGTGGAACCAAACCGAGCAAACCCTGCCGCAACCGGGTGCGTGGGTGTGGGCACCAGCACGCAATAGCGGCTGGGCCGAGCAAGAAAGCCTGCAACTGGTTGAGTTTTTGCAAACCCAAGGGGCATTTAAACAGGCCAACAATGCCACACCAGTGGTGGCAGCACCCACGGAAACTATTACACCGGCCAGCAATACGCCTTTCGATTACACCGTGCGCCCCACTCGCAGCGATTGGGGCACAGTGGGCCTGCTTCAAATGCCCAGCGCCCGCATGGCCGAGGAAGGCACCATTAGCCTTACCGCCAGCCGGGTTGAACCTTATTCACGCTACTCATTCATTTACCAACCCTTTGAATGGCTGGAAGCGGGTTTTCGGTATTCCATTGTTACAAACCGCCGTTTTGGTCCTGATGCCTTCAGTGGCGACCGCAAATACCAAGACAAAAGCGTAGATGTGAAACTACGCCTGTTAAATGAAACAGCTTACCTGCCTGAATTGGCCGTGGGTCTTCGCGATATTGGCGGCACTGGTTTGTTTTCCAGCGAATATTTTGTGGCCAACAAACGTGCGGGCCAGTTCGACTTTACCCTTGGCTTGGGCTTTGGCAACATGGCCACCGGGGGCGGTATATCAAACCCTTTTGGTTTTATCAGTGATGAGTTTGAACGCAGACCCCAGGTCAACTTTGGGGCGGGTGGGCAAGCCAACTCGGAAACTTATTTCAGGGGTGAAGCTGCCTTGTTTGGCGGTGTTGAATGGCAAACTCCTTGGCACGATTTGATTTTGAAAGTGGAACTGGATGGCAACGACTATTCCAATGAACCGCTGAGCAACCCGCAGGCACAAAGCAGCAATATTAACTATGGTGCGGTGTACCGCATTAATGACTACATCGATTTCAGCGTAAGCGTGCAACGCGGCAACACCATGGGTTTTGCCTTGTCGTTTAAAGAGAATGTAAGCAAATATGCAGTGCCCAAAATAACTGACCCCAAACCTGTGGTGGTTACGCAAGGCCCACGCCCTGCCAGCACCAATTGGGAAAAAACCGTAAAGCTGGTGGAAGAGCAAACCACCTGGAATGTTGAAAGCGTTCAACAACGTGGCAGTGAAGTGCAGCTTACGGTTAAAAATGCCGACGTTACCTACCCAGCCAAGGCTGTGGACAAAGCCACCGCAGCCCTGCATGAAAACGTGGCAGAAGACATTAACTGGTTCAGCTTTGCCTACAAAAATCGTGGTGCAAATATTGCAGAGCATGTAGTAGACCGCAACAAGTGGGCTGAAGATAAAACCCAGCTAGCGGTGCGGCAAAATGAGCAACAAACAAACGTCAACTCCGTGGTCGCTGTTGAGCCCAATGGCTACGCCTACAAACCCCTGTACACGGAATACGACCCGTGGTACAACGGCGCTGTTGGCTTGGGGTACGAGCAAACTTTTGGTGGCGCCAATGGCTACCTGTTTCAGTTTACAGCCTATGCCAGGGGCGAAGTTGAACTAACCAACAGCACTTGGATAACTGGCCGTGTAGACCATGTATTGGGCGGCACATTCGACAAGTTTACTCAAAACAGCGCCAGCAACTTGCCACCTGTACGTACTGATTTTCGCGAGTATTCAACAGCCTCGGACACCAAACTAAGCAACTTGCAACTTAACCATGTGGGCCAGCTTTCACAAAACCATTTTTATAGCTTGTATGGCGGGTATTTGGAAAGCATGTTTGGCGGCGTGGGCGGTGAATATTTGTACCGCCCCATGAATTCACGTTGGGCCTTGGGGGTAGATGCCAACCGCGTAAAACAGCGAGCCTTTGAACAAGACTTTGATTTCAGAAATTACACCGTGAATACCGGCCACATTACGGCATACGTGGACACAGGATTTGAAGACATACTGGCCACGGTCTCAGTGGGCCAATATTTGGCTGGGGACAAAGGTGTTACGGTAGACCTTTCACGCGTGTTTGACAACGGTGTAAAAATTGGTGCCTACGCCAGTAAAACCAATGTGTCGGCTGAAGATTTTGGTGAAGGAAGTTTTGACAAGGGCATTTACCTGCGTGTGCCTTTTGATGCGCTATTTAGCAGCACCGTGCCGGGCGATGCCAGCTTTAACTGGGTGCAGGTAACGCGAGATGGCGGGGCGAAGTTGAGAAGGGTGTTGAGCCTGTTTGAAGAAACGAGCGTGAGAAGCCCAAGGGCTTTGCAGTTCAAACCAGCTATGCCTTAGATTTTTGTATAGCAGGGGCAAATCAATTGAACGTATCTATCGTGGCTAAAAGTTGTCCTGCAGCGTCTTTTGTGGCTAGCTTTGGTTCGCCAATTGTAGGCCACTGAATGTCAACTGTTGGGTCACACCATAAAAGGTTTCGCTCGTGCTCTGGATGCCAGTAATCGGTAGTTTTGTATAAAAACTCAGCGTATTCACTTGTTACCAAAAAGCCATGCGCAAAGCCGGGGGGTATCCACATTTGCTGCTTATTCTCCGCCGATAGCTGTGCCCCAACCCATTTCCCGAAATTTGGTGATGACTTGCGAAGATCTACCGCAACGTCGAACACAGAGCCCGCTGTAACACGCACCAGTTTGCCTTGCGGGCATTCAATTTGGTAGTGCATCCCGCGAAGCACACCGCGGCTCGATTTGCTGTGGTTGTCTTGAACAAAGTGTACGTCGAGGCCCGTTGCTTGATGAAAATCCCTTTGATTGAAACTCTCGAAGAAAAATCCTCGATTATCCCCAAACACTTTAGGCTCTAGAATTAGCACTTCAGGTAGTGTAGTTTGTGAAACTGTAAAAGGCATTTTTATGTTTCTTTTAAAAGGTTGAGCAGATATTGCCCGTAACCATTCTTTTTTAAAGGGTGTGCCAGTGCGGCAAGTTGCTCGGAGTTGATCCATCCTTGACGGAAAGCAATTTCCTCTGGACACGCAACCTGTAAACCCTGCCGTTTTTGAAGTGTTGCGATGAAACTTGCTGCCTCTAAAAGGCTGTCGTGGGTCCCCGTGTCAAGCCAAGCGTAACCCCTTCCCATAATTTCAACATTCAGCTGTCCTAGTTCCAGGTAGCGCTTATTTACATCAGTAATTTCTAGTTCGCCACGGGCCGAAGGTTTAATTTCAGCAGCTATATCGCAAACTTGTTCATCGTAAAAATATAGGCCAGTTACCGCATATTTACTTTTTGGGGCAACAGGCTTTTCTTCTATGCTTATTGCTCGCAGGTTGCTGTCAAATTCAACCACGCCATATCGCTCAGGGTCTTGAACATGGTAAGCAAACACGCTGGCCCCGATTTCTTTTTGATTGGCGCTGTTCAGTTGTTTTACTAAGTTGTGCCCATGGAAAATGTTGTCGCCAAGTACCAAGGTGCTAGGGCTGTTGTCAATAAAGTTTTTGCCAATAACGAAAGCCTGCGCAAGCCCATCGGGGTTGGGTTGCACAGCGTACTGAATATTCATGCCCCACTTGGAGCCATCATTCAGTAGTTCCGCAAATCGAGGAGTATCTTGCGAGGTGCTAATAAGCAAAACATCTCGAATACCGCCCAACATCAACGTGCTCAATGGGTAATAGACCATGGGTTTGTCGTAAACCGGCATAAGCTGTTTGCTCACAGCTTGAGTAATGGGGTAAAGCCGGGTGCCGGAGCCCCCGGCTAGGATGATGCCTTTGCGAGTCATTCGTTTGTTTCCTTATATTGTTTGGCCACCCATTTCCGGTATGTCCCGCGTTGTACGTTGGCGACCCACTCGGGGTGATCCAGGTACCACTGTACAGTCTTGCGGATGCCGGTCTCGAACGTTTCGGCTGGCTTCCAGCCAAGTTCGCGCTCGATCTTGCGGGCGTCGATGGCATAGCGCCGGTCATGGCCGGGGCGGTCTTGCACGTGGGTAATTTGAGTCTTGTAGCTCCTGCCGTCGGCCTTGGGGCACAGTTCGTCAAGCAAGGCGCAGACGGTGTGCACGATCTCGATGTTGGGCTTCTCGTTCCATCCGCCGATGTTGTAGGTTTCGCCCAGGCGCCCGCCTTTCAGCACCCGGCGGATGGCGCTGCAGTGGTCTTTCACGTACAGCCAGTCGCGCACCTGCATGCCGTCGCCGTACACCGGCAGCGGCTTGCCTGCCAGGGCATTGACGATCATCAGCGGAATCAACTTCTCGGGGAAGTGGAATGGCCCATAGTTGTTGCTGCAGTTGGTGGTGAGAACCGGCAGTCCGTAGGTGTGGTGCCAGGCCCGCACCAGGTGGTCGCTAGCGGCTTTGCTGGCGCTGTAGGGGCTGTTGGGCTCGTTGGCGTTTGTTTCTGCAAAGGGCGGATCGTCTTTGGAGAGGGTGCCGTAGACCTCATCGGTGCTGATGTGCAGGAAACGGAAGGCCACCTTCTCTGCCTCAGGCAGACTTCCCCAATAGGCACGTACAGCCTCGAGCAAACGGAAGGTGCCAACGATGTTGGTCTGGACAAAATCTTCGGGGCCATGGATGGAGCGGTCCACATGGCTCTCGGCGGCAAAGTTGACCACCGCACGGGGTCGGTATTTAGCGAGAAGGCGATCTGCCAGGGCACGGTCGCCCAGATCGCCTTGCACAAACACATGCCGGGCATCGTCATCCAGACAGGTCAGGTTCGTCAGGTTGCCGGCGTAGGTGAGTTTGTCAAGGTTAACGACCGGCTCGTCGGATAGGGCTAACCAGTCGAGCACAAAGTTGCTGCCAATGAAGCCGGCACCGCCGGTGACAAGGATAGTCATTGAAAATACTGGTCAAGAAAATTGATTAATGTGTTAAAGGCTCAAGCTTTTTACCGAGAAGAAGTTCAAAGTAAGTTCGTCCAATAGTGTCCCAGGTATAACGCTCCTGCGCGATCCGACGCATGTCAGAACCAATATGGGCTGCATCGGTAGTGTCAATATTGACCAAGCTCCTGAGTAGTGACTCAGCATCTTTGAAGAAAATGGCACAGTCCTCCGTGGTGTAGCGATTGAAAATACAGTCGAATGCCAGTATTGGAAGTCCAAAGTGCATCATCTCGACGAGCGAGGGGTTAGTTCCGCCTGCCGAATGCCCGTGTACATAAACGAATGCATTACCCCTTAATGTGCGCAGTACTCCCACATCGTAGATCGGATCAAGTAAGTGCAGATGAGCGGTGTCTGCAAAGCGTTCGCGTAACGCACAGCCAAACGCACTATTATTCCAATTGCCCACAAAGACTAATGGCAGCTCAGGGTTGGAAGAAAAGGCCTCAAGGATCATGGACACATTGTTTTCTGGCTCGATACGACACAGAGCTAATGCATAGCGTTGTGGAAGAGCAGGCCCCTCATACAGCTTGATGGATTCCAGCAGAGCATGGTCGCCACCGTATGCGATTACGTGGACATTGCGCCCGTAGCTATGCCTGACGTGATCTGCTATGCCGGCATTGTCGGCCACTACCTCGTGTGAATACCGCACGGCCATTCGCTCGGAAAACCGTAGAAACCAGCGTGTGACTCCCTTCCACTTATCACGCTTCCACTCAACCCCATCAATATTGGTTACGATGCGCGTATGTGACAACAATCGAATCAATGGCAAAGAAACCGCGCCCGATGTCCCTAAAAGAAGAATTACGTCGCTACGGTGAAAAATGGATGACAACAGTGAAAGGATGTCGTAAATAATGCTAGAAATGCCGTTTGCATTCAACCTAATGTAACGTAACTTGGCACCCAGATAATTATTGAGCTTAGCTGAATATTTATTTGCACTGCAATAAACTGTCAATTTCCCTTCAAGCGAATGCATCTGATGATATCGCGCTAGATTTTCAGCGAGCGTCTCAAAGCCACCGTAAGAGGCTGGTATTCCGACTGTACCCAAAATAGAAATAGACTTCACTTATTTTTCCTCGCGCTATATTGACATCTCACGACATCGCTTAGTGCGTCTGCAAAAGCTGCAGGCGAAAAGCGTGCAGATCTCTGGCGAGCAGCTTCAGAAAGCTGTAAGCACAAGGCTTCATCGTCGGCCAACTTAAGGATGGCTTCAGACAACTTATCGCTATTGCGACTATCGATGATGTAGCCCTCGCAGCCGTCATCTATCAGCTCAAGCGGGCCGCCGACTGGTGGTGCGATTACCGGCACGCCAAAGGCCATAGCCTCTAGAAGTGTGAGCCCAAAGGTTTCGACACACAGGTCCGGTCGAGACAAGTTAAGAACAAGACTAGCATTGGTGTAATGTGAAGCAGGGGTTGCAGTGCGCGGGTAGACGGTCATATTAGGTGGTAGATTGAAACAACGAAAGTAGTGTTTCATGGTTGCAACATCGTCATTCGCCACTAAGTTGAAATGTATGTCGTCACGTCCAGCGAGCCTAGTGGCAACCTCAACAAACTCAGGAACTCCCTTATAGTCTCGCAGTGAAGCAAGCATCAGAACATTGAAGCGACCTTCACGACGATGATGAAATTTGCTGCATGCACCTTGAGATAAAAAATCTGAATCGAGTGAGTTGTACACAATATAGGAATGAACGCCACGAATAGACAAGCATCTACGGTGGAATTCCGACACATAAATTAGTTGCTGCGCGGTTAAACGAGCAACAGTGGTTAGAAACCACCGCAAAGGTGCAGGGCTGATAGAGACCTCATGCAAGTGATATATAACATGTCGACCAGTAATCCGTCCGTAGAGGGCGGCACCAAAAGGCAACAATGTGTTTATGTAGATTAGCGCATTCTTATCAATTTCACGTGAACGAAAAAGGCGCACAAACAAGACAATCTGACTTGTCAAATAAGTTATAGAGGTTAGAAGGCGAGACAACGTGCGTCGATACCAGTAGCGAACAATCGTAACGGCTGTTTCATCCAAGCAACCAGAGCCATCGCTCCCCACAAATAGTAGCGAATCATCTCCTTCATGTGAAAGCGCAGCAATGGCTTGTTTCAGGATTGATGGACTGCCAGAGCGGTCGTTGAGCAGGTGAACGAATACAATCATGTGCAATAGAAGAATCGGTCACGAGTTTTAGTGCGTATCATTTTTTTCATGATCAAGCGCATGGGTAATTATTAGCAAAAAAGGTTTGAAACTGATAAATAATATTTAGGCTTTTAACTTTCTGCATCAGGTGTTCTCAGTGCTTCTGGCTAAACGCTTTGAATAAAGCATGAGTGTAAAAGCAATTAAAGTAGATACCTGGGGCGAAAAAATTACGTGTCCAGCAAGTACTGAATGAATCAGCGTTAATGCAATCGCAAAAGAATGCAGAGGGGTAAGTTTAGACAGTTTCGCTTTTCTAATAAGATAGTAGATTAAAGTCAAATATAGAAAGAAACCAATCCAACCATACGCCCAAAAGAGATCTAATGCGTCCATTTCAAACATTGTTGCGTCACTTGCACTCCTCCCTAAAGGAGCCATAGATAATGAGCGAATCAAACCTTCACCTGCGCCAAACAAAATTATAATAGAGTTAAAATCATGATTAATAAGGCCGGGCAATATGGCTTCATAGTAATCAGATCTTCCTCTAAAAATAAAGCCCAACATATTGCCGTCAATCAAGCTACTTAAGAATGTTTTCCCTAGAATCGTTTCGATTTCATTGCCGTAGGCTATTAATAATACTATCAGTAAAACAGAAAGTGAAGTTAGCTTCACAGAAATTAATAACCCACTTGACGCACGGTTTTTTCCTGAGTGCAACAGCCAATTAGCTATTGGAATCAGAATAGAGGCGATTGAAGACTTCGTTAAAACAATAATCGCAGACACACAATAGATTGCCAGGGCAATAAAATTTTTAATTTTATACAGAACTTTCAATCCACCAATCCATACCATAACAGATGGTGCAGTAAGCAGTAACATTAAGCCTACTTCATTAGCGCCAATCATGAACCCCCTATTACCGGAAATATCGGTGCCTCTTCCTGCAATGTCGGTGCCCAATCCACTAACTCTACCTAGAATAATCGATATTATAACAAGGATTCCGGTAAGAAGAATGCCATGACTTATGGTCGATGTTGAGATTATATTTTTCTCGGATAGTACGATAATGGTAGCTAACAAGACGGGAAAATACATAATTTTAATTGCGTTCGAGATTGCGAGAAGGCCGTAATCAAGTGTATCGGACACTAATAATTGAACCAAGGTGACAATCAAGAAATAACTGAATGTTAGATATAAAGGGGGTAATATCTCGGTAAAAAGCCTGCTGCAATTAATTATAATTGGCAGCGCCAAAGCCAATACGCAGAGTCTCCCTAGTAGAGAGAGCGGCATAAAATCATTAGTAAGTCCTCCAAATGTGTCCGCGATGGGTAACAATGTGAAGATAAATAGTACTGATATCTTGTGAATATAGTTCATTTCGAATGGTTTTACTTGCAGATCAGAATCGCTCAGGGTATTCGGCTAGGCGAGTAGTGTACTTGGCTACATAGTCATTGATGGAGCAGATGTATTTCGCGGGATTGCCTGCGACAACGTGATTACTCGGAACGTCTTTACTAACCACAGATCCTGCACCCACAACCACATTATTTCCAATGGTTACGCCGGGTAAAATTATTGAGCCCACACCTATAAATACATTATTCCCAATTCGAATTGGATCTCGATACGAGCGACGTGAGCCAGGCTCTATTACGTCTTGCTTTATGTTGAGCTCCTTTATGAATAAGGTGGGCGAAGCATCATGAGCAATTAGAGAAACCCCTGTCAAAGTACAACCATCACCAATGATGAAGTTGTCACCTTTGTGAGATTGCGAAAATTCACAGTTAATTATTAACGTCTGCACCCCAATAGAGGCTCCGCAGCTTTTGAGATGTTTGATATATGATTTGTAGTAAAGCTTAAAAAAGAAATGAATTTTACTTAGTTTGTAAAATAAGAAGTATAGGTGCCTCATTGCTGCAGGTCCTTCAGTTGATTATAAAGTGTTCTCCAAGAGTATTGTTCCACAATTTTCTCCGACAGCATTTCCATGTCAATTATCTTGTTTATATATGTTTCTGTGTAAGCGTTCTGTATTTGCTGGGCTAGAGATTCTTTTGAAAACTCATGTGAATAAAATGCGTATTCGCCAAGGATTTGTTTCGTTGCAGTATTTACAAAGTTGCTAGGTGTAAATGCAACGACAGGTAATTTGCTTGCCGTTGCCTCAAGCAGGGTTTGTCCAAATGGTTCATATATTGACGTGAATAAAAATATATCAGATCTTTTGTAAAACTCCTCTGGCGCATTAGTGGATCCGATGAAGCAAACCCTACTCTTTAGGTTCAATTTCTCAGTTAACATCTCTAAGTTTTTTCTTTCTTCCCCATCACCTACAACTGTAAGTAGAAAATTATTTGGCAGTATCGATAGTGCTTCAATGGCAATATTGATTCCTTTGGCTGAAACAAGTCGCCCCACGAAAAGCAACTCAACCTTTTCAGGCGAGTAAGTTGTCTTTCTGCATTCTTGATGAAACCGTTCCAAGCTTATGCCTGGCTTTACTCTATGTACTACTGTGCCATTTCTTGCTTTCTGAATTTGAATCGTCATTATGTCTGAGAATGCGGCAACTTTGTCGCTTATGGCAAATGCGATCCACTGGGATGCCTTATTGATAGAATGCGATATCAAATTCGACTTTTTTCTGTTGGTTTTGTTATCTTGATACTTAACCACTCCCGGTACCAAATATACAATATTCTTCAATCCCGCCATTCGTGTCGCAATTACATTTAGATGATATCTTGCAATTGTTACGTCAGGATTATATTTCCTGAGCACCCTTCTATAGGTAATCGTCGCGGATATTAAGTTTAAAATAAAGCGAAACGGCTGGGGTGCCCAGTAATAAGAATTGTAATAAAAATGTGAATGCGCATATTCGTGGTTTTTATTATTCTCTGAGTCGTCACATGGCTGATTGCTAGATACAATTATTATCTCATCCCCGACTTTTACCCCTTCACTTGCAAGATGCCTAATTGAATTCTCAATACCTCCGATGTGTGGGTAGGTTAAATTACTCGTGATAACTATTTTCATGCCAGCTTTTTGCATCTAATATTTATTTTTAAAAAAATAAAACAATTGTTTGTTTGTGACATATAGCAGTGCTGCGTACACAGTTATTCCAATGCAAAGCCCAAGAATGAGCCGCATCAAAGGAGTACCAATCATGTGTGTGAAATACCAAGCTGTTAGTCCAGCTAAGCCTGCTTGTAGTGTTGGCAGGGCGATTTGTTCGGAATATTCACCTAATCCGGCGCCACAAGTAGGCCTAATTAAAAACAACCACCCTGGTACAAACAGCACAGCCATCAAAACAGCCATCGCCCAAGCCATCCCAATAGCGCCCCACTGCGAGCCGAACCAAACTACAGGTATGACAAGGAATAACAGCGCTGCGTTCCACTTCGTGGCGAGTCGTACATGCCCCAATCCAAACAGCAAACTCCCCGCAGGATTTCCGAATGATCGCAGCAGCCCCCAAAGAGCAAGTACCCGCATCAAGGGGCCCGCTTCCATCCATTTCGGACCGAGCATTAGCAAGACGATTTCAGGTGCAAACACCGCGATAGCGACATAAATGGGCGCGTTGATAGTGGCCGTCATATTCATCGTTTTAAGGTAGACCTGCTTTACCCTTTCCTTGTCATACTGAATGGAAGAAATCAGCGGAAAGCCAACGCGGGTAAAGATCGGGTTGACCATGCCTTGTACTTGCAGGATGAGATTGCGTGGCACGCTGTATAAACCCAACAGGCCCGCGCCCAAGATCCGCCCGCCTAGGATCAGGTCGACAGTGAAATTCACGTGGTTGATGACGTTATTCAGCACCATGCCACCGCCAAAGCGTGCAAACCATCTGACTTCACTCCAACGTAAACGCCAGGCCGGTCGCCACCCTTGTGCCAGCATTCGCCAGGACAGGAACATCGTTAGCCAGGCGCTGATCATCGCGGCTACAACCAAAGCATAAACACCCCAGCCCAGCCAAGCCGTGAATACGGCGACTGCAAAGCCGACCATCGCTGCGCTGATCTCGATGAGCGCGACCGGTCGGAAGTTGAGTGACTTCTCGGCATCCATGCGCAGTTGCTGGCCGAACGCTATGACCAGAAAGTTGGTGGCGATCAGGAGCATCAAAGGAATTAACTGTGGCTCTTTAAAGAACATCGCTGCCAGCGGGCTGATGGCCATGACGATAAGCATCAATGCCCCGCCCACTGCCACGCTCAACCAATAAAGGCTGCTGCGTTCCTCGTGGCTGATCTGCTGCCGCTGCACAAAGGCGGTGCTCAGACCCATATCACTAAATAATCCGGCGTAGCTCAATACCACCAGCACCATGGCCATTAGTCCATAGTCGGTTGGCGTCAAAAATCGCGCCAAGACCACGATTTGCATTAGTTGCAGCCCTGCCCGAGCGACGGATGAGGCGGTTGTCCAACGTGCGGCGGAATAGGTTTTCGCAGCTAGCGTCATGCCTTCTTCGCCACCACAAAATACCCCGCTGTCTCTGCCTCGCACTTCCAGTACTTATCCAGCCAAGGCGCGATGCGCTGATCAATAGCCCATATCCCGCGCAACAGCAGGCCGATTGCCTTGCGAATGGGCCACGGCCCGAGAACCAGACGCGTAGTCTGGTAGTTGAACTTCAATGTCCACATGGTCCAGAACCCGGTAGTCGGATAGACCTGAACATCCACGAACCCGGCCTTTTCAAACAGGTATTGCAGACCAAAGCGCGTGTAGCGGTAGTAGTCATAGGGTGCTTCATGCACCCACCACATGAACGGTACCTGCAGGATCATCGCCCCCTCCCGCTTGAGAATGCGGTGAGCCTCGCTGAGGAAGACTTGCGGCTCGCGCAGGTGCTCCATCACGGAGAGGGAGATTACTGTGTCTGCGACTTCGTTTTCAATGGACAGTGGCTCGTTGAGGTCGGCCAGGATGTCGGCTTTGAGATCGTGCAGGCTGCTGCCCCAGTCAACGCCGGTGTAGGTGTCAGCGTAGTTGAGCAACCAGTCCTTGTAAGGCATTTCGCCGCAACCGAGATCGTAGAGGTGACCTTCATAGTGATCCGTAAACCGGTTGAGCCACTCGTCCCCGATGTCATAGATCAGCCAATTGTGGGGTCGTCGGTTGGAATGGGTCTGACTGATGGTCATTTGAAAAAGGCCCTCACAGCATCAATTACCCGATTTCGGGTGTCCTCTTCCATCCCGTACCAGAGCGGCAACCTTAGCAGGCGTTCGCTTTCGGCGGTGGTGTAGCGGTCCTCACCATGAAACCGTCCGTACTTCTGTCCTGCTGGGGCGGTGTGCAGTGGCACATAGTGGAATACCGCCAGGATGTCGTTCTGCTTCAAGTGCGCCAGCAGCGCGGTGCGCTCGACCAAGTCCTGACACTTCATGTAAAACATGTGACCATTGTGCTGACAGTCACCGGGTATAGTTGGTAAGACCAGCCTCCCAGCCGCTTCAAGATCATCAAATGCTTCTTTATAAGCGTTCCATGTCGCCAGACGGTTGGCTGTTATAGACTCCGCCATTTCAAGCTGCCCCCAGAGGTAGGCCGCCTGAATTTCAGAAGGTAGGTAACTGCTGCCCAGATCCACCCAAGTGTATTTGTCCACCATACCCCGAAAGAACTGGCTGCGGTTGGTCCCTTTCTCACGGATGATCTCGGCGCGGTGAATTAATCGCCCGTCATTCAGGATGAGCAATCCACCTTCACCCCCACTGGTGAAGTTCTTGGTTTCATGGAAGCTGTACGCCGCCATGTGGCCTAAAGAGCCAAGCGGTTTACCTTGGTAGGTGGCCATCATCCCTTGTGCAGCGTCTTCAATGACGAACAAACCATGCCGCGCGGAAATGGCGTTGATTGCCACCATATCGCTCGCCACCCCCGCGTAATGCACCGGCACGATGGCCTTGGTGCGCGGTGTGATGGCGGCTTCGATCAGTGTTTCGTCCAGATTCAGCGTGTCTGAACGGATATCAACAAACACAATCTTCGCACCGCGCAACGCAAAAGCGTTCGCGGTACTGACAAAGGTGTAGCTCGGCATGATCACTTCATCGTCGGGCTGGATGTCGATCAGAATAGCCGCCATTTCCAGCGCTTGCGTGCAGGAGGGGGTAAGCAGGGTTTTAGGACAGCCCAGATTCCTCTCGAACCATTCCTGGCACATCAGTCCGTAGCGCGCATCGCCCGAGATTTTGCTGCTCTTCATGGCAGCGAGGACGTGGGCATCTTCGTTGCCGGTGTGGGGGGGGGTATTAAAGGGGATCATTCGATATCTCAGTTAGAAATTGCTTCTCTAGCTCAAGAATGCTTTTCTTTCGCTCTTTCATTCGTTTGGCAGGAACGCCAAAATATATCCCCCAAGGATCAGTGCTAATATTTACCAAGGACATGGCACCCACTGAGCATCCCTCGCCAATATAAACGCCAGGCATAACAATACTATTAGCCCCAACTATTACATGCCTACCCAATATAACTGGTTCAAATATTTCCTTCTTATATTTTTTCGGAATCAAGGAATTTGTAAGCGATCCGCCGGAATAATCGTCGCTCTGAGAAAAGATTTTTACTCCATATGCAATCGTAGTAAAATCAGAAAAAGTGATTCCTGGAGTACCTCCCGCAACTAGGCACATGGGCGTAATATGACAATACTTCCCAATTGTAACGCTACCTGAAATAACGCAAAAGTCATCTATGCGAGAGTGATCTCCAATTTCAATCTGCTCGCAATCATAAATGCTGGCCTTATCACTTATCTTCACGTGAACACCAATGCTTTTGAAACCTAGGCTCAGCAATTGATCTTGATTTAAATAGGCCATGACTATCCTTTATATATTTCGCGCCAAGACTGAAGCAAATTTTTGCTCGAAAAGTAGTTCTCAATGATTTTCGAATTACTTCTGGCATGATTTACCTCTAATGGCAATAGATCAAGACGCTCGATGTCATAAACAAGTGCGCCAAGCGATCGGATTGCATTGTAGGAAGTTACATCAGATCTCATAAATACTTTTTTGCCCATTCCAAGGAGTGTGGTTATGTTTCCCATACCTTGTTGCCGCTTATGGTTGAAGATTGCGATATCAATTTTCGCGAGTAATTGTTTGTATTCATCAAATCGAATAAACTCAAGCAGCGGAATAAACTTATCGCCAAAAATATTTTTCCCGTAGTCTGCTACCTTCTTTGCGTGTTCCGCGTCACCATATGAAAGCGGGCAAAATATCTGAATATTCTCGGTCGCATATGGCCTCAGCTTTTCCAGAGCATCAATATGATTGTTGCTCGGGTCCGCTGAATTACCTAATAAAATGTTTCTTCCGTCATGCGGCGTATCCTGTATGGGCGACTCTTGATGCAAGTTGCTCGGATACATGAAGCACTCATGCCAGACACCTTTCGCGCCATACCACTCTTGAGCTAGCTCATAGTCACCTCTAATATGGGTTACCAGATGCCCAAGCCTTTTGATTACAAATAATCTTGCTAGTTCTATAATTCTTGATTTAACGTTTGTTTTTTTTCTGGTGTGCGAATACAAATCGCCGCCCCATATTGTCCAGTACACGCGTTTTAAGAGCCACGGCTGCAGAAGGAGATAAATGTAAATGTTGTGCCCAATCAAGCCGTGTACTATAATTTTTTCTGCTTTATTCATGTACTTGACGGCTATTAAAAGCTTTTTGACTTGAGAAAGATTTTCTCGCAGTAGTACAGTATTTTTGCTTTTAATTTCATGTTTTTTGTTTTCAAAAATCAAAAATAAATGATTATCTATCGAGAAATTTTCATTCATGAACTCAAGAAATGGATTGGTAAACTTTTCTGCGTGCATGTAATGGAGGATCATTTTTAGTCCGATCCAAATATGTCTCTTGTGAATATTTTATTTTCCACATCATCCAATTCAATTGTTTTTCGATTTGTGATAATGAGACTGGCTTCATTCTTAAATGCCGAAATATCATTCACTACACGGAAGTTGTGGAATTCTGTTTCTTGTAAAACTGGCTCATAAACAATTACATTAATACCCCTTGCCTTGATCCGCTCCATAATTCCCTGAATGCTGGATGCACGGAAGTTGTCTGAGCCTGCTTTCATGATCAGGCGGTAGATGCCCACCACTTTAGGCTTTCGACGGATGATTTCATCTGCAATGAAGTCTTTTCGGGTGGTGTTCGACTCGACAATCGCATGAATTAGATTCTGAGGAACCTCACGGTAATTGGCCAGCAACTGCTTGGTATCTTTGGGCAGACAGTAGCCACCATAGCCGAAGCTGGGGTTGTTGTAGTGGTTGCCTATGCGCTGGTCGAGACAAACTCCGTCGATGATCTGGCGGGTGTTTAAGCCATGAGTGGCGGCGTAGGTGTCCAGTTCGTTGAAGTAGGCCACGCGCATGGCGAGGTAGGTATTAGCGAAGAGCTTGATCGCTTCAGCCTCAGCGCTGTCCGTGAACAGCGTGGGGATATCTTGTTTGATCGCGCCTTCCTTGAGCAGGTTGGCGAAGGCTTCGGCGCGGGCTGACTTCCCTCCGACGATTATGCGGCTGGGGTACAGGTTGTCATGCAGCGCCTTTCCTTCGCGTAGGAATTCGGGGGAGAAAATCAGCTTGTCGGTACCCAGCGCCTGTCTGGTTTTGGCGGTGTATCCCACTGGCACCGTGGACTTGATGACCATCACCGCGTTTGGGGTGATGTCCATGACGTCTTTGATGACCGCCTCGATGGAACGGGTATTGAAATAGTTGGTCTCGGGGTCGTAGTCGGTCGGTGTAGCGATGATGACGAAATCTGCATCGGTATATGCGTCTTGTTTATCTAGGGTGGCCCGGAAATTGAGGGTACGGTGGGCCAGAAATTCTTTAATTTCTTTGTCGTCGATCGGGGATTGTTTTTTGTTCAGCAGTTCTACTCTTTCAGGAACGATGTCCAAGCACACCACTTCGTCGTGTTGCGCCAGCAGAATACCGTTGGAAAGGCCCACATAACCGGTTCCAACTACAGCTATTTTCATGAGTGTTCCCCGGATTGTTGTTGGCTTACTTTACTTTTTGTCTCTTCAAGCGTCAGGGCGTCAATTTCTGCTTTAAGTGCTTCGTACTCTTCCATCTTCCGCTTCAAAAACGCGCTGGTTAGTTTGGCTTTTTCTTTAATACCGCTGGGCGTAAGTACATATACATACCCAAATTTGTTCTTGCTGTTGGCGAAGTTTTGCATCTTCACTAGGCCTTTTTCAGTCAATGCCTTCAGGCAGTAGTTCAGCCCGCCCACGCTTACGCCCAGTTTTTCAGCCAGTTCGCGTTGGGTAAGGTCGGGGTTTTCTTCCAGCAGCCGCATAACGCGGTAGTAGGTGTCTTCTTGAAGTTTGGCTTGGCGGCTGGTCATTTTGAAAGTATTTTAAACACGCTACCGCCCTGCTGTTCAACGATCAGCAAGCGCGGGTTAACACGTAGCTTAACCAAGTTTTGTTAAAGTTTGAACAATCAAAGTCTGTCGAAGGCAGTTTTTTCACAGGTCCCCGCAATTGCGGGGAAGGAGCAGTTTGTAGGCTCGGCTTTAGCGCAGCACCAAATCCGAAATGGCCCTTTGAATACCAACACTATTCTGTTTAAGTTGGATTAGTCTTCTTTCAAGTATTTGCAGGTATTGCTGCAGGTGTTGCTCTTCAAACGGTTTAAGGCCTGTTAGCGTGGCTAAAACACCTTTCGCGCTTGTTTCAAGCATATCGATTTGCTTTGCAAACCGCTGGCTGACCAGTTTGCCGGGTAGCCCACATGCGTGTGCAAAGCAGGCCAGGTCGTAGGTGCTGGGTAGGTTGCCGTTGTCTAGAAATTCATCTCCTAGCCCCATGGCCCAGTCGTGAGCAAAGTCGAACATCAGCACATTCACCAGATCGTAGAAAGGGCTCAATTCAATACCTTGCGTATCCACGAAAAAGCTGAGGTTTTTTGCATGGCAATCGGCATTGCCCACCAACAGGTTAA
Organism: Limnobacter sp. 130; assembly: GCF_902506325.1. GTDB lineage: Bacteria > Pseudomonadota > Gammaproteobacteria > Burkholderiales > Burkholderiaceae_B > Limnobacter. The sequence continues at coordinate 261,150 of NZ_LR732328.1, forward strand.
AAATTGTCCAATCCAGCAGTTGCAAGGTGTGCTTGGCGGGTTGTTTGGCCCACTGTTGCGTGGCAAATAGCTCAGGAAAAGAAACGCCATCGCGAATGTGGCGGGTGTGTTTACCATGGGCAAGCGGGCGTTCGTATTTTTGCATGGCATCGCGGTTTAATAATTGACAGCCGTCGATTGTGTGTTTGCGCTGCACTTCGGTGTGGTTATGGTTGAACCGGCGGTCGAACCGTTCAACCAGAAGGGCGCTGTGCTCGCCAATTTGTATTTTTTCCGCCCGGTTAACTGGCAAGCCAATTGCTTTGGCCAATTGAAGTGTAAACAACTCATTAACAACCAAGCCGGGTGCTTTAGCTGACTCAAATTTTAGCAGGTGGGTCGATGCCCAAGCCCCGTCTGCAAAGCCCAGGCCTTGTGTGGGGTGTTTCATCACATTAAGTTTGTCTTGTACGCCAGCGGCTGACAGGTGTACTTTTCCGTTCCAAACAGCCAGGTTTCTGTCGTTCTCGTTGAGTCGTTTTTCTAGCTCGCACAAATCAAGGGGCTGGAATTGTGCCGGTTGTTGGAGTTGTTCAATATTTGCCGCCAAAGCCAGTGAGCCCGGGGCTTCAAGGCCAAGTGTGCCCAGAATTGCAAAGTGGTTTTCTTTGCTGATGGCGAGGTACTGCAGGGCTTTGTCGAACACGTTGCCTTCAGGGAACATGTTGCGTAGAAAAAGGTTGGCTTCTTTTTCGCTTGCCGGGCCGTGCAACGGCAGGTGCGGTGAAAGTGCGAAGCCTTGTTCTCGCCATTCTGGGGAGTATTCAAAGCGATGAATGCGCGTGTACTCAAAATGTACGGTGGCCACATGCTGTTGGCCCATGTACAAGCCAAGGGTTTGGTGTTCAGAACCAGCCATCGTTACCCCCGGTTGGCGTGTTCTGCAGCTGGGCACGTAGTTGCACACCCAAGCTGTTCAGAATTTTGAAAATCGTGGCCAGCTTTAAGGTTGCGGTTTTATTTTCGGCGGCAACAAAAGTACCAAGGCTGACGCCACTGAGTGCAGCGGCCTGCTCAATGGTTAAACCCTGTTGAGTACGGGCTGCTTTGATGAACAGGCCAAGTGATGCCGGGTCGCATGGGCTGCTGGAACTGGGGCTAGGGGTTGGATTGACTTTTTTCATAAATTCTACTCAATTAGAATTAATTCCAATCATACTATCTAATGTGTAAAAATTCCAGCGTATTAGAATATTTCATTCAGGCAGTTCCACGGTTTATTTAAATTCCACTACATTGGAATATATTCAAACCCCAACACAAGGGGTTGCGATACCTGGGCCGGGCGTTGTTGGTACGCCAGGCAGGCCTGTAGCTGACCTTGCGCGATGAAGGGCAGCAACTGTTGTAACAGATCAATTTCTGCAACAAAGTTTTTGCAGTAGGTGCGCGCTATTTCGTGCAGAACTTGTACAAGTTTGGTTCGGTTTTCAGCCAGCGCAGTGAATTGTTGTTGGTTCAGGTTCAACACTGCATGCACAGCCTCGAATCCATATAACTGCTGAAGGTAAGTGTCCATGTCGGGGCGTGGGTGTTGCACCCATTCGCCAGTGTGTTGGGCGTGCAAAGCCCAGCGCAAGCCTTGCAATCGGTTATTGGGGTCGGCTTGTTTTTTAATGTGTTGCAGGGTTTGAATAAGCGGCCAGCAACTGGCGTGGTGTACCAAGGTGTCTGCAAATGGCTTGCGGCCTTGAATTGCAATTAACGCGCGCTGGCCAGGTGCAAGCGGTGGGGGGGTACGCAAGGGCGGTTTAACCACAGGGTTGTCGGGGTTGGCAAAGCTGAGCGAGCCCAGTTGCTGGCCGTTGAGTTGTTGCAGTTGGATAAGGTGGTCAGCGTGCAAACTGGCGTGCTGTGCAAACACCGGAAACAAATTGGCCTGTTGATAAAAGTTGGTGCTGGGTGGCATTAGCAAACTGACCCACTGTTGCTGCAGGCTATTGCTGCTGTAGTGAAACCAAAACCCATTGCTTGCGTGGCCCAACCAACCGCAGGGCTTGCCGCTGTTGAACACTTGCAGGGTTTGAATTGCGCTCACTGGGTTTGAAAGTGTTGTTGTGCGTTGCTCAAGGTGGGCCATTGCACTGGTGCGGCGCTCAGCCCAAGGCCAAACACCCGAAGCACCGCCATTGCGGTTGAAAATGAAACGTCTTCCCCGCGTTCAATTCGAAAAATGGTGTCGCGGCTTACCCCGGCCAATTCAGCCAGGGTGTCGGCAGTCATTTTCCCACCTTTGGGGCCGGCTTGCAGGCGTTGGCTGCGCACCAGGGCGGCCAGGTCAAGTTGGTTTTTGAGCAGCAAGTTGATTACTCCAGGTGTTTTGTTCAGGCCATGTTTTTGTTCTGTACCCACGCATGGTATTGCGAGGGCCGCAGGCCATAACGCGCCAGCACACCCTCATGAATGCGGCGAAGTTCTTCAATCACCAAGGCTTGTACCTCAGCTTGATGTTCTGCATCTACTTCGCTTTTTATTGCGAACTGAATAATTTCAAATGCGTCGCGATTTGGGTTCATGACAACTTCCCGAACGGTATTTTTAATCAGTTCGCGCCATTGAAGGCGAAGAGGGTTGGGTTCGGCCAATTCTTGTGTAATTGTCAGGTATTCCTGGCTAGAGCGTTCATAGGCCCACACATACAGATCGCGAAGCAATTCAACTCGGGTCATTTCATATACCCCTAAAATTGCGCGGCTATAGGCGGCCTCGGGTACTTCTAGAAAAGTAAGTGGGCACAGGTTGGCGCGAAAAAGGGGTAAGTTGGCTGCAAGCCGGGAGGTGCGCTTGTTGATGTCAGCGAACGGTTGCAAATAGGGCAAATGCACCATCATGAAAAAGGATTGTTCGAACGGATCAATAATTTGATTGGCCTTGGCAAGTACTTGGTCCAGTAACTCGTTGATTTGCTGCGGTGCGGCCAAGGGGTGGTAAACACTTTTGCCGATATCCACTGCATGTTGACGCACACGGCCCTCGTCTTCCGGGTTGGGCAGCAGGTTTTCTGAAAGTGCGCTGTGCAGGTTCATGATGGTGTAGCGATCGAATGCCACGGTGTCGATGTTTTGAACCAGCAGTTCTATGGCTGTTTTGTGGTTCAAAATCATTTGTGTTTCAAGGGCGGCCTTGCCCGCAGCCGCGTGGCCTTGTTCAATCAGCTTGCGTGTGTCCAGTCGGGAGTAGGTATTGCCTTCCAGCTGGCTGGATGCCCAAGACAAATCGATCAATAAACGATTCAAAATTGCGCGGCTGTATGTGCCCGCTGGCAAGTTTGTTTTAGAGGTATTGCCGATTCGATCAAGCTGTTGACGCAGTGTTGCCGACAAGTACCCAGTTTTGTTGGGTTGGTAGCTGGCCAGAAACTCTCGTTGATAGCCGATTGGTTTTCTGGCGTGAATGGGCAGATCGACGTAGGCGAGTATGTCTGCGCTGTCAACGGACACTGGAATATGCTGTGGAAACGAAGCATTGCCCTCATTTTTCTCATGGTTTGGCGCGTGGTATTTACGGGCACGCGCGGCGCCAAGGGCGGTAATTTCGCCATTTTGAACCATTTCACTGATCAAGCGCTGAGCTGTGCGGCGTGACAGCTCCGGGTGCATAGCCAACAATTCCACAAGGCCGAGCCCCTGTGGATTTTTGGCAATGCTGCGGTAAATGCTGGTTTTGTTTGGCATTGTTTTGGCGCAGTTTTAGTGGATATGGCGCAATTATGGCGCAATTTAAAAAATTGCGCCATTGTTTGGCGCTATTTCGAAGTTGATTATATTAATTGTTGTTTAATATTTTATCATTGTGGTGGTAATTTCAGACGATAATTGATTCTAGCTGACTTGGTGTTTTAACCGTTGCACCTTAAGCTTTCGCTTTGAATTCAATTAAAGCAAGGCACCTAGCAATGACTAAAGTGGCGTTAATTACCGGCGTAACCGGGCAAGATGGTTCGTACCTGGCTGAATTTTTGTTGAGCAAAGGCTATGAAGTGCATGGTATTAAGCGCCGTGCTTCGCTGTTCAACACCCAGCGCGTGGACCACATTTACGAAGACCCGCACGTAGAAAACGCTCGCTTTAAACTGCACTACGGCGACCTTACCGATTCTTCAAACCTGACCCGAATTATTCAAGAGGTGCAGCCCGACGAGGTGTACAACCTGGGTGCACAAAGCCATGTGGCGGTTAGCTTCGAGGCCCCTGAATACACGGCCGATGTTGACGCCATGGGCACGCTGCGCCTGCTGGAGGCGATCCGCTTTTTGGGCCTTGAAAAGAAAACCCGTTTTTACCAAGCCAGTACTTCCGAATTGTATGGTTTGGTGCAAGAAACTCCGCAAAAGGAAACTACACCTTTTTACCCGCGCAGCCCGTATGCAGTGGCAAAAATGTACGCCTACTGGATTACCGTGAACTACCGCGAAAGCTATGGCATGTACGCGTGTAATGGCATTTTGTTTAACCATGAAAGCCCGCGCCGTGGCGAAACCTTTGTAACCCGCAAAATTACGCGCGGCATGAGCAACATTGCGGTTGGCTTGGAACAGAGCCTGTACATGGGCAATATGGATGCGCTGCGCGATTGGGGCCACGCGAAAGACTATGTTGAAATGCAATGGCTGATGCTGCAGCAAGAAACCCCCGACGACTTTGTAATTGCCACCGGTGTGCAGTACAGCGTGCGCCAGTTTATTGAAATGACTGCGGGCGAGTTGGGTGTAACACTGCGCTGGGAAGGCAAGGGCGTGGATGAAAAAGGCATTGTGATGAAGGTAGAGGGCGACAAGGCCCCTGCCTTGAAAGAAGGCGATGTGGTGGTGCAGGTTGACCCACGTTACTTCCGCCCCGCGGAAGTTGAGACCCTGCTGGGTGACCCAACAAAAGCGCGCGAAAAGCTGGGTTGGGTGCCGCAAATAACGCTTCAGGAAATGGTGCAGGAAATGGTGGAAGTGGATTTGAACGCCGCTCGCCAGCATGCATTGTTGAAGCAGCACGGTTACAGCGTTGCAGTGAGCCGCGAATGAACAAGGGTGCAAAAATTTATGTGGCAGGCCACAGGGGCATGGTGGGCAGCGCCATTGTGCGCCGCCTGAATGCCTTGGGTTACACCAACATTGTTGTGCGCACTCATGCTGAACTTGACCTGTGCAACCAGGCTGCGGTCAATGAATTTTTTGCAGCCGAGAAGCCCGATGCCGTGGTGTTGGCGGCAGCCAAAGTGGGTGGCATACACGCCAACAACACGTACCCGGCTGAGTTTATTTTTCAGAACCTGATGATGCAATGCAATGTGCTGCAAGCCGCGCACGCCAGCAATTGCCAGCATTTGCTGTTTTTGGGTTCAAGCTGTATTTACCCCAAGTTGGCTGAACAGCCCATGACAGAAACTGCATTGCTAACCGGCACCTTGGAAAGCACCAACGAGCCTTACGCGGTTGCAAAAATTGCAGGCATTAAATTGTGCGAGAGTTACAACCGCCAATATGGCCGCAATTACCGCAGCGTAATGCCCACCAATTTGTACGGCGAGAACGACAACTTTCACCCCGAGAACAGCCATGTAATTCCGGCGATGATGCGCCGCTTTCACGAAGCCAAATTGCGTGGCGACACCCAGGTGGTGGTGTGGGGCACCGGCACGCCAATGCGCGAATTTTTATATGTCGACGACATGGCCGCAGCCAGTGTGCATGTGTTGCTACTGGATGAACAAACCTACAAGGCGAATACACAGCCAATGCTAAGCCACATCAATGTGGGCACAGGCGTTGATTGCACCATTCGCGAACTGGCCGAAACCATGCAACGTGTGGTGGGTTTTGAAGGCAAGTTGGTATTCGACACCACCAAGCCCGATGGCACGCCGCGCAAGTTGATGAACGTGGATCGTTTGAAAGATTTGGGTTGGCAGTACAACATTGATTTGGAAACCGGTTTGAAAAAAACCTATGACTGGTTTTTGAATAACGTGGAAGGACTAAGGCAGGTATGAACAACAGCAATCGAATTATTCCCGTGATTCTGTGCGGTGGCGCAGGCACCCGCTTGTGGCCTTTGTCGCGCAAGAACTTTCCGAAACCATTTTTGAAAGTGGGTGCAGAAAGCCTGATTGCGCAAACCGTGCGGCGTGCCGCAGCGGTGGTGAAAGTTGCGGCATCAGAAGACATTTTGCTGGTGAGCAACGAAAGCTACCAGTTCCTGCTGCAAGACGAATGCATGCCCGTGCTACAAAGCGAAGGCGGCAGCATGGCTTTGCACCAGTTGCTAGAGCCACAAGGCCGAAACACGGCACCCGCCATTGCCTTGGCAGCACAGTGGGCACAGGCCCGTTACCCCGGCGAAAACCCGGTGCTGCTGGTGTTGCCCGCTGACCATTTAATTAACCCGGTTGCCGAGTTTGTGCGTGTTGCGCAGCAGGCGGTGGCGGCTGCACGCAAGGGTTGGCTGACCTGCTTTGGCATTACTCCCAGCACGCCTGAAACCGGCTTTGGTTACATTCAGCAAGGCGCACCAGTAGATGAAATTAACAGCGCATTTGCGGTGCAGCGTTTTGTTGAAAAACCCAAACTGGAGGTGGCCATGGAGTACTTGGCCAGCGGGCAGTATGTGTGGAACGGCGGCATGTTTGCCTTGCGCACTGGCGACCTGTTGCAGGCTTTGGAGAAGAATGAACCCGGCGTAGCCACCCAAGCGCAAGCCGTATGGGCAGGTGCGAAGGAAAGTAAAAATGCCAAAGCCAGTGGCAGCGTATTCACCTTCAACAAAGATGAATTTGCAAAGCTGCCCGACATCAGCATTGATTACGCGGTGATGGAAAAAGCCAGCAATGTGGCTGTGGTGGCTGCCAGTTTTCAGTGGAGCGACATTGGCAGTTGGGCCGCGCTGGCCGAGCAATGCACACCCGATACCCAAGGCAACACGGTTCAAAAGGAAGGCGAAGGCCAGCTGATTTCTATCGACAGCAACAACACGCATGTGCGCTTGGGCAACCGTGCTGTAGCCACTTTGGGTGTTGAGAATTTGCTGATCGTAGACACGCCCGACGCACTGCTGGTGGCCGACAAAAGTCGCCATCAAGATGTGAAGAAAGTAGTTGAAACCCTGAAAGCACAGGGCAGCGAACTGGTGAACTTTCACCCCACGGTGCACCGCCCTTGGGGCACCTACACAGTGCTGGAAGATTCCGCGGGCTACAAAATCAAACGCATTGAAGTAAAGCCGGGTGCATCGCTTAGCCTGCAAATGCACCACCACCGCAGCGAGCACTGGATCGTGGTCAGCGGCACAGCTGAGGTTACGAATGGCGACAATGTGTTTTTGGTGCGCAAGAATGAATCAACCTACATACCCGCGGGCAACAAACACCGCTTGGTGAACCCGGGTGTGTTGAACCTGGTAATGATCGAGGTGCAAAGCGGCGACTACCTGGAAGAAGACGACATTGTGCGCTTCGATGATGTGTACGGGCGGGCTTGAATTACAATCAAACGAAACACATGGGAACCGAACGCGTATGGAACGTTTGAATGAAAGGTCTGCTGATTTTCTGAAAGCCAGTCAAAGGTTGTCTGAGGCTTGCGCGCAACCCCTGGATTCATTTATTCGCGACTCGGTTATTCAGCGCTTCGAGTTTTGTTGGGAGCTTGCGTGGAAAACATTGAAGCTTCGGCTTGAAATGTTGGGAATTGTGGCTTTGAATCCTCGAGATGTATTCAAGGAGGCCTTGGTGGCCGGGTTGATACATGATGGAAACGCATGGAGCGAAGCCCAACGAATGAGGAATCTGTCTAGCCATACTTATGATGAAAAATTGGCCGATCAGGTATATGGGTTTGTGAAAAATCGCGGCGACCTGTTGTTTCAGGAATTGGCCAATGAAGTGCGGCAATGGGGTAGGGCCGAGCGGTGAAGTATGGTCTTTCCGTTCAGGTGATTGATCAGCTCAGGGCCGTATTTAGCCGCTATCCCGACATAAAGCTGGTGTATTTATTCGGCTCACGTGCAGCAGGAAATTTCAGGGACGGAAGCGATATAGACCTGGCAGTTCTTGCGCCTACCATGACCGAATCGGCTTTCACTGCCCTGTGGAACGAGGTCGATTCGCTGCCGCTGGTTTTCAAGGTGGATTGCATTCACTTTGAGCAATTGGAAAATGCAGCCTTAAAACAAAAAATTCTCGATAGCGGTGTTAAGTTTTATCCAGCCTGATTTTCTAACCCTGGCATTTGACTTGACATCAAATCACTCAAGGTAGTGCGCAGCTGAACACCACTTAGCGGTTTGTGCAAAATCTGGAAGCCAGAACTTCTGGCCTCTTGAATTCGACTGGGTGCCGTATCGCCAGTCAATATTACAGCGGGTACATTGCCTAGCTGTGCCTGTAATGCTTTGATCGCCTGCACGCCAGTGCTTTTGTTGCGCAGGCGGTAGTCGGCCACAATAGCGTCGGGCATGCGGCCACGCGCCATTAAAATGCGCAGGGCGGTTTCAGCGTCCTCGGCGGCAATGGTTGAGCAGTGCCAGCGGCTTAGCATTTCGGTCACGCTGGCGCGCACCAAATCATCATCGTCAATCAACAGCACGGTTTTACCGGTCAGCGGTGTTTTGTTGCTGGCCAGTGTGCGGCCAGGTTCGTCGAGCAGGTGGTTGGCGTCGCCTTGGGGCACCGTGACATAAAACATCGAGCCCTTGTCCACGGTGGAATTCACGCCAATGTCGTGGTTCAGCAATTTGCCCAGGCTGTGGGCAATGTACAAGCCCAGCCCCAGGCCTTTGGCTTTGTCGCGTTCGGGGTTGCCCAATTGGTAAAACTCTTGAAATACGGTTTCTTGTGCGCTGGCGGGTATGCCAATACCGGTGTCGTGTACTTCAATCCGAATGTGCTTTCCTTTGGTTCGGCAACCCACCAACACGCGACCTTCGGGCGTGTACTTGATTGCATTTTCAATGTAGTTGCGAACGATCAGCTCGAGCAAGGCGGGGTCGGTGTAGGCGCAGGCCTTGGTTTTTGCCACGCGAAGATCCAGCCTTTTGTGTTGCGCTTGGGTGGACAGTTCATTGCAAATGCGTTTCAGCAAAGGTGCCAGCTGAACATGGCGCGGCTTGGCAGTAATGGCGGCTGCATTTATTTTTGCAGAATCAAGCAAGGCATTGAGCAAGTTGCGCAGGCCATGGCCTGCCTCTTGAATTCTGTCCAGCAAACCTTTGCTGGGATGGTTGGCCAGGTCTTCGCCAAGTGCATCAACCAAAAGCTCAATGGCTTGCACGGGTTGCCGCAGGTCGTGGCTGGCTGCCGCCAGAAAACGGGTTTTGGCGATACTGGCTTGCTCGGCCACGCGTTTTTGCAAAGTGAGTTCGCTGATTAATTCTGCGTTTTGAAACCGCAGGCGAATCGATTGAATCACCATGTTTTGCAAGTTGCGGCCGTAGTGAATATTGATCAGCACATACACAAAGGCCACGCTGCCAAGTACCCAGAAAAAGGGTGTGTTTTCCCAAAAGCAACGTGCAATGAATGGCAGCGAGGCAGGCAGTGCAAATGCCATGTACGCAGGGGTGTAGCAAGCATGGGAAGACACGGCACCGGCCACCATGGCTGCGATGAAAATGGTCAATGCCATAAGTGCCATGGGTTCGGTTGAAAAAAACACGACCCCCGCAAACCCCCACAAAATGCCCGACGCGGCTGTGAACTGAATGGCCACGTTGATCCAGTGTTTGGGATCGAAATGAGCACCAAGTTTGTTGAAGTGCCTGCGCACCCACCAGCGCAAACCGGTCAGCAGGTAAACCGCCAACAACCACAGCAACAATGCGCTGCCTTGGCCGGTGTGCCACAGCACGGCAACCAGGCCAGCCGACGAAGCCAATACCCCGTACAACACGAAGGGCAAGTGTTCAAATAAAAGCTTGGTTTGCTCGCGCAAAATGGAGAGCTGGTGCGGGTCTTCGGGTTTCATAAATAATGCAATAAGTAGTTAGCACTAAGCATAAGTGGTGAAGTGCGCGGCGTGCAATGTCTAAATGGGTGACCCCCGGTTTTTGTAACCCAATTTGTGGCTTCTCACCTGCCAAAGTTTCCACGTATGTTGGTTGCCCCACACCCACCAACTGCACCGGAGGTTTGTTTGCTTCTACTTATTCCACGCCTTGCTGTGTGCATGGCAATACTGTTGACCGCTGCGTGCGCAAGCAAAACGCCCTTGCAAGCCGAGGGCCTTGCCACCACGGGCAAGCAGTACACCAGCACTTTGAAAAAGGTCAACGGTTTTGCACTGGCGCATACCCTTGAGTTCACCGCTGATTTGTTGCCCAACTTGCCACGCAACAACACAACCTTGGTGCAACACACCGAGACCATGCAGAAACGAGCCGCCTTGTTGCACGCCGCAGGCGATTACCTGGACACGCAGGCCCTTTACTTTGCCGAGCTAAGTGCACTGGCCAAAGGCGATACCAGCACTGGCACCACGCGTGCGCTGAAAAAGCTGGTGGAGGCCTTGAACAAATCACCAGACTTGGGCGGAATACCGAGAGTACAAAAAGATGCCTTGGCTGGTTTGGCCGGGCATGTGGCCAGCTGGAAACACGGTGCACAAGTGCGCGAAGAATTACAGCGCAGTGCCGAACCAGTGGCGCAAGCACTGTTGTTGAACCAGCTGATTCTGGAAGAACAGATTCAGTGGATTACCCAGCGCGAGACCTTGGCGCGCCAGGTGGAATACCGCGAGAAAGTATTGAAGCCTTTTGTGGGCGACAAGAAGTTGGGTGAAACCTGGAAAAAAGCCTGGATGGAAAATATTAAAAAGCCACCCACCATTGAACTGCTGGAACAAGCGAAAGCCGCCAGTATCGACATGCAACAGGCTTGGGTGAATGTGCTGCGCGGCGAAGGAAGTTTTGAGCATTTGCAGGGCGTTTTTGATCAACTCAATTCAAATATTCAGGCAGCCACCACCCATGAACCCCGATGATTTCAAGTTGATGCAGCACAATGTGCATGCCGTATTTTCTGCTTTGTATTTGATCGATGTAGACCACTTGAGTAGCGATGAGCGCAAACAGCACCAATATGCTTTGGCCGCTGCGTACCTGGCCTATGTGAATGCCGAGAATACAAAGTTTGATGAATTAAGCAGCAGCGCCAAAGGCGAGCTGGCCGAATTAAACGGGCAAGTAATCCGCATGCGTGAAGGTGTGGCGGGGCTGGCCACGCCCACCGAAAAACTGGGCGTGTTGGCCAAGGGGCTGGATGCCTTGGCGCGGTTGGCGCAAACCCTGCAAATTCCGTAAACTGGCGGTAGAACAACAAACGCAGGTTAAAAAATGAACCGCAAAGGCATTGTGTTGGCAGGTGGGCAAGCCACCCGCTTGTACCCGGCCACTGCCGCTGTCAGCAAGCAACTGCTGCCAGTTTATGACAAGCCCATGATTTACTACCCGCTGAGCACCCTGATGTTGGCTGGTGTGCGCGAGGTGCTGGTGATTTCAACCCCACACGACACCCCCCGGTTTGAGCAGTTGCTGGGCGATGGCAGCCGCTGGGGCATGCGAATAGACTATGCCGTGCAAGCCAGGCCCGGCGGGGTGGCGCAATCGCTGATTGTGGCCGAGCCCTTCTTGCAGGCCGAGCCCTGTGCCTTGGTGTTGGGCGACAATTTGTTTTATGGCCAAAACCTGGTGCGGCAAATGCGCTATGCCTATGGGCAGAAGAAAGGTGCCACCGTGTTTGCTTATTCGGTGGCCAACCCGCAAGCCTATGGTGTGCTCGAACTGAACAGCGAAGGCACTGTAATTGGTGTGGAAGAAAAGCCCGCACAGCCCAAAAGCAAACAGGCGGTAACCGGCCTGTATTTTTTTGATGGGCAGGCCGCTGAAATTGCGAAAGGCCTAAGCCCATCGGCACGCGGTGAGCTGGAAATTACCGATGTGATTCGAACTTACCTGACCATGGGTCAACTTGAAGTGCAGCACATGGGGCGCGGCCAGGCCTGGCTAGACACCGGCACGGCAGACAGCCTGTTGGATGCTGCCAATTTCATTCAAACCATTGAGCGCAGGCAAGGCCTGAAGGTAAGTTGCCCCGAAGAAATTGCATGGCGCAACCAGTGGATTACTTCTGCGCAACTGGCGGCGCTGGCAAAACCACTTCGCAACAGCGGCTATGGCGACTATCTGCTCGGCTTGCTGGAGGCGGGGGTTTGAATTACTTCGTAACTTGCTCGAATGATTTTTTGAAATTCGGGTGAAATGCTGTGCCAGTCGACTAAATCGACTTTCCAGGGTAAATCAGATTCTGAAAACGCTTCTGCCAAACTGGCACGGGTGTCCAAGGGAATTGGTTTGTTGTCGACCAAGGCCAGGTCCAGGTCTGAAAAGGGTTTTGGATTGCCCTTAACCCTTGAGCCAAAGGCCCACACTTCACAATGCGGCACTATCTCGCTGAGAATTTTTTGAACCAAGGCAAGCTCTTTGTCTTGTAGTTTCAATTGTTCCTCGAGTGAAGTTGCGCATTCAGAAATTTGGCTTCTTGCAAGAAGGCAGGAATTTCGGCCACAACCTGCAAAGCCACCGATTCGTCATAGGTGTGGCTGGTTCTTGCGCGCATTTCCCGGTACTTTTTCCATTGTGTCCAGTCGCTCAGAAGCAGGCCTTGTTCATTGCCTGTGCGGATCAGGTCTTGGAACGCCAATTCATCAATCTCGGCTGGGTTGGGTGATGTGGATTCCAGAAACCGTTTCAGCATTTTATGGCCAAGCTCGTAGGTAAATTCAAAGCGTTGAATCAAGCCATCCCGAATTTGGGTGTCAGTAATGTCTTTCTCATAGCGCTGAATACCTTCATCGAGTCGAAGTATGGCATTGTCGAAGGAGCTGAGTTCTAGGATCATTCTGGAATTATCTATTGGTGATACACATGAATTGTAACCTTACTCCTTTAAACGGTTTATTGCTTTTAACGCCTGCGGTGTACACCGATGCCCGTGGCCATTTCTTTGAAAGCTTCAATGCGAAAACATTCAAACAGGTGGCTGGTATTCAGCCAGAGTTTGTACAAACCAATGAGTCGCTGTCAAAGCGTGGTGTGTTGCGTGGTTTGCATTGGCAAACGGCACCCAAGGCGCAAGGCAAACTGGTGCGGGTGGTGCATGGTGCGGTGTTTGATGTGGCCGTGGACCTTCGCGAGAATTCGGAAACATTTGGCCAGTGGTATGGCTGTGAATTAAGCGATGCCAACCATGTGCAGTTGTGGATACCGCCCGGGTTTGCGCATGGCTTTTTGGCGTTGACGGATACCGCCATTACCAGTTACCAGGTCACCGAACACCACAGCCCGGAAAATGAACACTGCCTGGCCTGGAACGACCCAGTGTTGAATATTGAATGGCCCTTGAAACAGGCCGGGGTGGCAAGGCCAACCCTGTCGCCCAAAGACGAACAGGGTGTGGCGTTTACAAGTTTGCGCTAGTTACAAATCGACGCTGACAATTGCCTTGATAGTTCGCGGTGTGCCCACGCCAATCAAGCCGTTGCCTGCAGTGCTGTAGTAGTTTTTGTCGGTGGGGTTGTCCACCACCAACTGGAACTGCGTGGGTGTGCTGCCAATTACAGTTGCATAACGCACGCCCAGCGAGGCCACGGTGTAGCCGCCGATGAATGCCTGATTCTGGTCATTCACAGCACGTTCGCCGGTGTAGTACAGGCCGCCGTTGAAGCTTAAACCGGGCACGCTGATCAGGCGATATTCCGCAAACAGGCTGGCGGTTTTCTCGGCAGTGTTTTCAGGGACCTTTCCAACTGTGGCCGGGTTGCCGTCGTTTTGTAGTTCAGCGTCCATCAGCAGGGCCGATGCTGCAATTGAAAGCTGCTTGTTCAGCTCGCCAGTCCAGGCCATTTCGAAACCGCTGTAGTTGGCTTTGCCGTTCAAGCCAAACACCATTGTGTTCGGGTCTTCAAAAGTCGAAGCACGATCAATGTCGAAGTACGCAATTTGCGCCAAACTGTTTTGACCGATCTTGAGTTTTGCACCCACTTCGCGTTGCTCGGATTTTGCCGGGTCGAGCAACTGAAATGCATTGGCAGAACTGGCGGGTGCCTGGCCCGATTCTTCCAGACCTTCCACATAGCTGGCGTACACCGACACGTCCTGACGTGGCTTGTACATCACAGCCAAAGAAGGCGTGGTTTCTTGCGCGTTGTACAGGCGCACAGTGCGTGTGCCATCGGCGGCAACTCTCAGGTCTTCGGTGCGGTAGTCGCCTCGGCGAAGGCCAGCCAGCACTTGCCACTGTTCATTCAACTGCATGCGGTCGAACACGTACAGGCCTTGGTCGTCAATGGTGACTGCCGAGTAAGCGCCTGTGAATGACACGTTTTGTGGTGCAATGTCGCGTGGGTTGTACAGGTTTTGACTGAAAATGCTTTGCGGCGCGGTTACACCTGGTGTGTTGCTGGCGCGGCTGTTGGTGGTGTAGCCAAACGACAGGTTGTGCGTAATGGGGCCGGTGGCCAATTCACCGTAAATTTCACCCCGGTAGTTGGTGTTGTCGAACTGTTGATTGCGGCTGTAGAAGATTTGCAGTTCACCTTCGCCGGTGTTCAGGTCGTAGTTTTGAAAGCGTGAAAATGCGCGGTCGCGAGTGGTTTCAGCGTAACCGGCTTCAAATAACACGCCCCAGGAATCGCTGAGTACATAGTCCACACGCGCCAGGTAGTTTTGTGCGTTGGCATCGTATTGCTGCCATTCACCGGCCAGGTTGGTTTTGTTGTCGGGCACGGGGGGCAAAGTAACGCTGCCGTTGACCGCAGGCAGCAAACGGATCGAGGCTTGTTCGCTGACCGATTTTTCGTAATGCTCAACATCGAATCGAAAGCTGAGGCGATCTGTAATTTTCCAGTCGTAAGCGATGCTGGCCAATTCGCGTTCGCCACTGTATTTGTTCACGCCAATGTCTTCAGAACCCTTGACCAGGTTTACCCGCAGGCCCTGGTTGTCGTTCTCGCCAAACTTGCGGCCCCAGTCAATGTGCGTCATGGCTGCGCCATGTTCATTCACACTTTGGCTTAGGCTGAAGACGGGCTTGTTGCCAGCGCGTTTGGTCACCAAATTCACCACGCCCGAGGGTGGAATAAAACCGTAGTACAGCGATGAAGCGCCCTTGAGCACTTCAACCTGTTGCTTGTTCTCTAGCGGTACATCGACCAGGTTGATGATGGGCAGCGAGCCGTTTAAACGGTAGTTGCCACGGTTTTCAACCAGAATGCCGCGAATGGCAATGTTGTCATAAGTCGATCCGTTCAATTGCGAACGGGTAACACCTGCCGTGTTGCGCAGTGCGCCAAACAGGGTGGTGGCCGATTGTGCGTCGAGCACTTCGCGGGTGACCGAATTAACCGTAAGTGGTACGTCAATGGGGGCTGTGTCACGGAAGGTGCCAACCTGCACGGCGCTGCTGGAGTAGCTGCCTTGTTCGCGGGCCTGTACTTCCACTTCTTGAAGTTCGGTGTTGTTTTGTGCCAGGGCGGTGGCTGGCAGGCCCAAGCTGAGCAGGGCCAATGCGATTGGTTTGAGTTTCATGATGATTGCTGTGATGGATTTTATTTTATGAAGGTAAGATACTAAACGATAATGACTCGTATTACTAATATCAATAACACAAACCGTTGTTTGTCCTGTGCTTTTCAGGGTTTAGAATGTGGCCTGTGCCTTACTTTGAAGAATACAAAACCATGGCCCAGTGGTATGTGATGTACACCAAGCCCCGCCAGGAGTCTGTGGCGCTTGAAAACCTGCAACGCCAGAATTACTCCGTTTTTTTTCCGCAAGCCCGCGTGCAAAAACGCAAGGCCGGGCAGGGCAGCGTGCAGGTGGTGGAACCCCTGTTTCCCCGCTATATGTTTGTCAATCTCGAAGTTGGGGTGGATGATTTTTCCAAACTGCGTTCAACCAAGGGTTGCATGGATTTGGTGAAGTTTGGCGGTAAACCCGCCATTGTGCCGCTTGAGCTGATCGGGCTGATTCAAGGCCAGGTCGATGGTGACTTTGTGCTCGATTTGCTGGCGCTTAACAGGCTGGAAGTGGGCGGCGAAGTGCGCGTGGCCGAGGGCCCGTTCGAGGGCATGATGGGAAAAATTGCAGCGCAGAAAAGCGATCAGAGAGTGATCGTGTTGCTGAATGTTTTGGGTGCAGAACGAAGCGTGGAGCTGGCCCGCAGTCAGCTGGACAAGGCATGAGTTTCATCGAGAACAGACTTCAGCTTGTTCAGGAAGTATTCGGGTTGGACTGGCTTGAGCATCCAGCCTTGAACGCCCAATAGTTTGGCTTCGGTCACCAGGCTTTTGCCCGCCAAAGTACTCATGACAATAATGGGCGTGTGCTTGGCCACTTGACGCACACGGCTGCAGAATTCGAGTCCGCTGATTCCGGGCATGTCGATGTCGGTTACGATGAGGTCGGGTATGCCATGGTCAACCATGTATTGCAAGCCTTCCTCGGCGCTCGCTACGGTTTGTGCTTCAAACCCCGCTTGGCGAATAACTTCCGCATAAACACTGCGAATGGATCGTGCGTCGTCAAGCAACAAGACTGTTTTCATACTGACTTTCCATTTTTCTACGCGGAGTGGAAATGTTAAATCAGTATGAGGTACAAAAGACAACTTTTAACGATAGTTAACCCTTATCGTCTTCGGGCTTATTTGGTGCGGTTCCAGTCGTTGACACAACCCACGTGTACCGTGTTGCGGGGGACTGGGCCAGTTTGACTCAGGGTGCGGTTTTCGCCCGGCATAATGTAAAGCTCGGTCATTTGAGCACCCACGAGCACGCGACAACGCTTGGGGTGTTCTTTGTGCTGGTTCTCGATGTAGATCACGGTTTCTTCGCAAGACTGTGTCACCTTGGCCTTGGTAGAGCCGTCGGAGAGGTCTTGCTCTTGCTTGCCTTCGATGTTGCACATGGTGGCCGAGGTGCTGCTGTTTTCGGCTGCCTTGTCGTTGTTCGGCGCTGGTACTACAGCCACGCACGCGGCGGCAAGTGAAGAGACCACGGCGATCAAGCCGAAGCGTGTAAGTAGTTTTCCATTGATAGTCATGTTCTGTCCTTGATAAATTAAAGGCGGGCTGATGCCTGCGATAATTGAAATACTGCGCCGCGCACAATTGGCATTGTGACTTATTGTGTATTTTTTTAATTCAGCTTTTATTCTAAGCAATTTACTGACCAATCATGACTTTACTTGTTACAGGTTCTGCAGGTTTTATCGGCTCGTGTTATGTACGACAACATTTTGAGCGTAGCAGCGAGCCTGTAGTCAGCCTGGATGCGTTGACCTATGCGGGCCACTTAAGCACGCTAGGCCCAGTGTTGAACCGGCCGGAACATACCTTTGTGCATGCATCGATTGGTGATATTGACAGTGTGCGGGAAATTTTTTCGCGACACAAACCCAGAGCCATATTGAACTTTGCGGCTGAAAGCCATGTGGACCGGTCCATTTTGGGGCCGGGCGCCTTTATTGAAACCAATGTGGTGGGCACCTACCGATTGCTGGAGTGCGCGCGTGAATACTGGAATGGTTTGGACGGCGAGGCGAAAAATGAGTTTCGCTTTTTGCATGTAAGCACCGACGAGGTGTATGGCACCTTGAGGCCGGAAGATGCGCCCTTTGCTGAAACCACGCGCTATGAGCCCAACAGCCCTTACTCGGCCAGCAAGGCCGCCAGCGACCATTTGGTGCGCGCCTGGCACCACACTTACGGTTTGCCGGTGTTGACCACAAATTGCAGCAACAACTACGGGCCTTATCACTTTCCGGAAAAGCTGATCCCTTTGTGCATCATGAATGCGCTGAACGGCAAGCAACTGCCGGTGTATGGCGATGGCCAACAAATTCGCGACTGGCTGTTTGTTGAAGACCACACGCGTGGCATTCGCGCTGTGCTTGAGCAGGGCAAACTTGGCGAAACTTACAACATTGGTGGCTGGAACGAGAAGGCCAACCTGGATGTGGTGAAGTTGATTTGTGCTTTGCTGGATGAATTGAAACCGCGTGCGGATGGTGTTTCCTATGCAACGCAAATTGCGTTTGTGACAGACCGCCCCGGGCACGATCGCCGCTACGCAATTGATGCACGAAAAATTGAGCGCGAGTTGGGTTGGAAGCCAGCTGAAACATTCGAAACCGGGATTCGAAAAACCGTGCAGTGGTATTTGGCGAACCAGGCTTGGGTTGCCGAAGTGACCGCAGAACGGTGATTTTTGATCTGAACTTGAAGGGTCGCCACTGGCTTAACAGCCCAATCGGCGGCGGTGTTTCGATCGCCTCGCCTTCAAGAAAACCTGCCCGTTTGAATTCAACCGCCACGGTCGGCCATGGGCCGGCACCGAGACTCGGCCCGCTTTTTTGCCGAGCGAGGTGAGTCAGGGTGAATCTCAAAAAGGGAAGTACAGGTTTTCAGGCGAGAGATTGGAACCCAAGCCGATCGGGCGGTTAACGAGCGGTCGAGAAAGCGGAACCCAAGCCGATCGGGCAGTTAACGAGCGGTCGAGAAAGCGGAGCCCAAGCCGATTGGTCTAAACAAACCTGCACTCCAGCAGGCACGTAATCAATACGGTTAAACTACAGCAACAGTTTTCAGGAGAACTTTGCTTTGGGAATTCGCGTACTCGTGCTCGGCGCACAAGGCCAACTGGGCCACACCATTGGTCAACACGCCAAGCCCGCTTTGATGGAAACCATGGACGCCTGCATCAGCTACGGTCGCGACAAAGCCGACCTGGCCAAGCCCGACACCCTGATCAATGCCTTGAAAGACGTTCGCCCCGACGTGGTAATCAATGCGGCCGCCTACACCAACGTTGAAAAAGCCGAAACCGAACCCGAACTTGCACACGCCATTAACGCAAAGGCTGTTGGTATTTTGGCCGAGCAATGCAAAAAGCAAGGCGTGGCGCTTGTGCATTACAGCACTGATTACGTGTTTGATGGCAAAGCCAATCAACCTTACACAGAGACCGATACCACCAACCCGTTAAGCGCCTACGGAAAATCGAAACTTGAAGGCGAAAGATACCTGAAAGAAGTGGGTGGCAACTGGGTGGTGTTTCGCACCAGTTGGGTTTACGGGCAACGCGGCAATAACTTTTGCAGAACCATGATCAAGCTTGCGCAAGAGCGCGACAGTTTGAAAGTGGTCGATGATCAAACCGGTGCGCCCACACCCGCAAACTGGCTGGCTGAACTGGGGTTAACCGTGGCAGGTGTTGTGGCCATGCAGCGCTACAAAACCACGGGCAAACTGGCCCCTACTTTTTTGCCCGATTTTCCTTCTGAAATTCCAAGCGGTGAAATTTTTCACGCCAGTGCGGCGGGTGTCACCACGTGGTTCGACTACGCCTGTTTGGCCATTGAACATGCACACAAGCAAGGCATTGTTCAGCGCATGCCCAACATTGAACGTGTAAAAACTGACAGCATGAATTTTGCGGCACAACGCCCAGCGTACTCAGTACTGAACAACCAAAAATTGATGGACACCTTCCGTGTGAATCCACCCGAGTGGACGAAAGGTGTTCGTAATTTTATGTTGAATTATTAAGGATTCAGCAGTCGGTGCTGAACCAGAGAGCGTTCAAATGCGTTGCACTGTTTCATTTTTTCAATCACTGCATCAAGTTCATCGTATTTGAAACCCGCAGACCAGGCTTGAATTCTTTCCATCGCCGAAACAAACGGGCCTGGATTTCCTTCACGACTTAGTGCGTGTAGACAATCCAGATATTCGTCGCGGAACAGAGTGGGGATAATTATTCTGCAGGCACCCACCACGGACAATTCAGAGTTCATGACCAAGCGCGCCAAGCGACCATTTCCATCATTGAAAGGATGAACTTCTGACACAAGAAACATCGCATACAATGCCCGGGGCAAACCAGCTGGAATGGTAGGTAGCAAGAGGGATCCTTGTGTCAATGTGCCACGTACTAATTCAGGTTCGACAAACGCAGTGTTGCCTGCGCGATTTCGTTTTAGTTTGAATTCGCCCGGCTCCACTTCAGGCCGTTCTCGCATTTGGTCCCAGTGACGTTTGCGAAGTTGTGTTTCAACTGGTGGACCACTGGCCAAAACCTGGTGCATCCAGGCAGGTGTCACTGCCTGCCGAAAGACGCCAAGAATATCGTGTGAGTCTTTGGGGCGATTTGGCATCGGTTTACCGGAAAGTACGATCTCGAGTGCTTCTTGAATATCAAATTCAGTGCCTTCAATGAAATTGGAAAAGTACGATTCCAGAAATGCAAAGTGAATCATCGCCTGGGGAGTTCGGGCCACTTCATCCGCTTGGTGTATGGGTTGCGATCGCAGTACTGCTGCCAAATTCTCGAACATTTCAAGTCGGTCCGAATCATAAGGAGGTGCAGCCGTAAGCGCACGCCCCTTGGAGGTGATTAGCGTAGACGTGCGGGTTCTTAAAATGCTGCCAATCAGTGAATCGAGAATATTGAATTCTTTGATCATTCCCAATCTGTTGGCAAGAGGATTCGCTGCCTCCCGCAGCGCAGTCAGCACGTGTTCTCCGCGTGCCTTACAAATGGTTAGCAGACGATTTTCTACCTCCTCGCGGCCAACTGCTTTTTTATTGCTACCTCGGCTCGGGGTTAAATTTTCAAGCAAACAACGTGCTTCAGACGCGTAATAAATTCCGTGTCCTTGAATAGGCATGTCACCCTGCTGGGGTGGCGCACCTTTCAAGGCAACAATTTGCAATCCTGGAAGTTGAACCTTTCGACTGTACGTGTGGGTAATGTAAAGCACGCCTTGGTCGGGCATGCCACCATTGAAGGCGCTGCGAAACGAGATGACCGCATTCGGGAAAAGTGAACCAGTTACTCGGATCCGTTCACGCGCGATCAAAGCAGGCCAGCTTTCTTCTGGCAAATTGCTTAGCATGCCTTTGGCGATCTGTTTGAGTCCACCCGCCTTCAGCTGGCGCTGAACGCCTCGAACTTGCGCAGAAGTTAACTCCTTGTAAAGAACAAGTGAGTAATCCGGATTTGTCGCGTTTTTGACAGCCAATTGTTAACACCTAAAAAATTGTCGTGTTTTTGAGTGTTAACAGTATATCTTTGTCGTGTTTGGGGTGGTTAGTATTGTTTTAGATGTTCAGTGAATACGCAGCACCGTGCTTTTCACAGAGGCCCATGCGCCAACCATCACAAGTACCACCCAAACCAGGATTAGTCCCAGTGCGGTAATGCCATTGGGCTGCTCAAAGCGGAAATCACGATCAAATTCGCGAATGAATGTGCCCGCAGCTTCGTCGGCCAAGCCCATGGCACCGCTCACCACCGCATAAGCCAAACCAAAGGCCACCAGCGCCAGGCTGACTGACCACCACAATGTGGGGCGGCCCACTTCAGTGTCGGTTGCGCCCAGCGATTTCAGCACATGCACTTCAGCCTGGTTACGAATCAATTGCAAGCGCACGGTATTGAATGTCACCACCAGCACCATGCCGGCAATCAGCACTGCCAAGGCCATGGCAATAATTTGCGTGCCGTTCAATACCGATTGCAGTCGGCGAACCCATTGCGCGTCGTACTGCACATGCTCCACACCCGTGAAGTTTTGCCACTGCGTAATTTTATTTTCGATGGCTTGTGTGTCGGTGGTGGCATCCACTTCCAGCACCACCACCACGGTGTAGGGCAGGGGGTTTTCAGGCAAGGCCTCGGCCAGGTCAGGGGTTTGGCTTTGGGTGCGCAAACGTTCCATGGCTTGTTCAGGCGTCACAATATTCACACTGTCCAGATCGAAATCGCGTTTCAATTGCGCGGCTGCGCTTTTCACTGAATCAAGCGTGGCATCGGGTTTGAAATACAGGCTGATTTCAGGGTCGCCCACCCAGCGGTCCATGCTGGGCACAATGGCGCTTAGGCCTTGTGCAATGGTCCAGGGCATGGCCAAAGCAATGGCCAGCACCAGGGCATTGAACAGGTGGCCAAGTGGCTCATCAAGCCAAAGCTTTAAACCGGCAGAAATTGAAAACCACTGCAAACGTAACCAACGCATGTGTTGTCTCTTAAAAGTGGATCAAGCCCCGTAGGCCTTGTTCAGAAAGTCTTTGGAAAAAGTTTGTACGCCAGCTTCACGCCCACCGTTGTGCGACAAATCGGCGGGGGCTGGCAGCACCGCGCCTTCGCCCAGTTTCAGGCGGTGGGTAACACGGTTGAACCGGTGCGCTTCGTGGGTGGCCACAATAATGGTTACACCGGCACGGTTGAATTCTTCAAGCAGACCCACCACCCGGGCGGCCGACTCATCATCAAGCTGGGCTGTGGGTTCGTCGGCCAACACCAGGGCAGGGCGATTCACCACAGCGCGCGCAATTTGCAAACGCAGTTGTTGCCCGCCCGACAATTCACTGGGCAACATGCGGTCGGTGTGGCTTAAGCCCACACGGGCCAGGGCGGCTTTTACTCGGCTTTGAATGTCGGTCTCGGAAAGACCCACCACGCGCAGGGGCAGGGCCACGTTGTCGAAGCAACTGCGGTTGTGCAGCAGTTCAACGTCCATACCGGTGTAGCCCACATTGCGGCGGTAGTGCGCGCGTTCGCGGCGATTCAGGCGCGCGATCGAGCTTTTGCCCACCAGAATATCGCCTGTGCTGGGTTGCTCGAATGTGGCCAGCAAGCGAAGAATGGAGCTTTTGCCAGCGCCAGAATGGCCTTCCAGCAAGGTGAACGAGCCCTTGGGTAGCTGAAAGTTCACGCCCTTCAAGGCGGCGTGGGTGCCGTACTTCAAGGTGACGTTTTTAAATTGGATCATGCGGTTTGATTTCCGTCGGTGTCGATGCCAACCAATGCGTTGGCAAATTCTCGGGGGCTGAAGGGGCGTAAGTCGCCCAGTTTTTCACCCACGCCGATAAAGGCCACGGGTACGCGGGTGCTCATGCTCATGGCGGCCAGAATGCCACCTTTGGCGGTGCCGTCTAGTTTGGTGACCACCAGCGCAGTCAGGGTCAGTGCATCGTTAAATGCCTTGATTTGCTGCAGGGCATTTTGACCATTGGTGGCATCAACCACCAATACAATTTCGTGCGGTGCGTCCATCTTGGCTTTGCCCAGCACTTTCTTCACCTTTTTCAATTCTTCCATTAGATGAATTTGCGTGGGCAGGCGGCCTGCGGTGTCTACAATCACAATGTGGCTGTTGCGGGAAATGCCCGACTGCACCGAATCAAAAGCCACGGCTGCGGGGTCGCCGCCTTGCGCGGAAATGACATCGACACTGCTGCGGTTGGCCCACACATCCAGCTGCTCGCGTGCGGCAGCACGAAAGGTGTCCCCAGCGGCCAACAGAACGGAATAGCCAATTTCGGCGTAGTGGTTGGCCAGTTTGCCAATGCTGGTGGTTTTGCCGGCTCCGTTCACACCCACCACCATCATGACCAGGGGGCGGGCGCGGTCTACGCCCATGCTGGTTTCAAGGGGGCGCAGCAAATCAAATACCGCATCGCGCAACACAAGGCGCACTTCCTCCGGGCTGGTCAGGCCTTTCTGGTACACCGTGTCCCGCACCTTCTGCATGAGCAGTTCAGTGGCGGGCAAGCCGCAGTCGGCCAGTAGCAGGCGTTCTTCCATTTCTTCGAAAAAGGCTTCGTCGACCTTTTCGCCGGTGAACATGGAGGTGAGGCCGGAACGGGTTTTGGTTAACCCCGATTTCAAACGACCAAGCCAGTCCTGTCTCTGCCCAGGAATCTGCATGTAAAACTCCAATTGAGGAAACTAAGCGGTGTGAACGACTGTCACACAGCGAGATGTTGAATGACTTATTCTACCATTGAGCTTAAAACGCACGTTTGCTGTAAAAGGTGTCTTGAATGATAAAAACAGGTTTTCAACTGAATCGCCGTTGTGTGGCACTGCTTGGCGGCGCTGCGCTGCTGGCTTCCAGCATGTTGCCTTTGGCCCATGCGGCCGATGGCGATATAACTGAGTACAAATTGAACAATGGTTTGCGTGTGGTGGTGAAGGAAGACCACCGTTCGCCCACTGTGGCGCACATGGTGTGGTACAAGGCTGGCTCGATCGACGAGTACAACGGCACCACGGGTGTAGCCCACGTGCTTGAGCACATGATGTTCAAGGAAACCAAAAACCTGAAGGTGGGCGAGTTTTCCGAAACCGTGGCCGCCTTGGGTGGCCGTGACAACGCCTTTACCAGCCGCGACTACACCGCTTATTTTCAGCAGTTGCAGGCCAAAGACTTAAGCAAGGTGATGGCCCTTGAAGCCGATCGCATGGCCAATTTGATTCTTAGCGAAAGCGAGTTTGAAAAAGAAATCAAAGTGGTGATGGAGGAGCGCCGCTACCGCACCGACGACAAGGCCACCGGGAAGCTGTACGAGGCTTTCATGGCAACGGCTTTTATGGCCAACCCCACGCGCACGCCGGTTATTGGCTGGATGAGCGACCTTGAAGCAATGACTTACAAGGACGCGCGCAAGTGGTACGACACCTGGTACACCCCGCAAAATGCGGTGCTGGTGGTGGTGGGCGATGTACAGCCTGCCCAGGTGAAGACCATGGCCGAGAAAACCTACGGCAAGGTAAAACCCAAGAAGCTGGAAGAACGCAAGCCGCAAGAAGAACCCAAGCAGGAAGGCATACGCCGCGTGCAGGTGAAGGCACCCGCTGAAAATCCCTACCTGATTATGGGTTTCAAGGTGCCGAAGTTAAACGACGTGTTGAAAGACCGTGACGCCTATTCTTTGGCTGTTTTAAGTGCTGTGCTTGATGGTTATTCCGGTGCGCGCCTGAATCGCGAACTGGTACAAAACCAGAAAGTGGCCCTGCAGGCCGGTGCCAGCTACGACATGACGGGCCGTGGCCCTTCGCTGTTTTACCTGGATGGCGCACCTGCGCCTGGCCAAACTGTGGAGGCCTTGGAAAAGGCGCTGTTGACCCAGGTGAAAAAGGTGGCTGATGAAGGTGTCAGCGAAGCTGAGCTGGCGCGTGTAAAAGCCCAGTTGATTGCCAGCCAGGTGTACAAGCGCGATTCCGTGTATGGGCAGGCGGTTGAAATTGGCCAGAATGTGACCATTGGTTTTGAGGTGGACGACATTGACCGAATGATTGAGCAAATTAAAACTGTGACCGCGCAGGAAGTGCAGTACGCCGCGCAAAAATTCTTCGATCAGGATCAGTTGACTGTGGGTACCTTGTTCCCGCTGCCAATTGACCCCAACAAGAAAGACGCGCCGCCCAAGGGCTTGAGTCATTAATGCGCCACTAAGTCATTACACAGGAAGCACAAGCATGTTGAGTAGCAAAAACAAAGTATTTATTCGCGGCCTGTTTGCCGCAGGTGCCACCGCAGCCGCCGTGTTTGCAGCCCCGGCCAATGCCGCTTTGCCCATTGAAAGTTGGACCGCAGCCAGCGGTGCGAAAGTGATGTTCATGCGCGCCGAAGCGCTGCCCATGCTCGATGTTCGCGTGGACTTTCCGGCAGGCAACCGCGCCGACCCCAAGGGCAAGGAAGGCTTGGCCAGCGCCACTGGCGACATGATTGGTCGCGGGGCTGTAGGCCTTTCCGAGAATGAAATTGCCGATGGTTTTGCTGACACCGGTGCTCAGTTCTCCGGTGGTGCCAGCAGCGATTCAGCTGGTGTGCAATTGCGCACACTGACCTCCGAGCCCGAGTTTTCAAAAGCAATTTCCCTGATGAAAACCGTGCTGCAAAAGCCGGTGTTCAATGGCGATATTCTGGCGCGTGAAACAGCCCGAAGTGTGGCTGGCCTGAAAGAGGCTTTGACCAAACCCGACACCTTGGCCGACCGTGCCTTTGCCAGTGCGCTGTACCCCAACCACCCCTATGGCACCCACACCACCGAGGCCAGCCTGAAGGCAATTACTTTGGCCGATGTGGAGCAGTTTTATAAAACCCGTTACCTTGGCAACAAAGCGGTGGTGTCGCTGGTGGGCAATATTACCCGCGCACAGGCTGAGCAATTGGCCAATGACTTAACTGCCGGTTTGCCCAAGGGTGAGCTGCCAGGTAACCCCCTGGGCGGTACTGATTTTCAGGAATTGCAAGCGGCCATGAAAGGCCAGACCATTCAAATTGATCACCCCGCTGCCCAAAGCCATATTTTGATGGGCTTGCCCGCCATGCGCCGTGGTGCACCGGATTACTTCGACCTGCTGGTGGCCAACCATATTCTGGGTGGCGGTGGTTTTGTGTCGCGCCTGATGGATGAAATTCGCGAGAAGCGCGGGCTTGCATACAGTGCTTATTCTTACTTCATGCCAGCCGGCGATGCAGGCCCATTCCAGGCGGGTGTTCAAACCAAGAAAGAGTCCACCGCACAAGCTGTACAAATCATGCGCAAAACCATTCTGGACTTTATCGAGAAAGGCCCCACCCAGGCTGAATTGAATGCAGCCAAGCAAAACCTGGTGGGCGGCTTTCCCCTGCGCATCGACAGCAATAGCAAGTTGCTGGGCAATATTTCAATGATGGGCTTGCACGGTTTGCCTTTGGACTACCTGGACAATTGGACTAGCGAGATTGAGAAGGTGACGGTTCAAAGCGCGCGCGAGGCCTTTGCCAAACACGTGAATGCCGAGAAATTGGTGACTGTGGTTGTGGGCGGAAAGCTTGAGTAATTTAACGTGAGTAAGCTCAGGATTATTGGCGGCGCTTGGCGCAGGCACATGCTGCCCATTGCCCCTGTGGAGGGCTTGCGGCCCACACCCGACCGTGTGCGTGAAACCGTGTTCAACTGGCTGGGGCAAGACTGCACCGGCATGGCAGTGCTCGATTTGTATGCCGGCACGGGCGCATTGGGCTTCGAGGCTGCATCGCGCGGGGCGGCCAGCGTGGTGCTGGTTGAGCAGCAACGCAATGTGGTGGCCCAGTTGCAGGAAAACAAAGCCTACCTGTTGTCCAAGTGGCCAACTGCAGAGGGCAGCCCACCTTCCATTCAAATTGAAGCCAATGATGTGTTGGCTTGCCTGAAGAGGCTGGCTGGTGCTGGAAAGCGTTTCGATTTGGTCGCGCTTGACCCGCCATTTCGCAGCGAATTGATGCTGGCCACCTTGCCCTTGATCAAGGCGGTGCTCAAACCCGGCGGGCTGGTGTATGCCGAATGGCATGAAAACCTGTTCTCAGACCCGACCGTTCTGTGCAAGGCGTTGAATGTTCAAGAAATTGATGCTTTGCGTCATTTAAAAGCGGGCCAAGTGCATGCGCATTTGTTCGCCCTGCCTGCTGTGTGATACAAAGCGTGGATAGAGCAGTATCACGCGAATAAAACCCTTTGATATGGAGATCAGCGATGCGCATTGCTGTATATCCCGGAACATTTGATCCGCTTACCCGTGGCCACGAAGATTTGGTGCGCCGCGGCGCGAAGATTTTCGACAAGCTGGTGGTCGGTGTGGCCGACAGCCCCAACAAAAAACCCTTTTTCTCCATGGATGATCGCGTTCAAATTGCGCGTGAAGTACTCAGCCATTATCCCAATGTGGAAGTAAGTGGTTTTCGCGGTTTGTTGAAAGACTTTGTTCGCGAGAACAATGCCAACGTGATTATTCGCGGTTTGCGCGCGGTCAGCGATTTTGAGTACGAGTTTCAAATGGCGGGCATGAACCGCTATTTGCTGCCCGATGTGGAAACGATGTTTCTGACACCCTCGGATCAATACCAGTTTATTTCCGGCACCATTGTTCGGGAAATTGCTTCCCTGGGCGGCGATGTCAGCAAGTTTGTATTTCCATCCGTTGAACATTGGTTGAACCAGAAGTTGGGACTGATCCCGCAGCAGGTGGTCAACAAGTAAAGTGAGCGTATGGCCTTAATCATCACCGATGAGTGTATTAATTGCGACGTGTGCGAGCCCGAGTGCCCGAACGGCGCAATTACCATGGGTGAAGAAATTTACGAAATAGACCCCGGAAAGTGCACCGAGTGCGTGGGGCATTTCGATGAGCCGCAATGCGTGGTGGTGTGCCCGGTTGAATGCATACCCAAAGACCCGGCTCACCCCGACACCCAGAAACAATTGCTGGGCAAGTTTTTCAAGCTGCACCCCGATAAAACGCCTTATTTGCCTAAAGTTAGCGATTGAGCGCAACTGCAGAAGCAACCCCCTTCGTCTTATTATCGAATTCCCCTCTGATTGTTCAAAAAGCCGTTTCTATAATTAATTCTTATAGAACTGGACTTTGTACGACATTTGTCGTACATTTTTGGAATATCTGTGGGATATACATTCGCAAAGAAAGAAATTTTGTCAGCGCTTAAAAGTGGCAATTACCAGCACGAGTCGCTTTTAGAGCCCGACGCTTGGTTTATCAGTGTTCATAAATAGATCTGGATTGAGTCATGAAACTGTTCATTGATGGCGAAAAAAGCCGCGCAATTTGTAATCACTGCAAGGACATAGTCTCTGTTACCTTTGTGCGCCGGGATGTACCATTTAGTGATAGAAAAGGTGCCGCTCAAGATATTCTGGTGGGTGTGTGTGATGTATGTGATCAAGTGGTTTCAATTCCAGCGCAGTCCACCCCGGCCATTTCTGAATCAAGGAAAAAAGCGCTGAAGTCGATTGAAGTGCGATTGCCCGCGATCTATCTGGACGTGCTGGATTTGGCCGCTTTCACTCTAGAGCCTGAGTCAACTCCAGAATTTCGCAAAGATTTGGTCTGTTACTACATTCATGATTTGGCCCAAGATCCGAATCGGCTTGAGCGGGTATTTAGTGCGCACAAGCTTTCGGTTGTGAATTTCTCTTCAAAGAAGTCAAAAATTCCGAGCAAGCGATTGTCGATGAAAGTTTCTGGAAAATTGAAAGCGGAGCTCCAACGTCTGGAGGTAGAGACTGAACTGAGTACCACAGATCTTTTGAAGTCTGTGGTGTGTGATATTCAGCGTGAAGTTTTGGAAAAACCGAAATCAAGTAAAATAAAAACCTTGCAGTTTCTGGCATCAGTTGCTGTTTAAGGTATCCCTGTCTGAATTGGACACAACACCAAACTCGAGTTCTCTGCAGGGTGGTCGTTCAACACCCTGAACCAGCCCTCCTGCCAGGCCCAGTAAGGCTTGTCTTCCCGAATCTTGGTTTCACCTGCTTCGCAATTCAATTCACGAACCTGTGCCTCGGCGGGAATGCCTTCGCTGCCCTGTATGGTTTCGGGTTGCAATTCAAGCAAACTCTCTGATGCTGTGTAGTTCATGTTGAATGTCCAGGCTTGGGCATCTTCATGGGTGTAGGTCCATTCCGCCTTGTTCATTGACCAGTCTTGGGCGGGCAATCCACCTTCAAATTGTTGGGCAGAAAATGCAGCCTGGTGAGTTTCAGGCAAGTCGTCGCGACGAATATAAGTGCGAAGATTGTCACCATTCAATTTGATGAAGGGCGCGCCTTCGCCATTGTTGGCTTGCAGAATTCGAAGCGCCAGAAAATCCTGTTCAGCCGAACCCGTCCAGGGAAATCCGTTCCATTGACCATCCAAATCGATCTTCAGTTTTTTCAGAATAATCTCGCGCATGGCGCCTGCTTCGGTTTGCGCGTTCATGGCCAAATACAACTGATTGTTTTCTTGTGGGGTTTTTATGCCCAAGCGCCAACCAAGGTTGAACTGATTTTCTGTGCTGTTGCTGCCCAGCTGAAATTTAAGCTGTTCAATTTTCCCGTTGATTTCTTGTTGGGCTGCGGTGTTGCGCACAGTGAACTGCGCCTGTTCCAGCTCCAGTTTTTTCAGGTTGAGATTTGGCGTGAAAAAGCCAGGATTGGCTACCTGTGTGCTTTGCCATGCGCGGGCAGCCAGCGCCACCGGAAGAACCGGTGTGCAGTCCAGATTAATTTGGGTGCAATCTGCTTCTTTTTCTGCCTGAACGGCCAAGCCTTTCACGCTCAGTGACTCAACCTGGATTCGCCCTTGCTTGATGGATTCGAAGGCGTTCATGCCCAGCCTGATCAACGCCAGTTGCAGGTTTTCCTTGCGGGTGGGGTCGTCGATTTCTATTTCAGAAATGATGAGTTGTGGTTTCAGGGAAAGTGCAAGCACCACGCGTTTTACGTCAATACGCTGGTCGGGATACTGGTTACGAACGCTGTTTAGCTTGGGTTCCCAAACAAAGCGGGGCACCACCACGCCGTGGGACAACATGATGCCCAGCAGGACGATCACAAAGGCGAGAATGGACAACTTCAGGGCTTTGGACATGGCGTGGTGCAGCGAGTTGAAACTGCTAATACCGTAGCACAGAAATGAGACTGCCAAAAAACAAGGCCCCGAAGGGCCTTTGTTTAAACGTTGGGTTAGACGTTGAACAGGAAGTTCAGCACGTCCCCGTCTTTCACCACATATTCTTTGCCTTCGGCCCGCATTTTGCCAGCTTCCTTGGCTCCGTTTTCGCCTTTGAACTGAATGTAGTCGTCGTACGCAATGGTTTGGGCACGAATAAAGCCGCGTTCGAAATCGGTGTGAATGACACCCGCGGCCTTGGGGCCCGTATCGCCAATCTTGATGGTCCAGGCACGCACTTCTTTCACGCCAGCGGTGAAATAGGTTTGTAAGCCCAGCAGCTTGAAGCCAGCGCGAATCACACGGTTCAAGCCTGGCTCGGTCATGCCCATGTCGGCCAGGAATTCCATTTTGTCGGCGTCGTCAAGATCAGCAACTTCAGCTTCAATGGCTGCGCACACTGCAACCACAGGCGCATTCTGTTTGGCTGCATATTCTTGCAGGCGCTCCAGGAACGGGTTGTTCTCAAAACCATCTTCAGCCACGTTGGCCACGTACATGGCTGGCTTGGCAGTGATCAGGCCAAAGCTTTTAATGGCAAACAATTCCTCGGGGTCCAGGCCGAGTGCGCGCACCGGTTTGGCTTCGTTTAACTGGGCTTCACAGCGTTGCAAAATAGCCAGAATTTTTGCGGCTTCTTTGTCGTTTGCGCGGGCCTGTTTGGCATAGCGGTGAACCGCTTTTTCAACGGTACCCATGTCAGCCAAACACAATTCGGTTTCAATGGTTTCAATGTCGGAAAGTGGATCGACTTTGCCATTCACATGAATCACATTCTCGTCTTCGAAGCAGCGCACCACATTCACAATGGCATCGGTTTCGCGAATATGGGCCAGAAACTGGTTGCCCAAACCTTCGCCTTTGGACGCCCCGGCCACCAGGCCTGCGATGTCTACAAATTCAACCGTGGCGGGCAAAATACGCTCGGGTTTTACAATGTCGGCCAGCTTTTGCAGGCGCTCATCGGGCACCTCAACCATGCCCACGTTGGGCTCGATTGTGCAGAAGGGATAGTTTTCTGCAGCAATGCCCGCTTTGGTCAGCGCGTTGAACAGGGTAGATTTACCGACGTTGGGAAGGCCAACGATGCCGCATTTGAGAGTCATGAGAATTCCTAATTAAATCAAGGCACAACCGAGCCCAACGTGGGCAAGGTTGAAGTGCCCGACATCGCAACTGATGTTCACCGATGGGTATTCGAGTGCCGAAGCAAAACAACACAAAAAACCGCTGTTTTTTAACAATTTTGTGTCTGTTTTGTAGCCAATATGCCTATTGTAACTCTGTCTGAAGCACTTCTTGAGCGCACCCGGTGTGGTCAGCGTCAAATCCTGAGAGACCGCGTTTTGTGCGGGTTTTGCGTTGTTGTGGGCAAGCGGGTGATCTCCTTTGCAGTCGCCACCAGTTGCCGAGGTGAGCAGGTGCGAATCACTTTGGGTCGCTGGCCTTTGCTGTCGGTCGATCAAGCCAGAGCCAAAGCGCTTGAACTACTCCGTGATTGCAGAAGGGGTCTGAAACCCACCAAAACGGCTTCCGCTGCGTTGCCAAGTGTGCGGGCTATGTTGGGTGCTTACGTTAAAGCGAAAGCTCTGAAAGCGTCTAGCCACGGGCGTTATGAAAGCCTGCTGAAAACCCATTTCCCGCAGTGGTTTGATGTGCCAATTGACGCGTGGAGTGGTCGCGGGTTTTCTGAGGCTTGTCAGTCTTTCTCTTCAACTAGGGGAGCCGCGTTGGTTGAAACTGGGCGTGGATTGATTGGTGCGTTGATCAAGTATGCGAATGCTGTTCACGGTTTGAAGATTCAAAATCCATTTCACCAACTTGCGGCTGCTGGCTTATTGCCACCACGAGCAAAACCCAGGGCTAGGCGATTGCAAGAGGCAGATTTACCGCAGTGGTTTGAAGCAGTTTCACGCATTCCAGATACCCAGCGGGATTACCTTTTATTCGTGCTCTACACGGGCTTGCGAAGGACGGAGGCTACCAACATACTCCGCGAGCATTGCGACCTCACCACGGGCGTTTTACGCGTTCCTGACACCAAAACGGGCAGGCCTCACGCATTACCCATCACGCCCGCTATGAGGGAAATTCTTGAACGTCGATTTGCAGCCACCGCCGATGAAAAGATTTTTGGTGGTATGAGCGCAGAGCATGTTTCAAGCATGGCTGAAAGGGCAGGGGCTCCGCGATTCATGTTGCATGACCTTCGAAAAATGTTCGCAACCGTGGGAGAAAAAATTGGCGTGCGGGAAACCGTGTTGAGGGGGTTGCTCAACCATGTAGCCAAGAAGTCGGACACGTTGAACAGACACTATGTGCAGTTGACCGTGGGCGATTTGGGTGTTGATTTGCAGAGGGTTCAAAACGAGCTGCAACGCATTGCACAGGCTTGAGTTTGGGTGTGTATCATTGCGTTGATGGAAGCGCGCCAAACCCCCTCATAATCGCTCCAAATCGGTTTCCGTAGCGGGGGTGAATTGTGGATCATTTTGAGGATGGGTAATGGCTAAAACTGAGGTTGAAGAGGTGCTTGGCGCACCGATAAACCCTGAGCTTTCGGAATACGCGCAGAAGTTGAGACGGAACCTGCTGACCTTCAGTGCGGTATACGTTTTTTGCTGGCTAACTGGTGTGAAATTAGACCCCACATCCGCGTTCTTCGGCATCAAGCTAATTGGGTTGAATGAGCAGCAATTCAGCATAGGGACGATGATAATCAATGCCTACTTGCTGATCCATTTCGGATGGTATGCATGGGAAGCCGTGATGGAATGGCGTATTCGATTGACGGGGACAAAAGTCGCATTTCAAACTGGGTCAACCTTTGGATCTGAGGCCGCAGATTATCCCGGTGAACCCAGACAGTCTAATTTGTATTTTTGGTGGGTCGGCACTGAAAAGCGGTTGCAAAGAACAAAGAGCGCGGTAGATGATTTTCAGGTTCGATTAAAGGCTATCGAGAATGAACTGGTGGAACAAAATGAACATTCGCCAACGGTAGACCGCAGCGGATTGATTCGAAATATTGGACAAGTGCCAAGCGGTCTTGCAGAGATTCGTGCTCATTTTGATGCGATAGATCGTGCTTTGAATATAGGTCGAGTTCAGGAGTCACTGAAGCGTTTCGATGGATGGTTCAAGCTGATGCTGAAGTCGCAAAACTTGCGAACGATTTCCGTTGATATTGCGTTACCGTTACTCACAGGGATTGCGGCAACCGGGTTGAATGCGTTTAGCTTGTTTTGCCAGTGACACGTGAATCGTAACGGTTACCTGTGCCCTATAAGGTTAAAAAGTTAGAGAAGGAATTTTTTACTCTGGGTGGGCATCACAGGTAAGCGGATTTCTTTAAGGGGGGTAACCTACCCGTAAGCGATGACACAGTATATGCATCACTAGTATGGAAGAGAGGTTGCTGCTTATAAGGTATGGTTACTACCCATCGTTCTTTTACCTGTTCTTCTACTCTATTTGCCTTAACAGTTGATACGAGTAATACAGTTTTAATACAGTTGATACAGTTAATAGGGTTGAGAGTGAGAAATAGCCTTGAAAGCCCATTCAATAAAGGGTTTCAGAATTTTGATACTGAAAAAATTGACCCGTTATTTTGCAAACGCGTGGATTTGAAACCCCGTGAGCGATTTTTCAATGCCTCTCTGGTTGGACCGTTTTCATAGCTCGATCCTTGCCTTGCCCAGTTCGTTCCGTCTTTGTAGCTCCGTTGATTTACCTTCAGCTTTGGCAATGAGAAATGGTGGGCAAGCGTCTCAAGCTTGAATCCCCCCGGGGACAGCACTTGCGCTAATTCGCTGCCTCGAACCCCAATCTCGAATCGCGCTCGCCAATCTTGGCGTTCCAAGTCCACCAGCTTGCCATTGATTGTCGATCGAGTCTTCACATAAAAATGAAAATACAGATCGGGCACGGCTTTGTTAGCTATTCGACATGCGTTTTTCTCACCGACTCGGAGGTTAAATCCTTTCGCAGTTAGTTCCGCGACACTATCGATGTTCACACCTTCGGTCTCATCAGTCATTTTGTGCTTTCTTTGTCTGTAACTAATCAGCGGTTTTCCCGAGAGTGATCCGAAATTGGGCTTGCGACTTAAGAAATACGCAATCGCCTCCCCAAGCGCTAGTTTTTGTTTTTGCCCTGACATATGCATCCAGTTCTTTAAATGGATGTCGATACCAAATTCGATGTAGCAGAAACCCTTGAACTCACAAGTTCGCCAACGGTTGATGTAGTTCAAGAATAATTCCACATCCCGAATGCTGCGCGGCTTGTGGATGGTTACCGTCATGGCAAACATCTTTCGCCCCTCTTTGGTGATCGCATCTACGTAATAGGTGAGACCGGTCGTGGTCACAAATTTATTGAGGGCTTCATTGGCCAAATTACCGATGTCTGCACCTTCGGGCATGTAGATGTCGAACTTCACCATGTCGATGAATGCAACAGGTCGAGCGTAAAGCGGGAGGTTAATCTGATTCGTTAAATTGGCAGGCTGGAATGGGGGCGATTTGATGCGCATAGGTTGGATTCAGTTGAAGGCGATTGCAACATGTTCACCATCACGGTGCCCGTTTCTAATCCCGACGAATGGACGCCCGTCGCGGTCGGTGCCGAAGTATAGCTTGAACCCAAGCAGATCGTTTTCGCCGTCAACCTGTTGTGCTGTGTTGATGTAGTCATCGAAATCTGTGTCATCCATAGGTGACGCACCTTGCATGATTGGGTGGTTTTCCCAGTGATCAACACCACAGGCTCGTTCTGAAAAGATCCGGACGGTCAACATCGTATCAATCAATGCATTCCTGACTGCCTCTGTCTTGTTGTCCTGATCATCGGTTTCTGCAAGCACTGCACGAATCCAGTCTGTCCACTTCATGCCTTGATTGCTTGCCACCAATTCGATCGCCTCCCACGTTGTCGTAGAGAGCTTGATTGACGTGGCGTTTTTATCTCTGAATCGGATGGTTCGAATCTCTTGCTGCATGACACACCTATGTGTTTGATTAGATATGTCATTTTATCAATAATGGAGAGAAACGCAATAAAACAATATATCAATAAGAGTATTTTTATGGAATTTTGATATAATTGACTACAAATTAAACGAACGTCTTTTCATGTAGTCAGGGGTGGTGAATGGTCGAGGGCAAGTTTGTAGCGTATTTCAGGGTGAGCACACAAAAGCAGGGTGTGAATGGTTTGGGCATGGATGCGCAAAGGGAAACCGTTCGACAATTTCTGAGCAATGGTGGGGAGCTGGTTGGTGAGTTCGTCGAGGTTGAGACCGGAAAAGGTGCCAATGCCCTTGCCAAGCGTCCGCAGCTTGCGACAGCTCTTGCGCTTTGCAAGAAGACTGGTGCCAAGTTGTTGATCGCCAAGCTTGATCGTTTAGCTCGCAATGTGCATTTCGTTTCCGGATTGATGGAGTCGAAGGTGAAGTTTGTCGCGTGCGATATGCCCGAGGCAAATGATCTAACCATTCATGTGATGGCGGCATTTGCTGAGCATGAGGCTAAGCGCATCAGCCAACGCACCAAAGAGGGCTTGGCTGCTGCGAAAGCGCGTGGGGTAGTGTTAGGTGCTGCTGGATCAGAAAACCTGCGGCAGAACGTTTTGGAGCGCAGATCTGTTGCCATTTATGCCGCTCACCAACTGGCCCCCGTGCTCTCTGGCTTCAAAGCTCAAGGGATGTCGCAGCGAAAGATGGTGGAAGCTCTTAACGATGCCGGGGTTAAAACAGCAAGGGGAGGAGTCTGGTCACTTGTTCAACTTCAGCGTGTTCTTTCAAGGCTGTAGGTTGAAAGAGCATATTTTTCTGAGCGCATTTTTTTGATCATGTCTTGCAACATATGATGGGTGTTCTGAAATCTCGTTTTGTTACCCGGTATCTCTTCGATCATAAAGTAGCTGTCGAAATACTTTCCCAGAATATCGTGGGTGTTGCGATAACGGAGTTGCGCTTCCACATCTTTTAGCCAAACCCTTGCCCCATTGGCGCGTGCAATGGCCTTCAAGTTTTTAGCCCTTTCTTGCGTCTGCTTAAGCGTGCAGTGATCGCGAATATACTCGTAACAAATTCTCAAAAACCACGTTTCTGCAATCTGTGCAAACCATGAACTATGGTCAAGCTTCTCGTTGGATATTGACCCCAATGCCTTCGACAGGTCGATTGTGCTAAATAATGTTCGGTAGAAAGTTCGAAAACCGCGAAGGATTTCCCCGGGGTCAACTTTGTTGGTTGGTCCAATCATTCCCCAGCATGGCGAGGACGTGACTGGCGACAATTGACCGAGAAAGTGAAATCCGAAGCAGGCGGCAAAAACCACGAACAAATTGAAATCTGTGGCTTTGTTGAGTCGCGTTAAATTCTCGCCAACATCCTTCCAGCTCAACTCGCTCCCGTTGGCAAACTCAAGCCCGGTTGTTGGATCGCCATGGCATTCAATGTGGAGAATTGGCCTCTCGTTGTTTGTGGAAGCTTTTTGTGTGAGCTGATCGAGAATGTCCAAAAACTCGTTCGCACTATCGCAATCCAGGATTTCAACGGGAATTTGTAACCCGCAATCGTCTATCTGGGTTCGCACATAGTCGCTGAGGGCACTTGCAGAATCGAACTCTTCCGGTTCAAGTGACTTGACGATTACCACCCGATTGAAGAGCAAGAAGTTATTTGGGTTCGGCGATGATTGAATTGTATTCACAGTTTGTTTCACGGTCTAATGCCCGATTGTCGCTGTCGTTCTTGGCGTTCAAGCTCCTCTACATCGATAATGTGTTGGGGGTATTTTTGATCTTGGTTATGCTTATTTGCCTCGATTAGCTCATTTACGCGACTAGAATTCCCATCCCCTGTATCGACCTTGTATTGATCAATCGATCTCAGCACTGCTTTATCGGCCTCGCTCAATTCGCCGTCACTGTCTGGATGTGCTGTTGGTTTCTGAACGAGTTGGTTGACATAGCCAATCACTCCTAGACATAGGAGTCCAACGGTGAAAACAATGACCGTTCGCTTCACAAGCCGCTTATTTCGTATGCCGATTTGATTTGGATTGAAATCGCCAAGCCATATGATCATTGAAATGGTTAGGCTAAGTGTCAACAGTGACGCGGCAAGGTAGTGTTCTTCCGTGATGAAAAAGATACCGAATACCAACTGCACGATCGAGGATGCTAAGAGGATATGTCGTTGAAATTGGTTTAGCTTCAAAGGCATGCTGGCTTTCCGGTGACGTCCACATATCAAATGTAACATCTTCCGGCATACTCAACTCAAGTTCTGGTTTTGGTTGGGTGAGGGATAGGTGCAGTGGTCGCGAACTGAAAGTTCAATCCCGATTGTATAATCGAGCTTTGGTGATTTTGTGTTTGTTTTGATTCGACTTTTGTGGCGAATGTTGTAGGTGCTTGATTAGATTGCGGTAGTTCACTTGCCCCTCAGAAGGGATAGTTTTCTGCTGGAATGCCCGCCTTGGTGAGCGCGTTGAACAGGGTGGATTTACCGACGTTGGGAAGGCCAACGATGCCGCATTTGAGGGTCATGAGAATTCGCTAAGTACTTAATAGAATGGGGTGAATTGTACCGCGCCTAGCGATTCACGTTGTTCAGCCATTGCTGAAAGTCGTCCGCCATGCGTTCACTTTCACGAATTGCGGCTTGCCAAATCGGTATGCGAATGCGGTGATCAAAGTTGTAGCGTTTGAAGTCGCCGCGGTCCGGGATTTTTTTCGCTGGTAGCCGTTTGACAAATTCAGGCGATGGGCACACCAGAATCACATTGCTCATCCATTCGGGCTTGGCTTTGCGCACTTTCAAAAACTTGTCGAGCCAGCCGGGTGTTACCGTGGGTGCAAAGTGGGGGTACAGCACCAGGCCATCCAGGCGGTGGTAGGGTAGGGCCAGGTGGTAGTCGGTCAGCCCGCCGTCCCAGAAGGGGCCTTCGTGGTACTTCACTTCCGGGTGGTCTTCGTGCAGGGCTTGGGCAATTTTGTACACTGGGTTCAACACAAAGGGAATGCTGCCACTGGCCAGCAATGCATCGTGAATGTTCAGCGCATCAAGGTCTTCAATGTGGGTTGGAATTCGGTCAAAGGGTTGTTTTAACCAATCGGTGTGCGCGCCCGGGCTTTGAAACACCCACCGTTCGAAGTAGGTAGACAGTTTGTTGCGGTTTACGCTGTTGGCCAGTACGGCGCTTGCAAAGCCGCGTTTGCGTGCACGCAGTTGCTGCGCATGGTGCAAGGGGGTCAGCCCTTTGTTTACCCACACCAGCAATTCTTTTCCAGCGGGTTGCACCATGTGCTGCGCTTCCTCGGAAACCACAGCCTGCACCATCGCGTGGCACACGCGGCTTATTTCGTGGCGGTCAACGCCCTTGCTGTAATCTTGCGTTTCCACATACTGTTGGGCAAGGCGCTTCAAGGTGGCTGCCGGGTTGCTGCTGGCCGCAGCTGCCATGCGCCACGCACCAATGGAAGCACCAATCAGCTGCAAAGGCTTAATACCTTTTTCAGCACGGGTTCGTAAATGGCTTTCACCCAGCCAGTCATTGAACAAGTACTGGTCAAGCCCCTGCAAAATCAACCCTTTCGGACCGCCCGCAGCTGCGGGTATTGCGCAAATGTCTTCAGGCTGTAAGCCCTTGTTCGCAATGTGCGCCTTGGCGCGGTCGCCCAGAATAATTTGAATGCTGCTTTTCATGCGCACTCCGTGTGAATGTGCGTGGTGGCCTGGCCAATTTGACCTTTCAAAATCAGTTCCGTGTGCTTCAACAATACATCAATGCACTTGTCTATGGCTTGTTGTTGTTCAACACTTGGGCGGTGCAGCACAAAATCAGCAACACCCTGTTGAAGATTCAGGCTGCGCGGGTGGCCAATGCCAATGCGTGCACGCCAGAATTCATTGCTGCCCAGGTGGGCATGCATGTCTTTCAAACCGTTGTGCCCGGCAAGCCCACCCCCTTTTTTCATTTTGATCTGACCAGGCAATAAATCAAGCTCGTCGTGCGCCACCAAAATTTCGTCGGGTTTTATTTTGAAGAATTTGGCCAAGGCGCCCACGGCCTGGCCCGACCTGTTCATGAATGTGGTGGGGAACAACAGCCATACTTCTTCCCCTGCAAACTTGATGCGGGCCATGTCGCCAAAAAAGCGCTTGTCACTTTGCAAAAACACATTGTGTTTGCGGGCCAGTGCTTCCAGATACCACACGCCTGCATTGTGGCGCGTGTCTGCATATTGTGGGCCTGGGTTACCCAGACCGACGATCAATTTGATGGGGGTGTTGCTGGACATGAAAAATACAGCCCTGTGAATCACAAGGCTGTATTTTCGCTGATAGTTCGGCTGAAACCAAACAATGGCGGTGATTATTTCACTTCAAGCGGTATGGGCGTTTCAACCCGTCGCCATGCACTGACCAGTGCCATCAAGCTGGCGGTGGTGATGTTGTCGTGAAAACCCACGCCAAACTTGCTGCCCGGCACATTCGGAACACTCACTTCAATAATGGCCATGGCCTTTGATTTGGCACCTTGGCCTACGCTGCGTTCTTCAAACCCAACAATGTCCATGGGCACACCAAGGGCTTGTACTGCGGCATCCAGCGGGCCATTGCCCACGCCTTCAAGCCGTGTGGTTTCGCCATGCTGTTGCACGGTAATTTCAATGCCCTGGCCACCTTCTGCATCAAACACTTTGTGGCTGATGTAGCGCGGTTGGCTTTCATCATTTTGCAAATAGGTTTGTTCAAACAAGGCCCACAAGGCAGGCGATGTCATTTCCGCAGCCGTGTTGTCGCTGACCTTTTGCACCACCCCTGAAAACTCCACTTGCATGCGGCGTGGCATCACCACGCCATGTTCGCGTTCAAGAATGTAAGCAATGCCGCCTTTGCCCGACTGGCTGTTCACGCGAATCACGCTGTCGTAGGTGCGGCCCACATCGACCGGGTCAATGGGCAAATAGGGCACTTCCCAAATGGCATCGGGTTTTTGAATGTCGAAACCTTTTTTGATCGCATCCTGATGCGAACCAGAAAACGCGGTGTACACCAGGTCGCCCACATACGGGTGGCGGGGGTGAATGGGCAGTTGCGTACAACTTTCCACCACGCGGGCCACGGCGTTGATGTCGGAAAAATCAAGGTTCGGGTGCACGCCTTGGGTGTACATGTTCAAGGCCAGGGTCACAATGTCGACGTTGCCGCAGCGTTCGCCATTGCCGAGCAAACAGCCTTCCACACGTTGTGCGCCAGCCATCATCGCCAATTCAGCGGTGGCCACGCCGGTGCCGCGATCATTGTGTGGGTGCACGGAAAGCACCACATGTTCGCGACGCGCCAGGCGCCTGTCCATCCACTCAATTTGATCGGCGAACACATTGGGTGAACTCCACTCCACCGTGGTGGGCAAGTTGATGATGATTTTGCGATTCGGGCCCGCTTCCCATGCCTCAATGGCGGTGTTGCAAGCCAGCAAGGCCACATCCAGTTCGGTCATGTTGAAACACTCGGGCGAGTACTGCAAAACCCATTGTGTTTCGGGGTGTGCATCGGTGAGCTCTTTCACTTTTTGCACACGTTTTTTTACCATGTCGATCACTTCTGGCACAGTCATGCGGAACACCGTATTTCTCCACACGGGTGCGGTGGAGTTGTAGATGTGGACGATCGCGCTTTTGGCACCAATCACCGATTCCACTGTTCGCTCGATAAGATCATCACGAGCCTGGGTCATGACCATGGGGGTAACGCCTTCCGGAATCAAATCGTTGTTGATTAAATGCCGAACCACGTCGAAGTCGATTTGCGAGGCGGCGGGAAAGCCCACCTCGATCTCCTTGAAACCAATGCGCACCAATTCCTTGAAGAAGTCCAGTTTGGTGGCCACACTCATGGGCTCGAAAATCGCTTGGTTGCCGTCGCGCAAATCGGTGCTTAACCAGATCGGCGCATGTTCAATGGCCTTGTTGGGCCATGTTCTGTCGGGCAGGTCCACTTTGTAAGCGGGGCGATATTTGGTGGCGGGGTTCTTCAACATGCTGCATTGGCCTGAAACGTTAATCCATGAAATACAGTGTAGGTGCTTTGGTCTGGAATATGATTGCGTTTGTTGCTTTGATATTTCTATTTATTGGCAGATAATTGCGTATAAATTAAATTTTTAAGTGAAAAAATACAAATGCAAGAACTTGACCGCTATGACAAGCGAATTTTGACCCTGTTGCAGACCGATGGGCGCATGAGTAACCAAGACTTGGCCGACGCCATTGGTTTGTCGCCATCGCCGTGTTTGCGCCGTGTAAAAGCGCTGGAAGAAGCGGGGCTGATTACTGGTTACAGGGCTTTGGTGGATGCGAAAAAGTTGGGCTTCAGCCTGATGGCGCTGATTTACATTTCAATGGACCAACACACGCCTGAACGCTTCGCCAGTTTTGAGGGGGCCATTGGTGCAATACCGGAGGTGCTGGAATGCCTGCTGATTACCGGGCAGCAAGCCGACTACCAGTTGAAGGTGATCGTGGCCGACATGGACGGCTACCAGAATTTGTTGCTGAACAAAATTACCCGCATTAAAGGGGTAAGCGGTGTGCACACCAGCTTTGTGTTGCGCCGGGTCGTTGATAAAACCGAGGTGCCGGTAGGCTAACTTGAAAACTCAGTTTTGAAGCATGTTTTGAATCATCATGCCGCCGCCACCAATCAGCACGCCGAAGTAAACAATGGAGGCCACATTGGCCAAGTGCCCCAGCAGCACGGCTGCACCATCGCGTTGAATCAGCCCCACGGCCAGAAACAGCAGCGCAATGCCGGGTACGGTGTTGGAAAACGGGATAAAGCCAAACGGTGCCATCAACAACACAGCGCCCAAAATCAAGCCGCCGTCGTTGATGATGTTCATGCCATGGCCTGTGGTTAGCCACGCCATGCGGTGGGGTTTGCTGATTTTTTCAAGGCGCGGAATCCACACCAAGCCTTTTTCAAGGGCGTTGCGCAGTTTGTCGGCGGGCAGGGCCCGTTCTTTGAAACGCTTGGGCAGCCACAAGGTGCGCCCGAAAATTCGGCTGATGCCGATCAGCAAAATGGCAGCGCCAAAAATGGTACTGACACCGGGAATCGACACGGGCACCATGAACACCAGCGTGAGAAACGCCACCAGCAGCAACATGCCATCTCGCCCTACCAAGTCAAGAATTTCGCCGAGGCTGACTGTGCTTGTTGGCAGTTGGGCAATGACTTGCTTGATTTGATCGCCCAATGGCAATTCTTCAAAATTCGGTGTGTTGTTCACTTCGGGTTTATTCAGTGAGGTTAGGCGAGCCAACATTGTGCCCATAAAAAAAGCCGCTGAACAAAGTTGCAGCGGCTTTTCTAAGGACTAACTTGCAACAGCGACTTACTCGTCGCCGCCCTTTGCAGCGCCAGCCTTGATTTTTACTGTAACAACGGACAAGTCTTGCTGGCCGTGGTTGGGGATGCTTACGCCTTCAGGGAACTGAAGTTCAGTCACGTGGATAGAGCGCTTGGTAACATCCAATACGCTGCAATCTACTGCGATGAATTCTGGCAGGTCTTTGGGCAAGCATTCGATTTCGATCTGGTTGGCTACAAAAGTAACCTGACCGGCATACAGCTTGACCGCTGGGCTTTCCAGGTGACCAGAATAGTGCAAAGGCACATTCATGTGGATTTTCTGGTTGCCGTCGATGCGCTGGAAGTCGATGTGCAGCAGCTGTGGCTTGTAAGGGTGTGACTGGAAGTCGCGCAACAAAACTTGCTCGGACTTGCCATCAATTTCCAGATCCAGAATGCTGGAGTGGAATTTTTCCTTTTGCAGGGCGTGCCACAGGGGGTTGTGCTCGATTTGCACAGCCTGAGCTTCCTGATTTGCGCCATAAACAATGCCAGGTACCTGGCCAGCACGACGCAGGCGGCGGCTCGCTCCGGAACCCTGCTCTGTGCGGGATGTTGCAACTACTTTCATGTTGATTCTCCAAATTTGACTTCACCGCGACCAGTGAAACCAAGTTATGCGGCACTTAAGGGCGACCGCAAAAAAGCCCGATAAATCTTAGTCAATAAACAGCGAACTGACTGAATCGGAACGAACAATGCGGCGAATGGTTTCAGCCAGCAGTTCATCAACGCTCAGTACACGAATTGTGTTGCTGTTGTTGGCCTCGTCAGACAAAGGAATGGTGTCGGTAACCACCAGTTCATCCAGATCCGATTCTTCAACACGCTGAATGGCACCACCCGACAAAACAGGGTGGGTACAGTACGCTACCACTTTCTTTGCGCCATTGGCTTTCAGGGCGGCCGCGGCTTTGCACAGTGTGTTGGCGGTGTCGACCATGTCATCCATGATCACGCAGGTGCGGTCTTTCACGTCGCCGATAATGTTCATGACCTCGGCCACATTGGCGCGGGGGCGACGCTTGTCGATAATCGCCAGGTCGCAGTTCAGGCGTTTGGCCAGTGCGCGGGCACGAACCACACCACCCACGTCGGGCGAAACCACCATCAGGTTGTCGAGGTTTTGTTTCCACACGTCGCCGAGCAACACGGGCGATGCGTAAATGTTGTCCACGGGAATGTCGAAAAACCCCTGGATTTGATCAGCGTGCAGGTCCATGGTCAGTACACGGTCTACACCCACAACCTGCAACATATTTGCGACCACTTTGGCGGTAATGGCCACTCGCGAAGAGCGCACGCGGCGATCTTGGCGGGCATAACCAAAGTAGGGAATTGCAGCGGTAATGCGGCCGGCTGATGCGCGCTTGAGCGCGTCGATCATGACCATCATTTCCATGAGATTGTCGTTGGTGGGGGCGCAGGTGGACTGCAGCACGAACACGTCTTTGCCGCGCACGTTTTCGTTGATCTCGACCATGACTTCACCGTCTGAGAAACGACCTACGGTGGCTTTGCCCAGCGGAATGTTCAGCTGCTTGGCCACTGATTCGGCCAATGCAGGGTTCGCATTGCCAGTGAAGATCATTAGACTGCTGTCGGTTGCCATTGTTT
Source organism: Limnobacter sp. 130 (assembly GCF_902506325.1). Classification (GTDB taxonomy): domain Bacteria; phylum Pseudomonadota; class Gammaproteobacteria; order Burkholderiales; family Burkholderiaceae_B; genus Limnobacter. The sequence goes on from NZ_LR732328.1 coordinate 305,543, forward strand.
ACCCCAGGGCTTGACGTGTGCGTTGGCGAAATAAAAAAGGGCCAACCTGTGGCTGGCCCTTTGGTTTTGGCAGGGGAGGAAGGACTCGAACCCTCGCATGCCGGAATCAAAATCCGGTGCCTTGACCAACTTGGCGACTCCCCTAAAACTTTTATCGATTCAGCCGGATTTAAGCTGGCATTCAAACCACTGCCCTTGCTGCAATTCAGGTGCATCGGCGACTGCTGCCACGGCGTTGCTGAGCTGGCTTGGGCTGGCAAACAAAGCAAACATGGCGGAACCGGAACCTGACATTCGAATCAATTGCGGGTTGAATTTTGCAACACAGTTTGAGAAAACACCAAATTGATGCTCCCATTCCGGGTAGTTGCGAGACACAACAGCTTGCAAAGCATTCTGTGTGTGGGCCTGTAAACAAGCCATCAACTCACTATTCATTCGGCTGGCCGAATCGAAGACCGCTATTTTGACGTCACTTGAGTTGCGTGTCAATTGCGGATCGCTAAATATTTTGGGCGTGGGGCAAGAAAGTAGTGGTTTGTAGACAATTAAATGCCCGGAAATGCCCTGAATCGGGGTGATGCGCTCGCCAATTCCTTCCACAAAAGCACAGTTGTCCTGAAGAAAGAAGGGAACATCTGCGCCCAAGGTCAACCCGATCGCAGCCAATTGTTCGGGCGAGACCGGGTAATTGTGGTGTTGTTGCAGCAAACGGAGCACGGTTGCTGCATTGCTGCTTCCCCCGCCCAGCCCGGCTTGTTCAGGTACTTGTTTGCTCACCTGAATGATGACTTGATAAGCCATGCCCAAATTCGCATGGGTATAAAAGGCCTTGCAGGCACGAACGGTCAGGTCGACTTCGCCTGGGATGTGGGTAAGATCGCCGCTTCGTTGAATGACAAGTTGGCCGGTGGGGCTGGGTTGTACGGTAATTGTTAGCTGATCACCCAGCGTAATGGGGCAAAAAATGCTCTGAAGCAGGTGGTAGCCATCGTCTCGTCGGCCCGTGATGTGCAAAAACAAATTGATTTTCGCCGGGGAAAAGGCCGAGCGCTTCGCCGTGTCGGAAATGTTCACGTTTTACTTGCCCAAGGTGCCCTGAGGAATCAGGTCAATGCGACCCGAGGTATTGTTTTCGACAAACACCACGCGGTAACGACCATTTTGATTTTCCCAGGCCCAGTTGGTGGGCAAGGTGGGTAATTCATTGGGGTTGGGATTTTCCATCCATTGCACCAGGGCTTCGGCAGGCAGTTCGACTGGAAACATCAGGTCGAACAGGCTTTGCCAGTCTTTGGCCAAATACACACGACCATCTGCAGCCCGCACTTCGTAAAAACTACCCAAGCGCTTTGCACTGCCCAGCGAGGGCCCCAAGGTAGAGTTGACCTCCAGGTAAGCAATTTCAGGGGCCTGGCTTGGGCCTGTGCGGCCAGATCGCCATTCATAGGTGCCTGAAATGGAATCGGCTTCAATTTTGCCGTCGGGCTGTTCAACTTTCCAGATCAGCCCGAAGCGCCCGTAATGGCAACTGGACTGAATCGACTTGCAATCGACTTCAGTGCTTGAGTCTCGACCCAAGGTGCTGCACGCACCCAAGCTTGCGCTGATCAAGCCGATGCAGGCCAGGCGCAGTGTTGATAAAGCCATGAACTTAAATTTCCTCAAGCCGTTGAACCAGTTTTTTCAATGCTTTGCTGTCGGGGTAACGAACGGTTAACTGTTCGCCCAGTTGACGTGCTTCCTCTTTTTTGCCCGATTTCGCCAAAACCTCGAGCAAGTGAAGTCCGATTTCCTCATCTTGACGCATTTCGAAGGCTTTTTTCAAGGTGGCTTCGGCACTGTCCAGTTTGCCCAGGCGGTAATGTACCCAGCCCAGTGAATCAAGAATGAAGGGGTCGTTGGGAGCAAGTTCAACTGCCTTTTTAATTAACTCATAGGCTTCTTCCAGCCGAACATTGTTCTCGGCCCAGGTGTAGCCCAAGGCGTTGTAGCCGTGTGGGTTTTCCGGACGAATCGCAATGAGTCGTTTCAGGAATTGCTCAACACGAGGCAGGTCATCCTGTCGTTCGGCGACCATGGCGCGTTCGTAGAGCAGGTCGGGTTGGTCGGGAAAACTCAGCAATGCCAGCTCAAGCTCTGTGGCCGCCTCGGCAGGTGCTTTCTGCGATTCGGCCAGCTGCGATTTTGCCAGGGCCAGGCGCACAGATTCGTCTTCGTTTTTTGGCTTGAACTGGTTGAGCACCCGCTTGGCTGTTAAGGCATTGCCCTGTTTTTCAAACAAGGCAGATTTCTTGAGTTGAACATCCAGGTTGTCGGCCGCATTGGGGACTGTATCCAGCCACTTCAGGGCAGCCACATAGTCTTTCCGTTCAAGCGCCATGTCGGAAAGCGTGGCGTGAATCAGTGTTTCGTTCTGACGTTCTGCCGGTGCGGTTTTGGCCAGATAAATCTTGAAGTGCTGTTCGGCGGCTTTGTACTCTTTTAGCTGGGTTAATACAAAGCCCTGGCTGGAGTACAGCGGAATGTTGTCAGGTTGCAGCGTGATCATTTCTGCAAAACGTTGCCGTGCTTGTGCCCATTGCCCAAGCTGGGTGTGGTTGCGGGCCAGGTATAGCCGTGCACCAAACCAGTTGGGGTGCAGTTGGGCTTGTTCGTTGACCAACTGCATGGCTGCGTCCAGATTACCGTCGCGTTTTTCCATGAACTGGGCCAGCAGCACGTAAAAACGTTCTTGGGGCGATTTACGCAGCACATTTTCCATGTGCCCCACTGCCTGTGGGTACAGCTCGGAGTTGTTGGCCAGTTGGGCCAGCAATGTTTGCGCTTCAAGGTCGTCGGGATTGTTGCCGAAAAGTTCGATCCCGGTTTGGTAGGCTTTGTTTTTGTCGGGAATGCGTTGCAGCATGTCCAGTGCAATTTTTTCTGCGCCAGCACCACCGAGCCCCGGATTGGATTTCTCGGCGGCCTGGATGTCTGCCAGAAATGCCTTGAGTGCGGGCATGGCTTCATCGACACGGTTGGTGCCCAATTGCAGCAACATGATGGAACGGTTGGCTTGTTTGTCGTCGGGGGAAAGTTCAGACCATACCTGAGCAGCATTCAGAGCCAGATCCAGCTGCCCCTCTGCCAGGCTGATTTCGACGGCGCGCTTGGCAAGGTTCGGGTCGCGCTGTTGTTTGGCCGCTTCGGTGTAGGCCAGTGCGGCAGAATAGGTGTCACCGCGCTGGCTCGCAATTTCTGCGGTGAGCAAGGCAAACAGGGGGTCTTGTTTGACCATTTCGGCCACACGGGCTTCATAGGCTTTTTGCTCGGCAGACATTTGCTGCTGCCTTGGTTCGCCCTGTTCGGCTGGCACAGTGGCGCAACCGGTGGTCAGGCTGGCGGCCAGAAAAAATACCGGGCCTGCGATGGTCCATTTAAAACAAGTCATACTGTTGAACCCAAAGAAAACTGGTGAATCCACATTCATTTTTATCACATTAACAGATGCGCGTGCGCGCTTTAGCTTATGCCTGAATTACCCGAGGTAGAAATCACCAAAAGAGGCGTAGACCTTCATTTTACAGGGCACCGCCTGCTTGCTTGTACCGTGCGGCAACCGCGCTTGCGCTGGCCTGTGCCTGAGGAGGTGCAAAGTTGTGTGAAGCACATATTGCGAAGTGTTGAGCGCCGATCGAAATACATGCTGATGGATTTTGGTGAGCAGGTGCTGGTGGTGCATTTGGGCATGTCGGGGTCCATGAAAATTGTCAGTGCTCAAACCCCTTGGGAAAAGCACGACCACATTGAATGGAATTTCGGTGAAAAGGTCCTTCGATACAACGACCCGCGCCGGTTCGGCAGTGTGGAGTATGTGAGCAAGGCACCCGGTTGGGAGCATGCTTTTGTTCGTTTTTCGAAGCTAGGTCCCGAGCCTTTTAGCGATCTTTTCACGCCCGAGTCATTTTTCAAGGCGACGCGGGGCAAAAAGGTGTCGATCAAAGCCTTGTTGCTCAGCGGCCTGGCGGTGGTGGGTGTGGGCAATATTTACGCTTGCGAGGCTTTGTTTCGCAGTGCAATTCGACCGGGTAAGGCAGCAGGCCGTTTGAGTCGGGCTGAAGTTTCGGCCTTGCATGCGGCAGTGGTCGCTGTACTGGCGGAGGCCATTGAGCGCGGCGGTTCAACTTTGCGTAATTTTCAGGCCATTGATGGTGAGTTGGGGCATTTTCAGTTGCATTGTGATGTGTATGGCCGCGAGGGGCAGCTTTGTAAGCGCTGTGGAGCCACGGTGAAACGCCGTGTGATGAACCAGCGCAGCACCTTTTATTGCGCAGGGTGCCAGAAATGATTCCTTTGAAAGGAGAGGTTTTTGCCGGGGTGCTGGTGCGTTGGCAAAAGCAGCATGGTCGACAAACCTTGCCGTGGCAGCACACGGGCGATGCCTACAAGGTGTGGCTTAGCGAGGTGATGTTGCAGCAAACCCAGGTGACCACGGTATTGGCTTACTACGCGCGTTTTTTGCAGGCTTACCCCACGGTTGCAGATTTGGCGGCAGCACCCGAGCAAGAGGTGATGCAGTTGTGGGCGGGGTTGGGTTATTACACGCGTGCCCGTAATTTGCATGCGTGCGCAAAGCAGGTGGTGGCCCGGTTTGGCGGGCAGTTTCCGCGCACTGTGGCCGAGCTTGAAAGTTTGCCCGGCATTGGCCAGTCTACGGCAGGTGCAATTGCCTCCCTGGCCTATGAAGTACCCGCCCCTATTCTTGATGGCAATGTGAAGCGTGTGTTTTGCAGGTACTACGGTGTCGAGGGTTACCCGGAACAAAGTTCGATTAAAAAAAACTTGTGGGCAATTGCCAGCGACAATGTGCCGACCCAGCAAGCTGGCATTTACAACCAGGCCTTGATGGACCTTGGGGCCACTTGCTGTGTGCCACGTAACCCGGCTTGTTCAGCATGCCCATTGATGCAAAGCTGCATGGCCTTGCGCAAAGGCATGGTGGGTTTGCTGCCCACACCAAAGCCCAAAAAGCCCCGGCCTGAATTGTATTTTCTGGGTTTGATTGTGGAAGACGAACGCGGCGCTGTGTGGCTGGAGCTGCAAACCGCAAAGGGTGTGTGGCAAGGCTTGTGGACAACGCCGGTTGCAGCGTGCAGCAGTCAGCCGGAGTGGGCTGAATTGAATGCGTGTGTTCAGCCATGGCTTGACGATTACGGTCTGAAAGCGTTCAAGGCCGACATTCACACACAGTTAACCCAGCTTGCGAATCAGCCTTGGCTGGTGCACGAATTAACGCATCGCAAAATGCATTTCAAGGTGGTGCATGTGAAGGTGCCTGGTGTTTGGGCGCAATGCCATGCTGTCACTGACAAGCCTGTGCCCAAAATTGTGCACAAACTGTTGGATCAAGTGAAGGTGTTAGCCCAGGCTCCGGTGTCGCAACAAAACACTCTCGATCTCGGATAAAGGGGTATTGGTAAACCGCTTGGCCAGCGTTTCGGCCACATACACCGAGCGGTGTTGCCCGCCGGTGCAGCCAATGGCCACAGTCACATAGCTACGCTGCTCATTCAGGTACGAGGGCAACCACTTTCGCAAATAGGTTTCGATGTCGTTGATGAGGGCCTCACTGCGCGTGTCGGTCTGAATGTAGCGTTGCACTTCCACGTCTTTGCCTGTCAGCGGGCGAAGGTTTTTGTCGTAGTAGGGGTTGCTCAGGCAACGGACATCAAACACCAGGTCGGCATCGCTGGGCAGGCCTTTTTTAAAGCCAAAAGTTTCAAACACCAAAGTGAGTCTGGCCGATTCTTCCTCCACTGTTTCCAGTACCCAGCGGCGCAGCACATTGGGTTGCAAGGCGGAGGTGTCAATGCAGCTGGCAATGTTTCGCAGCGGCTCAAGTGCTTCTCTTTCCGCGTCCACGCATTCTTGCACGGTGGCTTGTTCGCCCAGGCGTGTGCTCATGGGGTGGCGCCTGCGGCTTTCCGAATAACGGGTAATCAGTGTTTCGTCGTCGGCATCCAGAAACAGAATACGCACATCGGTGCCGGCAGTTTTCAGGGTGTGAACAATCTGGGGCACATCGATAATGTCGCGCCCGGTGCGGGCATCGGCCGCAATGGCAATTTGACTAATGCCTTCGGAGGACAAACGTTGAATGACCTGCGGTATGAAAGAAGGGGGCAGGTTGTCGACGCAGTAAAAGTGCGAATCTTCCAGCGCGCGAATTGCGACTGATTTGCCAGAGCCGGACAAGCCGGTGACCAATACAACTTTCATGTCAGTCATGGCCCATGTCCGTTTCAGTGTCGGGGTCGACTTGAAGGTGGTCAATGCCACCGAGTTCACTGAGCATGGCTTTTTGTTGTCGCACCATGAACTCGTCGAGCGTATTAATGCCACGCATTTGCAAAATGGTGTTGCGCACCGCAGCTTCCAGCAAAACTGCAAGGTTTCGGCCCGCGGCCACGGGCAAGATGGCTTTGCGAATGGGGAGTCCAAGCACTTCCTGGAATTGCGGTTCGGTGACCAGTCGTTCCTGATGCAATTCCAAAGACGCTTTGCGCACCAAATGCACAATCAGCTTGAGCCGCATTTTACGGCGCACTGCCGTTTCACCAAAAATTGCCTTGATGTCGAGCAGCCCAACCCCACGCACTTCCATCAAGTTGCGGATCAATTCGGGACAACGGCCTTCAATAAGGTTGGGGGCCACGCGCGAGAATTCCACCACGTCGTCGGCCACCAAGCCATGGCCGCGAGAAATCAATTCAAGACCGAGTTCGCTTTTGCCCAATCCCGATTCACCACAAATGAGCACGCCCATGCCGAGCACGTCCATGAACACGCCGTGCATCATGGTGGTGGGGGCCAGCCATTTGTTGATGTACACGCGCAGAAAGTCGATAATTTCTGCGGCAGACAGCGGTGTGGCCAGCAATGGGATGTTGGATTCGTCGCAAGCCGCTTTGAGCAATGCGTGTGGCTGAAAAGATTCGGCGACGATGATGGCGGGAGGGTCGCCTTCGATCAGTTTGTCAATTTGATGTTTTTTGCGAGCATCGCTGATGCGGGCGAAGTATTCGATTTCCTGGCGACCAAAAACCTGGATACGGCCAGGGTGAATGGTGTTGAGGTGACCTACGAGATCGGAGGATGCGAAGCACTGAAGATCAAGGTGACGATCACCACCGTTTAAACCGGCAAGCCAGTCGAGTTTGAGTTTGTTGCGGTTGGCTTCGATCAGTTCTTTCAGTTGCTTCACAGGCTTAGCTCGCGGGTTGGTAAGGCTCCCAGTTGGCGATCAATTGGTGAGTGGCACCAGGATCGGATTCTGTCATGAGTTTCTCACGGAAATCCTTGTCAGACAGCATTTGAGCCAGTTCTGACAGTATATCCAGATGATGCTGGTTTGCGCTTTCAGGCACCAGCAAAAACATGAGTAGCTTGACGGGTTGACCGTCAGGGGCATCAAACGGGATGGGATCTTGCACACGCACAAGGCTGGCGATGGGTTCGCGCAGGCCTTTGATGCGGCCATGCGGCACCGCCACCTGCTGGCCAAGGCCAGTGGAGCCCAAACGCTCACGCGCAAAAAGACTGTCGAACACCTTGGACCGTGCAATGCCCTGGTTGTTTTCAAAGACCAGTCCGGCCTGTTCAAACACGCGCTTTTTGCTGGTGACCTGTGTGTCCAACAATATGTTGGATGGTGGAAGTAGATTTGCGATCAAGTTCATCGCTGTTGATTCCTGAGACCCGCTTCTAATCGTGGGGCCGATTATACGCCATAAAAACACAAAAGGCGGATTGAAGTCCGCCTTTTGAATTTCCCTGAAATTACAGTGGTTTATTCAGCTTCTTCTACCACTTGGTGTTTTATGGGCGTGTGATTGTGGTTGGTAAGTTTGTCTTTGTGCCGCAATACCTGGCGATCGAGTTTATCGGCCAGCGCATCAATGGCTGCGTAGAGGTTTTCATGACTTGATTCAGCGTGTATGTCTTTGCCGCGAACGTGCAGCGTAACATCTGCCCTTTGAACCAGCTTGACCACCGAGATGGTCACCGATGCATCAATGACGTGATCAAAATGCCTTTTCACCCGGTCCAGTTTTTCAATTACATAATTTCGAATAGCTGGGGTAACTTCCAGATGATGACCATTGATGTTCAAGTTCATAAGGTATCTCCTTTCGTTGCTGCGGGGGGAAGCTTTAACTTTAAAGCGACTTACGCATGTTCACCGGGGGTATTTTCAGTGATTCCCGGTATTTAGCGACCGTGCGTCTTGCGACCACGATGCCCTGTTGACCGAGTAGGTCGGCGATTTGGCTGTCAGATATCGGCTGCTTGGCGTCCTCCGCAGAAATCAGTTGCTTGATGAGTGCACGGATGGCCGTGCTGGAAGCTTGCCCACCTGAATCGGTGGAAACATGACTTCCGAAGAAATACTTTAGCTCAACCAACCCATAGGGCGTCAACATATATTTTTGCGTGGTAACCCTTGACACGGTCGATTCATGCAGTCCCAGTAAATCAGCAATTTCCCGCAGAACCAAGGGTTGCATTGCGATTTCGCCATGATTGAAGTAGCCGATTTGTCGTTCTACGATCGCTTGGCTCACCCGTAAAATAGTGTCAAATCGCTGTTGAACGTTTTTTAAGAGCCACCGGGCCTCTTGAAGTTGCGCGCTGAGTTGTGCGCTTTGACCACGGTGAGACCTCAGGATCGAGGCGTACATTTCATTGATGCGAATTTTGGGCATCACATCGGGGTTGAGCTGCACATGCCATTGTCCACTGAGTTTTTTAACAATGACATCGGGCACCACATGATCGTCGTCAATGCGCCGAAAGCGCGCGCCGGGAAAAGGTTCTAGCGAGCGGATTATTTGATGGCAGATTTTTAAAGTGTCTTCGTCGACATTCAGGGCTTTCTTCAGTTTGGTGAAGTCACGCTGGGCGAGCAAACTCAAATGGTCGCGGATAATGTGTTGGCAGTTGCCGTACAGGTTTGTTTGGCAAGTAATGTCCCGGCGCTGGGCCAGTTGCAGCAACAGGCACTCTGCCGCATTGCGTGCGCCCACGCCGGGTGGGTCGAAGCTTTGCAGCAGGCGCAGTGCCGCGCTCAGTTCTTCAAACTCCAGGTCGGGTTCGTCCTGCAAGGTTTCCCACAGGTCTTCAAGTTCAACGGTCAGGTAGCCATCGTCGCTAAGGTAGTCGATCAGCCACAGCACCAGGTTTTTGTCGCGTTCGCTGGCCTGCGTCATGCGCAGCTGGTCGATGAGGTGCTGGTGCAGGCTGCTGTCGGGCGCAGCCAGTTGAAGGCCGGGTTTTTCTTCGTCGCCATCGGCACCTGCGCCGCTGTTGTCGCGCCAGTCACCCTCCCAGTTGTCCTGAATGGAGTCGATGGTCTCGCGTTGAACAATTTCTTCGCTTTGGTTGTCTTGCTCAGCTTGTTGGTCGCTGACGGGCTCACTGGCTTTGCGTGGATCCGGTTCGGCTTCGAAGCTGTCGCCCTGTGGCTCGTGCAATTCGCCATTGCTGCTGTCCAGGCTGAGTGTACGTTCGCCTTCAACAGCCTCTTCATCGGCCAGCTCGAGTAGCGGGTTTTCGGCCAGTGCCTGTTGAATTTCCTGCTGCAGTTCGAGTGTGGACAGTTGCAGCAATCGAATGGATTGCTGAAGCTGCGGCGTGAGCGTGAGATTTTGGGAAACTTTAAGCTGAAGGGATTGTTTCATGGGGGCTCAGCTTTACATCCGGAAGTGTTCGCCGAGATACACGCGGCGTACATCGTCGTTCTTCACAATTTGTTCCGGACTACCCGAGGCCAATACTCGACCTGCACTGATAATGTAAGCACGATCGCAAATGCCCAGCGTTTCGCGCACGTTGTGGTCGGTGATCAACACGCCGATTCCTTTCGATTTCAGAAAGGCCACAATGCGTTGAATTTCCAGCACTGCGATTGGGTCTACGCCTGCGAAGGGTTCGTCCAGCAAAATAAAGCGGGGTTGGCTGCCCAATGCGCGCGCAATTTCCAGGCGGCGGCGTTCGCCACCTGAAAGTGAGGCGGCCAGCGAGGTGCGAATGTGCGAAATTTGCAGGTCGTTGAGCAGGTCTTCAACCGCTTGGTCCACCGTTTTGTCTTTGGGCGGATTAATTTCCAGTACAGCGCGAATGTTTTCTTCCACCGTCAACTTGCGAAATACGGAAGCCTCTTGGGGAAGATAGGACAGTCCCGCCCGAGCACGTTCATGAATGGGTTGAAGCGTGATGTCACTGCCTTCGAGGCAGATATTGCCTTCGTCGGCGCTGACCAGGCCCACGATCATGTAAAAGCAGGTGGTTTTGCCAGCACCATTGGGGCCCAGCAAGCCAACCACTTCACCGGTGTCCACATGCAGTGAGACATCTTCAATTACACGCTTGCTGCGGTAGGCTTTGCGCAGGCTGAGTGCCTGAAGTCGGCCCTGACCAGTCAAGGTTTGAGCGGGGGTGTTACTCACTTGCTGCCCCCTTTTGGCGCTGGTTCGGGCGCTGGTGCAGGTGCTTGGGTTTTCGGCTTGATGACTGCCTGCACGCGAGAGGATCCGCTGCTGTTGGGCGAGCCCACCACATTCAAAAATTCGGTGTTCTGTTCATAAGTAATTTTGGTGCCGGAAATTGATTCAGTCAGCTGACCATTGGTGCTTTTCTGAATACTGGCTGCGCCGGTCAGCGTAACAATTGATTTGTCGCCGTCAAATTCAATCGTGTTGCCAGTGCCGTTGATCAGCAAGACTTCATTGGGGCGTTCAGAGTCGCGTTGTTGTTTGAAGCGGGCGGGTTTTCCTTCCACTGTGGCGAATTGGGTGCCGTCGCTGCGTTCAGTCAACGTGAGTTTGTCGCCGCGAATCACAAGGCTTCCGCGCGTTAGTAACACATTGCCTGTAAACACGTTCACGTTCGACTTTTCGTTGTACGTCATCTGGTTGGCGTCGATGGTGGTAGGTTGCCGTTTGTCAGCTTCCAGTGCGTGCACGCTGACCCCGAAAGCCAGTGCCTGTGCTGCCAGTGCCATGGAAATCCAGTTGGAGCATTTCATCGTTTTGCCTCTATACGAAATTTGACCGAGCCTTGCGCTATCAATTCGCCTGTGTCGTTGTTCAATGTTGCACCCTGTGCCTCAAACCTTTGGCCAGGCCGGGTTACCAATACATTCTTGTCGGTGGAAATTTCGTTGGTGATGTTGTCGATTCGTATTTCTTCAGACTTCATGGTGGTCACAAGCCCTTCGTCTTGGCTGGTCACTACCACATCCTCCCGGAGGTAAATTTCATCCGTATCGAGCAGGTACACGCCTTTCCGGGCATTGCCCTTGACCATGCCGTTACCCGCTTCAAATTGTTCAAGCTCCGGCTCAGTGATGTTCCACACATTGCCTTGTGGAATGTGCTCTGCAGATTTGCTGCGAATAATTGAATACTTGTTCTCGGCCAAGTCATGGCTTTGCACTGAGAAGTTGCGCAGGTAATAGTCGCTGCTGGTGGGGTCGTTTTTGCCACTGACACTGAACAGGCTGAGCTCGGACTGAATTGCAAACCAATACGACGTAGCTGCCAACGCGAAAGTTAACAGCAGCGGTATGAACTGCGAAATCAGATTGAAAAAAGCACTGACGGGTTTCACGTTGCTTCCCAAGGGTTCTGGTAGCCAGGCTGGTGACTCAGAATAAAATCACACAGCTCGCGTGCTGCGCCGTCACCGGGTGGGCGTGTGTTGATCCAGTTGGCTGTAGTTTTCATGGCGGCCGGGGAGTGTTGGGTACTTGCTGCCAAGGCAACCTGTTGAAGCACTGGGTAATCGGGCCAGTCGTCGCCGAAAAAACCGCATTCATTCCATTCCAGCCCCAGCAATTGGCGAATGTCATCATAGGCTTGCAGTTTGGTTTTGCAGCCTTGGACCAACTGGTAGATGCCGAGATCTTTTGCACGTTTCTCGACAATGGCGCTGGAGCGCGCAGTGATCCAGATCACTTTGATGCCGTGGTCCATCAGCAGCCGAAGTCCTTGACCGTCGAATACGCTGAAGCGCTTCATGACTTCGCCTTCGTTGCCAAAATACAGGCCACCGTCAGTCAACGTGCCATCAACATCAAAGCCCATCAATTTGATTTGCGATGCGGCCTCTGCGGCGGTGGGTTTGCGGTCGGTAAATTGATTCATCAAACCACCTTGGCTTCAAACAGGTCATGAAAGTTCAAGGCGCCCACAATGTGCCCTTGCTCGTCGGTCACTACGACTTGGCTAATGTGGCTGACTTCCATCATGCGCACCGCCTCTACTGCCAGCTTGTCGGGCGCAATACATTTCGGCGCACTGTTCATGACTTCGCTGACCAGCAAACCGCGCAGGTCGAGGCCTTGTTCAATCAGGCGGCGCAGGTCACCGTCTGTGAAAACACCGAGCAATTTGTTGCCGGGATCGACTACGGCGGTCATGCCCAAGCCTTTTTTGGTGATTTCCAGAATTGCATTGGAGATGCTGGCCGAAGGCGACACTGAAGGTATGCGATCACCTTTGCGCATGACATCGCTGACATGGGTCAGCAGTTTGCGGCCCAGGCTGCCACCGGGATGCGACAGGGCGAAATCTTCTTCGCTGAAGCCCCTTGCTTTAAGTACAACCACGGCAAGTGCGTCCCCCAGTGCCAAAGCAGCAGTGGTGCTGGCTGTTGGGGCCAAATTCAGGGGGCAGGCTTCTTTTTCAACACCGCAGTCCAAGACCAAATCAGCCTGACGCGCCAGGGCGGAGTCGGGTTTGCCGGTCATGGCGACTATTTTTGCGCCACGGCGTGCAATGGCTGGCAGCACGGCCACCAGTTCCTCGGTATTGCCAGAGTTGGACAGGGCAATGACCACGTCTTCTTGGGTGATCATGCCCAAATCGCCATGCGAGGCTTCAGTGGCATGCACGAAAAAGGAGGGAGTGCCCGTACTGGCAAAGGTGGCTGCAATCTTCTTGGCAATCAGCCCCGACTTGCCCACGCCAATCAAAATCACCCGACCCTTGCAGTTCAGGATGGCGGTGGTGGCTTGGCTGAACTGGTCATTCAAGCGCTCGGACAATGCCGAAACTGCTTGGGCCTCAATGGCCAACGCTTCTCTGGCCATGGCCAGAAAATCGTGCTTGTCATTATTCGACGGTGTTGTTGACATGGTGGACCCTGATAGACTTAAGCAACAAAGGTGCTTGAGGCTGTGCTCTTTTCAGGGCAGTATAGCAAAGCGCGTGCCAATTCTCTTCACTTCCTAAGCATTAAACGTGCCTAACGCTCTAGAGCTTTCTTTGATTCTTATGCTGGTCGCAGTGCTGGCGGTCTCGCTTTTCCGTCACTGGAAGCTGCCCGCCATGCTGGGCTATCTGTTTGCGGGCACGCTGATTGGCCCGTATTCGCTGGGTATCGTTCCAGACACACCGGAAACCCGCCACTTGGCCGAGTTTGGTGTCGTATTCCTGATGTTTTCGATAGGCCTTGAATTCAGTCTGCCCAAATTACACGCCATGCGCCGAGTCGTTTTTGGTTTGGGTTTTGCCCAGGTCAGCCTGACGATGCTGGGCGTTATGGGATTGGGTTTGCTGGCGGGCTATTTTCTGGAAGTGCCATTGAGCACCGCGTTTGTATTGGCGGGGGCGGCCGCCATGTCATCGACCGCGATTGTCAGCAAGTTGTTGTCAGAACGGCTTGAACTGGATTCACCCCATGGTCGACAAATCATGGGTATTTTGTTGTTTCAGGATTTGGCAGTGGTTCCACTGTTGATCATTATTCCCGCGCTGGGGCAGGAGGCTGAAAACCTGTCAGCCACTTTAAGCCTTGCCGTGGTGAAAGCTGCGCTGGTGTTGGGGCTGATGTTGGTATTCGGTCAACGCATGATGAACTGGTGGATGACTTTTGTGGCCCGAAGCAAGTCGCAAGAGCTGTTTGTCCTGAATGTGCTGCTGATTACCCTGGGCTTGGCGTGGCTAACAGAACTTGCCGAACTTTCCCTGGCGCTTGGCGCATTTTTGGCCGGTATTTTGATTGCTGAAACCCAGTACAAGCATCAGGTTGAAGAGGACATCAAACCCTTCCGGGATGTACTGCTGGGTCTGTTCTTCGTTACCACGGGCATGCTGCTGAACCCACAAGTGGTCATGGAGAACTGGCACTTGGTCATTGTTCTGGCTGTGTTCCCGGTGCTCGCCAAGTTGGTCTTGATTGCGGTACTTGCCAGAGTATTCGGGGCAAATACGGGTACAGCCATGCGAACCGGTATTTATCTGGCCCAGGCGGGCGAATTTGGTTTTGTGTTGTTGGCCAACACCGGCTCGGCAGGTTTTGGTTTGATACCTGATCCCTGGTTGCAAACCATCACGGCCAGTATGGTGCTTTCCATGTTGGCTGCGCCATTCATGATTCAGCATGCTGATCGCATAGTGCTTCGGTTTTCAAGTCAGGAATGGTTGCAAAAGTCGCTTGAGCTTCACCAGATCGCCCAGAAAAGTCTTGCCACGACCAAGCATGTTTTAATTTGTGGATTCGGGCGAAGCGGCCAACACCTTGCCCGGTTGCTGGACCGTGAGGACCTCGACTATGTGGCGCTGGACTTGGACCCAGACCGTATTCGCGAGGCCACTGCGGCAGGTGATTCGGTGGTGTTTGGCGATGCCGCCAAACGGGAAACGCTGCTTGCAGCAGGTTTGCTCCGCGCTTCTTGTGTGGTGGTTACTTTTGCAGAATACAAATCGGCCGAGAAAGTGCTGACTACTGTGCGTGCCTTGGCCCCCAATGTACCCGTGGTGGTGCGCACTTACGATGAAAGTGATTTGGAAAAACTGACCGCAGCTGGGGCCACCGAAGTGGTGCCTGAAATTCTGGAAGGAAGCTTGATGTTGGGTTCGCAGGCTTTGCTGCTGTTGGGGGTGCCTGTTTCCCGGGTTGTGAAACAGATTCGCGCCATTCGTGAGTCGCGCTACCAAATGTTTCGCGGTGTGTTCCGTGGTGTCGACGATGAAGCCGATACCCCCGAGAACCAATGGGTCCGACTGCATTCGGTGTTCGTGGAACCGGGTGCCAGTGGCGTGGGCAAAAGCCTGACGGAGTTGGGCATTCTGGAACTGGATATTGAAGTCTGCGCCATTCGCAGGCGGGGCATTCGGGGGGGGGATCCTTCTCCCGATACGCAACTGGAGTCGGGAGATATTTTGGTGTTGAAAGGTCAGCCTGATTCATTGAGCCTTGCCGAATCCATCATTCTGGGCCGCAAGTCCATGGTGCGCTAAGCGCTTACTCAACGAATAATGTAAAGCGCAGCGCAGTTTGCGCCCTGTTCTTCATCCCACTGGCTTGCCAGTGTGGTGCACAATTCCTCCTCGCCACTGAGCACTTGCACGGCGCCACGCAAGGGGTTGCCATCGTCTAGTTTGCGATCAATTTCTGCGAGCTGGGCAACAGGTATGTTTTCTCCAATCAGCAGGGCCATTGCATTTTCTCTGGAGTTGGGGCCTTGCATGGTGTGGTTGAGCAGGTAGCGGCCGCTAAACTGATTGCCCATGGTGCTGCCTGTGGTGCAGTTACCGGATTCGTCGCTGCCACCGGTGAAATCTCCCTGAATGAAACCAGACAATTGAAGGTGTGTAAAAACATTGCAGGATTCGCCGCCTTCGATCAGTCCATTGCCGTCACCTCCACTGTTGGAGAGTCCTGCAGCCGCTGCTGCAATGAAGTCACCCGGCAGCGCAGAATAGCGCGCCTGAAACGCCGACAAGGCAGTTTCCAGATTGGCAATGTCGGTGATCGTGGCTTGCACCCGTGCGCTGTTGAGTAACTCGCGTCCCTTTAGTACGCCGCCCGCCAGTATGGCAAGTACGGCCAGTGCGATTGCCAGTTCCAGCAGGGAAAATCCGTGTTGGATCTGTTTTCGTGAATGTTTCAATTTAGTTCTCCTGAATGTGTGGTGTGTCGAGTGCGCCGCGTTTCATCCAGAGCCAGTTCATGCGTTCAAATGAAAGCCAGACCGGATTGGATGCTGCTTGATCGGGGTTGATAAAAAACTGTTGATATCGGTTTTGATTAATCAGGTCGCCCTCGAGGTAGGCAAGCCAAACCGTGGTGGCATTGAGCAATGTGTGTGCGCCGCAGCCCGCGTTGAGGTTTTGTGGCAAAGCATGCCCTTGCACAACCTGACACAGGTGAATGGCGGGCAATGGCCCCATGCCCACCGCGTAGTTGGCTGTGTAGGGTGCCATCACAATTTCAGTGAGTTGTTGTGGGTTGAGTTGCGCAAACGGTTGTGCCGATACCAAGGCGTTCTGGGCGGGCTCCCCGGCTTGCTCAAGCGTGGCCACGGCCATTTTCCACTGACCGTGAATTCCCCAGGTCGCCAAAGTTGCAAGCGGCAGCCAGCCCTCGCGATGAAGGCAAGCATCACCGTTGCGTGATTCGGTCCCGCTGGGCAGGGTAGACGGGCAGGGCAGCCTGCCCGTGGCCAACACAAAACCTTCAACTGATTCCAGAATGCGTTGTCGAGATTCAAGGTGAGCGAGAACTTTGTCCTTCTCTCGCTGATTGGCCAGAAGGTGCATCACGGGTCCCAAAATAATGGCCATTAGCACTACTACCAGTGCCACTTCGATCAGCATGAAGCCACGAGTATTCATGGTGTACCTGTCAGCTTGAAACTGAATTGTTCAAGATTGGATTTGATGTTGTCGGGCCACGAAAAATGGCAGGTGCAAGCCGTGTTGTTTTGGCTCAGGGGGCACTGATTGCTGTGCACGGGACGGCACGATTTGTTGGTCGCCGCCACAGGTTCGAAATGGCTGACTGGCCACAGGTTCTGCAAGCTGGCTGGGCCCGCAAACACACAGGGCTCGTCAACTGTACTGGTGCAATGTGTTTGCATGTTGTGGCTTGCACAGTTGACATTGCCATTCAGGCACACAGCAGTCGAAATCCAGCTGCCCGGGTTGAGGCAGCTGCAGGTGCAGCGCGTTTTGGTACATCGGCATTGGCAACCCGAGTCGATGGGTTGATAGACCTTTGCAAGAGGGTCTTTGAGTGTCATGTTTTCATGTGGGCTCGCGTTTGAATTGAATTGGGGATTCAGTTGCTGCCAGGTTTTTAGTGTGCTTTTAAGTTGAGTCACTTGAACCCTTTTCATGTGGCTTTGCAGTTCACGAAGGTGAACGAGCACATAGGGCGGCGTGATGTCGTAATGGTGTTCCGCGGTTGGCGTGATTGTTTTGGCGACCACCGCAACAAGGTTTTTTTCTGTGCGATCGCTTTCAGCGGGAATGCGAATTTGAATTGCGGGCTTTGAATAATTCACCCACCGCCCCCAGCCCAGGGCATTGGGCTGAATCAATTGGCTTGAAACTGCGTACCCCCAGTGTGTGTCTGTTGATAAGGTCAGTTCGTTGAAGCGGGCGTCAATGCCGGCATTGAGATAGTTGACCGCAATCTTGCTGTGAACTGGCAGGTAGCCCCATGCTTTATTCAAACAGCTGGTTTGTGCATATTCTCCGGGTAACAGGGCGGGGCAAGGCAAATGACCCAAATGGCTTTGGCTATGCAAGCCCTGGCTGGCTGCAAATCCAAGCAAACTGGAACGAATGTGTTCAAGGGTCTGAGTTTCACGAGCCTGTTGTTGAAGCAGCAGGTTTTGCTTGAAGCTTGTGTTGTTGCGAAACTCAAGCGCAGCAAAGCCCAGCATCATCATCAATAGCACGATTGCAAGCAGTGAATAACCTTGGTGCATTGGCTGTGTTTTCATGGCACCCATTTGCCTTGAACTGGATCAAAGTTTTTCCGACCTGTTTTCGTATTGATCCAGCCTTGCACCGTGTAAGGAATATCTGTGCCACTGGATCTGCTTTTCTCGGTAGGCGGGGGCGCAGGTATTTCCGGTTTGACAAACAAATTGTTGTCAGGCCATGCCTTGCTGTCAGGCAGTTCCAAATTGCTGCCTGAACTTATTTTTCCAAAGCACAATAGGTAAAAGGGGTTGTTGATCGACTCAGGTCTTGTTTCGATCAGGCAATGCCCGGCCCCTGGTTGATTGCTATGGATCCAAGTGTTCCAGCTTTGCCACAGATCGGTCTCTTCCTTGAAGTTTTCTTCAATGACCAGCGTTTGGTTTGGCCGAACTGTTTTTTGAATGTTCAGCTTTGGTTTCTGACTCAGCTTGTGCTGAAACTCCAGGTTCAGTAAATGAATAAGTACAGCCATTGCGGCCACCAGAATGACAAAGTCGAGAACAGGACGAATTGTGCGGAAGTGAACAATTTGTTGGGGGGTGCGGTGGGGTTTCGTCATTGGAGTGTTACCCCCACTGAGCACTTTGCCTGTTTTGGGTTATTGAGGGTGCATGCCTTTGGAACCCTTTTTCGATCTCGTTCCAGGTCTGCAATTGTCAGAATTTCACCTTGTTCGTTCCAGGACACTTTCAGCGAGGTCAGGTTGGCACGCTCGCTGCGGCCAAACTTGCTCAGTTGCTCTAGCCAATCGCCAAATGCCACAGTTTTAGCGTTGTTTGAATTGCGTTGATGTGCATGTTGGAATTGCTGCAATCTGACTGTGTCGAGCACTGGCTGTTGCTGATTGTTGTGCCAACTCATCAATAAAAAGGTTGCGAGTGTGCAAGCCAAAGTCACCCCTCGAATGGTCTGGTAATTTCCAGATGGCTGTGTCCACAATCCAAGATACAAGCGCAAGCTGCTTTGCAATTCGCGGGTAGAGGACTTGTTTGCAGCAATGAATTTTTTGAGGTGTTTAAATTCGTGCTGGTTGAGCCGTGCCATTTGAACAGCGTGATTGAACTGCGCCGATTTTGTCGCAGAAATGATTCGGCATTTTTTGCCCATTCCGCGTAGTTCAGTGAGTGCTTGCTGATGAAAAGCGGTTACTGGTGCGTCAATGATCCGAAGCGGGTGTTCTGCCACGCCGGCCCAGCGTTGCTCGGCCCAGAATGCAGCTGTGTTTGTGTTTTGAAATACGTTGAGGTAAACCGCGGTGTCCGCAAGGCTGAAACTGGAAAGCGCAATGGCGCTTCCAATAAATTCGCTGTAGGGAAGTCGCATTTCCTCGATCCAGTGCTGGTCTTGTTGCCGAAACAGAAGGACTAGTTCCTGCTCAAGCACCCAAACATCTGCATGCGTCGCGGCTGAATTCATGACAAACCCGTCAGGTTGTTGTAAAGCGGTGCCAGCGTGAATTGATAAGCCAGAGCAAGGGTAAGTGCAGCAACAGCCAAGGCGACAGAAGGCAATGTGCTCTGCAAACGTTGTTGGGCTTCCCGCGCCTGCATTTCATAGACCTTTGCCGCCAGAAAAAAGCAGTAAGCCAGGTTGCCAGTTTGCTCGGCGAGTTGACTTTGACGTACCAGAAAACCTGGTGCCCCAGCCAAACTCATTGACTGGCTAAGCGACATACCCTGTTTTAGCTGTTGTTGAATGCGTTGCATTAAACCGTTGAGTGCAAGCAAGGTACGTGTAGACAGTTGACGTGCGCCCAGCCATTTTGATGCGGGCAGTGTGCGGTGTCGCAAACAGTGCATCAGGTCCAGGCCTGCATGCAGTTCACAAGCGATTACATGATAGAAATTGGAAGAAAGCCAGATATTGTGTGGCAGCAATGGCCGTTTTTCTTGCTGATTTCGAGACTGTTTTAATCGGAAGTATCCGGCAATTGCGAAGAGCAGTGCACCCATCGAAATTAAACTGTCCGACCACTTGGCTGCACTTTCCGATGTGGCTGTTGTGTGCGCCAAATGAGGCGCGCTCACCTGGTGCAGCAGCACCCAACATGCGCAGGCCAATGTTAAAACCAGCAGTGGGTAAATCATGCTTTTGCCCAGGGCGTGTTGTGCATCGCTGGTGGTTTTCCAGCGGTCCAGTTGCGTTTGCAATGCCATGCCAAGATCGCCGCTGGCCTGTGCACACACCAACGCGATTTCCAGATGCATGGGTACTTTGATAAACGAGGCACGAAATGCGGTTTGAAGGTTTTGTCCTTCTTGCAGGAATTGCGCAGTTCGAGACAAACCAAGGCGCAACAGTTTTCCTTGTGAGTGGTCGGTTTGCAGCTCGCTGCTCAGTGCAAGTGCATCGAGTGCGGGCATGCCGGATTGCAAGAGTTCTGCCCATTGCCCAAGCCATGTGCGCCATGTGGACGGCGTAATTTTGTCGCCAAGTGATTTATTGTTCATTGGCAAGCAGCGCGGTGGAAGATGGAAATTGAAGGTAATTCAAAGGCGACAGCAGAGTCATGAGCTCGCCAATTGCTTTGCAGCTGAGCACCTCCTTGCGAGGTACGCTTTTCAGGTCAATAACTTCAGCCCACAGCTGACGTTGTCCGTTTGGGGCTGCTGGTTTTAGCCTCAGGGTTGCAACGCCGTTCAAGCAATTCATCAAACTTTCCAGGCGCACATTCAGTTCAGTGAGTCGACTGATTGCCCCAAGGCAATCGGGTGCGTGCACGGAAGCAAAAACCCGATGACCTGTGAGCGCAGCATTCAGGGTGAGCCCGGCGGTCTCTTCGTCCCTCACTTCTCCGACAAGAATGGTGTCGGGATCTTGACGCATGAGCGAGCGCAAACCCGATGCAAAATTCATGTGTGGTAATCGTGAGAGATCTGTTTGAACTGCATCCGGGTTGATGATTTCTACCGGATCTTCAAGTGTGGCAATACGACCGGCATGCGACCCCAGGCTGTTTAGCATGGCATGCAGCATGGTTGTTTTTCCACTGCCGGTGGCGCCCGCAACCAGAGTTAATCCGTTCTCGTGGGTAAGCAAGTGTTGAATGTGAGCTAAGGCGGGGTTGCTTAAACCCAGTGCATTGAGGGTCATGCGGCTTTGCGTATTCAATAGCCGGACCACCATGTTTTCGCCGTGAAGGCTGGGGTGTGTTGCCAGCCGAAGGTCAATGTTGTTGCGGGTTAATCGTGCGTCTTGTGGGCGCCGCGTTTCCGCGATGTTCATTTTACTTTCGGCTTTAAAAGCTTGTATGAGCGATCGGCCGGTGTCGTTGGGAATCTCCTGAATTGGCCCCAATGCACCATTGACGCGCAAACGCACCGTGAAATTCTCTGGGGCAGGCGTGATGTGAATGTCGGATGCATTCTGGGCGGCAGCGTAGGCGATCGCGCTGTCGATATTCTTGAAAGCAGGGAGCTGCACCGTGTGTTTCATTGAATTTTTGCCTGAATCAAAGAGCGCACGGTGAGCAAGGGCAGAGAACATTGCTTGTATTCACACTGCGCTTCAGCCTGCGCCAAATGCGCAAGTGCATCTGTAAAAAGCCCTTGCTTGCTCTGATGAAGAGCCATGTTGTAAAAGGGCTCTGGGGTGTCGGGGTAGCGCTTCATTAGCAGGGCAAGCAAGGCATTCAGTGCTTTGGTCTGATTGGCTTGGTACAGGGTAAGGCCATCGGCCAGCGCTTTGTTAAGCTCTCCGAGCTCCTGGCCTGGCTCAAGTTGGCTTGCCGTGGCGCTTTCCAGTACGGTGGCCTTCAGCAATATCACCAGTTCAATGTGGCTTTCTCCCCGGGTTTGACTTTGGGTGATCAGGTCAATTGATTCCGGTGTGCCGGGAATGCCACGATCCAGGCGCTTGTTTTCTTTTTGCCGCAGGCCGCCAAGCAAAGCCATTTCGCCACTTTTCAAACGCAATATGGACTCGAGTTCACGGGTTTGCACCTCGGGTACCTTGCTGACAATATTGAGTTGTTGCAGGGCCGGGTTCGGGTCTTGAACGAAACCCACAATGCGGCTGAGTGTGGGCCGAACCCGCAGTTGAATTGCATTGTTGTCCGCTATTTGCGGTGTGACTGTCATTAAAAAACCAACCGGAACTGTTTGAACCTGGGTCGTGAACGTTGAAAAGGCAGGGCTGTTTTGTGTGGGTGCGCTGGTTTGAACATCGGTGGTGAAATACACCCTGTTGTCGATCACTTTCAGCACTGCGGCCTGTTGGTTCATGGTGACCACACGTGGAGAAGAAAGCACCTCTGTGCGACCAAACTCCTCGAGCAGTCGCAAGGCGATATTGGTGTCAGCGCCGCTGGTGTTTCGCAATGCTGTGAATGTGAAAGCCGGGTTGGTCAGATTCAACCCTTGTACTGCCAAACCTGCAGTGACGCCATTTTGACGAAGCACGTTCCAGTCGATTCCGCGTTCATAGCGATCATTCAGCGATATTTCTGTAATCACGGCTTCGATCACGATTTGCCGATCCACTCTGCGCTGAATTTGTTCCAGCCACTGCACAACCCGGCGATGCTGGCTGGGTTTTGCAATCACAGAGACCGTTCCGGACTCGGGGTTTGCAATGACACGTCCCGACCGGGTTTCCTTGCGTGTGGTGGTGATGTCTCGTTTTTCCGTGGACACGGCAGTGGCGCTTTTCAGGTTGGGCGATAGTCTGCGGGGTGAGCTGTTTCTCGTGCTCGCATAAGTCCTGTCTTCTTCTTCATCGATTACCCGCTCACGCCTGGATAGCTCAATTGGTTTTGGTTGAACCTGAATGATCTGTTCGATTTGAGAGGAGATGTCTTGCCACAAGTCGTGTTGCTGCGAATTGTTCAGAACCAGCTCCGAGCGATTTCCGGTTTCCCGACGATCAGTTAACTCGCGCGGGCCACCTGCAATCGCCGAGCTCAGACTTGAGGAGTCATTCATTTGCCTGGCAATGGACAGGTAATCGAGGGTGTAAACCCGAAGCTGGTCAACTTCGCACCGCATTGAGAGCAGCTTTCCTTCAAACAACACATTGGCTCCGGCCTGAAACTCCAGGCTTTCAATGACCTGTTGAAGGGGCATGTCCCTTCCCACCAGGCTGACTGGAGTGTCGCCGCATCCATCCATTTCATAGCCAAGTTGCAGTTCGCGCGAGATCAATTCGAGCACTTGGCTGGCGGCAATGTTTTCAAGCCGGAATGTGAATGTTTCTTGATGTCTTTGCCAGGCGTTGCTGCGGTGGTGGATTTTATCGGCCCAAAAAACAGCATTCAGCTCTAGCGCGTGCCCGGCTTCGACTGTTGCGGTTGGTGAGTTGCTTGGGGGTGGGGTGGTCGCGCAAGCGTACAGGGCGGCGGTCAGGCCGGTTAAAAACACACGTGATAAGCGCACAGGTCGGCTTTTGGGGGTTTAGGTGCCGGGAATCATAATCGGCTGAAACCATTTCCACGCTTCGTGGTCATGCCTAGTGGGTGAGCCTGTCACCATTTGGATGGTGAGGGCATGTCCTTCGGGTTACAATAGCTTTCAAACTCGTATTCGTTTATTAAGGAGCCCCAATGGGCTTTGTTGCTCAATTAAAACACGTGGATTTCGGTTATAACGACCGCCTCATTCTTGAGGACATTTCTCTCGACATTCCGAAGGGCAAAGTGGTGTCGGTCATGGGCGGGTCAGGTTCTGGCAAAACCACGTTGTTGCGTTTAATGTGTGGCCAATACGCAGTCAACCGTGGAGACGTCCAGGTTTTGGGCCAGAACGTGGTGACCGCGAGTACCCAGCAGCTTTACGCTTTTCGAAAAAAAATTGGTGTGCTGTTCCAGTTCGGAGCCCTGTTCACCGATTTGAACGTATTCGAGAATGTGGCCTTTCCGCTGCGCGAACACACCAATTTGTCCGAAGCAGCCATTCGGGACTTGGTGCTTTTGAAGCTGCACGCTGTGGGCCTGCGCGGCGCAAGTAACTTGTTTCCGTCTGAAATTTCAGGCGGCATGAGCCGACGTGTTGCCTTGGCGCGCGCCATTGCGCTAGATCCCGAGCTTATTTTTTACGATGAGCCTTTCGCTGGCCTCGACCCTATTTCTCTTGGTATCACGGCCAACTTGATCCGCACGCTCAATGACGCACTTGGTGCAACTTCGGTCGTGGTTACGCATGACATCCACGAATCGTTTGCCATCAGTGACCATGTCATCGTGATTGCCAATGGCAAGGTGCTGGCTCAAGGTTCTCCAGCCGAAGTAGAGGCCAACCAAGATCCTTATGTTCAGCAGTTCATCAAAGGTTTGCCCGAAGGCCCAGTGAAGTTTCATTATCCTGCACGCAACTTGCAAGAGGATTTCGCATGAACCCGGTCGTTTTAGTCTCTCGTCTGGGCGCTGGCGTAATTGCCACAATTGCGGGTTTGGGCGTATTTGCCCGATTCGTGGGTACCTTGTTCATGTTGTTGCCCAAAGCGTTGCTTCGCCCACGCTTAATCATTGATCAGATTCATTTCATCGGCAATTATTCCCTGGTCATCATTGTGGTATCAGGCCTTTTCGTGGGGTTCGTATTGGGTCTGCAGGGTTACTACACCTTGAACCGGTATGGCGCCGAACAGGCGCTGGGCCTGCTGGTGGCTTTGTCGCTGGTGCGGGAGTTGGGTCCGGTGGTGTCGGCCCTGTTGTTTGCCGGGCGCGCCGGAACCTCGCTGACTGCTGAAATTGGCCTGATGAAGGCTGGGGAGCAGTTGACTGCCATGGAAATGATGGCGGTTGATCCCAAGGCGCGCATTGTTACCCCTCGCTGGGTGGCCGGCTTGATTTCCTTGCCGTTGTTGGCAGGATTGTTCAGCGCTGTGGGTATTTTTGGCGGTTATGTGGTGGGTGTTTTATTGATTGGCGTAGATGCTGGCGCCTTCTGGTCTCAGATGCAGGCTGGTGTGGACGTACGCGACGACATCCTGAATGGCGTGCTTAAAAGCGTGGTTTTTGGTGTGGCCGTCAGTTCAATTGCCTTGTTCCAGGGCTATGCGTGTCAGCCCACCCCCGAAGGCGTTTCCAGGGCCACCACCCGAACCGTGGTGATTTCCTCCCTGACTATTTTGGGTCTCGATTTCGTGCTTACAGCACTCATGTTCAGTATTTAACGGATTGAAGGTATGAAAAAGAACACGGCAGTGAATTTTTGGGTGGGTCTGTTTGTACTGATTGGTGCAATCGCCTTGGTTTTTCTGGCCTTGAAGGCGGGCAATTTGAGCTCGTTCACCACGGGCGACCAATACCGGGTTACTGCAGAATTTGACAACATTGGCGGGTTGAAGTCACGTGCTCCAGTTAAAAGTGCTGGCGTTACCGTGGGTCGCGTGGCCAATATCAATCTCGATCCAGTCACCTTTCGCGCAGTGGTGGCTCTGGATTTGGAGGAAGGGTTCGAGTTTCCCAAGGACTCTTCAGCTAGAATCCTTACCTCGGGTCTGTTGGGCGAGCAATACGTGGGTATTGAAGCCGGGGGCGACCTCGAGAATTTAGCCAGCGGCGAGAAGTTTGCCCGTACGCAATCCGCTGTGGTGCTTGAAAACCTGATTAGCCAGTTTTTGTTCAGCAAAGCCACGGAAGGTGACTCTGAAAAGTGATGAAGGGGATTTGAAGTGTTAACGTCCATTCGAAAAGTAATTTTGCTGCTTGGTGTGCTTGGCTTGTCCACAGCATGTACCAGCATGCGCGCTCCTTCTGAAGCCGACCCGCTGGAGGGGTTCAACCGCTCCGTTGATGGGTTCAACCAGGTTGTTGACAAAGCCGTGGTTAAACCCGTTGCCCAAGGCTATGACCGGGTAACGCCACCAGAAATCAAGATCGTGGTCAGGAATTTTTTCTCCAATCTCGACGATGTTCGGGTTGCGGTAAACAATTTGCTGCAGGGTAAGCCCAAAGATGCGGGCAGCGACATCACGCGTTTTGCATTGAACACCACGATTGGTATTGTGGGTTTGGCTGATGTGGCCACCGAGCTTGGTTTCCAGAAGAACGATGAAGACTTTGGCCAAACTCTGGGGGTTTGGGGCGTGGGCCAGGGGCCCTATCTGATCTTGCCCTTTCTGGGCCCCAGCACTCTACGCGATGGCTCGGCAAGGTTCGTTAGTGCGTCACTCGACCCGCTTTACCACTACGACAATGTAAAGGCTCGCAATAGCTTGGTGCTGCTGAGCGCAGTAAGCGCACGCGCGCGTTTGTTGCCTGCCACTGATCTGGTTGAGCGCATTGCGCTGGATCAATATGCATTTGTGCGTGATGCCTATTTGAAACGCCGGGCCAGCCAGGTGCGAGACGGAGCACCTGATCCTGCCGATCCCGGTTATGAGGATTTTGAGGAAGAGTCACGTAGTGAAGTTCCCCAGTACTTTCCGCCCTTCAAGGCTGCCCTGGTGCAGCTTGATCAGGCCCGCACACCTTTGGATGTACAACCCGATGCAAACCTGCCAACCGATTTGCAGCAAAGCGAACGGGCCAAGTCAGGTTTGGGTTTGTTGAACTGATTGGCGTTGGGTCGGTCAACCACCCCATAGGTATTGCGTTTTTAGATTAATGATTAACGTTTTGGAAGAATCATGAATATTGCAGTAAACAAGATGTTTCAATGGGTTGCGGCTGCTGCTTTGGGTTTTGGGCTGATTGCACAGCCTGCCTTGGCACAAGACATACCTGCCAACGAGTTTGTTGAAAAATTCAGCAATGAAGTGTTGGCTGAGATTCGTGCACGCAAGCAGGAACTTGTTTCTGATCCCAAGAAGCTGGACGCGTTGATTGATCAGAAAGTCATGCCCAATGTGAATTTCCGAAAAATGACGCAGTTGGTGGTGGGCCGCCCCTGGCGCGAGGCCACGCCCGAGCAGCGTGAACAAATTACCAAAGAGTTCCGGACGCTTTTGGTGAAAACCTACTCGGGCGCTTTGTCTCAGGTTGGCGACCAAACTTTGCAGGTTGATCGCTTGCGTGCCCGTCCTGAAGACACGGATGTGATTGTGAACAGCCGCGTGATTCAGAAAGGCGCGCCACCAGTGGACCTGGCTTACCGTGTTGAAAAGAAAGACGGTAAATGGCAGATCTACGACTTGAGCGTGTTGGGTCTGTGGCTGGTGGATTCTTACAAAGCCCAGTTTGGTCCCGTACTGGCCAATTCTGGCGTGGACGGTTTGATTCAAACCCTGAAAACCCTGAACGCGAAAGGTTGATATGAAGGTGTCGGCTGATCAAATTACCGTTCGCAACGGAGATGAAGTGATCGCCGAGATCACCAAGGCCTTTGCCAAGGGTGATCACGTTATCGACTTTTCAGCGGTCAAGCACGTTGACTCAACCGCCTTGGTCGTCATTTTGGCGGCCAAGCGAGTGCTTAAATCAGACAAAACCCTTGAACTCCAACATCCTCCTGCGCAGCTGGACAGTTTGATCGCTGCCTACGGAGTACAATCTCTCTTCTCATAAAAACCTGTAGCACCGTTCATCGGTGCGAGAAGTCATGTCGTTTGCACTAGAGCTAAGCTCGGTTTCCAAGTATTTTGGCGAATTCCGTTCCTTGAACAATGTGTCACTCACGGTTCAGGAAGGGGAGTTCTTCGCCTTGCTCGGCCCCAACGGCGCCGGTAAAACCACCCTGATCAATATTATTGCTGGCCTAAGCCGGGCCAGTAACGGCTCTGCCAGGGTGATGGGTTTTGACGTGGTGGACCAGTTTCGCGATGCCCGCCGAAGCATCGGTATTGTGCCGCAGGAACTCGTTTTTGATCCCTTCTTCTCTGTGCGGGAAACCTTGCGTTTTCAATCGGGTTACTTCGGATTAAAAAAGAACGACGACTGGATCGACGAACTGTTGCATTCGCTCAGCTTGATGGACAAAGCGGACAGCAATATGCGCACCTTGTCAGGCGGTATGAAGCGCCGGGTCATGGTGGCCCAGGCATTGGTTCACAAGCCGCCTGTGATCGTACTGGATGAGCCAACTGCGGGTGTAGACGTTGAATTGCGTCAAACCTTGTGGAAGTTTATCGCTGGCTTGAACCAGAAAGGCCACACCATTTTGTTGACCACTCATTACCTTGAAGAGGCGGAAACCCTGTGTAACCGCATCGCCATGCTGAAAAAGGGCGAGGTGCTCACCGTAGACACCACCCCCAATTTACTGAAAAAGCACGCCAATCAAACGCTAAATATGCAGCTCAATGGCGTGTTGCCGGCCGCTCTTCAAGCCAGGGTACTGAAGGCGAATGTCAGCGAAGGACGTTACACCCTGGCCTTGAACGGCCCTGCTGAAATTGAGCAAATCCTGGCCCAATGCCGCCAAGATCACCTGGATGTTTTGGAGTGCAGCATTGAAAAGCCTGATCTGGAAGAGGTGTTTGTGCAGCTGATGAGTGGGGGTTCCAAATGACCGGTTGGCAAACCCTGTTCAAAAAAGAGATTTTGCGATTCTGGAAGGTCAGCTTTCAGACCGTGCTGGCGCCTGTTGTTACTGCCTTGTTGTATCTCATGATTTTCTCGCATGTGCTCGATGGCAAGGTAGAGCCTTATCCCGGCGTTAGCTATGCGGCCTTTCTGGTGCCCGGCTTGGTGATGATGTCGGTGTTGCAAAATGCATTCGCTAATTCGTCGTCCAGCCTGATCCAATCCAAAATTACCGGCAACCTGGTGTTTGTGCTGTTGCCACCTTTGTCCCATTTCGAGTTTTTCTCAGCGTATGTGCTGGCCTCGATGGCGCGTGGCATTGCGGTTGGTCTTGGTGTTTTGCTGGTCACGGTGGCGTTTGTTGGCTTGCATGTGTACAACCCAGTCTGGATTTTGGTGCATGCCCTGGTGGGTTCAGCCTTGCTGGGCACCATGGGTGTTATTGCCGGAATATGGGCTGAGAAGTTCGATCAGCTGGCCGCTTTCCAGAATTTCATTATTATGCCGGCCACCTTTTTGTCGGGCGTGTTCTATTCGATCCACTCCCTGCCGGCCGTGTGGCAAACCGTGTCGCACTTCAATCCATTTTTCTACCTCATTGACGGTTTTCGCTACGGCTTCTTCGGGGTGAGCGATGTGAGTCCCTGGTTCAGCCTGGCAATTGGCCTGACTGCTTGGGCTGTTTTGACCGCAATTGCGATGCGGATGGTGACCTCCGGTTACAAATTGAGGGGATAATAGTGCTGTTGAATCAAAAGGATAGGAAAAATCATGTTGTTGCCTGAAACCGTTCGCGGCTATATTGCGCAGGGCTTGGAATGTGAACACCTCACCGTGTCTGGTGACGGCCAGCATTTTGAGGCGGTCATCGTGGCCAGTGCGTTTGAAGGGTTGCGCTCAATTCAGCGTCATCAAAAAGTGTATGCAGTACTGGGTGACAGAATGCGTGCCGAGATTCACGCGCTGTCGATGAAAACATTGACGCCCGGTGAATGGGCTCAACAACAAGCGTAAAAGGACTGCCCTTCAATGGATTCATTTTTGGTTCGTGGCGGTAAGCCGCTTCACGGAGAAGTGTCAATTTCTGGTGCGAAAAATGCGGCCCTGCCCATTCTGTGTGCCAGTTTGTTGACCGCCGAGCCGGTCACCATCACCAACGTGCCACGTCTGCGCGACATCAACACGTGTTTGCGCTTGCTGGGTTCAATGGGGGTGCAGTGCTTCTGGCATGGCGAAAACCAATTGGCTTTGCGTGCCGAAGAAATTTCTGAGCCCGTCGCCAGTTACGACCTGGTGAAAACCATGCGTGCCAGCATTCTGGTCCTTGGTCCCCTTGTGGCGCGTTTTGGCGAGGCCAGCGTGAGTTTGCCCGGTGGTTGCGCAATCGGGCAGCGCCCGGTTGACCAGCACATCAAGGGGCTGCAGGCCATGGGTGCTGAGATCACCATCGAGAAGGGCTACATTCATGCCAAGGCCAAGCGTTTGAAGGGCGCCCGCATTGTGACCGATATGGTCACAGTAACCGGTACTGAAAACCTGATGATGGCGGCTGCGCTGGCGGAAGGGACCACGATTATTGAAAACGCGGCCCGTGAGCCCGAAGTGGTGGACCTGGCCAACATGCTCGTGAAAATGGGCGCGAAAATTGAAGGCATAGGCACCGACACGATTACTGTACATGGCGTAGAAACGCTGCATGGTTGCGAGTATCAGGTGATGCCCGATCGCATCGAAGCCGGCACATTCTTGTGCGCGGTGGCCGCGTGTGGTGGCAACATTACCCTGAATAACACCGATGCAGACAGCATGGACGCGACCATTGAAAAGCTGCGCACAGCGGGTGTAAGCATTGAAGTCGATGGCACAAAAATTCACGCCAGCATGAGCACACGCCCCAAGGCTGTGGGTGCGCGCACAGCGCCATTCCCCGGCTTTGCCACTGACATGCAGGCACAGCTCATGGCGGTGAATTGTCTGGCCGATGGCACAGCAGTGGTGAATGAAACCATTTTCGAAAACCGTTTCATGCATGTTCAGGAAATGGTGCGTTTGGGCGCGAACATTGAAATTGAAGGCCACACAGCGATTATCAAAGGCGTTGAGCGCTTGGAGGGTGCTACGGTGATGGCCACCGACCTGCGCGCTTCTGCCGGCTTGGTGATTGCCGGTTTGGCTGCCAGTGATGAAACGCGGATTGACCGCATTTATCACCTGGACCGCGGGTATGACAAAATGGAAGAGAAATTGCGCAAATTGGGCGCGGACGTCACGAGAGTAGCGGAATGATCACACTGGCCCTGTCCAAGGGACGTATTTTTGAAGAAACACTGCCCCTGCTCGAGAAAGCAGGTGTTGTGCCGTCTGAAGACCCTGAAAAATCGCGCAAGCTGATTATCGGCACCAACCGTGCCGACGTTCAAATCATCATTGTGCGCGCAACCGATGTGCCCACTTATGTGCAGCATGGCGCTGCTGACCTGGGGGTAGCCGGAAAAGATGTTCTTATTGAGCATTCTGGCGCAGGCTTGTACCAGCCGCTGGATTTGAATATTGCCAAATGCCGCCTGTGTGTGGCTGCGCCCGAGGGCTTCGACTACGCCAGCGCCGTGAAGCAGGGCGCACGTTTGCGCATTGCCACCAAATATGTGAACAGCGCCCGTGAACATTTTGCCAATCGTGGTGTGCATGTTGACTTGATCAAGCTGTACGGTTCCATGGAACTGGCACCGCTGGTGGGCCTGGCCGACGCCATTGTGGATTTGGTCAGCACGGGCTCAACCCTGCGCGCCAACAAGCTGGTTGAGGTTGAAGAAATTTGCGAAATTTCCTCCCGATTGGTAGTGAACCAAGCGGCATTGAAAATGAAGTACGAGGCTTTGCAGCCAATTCTGGATGTGTTTACCCAAGCAGCAGCGTGAATTTTTAAAGGTAGTAAAAAATGTCTTCCCAAATTCGTCGATTGTCTACAGAAGAAGCCAACTTTGCCGAGCAGTTCCGTGCATTGCTCGCCTATGAAGAACAACGCGATCCCCATGTGGAAGGCGCAGTGGCCGATATTATTCATGCCGTGCGCAAGCGCGGCGATGAAGCCTTGCTGGAACTCACCGAGAAATTTGACCGTGTGAAGGTCGGCAGCGCTGCTGAACTGGAAATTGGGCAAGACGAGTTGAAGCAGGCTTTTGACACACTCGATTCTGCCCAGCGCGAGGCCCTGAAAGTGGCCGCACAGCGCGTGCGTGCATTTCACGAGCGTCAGGTTGCAGAAAGCTGGGAATTCACCGAGGCTGATGGCACTCGCTTGGGCCAGCGTGTAACGCCCCTGGATCGCGCGGGCCTGTATGTGCCCGGTGGCAAGGCGGCTTACCCGTCTTCCGTGCTCATGAACGCCGTGCCCGCGAAAGTGGCGGGCGTAAAAGAAGTGATCATGGTGGTGCCCACGCCCAGTGGTGTGAGAAATCAAATGGTGTTGGCTGCTGCTCACCTGGCGGGTGTAGACCGTGTGTTCACCATTGGTGGCGCACAGGCTGTGGCTGCGCTTGCCTATGGCACACAGACCGTGCCGCGCGTGGATAAAATTGTGGGCCCTGGCAACGCGTATGTGGCCGAGGCCAAGCGCCGTGTGTTTGGCGCGGTCGGCATCGACATGATTGCAGGGCCTTCTGAAATATTGGTGATTTGCGATGGCAGCACGAATGCCGACTGGATCGCCATGGACTTGTTCAGCCAGGCTGAGCACGATGAAATGGCGCAGTCCATTTTGTTGAGTCCCAGCAAGGAATTCCTCGACAACGTGCAGGCCAGTATCAAGCGCCTGATGGACACCATGCCACGCGCCACCGTTATTGCTACATCGCTTAAAAACCGCGGTGCACTCATTCAAGTGCGCGACATGGATGAAGCCTGTGAGTTGAGCAATCAAATTGCCCCAGAACACCTGGAGTTGAGCGTGCAAGACCCCGACGCGTGGGTGGGTAAGTTGCGGCACGCCGGTGCCATTTTCATGGGTCCCTACAGCAGTGAATCGCTAGGCGATTACTGTGCAGGCCCCAACCACGTGTTGCCCACAGCAGGCACCGCCCGTTTCAGCTCGCCCTTGGGTGTTTACGATTTCCAGAAGCGCAGCAGTATTATTTTTGCCAGCCGTGAAGGTGCAAGCACCTTGGGTGAAGTGGCCGCTGAATTGGCCTATGGCGAAGGCTTGCCTGCACACGCGCGTTCTGCGGAGTACCGTGTTGGCCCCAAGTTCCGAAAGGCGGATTGAGCGCACCATGAGTCTTCTTCAAAAAACGATTCGTGCCGACGTGCAGGCCACCCAAGCCTACGTGGTGGCGCCCTCGGCTGGCATGTTGAAACTTGATGCCATGGAAAATCCGCAGGGCATGCCTGCTGCTTTGCTGGATGAACTTGCACAGCAGTTGAAAACTGCTGAACTGAACCGTTACCCAGCACCCAAAGCTTTGGATCTTGAGGCCGCTTTGCGCGCTTGTACGGCCATTCCCAAGGCGGCCCACGTGTTGTTTGGCAATGGTTCGGATGAATTGATTGATCTCATCATTCGGGCCTGTTGCATGCCCGGCGACGCAGTTTTGTCGCCCGTGCCCACTTTCGTGATGTATGCCGTGTACAGCCAGTGGAGCCATGCCCGCTTTGTGGGCGTAGACCTGAATGCTGATTTCAGCCTCAACATGCCCGCCATGTTGAAAGCCATTGCCACCAACCAGCCCAAAGTGGTGTTTTTGGCTTACCCCAATAACCCCACGGGGGTGGCGCTGCGCGAAGCCGAAATTGTGCAAATTATCGAAGCAACGCCTGGCTTGGTGGTGGTCGATGAGGCGTACGAAGCGTTTGCAGATGCCTCGTTCATGGCGAGAGTCCTCGAGTTTCCAAATGTATTGGTGCTGCGCACTTTCTCCAAGCTGGGCCTGGCCGGTGCCCGTTTGGGCTACGCCGTGGCCAGCCCTGCCTGGGTTGAGCAAATCGACAAAGTGCGCCCGCCCTACAATGTCAACGTGCTCACGCGCATTGCGGTGCAGTTTGCACTAGAGCACTTTGATGCCTTCGCGGCACAGGCCGCCATGCTTTGCGAACAGCGCAATGTGTTGGCCGAGGCACTGAGAAATCTGAAAACAAGCAGCGGCGACGTTGAAGTGTTTGATTCTTACGCCAATTTTGTACTTTTCCGCGTCCCGAATGCGCTTGAAGTCTTTGATGCCCTGAAAAACAAGGGTATCTTGGTGAAATATGTGGGCAAGGCCCACCCCTTGCTCCAAAACTGCTTGCGCGTGACCGTGAGCACAGAACAAGAGAATCAGCAGTTTTTGGTGGCTGTGCAAGAATCCATCGACGAAGTGGCCGCGAAGGCCGCATAACTTTTAGACAATCATGAGAACCGCAGAAGTTACCCGCAATACCCTGGAAACCCAGATCACCGTCAAAATCAATCTGGATGGGACAGGTGAACGCCACCTCGACACCGGTGTGCCGTTTTTGGACCACATGCTGGAACAAATTTCGCGCCACGGCCTGTTCGACTTGCATATTGTGGCCAAGGGTGACTTGCACATTGATGCACACCACACCGTGGAAGACACTGGCATTACCTTGGGCATGGCATTCACCAAAGCTTTGGGTGACAAAAAAGGAATCGTTCGTTACGGCCATAGCTATGTGCCGTTGGACGAAGCCCTGTCACGTGTGGTGATCGATCTTTCTGGTCGCCCTGGTTTGCATCAGGACATTCCGTTCACGCGTGCCAGCATTGGTGCATTTGATGTGGATCTTGTGTTTGAATTTTTCCAGGGCTTTGTGAACCATGCCCTGTGTACCTTGCACATCGACAACCTGAAGGGTGTGAATTCACACCACCAGTGCGAAACCGTGTTCAAGGCCTTTGGTCGTGCCTTGCGCATGGCGGTGGCCATTGATGAACGTCAGCAGGGTGCCATTCCGAGTACCAAAGGTGCTTTGTGAGTCTAGTTGCCGTTGTTGATTACGGCATGGGTAACTTGCGTTCGGTGGCCCAAGCCTTGCAGCATGTAAAGCTCGACAATCAGGAAATTCAGATCACCGACGATCCCGCCGTAATCGACCGGGCCAGTCGTGTTGTATTGCCAGGTCAGGGTGCCATGCCCGATTGCATGAAAGCCCTGCGCGAATCAGGCTTGATGGACGCGGTGTACCGCACTGCCGAATCAAAACCTTTGTTTGGCGTGTGTGTTGGCGAGCAAATGATGATGGAGCGCAGTGCCGAAGGGCCTGCAGACTGTCTTTCCCTGTTTCCTGGTGATGTGGTGAAGTTTGATCCCAGGCTAACGGTGGAGTGCGGATTGAAAGTGCCACACATGGGCTGGAACCAAGTGAATCAGCGCGTGAAGCATCCCATGTGGGAAGGCATTGAGAATGGTGCCTGGTTCTATTTTGTACACAGCTATCACGTCAACCCCTTGAATCCGGAACACGTTGCAGGTGAAACTGACTACGGTGTTCGCTTTACCTGCGCCATTGCACGGGATAACATCTTTGCAACACAGTTTCATCCTGAAAAAAGTGCGGAGGACGGCCTAAGGTTGTATTCCAACTTTTTGAGATGGAACCCCTGATTTTTTATCGATCATTTTTTTCACCCACTTGAATAGTTAACAACACAGTCTCATGTTACTCATTCCAGCAATCGACCTGAAAGACGGTCAGTGTGTTCGCCTGAAGCAAGGCAATATGGACGATGCCACCATTTTCTCGGCAGACCCGGTCGAAATGGCCATGAAATGGGTACAAAGCGGCGCACGCCGCCTGCACCTGGTCGACCTGAATGGCGCGATCGCGGGCAAGCCCGTGAATGAGGGCGTCATCATCGACATTCTTGACGCGGTGGGTGGGGCAATCCCCGTTCAGCTTGGCGGTGGTATTCGAGACCTCGACACCATTGAGCGTTACCTCGATGACGGTTTGAGCTATGTGATTATTGGCACAGCCGCGGTGAAGAACCCTGGCTTCCTGCACGATGCTTGCGGTGCTTTCCCCGGACAAATTATTGTGGGTCTGGACGCCAAAGACGGCAAAGTGGCCACCGATGGCTGGAGCAAAATTTCCGGACACGACGTGGTTGATCTGGCCAAGAAATACGAAGGCTACGGCGTAGAGGCCATTATTTACACTGACATTGGCCGTGACGGCATGCTCGGTGGCGTGAATATCGAAGCAACCGTGCGCTTGGCCAATGCATTGACCATTCCGGTAATTGCCAGCGGCGGCATTACCAATCTGGACGATGTGAAACTGCTGTGCGGCGTTGAGCACGAAGGTGTAATGGGTGCCATCTGTGGGCGCTCGATTTACGAAGGCACGCTGGATTTCGCAAAAGGCCAGGCTTTGGCCGATGAATTGAACGGAAAGTCCTACTAATGCTTGCAAGCCGTATCATTCCCTGCCTCGATGTAACTGCGGGCCGGGTGGTCAAGGGTGTCAATTTTGTTGAGTTGCGAGACGCGGGGGACCCCGTTGAAATCGCACGCCGATACGATGATCAGGGTGCCGACGAGCTGACTTTTCTGGACATCACGGCATCATCGGATGACCGTGACCTGATTTTGCACGTCATCGAATCTGTGGCTAGTCAAGTGTTCATTCCTTTGACGGTGGGCGGCGGTGTGCGCAAGGTCGAGGACGTGCGCAGGCTATTGAACGCAGGTGCCGACAAAATCAGCATCAATACCTCTGCGGTCACCAACCCCGAGTTGGTGGCTGAGGCTGCGACCAAGTACGGTTCGCAATGCATTGTGGTGGCCATTGATGCCAAAGCAAAAAGCAATGGCGAGCCCGGCTGGGAGGTGTATACCCATGGTGGTCGCAAACCCACCGGCCTGGATGCCGTTGAGTGGGCGCGCAAAATGCAGGCGCTGGGCGCCGGGGAACTGCTGTTGACCAGCATGGACCGCGACGGCACCAAAATCGGATTTAACCTTGAGTTGACTCGTGCGGTGTCGGATGCGGTCACCATTCCGGTGATTGCCAGTGGCGGTGTGGGTAACCTGGATCACCTTGTCGACGGTGTGATCAAAGGCAAGGCCAGTGCAGTGTTGGCCGCCAGCATTTTTCACTATGGTGAATACACGGTACAACAGGCCAAAGCCCACATGGCCAAGGCTGGTATTACTGTTCGGCTGTAAAGGGGCCATGCCATGAGCAAAGATGTAGTGATCACCGAGAACTGGCTGGACAGTGTCGGTTTTGATGACAAGGGTTTGGTCAATGTGGTGGCGCAAGACCATGCGTCCAAGCGCGTACTGATGGTGGCCTGGATGAACCGCGAGGCCTTGGAAATTACTGTCAACACGGGTTTTGCAACGTATTTTTCACGTTCGCGCGGTAAGCTCTGGCACAAAGGTGAAGAATCGGGCAACCAGCAAAGGGTCAAGGAAATTCGCCTGGATTGTGATGGCGACGTACTGGTGCTGATGGTTGAGCAAGTGGGTGGCATCGCCTGTCACACAGGTCGTGAAAGCTGCTTTTATTACGCGCTGGAAGGTGCTCAAGGTGAAAGGCCCAAGTGGGTTGCCAAAGACCCTGTGTTGAAAAACCCTTCCGACATGTACGGAAAAAAATAAGGAATGAACAGGCATGGCTGACCTTGAAAAAGCGTCTGGAGATTTGCTCGAACGTCTAACGCGGGTGTTGGAAGAGCGTAAGCAAGGCAACCCCGAGCAGTCGTATGTGGCGAAGTTGCACCACAAAGGGCAAGATGCAATTCTGAAAAAGATTGGCGAGGAGTCCTGTGAGCTGGTCATGGCTTCTAAAGACCAGAACCCCGACAAAGTGATCGCCGAAACGGCTGACTTGTGGTTTCACAGCATGGTATTGCTGGGCTGGCACGGGCTTCAGGCCTCGGATGTGCTGGCTGAACTTGATCGTCGCATGGGTTTGTCGGGCTTGGTCGAAAAGGCCAATCGACCCAAGTAAAAATACGCAAAAGGGACAAGACATGTCAGATTGTATTTTCTGCAAAATCATCGCTGGGGAAATCCCTAGCAGAAAAGTATATGAAGACGAGGATATCCTCGCGTTTCACGACATCAAACCTGCTGCGCCTGTGCACTTTTTAATTATTCCTAAAAAGCACATTCCCACGCTGACTGATGCCTCTGAGGAGGATATTCCTGTCATGGGAAAAATCATGACAATTGCTGGAAAACTGGCAAAGCAAGAAGGGTGTAACGATGGTTTCCGAACCATTGTCAACACGGGAAGGGTAGGTTGCCAAGAGGTGTATCATGTTCATGTACACATTCTTGGTTCAGATAAGCCATTGGGCGTCATGCTTGGCATGCCAGCCTTGTAACTGATCAAGATTCAGACACAAATCAGGAGTAGATTATGGGTTCATTTAGCATTTGGCACTGGGTAATCGTGCTGGTTATCGTGATGTTGGTGTTCGGCACCAAGAAGCTGCGCAATATCGGCTCGGACTTGGGCGGAGCGGTCAAGGGTTTCAAAGACGGCATGAAAGAAGCCGGTACGGAAGGCGAGCAAAATGCAGCCAAGCTGGCCGATGGCAATGCCAAGAAGTCCGATACGATCGACGTAGAAGCGAAAGAGAAATCTTCCAGCTAATTTCCCTTTTTTGCGGCGTGCAGCATGTTCGACATTGCGTTCTCGGAAATGCTTATCATCGCAGTGATCGCGCTGCTGGTGATAGGTCCTGAAAAATTACCCAAAGTGGCCAAAACCGTTGGCCACTTGTTGGGCAAAGCCCAGCGTTACGTCAGTGACGTCAAGTCTGAAATCAATCGGGAAATGGAAATTGATGAGTTGCGCAAGTTGCAGGCAGAAATGCAAACTGCTGCGCGCAAAGTAGAAGGCGACGTTCAAACCACGCTTCGGGATACTGAATCTGATTTGAACAAATCGGTGAAGTCCATTGAAGATGACATCGCCGAACTGGAAAGCAGCAAACTGGCTGCTGAGACCACCAAGTCATCCACAACACAGTCACCTGTCAAGGCGGCAGATCCAGCGCCAGAGCATGCCGTGGGACCCGCTCCCAAGGTCGAGGCCAAATAACAAGGTGCACGGGTAATGAGTCAGCAAGAAAATTTTGTCAGTCACCTTGTAGAGCTGCGCGACCGTTTGTTGCGCGCTGTAATCGGGTTTTTGATTGTGTTTGTGGCCTTGATGGCCTACCCAGGCGCGGCCTACATTTTTGATTTATTGGCCTTGCCGATTCAAAGTGCATTGCCCGAAGGTACCAAGATGATCGCCACTGGCGTGATCACCCCCTTCATGGTGCCGGTTAAGTTGACCGCCATGGTGGCATTTGTCATTTCGCTGCCTATATTGCTTTACCAGGCTTGGTCTTTTATTGCGCCGGGTTTGTACCTGCACGAGAAAAAAATGGCCTTGCCCATTATTTTCTCCAGTACCGTGCTTTTTTTGCTGGGCATCGCGTTTTGTCACTTCATCGTGTTTGGCAAGGTATTCGCCTTCATTAACGACTTTGCGCCTCAAAGCATCACGCCCGCGCCAGATATCGAGGCCTACATGAGCTTTGTACTGACCATGTTCATGGCCTTCGGCATGACGTTTGAAGTGCCGATTGTGGTGGTTGTACTGGTGTATCTGGGCGTGGTTACCGTTGAGAAACTGGCGGAAGTGCGCGGATATGTCATTGTGGCTGCATTTGTAATTGCGGCCATTGTGACCCCGCCCGACGTGATGTCCCAGTTGTTTCTGGCAATTCCCATTTGCATACTGTACGAAGTGGGCATTTTGTTTGCCAAGGTGATTGGCAAACAGCGTCAGCAAATTATGGAATAAACCGGGTACGAACAGCCCGGTTTTTTACCGTCGTTTCAGGAAGTCACCGGGCTTGGGTCGAACACCAATCTCAATTGTGATGCTTTCTTTCTTGCCATCCCGCAATAGCTCTACCGATTTTTTCTCACCGGGCGCATAGGCCGCAATCTGGTTCAACATCTGCGTGGTGTCAGTAATCTTTTTGTCGTCCAGTTTCAACAGAATATCGCCCACCTTCAGGCCCGCTTTGTCTGCGGGGCCATCTTTCACAATGCCGGCAATAATGACACCGTCTTTTTGAGGCAGGTCGAACGCTGAGGCCAGTTCTTCAGTGATGTTTTGCTGTTCTACGCCAATGTAGCCGCGAGTTACCGTGCCTGTGCGTACGATCTGATTCAGCACACCCTGCACGGTTTTTGCAGGAATGGCAAAGCCGATACCCAAAGAGCCGCCAGAGCGACTGTAAATGGCCGTGTTGATGCCCAGGAGGTTGCCCGCAGTGTCCACCAGCGCGCCGCCCGAGTTACCCGGGTTGATTGCCGCATCGGTTTGGATGAAGTTCTCAAAGGTGTTGATGCCCACGTGGTTGCGACCCAAGGCACTCACAATTCCCATGGTCACGGTTTGGCCCACACCGAAAGGGTTGCCCATGGCCAGCACAACATCGCCCACCCTGACTGCCTCTTCGGCCGCAAATTTCAGGCTGGGCAGGTTGTCGAGTTTGATTCGAAGTACTGCCAGATCGGTTTCCGGGTCGGTTCCTACCAGCTCGGCTTTGGTGGTTCGGCCGTCGTTCAGGCTGACTTCGATTTCATCGGCCGCCTCAACCACGTGCTGGTTGGTCACAATCAGCCCTTCGCTGTTGACGATCACACCCGAACCCAGGCTGGAAGCCTGCTGTTCTTCTTCAAACTGTTCTTCAAGTTCATCCCCGAAAAACTTCCGGATTTCCGGGTCTTCGAAAAAAGGGTGTTTGGGCATGTTGTTGGCCCGTTTGCTGGTGAAAATGTTCACCACCGCGGGCATGGCCTTGTCCACGGCTTCCCGGTAGCCGACAACGCCTTGTGGTTGGGCGGTTTGGTAAGCCGGCTTTTGAAGCCAGTTGGGCGTCCATTCAGGGCGCAGTACTTCGGTGATGAAATACAATGCAAGAAGTACGGTTAAGGCCTGAGCGAAGGTCAGCCAGAGTTTTTTCAACATATCAAGAATGCAGGGGTGCGCCGTTGGCTTCAGTGGATCGGAATGTGCTGGAACATGACTTGCGGGAATTGCTGGATCAGGCTCGCATGTCAGATTATTGCCCAAATGGTCTCCAGTTGGAAGGCAGGCCCCAGATTCAACGGGTTCTGACGGGGGTTACAGCCTCGAAAGCGCTTATTGAGCTGGCCGTTGAGTTAAATGCTGACGCCGTTTTGGTACACCATGGCCTGATGTGGAAAGGCGATCCGCAAGTGATCACGGGCTTTCGCAAAGAGCGCCTGCAGTTGGCTCTGGCCCATGGCCTGAATGTATTTGCTTACCATTTGCCGCTGGATAAGCACCCGGAGTTGGGTAACAACGCCCAGCTCGGGAAAATGCTCGGTTGGCCCAGTACGCGTGTGGTGGGTGACAAAGGACTGATTCACATGGGTGATCTACCTTCGCCCCAGCCTTTGAAAGAATTGGTGGGTCGGGTGTGCAGCGTGCTGGGGCATCATGTTCAAGTTGAGGGAAACGACGATCCGGAACGGTTGGTCAGTACGGTGGCTTGGTGTACGGGCGGCGCGCCGGGATATGTCGAGGAGGCTGCATTACAGGGGGCAGACCTGTACCTGACCGGGGAGCTGTCGGAACCGGCTGTTCATGTGGCACGCGAATGCAATGTCAGCTTGTTGGGGGCAGGCCACCATGCAACGGAACGATGTGGCGTGAAGGCCTTGGGCGAATGGATTGCACAGCGCTACGGTATTGAAGTGATTTTCCGGGATTTGTTTGTTGCTGTTTAGATGTTTTCTAATGTATGGCAGCAAATGTATCTGTACATTCAGCATTTGATGGAAATTCTCCCCAAAACTGTTCCTTGTTTTCAGCTTGCTAGGGTACAATCTCCGGTTGCATGGATCACTGGATTTTACTTTCGGGGTTATTTTGATGAGCAATAATCAACCTGTAGACAAAGAACGTCGCGTATGGATGATCGCTTGCGGCGCAGCGGGTGGTGTAGCGGCTGCGGCAACTGGCGGCGCGTTTCTGACTTCAATGGCACCCTCCGAGCGCGCGAAAGCAGCCGGTGCGCCCGTTGAGCTTGATATTTCTGGCATGCAGCCAGGCGACATGAAAACTGTCGAATGGCGCGGAAAGCCAGTTTGGGTGGTTCGCCGTGATCCTGAAATGCTCGAGGCTTTGCCCGAGCTGAATGATCAATTGGCCGATCCCAACTCCGAGCGCAGCCCTGATCAATTGACTCCAGAGTATGCACGCAACATTCATCGCTCAATCAAGCCCGAATATTTGGTGGCGGTGGGTATTTGCTCACACTTGGGCTGCTCGCCCTCTGCCCGTTTTGAGCCAGGTCCTCAGCCGAGCTTGCCTGATGACTGGCAAGGCGGCTTCTTCTGTCCTTGTCACGGTTCAACCTTCGACCTGGCCGGCCGCGTATATGCTGGCAAGCCAGCACCGGACAATCTGGAAGTGCCACCCCACAAATATTTGTCAGACACCAGGTTGTTGATCGGTGTAGACGAGAACAACGCCTGACATCTGAGAGCGAGGAGTAGTAATTATGGCGGCAGACAAAAAAGTCGAAACGACAGGCGTGTTGGGCTGGATTGACCAGCGCTTTCCCCTGACATCGACCTACAAAGCGCATTTGTCCGAGTACTATGCGCCCAAAAACTTCAACTTCTGGTACTTCTTTGGCTCACTGGCCTTGTTGGTACTGGTCATTCAAATTGTGACTGGTATTTTCCTGGTCATGCACTACAAACCCGATGCGGCCAAGGCTTTCCAGTCTGTGGAATACATCATGCGTGATGTGCCTTGGGGCTGGCTGGTGCGTTACATGCACTCCACAGGCGCTTCCATGTTCTTCGTGGTGGTTTATCTGCACATGATGCGTGGCCTGTTGTATGGCTCTTATCGCAAGCCCCGTGAGCTGATCTGGATCTTCGGTGTTGCAATTTTCCTGTGCCTGATGGCTGAAGCATTCTTTGGCTACCTGTTGCCATGGGGTCAAATGAGCTACTGGGGTGCGCAGGTAA
This sequence comes from Limnobacter sp. 130, assembly GCF_902506325.1. Classification (GTDB taxonomy): domain Bacteria; phylum Pseudomonadota; class Gammaproteobacteria; order Burkholderiales; family Burkholderiaceae_B; genus Limnobacter. The sequence goes on from NZ_LR732328.1 coordinate 347,734, forward strand.
TCGTAAACCTGTTCTCGGCAATTCCTGTTATTGGCCCCGATTTGGCCATCTGGATTCGCGGTGACTATGTGGTTTCCGATGCAACCTTGAACCGCTTCTTCTCTTTCCACGTCATCGCCATTCCGTTGGTATTGCTCGGCTTGGTGGCAGCTCACCTGGTGGCTTTGCACGAAGTGGGTTCAAACAACCCCGATGGTGTTGAAATCAAGGAAAAGAAGGGCGCTGACGGCAAGCCTTTGGACGGTATTCCATTCCACCCCTATTACACAGTGCACGACATTCTTGGTGTGGGCGTATTCCTGATGGTGTTCTCCGCCATTGTGTTCTTCGCTCCCGAGATGGGTGGTTACTTCCTGGAATACAACAACTTCATTCCGGCTGACCCACTGAAGACGCCTGCTCACATTGCACCGGTGTGGTATTTCACACCGTTCTACTCCATTCTTCGCGCCATCACATTCCCGTTCCTGGGGCTGGATGCGAAATTCTGGGGTGTAGTGGCCATGGGTGGTGCGGTTGTGATCCTGTTCTTCCTGCCTTGGCTGGACAAGAGCAAGGTGAAGTCAATCCGTTATCGCCCAGCGCTGCACAAGTGGATTTATGCGGTGTTTGTGATCAACTTCATTGTGTTGGGTTACCTGGGTGTGAAGCCGCCATCAGACATTGGTCAAATCGTTTCCCAGATCGGTACCCTGTATTACTTCCTGTTCTTCCTGGCCATGCCATGGTGGTCCAAGCTTGGAACATTCAAGCCTGTGCCCGACCGTGTTGTGTTTCAACCGCACTAAGTCATGCGCACTGAGCTGACTGGACGACGAACTGGACAAGATAGGGATTAAATAATGAAAAAACTACTGGCTTTGTTGGCGCTTGTTCCTTCACTGGTTTTCAGTGCGGGCAGTAACTATCCACTGGATAAAGCGCCTGATCTGACGAATGACATGGCAGCGCTTCAGCGCGGTGCCAAGTTGTTCTCTAATTATTGTTTGAATTGTCACTCTGCTGAAAGCATGCGTTATAACCGCTTGCGCGACATCGGTTTGACAAACGAGCAGATCAAGGAAAACCTGATGTTTGCCACGGAAAATGTGGGCGACACCATGACCATTGCAATGGATGCCAAAGATGCCAAGCAATGGTTTGGTGCGGCACCTCCCGATCTGTCGTTGATCGCGCGTTCACGCGCATCTTCGAACGGCCCGGGTGCTGATTACATCTACACCTATTTGCGCACGTATTACCGCGACCCATCCAAGCCAACAGGCTGGAACAATATGGCCTTCCCGAATGTGGGTATGCCTCATGTGCTGTGGGAATTGCAGGGCGAGCGAATCGCCAAGTACGAAGAGGTGGCTGATCCGCATGATGCAGAAAAGAAAATCCAGCAGTTCGTTGGATTCGAGCAGACAAAACCTGGCACCATGAATCAGGTTGAATATGATCAGGCCATGGCCGACCTCACCAGTTTTCTGGTGTTTATGGCTGAGCCTGTGCGCGAAGATCGCTTCAAGTTGGGCGTAATTGTGCTGTTGTTCTTTGGCGTGTTTACCATTTTTGCATGGCGCTTGAACGCCGCATACTGGAAAGACATCAAGTAAGCTATTTGGCTTAATCGTGTACAGGCTGGGGCGTTTGCTCGCCCCGGCCATTTTTTGTTTTGGGATGACAACATTATGATGGTTCTTTACTCTGGAACGACTTGCCCGTTTTCTCAACGTTGCCGGTTCGTTTTGCATGAAAAAGGCATGGATTTCGAGATCAAGGACATTGACTTGTTCAATCGGCCTGATGACATCAGTGTGATGAATCCTTACAGCCAGGTGCCAATTTTGGTAGAACGTGATTTGATTCTGTATGAATCAAACATCATCAATGAATACATTGACGAACGTTTTCCGCATCCTCAGTTGATGCCTGCCGATCCAGTCATGCGTGCCCGTACCCGTCTGTTTCTGTTCAACTTTGAGCGCGAACTTTTTCAACACGTGAGTGTGTTGGAGAAAGCTGGCAATCCAAAGGCAATGGACAAAGCCAAATCGGCCATTCGCGAACAACTCACGCAATTGGCGCCCGTGTTCTTGAAAAGCAAGTACATGTTGGGTGAAGACTTTTCAATGCTGGACGTTGCTTTGGCCCCCTTGCTGTGGCGCCTGGAGCACTACGGTATTGAACTACCCAAGTCTGCCGCACCACTGATGAAGTACGCTGAGCGTATTTTTGCCAAGCCCGCATTTATTGATGCATTGACACCCTCTGAGAAGGTGATGCGTCGTTAATTGGATGCGGATTGAGTAGCAAGCCAGAAACGTCGAGGACAAAGCAGTGACTGAAGTATCTACAAAGCCTTATTTGATTCGAGCCATTCACGAATGGTGCGTCGACAATGGCTACACGCCTTACCTTGCCGTTGCTGTGAACGAGAAAACCCAAGTGCCCAAAGAATTTGTGAAGGCCGGGGAGATTGTGTTGAATACTTCTCCCTTGGCGACGAACAAATTGAATTTGGGCAACGAAGCGGTTGAGTTCGAAGCACGGTTTGGCGGCGTGGTGCGTGAGATTTTTGTGCCGATTGAACAGATCAGTGCTATTTATGCCCGCGAAAACGGTCATGGTATGGCGTTTGAAGTGCTCAAGCCATTGGCCGAGATTGAGGGCGATGGTAGCGAAGCAGTTCAGTTTGTTCTTGATGAAGACGACGAGCCGGTCTCTGATGATTCGGGTGCCAAGCCAGCAGGTTTGCGCTCTGTTTCAGGTGTTTCAGAGGACTCTAAGCCATTGTCTGTAACTAAATCAGATAAATCTGATGAAAAAACACCAAAAAAACCCGGTCAGAAGAAAAAGAATCATCTGACTCGAGTAAAATAGCGCTTCTCTTAAGTGCCGCTTTAGCTCAGTTGGTAGAGCAACCGCCTTGTAAGCGGTAGGTCGTCAGTTCGAATCCGACAAGCGGCACCATTCTTCTCCCGGTCTCTCGGGAAATCATCCTGGTTTGTTTTTGTTTTGAATGCGCCACATTCGGATTTCTTGTCAACTCGGCGCGCCAATCCAGCAAGTTTTCTGACCGGTCATCGTGCGACCACTTGCAAGTTCAGCTCCGAGTCACCGGCCTTAGCGTCTCTCTACCACCGTCGCTGATTGGGCTATTAAACCAGCTGACAAGCAAGCAGCACCCAATGCCGACTGCGCTTAAACCCTTTACACTGTGCGCATTGAATTCAATGCAGCCAAACACCATGCCCAAACCCAAGAAGAATCCCTTAGACGCATTGGAGCTTAAGCCAGGCCAGTCGATTGAACTGTTGAAGGCGCTGCACATTGTGACGCGTGATGGCGGGATTAACCAAGACAGCCGAAGGAAGCTGAAGCAGGTGTACCACCTGACTCATTTTATTGAGCCGCTGATTGAAGACGTGCGCAAAGCCAATGACGGTGGCATGTACCTGGTCGATCATGGCGCAGGAAAATCCTATCTCGGTTTCATTTTGTACGACTTGTACATTAAGCAAAATCCGGAAGGGGCGGTGGTGGCGGGCGTTGAAACCCGACAGGAGTTGGTGGACAAGTCGAATACGCTTGCGGAACATCTTGGCTTTGATACGGGTATGCAGTTTATTAATTTGCCAGTGGCGCAGACCACAGATCACCCTGATTTGCCTGAAACAGTCGACATTGTCACTGCGCTTCACGCCTGCAACACGGCCACCGATGATGCAATTTCATTTGGTTTGAAAAAACAGGCGAAGTTCATGGCGCTGGTGCCGTGTTGCCAGGCGGAGGTGGCTACTCATTTGCGCAAGAACAAAGCCAGTCAACTCGGCAAAACCAGTTTGGTCGAAATGTGGCGTCACCCGCTGCACACTCGCGAGTTTGGTAGTCAGTTAACCAATGTGTTGCGTTGTTTGCAACTGGAGGCACATGGTTACCAAGTGACGGTGACAGAGCTGGTGGGGTGGGAGCACTCGATGAAGAACGAGCTGATTATTGCAAAAAAACACCAGCGGTCGAATCCAAAGGCGGCCCAACGATTGCACGATATGTTGGCGGAGCTTGGATTGGACGGAGAAGAGGGCTTGCAGCAACGTTTTCACGTACCTGCCTGAGCTATTCATTCGTTAGTTGGTGTTTCTCAAGCCTTGCCACTCGTTGCGCTGCGTATTGGGCAGCCCCAGGAGTTGCAGGGCGTGTTGAGCTGTGTCGGTGACCATGGCATCGATACTGGCAGGCCGCTGGTACAGCGCAGGCACGGGTGGCATGACAATGCCGCCCATTTCAGTCACGCTGACCATGTTGCGCAAGTGAGCCAGGTTCAGTGGCGTTTCGCGGGGTAGTAACACCAGGCGACGTCGTTCTTTCAGCACCACATCGGCTGCGCGGGTAATTAAGTTATTTGACAAGCCATGTGCCACGGCTGCTAGCGTGTGCATGGAGCAAGGTGCAATCACCATGCCCATGGACGGGTAAGACCCACTGGCGATGCAGTTGCCTACTTGTTTCGGCGAGTGCACGACGTGTGCTTTGGCTTCAATTTCTTCTTTGGTCAAATCGCTTTCGCTGGCCAGCGTGAGCCAGCCGGAAGAAGACACCACCAAATGAATTTCCGTGTCGCCACGTGCCCGCAGTAAATCAAGGATTTTCAGGCCATACAAGGCGCCACTGGCACCTGTGATGGCAACCGTGATCGATTGTGTGAACTGTGGGGGAAGGGTGCTGCTCAAGATGGGGTGCCCGGAAGTGGCCGCACGGAGAATGGTGCGACCTGTTTCACGATTTATTCAGACTTGGTGGATGCATTGGCGGTTGCAATCAATGCTCGCAATTCGCCGTTTTGATACATCTCGGTCATGATGTCGCAACCGCCCAAAAACTCACCGTTCACATACAGCTGTGGGATGGTTGGCCAGTTGGCGTATTCTTTGATGCCTTGACGAATTTCGGGGTCGTCCAGTACGTTCACTGTGACTACTTTTTCCGCTTCGCAGGCTTTCAGGATTTGAATGGCGCGACCAGAAAACCCGCACATGGGGAACTGGGCTGTTCCTTTCATGAACAAAACCACGGGGTGGCTGGTGACGGTTTCGTGAATGGAATCGCGAACGCTCATAAAACTTCCTTTCAAAGAGATAAATTGCTACAACCCTGTAGTGTAATGGATGTGGGTATAAAACGCTCGTTTTCAATGCCTTGCGTGCATTTGCTGTGCAAATTAGATGTGGGCAAATACAAAACGGGGGGTACCGGCCAAATCGGGCAAGCCCTGAACATGCACATATGGCGGCTGGGAGAACAAGGCTTTCACTGCTTGTTGCTGGTTATAACCGTGTTCTACGAGTACACCGCCGCCTGCGCGCAACAGGCTTGGGCTGTGCCGGGCTATTTCACGGTAAAAGTGAAGGCCGTCTCCGCCGTCGGTCAAGGCTTGTTTGGGCTCGAACCGCAAGTCACCTTGCGAAAGGTGTTCGTCGCCCTGTTCAATGTAGGGCGGGTTGCTGCAAACCAGGTCAAAGGCCAGTGGTGGCGTTTGATTCAACAGATTCGCAAACAGGTCAGATTGTACAAAACGCACATTTTTTGCACCCAGTTCATTGGCATTGTATTGCGCAACCCAGAGCGCGTCGGCCGAGATGTCGGTGGCTGTTATTTCGAGTATGGGGTTTTCAAGCGCGAGTGATAATGCGATGGCGCCACTGCCGCAGCCAATGTCGAGTACGCGCGTCAGCAGGTTCTCGGTGGATTTGCTTTGTAGAAAGCCCAGTGCGTGTTCAACCAGTTCTTCGGTTTCCGGGCGGGGAATCAGCACGCGGGAATCAACAAAAAAGTTGCGGGAGTAAAATTCTTTTTGTTGCACAAGGTAGGCGATGGGTTCGCCATGTTGGCGTTTGGCTGCCAGCGATTTAAATGCGCTGAGCTGATCCATGGGTAATGCCCGATTGCCTTTGGTGACCAGGTTCACACGGTCAAAGCCGGTGATAAAGGTCATTAATACTCGAAGTTCGCTGGCTGGCAACCCGGTCTCTTCGCGGGTTTGTTGCAATACCGATTCAATGGTGGGTTGGGGCAATGTACTCATTCTTTGGCGGTTATTTCAGCCAGCAGTTCTGCTTCGTGGAAGGCTGTCAGGCCGTTCATCAGGTCAGTTAAATCCCCGTCCATGATGTAGTCGAGTTTATACAGGGTCAAGTTGATCCGGTGGTCGGTCATGCGCCCCTGTGGGAAGTTGTAGGTGCGTATGCGCTCGGAGCGGTCGCCAGAGCCTACCAGGCTGCGCCGCTCGGAAGCTTCTGCGGCCTGTCGCTCACGGTCGATTTTGTCCTGAAGGCGAACATTCAGCACTTTCATGGCCTTGGCCTTGTTTTTGTGCTGGCTGCGTTCGTCCTGGCATTCCACCACAAGGCCAGTGGGCAGGTGGGTGATTCGCACCGCCGAGTCGGTTTTGTTGATGTGTTGACCGCCTGCGCCGCTGGCGCGGTAAGTGTCGATTCGCAAATCGGCCGGGTTAATTTCAACGACTTCTGCTTCGTCGGGTTCGGCCATCACTGCGACAGTACAGGCTGAGGTGTGAATACGTCCCTGGCTTTCGGTGGCAGGCACGCGTTGAACGCGGTGACCGCCCGATTCAAATTTCAGGTGTTTGTACACATTCTCGCCAGCCAGGCGGACAATCACTTCTTTGTAGCCACCCAATTCCGATTCACTGGCGCCCATGATTTCTATTTGCCAACCTTGACGCTCAGCGTAGCGGGTGTACATGCGAAACAGGTCGCCAGCAAACAGGGCTGATTCATCGCCCCCCGTGCCGGCCCGAATTTCAAGCATGGCATTGCGGTGGTCGTTGGGGTCTTTGGGTAGCAACAGGCGTTGAAGATCGGCTTCGAGTTGCGCAAGTTTGGTTTCGTTCTGGGCAATTTCTTCGCGGGCCATGTCGCGCATGTCGGGGTCGGAAAGCCATTCGCGAGCGGTGTTCAGGTCGGCTTCCAGGCTTTGATATTCAGCAAAGCGCTCGGTGGCAGGCAGCAACTCAGAGCGTTCACGCGTGATGGCTTTGAACTGCACCATGTCGTTGGCAGCATTCTGTGACGACAAAAAATCTTCAAGGTCGGCAAGGCGCTCGGCAAGGCGCGTTAGCCGGTTCCGCATGCTGTCTTTCATCTATTTGTCGGTATTTTTAATGTTGAATAGCTGGGGTAGCCACTTTAACAGGGCTTCGCGTTCAGCCGGGCTGGCTTGGTGCAAGGCTTGCATGGGGCCGTGCATGAATTTGGCGCTCATGCGGTGGGCCATCAGTTGAAGCACTTCATCTGCTGGAGTGCCTTTGGCAAGCTGTTTACGGGCATGGTCCAGTTCTAGTTGGGCGATGTCGTCGGCTTTCTGGTGAATGTCTTGTATGGTGGGGACCAGCGAGCGTTCGCTCATCCAGCGCATGAACCCCTGAACTTGCGACTCAATAATGGCTTCGGCCTGTTCGACAGCGGCTGCGCGTTGTTCTCGGCCTTCCTGAACAATTTGGCTGAGGTCGTCAACACTGTAGAGAAAGACGTCGTCGAGCTTGCTGACCTGGGCTTCGATGTCGCGTGGCACCGCAAGGTCGAGCATGAAGATGGGTTCGTGTTTGCGCTTTTTGCAGGCTGCTTCAACCATGCCCAGACCAATGATGGGCAAAGTGCTGGCAGTGCAGGAAATCACGATGTCGCTTTTCGCAAGTTGCTCGGGCACTTGTGCAAGGCCAATGACACTGGCTCCATGGGTTTGGGCCAGTTGGTTGGCACGGTCTGCACTGCGGTTGGCAATGGTGATGCTTTTTGGGTTTTGTGCAGCAAAGTGGGTGGCACACAGCTGGATCATTTCGCCTGCGCCGATGAACAGCACATTGCGTTTGCTGAGGTCACCGAAAATACGGCTGGCCAGTTTCACGGCAGCGGAGGCCATGGACACCGAGTGTGCGCCAATCTCGGTGTGCGAGCGCACTTCTTTGGCCACAGAGAACGTGCGCTGGAAAAGCTGATGCAGCATTTGGCCCAGCGTGCCCGCTTCTTCGGCGGTGCGGGCGGCTTGCTTCATTTGGCCCAGAATTTGAGCTTCGCCCAGCACCATTGAGTCGAGCCCGCTGGCCACCCGAAAGGCGTGTCGCACCACTTCCTGTTGCGGCAGTATGTACAGGTGCGGGCCAAGTTCGGTGGTGGGAATGTTGCGGTTGGTTGCGAGCCATTCCAGCAAGTCGGTTTTGAGCTGTTCAATGTTGCTGGCTGCGCAATACACTTCTGTGCGGTTGCAGGTAGAAAGAATGGCCGCTTCAGGGGCTTGAACACGGTGCGCCAGTGCGCGCAAGGCCTCTTGCAATTGTTCGGCCGGAAACGCCAAGCGCTCGCGAAGTGCGAGCGGTGCGGATTGATAATTCAGGCCGACTGCGAAAAGCTCCATAATACCTACTGGGCGGAAAACCCTTCATTATAACCCGCTATGGCGAATACGCCCTCAATCGTTCTCGGCGAGTTGGCGTTTGATTTTTGCGAGGTCAGCCGATTTGCCTTCGTGATCAACTTGCTCCAACTTGTAACCAAAGCCGTACACGGGTGTTAATCTGAAACCTTGTTCTGGCCGCAAAGCCAGCTTGGAGCGCACGCGGGATATGTGAGTGTCCATGGTTCGGGAGGGCAAGTCGGTGTCGCGCCCCCACACGGTTTCCTGAATGTGTGAACGTGACAGTGGTTTGCCCAGATTGCGAAATAGCAACAAGGCCAAGTCGAATTCTTTCTGGGTCATGACCACGCGTTTGGTGTGGCGCACGATGGTTGAAAACTTGGGATGAAATTCCAGGTCGGTAATTTCAAATACCTCGGGCGCGGTCAGTTCAGGGTAGGCGCGACGCAACAGGGCATTGACACGGGCAACCAGTTCGCCGCGACGAATGGGTTTGATCATGTAGTCATCAGCCCCTGCGTTAAGGGCTTCAACAATATTCTCTTCGTCTGTTTTTGAGGTAATAAAGAGTACGGGTACTTTGATGTGCAGTGTGTCGCGGATCCAGTGCATCACCTTGGGGCCTGAGCTGTCGGGCAACACCCAATCGAGCAGCACCAGGTCGAAACTGTCGCGGTACAGCGCAGTCTGGAAGCTTTTGAATGTGGCAAAGCAATGGCATTTGTGGTTTACGGATTCGAGCACCCAGCGCAACATTTCGCTTTGTGTCAGGTCGTCTTCAAGAATGGCGATGCGCATGGGTGTGGCTCCTGCTTTTGGGATATTGTTACCACAATGTTAATTTGTGTGTTGACAGTTTAATCCTTTAAACAGACTGTGAAACACAATGTTGCTTTTTTGTTAAATTGCAAGTTGGGCTGATTTATCAATCAGGAATCCGAACGCTTTCCTGTTCCAGCTTCATGGCGTGGGTGGCGTGGGCGCCAGCAAAAATGACCGCCACGATGCGAAGCGCCTTGTCATAAATGGCCTGCCGTTGATCGGGCTTCTCGACATATTCAACGGCCATGAACAGCACATTTTGAGCCAAGACCTCGAGCACTTCGATCATTTCTTCTTTGGGTAGGCCAGGCAGCAGGGCGGCAATTCGATTGTCGCTGCAAATGTCTTCACTAATCGCTCGAATTGTTTTCTTCAGTCCATCCCGCATGCGCTCAAGTGCACCGAATGCCTCGGAAGCGCCAACCACCACGGGTTTTGGATTGTCGGCTGCCCAGTCAAAAAACCGTTTGACCAGCATGGGGCGAATATCGAGGTCCGCTTCTTTGGCGGTACTCATGCGTACTTCAGTGAAGGCGTCCAGTACAGCTTTTTCTACTTCCAGAATGACCGCCGTGCCGAGGTCGGCCAGGTCTTCGAAGTGGCGGTAAAAAGCGGGTGCAGACAGTTTCGCCTCGCGGGTAATTTCGCGAATGCCAAGGCTGGAGAAACTTCGCCTTTGATAGCTCAGGTTTAGCGCAGCCTCAATAAGCCGGGTGCGTCCATGGACGGTTGATGCAGAGGATGTCATAAGCGACTGATTATAACCAAAACCCGAACAGCTGTTATGAATCCGTGATTTAGAAGTTTTATCCAATTGATGACAAAGGGTATTGACGAGCATGTTAACAGTTGTTAACATGCGAAGCATCAGGGATAGACCAAGCCCCACACTCAATAATCAGAGGGCACTTTTGAACGGGAGACCTCACATGTTGCATTACCTTAAATTCACAACATTTCCTGTGATCGCCATTGGCGTCATGCACGCCATGATGCAAGGCGGTGCCTGGATGTACACCGGTATTGCCGCTTTGGTATTGGTGGTTGCACTGGGTGATATTTTGTTGCCAGACGACCGCAGTGAACCACGCATGGAGGGGGAGTTTTTTCTGAACCTGATGCTGTGGCTGACCCTGCCGATTTTGATGTGGGTGACGTTGTGCTTCACTTGGGCGGTGGGGCCTGTGGACGTGTTGGGCATTGACGGGTTCATGAAAAGTACCTTTGGGTATGATCGTTTGCAGTTGCAGGTTGACACCACGTGGTACCAGTGGTTTGTTGGTGCAGTGGCCGGAGCGTTCTTGTTTGGTGCTGGCGGCACAAACGTGGGCCACGAGTTGACCCACAGAACCTACAGCCTGCGCGATATGATTTTGGGACGCTGGATGTTGGCGTTTACTTGCGATGCTTCCTTTGCGATTGAGCATGTGTACGGCCACCACAAAAACCTGGGTACACCCGCTGACCCAGCCACGGCGCAGCGCGGTGAAAATGTGTATGGCTTTGTACTGAAAAGTACCATTGGCGGTTACAAGTCGGCATGGAGACTGGAAAAGCAGCGTTTGGCGAAGTTCAACCGGTCGGTTTGGAACCCTGTTCACAGCCGCATGATGCGTGGCAATTTGATGAGCCTGAGTTTGTTTGCTGCTTCGTTTTACATCGGCGGCTGGGTTGGCATGGTGATGTTCTGGATCATGAGTGCGGGCGGCAAAACCCTGCTTGAAATCGTGAACTACATGGAGCATTACGGCATTGTTCGTCGCCCGGAAGACAAGGTAGAGCCACGCCACAGCTGGAATACCAATGCATCGGTATCGACAGCACTGTTGTATGCGCTGACACGCCATTCACACCACCATGCTGAGGCAGACCAGGAATACTGGAACTTGCGCAGTTATCGCCATGCGCCCATGTTGCCAACGGGATATTTAGGAACAATTTTGCTGGCCTTGGTGCCACCGCTGTACAAAAAGGCAATGACACCTTTGCTGAATCACTGGGATGAAACTTTCGCTACGCCTGAAGAGAAAAAACTGGCCATTGAGGCCAGTGTAAAAAGTGGAATGAAAGGTTTGAAGTCGGCTCAGTTGGGGCAGCAAGCCAACCAACAATTCAACCGCGCTGCAGCGTAAAAGGAGAGAACCATGAAATTGCTTGAATGGTTTGGATTGCAGGGTGGCGCAGCGGCTGGCAAGAGAGGGAAGGTGACTCACAAGGTGAGTGTGGCCCCGGGTGGTCAAAGTTTTGAAGTAGAGAAAGGTCGCAAGGTGATTTTGAATTCGGCGTTGTCGGCTGGTTTGGGGTTTCCGCACAACTGCAGGGTGGGTAGCTGTACCCAGTGCAAGTGCAAACTGAAAAGCGGCAAAGTGCGTGAACTGACCGACTCCAGTTATGTGTTGAGTGCTGAGGACTTGAAAGCAGGCATGATTTTGGCCTGCCAGTCGATTCCGGAAACCGATCTGGAAATTGAGGTGGAATTGACTTCGGGCGGTGATCGACTGGTGGAAACGCGCGGCACGATTGTGGGTCAAAAAGATTTGACGCACGACATCGTTGAGTTGCGTGTTGCGCTGGATGACCCCATGCCTTTCAAGGCGGGTCAGTATGCCGAAATTCGTTTGGAAGAGTTTAGCTTGTCGCGCAACTACAGCTTTGCCATGGCACCCAAAGGGCAAGAAGCCAATGAACTGGTTTTCCATGTTCGAAAAGTGCCAGGTGGTAAATTCACTGAGTGGTTGTTTGCTGCCAACCGACAGGAAACCCGACTTAGCATGAGTGGTCCGTTTGGCGATTTTTATCTGCGTTCGGCCGAAGGTGAAAAACCAGCGCCGATTGTGTGTGTTGCAGGTGGCAGTGGCATGGCGCCAATTTTAAGTTTGCTGGATCAGGCCAAATGGGCGGGTGAAACACGCGATGCAGTTTATTTGTTCGGTGCACGCACCCAGCAGGATTTGTATGCGGAGGAAGAAATTGCTCGCATTCAACAGGGTTGGCGCGGTTCGCTGAATTTTAAGCAGGTGTTGTCTGAAGAACCCGTGAACACAAGCTGGGCAGGTGCGCGTGGTTATGTCACAGACGAATTGGACAAGCTTCAGTTGAACTGGTCAGAAGTTCAAGCTTACTTGTGTGGTCCGCCCGCGATGATTGATGCGGCAATCGCAAAATTTTCCAAGCTGGGCGTAAAAGCTGTAAACATCCGTTATGACAAGTTTGAGTGACAATCAGTGAAGTAATAAAAAAGCCACCGATGAGGTGGCTTTTTTATTGCACCAATTTTTGAGTCAAACAGGTAAATTGCCGGTGATTGCATCAAGCGGCAACGTGTCGGCGGGGTTGGGCGCTGAGCCAATTGGCAGCGATCCCAAGGCGTCGAACAAAGGGTCTGAAATCACTGATAGCGGGGTGTCACCCAAGGCATCGGCCAGTGGATCCAGTACGGCATCCAGCGGCGTGCCGGTCGTGCCTTCGTCAACTGGGGCTTCTGGCTCGTCTGGGTTGTCTACAGGTTCTTCTGGTTCTTCTGGCTCTTCCGGGTTCTCAGGATTCTCCGGATTTTCATTTTCGTCTGGGTTGTCGGGGTTATCTACCGGTTCTGTGGTTTCATCACCGTTGTCCACGCGCACATCGGTGAATGCAGAACCTTCTGCATTGGTGTCGTCTCCGGAGGATGCTGCTAGCGCTGCCACACCTACGCCACCACCAATGGCGGTGGCAATGCCGCTGACACTGCCTGCTGTGCCTGCTGATAGAAGACCTGCCCCAACCAGGCCACTGAAGCCAGTGCCGGCGTCGGCTAGCAAGACTGCACCGTCTGTGCCTTCGCTGATTGCGAAGAGCTCGACGCCTTCGGTCAAAGAGGTTACTTCAATTACTCCGCCTTGCGCAGCGGAGTTGGTGGCAATTTGAGCGGCTGATTCTGGGGCCAGGGTAACCAGTGAGTCGGCTTGTCCTGTGCCTTGTCCCGGTAATTCAATATCAACAGCTACCAAGTCTTTGTTTTGAAGAACGTCGCCAGCAAGAATTGCATCGCCTTGGCGCAAGGTGAGTTGCTCGCCTTGGCGTTGAACCAAAAGCTTGTCTGTCTTGGAGGCAATGGTGCCAATTTTTGGGGCCGTGCTCATGAGGTGATGTCCGTTGAGTTGTCGGTAAAGTTATTATTTTTACTGCGTTGTGCATTGATTTGGATTCAAATAAAAAACCCCTCCGAAGAGGGGTTTTTTGGTTTGCTCAGTGTGTGATTAACCGAGTCCGCCTGTCAGTGGGCTGATTGCGTCCTGAAGCGGGGCTGTCACAGTGCTGATGGGTGTGCCATCTGCCGCGCCAAGCAAGTCGTCTACTGGAGAAGTGTCGCCACCACCCATCACTGCTTCAGCCAATGGGTCGACAACAGCGTCCAGCGGGGTTCCGGTGGTGCCACCTGTGTCGTCACCGCCACCTGCCACTGCTTCGGCCAATGGATCGAGAACAACATCCAGCGGAGTTCCGGTGGTGCCACCTGTGTCGTCACCGCCACCTGCCACTGCATCGGCCAATGGGTCGAGAACAACATCCAGCGGAGTTCCGGTGGTGCCGCCTGTGTCATCACCGCCACCTGCCACTGCATCGGCCAATGGATCGAGAACAACATCCAGCGGAGTTCCGGTGGTGCCGCCTGTGTCATCACCGCCACCTGCCACTGCATCGGCCAATGGATCGAGAACAACATCCAGCGGAGTTCCGGTGGTGCCGCCTGTGTCACCGCCGCCTGTGTCGTCACCACCGCCGGACAATGCATCACTGATTGGGTCGGTCACTGCTTCAAGAGGGGTATTCGCACCGACATCATCAATCACGCCAGCCACGTTTTCAGCAAACACGGCGGGGTCCGAGTTGTCCATCAAGGCATCGGTTAGTGGTGACAATGGTGTTTCTGGTGTTTCACCGCCGCCGTCCAATGCACCTGTAAGTGGATCGAGTACAACATCCAGAGGTGTACCAGTTGTACCGCCTTCCTCGGGAGGAGGTTCTTCTGTATCGGGGGTGCTCTCGCCGCCCAGCAATGTGCCGACTGTCGTGATCAGTTCCTCGCCAGGGCCGGCCATTTCCGCATTGTCGATAAACGCATCACCTACATCAGAGATGCCAGATGACAAGGCCGACACGACCATGTCAGACACGGCTGATGTTGCTGGATCAAGAGGTGCAAGCGCACTGTCTTCATTGGTCAAGTCCGTGAGGCCTTCACCAGCTTCGTCCAGGGTGCCGCTCAAGCCTGTCGAGCCACCTGATTCTTCATCGGTGCCAACGATTGGTGCGAGGATTCCCGAGGTCAGTGGGCTCAGTTGGCTTTCGTCAGCCGCCAGCGTGTCGCCGACACTGCTTAAGCCTGAGGCAACGCCGTCGGTGCCGTCCTCTTCGCTGTAGCCGAGTGTCTGAGCCAATGGGTCAACCACTGGGTCAAGCGGAGTTTCTTCCGCACCTTCAGCCAAGCCTTGTGAAAGATTGCTGACTACGCCGACCAAGCCTTCCTGGTCATTGGTGTAGCCCTCTTGTGGCTGACCTATTGTTTCAGCCAGGACTGTTGACAAGCCGGAGGGGTCTTGCTCGGAGAAGCTTGCGATCCCGTCAGAAACCGTAGTCAGCCCATCGGCCAGTGCGCCTGTCGCAGCGGTCAATGGAGCCAAGGGGGTTTCTTCCAAACTTTGGTTCAAGGAATCAATACCGCCGATCAGGCCTGATGTGTCGCCGTCTGCATCGCTGTCGGAATCGGAATCGGAATCTGAATCGGAGTCGCTGTCGGAGTCAGAATCGCTGTCGGAGTCAGAGTCGCTGTCGGAGTCAGAATCGCTGTCAGAATCAGAATCGCTGTCGGAGTCAGAATCGCTGTCGGAGTCAGAATCGCTGTCGGAGTCAGAGTCGCTGTCGGAGTCAGAATCGCTGTCGGAGTCAGAATCGCTGTCGGAGTCAGAATCGCTGTCGGAGTCAGAATCGCTGTCGGAGTCGGAATCGCTGTCGGAGTCAGAGTCGCTGTCAGAGTCGCTGTCAGAGTCGGAATCGCTGTCGTCGCTGGGGTCGACGGTGGTGGTTGTGTCATCGCCATCATCACTTAAGGCCAGCGCGCCAAGGGCTGCGCCACCAATTGCTGCGCCCACGCCTGCGCCTGCACTGCCGCCTGCCAACAAACCAGCACCAACCAGGCCGGACATGGTTCCTTCGTACGGAGTCAGAATGGCGGAACTCACATCGTTGTCGATGTCATACAGTTCAACGCCTTCGCTAAGAGCAACTACTTCAGTACGTGTAGCGCCATCTGCAACTGTAGAGGCAATTTGCTCAAGCTTCGCAGATGCATTCGGTGCCAATTGCAACAGGGTGTCGCCGTGTCCGGCTGACACTGCTGGCATCAAGACTTCAGCAGTTTGTGTTCCAGTGTTGGTGACCACATCGTTCCACTTCAGTGCGTCGCCTTGGCTGAGGTTTACAATTTGGCCACCACGTTCAACTTGCAGGCCACCTGCTGTTTTAATAATGCCCACATTGGGATTTGCGTTTTCCATGATTTTAAGTTCCTTGGCGCTAGAGAGTTTGTTCGGCAAGTTCACTGCTATAAGCGTTTTACTCACAGCAGTTTCAATTGGATTCAGGAAAGCGAAAATATCCGCTGGAATATATTTGCTTCTCGGGCAAGGGTTGGTTTAATTGTTAAATTTGGTTGTAGTTGTTTTGAATGAATTGTTTTTGGGTGTTGATAATTGAGGATTTTTGTGCCACCTGGGCTTTGTGAAATTCACGCCGTTTTTTATTTTAAAATCTCAGGAAACGGCATCTTGTTGCGTGTAATTCTGTAAGTGAAGAGGAAGGCTGGGGACTCATTTGGGTGGGGGGTTCTTAGAATTATTCCGATAACAAATTTCTGATTTAAATTGTTGGCTGAGCAATTTATTCAGGACCAGCGTAAATTTCTGCATTTTTATTTGATATTTCAGTCTGACCATTTCTTGATGCCTTTTTGGGGTGTCAAAGTATCAATTCGGGAAGCGTTGACCAATCTGTCCAGGGAAGCATGAGGAAGTTTTTGAGTAAGCACAAATCTCCGGTTGTGCGGTGGCTTTGTATCGCATTCAGTTCAATGGTTCTGCAGCTTGGCACCGTGCAGGCGCAGGATATAGTCACGGAGTTTGCGCCCCCGGTGGTTAATTATCAGGTTCCGGATGAATTCAAGGATTTGATTGAGCGGTCTACCCGACAAATTCGATCGACTGCGCAGGTCAATGACAACGGGGACGCTTGGCAATTATTCCGGAGATTGAGGCCTGCTATTCGCGACGCGTTGGGTACCCAGGGGTATTTCTCCCCATCGATTCAACGAATGGTTGACGACACGATTCCAGAGGACGAAGCGCCTCCGTTAAACATCACAATTGCACCTGGGGTGCAGAGCAAAGTGATCTCTGTTGACATCGAGTTTGATGGAGAGATCAACAAAGATGAATTTACTGCAAGGCGTGAGCGCCTTAAGACCTTGTGGCTGCTGGGGGTTAATCAGCCCTTTAATCAATCAGATTGGAGCGCTAGCAAAGACAACCTTCTACGTGATCTGCTGGCCAAAGATTTCGCGGCCGCTACTCTTTCTGAAAGTTTGGCCAATGTGGATCCGGAAAACAACACGGTTGCCTTGAGCGTTGTGTATGACAGTGGGCCAGTGTTCACTTTCGGAGAGCTGCAAATTGAAGGATTGACCAAGTATCCCAAGGATCTGGTTTCGCGTTACAACACGATTCGTCCAGGTGACCGGTATGAACAGGAGCGTTTGCTGCGGCTATTGTCGGATCTTCAAGGCACCACTTACTTTTCGGCTGTGGATGTGAAAATTGATGCGGATGATCGTCAGCCGCGCAACGTTCCCATTGACATCACTGTGATGGAGAGCGACAGCAAGCGTCTCGGGTTTGGTGCAGGTTACAGCTCCAATACTGGATTTAGAACTGAAGCGACTTATCAATATAACAATCTGTTTGATCGGGCTTATTCACTGGTGACTGGCGTTCGATTGGAGCAAAAACGTCAATCTGCCTATGCAGACCTGTTTCTTCCGCCGTCAAAGCGCGGGATAACCGATTCTGTGGGTGTGGCGTTTGACCACCAGGAAATATCGAATCTGGAGGTTGACCGTTCCTCGGTTGGCGCTATCCGGGAATTCAACAAAGGCAACAATGAGTATCGGCTTGGCTTGAATTTTCAGCTTGAGGAGCGAAGGGCGTTGGGTGTGAATTTTGGACAAACGCAAGCCCTCGTTGCAAGTTCTTCGTGGCTGCGAAACGCGGTAGATAGCCGTTTGAATCCCACCGAGGGCTATATTGTTTTTAGTCAATTGGCGGTAGCCTCTGAACAGTTTGCTTCTGATCAGGATTTTATTCGCTTGTACTCGCGGGCACAAAAATTCTGGTCGCCATCCCGGGAGAATCTGTTCTCTGCAAGGTTCGAGGCCGGTACGGTGGTGGCCAGCGCCCGGCGCGATATTCCCCAAGACTATTTGTTTCGCGCGGGCGGCACCAATAGCCTGCGTGGATTCGATTTTCTTGATCTGGGTGTAATTGATCAAGGAATTTTGGTGGGTGGTCGACGTTTGATGATTGGCAGCCTGGAGTACACACGCTGGTTTGATGGTGGACCACTTGGTGCGGCGGTTTTCACCGATGTGGGCGATGTATCAGACAACTGGAGCGACTTTGATCCCAAACCGGCCATTGGCGTTGGCGTTCGCTACAAAACACCGGCAGGTCCGATTGCTTTTGATGTGGCCAAAGCAGCCGATCAGGATAATCTGAGAATACATTTTGCGCTGGGGGTGGCATTTTGAAGCGCGGGGTTCTTGCATTATTTCTATTGTTGGTTCTGGTCACTGCTGCGGTTTCTGCAGGAATTGTCTGGCTGATTCATTCCGAAAAAGGTTTGCAATTTGCAGCTGGAACAGCGCAAAACTGGATCAATGCCAGCGATGATCCCAAGCTGGAGTTTGGTGAAATCCGCGGTACTTTGTGGACAGGGTTCAATATTGAGTCTGTTCAATGGCAGCAGAATGAAACAAGGCTGGAGGCTGAGCAAGTTCAGCTGCGTGTTGACTGGTCTGAGTTGTGGTATCGGGTTATTCGAATCAACCACCTGTCGGCAAAGGTGGTGCGTGTAGACGCGCCGCCTTCCGACGATGACGAACCGTTCATGCTTCCTGACAAAATTGCTGTGCCAGTCGATATTGAACTGAATCAATTTGCCGTGGAGCAGTTGCTGATCAATGGGGAGGTGCTCAGGCAACTGAATGCCACTGCAGCGGTCAAGTCGGGTCAGTTGCAGGTTGGCAATTTCTCAATCAATGTACAGGACACGCAGATTGCCTCCGCATTCAATCTGATCCTGGAGAAGCCCTATCAAATTGACGGTTCAGTGAATGCGCAGCGCGGTTTTGACGATTTGCTGCTAGATGCGCATGTTGCTGCCAAGGGTTCTCTTGAGCGCCTTGAGTTGGCGATTGATGCCAAGGGAGAAAACCCTGAGAGGGCCGATCAAAGCCAAAGTGTGCAGGCTCAGGCAGTACTCACGCCGTTTCGTTCAACGCCGGTTGAGACCGTTCAATTAGACGCCCGAAATTTCAATCCCGCACATTGGCTCAATGGTGCCCCCCGTGCCGCACTTACCATTGTTGCGAATGTTCAGCCGAACGAGGATTTTTCCGAGACTGTCGGCGATATTTCTGTTCGCAATGCGCAGCCTGCCACTTTACAAGCAGGTGGTGTACCCATCTCTGTCATGCAAACCCGGTTCAAATTGACTTTGAGTGAGCAACTTCCCCAGCAGTTGAATGTTTGGGTTGATGAGCTTCTTTTTGCAGATGGAAAACGCCAGGCCGGGCAAGCCAAAGCGGTTCTTCAGTGGCGCGCCCCCGAGCGTGTCGGTGACGATGTTGCCAGTATGGATCCTTTGGCCGGAGACATGAACTTTGAACTCAACGCGAACAATGTCGATGCGTCGGTGTTTGAACAATTGCCTCAACGGCTGGCGCTGAATGCAAGCATTCAAGGCGCAAAAACGGGTCAACGCTTGCAGGTGACCAAGCTTGTACTGCGTGATCGTGGGGCGGAACTTCGGGGTCAGGTTTCAGTGGACTTGTCCGGGAAGATGCCTGCCGATATTCAACTCGATCTTTCAAAAATCAACCCAGCCAATTACATCCCGAACGCCAGTCCTTTCATGCAGGGCGATTTGAATGGCAAGGCAGCTTTTCGTGGCGTTTTGGCCCAGGGCGGCAGCACCATTGATCCGTTTGGTGAACTCAATCTGGATTTGACCAATTCCCGATTGGCCAACGCACCGCTAACCTTGATTGCCAAGGCCAAAGGTGGCGCTTCGCGTTTGACTGAGTTGTTTCTTGATCTTGATGTTGTTGGCAATACAGTACGGGCGACTGGAAGTTATGGAACTCAGGCGGACTTTGTTGACCTGGATGTGAATCTGGATGAACTGCCGCGTTTGGGTAAGCTGATTCGCATGGATATTTCAGGTGTTGCGCGTTTGCAGGGCAGGGTGCGCGGGCTCGACGGTGATTTCTCGGGTGAAGGCAATATCGATGTACGGCAATTGAAGTTGGGCAGCACGCTGCAAATCGAAACAGTGTCTGGGCAGTTCAACCTTGGATCAGCTCCGAATGCTGCCTGGGTCGGCGATATTGTGGCGAGCAAGATCAAGGTGCCGGGTGAAACTGCCAATACCTTGAATGAGTTGACACTGACTCTTCGCGGTGTTCGTAGTCGCCACGAATTGAAAGGCGTGTTTTCCAGTGGTTTGCAGCCTTTTAGTCGCCAGCGTCAACTGAAAGGTGAGTTTGCGTTCAACGGCGGAGTTGGCGAGTTGAAAGTTCCAAAGTCAACTTCGGGCTGGAAGGGCCAATTGACAAAAATGAAAGTGGAGGGCATGTGGTTGCCTGCCCGCAGCCTGGCTTTGCAAGCCCCGGCGCCGCTCACGCTCGCCCCGGGATATGTCGAGTTGCTTGATTTGGTGATTAAGGGTGAGGATACCTCTGTCATCAACAACAGAATTCTTCGCATTGCAAACCGGGAAGTGCGGGCCGAAGGCGAAATGCCGCAGTTCTCATTTCCTCGGATGTCCCCGATCTTCCGCAAACAATTGACTGTGGAACCGCGGAATCTGGTTGCAAGTGTGCGCTGGAATTATCTGGCCAATCCAAACAAGGTGGATGGTCATGTGGACATCCAACATGTGTCTGGCGGTTTGCAAATACTGGAAGACTCGCAAGTGGATGTAGACATTCGCACCATGATCGCAAGTCTGGATTTTAATCGTGAGGCTGCAAGTATCGATGTCAATATTCTGGCGGATGATTTTGGTGCGGTGTCTGCCAACCTCCGGCTGCCGGTTCAACAAAATCCGCAGACCAAGGCATGGGCCATTGCTGGAGATGAACCCATGCAGGGCTCAGTAGCCGCGGGTTTTACTGAACTGAATTGGCTTGGCCCCATGATCAGTGGCGGTGTGCGAACCAGTGGCACAGGCCAGATTGCCATGGCCATTGCTGGTACTGCGAACAACCCGGATGTTCAAGGGCGTTTGTTCGCAATGGATCTTGATGTTTTTCAGCTTGATCAAGGCGTTCGCCTTGAGGACGGCAATGTGGTTGTTGATTTCACCACGGACAAGGCCAGTATCGATACCTTTGAGTTCACTGTATACAATCGCGTACCACCTCGCCGTTACATTGAACAATTGGGGCCACTGATTCAGGGCAATGGAAAAGTGAAGGCGGAGGGGGTCTGGAATTTGACCGGATTGAACGGTGAAATAAGGCTGTCGATGGACAGGGTGCCTTTGCTGCAACGCCCGGACCGATGGATGATGGTGAACTCGAATGTGACTGTTCAGCAGCCTGTCGTCGACGGACAACCCTTGAAAATTCGGGGTGAAATCGACACCTTGGGTGCTTATTTTGAAATGCCTGAAAGTGGTCCTCAAACTCTGGGCGATGACGTGTTTATCCAGGGTCGCAGTGAGTTGGCCGGACAAGGACTTCCAATTGATTTGCAACTTCGGGCAAACCTGGGTGATCGGTTCTACATTAATGCAGAAGGATTGAGAAGCAGGCTTGAGGGAGGATTGCGTTTGGTCATGCTGGAAGGTGTTGGTGGAAGTGGCCAGCGTCGATCGGGCAGACGTTTGAGCGCGACCGGGACCATTCAAACGGTCGGTGGAACCTACCGTGCCTATGGACAAGACCTTGCCATTGATCGAGGCGTTGTTAATTTCCAGGGGCCACTTGATAACCCGGGCTTGAATGTGCGAGCAGTGCGCAAAGGTGTGGCGGTTGAAGCGGGTGTTGAAGTCACCGGCACTGCGCAGCGACCCACTGTCAGGCTGGTGAGTGAACCAGCAGTGCCTGATTCGGAAAAACTGTCATGGATGATCCTTGGTCGCGGTAGCGGCTCTGCGGACCGTGACTCAACTTTGCTACTGACAGCGGCTGCTGCGATTTTCGGAGATGATGACGAAAGCACGACCCGTAAAATTGCAAAATCCATTGGCATTGATGATCTTAGCTTAAGCACGGGTTCGCTGACCGCAGCAGATTCCCGCGCGGTGGGCAGCAAGGTGGCAATTGCACCGGGTGCAGATGCATCTGCCAATGTGATTGGATCTGATGACCCTTTGTTGTCGCAGCGGATTGTGTCGTTGGGCAAACGGTTCAGCGATCGCGTGTACTTGAGTTTTGATCAGTCGGTCACCACCGCAGCCAGTATCATCAAATTGAACTATCAGTATTCCCGACGGTTGAGTTTTATTGCCCGGGCAGGTGCAGACAATGCAGTGGATGCTCTTTATCAATTCTCTTTTGACTGACAGCAAAACAATATGATCAATTCTGGCAGGCTTGAAAAACTCGGCAAACATTTCTCAGGGTTGAATCCTGTCGAACACAACGATACCTGTGTACTGATGCTGTCGCATTCCAATGGGCAGGCGCGTGCGACTGTCGAAGTTTTTTCCAGTCAATCGTTTGAAGCCAGCTGGAGTGCATTGCATGCCCATGTCACCGCGTCGTTTCGCAAAACATCGGTCGACGTTGAACATGTGCGTGTGGATTGGGTGTGCGAAATTCAGAAAGTGACATGGGCCGAGTTGAAGACACTGCTTTCAACAACAAAACGCAATTACTTCAGTCTTGGCATTGCACTGGATCCGCAATTCAAGCATTCCTTTTTGTGGGGCGAGCTCAACGGCAATGCGATGTTGTACGGTGGCTCCGAGGAAGAGTTTGCCAAACTCCATGTCGGAAATTTTGAGAAGTATGCGCGCAAAAAGTATGGCAAGTCGTTTGTATTGAATCACGCGGGCGAGCAACCGGTGTACTTGTTTTCCACCCAAGGTGCTTACGTGGGCACTGATGGGGTGGTGCACACCCTGGAGCCCGCTGGCGTGGCGGTTGGACGGCGTAAGTTGCCCGACCTGGAGGCGGAGTCGTGCGGGCAGCTGGTATTCAATGCCAGTGAATTTTTGGCGCGACAGGTCAAAGACAGCGGTTCATTTGTGTATGGCATTTTTCCTTGTTTCAACAAGGAAATTCCAACGTACAACACCCTGCGCCATGCCAGTTCCACCTATGCAATGATTGAAGCCTGGGAACTGACACAAAGTTCATTTCTGAAGTCTGCAATTGATCGGTCACTGCATTGTTTGACGACTGAACTGATTAAGCGCGTGACGCTGAGCGGCGGAATTCAAGCCGCGTTTCTGGTTGATACCGGCAATGAGATCAAGTTGGGTGGCAATGCCGTATGCATACTGGCCCTGGCCAAATACACGGAACTGACAGGCGAAACCCGTTACATTGAGTTGATGGAACAACTGGCCCAAGGAATTGTGGCCATGCTCAAC
The DNA here is from genome assembly GCF_902506325.1 of Limnobacter sp. 130. Lineage (GTDB taxonomy): Bacteria > Pseudomonadota > Gammaproteobacteria > Burkholderiales > Burkholderiaceae_B > Limnobacter. The sequence goes on from NZ_LR732328.1 coordinate 370,888, forward strand.
CCTACCACCCGTCAATTTGTGCATGTGCTGAATTATCCCGATCTTTCCGTGAAGGAACAGTTCCGGATAATTTACTACGATGGCGAGGCCGCATTCGCCTTGATGCGTTTGTACAAAATTACGCGTCGCCCCGTGTGGCTTCAGGCGGTGGAACTGGCCTTTGAATATTTCATTGAAGCGCGCCATTGGAAAGCGAACGACCACTGGATGAGTTATTGCGTCAATGAGCTCACCTTGTATCGCCCCAAACGCGTGTATTTCGAGTTTGGCATTCGCAATTTTTCGAGTCATCTGGATTTTGTATTAAACCGCATCACCACTTTCCCTACATTGCTGGAGTTGATGATGGCGGCCCAACAAATGCTCTCGCGTTTGCAGGGCATGCCAGAGTTTGCTGATTTGTATGCGCAAGTGGATGTCGAGAAGTTTTACCGTGCCATGCACTGGCGTGCGAACTACTTGTTAACCGGGTATTTCTGGCCAGAATGGGCCATGTACTTTGCAAAACCGGACACCCTGAATGGTGCCTTTTTCATTCGCCACCATGCTTACCGCGTTCGCATTGATGATGTTGAACATTACGTGTCGGGTTTGGTGGCTTACCGGAAGTTTTTGCTCAACAGCCCCGACAAAACACCGATAGGTGTTTTGGATCAAGCCGCTGCATCGGCCACTGGCAGTACGCAGGCTGACGGCCCGATTCTGGCCTGGGCGGGTGATGTGAACCTGGGACGAAGAATGCACTACAGGGCCCATACGTTGGGCTTTGATAAAGTGTTGTCACAAGTGCCGGTTTTAAAGGCCGCAGATTTAACCGTTGTGAATCTCGAGTGCGTAGTCTCGAATCAGGGCGAGCAAGGTTTCGACAAGGGCGAAAGTGGTCCTTATTATTATCGGGCACGACCTGAAATGTTGAATATTCTGGTGCAAGGCGGTGTAGATGTATTGTGCACTGCGAACAACCATTCCGGTGACTACGGGCACGATGCACTGCTGGATCAATTGCATTGGGCGCAGGTGGCGAGTTTGGGTTTTGTGGGCACAGGCCACAATAGTCAATCTGCATTCAAACCCCTGATTCGTCAGCTTGGCGATGTGCGCATAGCACTGTTCAATTTCGACCTCACTCAGAAACGTTTTGCCGCAACAGGCACCCAGCCGGGAACGGCTTACCTGGATCCAATCGCCCCTGAAAGCTGGAAAGCGCAGGTAGAGCATTGCTTTCAGCGTGCGCATGAGCAGGCCCATCTGGTTGTTGTGGCTTTGCATTGGGGCAACAACTGGAGCACACAGCCTGACCCGCGCACACGCACCTGTGCACATGCCTTAATTGAATGCGGCGCAGACTTGTTGCTGGGTGCATCGGCCCACGTGCTGCATGGCGTTGAAGTGCATCGTGGCGTGCCCATTGTTTACGATGCGGGAGATTTCCTGTTTGACTCCATTCGAAAGTGCGTCACCAGCGGCGTTTTTCTCTGTGAACTGGGCATGCATGGCGTTAGGTCTGTTGTTTATGTACCGGTGGGCTCTGAGTTTGGCTACACCCGCCAGTATCACGGGCATGAGGCTGTGTCCGCTTGCGAAGACTTTGAGCGCAAATGCCAGGCCCTTGGAACTCTGGTTCAGAACCAGGGAGAGCGGGTGCTGATCGTTTTGCCGCAAAAAGAACAAGTGCCTGGCGGCGTGCGAACGTTGCACGATAAATTACCCGCTCCAGCCGATCCCAAAATGATCGGGTCTGTGCCATCTCTCCTGGACACCTGTTGTGTGCCCAGCGTACCAACGGATGCCCTGATCAACCTCAATACTGAACAATGTCAGTGGGGACCGGTGCGCTTAATGGGCATTCGGATTCATCCACATGAATTAAACCAGCGTGGGATGTTGTGGGTTGAAACCTTTTGGTCTGCGGACAGCGTCTTGACCAAAGACGCCCGGTTGAATATTCGCGCCCAGAACAGTTGGGACCAACAATTGCCCAACTGGGGGCAGGGGATGGAGCACGACCCTTGTGACTGGATGGCTCCCACTTCCCGCTGGGAGCAAGGCAAAATTTACCGGGACTTGGCAGGCCTTCGCCCACCGGTCAGCAAAGCGGTGAAGAACGGTTTGCTCGAAGTAAAAATCCAATGGTTGGCCAGCGATGAATTGGGCAATCGCGAACTGGTGTTGAGTCAACAAGCTGTGCGCGTGCTGTTGAAGTATCCCGACAAGCCTTGCCAGCTCAATGAACCCCTGAAGCAGGTTTCGGTGTGGCTTCTGAACCAGGACATGGGTTTTCAGCGCACAGGTGTCGAAAATGCAGCATTGCTTCGCAATGAGGTTTTCCATGGACAGTTGGGTGTTTCGACCACGCTGTTAACCTGTCGCTACAATCCACGCCTTCATGAATCTGCCCAACAGTTGATGTCTGCGGGTGCCTTGCCAAAGCGTCAAATTGTCGAATCTGTTTATGATTTTCTTCAGCAGGCAGACACAGTGAATGCGGTGTTGAACACTGGCGAACAGGTGCTGAAGAATTCACAGTTTCGCGTGGAGTTTGTTGCAAATACACATGATGTTCGCATCAACGATACGCGCGGCGATCGAGTGATGTATTTGGCGCGCAACCCCGCCAACAAAGCGCTGAATTACATCAACCACTTTTGTGGTGGTGTGAAGTTTCGCAAAGACAGGTATGACTCCCGAGGTTTCCTCAGTTGTATTCAGTACCTGTGCAAAAGCACCGGGCTTGCGACGCATGAGCATTACCTGCGGCCCAATGGCAGTTTGGCCATTGCGAAATACCATCAATTGGTTGACGGTAAAATGGTGTTGCAGAACATCCGCTTGCATGGCCCGGGTGGTGATTTGCTGGCATCGTTGCCCAATGAACAGGCTTTGATTGCCCATGCCCTTTGCGCCATGCTTGAAAGGCGTGGTGGAAAGCATGTGTTGATCGTGGACAAGAACCGGCTTTTGTACAAACCTGCCCTGATGGCGCAGCAACGCATTCATCAGCAGATGCCAGGGCAAGTGGCCGTGGTGCCGGTAGTGCATGCCGTCCACACCTCGGGCTACAAAAATATTGCTCATGGTCCGACTAACTCCAATTTTCGGGATATCTTGCATGACATTGATCGTGCAGATGCAATCGTTGTTCTGACCGATCAGCAGAAAACCGACATTCAAAACCGTTACGGACAGGGGCGTTTATTCTCGATTGGTCACTCGTACCAGCCTGTTGAGCCGCCGGTGCCATTTTCTCAAAGAGACCGTTTTCGTTTGGTTTGCGTGGCACGCTACAGCCCGGAAAAAAATCAGCACATGGCGATCTCCGCGTTTTCAAAAGTGGTGCACCGTTATCCCCAGGCGTCACTGGATTTTTACGGATTTGGTAATCCAGGCGACCCTACCTTGCCTGGGCTGGAGTCATTGATTCAGTCCCTCGGCCTGCAAGGGCGGGTTCGCCTGAACGGCTGGACCGACAAGCCAGCTACCCAATATGAAACTGCAGGCCTATCCGTTTTAAGCAGTCAGGGAGAAGCCTTTTCGCTGACAATCATGGAAAGCCTGTGTCATGGTTGTCCGCCAATTGCTTTTGACGTGCCCTACGGTCCTTCTCATTTGATCGACCACGGCAACACTGGCCTGTTGGTGCCGTTTGGCAATGTGGATGCCATGGCCAATGCAATACTTTCACTGTTTGACAATCCTGCTTTGCACGAAAGGCTGTGTGAGCAAGCCCGCCAGAAATCCTTGCGTTTCAGGCCTGAGGCAGTCGCCCTGCAATGGCAGGATTTGTTTTCATCTTTGGGGCTTGTGGACAAAGGGAGGCACCCGTGATCAGTTGTCGATGGATTCAATCCCTGATTGGGCTGCTTGTTTTTTGTTGTGTAAATGCATTTGCACAAAACGGGCACTTGTCATTTCCAGTTCAGGTGGTGATGTTGACCGAGTCCCGGAAGGCCGCTGACTTGATTGACGAGCGCCGTGTGCTGCAATGGATTGAACATTTAAATGCCAGTTTTCGTACTCGCGAGGGCGCGATCTTGGTGAATTTTGGCCCTGTGGTTTTTCGCAAGTATTCGGAAATTCAAGACAGTCAATGTGCGCTTGCACAGGCGGGCGATCGGGCTTCCCCCTATGAGGGTGACGTGGTGGCGCGTTGGGTCAATGAGTGCCATGATGAGGTTGTGCGTAGTGCCACCCACATCAATGTTTACATCGTCGACAGCTACAGCACGGGCAAAGGTTTTTCCCATCAAGATGGGCATGGTCGGCGCAACAGCAATCGCCCTTATGTGTTGCTGGATTGGGAGCGGCTTTTAAGTGGCTATCAAAGCCCGCTGGAGCATGAAATGGGGCATGCTTTTGGCTTGGGGCACGTTTGTGCACCGGGTGCCACGGTGAGAACGCCAACAAATATCATGGCGAGTGCCGACTGCAAAAAAGGCAGCGGGGGCTTGCGCAATATCGGATTTGATTCGGACCAAGCCAACACCATCCGAAAATATGCAGAACTCATTCACAAAAAACTTAGACAATAAAAACTGACATGACCGCCGTTCAAAACGCAATTTCCTTACTCACAGTATTTGACTGGATCGCCGTGGCATTTTTTGTCATTTGCTTTCGTGGTTACAACTATGTATTCGATGGCCGCACCCGTTTTGGTCGGCGTGGCCTGTCGCAAAAAACGCATGAATTTCGAAAGCTGTGGGCCCGTGAAATGCTCGGGCGCAGCAACCGGGTGGGTGACACGGCGCTGATCGGTAACCTGGTCAACAGCGTGACCTTTTATGCCAACACCACCATTTACATTATTGCGGGTCTGTTTGCATTGCTGGGTACGCTTGATCAACTGGTGAATATCACCAGCGATTTGCCGTTCAGCCGGGAGGTTAGCCGTGGTTTGATGGAGATTAAAGTGCTGTTGGTGCTCACCGTGTTTGTGGTGGCCTATTTCAAGTTTACCTGGAGCCTGCGGCAGTTCAACCTGCTCACTATTTTGGTGGGTGCTGCACCAGACGGAAATCCTGACAAGGATTACAACGAAGCCTATGTGTCACGCATGGCCCGCATTAACAGTTTGGCTGGCGATGAGTTCAACCGTGGTTTGCGCAGTTATTACTTTGGTATTGCATCGGTCACCTGGATGATTCACCCCGGCTTGCTGATGGCATTCAGCGCATTGATCGTGTTTGTGCTGATCCGCAGGGACTTCTATTCCGAAGCCCTGCAGATCATGTCGAAATAAACCAGGCTGTGAATTACCAGCTGCTGGTTTCGCGTTCGGGGCTTGCGCTGACTTTGTGAATGGTCAGGTCTGCGCCATTGAACTCTTCTTCGTCGCTTAGTCGAATGCCAACGGTTATTTTGAGCAATCCATAGACCACAAAGCCGCCCAGCAATGCAAACGCCACCCCGGCCAGTGTGCCGATCAACTGGCTCATGAAGGACACACCACCCATGCCGCCCAAAGCCTGCTGGCCGAATACACCGGCTGCGATGCCGCCGAATGCACCACAAATGCCGTGCAAAGGCCACACACCCAACACATCGTCTATTTTCAAGCGGTTCTGCGTGAAGGTGAACATGTAAACAAACAGCACACCAGCCATTGAGCCCACCGCCAGCGAACCCAAGGGGTGCATGATATTGCTGCCCGCACACACGGCTACCAGGCCAGCCAGTGGGCCGTTGTAGGCAAAGCCCGGGTCATTGCGGCCAGCGGCCAAAGCACCCAGCGTGCCGCCCACCATCGCCATCAGGCTGTTCACAGCCACCAGGCCTGAAATGCCTTCAATTTTCTGGGCGCTCATGACGTTAAAGCCAAACCAGCCCACTGCCAGTACCCAGCTGCCCAGCGCCAGAAAGGGGATTGATGAAGGTGGGTGCGAGCTGATGCGACCATCCTTGGTGTAGCGGCCACGGCGTGAGCCCAGCAGCAACACGGCAGCCAGAGCGATCCAGCCACCTACTGCATGAACCACCACACTGCCAGCGAAGTCCATGAAGGGCGCACCAAAGCTGGTGGTCAGCCATTCTTGAAAGCCATAGTTGCCGTTCCACACCATGCCTTCAAACACCGGGTAGATCAGCCCGACCAGCGCGGCGGTGGCCACCAGCTGGGGCACAAAGCGTGCGCGCTCTGCAATGCCGCCCGACACAATGGCGGGAATGGCTGCAGCAAAAGTCAGCAGGAAGAAAAACTTAACCAGTGAGTAGCCGTTGCCTTCATTGAGTACGGTGGCCGGTTCGTAAAAACCAACACCGTATGCAATGGCATAACCAATGAAAAAGTAGCTGATGGTACTGACCGAAAAATCGGCCAGAATTTTGACAAGCGCATTGACCTGGTTTTTGTGGCGCACTGTGCCCACTTCCAGAAATGCAAAACCGGCGTGCATTGCAAGCACCATGATGGCGCCTAGAAGCACAAAAAGAGTGTCCAGTGCGAGAGTGATTTGTTCCATTTTGGTGAATTTTCAGGTTTGTGGTTGAAAGTGGGGCATTAGCTGCAAAAACAATGCCCGTTTCAAAAGCCAAAAATGCACGTTATTGGTGCGCCCCAGGTTTTCTGCGTTCTTCTTCCTGTTGGCGCTTTTTGTCGGGTAACTGATTGCTTCCATACCAAAAGCCAAGATTCCAGGGCAGTTGCTGATTGGCCTGAAATTCGGTGACCCGTCCTTGCAAATGCTGAATTTGCTCCAGCGCCTGTTCGACGGTGCAGGGTGGTTGGTTTGCCAGGTGTGCAATGGGTAAATTGCTGGCGATGAGCCCAATGTGTTGAAACGCCTGCATGACATGTTGTGTCAATTCACTGTGCGGTCGCAGTTTGACTTCGCTGTAATCGTCATTGAATTGCAGGCATTGCTCCAGTTCAATGGCGTGGCCAAATTCAGCCTGAATCATTTGGCGCAAAGGTTCTGTTTTAAGCTGTTCCGTGGGCATGCCAGTGGAAAGGCAATGTGTGGTCAAGCTGGTCAGGTGGCTGGCAATTTTATCGGCCACGGCAGCAGCCAGTGCAGCGGGCGTCACTGTTTTTTCAAGCAAAGCCTTGGCCATTTCACCGGCCTGGTCTTGGTATTCCCGGGTTGCATAGCGATCCTCTGTCACCGACAGTCCCCAATCCGTGGCCACATGGTTTTTAAGTGCTTGCACATGGTGAATTTCAAGGTCTTTCGCCTGTTTGGTGCCAAGGTGGCGGCTGTCTTGTTGCCGAACAAGCTGCAGCAAGTGCTGGTCGATCAGGTCATTTTTGGTTTGAATGACCAAGCCGGCCAGCCCGTGTTGCTGCTCAACAAGGTCGCTTGCGCAGCTCAGGATATTCAGTGTGGTCCCCTCGATGCACACGTTTAGCCCTTCTGCAAGGCTCAGCACGGCGCCGATTCTTTTGGGAAGTGCAATGGTCTCGTTACTTAAATGGCTGGAAATCAGGTGCAGGTTGCGCCGGTTTTCATTCACCATCAGTGGCGTGAGGCTGGTCGGCCTGCAATTCACTTTGGTGGCTTCAAAATCGCGGAGTGAATTCAGTGCTGCATTTTTTTGCGCCCCAGCGGCCGCATGTTGCTGAATGAACTGACGAATGCCCTGAATGGATTGCGAGAGGTGCTCTGTGTAAGGTTTGCTGTTGGTGGGTGTTGCGGTGAATTGAGCCCAAGCCTTGCCGGTGGGGGGAATTGCAGGTAACTGGGGTGTGTGCGCCTGGGTGGTGGCTGTTGGGCCGGGGCCGGTACAGCCTGTCTGCCTGCTCACCTGTTGCCACACGGAGGCGTTTGACAGTTCAATGTGAAATGACATGCTGGTAAATGGGGATCCGATTGAACTTAAGTGTTCTACTCGCGGCAACAGTTCCAAATCAAGGTGCTTTCAGGGCTCCCCATAGAATTGCAAACAAACCATCGAACTGATCGATCAGGCGGTCGGTTTCTTTGCGCAAAAAGTGCATTTGCGCCACACGGCCAAACACGCCCATGAATACATCCAGCAGCATTTTGCTCGACACGCTGTTGTTCAACGCACCTTTTTGCTGACCCTCCTTTAGCATGCCCAAAAATGCGCCCATCAACTCCGGGCTTTCATACACGGGCAAGTCGTGATAACGGCTGGCAGGTATCGACACAGTGAGCAGCAAGATCACCTTGGGGTGCTTGTCAAAATAGTCCAACATCACCCACAGTGTCTTTCTCAGGCGTTCACGGTAATCCTCAATACCCTCCAGGTGGTCGATCATTCGGTCGGCCAGGCGGCTCAAGGTGGTGTCCAGTACATAAGCGACCAATCGTTCTTTGCTGCCAAAGTACTTATAAATGGTTTGCAAGCTCACGTTGGCCGTACGTGCCACTTCAATCAGCGGTACGCTATTGAAATCGTGATTGGTGAACAGTTCCAGTACAGCATTTTCAATGCGGTCCAGTGTGGCTTTGCGCATTTTCGCCGGGCTCACATTCAGATCAACTTTGCCAACAGCAGTGCTTGCATTCATTTTGATTAACCGGGTGTGAAGTGGGTTTCATGAATTATTCACCAAATCATCACATTAATTACAACGGCAAATGGGAAAACCGGTAACTCAAATTACCATATGCATAGAGGGGGTACTCTAAAGTAACTTCTTGGGTTGATTGTGCGTTTGCACATCGCCATTCTGGATTCTGACGAATTCACGATACCTTCGGTAATTTCGATTACCGAATTCCGAAAATCCAGGAGGCACAGATGCCATCGGCACTGATATTTGACGCAGTAAGAACCCCACGGGGCAAAGGTAAGAAAGACGGTAGCCTGCACCAGGCCACACCAGTATGGTTGCTAAACAACCTGCTGACCGCTTTGCAACAGCGCAATGATCTCGACACCAGCCTGGTGGACGATGTGGTGCTGGGTTGCGTAACCCCAGTGGGCGAGCAGGGTGCCGACATTGCGCGCACTGCGGTGCTGGACGCAGGTTGGGCCGAAACGGTGGCGGGTGTTACCCAGTCGCGTTTCTGTGCGTCAGGCCTGGAGTCGGTAAACCTGGCTGCAGCCAAAGTGGGCAGCGGCATGGAAGACATGGTGGTTGCTGGCGGCGTAGAAAGCATGAGCCGCTGGACCATGGGCAGTGATGGCGGCGCGTGGTTCATGGACCCCCGCATCAACGACAAACTCGGTTTCATTCCCCAAGGTATTTCTGCTGACCTGATCGGCACGCTGGAAGGCTTTAGCCGCACCGACGTAGACACCTACGCTGTTGAAAGCCAGCGCCGTGCCGCCAAGGCGCAGGCTGAAGGCCGTTTCAACAAAAGCCGCGTGCCTGTGAAAGACCTGAATGGTTTGATCATGCTGGACCACGACGAATTCATTCGTGGCAACGCCACCGTGGAAAGCCTGGCCACGCTGCAACCCTCGTTCGCAATGATGGGTGGCATGGGCTTTAATGCCACGGCTCTGCGCAAGTACACCACCGTTGAAACCATTAACCACATTCACCACGCTGGTAACAGCTCGGGCATCGTGGACGGTGCAGCCTTGGTGCTGGTTGGTAGTGAAGAGGCTGGCCGCAAGGCTGGCATGAAGCCACGTGCACGCATTCGTGCAGCGGCGGTCATCGGTTCCGAGCCAACGATCATGTTGACTGGCCCAACAGCAGCCTGTTTGAAAGCGCTGCAAAAAGCAGGCTTGAAAGCGTCTGACATCGATTTGTGGGAAATCAACGAAGCCTTCGCTGTTGTGCCCATGCAAACAGCACGCAACCTGGGTGTCAGCCTGGACCGCGTGAACGTCAACGGCGGTTCAATCGCCATGGGTCACCCACTGGGTGCAACCGGCGCAATTATTTTGGGCACCTTGCTCGATGAGCTTGAGCGGCAAGACAAAACCCTGGGCCTGGCCACACTGTGTGTGGGCGGCGGCATGGGTATTGCCACCATCATCGAACGCATTTAATCGGCCGAAGGAGAAACAACAATGAGTGCAGTGAAATTTGAACTCGGTCAGGATGGCATCGCAGTGGTAACACTGGACATGCCCGGCCGTTCCATGAACGTATTGAATGAAGAATTGATGGGCCCGTTTGCGGAAGCCCTGACCCGCATTGAAACCGACGCCACTGTGAAAGGTGTGGTGTTGACCTCTGGCAAGCCAGAATTCTTGGCGGGTGCTGATTTGGACACGGTTTACAAAATCACCGACCCACAGCAGGCGTTTGATTTGGCTGAAGCCTTCAAAACCCTGTTGCGCCGCATGGAAAAATGCGAGAAGCCGATCGTGTGTGCTTTGAACGGCACCGCATTGGGCGGTGGTCTGGAACTGGCCATGGCCTGTAACCACCGTGTTGCATTGAACAACCCCAAAGCCAAATTCGGTTTGCCCGAAGTGAAGCTGGGTTTGTTGCCCGGCGGCGGTGGCACACAGCGTTTGCCCCGCATGATCGGTATTCAGGGCGCGTTGGAAATGATGACTCAAGGTTCCGAGCTGCGCGTTGAGCAGGCTGTGAAGAAGGGCATTGTGCAGGAAACTGCGGACACGCTTGAGGAAATGATTGCCAAGGCCAAAGCCTGGGCAGTGGCCAATCCAAAGGCATTGCAGCCCTGGGACGTCAAGGGCTTCAAGTTCCCCGGTGGCGATTCCAAGCACCCCGCCATTGCGCAAATTTGGGCGATTGCACCGAGCATGGCCAACGCCAAGGCGTTTGGCAATTACCCAGCGCTAACCCACATTGCAAGCTGCGTGTTTGAAGGCGGTATCACCGACATCGACACTGGCCTGAAAGTGGAAAGCCGTTACTTCGCTGCTTGCGTGTTGTCGCAAGAAAGCAAGAACATGATGAACACGTTGTGGTACCAACTCAACAGCATCAAGAAAGGCCAAAGCCGCCCAAGCGCACCTGCGAAAAGCAAGGTCAAGAAAATTGGCGTGCTGGGTGCAGGCATGATGGGTGCCGGCATTGCGTATGTGTCTGCGAAAGTGGGCATTGAAGTGGTGCTAATCGACGCCACGCAAGAAGGCGCCGACAAAGGCAAGGCCTACAGCACCAACCTGCTGGACAAAGCCATTGCCAAGAAGCGCAGCACACCTGAAAAGAAAGACGCACTGCTGAGCCTGATCACCGCCACCACCGACTATTCCAAACTGGAAGGTGCTGATTTGGTCATTGAAGCCGTGTTTGAAGACCGTGGTGTGAAAGCAGACGTAACCGCCAAAGCAGAAGCAGTGATTCCTGCCACAGCAGTGTATGCATCCAACACATCGACCTTGCCAATTACCGGCTTGGCCGAAGCGTCCAAGCGCCCCAACCAGTTCATCGGTTTGCACTTCTTTTCCCCCGTGGACAAAATGCCGCTGGTTGAAATCATCATGGGTGAAAAAACCGACGATGAGACACTGGCCAAAGGCTTCGACTTTGTTCAGCAAATCGGCAAAACACCGATTGTTGTGAACGACAGCCGTGGCTTCTTCACCAGCCGTGTGTTCGGCACATTCCTGATGGAAGCCGCAGCCATGGTTGGCGAGGGTGTTCACCCACGTTCAATCGAAATGGCGGGTCTGGAAGCCGGCATGCCCATGCCACCTTTGGCGCTGTACGACGAAGTGTCATTAAGCCTTAGTTTGCTGATCATGAAGCAAACCAAGAAGGACATGGAAGCTGCGGGCCAAACATTCCCTGAGCACCCAGGCTACAAAACTCTGACCACCGTGGCTGAAAAGCATGGCCGTATTGGCAAGAAAGACGGCAAGGGTTTCTACGATTATTCCCCAGCAGGCAAAACCCTGTGGAAAGGTTTGAACGAAGAATTCCCATTGGCCAAAGCGCAGCCCAGTTCACAGGAAATTCAGGACCGTTTGATGTACATCCAGGCCAATGAAGCCGCGCGCTGCTTGCAAGAAAAAGTGCTGCGTTCGGTGGCCGACGGCAACATCGGTTCCATTTTCGGTTTGGGTTTTGCGCCGTTCACAGGCGGCATGTTGCAGTTCATTAACGCGCAGGGCTTGCCCCAGTTTGTAAAGCGTTGTGAAGAACTGGCTGCCCAATATGGCGAACGTTTCAAGCCTGCCAGCATGCTGGTGGAAATGGCCGCTCAAGGCAAAAAGCTTGAAGATAATCTGGCGTAATGTTTAACCTGCGAAGCCGACTGCCCTTGGGGTGGTTGGCCTCGCGATGATTGACGAAAACAGGAGCAGTAATCATGGTATTCAAAGCAATCATGAATGGCTTGATCAAAGCCAAGGCCATGCCGCAAATTTCTGCAACCGAGCGCCAGGCGCTGGAAGCGGGTACGGTGTGGATCGACGGGCAGGTATTTTCCGGCAAGCCCGACTTTGCAAAAATGTTTGCCGAACCCTATTCGAAATTGAATCAGCGCGAGCGTGATTTCATTGATGGTCCCGTGCAGCAATTGTGCGAAATGTGCGATCCGCATGAAATTGCGACGACACGTGTTATTCCGAAAAACGCAGTCGACTTTTTGGCGTCGGCAGGTTTTTATTCTTTCCTGATTCCACAAAAGTTTGGCGGTCTTGAGTTTTCGGCCAACGCCATTTCAACCATCATGTCGGTGATCACGGCGCACAGTCCCTTGCTGTCCACTTTGGTGGTCATTCCCAACAGCTTGGGTGCAGCCGAATTGATCAAACACTACGGTACACAGGCGCAGAAAGAGCACTACCTGCCACGCCTGGCCAGTGGTGAATATCTGCCGTGTTTCGGCTTGACTGAGCCCACAGCAGGTTCAGACGCAGCCTCCATTCTGGCGCGTGGTGTGGTGTTCAAAAACGCCGAAGGCAAGGTTCAGATCAAACTGAACTTCCGCAAGCGTTACATTACCTTGGCACCTGTGGCCAACCTGATTTCGCTGGCTTTCAAGCTGCAAGACCCCGAGAACCTTTTGGGTAAAGGTACCGACGCTGGCATTACAGTGGCCTTGGTTCACCGCGGCATTCCCGGCCTGGAAATGGGCAAGCACCACCAGCCAATTGGTGATGCGTTCTACAACGGTCCAATCATTGGTAACGATGTTGTTATTGACGCCGATGAAATTATTGGTGGCGCAGAATGTGCAGGCCAAGGCTGGCGCATGCTGATGGAACAGCTGGCTGGTGGCCGTGCAGTTTCATTGCCTGCTGGTGCAGTAGGTGGTGTGCGTGCAGCAGCGGCTGCATCGGGCGCCTATGCCCGCGTGCGTCAGCAGTTCGGCATGCCCATTGCTGAAATGGAAGGCATTCAGGAAAAGCTGGCTGAAATTGCAGCCATGGCTTACCTCAGTGAAGCAGCGCGTGTGTATGCACTGAGCGCACTGGACAATGGCGAGCAGCCACCCGTGGTCTCGGCTGTGTGGAAGGCCTACCTCACCGAGCTTTCACGCGAACAAGCAAAAAATGCCATGGATGTAATGGCAGGCGCAGGCGTGATGCAAGGCCCCAACAACGTGATTGGTCGTGGCTATTGTTCAGCCCCGGTTGCCATCACAGTTGAAGGCGCAAACATCATGACTCGTTCACTGATTACCTTTGGTCAAGGTGCTGTGCGTTGCCACCCCTATGCGTTCAAAATTGCGAATGCACTGGAAGCCAACGACCTGCCCACATTCAGCAGTGCGTTGAAAGGCTGGATTGGTCACATGGTAGTGAACACCAGCCGCTTGGTCGGCCTTACGCTGACTCGCGGCCACTTGGCCAGCACGCCCAAAATTGATGGCGTAACGCCTTACCTGCGCAAGCTGGCTTGGGCTTCTTCACGCTATTCATTCCTGACCGACATGGCCCTGATCACCGTGGGTGGCAAACTGAAAGCACGCCAGCAGCTTACAGGTCATTTTGCGGATGCCCTGGGCTGGCAGTTGTTGGCCATCTCGACCATTCGCCGCTATGTGGCCGAAGGCGAGATCAAGGAAGACTTGCCGCTGGTTCAGTACGCTTGTGAATATGCTTTGGCGAAAGTGCAAAAGGCATTCGAATCCATTTATGCAAACTTCGGCAACAACGCAGTGGGCTTTTTGCTGCGCACTGTGGGCTACTTCAGCCTGCGCGTGAATCCGATCGTGGGTTCAGGTCTGGATCGTTTGGTGCCCACTGTGGCCAAAACAATCACCAAGAGTGGCGCACAATTTGGCCGCATTACTGGCGACTTGTACATGCCCAAGTTCAACCTGGCTGATTTGGATAACGATGAAGTGCTGGCCAACACCACAGGCGTCAAACGCTTGATGGCAGCATTCCAGGCTGTGCAAGAAGCCGAAGTGGTGCAAATGAAAGTGATTCAGGCGCGTCGCTCCAAATTGGTTGACAAAGGTTCTGTGCAAGAAATGGCAGAAGCAGCATTGGCCAAAGGCATTATTACAGCGGCAGATAAAAAGCTGCTGGACCGTGCCAACCGCATTAGCCTGGAAGCAATCATGGTCGATGAGTTCACACCGCAAGAGTTCTTCGGTGACAACTCGGTGACCTATGCGCCAGGTTTTGAATGTGCCAACGTGCCCAATGTTAGCCACGGCGCGGCGGTACAGGGTGAGCGTTTGAGGGTTGTGAACTCTTAAGACGCGTGCGAATGTGAGCGGTGCCCTGGCTTGGCTTGGGGCACTGTTCGCTTCGCCCGGCTTTGCAAGGTTTCCCGGCGGATTCGCAGCGCGGGGCGATTGCGAAGCAATCGATGCGAAGACGCCGAGGCGTTTCGCATGCCCCAAGCCAGAAGCATCAAGCCGGAAAAAGAAACCTTGCTTAGGGAGAGGCGAATAGCGCTCCGAGTCAAGCTGTGTCATTCACGTTCAAAATCAACAAAGTTATTCACAACCAATCAATCACCGAGGCTGCTACACATGTCACCCATTCAAGACCCCACCTTGCTCGAAGGCATCACCGTGCTGGATTTGTCGCGCAACTTGCCCGGGCCTGCCACGTCGCTGATCTTGCAGCAAATGGGTGCCACGGTCATCAAGATGGAGCCTCCTCACGGGGACGATGCTAAAAGCATGCCCATGCTTTACGCCGCTTTGAACAGCAGCAAAAAAATCGTGACTGCCGACTTTCGCACCCCTGAAGGCATTCAGGCATTGAAAGACCATGCAGCCAAAGCCGACGTACTTATTGACGGTTTTCGCCCCGGCGTGATGGCAGACATGGGTTGCGGCTACGACACCTTGAAAGCCTTGAACCCCAAGCTGGTGATGTGCTGCATTACCGGTTACGGGCAAAAAGGTGCGCTGGCTGAAAAAGCCGGGCACGACATCAATTACATGGCCCTGAGCGGCCTGCTTGATGGCTTGCAAACCGCTGAGGGCGACATTCCGGTGCCCGCCGTTCAGTTCGGTGATTTGTTCGGAGGCACGGCAGCAGCGGTGCAGGGTATTTTGGCGGCCTTGTTGAAGGCGCAACGCACTGGGCAGGGTAGTTTTGTGGATGTGTCCATGACGCACAACCTGTGGAAGCAAAACATCATGCCCGAGAGCATGGAGCAAATGTGGATCATGCTCAGCGGCAAACCGGCCAAACACCAAGACGATTTGCTCAGTGGCGGGCTGGCTTGTTACAACGTGTACCGCACGGCTGATAATCGCCATTTGGCGGTGGGCTCACTGGAGCACAAATTCTGGAAAGTGGCCTGCGAAGCCATGGGCAAGCCCGAGTGGTCCAATATTCACTGGAGTCGTGGCGCCATGCCCAGCACCCCGGCAGCTCTGCAAATGCTCACAGACATGAAAGCGCTAATTGCTTCCCAGCCGCTTGCGCACTGGGAGCAGGTGTTTGGCAATGTGGATGCCTGTATTACTCCCGTGTTGACTCGTGCTGAAATCAAGCAGAGAAATTTGCTGCGTATTTGATGCTTTTTCTGGTGTAAAAGTAACGCCGGTAAATCGAGTACACCGCCTAAAATGCTGAAATCTTTGGGTTAACTTACGTGATTCTTACCAAAATCCCGGGAAGAATGGTATTGTTGATTCTGCCGGAAGTCTTATACAACACTTATAAAAACCGAGCCCACGCAGGCTCCGCCGGGGAGACATAAAAAGCCACTCGAAGTGGCACCTCCTTGGCCGCATTCGCTCGGTTTACAGGAGATTAGTTACATGTCAGCACGTCCCGATGAGGCCGCCCCAAAGGTGTCGCCCGATCAATTCAATGGTTTTGTCAGCAAAGAAGCGCAAGAATTATTTGAGTCCCGTTATTGGACCAAAAGTTATCCCCCCGGCGTGTCCGGTGACATGCCTGCGCTGCGTTACAACAGCATGCTGGAATTGATTCAAGAGTGCTTGAAAAAGTTTGCTGATCGTCCGGCTTTCGTATCTGCAGGCACAGAATTTTCATACAAACAGGTCGATGATTTGTCAGACCAGTTTGCGGGTTACCTGAAATCCATCGGTGTCAAAGCTGGCGATGTTGTGGCCATTATGTTGCCCAACTGCGTCCAGTTTCCCGCATGTTTCGTGGGTGCCATGAAGCTGGGTTGTACCTTGACCAATGTGAACCCTCTGTACACCGTGCGTGAACTGAACCACCAGTTGAAAGACTCTGGTGCAACCACCATTGTGGTGTTCGAGAACTTTGCCAACACCTTGCAGCAATCGCTTGAAGGCACCCAAGTCAAGAACATCGTCATTACACAGCTGGGCGACTTGCTGGGTGGGTTGAAGGGCTTGATCGTCAACTTCGTGATGCGCAAAATCAAGAAGATGGTGCCAGCCTACAATTTGCCCCAGGCCGTGCCAATTAAAAAGGCCCTGGCTGCAGGCAAAGGTGTTGCATTCCCCAAGCCGACTCCCAAGTTGGACGACGTGGCCTTGCTGCAATACACCGGTGGAACCACAGGTGTGTCCAAGGGTGCCATGCTGACTCAACGCAACCTGATGAGCAACATGGAACAAGGCTTGGCCTGGATGAGCGAAGCCATTGGCAAAGACCCCATTTGTGTGGTCACCATGCTGCCGCTGTACCACATCTACGCCCTGGCCGTGAACTGCATGCTGTTCATGACCTTCGGTGCGCGTAACATTCTGATTGCGAACCCCCGTGATGTGGGCACCGTCATGAAGGTGCTGCGCAAGGAAAAATTCCATGTCATTACGGCGGTGAATACGCTGTTCAATGCATTCCTGAACAACGAAGAATTCTGTAATCGCGATTTCTCGGACATGAAGTTTGCAATGAGCGGCGGCATGGCACTGCAACAGCCCATCGCCGAGCGTTGGTTCAAAGTCACCGGTTGCGCGATCTCTGAAGGCTTCGGCATGACAGAAACCTCGCCGGTCGTTACTGTGCCGCCTCTGCACGGTGGCGAACGCCCAGCCTTCCGTGGCAATGTTGGTTTGCCAATTCCTGGTACCGAAGTGCGCTTGAAGCGAGACGATGGTTTGTGGGGTGGCTTGAATGAGCCTGGTGAAATTTGTGTGCGTGGCCCGCAAGTCATGTTGGGTTACCTGAACCGTCCTGAAGAAACAGCCAAAACCATTGACGCTGAGGGCTGGTTGGCCACAGGCGACATTGGCACCATGGACGAGCAGGGCTTTGTGAAGATCGTGGATCGCAAGAAAGACATGATCATCGTGAGCGGCTTCAACGTGTTCCCGAACGAGATTGAAGACGTGGTTGCGCAGCACCCTGGCGTGCTGGAATGTGGCGTGGTTGGTGTGCCCGATCCAGTGACTGGCGAAAAAGTGAAGTTGGTGGTGGTCAAGAAAGACGCCAGTGTGACCAAGGAAGATTTGATCGCGCATTGCCGTCAAAACCTGACTGGTTACAAAATCCCGTCATTCGTTGAGTTCCGCGACGACCTGCCTAAAACTCCGGTGGGTAAAATCTTGCGTCGTGAGTTGCGCGACAAGCCGAAAGAGACTGCATAAGTTTTGTCGGACTCAATAAAAAAGCCACCTGCAAAGGTGGCTTTTTTTATGCATCGAACGGTTTAGTTGCGCACGTACATTTCAACGCGGCGGTTTTGTGTACGGCCTGCTTCAGTGTCGTTGGTGGCCGCTGGAAAACGCTCACCCAGACCCGCAGCTGTTAGTCGCGCTCCGGAGATTCCTTTGGTGGTCAGGAAGCTGGTCACAGACTGCGCACGGCGCACTGACAAATCCTGATTGTATTCATCGCTACCGGTGCTGTCGGTGTAGCCAATCACACACACAATCGTGTTGGGGTTGTCACGCAAGGTGGCAGCAATTTGATCCAGTGTGCCTGCAAACTGGGGCTTGATTGCTGTTTTGTTGGTGTCGAACAAAGCAGCACCGGGAATGTCCAGCATCACTGAGCCGTCGCGTTGTTCGCGCACAGCGATCTGGCTGCCCACCAGGTAACCAAACAGACCGCCCAATGCGGCACCACGCACAGTGTCCTTGCCATCAATGCTGTTGCCTACAATTGCGCCACCAATTGCACCTACGGCGGTACCGATTGCTGTTTTGGTGTTGTCTACCTTGCGCTCAGGGGCTACAGGGCAACCCGCAACCGCCACGGGTGATCCGGGGGCAGGTTGTTGTGGCGCTTGCGGTTGTTGGAAAACGCCGCCACCATTGCTGGCACAACCTGCTGCGAACAAAGTAAGGGCAATTGCTGAAAGTTTGAATTTATTCATGGTGTCATTCCTCGAGTTTTGTATTGACTTGTTTTCTGTCTGTTTCATTCTAACGCCTTAACCTTTTACAGGTTGACTATAAAAATTTCATGGCGCTACACTCCAACATGCTTAAATCATTAACGATACTTCTTGCGTTTCAGGCCTTGGGCGAGTTGCTCAGCTTCTCGTTGTTTCCATCCATTCCGGGTCCGGTGCTGGGTTTGATCGCCTTGCTGGCATTTTTCTTCATCAAGGGCGGTGTGCCTGCCGATATTCAATCCACAGCCAATGTGTTCACTGCCAACTTGGGGTTGCTGTTTGTACCCGCGGCGGTGGGGGTGGTCGTATTTTGGCCAGTGTTGGCTGAATTCGGGGTGGTGATTCTGATTACCTTGCTTGTAAGTGTAGTGGTCACCTTGGTGGGTACGGCATGGTTGCTCGATCGGCTCGCTGCCAGGTTTATGCCTGGTGACGTCAGTGAGGCCCCCAAGAATGACTGAATCGGCCCGTCGTGTTCTGGAGCTTCCCGAGATCTGGGTTTATCTCAGCGGGAATCCGCTGAGCGCGTTGTTTTTGACCCTGCTGGCTTATCAAATTGGTTTGTGGTGCTACAAAAAAAGCGGGCAGCACCCGTTTACCAACCCGGTCATGATTGCTGTGTTGTTGCTGGCCGCATTTTTACAAATTACAGGTTTAAGTTATCAGCAGTATTTTGAAGGTGCACAGTTTGTTCACTTCTTGCTGGGTACAGCCACCGTGGCGTTGGCGGTTCCAATTTACCAGGGCCTTACCGCGGTGAAAGGTCAAACCGTGCGCACGCTGGTATTGTTGAGCGTGGCTCTGTTGGTGGGTGGTGCTTTGTCGATTGGTAGTGCTTTGGGCACGGCCTATTTATTGGGAGCCAATCTCGACATTGTACAAAGCCTGTGGGCGAAGTCTGTTACGGCACCGATTGCCATGGGCGTTAGCGAGCGCATTGGGGCCTCGCCAACACTCACCGCCTTGTTTGCCATTGTCACGGGTATTTTGGGTGCAGCAGTTGGCACTTGGTTGTTCAATTACATGGGTATGAAGCGTTGGTGGGTTCGTGGTTTTACCATGGGCCTGGCGGCTCATGGTATTGGTACAGCGCGTGCGTTTTCAGTGCACCCCGAGGCGGGTCGCTATGCCAGCCTTGGCATGGGTTTGCACGGTATTTTTGGTGCGCTTTTAATACCGTGGGTGTTTGGTTTTTTCAGCTAACAGCCAGTGTATTCAAAAGCACGCCGCCCATGCAGCCACATACACAGCCCGCATGTCGGGGCTGGTGTAGCCCAGCATCACCAGCAAGGCGAACACCACCAACACCACTTTGGCCCAACGTGGCATCAGTGGTGTGCTGGTCTGTGAATTCTCAAGCGGCTTGTGTTGCGGGCTCATTCGGTGTTGCGCTTTGTTCCTTGATAGGCCAGTTTACCGCAGCTGCGATCACACTCAAAGCAACACAGATCCACCACACCATCATGTAGCTGCCGGTGGCATCGAACAACAAGCCCCCAAGCCAGCCACCCACAAAGGCACCAATTTGGTGGAACATGAATACCAGTCCACCCAGCATTGACAGGTTTTTAACACCAAACATGGACGACACAGTGCCTGTGGTTAAAGGCACAGTCGACAGCCAGAGAACCCCCATCGCAGCCGCAAACAAATACACGCTCCAGGTGCTTAAGGGCGCCAGCACAAAAGCCACAATGAGCACACCGCGCAAACCATAAATGCCGGTCAGCAGCATGGGCTTTCTGAATTTGCCGCCCCACAGCCCGGCAAGATAACTGCCCAGAATGTTGAACAGGCCAATCAAGGCCAAAGCAGTGCTGCCCACGCTGGCGGGTATGCCACTGTCTTGCAGATAGCTGGGCAGGTGTACGCTAATGAACAAAATTTGAAAGCCGCACACAAAGTAGCCCACGCTCAACATGAGGAAGGCTCGGTGCTGAATGGCTTGCCCCAGCGAAGCCCACATGCCCAGCTCTTTGCCCGCAGGCGTTTCCTGATGGCTGGCGGCAGTGTTCGGGCACTCGGCGCTGCAAGGCGTGTCGTCGGTATTCAATGGCTTGGCTTTTGGCTCGATCAGTTGCCATGCCAACACCAAAATGATGACGGCAAAGCAGGCCAGAATGGTCAGTGCCGAAGACCAACCAACCTGGTTGATCAAGAACAGGCCACCGGGCAAAAATGCAAATTGTCCCAGTGAACCCAAGGCCATGGAAATGCCCATGGCCATGCTGCGTTTTTCAGGGGGCATGGCACGGCTGACCGCACCAAATACAACCGGAAAAGTGGTGCCGCTCAAGCCCAGTCCGATCAAAATACCAGCGCTGAATGTCAGCATGCCAGGGCTTTCAACCATGGCCATTAAAAACAAACCGAGCGCATACAGTGCGCCGCCAAGAATCATGGTGATGGCTGAGCCCAAGCGATCGGCCATTCGGCCTACAAATGGCTGCGCAATACCCCAGACCAGGTTTTGCATGGCAATTGAAAAGGCAAATACTTCGCGCCCCCACTCGTTGCTCAAACTCATGGGCTGCAGGAAAAGCCCGAATGAATGGCGTATGCCAAGCGAGATGGTCATGATAAAAGCCCCACACCACAGAATGGTGAGGGGTGATACGGCCTTGTGGGGTGTCAAGCGCATGGTGATTGCAAATTAAGGTTTGATGTAAGCAAAGCCCTGTTGGGTTTGCAGGTCGGCAACACGCACTACACCCGATGGTGTGTAGTTGGCATCCAGCACAAATTGGTCTTTGTTCAGTTTGCGGTTTTTCAAAGTGATTTCGCAAATCTCGAACACCACACCGCGCGCGGTCAGTGCACTGACCAAGGGGGCGTACTGAGTGCCCGTTTCAGCGTGTTTGGCACCCTCCATGAGAAAGTCCACGCCATTGGCATGGGTCACCACGATAATCGTGGTTTTGGGCGACACGTCCAGGTGATTGCGAATATTGCGCAGCGCCTTCAATGGTTGCTCGGCACCGTCAATGTGATACACCACCTTCGAGGTAATGTCCTGTGTGTTCATCCGCTTCACAGGGGCAGATTCCTGTGCGTACACCGTGCCAGTCAACATCAAGCCTGCTGCAAAGGCCACCACGGTATTTCTGATCAAAAGCCAAGTCATTTTTTTTCTCCTTCAATGTCGGTTAACCCCACCTTATCCCACGAAAAGGTGGGGCCGTTGAGGTGACTCCTTAGAGGGATGTTTAACCCATCGCCCATCTGGATACTGAACTGTACCGAATTGGAATGGATGAGCAACAGTATGAAACCCAACACCGTATTAAACACCGCTTTGTCGGTGAGCAAAATTGGTGTTTACGCGGCTGTCGTCCTTGGCGCTGCGGCTTGTTCATCGCTTCGACCCTTTGGCCAGGAGGACGAGTTTCGTGCCAAATTGAAGGCGCCGGACATCACTGGCGCCAGTTCGGCAGCTTCCCAGGTTACGTTGCCAATTGAGCGCTTGCCCTCCGACACGTTCTGGGTTCGTCCCCAAATCTCGGAAGGTGATTTGCCTGATCGACGTGTCGACAACCTGTCGGTCACAGAACGCGGTTTATTTGATGTGTTGCAGCTGATTTTCGCCAGCACCAACATGCCATTGAGTTTTGAGGGTGGGGCGGATGCAGCGTCCCGTTATGGGGTGGTCACGCTGAACAACTTGAGCGGTAGTCTGCCGCAGGTCATGAACAAGTTGGGCGAGATCATGGGGTTCTTCTGGACTGTGACCGAGTCGGGTGTGCTGAGGATCATGCCCGAACAGCAGTTTGTGGTCACCATGCCACCCGTGCTGAATGAGGACAGCATGGCTGGCATTACCAACACCATGCAGTATCTGGGGGCGCGTGACGTGTACCTGGATCGCATTAACAGGTCGTTGGTTTTTCGTGCCAATCGCCGCGCATTAAGCGACATCCAGAATTATCTGGAGCGGGCACGGGCCACACGATCGTTGATTGTGTATGACATGAATGTGTTGCAGGTTGATCTGAATGACTCCAACAACATGGGTGTGCGTTGGGAGTTGTATAAAACCGGAAACGGGATCAACACGGCGCCGGATTCGGCGCTTGCCGGTGCCTCAAGTACGGCAGACCGAATTACCCAGTTGACCCGTACCGCATCGGGCATTGAAACCCTGATTTTCGGTGAAAACTTTTCAACCAATTTTCTGATTGATTTTTTAAAGTCGCAAGGCGACGTAAAAACGTTGAGTCAACCCAAAATTGGTTTAATGAATGGCACCAACGGCAATATTCGTGTGGGGCAATCCACCACCTTCGTCTCGCGCGTGGGGTCTCAAATTGTCAATGGCGTGGCGCAGTCTACTGCGGACACGCAAAACCTGCGGACTGGTCTTGAAGTCTCGCTGACTGGCGAGGCGCACGACTCAACCATTTACACCCGCATCAATATTTCAATCACTGAATTGTTAGCGTTAAAGCGCTTCACTGCCTTGGGCGTCGATCTGAATCTGCCCGAAGTGGCCGACCGTGAGCTGAAAACACAAGTGCGTTGTCGCCCTGGTGACACGATATTGCTGGGTGGCATTACCGTGTCCAGGGCGCAAGACGATTTTCAAAGTGGTTTGGGCACGCGCAGTCGAACCGAGGCCACGAAACAAACTGAACTGGTGGTGACCATTCGCCCACGCCTGTTGCTGTTCGGGGAAGTGGCCAAGCAGGAGCAGCCTGCAGCACAAACGCCTGTGTTGGAACCTGTGGAAACGGCGACACGCGCTTTGCGTTTGTCCACAAGCCTGGGCTTTGTTCCGGCACCGGTTCAAATGATTTCCAAACTGACCCAGGTTCAGGAGCGGTAATTCATGCAAATCTACTCAAACCGAATTCTGATGTGTACCTTGATTGTGCTTCTTGTTGCCCGGTCTGGCGTGGCCTTGTCCCAGCAAACAATCGCAAATCCATTGATTCGTCCAGCCGTGTCGCAAGCGATACCCTCAGGCAGTGGATCGGGGTCTGCCAATGCGTCACAAAGTCAGCCTGATTCCGATGCTGGCGGTGGTGCCGCTGAGCTGCGCAGGCAGGCCGAGCGCAGAATTACCCAGGAAGACCTGAACATTCGGCAGCAAGCCTTGAACTCTCCTGTAATACCAGTTCCCCTGATCAACCTTTTTGCCAACATGCAGGTCACTGCCCATTTCCAGGGGGCCATTGTCATGCGCAGGGTTGAAAACGATTTTGCGTCCCCGCAGGTGATTCAGTCTGCGGCTGTTCAACAATCGAGCAACGGCCGTGGCGAATCTCCTCCCGCTGTGGTTGTACCTCGTCCCGTGTCTCGCTCATCGGGTGCACTTCGATTGCGGGTGGGAAAAACTGAAAATGTCAGTGGTTATCCCTTGCGAGCCAAGGTGAACGGGCAAGACATCACGGTTGATTGGCTTAGTGAAAATGGTGCCTGGGTCAACGTCTTTTATGGTGCGCTTGAATCCAGTGCGGGCGGCCTTCCTCAAGTACCCAGTGATTCTCAGTTATTGAAAGTGGAAACCGATCGGTTTGATCATTTGGTCCCTGTATTGCGAACTCAAACCTTCTCGCCTTCCGGTACCTTGGGCGGCCAGCAGGGCGGTAACTTGGGCTCTGGGTTTGGCGGTGGAAACGGCGGTTTCGGTGGTGGCCCGGGTGGCAACAATCAACCAGGTTTTGGTACTGGCTTTCCCAACTGAAGGAAACATGCAGCATGAAATCACTTGAGGCAGATTTGATGCAAGCCGGGCTGGATGATCATCAGCTTAATTTGCTTCGCCAACAACACACCCATCTGCGTGGAGAAGGGCGCTCGGCGGAATTGGGCAGCCTTGCTTTGCGCTCACGGTTTTTGAATCTTGATGATCTGATCGATTCGGGTTCTCAGGAAGACTCCAATGTGATTGGCGACCACTTCACGCTTCAAACTATTTTGCCGCTTGAGTTCTGTCGGCGTTTTGTTTGTGTGCCCACCGAGTTTTCAAAAGGTGTGCTGACCTTGCGTTGCGCCCAGCCACTGAAGGCAGCGCAACAGGATCGAATACGTCAGATTTTGCGGGCCCCTGTTTCGGCATTGAAATTT
Source organism: Limnobacter sp. 130 (assembly GCF_902506325.1). Lineage (GTDB taxonomy): Bacteria > Pseudomonadota > Gammaproteobacteria > Burkholderiales > Burkholderiaceae_B > Limnobacter. The sequence continues at coordinate 395,498 of NZ_LR732328.1, forward strand.
TTACCTTCCAGCCGCCAGGAAGTGTGCGAGCTGTTGCTGCGAATTGAGCAATCGGGTTCAGTAAATGGTTTGATCACAGTTCTTCGGCATGAGGGGCTTGAAGCCGGGCGCCTACGCAGCCTGGTTTATGCGGTGCTCAAAGAGGCTTTGTCCTTGCGTGCCAGCGACATACACCTAAGCCGCAAAGGCGACCCCGATGCCTGGATCGCGTATCGGGTGGATTCGGTCATGCGCCAAACCCACTTGTTGCCTGAGTTGCTAATGCAATCGCTGGTGGCCCGTATCAAAATTGAAGCGGGTATGGATGCATCCAATAGCCGCACGGCTCAAGATGGTCGTTTGACCGTTGAACATGAAGGCAGGGTGGTGGATTTTCGAATTTCCACGCAACCGCTAGTAGATGGCGAGTCCGTTGTGCTGCGTGCATTGGATGCATCGCTGTTGCCCAGTCTGGGGGCTTTGTTTCCAGGCCAGCCCAAGATGACGGAGTTGATCCGAAGCATCACCAATCAAACCGGGAAAACCGGTGGATTGGTATTCATTTCCGGTGCAACAGGCTCGGGCAAAAGCACCACGCAGTACACCGTGGCTTGCGGCTTTCGGCGTGATGCCATGAATGTGATCACGGTAGAAGATCCGGTTGAATACATTTTACCCTTCGCCAAACAAATTCAATTGCAGGCCTTGGTGAAGCAAAAGGCAATTGAACTTGAACGTTCGATTTTACGCCAAGACCCGGACATCTTGATTTTTGGTGAGGTGCGGGATGCCGATTCTGCGCGTGCCGCCCTGGCCTTCGCCGAAAGTGGTCACTTGGTGATTTCTACCATTCACGCCAACAGTGTGTTGCAGGTGAGTGAGCGCTTTTTGTCCATGATTGACCCGGCCCACCGTGCTGATTCCGAGTTTTTGCTTGCGCATTTCTTGCGGGTCGTGATTCACCAGCGTCTGGTGCGTCGACTTTGCTCATGCGCAAAACCTGTTCAGGCGGAAATACTGGACATGTTCCATTCACAGGCGTATCGACTCACGGGCGGCTTGATCCTGCCGCGCGCGGGTTTACGTCAAAAGGTCGGTTGCACGCGTTGTGCCGGTTTGGGATATTCAGGTCGGGTTGCTGCACATGAAACCATGCATGTGCCTGTTGACGAGTCAATGCGTGGCCGTTTTGTGAAGGCATTTAAAAGTCACAATCTTGAGCTGCCTGTTGATTTATGTACAGAGAACGGTGTTGATTACACCAGCCGGCTACAAACCCTGCAAACCCTGTTGGATCAAGGCTTGGTCGATTGGCCCAGTGTCCTTCAGGTTCTTGGTGTGGCAGGGGATTAAGCATGTCCATTTCTAACTTCCGGGTCGATTACCTGGCTCCCCAAATGCTGGATGCGACTGCACGACCTGACGACAGGCTAAGTGGTTACTTTCGCCATCAATTGGTGATTACTGCGTCTAGAAAACGCGAGGCAATTCAGCAAGTGATTGACCGTGGTGGCGTTGTGCTGGATGTATTTGAACTGCAAGCCAAAGGCCGTTTGTCCCGCCTGTTTGGTTCGAAAGTGAGTCGCAGTTACAAACAAAAATTTTTGCAGGCGCTTGCGTTTAATGTGCGTTCAGGCTTGTCACCCGAGAAGTCACTGGAGCAGGTAATTTTGGGTGAATTGGGTGAGCCGCGTTTGATGTTGAACCAGGCTTTGAATGCATTGCGGCAGGGTTTCGGATTTGTGGCCGCAGTCGAGCTGCTGAACTGGTTTGATGATTCTACGCTGGCGGTATTGAGCGCAGGCGAGGCCGCCGGCCAGTTGAGCGAGGCCCTTGAAACTGCCGTGAGTTTTTATGAAAAAGGCTCAGCCACTTTGAAGTTGATGTTTGGTGCGGTCACCTGGACTGCACTTGATCTGATTATGGCGGTGTCTACAGTTGTTGGCATGCGTTTTGGTTTGATTGAGCAGTTAAAGGCAACGCCACTCATGAGCGAAGATCCCGCCAAGGTTGCACAATACAACAGCTCCCTTGCATTGGCTGAATGGGTCAACAATGGTTTGCTTGTATTTTCATTTCTGTTTTTTCTCATCCTGATCTACTTCACCATGCTGGTGTTGTCACCTGACCAGAAAACGCGTACGCAGGCGTTTGGCATGCTTGAGAAAGTACCGGTGATCGGCGAGTTGCTGATTTCCTCTGGCATTGCCGCGACCACACGGGTGTTGGGTTCTTTGTTGACTGGTGGTGTGGCATTTCTAAACGCTGTACAAATTGCGCGCAAAGGCACCATTACGCCCACCGTGTCCCTGTTCTGGAAAACCATCACCGATCGCAGCGAGATCGGCGAGCAGCCTGCAGTGGCATTCAATCATCCCTTGCTCGACAGCAGTGAGCGCCTACTGATTCGCGCACACAAAGATCAGGCGCAACTGGCTGAGTGTTTGGCCTCGATTTCACAAACCCGCGATGACAAAGCCAACAGTGCGGCACGCAAATTTGCGGTTATTGCGTTTGTGGCTTCACTCGCTTATTCGGGCATCGCAGTGCTGTTCAGTTTGGCAGTGGTGTATTTGCAAAACGAAGTTGTGCTGTCAGGAGCCTAAGTCATGGAAGCCATCAATTTAAAAAGTATTTATTCCAACTTGATTGCAGGGCGTTTGCCCGTGGGTACCGGCAGTGCACAAAAGGTGGTCATGAATCAGGCCTATGCCATTTTGGGTACCAACCGCCTTCATGCCTATTGTATGGAGCGCTCGGGACATGTGTATTACTTTGCCATTGAAAGTGCCTGGCTCAGTTCAGCACCTGGCTTCAATTTGCCCTTCGTTGATGTATTGCCCGACGGCCCTTTGCATGTAGGCGATGCGATCTATTTGATGCACGGCGCGGATTACTCAGCCGCCCTGATCATCGAAGGTGGCAGTGTGCGATTGCTTTGCAATGATCAAGATGTGTTGAAAGACTATCTCATTGGTCTGGACCTGCAAATTGTCGAAATTGATCACAAGGGTGGTAAACCGCTCAGCAGTATTCCGCAGGCCATTCAAGGCATTACCGAGCGTTTTAGTGCATTGATGATGAAGGGATCAATTGGCGTGCTGATCTCGGCATCCATGGTTTTTCTCGGTTCACAGGCAGCAAGTGCCTACACCAATAGCCAAGCCGCCAGTGGCCTGAATGCACAGGCTGTTGAGAATGACCTGAATGCCACACTGGTTAAGCTCAGCGTTCAACAGCCACTTGCCCGGCAAATTTCCCGAATACAAAAAGTGTCGGCGACTGTGGTGCGCTCAGGTGGCTGGATCGAGAAATACAAGATGAAAGGTGAAGACGACGAGTCTTTTGAATTGGTACTGCCGAGTTGGGTAAGCCAGGATTACCTCGATTCCCTGGGGCGCGACGTGATCACCGATCTTAGGGATATGGAAGGGCTGCTAAGTGTACGTAAACAAGGCAAGAAGGAGTCAGTCAAGTGAAACTGGATATAAAGAACAACAGCTCATTGTGGATTGCCGAGGCCAGCCGACTCATGGGCCTTGCGCCGGTTTTCGCCATGATGTGTGCCGTAATCATGGTGATTTTGGCTGCATTTTCGGTCAACGATTTTCTTCGCGCAACCGAGCTTGAACGAAAAAGTCAGGAGTTGCCTGAGTTCACTTTAAAGCGTGTGCCAGTTGGCAAGGTGGTCTACGAGGAGTATGCCCGAGTGCTTTCCAGGTTAAGCCCAGACGTGCAAGTGCTTGCCAATCGCGACAGCATCAAGATTGATATTGCCGACCCCTCCAAATATGCCGAATTCATGTACGTATTGAATAGCGTACAGGGCATTTCAAAAGACGTGGTGTGGCATGCAGAGGAAATATGTCTGGCGGGCTGCTCGGGGCACGCTTCGCTGGCCGTTGTTAAAGGTATGACAGAGAAAGTGGAAGTCAAATTGAGAGGGCAAGGCGATGAGTGAATCCGACAACAAAGTTGGCGTACCGTTTGCCAAACAAAAAGTGACCCTGGGGGTTGCGGCCTTGGGCATGGTGGGTTTGGTGTCATGGGCCGGTTGGACTGCATTTCAGGGTCCTTCCAATACAGGTGTTTCTCCGGTGGCCAGCGCATTTGCTGCTGGCACTTCTGCCAACAAATCTGACCGGGAAGTGGCCAGTATTAATGGTATGAAAATTACTGAAATGGAGTTGGGCAGCATGCTGCAGTCGGGCGTGGACCGCGCAATTGTGATCGACCGTTACATCAATAAAGTGGTGGCTGCGGAGCGCGGTCGCGAGATGTATGTGGAAGAGGCCAAAGCTGCCCTGCGCGCAGCTGAGCGTGAAGTACTTTCTACTTTGTACACCACCAAGCGAATGGAAGAGTTGCGGAAAGCCGTAAGCGACGATGAAGTAAGGGCTTACTACGATGCCAACGTACTCGACCAAAACTTTCAGCAGTGGAAAGTCAGTTATTACCTGAGCAATGATCAAAACGATGTGCAGCAAACCCTGGAGAAATTAAAGAAGGGCGAGAAGGACGCGCTTGATCAGTTAAAGCCACTGGTGGAGCAGGGTGACGGCTATGCCGTAGCTCAGGCGCTGCCTTACAACCTGGGGCGAGTGGTATCGAAAATGAAGAAAGGTGAGTTCAGCGAAGTGCTTAGATTGCGAAATGGCCTCTTGGTTTTGAAGATTGAGGACAGCAAACAATTTAAAAAACCCACCATGGAAGAATTGAAGCAAGACATAGTTCAGGCCCTTGCTTTAGAAAAATTCAATGCCGAACTTGAGCAGGCCCGCAGGCAGGCCAAGGTGGAGTTGGGTTAATTAAACAAGGCTTGAGCAACACAGGTAATCAAGGAGAACATCATGAAAGGTATTTTTAATCCCGTCGCCGGATTGCGAAAGCAAAAGCAATCGGGTTTTATTCAAGCAGCCTTGCTCTTCGGCATTGCCTTGATGACAGCCGTGCTGGGTGGCTTTGCATTGGCCAACCGAAGCCCAACCTCACAAACCGATGTGGAGCAAGCAAAAGTCAATGCCTCGGTTATTTTGAAACAGGCCAGTGATTTGCGCGATGGGGTGGCCAGGTACTCAAGCGATTTTGGTTCATCTGCAGTGTTGACCATGGATTTTTCGAATTCATCAGGGCAAGGTTTGTTTGATCCTGCGGCCCGGTACGCATCGCCACAAATTATGCCGACCTCTGCATTTGCAGCGGGTGCAGACACCAGCATCAAGCCGCCTTCAGCGCCATCGGCTGGGCACTGGTACATCAACAAGGCAACCGCGGGTAAATTGTTGGCGACAACTGAAGAAGACCCCATGGTGATTTTGCCTGACCTGCGTGAGGATGTGTGTGGCCGAGTCAACACGCTCTTGTACGGCAGTAACATCGTTCCTTCAGCAAGCAACGCTTTGTCGGACTGGCTCGCTGGCACTGACGGCGGAATTTCAGCAATCTCGACTGCTGCTCCGGCGGATGTGTCGGGATGGCCAGAAGGCTGTATCGAAACCAGCGACAATAAGTTTGTGTATTTCAAGGTTGTTCAAGAAAACTAAGCCACCAAGACATCATCAAGCCCGCAATTGCGGGCTTTTTTTACGTTGTATTTCACCAAAGCAAGGGATGTGGGCTTGCGTGAATTCACCCGTTAACCCGGTATGCACCGAATTCCGTGCCAAGAACCGAGGTGAAAAAAGTGAATTGGAAAGCCATTCAACAGCAAAGCGGATTCATCGCTTCCTACATTTTGTACGGCATTGGTTTGCTGGCCATTGTGGGCGCGGCCTATGCGCGCTTGAATACCAGCGCACAGCAGGGTCAGTCTGTTCAAGACACCGTCAGCGAGGTTGCCGTACAACTCGAAGTCATTAAGGGAAAAATCATGCTTTGTGCGGCGGTTTATCCCGATGGCGACCATGAACAGTTCGACACACGGCACGCCTACCCCGCACCAGCCACCACGGGCAACGCTGCAGTCATTTCATCTGTTGTTTGTCCCGCACCCAATGGCGATTTGTCGCTTGCCCTGATGCCCGACGGAATTCCCTTGCCGGTCAGTCCTCCTGATTTCGACGAGTGGGTGTACGAGCACACGGAAACCGGGGGAATACGGCTGCGATTAATACCCCGTGTAAGCGGTGGTGCAGCAGCAACCCGAGAGCGCCTGTTGCGTCAGTACGAGGGGTCAGTCATCGCCTCGGGCGATGAACTTGTGTTTGCGGTATTGAACTAGGAGTTCACATGAAGAAAAATAATTCCGGAATCAACACCGCCAGTTTTCAACCGAAACCCATTGTGCTGGCTGTTCAAAAGGCCTTGCCGTATTTGGTGGCCTTCAGTTTGAGTGCAGCTGCTGTGTCTCCCGCGGTGGGCCGCTCGGGCGATTCCGCTGCTGCCTTCACCGCGACCCAGCTAATACGTCAATTCACACTAAAAAACACAGTGGCGCAGGTCAGTCAAGGCATGCAAGGACATGTCGAAGAGGTCAACGGCGTGCTGCGCGCCAAGGAAATGGGTGCCAGACCTACCGGGTATCCTGCCGACATGGGGTCTGTGCCATCCTCGGCCAATTTGCCACAACGCGACGGTGCAGGTCGCCCTCTTGGATACTGCGCTTGGGACAACAATTCATCAACATCCAACAGCAGTTTTCTGGCCGGGCAGGGCGTACCCAACCCACTCGTGTACGCCGTGGTGTCCCCAGGTTTGAATGGCAGCATGGAAACCAGTTGCACGTATGTTCTGGCCAATCTTGGTGGTCTGGGCGACGATTACGTGCAGGTCACCGCGCCATCGCAAACATCTTCGAGACAATTCAGAAGTGCCGTCGGCACTTATGCGGACTTAACCGCCATGCCTGGTGAGGAAGGCGACGTTCGATTGGTGCTGGATACCAACAAACTTTACAGCTATGTAGGCGGTGCTTGGCAGCCAGTGGATGCCAGCAAGTTTAATGATGATTCGGCCAGTAACGGGGCAGGCGCCATTGCCTACACCACTGGCAAAGTCACAGTGGCTGATTTTCAGGCAGCCAGTGCAACTATCACAGGCGCTCTGGCCGGAAGTACGGCCACATTTTCAAGCAGTGTAACTGCCTCTGGTTTTATCGGAAACGGTGCCGCTTTGACTGACCTGAATGCAAGCAATGTCAGCAGTGGGGTTTTGGGTGCTGCATTTGGTGGCACAGGGGTTGATTCAAGTGCGGCCGCGCAGGGTAGTTTGCTGATTGGTACCGGCGCAGGTTTCGCGTTGGGTGCAATCAGTGCCGGTGACGGAATTGGCGTATTGAACGGTGCTGGCAGTATCACCATTTCAAACACAGGTGTAATTAGCATTGCCGGCACAAACAACCAGGTAATCGCAAGCGCCATGAATGGCGATGTGGTGCTGAGTTTGCCACAAGACATAGCCATGACCAGTACGCCCACTTTTGCGGGCGCATTCTTCAACGGCAATGTCGATGTCGCCTCGATCAGCCAGGCGGGCGTACCCGCCACATTGGCTTTTCAATACGCCAGCGATACAGGTTCAACTTTTTATGCCGAACCCAATCTGGGGTTGGGAACTGGTGCATTGGCTGGTCGCAAGAATGCAGGCAATGTGGCGGTGGGCAACGGCGTACTCGGACAAATGACTACGCTCGGCTATGGCGAGGAGTCGGGTACCTGGAACACTGGCGTGGGTTATCAAGCCTTGTACACCAACGATTACGGAGATGAAAATACGGCGTTGGGTTACAAGAGCATGTTCAGTAACACCACGGGTTACTACAACACGGCATCGGGTGCCTGGTCGATGTATGCGAATACGACGGGCAGTTTCAATACGGCCAGCGGCTACTACAGTTTGCAGGCCAACACCACAGGCTTTGACAATGTGGCGATTGGCGCTTATGCACTCATGACAAATACCTCGGGCAGCAGCAACGTGGCAGTGGGGGAGTTTGGGTTGGGCCGCAACACAACGGGTTACTACAACACGGCTGTGGGTGATGCCGCCCTGAATGGCAACACCACTGGTTTCTACAACACAGCGATAGGCTCATATGCCGCTGACAATATAAGCACCAGTGCTTATGTCACTTCGATTGGCGCATTTTCAATGTACAGGGCAACCGCCACCGAGAGTGTCGCTGTCGGTACCAACACCCTGTATTACTCGGAAGGCCAATACAACACGGCTGTGGGCAACAACACATTCGGCGAGTTGCGCACAGGGGGCTCCAACACAGCGCTGGGTCACTACGCCATGCCTGCGTTAACAACAGGCGATACCAACATTGCCGTCGGTCATCGTTCGGGCAACACCATCACAACAGGCAGCCGCAACATCTTGATTGGCGACCACGCGGGCAATGGCACTTTGACCAGCACCAGCAATATTGCGTTGGGTAATAGCGCAACAATTGGCGATGCGCTGTCTTATGCAGTCACCATTGGCAATGATTCGTCGGTCACGACATCCAACACAGTGGTGCTTGGGCGCACCACGGATAACACTGTAATTGGCGCAACCGCCGACGATGGCAGTGGCAACAAACTTCAAATTACCGGTGGTTTGCGGGCCTCTGGCAATGTGTTTTTGAATACAGGCAGTGCTGCCAACTACACGCAGTTAAGGGACTTGCGGGTGATGTCTTCAAACAACGATGCTGGCTGGGATCATCTGCGGATTTATTCCGGTGCCCGTTCAACCACCATAGATGTTGGTGGAGCCGAAGATGGGCTTATTTTCCGTGTGGGTCAAGGTGGATCCGGCGGGGTAGGCGACCAAACCTACAACACAGTGCTCACCCTGAAACCGGATCAGTCAGCTGTATTCGCGGGCCGTGTTGATGTTCAAAGTTTGTACGTCAATGGTGAGCAGGTGGCACCCGTGAACAAGGCAAACATTGATGCAGCACTTACCTTCGCAAGTACTGTAGGCGCAGCATTTCCACAAAGCAGTTTGGCCCTGGGCATTAATGCACTGGGTGCTGATCCACGCGCAGGCAATATCGCAATTGGCGAGGGCGTACTTACAAGCCTGTCACCCAGCGCTGTTTCTACCGAGGGAATTTTTAACACAGGTGTGGGCTTTAATGCGCTCACCGTGAACAGCACAGGTTCGTACAATACAGCGATAGGCACGTACACACTGAATGCCAACACAAGCGGCTACAACAACACCGCTGTGGGTGTGTATGCCATGGTGAATACCACCACGGGTTTCGACAATACCGGTGTGGGCCGAAATGCATTGAACCTGAATACAAGCGGTAGCCGCAACAATGCCGTGGGTGTGAATGCGCTTCACAGCAACACCACAGGTGTGCAAAACAATGCAATCGGTACCAACGCGATGTTCTCGAATACCACGGGTTATCAAAACGTGGCGTTGGGTGACAATGCCTTGTACACCAATAGTGTGGGGTATCAAATTGTGGCCATTGGTCAAGACGCCCTGTACAACAACACCACCGGCTATCAAAACGTTGCGATCGGTTTTAATTCCCAACGCAGCACTACCTCGGGCTATCGAAATACCGCGGTGGGTATTAATTCGCTACTGAACAACACCGATGGTTTCGAGAATAGCGCATTTGGTGTGAACGCCTTGTTGGCCAACACCAGCGGCGACTACAACAGCGCCTTTGGTGTAAACAGTTTGTTAACCAACACCACAGGTGAACGAAATGTGGGTGTGGGATTCAACACCTTGTTAAGTAACACCACGGGCTCGAACAACGTGGCGGTGGGGGTCAATGCGTTGTTGAAAAATACCACGGGCAATGAAAATACGGCTGTGGGCGACAATGCCCTGTTCGAGAACACCACAGGGCATTCGAATGCCGCTGTCGGTCGTGGCGCCATGAATAACAATACCACTGGTTATTACAACATTGCCATGGGTCGAAACGCCCTGCTAACCAACACCACCGGCTACAACAACAGTGCTTTGGGTTACAACAGCCTTATTTTTAACACCACGGGTTACAACAACGCAGCATTGGGTCGCAACGCATTACAAAACAACACCACGGGGTTTAATAACACAGCGATCGGCACGTTTTCCATGTTTGGCAGTACCACTGGCCTGGACAACACTGCAGTGGGCTTGAACTCCCTGTACTCCAATACCGCTGGTAATGCCAACGTTTCCTTGGGTAAAAACGCTTTGCTAGGCAATACAACCGGCAGCTACAACATGGGTGTCGGCACTTCTTCCGATGTATTGGTAAACAGTGTGAACTACGCATCTGCGGTCGGTGCCTTTGCGCGTGTCACCACATCGAATACTCTCGTGTTGGGTGCTTTGGGTGTTGCCAAAGACGGTGTCGTATCTTCAACGGACGATCAGGTGGTCATTGGCGCCACATCGCGCAGCGACACCTATGTGAACACCAAGTTGCATGTCAATGGTGCCGCCAGCTTCAGCGGGCAAATCGCAGCAACTGGCGGTGCGCTGGTGTCGAGTAACCAGTACTTGCGTTTTGGTGAGCCGACAGAAACCTCTGATCCAATGGCCATATATAGAACCAATGCTGCAGCCGATCAAAGCAGGTTGAGGATAGGTATTGGTGACAACGCAAGTACATTTGGCGGGGTCAACGCCGATGAACTGCAGGTGGGCTTGTTGGGGCTCGACTTGGTAAGCTACACGCCCGTGTTCAGAATTGCAGGCAGTGGCGATGTGATTGCCAACGGCTATGTTCAAGCCACCGCATTCAATGTCAGTTCAGATCGGCGTTTGAAAACCAATATTCAGGCACAAAATTCCGATTCGGTATTAAGCAGGCTTGAGCAACTACAAACTTACAGCTACGAGTACCTGGCCAACCCCAATCTGGGGCGACGCATTGGTGTAATTGCGCAAGAAATCCAAAACCTGTTCCCCGAGGCTGTGGCAACCCGGGCCGACGGCATGATGTCCGTGGATTACAGCGCATTGGGTGCCATGGCAGCCATGGGTGTTGGTCAGTTGAGTAAACAAGTCAAAGTGCTTGATAAAACGGTATTGGAACAAGGGCAGCGGATCGATGTGCTCGATGATCGAGTGAATCAACATGACATGCGCATTACTTCCCTGGAAGGATGGAAAACCGAGGCAGTGAAACGCATGGATGGCATGCAAAACGCGATCGATTTGAATATCCAAAAAATTGCCGAAAACGCGGTGGCCATTCAAACCAATTCAATTGCGATCGAGCGTTTGGACGATGCTTTATTTACCCTCGATGGGCAAGTGAAAAACAATTCAGATTCAATCAACCACATCAATTCACGGTGGGCAAAAAACTTTAGCGAATCGACCGACGGTTCTTTGCTCACGATCAATGCAGTGGAACTGAAAGTGAGCAACTTCACGGCGCAGCAGGTGCGTTCGAACTCAGTTTATTCTCAGCGGCTTGAAGCGGAAATGGCGCGAATCACCGACCTGGAGGTCAACAATCTTCGAGCCAACTCAGCAGTTGTCAACACCGTACAGGCTGAGCAATTAAATACTGGATCTGTTCAGGTTTATGCCGGAGTGGGTTTGCCTGCCGTGCTGTTTGCTGCCAAATCAGACGGTCATTACACCGTGAGTACCAGTGCACTCGATGGTAGCTATGCCACGGCTACTGTGATTGTGAATGCGGGACAAGCCAAAGTGATCTCGGTGGCCAGCGAGGGCATTGAATTGTATGCAGAAGGCAATCAGGTCAAGGTGATTGCCGCAGGCAAATCGATCAAAGCGAGTTGGATCAAAATGGGTTAACCGCCCTGGGTGAATGCGAGCTTTGCAGATTGGAATATGCTGCTTTGGAATGATCTTGAAACCAGGGCAGGGAGTGGGCATGATCCACGCACAAAGTACATTGCAGACACAGCAGTCACACACAGAAGTACATTGCAACCCCGAGTGGGTGCAGCTGCAAAAAGAGCTGGGTTTCAGTTTGTTGCTCGGTACTCGGAGCATGGGTGATCTGCACGTGATTGGTTTTCCACCGCAGGGCAATGCCCTGCATTTTCAGGTGGCAAATTTCCCTTTGTGTATGGGCATGGCCTTGCACGGGGAACAGCTTGCAGTTGCTTGCCAAACTGATGTGCGCGTTTATCACAATATATTGTCCTTGCCTGGTATCGAGAGCCCGGTGTATCAGCGTTGTTATAGTCCGCGCAGTTTGCTGTTTACAGGCGATCTCGATGCGCATGAACTGGCTTTCACCGCCGATGGAGAAGTGCAGTTTGTTGCGGCGAAATACAGCTGTATTGTTGCCCCCAGTGCCTCCCATAGCGTGCGCGAAGTGTGGCGCCCCCGGTTTATTTCAGCCTTGTTGCCCGAAGACCGCTGCCATTTAAATGGCTTGTGTATGGAAGGTGGCGAACTGAAATACGTGACCTGTTTTGCGGTTACAAACGAAACAGCTGGTTGGCGGGGGCAGCCCTTCAACAGCGGGGTTGTGTGGTGTGCGCAAACTCAGGAGGCAGTGTGCACGGGTCTGGTTCAGCCACACAGCCCACGAATTCACAACGGTGACTTGTATGTGCTGAACAGCGGTGCTGGCGAATTCGGTCGCATCGATCAACGCACTGGTCAATACGACTGCATTGCTTTTGTGGGGGGCTATGGCAGAGGCTTGAGTTTTGTAGGTGATTACGCCGTATTTGGCATCAGCAAGCCCCGGCACGATGGCTATATTCCCAATTTCCCGCTTCACGAAAGACTCAAGTCGCTTGGGCTGGCGGACCGTTGTCAACTGGTTGCGGTCAACCTTAAAACAGGCGATGTCATGCAGGCAATTACTTTTGAAGGTGAAGCCCGGGAGCTCTTTGATACCGTGGTCATTCCCGATTGTCGACAAGCGGCAGTCCTGTCGCTGGATGAAGCCCAGCATCCAGGTCTGCGGGTGATTGATCAATTAATTTCAGCCCCTGCTGCTGAAGTGGCGCGTGGCGAGGTGAGTGCGTGTTAACCGGTGTACCGGCTGCGCAACGGCAAGCAATCAAAGGACACCCGCCAGGCGTGGTTTGGCTGACAGGGTTAAGCGGCGCAGGCAAGTCCACACTGGCTGCCGCGTTGGAGACAAACCTGATTCGCCGGGGGGCGCACACCATGCTGCTGGATGGCGACAGCCTGCGTAGCGGCTTGAACTCAGACCTTGGCTTTTCTACCCATGATCGCGCGCAAAATGTTTTGCGTGCAGCACAAGTCTGTAATTTGATGGTCGATGCAGGTTTGCTGGTTATTGTCGCCATGATTTCTCCGCTTGCACAGGCGCGCGAATTGGCCCGGTCACAATTGAGGCACACTGCGTTCCTGGAGGTGTACATCAATGCGCCGCTTGCTGTTTGTGAACTGCGTGATCCAAAAGGTTTGTACAAACGGGTGCGGCGTGGCGAAATAGGCCACTTCACCGGTGTTGATTCGCCGTACGAACCACCGCTGTCACCGCACCTGGAGTTGCACACCGACGCCATGTCGCCTGATCAGTGTGTTGATCAACTTGTCTTTTTGCTCAAAAGCCACCGACTACTGCCGCCGGATTGACTTTTTCACGGTTTCAAGGGAGTCTTGCAGACTGTCTCATGGCATGTGCGCACTATGGCTATAAAAATGGAGGCCTTCCCGGCCCCGGACAAGCTGAAAAATGCAGCATCCGAAACTGAAAAGCTGCAAACCAAAGAGTTGGCAGAATTGGAAGCAGTTGACCCGGGTCTAATCAAACAGGCCGATCAAAAGCAAACGGTTTTGGTCACCGGGCACGCAGGTTTCATTGGCTTTCACACTGCAAAAGCGTTGCTTGAACGTGGCGACAAAGTCATCGGTTTTGATTCCCTGAACAGCCATTACGACACCCGGCTTAAGCGCGAGCGCCTCACCATGCTGGAGGAAATCGCCAAGGCCACTGGCAGCAAATACCACACCGTGCGCGCCGACTTGTGCAACGGCACAGAACTGCACGAATGTCTTGAGACCTACAAGGTGCAGCGGGTCATTCATCTGGCCGGCCAAACGGATAAATTTTTGTCACACGACAAACCCGCCGAATGCGTGCAAAACAACATCAACAGTTTTGTGTCGCTTCTGGAGGCCTGTCGTCATTTCAAAATTCATCATTTAACCTACGCCAGTAGCCACGCCGTCTATGGCGCAGGTTTTCAAAAACCCATGAGCGAACGCGACAGCGCCAATCACCCGCAGCGTCTTGATGCCGCAACACAACGAGCCTGCGAGTTAATGGCGCATTCGTACAGCCACCTGTTTAATCTGCCCACAACCGGTTTGCGCTTTTTCTCGGTGTATGGCCCTTGGGGTCGGCCCGACTCCGTGTTGTTTGCATTTACAAAACGCATTCTCGAGGGCAAGCCCATACAAATTTACAACGATGGGCGAAATACGCGCGACTACACTTACATTGCCGATTTGGTTGAAGCCATATTGCGGGCAAGTGACACACCTGCTGAGCCGAATCCGGCCTGGCTGGTTGAAGCGCCCGACCAGGCCAGCAGCAATGCGCCTTGGCGTATTTTGAACGTAGGCAACAGCTTGCCAGTGTCCATTGAAGAATTAATTGCAGCGCTTGAGCGTGCTTTGGAGAAAACCGCAATCAAGGAGTACATCACGGGGCCTATTCTGGAAAAAAGCCAAAGTTGCGCCGATGTAAGCGCCCTGGAATTGGCCACCCAATTCAGGCCGTCCACACCCTTGGCGCAGGGAATCGCTCAATTTGCGGCTTGGTACCGCATGTACCATCAGGTTTGAATTTTCTGACCTTGTCGGCGTAGTGTCGGTAATCCGACACTTCAATCGCATCCATTTCCTGTCACACCCCGGTAACAAAGGGATAACACACCAATACCGTGGCAGGAGACAAACCATGACAGCAGTACCTTTTCGCAAACTTTGGATGTTCGCCTTGGTGGGTGCCTCCGTGGGCCTGGCCGCCTGTGGAAGTGACGATTCCGCCCTGACAGCGGCAGCCCCCAATAATCCGACCAGCCCAAATGAACAGGTAGAGCCCGCCATCGCGGTCGTGGCCAACTTCAAGAATCCCGATGCGGTGCAACGTCAGTTCACCTCCACGGCGTGTACTGACAACGCTACCCAACCCCGGGCTGGCGGCAACAGTTACAGCGTGAACCTGCAATCGGCCAGCGGTCACAATATCGCCTTCACTGTGTTTGAGCCCGCAGAGTTCAATTGTGCATTGGGTAACCCAGTGGTGCTTGAAGGGCACGGGTACGGCGGCTCACGCGCCACAAGTCCTCGCGGCATTATGGGCAAGCTGATCGAAGCGGGTGCGGGTGTCATCAGTATTGATCAGCGTGGATTTGGTGAAAGTGGCGGCTCCGTGCGCGTGATGGACCCTGACTTCGAGGGCCAAGATCTGCTGCAAATTCTGGACTGGGCTGAAGACAATCTGGATTGGCTGCGCTACAGCAACAACAAGTCCGCTGGCGATCGCGAATTCAATATGGTGGCTGGCGCAACGGGCGGCAGCTACGGTGGTGGTTATCAATTGCTGATTCACAATGTGGATCCCTTGAAGCGGCTTGATGCGCTGACCCCCGACATTACCTGGAACGACCTGCGCTACAGCCTGAACCCAGGTGGCGCATACGGCATTGAGAATTCCGCACCCACAGAAGGGAGTATCAAACCCACAGGCACTGTGAAATCAGGCTGGGCCTTGTTGCTGGTTGCGGGTGGTGAATCCGGTTCGTTGAGTCCCAAGCTACAGGGAGGCGACCCCATGGCCCTGCAAACCAGCGGTCAGGACAACCTGATTCGAGAAACCTTGTTGCGCGGTGCCACCGCCAATCGTTTCCCCGAGGGTGCGCTGGAGTTTTTCCGTTATCACAGCCCCAGCTATTGGTGTGATGCCGAGGCCGCAGGTGCGCAAACCTTCCTGCAAAGCGAAGTAACACCCGGTCTTGCCCAGAAAACACCAGACCCTGTGGATATTCTGTTTACTCAAGGTTTCCGCGACACCTTGTTCAACTTTAACGATGGTTTTCACAACTTTGCCTGTTATCGCGCACTGGAAGACGACAAAGGCAAGAAAGCCGATGTACGTTTCCTGACCCATCAAAGTGGCCATATTTTGCCCCTGTCGCCTTCTACTGTTCCTGGCCTTGCTGACTTGACTGAGCAAGGTGCGCAAAACGGTCTGAATGAAATTGAATTCCAGAAACCGGGTGGTCCTTTTGCGTGCGGTGACCTTTCCATTTCTGAAGCCCAGTTTGCGTTTCTGATTGAAAAATTATTTACACCCCAGGAAGTTGCAGCCATTAAAAACGCCAGCGATTCCAATGCATTCACCACCTTGGCGGCCAATAAGGGCAAAGTTTGCCTGAGCTTGAACGACGATATTGGACAAGGCCAGGCATCAGAGAACGCTGCTGTCTGGGTGAACGAAAATACACTGTTTTCCAAATTGGGACCTGCGGCCAAAGGGCAGGCTACGAAAGCCAACTTGCAACCCATCGCAGTTGATTTCACACCCGGTGTCGATCCGCTGACCGCGCTGACCAGTGCTGCCACTGGAATTCTGCGCTATCCATTTGCACCCGCTGTTTTGCCGATTGAATTGCCTGCCGGAGTGAACACCGTGGCAGGTATTCCAACCGCCACCTTTGAAATTGCCCCGCCGGTGGACATGCTCATGAACCCGGTTTGCAATGAAATTTACGCCGCTACAGCCATGCTGCCCCTTGGGTTGGCCGGCTTGGAACCTGGTTGCGATCCCATGCTGTTTGTTGGCCTTGGTGTCAACAGAAATGGCGCTTGGCGTTTGATCGATGATCAGATAACACCCATTCGCGGATTCGGTAAACGCCATGTCGAAATGACCGGTGTGGCTGAACGTCTCGCCGAAGGCGAAACACTGGGCTTGCTGGTTTATGGGTACCATCCGCAATATTTGGCAACCGCTTCGCGAGACCTGGTTACCCCCGTGGTGGCCCTACGTGGCACTTTGAATTTACCCACATTGCAAAATTTAATGCCATAATCCGGCTGTTAATCGATTACTAGCAGCGCCCACTCCATGTGGGCGCGCTCATTTCCAGTGAAAAACCAAGCCAAAGCAGCAGCGATAGAAAATACCCAGGGTGTGCGCCCAGCAATGCAAGCGCGCAGTCTTCAAAAGCGACACGACCTGCTCAAGGCCGGAAGAAAGCTGTTGCACACCCGCGTGCTCGAGGAAATTTCCATCAAAGACATTTGCACCGAAGCAGGGTGCACCGTGGGTTCTTTTTACAGCCGCTTTGAAGACAAGGAAAGTTACTTCGACGCATTGATCGCTGAAAGTTGCCAGGAACTGCTCATGAGCGCAGCCAGCCAGTTTGACGACCGGAACTGGGTTGGCGTCGAAGGTAAATTGATTTGTGATGAAGTGGTCAGTTTTCTTGTAAGTATTTTTCAGGGTGAATACAGTTCAATTTTGACCGAATCATTCATTCGAGAATCCAAGGGTTTCATTAAATCTACGCCCATGCGAGATGTCGGTTTTGGTTTCATCACGACAGTTTCAAAACCGCTTCTGCCACACATCGACTGCACCGTTCATCCAGACCCCTTGCGGGCCTTGGCGTTTGTCATTCAGGTGGTTTATGGTGCACTTCACAATGCCCGCTTGCGCGACGCAGGCCCAATCAAGTTCCGCACTCAAGAATTTGAAACGCGAATTCAGAATGTGGTAAGTCGCTACCTTGGAATCAAGTACTGATAAGCCTTGTAGTGAAATTACTACTAAATTACGAGGATTAACAATTCGCGCAACATTTCATGTTACTCCAGTGGTACATTTTTAGATAAGGCGCTCTAAATTACTAAAACTGTAATTACGGTTTTATTTTTTCGAAAGCTGCTTTACACTAAGCAAAAATTAGCAAAAAGCATCAATCAAGGTGCATTACTGGAGGTGACATGTCTTATTTTTCTCAAGGTTCTCGAAGTTCCCCATAACTAAATGTTGGTTCGCGCCTTTTGCAGGCCGGAACAACTATTCGATTTTTCAGTTGATTTTCCGACATCCTTGGTTTGAGGGTGAATCGGCAATCGCAGGTGTATTGCACCTGTCTACTCGATAAATATTTGGGGGCTACATGAACAAACATTCTTTTTCTAAAACAAGAACACACGTTGCCGTGCGCAACATGATCGCAGCAGGGTTGTTTGCTGCGGCAGTAATGCCCGTGCAGGCGGCGCAATTCAAGGTTGGCGATTTTGACCTGAGCGTGAACTCAACCGTTAGCGCGGGTACTAGTTTCCGGGTGGAGGGGCGTGATAGAGCGTTGTTTGCCGCGAGCAACACGGACGAGCAGGGTCTGGCGGGAACCGGTCTCTCAAGCACTGGGGATGACGGCAATCTGAACTTCGATTCAGGTGATGCCTTTTCTACAATCATCAAAGGTGTTCACGACTTTGAATTAAAGAAAGACAATTACGGTTTTTTCTCGCGTGTAAAGTGGTTTTATGATTACACCCTAAACAAGTCAGGTGTCCCTCACGGCAACGGTCCCAACGGCTACACTCCAGATGCACGACTTGATGATAACGGCTTTCATCCTTATGCAAGGTTCGATGGCATTGATCTGTTAGATGCGTTTGGCTATATCAACACCGAAGTTGGCGGTATGCCGCTTGATTTGCGCTTGGGTAAGCAAGTAATCAGTTGGGGTGAAAGCACCTTTATTTTGAGCCCGATTGCTGGCTTGAATACTATTGACGTTTCTGCTTTCCGCCGTCCTGGTGCCGAATTGAAAGAGGGCTTTACACCTGCTGAAATGTTGTATGCCAACTTGGGCGTTACCGATAATACTAGCGTTGAAGCTTTTTATCAGTTGAAATGGCGGAAAACAGTACCTGAAGGTTGTGGTACCTATTTCTCAAGCTCAGATTTTGCAGCAGACGGCTGTAACTTTGTAACTTTTGGTCCCCAGCCTGATCAGACTGCAATTACTACAAATGCGCTGTCCGTGTCTCGAACACTTGATCGCCAACCTGATGACGGTGGTCAATATGGCTTGGCCATTCGTACTTACGCAGCAGAACTGGATACCGAGTTTGGTGCTTACTATCTCAACTATCACAGTCGCTTGCCGTTGGTGAGTATTCTCACGTCAAGTACAGGTGCGCCTTACGGGCTCGCCGCTGGTAAAGATGGTCGCTACCTGATTGATTATTCGGAAGACATTAGCGTGCTTGGTGGCAGTTTCGCGACTAACGTTGGTGGCTGGGCTTGGTCAGGTGAGCTCTCTTATACAATGGATCAGCCTATTCAGTTGAACGCTTTTGATCTTTTGCAAGGTTCTCTTGCTTTCAACCCACAATCTAACTTTACTCAAAGATTGCAGGCAGCTCCTCCAGGATCGATCGTCGAGGGTTTCGATCGATTTGACGTAACACAAATCCAAAACACTTTGATCAAGACTTTTGACCGTGCTCTTGGCGCAAGTCAGGTTGTCTTTGTTGGTGAAGCGGCGGCTGTGTTCGTCTCTGGTTTGCCTGAAGCCGGACCAGGGCAAGATCGTTACGGTAAAGCAGCTGTATTCGGTTTCGCACCAGCAACTGGAGACTTCAATGGCTTTGTAACTGATTTCTCGTGGGGTTATCGCTTGCGCGCGGCCGCAACATACCGCGACGTGTTTTTGGGCACCGACCTGATTCCATCTATCGCCTGGTCGCATGATGTGGATGGTTGGTCACCAGAACCTGGTCAGGCATTCAACGAAGGTCGTCAGTCTGTAGGTTTGGGTTTGGGTTTTGAGTTTGACGCCAATACCAAGGCATCGATTAGTTACACGACCTTCACCAACGGGGCAGATTATGACGTTTTGCGTGATCGCGACTTCGTTTCATTGACTGCATCTTACTCATTCTAAGAACAGAGACACACTGGAGGAATTTTTATGTTGAAGTTTCAAACAAAAATCACAGCACTGGCTCTGGCAGGCTTGTTCGCTGTTGGCACCGCGCAAGCGGCTGTCAGCGCGCAAGAAGCCGCAAAGCTGGGCACAACCCTGACTGAATTTGGTGCTGAAAAGGCGGGCAATGCCGCCGGCACCATTCCAGCCTACACGGGTGGTTTGACCAAGGCGCCTGCTGGCTACAAAACAGGCCAGCACTTGGTTGATCCGTTCGCCAGTGAAAAGCCATTGTTCACCATCACTGGTGCCAATGCTGAGCAATACAAAGCCAACCTGTCACCAGGTCAGCTGGAAATGCTGAAAAAGTACCCCACATTCAAAATGAATGTGTATAAATCCCATCGCTCTACTGCGTATCCCAAGAAAGTTCTGGACGCAGCCAAGAAGAACGCCACTAACGCAAAAACTGAAAACGACGGTAACTCCATCGTTGGTTTTGAGCAGGCCATTCCATTCCCGATTCCACAAAATGGTGTTGAGGTAATCTGGAACCACCTGACTCGTTATCGTGGCGGTGCGGCCAAGCGCGATTTCGTGCAGGTGCCCGTTGAGCGCGACGGCTCTTTCATCATTAACCGGATTGAAGACACGCTGGTGTTCCCTCGTAACCTGCCCAATTTCTACAAGGCTGGTGAAGATGACAACATCAACTTCTACTTCTATCAAATCCTGAAGAGCCCTGTTTCCGTATCAGGTAACGTGCTGTTGGTACACGACACACTGGACCAAGTGAAGGAAGGACGTCGTGCCTGGGCCTACAATGCGGGTCAGCGTCGTGTACGTCGCGCACCCCAGGTGGCCTACGACTCACCAGGTACAGCGGCTGATGGCCTGCGTACAACCGACAACTACGATTTGTACAACGGTGCACCAGACCGTTACGAGTGGAAGTTGAAGGGCAAGAAGGAATTGTTTATCCCTTACAACTCCTATCGTTTGGCCAACAACAAACTGACCTACAAGGAAATTCACCAGCCACTGCACATGAACCCAGAGTTCTTGCGCTATGAGTTGCACCGTGTGTGGGAAGTAGAAGCAACCTTGAAGGATAGCGCACGTCACATTTACGCCAAGCGCGTGTTCTTCGTGGACGAAGACAACTGGCAGGCCTCTGTTATCGATCACTACGATGGCAAGGGCGCACTGTGGCGCGTTGCTGAAGCCCACAACATCCAGTACTACAACGAAGACGTGCCTTTCTACACCGCAGAGGCGCTGTATGACTTGCAGTCAGGCCGTTACCTCACCATTGGTTTGACCAACGAGGCAGCACAGCCATTCGTGTTCGACTTCACGCCAGACCGCGCAAATTACACACCAGCCGGCCTGCGTCGACTCGGCGTACAGTAATCGCTAGGTAAATTCAGGCTACAGGGAGCATGCGCTCTTTGTAGCCTTTTTTTAATTTCAAAGGATTTTCAATGTTTCTCCGGAATCGTTTTTCTAACAGGGCAGTTTCCACCCTGCTGCTCGGCGGCGTTGTATGCGCTGGCCTGATTGGTTATGGCGGCCTGTCTTCGGCCAAGGTCGATTTGTTACAAATACCGGCAGTTCCAAGTGTTAATGCAACCCGATCTTTGCTGCTGGATGTTGAACGCGTGGGCAACAAGCTGTTTGCAACCGGTGAGTTTGGGCAAATATTGAAAAGCGAAGACAACGGAAAAACCTGGATTGCAGGCAAGGTGCCTGTGTCAATTACGCTGACATCGGTTGCTTTTGACAACGACGCTGTTGGCTATGCCGTTGGGCACGATGGCGTGGTTCTGAAAACTGAAGACGGCGGAGTGAATTGGACAAAGCTGATCGACGGCGCAACGATTAACCAGTTCGTGCTGGACATTGCTCAAGCAAAAGCAGATGGCTTGCAAGAACAACTGGATAAGCTGTCCGAGAACGCTGCGCCTGAAGAGCGTGAAAGGCTTGAGATTGCAGCAGAAGAAGCCATGTTTTCTCTGGATCTTGCGCAGGGCGATTTCGAAGTGGGTCCATCCAAGCCTTTGCTGGATGTGATCGTGAATGGCAATGGCAATGTATTTGTAGCGGGTGCATACGGTCAGTTGCTAAAAAGCACCGACCAGGGCGCCACCTGGGAATACCTGGGTGACCGCACCAATAACCCCACCAACTACCACTTCAACACCATGATGTTGAGTAAAACCGGAGAAATCTGGGTGGGCGGTGAGCAGGGTACCGTGCTGGTGAGTGCTGACGAAGGTGAAACCTGGACAACACGTAAAATTGATTACGACGGGTCGGTATTTGCCCTGGTCGAAGCGCCCGACACGCGCACTGTGGTCGCCGTTGGCCTAAGAGGCAACGCGTTTCGACTTCCTTTTGGCAGCAGTCAGTGGGAATCAGTGAACACCAATTTACGGGAAACATTCAGCGGCGCAACTGTATTGAACGATGGCTCCGTTGTGGTGGTCGGCTCGCGCGGCATTTTGGCGCGCAGTACCGATGACTTCCGAACACTTCAAGTGACGCGTCGTTCCGACAAACTGCCTTCGGCCAGTGTTGTGCAATTGAATGACCAGGAAATTCTGTTGGCGGGTATGCGCGGTTTTAAAACCTTGTCCCTGTCTGAATTCAAGTAAACAGACCCCTCAAACGGATCCAATTAAAAATGACTTCTCCAGATAAAGACATTAAGGCGAATGCGCCGTTAGCCGAGCGGCTGGTTTTCAACAATCGCGTGCTCGTCATTCTATTAATGGTATTGGCTACAGCTATATTGGCATGGCAGGCAACGCAACTGAAAGTGGCCGCCAGTTTCGAAAAAATGATTCCGACCAAGCACGAGTATGTGGTCAATTTCCTTGAAAACAGAGACGATCTAACCAGCCTTGGCAATGTGGTGCGCGTGACCGTACAAGCCAAGGAAGGCGATATATTCACGCCTGAGTACCTGGAAACCCTGAAGCAGGTTACCGACAAAGCCTTTTATATTCCTGGTGTGAACCGGCCTGAAATGGCGTCTTTGTGGACCGCAAACACACGTTGGACTTCAGTGACCGAGGAAGGTCTTGAAGGCGGTCAGGTTATTCCTGCCACCTACAACGGCGATCCTGAAAGTATTGCGCAAGTGCGTCAGAACGTAGAGCTTTCCGGTCAAATTGGTCGATTGGTGGGCAACGATTTCAAAAGCACTATTGTGTATTTGCCACTGTTGGAAATTAATCCGGAAACCGGCAATCGACTTGATTACAAAGAATTCTCAGAGCGCATTGAAACAGAGCTGCGCGACGAATTCAATTCCGACAAAATTGAAATTCGGGTGACCGGTTTTGCGAAAATTGTGGGTGACCTGATCGAAGGCGCAACTCAGGTTGTCATGTTCTTCGGCGTGGCGGTGCTGATCACTCTGGTTATGCTGTTCTTGTATTCCCGCAGTGTGAAAAGTACCCTGGCCACCCTGGCTTGTTCAATCACCGCAGTGATTTGGCAGTTGGGTTTGCTCAATGCGTTGGGTATGGGGCTTGATCCTTACTCCATGCTGGTGCCTTTCCTGGTGTTTGCCATCGGCGTGAGCCATGGCGTTCAAATCGTCAATGCAATTGCGCACAAGCAAGGTGACGGCCACAACAAACTCAATGCAGCGCGTCTGGCATTCCGCGGTTTGTACATCGCGGGCCTCACCGCCTTGTTGTCCGATGGTTTCGGTTTTGCCACCCTGATGGTGATCGATATTCCAGTCATTCGTGATTTGGCCATTGCCGCGTCTGTGGGTGTTGCCGTCATTATTCTCACCAACCTGGTTTTGTTGCCGCTCATCATGAGCTACACGGGAGTAGACAACAAAGCGGTTGTCAAGCTGCAGGAAGCTGAGTCCGGCAGCAACAAGTTGTGGCATTTCATTTCCGGTTTTGCTCAGGCAAAAATGGCCAAAGGCGCTTTGGCAGTGGGCTTGGCCCTGCTGGCATTGGGACTTTGGGGAAACTCCAACGTACAAATTGGTGATTTGGACAAAGGCGCACCTGAACTGCGTGCGGATTCCCGCTACAACCTGGACAACGCCTACGTCACCGACAACTACTCCACCAGCACCGATGTGTTTGTGGTCATGGTTGAAACCAAAATGGACGGGTGTATCAAGTACAACACGTTGGCCGCAGTTGATTTGTTCCAATGGACCATCGAACAGGTGCCTGGCGTGCAAAGCAGCGTTTCATTGGCTGATCGTTCCAAGTTTGTTATCAGCGCTTACAGCGAAGGTGACATTAAATGGAATGCACTGAACCGCAACCAGTTTGTGTTGAACGGTACCATTAGCGGCATGAACTTGTCCGATGGTTTGTTCAGTTCCGATTGTTCCTTCATGCCCATTATTGTGTTCCTTGAAGATCACAAAGCCGATACCCTGAAGCGGGTCGTGGCTGCTGCTGAAGACTTCATTGCCAAGAATGACACGGGCGACGCCGTATTCAAACTGGCTGCCGGCAATGCCGGTATTGAAGCGGCCACCAACGAAGTGGTTGAGCGTGCCCAAACCGAAATGTTGATCTGGGTGTACGGCGTGGTCGCCATTCTGGTGTGGCTGGCTTTCCGCTCGGTGCGTACCGTCATTTGCATCATTGCTCCCTTGGCACTTACTTCGCTGTTGTGTTCAGCGCTCATGGTTGCACTGGGTATTGGCGTGAAAGTCGCGACATTGCCGGTAATCGCACTGGGTGTGGGTATTGGTGTGGACTATGGCATTTATATCTATGGCAAGCTCGAGGAATACCTGAAGCAGGGCATGCCGTTTGCCGACGCCTATTTTGAAACCCTGAAGTCCACGGGTAAAGCAGTTGTGTTTACTGGCCTGACGCTGGGTATTGGTGTCGCAACCTGGGCATTCTCGCCCATCAAGTTCCAGGCCGACATGGGCTTGCTGCTCACCTTCATGTTCTTGTGGAACATGGTGGGTGCCGTGGTATTCCTGCCTGCGTTGGCTTACTTCCTCGATCGTCGGGGCGAGAAAGCGTAATTTTTGTAAGAAAGCTGTAAGTTATTGAAAAAACGGGCTTTATCGGCCCGTTTTTTCATTTCCACACAGTTCATTTGAGGGGGTTGTGTACAACTGTTAGCGCCCCCACAATCGAATCTCAGTCACACGGAGAATGGATTGTTGGATCGAGTCGATAACCTACAACTGGTCAGTGGACGATTGCAGGATGTGTTCGATTGCCAACAGCGAACCTACCGGGCCAATCCTCACCCCAGCAAACAAGAACGCATCAGCAACCTTGAATTGCTTGAAGAAATCATTCTTCGCAATGAAGGGGAATTGCTGGATGCGATGTCGGAGGATTTCGGCCATCGTTCACGCCATGAATCCACCATGCTCGACATCGTCAGCAGCCTGTCTGCGGTTAGGCACAGCCGCAAACATGTTGGCATGTGGATGAAGGTACGCAAAGTGCCCACACCTTTGCAACTTCGCCCGTCGGTGTCGTACATCAAACCCCAGCCGCTTGGCATCATCGGCATCATTACACCCTGGAACTTTCCGGTGTATCTCAGCTTTGCTGGCCTGGCCTCTGCCTTGGCGGCAGGCAACTGCTGCATGCTCAAACCCAGCGAGTACAGCCCAAGAACTTCGGCGTTGATGGCGCGTTTGCTTGAAAACAATTTCGGGGAAGAACATGTGGCGGTCATTGAAGGCGATGAAACCGTGGCCGATGCGTTTTCCCGTTTGCCATTCGATCATTTGTTATTCACTGGTTCGCAAAGGGTAGGGCGTTTGGTGGCCAAGGCCGCGGCGGAAAACCTTACACCCGTCACCCTTGAAATGGGTGGCAAGTCTCCCTTGATTGTTGCACCCAGTGGCAATGTGGCGCAGGCGGCTGCATGTGCCGCCCACGGCAAAATGATCAATGCGGGGCAGGTGTGCGTCGCACCCGATTACGCCATGGTGCATGAAAGTCAGCTCAGGCGTTTTATTTCCGAGGTAAAGCGGGCCTCCCACAAGCAGTACCCCACCATTCGAAACAACCCCGATGTGTCATGTGTCATCAATTCAAAGCACATGGCTCGTTTGCGTGATCTGGTCGAAGACGCCCGAAAAAAGGGGGCAGAAATCATCGAGATCAATCCTGCCCATGAGGTATTCGAGCCTTCAGCCAAGAAGTTTCCTCTCACGCTCGTGGTCAACCCCAGCGCCGATATGCGAGTCATGCAGGAGGAAGTCTTCGGCTCTATTTTGCCAATTCTTGCTTATCGAACCCTTGAAGAAGCTGTCGCGCAGGTTCAATCCAAAGAAAGGGCAATCGCGCTTTATTTGTTTGTCAGCAAGCAGGCCGAAAAAGAACTGGTATTGAGCCAAACCGTGTCCGGCGGTGTTACTGTGAACGATGCAATGTGGCATGTGCTGAACGACCACATGCCCTTTGGTGGCGTCGGTGCAAGTGGCATGGGTGCCTATCACGGCTTGGTGGGGTTCAATGCAATGTCCCAACTCAAACCCGTCCTGGAGCAATCCAGATTCAACGCCGCGCCTCTGCTGCGCGCTCCCTATGGCACAGTGTTCGAAAAAGTTGTTACAGTATTGAAAAAAATCGTCTAAAGGGAGTGTTTACATGCGTCGGGTGGTCTTCAACCAAAAAGGTGGGGTTGGCAAATCCACCATCACCAGCAACCTGGCGGCCATCTCGGCCAATAGTGGCCTGAAAACCCTGCTGATCGATCTAGATCCCCAAGGCAACAGCACCCAATACATCATGGGCCGAGGCTCGGCCCCACTTGAATATTCCCTTGCCGATTTCTTCGATCAAGCCTTGAACTTCAAAATTCGCCCCAAGAAAAGTGCTGAATTTGTGGTTGAAACACCTTATGAAAATCTGGATTTGCTAGGCAGTCACCCCGCACTTGAAGAGCTTCAAGTCAAACTTGAATCGCGTTATAAAATTTTCAAGTTGCGTGAAGCGCTCGATGAACTGAAAGGTCAATACGACCGCGTTTACATCGACACGCCCCCCGCCTTGAACTTCTTTTCACGATCGGCATTGATCGCAGCCGACTCAGTGCTCATTCCTTTCGATTGCGATGAATTTTCACGCCGTGCTTTGTACAACCTCATGGATGCACTCAATGAAATCCGTGCCGACCACAACCCTGCGCTTGAAGTGGAAGGCATTGTGGTGAACCAGTTTCAGCCGCGCGCAAGCCTGCCGCAAAAATTGGTGGCTGAATTACTGGAAGAGGGGCACCCAGTGTTGAATACCTGTCTTTCTTCATCCGTCAAAATTCGTGAAAGCCATGAGGCGGCCAAGCCAATGATCCATTTCATGCCTGCGCACAAGCTCAGTCAGGAATTCGTGGCCATGCACGCTGAAATTGAAGCGGCTGCTGCAAAGCGCAAGAAGAAGGTCGCCTAGGTTTTAAACTGCCTTTGTCATATCTTTGAAACCTGAAAGCTGCACACTCACGTTTTGGAACCAGTTCAACGTGAGTGTATTCAATGCGCCAAGCCATGGTTTGGGTCAACAAGTTGGGTGGGCAGTTCAAGGCAGCCCGCCAGCAGCGACTCCAGAAAAAACTCCAGAAACGCTTGGGTAAGCTGGTCTCCTACGGTTTGTCTTAGGGGCTGTCCCGAGTTAAGTTGCCTCACCCGTTGTGTTCAAATCTCTTGGCCCATCTCAAAACCCCCTGCTGCGTAAACTTGCACGGGGGCTTGCCCGCTTGTCCAGTACCATGGGCTGGTTGTCGGTTCGCTACCCCATCTACACGCTCGAAGACCGGCTACAGCAATTCAAGGCTTTGAATCTGTCGTTTCCCGCGGGAACATTCGTTCGATTCAATGAATTCTTTGTCCCTTATGTGTTCTCAAATTCAGACCGTGACGGTGCTTTTGCACTGGGCACTGTCACCGAATTTCAGCGCGGCCCGCAGTTGCAATTTCTCAAACGCCTGGCGCAAGGGCGTCTGTCAGAAATGGGTGGACGTGGGTTTGTCGACATGGACCATCTCATTCGTCTGCTTGATTTTGGTCGTGCCGCTCCCGAAATATGGGCCAACATGCCCAAAAGCAGTCAAGCGTGGGTCGAAGGTTTCGTAGCCGGGCTTAACTGCGTGCAGGCGCAACGAAAGCGTGGAGTCGATGAAAGGTTTCTTGGAATCACCCCCGAACCCTATACCCCTTTGGATATTCTCTTGTTTGGTCGGCTTGCTGGCGCCGATGTGAACTGGCCCATTTACTTTTCATTGATCGAGCATCGTTTGTCCGGAGATTTCATTGAATGGTGGAACCGGTTGCGTCGGGTCGGAGCAGGTGTTTCCACCAGTTTCGATGGCCCTGAACCCGGCAAACCCAGTACAGCTCAGCAAATCGGCGACTTTCTTAACAGCTTGTCCCGCTCAGGCAGCAATTCAATTGTGGTGCATGGCACACGCACTCAAAGTGGCAAACCACTCATGGTGAACGACCCGCACTTGGGGCAACACCTGCCCAATGTGTGGATGATGGTGGGGCTGCGCACGCCAGGCTATCAATGTGTCGGTTTGATGTTTCCCGGCGTGCCCATTTTGGGGCTTGGGCGAAATTCTGATCTGGCCTGGGGTGGTACAAACTTGCGGGCAGCATCATCTGACCTGGTTCGTCTGGACGAAACCACCATTCGAAATACAGTCGAGCAACTGGTAAAAATCAAGGTCCGGTTTTCGTGGGCCAGAACCAGAAGGCTGAGGTTTTCTCCCCACGGCCCAGTGCTCACCGATTGCGCCGCTTTGGGGCGATTGTGCGGCAAAGACAACCTGGCCTTGCGTTGGGCGGGGCATTGGCCCACCGACGAGATCACCAGTTTCTTGCACGGCATGCAGGCACACAATGTGGCGCAGTTGCAAAAAGCCATGCATGGTGTGGGCGTCACACCGCTTAATGTGCTGGGCGCAGATACCACCGGCAATATTGGGCACGTGTTGGCGGCTACTTTGCCCAAACGCCCCGGGTTTCCCGAAGACGACTGGGTATTGCCCGAGTCCATGGCCAGTGAACATTGGTCGGTGCAAGTGTGTGCACGCGATTTCCCAAGCGTGATCAATCCCGCCGCCGGGTTTATCGTGTCTGCCAACAACCGGCCTTCGGAAGTCACGGGTTTGGGCTTCTTGTTCAATGGCGATGATCGTGTCATGCGCGCACGGGCCTTGTTCAATTCACAAAAGCGCTTAAGTCCCCAGGCATTGTTAACCTTGCAGTTGGATGTAACTTCTCCGTTGGCGGATCAATTGTCGAGTCGTCTGGCAGATTTTTGTCGTCCGCACTTACAAAGCAGTGAACAAAAAGTGCTGTGCAATTCGATCGACCTGTGGGGTGGTGCCTACACGGCAGACAGTTTTGCTGCCCTTCAGTTTGAGTTTTTGTTGGCCGCTTTGGTGAAGCAGTTGTCGGTTTTGCGCCACGCGGGCCGAACGCCCAGCTTGATGGATCAGTGGTCTTATCTGTCTGCCTGTTTGATGGAAGACCTTGAAAATCTCACAGACACTGAACGGGCAAGCGTGGTGCCATTGTGTGTTGATGAGGCAAACCGCAGGGCGCAGCACTGGCAACTTTGGGGTAATTTGCACAAAATCCGATTGCGCCATGTGTTGGGCCATGTGCCCTTGCTGGGCAAGCTGTTCTCGTCCAAATCGTTTCCTGCTGCGGGTTCGCGTGAAACCTTGATGAAAAATGCACACAATCTGATTCGGGGTTTTGATGAAACCAGTTACGGGTCTCAAAGCAGGCATCTCTCTGACCTTTCTGATCCCGACGAGAATTATTTTGTCTTGCTAGGTGGGCAAGACGGTTGGGTTGGCAGTCAATTGCTTATAGATCAAATCCCGCTTTGGCAAACCCGTCAAAGTATTCAGATGCCGTTGCGGCCAAGCCGCATTGAACAACTTTTTCCCCACTGCGCAGGCAGGTTAGAATAAATTCTCGATATCGCATTAATTTCCTACCGCACAGGATGTCCACCCATGAAAACCATCATCATTAGCAGCCGCAAAGGCGGGGCTGGCAAAACAACGCTCTCTTTGAATCTTGCCGCCTTGGCAAGCCAACAGGGCAAGAAAAAAGTAGCTTTGCTTGATCTTGATCCACAAGGTTCCAGCCGTTTTTGGGATTCGCTGCGCGAGGCCGATTACCCCGATGTGCGCAAGGTGGGTTTCAATGACATCGTCATTGTGCTTTCGGAACTTGATGATGAGGGATATGACTATGTTTTCATCGACATGCCCCCTACAGATAAAAAATGGGTCAAAGACGCCATGGAGCATGCTGATTTGGTGCTGATTCCGACCAAGGCCAGTCCGCTGGATATTCACAGTGCAAGCAGTACCCTTGAATGGGCCTCTGATGCTGGCAGCAAAGTAACCTGGGTCATCAACGGTGCATCGGTCTTTAGCAGCACACCCGAAATCGTATTTGAGCAACTCAAGACCACAGCCAAAATTTGCCGCACCATCGTGCACGAGCGCAACGATTTTGTGATCAGTGTTGGTTTGGGTAAATCCGTTAACGAATTTGCACCCAACTCCAAGGCTGCGGCGGAAATTGAAAGCTTGTGGAAAGACGTCAAAGGCTTGCTTGGCAGGGGCTAAGTACCGGCGCTGCACCAAAACAGACCATGTCGTCATCGGGTTTCTGGCACCCAAATTGCTAAATAACTTCCAGCGATCAAAAGGAGGGGGCAATGACCACGGTGCTGATTGTCGATTCGGACAAGGATTCTCGCTTGGCGCTGGAAGCTCAATTAATTGCGTCTAACCAGTTCGAGCAAGTCTTGTCCTGTCCAGGCCTGCAAACGGCCGAAGCTTCAATCGATGCATATGAAGTAAAGGTCATGTTGGTCGATGCCGAGCAGGCCGGCCAATCCCCCTTGCTTCAGCATATCAAGGCAAATAACCCAGAGCTGGGCGTTGTTTTGCTTCAGGGTAAAACCGGCGTTATCGATAGTGCAACATTGCTGGAATTGGGGGCACATGCACAAACTTCACGCCTTGCCGCGCCCATGGAAATTATTGTCAGTGTGGCCAAGGCTTTGGTAGGTCGTCTAAAGCCTGGCAAGCGCATTCTTGAAAAATTTCTCAAAGACGGTAAGTGAGCCTGTACTGAAAACCTGATCTAGACGCTGAATCGCCCTTAGCTTCAGATATCAAATTCACTGTTTTTCGTGCAGAATCAAGCTTGTTTGTCTTTGCTGCACCGACATGTCTTTAAAAAATTTCAACCACGCATCCTCGTCATTTCGCCAACGCGGAGCCATGACCATTCTCACAGTGTTCATCATGCTGATGACAGTGGGTGCCTTGGCTGTGTTGGGTTTGGGCCAGGTGATTTGGGAAAAAGAGGAAGTGCAACGCATCGCAGACCTTGCTGCCAAAACGGCAGCCAGCGATATTGGCAATGCTCCCCAGGGTTTTACAGCAGCGGTGGATTACGCAAGGCGCAATGGTCTTGACGACACCACTGACAGCATCTCGATCAGTTGCAATGTTCGCGGCACAGACACCTTATTGCCCGCTAACGCTTGCGACCGTTCTGTGTTGGTGCGCGTGGTGCGCAATGTGCCTGCTGCGTTTCTGGGTACCGAGCCTGTTGTGGCTGTGGCCGAGGCCACAGTGGCACCGGTTATCTCCGGTTTGGTGGGCACCAATTTGTTGGCATTGAATTTGAATGGTTCCAGCCTGTCTCCATTGATGAGTGCGATTGGTACTCAATTGAATCTTAATTTGTTGGGATTTCGGGGTCTCTTGGCCTCCAATGCCCAAGTGGACTTGCTGCAATTGGGCGTTGAGTTGGGTGCGTTCAGTGCGGGCGATCAATTGGACATGGCCCGTTTGTTGAATACGCGGGTTACAGCAGCAGGTTTGCTGGATGCCGCACTGAATGTCGCCGGTCCGGAGGCACCTGTCATTGCAATACCCGGTAGCGGTCCGGCAGATACAGTCAGTTTCTTGTTGAGAGATATATTGGCCGCAGACACCAGCGGCGACTCCGAGTTCGCAGGTGCGTCGGTGCGTTTGGGTAATTTGGCTTTCGCATCCAGCTTGGCAGCTGCTCGCGGCGTGGGCGGAACTGGCATTCGCTTGAATTTGGGCAATACTTTGAATGTCTCGGTGCTTAGTCCTCCCCAGCTGTTTGTGGCCACCAAGCTGAATAATGACGGCAGGGTTATCGCAACAGCGCGTACCGAACAAATTGCAGTGTCTACACGAATCAGTGGTTTGTTGGATTTGCGGGTAACAGCAGGTGGCGGCTCAGTTGACATTAAAGACATTGATTGCAGGCTACCTCAATCTGATTCTGCTGTTGTGGTGGATTTGGACTCCACGCCCATCATAGCGGCTTTGGGTCTTCCATCTTTGCCGTTGTTGGGTCAGCGTACCATCAATGCCAATGTTGGTAGTGGCAGTGCCAACGATGTTCCAATGGTGGGTTATCCAGATCCTGTCGTGACAACTTCTTACAGTTTCGAGGCGTCCCAGGGGGTCGGCAATTTGCTCGCCAATTTGAACACAGGCGTTAATGCGTTAAATGGAATCTTAACTGTGCTGGCTACCAACCCGGTTTTGAGCGCTGCATTGAACTCACTCGGCGGTGGGCTCGATGAGATTCTTGAAGTGTTGGGTCTTGAGGCCAATGAAGTTTACGTACAAGTCGACAACATGGATTGCTTCAACACAGCAGTGCTCACCCGTTGAGTTAAACTTCCCCTACATCAATAAAACGAGGGGCTAAGGCATGGGCGAACAACGGGTTTGGTATGGACTTCAAGCGGGTCTGGTGGTTTTTTGGCTGATCGTGCCCTTGGTCGGGCTGTTGGGTTTCCATGTTCCCTTCCTTACCTTGTTCGCAGCGATCATTTTGCTGGCGCATGTGCTTGAAATTCCTCTGGCGATCAATCGCCTGCGCGCACTGAATTTGCCAGTCGGTAAGGTGGTTCTAAAAACATTGGTGTTCGGTTTTACCTGGTGGCTGCCTTTGAGCAAAGGCTATACCAAAGAATAAAGCCAAGCCGCCCTTGGCGGCTTACTTCACGCGAATCACTTTCAAGCCGTCGGGCAGCTTTGGTTTGCTGCCATTGGGCATCCAAAGATAACCAATGCCGCCAGGCTGTTCTTTAAGCGTGGTAAACAACTCTTCCTTGGTGTCAACTTCTGTCGGTGGCGTGCCTTGGCCGGTGTACCGTCGCACGTGCCAGTATCCCGTGTAGTCCAGCTCGTTCAACTCCATGATTCGTTCTAAAAACGCATCGCGATCGTTGGTGCCGGGGGCTAGGTTCAAAGGCGTCAATCGATAGCCATTGACCTGGCTCAATCGCCCCTTGTAAATGCTGCGCAGTTCACGAATTGCAATTTCATTGATAGGCAGTGTGGCAGACGACACCACATACACCTCTGCAGAGGCTGCGCCAACCACGCCCAACATTAAGTACAAGCCGATCGACGCGGCGGCCTTAACAAAACTGGCGGTGCGCGTAATCATTGCCACACCCAGTTGTAAGACACGCTCAGGAAATTAAACGTGGTGTTGGGAATGCGGTTGTCGGACAACTGCGGGCGCGTGTTTTTTTCGACGACGTGCTGCAATTCAAGCTTGATCGAGTCCGATGGGCTCAGATTGTATTTGCCACCAATCGCGAATGAGTACTGATCATCGAATTCTGAAATGAATCGACCGTAGCTTCCATAAACTGCATGTTGTTTAAATACTTTGCGGATCAAAAGAATGTTGCCGCCATGCTCCTCATACTTGGGCGCCGATTGCGTAATTCTTGGCAAGCCACTGCCTGTGATAATTCCGCTTTGGGATGCTGCCAATTCAGTCTGGCTCAACTCTCCGCGCAAGGTGTAAAGATCCCATCGGTATTCAGCACCAAGGTTTGTGAATCTGGCGTTTGCGTCAAGCCGTCCGTCTGTTAATGGAACACCGCCAACTTGAGTCAAGACCCGGTCTACTTCCGCACCGTGGTGTGCAATTTGGATGCGGTAACGCTCACCTTGAACGCTGAGTACCAGGCCGCCAATTTCAAATGAATTCAGCGGAAAGTCCTGGTTAAATCCAGCAAGCCGCTGAACAATATCCCGCTTGCCTGTGATCGCTTGAAATCCCCAATATCTCCCGCCAGCATCCTCAAAGTTGTAATTGGCTGAGAATCCATCCAGCGATAGAACGCCCGCGTTGTAGTAAACCTCTGGGCTTAAGTTGGCTGGCACATAGGTATGCCCAACGTCGAGATTCTCGGAGTCAAGATAGTAATTAAGTCGTTGGCGACCTAATTTAAAGTGCCAGTTGTCATTGGGCTTGAACTTCAAGAATGCCCAGCGATTGTCAAACTCGACACTTTCATCACGTCTTTGCTTGGGGGCGACCACGTACTGCACCGTTGCACTGAGCTGATCTGACAACTGCACATCCAGTTGCGCACCCAAAATCGAATTGACCTTGAACGTGCCGTCTTCATTGATGAAGCGCAGGTATTTTTGTTCGTTATCACCCTGCGTGTATTGAATCGTGCCAAATCCGCTGAGCGAATAGTCCACAGCCATAGCCTGCGCATGGCATAGCGCCAGGGCAATCGCAAGTGCGGTGACCTTCAACAGCTTGGTCAATGTGGCGGAAAGGTTCAAAAGCAGGCTCAACACATATTATTTTTAGAGTGCAGCCATTATCCGGTGCTTGACGGTCAGAAAACAATCAAAGACCCGAGCGTTCCCGTTTCGTTGTCGACAAAAGGCGACAACAAAATGCTGAAGAAAGCATGGTTTGGTCTGTCAGTACTTGGGGGGGGGGCGTAAATTGGGATGGTGGTGGCCGAGGACAGAATCGAACTGCCGACACAAGGATTTTCAATCCTCTGCTCTACCGACTGAGCTACTCGGCCACGCGTTTTCGGTGGTGTTCACTACCGAAGCCCGCAAGTTTATCCGAAACTTTGACGTTGCGCAAACAAGAAATGCAAAATCGCTGTAGCATGTTCAATAATTCACGATGCCGGCCATTTAAAGACCATGAGCAACCCAGTAAGCACGCAGTTTCAGAATACATCCAGTCATGATGTCGCCATCATTGGTTGTGGTGTGGTTGGCCTGGTGGCTTCACTCGTGCTGGCCAGTTCTGGTTTCAAGGTACTGGTGGTGGGGGCTCGTCCGCCCCAGTTTCAGCCCAATCCCGATCAGCGTTTTGATCCCCGGGTATTTGCCTTGTCGCATCGCAGCCAGCGGGTACTAGACCGCTTACGTGTTTGGGACAACATTCCTAGCGAAAAGGTACAACCCGTCACCGAAATGCAGGTATGGGGCGATTCCAATGGTGATGCTCAAGGTCACCTGCGTTTCAATGCCAGCGACACGGGGGTTGATTACCTCACCTGGATTATTGAGCAAAGCTGTCTTTTCGAAGTGCTGTTTTCAGCAATGCGCTATCAGCCCGGCATTGGCTGGCTGGATGCGAAAGTCGAGGGACTTTCCCGCGAAAAAGAAGGTTGGGCTGTGGTCACCAACCTGAAAACCGTTCGCGTGCCTTTGCTGATCGCTGCTGACGGCGCTCAAAGCCAAACCCGCAAGCAGGCAGGGCTTGATTTCACGCTTGATGATTACAGCGCCGAGGGCGTTGTAACAACCTTTGCCATTGAAAAGCCTCACCATGGGGCCGCACGCCAATGGTTTGTTGGCGATTCTGTTTTGGCCATGTTGCCCTTGCCTGGTCCCCATGTCTCCATGGTGTGGTCCATGCCCTTGTCCCAGTCTCAGGCCTTGGTTCAACTCAGCCCATCCGACATGGTCAATCGCGTGCAATCCCTCTCCGGTGGAGCAGTTCAGGAACTGTATGGCGACTTGGTGCCTGTGGGTAAAACTTATGCCTTTCCGCTGAAACATGGCGTTGCGCCTGTGTGGTTTGACAATGGGGTTGTGTTGATGGGCGACGCTGCGCATGTTATTCACCCATTGGCAGGGCAGGGTTTGAACCTTGGATTGGAAGACGCCGCAGAGTTGGCCAATTTGCTGACTTCTCGCAAGCGGCTTCTGGCCGTGCAACGCTTGGGTCTCGCAGACGAGCAATTGTGGCGCGCTTGGGAACGCCGCCGCAAGGCTGCCTGTAAACCAGTGCATTTTCTAACAGATGGATTACACACCTTGTTCCGACTCGATTTGCCCGGCGCAGCCTGGGTACGCAACAAAGGCATGCACCTGGTCAACCAGCTCCCCATGCTCAAGCGTTGGTTGTCTCAACAGGCCATGCGGTAAATTCGTTCTTATATTCCTGACGCAATGAACAAATTGCCTTCGGGCCTGTCCTAACTACAATTCATCATTTTTACCCAAGCAGACCTATGAAATTCAATTTACCTTTGTCCTTCCGCAAACGCAGCAGTGCTGTTGTGTTCTCTGTAATCGCGTTGTCAGCAGGCGCATGGGCATTGTCCCAGTCTGTGCAACCCGCACAGGCCGCTGCAAGCAAATCGCAGGTTGAACGCATCACGGCAGCCGTGAACGAGTCGTTGGGCGCGTCAGGCGTAAAAGTGGTTTCAGTCAATGACATTGAATTCATTGATGGCTTGTTTGAGGTTGTTGTGAATCACAACGGCACCAAAAAAATCATTTACACCAATGCAAGCGGTAGTCACCTGATTTTGGGTGAACTGATGGAAAGCAAATCCATGGCGAATTTGACTGAAGCCAGGCTGGACAAACTCAATGCCATCAATTTCGAAAAAGATCTGCCTCTGGGCCTGGCCTTGAAATCAGTGTACGGAACGGGTAGCCGGAAAATCGCTGTATTTGAAGACCCCAACTGTGGCTATTGCAAGCGTTTCCGCAAAGAAACCCTGTCCAAGTTGCAGGACACCACGGTTTACACCTATGTCTATCCTGTGTTGGGCCGCGACTCGGTCGACAAAGCGCAAAAAGTAATGTGTGCCAGTGACAAATCCAAAATGTGGGATGACTGGATGCTGAAAGACCAGTCCCCCACAGGAAACGGCAATTGCAACCCGCCGATCGACGAGTTGGTCAGCTTGGGCCGAGGCATGGGTGTGTCAGGTACACCCACCGTATTTTTCCAGGACGGCACACGCGTTAGTGGCGCCATTCCATCTGCCGACCTGAATCGCCGCATCGCTGCGGCTTCCCGGTCTAAATAATTACTTCGGCTCCCGGGGTTCAGCTTCCGCTTTCGGGCAGGGGAGTACCCTTGGGCCAAATCAACCACATCTTCAATGGCTGGCGAGTCAAGCCGGCTGCTGTACCCGCTTCCTCGCCGGTTCCCCAAAAATAGTCGGCACGCACCCGTCCCCGAATGGCCCCCCCAGTGTCTTGCGCCAGTGTTCCCTGTGTAATTGGCGTGTTGTTCACGGGGTTGCTTGATTCGATCCAGATCGGGCTGCCATAAGGTACTTTTTCCCGGTCTATGGCCAAGCTGAGTTTGCCAGTCAGGGGCACACCCATGGCGCCCACCGGGCCTTCCTGCGGTCGCAGTACCTTGTTTTCCTTAAAAAACACCACGCTTGGGTTGGCATTCAGCAAATCATCCAGCTTGCCAGGGTTGGCTTTCGCCCAATTTCGGATGCCGGGAATTGTGGCTTGGGCTGCGGTCAATTCTCCGCGGTCCACCAGCACTTTGCCAATGGATTTGTAAGGGTGGCCATTCTGCTCGGCATAACTCAGCCGAATCACGCTGCCATCGGGCAAAGTCACCCGGCCCGAACCCTGCACCTGCAGTAAAAAAGCATCCAGTTTGTCATCTACCCAAACAATCGGTTTCTCGCGATCAGGTCCCAGGCGTTCCCATTCCGCCCTGTCGAAGAAAGGTACCAGCGTATTGCCCTGAAGGCGGCCGCGCAGGCGCTTGCCTTTCAGTTCCGGGTATTGTTCATCCAGCTTCACCGTGATCAAATCCGCAGGTACACCGTAAAGGGGGGCTTTGTAAGCGCTTTGTTCTTTGCGTGCACCTTTCAGCATGGGTTCGAAATAACCGGTTAGCAAGCCTTCTTTCTTGCCGTCTTCCTGTTGAAATTGCCACACATCAAAGTTGGCTTCCATCCAGATTTGTGCCGGTAAAAGTGTATTGCCACTTAAATTTTGTCGGGCTTTGCGGCAAGCGTCCAGCAGGCCGGTGGGCGTGGCTTTGCGTTTTGCAAGGGCATTGCCGTTGACTGAGCATTGCTCTGCAAAGGCCTCCAGAAAGCGGCTGTGGTTGCTTGTGTTCCAACCGGGCAAGCTTGAAAAATCTGACTTCACAAACAAGGGCAAAGCCGGTTTGTCGTCTTTTTTCTCGGTTTGCGCCGGTTTTTCTCCTGTCGGGCATGAACATTCAGCCGCTTTTGGGGTCGGAGAAGTAGCGCATCCAGATAAAATCAGGGCAGCCAGCATGGTGCTGGGCCACCAACAACGGAGTGAATTGAACATGTGGTTACTCATTGCGGAAATGGTTTTGGCTTTGGGCCTGATCGTGTTCATTATGTGGTGGACTTTGAGGGCCAGGGTGGATCATCCTGTGGAAAAACCGGATACGGAGTCTTCCAAAACAGACTCACCCCCAAACAAGGATTAGTGCAACACCCGCGGCATTGACAGCAAAAACTCGGGCACGGGCACATCAAATTGCTCGCCGCCTTCACCCACAAAAGTGTAACTGCCCTTCATGGTACCCACCGGGGTGGGCAGCGGGCAGCCGCTGGTGTACTCGAAACTCTCGCCAGGGCGTAGTGTGGGTTGTTCGCCGACCACGCCATCGCCTTTTACTTCTTGAACAATGTTGTGGGCGTCAGTAATGATCCAGTGGCGACTCAGCAATTGTGCTGTTCTTTCACCCACATTTTCTATTTCAATGGTGTAGGCGAAAACATAAGGACCTTTGTCTTTGTCGCTTTGCTCCTCAAGAAACTGGGTGCTGACTCGGACTTCAAACTGATAGGGTGACGGGCTACTCATGCGGTGTGGCTTGTTTCTGTTGCTCTGGGCATTAAGTATGACTTCAAACCCCCGTTTTCACAAATCCGAAGCCGCTTTCAAAGCCATTTGCCCGGGGTAACTTCGTTTAAACTCTTGCTTTGTGTCTGAATTTTTCTTCGAAGGCCTGCCATGAACCCGTTTGTTATTGCTCCCAGTATTCTTTCAGCTGACTTTGCCCGTCTGGGCGACGAGGTGAAAAATGTCATTGCAGCGGGCGCAGACTGGGTTCACTTTGACGTCATGGACAATCATTACGTGCCCAACCTCACCATTGGCCCTTTGGTTTGCGAGGCCCTGCGCCCCCACACCACTGCGATGATTGATGTGCACCTGATGGTGCGTCCGGTCGATCGGATCATTCCCGATTTTGCCAAGGCGGGTGCCAACTTGATCAGCGTGCACCCAGAGGGAACGGATCACCTTGACCGAACGCTTGGCCTGATTCGCGACTCCGGTTGTCAGGCAGGCATTGTGCTCAACCCGGCCACCCCGATTTCCTGGGTGGATCACGTCATGGACAAACTCGACCTTATTTTGGTGATGTCGGTAAACCCTGGTTTTGGCGGGCAAAGTTTCATTCCACAAGCCTTGGTGAAGCTGACCGAATTGCGCAAGCGAATTGATGCACATGTGGCCAAGGGCGGTCAAAATATTCGCCTTGAAGTGGATGGTGGCGTGAAGCCTGACAACATTGCGCAAATTGCACGCGCAGGTGCTGACACCTTTGTTGCCGGCTCGGCCATTTTCGGCAAACCCGACTACAAAGCCGTCATTGACCAAATGCGGGCAGAGTTGGCCACTACGAGATAAGCGACCATGACCAAGAAAGCAGTATTGTTCGACCTCGATGGAACGCTTTTGCACACGGTGCCCGATCTGGCTGCCGCGGTGAATGCCATGTTGGCGGATTTGGGCAAACCCGTGTTACCCGAGGAAACCGTTGCAGTGTATGTGGGCAAGGGCGCAGAAAATCTGGTCAACAGAAGCCTTACCGGCAGCATGACCGAGAAGGCCTCCCCCGAACTGTATGCCCAAGCCATGGCCAACTGGCAAGGTCATTACACCCACATCAATGGCAATCACTCGGTGTTTTATCCGGGCGTGAGGGAAGGGCTTGATCTGCTGAAGAATGCCGGTTACAAACTGGCGGTGGTCACCAACAAGCCGGAACGTTTCACCAAGCCACTTCTTGAGCGCACTGGCATTGCCCATTACTTCGAGGTGGTCGTAGGCGGAGATACCTGCCCCGTGAAAAAACCCGACCCCATGCCCGTAACCCACGCCTGCAAGTTGCTTGGTGTTGAGCCCTCGCAGGCCCTGATGATTGGTGATTCCGTGAACGACGCGCTTGCTGCAAACGCAGCCGGCGTAGAGTGTTGGCTTTTGCCCTATGGTTACAACGAAGGGCGATCTGTTCACGACACACCGTGCGATGGCATCGTGAGCACGATCGAGAAAGCTGCACAACGCCTGCTGGGCACACGGGTACCACAATGATTTCTAAAGCTGAATTTGATGCATTCGCAACACAGGGGTATAACCGCATTCCGCTGATTGCGCGTTGCTATGCCGACCTCGATACACCCTTGTCGGTGTACCTCAAGCTTGCCAACAAGCCAAATACATTCTTGCTTGAATCGGTGGTGGGTGGCGAACGCTCTGGCCGTTATTCGTTTGTAGGTTTGCCTTCCACAATCACCATCAAGGTGGTTGAACATTCCGTGGTGGTACAACAGCAGCGCCCGGACGGCACGCTGGACACGCTTGAGACATTCAACGGCGACCCGCTGCAATTTATCGAGCAGTACCATGCCCGTTTCAAAGTGCCGCCTGTCAACGGCAGTCCCCGTTTTTTTGGTGGGCTAGCCGGCTATTTTGGATATGACACGGTTCGCTACATTGAGCCTCGACTTGAGGCCAGTCGCAAAGCCGACGATTTGGGTATTCCCGATATTTTGCTGATGTTCACCGACCGCATGGCGGTGGTCGACAACATTCAAGGCACCATTCAGCTCATCGTGTTTGTCGATCCAGCGCAAACCAATGCCTATGAAAACGGCGTTGCCGAGGTCAAGCGACTCATGGGCCAGCTTCGCCAGCCCATCGCCATTCCGGTCTCGGGCAGCAGCGAAAGTACCCCGATTGAACGCAGCATGAGCAAAGACTATTTCTTTGACATGGTGGCCAAGTCCAAAGAATACATCGCTGCCGGTGATGTCATGCAGGTGGTCTTGGGGCAGCGGCTGAGCAAACGCTTCACGCAAGACGCACTCATGCTTTATCGCGCCTTGCGTTCTCTGAATCCATCGCCTTATTTGTTCTATTACAACTTCGGCAGTTTCCAAGTGGTGGGTTCATCTCCTGAAATTCTGGTGCGTCAAGACCAGGTCGAAGGCAAAGCGCCTTTGGTCACCTTGCGCCCCATCGCCGGCACTCGCCCACGCGGCAAATCACTGCAAGAAGATTTGGCACTTGCCGAAGAGCTGCTGGCCGATCCCAAAGAAATTGCAGAGCATGTCATGTTGATCGACCTGGCTCGCAACGATGTGGGGCGTATCGCACAGGTCGGTTCTGTGCAGGTCACCGAGAAAATGATTATCGAGCGCTATTCTCATGTCATGCACATTGTCAGCAATGTCCAGGGCGACTTGAAGCCTGGTATGGGGGCCATGGATGTGCTCCGCGCCACTTTCCCTGCGGGCACGCTTTCCGGTGCACCCAAGGTGCGCGCCATGGAAATCATTGATGAACTCGAACCCACCAAGCGCGGCGTGTATGGCGGCGCCTGTGGCTATCTCAGTTTCACTGGCACCATGGATGTCGCCATCGCCATTCGCACTGGCGTGGTGAAAGACCAAACCTTGTATGTTCAGGCAGGTGCTGGCGTGGTCGCCGATTCCGTGGCCGAAAGCGAATGGCTCGAGACTGAGAACAAGGCGCGTGCGGTCATGCGCGCAGCCGAACTTGTGCAGGCTGGTCTGGACGGTGAGTTGTCGTGATTGTCTCTACCCGCAAGGGGCCGTGGCGGGTGCGTGTGTT
Source organism: Limnobacter sp. 130 (assembly GCF_902506325.1). Classification (GTDB taxonomy): domain Bacteria; phylum Pseudomonadota; class Gammaproteobacteria; order Burkholderiales; family Burkholderiaceae_B; genus Limnobacter. Next base: position 437,311 of record NZ_LR732328.1, read on the forward strand.
AAAATTTTGACAAATCACGCACTTGTTTCTTCCCCCCTATTCGAAATGCAGGCCCGCCATGCTGTTGATGATCGACAACTACGACAGTTTTACCTTCAATCTTGTCCAGTACTTGGGTGAATTGGGTCAGCAAGTGCATGTTGTTCGCAACGATGCCATCACAGTCGATGAAGCACTAAGCCTCAAACCTCGTGCGGTGTGTGTTTCGCCTGGCCCCTGTTCACCAGCGCAGGCCGGCGTGTCCATCGAAATCATTCAGCGAATGGCCGGTGTGGTTCCCGTTTTGGGTGTGTGCCTGGGGCATCAGGCCATTGGCGAAGCCTTCGGTGGCAAGGTTGTACGTGCCAAAACCATCATGCACGGAAAAACATCCCCGGTTCATCATCACAATGTGGGTGTCTTTGAGGGCTTGCCCAACCCGCTTATCTGCATTCGCTATCACTCATTGGCGATCGAGCGGGAAAGCTTGCCCGATTGCCTTGAAATCACCGCAGAAACAGCAGATGGTGAAATCATGGGTGTTCGTCATAAAACGCTGGATATCGAGGGTGTTCAGTTTCATCCTGAATCCATCCTGAGTGACCGCGGGCATGATCTGCTCAAAAATTTCCTTAAGCGCGTTAACTAAACCCTTAACCCCCAAATCTCATGTCCCAGTCATTTAATTACCCCGCCATTTTGAATCAACTGCTTGCTGGGCAAGACTTGTCGCATGAACTCACCCGAAATGCATTTCAGCAACTATTGAGTGGTGGTTTGACCACTGCGCAAATCGCTGGTTTGCTGGTTGGCTTGCGTGTCAAAGGCGAAACAGCCGAAGAAGTGGCTGCCGCCGCGCAAGTCATGCGAGATCTGGTCACTCCGGTCGAGTTGCCCGCAGGCACTGAGGTTGTCGATCTATGCGGCACGGGTGGCGATGGTGCGCAAACATTTAATATTTCAACTGCCTGCATGTTCGTGCTGGCAGCCGCCGGCGCCAAAGTGGGCAAGCACGGTGGTCGTAGCGTGTCCTCTAATTCGGGCAGCGCCGATGTACTTGAATTGCTTGGCGCCAACATCAATCTGAAGCCGACCCAGGTTGCAGAATCAATCGCCCAAGTGGGCATTGGATTCATGTTCGCACCGAATCATCACAGTGCCATGCGTTTTGCGGGCCCGGTTCGCAAAGAACTGGGTGTGCGCACGGTGTTCAACATTCTCGGCCCACTCACCAATCCGGCCAATGCCAAGCGCCAGGTCATGGGTGTGTATAGCGCCAATTTGCTCGACTTACAGGCCGAAGTGCTCAAGCGTTTGGGGTCCATTCAAGCGCTCATCGTGCATGGTGAAAATGGCATGGACGAACTGTGTATTGAATGCGACTCAAAAATTGCTGAGCTACGCGATGGTGAAATCAAGCACTACAGCATCAAGCCCGAAGACTTTGGTCTCGCACGCGCATCACACAGCAGCCTGCATGCAGGTTCTGTCCAAGAGTCTCGCGACAAAATTTTCCATGCATTGAATGGCAAGGGCGGTGCAATTGGTGACATCGTGTTGCTCAACAGCGCAGCAGGTCTGTATACAGCAGGTGTTGCAGGTAGTCTGAAAGAGGGCATTGATGTGGCGCGCTCCACCGTGGCCAGTGGTGCAGCAATCCGCAAACTCAATGAGTTCGTCGACTTTACCAAGTCGATTGAGCAATAAGGCAGAACCATGAGCGATATTCTTGACAAAATTTTAGCCACCAAGCGCGAAGAAATTGCACAGGGCAAGCAGGTTTTGTCTGAAGTGCAATGGTTGACCAAGGCCGCAAAGCTGCCCCCAACGCGGGGTTTTGGCAACGCCATGAAAACAGCGGTGGCCAAAGGCCTGCCTGCAGTCATTGCGGAAGTAAAACGTGCCAGCCCCAGCAAAGGCATTCTGCGCGAACCTTTTGATCCCGTGGAAATCGCAAAAAGCTATGCCGAGCATGGTGCAACTTGTTTGTCGGTGCTCACTGACATTCAATATTTCAAAGGCGCGCCCCAGTACCTCGACATGGCGCGCGAGGCGAGTGGTCTGCCCTGCATCCGCAAAGATTTCATTATCGACACCTATCAGGTTGTACAAGCCCGGGGTCTGGGCGCCGATGCCATTTTGCTGATTGTTTCAGCCTTGCAGTTGCCTCAACTGCTGGAACTCGAGCAATGCGCCAATGAGCTGGGTATGGATGTACTTGTCGAAGTGCATGATGCACAAGAAATGGACATTGCCTTGCAATTAAAAACACCACTGATTGGTGTAAACAATCGCAATTTGCGCACTTTTGAAACTTCATTGCAAACCACGCTTGATCTGAAAGGTCGGGTGGGCCCAGAGCATTTGCTGATCACCGAGAGTGGCATTGCTACCCGTGACGATGTGGCCCTAATGCGTGCCAATGATATTCACGCATTTTTGGTTGGCGAGGCGTTCATGCGGGCAGCCTCGCCAGGGCAGGCACTGGCAGATCTTTTTTATTGAAGCCAAGGGGCAGGCACAACCTCGCCCTCGCTTTGTTCCGGTTTTTTGATTGTCCATTCATTGGATGCCGGTTCGGCTGGTACCAAACTAAATTCCATCAGCCGATCTGCGCGAAATGCAATTGCGCGCAGTGGTGTTCCGGGCCGGCTTGCTGCCAATAGCCGTTTGTAGTTGGTTTCGGTCAGTTTTTTCTCACCCAATGCCACCAGCCAATCGCCTGCTGAAATGCCACTCGCGTGGGCAGGACCACCGTTAATCACCTGCTTTACCAACATACCTTCAGGTTTAAATTGCCCGTGTAACCCAAGGTAAATTTGCTCATCATTTTGAGTTTGACTCAGGCTCAAGCCAAAGGTCTTTAAGGCCTCGTCCAATGGCAGCTCGTCGGTGCTCTGTGTCCATTGTTCAATTTCCCGGTTTAGCTCAATCCCTGTGGCTTCCAGCACCAGGCCTGGGAACTCATCCTCCTTCAGTCCCTCGCCAGTCAATCCTTTGCGTTGCCACATCAAGCGCATCACATCGTCCAGGCTTTTCTGGCCGCTGCTTTGTTTTCGAATTGCGGAATCAATACACAAAGCCACAAGTGAGCCCTTGGTGTAGTAACTCACAATTGCGTTGGGTGCATTTTCATCTTGTCGATAGTATTTGGTCCAGGCATCAAAAGAGCTGTCCGACACAGATTGATTCATGCGTCCAGGGCCCTTTCTCACCTGTGTAATGTTCCTGCATACGCTTTTCAGGTATGCCTCTTCGTCCAACTTGCCCGCACGTGCCAACACAACATCATCGTAATAGGATGTAAAACCCTCGAAAATCCACAACAATCGGGTGTAATTTTCCTGGGTCAGATCATAGGGAACAAATGCAGCTGGTTTCATGCGCTTCACATTCCAGGAATGAAAGTACTCATGGCTGCAAAGTCCCAAAAAGCCTTCATAGGCTTTGGACGTTTTCTCAACACCACATTGAGGCAATTCGTTCGCGTTAAAAAGCAATGAAGTGCTGTTGCGGTGTTCCAGACCACCGTAACCATTGTCGGTCGCATGCAGCATAAACACATACCGCTCAAAAGGCGCACGTTTGGTGTCGGGTTCAAACAAGGCGATCTGAATTTCGCACACAGGCTTCAGGTCGTTGCAAATCCGTTGCAAATCCAGGTCGGTGTCTGCGCCATACACTGCAAATACATGCTCAACTCCCAACACAGAAAAGCTTTCTACCCGCAAGGCGCCCATTTCAATTGGGTGGTCGATCAGGCAGTCAAAATCCGTCGCTATAAATTTGACTTGACCCCCTGCCCGAAGAATCGGGCAGCCATGTGGGTCTTTCAAGGTTCCAGGCTGGCTGGGCAAGCCGCAGGCGACCAGCCAGTCCTGTAAGTCGTCGCTAGGTCTGGAAATGGTCAACTCAACCGGTTCTTGTTCAAATCCCTTCGGGCACAGAAACAGGCTGGTGCCGTTGAAAAAACCATGGGTGTCGTCCAGGTGTGCGCCGCGCACTGACAAATCCCAGGCATACACTCGCCATTCGCATTGAATTAAAAGTGAATGCGCGGCAAGCCCAATCTGCGCGCCATCGACATGTACTCGCCAGCTGTCCTTCCTTTCCCGTGTGACCGTGGTTTCAACCTGTCCTACACGGGCCCGCACATAAAGCACGTTCCGTGCAAATTCACGAATCAGGTAACTGCCAGGAATCCAGGCGGGCAACGTTAAGTCAATCCAGCGCTCGTCGCCAGTGCCTTGCAGTTGGTCCCGTGCAATCTCAAATTGCAATTGAACGTCGAAATAGTGGCCTTTCGGGTCTGCCACCGTGACCTGGTAATGCAACATGGTAGTCGTCTGTGTATTAAATTTTGATAAGCACGCGGCCCGTGTTGGTTCCTGCCATAATTTGGGCAGCTGCTTCAATCGCACCTTCCAGTGGAAGTGTGCGTGAGAGTCCTTCCAACTTTTTCAGATCAAGGTCGGCAGCTAGTCTGCGCCAAGCTTCCTCACGCACTGGCAAGCGTGCCATCACCGAGTCAACGCCCGTCAAGGTAACGCCCCGTAAAATAAATGGTGCCACCGAAGAAGGCAAATCCATGCCTTGGGCCAAACCACATGCAGTCACCGTGCCACCGTATTTGGTCTGTGCACAGGCATTGGCCAGGGTGTGTGATCCCACGCAGTCCACAACACCAGCCCAGCGCTCGCGTTGTAAAGGTTTTCCGGGCTCACTCAACAACTTTCGGTCCATGACTTCGCTCGCGCCCAAACCTTTCAGGAAATCAGTTTGTTCAGGTTTGCCGCTGGTCGCCACTACGGTGTAGCCCAGCTTGCTCAACAGTGCGATTGCAATACTGCCGACGCCGCCAGTTGCACCAGTCACTAAAATTTCACCGCTACCAGGTTTCACGCCGCCTTTTTCAAGGCCCAGCACACACAACATGGCGGTGTAGCCCGCGGTACCGATCGCCATGGCCTGCGCAGGGCTTAAACCCGCTGGTCGTTTAATCAGCCAATCCCCTTTCAGTTTTGCTTTTTCGGCCAGGCAACCCCAGTGCGTTTCTCCCACGCCAAATCCATTGAGAATTACTTCGTCTCCAGGTTTGAATCCAGGGTGGGCGCTTTCCAATACGGTACCTGCACCATCAATGCCCGCAACCATGGGCCATTGGCGCACCACAGGTGACTTGTTGCAAATTGCCAGGCCGTCTTTGTAATTGAGTGTGGAATGGGAAATTCGAACCAGCACGTCACCAGCTTCAGGCAACTGGCTTTCGTCCAGTTGCTCAATACTGGCCTTGAACTCGCCTTGTTCGTTTTTTTGAAGAAATACCGCTTTGAACATACTTTGTCCTTCCTTGCTTTTTGGTCAGTCCTGAAAAATAGACTACACCATTTAAGCAAAGCAGGCGGTCACTAACAATCCAACAATTGCACCCAATGTCAGGTGGTTTCTCAGACGCAGGTAAGCATCGAACGCCTTCATGGGCTTTAAAAAGCGCTGGTCTACCATCCATACCAAAGCCAGAATCAGGGCAAGAATCCAAAGGGTGGATTCAGGGGGAGAGAATGCGCCAGCCAGCCAGGCCAACAGTGAGGGCGTTACTCCCCAGATAAAACTTCGTGTTTCAAATTCCGATTGATCCAATTCGGCAAGGTAAACAGGTTGGTCCTGGCTGCTGAGTGAAATAGCCAGTCCCCAATGCACAGCGCCCAAAAACGAAACAATGCACAATGCGTAAATCAGGTTGTAATTGGCAAAGCGCTCCGCGATCTCGGTACCGCTGTATATGCCGGTCAACGCAGCCAATCCCAAAAATGGAATCAGCCCTGCGTAACCGAGCACATTCATCCAGTGAGTTTTCAATGTTGGTGCCATCGTCATTCCATCAATATTGCGCCATGTACAGCTTCTTCAAGGCTTCCGGCCATCAAGGTGGTCTCCCTGTAAAAACGTGAAAAGCTCTGCTGAAAACGAGAAGGGCTGGGTAGCAGTTTGTCTTCCGCGTTCCATCGAACCGGAAAACAACGGCCCATCATCACATAGCCTGAATTCAATGTTTCCCTCAACTCAAACTCGGTGCCTGTTTGAATAAAGCGAGCCAGCATGGTTGCGCAGTGAGCAATGTCATCGGTGTTCACAACCCATATTTGATCGCAACCGGTTTCCATGGCATTCAGCACGAAATCCCAGCGTTGTTTGCTCCAGGGGTGGGCTTTGTGAAATGCGCAGTCAATCAAGCCCACGCGCAACTCGCCGGTTTGCGTCAAATCAAAGCAGGCTTTGAGCTCCCAAGGGTGCACCAAATTAATCTTCTTGAAATTGCCCATCAAGCTACTGCATGAGTCAACACCAGCCTGTTGACGAAGGTCCACTGTCTTGCGTTTTAGCGTGTCGGTCAACAGTTCAAGATCAAAGTTGTGGCATCCCGGTTCCTGCGCGCCAATCGCGGGCGCATTTCTTTCGCATCCCACATCGCGTTTGCTCCGGGCAATCGATTCCAAGTCTTCATAATCGGTATCAATGGCCGTCCCGCTGCAATTCCACATCGGTGCATATTTCTTGACATTGTCCGAGTTGAAAACATAGGGTTTGTGGCTAAACGTCCCAGCCACCCATTGCCAGCTCAAGTGGTTAGATGCCAGGTCCCCGTCCAGCAGGTGGGCGTACATCCAGTCAGCGCCCACTTTCCAGTGCACTTTTCGCATGTGAACCACATAGGACGCTATCCACATCCGGACATGGTTGTGCAAATAGCCAGTCTCATAAAGAAGGGCAACTCCAGCATCGATTGCTGCAACCCCTGTTCGGCCTTCCCGAATGTCGCCTGGCAACTGCGAGCTGTACTTGCCCGACCACACTGGTCTGCGGACATCGCTCAATATTCCGTTACCCAACTCAGCATGTGCGTGTTTGAAGAACTCCCGCCACGCAAATTCAAAGATCAGCTTGTCCTCGAAACTCAGGCGATACTTCTCCATCAATATTTGGGTCGCCTCTCGCACACTCAAGTAGCCATGAGTAATCCAGGGGGAAAGTCGCGTTACTGCGCCATCCAGAAAATTCCGGGTGCGGCTGTACCTTGCCGGGTCCACTGTCGCAAGTGCGTTCAGTGCAGCAAGGCGGCTGGGTTCAAATTTGACGGGTGTTTGGTGCTGCATGACTGTGGCTCTTTATAGGATTGAATGGGGTTTACTTCACAAGAGGGCGGATATTCCTGAACCCGCCGTCCACATTCAACACTGCGCCTGTCATGCGGCTGGCCCCTGCGCCTAGCAACCAGTACATGGCCTGCGCTACCTCACCGGGCTGGTTGACGCCCTGCAATGGGTATTGCTTGGCGCTTGCTGCACGCATCATGTCACTTTTCAAAAAAGCCGATGCAATCGGTGAGTCGGTCAGGCCCGGGGCCACCACATTGATTCGAATATTGTCAGCCGCGTGTGTGGCCGCAGCCGACTTGGCCAAACCCTCAATGCCCGCCTTTGCAGCAGCGATCGCCTCGTGATTGGGAACACCAATACCAGTGGCGCAGGTGGACACCAACACGGCAGAACCGCCTTGCGCATTGGTTTTTGCATGTTTTAAAAACGCACGCAACCCATACATGGCTGAAAACAGGTTGACCTGCATCACACTGTCAATTTGAGCGTCGGTGGTTTTGGTTAAAGGGGCAACCAGGATAGAACCCACACAGTGCGCGTAGCCATCCACTTGTTTTCCCAGGCTGTTCATCGTTTCAAATGCGGCATTTACGGATCCAGAGTCGCAGGCCTGCGTCTCTAATATATGTACACCTGGTGTATGGCCATATAGCGCCTCAAGTACCGATGCATCCCGACCTGCCGCAATCACCTCTTGTCCAGAATCCACACACAACTGAATCAATTCCTGGGCGATTGCACTGTTGGCGCCCATAACGAATATGCACTTTGTCATTCTTTACTGCCTGTTTTGTCCAAGGTGAAGCTATTTTGTCCTAGACAGAAAATAAAGTCACGTCTTGATTCAAAACTCTTTAAGGTCGGTGAATACTCGAATTTCAGCGGTTAGACTTTCTCCATCCCTATTAATAAGCAGGAGACTGACCATGACATATGAAACCATCCTCGTAGAAACCATCGGCAAGGTGGGCTTGGTGCGTTTGAATCGCCCCCAAGTACTGAATGCACTGAATGACCAACTGATGACTGAGCTCGGCGACGCCCTAATGGCTTTCGATTCCGACGACAACATTGGCGCAATGGTAGTTACAGGCAGCGACAAAGCTTTCGCTGCCGGTGCGGACATCGGAGCGATGTCCTCATTTACTTATATGGATGTGTACAAAAGCGAATACATCACACGCAACTGGGAAACCATACGCAATGTACGCAAACCAGTGATTGCAGCGGTACGTGGGTTCGCTTTGGGCGGTGGTTGTGAATTGGCCATGATGACCGACTTCATCATTTGTGCCGACACGGCCAAATTCGGTCAGCCAGAAATCAAGCTCGGCATCATTCCTGGTGCAGGTGGTACACAGCGCCTGCCGCGTGCAATCAGCAAAGCCAAAGCGATGGATCTGTGTCTGACTGGCCGTTTAATGGATGCAGCTGAGGCGGAGCGAGCCGGGCTCGTGTCGCGTGTTGTTCCCGCAGACAAGTGTCTGGATGAAGCCATTGAGGCCGCCACTATTATTGCAGCGTATTCAAATCCGTCGGTCATGATGGCCAAAGAGAGCATTAACCGAGCATTCGAGGGTTCTTTGTCAGAGGGAATGCTGTTTGAGCGTCGCATGTTCCACAGTTTGTTTGCCACAGAAGACCAAAAAGAGGGCATGTCTGCCTTTGTGGAGAAGCGCAAACCCAATTTCACCAACAAATAAGACCCAATTTTCGAATTAATTTGAATTAATTTGTAATTAAATTGGTGCCAGCAGCCATTTAAGGTGCGGTGAAACCAAAAAAATTGAAATATTTTCAGGGCTCCTTCGGGAGCCTGTTTTTTGTGCAATTCTGGAAAAAATCCTTGTGCGTCAGAGGCTTGTTTTGGTCTGCGTGTGGGGTGTTTGGAACACACTTTTGACGCGCTGCAGAAAAATACAAATTTCTTCGCAAAAGTGTTTGACAGGTTTTGGATTGATGTGCATAATCTCGTTTCTCTGCTGCACGACAAGCAGGACGAAACGAAGCAAGCAAGCGGTTCTTCAAGGTTTTAAGTAGTAATGAAGAGCAGCAAGGTTAGCAGAAATTTCGAAGCGATCTTTAACAAGTTAACAGCCGATAAGTGTGGGCACTGACCAGATGGGTTTAAGGTTTGTTCTTTTCTCAAAAAGAATGACTTTGAATCACGCGTATGTCGTCGGCCCACTCGAATACCGAATCGGGTACGAAAATTTTTACGACAAAGAGAACATCAAAGCCGATGGATACACCATCACAGTGAACTACACGTTCTAATAAAAAAGGGGGGCTTCTGGGCCCCCCTTTGTACCACCAAGCTGATTAGCCTTGATTCAAATTCATGGTTTTCACAATTCGTTCGCAGTAGCGCGCAATCTGATCAATTTCCAGATTCACCGGGCTGCCAGCCTTCAAGTGTTTGAGCGTGGTCATTTGAACGGTGTGTGGGATCAGGTTGATGTGAATGTCGCATTCACCTGTGGCATGGTCGTCCACTTTGTTGACGGTCAAACTGACGCCGTTTACTGTCACTGAGCCCTTGTAGGCAAAGAACGGCGACAGGGTTTTCGGCGCGCGAATTTGCAGGTGCCAGCTTTCACCCACGGGTGAAAAATCAACCACGTCACCCAGTCCGTCTACATGACCGCTTACCAAATGCCCGCCCACGCGATCAGACAATCGCATTGCTTTTTCAAGGTTGACCTCTCCCGGCTGGCTCAAGCCCACGGTTTTCGACAAACTTTCCTGCGATACATCGACGTGAAAGGTTTGAGCTTCCATGGCCACCACTGTCATGCAAGCGCCTTGAATGGCAATGCTGTCACCCAGTTTGACATCTGAAAAATCGAGCGTGGGTGCATGCACAGCGAGTCGAACTCCCGCGTATGCAGAGTTTTGAAGGGGCTCTACAGTTTTAATTTGTCCAATTGATTCAATGATGCCGGTGAACATGTTTGCTACTACTCCTGATTATTTCGAACCCACGTAATGCGCAGGTCTTGTCCTTTTTGTTCAAACGAATGAATGGCCCAGTCCACATAGGCGGGGAGGGCATCAAGTTCAGGCAAGCGGAACAGGCCTTGGCCTGGTCCCAGGAAGCGCGGGGCAATGTATTGAACGATTTCATCCACCAACCCGGCTTGCAGGAAAGACCCGTTCAATCCAAAACCTGCCTCAAGATGAAGTTCATTGATGCCACGTGCGGCCAGTTCTTGCAACAGCCGCAACAGGTCGGTTTTCACTTTGCCTGCATGCAGGCCCGCGGCAACAGGCGCCACGTTCAGTGCTTCGATATTGACGGCATTGGGGTGGGTGCTCAGCCATGCGGGTGGCTGCAGCTCTGTGTGGGCAATCAGCACCTTGCCGGTTTGCAGCAATCGCGCATCGGGCGATATTTCCAGCTTGCTGTCCACGACCACCTTCAGTGGCTGGCGTTCGGTGTCGATGCCGCGCACATTCAATTGTGGGTTGTCCGCTTTCACTGTGCCAATGCCGCTGAGTACAGCACAGGCCTGCGCACGCAGGTGGTGTCCGTCCAGTCGCGCTTCTTCGCCTGTGATCCACTGGCTTACGCCATTGTTCAGCGCGCTGATGCCGTCTGCGCTGCTGGCTACTTTCAATCGCACCCAGGGGCGCTTGTGTTCCATGCGGCTGAAAAAGCCCCGGTTGATCCAACGGGCATTTTCAATTAAAACGCCATGGGACGTTTCAATGCCTGCTGCTTGCAAAATGGCCATGCCCTGGCCTGCCACCAGTGGGTTGGGGTCGAGTACGGCGGCAACAACCCGTTTTACACCGGTGCCCACCAGCGCTTCTGCGCAAGGGCCTGTGCGGCCATGGTGTGCGCAGGGTTCAAGGGTGACATAGGCTGTGCTGTCTTGCAGGGAAATACCGCGCGCTTTGGCGTCGGCGATGGCTTGCACTTCGGCGTGACCTTCGCCTGCCCTGGCATGAAAGCCTTCAGCAATGGCAACGCCATCGCGTACAAACACGCAACCCACGCGTGGATTTGGCGTGGTGCTGTACTGGCCCTTCCAAGCCAGGTTCAGCGCCTGCTGCATCCAGTGTTCGTCGTTGTGATGAATACTAGCCATGGCCTCAGTTACTTTTAAACGCCTTTTTTGACAGTGGAACGGGCTTTGGGTTTGGGTGCGCTTGCTACGTTCTCGGCAGGTGCGGTCAGGTGGGCAATTTCTTCCGAGAAACTTTGCAGGTCTTCGAAGCTTTTGTAGACCGATGCAAAGCGAATGTAGGCAACGGTATCCAGTTGTTTGAGTTGCTGCATCACCAACTCGCCTAAAAACTTGGTGTCGACCTCGCGCGCTGCGCTCACCAGCAGTTTTTCTTCAATACTTGAAATGGCTTCATCAATGGCCTCGGCGCGAACGGGGCGTTTGCGCAGGGCAAGCATTAAGCTGCCACGCAATTTGTCGCGAGAAAACTCAACTCGGGAGCCGTCTTTTTTGACGATGGCGGGCAGAAACAGTTCTGCCCGTTCGTAGGTGGTGAATCGTTTGCCACAACTGCTGCATTGCCTGCGGCGGCGAATCGCGTCGCCTTCTTCAGACGTACGCGAGTCGACCACCTGGGTGTCGGCGTTGCCACAGAAGGGGCATTTCATAACGCCGCCGCCCCTTGCTTACTTGTAAACAGGGAACTGGCTGGTCAATTCCTTGACCTTGGCACGAACGGTGGCCAATGTGGCTTCGTCCTCTGGGTTTTCCAAAACGTCGGCGAGCAAGTGGCCAACCGCGCGGGCTTGCTCTTCCTTGAAGCCGCGAGTGGTCATGGCCGGGCTGCCCAAGCGAATGCCGCTGGTTACAAATGGCTTTTCAGGGTCATTTGGAATGGCGTTTTTGTTCACGGTAATGTGCGCGTTGCCCAAAGCCGCTTCGGCTGCTTTGCCGGTAATGCCCTTGGCCCGCAGGTCAACCAGCATGACGTGGCTTTCGGTGCGACCAGAGACAATGCGCAAACCGCGCTCGACCAGTGTTTCAGCCAATGCTTTGGCGTTCAATACCACTTGTTGCTGGTATTCCTTGAATGAAGGCTGCAGGGCTTCGTGGAAAGCCACAGCTTTACCGGCGATTACGTGCATCAAAGGGCCACCCTGAATGCCAGGGAAAATCGCACTGTTGATTTTCTTGGCCAGTTCTTCTTTCATCAAGATGATACCGCCGCGTGGGCCACGCAGTGATTTGTGCGTGGTCGATGTACATACATCAGCATGTGGCACCGGGTTGGGGTACACACCCGCTGCAATCAGACCCGCGTAGTGGGCCATGTCCACCATGAAGTAGGCGCCCACTTCCTTGGCAATTTTTGCAAAGCGTTCGAAATCAATGCGCAGTGCATAAGCCGACGCGCCGGCGATGATGATTTTTGGTTTGTGTTCACGGGCCAGGGCTTCAACCTGGTCGTAATCAATGGCTTCTTCCTTGTTCAGGCCGTAGGACACCACGTTGAACCACTTTCCAGACATGTTCAGTGGCATGCCGTGTGTAAGGTGTCCGCCTTCAGCAAGCGACAGGCCCATGATGGTGTCGCCAGGCTGCAGCAAGGCGAAGAACACGGCCTGGTTGGCCTGCGAGCCAGAGTTGGGCTGCACGTTGGCGGCTTCAGCGCCAAAAAGCTTTTTCAGGCGCTCAATGGCCAGGTCTTCAACCACGTCCACGTGCTCGCAACCGCCGTAGTAGCGCTTGCCAGGGTAACCCTCGGCGTATTTGTTGGTCAGCTGTGAACCCTGGGCTTCCATCACGGCTGGGCTCGCGTAGTTCTCAGACGCGATCAGCTCGATGTGGTCTTCCTGGCGGGTGGTTTCCTGCTGCATGGCAGTCCACAATTCTGGGTCGGTTTGGGCGATGCCCTTTTGGCGGTCAAACATAACGATTTCCGGAAAGGATTGGGTTCAAGACAAGCCCAACATTCTAAATGATTTCAAGCGATTCGACCATCGACTTCGTCCATGTTTTGGCCAGGTTTATCGTTGTTCAAATGTCCCAGCCAGGCCCACACGGGTACGCTTTTATCGCCTGAAGGCTCAATGTTGATCACGTTCAGGGCGCAGTTGGGCAGTTGCCAGTCACGTTGTTTTTCAAGCGGTTCGCCTGCGCAGTACCGGTAAATACAATCCAGTACACCGCCGTGGGCCACCAACAGCGTGGTGCGGCCTTGTTGTTCAGTTGCGATTTGTTGAAATGCAGATACTACGCGCTGGTAAAACTGCTCCAGGCTTTCGCCACCCAACAAGGGTGCATCGGGTACGCGGTTGCGAAGACTGGCAAATTCTTCTGGGCTTTTCTCGTGCATTTCATCGCCAGTCAGCCCGGACAGGTGTCCGTAGTTTCGTTCGCGCAGGCTGTTGCTCAACACGATTGCGGGGGTTTTGTCGCCATGAATTGTTTTGGCGGTGGTGTGGGCGCGGCCCAGGTCGCTGCTGACGCAATATTCGTAAAGTTGCATGCCAGCCGCTTCCAGCAGATCAAAATAACGCCGAACAAGTTGGGCCTGCAACACGCCGTGGGTATTCAGGGCAATGTCGGTGTGCCCCTGAAAACGTTTTTCCTTGTTCCAGTCTGTTTCGCCATGGCGCACCAGAATGAAACGGGTGCCCTTGGGTTTCTTGCTGACAACGGTTCGGAAATTCGAGGCGTGTGTACTCAATTCAACTGCACCCTTGCGAATCGGCGTTTGCCCACCTGAATCACATGGCTGCCTTTGGGCAGGCGGGTTGCTTTGTCAGTCACCTTTTCACCTTCAATTTTTACGCCACCTTGTTGAATGTTCCGGTTGGCGTCGCTGCTGCTTTCACACAGCCCGGCTGATTTCAGTACCCACGCCAAGCCTGCGTCGGTTTCACCCTCCGGCAATTCCAAAACCACTTCGGGCATGTCGTCGGGAAGAACACCCTGCTTGAAGCGGGCTTCAAATTCAGCCAGGGCGTCCACAGCGGCTTGCTGGCTGTGAAAACGGGTCACCAGTTCCTGGGCCAGGGCCACCTTTGCATTGCGCGGATTTTCCCCATTGGCACAGGCGGTTTTAAGGGTTTCGATTTCCGCAATTGATTTGAAGCTGAGCAGGGTGTACCAGTTCCACATTAAATTGTCTGAAATCGACATCACCTTGCCAAACATGTTCGACGGGGTTTCGGTCACGCCCACGTAGTTGTTCTTGGACTTTGACATTTTGTCGGCGCCATCCGTGCCCACCAGCAACGGCATGGTCAAAACACATTGCTGGGCCTGCCCGTGTTGTTTCTGAAGTTCACGGCCCACCAGCAAGTTGAATTTCTGGTCGGTGCCGCCCATTTCCAGATCCGATTGAAGGGCCACGGAATCATAGCCTTGCATCAGCGGGTACAGAAACTCGTGAATAGCAATGGGAATACCCCCTTGATATCGCTTTGTAAAGTCTTCCCTTTCCAGCATTCTTGCAACTGTGTAGCTGGAAGCCAGTTTGATCATGCCATCGGCGCCCAAGGGCATGCACCATTCACTGTTGAATCGAATTTCAGTTTTGTCAGCATCCAGAATTTTCACAGCTTGCTGATGGTAGGTTTTGGCGTTTTCCTGAATTTGCTCGCGAGTCAACGGTGGGCGTGTGCTGTTTCGACCGGAAGGGTCGCCGATCATCGAGGTGAAGTCGCCAATCAGGAAAATAACCTGATGGCCCAGGTCTTGAAGTTGGCGAAGCTTGTTGAGTACCACGGTGTGACCCAAATGAATGTCGGGTGCCGTAGGGTCCAATCCCAATTTGATGCGCAGGGGTTTGCCTGTTTTTTCGCTTTGAACCAGTTTCTGAATCCACTCCGATTCAATTAACAGTTCTTCGCAGCCGCGCTTGGTCACTTCAAGTGCGTGCCGAACGGAATCAGACAAATTCTCAGTAATTTCCGTAATTTTGGGGGGGCTACTATCAGGTGACTGGTTCATTTGGCAATCCTTTGTTACACTCTTGCAAACTTCAGTGTTGTATTTTTGAAAATAAAGCTGATTGTGGGCGATCGGCTCGTGAACTTTCACACCTCTAAAACTAAAACATGATGCTTCAGAATTTACTAGAGCGAGCAATCGCCGCATGGGGACAGGGTTTTTCTCTTACCAAGCACCTTATCAAGTCGGGGTGGCAATATGCCGACTCCGCGCTTCCCCAATCTCACAATCATAGAAAGTGGGTCATTGTAGGGTTTTTTTCGTTCCCTGTTCTTGGTGCAGTGGTTGCAATCGCTGGCTCTGTTCAAAATTCCCCGGTCGATTCCGCCCTGTTGAACTCCGAGGTCGTGGTCGAGGCTGTGGAGTTGAATTTGGCCGAACAGGGCGTGTACACCTTTGACCCTTTGGTGGCTGAAGAACGTATTCGCCGGGGCGATACCCTAGTGGGTTTGCTTGACCGAATGGGCGTAAACACCAGCGGCTTGGCGGCTTTTTTGGGGCAAGACAAAACAGCGCGTAACCTGGTTAATTTGCGCGCCGGACGAGTGCTCACGGTTCAACAAACTGCCGACGGTGATTTGCAATGGCTGCGCTACAAAAGCGGTATCGATGAAGACAGCCAGGAATCGATTCTGGTTCAAAAAACAAATGGTCAATTCACCGCCAAGCTTGAATCGGTAAATTTTCAGAAGCAAATCGTATTTCGTTCTGGGCAAATTGAGTCTTCCCTGTTCGCTGCGGCTGACAAGTCCGGGATGCCAGATTCCGTCGCAATTCAGCTGACAGAAATTTTCGGTTCTGACATCGATTTTCACCGTGAGCTACGCAAGGGCGACGAGTTCAAGGTGGTGTATGAAGACCTGACCCTCGAAGGCCGTTCTGCGCGAGCGGGTCGGGTATTGGCCGTAGAATTTGTGAACAACAACAAGCCGTTCAAGGCCTATTGGTTTGCGCCAAGCGGTAACCGCAATGCGGGGTATTACAACGAGGAAGGCCGTAGCCTGAAAAAGTCTTTCCTGCGCTCACCCCTCGCATTCTCACGCATTTCCTCGGGTTTCACCCCCCGTCGTTTCCATCCGATCCAACAGCGCTGGAAAGCGCACAACGGCGTTGATTACGCAGCGCCCACGGGCACGCCCATCATGGCCACCGCAAGTGGTACGGTCAAGTTCGCCGGCACCCAGAACGGTTATGGAAATTTTGTTGAAATACAGCATCACAGTGGTTACAGCACTGCGTATGCGCACCTATCCCGTTTTGGCAAAGGTGTGCGCGTGGGGCAGAAAGTTGAGCAAGGCGATGTAATTGGTTACGTGGGTTCCACTGGGTGGGCAACCGGCCCGCACCTGCATTATGAGTTCCGTGTGAACCGCGTTCCTAAAAATCCCTTGAGTATTACCGTTGCACAGGCCGAGCCGCTGGATCGCAACTCCTTCGGTGAGTTCAAGCGGGTACAGTTGGCACTGGATCGTCGCATGGAGTTGGCTACCGCGCAACGTTTGGCCCGTGCCCAATAAGCCATGATTGCCTTGGGCGCCATGTCTGGCACCAGTACAGATGGTGTTGACGTTGCGGCAGTTCAAATTGATCCTGACTCTCAGGAAATGCGGTTTCTCGGCGTGTTCAGTGCCGAGTTTCCGCCTGAGTTAAAGCAAGTACTGTTGTCCCTACAGGAAATCCCCCCTCGTTTTGCTCCCAATATTGACCCAATCGCCACGCTTTTACAGGCCCGGAAAGATCTGACAGATCAATACGCTGGCGCGGTCAATGAATTGCTGTCTTTTCTTGGACTTGATTCTGGCGATGTGCGGGTACTGGGTGCCCATGGGCAAACACTTCGTCATCGCCCCGATCTTGGGTATACCTATCAAATGCTCGACGGGGCTTTGCTGGCCAGCCAAACAGGCATTGATGTCGTACATGATTTTCGGTCTAAAGATATCGCATTGGGCGGGCAGGGTGCTCCCCTTGTTCCTGCCTTTCACCAAGCCTGGTTGAATGGTAAGGGTGTTTACGATCAAACTGCGGTCTTGAACCTGGGTGGCTTTTCAAACTTGACTGTGCTGAATGGGCAAGGTCAGGCCCTGACAGGGGGGGATTGCGGTCCCGCCAACTGTTTAATGGACCTGTGGGCTCAACGTGCCTTCAGTTTGCCGATGGATCAAGATGGCGAGATCGCTGCCATGGGTAGTCCAGACACGGACCTGCTTGAACGTTTTTGGGCGCATCCTTTCTTTCATCAATCTTGGCCAAAGAGTACGGGTCGCGATGATTTCAGCGCGCAGTGGTTTGAGCAATGCCTTGCCGATTCGAATCAACTTTCTTCCGAAGACATAATGGCAACGTTGCTGGCCTTGACGGTGAGGGCGGTGAAGTCGTGTTTGCCCGTGTTGGTTGAACAAGTGTATGTGTGTGGCGGTGGCGCGAGAAACAGCACTTTGATTGGCCAGTTGCGTTGTGAATGCGCACCGGCCGACGTGCTGCCAATTGAGAACCTAGGCCTGCCAGCACAGGCGGTTGAGGCAACTGCGTTTGCCTGGTTGGGTGTGCAGTATCTACTGAACCTGGCGGGCAACTGCCCTACGGTTACGGGTGCAAGCAGACCCGCAGTTCTGGGTGCTTTGCATACGGCCAAGTAAAAAACCTGGCGGTGGTTAGTTTGGTATCAGTGAATTAGTAATATTTTTGCCGGCAATTTTTGAATCGCTCTGCGGGGTGTTGAATTCTGGCGGTGTTTTCTCCCTATGTGGAAAAAGTTCGGATATCACGCTAAGACAGGCGTCAGCTTGACCTGGGATCAACGGAATTCGAATCATTTCATGTCCAAACTCAACTTGAGGGTTGTTTTCCTGGCTCGCGTTGTAGATCAAAATACAGCAGGGCTCATAGTCAAGCAGAGATCCAAGAAGTTTCAGTTGCTCAATGGCATTTACCTTTTGCGCCGGGTCGCCTGCATACAGTATGTAAACAGGTGACATGCCTTTGCGTAGGGCGGTAAGGTAAGCTCGATAGGCACCGTTGCGATTGAACTCCACCTTGTCGAACCCTTGAACGGGTAGCTTTCGTTGAATTTCGAGCAAATGCTCATTGCTCATGGCCATTACTTGGGCTTCAAATACCATTTGGGCAGTCAAAGCGGGTCGCTTGTTGCGGTGGTTGACTTCAGCCTCTTCGGGCAATATCACTTCGAATACCGAACCGGCCAGGTTACCGTCGTAATACCGGTTGCGGCATTCTGTTTTGGCAAGTATCTGCTCGCTTAGGTCTCTAACGATGTTGGAGCCATGCCCCCAGCCTTTGTTGTGCGCCGCCACTTTGTTGTTTTCGACGCCCGAACCTGTGTCTGCGATCTGAATGCTCACCCGCCCTTTTCGTCTTCGCAGTCCTACGACCACGCCACCTTTGTTGGTGTATTTGATGGCATTGTCCAGTCCATTGCGAATTATTTTCGACAGAGCTTCTTTGTTGCTCATGACTGTGATTTCACTGGGTACATACCGAATCTGAAGTTCTTTAACGTCCGCCAGCATCCGGTATTCTTCAATCAGCGGCGCAAGAATGTCGTGAACTGCGACCGGGGCCATTGGGGCTGAGTGCTCAACCTGGGGGTACTTGATTGCATTGCCCAATTGATCAAAAAAATCCTCAAGCATGTTTTTTAGTGCTTTTTGAGCCGTTTGAATGTGCTGATACCGAGCGGTTACCTCTGGGTCTTTCGAGATGGCTTTCCCCACGCTGGCCAATATTCCCAAGGTGCTAAGGGGTTGGCGCAGGTCATGCCGAAAGTCTTTTAAAACCCGTCGTCCCCGAAATGCGAACTTCATGATGTCTTGATCAATTCTTGTCTGTCCTTCAAGCCCTTTTTTGGTACGTGTACGTGAAAAATCCTGAAACACCATGTGAAAAACACAGGTACCGAGCAGGATGTAAAACAGAACCTTGACCACAGAGAAGTCGATAAGCAAGGCCAGATCTGTGGACGTAGAGGCATGGAAGAGTCCGTTGACGATGCAATACAGCACGCTGAAATACACGGCCTTGATTAACGTGACCTTGGGCAAATTGCTGTAGGTTTTGGTGATGATCAATAAACAGACCGCTTGAATGCCAATAAATACGGTGTAGACCAGGCCAGAGGTGGTGAACATATCGGCAAGCGCTGTAATGCACGCAATTGAAAAGGGCACCAAAGCTGATCGTTCTGCGGAGACAAGGCCTCGTTTTCGACCCAGAAAAGCGCTGCCAAAAAACAAAAATGAAAGCAATTGAAAGGCGGCGTGTACCGGATCACCATGTTGAAGTACTGGTTGTGTGTCGAAACCAAGAATGATGAATCCCAGCAGAACCACACCAATCACGGCGGCTGCGTTCTGCCGTTGATTGGGAAGGTGATTTGCAAAGAATGGGTATAAGGCAATACCCAGCAGTACGGCTAACCCTGATAGTGAACTGTCTGTCATTTTA
Organism: Limnobacter sp. 130; assembly: GCF_902506325.1. Lineage (GTDB taxonomy): Bacteria > Pseudomonadota > Gammaproteobacteria > Burkholderiales > Burkholderiaceae_B > Limnobacter. The sequence continues at coordinate 456,842 of NZ_LR732328.1, forward strand.
TAGTTATTAGAATTGGCCGGCTTGTTGCCGGCTATTGGTTTCTATGCCATGGCTGACGCATTGAGTCGCGGAATTTTGCGATAAAGACTGACGGCCTGGGTTCTGTTTTTCACATTCATGCGCGTGAAAATCTCGCGCAAGTGTGTTTTTATTGTTTCTGGTGACAAATCGAGCTTTCGGGCAATTTCCTTGTTAGAAAGACCCGAGGCCAGAAAATGCATGACTTGTTGTTGTTTGTGAGTTAACTGAATGCCGTTGTTCTGACCCAGTCGCCCGGTGATATGTTCGCCGTTGGTTTGGCGATTTGACAGGGCATTGGGGCGCCACTGAACCTGTACGCCTGCACGGGTAAGCGCCTCCAGCAATACAGCGGAGGTTTGCTCAAACCCTTCTGATTTGGACAGTGTCCACGATGGGGCATGCTGGTTCGGTATCACAGAGTGAAGAAGTGTGTCATCGCCACTCATGATTAACGTGGGCAGGTTAGCACTCATCAAGGCCAGGGCGTCGATCACCTCTTGCCCTTGACCGTCGGGTAGACGCAGGTCGGTGATGATTAACGCCGGCGAATTCTTGGCGCACAGTTCTTTGGCATGAGCGATGCTGGCCGCGCAGAGAATGTCTGCGTTGGTTGCCACGAATTCGACCAGGTCTTTAATGCCGGTTGCGAAAAGTGGGTGATCCTCAATAACCAAAATTTGGTTTGATGGCATGAATGTCTCCTCCCGAGGAAAAGCTAGTTGAAAAGGTGTCACCAGATGTGAGCATGTAAACATCTTTATTGGATTAACACCTTTTTCCAACCCTCTTTAGGGGGAGTTAATCGTCTTGGGTTCATGCAGTCAATACGCAAAACCCGTAATTACAGTAATAATTCTCGAAATGGCTTAGTTCTGTTGCTTCTTTTCAGTGTGTTCAGGTCCTATTTCACAGGCTTGCAGACTGTTAAGCTGTGAACAGGCTGCTTTTCATTACAATAACGGGGTAGATCAGGAAGTTGTCTGATCCAGACTAGGCTCGAGCAAGAACCATGAGAACAAGATTAAGCGCCGCGACCAAGCCAGTGGATGAAACACAGGCCAGGGTGCGACGCAAAGAACAAACACGCCAGAATTTGATGCAGGCTGCACTTACCCTTGTGGGCAACGGGAGCAGCTTCACCGCCTTGGGCATTCGGGAAATTACCCGGGAGGCTGGCGTGGTGCCGACCGCGTTTTATCGACATTTCAAGACCACCGATGAATTGGGTCTGGCCCTTGTTGAGGACGGTGGTATTACCTTGCGGCGTTTGCTTCGTGAAGCAAGGCAGGCCAGTTTGCCCGGTGAGGACATGATTCGCCATTCCGTGAGTGTGTTTGTGACTTACCTGAAGCAACATCACCTGGAGTGGCGTTTTATCAGCTCCGAAAGATCAGGCGGTTCGCAATCGTTGCGAAATGCGATTCGAAATGAAATTGCACATTTCACCAATGAGATGGCCAGCGACTTGCGTCTGTTGAATATTTTCCCCGGACTTTCTACACACACCCTTACCTTGATTTGTAGTTTGGTGGTTACTTTGATGATGAACTCGGCCACTGACTTTCTGGATGTCAGGGCTGATCAACCACAAATTGAGAAAGAGATGCTCGACAATTTTGTGAAGCAGATCGTGATGGTGTTTCTTGGTGCAGCCCATTGGGAAGAAGAGCCAACGCAGTCACTTCTCAGTGGTTTGTCCAAACCAAAATGACCAAGCCTATTGTTTACGTTGATCTGGACGGCACGCTGAGCCCATCGGATGTGCTGCTTGAAAGTTGCTTGTTGCTTCTCAAGCGAAATATTTTTTACGTGTTTCCAATGTTGGTGTGGGCAATTCGCGGAGCCTGGGTATTTAAAACCGAGTTGGCCAAACGAATCGACCCGGTTTTGGATCACTTGCCGATTGATCCCTTGGTACTTGAGCGCTTGAATCAGCTGAGCTCTGCCGGACACGAACTGGTCTTGGCCAGTGCCTCCATGCGGCGCGATGTGCTGAAAATTTCTACTCGTCTGGGCGTGTTTGCCAGGGTTATTGCCAGCGAACACAGCAATTTGAAAGGGCAGCAGAAACTGCAAGCCATTCAGGCAGACAGCCAAGGTCAGCCCTTTATGTATTTTGGCGATGCCACTGTGGACATTCCGATCTGGAAGCGGGCGGCGCTCGCTTTTGGTGTGAACACGGGGCGAAGTACCCGCAGCAAGGCTGCAGCAGCAGGCATTCAGTTGAACCGCCTTGATACACGCCGCACAGGCTTGAAAGTGTGGTTCAAAGCAATGCGCCTGCAACAGTGGGCAAAGAACGGATTGCTGTTTTTACCGCTGATTGCTGCCCATGAAACTGACATCGTTCTGTGGAGCAAAATGGCATGGGGCTTTTTGGCGTTTGGCCTTTTGGCGTCCTCGACGTATATCTGGAATGACCTGATGGACTTGAACGCGGATCGCCAACATCCGCGCAAGCGCCATCGCCCCATGGCCAGTGGTGCGCTTGGCATTGGCAAAGCCTTTGTGTTCATGAAGCTTTTGGGCCTTTTGGGTTTTGCTGTGGCCTGGTTTGCAGTGGGTTGGCAATTTACCTTGGTGTTGTTGGTTTACACCGTGGTTACCTTGCTTTACACATTTGTTTTCAAGCGAACGGCTTTTGTGGATGTTTTGCTGTTGGCCATGCTGTACACGGTGCGGGTGATTGCAGGTGGTGTGGGCACTGGCATTGAACTATCCAGTTGGCTGTTGGCCATTTCCCTGTTTGTTTTTTTAAGTTTGGCATTGGTGAAGCGTTGCGCTGAACTCGAGTTTTTGCAACTTGAGGGTACTCAACCACAGGGGCGTGGGTACCGCATGACCGACCTCAGCTACCTGGTGTCCATGGGGATTTCCAGCGGGTTTGTGGCTGTACTGGTGTTGGCCTTGTATGTAGACAGTCAAAATGGCTCCATGTTGTATGCAACACCCGAGTTTTTGTGGGGTATTTGCCCCTTGTTCCTGTACTGGTTGATGCGGATCTGGATCATGACTTCCCGCAAGGAAATGATCGACGACCCAGTGCATTTCGCCATTCACGATCGCATCAGTTGGGGCTTCCTGGCTTCCGTGGGTGTGCTCGTCTATTTGGCCTCTTAAGACCCATTACACACATGCCAAGTCACTTTTCCCGACCCGATCAACACGGACCAGAGTTGACCCTGAAAACCGCGAAAAGCCTTTTTGGGTGGATTGTGGTGATCACTGCGGTCATCAAAATTTGGTTGGCCTGGTTTTTCCCGATGACAGGCGATGAGGCCTTCTTTCATTTGTGGTCGACTGACCTGAATTGGGGTTATTACGATCACCCTCCCATGGTGGGGTGGTGGTTGTGGGCACTTAGCCATTTGGGCAATGAGCCAATTGTAATTCGCAGCCTGACCCTGTTGCTGACCACCGCAATTGCAGGTGGGGTGGTGCTGCTGGCCCGCGAGTTGTTGCCCCGTGAGCAAGAGTCCCGGGCCTGGCTGGCAGGAGCCGTGTACCTGTCAATGCCAGCATCCTGGTTCGCTGTGTTTGTAACCACCGACACGCCCTTGATATTTTTCATGGGTCTTGCCATCTATGCGTATGTAAAAGCAATTCGGTCTGAATCGGGCGCAGGTATTTTTCTGGCGGGTTGTTTTTTGGGGCTGGCGTTTCTGTCCAAATATTTCGCAGTGTTGCTGGGTGTTGCATTTGGTTTTCATTTGCTGTTTCAGCGGCAGCGCTTCAAGTACCTGTTTTTGTTACTTGCGGGTGTCTTGCCGTTTGCAAGCGTGAACATTGGGTACAACCTGCACAATTGCTGGAACAACATTATGTTCAACCTGGTGAACCGGCATGAGGATGCCCAGTTGGGCTGGGGTACCGTTCTCACCTACCTGGGGATGATGCTTTACCTGATCACACCTTGGGCCATGTGGAGTTTGCTCAAGGGTAGCCGTGTGTGGCTGCGACAAAGCGCCTTGGCCTTCGCGTTGCTTGTGCCCTTGGTTTTGTTTCTGGTTATTTCGCTCGAGAAAACGGTGGGTTTGCATTGGGTGCTGGGATTTCTGCCCATTGCTTTTGTATTGCTGGCCCTGTGCACTCAGGGCATCTGGATGAAACGTTACGTTTGGTTCAATGCTTTTTTGTCTGTTCCGCATCTGGTTTTGTTTGGCTTGTTGATGCATGCCGATGTTTCTGTTTGGCCTAAAAAGGATTTTCAGGAAGATGTGCTTTTCCACAGAAACATGCCTGAAATTCTCGCCGAGTTTAAACGCGACATGCCAGCCAATGGCGTGCTGACCACAATAGCCTATTCACCCGCCGCGTTAATGACCTACCACTATGGCCAAGTGGTACCAGTGTTCGGTCCTGGAAAGTACCATGCACGCAACGACGATACCTTTGTGGATTGGCGGCAAATGGATGGCAAACCCATTCGGATCGTGGCCAAGGCCAAGCCGATTGACCCATCGCTTTACACGGATTATCTCAGCGATATCTCGGTAAAAACGCAGACCATTGGTGGCGTGCCTTTCACGATTGTGGATGGCAGCAATTTCAATTATCAGCGGTTCAGGGATGTGGTGCTGCGGGAGGCCGTGGAAAAGTATTACCAAATCCCATCGGCTTTGCCTGTTCTGGATTGTCCGTTTGCACGCAAGTATGGATTCGAGGAAGAGTGCCGCCTGGGTGACATTGGTGTATTCAATTAGTCCACACCAAGCGGTTAAAGATTATTTTTGTTTGTCAACAATCGCTTGCCATTTAAGCTCGCCGTTCAGTGTGCTTTGCTGCTCACCGTCTTTAAGTTTGACAGGAATAACCCAACTGCCAGTTTCTGAGGTTTTTTCGGGTTTGTTGTCCAGGCGTGGATCGGCATAGGTCACAGTTCCGGTTTCCGACACTTTGACCCATGGCGATTGATCTGTTCCCGGGTTGTGGAAAAGTTCTACAGTGTTTGCCCAGGCATGCATGCTGTTTAGCCAAACTCCATCTTTGCGAAGTTCCAGGAATGGCTGCCCCTGGTCGTCGAGCACCTGGAACTCTCCTTTTGCCGTGCCCAGACGGCTTAACATGAAGGTGTTGCCACTCAGGCCGGGTACCATGGCGTTCAAGCCGGTGAAGTCGGGCTCATTGATCAACAAAGGGCGCCAGTAACCCGTCATGGGTTTTGGCTCAATACGTTCTATCCGGACATTGAGCGGTTTGCCGTTACTCAACAGGCTCAAGTTGAAATGAGCAACGTCCTCCTTGATCAAGCGCGGGTCATACCACCCATAGCCGGGTTGCTTGTTCAACAGTACCCAGTTGGGTTTCATTTTTGGATTGTCTTTTAGCCGGTCAGGCACAGGGCCACCACCGGGCTGGCGGGAACGGTGCCAGCCTGTCGCGTTCAGATCCGCGTACAGTTTGTCGCCATCAAAGCGCAAAAAGGCGCGTTTGTCTTCTCCCAAGATCTCGATTTGCTGTTGTCCATCGGTGGCCAATGCAAATTGATAGGCGTTGGTTTTCACGACTTGCAGTGAAATGCCTTTGGGTAATTTGGCTTTCGGACTGACGGTGGGAATGCCACCTTCCGAACCATGCTCGGCATGCGCGAAAGCTGTGTTTGTAACAAATGGGCTGGAAATTAGCAGGGTAGAAAAAGAAAACGCCAGGCAGGCGCCTAGCGTTTTCTTCACCCAGTTCGTTTTAACGACGGGCATTGGCGGTCATCACTCCTTGTCCATTGTCATGCTTCAACATGAAGCTGACAGCTTTGGATGGCAACAGTGCACCATCCGCTAGCTTGGCGCGTACGAATGTCATGTAGGCACCTTGTGGAACTACAGCTGCCTGATCTGGAATGTTAAAGCGAATGCTTTGACCGGTCACAGTCAGTTGATTTTTGGGAATGACAACAGTGCGCTGGTCAGCGTCGGTCAAGTGGGTTGTCACTGTATGACGAACCAGGGAGATTGAGTCAATTTTGCTCATGTCCGTACCCGGTGCCATTTCCAGTGTTACCTGTTGCCCTTTGCGGAATTCACGCATCATTGTTTTGCCGTTGCCTACAGGTGTTGCATTGCCACCGGCGAAGCCAATCAAGTTGGGACGGTTTGGATTGTTCACGTAGGGTGGTGAGTAAATCTCGAAAGAGGGATCACGACCATCGTTGGGTGAAAAGCCAAATGCTGCCAAATTGATGTTCTTCAGGTACAAGGTGGAAATTGGCGCATGGCCACCGATCAACACGCGACCATCTTGCATTAGCAAGGCAGTGTTGTGATAAGTGCGGGGGTTGTTGGCCACAGCCATTTGGGTCCACTTTTTGGTAACAGGATCAAAACGCTCTGCTGTTTTGCGGGGGAATTCCACGCCAGGGGCTGCAACACCGTCGCGGTCACCGCCGCTGAACACCATGACTGAATCATCGGGGATCAATACGCCTGAACCGTACCAGCGGGTTTCATTCAGCGAACCAGTTACTTCACTTTGATAGTCGACAATATTGTCACCATCAGTTTTCACTGTGTCGATGCGTGAAGCTGCAACTGCCACATATCCACCGGGCGAAGTAGCACCAACCAGCGGCAAAACGCCACCTGCTGTCAGGAAGCTGGCTTCCTTGTACTGACCCTGCGCATTGGGGCGCAGCGGCATCATGACGGAGAATGTGGAGCCACGCATGCCTGAACCAACGATTTTTTGAACCATTTGCTCAGGGTTGCCCCCAGGGTTCGCCGTGCTCAAAAGCTTTTGCAATGCTTGAGGGCTTTTCATGGGTGCGCTCATCAATGTTTTGGTGAGGGCGCTCATGGCTGCGTTGGGAGCAGTTTGTGGATTCAGAATTTGAGTCAGGGACTCAAGACCTGCGTCGCTGAATTTCAGCGGAAAACCCGCGTATGCCAGATCAGACCAGGTTTGGTTTGCTGGATTGTACGTTGCAGAAATATTCCACAGTGGCTGGTCATAAGACTGACCATTCGGGTTGAATGCCTGACCGCCCGCGTTGTAGTAAACATGGCCGTTGGGCAGCAGGTGAATTCTTGGGTACAAGGGAAGCGAGCGTTGAGCTGTTTGCGCGTTTACCGTCCACTTGTTCGTAACTGGATCATAGGTTTCGGTTTGAACCACATTCCTGCCGCTTTGCTCTGGTGCGTTAGGATAAATTGGTTTGATCAGCTTTGTGACGCCACTGGCCACGAACATTTTGCTATCGGGCAGCGTAATCAGCGCAGGGTACCAACGGCCAAAGTTCATGTCCGCCAACTGGCTCCATGTATTGGTATTGGCATTGTAGGCGCGGCTATTCTTCAAGCCTTCCAGTTCAGTCAAACCGTAGCCAATGAAATTGCTGCCTGGCTCGCTGTAGTAGGCGGTTCCACCCACGGCCATAATGCGACCGTCGGCCAGCATGGCCACGTCGGCGCAGAACAGGGCACCATCCGCGCTGTTGGTTTCTTTGTTGGACAGGCCAGGAATGAGTTCAGTAATTTCATAGCCGTCGGGGTTTGCACCAGAATCCACGTCGGTTGGGCGAGTCCACAGGCTGGCAGCGTTTGCTCCCTCTGGAATTCGCATCATGCGTGTCTGGTCGTTAATGGCTTTTTGACCAAAATCAAGCAAAATGCTGAATTCGAAATCTTCGGTGCCTTCAAGGGCGTTGAAGTACAGGAAGTCTCCGTTTGGCAGCAATGAAATGGTGCCGGCGGCAGGTTTGCAGCGAAGCTTCCCATTGGCGCCAATGCCTTCGCACTTGTTGTCAGTGCGGAAGCCTTGCAGGTCTGGGTTGTTGTCGTCGCCCACAGAGCGTTCGTACACGAACGGCTCAGCGAAAGGCTTGGTGAACGAGCCTTTTTGGCCCTCAGCTGCCACACCTTTGTTTGTGCTTACGGGGTTGAATTTCGCACCGATCAGGTCATCAAGAAGACCGGCTTGTACGGGTAGAGCAGTTCCCAATCCAATGGCGATTACTGCAGATAATTTATTCAGCTTGAACACGTGTCATCTCCTCCTAGCAAGCTGTTTTTGTAGAAGAAAGACCAGGCGCAGCTGTTTTGGTACTGCGATTGCTCTTCCTTGCCTGTGTTAACAATTGTTACTGTTGAAGTGCATTTTTAGATGCATCTTTCTAAAAATAATAACCGTGATTATGGTTTTGAACAATCGTTGCAATACTATTGAAAAATAGTAATGCAACGTATATCAAGCAATCATTTGGATGTTCTTTGAGAAGGATTTGTGAGCAAAGTCAACAGGCAAGCAGAAAAGAAAAAACCCCCCAGCTTTCACTGAGGGGTTTCTTGTTTGGTGGCGAATCAGGGATTCGAACCCCGGACCTGCGGATTATGATTCCGTCGCTCTAACCGGCTGAGCTAATTCGCCGAAGACCGAGATTATAACTGAGCTTTCTCAAAAAAAGAAGCGCTTCTTCACTTCTTTGTGATCAAACTTAAACCATGCGCTCAACACGCCACATTTGATATTTCAACGCCACCATGGCGCCAACAACAATGCTGCCCAAAGCCACAAAGGACCCCAGTGAAAGGGTGCTTACACCGCTTAAACCCTGGCCCACTGTGCAGCCCAAGGCCAGCACGCCGCCTACACCCATCAGCACAGCCCCCACCGTGTGGTTGGCAGTGTCTTCAACACCCTGAAACGTTTCCCAGCGAAAAGATTTTTCAAGCAAGGCGTTGGCCGTGGCACCCAGAATCACGCCGAAACAAGCCACTACACCCACTGTGAGCACGCGTGTGATGTCTGAGAAGAACATGAGCCATTCAAGGGTATACGCATAGGGGGCCACAAAGCTGAAGCCTTCGGCACGGTTTGCATAACTACCCAAATAGGCCGCCTCCAGGGTATCCGGATGTTCTGGAATGTAGGCCACCTGAAACACAATCCACCACGCTGCCAAGATGGTCAGCCCCACGCCTGCGCCACCCACAATCACTTCTTTGTTCCAGGCAGATTTGCTGGCCAAAGTACCGATCAACAAGGCTGCGGGCAAGGCAATGGCCAGAATTTGAACCAGGGTGCCTGACTCGGCGCTGATCAGATTGGCCAGGAGTTCGGGGAGGTAGGGGCTGCTGCTGAATTCAAAACGAACCGGGTCAAGGTAATTGGCGCGGAACACGCCAAATACGCCTTTAAGCGTCATGTAGGCCGTAATTCCCATAATGACAAACACCATGAGTGCCTTTAAATTGCCGGCGCCAAGGCGAATCAGTGTTTTGCTGCCGCAACCCGAGGCCAACACCATGCCTGCGCCGAAAAGCAAACCGCCGACAATGCCGGACAACCAAGACCATTGGCTGTTTAGGAAAATGGTGTCGTTCAGATTCGCATGGCCGGTGATGCTCAAGCCCTGTAAGCCGAGTGCTGCAACTGCAATGGCCAGCAACCACATGCGCATCCGGTTCCAGTCGCCAAAGTTGACTACATCGGCAATTGCACCCATGGTGCAAAAGTGCGTGCGGTGGGAAATGGCACCGAAGGCCAGGCCAACCGCGAATGTGGCCCAAAGCACAGTGCTTTGGATACTGCTAAGGTTGATTTCTTCCATGAACCGGCACCTTTGGATTGAAGTGCCAGTATTTTAACTGTGTCTGCACACTTGCGGGCGTGCAGGGTGTGATTAGTTTGGTGCGATCACTTCAGTGCTTCCAGTCGCGCTTTCGCGCTCGCCGCTGCGGGGCTGCCTGGGTACTTGGTGATCAGCTCACCCAGCGTTTTCTTCGCGCCTGGAATACTTTTCAACTCCAGTTGAGAGCTGGCCATGCTGAGCAATGCATCGGGAGCACGAGGGCTGTCCGGGAAGTCTTTCGCCAAATCGCGTTGGGTAATCAGTGCCGATTTATACTCGCCCTGCGCGAACTGTGTACTGCCCAGAAAGTAGCGAACCTGTGGCTCAAGCTTGCTTTGTTTGTATTTGTTCAGGAAATCCTGAAATTGCAGGGCAGCGTCTTTGTAATTTCCTGCCTTGAAATGATCAAGGCCAGCTTGGTAATTGTTGAATTGTTCGGGGGGAACTGTGAGCTCTTCGCCATCCAGTTGAACGGCCTTGGGTTCCAATTGCTTGATGCGTTCGTCAAGATTGGTATACAGAATTCGATTGTCTTCTTGCAGTTTTCTAATGTTGTTGTTGGCGACTTCGAGATCACCACGCAAGCGGGCGATCTCTCGGTCTTTTTCACTCAGGGATTCGGCCAGTGATAGCTGCCCCTGATTTGAGGCCTCCATTCGAGCAACCCGATCTTCAAGCACTTTAACCTGCTGGCGCAAGTCCAGAATTGCCTTGCGTGCTTCCGTGTCATCGAATATCGCAAAAGCGGAATTGGATGCAAAGGCGCAGAACAGGGCAGTTGCCCAGGTAAGTTGCTTGAAGTTAAAAGTCATCTCGAATGGGTTCCTTGATTACTGGTAAACGATGTCAGAGCGACGGTTTTCAGCCCAAGCTGCTTCGTTGCTGCCAGTGGCTTTTGGCTTTTCCTTGCCGAAGCTTACTGTTTCAACTTGACCTTCTTTTACGCCCAAAGCCAGCATCAGTGTTTTCACTGCGTCGGCACGGCGCTGACCCAAGGCCAGGTTGTACTCAGCACCGCCGCGTTCGTCGGTATTGCCTTGAACAACGATTTTACGGCTTGGGTTGGCAACCAGATATTTGGCGTGGTTTTGAACCAGATCGCGATACTCGGACTTGACAGAGTAGCTGTCGTAGTCAAAGTAAACGCTGCGCTTGGCCAATACACCTTGTGGGTCGTTCAGTGGGTCGGCGTCACCTGGGGTTACTGTGGGTACGGCACGGCCGTCACCTGAACCTGGGGCTGTGCCAGTTTTTGATTCAACTGTAGGCTTGTCGTTCAAAGGAACGGCAGAGCTACAAGCGGCCAATACTGCCACCATTGCGGAAATTGCCAGGTACTTGACCATTGAGTGTTTCATATTTTTCTCCAGACCTAAAGAATGTTTAGTGTAAAACCAGTTAAAACAAATTCAAAATCAATCATTAATGAATGGACCCCAGGTGGGTTCCGAAATGTCAGCACCAGAACTGCTCAAGGTGTACTTGATTCGTCCGTCTTTTGACACCACGGCCAGGGTCCCTTTGCCGCCCGACTTGGTTGCATACAAAATGTAGCGTCCATTCGGCGCGAAACTTGGGCTTTCATCTCGCCCTGTATTGGTCAGCAGCATCTCTGTGCCGCCCCCCAAATCAAGTGCGGCGATTCGAAACTGCCCATCTCGACGAGTTACATATGTCAATGTTTTGTCATCGGGACTAATTCGAGGCGAGATATTGTATCCACCTTCGAATGTCACGCGTGACGCATCACCGCCATTTGTACCCATTCGGTAAATTTGTGGGCCACCTCCTCGATCAGAGGTGAAATAGATGCTTCGACCATCATGGCTGTAAACGGGCTCGGTGTTGATTCCACCTGTGTTGGTCAAGCGGTTCAAGCCAGATCCATCTGCACTCATCGAGAAAATTTGTGACCCACCATCTTTGGTTAACACCACAGCAATTTGCTGACCATTCGCAGACCACGCTGGCGCACTGTTGCTGCCCCTGAAATTCGCCAACGCCTTGCGACGACCTGTTGCAAGTGTGTGAACAAATACGACAGGTTTACGAGTTTCGAAGGAAACATAGGCAAGTTGTGTGCCGTCTGGTGACCAAGCTGGCGAAATAATTGGCTCTTTGGAGGCCAGTGCAACTTGAGGATTGGCACCGTCGGCATCGGCAATAATCAGACGATAGCGACCTGGGGATTTTTCTACATACGCCAGGCGAGTAGCAAACACGCCTTTTTCACCCAGCATTTTCTCGTATACAAAATCAGCGATTTTGTGGGCATGCAAGCGCAAGGCAGACGCTGCGATCACATAGCTGAATTTGCCCAATGACTTTTGTTGCGCTGTGTCGTGCAGGTTGAAGCGCAAATCCAGTCTGCCGTCTGGCAGCTTTTTGACTGAACCCACGATCAGCGCATCAACACCAATTGATTTCCATGCTGAAGGGTCGATCAGGGTGGACTCATTGAGTTCCACATTGCTGGTGGTGTTGATCGAGCGAAAAAAGCCGCTGCGAACCAAATCGTCCTCAATTACCTTTTTAATGTCTTCGGGCAAACCTTGGTTGCCCTGAAATGGTGCAGCGGAGAATGCGATTTGATTCGCCCCCACGCCGGTAATGTCAATTTTCAGTTGCGCTTGGGCAGGCGTTGTTGTGGCCAGCAAAGTGGCCGCGGCAAAGAGGGTGTATGCAGCACGCCGAAAACGGGTCCACATGGTACTTGACGGTTGTAAATACATGGCTTGGTTGGCGTAGTTCATTGTTTCACTATGAATTAAACGTCTTTTGGACGAAATGAGAGGACAAGCACCGGTTCAACTGAACCGTCTTCGGCCCTGGGTAGTGGACTAGAGCGTTGTAAGGCGCGCTCTACAGCGCTGTCCCACGCTGGCAACCCACTGCTTTTTTTCTGTGTGATAGAGACAATTTCCCCATTGGGAAGTTGCTTGACTTCGAAAACTGCTTCTGGGTTTCCATCGACTGAGTCGGCTCCAGGGAACACCAGTTTGCTGCGCACGTACTGTCGAATTCGATCGCTGTACAGCGCCTTGTTGCGACTGGTGCCAGCCGAGGTGCTGCCCGTGTTTGGCGAACCACCCATAATGCGGGCCAGTTCTTCCTGACGAAGCTTTTTGGCCAATTCAGGATCAATTTTTGGTTCAACTTTCTTCGGCTCAGGCTTTGGCTCAGGCTTGGGCTTGGGCTCAGGTTTTTTGGGCTCAGGCTTTGGTTCAGGCTTCGGTTCTGGTTTTTTTGGCTCGGGCTTGGGTTCTGGCTTTGGCTCAGGCTTTTTCTTCGGCTCGGGCTTGGGCAATTCAATGTCTGCTTTTGGAGGTTCTACCGGCTTTGGTGGCGGTGGTGTTTCAACCACAGGCTCGGGCTTGGGTGGTTCTGGCACGGGCTCAGGTTTGGGTTGTTGAACAGCCACTGGTTCGTTGGCTGGCATTTCAGACCACAACACCGCTTCAAACGCGGCCGGTTCTTCGGTATTCCAATTGAGCCCCACCACAAAAAACGCAACCAAAGTTAAATGAGCCAACACAGACACAGTCAGGCCCGCCTTTTCACCAGTGTGGTCAACTGGTGGGTCAAGGCGTGCCTCAAGCCCGCTTTCCTTGCTCATTTTGGAAAGCAGTGCTTCATGGGCTGATGTAAATTCCCAGCCGTTGCGTGGACGGGTTAAATCAGTGCTCATTTGCTTTTTGGCTTCACCAGCAGGCCCACTTTCTGAATTTGCGCACTTTGCAGTGCATCCATCGCATCGACCACGGCCTGGTATTGAATGGCTTTTTCCGCAGAAATTACAACTGGGCGATCAGGTTCATCTGCCTGAAGTTTTCTCACTTCTGCGGCCAGTTGCTCCAACGTCACTTCAGTGCTTTTGTTTGTTTTCATGTCTTTCACCACCAAACTACCCACTTGGCGCACGGTGACTTCAATGGGGCGCATTTGTTTGGGCGGGTTGGTGTTGGCCATGGACGGCAAGTCGATAACCGACGGGGTGATCATTGGGGCCGTGACCATGAAAATGATCAGCAGCACCAACATCACGTCGATGTAGGGCACCACATTGATCTCGTTCATGGCGCGTCTGGATTTTCGTCCAAGTTCGGCTTTCATCGATTAAATTTCCTGTTGCTCATTGCTGGCATTAGTGCTGACGTTGCAGAATATTCAAAAACTCTTCAACGAAAGATTCAAACTGGGTGGACAAACGATCAATGTCGTTGGCATAGCGGTTGTAGGCCACAACAGCGGGAATGGCGGCAAACAGGCCAATTGCGGTGGCAATCAGGGCTTCTGCAATGCCTGGTGCGACCGATGCAAGCGTGGCTTGCTGCACGTTGGCCAGGCCCACGAAGGCATGCATGATGCCCCAAACGGTTCCGAACAGGCCAATGTAGGGGCTGACTGAGCCGGCCGATGCCAGGAATGGCAGGTTGCGTTCAAGGATTTCATTTTCGCGCTGAAAGGCGGCTTTCATGGCACGGCGGGCGCCGTCAATGATCAGCGAATAATCGGTCAGGCCTTTTTTGTCGCGAGCGCGAAGAAATTCGCTCATACCGGCCTCGAAAATTCTCTCGAGTGGGCCTGCATCGTTTCTGCGCATGCCAGCTCGCTGAAACAGCGTGTTGAGATCGCCGCCTGACCAGAATTCTTCTTCGAACTTGTCGGCTTGTTGCTTGGTTCGCTTGAGTACCGCCCATTTCTTGAAAATGGTGGCCCAGGAAATGAGGGAAATCATGACCAAAATCAACATGACCAGCTGAACAACCAGACTGGCCTCTGCGATCAGGGAAATGAACGACATGTCGGTAGAGATATCCATTAACAATCCGCGGTAAGGAAAATGATTTGAGTCTTGTAACGCACTAGGGCATCAATTGGTTGAGTTGCGCGTACACGGCAGGCGGTATTGCACTGGGTTTCAAAGTTTCAGTGTTGACACAGCCCACTTTGGTTTTGCCCTCGCACAGCACTTCGCCGTTGCGCGTTACGGTTTGTTTGAAGACTGCAGAAACTCGCTTAAGTTCAGTAAGTTCCGTCGATATTTCAAGTATATCCTCAAGTTTAGCAGAGCGTAGGTAGTTCAATTCAGTTCGGCTGACAACGAAGACCAAATGATGGTCATTCATCAGCGATTTCATGCCAATGCTTTGCTGAAGGAACCATTCGCTTCGAGCGCGTTCCATGAACTTGAGGTAATTCCCGTAATACACAATGCCGCCCGCATCGGTGTCTTCGAAATACACACGCAGTGAATACTTGAATGTCATTAAATGGCCCGTCTCTAGTATGCTAACGGTATTGTAAGCAGGAGTAGGGCTGCCTCTTGGGGTTGTGGGATCCTGCCACTATTAAATTAATTAAATATTCATATTCAAATAACAACGAGAAGTGGAGACCGCTGACATGGCACGAAATATCCCTTTGCTGGATGCATCCTGGCTGTATGTTGAATCAAAAGAAGCACCCATGCACGTGGGTAGCATGGCAGTTTTTACAGTTCCCGAAGGTGAAACGTCCCAGCAGGCGATTGCCCGAATTGTCCAAATGCTTCGCAGTTCTCTGGAATTCGCACCGCCTTTTAACTACCGCTTGTCCAGTCCGCGCCTGCTCACATTAATGCCCAAGTGGATCGAGGCCGACAAAATCGATCTGGATTACCACTTCCGGCACAGCGCCTTGCCTGCGCCCGGAGGCGAGCGTGAATTGGGAACCTTGATTTCCCGTTTACATTCTCATCCGCTCGATTTTCGCAAACCGCTGTGGGAAATGCATTTGATTGAAGGGCTTTACGGCAACCGGTTTGCCCTGTACACCAAAATGCATCATTCGCTGATGGACGGCGTGGGCGGCATGCGACTGATGGAGCGAATTTTTGGCAAGTCTGCCAAAGAAAGCATGGCCCTGCCTGCTCCCTGGTCGGTGGGTACCATCAGCAAAAAGAAAAAAAATACCGAACAGCAACATTTCGCAGACCAGGCGCGCGA
Organism: Limnobacter sp. 130; assembly: GCF_902506325.1. GTDB lineage: Bacteria > Pseudomonadota > Gammaproteobacteria > Burkholderiales > Burkholderiaceae_B > Limnobacter. The sequence continues at coordinate 472,412 of NZ_LR732328.1, forward strand.
GGCTTGGGAAGCGGCAAAGCTCAACGGGCAATCATTGCCCGCCGCTGGCCGAGCCTTGATGGACTTGATGCGGGAGGCGGTCAAGCCCACTGACTCAGCACTGGCTACGCCGTTCTCGGGACCCAAGTCGATTGTGAACAAACGCGTGGGTGGTGCCCGCCGATTGGCCACTCAAACTTATCCGCTGGAACGTATCCGGATTGTTGCAGAGGCCGCCAAGGTCAGTGTGAATGATATTTTTCTGGCAATTTGTTCAAGCTCCATTCGTCGCTATTTGCTGGAACGCGATGCCTTGCCATCGGAGTCTCTGACGGCTGGCTTGCCCGTGTCGGTAAGGCCTGCTGATGACCTGGATGGCGGCAATGCCATCAGCTTTATCATTGCGAACCTGTTCACCACTGAAAGCGACCCATTGACGCGTCTGAAAGAGATCCGTCGGTCAACACAATTGGCAAAAGCCAATTTGCAGGCCATGCCCAAGGAGGCGATCAACAACTACACCATTATGCTGATGGCCCCCATGATGTTGCAATTGGTGTCGGGTCTGGGTGGTTTAACCCGTCCAATTTTCAACACCGTCATTTCCAATGTGCCCGGTCCATCGCGCGACTTGTACTTTTCGGGTTGTCGCCTGGAGCAGTTTTATCCGATTTCCCTGATTCCGCACGGGCAGGCATTGAACATTACAGTGGTCAGTTATTCCGGCCAGTTCAATGTGGCGTTTACCGGTGACCACGATGCCTTGCCTTCCATGCAGCGTTTGTCGGTGTACACCGGCGAGGCACTGGAAGAGCTTGAAGCGGCTTTGGGCGTGAAGTGGGAGAGCAAGAAAGCAGAGCCTGCTGTTGCAAGCAAGGCAGTTGCTAAACCTGCTGGTGAAAAACGCCCGGCGGTGGCCAAGAAGCCGGTTGCTCGAAAGCCTGCCACGGCCAAGGTTGGTGCGGGTAAGCCGGTGAAAGCGGCTGAGGATTGATCGCCCGCAGCTTGTTGGACAGCCCAATTAAATTGGGTTCCGGTCTTTCGCCTGAATGCCGGTGTTACAGCAGGTCGCCTTGCTGCACATTCGCCGCATGCGTACCTGCCAAACTGGCCGGTGCAGTCAGACCAAAATGTGCGTAGGTGTTCAGCGTGGCAATTCGCCCACGCGGCGTGCGTTGAATGTAGCCTTGCTGGATCAGGTAGGGTTCCAGCACATCTTCAATGGTGTCTTTTTCTTCGCCAATGGCGGCCGCCACGCTTTCAAGGCCAACAGGTCCACCACCAAATTTGTGAATGATGGTCTCCAGCAAGCGGCGGTCCATGGGATCCAGGCCCACTTTGTCGACATCAAGCATTACCAGTGCCGCATCGGCCACTTCAGCTGTAATTACCCCATCAGCTTTCACTTGGGCATAGTCGCGCACCCGGCGTAACAGCCGGTTGGCAATACGTGGTGTACCGCGTGATCGGCGGGCAATTTCAAGGCAACCACTGGCCTCGGCAGGTGTGTCCAGCAAACTGGCTGAGCGTGCAACGATCCGGGACAACTCTTCGGGCGAGTAAAACTCGAGCCGTGAAACAATGCCAAAACGGTCGCGCAACGGATTGGTCAGCATGCCGGCACGGGTGGTGGCACCCACCAGTGTGAAAGGTTGTAAATCAAGTTTCACGCTGCGTGCGGCGGGGCCTTCGCCGATCATGATGTCGATTTGATAGTCTTCCAGCGCCGGGTACAAAATTTCCTCGACCACGGGCGAAAGCCTGTGAATCTCATCGATGAACAACACGTCATTGGCTTCGAGGTTGGTCAGCAACGCTGCCAAGTCGCCAGGGCGTTCAAGCACAGGGCCAGAGGTTTGACGCAGGTTCACGCCCATTTCACGGGCCAAAATATGCGCCAAAGTGGTTTTGCCCAAACCGGGGGGACCAAACAGAAGCACATGATCAAGCGCTTCCTTGCGTGCGCGTGCAGCAGCAATAAAAATGTCGAGTTGATCGCGAATTTTTTGTTGCCCCACATACTCGTCCAAATGCTTGGGGCGCAGGGCGCGCTCGAACGCTTCTTCGGCATGTGTGGTTTTGGTGGGGCTGATCAGGCGATCGGGTTCAATCATTGTGGGTGTTCTCTGTTAGCCTTTCGACAAATTGCGCAGGGCCAGTTTCAGGCCATCGGTAACACTGGTGCCCTCGGGCAGGCCTTTGCAGGCCAGCGCTGCTTCTTTGTCAGAATAACCCAAGGCACACAGGGCTTGAACAACTTCGCTTTGATTGCTGCCAGACAATGGCATGCCTTCTGCAATGTTCGCGGTGCCGCCCAAAGCGACGATTTGACCTTTCAGTTCAAGCAACAAACGCTCGGCAGTTTTTTTGCCAATGCCGGGGATTTTTACCAAACGCGCCGTTTCCTGACTTTGCACGGCAAGCAAAAAGTCGTTGGTGGAAATGGAAGACAAAATGGCCAATGCGGTGCGCGGCCCAATGCCGGAAACTTTGATCAAGGTTTTGAACAGGTTTTTTTCAGCAATGTTTTGAAAGCCGTAGAGGGTATGCGCGTCCTCGCGAACAACAAGGTGGGTTAACAGCGTGCAACTTGCGTTGATTTCGGGCAGGTTGAACAGTGTGCTCATGGGCACCTGCAATTCGTAGCCCACGCCTTGCACGTCGAGCAAAATCCACGGGGCGTTTTTTTCAAGCAAAGTGCCTTTCAGGCGACCAATCATTGCAGCGTCTCCACACTGTTTTTATGCACAGTAAACTGAAATTGATTATACGCCAAGCGATTTCATTTCCAGCTCGTGCGGCCCTTTCGAGTGCGAGTTTTGAAAATACTGGTGGGCAGGTCTTTGGCTGCCAGTGCACCCAGCAGTTTGCTGCTTTGCGCGTGCGTTAATGCGGCGGCCAGTGCGTCGGCTGCATCGGCTGAAGGGTGGGCAGGTAGTTTTAGAAGGCGTTTGACCATTTCCTGTACCTGTTCTTTGTTGGCTTTGCCGTGCCCAACAATGGCTTGCTTGATTTGCAGCGCCGTGTATTCGGTTACTGCCAAACCGCTGTGAGTGAGCGCAGTAAGCACCGCGCCGCGTGCTTGCCCCAGTAGCAAGGTAGATTGCGGGTTCACGTTCACAAACACTTTTTCAACCACGGCCACTTGGGGTTTATACAGTTCCGCCAGTTCACACAAACCCGAAAACAGGGTGTGCAAACGGTCGGGCAGGGAAGCATCGGAATTGGAACGGATCACGCCACTGGCCACATAAATTTGCTGGCTTTCAATGATGTCGACCACGCCGTAACCGGTGATGCGCAGGCCTGGGTCTATGCCAAGGATACGCATCACGGTAGGGTAGGGGGCGTGATGCGTTTAGTGGCGGAAATGGCGCACACCAGTAAGCACCATGACAATGTCACGCTCATTCGCAGCCGCAATGACTTCTTCGTCGCGCATGGAGCCACCAGGTTGAATGACGCAGCTTGCGCCTGCGTCGATCACCACGTCCAAACCATCGCGGAAGGGAAAGAACGCATCGGATGAAACAGCGCTGTCAGCCAGAGTAAGGCCTGCATTCTGTGCCTTGATGGATGCGATACGTGCTGAATCGACACGGCTCATTTGGCCTGCGCCAACACCCATGGTCATGCCGTCTTTGCAGAATACGATGGCATTGCTTTTCACGAACTTCGCGCAGCGCCAGGCAAACATCAAATCAGCCCATTGCTGCTCGGTGGGCTGGCGTTTGCTGACCACTTTAATTTCGCTTTGTAGCACATTGCGTTCATCGGGGCTTTGTACCAGCAAACCGCCGCCCACGCGTTTGTAATCAAATTTGTGCATGCCGGTTTCCACAGGAATTTCCAGCAATCGAACATTTTGCTTGGCAAAGAATACGGCGCGTGCGGCTTCGTCGAACGCGGGCGCAATCACCACTTCAACAAACTGTTTTGCAACGGCCTGTGCCGTGGCTTCATCGACCGGGCGATTAAAAGCGATGATGCCGCCAAATGCGGAGGTGGGGTCTGTTTTGAACGCTTTGTGATAGGCGTTCAACGGGCCTTCGGCCACGGCCACACCGCAAGGGTTGGCGTGTTTGATGATGACGCAGGCGGGGGCGTCGAATGTTTTGACGCATTCCCAGGCTGCGTCGGAATCAGCAATATTGTTGAAGCTGAGTTCCTTGCCTTGCAGTTGGCGGTAGTTGGCCAACAGGCCCACGGGTGCTTTTGCCTCGCGGTAAAAGGCGGCACTTTGATGTGGGTTTTCACCGTAGCGCATGTCTTGCACTTTGTGAAACTGCATGCTGAGCACTTCCGGGTATTCAATGCGTGTGGGTGTGTCTTCCAGTGCGCCTTCGGTGCCTTGCAGGCTGGTCAGGAATGCAGCAATTGCACCATCGTAACGTGCGGTGTGCGCATAGGCTTTGGCCGCCAGACCACTGCGTGTTTTCAGCGTGGTTGCGCCATCGTTGCTTTTGATTTCATCGATCACTTTGCCGTAATCAGCCGGGTCGACAATGATGGTGACACCGGTGTAGTTTTTCGCAGAGGCACGCACCATGGCGGGGCCACCAATGTCGATGTTCTCAATCGCATCTTCCAGCTTCACGTTGTCGCCGGCGGTGGCTTTGTCGAAGGGGTACAGATTCACAGCCACCAAATCGATTGCGCCAATGCCATGCTCTTCCATGGCGTCCAGGTGACTTTGCAAATCGCGACGCGCCAAAATACCGCCGTGAATTTTTGGGTGCAGGGTTTTGACACGGCCATCCATGATTTCCGGGAAACCAGTGTGGCTGCTGACCTCTTTGACCACGAGTCCTTTCTCGGCGAGCAATTTGGCGGTTCCGCCTGTGGACAAAATTTCCACGCCTTGGTCAGCCAGTGCTTTGGCCAATTCAAGAATGCCGGTTTTGTCGGACACGCTGAGTAGCGCGCGTTTGATGGTTGGATTTGATGTCATGGTATCGGGGGCCGGTTGTTAAGCGGTCGGTAAAAATTAAAAATCAGATGAGGCCGTGCTGTTGCAGTTTTTTGCGCAGGGTGTTGCGATTAATACCCAGCATCTGGCTTGCGATGGTTTGGTTCATGTTGGCTTTTTCCATGACCACTTCCAGCATGGGGCGCTCAACTGCAGACAACACCATGTCGTATACCGACTTGGCACATTCACCTTCAAGGTCGTTAAAGAACTTGTCCAGATTGCTGCGTATGCACTCTGAAATGGTGATGGGACTTAGATCACTGTCATTGGGTTTCATGCTGCCAATCTTCTTCTTGGTGTTGGTTGGAGTGAATCGTTTGCAGCGGCGAAGTACTGCTGGCCGCTTGATAACCAGTTCAGAAAAAATTCATCAACAATGCGCAATTGTTCGCTTGTGGTTTGCGCCAACATCAGTTGGTCGACCACGGTGTTGTTTTTTCCGGCTGGGCCGCAAAGATACCACTGCAAATGCTTTCGGGCGGTGAGCAGGCCCGTTTTCTCTCCATAAAATTCATGGTGATCACGCAAGTGATGCATCATGACTTCATGGGCTTCTTCAAGTGTGGGTGGATCAATGCGTTCACCCGTTTTCAGGTAATGCAGCACTTCTCTAAAAATCCAGGGATTGCCTTGTGCGGCCCGACCGATCATGAGGCCATCTGCACCCGTGTAATCCAAGACAAATTTCGCTTTCTCGGGGCTGGTGATGTCACCGTTCGCGATCACTGGGATGTTGACGGCCTGCTTCACGGCCTTGATGGTGTCGTATTCCGCGTCGCCCATGTAACCGCAAGCGCGCGTACGACCATGAAGTGTGAGAAGCGATACACCAACAGACTGCGCCATTTGCGCAATGTGTATTGCATTCTTGTGTTCGGGTGACCAACCGGTGCGGTACTTCAAAGTAAGGGGCACACCGCGTTGTTCACATTCGGCGTGCACTGCTTTCAAAATGCGTTCGACCAAACCTTCGTTTTGCAGCAAGGCAGAGCCCGCAGCAACCGCACACACTTTTTTGGCCGGGCAACCCATGTTGATGTCGATGATTTGCGCGCCGCGTTCAATGTTGTAGGCGGCGGCATGCGCCATCATTTCCGGGTCGGCGCCAGCAATTTGAACAGCAATTGGTTTTGTTTCGCCGTAGTGGTTCAACCTGCGCGTGCTTTTGTCTGTTTTCCACAGTGCAGGGTTGCTCGCGGCCATTTCCGACACAGCATGACCCGCGCCCAGTTTTTTGCACAACTGGCGGAAGGGACGATCGGTTACACCTGCCATTGGAGCAAGGAACAGATTGTTTGGAAGTGTTAAATGGGCGATGCGCACGTTGCACAAAATTTAAGCAAATTTCGAGCAGCCCATTGTAACGGGCAGGGCGATTTTATTCGAGCCCAAATCAGGAAAAAACCGGAAATTTTTTACTTGACTTCTGTTTGTCAAAGTGGGCCGCAAGGCCTTGCGTGCCTTGTGGAAATGCAAGGGCTTTTATGTATTGAAATCAATGTGATTGCGATATTTGTATTAATTCAATTTTGTAGCCATCAGGGTCTTCAACAAACGCAATGACAGTACTCCCACCTTTCACTGGTCCGGCGGGGCGCGTCACTGTTCCGCCAGCTGAGGTAATTCGCTCGCATTGTGTGTAAGCGTTGTTGACTGCGATTGCAATGTGGCCGTACGCAGTGCCCAAATCGTAGCTATCCACACCGTGGTTGTAGGTCAATTCAAGGACAGCGCCGTCTTGTTCGTTGCCATAGCCAACAAAAGCCAAGGAATAACCTTGATCGGGTCGTTCGGTGGTCCTGATCAGGTTCATGCCCATGACCTGCGTGTAGAAATTTATGGAGCGTTGAAGGTCGCCAACGCGCAGCATGGTGTGAAGAATTCTCATAATACGGGTACCTCGGCAGGGTTCATTCTGGACAGCGCTTTGTGGGGTGTTTGGTAATCGGGCATCAGGCTTTCAACCACAGCCCAAAAGCGCGCGCTGTGATTCATTTCAACAAGGTGAGCCAGTTCGTGTGCGATCACATATTCGATCAGTTGCGGCGGGTAATGCACCAGGCGCCAATTCAGGCGCACTTCGCGTTTGCTGTTGCAACTCCCCCAGCGTGAACTTGGGCTACTCAAATGAATTGAGAAATGAGGCAAACGCTGCGCCGCTGCCTGGCGTTCAAACAGTTTGGTGGCCATGTGCGTGAACACTTCTTTGGCATGCGATTTCAATAGTTTTTCAATGGCCTTGTCACGCTGCACGCTATTTTCGCAAGCGGGCAGGGCAATGCTTTTTGTCCAGGGATTCAGCATGGGTTTGCTGCGTGCTGGCAAGGTTTCAATTTGGTAGGGCTCGCCTCGAATCGGAATCGGTTTACTTTCATCGAGCAAGCTTGACAAGGAGATTGTCTGTTTGCTTCGCGTTTCCCATTGTCTTAGGCGTTTTTCGATCCACGTAGATTTGGAGGCGATGATGCTTTGGAGTTCGGTGATGGAAAGCCGAAGGGGGGCCGAAATTTGCAGGCCATGATCGCCGATTAGAAAGCCGACCGATTTGCGTTTACTGCGTTTCAGAATATAGCTGCACAAACCCCACGGCAGTTCAATGCTGCGAACTTCAGTGGGGCTGGGTGCTGCTGTTAATCGCATGGTTTATTGGTCGCCTTTACCCACCAGTGGTGTTTCAGCGCTGGTGTAGCGGTGTGGGCTGATTTTGTGCATTTCGTTTTCAATCCATTCTTCGACCACGTCCATCAGGCTTTGGGCATCATGCCCTTCAGGTGAAATGGGCGGGCCAAATCGCAAGGTCACTGTGCCGGCCTTCTTGAAAAATCCTTTGCGCTTCCAGTATTCGCCAGCATCGTGCGCTACTGGCACCACTGGTGTACCTGTTGCAACTGCAAGGCGCGTACCGCCGGTTTTATAGCGGCGTTTGTAACCCACAGGAACGCGTGTACCTTCAGGGAAAAACATCATCCAGGCGCCTTCTTTCATGCGTTGCCCGGCCATGGTTTTGACCTGCTCAAAAGCTTCAACGCCATTTTTCCGATCAATAGGCACCATGCGCAATACCCACAAGGCCCAGCCAAAAAAGGGCACGTATTGAAGTTCTTTTTTGTAAACCAGGCAAAGTTGGCGTGGCAACAGGCGTGCGGGGATGCCAAAAGTTTCCCAGGCCGACTGGTGTTTGGCCAGAATGATTGCGCCGGTATTGGGCAGGTGTTCCATGCCCTCTACTTTGTATTGAATGTTGCACAGCAGGCGCAACATTTCAATGTTCAAGGCATTCCACCAACAGGCAAACACATAGCGGTTGCGAATTGAGATAAATGGTGAAACCAGCAGCAGCAAGGTCGCATGAATGGGCGTGTACACCACCACGTAGACGAAAAACAGGATAGAACCAATGACGGATCTCACCACAGGCCTCCGAAAAGTTTTAGTTGTTATCGATTGTTTGCGAAAGGATCGTCAGGCACCAAGTGCTCGGCGACAGCTGTCAGATTGTCGAACACCAAGGTGCCTTTGGGCAATTCTTCTTTGCTTTTTTCCAGGGTTTTTTTTCCTTTGCCTGTTTTTACCAAGAATGTGCTGCAGCCCTGGCTGCTACCTGCTTGCAGGTCGCGTAGCGAGTCGCCCACGCAAGGCACACCTTCAAGATTAAAACCAGTGCGTGCCTGAATTTCCTGAAACAGCCCGGGTTTGGGTTTGCGGCAGTTGCATTTGTCGTCTGGGCCATGCGGGCAGAAGAATATGCCCTCGATATGGCCGCCTGCCTGGCCTGCGAGATCATGCATTTTTTTGTGCATGGCCGACAGGGTTTCAAGATCGAACATGCCGCGCGAAATACCACTTTGGTTGGTGGCTACCACCACCCGATAACCGCCGCGGTTCAACCGTGCGATGGCTTCCATGCTGCCTTGAATGGGGATCCACTCATCCACTGATTTGATGTATTCATCCGAGTCTTCGTTGATGACGCCATCCCGATCCAGCACGATGAGTTTCATGGGCTTGTCCTTGCTCAGTGTTCAGGTCTTAAGCGGCCAATTGTGAAATGTCGGCCACGCGGTTCATCAAACCATGCATGTGTTTCAACAAGGCGAGGCGGTTGTTTTTTAGTGCTTCATTGTTGTCCATCACCATCACGTTTTCAAAGAAGGCGTCTACATTGGCCTTCAAGGGCGCGAGAACCAGCAGTGCCTGTTGATAGTCCCCTTGCTCGAATGCCTTGGTGGCGTTTGGTTCCACTTCTTTGACTTGTGCGGCCAGTGCTTTTTCGGCATCGACTTGCAACAGGGTTGCGTCCACCTTGGAAGAAGTGACTTCTGTCTTCTTCAAAATATTGGTGATTCGCTTGTTGGCGGCTGCCAATGCTTGCGATTCCGGTAGTTGCGAGAAAGCACGCACAGCTTCCAGGCGTTTGGGCAAGTCGGCAAACTGGCTTGGATTCTGGCTAAGCACTGACTCAACCTCGGCGGTGGAGTAGCCCTGGTCTTTCAGGTAGCCACGCAGTCGGTCTTGAATAAAGCCGGCAATGCCTTCCACGCTTTGTTTGAAGTCGGGAAATTCTGTGAACAGGCTGCTGGCCTTGTTCAGTGCATCAATTAAATCCAGTTTCAGATTTTTTTCGATCACCATTCGAATCACGCCCAAGGCGTGGCGACGTAATGCAAAGGGGTCTTTGTCCCCAGTGGGGATTAAGCCGATGCTGTAAATGCCCACGAGGGTTTCCAGTTTGTCGGCCAGCGCAGCAGCCACACCCACCGGGTTGCGGGGCAATTGGTCGCCAGCAAAGCGAGGGCTGTAATGGTCAGCAATTGCCTGGGCTACATCGGCGTGTTCGCCATCGTGCCGGGCGTAATGTTCGCCCATATTGCCTTGCAGTTCGGGGAACTCGCCAACCATGTCGGTCAGCAGGTCGGCTTTGCACAGCAGTGCTGCGCGCTTGGCTTGCTCCACATTGGCGCCGCACACTGGGGCAAGCGCTGCAGCCAGTTCAACCAGGCGGCCATTGCGGTCTTTCTGTGTACCCAGCTTGTTGTGGTACACCACGTTGGCCAAGCCGGGCAAGCGGCTTTCCAGTGATTTTTTACGATCTTGATCGAAGAAGAATTTCGCGTCGGCCAAACGTGCGCGCAACACGCGTTCGTTGCCTGTTGTGATCAGTTCGGGGGTGTGCGTCAGCAGGTTTGAAACCAGCAAGAAGCGGTTTTTCATCTTGCCATTCTGGTCGGTAATGGCAAAGTACTTCTGGTTGGCCTGCATGGTCAGAATCAAACACTCTTGCGGCACTTCCAGAAATTCTTTTTCGAAACCGGCTTCGTACACCACGGGCCATTCAACCAGCGCACACACCTCGTTGACCAAGTCTTCGGGCTGCACCACTTTGTCGCCTGCAGCTTGATCATTCAGGGCTTTTTCAATGGCGGCTTTGCGTTTCTCGAAACTGGCCATTACTTTGCCTTCGGTTTCAAGTTGCGCTTCATAGCTGTCGGCGCTGGCAATGTTCACCACGCCGCTGCTCAGGAAACGGTGACCCAAGGTGATGCGGTCGCTTTCCAAACCCAGCACTTGCGCGGGCACTACGTGGTTGCCATGCAGGCAAATCAAGCGGTGGGCAGGGCGCACAAAATGCACGGTGCTGCCATCGGGGCGCTGGTAACTCATTACTTTTGGAATGGGCAGCTTGGTGGTGGCAGCTTCCAGCGCTTTGTTCAGCGATTCATCAAGTGCCTTGCCCGCTTGCGTGCGTGAAATGTGCAATACATCTTGCTTGCCGTCATTGATGGTTTCCAGTTGATCCACACTGATCGCACCCATTCCCAGGGAATCCAGTTTTTTCTGCAAGGGTGGCGTGGGTTGGCCGTTCGCATCCAGGCCAATTTTCGCGGGCAGCAAACGTTCCTGAATTTTTTTCTCGGGGCTGATTGCGGCCACGTTGGTAATGCGGCAGGCCAAACGGCGTGGACTGGCAAAGCCCTCGATCACGCTGGAATCAGAAAGATGGCCTTCATCGCGCAGGGTTTTGCTGAGCAATTCAGAGAATGCGTTGCCCAGTGTTTGCAGTGCTTTGGGTGGGAGCTCTTCGGTAAACAGCTCAACCAGTAGTGTTGAATTCATGGGTCTCACGTGTTTTAGGCGGCTTGTGTATTGGGGGTATCGCACATTGGGAAACCCAGCTTTTCGCGTGAATCAAAGTAGGCTTGCGCCACGGCACGCGACAAATTGCGGATTCGGCCAATGTAGGTTGCGCGCTCGGTCACTGAAATGGCACCGCGTGCGTCCAGCAAGTTGAAGGTGTGCGCGGCTTTCAGAATCATCTCGTAGGCGGGCAGGGCAAGGCCGACTTCAATCAGGTGCTTTGCTTCCGCCTCGTATTCGCCGAAGTGGCGAAACAGCATGTCGGCATTGCTGTGCTCGAAGTTGTAGGTGGATTGTTCCACTTCGTTTTGATGAAACACATCGCCGTAGGTCAGTGTTTTCATCACGCCTTTTTCTTCGCGTTCAGTCCACACCAGGTCGTACACGTTTTCCTTGCCTTGCAGGTACATGGTCAGGCGTTCAATGCCATAGGTGATTTCGCCCAGAATTGGCGCGCAATCCAGACCGCCAACCTGCTGGAAATAGGTGAACTGGGTCACTTCCATGCCGTTGAGCCACACTTCCCAGCCCAGACCCCAGGCACCCAACGTTGGGTTTTCCCAGTTGTCTTCAACGAAACGAATGTCGTTTTGCTTGGTGTCGATACCCAGTGCTTCCAGGCTACCCAGGTACAAATCAATGATGTTTTCGGGCGAAGGCTTTAGCACCACCTGGAACTGATAGTAGTGCTGCATGCGATTTGGGTTTTCGCCGTAACGGCCGTCTTTGGGCCGGCGCGATGGCTGCACATAGGCTGCATTCCAGGGCTCGGGGCCCAATGCGCGCAAAAATGTGGCGGTGTGGCTGGTGCCTGCGCCCACTTCCATGTCGAAAGGTTGCAGTAAGGCACAACCTTGGTGGTCCCAATAGTTTTGCAGGGTCAGAATGGCCTGTTGAAACGTCAGCGGTTTCTTGTGCATGTGCGCCGGTGTCCTTCGTGATTCAATTTTTTGTACGTCGATTGCCCCGTATTGTAATGGTTACCGGGGCTTTCGAACTCAGAGCGTGCCAATGCACAGGTACTTCATTTCCAGGAATTCTTCAATGCCCCACACAGAGCCTTCTCGCCCCAAGCCCGATTGCTTCACGCCGCCAAAAGGCCCTACTTCATTGGAGAATACGCCCACATTAATGCCTACCATGCCGTACTCGAGCGCTCGACCCACCCGGAAGGTGCGCGCAGAGTTCTCGGTGTAGAAGTAGGCGGCCAGGCCGTAGGGCGTGTTGTTGGCGTAGTTGATCGCCTGCTCTTCGGTGTCGAATGGGAAAATTGCTGCCAGTGGGCCAAAGGTTTCTTCTTGCGCCACCAGCATGCGGTGGTCTGCATTGTCGATCAAGGTTGGCTCGAAAAAGCGCCCCCCCAAGGTGTGCGGTTTGCCGCCGTGCAGCAATTTTGCGCCTTTTGCAAGCGCGTCATCCACATGTTTTTGAACTTTGGCAATCGCTTGGTCGTCGATCATGGGGCCAATACTGGCTTTGGTCTTCAGGCCATCGCCCACTTCCAGCTTGGCCACCTTGGCGTGCAGTTTTTCTGCAAAAGCCTGTTGCACGCTGCGTTGAACATAAATGCGGTTGGTGCACACGCAGGTTTGGCCCGCATTGCGGAATTTAGACGCGATCAAGCCATCGACAGCTTTGTCCAGATCTGCGTCTTCGAACACGATGAATGGCGCGTGGCCACCCAGTTCAAGGCTGAGTTTTTTGATGGTTGGGGCGCACTGTTGCATCAGGATTCGGCCCACCTCGGTGCTGCCCGTGAAGGTGAGTTTTCGAACCACATCGCTTTCGCAGAGTACCTTGCCAATTTCCACGGAACGGTCCGCATCGCCGGTGATCACATTGAGAACCCCGGCGGGAATTCCTGCTTGACGCGACAGTTCAGCCAAGGCCAGCGCGCTGAGCGGGGTTTGCTCGGCAGGTTTGATCACCACTGTACAGCCTGCAGCCAGTGCAGGGGCTACTTTGCGGGTGATCATGGCGATCGGAAAATTCCAGGGCGTAATGGCTGCGCACACGCCAATGCCTTGCTTCAACACCAGCAACTCCCGGCCCAATTGTGGCGATTCCAGCACACTGCCTTCAATTCGTTTGGCCTGTTCGGCAAACCATTCCACAAAGCTTGCGCCGTAAATTACCTCGCCTTTGGCTTCTGAAAGCGGTTTGCCTTGCTCCAGTGTCATGAGAAAGGCCAGGTCATCGGCATTGTCGATAATCAGGTCAAACCACTTGCGCATCATTTGCGCACGGCTTTTGGCCGTGGTGTTGCGCCAGCTGGCCAAGGCCTTTTCAGCACACAAAATGGCATCGTGGGCTAGGGCAATCGATGTGTTTCCAACCTGCGCGATGGTTTCACCCGTTGAGGGATTGTCCACCGGAAAGTCTTTTTCACATTCATGGAAACTGCCATACACAAAGGGATTGGTTTGCAACAAGCTCGGGTTCTTGAATTGGAACTGCTTGCTCACTTGATTGCTTGCCTCATTGCTCACGTTACTGCTCATGTCCGTCTCTCTGGTTAGTCTGATTCAAGGTTCAGCAAGGCTGTCAGCTGTGCCGTGCAAGCCACTGCAAATGTTTCGGTTCGCAACACGCGTCGCGAAAAATTCAGGGGTAGGGCACCAAGCTGCCTTGCCGTATTGGTTTCCTCTGGTGACCAGCCGCCCTCTGGTCCCACACAAACAATAAGAGGCTCACCAGTTTTGGCATCGAGACACCAGTTTTTCAACGATTCCTCGGCCTGTGGCGTAAACCAAAGCACTTGCGCGTTGGGCCAGCTTTGCGCAGCGTATTCCAAGGCTGCGGAAAGTGACCTGACAGGTTCAACGAAGGGCAGTTGTTCCCGTTCGCTTTGCAGGCTAGCCGCCAAAACAACCCTTTCCCAGTGGGCTTGCCTTTTGGCAGCCCGCTCACCTTCCAGTTTAACCACGCTGCGCTGGGCCTGAACCGGTTGAAAGCCAGCTACGCCCAATTCTGTGCATTTTTCAAGCACCCAATCCATTTTGTCGCCTTCTGGCAGCGCTTGAAGTACATGGACTTGTCGGTTCAATTCGGTATTGCGCACTGCCAGTTTTTCGCCCACATGGATTTGCGCCAGTTTTTTGGATACATAGTGAACTGTGGCGTTGTACTCACAACCTTTTCCGTTCCACACCCGCAGCGCTTCGCCTTCGCGCAGGCGCAAAACTCTGGACGCGTAATGCATCAAGTCGTCAGACAGATCAAGCACTTGGCCCACGCTGTTGCAGTGTTCTAGCAGGAAGCGAGGTAGACGCTTGCCTTGGTCGTGTTTCATGTTTTCCCGTCTTTATTCAATGGTTTGTCCGCAAGGGCGCGCTTTATTGGGATAGCTTTGATAAAATTCATTTTTTTCCAACTTTGCCACAGGCATAACCCTCAATCCCCATACCTATGTCCTCACCGTCAAAGAACATGGCCAACGCGATTCGCGCGCTCGCCATGGATGCAGTTCAAGCCGCCAAATCCGGCCACCCTGGCATGCCTATGGGCATGGCCGAAATCGCCGTTGCCCTTTGGGCTCGCCACTTGAAGCACAACCCGCAGAATCCCCTTTGGGCCGATCGCGATCGCTTCGTTTTGTCCAACGGCCATGGATCCATGCTGCTATACGCGTTGCTGCACTTGACCGGTTACGACCTGCCGATCGAGGAATTGAAGAATTTCCGCCAGTTGCATTCTAAAACACCGGGCCACCCCGAAGTGGACATTACCCCCGGTATTGAAACCACCACGGGTCCCTTGGGGCAGGGTATTGCCAATGCAGTGGGTTTTGCGTTGGCTGAGAAACTGCTGGCTGCTGAGTTCAACGAAGCCGGCTTCCCGGTGGTGGATCACAACACCTATGTGTTCTTGGGCGACGGTTGCCTGATGGAAGGCATTTCCCACGAAGCCTGCTCGTTGGCGGGTACCTTGGGCTTGTCCAAGCTCATCGTGATGTACGACGACAACGGCATTTCGATTGACGGTGAAGTTGAACACTGGTTTGCCGACAACACACCCAAGCGCTTCGAGGCCTATGGCTGGAACGTGATTCCCAACGTGAATGGTCACGATGTAGACGCGGTGGATGCCGCCATTGCCCAGGCCAAACAAAACGCTGCGCTGGACAAAGGCCCCACCCTGATTTGCTGCAAAACCAATATTGGCGAAGGTTCGCCCAATTTGGCCGGCACCGACAAAGTACACGGCGCACCGCTGGGTGACGCTGAAATTGCCGCCACCCGCGCCGCCATTGGCTGGGAACATGCTCCCTTCGAGATTCCTGCCGAGGTGTACAACGCTTGGGATGCTCAGGTAGAGGGTGCTGCACGCCAATCAGCCTGGGACAAGTTGTTCGATGCCTACAGCGCAAAATTCCCGGCCAAGGCTGCTGAATTCAAGCGCCGCATGGCCGGTGATTTGCCTGATCAGTTTGAACAAACCGCCGCACGCCTGCTGGCTGAAGTGGCTGCCAAGGGTGAAACCATTGCCACCCGCAAAGCCAGCCAGAACGCGATTACTTTACTGGCTGCCGAATTGCCCGAATTGCTGGGCGGCTCTGCCGACCTGACTGGTTCAAACCTGACCAACTGGGCCAAGTGCGTGGCTGTGCGCCGAAACGCTGAAGGTTTTACTGCGGGTAACCACATTAACTGGGGTGTGCGTGAGTTTGGTATGAGCGCAGCCTTGAACGGTGTGGCCCTGCACGGTGGTTACATTCCTTTTGGTGCAACCTTCCTGACTTTCTCTGATTACAGCCGCAATGCGTTGCGTATGGCTGCCCTGATGAAGAAGCGCAATATTTTCGTGTTCACCCACGATTCGATTGGCTTGGGTGAAGACGGCCCAACCCATCAACCCGTGGAGCACGCTGCCACTTTGCGTTTGCTGCCCAATATGGACGTGTGGCGCCCGGCCGATTCAGTTGAATCGATGGCTGCATGGAACAGTGCAGTGATGCGCCAAGACGGTCCTAGTTCATTGCTGTTCAGCCGCCAAAACCTGCCTTTCCTGGCCCGTTCCGAGTCTGTATTGAACTCCATCTCCAAGGGTGGTTATGTGTTGGCCGAGGCAGTAAACGCCAAGGTCACCCTGATTGCCACCGGTTCAGAAATTGAAATTGCGATGAACACGCAAAAAGCACTGACCGAGAAAGGCATAGCTGCCCGTGTGGTTTCAATGCCATCAACCAATGTGTTTGATCGCCAGTCCGCGGCCTACAAGGCCGAAGTGCTGGGTACAGCCCCGATCGCCGTGATTGAAGCCGGTATGACCGATGGTTGGTACAAGTACATTGCGCAGGCTGGCGTGAAGGGCACTGTGCTGGGCATGAGCACCTTCGGTGAGTCTGCCCCGGCGGGTGCCTTGTTCAAGCACTTTGGGTTGACCACCGAGAAATTCACCGAGGCCGCATTGGCCTTGGTCACAGCTTAAAAAACGCAATAATTGATTTACTTTCAAGGAGATTTGTCATGACCATTCGCGTAGCGATTAACGGCTATGGCCGCATCGGCCGAAATGTACTGCGTGCCCACTATGAAGGTGGCAAAAAACACGACATCCAAATCGTGGCGATTAACGATTTGGGCGATCCCAAAACCAACGCCCACCTGACCCAGTACGACACCGCCCATGGCCGTTTCCCCGGCACCGTGAGCGTAGATGGCGATTACATGGTTGTGAATGGCGACAAAATCAAGGTGCTGGCCAACCGCAACCCGGCCGAACTGCCTTGGGGCGAGTTGGGTGTGGATGTTGTGCTGGAATGCACCGGCTTTTTCACATCCAAAGAAAAAGCATCGGCCCACCTGAAAGGTGGTGCCAAGAAAGTAATTATTTCCGCACCTGGCGGCAAAGACGTGGATGCCACAGTTGTATTTGGCGTAAACCACAGTGTCTTGAAGAGCACCGACACGGTGATCTCCAATGCGTCTTGCACCACCAACTGTTTGGCCCCACTGGTCAAGCCTTTGAATGATGTGATTGGTTTGGAAACAGGTTTGATGACCACCATCCACGCCTACACCAATGACCAGGTGTTGACTGACGTGTACCACGAAGACCTGCGCCGCGCCCGTTCCGCCACCATGAGCATGATCCCCACCAAAACAGGTGCGGCTGCTGCGGTTGGTTTGGTGTTGTCAGAATTGAATGGCAAGCTCGACGGCTACGCGATTCGCGTGCCCACCATCAACGTGTCGATGGTTGATTTGTCGTTCATCGCCAAGCGTGAAACCACGGTTGATGAAGTGAACAGCATTTTGAAAGCTGCTGCCGAAGGCCCATTGAAAGGTGTGCTGGAGTACAACGAGGCGCCATTGGTGTCGATTGACTTTAACCACAACCCAGCTTCCAGTTCGTTCGATGCCACACTGACCAAGGTGAGTGGCAAGCTGGTCAAGGTATCCAGCTGGTACGACAACGAGTGGGGTTTCTCCAATCGCATGTTGGACACCACTGTTGCACTGATGAACGCCAAGTAATTCCATACGCGCTTCATGCAAAAAAACCGGGCCTCGAGCCCGGTTTTTTTTATGTCACCGAATTCCTCAGACCCCCCTCCCTTTTGTGGGTGTCCCTACCCCTATTGGTTATGCGCAAAGCCTTGTTTTATGCCGTTAAAGCGGTATTCGTCGGGTCTTGGCGAGGTGGCTGAGAAGTAGGCTCCGTTCTGCTTTCTTTTCAATAAATTGATTGCGCACCTCGCTGGGTAACCTGAACCCATTGTGATAAGCGAGTACTGCCATGCTGACCTTCCGTTCCAAGAAGCAAAAATTGACGCCACTGCGTGTGCTGGTGACTACCGTTTTGCTGATGCTCTGGATTCTTCTGGTCGCGCCAGCCCATGCTCAGGGCGGTGCAGGGCAGTTCATCATCAAATTGAAGAACTCGGTTGAGTTAAGCAGCACACCTTCCGTGCGCCGATTGGAAAGGGAGGGTGAGTTCCTTGCCGATGTGATGGCCAGAAACAATATCGATGCAAGCTGGTTACGTGCAGGTTCGGTGGGAACGCATGTGATGCGTTGGGGTGGCAGCGTACGTGCAGGTGATCAGCAAGCCATGTTGAATCGCCTGGCCAGCGACCCCGAAGTTGAGTTTGTCATCGAAGACCGCGCAGTCAGGGCTTTCGCGACACCCAACGATCCCAGCTTTTTGAATCAGTGGGCACTACGCTCTACCTTTAACACAGCGGGCGCAAAATTTGATCAAGCCTGGGATGTGGTTCGTGGCAGCGCCGACGTGGTGGTGGCCGTTTTGGACACCGGCGTGGTGTTCGAAACCCCGGATTTGAAGGGTCGACTGCTCAGCGGCTACGATTTTGTATCGGATGTGCCCACTGCCAATGACGGCAATGGTCGTGATGCCAATGCGGCAGATCCTGGTAATTGGGTCAGCAGTGCTGATACCCAAACATCTGCATTTTCGGGTTGTAGTGTAAAAAATTCGAGTTGGCATGGCACCTTCGTTGCTGGCCAAATTGCGGCAAATACCCACAGTGATTCGGATGTGGCTGGCGCTGACTGGAACGTGAAGGTGTTGCCGGTTCGTGTGCTTGGTAAATGCGGCGGTTTGCTGTCCGATGTGCTGGATGCCATGCTGTGGTCAGCCGGTCTGGACGTGCCCGGCATACCCCGTAACCCCAACCCTGCCGATGTGATCAACCTGAGTTTGGGTAGTCCCACCACATGCAGTTCATTTGAGCAAACAGTGGTCGACCGCGTGAATGCAGCGGGTACCTTGGTGGTGGCCGCAGCGGGCAACAGCGGCGGTTCGGTTGATTCCCCAGCCAATTGCAACAATGTGTTGTCAGTTGGGGCCCTTGATCGCGACGGCAGCCGTGCCAGCTACAGTGCAATAGGTTCTGCGATCAGCTTGATGGCCCCCGGTGGTTTCAGCAACGGTTTGGTTGGTTTGGGTAACTCAGGCACCACTACACCCACTTCAGCCAGCTTGGTGAGCAAAACAGGTACTTCGTTTGCCGCGCCCCTGGTGGCGGCAACGGCAGGTCTGATGCGTGCAATCAACCCTGCACTGACTCCGGCCCAAATCCGCAGTCAAATTCTGGCCAACACCGCAAGCTTCTTGAGTCCTAGAAGCAGCACCTGCACAGTCAATCAGGGTTCAGGCAGTTGCAATTGCACCACCGCAGTGTGTGGAGCAGGAATGTTGGACACATTTGGTGCGGTCACTTCAGCCAAGGGCACACGCCCCGTGGCCAATGCCTCAGCCTCTGCCAATGGCCTGAGCACCAGTGGGTATCAGGAAAGCGCCACTGGTTTGAATCCAGTTCGTTTGCGTGGTTCCGCAAGCAGTGTTACAGCGGGTCGCAGCATTGCTTCTTATGCATGGACGCAGGTTTCGGGTGAGCAGTTAATGAGCGGCACGCAAACGACCGCCGATGTTGATTTACCCGCGGCAACGTCGAGTTCTGATTTGGTCTTTCAACTTACCGTGACTGACTCGGTTGGTGAATCGCACAGCAGCTTTACAGCGCTGCGCGTGGTCGCCAGCGGGGACGATGGCAGCTCGCCTTCCTCGGTGGCCAGCGCCAGCTCGGGCGGCACGACAACACCCACCACTGACAACAGTTCAGGCTCAAGTTCGTCGGTTTCAGCAGTTGACGGCGGTGGCGGGGGCGGGGGTTCCACCACCTTGCCCGGTTTGTTGTTAATGTCACTGCTGATGTGGGTGTTCAGGGCACTTGCTTCGACTTCATCCAAACCGATTGCCCAATCATAAACAGTCCGAGCAATGTACCCCCCAGGGCGCCGCCCCTGTGTGCCTCAAACGCAATTGGCCCGCCCACCAGTGAATCGGTGGTGGGGCCTGAATTCCACTCCAGTATCAATTTGATCATCAACCCCGCGCCAAGCACCCACAGTGGCCAGCTTTGCCGAAGCGTGTTTGGGCTCCTGTGCAGCGCAAGTAACAGGCATGCGGTGAATTGAAAATGCAAAGCACCACTTAAGCCGCAATACCAATCGATCGGCTCGACCTGTGCCAAATAAAATGCAACCCACACCACGGACAAAAGCTGCATCCACAGCCATTCACCCTGGCTGCGCAGGCTTGAAAAGCCCCATGTGACGATAGCCAAACCGGCGAGGTTCAAGCCCAGGTGTACCCAGCCCAGGTGCGTAAACTGCGCCAACAATGCATAAATGAAGAATGAGTCAATTAAATCAAGCCCTTGCTGCGCAAAGTCAGGTGCAAAAAGTTGTCCTGAAATTGCCAATATTCCAATCGCAAAGGAGTATGCAACACTGAGGAAAAGTGGGCTGGGGGCGTTATAATTCCGGATTGTTTCCAATAACCTTCCTTGAGAGTTGAACAGCAATGTTGCGTTTCCTGCGCCTGACCGACCAAAACGTATCCAACAAACGCGTGTTGATCCGCGTCGATTTTAACGTGCCAGTGGATGCAAATGGCAACATCACGGAAGACACCCGTATTCGTGCGTCCTTGCCCGGCATTGAATACTGCCTGAACAACAACGCAGCCCTGTTGTTGACCAGCCACTTTGGTCGCCCCACCGAAGGTGAGTACGATGAAAAGCTAAGCCTTGCCCAAGTGGCTGTCCGCCTGGGCGAGTTGCTGGGTCGCCCTGTGCGATTGGTTAAAG
Organism: Limnobacter sp. 130; assembly: GCF_902506325.1. GTDB lineage: Bacteria > Pseudomonadota > Gammaproteobacteria > Burkholderiales > Burkholderiaceae_B > Limnobacter. The sequence continues at coordinate 493,117 of NZ_LR732328.1, forward strand.
ATTGGGTCAATGGCGTGGACGTGAAAGCGGGCGAAGTGTTGCTGCTCGAAAATTGCCGATTCAACAAAGGCGAGAAGAAGAACAACGCCGAACTGGCCCAGAAGATCGCAGCCCTTTGCGATATTTACGTGAATGATGCCTTTGGCACCGCCCACCGCGCGGAAGCCACCACACATGGCGCAGCACAATACGCCCCTGTGGCCTGTGCAGGCCCCTTGTTGGCTGCCGAGCTAGATGCACTGGGTGCTGCACTTTCTGCGCCCAAGCGCCCCATGGTGGCCATTGTGGCCGGTTCAAAGGTGTCGACCAAGTTGACAATTCTGAACAGCCTGGCCAATAAAGTAGATCAGCTGATTGTGGGCGGCGGCATTGCCAACACGTTCATGGCTGCTTTGGGTTTGCCCATTGGCAAATCACTGGCGGAGCATGATTTGGTGAGTGAGGCGAAAACCATCATCGACAACATGAAAGCCCGGGGTGCCGCTGTGCCCATTCCAACCGATGTGGTGGTGGGCAAAGAGTTCTCTCCAACAGCCTACGCTACGACCAAGAAAGTGGGCGATGTGGCAGCCGATGACATGATCTTCGACATTGGCCCCAACACAGCCGAGGAACTGGCCGCCATTCTTGACAAAGCAGGCACCATTGTATGGAACGGCCCGGTGGGTGTGTTCGAGTTTGATCAATTTGGCAAAGGTACAGAGCGCTTGGCCATGGCAATTGCAAAATCAAATGCATTTTCAATTGCGGGCGGTGGCGATACACTGGCCGCCATTTCCAAGTACAACATTGGTGATCAGGTCAGTTATATTTCCACCGGTGGTGGCGCATTCCTTGAATTTCTGGAAGGTAAAACTTTACCGGCCGTGGAAATTCTTCAACAGAGAGCGGCTTGATGGCTAACTCAGGGAGCAAATTAGTGCCTAACGTGTATGTACCCCGTCAAACCAAAATCGTGGCTACTTTGGGGCCTGCATCCACCGACCCCGCTGTACTTGAGCGAATGATTGCTGCAGGCATGAATGTGGTGCGAGTCAATTTCTCGCATGGCACCGCCCAAGAGCACATTGACCGGGTTAAAACCGTGCGTGAAATCGCGGCCCGTTTGAAGCGGGACATCGCTGTGATGGCCGATTTGCAAGGTCCAAAAATTCGCATTGGTGTGTTTGCCAATGGGTCAGCCACCTTGGTCAATGGTCAACCCTTCGTGCTCGAAGCCAAATGTGATTCCGGAAATGATGAGCGCGTGGGCCTGGATTATCCCGAGTTGGTGAATGACGTAAAAGCTGGCGACACACTGCTGCTAGACGATGGCAAAATCGTGCTGAAGGTCAAGAAGGTCACGCCCACCCAGATCCTCTGCGAAACGGAAGTGGGTGGAGTGCTTAAAAACCGCAAAGGCATTAACAAGCTGGGCGGTGGTTTGTCTGCTCCCGCGCTAACTTCAAAAGACATGGAAGACATTCGCACTGCGGTGTCTTTCGAGGCGGACTACATTGCCGTCAGTTTTCCGAAAAGTGGTGCCGACATGTACATGGCCCGTGAATTGACGCGCGCGGCTGGTGGACATGCCATGATGATCGCAAAAATTGAGCGCTGTGAGGCGCTTGAGAACCTCGATGATCTGATTCGTTCTTGCGACGGCTTGATGGTAGCCCGTGGTGATTTGGCAGTTGAAATTGGCGATGCAGCGGTACCAGCCGCGCAAAAGCGCCTTATCCGCGCCGCTCGCGAGGCCAACAAACTGACTATCACGGCAACACAAATGATGGAGAGCATGATAGAAAGCCCTGTGCCTACCCGTGCTGAAGTGTCGGATGTGGCCAATGCTGTACTTGATGGTACCGATGCGGTCATGTTGTCTGCTGAAACCGCAGCGGGCAAGTTCCCGGTAGAAACAATTGTGGCCATGGCTCGCGTGTGTGTCGAGGCTGAGAAATCAGCCACCATTAGCCTGGATGCGGATTTTCTGAATCGCAAGTTCAAACGTGTGGATCAATCGATCGCCATGGCGGCCTTGTTCACAGCGCACCACCTGGAGGTGAAAGCAATTGCCGCGTTGACCCAGTCAGGGTCAACAGCATTGTGGATGTCGCGTTTGAACAGTGGCGTGCCAATTTTTGCACTCACACCAGAGGAAAAAACCCGCCGTCGCCTGTCCATGTACCGCGATGTGCGCACTGTCATGATGCAGTACGAAACTGAGGACCGTGAAGTGTTGCTGGCGAAATCAGAACAGGCTTTGCTGGACGCCAAAGTGGTTGAGTTGGGTGATCTGATTGTGATCACCATTGGTGAGCCAATTGGTAAATCGGGTGGAACCAACACCATGAAAATTGTTCGCGTGGGCGAACACATTGGCTTACTGAATTAACCACTTATTTGACTAATTTTATTTTTCGGAGACTTTGAAATGCCTCTCGTATCCATGCGCCAATTGCTGGACCATGCCGCTGAAAATGGCTATGGCATCCCTGCGTTCAACGTGAACAACCTGGAACAGGTTCAAGCCGTGATGGCCGCTGCTGATGAAGTGGGCGCACCCGTAATTCTTCAAGCCAGCGCCGGTGCCCGCAAGTACGCAGGCGAACCATTTATCAAACACCTGATTCAAGCCGCGGTTGAAGCATTCCCGCACATTCCCCTGGTGATGCACCAAGACCACGGCACCAGCCCCAAAGTGTGCCAAGGCGCAATCGACCTTGGCTTTGGCTCGGTGATGATGGACGGTTCCCTGATGGACGATGGTAAAACGCCCGCGTCCTTCGACTACAACCTTGAGGTGACTCGCAAAGTAGTCGAGATGGCCCACAAGGTTGGTGTAACCGTAGAAGGCGAACTGGGTTGCCTGGGCAACCTTGAAACTGGCGAGGCAGGTGAAGAAGACGGCATTGGCGCCGATGTGAAATTGGACCACAGCCAAATGTTGACTGACCCCGAAGAGGCAGCCGTATTTGTGAAAGGCACACAGCTGGACGCCTTGGCCATTGCCATTGGTACCAGCCACGGCGCTTACAAGTTCAGCCGCAAACCCACTGGCGACATTTTGGCTATTTCACGTGTGAAAGAAATTCACGCGCGCATTCCAAATACCCATTTGGTTATGCACGGTTCGTCCTCTGTGCCCGCGGAGCTGTTGGCGATCATCAACCAGTATGGCGGCAAAATGAAAGAAACCTACGGCGTACCCGTAGAGGAAATTCAGGAAGCCATCAAGTATGGTGTGCGTAAAATCAACATCGACACGGATATTCGCCTGGCCATGACAGGTGCTGTGCGCAAATTTTTGTTTGAGAACCCCGACAAGTTTGATGCTCGCGAGTGGCTCAAGCCCGCGCGCGAAGCGGCCAAGCAAATTTGTAAACAGCGTTACATGGAGTTTGGCTGTGAGGGGCAGGGTGCGAAAATCAAGCCGATCCCCATGAGCGAAATTGCCCAGAAATATGCCAAGGGTGAACTGGCCCAAATCGTTCAGTAATCGATTGCCAACCCGTTTGGAAGCTCACGCGGGCTGTGCCCCGCGTGTTTTATTTTTAAAGCCTGAATCCCTAGAGGCCATTTGAATGAGTACTGTGTTTGAAACCAAGCTGACTTCCCTGCCTTTGCTGCACCGTGGCAAAGTTCGGGAAAATTTTTCTGTTGGCGACGACAAAATGTTGATTGTGGCCAGCGACCGCCTGTCTGCATTCGACGTCATTCTGGATCAACCCATACCCGAGAAAGGCATGGTGCTGACTCAGATGGCCCAGTTCTGGTTCGATATTCTGGCCGATGTGGTACCGAATCACCTCACTGGTATTTCCCCTGAAACGGTGGTGTCCGTTGAAGAAGCGCCACAAATCAAAGGCCGCTCGATGGTGGTCAAGAAGCTGAAGGCCCTGCCCATTGAAGCAGTGGTGCGCGGTTATCTGATTGGTTCAGGCTGGAAAGACTATCAGGCCACAGGTGCAGTGTGCGGCATTAAATTGCCCTCTGGCATGCAAATGGCAGCCAAGCTGGATGAACCCATTTTTACACCGGCCACCAAAGCCGCCATGGGTGAACACGACGAAAACATTGATTTCGACACCATGAGCGATGTGGTGGGTCGTGATCTTGCCAAGCAAATCCGCGATGTCTCCATTGCCTTGTACACCAAGGCCAGTGACTACGCAGCCCGCCAGGGCATTATCATTGCCGACACCAAGTTTGAATTTGGGCTGGATGAAAACGGCGCCCTGACCTTGATGGACGAAGTGCTCACCGCAGATTCCTCTCGTTTTTGGCCAGCCGATCAATACCAAGTGGGTATTTCCCCACCTTCTTATGACAAGCAGTTTGTTCGCGACTACCTGGAAAGCGTACCAGGCTGGAACAAAAAGGCACCAGCGCCTACACTGCCACAAGACATCATCGACAAAACAGCGGCCAAATACCGTCAAGCCTATGAAATTTTGACTGGTCGCCTTTGGATTGGATAAGAATATGACAGAAGCCACACACCTGCACACCTCCGACCATCCCAAAGTGGGCGTGGTTATGGGCTCGTCTTCCGATTGGGAAGTCATGAAAAACGCCGTGCAAGTGTTGCGCGACTTTGGCGTGGACTACGAGGCCCGCGTGGTGTCAGCCCACCGCATGCCTGACGAAATGTTTGCTTATGCAGAAACAGCCGCCACCCGCGGCATTCAGGTGATTATTGCCGGTGCAGGCGGTGCCGCCCATCTGCCAGGCATGTTGGCCGCCAAAACCATTGTGCCCGTCATGGGTGTGCCTGTGCCCTCCAAATACCTGCGGGGTGAAGACTCGCTGTTGTCTATTGTGCAAATGCCCAAGGGCATTCCGGTGCACACCTTTGCCATCGGCGAAGCCGGTGCAGCCAATGCCGCCCTGGGTGCAGTGGCCATTTTGGCCTTGACCGACTCTGAACTGAACCAGAAATTGCAGGATTTTCGCGTGAGCCAGTCCAATGTGGCCCGTGAAATGGAATTGCCCCCGTTGCGTTAATTTTTAAGCCAAACACATGAGCAAGATCGAATTCAAAACAGCTAAACCTGGCCAATGGCTAGGCCTGTTGGGCGGCGGCCAATTGGGCCGCATGTTCTGCATGGCGGCTCAAAGTATGGGTTACCGGGTGCTGGTGCTCGACCCTGTGGCCAACGGCCCTGCGGGCTCTGTTGCCGACGACCAGGTGCTGGCCGATTACATGGACGACCAAGGTTTGGCCAAACTTGCGCAGCGTTGCATCGGGGTCACCACGGAATTCGAAAATGTACCTGCTTTGGCGCTCGATACCCTGTCCAAAAGCATTCCGGTCAGCCCATCGGCTTTTTCGGTGGGTGTGGCACAAAACCGCATTGAAGAAAAAGCGTACATCATGGGTTGCGGAGTGCCCGTGGCACCCCATGCAGCCATTCGCAGCATGGCCGACATCACTGATGACCTTTCAGGCTTGCTGCCTGGCATCGTGAAAACAGCTCGTTTGGGCTACGACGGCAAGGGACAAGTCCGCGTGAAAACGCTGGAAGAAGTACGCAAGGCGTTTGCTGATCTCAATGAAGTGGAATGCGTGCTTGAAAAGCGATTGACCTTGCAAAAGGAAATGTCGGTCATTGTGGCGCGTGATCACAAAGGCGAATGCGCCACATTCCCTGTGGCTGAAAACCACCACCGCAAAGGCATTTTGGCCACAACCATTGTGCCAGCCCGCATTGACGACGCCATGGCGGCCCAGGCCCGCGCCAACGCCATTTCAATTGCTGGTGCGCTCGATTATGTGGGTGTGTTGTGCGTTGAGTTTTTTGTGGTTGACGAGTTGGGTTTGGTGGTCAATGAAATTGCCCCACGCCCACACAACAGCGGGCATTACTCCATTGACGCTTGCGTAACCTGCCAGTTCGAGCAGCAGGCTCGTGTGCTTGCAGGTTTGCCCTTGGGCGACACGCGCCAGCACAGCCCTGCGGTCATGGTAAACCTGCTGGGTGACCTTTGGTATGGCGAAGATGGCAGCGTGCGTGAACCCGCTTGGGAAAAAGTGCTGGCCATTCCCGAGGTGAAGCTACACCTGTACGGCAAAGAACAGGCCAGGGTCGGGCGCAAGATGGGCCACATCACGGTGATTGCAGAAACCCTTGACCGTGCCCTGGCGGTTGCCCAAGAGGTGCGTGACATTCTGGGCATTGGCGATGACGACGACTGATTCGGGTGTGCCCCATGTGCATGCTGAATTGTTGGTCGCCAGTGATTCCCACATTCAGCGTTGTGCGCAGGCCCTGAAACAAGGCCTGTTGGTGGCTTTCCCCACAGAAACCGTGTTCGGCCTGGGTGCAGCCGTTAATCAATTGGTAGCGATCGAAGGCATTTTCAAAGCCAAGGGCCGCCCATCAGAACACCCTTTGATTGCGCATGTGGCCCCCGGCGCCGATTTGACCGGCTGGGTGGCTGAAGTCACCCCCACCATGCAAAAGCTGATGGATGCCTTTTGGCCTGGCCCACTTACACTGGTTGTGCCCAAAGGTGCGTGCATGCCCTTGCAGGTCACTGGTGGACAAAGTTCCGTGGGTATTCGTTGTCCGTCACACCCGGTTGCCATTGAATTGTTAAAAGCCACCGGTGTACCGGTGGCTGCGCCCTCGGCCAATCGGTTTGGCAAAGTCAGCCCCACACGTGCAAGCCATGTGCTGGCTGAACTGGGTGATCGAATTCCGCTTATTCTTGATGGCGATGTGCCCGAAGTGGGCATCGAATCTACCATTGTTTCGCTGTTGAACGATCAACCGGCGATTTTGAGACCTGGAGCAATCACCGCCGCCCAAATTGAGGGCGTATTGGGAGTTGCTGTAAAAACCCATGGTCAGGTGTCAAAAACACCGAATGCCAATCCCCGGGTTTCCGGTGCGCTTGAAAAGCACTACAGCCCGGATGCCAAAGTGTGGGTATTGAACGCGAACGAACTGTTTGTTGTACCCGTGCAGCAAAAAACATTGTGCGTGGGTTGGAGCGATGCCTTTCTGGCGCAGGCCGATGCATTGCGAGAAAAGCACGGAAAAGTCGTGGTCGAAGCCTTGAGCTACAACCCATCGGAAGTCGCCAAGGCACTGTATGCCACTTTACGGCAGGCCGACGAATTGGCCTGCAAACAAGTGTTGTTTGAGAAACCAGAAGAGTCTGCAGAGTGGGAAGCGGTCAACGACCGGTTGAAACGCGCTTCCGCTTGAATCGCCCCAAGGGGATTACATTTGCTGTGTTGGAATGTGCCCGCGCTGCTCGGCGATCACATTGTTGTCATCCACAAATACCAGCTTGGGCTGGAATGTTTTGCATTCCTGATCATCCAGGGTGCCGTAGGCTGCAATAATCACCAAGTCGCCTTTCTGCGCGCGGCGGGCTGCAGCCCCGTTCAGCGAAATCATTCCGCTTCCACGTTCGCCCTTGATGGCGTACGTTGAGAAGCGTTCACCATTGTCGATTACATAAATGTCAATGCGCTGGAACTCAATGATGCCGGAGGCCTCCAAGAGATTCTCGTCAATCGCACATGAGCCTTCATAATGAAGTTCGCAGTGGGTCACTTTGGCCCGGTGAATTTTACCGAGCAACATTTCACGGTGCATTACGCAATCTCCAGATTGTCGATCAGACGGGTTTGACCCAGCTTGGCCGCTGCCAAAATGACCAGCGGCGTTTGATCGGACAGGTTTTCATCGGTGGGGCGCTGCAGGTCTGCTTGCCTGCGTACCTCAAAATAATCGGGCTTCCAGCCACGGCTTGCCAGTGTGTCGGCGCATTTGCGCTCCAATTGTACCAACTGGTCCAAATTCGGGCGACCCGATTTTACCTGATTCGAGAGATCATTCAAAAGTTGATACAAAAACGGCGCTTCGGCGCGGTCTTGCTCGTTCAGGTAACGGTTGCGGGACGACATGGCCAGCCCGTCAGGGTCCCGAATGGTCGGCGCAGCGATAATTTCGATGGGCATGGCCAGTTGGGCCACCAAGCGTCGAATAATCATCAGCTGTTGGTAGTCTTTTTTGCCAAATACGGCCACTTTTGGCTGCACGCAATTGAATAGCTTGGTGACTACGGTGCTAACACCTTCAAAAAAACCGGGGCGAAATTCGCCTTCCAGCGTGCCGCCCAAGTCATCGGGTGGCTTCACACGGTAATCCTGTGGTTCGGGGTACAGGTCGCGCTCGGTGGGTGCAAACATCACATACACCTGCTCTTTCTCGAGTTTTTCCGCATCATCTTGCATGGTGCGCGGGTATTTGTCGAAATCTTCATTCGGACCAAACTGCAGGCGGTTCACAAACACACTGGCCACCACGGGGTCACCGTGTTTGGCGGCAATGCGCATCAAGGACATGTGGCCCTCGTGCAAATTGCCCATGGTGGGCACAAAAGCCACCCGGTTCTGGCCGCGCAACTGGTCGCGCAGTTCGGAAATGGAAGATATCTGTCTCATCGAATACTCAGAATGTGTGATCTGCCGTGGGGAAAGTTTTCTCTTTCACAGCAGACACATAGGCCTGCACGGCAGCTTGAATCGAGGGCTGATTATCCATGAAATTGCGCACAAACTTTGGTTTTTTACCCGGAAATACATTCAACATGTCGTGTAGCACCAAAACTTGTCCGTCACAATCAACCCCGGCACCAATGCCAATCGTGGGTACAGTCAGGGTTTTAGAAATGTCGGCGGCCAGCTTGCCTGGGATCAGTTCGAACAGCACCATTTGGGCACCCGCTTCCTGCATGGCTTTGGCATTGGTTTTCAGTATTTTTGCAGCTTTTGCGTCGCGGCCCTGCACGCGATACCCCCCCAATGCACTTACGGATTGTGGGGTCAAACCCAAGTGGGCACACACGGGAATGTCGCGTGTGGTCAGGTACTCCACTGTCGGGGCCAGCCAGGCGGTGCCTTCCAGTTTCACCATGTTCGCGCCTGCTGCCATCAGGCGGGCCGCATTGCGGTAGGCCTGTTCAGGGCTTTCCTGGTAGCTTCCAAAAGGCATGTCTGCCACTACAAATGCATTTTTGTTGCCGGCAGCCACGCAACGGGTGTGGTATTCCATCATGTCCATGGTCACTGGCAGCGTGCTCGGCATACCGGCCAACACCATGCCCAAGGAGTCGCCAATCAGCAAAATATCCACGCCACTGGCATCGAGCACGCTGGCAAAGCAGGCGTCGTAACAGGTCAGCATGGCAATTTTTTCCTGATTCTTCTTCATCTCAAGCAGCGCAGGCAGGGTAACGGCCTTGCGTGCTTGGTTTGTGGCGGCTTGGGGTTGTGCGCTCATGGTGTTTGCTCTCGTGTTTGGTGTGGTGCTTTTTTACTCAGACCAATTGAAAAACTCGCGGCGACCTTTCATGCCTTCGATCTGGTTTAACAGCAAATCAAAGTCTTCGGAATGGTCAACCGGGTTCAAATGTTCAGTGTTCACAATCAACAATGGGGCGTCGTCGTAGTGGTAAAAAAACCGGCTGTATGCATCGCTCAACTGGGACAAATACGCTTCGGTGATATTGGCCTCGTAGGGCGTGGCACGCTTTTGTACTCGTTCAATGAGTGCTTGTGGCGAGGCTTGCAGATAAATCACCAAATCAGGCACGCTGGTCTGTGGGCTTTGGTGTTGGTAAATTTGCTGATACAGCTTCAGTTCTTCTTCGTCCAGCGTGAGGCTGGCAAACATGCGGTCTTTTTCCAGTAAAAAGTCGCTTATCACCATGTTCTCAAAAAAGTCTCGCTGGGTTAAGTCCCGCAGCTGGCCAATACGCTGGAAAAGGAAAAACAATTGAGTGGGCAGTGCGTAACGCGCGGGCTCCTGATAGAACTTCTCCAGGAAAGGATTGTCTTCGGGCTTTTCAAGCAATAGCTCGGCCTGGAATCGCTGAGCAATCAGTCGGGCCAGCGAGGTTTTACCCACGCCAATGGGCCCTTCAATTACGATGTGGCGATACTTTTCTGACAACAAGTTTTAGTCTCCGGTGGGTGGCTTACGCGCGGCCTCAGTGTAGCGCAGGGGTGAAGCAGGTATTGGAAAAAAACTTCAAATTACAGTGACGATCTGGTCCAGCGTGGCGGGCAAGTAGTGTTTGGCTGGGCCCAGGCCGGGGATAAGAACGTCGGGATTCAACTGCAACAGCGGTTCCAGTACAAAGCGTCGAAGGTGCATGCGGGGATGCGGCACCGTTAATTGTGATGTATTAACGATTTGATGGCCTACCAAGAGCACATCCACATCAATAGGGCGGGGGGCATTGCGAGTAGTACGAACTCGCCCCAACTTTGATTCAAGTGCCATGCAGGATTGCAGCAGTTGCTCGGCACTGCCCAGCCATTGAATTTCCAGCACGGAGTTCACATAGTTTGGGCCACTTGCATCGACAGGCACACTTTCAAACCTGGATGACTCTTTGACCGCGTTCACCAGCGGGTGGGCACGAAAATGATCGACCACCTCGTCAAACAGGGCCATGGGGTGCCCCAGGTTGCCCCCCAAGCCCAAATAGCTTGGTGTTGTGTTCATGGGGTCGCTCACTCCCCTTGCTGTCCTTGTCCGGTTTCGCCTGCATTGGCTGCGCCGGTACCCGGCTTGGGTTTTCTGCGGCGGCGTTTTTTCTTGGCAGCCCCATCGGTACCCGCCGGGGTGCCACGCAGCGCATCCAGCATATTCTGGCGATTGTTCACATCGCCATCGCTGAACTCGCGCCACCATTCGGCAAGTTCAGTGTCGGCATCTACATCACCAACCATGGCGCGCAATTCGTAAAAATCAAGCGATGCCCGGAATTTTTGTTGTTCAAGCATGCGGAATGGCGCTTTGCCTGCACGTTTTTCGAAACGGGGTTGAAATGCCCAAATTTCACGCATATCGCCTGTCAGGCGACGCGGAATAGCGGTGCGATCGGCTTGCTCGGCCAATACATCATCCATCGCTGCAAACAGGGCAGGGAATTTTAGTTCGCCTTGTTCAAGTTTTTCTTCCCAGTTTTCAAGCACCAAATGCCACAGCAGGCAGGCGAACAGGAAGCCGGGGCTCAGTGGTTTGCCTTCCTTCACTCGCTTGTCGGTGCGTGCAAGGGCTTCGGTCAAGAAGGGCTCGCCCCGTTCATGTTCCAGAATGGCATCGAGCAGCGGAAATACGCCGTGGTGCAAGCCAGCTTCTCGCAAGCCTTTCAGGCAAGCCATGGCTGAACCGCTCATCAGCAGCTTCAGCATTTCATCAAACAACCGGGAAGCTGGCACGTTGCGCAACAGATCCGCCAGTTCCGCGATGGGCGCGTAGGTGGCTGGTTCAATTGAAAAATTCAGTTTGGCGGCAAATCGCACCACGCGAAGCATGCGCACCGGGTCTTCGCGGTAGCGCAGGCTGGGCTCGCCAATCATGCGCAGAACCCGGGCTCGCAGGTCTTCCATGCCATGGTGGTAGTCCCACACCGTTTCAGTGCTGGGGTCGTAATACATGGCGTTCACTGTGAAGTCGCGGCGCGATGCGTCTTCATCTTGTCGACCGAACTCATTGTCGCGCAGCACTCTGCCATGTTCATCTTTCTCGTTGCTGGCACTGGCCAATGCCCGAAAGGTCGAGGTTTCGATGGTTTCCGGGCCGAACATGACGTGCACGATCTGAAATCTGCGCCCAATTACCCGCGCACGACGAAACAGTCGTTGGGTTTGCTCGGGGCTTGCATCGGTGGCCACGTCGAAGTCTTTCGGGCGCATGCCCAGTAGCAAGTCGCGAACAGCGCCGCCAACAACAAATGCTTTGTAGCCTTTGCTTTGCAAGGTTTCGCACACGCGAATTGCATTGTGGCTAACCAGGCGGCGATCAATTTTGTGTTCGGCCACCCCCCATACCTTGGGTTTGTGCACGCCATAGCTGGCTTTGACTTTTCGCGACTCACCCATATTGAGATGCGCCGCAGGTTTGGGAGCTTCTCGCCCCAGGGTCGCAGGCTTGGAAAACATTCGTTTAAAAAGTTTCTTTATCATTTAAACAACTCAAGTACAGGCCAGCCGCGAGCTTGTGCAATTTCAGCCAGTTTGTTGTCGGGGTTTGCAGCCACAGGGTGGGAAACGCATTCCAGAAGGGGCAGATCGTTGATCGAGTCACTGTAAAAGTGGCTGCTCTCGAAGCTGTCCATGGTCCAGTTTTTTTCCGCCAGCCAGTCGTTCAGGCGTGTTACCTTGCCCTCCCGAAAGCTCGGCAAGCCAGCCACTTTGCCAGTGTATTCTCCGTTTACCAGCTCAGGTTCGGTGGCAATCAAGGCTTCAATGCCGAATGCCTGTGCAATGGGTTGGGTAATAAAGCTGTTGGTAGCAGTAATGATGACACACACTGCGTTCTCGGCTTGATGCCGCTTGACCAACTCAATGGCACTGGCTTTCATATTGGGTCGAATCACTTCGGCCATGAATTCATTGTGCCAAACAGCCAGTTGTGTGCGCTTGTTGTCGCGTAGCGGGCGCAATTGAAAGTCGAGAAACTCGTCGATGTTCAGCGTACCCGCCTTGTAATCCGCAAAAAACTGATTGTTACGCGCCTCAAAATCGGCACGATCCAGTACACCTTTGTTGATGAGAAATTGCGACCATCCGTGGTCAGAGTCAATGGGCAACAGGGTGTTGTCCAGGTCAAACAGTGCGAGTTTCATATTCTCGAATTACCAGACTTTCTCGTCGTTTCATCCAGTGGCGCAGCAAATTCACGCTGACTGGTTTTTGTTGTTCAAGGGAAAAGCGATCCAGTCCGTCCATTACCGCCATCAGCGAACCCATGTCGCGCTGAAAATAGCGCAGCGCGTACTCAATCACTTCTTCGCTAAGTTGCAGGCCCCGTGATCTTGCCATGGCTTGCAGTGCTTCGTGTTTTTCCTGGTCGCTCAATGGTTGCACACGCAGGCACAAGCCTGCCTCAATGCGTGTGCGCAAATCGTCGCGCAGCTTTAACTCTGTTGTGGGGTGCTCACCCGCCAACACGATTTTACCGGGTTTGCGCTCTGCCATGCTTGAATTGAAAGCATTGAACAACTGCACCTGTGAATAGGGCGTTAGTCGGTCAATGTTGTCAATGATCAGTGCCTGCTCGTCGGGCCGAAAAACAAAGCGATTGCTGCCCGCAAATACATTCACGCCCAACTGGCTTGCCACGCCCCGCAGCAGATGGCTTTTTCCGCAACCGGACGGTCCGTAAATATAAATAAACGGACTTGTCCCTTTCAAATTAATCAGTTCTCGCAATTCGTGCACAAGCTGTCCATTTTGTCCGATCAGAAAATTGGACAGAGTGGGCCTGGGTGGCGTGAACACATCGAGAAGCAACTGTTGCATGGGCATTGCCAAAGCGGGGGGAATCGAGCAGCTCCCAATAATACCCTTGAATAGCACTTTTTACGCCTTGTCTCGGTTAAAATACACCCACTCGCGCTTGTGGCCACAAACCTGAAGCAAGCAACCCAGCTCCACAATTTTTCGGACCGAATTTCAATGAATTCTCCCTTGACCTACAAAGACGCCGGCGTCGACATGCAAGCCGGTGATGATCTGGTTGATGCAATCAAGCCCTTGGCCAAACGCACCATGCGCCCTGGCGTATTGGCTGGTATTGGCGGTTTTGGTGCCATGTTCGAGGTGCCCAAAGGTTACAAGGAGCCAGTGCTGGTTTCCGGTACCGATGGTGTGGGCACCAAATTGCGCCTGGCTTTTGAATGGAATATTCACAACACCGTGGGCATTGATTTGGTGGCCATGAGCGCCAACGACATCTTGGTTCAAGGCGCTGAGCCCCTTTACTTTCTTGACTACTTTGCCTGTGGAAAGCTTGATGTAAAAACAGCAGCCAGCGTAGTGGGTGGTATTGCTTACGGTTGCGAACAAGCCGGTTGTGCGCTGATTGGTGGTGAAACAGCCGAAATGCCGGGCATGTATCCCGATGGCGAATACGATCTGGCGGGTTTCGCTGTGGGTATTGTTGAAAAGTCTGAAATTCTGGATGCCAGCAAGGTAAAAGCGGGCGATGTTATTTTGGGTCTGGCTTCCAATGGCATTCACTCCAATGGTTTTTCTTTGGTGCGCAAAATCCTGGAACGTGCACAGCCCGATTTGAACCAGATGTGCGACGGCATGCCCTTGCGTGAAGCCATCATGGCGCCCACGCGCATGTACGTAAAGCCTGTGCTTGAGTTGATCAAGAAAGTGCCTGTTCACGCGCTGGCGCACATCACTGGCGGTGGACTGGTTGAAAATATTCCACGTGTGTTGCCAGACAACCTGGTGGCTGAGCTGGATCGCGGTACCTGGCCAGAAACTGAATTGTTCAAGTGGCTACAAGAAAACGGCCAGGTGCCGTTTGATGAAATGAATCGTGTGTTCAACTGCGGCATTGGCATGGTCGTGGTGTTGCCAGCTGAGCAGGCCAAGGCTGCAATGGATTTGTTGAGCGCTGCGGGCGAGAATGTTTATCAGGTGGGTGTTGTCCGCCCGCGCGTGGAAGGTGAGGCGCACACACTCGTTCGGCCTGCCAACTGATTGTTGTTCATTTGATCCAAACCTGAATCAGCGAAAGCGGTTTGGGTTGGTTCAGCCTCGAAGCATGCTTAAAGCGGTACGGATAAACAACCCAGCCCTCGCCCTTTTCGCAATTGTGCTTTGGTTTTTTATTCCTGTGTGAGTTCAAGGAATTCGTCATTTATCAACCAACCCTGCTTGCCGTCGCAGTTTACTTCAACATAACGATCTGTTTTGCCGTAAGAAAATCCTCCCTTTCTACAAATATCTCCTGTCTTCACGGTGAAATATTCGTTCCCGTTTACATGGTAAAAAACCTGTAATTCCTGGGTGGCTCTCCAATTTCCATTGGGTACATCAGAACTGCACCCCACTGTGATCAAAGCCAATATTGCAACTAATTTCATTTGCTTTTCGGGTAGGTTATTTTCGTCGACAGTCTTTTTGAGCGCCCAAGTGCAATAGCCATGTCAGTTGGCGTAATCAAAGGTGACCATCGGGGATCATGAGCCTGAATGCCAATGCCACCTAGCAATTCTGCTGCATTTGAAGAACAACTATCGCTTCCCAAATCATAAGGCGTGTTCGCCGATATTCGAGATTTAATTAAACTGAGTAATTTGCTTTTCTCCGTACTCGATATTCTAAGAACAAAACCAACAGAGTCGCGATTCATTTTTACTTGCTGTCTAACCAAATAATTTGACTTTGAATCAACATCCCATCCTTTTGGTGCTCGACCGTACACCACATTGTCGATAATTATCGCAACATGTCCAAATTGTGATCCCGAACTGATCAATCGTGAGTCACTTATGATTACCTCGAGGGTAGTGGAATCGGTATAAATCGACTTGACTTTCTTGTCGGTGTGTTCAGTGGTTTTAACGCTTGAAATTTTCCGAAGTTTTTCACCATTCGGGGCGGTAATTGTTTCTTCTGACATTGAGCATCAGCCTGCAATAAAGAAATTCAAATCTTTAATTTCGTCTTGTGTGTCGAAGAACTCCGTTTCCCCTGACTCGCTTGTTGTGAAAAAGCTTGTTGAACCATTCGGAAACTTCACACCATAGTAGGTGTTGGGCATCGGAACGCCTTCTGAGTCACGCAAAATATATCTGTCGTTGAAGTGCAAATCATCAGGTCCAAAGTTGTAATCTAGGGGCCTTGCCGCGGCAATCAATGTTGCGCCGCATGCAACTTTGTCTCCGTGTGTGGCCACAGCCATGTAGTTATCCGTAAACAATCCAGAGCCTTCGACAATTGGAAACAAGTGAGGTTTACATTTTGGGCATGTGACCATGTCGCCAACCCTGGCGATTGGGATTTTTCCGGGCCCCCAAGTGGTAGTGGGGCTACCTGAAATTACTTTGCCGCCATGGCTGGTGGCGTCGCCGACAACCACTTGGGCTTTGCCATTGATGATAGGTCTCGTCACTTTGCGCTCAATTGCATTTGTAAACAGCAATTATCATCGCCTGATTCAAAGGCAAAAATCAATGTCGTACCTTGCCTTGTGTCACTCTCTCCAAGCACTGATTGGCTACGATCGGCTGCTGTTCATATCAGTCACAGTTTTTGCCTTGTTTGTTCACTTGAGTAATGGAGTTGAGTCCATCTTTTTGCAAATTTTCAACTGCCCAATCAATGTGCTCGCGCAAAAATGCGTTGGCACTTTCCCGCATCGCTAGAAGCGCATCTTTACTACCCGCCACCCCCACGCTATTTCCCGCGGCCACGGCCAAATTCCTCCTGAACCGTTTGTAACCGATTCGCCGAATGGCGCTGCCCTCGGTTCGCTTTAAAAACTCGGCTTCGGTCCACCGCATCATTTCAAACCAGTCAGGCTGATCGAATTCCTCTCGCGGATTGAAGTCGGCGTACTCTGCCGGTTTGGCAAATTTATTCCACGGGCAGGCCAGTTGGCAGTCGTCACAACCGTATATTCGGGTACCAACAAGCGGGCGTAGTTCAAGGGGTATTTCGCTGTCGTGTTCAATGGTCAGGTAAGAAATGCATAGCCGGGCATCAACCTGATAGGGTTTCACGATCGCGTTGGTGGGGCAGGCTGTCATGCAGCTGTTGCAGGTGCCGCAGTGGTTTTTTCCAAATTCGCCGCTTAGGGGCAGGGGCATGTTGGTGAACACCTCGCCCAGAAAAAATAGCGAGCCTTCATCTGGGTGAATCAACAAGGTGTGTTTGCCGCGCCAGCCCAAGCCTGCTTTGCGCGCAATTTCTACTTCGGCTGTGGGGGCACTGTCCACAGCCACACGAAATCCGAAGCCTTGTACTTCCGCATTCACGGCGTCGGCGAATCGTTTTAATTGTTGGCGAATTACTTTGTGGTAATCCCGTCCCCGGGCATACAAACTGACATAGGGCTTGTCCCGTGCTTCAATCTCACTCAGGGTTTTTTCGCTGAATGTCGCCGCATCGGGTTGGTTCAGCGTTGTTTCAGGTACGTAGGGCACGCGCAGTGATACGATTCGAATCGCACCGGGAAACAGGGTGTCTGCATTCAGGCGATTCAGTCCGTGGCGCTCCATGTAGGCCATTTCGCCATGCATGCCTTGGTTAAGCCAGGCTTGCAAGTGTGGTTCACAGGCCTGCAAATTGGTGTCGCTTACACCCATGCAGCCCAAGCCCTGCTTTTTGGCCACACGCTGTAACAATGCCCAGTTCTCTTGTTCTTGATGAGCCTGCATGAAAACTTTTACCCGCTATTTACCCGACGACGCCGCAACCCACAGTGTAGGGGAAAAGCTGGCCAAACTTACACAAGCACCGCTTCGCGTCTATCTTTCCGGCCCGTTGGGCGCAGGTAAAACCGCTTTGGTGCGGGCTTTTTTGCGGGCTTTGGGTGTGCAAGGTGCGGTGAAAAGCCCAAGCTATGCGTTGGTAGAACCTTACAATTTCTCGAATTATTCTGTGTATCACTTTGATTTTTATCGATTCTTCGATCAGAATGAATGGGAAGAATCTGGATTTAGAGATTATTTTGAGGAAAACGCCATTTGTTTGGTCGAATGGCCAGAGAAAGCAGGTGGTCTACTTCCTCAAGCCGATCTTGAAATTCAATTGAGTTATCACCAGCAAGCGAGCCCGGAAACAACGGGACGACGCATCGAGGTGAAGGCCCTGTCGATCAATGGGCAGCATTTGGTAGAAAAACTGAACGAACAACAATAGCCTATGAATTCGCGTCGCGACTTGTTGAAAACTGTTGGAGCAGGAATGCTCCTGAAACTGATTCCTGTGGGCGCATTGGCTGCCGACCAGGTGAAGTTTGTCGATGTGCGCCTGTGGCCCGCCGATGAATACACACGGGTCACGCTCGAGCACGCCGGCGCCATCAAGTACAAACATTTCCTGATTGAAAACCCCTGGCGCATGGTAATCGACCTGCTCGACATGCGGCTGGACAGCACACTGAAAGATCTGACAAGTCGCCTTCATCCGGATGACCCTTATGTTCAGCAAATTCGTGTTGGACAATACGATGCGAACACTGTCCGACTGGTATTTGATCTGAAAGCGGAAGTCAAACCCGAGATTTTCACCATTGATCCGATTGCAGAGTACAAAAATCGGTTTGTGGTCGATTTTTACCCGAAAAATCCAACTGACCCTTTGCTGGCTTTGCTTCAGAAGTCTGACGACCCCGCCATGCGGGAAGATGAGATTTCTCGTGCCTTGCGTTTGGCTGAATCGGAAACAAACGGCAAGTTAAAGCTAGATGGTGCGTTGCCTGACAAAAACTCCAGCAAAACAGAAGTTGCCAAGGCTCAGCCCAATGCGCCAGTTGAGCAAAAAACCGTACCTGAATTGAAGCGTATGGTGACTGTTGCAATTGATCCCGGGCATGGTGGTGAAGACCCTGGCGCAGTTGGAAAAGGCGGCACCTACGAAAAAAATGTGGTGTTGGCGATCAGTAAAAAGCTGAAAGCAGAAATTGACAAAATGCCCGGCATGCGTGCCATGCTGACTCGCAATGGTGACTTTTTTGTGCCCTTGAACACACGCGTGCAAAAGGCCCGAAGCGTAAATGCGGACCTGTTTGTATCGGTGCATGCCGATGCTTTCATTCGTCCCACTGCGGGCGGCTCATCGGTCTACGTCCTGTCCGAGCGGGGCGCCTCAAGTACAGCCGCCAAATGGATTGCCAACAAGGAAAATGCCTCTGATTTGATTGGTGGCGTGAACATCAAAGGCACCGATGCGCAATTGGCAAGGGTTTTGCTCGATTTGTCCACCACGGCCCAAATCAATGACAGCCTGAAGCTGGGCGACGCAGTACTGGGTAACCTGGGTAAGGTCAATCGCTTGCACAAGCCCCGTGTTGAGCAAGCTGGTTTCGCAGTGCTGAAAGCGCCTGATATTCCTTCCATCCTGATTGAAACAGCATTCATCAGCAATCCGGAAGAGGAAAAAAAGTTGGCCAATTCGGCGCATCAGCAAGAATTGGCGGAGGCAATCGCCAAGGGTATTGCCAATTACTTTGCCAAGAACCCTCCAGTAGCGCGCACTCCACTCACTTAAACCCGGCTTGCTGGCACTTATAATGGGCGCATGAACCATCGCCCCATATCCCTGTTGCCCGATGTCTTGATCAGCCAAATTGCCGCTGGCGAAGTGGTTGATCGCCCTGCGTCGGTGGTCAAAGAGCTTCTTGAAAATGCATTGGACGCCGGTGCATCTGAAATTACCGTTCGCATCGATGGCGGTGGTATTCAAAGAATTTGTATTCAAGACAACGGCAAAGGCATCCCGCAAGACGAATTGGAGTTGGCGGTTACACGCCATGCAACTTCAAAAATCCAATCGCTCAATGAACTTGAAAGCGTGATGAGCCTGGGCTTTCGCGGAGAAGCTTTGGCCTCAATTGCCTCTGTGAGTCAGTTCACTTTAAGCAGTTATCCAAAGCATCAAGACAGCGCCTATAGCATCAGCAATCAATCCGGGCAGTGGTTGCTTGAACCCTCTGCCGCCAGTCCCGGGACCACGGTTGATGTGCAATCGCTGTATTTCAGTACGCCAGCCCGTCGTAAATTCCTGAAAACGGAGCAAACCGAGTTTTTTCATTGCCTGGACGTTGTCAAACGCATGGCACTCGCCAATCCAGCAGTCACTTGGCTGGTGTATCGGGATGGCAAACTTCAAAGCCGCTTTCAGGAAAGCAGCTGGAGCGCGCGGGTCTTCAGTATTCTGGAAGCCATGGCCAACGGCGCTTCAAAACCAATCGATGTGCACGCTGCCGACATGCAACTACATGGTGCAGTGGGTTTGCCCGACGCGGCCCGTGGCAAGGGCGACATGCAGTTTTTCTATGTGAATGGCCGTTTTGTGAAAGACAAGTTGATCAACCATGCGGTGAGATCAGCTTACGAAGACGTGTTGCATGGGGACAAGTTTCCATCGTTCGTACTCTTTTTAAACCTTCCCGCCAATGAAGTGGATGTGAATGTACACCCTGCAAAAACCGAGGTGCGTTTTAGAAATGCCCGGGCGGTACACCAATGGGTACGTCATTCGATTCAGGCCAGCCTCGCACCGTCCAGGGCAGTAGTGCCACTTAGCGATTCGCCTGCCAGTGCCGATCAGGTCGCTGCGTCGACCCCAGTCAGCAGCAATGCGTGGCGTTCGTCCACGGGCTCAGCCCCCGTGGTGCAGGTTCAGGCCAAAAGCGCAGCGCTCCCTTTCTTGCGCGAGGAGCTGGCTGACTACATTCAGGCGTATCGTCCACTTGAACCGGCACCCCGGCCTGTACAGATCACCGCACAACCCAAAGAGCCACAGGCAGAGCCACCTCGCGCCGCTGAAGATGCGGAATATTTGGGGCAGGCGATTGCACAGGTGCATGGCATTTATATTCTTGCTTTGCGAACGGATGGCATGGTGGTGGTTGACATGCACGCAGCCCACGAGCGGGTGTTGTATGAGCAGTTCAAGAATGCGCTCGACAATCAACAAACCATTTCATCTCAAGAGTTACTGGTACCTTTATTGGTTCAAATTGATCCACGCCTGGCCAGCGAGGTCGACAATGGGCAACACCTATGGGAAAAGCTCGGGTTCAGGTTGAGCCTGATTTCAACGCAAGAACTTGCCGTGCGTGCCGTACCCTCCATGTTGGCGGGCCAGGATTTGTCAGCGTTGCTGCAACAGTGGCTTGAGGACCTGCAGCTGTATGGCGTAGCTCATGTGCTTGAACGCCAGCGCAACGAATGGTTGGCGGGGCTCGCCTGCCACACAGCCGTGCGTGCCAATCGCAAGCTCACCATACCCGAGATGAATGCGCTCTTGCGTTCCATGGAACGAACCGAGCGCTCGGACCAATGCAATCATGGCAGACCCACTTGGCGCCACTTCAGTTTGTCTGAAATGGACAAATGGTTTTTGCGCGGTCAGTGAGCAGCACCATGACTCCCGCAAGCACAGCTTCCATTCCCGCTTTGGCTGTACTCGGGCCAACCGCATCGGGAAAATCGGCGTTGGGCCTTTGGATGGCCGATCAAGGTTTTCCGATCGAAATTATCAGTCTCGATTCTGCGTTGGTGTTTCGCGACATGAATATAGGCACTGCCAAGCCGACGCCCCAGGAATTGGCCTTGGTGCCCCACCATTTAATCGACATCATCACGCCCAGCGACACCTTTAGTGCGGCCGAATTCGTCATTCAATGCCATGCACTGATCGCCGACATACGCGCTCGGGGCAAAGTGCCCGTTATTTTGGGCGGAACCATGATGTATTACAAAACACTGGTCAGTGGCATGGACGATCTTCCTGTCGCCAATGCGGACATTCGGCAGGCCATTGAGCAACAGGCCCTGCAAGAAGGCTGGCCTGCCATTCACGCCCGCCTTGCTGAGGTAGATCCCGCCACGGCCCAACGTTTGAAGCCCAATGACTCTCAGCGATTGCAACGTGCGCTCGAGGTCTTTCAAATTACAGGTCAACCTCTGTCAAGTTTTCATCAGCGAGACCAACAGGCTGATTTACGCATTCCCACGCTGGCGATTGAGCCCTCTGACCGGGCTGTGTTGCACAAGCGCATTGAATCGCGTTTTCTCACCATGCTGGATCAGGGGCTTGTTGAAGAGCTCATTGAGCTTCGGCACAATTATGTGTTGGACGAAAGCATGCCTTCCATGCGCTGCGTGGGGTACCGGCAGGTGTGGGAACACTTGCACGGCCACTGTACCCGGCAAGACATGATAGACCGCGGAATTGCAGCCACCCGACAATTGGCCAAGCGGCAAATCACCTGGCTGCGTTCAACAGCCAACAAAGAGGTGGTAGATCCACTGCAAGCTGATTGGCTTGAGTCAGTTAAACCCTGGATACACAGGCAGATCGAGGCATTGTTGCCCTGAAAGATCGCGTGTGTTTGGTCTGATTAAAGCGGAAAACGCTGAGCAAGGGCAAACACCAACGGTAGGGTCATTGCAGCCCCCACGGTCGACATGGAAATAAGGCAGGCCACCAACGGTGCATTTCCGCCCATTCTTGCTGCCAGAATATAGGCACTGGATGCCGATGGAATGGCGGAAAACACCAGCAGCACAACAGCCTGTTCTTCTGGCAAATTCATGAAGTGTGCGTACAACACGGCAAGCAGCGGCGAGACCATCAGTTTGATGAATAGCCACCAAATGGACACGGCCCAATTTCCCTTCAAACCGGAAAACACCAACCCCGATCCCACTGCCAGCAAACCCAGTGACACGGCGGCTTGCGCAAGCCGTTCCAGTGTCAGCATCATGGGTTCTGGCACCTGAACACCCAGCAGTTTGGCTGCAATGCCCAGGCTGGTGCCAATAATGAGTGGGTTCTTCAAGATTTCAAGGAAGGCGGTAAATCGCCCACCCTTGCTCATGGTGCCAACAGCCAACACATTGCACAGTGGCACACCAAGGGCCAGCAAAATGGCGATATTCGCGACAGCCGATTGCCCGCCCAAGCGACTTGCCAGG
The DNA here is from genome assembly GCF_902506325.1 of Limnobacter sp. 130. Lineage (GTDB taxonomy): Bacteria > Pseudomonadota > Gammaproteobacteria > Burkholderiales > Burkholderiaceae_B > Limnobacter. Next base: position 515,584 of record NZ_LR732328.1, read on the forward strand.
GCCAAGCCGATGTAAGAATTAAACCGGTAAGCGGTTTGCAGGCCCGACGCAAAATCCACCCGTCCCATTTTGCTGACCAGCAGACCCAGCCACCCAAGCAAAAATGAAGCGAAAATAACTGTGGGACCGCCCAATGCAAATGAGCCCACGGTGCTCACGTTGAAATTGCTCGATACCACCGAGAAAAACAGCAAACAAGGAAACAGCACGAAGTACACCAGTTTTTCAATGGTGACCCAAGCCGCAGGTGCCATCCAGAAGCGACGCAGCAAGTAGCCCAGCGCGATGATGGCGAAATCAGGAAAAAGAAGCAGTGGAGACAATGGGATGTATCTGTTTTGCCAATAAAAAACCCACCCTAGGGTGGGTTTTTCGATCAGGTCTGGGGTGAATGCCAGCCCGCTTCCGGTTTACACCGAGAAAGAGGATCCGCAGCCACAGGTTGTTGTGGCATTTGGGTTCTTAATCACGAATTGTGCGCCGTTGATGTCTTCTTTGTAGTCAATTTCTGCACCAGTCAAATACTGGTAGCTCATTGAATCGATCAGAAGAGTCACTCCGCCTTTGTCCAAAGCGGTGTCGTCTTCGTTCACGTCTTCATCAAAGGTAAAGCCGTATTGGAAACCAGAGCATCCACCACCCTGCACGAATACGCGCAACTTCAAGTTGGGGTTGCCTTCTTCATTGATCAGGTCGCGCACTTTGGCTGCTGCTGAATCGGTGAAGACCAATACGCTGGGTTGTTCTGTCGTAGTTACTTCCATCATGTCCTGCCTATGTGCTGGATTTTACTTGCTTGATGCCAATGCCAGCCTGCTTGGCACCACTTCTTCACTTTCGTGATGCAGGGTACCGTCAACAACAGCACCTGGATGCATCTCTAATGCCCTATATCTTACGTCACCTGAGACATTTGCGGAAGGGTGTAGTTCCAGAAGCTGATTGGCTTCTATCGGTCCTTCGATCAGGCCGCTGACCACCACATGGCCCACGCGCACGCTGCCACGCACTTTGCCGGTCTCGGAAATGACCAAAAGTGATTGTGAGCTTTCATCGGCCACCACGTTGCCGTCCACCTCGCCGTCAATGCGCAGGCCACCTTTGAAATGCAAATCTCCTTTGAGCACCATGTCGGCACCAACCAAACTTTGAATAGGCAGCAGTCGCTTTGTATTTTTCTTCGAAAACATGTGTAAACCCCTTCACAGTTTGATAGTTGATTGGGCGCGAATGGCACCCGCATCCAGAATTCTCATTTCTACGCTTTGCAGCTTGCTGTCTTCCGGAAGGGAAAACATGCCCGATACCCTTGAAAAACGGGTCAGTGTGATTTTGAACTGGGGATCTTCTGAAGACTCTGCGTTCGGTAAAACTATGACACTGGATCCGTCTTTGTTCAACACTTTAATCAAGACCTGCACATTCAGGGTAATCTCCGGGCGCTGGCTACCCTGAATCACGAGTGCTTTGTAGCGGTATTGACCAGGAACCGTGTCCTTGTTCACTTGCAAACGCTTTAATGAAATAGCCCCCTGGAGGCTGCCCGGAATAAAACCTTCAAAAAATGCCAAGTCCTCTTTTAATTTCGCATTTTCTGACTCCAGGTTGCTGATCAGCAAATTCAACTTGCTGCGCGCCTCCTTGTCCAGTTTCACCAGCTCATTGGTACGTGAAATATCTTCCTGCATCTCGATGGTTTTGGTTTGAAGCTCAGCAAGTTGAGCATTCAACACTTCGATTTCCTGCGTAGAAAACAAGCCCTGTATAACGTTGCCTTTGGGGCCCCACAGCGCATAGGCAGCGCATGCGCCCAAAATGACAAGGCCCAGCAGCAGGCCATAAGCGAATGCAAACCTGGAGGATCGTTTAACTCCCGGAAGCAGTGTTCGACGTGAATGATGTGTTTTTTTTGGGTTCAAACTACGAAATCCTGATTATTAAGGCGACAGCGGCAGCTGTTCCAAACCCATGTGTTCGGGCAGGTCAAACATCGCATTCATGGCCTGAACGGCCTGGCCTGCAGCACCTTTTACCAAGTTGTCGATCACTGAGACAATGACCAGGGTGTCGCGGCCTTGCGGGCGATGCAATGCAATGCGCACAAAATTTGAGCCGCGCACTGACTTGGTTTCTGGGAGGGAGCCCTTTGGCATCACATCCACAAAGTACTCTTTGGCATAGTGCTGCTCGTAAAGTGCCTGAATGTCGGTGTTTTTGCCCTGTTCGTTCAGTTTCACGTACGTGGTTGCCAAAATACCGCGCACCATGGGCACCAAGTGGGGGGTAAAAGTAATCTGGGTTTTCCGGCCCGAGATCAATTCCAGGCCTTGTTCAATTTCTGGCAAGTGGCGGTGGCCGCTTACTCCGTAGGCTTTAAAGCTTTCAGCAGCCTCCGAGAACAAAGAGCCTACCGTGGCTTTGCGGCCAGCACCGGAAACGCCCGATTTGCAATCGGCCACAATGCTGCTTTCGTCGATCAATGGCGTATCCGCAACAAGGAGTGGCTTCAAGGCCAATTGCACGGCAGTGGGGTAGCAACCTGCCAGACCCACCAGTTTGGCTTTCTTGAGCTCAGTGCGGGCCGACTCCACCAGGCCATAACAGGCTTGGCTAAGTAGTTCGGGTTCAGAGTGTGGCATGCCGTACCACTTTTCAAATTCAGCGGTATTTTTCAGGCGAAAATCTGCGCCCAGGTCGATGACACGAATGCCAGCGTTCACCAGTTCAGCGGACTGGGCCATGGCCACGCCGTGGGGTGTGGCGAAAAACACCACGTCACAATCTTTCAGTGATTCAAACTTAGGCTCTGTAAAAGCAATGTTCACGCGCTTGCGCAGGGCAGGGAACATGTCGGCCACAGGTTGGCCCACTTCGCCGCGCGATGTGATTGCTTTCAGTTCGGCCTGCGGATGCAGGGCCAACAGGCGAAGAAGTTCAGAGCCTGTGTAACCGGTTCCGCCGACAATGCCTACCTTGATCATGACTAATCCTTGTGCTGAAAAGAAAAAAAGCCGCACATTTGTGCGGCTTTTGATTGTAACCCAGCTGGGAGGGCTGCTGGGTGTAAGCGTACTTTGATTATTAACGCTTGGTTTATCGCTTGGAGAACTGTTTGCGACGACGAGCGCCACGCAGACCCACTTTCTTACGTTCAACTTCACGCGCGTCACGAGTAACCAAACCTGCTTTGGACAGAGTTGGCTTCAGTTCTGCGTCGAAGTCGATCAAAGCGCGAGTCAGGCCGTGACGAACTGCACCAGCTTGGCCAGTTTCGCCGCCGCCGCGCACGTTGACTTTGATGTCAAAAGTTTCAACGTTCTCGGTCAATACCAAAGGTTGACGTGCAACCATTTGGCCTGTTTCGCGAGAAAAGTATTCAGTCAAAGGCTTGCCGTTCACGATGAACTGGCCAGTACCTTTTTTGATAAAAACACGGGCCACTGAGCTTTTGCGGCGACCGGTTCCGTAATTGTATTCACCAATCATGGTTCACCTCAGATTTCAAGTGGCTTGGGTTGTTGTGCGGAATGCGGGTGCTCTGCTTCAGCGTAGATCTTCAATTTCTTGATCATCGCATAGCCCAGAGGACCTTTTGGCAACATGCCTTTCACTGCTTTCTCCAGCGCGCGGCCGGGGAAGCGTTCTTGCATCTTGTCAAAGTTTGTTTCGTAAATACCGCCTGGGTAACCAGAGTGACGGAAATACTTTTTGTTCAGGCCTTTGGTGCCTGTAACACGCAATTTACCGGCGTTTACAACAACAATGAAGTCGCCTGTGTCGATGTGCGGTGTGAACTCAGGTTTGTGTTTACCACGGAGGCGGCGTGCAACTTCACTGGCTACACGTCCCAACACCTTGTCGGTGCCGTCGATCACAAACCACTCTTGTTTAACCTCACCGGGTTTCGCTGAGTAGGTTTTCATGATTTTTCCTTAAAGATAAAAAAGTGCTTTTTACCTGTCTCCCTACTTGTACATGCAGCCCACAATTAATATGCAGGTCGGCAGCCGAAGGGCTCTCCCAACAGGTAACCCGCGATTTTAGCAAAGTTTTTTGCTTTCGGTTAAACTTTTTTGAGTGTTGGATAAAAAAAACCCAAGCACTGTGAAGTGCTTGGGTTTAATCCACCAAAGGAGGAGGGTGGAGGAGACAACTTTGCACTGTGAAAGAAACTCTGCGATTGATGTGTCGTGGTTCATTCAAGTGACTACAATTTGAATTCTAGAGACATTTCTGTTGCGGCGCAAGAGTCTGTTTTTGTTGTCCGAAAAAAGCAACTTATTCCACAATTTAAAAGTGGTTTAAAAAATTCCAACAAAAACAATAGCTTGTATTTAAAACTAGTGACTGAATAGTTATTTGTTAATTCAATCTAATAAAATAGAGCAGTTTCTCAACTTCTTTTCGCTAAATATTGTGCAATGCATAATGAGTGATTAATCATAAACAAGGAGCTTTATGGAAGCCGAAGTTAGCTGGTCCGGGTTGCCCGGCATGTCATTTGTGGCCACAACCGGCAGTGGTCATATGTTGTGTATGGACGGAGCGCCAGATGGCGGGGGCAATAACCTGGCTCCGCGTCCCATGGAAGTGGTGTTGGCGGGCACTGGTGCATGTACGGCTTACGACGTGGTGTTGATACTTCGCAAAAGCGGACAAGACATTCGCGACTGCAAGGTGAAAATGAGTGCAGAGCGCGCTGAAGAAGCCCCCAAGGTGTTTACCCGGATCAATTTCCACTTTCAAGTGATCGGCAGGGGGTTAAAGCCCAATCTGGTCGATCGGGCCATCAAGTTGTCGCACGAGAAGTATTGTTCAGCGTCTGCCATGCTGGGCAAAACCGCTGAACTGGTGTTCACGCACGAAATTATTGAAGATTAAATTTTCTGCGCAAGTGTGGTCATGACCTTTGACATGGCGGTCATGGCCAGTTTTACAGGCATGGGCAAATTGTTGGCGCCCTGGTCAATGGCAGTTTGCCCGTGCTCAATTTCATCCTGGCGCATTTGTTCCAGAATTGCCCGTGATTGCTGATCGCCTGCAGGCAACCTGCCCAAGTGGTCATTCAGGTGTTTTTCAACCTGTTTCTCGGTTTCAGCCATGAAACCCAAGCTCACCTTGTCGCCCAAGGTGCCTGCTACAAACCCCAAGGCAAACGCGCCGCCGTACCAGAATGGGTTCAACAGACTGGGGCGCGCGCCCAATTGGTCAAGCCTTTCCTGCGTCCAGGCCAAGTGGTCTGCTTCTTCTTTGGCCGCGTGATCGAACAGGGCTTTCTTTTCAGGATCTTTGCTGGCCAAGGCTTGCGCCTGGTAAAGCGCTTGCGCGCAAATTTCGCCAACATGGTTGACGCGCATCAAACCAATGACTTGTTCTTTTTCTGCGTCGCTTAACTGCTCGGCACGCAGATTTTGCCCGGCGGGGTTTGGGCGCTGTGCCACGGGCGTGGCTGCGAGTGTTTTCAGGGCTTTGTCGACTTCATTGAGCACTGCATCCACAGAGGGGAGTTTCGGAAGTGCAGGCAAACCCGGAAAACCGGGAAAGCGTGGGGGTTGATTTGGCATTACTACGCACCAATCCTGTGTTTTTTCAACGAAGTCTTCATTTTAGCAAGGGATACACGTAAAATCCGCGGCAACGCGCAACGATTTACAACGTCCCCGTGTTGGCTCCTGTTTCTGTTCTGAAGCAGGTCTGCTTCATGGTGGCATATTTTAGGCAAACCATGACTTCCAAGAAAAAACTCTTCATCAAAACCTTTGGCTGCCAGATGAACGAGTATGACTCCGACAAAATGGCCGATGTGCTGGGCGTCTCTGATGGGGTGGAGCGGACCAATACCCCCGATGATGCGGACATTATTTTGTTCAATACCTGTTCGGTACGTGAAAAAGCGCAGGAAAAAGTATTCAGCGATCTTGGTCGAGTCAAGCACCTGAAAAAATCCAATCCCAACCTCATTATTGGGGTGGGTGGCTGTGTGGCCAGTCAGGAAGGCAAGGCGATCGTTGAGCGCGCACCTTATGTGGATGTGGTATTTGGTCCCCAAACCCTGCATCGCTTGCCGCAACTGATCAAGCAGCGTAGGGACACTCACAGGCCACAGGTTGATATTTCCTTTCCTGAAATCGAAAAATTCGACAACCTGCCCTTGGCCAAAAACACCGGTGCCACAGCCTTTGTTTCCATTATGGAAGGTTGCAGCAAGTACTGTAGTTTCTGCGTGGTGCCTTACACACGCGGCGAAGAAATTTCCCGCCCTTTCGACGATGTGCTCATGGAAATTGCTGACTTGGCAGATCAAGGTGTGCGAGAGATCAATTTGTTGGGGCAAAACGTGAATGCCTACCGCGGCAAAATGGGTGAAACTGCTGAAATTGCAGACTTTGCCTTGCTGTTGGAATATGTGTCTGAGGTGCCAGGCATTGAGCGTATTCGTTTTACCACCTCGCATCCCAAAGAGTTTGGTCCGCGCTTAATCGAATCATATGCCAAGCTTCCCAAGCTGGTGGATCACCTTCATTTGCCGGTTCAAGCGGGTTCCGACCGCATTTTGGCTGCCATGAAGCGCGGTTACACCGCACTCGAGTACAAGTCAATTATTCGCAAGCTGCGTGAAATTCGCCCCAATATCTCCATGTCTTCCGATTTCATCGTAGGCTTTCCCGGCGAAACTGAAGCTGACTTCGAGAAAACCATGGATTTGATCAACTCTGTGGGTTTCGATACCTCTTTTTCCTTTGTTTACAGCCCTCGGCCGGGCACGCCTGCCGCTGATCTGGAAGACGGTGTCGACCAGATCACCAAGCTCAAGCGTTTGGCCCGTCTACAGAAAACAATTCAAGACCACGCCACCAGCATCAGCAAGTCCATGCTGGGCACGCGCCAGAAGGTGTTGGTGGAGGGACCTTCCAAAAAAGACCCTGCTGAATTGGCTGGCCGTACCGAGAACAACCGGGTGGTCAACTTTGCCGGTAATCCCCGCATGGTGGGGCAAATCGTTGAGTTGGACATTGTGGAGGCCTATCCCAACTCCTTGCGTGGACTGGTGCCAATCACGGCTGCCTGATATCCGTCATTTTTTTCGGTTATCCTTGAGCCGTTATTGTTTGCAGAGGTTTATCCTCCCCCATGTCAGAATCGAGTCCGTTGCAGGTCCCCAGTAAAAAAGAGCGGGGCCTGCTAGAACGTTTGTCTTCACTGCTACTTCGAGAGCCAGAGGACAGAGAGCAGTTGCTGGAAGTCCTTCAGCAGGCTCATGAAAGAAACCTGCTGGACGCCGATGCGCTTTCAATGATTGAAGGCGTCATGCAGGTTAGCGACCTTTCCGCAGGCGACATCATGGTGCCCCGCGCTCAAATGGACGCCATCAATGCCGAAGATTCCATCGATCAAATCGTCGCTTTTGCGGTAGAAAAGGCTCACTCGCGTTTTCCAGTCTATGAAGGCGAGCGCGACAATGTGATTGGTGTGTTGTTGGCCAAAGATCTTCTGCGCATTCATGCTGATTCTGAGGTCAATTTGCGCGACATGCTGCGCCCGGCGGTGTTCATTCCCGAAAGCAAGCGCTTGAATGTGCTGCTTCATGATTTCCGCCTGAACCGCAATCACATTGCCTTGGTGGTCGATGAATACGGTGGGGTGGCTGGCTTGCTGACCATCGAAGACGTGCTTGAGCAAATTGTGGGTGACATTGAAGACGAATACGATTTCGATGAAGAAGCCGACAATATTGTGAGCTTGGGCGGCGATCAGCTTGGTGTGTATCGCGTCAAAGCCCTGACCACGATTGAGCAGTTCAATGAAACATTTGGAACGACCTTTTCAAACGAACATGCGGATACATTGGGCGGACTGTTGACCGACCACTTGGCGCGTTTGCCAGTGCGTGGCGACGTGGTTGAGTCGCCACCTTTCCGCTTCGAGGTGTTGCGTGCAGATGCAAGGCAGGTGCATTTGCTTCGAGTTCAAAAAATAGAACCTGCTCCAGACTCCCTTGATTCCAACCCATCCGCTGAAAATTCCGACTCCGACAGGCCCACTTGATGTACTCCTTTTTTGCAGGCGCACTTTTGGGAGCGCCTTGGGCGTTGTCGTTTGCCCCGATTTCATTGTGGTGGCTAGGGCTGCTGTTGCTTGCGGTGTTGCCATTTGTTGCACTTAAAACACGTCGGCCCTGGCTGACAGGTTTGGCATTTGGCTGGTCGGCTTATGGGGTTGGTGTTTCCTGGTTGCATATCAGTCTGCATACTTATGGTGGCTTGCCATCGTTGCTGGCCTGGGCGGCTATCGCAGCGTTTACCCTGTATTTGGCACTTTTTCCTGCCTTGGCGCTGTGGTTCTACAACCGATTTATGTCCACCAATGCAGCATCCCCAACCGGGGAAGTGTTTAATGCGTTGTTGTGGGCTGCGTTGTGGACCTTCTTTGAGTGGGCCCGGGGTACCTTCATGACTGGTTTTGCCTGGTTGGGTTTGGGCGATGCCTTGGTCGATTCTCCATTTACCAATTTGTTACCGTGGCTCGGCAGCTACGGCAGCTTGTTTGTTCTCATGCTGATTGGGCATTTGCTTGTGTCATTTGTGCTTACGCGCCGCAGTGGTTTGGCCTTGGCCGTGTCCTCTGTGCTGGTCGCTGCGCTGGTATTGGTGCAGTTACCGGTGAAAACCCAAAGTGCAGGCCCGTTGACGGTGGTGGGGGTGCAAACCAATGTGGATCAAAGTATCAAGTTTGATCCCGAATTGATTGTGTCGAACATGCAAAAAACCTTTGCCCTTGGCGACACGGCCAAGCATGAGTTGGCCCAGCAAGGCGGTGGATTGCTTGTGTTTCCGGAAACTGTCAATCCTTTGGTGTGGACCGACACCCCCGAGGAATGGCGAACTACATTTCGTGACTTTGCCACTCCGGGGGAAACAGCCGTGGTTATGGGGTCTGCAATTCAAGAGGGTTCACGGTATTTCAATTCAATTGTTATGTTTCAAGGCGATGAGGCGCTGAATGACCTGGAGGTGCCCAAAATAAGGCACGACAAACGGCATTTGGTGCCTTTTGGTGAATTCATTCCATTGGGTTTCAAGTGGTTTGTTGCCATGTTGAACATGCCCATGGGCGAGTTCACTTCAGGCTCGGGCCCACTGAAGCCCTTTTTGGTCGATGGCAATGCCTTGGCATCTACCGTGTGTTACGAAGACATTTTCAGTGGGGAGTTTGCAGGTTTGGTCGCCAATTCCACGCAAGAGCCAACGCTGTTTGTGAATTTAAGTAACCTGGCCTGGTTTGGTCAATCCTGGGCACTCGATCAGCACGCGCAAATGGGTCGAACCCGGTCTGCCGAGCACCGTAAGCCTGGATTAAGGGTGACCAACACGGGGATGTCTGGCTTTGTGAACGAGCATGGGCAGTGGGCTTTGCGGGTCGATCCCGGAAAGGCACTGGTGTGGTCGGGGCAAATCGAGGGTCGATTGGGGCAAACCTTCTTTGCGAAGTGGGGCAATCGCCTGTGGTTTTCGATTTGGGGAGTAGTCCTTCTACTGCTGTGCGTGCGTGAATGGCGCTTGAAGGCTTACAATAGAGCCCATTAAATCAATCTCAAGAACTTACACTGCCATGTCAATTAGTCCAATCAACGAAATTGTTGAAGAAATGCGTGCGGGCCGCATGGTCATTCTCGTCGATGAAGAAGACCGTGAAAACGAGGGCGACCTTGTGTTGGCCGCCGATTTTGTTACGCCAGAAGCAATCAATTTTATGGCCAAATATGGCCGGGGCCTGATTTGCCTGACATTGACCGAAGCCCGTTGCCGCGAATTGGGTCTGCGCCCGATGGTGGCTGCCAACGGTTCTTCGCATGGCACCAACTTTACCGTGTCTATCGAAGCTGCTGAGGGTGTGTCCACTGGCATTTCAGCGGCTGACCGTTCCCACACCATTCGTGTGGCAGTCAACAAAAACGCAAAGCCCGAAGACTTGGTTCAGCCTGGCCACATTTTTCCGCTGACTGCCGTAAACGGTGGTGTTCTTATGCGAGCCGGCCACACAGAAGCAGGCTGCGATTTGTCTGCAATGGCTGGTTTAAGTCCAGCTTCCGTGATCTGCGAGATCATGAAAGACGACGGCACCATGGCCCGTTTGCCCGATCTGGTCGAGTTTGCCAAAGAACATAACTTGAAGATCGGTACCATTGCCGACCTTATTCAGTACCGCAGCACCAAAGAATCCCTGATCGAGCGCATGCACGAACGTGTCATTGACACCGTGCAGGGCCAGTTCAATTGCATTTCTTTCCGTGACAAGCCAACGGGCAGCGCACATTTTGCGCTTGTGTATGGCCAGTTGAACCCGGATACAGAAGCCTTGGTGCGTGTGCACGAACCCACCTCGCTGATCGACTTTCTGGAAGTGAACTTGTCGGAGCACTCATTCTCGATTCCCGCAGCCATGAAGAAAGTGGTGGAAGAAGGGGCAGGCGTCATTGTGCTGCTGAACTGCGATGTCTCCTCTGACCGCTTGTTGGGGCAGTTTGCTTCGCTCGACGACATTGAGCAGCGTGGCACAACCGCACGCAAGGGCGCTGGCTCGAACCCGGACCTGCGAACCTACGGTATCGGCGCACAAATTTTGCGCGATTTGGGTGTGAACAAAATGAAATTGCTGTCCCGGCCACGGAAAATGCCAAGCATGACCGGGTTTGATTTGGAAGTGTCAGGTTATGTCAACGGAGAAACGAAATGAGCAACAGTCCAGGAAGTATGCCTGCTAATTTGAACGGCGATGGCATTCGTGTGGGTGTGGTTCAGGCCCGCTTCAACGAAGAAATCACCAATGGCCTTTGGGCTGCCTGTTGCAGCGAGTTGCTGCGTTTGGGTGTGTTGAACGAGGATATTTTGCACATTACCGTGCCAGGTGCCATGGAAATTCCAATTGCCTTGCAGCGACTGGCTTTTTCAGGTGAATTCGATGCCCTGATCGCTTTGGGCGCCGTGATCAAGGGTGATACCTATCATTTCGAGATTGTTTGCGGCGAGAGCGCGCGCGGCGTTTCAAGCGTGGCTTTGGCGCACGACGTGCCTGTGGTCAACATGGTCCTGACCACCTACACCGAAGAACAGGCCATTGAGCGCATTGAAGACAAAGGTGTTGATGCAGCGCGTTGTGCCGTGGAAATGGGCAATTTAATGATGACGCTGGACGACAACCTGCCCAGTGCTGATGACGAGGAAGAAGACGATGAGTGAAGCCAGCAGGCCTGAATCAGGCAAGAGGCAAGGGCACACACGCAACGCTCGACGTCGATCCCGCGAATTGGCCTTGCAGGGTTTGTATCAGTGGTTTTTGAATCCCACCGAGGTCGGTGAAGTGGATGCGCACATTCGCAACGCCCCCGGTTTCGACAAGGCTGACCGTGAACACTATGAATCGCTTTTGCATGGTTCTGTTCATCACCTTGAAGACTTGATGCATCAAATCCAGCCATTCATCGACCGACCTTGGGGTGAACTCAGCCCGGTTGAAAAGGCTGTTTTGGTACTTGCCAGCCATGAGATGAATACCCATGCTGAAATTCCCTATCGGGTTGTAATCAATGAGGCTGTCGAACTCACCAAAACCTTTGGGGGTACCGACGCTTTCAAGTTCGTCAATGGCGTGCTCGACAAAGTAGCCGCTCAGGCGCGTGATTCCGAAATCAAGGCCCAGGCGAATAGTCAGTCCAGCTAATACTCAAGAGGCGTTTTGGAATTCGACCTTATTCATCGCCATTTCAAAACGCCTTTTGGCCCGTTGGCGCGGGCCAATGCTGACACAGTCTTGCTTGGTATTGGCGATGACTGTGCCGCACTTCAAATTTCTCCGGGTCAGAATCTATTCACCTCCACCGACACCTTGGTTGAAGGTGTGCATTTCTTTTCCGACGATGCGCCGCGTACAACAGGCTGGAAAGCACTGGCTTGTAATCTGTCGGACTTGGCTGCCAGTGGGGCCACGCCATTGGGATTCACCCTGAATTTAAGTTTGCCCGAGGTCGATGAAACATGGCTTGCCGGTTTTTCGGCAGGTTTGCTCGAGGTGGCCACCCGATTTAACTGCCCACTTGTGGGTGGTGACACCACGTCTGCCGGGTTGAATACTTTGAAAACCGTGTCGATCACCGTGTTTGGGCAAGCGGCCGCATCTCACCGCGGGTTCAACCGGGGGCATGCAAAAGCGGATGAGGGAATCTGGGTTAGCGGCACCCCCGGGCTGGCTCGGCTCGGGCTTTTACTTGAATACCAAAAGCGTGGCCGTTTGGCGGAATGTTGCCGGGGTGCCGAGTTGCAAAAGGTCCAGGCCTTGTTGGCCGTATTGCCCGAACATCTGGTTCGGCAGGCTGTGAGCCGGCTTGAAATGCCAGTGCCGCGAATTGAACTTGGGTTGATGCTTCACGGCCTGGCCAGTGCCTGTCTGGACCTTTCCGATGGTCTAAGTGGCGATCTGGCTCATGTTTTAAAAGCCAGTGAAGTTGCAGCCGTACTTTCTCAGACAAGCCTGGAGTCCATTTGGCGGCATCTTTGGCCCGAAATTGATCAACACGCTGATGTTGCCGGGTTGTTGAAAACGCTGATTGCACAAACCTTGAAAGGCGGTGACGATTTCGAATTGTGCTGGACAGCCCACCCGCGACATCGCGATGCAATACAATCCTTGGGCGCGGGTCTTCATTGTGTGGGCATTATTGAGCAGGGAAGCGGACTGTGGCTTCGAACCCCGGGAGAAGAGCGCAAGCGTATTTCTGGAACTTCTTACAATCATTTTGCCGAGAGCAAGAATTGACCTCAAACCACAGTCGCAGACCGAATTGGCGTTTTATGTTGGCCCACCCGGCTCACTTGTTGGCCTTGGGTTTTGGCAGTGGTTTGGCGTGGTTTTTGCCGGGAACATTCGGCACATTGATGGGTTGGTTGTTATACCTGTGGCTTGATCCCTACCTGGCTGGTAGCCAGTGGGTTTGGGCAATAGCTGGTGCCTTCTTGGCGGGCGTGTGGGCTTGCCAGGTTACGGGCAAAGCTTTGGGAGTTATTGATCACGGCGGCATTGTATGGGATGAAATCGTGGCAATCTGGCTGGTGTTGTTTGTGGCCTCCAACCACTTTTCCGGTCCAGCTGCCCAACTGGCCTGCGTGGCGCTTTTCCGGTTTTATGACATGGTGAAACCGCCCCCCATCCGTTGGTTCGACCGACATTGGAAAAACGGTTTTGGTGTTATGTTCGACGACATCGTGGCGGCCTTCATGACGCTGCTTACACTGGCGGTTTATTTGTATTTTTTGAAGTGAACCGATTTTCCAACCTATTACGGGGAGCCTCTTGAGCAATCCAGACCAAGCACTTTTGCTGCAAATTGCGGACACATTCAATGCATCGGCTGGCAAACTCGGCGTGGTCGAGTCTTGCACGGGTGGTGGGCTTGGCGCGGCATTGACCAGTATTTCGGGTTCAAGTGACTGGTTTGAGGGTGGGCTGATTACCTATTCAAACAAAGTCAAAATGAAGTCAGTGTATGTTCGTGAGTCCACGTTGGAGCAACACGGGGCAGTCAGTGAAGAGTGCGTCAAAGAAATGGCCAATGGGGGCATGATCGCATTGGGTGTGGATTGTTGCCTGTCTGTGTCTGGCATTGCCGGGCCAGGGGGTGGTTCAGCCAACAAGCCCGTGGGCACAGTGTGGTTTGGCTTGGCGGTGCGGCACAGGTCAATTGAAGCTTTTCACCATGTTTTTGAAGGAGATCGTGACTCCGTTCGCCAGCAGGCAGTACAAGCCGGGTTAACTATACTTTCAAAAGTATCACTCAAAAAGGCTGTATAGATTTACAGTAAAAATTGTGCAATAATTCAGAAATCGAAACCCAATTCAGTTGAAGGCAGACCATGGAAGATCTCAGAACAAAGAACCAATCCTCAGAAAAAGTCAAAGCCCTGGCCGCCGCGCTTAGCCAAATCGAGAAGCAGTTTGGCAAGGGCAGTATCATGCGTTTTGGTGAAAATGAGATCATCGACGACATTCAGTCGGTATCAACCGGTTCCTTGGGTCTCGATATTGCCTTGGGCATCGGTGGCTTGCCACGTGGCCGCGTCGTCGAAATTTATGGGCCTGAATCATCTGGTAAAACCACTCTGACTTTACAAGTAATTGCTGAAATGCAAAAACTTGGCGGCACCTGTGCGTTTATCGATGCTGAACACGCGCTCGATGTTCAATACGCTTCCAAATTGGGCGTTAATTTGCCCGATCTGCTGATTTCCCAGCCTGACACTGGCGAGCAGGCACTGGAAATTGTTGATGCTTTGGTTCGTTCGGGTTCGGTAGACTTGGTCGTCATTGATTCGGTGGCAGCGCTAACCCCCAAAGCCGAAATTGAAGGTGATATGGGCGACTCACTGCCTGGCTTGCAAGCCAGATTGATGAGCCAGGCCTTGCGCAAATTAACGGCCAACATCAAGCGTACAAATTGCCTGGTTGTCTTTATTAACCAAATCCGAATGAAAATTGGTGTCATGTTTGGCAGCCCGGAAACCACCACAGGTGGCAACGCCTTGAAATTCTATTCGTCTGTTCGTCTGGATATTCGGCGAATTGGTGCGATCAAAAAAGGCGACGAGGTTATTGGCAGTGAAACCCGCGTCAAGGTGGTTAAAAACAAGGTAAGCCCGCCATTCAAACAAGCTGAATTCGACATTTTGTACGGTCAAGGTACGTCTCGAGAGGGGGAGGTTGTTGATCTGGGCGTGTTGCATGGCTTCGTAGACAAAGCCGGTGCTTGGTATTCCTACAATGGCGAGAAAATTGGTCAAGGCAAAGACAACGCCCGTGACTTCCTGAAGGCCAATTCCGCAATGTCTGCCGAGATCGAGAACAAAATTCGTGAAAAGCTCGGTGTGCGTTTGCTTGAGGCTGCAGCGTCAGCCCCAGTTGCCAAGAAGAAGAATGAAGTCGAAGACGCCGAGTAAGCGTTCTTTCGGGGGTGCCACAGGCTTGAGCAAGCCCGTGGCCTCCGCCAAATCAAAGGCTGTTGCACTGCTCGCCCGAAGGGAGCACAGCCAGTCAGAACTTCGAGCCAAGTTATTACAACGCGGATACGAGTCCAGTGAAGTGGAGGAGGCCATTGAGTGGGCTACTTCACACCAATTTCAGTCTGATGAGCGTTTTAAGCTGAGTCTGTTTCGCAGGCGCGCGCCCACCTTCGGTGATAGGGCGATCACGGCTGAATTGGGACAACACGGTTTGGGCGACGTTAAATCGATTTCAGAAACAGACTCCGACGCACATACCCTGACCGGTGAAGAGGACAGGGCCTATGACTGGATCAAACGCAGACAGTTCTCAAGCCTGGACACTGTGTTGAACAGTGATGCGGGAATCGACCAGGCACAACTGTTAACTTTGAAATCCAAGGTATACAGAGGACTTTCCGCTCGCGGGTTTGAATTTGGCAACATAGAACGCGCCTGGCGTCGCATTCTAGCTGAGTTCAAATCCAATGCGTGATATCATCTCGCTCGGCTTATGTGTTTCCATAGAAGTGATAGTCTAGTTAAATAACGAAGCGTTATTCAACGACACAAGAAGCAAAGAAAGAGATGGATAAAAACCTTCATAGCATGCTCGGCATGCCTCGTCCTTGCCTCGGCTTTACGTCCGAGAACCCGCTTGCGCTGTCACGCGAAAAAAACACTCTCCACTTTACAATGTTGTCAGTTCAGTCGCCTTGTTGCGTCTAGCCGATTTGCATTAACTTTCCCAGCAAGGAATTCAAATGAAGATTCACGAGTATCAAGGCAAGGAAATTCTGAAGAAGTACGGTGTGGTTGTGCCAACCGGCTACCCCTGTTATTCAATCGACGAGGCCATGGCTGCCGCGGAAAAACTGGGTGGTCCGGTGTGGGTCGTGAAGGCGCAAATCCATGCGGGTGGTCGCGGCATGGGCGGTGGCGTGAAGGTTGCCAAAAGCCTGGCAGATGTAAAAACTTATGCAAGCCAAATTCTGGGCATGCAGTTGATTACCCACCAAACCAGCCCCGAAGGCCAGAAAGTGAGCCGTTTGTTGGTTGAAGAGGGTGCGGACATCAAGAAAGAATACTATGTGGGTATGGTCGTCGACCGTGTTACCCAACGTGTATGTGTCATGGCGTCAAGCGAAGGCGGCATGGAAATTGAAGAGGTTGCAGAGCACACGCCCGACCTGATTCACAAAGTGTATGTTGATCCCGTATCTGGTTTGACCGACGCAGAAGCTGACGATTTGGCTGTAAAAATTGGTATCCCCGCCGGTTCGGTGGCCAAGGCACGTGTCGCATTTCAGGGTTTGTACAAAGCCTTTTGGGAAACTGACGCCAGCCTGGCCGAAATTAACCCGCTCATTCTGACTGGTTCAGGCGACATCATCGCCCTGGACGCAAAGTTGAACTTTGATTCCAACGCTTTGCATCGCCACCCTGAAATCGTAGCCTTGCGAGATTTGGCTGAAGAAGATCCGGCAGAAATCGAGGCCAGTAAGTTTGACCTCAGCTACATTAGCCTAGACGGTAACATTGGTTGTTTGGTCAACGGCGCTGGTTTGGCCATGGCCACAATGGATACCATCAAATTGTTTGGTGGCGAGCCAGCCAACTTCCTGGATGTGGGTGGTGGTGCCACAACCGAGAAAGTGACTGAAGCTTTCAAAATCATGTTGAAAAACCCCAACCTGAAGGCCATTTTGGTGAATATTTTCGGCGGCATCATGCGTTGCGATGTGATCGCAGATGGCGTGGTTGCTGCATCGAAAGCGGTGGGTTTGTCGGTTCCCTTGGTAGTGCGCATGAAAGGTACGAACGAAGATTTGGGCAAGAAAATTCTGGCCGAATCTGGTTTGCCGATCATTGCAGCGAACACCATGGGTGAGGCTGCTCAAAAAGTGGTGGCTGCTACCAAAGGTGCTTAAGCGCCTGGTGCTCCACATTTGACAGCCATTCAACACGAAAAAGGATTTTCACAATGTCTATTCTCATTAACAAAGACACCAAGGTAATTACCCAGGGTATTACTGGTAAAACTGGTCAGTTCCACACGCGCATGTGCCGTGAATATGCCAACGGCAATAACTGTTTCGTAGCGGGTGTGAACCCGAAGAAAGCCGGCGAGGACTTCGAAGGCGTGCCTATTTTTGGCACCGTGGCCGATGCCAAAAAGCAAACTGGCGCCAATGCCTCAGTTATTTATGTACCACCTCCCTTCGCGGCTGCTGCCATTTGGGAAGCAGTCGAAGCCGATCTGGACCTGGTGATTTGTATCACCGAAGGCATTCCTGTTCGCGACATGATCGAAGTACGCGATCGCATGCGTCGTGAAGGCCGTAAAACAATCGTAGTCGGTCCAAACTGCCCAGGCGTAATCACACCTGATGAAATCAAGATCGGCATCATGCCCGGCCACATTCACAAGAAGGGTCGTATTGGTGTTGTATCCCGCTCAGGTACCCTGACTTACGAAGCGGTGGGTCAGTTGAGTGAGTTGGGCTTGGGCCAGTCCACTGCCGTGGGTATTGGCGGCGATCCCGTGAATGGATTGAAGCACATTGATGTCATGCGCATGTTCAATGATGATCCGGACACGGATGCTGTAGTCATGATTGGCGAAATTGGCGGTAGCGATGAAGAAGAAGCTGCGTTGTGGGTCAAGGACAATATGACCAAGCCAGTGGTTGGTTTCATTGCTGGTGTCACAGCGCCCCCCGGGAAGCGTATGGGCCATGCAGGTGCCATTATCTCTGGCGGTAAAGGTACAGCTCAGGAAAAACTGGCCATTATGGAAGAGTGCGGTATCACTGTGACCAAAGACCCCTCGGTCATGGGTCAATTGCTGAAAAAGGCAATCGGCGCCTAAGAGTCTGCACTGGGTCTCAATGGCCAACTACGCAAACCCCACTGTTCACCCTGAATGGTGGGGTTTTTGTTTTTAACCCTAGCGGGGGTACTTCGCGCAGGCTGAACACCGAAGAATGGTCTCTCAACACCACTTTTCGATGTGAGGAATGCGACGATGATTACTCCAAAAACCTTTACCCGAAGCAAGATTTCGAAGGGTTTTACCCTGATCGAATTGATGATTGGCATTGCAATTATTGGCGTGCTGTCTGCCATCGCAATTCCAGCGTTTCAGGATTATCTGAATCGCGCCAAGGTCACCGAATTGATGAATATTGCCCAGTCTTGCAAGGCGGGTATTATCGAGTTCACCGCAACTACAAATGCATGGCCAGCCAACGCGGGCGATGCCGGGTGTCAGTCCAACGTAGCGGCCCAAAGTCAGTACGCACGTCAATTGCTGGTTGGTGCAAACGGAAGAATTCAGGTGACATTTCAAGCCAACACGGTGGCGGCCGGCATTGTTGCTAACAATTTCATTGCCTTGATTCCATTCACAGGTGGAGTAAGGCATACAGACCCTTTGCAGCCTGTGGGAGAATGGCGCTGCGTAACTAATGTCACCGCCGAGTTCCGGCGCTACTTACCGGCAGCCTGCCGTAACAACAACGTTAACTAGTATTTATCGACTGAAATCACTCTTGCCGCCGCGTTTTTCCACTAGCTTGGTTTGCGTCATCACCATGCCTTTGTCTATCGCTTTAAGCATGTCGTAAATGGTCAGAAGCCCTACCTGAACACCGGTCAGGGCTTCCATTTCAACGCCGGTTTTACCCACTGTTTGCGCCGTACAGGTGCAGTGCACCTCGCACAGTTCATCGTTTAGTTCAAATTCAACAGCCAATCGAGTCAGGGGTAGTGGGTGGCAAAGTGGAATTAGATCAGAAGTTCGTTTGGCACCCTGAATTGCAGCAATTCGTGCCACTCCCAGCACATCACCCTTCTTGGCTGTCCCCGATTTCAAAACAGCGTAAGCCTCGCGGCCCAATTGTATGGTCCCTGTGGCCACCGCTTTGCGTTCTGTCTCGCTTTTGCCGCCCACATCGACCATGTGTGCATTGCCTTCCTGGTCAAAATGCGTGAGTCCGTTCATTGTTGTAATCCCCTGCTAACTGATTTTCCAAACTTCAATGGTGCCTGCTGCATTTACCTAAATTTACCCATGGAAACACAACACAAAGCCCGAAGTTGATTGAACTTGTTTTTCATCGCGCTATCATACCCAGACTATCACCGTAAAAAGCCCATGATGCGTCTTGATTTTCGGAAAAGTGTTGCGAGTGTGCTGTGCAGTACCCTGTTGCTGTCATCCTTGATTTCGCCTGTTGCGCATGCCGATGGCTTGAACAACTTGCCCAGTTTGGGCGATGCAGGCGGAGCAGAGCTGTCCGTTCAGGACGAGCGCCGTCTGGGTGCGCTGATCATGAAAGATTATCGTGCCTTCGGCGCAGTGAACACCGATCTTGAAATCACTGCGTACATCAGTAGGTTGGGCAATAAAATTGTTCAAGCTGCATCTGAATCTCCTTCCAATTTTGAGTTTTTCCTGGTCACAGATAAATCGGTCAATGCATTCGCTATGCCTGGTGGCTACATCGGCGTGCACACGGGTTTAATTGCTGCGTCGCAAACCGAGTCAGAATTGGCCTCGGTGTTGGCACACGAAGTAGGGCACGTTACCCAACGCCACATTGCACGTCGTTTTGGCCAACAAAAGCAGGCCAGTCTGGTCGCCACCGCGGCCTTGATTGCCGCCTTGCTGGTCGCCGGCTCCAACCCTCAAGCGGCCTCTGGTTTGATGGCTGCGGGTGCCGGGTACTCCATCGATCAGCAATTGGCTTTTTCCCGGGATGCAGAACGCGAAGCTGATCGGGTCGGTTTTCTAACGCTTCAACAAGCTGGATTTGACACCCAGGGTATGGTGGATTTTTTCGGACGTTTGCAAACAGCTTCCCGACTGTATGAAAACAACGCGCCCTCCTATTTGCGCACGCACCCCCTGACCACCGAGCGAATTGCTGACATCCGAAATCGGGCTGGCCTGGAAAGTGGTTCAAATCGTACCCGGAACCAGTCGAGTCTGGAATTTGAATTGATCAGGGTCAAATCAATCGTATTTGCAGAGCGCAGTAACCAGCAATTGCTTGATCGTCTGCGTACTTTCGAGTCGCCGAACGAGCAAGAGGGAATTAAAGGCCAGGTTGCTTTGACCTATGGACGTTCTTTGGTTCTGAATTCAATGGGTAAAAAGCAAGAGGCTCTTGCCGCCAGTGAAAAAGCCATTGAGTTGTTCAAGGCTGGGCAATCGGTGGTCAAGAAAACCGAAGTGCCACAGCTACTGCAAAGTCAGCACATGCGAATGGCCATGGATGTCAATTTGCCTTTGGCCTCTGCACCCATGGATCAGCGACCCGTGAGGGACCGCTCCGCACTGAATGCGCAGGAAAGAGCCCTGCTCGGGCAGCTGACCGCACTGCGCAATGATTTCAAAAGTGAAATGTCGATTCGCTTGCTGTATGCGGAGGGCTTGCAACGCTTGGGCTTGTTTGCTGAATCAGATGCCTACTTGAAAGAGTTGTCCCAAGCTTATCGTTCAGTGCCAGAGGTGTTCGATTTGCTCGCGCAAAGTGCCCTGGCGCTACGCCAGCCTGCGGAACATCACATGGCGTTGGCGCAGTCTTACAATGCCCGTCAAGCGTATTTGCCAGCCATTGAACAGGCTGAAATTGCCAAGCGTTATGCCAAGGATAATTATTATTTGTTAGCGGAAATTGATGCCAAACAACGCGAATACAAGCGCAAGGCTGACGCAGAGCGTGAATTCGCGAAATTCGGCAATTAATTGACGGGCAAAGCCAAATCAGCCTTTGTGATAATCACTGACCCGCTGCACTTCATTGGCCGAACCCAGCATAACCGCGCAGCGCTGGTGCAAATCTGTGGGTTGAATGTCCAGAATGCGTTGAGTGGCATCAAAGCTTTTGCCGCCCGCTTGTTCCACAAGCATACTCATCGGGTTGGCTTCGTACATCAGGCGCAGTTTGCCCGGTTTGCCGGGATCGCGCAGGTCTTTGGGGTACATGAAAATGCCGCCCCGGGTTAGTACACGGTGCACATCAGCCACCATGGAGGCAATCCAGCGCATGTTGAAGTCTTTTCCGCGTGCGCCGGTTTTCCCTTCCAGCAATTCAGCAATATAACGTTGCACTGGTGCATACCAGTGGCGCTGATTTGACATATTGATGGCAAATTCCTTTGTGTCTTCGGGAATGTCCATGCTCTCACTGGTTTGAATATACTCACCTGCTTCACGATCGAGAGTAAAGGCCACCACGCCCTTGCCAAATGTCAGCACCAGTGATGTTTGCGGGCCATACACCACATAGCCTGCTGCCAATTGTTCAGTTCCAGCCTGAAGGAAGCTTTCATTGGTAATTTCGCCCACATCGGGGTTGGGCAGCACTGAAAAAATGGTACCGATCGACACATTGACGTCAATATTGCTGGAGCCATCCAATGGATCGAACAGCACAAGGAATGGGCGATCTGAATGTCCGGGAACCGGAGAGCAATCATCCAGCTCTTCGGATGCCATGCCAGCCACCACACCAGTGGCGCCCAGCGCATCCAGAATCATGTCATTGGCAATAATGTCGAGTTTCTTTTGGGTTTCACCTTGTACGTTTTCCGAACCTGCACTACCCAACACACCGCCCAGCGCGCCTTTGTGAACCGCCGCGGAAATGGATTGCGACACTTCGGCAATTGCCGAAATCAACACACCCATGTGCGCGTCGGCATGGTGTTCAAGGTATTGCGCCAAATTCATGCTCATTCTTGTCCTCTGTTCAATTCAAAATTAATGGGTGGCCGCATCCAGCGCTTTGCCGATCACTTCCCGTACATCGGGCGACAGCTGGTCTGTCTTGAAAATTCGCTCCAGCTGTTCTCTGGCTTTCTCCTGCAACGCGGGCACCAGTTTGGTCCAGCGGTCTAGGCCACGTGCCATGCGCGCAGCCACTTGCGGGTTAATGGTATTCAATTCGATCACCAGGTCTGCCCACAGCGAATAGCCTTCACCCGAATGTGAGTGAAACACGCTGGGGTTCTGCATTGCAAAAGCAGCCAGAAGTGAACGTGCGCGATTTGGATTTTTAAGCGTAAATGAGGGATGCTTCAACAATGCACGCACTGTATTCAGGGTGTTGACGCTTTCATTGCTGGCGGGCACGGTGGCTTGCAACATGAACCATTTGTCCACGGCCAGCGCTTCGTTTCTGAAACGGTCAAAGAACTCTGAAAGTTCCGCTGGATTGGCTGGCCCATTGTGCACAATGTTGCTCAGCGACGCCATGCGGTCAGTCATATTGTTCGAGGCTGCGTACTGCGTCTTGGCGACAATCAGTTCGTCATCACCACCTGCAGCCACCAGATAAGCCAAGGCCACATTTTTCAATGCACGCTGGCTTGCAGCCACCGCGTTGTAGTCGTATGGTTGCCCAGGTGTGTGGCGCGCTTCGTAAATTTCGTTGAACTCGGCCCCAAAGGTACAGGCCAGCAAATCGCGCAGCGTGGTGCGTGCAAAATGCATGGCGACAGGGTCGACCAAGCCATCAAATGCCTCAAGCAAGGTTCCTTCACTGGGCAATTGCAAGGCCAAAGCCAGAAAGCCGTCCGACAATTGCCTGTCATTCAACAGGTTACCCACAATTTGTACGGCCGCCTGCGTATTTGAACTGTCGGTTTGTCCGCGTTGCAAGTAGATGTCCAGAATGGCTTTGCCGTATACCTTTTGGCAGGCATCCCAGCGATTGAAAGGGTCGTTGTCGTGTCCGGCCAAAAAGATCAAATCATCTGTGTTGTGCGCAGTTTGCAGCATCACCGGTGCGGAAAATCCGCGCAGTAGTGAAGGCACCACCGGTTTGTCCAGTCCGGTGAATACAAATGTTTGCTCTGCTTCGGTGAAGTCCAGTACATCG
Organism: Limnobacter sp. 130; assembly: GCF_902506325.1. GTDB lineage: Bacteria > Pseudomonadota > Gammaproteobacteria > Burkholderiales > Burkholderiaceae_B > Limnobacter. The sequence continues at coordinate 538,502 of NZ_LR732328.1, forward strand.
CCATGAAGTGCGCCTGGCTGGCCGACCAGCTTCAATGGCATGTCTAGTCCGCTCGCTTGATCGACAAAACCCAGTTTCACCGGAATGTGAAAAGCTGGTTTCTTGCTCTGCCCTGGGGTCGGGCGGCAATGTTGCTTCAGCGTCAGTTCCAGTTTGTCTTCTGTTTGTTTCCAGCTGGCAAACACTTCCGGGGTTCCAGCTTGGGAATACCAATGGCGAAACTGTTTCAAATCCAGTTCGGGATGGTCTTCTTGCAGTGCCGTTTCCATGGCGCTGACAAAATCTTCACAGGTCACAGCTTGACCATCGTGGCGTTCAAAATAAATTTTCATGCCGCGCTGAAACAAATGTTCGCCCAGCAGCGTGTGCTGCATGCGAATCACTTCTGCACCTTTTTCATACACGGTGACCGTGTAAAAATTGTTGATTTCCTGATAACTGTCTGGCCGGATCGGGTGGGCCATGGGCCCAGCGTCTTCCGGAAACTGTGCGGCGCGTAGCACTTTCACATCTTCAATTCGCTTAACGGCGCGGGCAGAGTCTGCCTGTGCTTCGTCCAGCCCATCGGCCATCATGTCCGCTGAAAACTCTTGGTCGCGAAACACGGTTAAACCTTCCTTCAACGACAGTTGAAACCAGTCACGGCAGGTGACCCGGTTGCCGGTCCAATTGTGGAAGTATTCGTGGCCCACCACGCTTTCTACATTTTCAAAGTCAACGTCAGTGGCCAGTTCAGGGTTGGCGAATACAAACTTGGTATTGAAAATATTCAGTCCCTTGTTCTCCATCGCACCCATATTGAAATCAGCTGTGGCCACGATCATGAAGCGGTCTAAATCCAGATCAAGGTCAAAACGTGCGCGGTCCCAGTCAATGGACTTTTTCAGGCTTTGCATGGCAAAGTCGGTTTTGTCGAGGTTGCCCGGCTCCACCCACACTTGTAACAATGCAGGCTTGCCATCGCCTTTTTGTACGGTTTCTTCCTGGCACACAAAGCGACCAGCGACCAAGGCAAACAGGTAAGCAGGTTTCAGGAAGGGATCTTCCCAGCGCGTCATGTGCAAGCCTTCACCCAACTGCTTTTCTTCTAGCAAGTTGCCATTGGACAAACTGACTGGATGAGTGGCCTCGTTCGCAATCAGTGTGACGGTGAATTGGCTTAGAACATCGGGACGATCAGGAAAGTAAGTAATGCGCCTGAATCCCTGCGCCTCGCACTGCGTAAAAAAGTTGCCGTTGGATACGTACAGACCTTCCAGTCGAGTGTTTTGATCGGGTTGAATGTGAACTGTAATCTCAAGAACACCTGCCCGACCTGGGTTGTGAATGCTCAAGCCCGTGGGGCTCTGGGTGTAATGCTCTGGGTCGAGTTTCTCGCCGTTAAGCAGTACCATTTCCAGCTCCAGATCTTCCCCATCCAGTTCAAGAGGCACGTTATCTGGGGTGCTTTCATCCCAGCTCTGAAACTGCAAGCGGCTTGCCACCTTGGTGCGCGAAGGGTTTAGCGTGAAGGTCAAATCAGTCTGACTGATTTTGTAGTTCGGCGCGGTGTAGTCTTTGCGATAAAAGGTGATGGGTGCTTGTGCGTCTCTCATGCCGGGAAATCCTTTTTTACTGCTTAGTGGTCGTGGCCGCAATCGGGGCCGTGTTTGTGTTCATGCGCATGACCGTGCTCGTGGCTGTGACCATGGTCGTGGTCACAACAGTCGTGGTGTTTGATTTCAGGCACCACAATTTCCAGCATTGGTGCAGTCAACGTGCCGAACTTCAGTTCGAAGTGTTCCAGCATGTGCATGCATTCATGGCTGGCCACAATGCGAGCACCTGTGTCATTCAGTTGCACTGGCCAGAAATTCAAGCCAGCCACGTGCAGAAATTCTTCAAAACCTTTCTGGCCGCGGGCTATCTCAAACAGTTCTTCTTGCGCGGCTGCAACAACAGCCCACTCGTTGGTGTTGGACACCAGTTTGTCACCCACTTCAACCGTGTCGTGCAGGTGGCAAATCAGTGTGCTGCCATCGGTGGCCTTCACATCGTGAGGTACTTCCTGGCGCTCATCAAATGTCAGTTCAATCGTTTTGGCATTGCGCAGCAGCACCGAGGCCACTTTGTGGTTGGCTTTCACCAATTTGTTGTACACCACATCGTGGTTGTGGCCGCAATCGTGGCCGTGTTCGTGTTCGTGGTCATGACCATGGTCATGGTCGTGTGAATGGTCTGCGCTCATGGCATGTCCTTAATTCGGTTAGTCTCGGAAGTTTTCGAAACCCAACGGTGTTTCTGTCACTTTCTGTTTCAGCAAGGCAATTGCACTTTGCAAGTCGTCGCGTTTGGCACCTTGAATTCGCACCGTGTCGCCCTGAATACTGGCTTGCACTTTCATCTTGCTGTCTTTGATTTCCTTCACCACCTGCTTGGCCAAGTCTTTGTCCAATCCGTTTTTCACGGTCACGGTCTGCTTGATTTTGTCGCCAGACATTTTTTCTTTCTTGTCAAAGGTCAGAAAGCGAACATCTACATTGCGTTTGGCGCATTTGTTGCGAATAATCTCCGCGACTTGCTCCAGTTTGAAGTCATCGTCGGCGTACACCATGATGGTGTTTTCGTTTAATTCCACCTTGGAATCCGACCCCTTGAAATCAAAGCGGGTACCAATTTCCTTGTTCACCTGATCAACCGCATTGCGCAATTCGATCAAGTCCGGTTTGCAGACCACATCAAAAGACGGCATAGTTCATTCCTTCAAGCATAATGCCTCATTGTAATCGCTAGACCATCCCCTATGTCAGCCCACACTGTCACCCACAGCGTCGATCTGCAACCCTTGCACACCTTTGGTTTGCCAGTCCGTGCCCGCGAGTTGCGTTTGCTGGCCAATACAGCTGATTTGCTGGCTTTTGCCCGCGCCAGGCAAGAGCAAAAAGATTTTTTGTTGTTGGGCGAAGGCAGCAACACGGTGTTTACCACCCCACAAGTGGACGCCACGGTGTGGAAGGTGGCCTTGCTGGGGCGTCAATACCTGGGTTGTGATGGGGTTCATCACCATCTGCGAGTGCAAGCAGGTGAAAATTGGCATCACACTGTAGAGTGGACTGTAGCCATGGGCTGGGGGGGGCTGGAAAACCTGGCTTTGATTCCTGGTTGTGTGGGAGCAAGCCCTGTGCAAAACATCGGAGCATATGGGGTTGAACTGAAAGACCGGGTATCCGCAGTACATGCATTTGATCTGGACACACAATCGGCACGAATTTTCTCGTTGGATGAATGTGAGTTTGCCTATCGCGACAGCGTTTTCAAGCATGCGCAACTCGGTCGCTGTGTCATAACCGCAGTCGATTTCGCTTTGCCAGTTCAGTGGCAACCCGTACTGGGCTACGGCGACGTTGCTCGGCGAGTTTCCGATTTGGGCGCTTTAAGTCCCTTGAATTTATTAAAGGCGATCAGTGCCATTCGCACTGAGAAGCTTCCTGATCCCGCCGTGTTGGGAAACAGTGGAAGTTTTTTCAAAAATCCGATTGTAGACACTGCACAGGCTCAGGCCCTGATTCAGCAATATCCGAATTTGGTTAATTACCCGGCTGACCATGGCAAAGTAAAGCTTGCGGCTGGGTGGTTAATTGAGCAGTGTGGCTTGAAAGGCCATGTGCTGGGCGGTGTGGGTGTTTACAGCAAGCAGGCCTTGATTTTGGTGAATTTGGGTTCTGGAACTGGCAGCGACTTGTTGCAACTTGTTCAGCATGTGCAATCCAGTGTTCAGCGCAAATTTGGGGTATTGATCGAACCCGAACCCAATTTGATTCAAGCATAAAAAAACCGCCACATTGGGTGGCGGTTCTTAAATTGAATTCACAACCGATTGATTACTTAGCCGCGTTTCAATTTTGCGTTGGCGGCAATCCGCATGCGCAGGGCGTTTAACTTGATAAAACCACCTGCATCGGCTTGGTTGTAAGCACCGCCATCTTCATCGAATGTCGCGATATTCTGATCGAACAGCGAATCGGTTTTCGAGTCACGGGCCACCACAATCACGTTGCCTTTGTAAAGCTTAATGCGCACCCAACCGTTCACTGTGCTTTGGGTGTGATCGATCAGGGTTTGCAGCGCCACACGCTCTGGCGCCCACCAGTAACCGTTGTAAATCATGCTTGCATAGCGGGGCATCAAGTCGTCCTTCAGGTGGGCCACTTCGCGGTCCAGCGTGATGGATTCAATGGCACGGTGTGCTTTCAACATAATGGTGCCACCCGGGGTTTCGTAGCAGCCACGGCTTTTCATGCCCACGTAGCGGTTTTCAACCAGGTCAAGGCGACCAATACCGTGTTTGCCGCCCAAGCGGTTCAACTCGGTCAGCACTGTGGCTGGGCTCATTTTCTTGTCGTTCAGGGCAACAATGTCGCCTTTCTCGTATTCGATATCCAGGTACTCAGCTTCATCGGGTGCCGCTTCGGGGCTGACTGTCCAGCGCCACATGGCTTCCTCGGCTTCCGCACTTGGGTTTTCCAGGTGGCGGCCTTCAAAGCTGATGTGCAGCAGGTTGGCATCCATGGAGTAGGGTGCACCGCCTTTCTTGTGCTTCATGTCGATTTCAATGCCAGCGTCTTCTGCGTACTTCAGCAGTTTTTCGCGGCTTAGCAAATCCCATTCACGCCAAGGCGCGATAATTTTTACGCCGGGCATCAGCGCATAAGCACCCAGTTCGAAACGAACCTGGTCATTGCCTTTGCCGGTTGCACCGTGGGAAATGGCATCTGCGCCAGTTTCACGTGCAATGTCGATCAATCGCTTGGCGATCAACGGGCGAGCAATCGAGGTGCCCAGCAGGTACTCGCCTTCGTACACGGTGTTGGCACGGAACATTGGAAATACGAAGTCGCGTACGAATTCTTCGCGCACGTCATCGATGTAAATGTTCTCGGGTTTGATGCCAAACTTCAGCGCTTTTTGGCGCGCAGGTTCAAGTTCTTCACCTTGGCCCAAATCGGCCGTGAATGTCACGATTTCGCAACCGTAGGTGTCTTGCAGCCATTTCAAGATGACTGAGGTGTCCAAACCGCCTGAATAGGCCAGTACTACTTTATTAATATCGCTCATGGTTCTCGATTCAAAAAGGGTTGTTACAGGTCCGCTTACTTGCGGCCCAACAAAAGGAATTCCATCAAGGCTTTTTGCGTATGCAGGCGGTTCTCTGCCTCATCCCACACCACACTTTTGGGCCCGTCAATCACTTCGGCCGCCACTTCCTCGCCCCGGTGGGCGGGCAGGCAGTGCATAAACAGTGCCTCCGGGTTGGCCACATCCATCATTTCAGTGTCTACCTGAAAGTCAGCAAACGCGCGGCGGCGCGCCTTGTTCTCATTCTCAAAGCCCATGCTGGTCCACACGTCGGTGGTTACCAAGTCAGCGCCTTTGCAGGCGTCCATCGGGTCTTCGAACCACTCATGGTGGGTACCCTTGATATTGGTTTTAGCCGGGTCGATGTTGTAGTCGCTGGGTGTGGAAATATTGACTTTGAAGTCCAGCAATTCCGCAGCTTGTAGCCAGGTGGCACACATATTATTGCCATCGCCCACCCACGCCACTGTCTTGCCTTGAATGCTGCCGCGGTGCTCAATGAATGTAAAAATATCCGCCAGAATCTGGCAAGGATGGTATTCATTGGTTAGCCCGTTGATCACCGGCACACGGCTGTTGGCAGCAAAACGTTCGATAATTTCTTGCTCGTAAGTGCGGATCATTACAATGTCGCACATGCGTGAAATCACCTGTGCAGCGTCTTCCACCGGTTCACCGCGACCCAATTGGGAGTCTTTCGTGTTCAGGTAAATGGCCGACCCGCCCAGCTGGTGCATGCCCGCTTCAAAGCTCAGGCGCGTGCGCGTGGATGCTTTCTCGAAAATCATCACCAGTGTGCGGTCTTGCAGCGGATAGTAAGGCTCATAACGCTTGAATCGCGCCTTCACGTCGCGCGACGATTGCATCAGGTATTCGAACTCAGCTTTACTGATGTCGTTGAATTGCAAAAAATGTTTGATAGGCATTTTTGTAGACCGGCTTGCCTGGCAGGCCGGTTCCTCCTTATGCGGATTGTTCAAGAAACGCTTTAATCAATGGGGCCAATTCCATGGCCAGCGTTTCTGCTTCTTCTTTTTTAATCACCAATGGTGGCAACAAGCGCACCACATTGTCTCGGGTCACGTTGATAATCAAACCTTTGTCGCGTGCAATGGCAACCAGTTCACCGCAAGGTTTCCACAATTCAACACCCACCATCAGACCGCGTCCGCGAATGTCTTTTACACCAGCAATACCTGCCAGCTCGCGTGACAAAACGGCACGAATCAGTTGCCCCATTTGTTCGGCATGTTCCAGCAGACCATCCTCTTCCATGATCTGAATGGTTGCCAGGGCGGCGACTGAAACCAAGGGGCCACCGCCAAAAGTGGTGCCGTGGGTTCCGGGTGTGAATACGTCAGCTGCCGGACCAGCGGCAAGGCAGGCTCCAATGGGCACACCCGATCCAAGCCCTTTGGCCAAGGTAATCACATCAGGCTGAATACCAGCATGCTGATAACCAAACCACTTTCCAGTACGTCCAATTCCGCTCTGCACCTCGTCAATCATCAGAAGCCAGCCTTTGGCCGTACACAGCTTGCGCAACGCCTGAAGGTATTCCGTATCAGCCACATTAATGCCGCCTTCGCCTTGCAGCACTTCCAGCAATACGGCTTGAATTTCCGGATGTTCGTCAGCGGCCTGTTCAATGGCTGCAAAGTTTTTATACGGCACGCGTACAAATCCGCCCGGCAAGTCGCCAAAACCCACTTTGGCTTTCGGGCTGTCGGTTGCAGCAAGCGTTGCCAGTGTGCGGCCATGCCAGGCGCGGTCCATCACAATGATTTTCGCGTTCTCAATGCCCTTTTTGTGGCCGTAGTATTTCGCCAGTTTGATGGCTGCTTCGTTGGCCTCTGCGCCTGAATTACAGAAAAAAGCTTCCTGCATGCCAGAAATTTCGCACAGGCGGTCGGCCAGTTCAGCCTGTTCCACAATGCCGTAAAGGTTCGAGGTGTGAATCAGTTTGCCAGCTTGTTCCGCAATCGCTTTGACCAGTTTTGGGTGATTGTGCCCCAAACCGTTTACCGCGATACCGGAAAGACCATCCAGGTACTTTTTTCCATCAGTGGACCACAGCCAGGCGCCGTCACCGTGGGTGAAGGCAATAGGCTGGCGGGCGTAGGTTTTCATCAAGTGGTCTGTCACGGTAAAACTCTCTATCAGCAGTGTTCAGGCAAAACGCGGGCTCTAAAAACAAACGCAGCCAATCGGTCGACGTGCGGCTGCGTTATGCAAAGCGACATTGTACGATGAATCAAGGCTTAAGGGCTAGTCTTGCCGGTGAGCCCGGGTCCTAAATTCATCAAGATCAGAGGGTAAATGCTTGGCTCTCAAGTATTCATGGGCAACTACGGACAAGCACTCGTAGCTGGGCAAGGGAAACGCTCTGCCCGAGGTCCGAATATTGTCAATTTTCATCGAATCGACATTGTCTCGACTCATGAGCGGCTCTCCGGGTGCCAGTTCCATCAAAAACGCCTGGGCTTTTGCCGCAACATCTGGAATACCGAATATCAGCGGATTCTTGCCCACTGCACGGGCCGAAAGCCTCACCAACTCTTTGAGCGTGAATATCTCGGTGCCGACCAGGTCATAGGTGTTGTGCAGCGTGTCCTTGCCCTGGTCCTCTACACATGCAAATACAGCTTTGGCGACATCACTGACGGACACCGGTTGAAAACGGGCGTCCGCGCCAGCCAATGGAATGAAAGGCGCAATCTTTGCAAGTGAGGCAAAGGTGTTCAAAAACTTGTCTTCACGACCAAACACAACCGAGGGTCGAAGAATTGTCCAGGCCAATCCGCTGTCTTTGACTACGGCTTCACCATCTGTCTTTGAGCGAAGATACATGGATGGTGCAGGGTTTTGTACGCCCACACCCAGCGCGCTAATGTGGACGATGCGCTTTGCACCATGCTTTGACATCGCTGTACACAACGCTTTTGGAAATTCAACATGATTGACCCGAAAGTTCTGGCCATACGGTTTACCCGGTTTGCTGTGAAGCACGCCCAGTAAATTCACGACGATGTCTTGCCCTGAGACAAGGCGACCCAAGGTGGCGCGGTCATGAATATTCGCTTCAACAATTTGACAAGTGGGCAGGGTCAGCAAATGCTTCGCCTTGTCATAGCGACGGGTAGGCACTGTAATTCGGTAACCCGATTTGGCCAGTTGATTACAAACAGCCTGGCCCAGAAAGCCCGAACCACCGATTACCAATACATTTTTCGTTTTACTCATAGCAACAGCATCAACCTAATTACTTGGATCCGTAGATGATACCCAGTCTTTGTTTCAAAGGGGTCGAGGCATTGTTCAACAGCAGGGAATAAGCCACCGTATTGGACATCACGTTCTTCACATAACCCCGGGTTTCATCAAAAGGAATCAACTCTGCAAAAATGGCCCCTTCAATTTGCCTGTCACCCAGGCGGCGTTTCCACAGGGAAGGGCGGCTTGGCCCCGCGTTGTACCCAGCCGAAGCCAGTACGGGTGACTGGTCGTGCTGCTCGAATACCATTTTCAGGTAACTGGTACCCAAGGTCAGGTTGGTTTCAATTTCGGTGATATCAGTTGGTTTGAAGTCGGACAAACCGATTTTCTTCGCTACATACTTGGCGGTAGCTGGCATTACCTGCATCAAACCACTGGCACCCACGCCAGAACGGGCAATGGTTACAAAGCGGGATTCTTGGCGAATCAAGCCGTACACCCACGATTCATCCACACCAATTTCCTTGGTTTTCGCTCGCATATTGTCGCGAAACGGCGTCAGGTAGCGCAAACCCAAGTCATGTTCAGCTTCGGTTCGGTCTGCGGCCGCAATCGCGCGGTCATACAACTGGTTACGTTCAGCCCAAGTGGCAGCAGCAAGTAATTGCCGGTCGTTCATTTGCGCAACTTGCAGGTTGAACTCCCAGAATCCTTCTGTACGCAAGCCCGCATCGTAAAGCGCAAGTGAGCGTGCTAGGCCCGGGTGTTTTTTTGCCCAATCCAGCTCTGCAGCACTCAACAATTCGGGTCGCTTGGGTGCTGTAACCGTATCACCCAGTTCTTCGTGAGCCAGTTTTCCATAAAAAGAAAACGGACTGCTGGCTTTGATCCATTCTTGTCTGGCCTCCACCAATTTGCCTGACTGTGCCATAGCGCGTCCGCGCCAGTAGGTCCAGGCCCGGTCTTCTTTCACGTTAGGGCTCATCTCATTGGTGGCCTGAAGCACTGCATTCCAGTCTTCTAAAAGGAGTGCGGCGCGCACTTTCCATTCCTGTTGTTCCTGGCTCATCACGTCAGGGTTACTGCGCTTGAAGTAATTCAGTGCGTTTCTGTCCCACACCAAGCCGGCACGGTACCCAACGTGTGCCCATAACCATTGTTCCGAGCTTGGTGAAAGTTTGCTTTGGTAGTTTTCTGCAATTTGTCGTGCCACTCGTTCGTGGTCATCGACAGCTTTTCTGGCCAGTGCGCCTGTCAAATAAAGGTCAGTGTCCGTAGAGCGACTTGGAGATTTAAGATACTTGTCGGGATTGAAAATAGCCTCCCTCAAAGTTTGGCTATCAATTGCTTTGCCCCAAGCGGTGTCGTTGAATTCTTCAACGAACTTGATCGAATTTGTCAGCTGGTTTGCAGCCACCATTTGCAACACATGGCGATCCAGGTCCTGCGCGCTAACGCCTCCGCGCTTGTAAAGATTTTTCAATAACACCCGGCATGTTTTGGGCAAGCGTTTGTCAAACCCCAGTACAGCATCCAGTTTGTATCTCACCAACTGACCCTGCTCGGCGGAGTACATCAAGTCGGCACACTCAACCCCTTGATCTGGGCGATAACGCAAGTGTTGTCGCTGTTCCGCATAATCGGTCCATTGGGCGGTACGCGCAAGTTGCTCCAGCCAGTCGCGTCGTAGCGTTTCAGCAGGCCAACTGTTGTCGTGTTTGTTCAGCAACGGCAAAATTTCAGATTTATTCCATACCAATTCCTGGTCAGGGAATTGCTTCTCCACACCTTTCTGAAAAAAGCGAAACTGCCAAATGTCCACGTAGGGTCTAAATATGCTTTTTTGCGGCAGGTCGGCGGCCAAGCGGTTAAACTTGTCATACGCGCCATCGGCATACGCAGATTTGATTTGTTTGATCAACTCTGAATCACTTTCCTTGCTGGCCAAAGCGGGTTGAAATGCCATAGCGCCCAATACAAACAAGGGTAGCGAAATCCAACGTGAAATGTGGTGAGAAATTGTCATTGTTCCTGTCATGAAAAAATCATTGCGGCAAAGTGCGTTGGCCTATCGAAATCAGCTGCAGCTTGATGAAAGCCATGCGCTGAGCCAAGACATCTCGATTTCTGTCTCAACTCTACTCCAAACATTCCAGCCTTGCACTGTGGGTCTGTTCTATCCCACGCGCGGCGAGCCGAATGTACTGGGCATCATGAATAATTTGGCCCTTAATGCCTTTTTATGGGCCTTGCCAGTGTGTTGCGAGTCCCCAACAGAACATTTTTTGCAGTTCGCGCAGTTTGCTCCCGACCTGGAATTGGAAGTTGGTCGATACGATATACCAGTTCCAAAATCCAAGTCCTGGGTTCAGCCTTCTGTCTTGATTGTTCCATGTCTCGCCTTTCACAGGAAAGGTGCCAGACTGGGATATGGCGCAGGTTGGTATGACCGCACTTTGAGTCAAATGTCGCACAAGCCCCTGGTAGTCGGTGTTGCCTACGCTTCGACTGAATCCACGTATGACTTTTCAGAAAAGCATGATGTGCTGCTCGATTATATTGCTACTGAGCGAGAGCTGATTTCCACTCGCCCAGGGTGTTCTTAATAGCCGATTTGATCCAGAACAGACAACGTTGGTTGTGCATTGTTCATGGTGTAAAAGTGCAGACCGGGGGCACCTTCCTTAATTAGTTGTTCGCACAGGTTCGACACGACCTCCAGCCCGAACGCGCGAATTGACTCTCGATCGTCACCAAAATGTTGTAATCGGGTGCGCATCCATCGCGGAATTTCTGCACCGCAAGCGTCAGAAAAACGGGCAAGTTGACTGAAATTCGTGATCGGCATAATGCCGGGGATCAACGGTATTGAAACGCGATGCTGAACCTGATCACGGAAATACAAAAAAGCATCCACATTGAAGAAATATTGCGTAATCGCTGAATTTGCACCGCAATTCACTTTGTGTACAAATGCATCCACATCGGCTGCTGGGCTTTTTGCTTGTGGGTGTGTTTCTGGATAAGCGGCTACCTCGATAAAGAAATGATCGCCTGTTTCCTGTCGAATAAACTCCACCAACTCGCTCGCATAGCGAAACGAGCCTGTCTCCAACATGCCAGAGGGCAAGTCTCCACGAAGCGCGACGATACGCTTGATTCCGTTTTCTTTGTATTGTTTCAGCAAAGCGGCTACTTTCTCTTTGGATGAGCCGACGCACGACAGATGTGGCGCCGCCTCTTCGCCTGAAGCCTTGATTTCCAGCACAGTTGAAAGTGTTCCGTCCTGGGTTGTACCACCGGCACCGAAGGTTACCGAAAAAAACTCGGGTTTTCGTTCAGACAGTTTTTCACGCGTAGCGCGCAATTTCTCTGCGCCTTCATCTGTTTTCGCGGGGAAAAACTCAAAGCTGATATTCATCATGGTGTGTTTATTCACTGTGTTATTGGTTCTCCGCAGCAAGTGAATTCTTCGCTGCGTACACAAAATATTCCTGGTTGCCGTCACCACCCTTCAACTCACACGCGAAAAAATCATTCACGGTCAGGTCGAGTAGCGCGCAGCAAGTCTTCACATCGTTTTCCAGTTGAGCAATGAGGTTCTCGAGGTATTTCACCAAACCATTTTTCCCAATGTGTTCTGGTCCAACTTCAAATTGAGGTTTAACCAAGAACAAACCTTCGCAATTCGCAGGCATAAGCAGCGCGATATTGGGCAGCACCTTGCGAAGTGAAATAAAACTCAAATCTGCCACAACCAGCTCAAAAGGCATGAATTCTGGTTTCAGTCTGACGATGTCCTGCTCAAGTTCGCCGGCATTCACTTTGTACAAGTTGATGCCTTCCATGGCCATTACAGCAGGATGTGCTCTCAGGCTGGGGTGTAGCTGATCCCGTCCAACATCAATTCCTGTCACGCTGAGCGCCCCACGTTGAAGAAGGCAGTCAGTAAACCCCCCGGTAGATTGCCCCAAGTCAATACAACGCTTGCCGCGGACTTCAATTTGGGTGTGTTCAAGCGCATGGTGCAACTTCAATCCACCGCGCGATACAAAACTAGGGGCATCGCAGTGAATCAATTCCAACGTCATGAAGGGCTCGATCTGCTGCGATGCTTTTTTGACAACAACAGGGGCATGAACTACACCATTGCGTACCAACACTTTTCCTTGCTCAATCAAAGTCTGTGCTTGCGCCCTTGAGGGGCACAAGCCTTTTTCAACCAAGGCCAGGTCAGCGCGCAAGGGTAGGTCTGTCCTGATTAATAGCGGTAGTGGTCCGGCTTGTAAGGGCCGTCCTGATTTACGCCAATGTAGCTCGCCTGTGCGGTGCTCAGTTCAGTCAACTGCGCGCCAATTTTCATCAAGTGCAAGCGGGCTACTTTCTCGTCCAGGTGCTTGGGCAATACATAAACACCCACGGGGTAGTTTTCCGTATTAGTCCACAGCTCGATTTGTGCAATCGTCTGGTTGGCAAAGCTTGAAGACATCACGAAAGAGGGGTGGCCAGTGCCGCAACCCAGGTTCACCAAACGACCTTCAGCCAACATGATAATGCGCTTGCCATCCGGGAAAATAATATGGTCAACCTGTGGTTTGATGTTTTCCCACTGGTATTTCTTTACGCTAGCAATGTCGATTTCATTGTCAAAGTGACCAATATTGCAGACGATGGCCTGGTCTTTCATCTTGACCATGTGGTCATGGGTGATGATGTCCTTGTTGCCCGTGGCAGTCACAAAAATGTCAGCCTTGTCTGCTGCATAATCCATGGTCACTACGCGATAGCCTTCCATGGCAGCTTGCAGCGCACAGATCGGATCGATTTCTGTAACCCAAACCTGGGCAGACAGGGCGCGCAATGCCTGAGCAGAGCCCTTGCCCACGTCGCCATAACCAGCAACAACAGCCACTTTACCGGCAATCATTACATCGGTTGCACGCTTGATACCATCCACCAGTGATTCCCGGCAGCCATACAGGTTGTCGAATTTGGACTTGGTTACAGAATCGTTTACGTTAATTGCAGGGAAAGCCAAGTCGCCCTTCTTGTGCATTTCGTACAAACGGTGCACACCAGTTGTGGTTTCTTCAGTCACGCCCTTGATTTCTTTCAAGCGCTTGGAATACCAACTTGGGTCAGTCTTCAGCGTTTTCTTAATGGATTCAAACAGGCAAATTTCTTCTTCGCTGCCTGGGTTGTTCAGTACGCTGATGTCTTTTTCAGCCTTGGTGCCCAGGTGCAGCAACATCGTTGCATCGCCGCCGTCGTCCAGAATCATGTTGGAATAACCACCATCTGCCCATTCGAAAATGCGGTGGGTGAAATTCCAATAGTCGGTCAGCGACTCGCCTTTGAAGGCGAACACAGGAATGCCGGCGGCAGCAATTGCGGCGGCAGCATGGTCTTGTGTTGAATAAATATTGCAAGAGGCCCAGCGCACTTCTGCACCCAGCGCTGCCAATGTTTCAATCAGCACAGCTGTTTGAATGGTCATGTGCAGTGAACCGGTGATACGGGCGCCTTTCAAAGGCTGGGATACCGCAAATTCCTTGCGAATGGCCATTAGGCCAGGCATTTCGGTTTCTGCGATTGCAATTTCTTTGCGGCCAAAATCGGCCTGAGACATATCGGCTACGAAAAAATCGTTTTCGCCGTTAGCGGTGATAGGTTTTGCAATGGCGTTCATCACGCCCTCCTTTTTAAAGTTCATAAAGAAAGAAGCGTGAGCGCCGTTGTTTATTTCTTGTTCGAGCCTAGCACCCCAAAAAGCATGGGTGTGTCGCAACGCTCCTCGAACGGCCTAAATTGTAACAGGGTTGGTTCAGGAAGGCCAAGCGGTATTCAAGCGAGCCCTGTCCTGATCAACCCTGTTGGTGTCAAATGCCTGCGGCTGCTTTCAACGCTTCGGCTTTGTCCGTGCGTTCCCAGCTGAATTCTGGTTCCTCGCGGCCAAAGTGGCCATAGGCGGCTGTTTTTGCATAAATCGGGCGCAGTAAATCGAGCATCTGAACGATACCTTTGGGACGCAGGTCGAAATGGGCTCTGACCAATTCTGTAATTGCGCCGTCGTCAATTTTTCCGGTACCAAAAGTATTTACCATGATGGAAGTAGGGCGTGCCACGCCAATCGCATAGCTCACCTGCACCAGGCATTTTTCTGCCAAACCAGCTGCGACAATGTTTTTGGCCACGTATCGACCTGCGTATGCGGCGGAACGGTCTACCTTCGAGGGGTCTTTGCCGGAAAATGCACCACCACCGTGGGGTGCGGCACCACCGTAGGTGTCCACGATAATCTTGCGACCAGTCAAACCACAATCGCCTTGAGGTCCACCAATTACAAAGCGGCCAGTCGGGTTCACCAAATAACTGATGTCGCCTTTGATCAACTCTTTGGGCAACACCGGTTTGATGACCTCTTCAATCACCGCCTCCCGCAGCGTAGCCAACTCGATGTCCGGCGAATGTTGTGTGGAAAGTACAACGGTGTCGATGCAATAAGGTTTTCCGTCTACATACTTGATCGTCACCTGCGATTTCGCATCGGGGCGCAGCCAAGGCAGTCGTCCATCCTTGCGCAACAGGCTCTGGCGTTGAACCAGCTGATGAGAAAGGCTGATCGCCAGCGGCATCAACTCACGGGTTTCATTGACAGCATAGCCAAACATCAAGCCCTGATCGCCAGCGCCTTGGTCCAGGTCGTTGTCATGGGCTTTGTCCACGCCTTGAGCAATGTCCGGACTTTGTCGGTCGTAGCAAACCATCACCGCGCAGCTTTTGTAGTCGATACCAAAATCGCCATTGTCGTAGCCGATTTTTTTCAAGGTATCACGCGCCACTTCGATGTAATTTACCTGCGCAGTGGTTGTGATTTCGCCAGCCATTACCACCAAGCCAGTGTTGGTCAAGGTTTCGGCAGCGACTCGTGCCTTGGGATCTTGTTCGAGAATTGCGTCTAATACCGCATCAGAAATCTGGTCTGCTACCTTGTCTGGGTGACCTTCTGACACGGACTCAGAGGTGAAGAAGAATTCGTTAGACATTAAAAAAGCTCCAATAAAACAGGGGGTTATTACAGCCGCCATGTTCGATTGAAGCCCGGCGACGCTTTAGCAGATTTGTTTTAGTTCGCCCCGCAAGTTGTCATTTAACTCAGCGAACTTGGGAAATATACAACATTTGGAGGCGAAGGCAAAGCGAGGACTGGTTACAATCTGCCCCATGATCAAATATTTGTTCAAAGTCCTGTCTGTATTTCCCTTGCCAATCCTGCACGCACTAGGCGCATGGTTGGGTTGGGCGGTATATGGTTTGTCGGCCAGTTATCGTCGAAAAATCGATGTCCACTCAAAAATCGCTTTTCCTCACAACGAGTCCTTGCGCTTGGCGGCTGTGAAAGGTTCGGTCAAGCATGCCGGAATGGCACTTTTGGAATTGCCTTTCCTTTGGGGATTGTCGACGCAAAAGGGTGCAGGGCGCTGTACCGATATTTCTGGTTGGGATGTTGTCCAAAAGGCTCAATCCAAAGGAAAAGGGGTTATTTTCCTAACCCCGCACATGGGCAGTTTTGAGTCCACGGCCCAGATATTTTCCACTCGCGCACCCATCACGGTCTTGTATCGCCCCAATCGCAAGGCAGAACTCCAAAATATCATCGAAGACAGCCGGGCCCGCGACAATGTCGCCTTGGCTCCCACCACGATTGGTGGTGTGAAAATCTTGCTCAAAGCCCTAAGGCGAGGCGAAGCGGTCGGGATGTTGCCCGACCAGGTCCCGGCCCAAGGCGAGGGCATTTGGGCTCCCATGTTTGGTCAGCCTGCTTACACCATGACCTTACCGGGTCGACTGCATCAGTCAACCGGCGCTGTAATTGTTCTGGCAATCGGTTACCGAAAACCGGGTGGTAAAGGGTTTTGCCTTGAGCTTTACCCTGGCCCAGAATCTCTGAGTCCTGATCCCGTAGAGGCCGCCACACAAGTGAATGCTGAAATGGAAAAACTGATTCTGATGCATCCCGATCAATATTATTGGGGCTATGAGCGTTACAAGCCTCCCAAAGGTCAGCCTGGCCAACAAGGGCAATCATGACGCAGTTATTGATTTCAATCTGGTTTGCTCTCGCGCGTTTGCCATTCTTCGCTTATCGATTCATCTCTACATCGGTGTCTGCATTGTTGGCCCTGGTGCTGTTTGTATTGGCCCGTGAGCGTCGCCGGGTTGCACTCACCAATCTTTCCTTGTGTTTTCCCGACTCGTCCAATTTCCAGCGCATTCGCTGGGCTTTGGCTCATATTTATTTTTACCTGCGTACATTTTTGGATCGGGCCTGGTTATGGTCGGGTAACGAAAGGGTAGTTCGTGACCGAGTTCGAATAGACAATCCCGAAGCTTTGGCTATTCTTGACACCGAGACTCCCACCATTTTTCTTGCACCCCATTTTTTGGGTCTGGATGCAGCGTGGAGCCGCTTGTGCCTTGAAATCGACATGGTCACCATGTATTCCAACCAGAAAAATCCGGTATTAAATTCGTTGATATTGGAGGGGCGGTCCAAATTCGGGGAGCAATTGCTTTTGTCACGCCAACAGGGCGTGCGTCCCTTGCTTGCAGCAATGAAAAAAGGGCGCCCTTTGTATTATTTGCCCGATATGGACTTCGGCGAGCGCGACTCTGTGTTCGTGAATTTTTTTGGTGTCAAAGCAGCCACTGTCACGGCGGTGGCCAGATTATCGAAATTGCTCAAGGCGCAGGTCGTGCCCGTCACCACGAGATACTGCAATGGCCGTTACCTCATCCATATTCACGAACCTTTACCCAATTTCCCGCTGGAAGATGACACGGACTCTACACAAGCCATGAATCACCACATTGAGTCTTGGGTCAAAGACAACATTCCACAATACTTGTGGTTGCACAAACGATTCAAAACCCGCCCAGAGGGTGAGTCAAGAATATACTGACACCTGAATTAAACAGATTGATGGCTCAACAGATCAAAGATGACTAATCCGACAACACTCAGGTTCACCAAAATGCACGGTGCGGGCAACGACTTCGTTGTGCTCGATAACTGTGCCGGTCAAATTGACCTTAGTCCTGGGCTGATCAAGCGACTCGCCGACCGCCATTTCGGCGTGGGTGCAGACCAGGTCCTTGTTGTCGAATCTTCTTCGCAGGCCGACTTCAAATACCGCATCTTCAATGCAGACGGACAAGAGGTACAACAATGTGGCAATGGCGCACGTTGTTTCGCGCAGTATGTGTTTGACAAAGGGCTCACTCAGAAAAATCAAATCACAGTGGAAACACTTGCTGGTATTATTCAGCCCGAATTGATCAGGCACAATTGGGTCAAAGTCAACATGGGGCCCGCTGAATTCAGTCCTGGCAATGTGCCATTTATTTCAGAAGGTTTGGTCACCCGAAAAGCGGGTGCCCTAACGCAATACAAGCTCCCGATCGATTTAGGTCCTGAGCTCGAAGAGCTGTGGGTTGGCGTCGCTTCCATGGGAAATCCGCATGTTGTGATACTTTTGGAACAACCTGCCTCTGATGAATTGGTTCAGCACCTCGGCGCAACCCTGGAATCACATCCCCGTTTTCCCGAGAGGGTCAATGTCGGTTTTCTTCATGTGGTGGATCGCAGCCAGGTTCACCTTCGCGTCTATGAGCGCGGCGTGGGAGAAACTCTGGCCTGTGGAACAGGAGCATGCGCGGCAGCTGTCGTGGGCATGAAAATGGGGCTTATTGCCGAGCGTGTAGACGTGGTCAAAGCCGGTGGAACGCTTACCATTGAATGGAGTGGGCAACAGGACAGTGATGTTTTGATGACAGGCCCAGCGCAAACAGTTTTTGAAGGAGAGTTTTACTTATGACTGACGAGGCCGTTCAGGTTGCCGATTTTTTGAAGGCACATCCCGATTTCTTAATCAAGAACCCGGGTATTTTGGCTTTCATCAAATTGCCCGAGCAAAGCACCGGGAATGTGGCTTCGCTGCACGAGCGTCAAGTTCAAACCATGCGTGAGAAAGTCAAATCACTTGAACTCCGTGTCGTTGAATTGACCCATGCTGCGGTTGAGAATCAAGCCATCATCGGCAACTTGCAGGCGATTACCCGCACATTGTTGACAGTCAAAGATGCAGTCGATCTACCTGCCGTGCTGGTAGACGCAATCCAAAAGAAATTTGTAGTACCAATTGTTCGTTTACAGCTGTGGAACGAAAGCGATTGTTCAATCGGTGATTCCGACAAGAGCCGGATTGATGACATGAAAAATCTCTATTGTGGTTTTGCAGAAAATGCGCCGACCTTGTCGTTATTTGACGGAGAGCAAGTGGCACCCCGCTCGGTGGTGTTGATCCCTTTGCGTATTGGTGCCAGTCCGGTGACCTTTGGTTGTCTGGGTTTCGGCTCACCAGACAAAGACCGATTCTCGCCAACTTTAGAAACCGATTTTCTGAATACACTGGCTGAAACCGCATGCGCCGCACTGAGCAGACTCCAGAATCCGCAATCCTGATTCAGCGGTATCTGGATTTTCTGCGCCTGGAGCGTCGTTACAGCGACAACTCTGTGAAGGCTGCTCATCGTGACCTGCTTTTGATTCGCAGCCCACATGACCAAGTCACAGCCTCAGTACTCAAATCAATCCTCGCCCAGCGTCATGCAAATGGCGCTGCGCCAGCAAGCCTCGCCCGCATTGCTTCAAGCTGGCGGGGTTTTTTTAAATATTTGCTTAACAACGGCGCAATCGAGGCTGATCCCACCTTGGGCCTCAAAACACCCAAACTGCCTCGATCATTGCCCAAGGCGGTGGGAGTTGATCCTTTGGCAGCATTGCTTGCCATACCGCTTCCGCAACGGTTTCGGTTCGCCCAGGCGCATGTATTAATTGAACTTTTGTACTGCACTGGTTTGCGAATCAGCGAGGCTTTAACACTTCGGGTTGACGTCTTGAACGGGGCCGCAGAACTGCGGGTTATCGGGAAGGGAAGCAAGACCCGAATTGTGCCTGTGGTCGATGCGCTGCAAACGCGTTTCAAAGAATTTGTAGAACCTCGCCAGCGTCATTTGGTCAAGCTGGGCCGGTTGCAAGAAACTTCACTGTTCGTGTCCGCCAAGGGGCAGGCATTGACTGTCAGGCAAGCCCAGCGAGACGTCGCTGACCATGCTGCGAATTGCGGTTTGGGTCAACATCTGCACCCGCACATGCTGCGTCACTCTTTTGGAAGTCATTTGTTGCAAGGTACGCAAAATTTGCGAGCGGTTCAGGAGTTGCTGGGGCATGAATCAATTGCATCCACGCAGGTGTACACCGCACTCGATTTTGATCACCTTTCCAGCGTCTATGACAACGCATTTCCGCGTGCCAAATAAGTAAATGCGCGGGTTTAGAGTGCGGATAGCAAACGCGTGGCCGCCAAACCCAATGTTTCATTGTCTTGGCGTGAAGTGTCGTTCGCGATCAGGCGGTTCAACATCTTTGCTGTGTTGTGTGTTGGATCATTGGCACTGAATCGTTCCCGTGCCTCGATCATGGAATCAATCACAGTGTCGGCATCACTCCCGGCATTCTCTTTTGCATAGAGAATCGCCACAGTGTCCGCAAACAATTCTTGTTTGTAGACCATCTCTGGCTTTGGTCCAAAGCTTCCGGTGTGCTGAATACCACGAAACTCGTCCTCATTCACTTCGTAATTGGCCACGAAAGAACGACTTTCCCGGAAACAGTGTCCCATTTCGTGAGCAACGGATGCTGCAATAATTTTTGGCCATTGTGCGCGGTTGTTTTCATTCAAAAATCTTCCCCATTGTGCCCACGCCGTTTCATTGGTGTTCACAATAACCACGCATTTACCGTTGGCATAAGCCAAGGCACCAAGGGGAGTAGGTTCTGGGCGCTCCGTTACAATCAAAGAGGGTTTTGTTCGCATGTCAGATTCCAGTTCGATCATGACTTCTCTTGCGATTTGCTCAACTTGTTGTGCTGGCAGTTGTGCCAGGTCAATTGAGCCAAAACCCAAACCCAGAGAAAGAAGGAATGACAGCATGGTTGAATCCAAGCGTTGAACTTGAATTCAGTGTCTGCCTTCCCTGTGTGTTTCTTTTTGCTGAGAAAAGCCTTATAAATCAGGCTTTTCAAGCAAAGTAGGAGTCTGCAAACGGCACCATGTAAGAACTTCCTTTACAAGTTCCCGACCGTTTAGAAGTCGAGTTTGCCACCTCATCGCATGGGTTTGTAATTCGGGTAGGTGCGGTAAAAGCGCTATCCAAATCTCGCCAAAATCGGCCTCTGTATCAATACCGTTCCAAGCCAGCCAGCAATTCCAAAGTGCCACTTTGCAATCCGCGTCAAGCCCCTCGGCATAAAGCTCGTAAAAGCAGGTCAGTTTTTCGGCATGTGCATTGTCTTCGGTGGGGTAAATTTGCCAAATAAGTGGTTTGCCCGCCAGTTGAGCCCGAACAAATGAATCCTCGCCCCTCACGAACAATACATCGTGTTGCGCCAGCAATTCATCAAATTGACTTTGAGGCACGAATGGGAGCAGCTTTGCGCAATCTTGCGCTTTAAGCGCCATTCCATTCCCGGCAAGTCCAATTCGTATCGTGTGTTCGCGCTCATTCATCGAGTTGCAGGCATCAACTAACTCCCTTACCGGCGCATTCGAATAGGCAAAAATGAAAATATCGAGACCTGTCTTTTTCGCTTGCGGTGGACAATCAAGCAAGTGCCTTGGGTAGTCGCAGTGAATGAGTCCACCAGTTTTTTCCGTAAAGCCAGGATAAAAAAATGTGGTCATGTGTCCCGTGCTGGGGTCCACAGAGGTACTCAAGTGAAAGCTTTCGACCCATTTTTCGGATGACAGGTAATCAATCAGCAACCACGGAACACCAGGACAATTGTGTTTCAGTGCCACATCAAAACGAAATCGGGTTTGTTCACTCGATGTCCCGAAAGGCTCCAGAATCAGATCTGGCGCTCGCACTGCGGTGTCTTCAATCGCAGCTTGAGTTGCATCAATTAACGTTAACCTGTCAATGTCGTGAGTCGGGTACAGCGCACTAAAAGTAGCAGAGTGGTCATGAAATAAATCTACGCTGTGCCCATTAGAGGCCAATGCTTTGGCCAAACGAAGGGAAAAACCAGCATCGCCGAAATTATCGATTACCTTGCAAACAATCCCGATGTGCATAGCGCCTCATGCCTGAAAATACAAAGGGCCCCAATGGGGCCCCAGCAAGTCCACTGTATTGTGGATAATTTACTTCACGCGGTTGCGGTATTCAGCAGTGCGTGTGTCAATTTCAATCTTGTCACCAATTTCAACAAATGCAGGCACTTGAATTTCAAAGCTGGTTGGCTTGATGCGGGCTGTTTTCATGATTTTGCCTGAAGTGTCGCCGCGCACTGCGGGCTCCGTGTATTCAACTTCTCGAATCAGGCTTGTCGGCAATTCCACAGACAGCGCCTTGCCGTCATAGAACACCACTTCACATTCCATGCCATCATCAAGATAATTCAGTGCGTCGCCCATGTTTTCGGCTTCCACTTCGTACTGGTTGTAATCCGCATCCATTAAAACGTACATCGGGTCTGCAAAATAGGAGTAAGTGACTTCCTTGCGTTCCAGTACCAGCAGCTCGAACTTCTCGTCCGCCTTATAAACGCTTTCCATGCCTGCGCCGGTCAGCAGGTTTTTCATTTTCATTTTTACAACGGCGGCGTTACGGCCTGATTTGTTGTATTCGGTCTTCAAAACCACCATGGGGTCTTTGCCAACCATAACCACGTTGCCTAGGCGAACTTCTTGTGCTGTTTTCATGAGTTTGATGAGGATTTAAAATTCAAGCCCCGTATTGTACTCGAAGTGTTTGTTGGTACAACACACTTTCTAGTTCGAATTCGGGGCATTTTTAAAGGGTTAATGGGAAAGAAAGCCTTTTAATTCAGGCAGCTTTTGCTGACCCTCTGTTCAGCACCGGGCTTGGGTCTATCTCTATATAAGAGCCAGGTGGTAAATCCGCGGGTAACTCGTAAGGTCCAACAGCGCGACGGTGCAATCTCTCTACATGATTGCCAACAGCCGCCACCATCCTTTTTACCTGGTGATACTTACCGGTTGTAATGCCCAGTTCAAGTCTGCCATCTGTCGTCAGGCTGGCCCTGCTGGCATAAATAATCTCCGGTTCGTCATCCAGGTCTACGCCTTCCAGTAATCGTTGCAATTGCAATTCCGTGAACGGGCGGGCACCAGCCACTTCATAGATCTTCTCGATCTCTTGTTTGGTGCCTACCTTCCCACTAATCAGGCGGTGAATAAACTGACCATCGTCCGAGAACAGTAAAAGCCCGGTTGTGTCCACATCCAGCCTACCCGCAGCCTGCAAGCCACGCTTTATATAGTGCTTGGGAAGCAAATCAAACACAGAAGGATTGTGGCTGGGCAGGTGAGAAGTCTCATACCCCGCCGGTTTGTGCATCAACAAGTACTTGTACTGGGTAATTTCAAAGGTATTTCCATCAATTAAAAGGGTATCGCCCAATGAAATTTCATCAATTTCGGGATCAAGTCGAGTTTCGTTCCGAAAAATCTCTGAATTCCAGAAAATATTTTCACACTCGCGTCGACTCCCAAGTCCTTGTGATTGCAGTATTTTTACGCTCGGTCTAACTTTCATGTAAAGATTCTTTGAATTTATTTGCCAAAAGTGTTTGACAGGTTTTGGATTGATGTGCATAATCTCGTTTCTCTGCTGCACGACAAGCAGGACGAAACGAAGCAAGCAAGCGGTTCTTCAAGGTTTTAAGTAGTAGTGAAGAGCAGCAAGGTTAGCAGAAATTTCGAAGCGATCTTTAACAAGTTAACAGCCGATAAGTGTGGGCACTGACCAGATGGGTTTAAGGTTTGTTCTTTTCTCAAAAAGAATGACTTTGAATCACGATTCAGAGTTAGTGCTCACGGAATAAAGTAAGTGAAGTTCAAATCGTCAAGGTTTGAATAACATCTACTCCGTCGAGTTTAGTAAATTTTGCAGAGATTANCCCGCTGGAATATCTAAAGGATGTGATGGACCGCCTGCCCACGCAGCCGTACAGCAGGATCAATGAATTGCTGCCGCACAACTGGAAACCAGCGAACTAATCAAGACGGGTTTGCTGGGGGCTTACTCAGAAAGCACAAAAAAAGCCAGTTCAAATAAACTGGCTTTTTTTGTTTGTTTACTTAGGTGTTTCGTCAGGGGTGCTGACGACGTAGGGTTATTTCAAAACACTGCAATTGGAGCTCACTGAAATCAGTACTTTGCCAAGCGCGGGTAGCGAACGAGGATCCAGTGATTTTCCAGTGTTCAAAAATGCCACCGATATATCTC
Organism: Limnobacter sp. 130; assembly: GCF_902506325.1. Lineage (GTDB taxonomy): Bacteria > Pseudomonadota > Gammaproteobacteria > Burkholderiales > Burkholderiaceae_B > Limnobacter. Next base: position 562,211 of record NZ_LR732328.1, read on the forward strand.
GTGAAGGATCTGCCCACGTCACAATGTTAATCAAGCCAAGATGGCCATATGCTTTGCGAGCTTTTATGCCGAATAAAGAAAATACATTCTCACCCAGCATGAAACCAGTAGAAAACCTGATTGGAATCATCAAAGTCTGATCGATAGTCAGTGGACCGGCTGGACGGGTGGCCAGCTTAATGGTGTTTTCTTCAAATACTTGGTTTCCATTAAAAGTACCACCATCCAGCATCATTTGATAAAAACGGCTGACTTCGTCCGCGGTTCCATAAATGTTTCCAGCTGGGATGCTGGCGTCCATGAAGCCAGGTGTATTTGAAATGCTGGCTATCTTTTCAAATTCAATATTGAGTGCCCGTTTGGCCAAAACGTTGATCGGGAATACTGGAGTGGCGCCAGTGCTGTAATTAAATGCAGCCAAGTCTTGATGTTTTTTGTTAAGACCATAGGTGAGGTATTTGGCACCAAGTGGCTTCGCGATGAATTCCTGTAGGGCAGATTCAACTGACTTACCGGTAATTCTTTTCACCATTTCGCCCAGAATGTACCCACCAACGATCGCGTGATAAGCCTGTTGACTGCCGTCGCCGCGGTTTGTGTAGCCGGAGTTGATCAAATCGATAACGCTATCCCATTTGAATAGCAGGGATGGATGAGGGTTGCTTATGGGTATTTGAGGAACACCCGCACGATGGGACAGCACTTGTGCAATGGTGATTTTCTCTTTTCCATTGCATGCGAACTCTGGAATATATTTCCCAATTGTGTCGTTGAGTTGAAGTTTTCCCTGCTCTTGAAGCTTATGAATCAACATGGCAGTAATTGCCTTGGAAGCGGAGAACAGACAGATTGGTGTGTCAGGTGTCATTAGCACCTGTTCAACATCTTGGTCGGGATGGTTTGGTGGGGGATTGCCCCTGGCGTGGCCAATTGAACGTTTGAGTACAATTTCACCTTGACGGCGAATGACCATGGTTATGCCTGGCTGCAGTCCTGTTTTGTAAAAGCTTTCTACGCTGTTCCAGATGGCCTCAACGTTATCGCGGGTCATGCTGACATCATAGGGACTTGTTTCTGCTTTTGAGTCGATTTGGGTGACTGATCCCACGTTTCTCGGCACGGAAACTGTGTTTGATTTTTTAAACATAGATTTGGCTTGTCTCGTTGTTGTAAGTATTTGTGTAACTTACAAGTATCATTCCAAGCCAAAGCTCAGGTCAATTGAGTTTTTAGGGCGGACTCTCTAGCCCTTGATTGGACCCGTTTTTTCGCTGTTTTGATGAAGTTTGCGCATGAATGCTTCAATAGGTTTTGCGGTACTGCCTTTGAAAAACAAGAGGGGCGACAGTGTGCCGATTAAGGTGATGTGATCAGTTCCGTCTACGCTTTCTACGGTCGAGGTATTACCTGCCTTTGTTAGCGCGTTGTTCAGTGCGATGGTATTTCTCTCGATGCTGACTAAGGTATCGCTTTCGGGAGCGAGTAGTAGCGTTGGTGCATTGCCTTTGTTGGCGTAATCGATTGGTTGGGACTTTGTCGGGTAGTTGGGGTGATTAAAGACAGGCTGTACATCGGTGTCTTTGATCGGGTAAATGTTGTAAGCACCGGCCAGGCCGATTAGTCCTTGGACCTTTGTTTGGTGTTCAAGGCCTGCGGCGTTTAACCAGCGGGGATCAAGGGCAAGCATGGCTGCGTTGTACGCGCCGGCACTGTGGCCCATCAAAACATATTGTGTGGCGGGGTTTAGCTTGATGTATTCAGGCTTGGCCAGCTCTTTGCTCAGGTGCGCAATACTTTGTGCGCCATCTTCCAGAAAATCGGGATATTGAACTTCGGGATACAGGCGATAGTTAGGTACGGCAGTGATGTACCCCATGGAGGCGAGACGTCGCCCAACAAATTCATATTCTGATTTGTCACCCCGATTCCAGCTTCCTCCATAAAAGAAAACAACAACTGGCGTGCTGCTGAACTCTTCATTGGCGTTGTCTGGCAGGTACAAGTCGTATTTGAGCTTGGGGTGGGCACCAAACTCAATATTTTCCTTTACCTCAGCGGTGTAAATTTTTGACACGGAGTTGACGACTTGAAGCGCTGAGCAACCACCCAGGAGGATGAATGGAATGACTTTAAGCGTGCGTAATAAATTCAATGTTGATTTCATGGGGTGCTACAGTAGTGCGCAAGGGCAGTGCTGGTAATGGGTGATGCTTTATATTAAACAGAATTTGAATGCAGGATGATGAAGATGGTAGCAATTGACAAGAACAAGCCGATCTGTGTGACGGGCGCGTCGGGATATATCGCCAGCTGGATTGTGAAGTATTTGCTGGATGACGGGTTTTTGGTTCATGCAACGGTGCGCGATTCAAGCAAAGAAAGTTCGGTTGCCCACCTGTTGAAGGCGGCCAATGGAGCCAAGGGCACGCTGAAGTTGTTTGACGCCGATTTGATTCAAGAAGGTAGTTTCACGAAGGCAATCGAGGGGTGTGAGTTGGTTATTCATACTGCTTCGCCTTTCGTGATTAAGGGGTTTACTGATCCCTATGAGGCATTGATTCGCCCGGCAGTGGAGGGTACCGACAATGTTTTAAAGTCTTGTAACGCTGTGGAATCGGTTCGCCGAGTTGTGCTTACCAGTTCGGTCGCATCGATTTATGGGGATGCAGTTGAAATTTTGAAGGCACCAGGTGGTGTTTTCACTGAGCAGCTTTGGAATAACACTAGTAGCGAAAGCCATCAGCCTTACTCGTATTCGAAAGTGATGGCCGAGCGAAGGGCTTGGGAAATTTGTAAGAATCAATCTCGATGGGACTTGGTGACAATTAATCCAAGTTTGGTTATGGGGCCTTCTTTGACCACACAAACCCAATCCACAAGTATCGACGTAATGCGGGACTTGGGTAGTGGGCGACAGCGCACTGGGGTCCCTTTGCTGGAGTTCGGCATTGTTGATGTTCGTGAGGTGGCCAAGGCTCATATTTCGGCGGGATTTAATCCAGATGCGGAGGGACGTCATATTTTGTCTGCCCACACCGCGAGCTTGTTGCAAATGGCCACTATTCTGCGTGCACGTTTTCCAAAGTATCCACTGCCCAAGAAGCAGTTGCCAAAGTTTTTAGTAAAGTTGGTAGCGCCGATTGCGGCAGGAGTCAGTCGTGATTTTATTCAGAAGAATGTGGGTTATGCGCTGAAATTCGATAACAGTCGTTCCACGAGCAGCTTGGGTGTTAGATACAGACCTTTAACAGAAACTTTGTGCGAGCATTTCGCACAAATGATTGAAGACGGGTTGCTCAAGCGACGTTGACCGATGCTGATGTTTGGCCCTGTTCCCAAAGGTGCAGGGCCTTTTTACGTTCACTTTGCCAGCGATACTGCCCCAGTTCCCCTGTGGCTTGTATGACTCGGTGACAAGGAACAAGAAAAGCGATCGGGTTTTTCGCAATGGCGCTTCCCACCGCACGGCTGGCCGAAGGTTTCCCGATGTGAGCTGCGATTTGTTGGTAGCTGGCCAAGTGCCCTAGAGGCAAATGCATCAACGCTTGCCAAACCTGAAGTTGAAATGGGGTGCCTCGCAAGTGCAAACACACATCGAATGGAGGCTGTGCAGCTGGGCGAAAAATTTGCGCGATGATGCTCTCCGCTTTCTTGTGTGACTCAACGAAAGTCGCTTTGGGATACAGCCCGGCGAGCGCATTGGCCCAACTCCCATAGGTCAATTCATCGGTTTCGAACTCGAGGCTATTTACCCCTTTGTCTGTGAGGCAAATGAATACTTGACCGAACGGGCTGACCGCCTGCCCAATCGTGAATGTTAAATTCAAGCCTTGCGTTTTGATCTCCCCTGGTGTCAAGGCCTCGAACTTCAACATCAAGTGATGGAGTTTGCTGCCGCTTGTGAGCCCGAGTTCAGTGGACGTTTGAAGAATGCTTTTGCCGGAGGCAATCAGCTTGCGGGCGTGATCCTTCTGCAGGCAATGGAAAAATTGTTTGGGGCTGATTCCAGCCCACTCTGTGAACGTGCGCTGCAGGTGATATGACGAGGTGTGCAAATGTTTGGCCAGTGTGTCAAGTTTGAGCTCGATTTGCGGTTGATCTACGCCGAAGCCGCTTGCGTTTTGCTCCAGTAGCTGAATTGCTTTTGCAATCAGTTGGTATTGCTTGTGGTTATAAAATGGTGCCACGGCTGTGCGCTGAATGGTTGTTCACTTTGTCAGTGTGATTCTTACTGTGTGTTAGGGCAATCTGTTTCTTGCGCAAATTTAAACTTGGGCGCACAGTGGGAATCGAAATTTACTCACAAGTTACATGGATTTTTGCAAGCGCTTTTCTATTTCTTGTGGGTATTGTTCGATTTGTGAATCTAAATGCTCTGTGTTTTAGTAAGAGGGGTAACAACTAAACACTTCAGATTAGTGACCTAACTACCTATTCGAGAGGCCATAAGGCCCTGAGGAGACACACATGGCCGGTTTTCTGCCCAAGAATTCCACTTTGAAATTTGCCGTTTTATCTGCGCTGGTCTCCACGCACGGTCTGTCGGCCGCTGCAGGCGCCTTCGAAGGCCCTGCTGGCATTGAGGGGCGATGGGCAATGGAGGTCACTGTCGGTGCCTCTATGCGAACGAAGGATGCCGATGAGTCGCTGGTGTTTATCGGCAATGGTGGCAAGGCCTCTAGCGGTACGGTGGACGACGGTAATTTGAACTACAACAAGGGTGATGTCTTCAACGCGGTGGCCAAAGCGGTGGGCGAGCTTGAGTTGAAGAAAGACAATGTTGGCGTGTTCGTTCGTGCCAAGGCATTTTCAGATTTTCACAACCGCAGCAACCGCGTACCTCACGGTTCCGCAAACAATGGTTTTCGGCCAAACGAACCTTTGAACGACAATGGGTTCGACAAAGGTACCAAGTTTGAAGATGCCCAGTTCCTGGATGCTTATGTGTTTGGGGATTTCGAACCCTTGGGCAAACCACTGACCGTGAAAGCGGGTAATCAGGTTGTGACATGGGGGGAGGCCCTTTTCGTACTTGGCGGTGTGAATCAATATTCAAACTTTGACGCCGCTGCCTTGCGCCGCCCTGGCGCTCAGTTGAAGGAAGTCTTCCTGCCGATCCCACAAATTTCTGCAAATTTGCAGGCAACAGACGAGCTTTCACTAGAAACTTTTGTTCAACTCAATCACGAGAAAGTGGTGGTTGATGGTTGTGGTACCTTCTTTTCTCCTGCTGACTTGCTGAATTGTAATTTTCAGGGTTCCCCCATTAACCCAGGTATTCTGAGTACGCCATTGGGTGACATTGATTTTACCGGATACAACGATCGCGAGAGTTTCGAGGGTGGGGGTACCGTGACTGTCGGTGGCGCGCCGTTTGATACCTCGACAACATCCGGGATTAATGGTTTGACGGGTTTGATCGGTGGGATCACTGGGCTACCTGCTGATTTGGGTAATCTTAACTTCCGCATGGCACAGTTGGCTGACCGCAGACCCAAAGACAGTGGGCAGGTTGGCTTGGCTGCGCGGTATTATGCTGGTGAGATCGGCACTGAGTTCGGTGCTTACGTCGTAAATTACCATCAACGGATCCCCAATTTGTCTTTGAAGAAAACTCCTTCGAATTACGAGGGTTCAATTTTCAATGGACTTGAAGCTGGTGGTCAGAGTGTAGTGAACCCGCTGTCTTATTTCTTTGACTATGGCGCTGAGAATATTCAGGTGGCAGGGGTTTCTGCAGCGACTGAGTTTTTCGGCTATTCAGTGTTTGGAGAGGTTAGTTACACTAAAGACTTTCCTGCAGCCTACAACACTGCCGATTTGTTGAAAGGCGGTGCCACAGGTGATGGTCCTTTGGCACGCTATGGGGATAACACTGCATTTCCGGAAGGATCAATTTTGTCGGGATCCAAACCCCTGGATAAAATTCAGGCACAGGTATCAACGATCAAGCTGTTTCCGCGTCGTCTAGGTGCTAGCCAAGTGGCTCTTGTCGCTGAAGTGGGCGCGCAAATGTGGCGCGGTATCGGCGATCCATTCACCAGCGAACGTTTTGGCCGTTCACCTGCATTCGGTGCCGGTGCCCACGCGACATACAATGGCGGTGATTGTAATGCCGGCGTAAACCCCAATCCCCAGAATTGCGTTGTTGATGGCTATGCAACCGAGACCGCATTTGGTTATCGTATTTTGTCGGTGGCCCAATATCCAGATGCATTGTTTGGCGTTACTTTGGCGCCTCGAATCTTTTTCTCGCATGACTTTAAGGGTTATTCAGCGGATGGCGTATTTCTTGAAGACCGCATGAATTTGGGCTTGGGATTGAGGGCTGAGATTCAGTCTGCCAAGTACTTCGCGGAGATGAACTACAGCATGTTCAATGACAAGGCTTATTTCGATCCATTCAAAGACCGTGACTTCCTGTCTTTGGTAGTGGGCGCCAACCTGTAAAAGGTGGAACTACAAGGGTGAGCCATTTGAGATTTGTTTTTAGGAGAGTATTGAAATGAAATTGACGCAAATCAAGCAGTTGGCCGTGTCTCTGGCACTGTTGGGAACTGCGGTCTCTGTCCACGCGCAGTCGGCTGATTTTTCAAAACTGGGTACAACGCTAACACCGGTCGGCGCAGAAAAGGCTGGAAATGCCGCTGGTACCATTCCGGCTTGGAACGGCGGTATGGCGAAACCACCCGCTGGGTTTGACCCCAGCAAGGGTTACCTGGATCCGTTTGCGGCCGACAAGCCGCTGTTGACCATTAATGCTGCCAACATGGAGCAGCACAAGGACAAGCTGGCGCCCGGTCAAATGGAGATGATGAAGCGTTATCCCACGTACAAAATCAACGTGTACCCTACGCAACGTACGGCTGCTTACCGTGCAGATGTGTACAAATATGCAAAAGAAGAAGCGGCGGGTATCAAGCTGGCCGAGGGTGGCAATGGTATCTTGAATTTGAAGAAGTCCAATGTGCCGTTCCCGATTCCAACCGAGGGTATCCAGGTGATCTGGAACCACATTATGCGTGATCTGGGTGGTTCAATTACGCGTTATTCGGCAGATTTCCCGGTTCAAACCAACGGAAGTTTCACCGTGGGTAAGCGTACAGAGACCATTTCTTATGCGGCTTTCATGGCAGATCCGGAGCCAAACCGAATTTTCTATTACTTGAACCAGACAACAGCACCCGCAAACGCGGCTGGTGAGGTGGCTTTGGTGCATGAGCCTTTGAACCAGGTTCAAGAGCCTCGTTTGGCCTGGCAGTACAATCCGGGCCAACGCCGGGTAATTCGTGCGCCAGAGCTGGCTTACGACTCACCAGGTATTGGTGCCGACGGTTTGCGTACAAACGATGACTTCAACGCGTACAACGGGGCGCCGGACCGCTACAACTGGAAGTTGGTTGGCAAGAAAGAAATGTACGTGGCTTACAACAACTTCAAGTTGACCAGCAAGGCGTTAAAGTACAGCGACATTATCAAGACCAACCATGTGAATCCTGATCTTTTGCGTTACGAATTGCATCGTGTTTGGGTTGTTGAGGGAACCTTGAAGCCGGGTGCGCGCCATATTTACTCCAAGCGTGTGTTCTATGTGGATGAGGATTCCTGGGCGATTTTGCACGGTGATCAGTACGATGCGCGTGGCGGTTTGTGGCGAGTTCGTGAGGTGTTTGGTGTGCAGTTTTATGATGCACCAACATTTGGACCCGCTGGCGAGGTGATTTACGACCTTCAGGCACGCCGTTATCTCGTGAATGCTTTGACAAACGAAGAGAAGCCTATCGAATTTGGCAAGAAGTACACCACCGCTGATTTTTCGACAGCTGCATTGCGTCGCATGGGTCGGTAATGATTATTCAGTGTGTTTGGAGCAACTTGAGCTCCAAGCACCTGGGGTTTAAATATTTTGTAACCCAGAGAAATAAATTCTCTGGGTTTTTTAAATTGGAGATGGCATGAGTAAGCCACTGTTGCGCGCAACATTGCTCGCTTTTGGATTGTGTGCAAGTCAATACAGTTATGCATTCAAGGACCCTTTGGAGTTGCCCGCAATTCAAGCGCCAAAAGCTGCAAAAGCATTGCTGCTGAATGTTACTTCGTATGGCGATACCGTATTAATGGTCGGTGAGCGCGGCATTATCTTGAAGCGGGACTTTGCAGTTGGCGATGTTGCTCAAGGTGTAAAAGACAATGAGGGTAAAGTGTGGACTCAGGCCAAGGTGCCTGTGTCAGTTAATCTGACTGGTGTGCAGTTCGTAAATGAAACCCTTGCCTTTGTAGTAGGCCATGACGGTGTCGTGTTGAAATCGACAGATGCGGGCGCGACTTGGGCCAAAGTATTTGATGGTATTAAAGCCAACGAGCAGGTTGTGGCGGCAGCGAAAAAGAAGATGGAGGACATGCAGAGTCGTTATGACGCGGCAAGCCCTGCAGACCAAGACAAGATGAATGAAGCATTGGAGGCGGCTACTTTTGCATTTGAAGATGCGGAGGCGGGTGCCCGATTCGGCCCAGCCCGGCCGATGTTGGATGTTTGGTTCAAAGATTCCAATACAGGTTGGGTTGTGGGTAGCTATGGCCAGATTTTTGAAACCAATGACAGTGGCGTGACCTGGACGCTGATCGCGAATCGCTTGGACAATCCTGATTTTCGTCATTACAACGGTTTGTATGGCGATGAGACTGGATTGCTATTGATTGCCGGTGAGGCTGGCCGGGTTTATATCTCTACTGATTTCGGTGTCAATTGGACACGATCAGAGACGGGATACAACGGTCATTTCTATGGAACGGTTGTGTTGCGGAATGAACAGGGGCAACCCATTGTGTTTGCCTATGGCTTTGGTGGCAATGTGTATCGATTGGGTGCTGGCGCTGCGGCATGGTGGCAATTGAAAAGTCCTAGCAAGGAAAGTTTTGTTCAAGGACTTGCGGTCGGGAAGGCTGCCCTGTTTGTTGATCAGAAAGGCCGTCTGATAAGTACCGACGAGTCGGGTACTACTTTGAGAATGGTCAGTGCCGAGGAAGGTAAACCAGTCACTGGGATGGCATTGGTCAATAACACTTTGGTACTGAGCGGCCAGAATGGCCCTAGAACACTCGCGCTGCCACGCTAACTGGAAGAATTGATATGAGCAATCAAGAAGAATTGGGAAAAGTCGAACGGTTTTTTGAGTCGATTTTGTTTGGACACCGCAAGTTGGTTATCGCCATTTTTGCAGTGCTGTCGGTGTTTTTTGCCTACCACGCGGTGCAACTTAGACCCGATGCATCGTTCCAGAAAATGGTACCCGTCACGCATCCATTCATTGCCAATTATTTGAATTACGAGAATGAGTTACGGCCTTTGGGTAACGTGTTGCGAATTGCAGTACACAACAAAAATGGCACGATTTACGAGGCAGATTTTCTTGAAAAGCTTCGCTTGATCACGGATGAGGTGTTTTACATTCCGGGTGTGGATCGGGGTAATTTGAGTTCGATCTGGACGCCGAATGTGATGTGGCGGCAGGTGACCGAGGAAGGTCTTCGCATGGGGCCTGTGATTGGACAGGGCTTCTCGGGGACACCTGAGCAAATTGAAGCTGTGAGGGCCAACGTTGAGAAATCAGGTCGAATCGGTTCTTTGGTATCGAATGATCAGCGGTCGGCAATTATTCTGGCCCCGCTGTTGGAGGTTGATCCTGATTCTGGTGAAAAGCTGAGTTACGGCAAGTTGTCAGAGCGAATCGAAGAATTGATTCGCGACAAATACCAGAGTGACGACATTTCGATTCACATCACTGGTTTTGCCAAGGTTGTGGGTGATCTGATCGAAGGTGCAAAAGACATCGCGGGCTTCTTTGCCATTACTTTCGTTCTTACTGTGATTTTGCTGCTTTGGTACTCCCGTTGCTGGAAGAGTACGACTGCAACCATTTTCTGTTGTTCGCTTGCAGTGATCTGGCACTTGGGTTCAGTGAGTTTGCTTGGGTTTGGTTTGGATCCATATTCGATTCTGGTGCCGTTTTTGACGTTTGCGATCGGTGTTAGTCACGCGATTCAAAACGTTCGAACCATGGCCACGGAGCGATTCCATGGCGCAAACAAAATCGAAGCGTCAAAAGCCACTTTCCATTTGTTGTTTATTCCGGGTTCTGTGGCTTTGCTAGCCGATGCCGTTGGTTTTTCTACTTTGCTGGTGATCGAGATTGGTGTGATTCGCGAACTGGCGATCAGCGCTTCGATTGGTGTGGCGGTGATTATTTTTACCAAAATGTTTTTGCTTCCGGTGCTGATGAGTTACACCGATGTGACGGAACGTGGTCTGAAGCAAGTAGCCAAACAGGAAGCCAGCAAGCACACTGTGTCGCATTGGCTTTCTCGCTTGACAGAAAAGAAAGTGGCCTATGGCGTTAGCGCCGCTGCCGCTGTAATTCTTGTGAGCGGTTTGTATGCGTCCTCTGGAATCAAGATTGGTGACCTTGACCCGGGCGCGCCTGAATTGCGTCCCGATTCACGGTACAACCAGGATGTGAAATTCTTGGTGGAAAACTACTCGACCAGTTCAGATGTATTTGTTGTGATGGTTGAAACCCCTGCGGGAGAGTGCGGCGCGTACCCTGTGGCTTCGGCTGTAGATCGTTTTCAGTGGGATATGGAAAATACCCCTGGGGTGGAAGGCACTGTTTCGCTTTTCACTGTGATGAAAAACATCATTGCGGGTTTCAATGGCGGCAATCCGAAATGGTTGGCCATTTCACGTGATCGATTCATTTCCAACGGGGCACACAAAAACATTCCCACTACCTTGTACAACTCCGAATGTTCGATGACACCCGTTATTCTGTTTTTGTCTGATCACAAGGCGGAGACGCTTGAGCGCGTGGTAGCGAAGGTGCAGGCTTTTGCAGCAGAGAATGATTCGGCCGATGCCAAATTTACTCTGGCAGCGGGCAATAGCGGTATTGAAGCGGCAACCAATATTGTGGTGGAACAGGCACAAAGAACCATGTTGCTGTTGGTTTACAGCATTGTTGGTGCGCTTGTGTGGTGGGAGTTCAAGAGTTTCCGCGTGATGCTGGCCATTATGATCCCGCTGTTTATCACGGAGGTGTTGTGCAAGGTAATCATGGTGCAACTGAACCTGGGTATTAAAGTAGCTACACTGCCGGTCATTGCACTGGGTGTGGGTATTGGTGTGGATTACGGTATTTACATCTATAACCGTTTGGAGAGCTTCCTGGCCAAGGGTCTGAATTTCAAGGATGCTTATTTTGAAACCTTGCGATCTACCGGTGTGGCTGTAGCCCTAACTGCTGTCACCTTGGCTCTGGGTGTATTCACTTGGGCGTTTTCAGCAATCAAATTCCAGGCCGACATGGGGATGTTGCTTGCCTTCATGTTCTTGTGGAACATGGTGGGGGCAGTAATTTTGATTCCGGCCTTGGTGCGTTTGTTTGCCTTTGATGCGGTTAAAAAACGATTTGGTCCTTCGGTAGAGGGGCCAGGTCGCTGATCACAGGTGTTGTCATGAACTCAAGGGCAGCTTAAGCTGCCCTTTTTTTATGGACTCGGGTTTGTGGTAACCTCCTTGAATCGTTCTTCATTCGCCAATTTCTGCCATGCAGTTTCCAGAACTCCCTGCCATTCCTCACCCTTTGCAATTTAAGTCGGTCACTTTCACAGGTTTGGAGCCGGGGCCAAAATTTATTGTTCTTGGTGCCGTTCACGGTAACGAAGTGTCGGGCAGCAAGGCAATTCTGAAGATGATTCAGGAGTTTGAGACTGGTGAACGTTTTCTGACCAAAGGGCAGCTAACTTTCGTTCCGATTACCAACCCTTTGGCTTACAACCGAAAGCAGCGCAATGGCGACAGAAACCTGAATCGCAATTTGACGCCAACGAATAATCCGGCTGACTTTGAAGACCATGTTGCAAATTGGCTTTGTCCTCTGTTGGCCGCACATGATGTCTTGCTGGACATACACAGCTTTCAGAAAGGGGACATACCTTTCGCTTTGTTTGGTCCGAGGAACAACAACAGTGAGCTGGAGTCCTTTGAGCATGAAAGCGCAGAACGTGGATTGGCGCTACGACTGGGGGTGTCTCGTTTTGTCGATGGATGGCTGGACACTTACGCCAAGGGTGTAGCGAATCGGGTCGTCTACCTGAAGGCGACAGCTCAGTCAGGTGAGGGTTTGAATACCGATCCACGTTATGGGATGGGCACCACCGAGTGTATGCGCTCAAGTGGGGGTTATGCGGTAACTTTGGAATGTGGTCAGCATGACGATCCTGCAGGACCAGATGTGGCTTATCAGGCCATTTCCAATGCTTTGATTCATCTGGATTTGATCGATGGCTTGCCCGTGCCGGCGGTCAGTGAATACCAACATCTCAGTTTGGTTGAGGTGAATGACAAGCACCATTTTGATGATCAGTTTGTTCGTTCCTGGTCAAGCTTCGATCCTATTCGAAAAGGTGAGCTGATCGGGATTCGACAAAGCGGGGAGGAAGTCCGGGCCAGCCGAGACGGATTTATTGTTTTCCCTAATACCTTGTCGCAAGCCGGGCAGGAGTGGTTTTACGTGGCGGAGATCAATCAGTAACCCCAAAGAGGGGGTAAATAAGTAATTTTTCCTAATAAAACGCATCAAATGCCTACAAACAAGTGATTGAAATATATCACTTTCCTGATTGAGTCTTCTGCGCGCTTTTGTTTAAATAAAGACTCCGGTAAGGGGTATTTCATAACAATGAGCGGTATTAGAGACCAGATTACAGATCAGACCAACCACGCTGTTGCGTTGCTTGGCGGTGCCACTGCGCAGTCTTACAGTGTAGTAAGTTTGAATACGCTCTCAGCGGCACTTGATGTGCCCGATGCCGGTTCAGGTCTCGCTCAGTTGGAAACCACGATCAAGTCTATTCAAAGTGAGGTGGAATACACTTCGCACGCCGTAGACAAATCATTTGTTGATTCGTCACTTGGTCAGCAATCTAATCGATTTGCATCGTTAACCATGAATGATGAGCTGAGCGACTTGCCCAGCGGATTCGTCGGCATGGGAATTCAAAATCCAGAATTAATGTCACGCTTTGACGAGTTTTCAGTTGAAAACGAGAGTGACTTTGATGCTCAGCAATTGGAGTCGCCCGGCGCCGCATTGAGTCCGGAAGATTCTTCTGAGGGCCTTGCGAGCGATGTCAACGGATTTTCTTTCTTTGATTTTATCGAGCAGGCTATTGCACAAGCTGAGGCGTCTCAACAAGATTTTGGTGACACCTTTGATGGTAGTCGTCAAGGCGAGTTTCGTGAGTTTCTGGTAAATACCGGTATGGAGCTTGACTCTGGAGTTCGCGGGTTTCTACAAGAAAACGTCGCGGGTGTCGGCCGCGATCTATTGTCTTCGGCCATTGATGCCACGGGAGTCGATGTTTTGGACCCGGTTGCCGATCCTTTGTTGAGTGTTGATTATTACGCCAAGTCCGCTGAGGTTCTTAACAGCCTGATGGATGCTGTGGCGCAGCCCATCGGTTCAATTGCCTTGCCACAATTGGGGCCTTTGTTGGCCGATCCACGCGAAGAGTTGTCAGCCTATCTCGGCTGAATAACGGATTCGTCTAAAGGCGTAAAAGACCGCTTTTATCCCCCTTCCTAAGGATTTGATTCGTTGTCACTTGGTTCAAAATACAGCTTGAACCATGTCAACAGTCAATCCACTCATGAACTACAACAACGAAAGAACTCCTGGTGAATCATCGACAGAGATGATTGAGATACTGCTGTTTTCTTTGGGTGCTCAGGAAACATTCGGTTTAAACGTATTCAAAATTCGCGAAGTCACAGAATTGTCGCAGGTCACCCAGATTCCTGGGCAGCAAGGCGCCATGAATGGCGTGATATCGCTGCGGGGGCAGGTACTGCCCGTGGTTTCGCTTGGAGATGCAATTGGCATGTCCACTGGTGAGCCCAACTCCAAAATGATTATTTCCGAATTTGCCTCTCGTTCGGTGGCTTTTGCAGTGACCGATGTCGACAAAATCATTCGGGTACCTTGGTCGGCTGTAAAGCCACCGCAAAAGTACGATTCTGAAGAAGGCTCTGTTTTCGGCGTTGTGATGCTCGAAGATGGCAGTCTGGTCTCTCTCGTGGACATTGAAAGTGTTTGCCACCGTGTCTTGCCAGAAAAAGACGCCACGCCTGTGACGGCTGGATTCGAATTGAACAAGGCGGGCCCTGTCTTTTTTGTTGATGATTCAATTGTGGCCAGGCGCAAAATCAGCGAAGTACTCGACACCATGGGTTTAAAACACAGCCATGCAGTAAACGGCGTTGAGGCAGAGCAAAAGCTTTTGGCGATTGCGTCCAGTGCCAATCAGAATTCCGAAGAGCTGGAGGAGCGGGTTTCTTTGGTGCTGGTGGACGAGGAAATGCCGATTATGGATGGTTGCACCCTGACCAGAAAGCTCAAAGGTGACCCACGGTTTAAGAATATTCCAATCATTATGTATTCCTCGTTGACGTCAGAAGAAAATGCCAGACGCGGCATAGAGGCTGGCGTGAACATTTACGTGAAGAAGTTTGATTCAACTTCTCTTTCCAACGCCATCGGTCAGCTTTTGGCGCACGCTTGATAACAATTACCTGGAACGCGCTACACTTTTGATCAATCGAAGTGAGTGCTTTCCGGGAAGAATTGTTTCATGTTTGATTTAATCGCGAGTGATCTTCGTTTAAAAGGTTACAGCGTTCAAAAAGACGCACTGCCTGTCCAATTAATCTCAGACTTGTTGAACGCTTTAAAAGCAAAGCCGCCCGGCGTGTTGAAGAAGGCCGGAATTGGACGTGCGCATGGTCAACAGTCGAACGCTGAAATTCGTCGTGATGAAATAGCCTGGATAGAGCGCACTGACGAGGGTGCGGCAGAACAATGGCTGGAGTTCAGCGCGCAGTTGCAGCAATACTTGAATCGCACATTGATGCTGGGTTTGTTTTCTTTTGAATCGCATTTCGCGCATTATGCAGCGGGCGCTTTTTACAAAACCCATGTAGATGCATTCAGGGGGCAGGCCAATCGGGTGTTGTCAGTTGTGTTGTACCTGAACCTGGAATGGGGCCCGGCAGATGGCGGGGAAATGGTGCTTTATTCTGACCAGAATCCCCAACAGATCCTGGAGACCATTCAGCCTTTGGGCGGAACCTTGGTCGTGTTTTTAAGTGAAGACTTTCCGCATGAAGTGCTGCCCGCGAAGCGTGATCGCTACAGCATTGCTGGCTGGTATAGAGTCAACACATCGAGCACCCAGCATATTGATCCCCCTGCCTGAGACGGGTCGACCATCGTTTTACCAGCGTAAAAATTTCGGTCCTAGAAGGGCACCCAACGAACCGCAAAGGGCAATACCCAGTGTGTACCAAACAGCAATGAAGGGCGCAGCAGGTTCTGTGCAGGCTAGCGCATAGGCCAGGGCCGCCACTGAACCCGAGAACAATCCACACGCTGCGCCTGCATAAGTTAAATGAGTGGGGGCGAAACCTCGCATGGCCCAAAATGAGCAGGCCATTACGGGAATCGATAAGGCGAGAATGGCCCATGGACAGACCAACCAGGAGTGGCCCAATAGCGCAGCAGCTCGCTCTGCCTCAGGGGTGCCTAGGTACGACAGCACCCCGGCCATGGCCATGAGCAACACCACGGCGATTACAGCCGAAGTGGCCTGTTTTCCTGATGCGCCTGGTTTACCCAAACGTGCAAACAGCCAACCTGCTGCAATGACCAACGTGCCAGCATATCCAATCTTGATCCAGGGGCCAGTTTCAGCGAACATGGTGCCGGGTATCAGACCTAAAACCCCCAATACGATTGCCGCAGCAATCAGCCCACCCACAATACCGGCAGGTACCAAGCGATTGACCACCGATACCTTTGGGGCAGGGCCGGCCTGGTTTGCTATCATTGTGATCAGATCATCAGTTTTCATGTTTCACTCCTGACCAAAGCTGCCAATTGTTTCAATCCTCGATGCACTTGCACCTTCAAGGCAGCCACGGATACCCCACTACGCTCAGAGGCCTCAATCATCGAAAGGCCTTCAATTTTCGTGAGCAAAATGGCCTGTTTCTGTAATTCCGGCAGTTGCTCAAGCAATACCCCCAAGTCACGTTTCGAGGGCAGCTCCTCCTGTGTGGCGGGGTGCTGGTCCTCAGTCAGATCGTCAAGCGAGTCATTTAAGTTGTCCTTTCGACCACGCCTACGCCACAAATCAACCAACTTGTGACGCGCAATTGCGAATACCCAACTACTAACGGGCAATGTCTCGTCATAAGTACCTCGCTGCATATGCAATGCCAACAAAGTTTCCTGCACCAAGTCTTCAACCTCGTCGGGCAAGGCTTGAAGCCTGCGACTGTAAAAGCGACGCAAACGCTGAGCGATTTTAGAAAGTGCCTCCCGATACGCTTGGGGATCTCCGCTTTGCGCGCGCATCCACAAGGGTTTGAGCGACAGCTCAAAATCGTCTTGAGGGTGAACACCATTGGATTCGCTGGGAGGGATCATTCGGTTACAAAGACATGCTTTTAATTGTTACCAGACACTACCACACTTCAAATGCGGCCAGCCGCCTGCATGGTAGCCCTGAGCCCCTATAATGGAGTCTGTCTTGAACACTCGCCAGCATTGGGGGAAATACATGTTGCAAACCATTAAAACACGCGCCGCAGTGGCCTGGGGCCCAGGTCAACCTTTGTCAATCGAGGAAGTCGATTTGATGCCTCCCCAAAAGGGAGAAGTTCTGGTTCGTATTGTTGCAACAGGTGTTTGCCATACCGATGCCTATACCTTGTCCGGAGACGATCCTGAAGGGATTTTCCCGGCAATTCTTGGCCATGAAGGTGCGGGTATTGTGCAAGCGGTTGGAGAAGGTGTTACCAGCCTGGCGGTTGGAGATCACGTGATACCGCTGTACACAGCGGAGTGCCGAGTGTGCAAGTTTTGTACCTCTGGCAAAACAAATTTGTGCCAGGCCATTCGCGCCACACAAGGCAAAGGCTTGATGCCAGACGGCACTACGCGCTTTTCCAAAGACGGCAAACCGATTTTTCACTACATGGGTACCTCCACGTTTGCAGAGCACACCGTTGTGCCTGAAATTTCACTGGCAAAAATCGACCCCAATGCACCACTTGAGAAGGTGTGCTTGCTGGGGTGTGGCGTGACTACTGGCATTGGTGCTGTTCACAACACAGCCAAGGTGAAGGCTGGCGACACCGTGGCCATTTTTGGTTTGGGCGGAATTGGCTTGGCTGCAATTATTGGCGCCGTGCAGGCCAAAGCCAGTCGAATTATTGCGATCGACATCAACGCAGACAAGTTTGAGATTGCCAAGAAGTTAGGCGCCACTGATTTTGTCAATCCCAAAGAACACAGCAGACCGATTCAGGAAGTCATTGTAGAAATGACCGACGGCGGTGTTGATTTCTCGTTCGAATGTATCGGCAACGTGAATGTGATGCGGTCAGCCCTGGAGTGTTGCCACAAGGGTTGGGGCGAGTCTGTAATTATTGGCGTTGCTGGTGCGGGGCAGGAAATCGCCACGCGTCCTTTCCAGTTGGTGACTGGCCGGGTGTGGCGGGGCAGCGCGTTTGGCGGTGTGAAGGGGCGCACGGAACTGCCGGGCTATGTGAACCGGTTTATGAACGATGAAATAGATCTGGATACGTTTATTACGCACACCATGCCTTTGGAGCGAATCAACGAGGCATTCGATTTGATGCATGAAGGCAAATCCATTCGCACCGTGATCCATTTTTGATATGAAATTACTTAGTAGCGTTCAATGCTTTGGTGGTTTGCAAAACCAGTATGAGCATGCGTCAGAAACACTGAACTGCACCATGCAGTTCAGCGTTTACCTGCCGCCCCAAGCTCAAGCTGGGCACAAGGTGCCAGTGGCTTATTGGTTATCCGGTTTGACTTGTACGGATCAAAACTTCGCCACCAAGGCGGGTGCTCAAAGAGTGGCTTCTGAATTGGGTATTGCTGTGGTCATGCCGGATACCAGCCCCCGAGGTAAGGATGTACCCGACGACGCAGACAAATCCTACGATTTTGGTTTGGGTGCTGGATTTTACGTGGATGCCACAGAGGCACCGTGGAGCACCCATTACAAAATGTATAGCTACATTGTTGAGGAATTGCCAGCACTGATCGAGTCCGCTTTGCCGGTGAGCCAGCTTAAATCGGTGTTCGGCCACTCCATGGGCGGACATGGAGCCTTGACAATTGCGTTGAATAATCCGGATCGATATGTCTGTGTAAGTGCATTTTCTCCAATAGTGAGTCCCATACAATGCCCTTGGGGGCAAAAAGCATTGGGTTTGTATTTGGGTGACAATCAGGCTGCCTGGCAGCGTCATGACACCGTGGCACTTATTCGTTCGGGTGCTTCACAACTGCCAATGCTGGTCGACCAAGGTTTGGCAGACAACTTTTTGGTCAATCAGCTGAAAACGGAATTGTTGGAAGCGGCCTTGCAAGAAACGGGTTATAAAGCGGAAGTACGCTATCAGGCTGGGTACGATCACAGCTATTACTTCATTGCGACCTTTATTGAAGATCATTTGCATTTTCATGCGAAGTATCTGAAATAAGCCACTCGCGCGTTGATGAAACCATATAAAAACAGAATGAGATTCAGATGAGCAAATCGCTGAGATTGTCAGAAAAATGGTTTCGTCGCGGACTTTGGCTTGTCGCGGTGATATTTGCGTGGTTTTTGATCGGCTTGGGTGGCACTGTTGTGGGCGATTTGCCCAAAATAGAGCAAACAAAAACGCTTGAAGACTTTATGGATCCGATTGAGCTTAAAAAGGTTCGAGAGGAAATTCGAAAGACTGAGCTGAATGAGCGGGAGGTCAGTGATTCGCTTGAGCAGTCGCGCCTGAAGTACAGCGCAGCCGAGGCAGATACCGATTCAGAACGTGAAAAATTCATGGCGTCTGTTGCTACCAGAAAAGCGACTGCGCTACCAGACCAAGACAAAGAATTGCTCGCACGCACCGATCGTGTGGACAACTTGCAAGCCTTGGAGCGCGTGGCATTGGCCCAGGTGGAAATGCAGC
The DNA here is from genome assembly GCF_902506325.1 of Limnobacter sp. 130. Lineage (GTDB taxonomy): Bacteria > Pseudomonadota > Gammaproteobacteria > Burkholderiales > Burkholderiaceae_B > Limnobacter. Next base: position 581,319 of record NZ_LR732328.1, read on the forward strand.
AAAAACTATTGCTGGATGCCCAGCAGGCCAACCGAAAAGCGCAATTGCGCTTGAATGAATTGGAACGAGCCGCGCAAGAAGAATACACCAGTGCCATTCAAAGCCAGGAATTGCGGGTATTCGGCTACCGCCTGGCCCTGACTTTGCCACTGTTGCTTGTTGCTGGCTGGTTTTACAAAACCAAACGCCAAAGCACCTATTGGCCGTTTGTGTGGGGTTTTATTTACTTCGCCTTGTTTGTATTCTTTGTTGAGTTGGTGCCTTACTTGCCCAGCTACGGTGGATATATTCGCTACCTGGTGGGCATTGTAATAACAGTGTTGGTGGGGCGCCAGGCCATTCTTGCCTTGAATCGATATTTGGAACAACAGCGCTTGGCTGAGGCTCAGCCGGAAACCAAGCGGCGGCAAGTTCTGGATTACGAGACTGCCCAGTCGCGTTTGCTCAAAAGCATATGCCCGGGCTGTGAGCGCAAGGTAGATTTAAAAGACACCGATATTGATTTTTGTCCGCATTGCGGCATTGGTCTTCACGACAAGTGCGGCACTTGCAACTCGCGTAAAAGCACTTTTTCAAAGTATTGTCATGCGTGTGGCACCAGTGCACGCTTGCCTGAAACTCCGGACCACGCTTAGTCGTTCGCTGGATACTTCACGGCATTTTTGAGCAGTTTTTTCTGGGCAGCATCCACGGGGTCGATGTGAAGCTGATTGCAAATTTGCAACAAATACAGCAGCACGTCGGCCACCTCATCTTTAACTTCATCCAGTTTGTGCCCGTTGATTTTTCTGGATTCCTCCTCGGTCAACCACTGAAAGTGTTCAAGCAATTCAGCCACTTCAACGGACAAGGCCATGCTGAGGTTTTTGGGAGAATGGAATTTTTCCCAATGCCGTGCATTGGAAAACTCGATCAATCGCTGTTGTAGTTGCTCAAGGCTGTCTTTGTTCATCTCTGGAGAGTATCAAAAAAAACGCCAGCTTGTGACTGGCGTTTTTCATTTACACATCCAGCGATGGGTAATCAATATAGCCTTCAGGCCCCGGTGCGTAATAAGTCTGTGGATTGCCTTCTGCCAATGGCGCGTTGAGCTTCAAGCGCGGCACCAGGTCAGGGTTGGCGATGTATGCACGGCCAAAGGACACGGCATCGGCCCAGCCTGTTTCAAGTGCGTTGATGGCCATTTCACGCGTGTACCCGTTGTTGACGACATAGGTGCCCTTGAATGTGTTGCGAGCCCACGCATAGTCAAAGCCGGGCACATTACGATCACCGCCGGTTGAGCCCTCTATCATGTGTATGAAGCCGATACCGCGCTGATTCAGTTGCTCGATCAGGTAACCAAAGACAGCTTGTGGGTTGCTATCGCCCAAGTCATTGAATGGCGTCACAGGAGATAAGCGAATACCCACCTTGCCTGCACCTATTTCTGCGATCACTGCGTCAATTACCTCAAGCGCAAAGCGTGCGCGGTTTTCTGCAGAGCCGCCGTATTCGTCAGTACGGTGGTTTGCGCCGTCCCGCAAAAACTGGTCGATCAGATAGCCATTCGCACCATGTATTTCCACGCCATCAAAGCCAGCTTTGATGGCATTTGCTGCACCTTGACGATATTCATTCACCACAACTTTGATTTCTTCCACAGTCAGTGCATGTGGCACTGGTACATCGACCTTGCCATTGTGGGTGTAGGCGACCACATTGGGTTTAATTGCAGAAGGCGCGATTGGACTCAAACCGCCTGTCAGTTCAGGGTGGGTAATGCGGCCCACGTGCCAAATTTGGGCAATAATTTTGCTGCCTGCAGAGTGAACTGCTTCGGTAATTGACTTCCAGCCCTGCACTTGCGCTTCAGAGTAAATGCCTGGGGTTGCCATGTAGCCTTTGCCAGCTGGTGCAACCTGTGTTCCTTCGCTAATGATGAGGCCAGCGTTGGCTCGTTGCTTGTAGTACTCAATATTCATCTCACTGCCGGGAATATCACCTGCAGCCTCATCGGAACGGCAGCGGGTTAGTGGAGCCATAACCACCCGATTTTTTACTTCAATGCTGCCAATTTTTCCAGGCTGAAACAGCTTCAAATCATCCACGTTGTTGATCTGTTCATTCAAATGTGGGATCGGTGAATTCATACGTCGTTACTCCTCTTGTGTTGCAGTGCAATGTTGCACATTATGCGTATTCAAAGCCCACATATCTACGGAACAGTTGTTATAGTATTTATTCCTGCTGGGAATGGAAAGGGAGCACGTGAATGGATCGATTGAGACTGATGGAAACCTTCGTGAGGGTTGTCGAAACCGGTAATTTCTCGGCGGTGGCTCGGCAGTCTCACACCACCCAGTCCGCGATCAGCAAGCAAGTGCAGGCTTTGGAGGCCGACATTGGCGTGTTGCTGTTGGTACGTTCCACTCGAAGCCATTCGTTGACAGAGGCCGGGCGTCTTTACTATCAGCGCTGTCGACAGGTGCTTGACACACTGGAGGAGGCGCGTAGCGAGGTGCTGCGCGCAGAGCACGAGGTCAGTGGTCTGTTACGAGTGGCCGCACCGGTTGCATTTGGGCGAATTCATATTGTTCCCCGCTTGGGTGCATTTTATGAGCGCTATCCCAACATGCGCATCGATTTGCAGCTTGACGACAGTTTCGTTGACTTGGTTGCGGCGGGTATCGATGTGGCGTTTCGTGTGGGCGAGTTGAAGGACAGTCGCTTGATTGCGAGGCGAATCGGCTCTGTGGCCAGAGCTGTTATTGTGTCTGAAGGGTATTTGATCCGCCATGGCACCCCCGATACACCAGAAGACTTGAGAAATCACAATTGCCTGTTGTACACGGGAATCGACAATTTCAATGAATGGACTTTTTATGGCAGCAAAGACAAGGCCATGACTGTGCGCGTAGGTAGCAACTTTCAATCGAATAGTTCCGAGGCAATTCGCCAAGGTGTACTGGAAGGTTTGGGTATTTGCTATTCACCCACATGGATTTATGGTCGGGATATTCGAGAGGGCAGTGTGAAAACGATTTTGAATAACTACAAGCCCAGCACATTGCCTCTGAATGTCGTCTATCAACCCGAACGTCGTCCCTCAATCAAGATTAGTAGTTTTGTGGATTTCTTCACCGAGACCTTTAATCGAGATCCAGACCTATCGACCGTGATTCGATCTTATAAAATGCAGTGATAGTTCTGTTCAAGGGCAAGTCTCCATGGGCTGTCGTCTCATTTTGTAGGTGCCTTCCAGGGCCAGCACACTCAGCGACAGCCAAATGGCCAAGTAAGTAGGCCATTCTTGCGCCGCAATGGTTTCCCCGATCACGAACGCAACAATCACCAATAGCACTGGTTCTACGTAGCCAAGCAATCCAAAAAGACTGAAAGACAACATTTTGCTGGCCAAAATATAAGAAATTAGCGCGGAAGCGCTTAATACGCCCAGCAGTAAAATCAGCAAAGGCAGTTGTATTTGCAGCCCTGTCATTTGTTCCAAACCCTCGCCCGACAAGGCGAAATAAAGCGCCAGGGGTGACATCAGCAGCATGTCAAACCAAAGCCCACCCAGGTTGTCTATTTTGAATTTGGATCGAAGCACAAAGTAATACGGGTATCCCAAGCACACCACAAGGGAAGTCCAGGCAAAGCCCCCCGCCTGAAATACAGCATTGATTACGCCAAGCGCTGCCATTAGAACGGCCAATTTTTGAAGTGAACTAAGTTTGTCTTTGTAGTAGAGGCGGCCAATCAAAACCATCACAAGCGGCATCATGAAGTAACCCAATGAAACGTTCATCGCATGCCCATGAAGCGGTGCCCACAGGAACAGCCACAACTGTATGCCCAGTAACAAGGAAGACGCAGGCAATACCAGATAGAGCCTCCATTCGTTTCTCAGGCGCAGTGCAATCGATCGGACCAAGCCCCAGTCTTTTGTTCCGATCAGGAACAGGGTCATCACTGGCAAAGTCAGCAGCATTCTCCAGCCGTAAATTTCCTCTCCAGTTAAAGGCTCAAGCAGGGTGGTGTAGTAGTACATGCTGCCAAAGAGCACAGAGGCCAAAATTGAGAGAAATATGCCTTTCTGCATGATTTACAGCGTCCTGATTTATTTGGTGTGGTGAAAAGTTAACATTTGTGAAATACGAAACATTAACTGGAATTCCTGTTTTGCCTGGTTTGTGAAATAGACAATCAATGGTTTTTTTGCGCTGCAGCAATCGTATGTCGAAATTGTTAAAAATCGAAGTCTTTAAAAATTAGCATTGTGATGAAAATCATTCATCTGGTGTATTCAAAAATGACCGCAATTCGACATTACATTTTCTGGATCTAAATTGCTGAATTCATTAATATTCGTTGGTCCAAAAACACAGGCAATCAAGGTAATAGTTTTTGGCAATCAAACAGGTGCGCTCGAGTGAGCGTTGTTCGTTGGCAAGGAAACCTTGCATTGCAGTGCGCATCCACTGGTCCGGAGACCAGCGTTTGTCTCTCTGAACAGGTGTTTTGGATCATGAAAGTCTATTTGTGTTTGGTGGTGTTGTTCAGTGTTGTCGTCGCTTTGTTGCTTCGTCTTCTCGATCTTAGTTGGCCTTTGTCCATCGTAGGGGCCCTCTTGGCCTTTAGCGGGTCTACTATTTTGCTGCTGGGCTGCAGCGTTCCGCGATTGCTCTCCGATCAAGATAACAAAGCAGGCGGCAAAAATTTCTTCAGCCTGATATTAAAAGGCACGTCTTCTAAATCTGAGTGATTGACTGCGGGTAAGGCCATATTGACCGAGTGTTGAATATGTGTAACTTTCAATCTGCGCGATCTTGAATGGATGCGATTGACGAATCGTTTCGCCATCGAATTGCGCATCAGTCTTAATCACAAAATCAGGAGACAAAATGAAGAAGCTTGATAAACTTTTGTCCTGCGCAGTCTTTGCCTCGGCCAGCTTGGTCGTTGGTGGGGCAGCGATAGCAGCAGCGCCTAATCTTACCTCTACAACGGTTTTAACCAAGTTGGAAAATCCTTGGGATATGGCGTTTTTACCCAATGGAGCCATGTTTTTTACCGAAAAATGCCATGGTTTGTCGGTCAGACTGCCGTCGGGGACAGTTAACAAATTAGTCGGCATGAAGGACGCCACAGGATACGCAGACTCCATGCCGGATCTTTTTTGCGATGGCCAGGCTGGAATGAATGGCGTAGCGGTAGATCCTGATTTTGCGAAAAATGGTTACGTGTATGTGTATTCCACATCGAGTAAATCCAGCCCTCAGACCAATCGTGTTATTCGATTGAAGGCAAATGCTGATTTGAGCAAGTTGTCTGACCGCACCGATATCGTGGATGATATTCCTTATAAAATTGCCGCCAGCGATCATCCCTTTGGCTCGTCTGGCGCGCACAACGGCGGAAGAATTCGTTTCAATTCCGGTGATGGGTTTTTGTATGTGACCACTGGCGATACACACAATGGCGTGGTGCCACAAAGCCCAACCAAACTCGGTGGAAAGGTGTTGCGCATTGATCGTAACGGAAAGGCTGCTGCTGGCAACAAACCGCCAAAAGGTTTCGATGCCCGAATATTTACTTATGGTCACCGCAACCCACAAGGTATCGCATTCCGCCCCGGCACCAATCAGCCTGTAACAGCTGAAAATGGTCCATGGCATTCTGATGAAGTCACCGTATTAAGCAATGGCGGCAACGCGGGCTGGGACCCTCGTCCGAATGTCGGGGGCCGTGGAGACTGCCCAGACGGATATTGCGGTTACAGCCCAAATCAGATGGGTGCCATGGAGCCCGTCAAGCGTGCCGCGTTCATGTCCATGACAGACACCAAGACTTATCCCAAGGCAATGAAGCCCGCATGGAACAATGAAAACTTGTCCCAAGGCATGTCATCAGGCGTTTTCCTGAGTGGCAAGCAGTGGAAAGACTGGGACGGGAAAATGGCGGTGGGCTACATGGGAATTGGTATTCATGGAACCCCGGTTGGTAACCGAATTGATTTGCTCGATATCAGCAAAGACGGACTGTCCGCCAAGCGAACTGTGATGCCTTTGCCCATGCCGGCGGGTCGTTTCCGTTCCGTGGTGCAGGGTCACGATGGGAACTTGTACATGGCCACCGATGAAGGTGAAATTTATCAAATCAAACCCAACTGACACACGTTTGAATTAAGCAGTTAAGCCGCGCAGTCTGAATGATTGCGCGGTTCTTGAGAGGAAATACCCATGAAGAAGTATCTCGTATTTGTTCTTTTTGGCTCAATGTTGACAGCATTGGGCAATGCAATTGCCAGTCCGGAAATGGTCAGGAAATACAATTGCACGGCTTGCCATGCCGAGGACAAGAAAAAGTACGGGCCGACCTATCAGCAAGTCGCCTTGAAATATGCAGATGACGCGGGAGCGGCAGAAAGATTGGCCAAGAAAATTCAAACAGGAGGTGCTGGAGTGTGGGGTAACACGCCCATGCCTGCGCAGCCACGTGTGACCGACGAGGACGCATTGACAATTGCCAAGTACATTTTGGCTGTGAAGTAAACAAAAAAGGCCATCACAGGGATGGCCTTTTCTTTTTATTTGGTGGAGCCGGCGGGAATTGAACCCGCGTCCGCAAATCCTCCACTACCAGTTCTACGTGTGTAGTCGTCTTCTTTGCATTTAACGGCTACTGACGAAAAGCGACATTCTTCAGCATCCGCGATCCACCTAATTTAACTTACTGGCCGGCAGCATTCCGGTAAGCGGTCCGATGTAGATGATCCCACTGCGGGTTTGACCCCGCCCAGCCCATCGGCGAGCTGGTGTAGGAAGTCCAAACTAAACTAGCTTAAGCAGCTAGTTTGAGTTCGGGGCTAAACGAAGAGTCGTTTGCGTTTAAAGTTTTTCAGATGGATTTACGAGGTAACTGATCCTCGACACGCCCCAATAGCTTTGCAACCCACGTCGAAACCAGATCGACCCCATTGGAAACACCATTGTAACACCCTTGATGTGGGGGCTCACATTCTAATTTCAAGCCACCTGGCCAAATCATGCGCTGTTTTAATCACCGCATCTGCGCCCCATTGGTCAATCGGGCTGGCAATGTACCCGTATTCGACTGCCACGGTGGTCATGCCGGCGTCACGCCCGGCGATTACATCCCGCTCATCGTCACCGATCATGACGCATTGTTCGGTGGGCAGGCGCATTTCACCCGCAGCCATGAAACAGGGGAGTGGGGAGGGTTTGGGTTTTTCGGCAGTGTCACCTCCAATCAACACACTACAACCTTGGGTCAACCCCAGTTCATGCACCAGCTTTTCAGCGAGGTAGTAAGGTTTGTTGGTGACAATGCCCCATTGAGCACCGCGTGCCCGGATCTCATTCAGCAAGGGAATAATTCCGCTGTAAACCGCGCTTTCCCGTGCAATGCGGGCCTCATAGCGCTCCAGAAATTCTGCACGCATGCTTGGAAATTCGGGATAGTGCATTTCCAGGCCAAAGCCAGCTTTTAGCAAGGCGCGGGCTCCGCCCGAGGCCAGGTGTTCCATGGCGCGGTAGGGGGTGATGTCAACGCCACGATCGCTTTGCATGTCTTGAATGGTGCCGCACAGGTCTGGTGCGGTGTCTACAAGCGTACCGTCCAGATCAAACAGAATTCCGTTTAAAGGCATCAGCAAATTCCTCAAGCGGGTTTTCTGCAAGCCACCATGTAGTTCACATCGGTGTCACGAGCCAGGCGATAAACCTTGGTCAGCGGGTTGTAAACCAATCCAATGATTTCTGAAAAATCAAGTTTCGACTGACGCGCATATTGGGCCAATTCAGACGGTTTGATGAATTTTTTGTACTCATGCGTGCCTTTGGGCAGCAGGTTGAGCACATATTCTGCGCCAACAATCGCAAACACAAAACTTTTGGGATTGCGGTTAATGGTTGAGAAAAACAGCCAGCCGCCTGGTTTGCAAAGGTTTGCGCAAGCCTGGATGGTTTGTGCGGGATCAGGCACGTGTTCCAGCATTTCAAGGCAGGTGACCACATCGAAAGTACCCTGTTCTTCTGCGGCCAGCTGTTCGGCCGATACAAAGCGGTAGTTCACATTGTTTACACCGGTTTCAAGCTTGTGCAGCTCGGCGACTTTCAGAGACTTGTCCGCCAGGTCAATGCCTAGAACGTCCGCTCCCCGGCGGGCCATGCTCTCGGCCAGAATTCCACCGCCACAGCCCACGTCCAGCACTCGCTTGCCCTTCAGGCCGACCCGTTCATCAATCCAGTTCAATCGAAGCGGGTTGATTTCATGCAGGGGACGGAACTCGCTGTTGGGATCCCACCACTTGCTGGCCAAAGCTGAGAATTTTGCCAATTCGGCATGGTCAACGTTGTTGGATTCGATACTGCTCATGGGTAAAGGCTCTTCAATTGAATGCGATAAGTTGTAGTTTACCCGAAGCCAGAAACAAAAAAGCCCGGCTAAGCCGGGCTTTTTTGATCAGAACCAAAGGCTGCGAATTACTTCACAACTTTCTGTGTTGCGTTGAATTCGATTTCAACGCGACGGTTCTTGGCGCGACCTTCGCGGGTCTTGTTGTCAGCCACTGGCTGGCTTTCGCCCATACCCTTGATCTGGATACGGTCAGCAGCTACGCCCTTGCTTACCATGTAGTCTTTCACAGCCTGAGCACGACGCTCGGACAGCTTCTGGTTGTAAGCATCGGAACCGATTGAGTCTGTGTGACCAATTGCGATTACGCTGTTCAGGTCAACCTGACCCAACTTGGTGATCTCTGAATCAATGCGGTCTTTACCGCCTTGCTTCAAAGTGGCCTTGTCAAAGTCGAAGTACGCGTCGGCTTCCAGGCTTACCTTGGTAATCACTGGAGTCGGTGCTGGCTCAGGAGCAGGTGCTGGGGCAGCAACTGGTGCTGGAGCAGGCTTCTTGGGGATCAAGTCAGGATCGCATTCCTGGATTGCCAAAGCGGCTGTGAAGTAGCTAGTGCGGATGCACTCGCCGGAGCCGTCTTTAACAACTTTGCCGCTGCCATCTACTACATAGCCTGACAGGCCTTCACCTTTGTCTGTTGTGTGGGCCATAGCGGCTGTAGACGCTGTACCAATGGCCATCGCCATCAGAACTTGCGTGAGAGTCGACATTTTTTTCATTGTTGCTCCTTGGGTTAAATAGGGGTTCAAGCTGGTTGATAGTTTACAGTAGAGGCTGTCATAGTTATCACCCTCTCAACCAACTTTCTCGACACGAGTCTGCCACACTCGTTGGGTTTTTCGCATGATTTCCCCGACTAATTGTGCCCTTTTGCCCACAAGTTGTTGCGATTGCACAACTTGAATGCCTGCCACCCAAACATGCTTCACGTCTCTGGAAGCCCCGCTGTAAGCCAGTTTCGAGATTAGATTGTGGTTGGGTAGTTGGTGTGCAGACTCCCCAACCGCCACGGCGATCAGGTCAGCTTGCATTTCGGGGGCTATGCGCCCAATCAGGTGGTCTGCGCCCAACGCTTTTGCCGCGTTACAGGTCATGCTTTTAAGCAGCTCCCCGGCATTAAAAGCCGTCGCATCGCCGCTGGCCCCTTTGCACAGCAGGGAGGCAAGGCGGCCTTCCTCCCACATGTCCAGCTTGTTGTTGCTGGCTGCGCCATCGGTGCCGATAACCACATTGACTCCCGCTTTCAGCGCGCCAGCCACGGGCGCAATGCCACTGGCCAGTTTCAGGTTGGATGCAGGGCAATGCACCAGCGTTGCACCTTTGGCGGCCATGGCCTGCAACTCATATTCATTCAGGTGTACGCCATGCACAGCCAATAACCGTTCGTTGATCAGGCCGAGGCGTTCGAATCGAGTAAAAGGTCGCTCTGCGTCTCGACTCACTGCGTCAGTCACTTCGCTGGCTGTCTCGTGTAAATGGCAGTGCACTGGTAAATCCAGTTCTTCGGCCAGCATGGCCATGTGTTTAAAGGTGTCATCGCTGACGGTGTAAGGCGCGTGCGGGGCAATCGTCCAATGCACGGTGGGTTCGTTTTTGAATTTGTCGCGGGCAGCTATCCCCAATTCGATGTATTGCTTCGCTTCTGCCGCGTAACGGGTGGGGAACTCAATCACCGTGATGCCTGCAAACACGCGTGAACCCAAGTCCACCGCGGCTTGAGCCACTTGGTCAGGATAAAAATACATGTCGTTGAACGTGGTGACTCCACCCTGGAGCATTTCGGCGGCAGCCAGCACTGTGCCGTCATATACAAACTCCGCGTCAGCCAAGGCACCTTCCAGGGGCCATATCCGCGTTTGAAGCCAGTCATGTAGCGCCAGGTCATCAGCTGCTCCGCGCAACAAGTTCATGGCCCCATGGGTGTGGCAGTTAATCAGGCCAGGCATTAGAACATGCCCGGGAAGATCCACCCGTTCAGCATCGGGGTACTGTGTTAGCAGTTCATCGCGCGGACCTAGGGCCACAATTCGGTCTTGATGGATCAAAACAGCATGGTTTTCAAGCACTTCAGTGGTGTGGTTCAGGCACAAAAGCCATTGGGGGGTAAGCAGTTGCATGGGCAGGGTCACTAGATGATTTGGAACGCACCATTGCGCCCAGTTTCAACGATTTTGGCTGATACAATCGAAAGCTTGCAAGTGTAGCGCCAGGGATGTGACGCCGCCGTGATTGGCAGCGTCCCGGATTGTTATTCCTTCAGTCAAATAATTCAACACAAGAAGAAACATGGATTCATTCGCAAAAGAAACGCTCCCTATCAGCCTTGAAGAGGAGATGCGCAGGTCTTATCTCGATTACGCCATGAGCGTGATTGTGGGTCGAGCCCTGCCAGATGTGCGCGACGGCTTGAAGCCTGTGCACCGCCGCGTGCTGTTTGCCATGCATGAGTTGAACAACGACTGGAACCGGGCTTACAAGAAGTCTGCCCGTATTGTGGGTGACGTGATCGGTAAGTACCACCCGCACGGCGACTCTGCGGTGTACGACACCATTGTGCGTATGGCGCAAGATTTTTCATTGCGTTACATGCTGGTCGATGGCCAGGGTAACTTTGGCTCAATCGATGGTGACAACGCGGCCGCGATGCGTTACACGGAAATTCGCCTGGCCAAGATTGCTCAGGAAATGTTGCTGGATATCGACAAAGAAACGGTTGATTTCGGCCCCAACTACGATGGCAGCGAGCGCGAGCCCAAGGTATTGCCCGCCCGCCTGCCCAATTTGCTGGTCAACGGTTCGTCGGGTATTGCGGTGGGTATGGCCACCAACATGCCCCCGCACAACCTGAAAGAAGTGGTAGCCGCCTGCCTTTATGCAATTGATGCGCCTGAATGCACGGTTGACGATTTGATCGAACTGATCCCGGCACCCGATTTCCCCACCGCAGGCATTATTTACGGCATTCAAGGTGTGCGCGAAGGCTACAGAACTGGCCGTGGGCGTGTGGTAATGCGTGCAAAAACGCACTTCGAGGACATGGATAAAGGCGGCCGTCAGTCCATCATCGTGGATGAGTTGCCTTATCAGGTGAACAAGAAAACACTGCTTGAGCGCATTGCCGAGCTTGTGTCTGAAAAGAAAATTGAAGGTATTTCCGACATTCGCGACGAGTCGGACAAAGACGGTATTCGTGTTGTGATTGAGCTCAAGCGTGGCGAAGTCCCCGAAGTCATTCTGAACAATCTGTACAAGAACACCCAGCTTCAGGACACCTTCGGTATCAACATGGTTGCGTTGGTCGACGGTCAGCCGCGTTTGTTGAACCTGCGCGATCTGATTTTCTACTTCTTGCGCCATCGCCGCGAAGTAATTACCCGCCGAACTGTATTCGAGTTGCGCAAAGCCCGTGATCGCGGTCACGTGCTTGAAGGCTTGGCGGTGGCATTGGCCAATATTGACGAATTCATTGCCATCATCAAGGCTGCCCCCACGCCACCGGTTGCGAAAGCCGATCTGGTTGCGAAAAGCTGGGATTCCTCAATCGTGCGAGAAATGTTGGCGCGCACTGAGTTGGGCGATTCTGGCGGTATCAAAGCGTTCCGCCCCGAGGGTTTGCCGGCCCGTTTGGGCATACAAGACGACGGCTTGTATCGCCTGAGCGAAGTTCAAGCGCAGGAAATTCTGAATATGCGCTTGCAGCGCCTGACCGGTCTTGAGCAGGACAAAATACTGAACGAGTACAAGGAAGTGATTGATCAAATCGCTGACCTGCTCGATATTTTGTCAAAGCCAGAGCGTATCAGTCAAATTATCAAAGACGAATTGACATCGATTGGCAACGAGTTCGCTGACGAACGTCGTTCGATGATCGAGTTCAATGCCACGGAACTGGGCACTGAAGACTTGATCACGCCCCAGGACATGGTGGTTACGCTTTCTCATTCGGGCTACATCAAGAGCCAGCCATTGACTGAATACCGCGCTCAAAAACGCGGTGGACGGGGCAAGCAGGCCGCCACCACCAAGGAAGACGACTGGATTGATTACCTGTTCGTCGCCAATACCCACGACACCATTTTGTATTTTTCAAATGCAGGCCGTGTTTACTGGCTCAAGGTGTATGAAGTGCCGCAAGGTTCGCGCACTTCGCGCGGTCGCCCCATCGTCAACATGTTCCCCTTGGCTGAAGGTGAAAAAATCACTGCTGTACTGCCAGTGAAAAGTTTTGAAGAGGACGACAAATACGTATTCATGGCCACCAGCCTGGGAACAGTCAAAAAGTCCAAGTTAAGCGATTTTTCTCGCCCCATGAAGCGAGGAATCATTGCTGTAAACCTGGACGAAGGTGACTTCCTGATCGGCGCGGCCATGACCAATGGTACCAACGATGTCATGTTGTTCAGTGATTCGGGTAAAGCCGTTCGTTTTGATGAGAATGATGTGCGAGCCATGGGTCGAAATGCGCGCGGTGTTCGCGGCATGAATCTTGAAGAAGGACAAACTGTCATCGCGATGCTCGTTGCTGAAAATGAACAGCAATCTGTGCTCACAGCCACTGAGAATGGTTTCGGCAAACGGACCCCTGTTGCCGAATATACCCGTCACGGTCGAGGCACCAAAGGCATGATCGCGATTCAAACTTCCGAGCGCAATGGCAAGGTGGTTTCAGCCGTTTTGGTGAACCCAACCGATGAAATCATGCTGATTACCACGGGTGGTGTATTGGTGCGAACCCGTGTTTCAGAAATTCGCGAAATGGGCCGCGCTACACAGGGTGTAACCTTGATTAGCGTAGACGAGGGCACTTGGTTGTCTGGTTTGCAGCGGATCGTGGAGTCGGATGCCGAGGATCTTGGTGAGGTAGAGGAGGGCGACGCCCCCGAAGCGCCTGCCGCCACTGAAGAGTAAATAAACGGTTAATTGCACAGGGCAAGCATGTCTAGAGTTTGGAATTTTTCTGCAGGTCCGGCCGCTTTGCCTGAGTCGGTCTTGCGTCGGGCCGCTGAAGAAATGCTGGATTGGCAGGGCAAAGGTTTGTCGGTGATGGAGATGAGTCATCGCAGCCCTGAATACACCACTATTTTCGAAAAAACCCGCAATGACTTTCGCAAATTACTGAACGTGCCGCAGTCGCATGAAGTGCTGTTCATGCAGGGTGGGGCAGTTGGCATGAATGCGATCGTTCCCATGAATTTGCTTCAGGGATTTGAGCAGGCTGCCTTCGTGAACACTGGGGCCTGGTCCAAGAAAACCACCAAGGAATTTTCGAAATACGGCATTGCCCGTGTGGTGCTTGACAATGCAAATGCCTTGGCCGATGTTGCCGCAGCATGTTACGTGCCCGATTGCGCGTCCCTGCTTGACCGCGTGAATGGTCAGCAAATGGCCTACCTACATTATTGCGACAACGAAACCATTAGCGGTGTGGAATTCAACGGGCAAATTGAGGCATTGGCGGGTCAGTTTGATTGCCCGGTGGTGGCCGACATGTCCTCGAATATTCTGTCGAAAACGCTTGATGTGACCAAGTACGGATTGATCTATGGTGGCGCTCAGAAGAACGTGGGGCCTGCCGGGGTCACCATTGTGATTGTCGACAAAGCCCTGCTCGATCGTGCTTTGCCAATTTGCCCATCGGCATTCACATTTGACACCGTGGCCGAAAATGGCTCGATGTACAACACGCCGCCTACCTACTCCATTTACATCGCAGGTTTGGTGTTTGAGTGGTTGCTTGAGCAAGGTGGTGTGTCTTGGGCGCAAGCACAGGCACAGCAAAAAGCCAGTTTGCTATACGGCACCATTGACACAAGCAGTTTGTACAACTGCCCGGTTCGCGTTGAAGATCGGTCTCGCATGAATGTGCCATTTACTTTGGCAGATGAGTCATTGAACGGGAAATTTCTGAGTCTTGCTGCAGAGCGTGGTTTGGTACAGCTCAAGGGGCACAAGTCGGTCGGCGGCATGCGTGCTTCTATCTATAATGCAATGCCTCTTGAAGGGGTCAAGGTCTTGGTAGAGTTCATGCGCGAATTTGAGAAAACGGAGGCTTGATGAGCACGCCTGACATCAATGCGGAACTGTTGAAATTCCGTGATCAAATCGATGACATTGATCAACAAATGCTGGTGTTGCTGAACAAGCGCGCAAGCCTTGCCCAGTCGATTGGTCATGTGAAGGCAAAAACCGATGCCCCAGTGATGCGTCCGGAGCGAGAGGCGCAGGTACTCGACAAGTTGAATGCCAGCAACAAAGGTCCTCTGAATTCACAACACATCAATACCCTTTTCAAAGAAATCATGTCGACATGCCGCTCCCTTGAGCGTGAGGTGCATGTGGCGTTTCTGGGTCCCTTGGGCACCTACAGCGAACAGGCGGTGTGGTCATTCTTTGGGCACTGTGTTCAGGTTGAACCCGTGGAAACCATCGAAGAAGCCTTCCGGCAGTTGCAGGCACTACAAGTTGATTTTGCGGTGGTGCCTGTTGAAAATTCTACGGAAGGCTCAATTGCCCGCACGCTGGACGCACTCGTTGAATCAAGTGCCATGGTGTGTGGTGAAGTACAGCTGGCCATTCACCACCAGTTGTTGTGTCAAACCGGGTTGCTGGAAGGCATCGAGAAAATTTGTGCCCATCCGCAAGCCCTTGCGCAGTGCCGTGGTTGGCTTTCGCAGTATGCGCCGCATATTCAGCAAGAAACTGTGGGAAGCAATGGCGTTGCCGCGCAAATGGCCAGTGAAAATGCCAAGGTGGCTGCAATTGCAGGGCAGGCGGCGCGTGAGCGTTATGGCTTAAAGGCCTTTCAGGAACACATTCAGGACGACGCCCACAACACCACTCGTTTCCTGGTATTGGGCAATCAATTGACAGGACCCTCCGGGCAGGACAAAACAAGCCTGGTCGCCTCTGTGCCCAATCAACCGGGTGCTGTTTATAAAATGCTGGAACCATTTAACGCGGAAAATGTTTCCATGACCCGGCTTGAATCCCGGCCTGCTCGAAATGGGCGCTGGGAGTATTATTTCTTCATTGATCTTCAAGGTCATCAAACTGAGCCAGCCGTGGCAAAAGCCTTGGATCAGCTGAGGCAAAACGCATCTTTTCTGAAAGTGCTGGGTTCGTACCCAGCGGCACAACGCACTTAACGACGTAGCACCATGCAAAAACTGACCGAGCAAGCACCACAATTCATTCGCGCGATTGCACCTTACAAGGCGGGCAAACCTGTATCCGACGTCGTTCGCGAGTTGGGTCTTGACCCCAACACGGTTGTGAAGCTGGCCTCGAACGAAAATCCGTTGGGTCTTGGCGAAAAAGCCAAGGCCGCGATTGCGCTGGCTGCAGCTGATTTGGGTCGTTATCCGGATGCCAATGGATTTGCGCTGAAAGCCAGACTTGCAACGCGCCATGGTGTGAAGCCAGAGCAAATTACTTTGGGCAATGGTTCAAATGACGTACTTGAATTGGCGGCCAAGGCGTTTCTGACGCAGGGTACCAGCGCCGTGTTTTCGCAGTACGCATTTGCCGTGTATCCCTTGGCCACGCAGGGTTGCGGCGCGCAGTCCAAAGTAGTGCCTGCGGTGTGTTTTACCCATGATCTCGATGGATTCCTGAGCGCGATCGACGACCAAACACGTGTGGTGTTTATCGCCAACCCGAATAATCCCACAGGCACCTTCTTGCCGCAGCAAAAGCTCTTGGCATTTTTAGAGCAGGTTCCCGAGCATGTGTTGGTGGTGCTGGACGAAGCCTACAACGAATTCTTAAAGCCTGAAGACCAATACGACTCCACGCAGTGGGTTGCCCGATTCCCCAATTTGCTGGTGTCGCGCAGTTTTTCCAAAGCGTACGGCCTGGCCGGTTTGCGTGTTGGCTATGCGGTGTCCAGTGTCGAGGTGGCTGATTTGATGAACCGAGTGCGCCAGCCGTTCAATGTCAACTCCTTGGCGCTGGCTGCGGCTGAAGCCGCAATCGATGATCACGAGTTTCTTCGGAAAACCTATGAAGTAAACCTCAGGGGGCTGGAGCAGATAGAAAGTGGATTGAAATTTCTGGGTCTTGAGTTCGTACCTTCTTATGGCAACTTTGTGTTGTTCAAGGCTGGGAACACGCCCGATGCCGGCATGAAAGTGTTTGATGCATTGCAGCGTTTGGGCGTCATTGTTCGCCCGGTGAATGGCTATGGTTTGCCTGAGTGGCTACGGGTGTCCATTGGCCTGCCCCACGAAAACGAAGCCTTTTTGGTCGCCCTGCCCAAGGCGCTGGCCAGCCTACAGGCTCCGTAATGGTCAAAGGAACCAGTTTTAATCGCATGCTTGCAATCGGGGTGGGCCTGATAGGTGGCTCAATCTGTCTGGCGGCCAAGAAAAAAGGTTTGGCAGGTCATGTTCTGGGCTATTCGCGCAAACTTGAAACAGCGCATGAGGCGCTTCGCTTGGGCATTGTCGATGAATGCATAGCGGGTCCGGGCGATGCCAACGTACGAAATGTCGACGTGGTCGTGCTGTCAATTCCCGTTCGGCAATACAAGCAGGTGCTGACCCAATTTCTGCCTTCTCTGCCACCCAATTGCTTGATTTTTGATGCGGGTAGTACCAAGTCGGATGTGGCTGTCATGCTAGATGAGCTTGAGCCGCAGTTTCCAGGTTTGAAATCCCGGTTCGTGTTGGCCCATCCCATTGCGGGTGGCGAATCGCACGGGCCGGCCGCTGCAGTGTCCGATTTGTTTGAAGGGCGCAATTGCGTGCTGTGCCCCCTGCCACAAACCAACCCGGCTGGTTTGAAAAAAGTTGAAAACTTTTGGGCTGCGATTGGTGCCAAATTAAGCACCATGAATGCCATGGACCACGATGAAATGTTCGGTGCCGTCAGTCACCTGCCTCATTTGCTCGCTTTTAGTTATGTGGCCAGCGTATTGGGTCATCCCAAAGGTGCTGAGTTCATGAAAGAGGGGGGCGCGGGCTACCGGGACTTTACCCGGATTGCAGCAAGTTCACCCGAAATGTGGGCCGATATTTTTCAAAATAACAGCGCTGCTTTATTGAACATGCTCAGTGGTTTTGAGGCAAATATTTCAAGCCTTCGCGCAGCGATTGAAACCAATGATCGCGCGACGCTGGAGCGTATTTTGAGTCAGGCTTCGGAGTATCGAAGCCATTGGAAACAGAATTGATTCAGGCCAATTATTCAACAGGTATTTTGTTATGTCAGATCTGAATTTGATCGAATTTCACGCGAGCAGCACAGGGAACATGTCGGGCTTCGCCCGGGTACCTGGCGACAAATCGATTTCTCATCGTTCAATCATGATGGGGTCCATTGCTGAAGGCACCACAGAAGTGGAAGGCTTTCTGGAAGGCGAGGATGCCTTGGCCACCATGAACGCTTTTCGGGCTTTGGGAGTCAGCATTGACGGGCCTGACCACGGCAAGGTGAAAGTGCACGGTGTTGGAATGCACGGCTTGAAAGCCCCGCGCGAGGTACTTGATTGTGGAAACTCCGGTACATCAATGCGGCTGATGTCGGGTCTGCTGGCCGGGCAGGATTTTGACTGCATGCTGACTGGCGATTCAAGTTTGGGCAAACGCCCCATGAAGCGAGTGATCGATCCGCTGGTGCTGATGGGAGCTCGCATCGAGTCACAAGAAGGTGGGCGGCCACCCTTGCACATCCACGGGCGTACCACCTTGAAAGCCATTGACTACGAATTGCCCATGGCCTCGGCACAGGTGAAGTCTTGCGTGTTGCTGGCTGGTTTGTATGCCGATGGCACCACTACCGTCACCGAGCCTGCGGTAACCCGCGACCACACTGAGCGCATGTTGCGTGGCTTCGGTGTGGAGGTGATCACCGAAGGTTCCCGGGCCAGCTTGAAGGGTGGCCAAACATTGAAAGCCACAAAAATTGATGTGCCTTCCGACATTTCATCGGCTGCATTTTTCATGGTGGCGGCATCCATCGCGCCGCAAGCGGACATTACATTGAAACATGTGGGCTTGAACCCAACCCGCATCGGCGTAATTGATATTTTGAAGTTGATGGGCGCCAATATCGAGTTGAGCAATCATGCGGAAGTGGGTGGCGAGCCAGTGGCCGATGTACGCATTCGCAGCGCTGCCTTGAAGGGCATTGAAATTCCAGAGCACCTGGTGCCTTTGGCCATTGATGAGTTCCCTGTGTTGTTTGTCGCTGCGGCCAATGCCACTGGGCGTACCGTGTTGACTGGTGCCGAAGAATTGCGCGTGAAGGAATCTGATCGAATTGCCGTGATGGCACATGGTCTGCAAAAGTGCGGCATTGATGCAGAACCCACTGAGGACGGCATGATTATCCAGGGCTTGGGCCATTTGGACGGCTTGCGCTACAAAGCAACAAGTATCGAATCGCAAGGTGATCACCGCATTGCGATGTCATTCAGTGTCGCGGCCATTCGTGCCCACGGCACCATGGTTATTCATGGCGCGCAAACGGTAGACACCTCCTTCCCGGGCTTTGTTGCTTTGGCCAATTCATTGGGCATGAATGTCCAATCGGTTCGCAAAGGTTAAACCTCATGAGCATGTCAAACTGCCCGGTCATTGCCATTGACGGCCCAACCGCCTCGGGAAAGGGCACAGTGGCTGCGTTAGTGGCAGGCCGACTCGGCTATCACTATCTCGACAGCGGTGCAATTTATCGTGTGTTGGCTGTGGCGGTGGCGCAAACGGGTTTGAATCCAGACCTGTCTGAAGACTTAAAGCAGATCATTCCAATGGCTGCCAATTTACCGGTGCAATTTCAAGGGCAAAGCATCCTGCTCCAGGGTAACGATGTGTCGGAAGCCATTCGTACCGAAGAAGCGGGTGTCATGGCTTCTCGTTTGGCCGTGGTGCCTGAAATTCGTGCAGGCTTGCTGGCGCGTCAACGTGATTTTCGACAGAATCCCGGTTTGGTGGCGGATGGTCGCGACATGGGGTCTGTTGTTTTTCCCGACTCTGTATTGAAAGTGTTTCTGACAGCCAGCGCACAAGTCCGAGCCGAGCGGCGCGTGAAACAAATTGAAGGGCGAGGCCAGTCAGCTGACTTTCAGGCCATTTATAACGATCTGATGACCCGCGACAAACGCGACACCGAGCGGGCCGTTGCGCCACTCAAACCCTGCGAAGATGCCTTGGTGTTGGATTGTTCGAACATGCCAATTGATCAAGTGGTTGCGACCATCTTCACCTGGGCACAAGAACGCATTTAAACGCTTGATCAGCAAAGACTTTCTTGGTATAATCTCATCCCTTGTTTGCTTAACAGCGCCTGTTTTTTCAAGCAGGTCTTTGTGTGCTGAACAAGAAGCCGTGCTTTTCAATCCCGAATGGCACGTTTTTGAACTCCGCCTTGCTTCCCGCAATGGCGTGTTAAATCTCAAATTTATGACCACAACTGAAATTACCCAAGCCCCAGATAGCTTTGCAGCTATGTTTGAAGAAAGCCTGAATCGCAAAGAAATGCGCGCAGGCGAAGTGATCACAGCCGAAGTTGTTCGTGTTGATTACAACTACGTTGTTGTGAATGCCGGGCTGAAATCTGAAAGCTACATTCCCCTCGAAGAATTTAAAGACGACCACGGCAACATCGAAGTCAACGACGGTGACTTCATCTCCGTGGCCATCGAAGCGCTGGAAAACGGTTACGGCGAAACATTGCTGTCCCGCGACAAGGCCAAGCGTCTGTCCGCATGGCTGAGCCTGGAGCAAGCTCTGGAATCAGGCGAGCTGGTAACAGGTACCATCACCGGCAAGGTGAAGGGCGGCCTGACCGTGATGGTCAACAGCATTCGTGCTTTCCTGCCAGGTTCACTGGTAGATGTGCGCCCCGTGAAAGACACCACACCATTCGAAGGCAAGACCCTCGAATTCAAGGTGATCAAGCTGGATCGCAAGCGCAACAACGTTGTGTTGTCACGCCGTGCAGTGGTTGAAGCCACCATGGGTGAAGAGCGTGAAAAGCTCCTGTCCAACCTGCAGGAAGGTTCTGTAGTCAAGGGCATCGTCAAGAACATCACCGACTACGGCGCGTTCGTGGATCTGGGTGGTATCGACGGCCTGTTGCACATCACCGACCTGGCATGGCGTCGTGTACGTCACCCGTCAGAAGTGCTGACAGTTGGCGAAGAAATCGAAGCAAAAGTATTGAAGTTCGACCAGGAAAAGAACCGCGTGTCCTTGGGCGTGAAGCAGCTTGGCGAAGACCCATGGGTCGGTTTGTCACGTCGTTACCCAGCCGACACACGTTTGTTCGGAAAAGTAACCAACATTACTGACTACGGCGCATTTGTTGAAGTTGAGCAAGGCATTGAAGGTTTGGTACACGTTTCAGAAATGGACTGGACCAACAAGAACGTAGATCCCAAGAAAGTTGTTACTTTGGGCGACGAAGTTGAAGTCATGGTTCTGGAAATCGACGAAGAGCGTCGTCGTATCAGCCTGGGCATGAAGCAATGTGCGGCCAACCCTTGGGAAGAGTTCTCTACCAGCTTCAAGAAAGGCGACAAAGTATCTGGCGCAATCAAGTCAATCACTGACTTCGGCGTATTCATCGGCTTGCCTGGTGGTATCGATGGCTTGGTGCACCTGTCTGACCTGTCCTGGAACGAAACCGGCGAAGAAGCCGTGCGTCGTTTCAAGAAAGGTGACGAAGTTGAAGCCTTGGTATTGGCAATCGACACTGAGCGTGAGCGCATCAGCTTGGGTATCAAGCAGTTGTCGGGCGACCCCTTCACAGTGTTCGCATCATCCAATGACCGTGGCAGCATGGTCAACGGTACTGTTAAATCAGTAGACGCCAAAGGTGTTGTTGTCGACCTTGGCGATGACATCGAAGGCTACCTGCGTGCTTCCGAGATCTCCAACGACCGTGTTGAAGATGCTCGCAATGCATACAAGGAAGGCGACGCTGTAACAGCCATGGTAATCAACGTGGACCGCAAGGCCCGTTCGATCGCTTTGTCCATCAAGGCCAAAGACCAGGTTGATACCGATGAAGCCATGAAGAAAATCTCTGAAGAAAGCGCAGGCTCTGCTGGTACAACCAGCTTGGGCGCGTTGTTGAAAGCAAAGCTGGGTAACAACCAGTAATCAGTCTGTAGAAGTGGCGCTTCCCATTCGGGAAGCGCCTTTTTATTTCAAGAACAATGACAAAATCAGAACTCATCAATCAGCTGGTCAAGCGTTTCCCCAAGTTGCCTGTGCGCGACACGGACTTCGCTGTCAAAAGCATTCTCGATTCCATGACTCAAGCCTTGGCCGAAGGTCAGCGCATTGAGATTCGAGGGTTCGGCAGTTTCTCCCTGACTCGTCGCCCGCAGCGTGTGGGTCGCAATCCGAAGTCAGGAGAACAGGTGGTTGTGCCTGAAAAGCGCGTGCCACACTTTAAGCCCGGCAAAGAGCTACGCGAGCGAGTTGATTTATACTCCAAGAAAGAGAGTTAATTCGATCGTTCTTCGGTGAAGCCTGAGTTATCACGCCGATGAATGTATCGGTGTTGATCCAACTACAAACAGGGGACCACCTTGAAAATACTTGCCTGGGTAGTGCGACTTGCACTCTTCCTTGTTGTTCTCACCTTTTCAATCCGAAACACAGATTTAGTCACAGTGAAATGGTTGCCTGGTCTTGAAATTCAGGTGCAACTGGTTGTGGCATTGCTGATTGCACTGTTACTTGGTGCAGTGTTCGCGTGGATTTCACTTCTACCGTCCTGGTTAAAAGCCAAGCGTGCCGCATCTGTGGCCTCCAAAAATGCCGAACGTCTTGAGCGAGAGTTGAATCAACTTAAAGCGCAAGGCAACACGGCGGTTATCGTTGAAGAACCCATGCCCGCATTGCCAATAGGCCCAAGTCATGGAATTTGAAACTTGGTGGTTGGTACTCATTCCGCTGATTTTCAGTTTGGGGTGGATGGCGGCACGTCTGGAAAAACGTTCAGACGCATCAGTGCGTGGTCAATTGCCAGCATCCTATTTCAAAGGCGTTAATTTTCTGCTCAGCGAGCAGCCTGACAAGGCCATTGATGCGTTTCTGGAAGTGGCGGCGATTGATACCCACACCGTTGAATTGCACTTTGCGCTGGCCAATCTGTTTCGCAAAAAAGGTGAAATTGACCGCGCCATCCGGGTTCACCAGTTTTTGACCACACGCGAGCAAATCACCTCCTCAGACCGGGAAAAGGCCACCTATGAGCTGGGTGTTGATTTCCTCAGGGCCGGTATTCTTGATCGCGCCGAGCAGGCCTTTCACAGTTTGTCGAATTCCCACATGAAAGCCGAAGCGTCTCGCCAGCTGCTGGAGTTATACGAGCTGGAAAAGGCGTGGGACAAGGCCATTGCGCAGGCCCACAAACTTCGAGAGTACGGTGCCGATGTGCCAGCGGGCGACATTGCGCACTTTTACTGCGAACTTGCTGCCCAGTTGATTGATGAGGGTGATTTGCCCAAAGCCAAGGCTGAGCTGCAAAACGCATTGCTAACGGATGCGCAAAACGTACGTGCGTCCCTGTTGTTGGGTGAAATTTACTTCACGCAGAATCAGTTTGAAGATGCGATTGGCCAGTGGCGCGCCGCTGAGCGTCAAAATCCCTGGTATCTACCCTTGGTTGGGCCGAATATGTGGGCCGCATTCAAGAAACTTGAGCGTGAGGAAGAGGGTATTGCAGCCTTGCTGGAATACTGCACCATGTATCCTTCGATTGATTTGTTGCTGGTGCTGGCGCAAGCTGTTGAAGAAACGAAGGGGCCTTTTGCGGCGTTCGAATTGTTGCGTGAGCAAGTGCGTGCCCGCCCCAGTTTGCTGGGTTTGGACAAGTTGCTGGAACATCAGCTGCGCGGCAAGCTCGACGACGATCGAATGCAGGATCTTCGCCTGACGCGCGAGTTGATTTCAAAACATACGCAGCGCCTGGAGCGTTATCGTTGTCAGTCTTGTGGTTTTCAGGCCAAGAAGTTTTATTGGCAATGCCCAGGTTGCGCCAATTGGGATTCGATTGTGCCGCGCCGTGCTGAAGAACTTGATTTTTACCCGGTGTCTGCAAAAAAGGCTGCACACACCCAGGCTCATACCCATTAAAACAGGCTGAACAATGGTCGACAGGTCTCAATTTAAAGACGCTAAAATTCTCGTGGTCGGCGATGTCATGCTGGATCGCTATTGGTTTGGCGATGTAGAGCGCATTTCTCCAGAGGCACCCGTGCCCGTGGTTTTAGTGGGCACCAAAGATGAACGATTGGGTGGCGCGGCCAACGTGGCCATTAATGCCAGTTCATTGGGCGCGCAACTGTGTTTGATGGGTGTAGTTGGCAACGACGAACCTGGCCACACCGTTGAAGCTTTGCTTGAAAAAAGTGGCGTGCGTTCACGTTTGCTGAAAGATCCGAATTTTCCCACCACCGTTAAGCTGCGTGTGATCGCCCGCCAACAACAGCTGGTACGTATTGATTTCGAAGAGCGCCCTTCGCCTGAGCAATTGACGACGAAAATGGAGTTGTTTGAGCAGGAATACACCAATCACGATGTAATTCTGTTTTCAGACTATGGCAAAGGCAGCCTGGAGCATGTCGCAGAAATGATTGCTTTGTGTAAAAAGGCGGGCAAAACCACCTTGGTCGACCCCAAAGGGGACGACTACGGCAAGTATGCTGGTGCGTCGGTACTTACTCCAAATCGTTCGGAGTTCAAACAGGTCATGGGTAGCTGGAAAACCGAAGCCCAGTTGATTGAAAAGGCGCAAATTTTGCGTGAGCGTTTGAGTTTGGGGGCCTTGTTGTTGACACGCTCGGAAGAGGGTATGACGTTGTTCACTGCGGAGGGTAGTTTCCATGTGCCTGCCCAGGCCCGCGAGGTGTTTGATGTGTCGGGTGCCGGTGACACTGTAATTGCAACGCTGGCTTGTGCGGTTGGTTCGGGTATGAGTTTGCCAGACAGCGTGGCATTGGCCAACAAGGCCGGCGGTGTGGTGGTTGGCAAATTGGGTACTGCTGTGATATTGCCGGAAGAGCTAAATTAAAGGATTTGAGACGATGAAAGTGATTGTGACCGGTGCCGCCGGTTTGATCGGCAGCAATTTGGTAAAAGCGCTCAACGATCGAGGCATTACCGATGTGTTGGCTGTGGACAACCTGACCAAGGGCGACAAGTTTTTGAATCTGGTGGATTGTGAAATTTCCGATTACCTCGATAAAACTGATTTCCTGGCGCGAATTGAGCGCGGCGAATTTGGCAAGTTTGATGCGATTTTTCATGAAGGTGCTTGTTCCGACACCATGGAGCACAATGGCAACTACATGATGGCCAATAACTTTCGCTACACTCAGGCCCTGTTTGAGTGGGCGCAGCGCACTGGCACCCCATTCCTGTACGCATCCTCGGCCGCGGTTTACGGCGGCAGCACGGAATTTATCGAAAACCGTGAAGTTGAAAAGCCGCTGAATGTGTATGGATACTCCAAGTTCTTGTTCGACCAGGTGTTGCGCAGGCAAATGAATATTGGTCTGAAGGCGCCGGTATTTGGCTTTCGATATTTCAATGTGTACGGCGATCGTGAGCAGCACAAAGGCCGTATGGCTTCGGTGGCGTTTCACAACTTCAATCAATTTCGTGAGGGCGGCTCGGTTAAATTGTTTGGCCCTTACGGTGGTTACGAAGCGGGTTGCCAGCAGCGCGATTTCGTGTCGATCGAAGATGTCGTCAAGGTGAACATGTTCTTTTTCGAGCAGGCGAGCACTGCGCCTTCGGGTGTCTACAATTTAGGTACCGGGCGCGCACAAACCTTCAATGATGTGGCCTTGACCACATTGAACACTCTGCGAGAGAGTCAGGGCAGTGCTACTTTGAGTTTGAATGAAGCGGTGCAGGGCGGCTTTATTGAGTACATTGAGTTTCCGGATGCTTTGAAAGGCAAGTACCAAAGTTACACGCAAGCCGATTTGAGCAATTTGCGTGCAGCGGGTTACACAGGTAGTTTTTACAGCGTAGAAGCGGGTGTGGCGCGGTATGTTGGGCGTTTAATTAAAAAATATTTGAAACCATGAAACTAATGCGGAGAGGATGACACTTATTAATGTTGGTTGACTCGGCCTCTTGAACCGAGTCGCCTGTAAACCGTTGGGGTTCCCCCCGCGTTTTAAGGGTAGGCCAACTGCTTGTGGAATCGCATACTCCCCTTAGGGGCGAGCCTTGCGACCAAGCAAGTGTCTCTGTCTCCTCAAGCCCTGTTAAGCCCGCTTTTTAGCGGGCTTTTTTTTGGTATTGCCTATTCAGCTCACAATGCCACTGAAATACCACTGAAACACCATGGCCAGTGTGGCCATCAGGGCGGTCATTCCAAAGGCCAGCGACAGGGCGATCGATACCACCACAGCGCCTGTGGTTTGTTTAATGTCACTTTCATACTCTGGATTTAACTTCGCATTGAATTCTTCGTCTTTCATCAAGCCGTAGCGCATGGTGTCTATCCACCCGGCAAATGCGGACAATGGAAACGTCAGCATGTAAAGCCAGAAGCGTTTTTTTCCGGCGTAAATCCAGTGGCCTCCAATGGCGCCTGTAAGCAGGGCAAGCCAGCAGAACAAAAGCTTGGATTTAAAAGGTTCTTGAGGTGATGCATTCATTTTTTAAAACACTGCTTGTTAGATTGGATTACGCTGGCTATAATAGCGGGTTATCGGATTTCGTGTATCGAAATCCCAATGATTCATTCGTTTGCAGTGGCTTAGGTGTGTGCTGCAGGCACTAATTTAATAGAGGAAATTATGGTCGTCATTCGACTCGCACGTGGTGGTTCTAAAAAGCGCCCATTTTATAGCCTGGTGGCTGCTGATTCACGCAACCGTCGCGATGGCCGTTTCATCGAGCGTATCGGCTTTTACAACCCGGTAGCGCCTGCAGGTTCAGAAGGCCTGCGCATTGCCATGGATCGCTTGACCTACTGGAAAAGCGTTGGCGCACAGTGCTCTTCAACAGTAGAGCGCCTGGTTGGTGAATACAACGCCAAACAAGCCGCTTGAGTTTAGCCGCTTGAGCTAAGCTTTCTGAGTCAGGTACCTCTAAAACCGGTGTGTTCCGGGGTGCGGTTGAGTCAGAAAGCAGGTTGGTATACAAAGTCCGTGGATGATACGTTCGCGGACTTTTGTTTTTGGTTTTGCGAAGTACCCATTGTGGGCTGATGTTGTGACACTAAGGTTTGGACACTGAGCATGAACGTACCTGACGATTTGGTAGAACTGGGCAGAATTGGCGAGCCTTACGGCCTGAAGGGTTGGCTCAATGTGCTGCCTTCGTCTGAAGAGCCGGACGTATTGCTCAAGAGCAAGCAATGGTGGGTTTCACGCTTGCCAGTCACGGAAGGGGCCGCAATTCGTCGCGCAGCGCAACCGAAGTTCGAGGACTTGGTGTTTGAGCCATTTCGTGTCTTGCAAAGCAAGCCGCACTCCAGTCGCATTGTTGCGCACCTGGAAGGCATTGAACAGCCAGAACTTGCCGCTCAGTTCAAGGGACGTCGGGTTTATGTGTCGCGGTCTCGTTTTCCCACACCTGCTGAGGGTGAGTACTACTGGGTTGATTTGGTAGGTTGCACGGTAAGTAACTTGCAAAACAAGGTATTGGGCACGGTGGTGCAGGTGGTTGACCACGGTGCGCATCCAATTTTGTTGGTCAAGGGCGATGCTGAGCAGGAAATACTGGTTCCATTCGTGGCCGCGTATGTTTTGAATGTGGACACGCAGTCCAAGCAAATTCAAGCGGATTGGCAGGAAGATTACTGATGTCCGGCTCGCGCTTTGATGTCATTACCCTTTTTCCCGATCAATTTCCAAATCTGATCGAATTGGGTGTTGTTGGCAGGGCGCTGAAAAAACAGCTGTTCGAGCTGAATTGCTGGAATCCTCGTGATTTTACCGATGACCCTCACCGCACGGTTGATGACCGGCCCTATGGCGGTGGACCTGGCATGGTAATGCTGGCCGAGCCACTGGTGCGTTGTGTCAATGCCATTCGTGCAGACCGCGGTGATCAGGCGCCTGTGGTGTTTTTAACCCCCCACGGTCCTTTGTTGAAGCAGGCCACTATCCGGGCTTTGAGCGATCAGGGTTTGGGTGCAATTTTACTGTGTGGTCGCTACGAGGGCGTAGACCAGCGGTTTATTGACGAGTATGTGGATCAAACCTATTGCTTGGGTGATTTCGTACTTTCAGGTGGCGAGCTGGCGGTGGCCTGCTTTGTGGATGCCTGGGTACGCCTGCTTCCCGACGTGTTGAATCACGCCTTGTCTGCCACGCAAGATTCATTTGAGTCGGGTTTGCTGGATTGTCCGCACTACACCCGACCGGAAGTTTTTGAAAATAAAGCAGTTCCAGACGTGCTTTTGTCTGGAAATCATGCGAAAATAGAGAGTTGGCGTTTTGAGCAAGCGAAAGCTTATACAGAACGCTTTCGACCGGAGTTGCTAGAGGCTCTTGCTCCTGATTCATGTAGTCAAGCAGGGAAAGCTGGCAAAAAGGTCTAGGTTGGTGGCTGCTTTGCACAATGTCGAATTGGCAGGCATACACCTTTTAATTTTTTCATCCTCTGGCGGTGCACTCTCAATTAATTGAGTCAATAAAGCCCGTGAATGATGACTTGGAGCTATCAATGAATTTGATTCAACAACTTGAGCAAGAAGAAATTGCTCGTTTGGGTAAAGAGATCCCTGCGTTCGCCCCCGGCGACACAGTGATCGTGAGTGTTCGTGTAATCGAAGGCACACGTTCACGTTTGCAAGCGTACGAAGGCGTAGTAATTGCTCGTCGCAATCGTGGTTTGAATTCCTCTTTCATCGTTCGCAAGATTTCCTCTGGCGAAGGTGTTGAGCGTACATTCCAGCTGTACTCACCCTCGATTGAAAAGATCGAAGTTAAGCGTCGTGGTGATGTTCGCCGCGCTAAGCTGTACTACCTGCGCGATCGTTCAGGCAAGTCTGCACGTATTAAGGAAAAGTTGCCTAACCGCGTGAACAAGCAAGCTGCTAAATAAGCGATTTGCAGTTCACCAAGGCGTTATGCCCGGGTAGCACCAAAAAGCCAGTTCCCCGTGAACTGGCTTTTTTGTTTTCAACTCATTTTCAGCTTAGCCACCAGGGTGTTTCTTCAATCCACCGTTGAATATGCCGGCGAGTATTGTCCGCATTCCTGGGCATTTGTTGAGCCAGGGTTCTCGCCAATTCCAGTAAGTCTTTGTCCACCAGTGGGTCGGCGTAACGCATCATGGGTAAACCAGATTGCCGCTTGCCCAGCAATTCACCAGGCCCCCGGATTTCAAGGTCTTTTTCAGCCAGATAAAAACCATCA
Source organism: Limnobacter sp. 130 (assembly GCF_902506325.1). GTDB lineage: Bacteria > Pseudomonadota > Gammaproteobacteria > Burkholderiales > Burkholderiaceae_B > Limnobacter. The sequence goes on from NZ_LR732328.1 coordinate 610,084, forward strand.
TCGCTTTCGTGCATGGCTTTCAAGCGTAATTTTGACGTATTCGACAATGGCCCGCCGTACAGCAGCACGCACACACTTTGCACGCTACCCCGGCCAACACGGCCCCGCAGCTGGTGAAGTTGTGCCAGCCCAAAACGTTCGGCTTGATCAATGACCATCAAGCTTGCATTGCCCACATCAACGCCCACTTCGATCACGGTAGTGGATACCAGCAGATCGATTTCACCGGCTGCAAAGGCTGCCATGGTGGTCTGTTTGAGTTTGTTGTCCTGTTTGCCGTGAAGCAAGCCAATTTTACGGGTGGGCAGTTGTTCACACAGGTCGTTGTAGGTGGCCTGCGCGGCCTGCAGGTCGAGTGTTTCACTTTCTTCAATCAGAGGGCATACCCAGTACACCTGCTGCCCTTTGTTAATCTCGCCTTCAATCGCTGAAATAAGCTGATCCCGTTTTTTTTGGGACAGCAGTTTGGTGATGATGGGTTTTCGGCCTGGTGGTTTTTCGTCCAGATTCGAGACGGCGAGGTCTGACAAATAGGTTTGTGCCAGGGTGCGTGGAATTGGCGTGGCACTCATCATGAGTTGATGTGCCAAATGGCCATCGCTGGCTTTGGCGATGAGTGAGAGACGTTGGGCGACTCCGAAACGGTGCTGTTCATCCACCACAACCAAGGCCAGTGCTTTGAATTCAACGTTGTCCTGAACCAGGGCATGCGTACCAATAACAACATCGATTTCACCGGCTGCCAGCGCTTTCAGCGTGCGATCTTTCTCGCTTTTCTTCATGGCCCCTTGTAACTTTGCGCAACGCACGCCCACGGCATTAAACAAGGGGGTGAGCTTGTGGTGGTGCTGCGCAGCCAAAACCTCGGTGGGGGCCAGTATTGCAGCTTGCTTGCGGTTTTCTATGGCGCGCAGGCACGCCAGTGCCGCCACCAGTGTTTTTCCGCTCCCGACATCGCCTTGAAGCAAACGTTGCATTGGGTAGGGTTGGCGGAGATCGTCAAAAATTTCCTGGCTGGCGCGTTCTTGGGCACCTGTTAATTGAAATGGTAGTTGATTGATGAATTTTTGAACCAGTCCTGCTTTAGTTGGTTTCAACGGACTGGCTTTTTCTTGGGTGCGCTGTTGGCGATATTCTCGCAACAAAAGTTGCTGGGCCAGCATTTCATCCACCTTCACCCGGCTCCAGGCTGGGTGGGTGCGCAAGTTCAAGTCATAAAGTTCTTCAGGCTTGGCCTGGCCATGCAAGGTTTGCAAAGCGACGGGCCAGGGCAAGAGCTTGTACTTTTTGCACTGGGCCAAAGGTAGGGTGTCGATGAAGCAAGCTGCCGGCAGTTTTTTCATCCATCGGTGCCAATCGCCTTGCTTGAGTTGCCCCGTGCTGGGGTAGACCGGCTCCAGTACGGCATCGGCACTGGCTGCAGTTTGATTTGTCGAAATGTTGGGTTCGTCGAAGGCGCCCGGCGGCGCGATTTTCACCGTTGGGTGCACCATCTCGAAGGTGCCATAGCCTTGGCGAATTTGTCCGCTGATCTGAATTCGACTGCCCTCGCTGAGCTTTTGCTGGAGGCCGGGGTAAAAGTGGAGCCAGCGCAAAAGAAGCGTGGTGTCGCCGTCTTCAACCCAAACCCGAAGCTGTTTGCGTGGGTGGTATTGAACTTCAGTTCCCACGACGGTGGCGAGCAGGTTGACCTTCTGGCCCACCTGAAGAGAATCCATGGCGGTGATCGAGGCCTTGTCTTCGAAACGAAGAGGCAGGTGAAGCGCCAGCCCCATCCAGTGCGGTGCGGTGAGCAGTCCGCTGACTGCATCCGCGATGGCGAGGGGCAGCGGCAACAGCTCCTCGAAGTCTGGCTTTTGAATGGGGGCTGCTGCGCTCAAGGGCGTGGCTTGGGTGCGCGGTTACAGTGCCAGAATGGCTTCGACTTCAAAACGTGCACCTTTGGGCAGGCTGGCTACACCCACTGTGGAACGGGCTGGGAAGGGAGCCGACACATATTCCTGCATGATGGCGTTCACCTGCGCGAATTCGCTTAAGTCGGTTAGAAACAAGGTGAATTTCACAACATTGGCAAGACTTCCACCAGCTTCTTCGGCCACTGCTTTCAAATTGGTGAAGGCTTGGCGAGCCTGTTCTTCAGTGCCAGGGCCCACCAGGTCGCCGGTGGCTGGGTTCAGGCCGATCTGGCCTGATGTAAAAACCAGGTTGCCCAGTTTGATGGCTTGGCTGTAGGGCCCGATTGCTGCTGGGGCTTTGGAGGTAGATACAACGGTGGCTTGTGTCATGTTCAGAATTGGAGAGTGTTTGGGTAAAGGAATCTAAATGCGTTCATTTGCAATGATAACGCCGAGCGGTGCATTGTGTTGCCCTTGGGGACGGTATACCATACTCGACTTGTTTGTTGCGCTGCAATGTACGCATGAGTCAAACCCAAAAACCGGCTTCGCCACGCTCCGCATCGTCGTCTCTCGAGGCGAATGAGCGTGATGATATTTTCTCGGAAAAGTATGCCTGGGTTGCTGTAGGCGCCTGTGGTTTGGCCTCTGTCGCGTTTGGACCCGAGGAGTCGTTCAAGGCGCTTGGTGATTCCCGCCATCTGTTGTTGTTCTTGGGCTTGTTAACAGCCCTGTCCATTCTTCTTGTTTCCCTGACTTATTTCCGTGTCACCGAACTCTTTCCCAAGGGTGGCGGTGGTTACGCCATGGCCACCAATTTGCTCGGCCCCAGGGTGGGTCTGATCGCAGGCGCGGCGCTGTTGGTGGACTATGTGTTGATGGTGGCTTTGGGCATTAGTGCTTCCACTCATTTAATGTTCAGTTTTTTGCCGCCGTACTTTTACGAGTACCGGGTGTGGGTTTCCATGGCTTTGATGCTGGGTTTGATGAATTTCCACATACAAGGTCGACATTTGAACTTGAAGCCTTTCAAGTATTTGTTTGTCGCATTTCTGCTCACACATCTTGTGTTTATCCTGGTGGGTTTTTCTGATCATTTTCAGGACATCGGTGGCGTAGTCACCCGCAGCATTGAAACCACGCAATCGGATCTGAGCACGTTTGGCTGGTTGCCAGTTCTGGCAATTTTCGCGCGTGGTTTTTTTCTGGGTGGTGGCACTTACACTGGCATTGAGGCGGCTTCGGATACGGTGCAGCTAAGCCGCTACCGGCAAAGCAGCGAGAACCGTCGGAAGATGTTGGCTTATGTGGCCTGCGCGCTGGCCTTTGCTGCAGCAAGCCTTGCGGCCCTGTATTCCCTGTGGGACGTGAACATTGAGCCCACCATGGCTTTAAATGGTGTTTTGTTTGAAAGGGTGTTCACTGACATTGGCTGGGACTGGCCCTATGTCATTTTGGGCTTGTTGGTGATGCTGGGGCTTGAGACAGCCGTGTTGCTGCTGGCCGCGCACGTTGCATTTGTAGTGGGTCCGCGGGTGTTGTCGACCATGGCGATTGATTCCTGGTTGCCCCACCAGTTCCGTTACCTGTCCAATCGTTTTGTGACCAAGAACGGAATCATGCTAATGGGCGGGTTGGCCTTGCTGGCCATCTACCTGAGCGATGCCAATGTGGATTTATTGGTGGTGCTGTTCTCGATCAATGTGTTTATCGTGTTCAGCCTCTCCATGTTGGGGCTGTGTGTTTACTGGCTTAAAAATCGCCACGAGAAGCGTTTCGTCAAAGGATTTTTGTCAGCGTCGCTGGGCTTTGTTGTGTCTGCTTCCATTTTGCTGGGAACCATCATTACCCAGTTTTTTCAAGGGGGGTGGATCACGATGCTGATCACCACGGTAGTGGTGTTGGTGTGCCTGTGGGTACGCAATCACTACCGGGAAACCAAAGATAAAATTACGAAGATCGACGAAGTGTTTGCCATGGCGCAATATGGCTCGGCGCATTCGCCGCCTGAGTTGATTCCTGATGGCAACACCGCAGTATTCATTGTGGGCAATAGCCGTGGCGGTGGTTTACACGCATTGCTTTGGGTGCAGCGCATGTTTCCAAACCACTTTCAGAATTTTGTATTCATGAATGCGCGCACCGTGGATTCCAAGGCATACGGTGGTCGTGAGGCACTTGAAGCCATGCGAGTTGATGCGTCGGTGTCACTGAATTACTTTGTGAATTTTTGCCGCAGCCATGGATTACGTGCCAAGAGCTATTTGTCGTTCGGCACCGATGCCGTGGAAGAGTTAACGAACCTGGCGAAGGTGGTTGCCGAGAATCACCCGAATGCAATTTTCTTTACCAGCAAACTGGTATTTGAGAACGAGAATATTTTGACTCGACTATTGCACAACCAGGCGGCGCTGGAACTTCAACGCCGCTTGCACAATGCAGGTCAGCAAATGGTTATTCTGCCCATGCGACTTTAAGGGTTTTAATCAAAAGATGTGTTGCTTCATGGGGCTGCGTTTGCAATAATAATCGTACTCGATGTTTTGATAGAAAAACTAAATGACCCTCACCGAACTCAAGTACATCGTCGCTTTGGCTCGCGAAAAGCATTTTGGCCGTGCGGCTGATGCCTGTTTTGTCAGCCAGCCAACTTTGTCCGTGGCCATCAAAAAGCTTGAAGAGGAGCTCAGTGTTTCCTTGTTTGAGCGAGGCTCCAATGAGGTGTCGCTGACACCGGTGGGTGAACGCATCGTGGTTCAGGCACAGCGCGTGCTCGAAGAAGCCTCGGCAATCAAAAGTATTGCGCAGCAGGGTATGGACCCGTTGGCGGGCCCGTTGCGCGTGGGCGTAATTTATACCATTGGGCCCTATTTGTTGCCCGGTCTGGTGTCCAGCATGATTGAACGCGTGCCCTCCATGCCCTTGGTGTTGCAAGAAAATTTCACGGTGCGCCTGCTCGAGTTGCTGAAACAGGGTGAAATCGATGTGGCTGTTTTGGCATTACCGATCAATGAATCGGGATTTGTGATTCAGCCTTTGTACGATGAGCCTTTCATGGTTGCTTTACCCAAGTCTCACCGTTGGTCCAACGAAGAAACAATCAGGTCAGATGACCTGCGCAGCGAGAACATGCTTTTGCTGGGCACGGGACATTGCTTCAGGGATCAGGTTTTGGGTGTGTGTCCGGAGCTGTCACGATTCTCGCAGTCGTCCGAAGGCATTCAGCGCACCTTTGAAGGCAGTTCACTTGAAACGATTCGCCACATGGTTGCGTCTGGTGTGGGAATTACAGTTCTGCCTTCCAGCTCTGTGCCAAACCCAGTACCTAAGGAAAGCTTGCTCACGTATATACCGCTTGCCGATGATGACACGCGGCGAACTGTGGCATTGGTATGGCGTAAAAGTTTTGGTCGGCGTGAAGCGCTTGAGGCCTTGCGCGTTGCGATCATGGAATGTGATTTAAACGGTGTTGAGTTTCTTGATGCACCTCAAATGGTGCGTTAAGCAATGGCTGTTTTGAACAAGGCCCGCTTGCGAGACTATTATTTGCTGTTGCGCCTGGACAAACCCGTCGGGATATTGCTCTTGATGTGGCCCACCCTTTGGGGCTTGTGGATGGCCGCTGAAGGCATGCCGCCTTGGCATGTGCTGTTGATATTTGTCGCCGGTGTGGTGTTGATGCGTTCGGCGGGGTGCGCGATTAACGATTATGCGGACCGTGACATTGACTTGCATGTGGAACGTACCCGCAACCGACCTTTGACCAGTGGGCGAATTGCTGAAAAAGAGGCTTTGCTGTTGGCGGCGGCTTTGGCAATTGTGGCTTTGCTGATTACCTTGCCCTTGGGCTGGCCGGTTATTTTGATGAGTATTCCCGCAGCCTTTTTGGCTGGCAGCTACCCGTTTACCAAGCGTTTTTTCCCGATGCCGCAGGCTTATTTGGGCATTGCGTTTGGTTTCTCGATTCCCATGGCTTTTGTCGCAGTTCAGGGCACTGTGCCCGCGTACGCGTGGTTGATTTTTGTTGCCAATGTATTCTGGACAGTGGCTTACGACACGGAATACGCATTGGTCGACAAGCCAGACGATTTGAAACTGGATATAAAAACTGCTGCCATTACGCTGGGCCGATACGACATAGCGGGCATTGTGGTGTGCTACGCAGCCAGCCTGTTGATTTGGGCTTGGGTGGCCAGCTTGCAGGCTTATGGCCCGGCTTTCTGGCTGGGTTGGGTTTGTGCGGTGGGTATCGCTGTTTACCATTTCACCCTGATTCGCAATCGAGACCGTGCGCTGTGTTTTAAAGCGTTCTTACACAACAACTGGCTGGGCGCTGCCTTGTTTGCGGGCCTGGTGCTTCAGTACCTCTGAGTTAAATTTAGTTGCTACCTTTTTGCAGCTCCACAGCACGTGCACAGGCTGCCTTGGCTGCGCTGTTTATTGCTTCTTGCACACCCAGTGTGCGCAACTGTTCCAGGCCGGCGAAGGTGGTACCTCCCTTGCTGGTGACTTTCTCCCGCAGGGTGGCGAATGAATCGTCTGACTGCTTGGCCAGTGTGGCGGCTCCCAAAAAAGTTTGACTGACCAGCAAGTTGGCTTGCGCGTCGTCAAATCCCAGATTTTTTGCGGCTTGCGCCAATGCTTCCATGAGAAAGAATACATAGCCTGGCCCACTGCCTGAAATGGCGGTGACTGCATTGATTTCGTCTTCATTGTTCAGTACCAGTACCTCGCCGCAGCTGCTGAAAATTTGCCTGACCAGGCTTCGATCGCTTTCAGAGCAATTGGCAGTGAAATACAAGCCCGATATGCCCTGTGATACCAATGCTGGCGTGTTGGGCATGCAACGTACCACCCGCGCCTGGTGCTGCTGGCTCCAGTCTTGAATTTGAGCCACGCTGACACCAGCAGCAATGCTGACAATCAAGCTGTTTTTCAAATTGCCTGCTTGGCTGTTGAGCACCGGTTGCATCATTTGTGGTTTCACGGCAAGTACGACCACTTCAGGGCTGAAGTGATCGGGCCAGTCCGTGGAGCAGCCGATTTTCAGTGTGGACATTTTTGAGGCAGCTTCCGCGCTGGGATCAACCACATGAAATGCGCTGGCAGGTGCGCCATTGCCAATCAAACCGCCAAGAATGGCGAAAGCCATGTTGCCGCCACCGATGAATAGAGTGTTCTGCATAGTGATTCCGTGTGTTTATTTTGAGTAGTCGCGTGCGCCAAACAGGGCAGAACCCACACGCACGCAGCTTGATCCACATTCAATGGCCAATTCAAGGTCTGCGGACATGCCCATTGAAAGCGTGTCCAGTTTCAATCCTTGCACATTGAGCGCATCGAATACGGATTTGCATTTCAAGAATTCAATTTTTAGTTGGTCTGTGTTGTCGGTGTTGCTAGGTATGGTCATCAGGCCGCGCAGCGCCAAGTTTTTCATGCCTTGAATTGCCATGCAAAGATCAATGGCCTGATCCGGGTTGACCCCTGATTTGCTGTCTTCGCCCGAGGTGTTGATTTGCACCAGTACATTCAATGGAGGAAGGTTTGCTGGTCGTTGGTCAGACAGCCGCTGCGCGATCTTCAAGCGATCAACGCTGTGCACCCATGAAAAGTTTTCTGCGATCGGCTTCGTTTTGTTGCTTTGAATTGGGCCAATGAAATGCCAGTCAATATGGGTACCCGTTGTTTGCGCATTGGGGTGATCAGCCAGCTGGGTGATTTTATCCAAGGCTTCCTGCAGGTAATTTTCACCAAAAGAGGTTTGGCCGCAGCTGTGAAACTCAAGAATGTCGCTTAAGGGAAAAGTTTTACTGACTGCCAGCAGTTTGACAGCCGAGCCAGGTCGACCAGCTTTGCTGCATGCGGCTGCAATTCTGCTTTGAATGTCAGCCAATTGTGTGGCTCGGTTCATGGTGCATCAATTCAATGCTTAAAAGGAGATTATAGCCACATGACACTGACCGAACTGTTGACCTGGGCTGTGGAAGAACATGCATCGGATTTGCATTTGTCGGCGGACATGCCGCCGATGATTCGTGTGAACGGTGAAATGCGGAAATTGAGCGAGTCAGTATTGGGCCATCGTGAAATTTATCGATTGATTCAAGGGTCAATGACCGAGGCTCAGTGGCAAGGTTGGGAGCAGTCCCATGAATGTGATTACAGTTTTTCGGTGGAAGGTCTGTCGCGATTTCGTGTGAATGCATTCATGCAGAGCAGGGGGGCTGCTGCCGCATTTCGTGTGGTACCCAGCCGCGTAAAAACACTGGAGGAACTTGAAGCGCCAGCGGTGTTTCGCCAAATTGCACGCGAACCGAATGGACTGGTGCTGGTAACGGGGCCAACAGGTTCAGGCAAAAGCACCACTTTGGCTGCGATGGTGGATGATGTGAACCGCAACCAGAAGGCGCACATTCTGACCATTGAGGATCCCATTGAGTTCACCCACACGCCGATGAATTGCGTTATCAACCAGCGAGAACTTGGCGAGCACACCCATTCTTTTGGTGCGGCTTTAAGGTCTGCGTTGCGGGAAGATCCAGACGTTATTCTAGTGGGAGAAATGCGGGATCTTGAAACCATTCAGCTTGCGCTGACTGCCGCAGAAACTGGTCACCTGGTGTTTGCAACCCTGCACACATCCTCGGCACCCAAAACCATCGATCGAATTATTGATGCATTTCCTTCGGCTGACAAAAGCATGGTGCGCGCCATGTTGTCGGAATCACTGCGCGCTGTGATTTGCCAAACCTTGCTGAAAAAGCAGGGCGGTGGTCGAGTTGCGGCTCACGAAATTATGATGGCCACACCGCCGATTCGAAATTTGATTCGTGAAGGCAAGGTGGCGCAAATGTTGTCCTCGATTCAAACCGGTTCGCAGCATGGCATGCAAACCATGGAGCAGGCGGTACAGCGGCTTTTGATGACTGGAAGGATTACTCGAGAAGTGGCCATGAGCGTTATTTCGGGGTCCAACCAACCTTGAGCCATTCAGGTTTGCAGGTAAACTTGCTTTTCAAACAACACGTGAAAGGCAATTCCCATGGCGAACAATGTGTATGAATTCTCTGGCAAAACGCTGGATGGCAAACCCCTGAGCCTGGCCGATTTTCAGGGCAAGGTGTTGCTGATTGTGAATACGGCCAGCAAATGTGGATTTACGCCCCAGTACGAAGGTTTGCAGGAACTGCACAAAGAATTGGGCCAAAAGGGTTTGGTGATTATCGGATTTCCGTGCAACCAGTTTGGCGGGCAAGAGCCTGGCACTGAAGAGGTGATCGCCAGTTTTTGCCAGAAGAATTACGGTGTGGACTTTTTGATGGCCGAGAAAGTAGACGTGAAGGGCAGCGACGCACACCCTTTGTTCAAGTACCTGACTTCTCAGGCCAAGGGCATTTTGGGCACCGAGGCCATCAAGTGGAACTTCACGAAGTTTTTGGTACGCAAAAATGGTGAGGTGTATGACCGTTACGCCCCCACCACCAAGCCGGCGGATCTGAAAGCCGACATTGGCAAGCTGCTGGCTGAATAAACCTCAGTTTTCCTGAGATTCGGGGCTGTCCCCACTGGCCCGTGGACGATAAACACCACGGGTCAACGGAATTTCAAACAGGCGGCATTCAATCGGCCCATTGAACAATGGGCGTTTGCGCTTGGGGCTTAAGCCCAGCGTTTTCTTGATTTCCAGATCGCCAGAGAACAAAAAGGCGGTCCAGCCCGAGAAATTCATTTTCAAATGATCGCCATACGCCTTGAACAGCCGTTCGTAGGCTTCGTCCTCGGGCACATCGGCACCTTTTGCGCGAACCCGTTCGCCGTAAGGTGGGTTGCTGAACACAATGCCGTTGGCAGCTGGTGGCTCTACGGTGAGCGCATCGCGCTGTGCAAATTGCACAATGCCAGCATCGAGCAGTTCTTCGAAACCGGCTCGCGCTAAATTTTCTTTTGCAATCTCGATCAGCAATTCGGTAATGTCGCTGGCATACCACTGAAAGTGAGGCGTGGTCAGTGCTTTGTCCAAGCCCGCATTGAAGCGTCGGTTGGCGTCTTCCTGAAGTTCTTTGCCCCATTCTGGCGTGAAAGGCTTCAGGTTTTCAAATGCAAAGGCGCGCTCAAGGCCCGGTGCTCGGTCGCACAATTGTGAAAGTGATTCGATCACCAAGGTGCCGCTTCCACAAAACGGGTCAAGGAATACATTGGCGTTCTTGCCGGCTTCACTTTGGCGCGCAATGTGCCAAAGGCCTGCAGCCAGGTTTTCCTTCAACGGCGCTACACCCGCTTCTTCTCGCCAGCCACGTTTGAACAGGTTTTCACCAGCCAGGTCGATGTACACCATCGCTTCCGTGGGGTTAATGGCTGCGAAAATGCGCACATCGGGTGCTTCCACGCTCACGTTCGGACGCTCGTCGAATCGTTCCAGGAATGCATCGCACACTGCGTCTTTAAGGCGAAGCTGCGTGAAACGCACGCTTTGAATATCGGCACCCAAATTGTTCAAGTCAACGCGGAAAGTATTCGACAGTTTGAACCAGTTGTACCAATCAACCGATTTGGCGATGTTGTAAAACTGTTCTTCGTTCGTGCATTCACCCCGCGCCAATTCCAGTCCAATACGGCCTGCAAAGCGGCTCCAGTAGGTCATGCGGGTGGCTTGGCGCCAGCTGGCCTCGAAGGTGCAGCCGCCCGTGACTGCACGTGTTTTTTGTGCACCCATGGTTTCCAGTTCAGCCACCAGAATTTCTTCCAGACCGCGCGGGCAACTTGCAAAACATTTGAATACGCTTTGCTTGGTGGAGTTGTGTTGATTTGAATTGGGCATGAATTGCTTTTAAAAATTAGAACGGTTTAACAACCACCAGAATGATGGCGATGGCCATGAGCACCACGGGTACTTCATTGAACCAGCGGAAGTAGGTGTGGCTGCGCGTGTTTTGGCCTGCTTCGAATTTGCGCAGAATACGACCACAACTGTAGTGGTAACCAGCGATGATGAAGACAATCAGGATTTTGGCATGTAGCCAGCCGCTTTGGCCGCCCACTCCAATTTGATAAACCCCAACCAAGGCGAAGCCCAGCAACAATGCGGGTATGGCCAACAAGGTCATGAATTTGTAAAGTTTTCTGGCCATTTGCAACAGGCGTGCCGTGGCCGCAGGTTCTGTTTCCATGGCCAGGTTCACGAAAATACGCGGCAAATAAAACAAGCCTGCGAACCATGAAGCCACAAACAAAATGTGAAAGGCTTTCACCCAAAGATAACCACCCATGTACTGCTCCAGTTAGTTGGTTTTCAAATGCTTAGTTGCGTGTTTCGCCATGACCAAACACCACGTATTTCTGGCTGGTCAAACCCTCCAGACCCACAGGGCCTCGGGCGTGAATTTTATCGGTAGAAATACCGATTTCAGCGCCCAGACCATATTCGAATCCGTCAGCAAAACGAGTCGATGCGTTCACCATGACAGAAGCGGAATCCACTTCCCGAATAAAGCGCATGGCGTGGCTGTGGTTTTCGGTCACGATGCTGTCGGTGTGTTGAGAGCCATATTGGTTAATGTGCGCAATGGCCTCATCCAGGCTATCGACCACCTTGATCGACAAAATCGGTGCCAGGTATTCCGTGTTCCAGTCTTCTTCGGTGGCGGCCTTAACTGATGGCAACAAAGCCATGGTGCGTTTGCAGCCACGCAGTTCAACACTTTTGGCAGCATAACGCTGCGCAAGTTCCGCAAGAACGGGCTTGGCCACATGGGTATGAACCAAGAGTGTTTCCATGGTGTTGCAGGTGCCGTAGCGGTGGGTTTTCGCATTCTCGGCAATATTCACTGCATGGGTCAGGTTTGCCGACTCGTCGATGAATACATGGCAAATGCCGTCCAGGTGCTTGATTACAGGCACTTTGGCATCGCGGGAAATGCGTTCAATCAAGCCTTTGCCACCACGGGGCACAATCACGTCCACGTATTGTGTCATTGTGATCAGGGTGCCCACGGCGGCTCGATCGGTGGTGTCGATCACCTGTACGGCATCCGCAGGTAAACCTGCGGCCTCCAGCCCTTGGGCCACGATTGCGGCCAAAGCCTGATTGCAGCGAAATGCTTCGGAACCGCCACGAAGAATGGTGGCATTGCCTGATTTGATGCACAGGCCTGCTGCGTCCACGGTTACGTTGGGGCGGCTTTCATAGATGATGCCGATTACGCCCAAAGGCACACGCATTTTGCCCACCTGAATGCCGGATGGACGATTCTTGAAGTCGGTCATCTCACCAATTGGATCTGGCAATTGGGCAATTTGCTCCAGGCCTTCGGCCATGGTTTCAATGGCTTTGTCGCTCAGGGCCAAACGATCAAGCAGGGCAGCATCCAGGCCGTTGGCCTGGGCTTGGGCCATGTCAGCCTGATTGGCTTTGGTCAGTTCGGCCTTGTTGGCTCGAATCAGTTTGGCGGTTTCAAGCAGTGCCTGGTTTTTGGCGTGGGTATTGGCTTTGGCCATGTCAACGGCCGCGGCACGGGCTTTTTTGCCGATAGCCAGAATTTGTTCTTCAATGCTCATGATGCTTACTCGTTCAGGTATTCCATAGTTCGGGTGGCTCAACGCCAGCCACACCCAAACCGATTATTTCAAACAGTGTCCAGGGGTTGCCCTGTTTCATGCCCTTGATGGTTTTTTCAGCGGCGTAGCACCAGGCCGTCAGCTTTTGCAGGCTGGCGGGGTTGTGCCGTTTCAGTGCGGCACTGATGTGATTTTGTCGCTGTCCCCAAATTCTATTTTGCCGGCAGGCATCCGACAAAGACATTCCGCGTCGCATGGCATGCTGTGTGTCGCGAATGGCACGAATTTCCTCCTGCAAGGCCCACAACACCAGAGTGGGTGCTTCACCTTCGGCCTCCAGCCCTTCGATCATGCGCGTTACGCGTTTGGTGTCACCGGCCAGCAGGCTGCCACCCAAATCAAATACATTGAAGCGGGCTGAGTTGGCGACCATGCCTTGTACCTGTTCAATATCCACCGTGCCTTGGTGTTCGATCGCCAGTTTTTCAATGGTTTGGTGCGCCACCAACAAATTGCCTTCAGTTTTTACAGCGAGCCAGGCACATGTTTCACGGGTAAGTTGTACACCTTTGCGTTTGGCGGATTGCGCGATCCAGCCAGGTAATGCGTCAGCGCTTACGGGGCGACAGGCAATCTCGGTTCCCCTGGCGAGCAGGTCAGCAAAGCCAGCACTTTTTTCTTGGGTTTTGTTTAATTTTGGGGCGCTGACCAAGAGGCAGTGAGCTGTCTCGCCAGATGCAATCCATTGGGCTGCTTTGCCCAGGGCTTCGGCAGCTTCCTTGCTCAATTTGGGTTGGTTAATCCGCAAATCCACCAGGGAGACATCACCAAACAGGGAAACCTCGGCAAACAGGGACAGAAATTCCTGTGGGTCGAATTGCCGGTCCACTTCAACGATTTGGCGTTGGTATTCTGTCTGTTTTTTCAGGCGCTGGCGATACAGGTCAGCAGCTTGGGTGGCAAACAAAGGTTCATCAGTAAATACGCACAGCAACTGGGGCAAAGTGATGTTTGCCTCATCGTTTAACCAGGTGTCGAGCGCAATCTGTTTCACTTCGTGGCTTGCCCCGTCGTTTTCGCATTGCCCAGTTGTAACGCGCTTAGCCGCCCGGTAATTTGGCGCGCAATGTCACGTTGCATTTCGGTGTAAAGCTGGTTTTCTTCGGCTTCCTTGCCCAAGATTTGATCATCGGTGTAGGTGAGTTCGCGGCGCTGGCTTAGCTGGCTGGTCGCAATCAGGAAGTCCCCGTTTGTGTCGACCACGCTGTACACCAACTCATAGGTGACACGAACCTCGCGCGCACGGCCTGTGGCGCTAAACGTCACAATGCTCCGGTCGCGTGTTTCACCCAACAAATTCAGCTTCAAAGGTGCGCCTTCCGGAGGATTCACTTTCAGGTTCAGGATCTGAAGTTGCAAGTCCATATTGCGGTTCATTTCCGAATTTTCCATGCCGCGCAATTCGATTTTCTCAAAGTCGAAGTTGTACTGACCACGTAGCTGAAAACCGCAGGCAGTCAGCGCAAGGGTTGTTGTCAGTAATGCAATGGCTTGAATGAATCGTTTCATAAGGGCTCGCTTCTTGTTGGGGTCGATCTTAAACAACGATATTGACCAGTTTGCCGGGTACCACAATGACTTTCTTTGCGGGTTTGCCTTCCATGAATTTTTCAGCTGCTTCGCTGGCCAATGCGGTCGCTTCAATGCTGGTTTTGTCGGCATTTGCAGGCACTTCAATGCTGCCACGCAGCTTGCCATTGACCTGAACCATCAGGGTGAGTTCAGACCGCACCAGCGCTTTTTCATCCACTTCTGGCCATGGGGAATCCAGCAACTCACCATGGGCCTGACTGTAGTTCAGGCTGCTCCACAGGTGACAGGTGACATGGGGCACAATCGGATACAGCACACGCAATAAAATACCAAGGCCCTCTGACAGTACAGCGTGGTCAGTGGTGGTATGGGCTTCACTGGCAAACGCATCCAGGGTGTTGAGCATTTTCATGCCGGCAGACACCACTGTGTTGTATTGATTGCGGTCGTAGTCAAAGTTGGCTTGTTTCAGAATTTCATGCACATCGCGGCGGGTGTTTTGCGCCGCCTTGCCAAGTTCGGCTGGGTTCAATGCGGGCTGCGTCTTGATCGCCTCTTGCTTGTTCAGGGCCAATTGGTAAAGGCGTTTCAGGAAGCGGTGTGCACCTTCCACACCGGAATCACTCCACTCGAGGCTTTGCTCGGGTGGGGCCGCAAACATGGTGAACAGGCGTGCGGTGTCGGCGCCGTATTGGTCGATCAAGGCTTGTGGATCAATGCCGTTGTTTTTGGACTTCGACATTTTTTCCACACCACCGATTTGCACCGCGGTGCCGTTGCTGCTTAGGCGTGCAGACACCGGGCGGCCCTTGTCGTCGAATTCAACTGCGACATCGGCCGGGTTGATCCAGATTTTTTTGCCGTTGGCTTCTTCGGTGTAATAGGTGTCGTTCAACACCATGCCCTGGGTCAGCAGGGCAGTGGCGGGTTCGCGGAATTTCACCAGGCCCAGGTCGTTCATGACCTTGGTCCAGAAGCGACTGTAGAGCAAATGCAAAATGGCATGCTCGATGCCGCCGATGTACTGGTCCATGGGCATCCAGTAATCGCTGCGCTCGTCTGTCATGGTGGGGGCGTCGTTGCACACATAGCGCGTGAAGTACCAGCTGGAGTCCACGAAGGTGTCCATGGTGTCGGTTTCACGGCGCGCAGGCTTGCCACACTTTGGGCACTTGCATTCATAGAATGCAGCGCTTTTGGCCAGTGGGTTGCCGCTGCCGTCCGGTACCAGGTCTTCAGGCAACACCACAGGCAAGTCGGCTTCGGGTACTGGTACATCGCCGCAGGTGTCGCAATGAATGATTGGAATGGGGGTGCCCCAATAACGTTGGCGTGAAATACCCCAGTCGCGCAGGCGGAACTGAGTGCGTTTCTCGCCCAGCCCTTTGGCAGCCAACAGATCAGCCACTTTGTCCACAGCTGCTGTGTAACTCAACCCATCAAGCGGGCCACTGGCCATGCACTGGCCACGTTCTTTGTCGCCATACCACTCGGCCCATTCAGCATTGTTGAATACTTCGCCTTTCACGCCAATCACCTGCTTGATGGCAATGCCGTATTTCAAGGCAAACGCGAAGTCTCGCTCGTCGTGTGCAGGCACACCCATTACGGCACCATCGCCGTAGCTCATCAACACGTAGTTGCCGACCCACACGGGTACTTCATCCCCGGTCAATGGGTGGGTTACTTTCAGGCCAGTGGGCATGCCTTTCTTTTCCATGGTGGCCATGTCGGCCTCGGCCACACCACCCGCTTTGCATTCGGCTATGAATGCCTGAAGTTCAGGATTTGTTTCAGAGGCAAGCGCAGCCAAGGGATGTTCAGCCGCCACGGCGCAAAATGTAACGCCCATGATGGTGTCGGCGCGTGTAGTGAACACATACATTTTGCCGTCTTGAATCAATTCACCAGCAGCGTTTTTGATCTCATGCGGGAATGCAAAGCGTACGCCTGTGGATTTGCCGATCCAGTTTTCCTGCATCACCTTCACGCGGTCAGGCCACTGTAAACCATTCAAATCGTCGAGCAATACGTCGGCATAGTCGGTAATCGCCATGTAGTACATCGGAATGTCGCGCTTTTCAACGACAGCGCCCGAGCGCCAGCCTTTGCCGTCGATCACTTGCTCGTTGGCCAGCACAGTTTGGTCAATTGGGTCCCAATTCACGGTGCCTGTTTTTTTGTACACAATGCCTTTCTCAAGCATTTTCAAAAACAGCCACTGGTTCCATTTGTAGTAATCGGGCTTGCAGGTGGCCACTTCCTTGGACCAGTCAATGGCCAAGCCCATGGATTCCATCTGCTTTTTCATGTAATCAATGTTGCTGTAAGTCCAGGCCGCTGGCGGCTTGCCGTTGGCCATCGCGGCGTTTTCCGCGGGCATGCCAAATGCGTCCCAGCCCATGGGCATCAGGGTGTTGTAGCCCTTCATGCGTTTTTGGCGAATCATTACATCGTTGATTGTGTAATTTCGCACATGGCCCATGTGCAGTTTTCCGCTGGGGTAAGGCAGCATCGATACGCAGTAGTACTTGGGCTTGAGTTTGCCGCTTGCATCTTTTGCGAAAGCCTCGGCTTTGTAAGCGTCCGATTTTTTCCATAGGCCTTGAACGGCGTTTTCAATGTCTTGTGCGGCGTATTTGTCAAACATGGTGGCGTTGAAACTTGGTGTGAATTTTGAATGCGGGCGGGACCATGCCGGGTTGGGCAGGCCAATCGGTCATTATATCGGGCTTTTTCGTTTTTTACGGGCGCGGCTGGTACCCCAATCACTGTTAAAATCAACAGCAAAACCAAATTTGATTGTGAGAAGCCGTGTCTTTACTCGATAGCCTGAATCCCGAACAACTGGCAGCCGTCACTTTGCCGCGTGAATCTGCGCTGATTCTTGCGGGTGCTGGCAGCGGAAAAACGAAAGTGCTGACTGCACGCATTGCCTGGTTGATTCAAACCGGGCAGGTGGGGCCCAATGGGGTGTTGGCGGTTACCTTCACCAATAAAGCTTCAAAAGAAATGCTTCATCGCATTTCAACCATGCTGCCCATTAACACCCGCAGCATGTGGGTGGGTACGTTTCACGGCTTGTGCAACCGCATGTTGCGGGCACACTGGAAAGAAGCCGGTTTGCCACAGGCCTTCCAGATTCTGGACATGCAAGACCAGTTGTCGGCCATCAAACGCATGTACAAGGTCTTGGGCATTGACGCTGAAAAGTTTCCCCCCAAGCAGCTCAGTTATTTCGTTGGCTCTGCGAAAGACCAGGGCTTGCGCCCAAAAGATGTCGAAGCGCACGACGAATACCACCGAATGATGGTTCGGTTGTACGAGGCCTACGAAGCCCAGTGCCAGCGCGAAGGTGTGGTTGATTTCGCGGAGTTGTTGTTGCGTTCATTCGAGTTGCTGGGTGCCAACCCCGCATTGCGCGAGCATTACCAAGCCCGATTCAAATACATTTTGGTGGACGAGTTCCAAGACACCAACAGCCTGCAGTACAACTGGCTGAAGCGTTTGGCTGGGCCACAAGGATGCATATTTGCCGTGGGCGACGATGACCAGTCCATCTACGCATTTCGCGGTGCACGCGTGGCGAATATGGTGCAGTTTGAAAACGATTTCAATGTACAAAACCGAATCAAGCTTGAACAGAACTATCGCTCGGTTGGCAATGTGCTGAAGGCGGCCAACGTACTGATTGCGCACAACAAAGCCCGCTTGGGCAAAGAATTGTGGACCGAAGCAGGCGAGGGCGAGGCCATTCGTGTGTACGAGGCGGTGAGCGATCAAGACGAGGCCGCATTCATTATTGATCGAATCAAAAAGTTGATTCTGGATGAAGGTTTTAGCAGATCCGACGTCGCAATTCTGTACCGGTCCAACGCACAGTCACGGGTGGTTGAACAGGCTTTGTTCAACGCCGGTATTCCTTACCGGGTGTATGGCGGCTTGCGCTTTTTTGAACGCGCTGAAATTAAACATGCCTTGGCATATTTGCGTTTGATGGACAACGCAGACGATGACAACTCATTTTCCCGGGTGGTTAATTTTCCCACTCGCGGCATTGGTGCGCGCAGTGTGGAGCAGTTGCAAGACATTTCCACTGCGCAGGGTACTTCCTTGTATCGCGCTATCCACCGCATGGAAGGGCGTGCGCAGGCGGGTTTGAAAAAATTTGCTGACTTGATTGAGCGCATGCGGTTCGAGACCCGTGGCTTGAGCCTTGCTGATTTGGTCGACAAAGTGATTAATGAGTCCGGTTTGATTGCCCATTTTCAAGCTGACAAAGATGGTGAGGATCGCGTAGAAAACTTGAAGGAATTGGTTAACGCTGCGGCCTCCTTTGCGATTTCAGAAGGCTATTACCAAGATGCAGCCGCCACCATGGTGGACGAAGAAAAACTGATTACGCCCCTGGCGGATTTTTTATCGCATGCATCACTGGAGGCAGGTGACAACGCCGCTGCGGCTGGTCAAGAGGCCATTCAACTCATGACAGCGCATTCTGCCAAGGGTCTTGAATTCAAATGTGTATTCGTGACTGGGTTGGAAGAAGGTCTGTTTCCGCACGAGAACAGCATTGGCAATTCAGTGGAGGGCGGCGACGGCACCAGTGTGGAAGCTGTGGAAGAAGAGCGCCGCTTGATGTACGTGGCCATTACCCGTGCGCGCGAGCAACTGTTTTTGAGCCATGCCCAGCAGCGCATGCTGCATGGCCAAATTCGTTACCACCTGCGTTCGCGTTTTCTGGATGAGTTGCCCGAAGAAGTACTGAAGTGGCTCACCCCCAAGCGCGCACACATTGCCAGCCAGGGTTGGGATGCGCTCGATTCCAAAGTGTGGGGGCAGAACAAAACCCTGAATGTTGGATACAGCAACAAAGCGCCCAAACGTCCGTATGACATTGGTACAGGCGTTGCGCATGCCAAGTTTGGTAGTGGTGTTGTGGTGGCCTATGAAGGCGAGGGTGACGACCAAAGAATTCAAATCAACTTTGGTCGCCAGGGCATGAAGTGGTTGATGCTCAGTTTGGCGAAGCTTGAGCGAAGTTGAAAAGGTTACACCTGCGGGTCTTGTTCAAAAACTGCCTGGTAAGTGGGGTAAAACGTGCACAGCGACACTGCCATCACCAAGGCCACACACATCATGTTCAGTGCGCTTACAAACACTGCAGGCAAACCGAGCATGGTAAAAATGACCACAAACACCGATGAGAAACCCAAGCCCAGAACCAGCCAACCCATGCCATAGATGAAAAAGCTGGCCTTGTTGCGCCACACCGCAACCCAGCTTGAGAACAGGGCCTGCACAGGTTTCATGTTGTGCCACACCACCAGCACTGGCGCAAACCAAAATGCCAACAACACCGGGATGCTGGTGATGCCCACAAAGACCATGTACAGCACCATGTATTCCATAAAGGCAGCACTTGCTGCCGGGTCTGCTTTTTGAAGGTCTTCAATGGACACATTGGGTTGTGCGCCTAGCAACAGGTGCGCCAGCAGCTTGATCACCGCAAAGCATGCGGTGTAGATCGCACCGAGCACGATCAGCGACTGCAGGTGTTTTCTGTGTTCCTGACTGAAGCCGCTGAAAAGAACAATCGGGCTGACCCGCAATCCTTTCTGCCCCATGCGTCCTGCCAGCATAATGCCGAACCCCATGGCGGGCGATGCGATGGCCACAACGGCTGCACCCAGAAATGGAATCAACAGCCCCACAAACAGAATGATAAACAGGTAGGTGTTGCCGAACAAAAACATCTCGCCCGGCTTTTTGCGAAAAAGCTGTACGCCCTGCATCAGCCACTCCCAACCAGCGCTGGGTGGGCACGTGTGTACATAATTGGCCAATTGAAAAGTCCTTAGTTCGGTTGCACTGCAAATGGAATACCTTGGCGACGCGCCAACAATACTCGCTCAAAATGTTGCGGGTCTTTCACATTCAAAACCTCGGCTTCTCGGGGCATGTAAAAGTCGTAAAGGCGAGAGGCCCAGAAGCGTAGCGCCGCGGCGCGGAGCATGTCTTGCCACAGTTCACACTCGTGAATGGTCAATGGGCGAACTTCCTGGTAACCGTTCAGCAAGGCATCCAGAAGGTTATCCTTGAATTCACCGCTGTCCAGGTTGATACACCAATCGTTGGCAGTTACTGCCAAGTCAAAGAGATAGGTGTCCACCCCTGCAAAATAAAAGTCGATGACACCACCCAGTGTGCCGCCCTGCATCAAGGCGTTGTCGCGGAACAAATCAGCGTGCACCGCGCCTTTTGGCAGGGTTTTGTAGGCATTTCCTGCCGCCACGGTTTTTTGGTGACTCACTTCGTCGTGCAGCAGTTTACACACGGCATCGGGCAAATGGTCGTCCAGTTCATTCATTGCATTTTCGATCCACGCCAAGCCACGCGGGTTGGGGGTGTTTCCTGCGAAGTCGGCTACGGCCAAGTGGGCTTGGGCACTGAACTTGCCAATTGCGTGGCACTGCTCGGCGTTGGGGTGATCCACCGATTTTCCGCTAAGGCAAGTCACCAGCGTGGCGGGCTTGCCGTGCAGCGTATTGAACAGCTCGCCTTTGGCGTTTGCGATCGGTCCAGGAACAGCCAAACCTTTTTTTGCCAGGTGTTCCATCAAACCCAGGTAAAACGGCAGGTCTTCTGCGCGCAACTTCTCAAACAGCGTGAGCACAAACCTGCCCGTGCTGGAGTTCACGAAGTAATTGGTGTTCTCGATGCCCGACTCAATTCCTTCGAATGAAAGCAGTTCACCGCACTTGCGGTCTTTTAGCCACTGCTGCAGTTCATCTTGTGTAATACGCGTAAAAACAGCCATTCAATATCCCGAGAAGGTCACAACACCGACAAAGCACCCCGGATTTTACCCGTGTTTGGCCCTGCTTTATAAGTCCAGCAGCTTCTCTGTTTCACTCTCTGATGGGTTGAAGGTGCGTTTTTCGTAGAAACGGAAAATACATCCCAAAACCTCTTCGGGTGTTTCAACCACTTCAAACAGATCCATATCGCCGGGGCTGATCATGCCTTCACCCAACAAATGGCTTTTAACCCAGTCAATCAGGCCTGCCCAAAACTTCGAACCCACCAAAATGATCGGAATGCGTCGCCCCTTGTTGGTTTGAATCAAAGTTAGTGCTTCAAACATCTCGTCGAGCGTTCCAAAACCACCGGGCATGACTACATAGGCGCTGGCGTACTTCGCAAAAGCAACTTTGCGGGCAAAAAAGTGGCGAAACGTGAGCGAGATGTCTTGATAGGCGTTACCGCTTTGTTCAAAGGGCAGCTCAATATTCAACCCGACGCTGGGAGATTCGCCTGCGTGGGCACCTTTGTTGGCTGCTTCCATGATGCCGGGGCCACCGCCGCTAATCACCGCGAAGCCTGAATCAGACAATGCACGGGCAATATTCTCGGTAAGTGCGTAGTAAGGGTGATCCGTAGGTGTTCTGGCACTACCAAAAATGGAGACCGAGGGGCGAATTGCCGACAGCTTCTCAGTCGCCTCAATGAACTCTGCCATAATTCCCAACACATGCCATGACTCACGGGCCTTCACTGCGGTGGATTGTTCTTTGGAGGGGAGGTGGCGCAATGTTGGAATATTCTTATTTTTGGTTGTCATATGAAGCGATTACTCCTGGTTGATGGTTCGAGCTACCTGTACCGTGCCTTTCATGCCATGCCTGACCTGCGCAACCGCGCTGGTGAGCCCACCGGGGCCATTTACGGCATGGTTAATATGCTTCGACGCCTGCGTGCAGACTACAACACCGACGATATCACCTCCAATTGTATCGCCTGTGTGTTCGATGCGCCGGGCAAAACCTTTCGCGACGACATTTACCCGGAATACAAGGCGAACCGGGCCAGCATGCCAGAGGATTTGGCTGCGCAGATCCCCCACATCCATGAAGTGACGCGCGCCATGGGTTGGCCTATTGTGATGGAGCCAGGCATTGAGGCTGATGATGTCATTGGCACCTTGGCCCAGGTGGCCATGGACCAAGGATTTGATGAAGTGATTGTGTCCACAGGCGACAAAGACATGGCCCAGTTGGTGAACGACAAGGTTCGCTTGGTCGACACCATGAAAAATGCGGTGATGACTCGGGACGCCGTATTCGAGAAGTTTGGCGTGTACCCCGAGCAAATTGTGGATTACCTGACCCTGGTAGGTGACACCGTGGACAACGTGCCAGGCGTAGAAAAGGTGGGGCCGAAAACCGCAGCCAAGTGGCTGGCTGAATACAAAACCCTTGACGCGATTGTGGCCAATGCGGACAAAATTGGTGGCAAGGTGGGTGAGAACCTGCAAAAAGCGCTGGACTGGTTGCCCACCGGCAAAACATTGGTCACCATCAAAATGGATTGCGAGTTCGAGCTTCGCAGGCACATTGAAGAGCAGTTGAAGGCGCACCCGGAAAATACCGACGCTTTGAAACAATTGTTTCAACGCTTTGAGTTCAAAACCTGGTTTCGTGCCTTGGGCGGAGTGGCCGAAGACGAAGTGGCAACAAAACCGAAAGTGGATGGTCCGCCCGATGGCAGCTCCATGAGTTTGTTTGATGCGCCCACGCAGGCTGTGGAGTCCATTGAAACGGTTTGCGTGCAAACGCAAGCACAACTTGATTCGTTACTTGCAGAATTAAAAGCTGCCGCCGCCAGCAAAACACCCGTGGCCTTTGACACAGAAACTGATTCGCTAGAGCCCATGAATGCCCGAATTGTGGGCTTGTCATTTGCCATGAAGCCTGGCGTGGGTTATTACATCCCCTTAACGCATCAGGATTTGACGGCTGAGCCGCAACTGCCGCTGGCCGATGTGTTGGCATTTCTGAAGCCCTGGTTCGAAGATTCCGATTCGCCCAAAATTGCCCAGAATGCAAAATACGATTTGCATGTCATGGCCAATCACGATGTGTGGGTGAAGGGCCTGTTTGAAGACACCATGCTGGCCAGCTACATTCTGGAGGCTCACAAGCCGCACGGCATGGACGCCTTGGCCCTGCGCTGGTTGAACTACAACACCATCAAATACGAGGAAGTGGCCGGCAAGGGGGCCAGTCAAATTACCTTTGATCAGGTACCCATTGATACAGCCACCAAATACGCAGCAGAAGACGCCGAGGTTACTTTGCGCCTTGCTCACACCTTGAAAGCCGAGCTGGACAAAGTACCCGATCTCGTCAAGCTGTACCGCAATGTAGAGTTGCCCTTTGGGCAAGTGCTGTTCGAGGTTGAACGCAATGGTGTGTTGATTGATTCTGACAAACTCGAGGCTCAAAGTGCCGAGATTGCAGACAAGTTGAAGCTGATTGAAGAGCAGGCCTTTGAGCTTGCAGGTGGCAGTTTTAATCTGAATTCGCCCAAACAAATTGGCGAGTTGTTGTTCGAAAAACTTGGTTTGCCTGTGGTGAAAAAAACGGCCAGCGGCGCGCCATCCACGGATGAAGAAGTGCTCAGCAAGCTGGCAGAAGATTATCCGCTGCCAGCCAAATTGCTGGAACACCGCTCACTGGCCAAATTGAAAAGCACCTACACCGACAAACTGCCCCGCATGGTGAATGCGCGCACAGGGCGCGTGCACACCAATTACGCGCAGGCGGTGGCTGTTACAGGCCGTTTGGCCAGTAACGATCCCAATTTGCAGAATATTCCAGTGCGCACAGCTGAAGGGCGCCGGGTTCGAGAGGCATTCATTGCCGCGCCGGGTTGTGTTTTGGTGTCTGCTGATTATTCTCAAATTGAGTTGCGCATCATGGCCCATATTTCAGGCGATGAAGCCTTGGTCCACGCCTTCAATGAAGGGTTGGACATTCACAGTGCCACTGCGTCTGAAATTTTTGGTGTGGGTTTGAATGAGGTGACTTCGGATCACCGCCGAACCGCCAAGGTGATTAACTTCGGTCTGATCTACGGCATGAGTGCATTTGGCTTGGCCGGCAACCTGGGCATTACCCGCGAGGCCGCAAAGCTTTACATTGACCGCTATTTTTCGCGTTATCCCGGCGTGGCGAAATTCATGGACAATGTACGTGCCCAAGCCAAGGAAGACGGCTTTGTGCAAACCGTGTTCGGTCGCCGCTTGTGGCTGCCCGAGATCAAAAGCCCCAATGGTCCTCGCCGTGCGGGTGCTGAACGGGCTGCGATCAATGCGCCCATGCAGGGTACCTCGGCGGATCTCATCAAAATGGCCATGGTCGAATTGTCATCGTGGCTAAAAACTGAAAAGCTGCAAACCAAAATGATCATGCAGGTGCACGATGAGGTTATTTTTGAAGTACCCAAGGGTGAACTCGAATTGATCCAGAAGCGTGTACCTGAAATCATGACGCAAGTTGCGAAATTGCGCGTACCGCTGGAAGTGGGTTGTGGCGTTGGCAACAACTGGGAAGAGGCGCATTAAATTTCAGAAGAAATGAGGAGCAGGCACATGAGCGACAGCAAAAAAACCGAACATCAGGAACACCTTGAGGCTTTGACTGGCGGTGGCAAACTGACCATCGACCGTCGCACCCTTCTCAAAGGGTTTACCGTGGGTGGTTTTGCCGCAGCCGCGTCGCCTGTGTTGGCCCAAGCCATTACCACGCCAAGCGACGGCCTTGAAGAAGGCCGGGTGTTTGTGGATGTGGGCGACGATGACATGTTCGCCTACCGGGCTTATCCAAAAGGCAAAAAGAACGCGCCCGTTATTCTGGTGGTGCCTGAAATCTTTGGTGTTCATGCCTATCTGGAAGATGTATGCCGTCGTTTTGCCCAGGCCGGCTTTTATGCCTTGGCACCCGAAATATTCTTTCGACATTCCGAGCCAGGGCAGTACGCCACGGTGGCCGCCATTTTGGAAAATGTCATTTCAAAAATGAATGACAAACAGGTGATGGCTGATTTGGACAAATGTGTCGAACATGCGGCCACCGAAGGCGCTGACGCCGAGAAACTCGCCGTGACCGGATTTTGTTGGGGTGGACGAATTACCTGGTTGTATGCCGCTCACCAGCCTGCAGTTAAAGCAGGTGTGGCCTGGTATGGTCGCCTGGTGGGCGCAAAAACTGAATTAACGCCTACACACCCTGTGGATGTGGCTACTCAATTGAAGGCCCCGGTGTTGGGTTTGTATGGATCCGAAGACAGCTCCATTCCGCTGGACACGGTGGAGCAGATGCGAAAGGCCTTGGCTGCCGCCCAGGGCAATTCAAATGCACAAGCCAGCAGTATCACGGTGTTTGACAAGGCACAGCATGGTTTCCACGCTGATTATCGCCCCACCTACAATTCCACCGCGGCGAAACAGGCGTACAATCAGGCGCTTGAGTTCTTGCGGGGCAAGAACCTGATCTAATCTCGGACCGAATCAATCGTGCAATCCAGTTTACCGCTTGTTCTCCTGGCCGCTGCCTTGGGCACGGCCTTGGCCATATTTGCATCTGCGCTTTTAACAGCCCGCCACATTGCACGTTCGCTTGAGCCCATGGTCAGTGTGTCCGCTGGTGTGTTGCTTGG
Organism: Limnobacter sp. 130; assembly: GCF_902506325.1. GTDB lineage: Bacteria > Pseudomonadota > Gammaproteobacteria > Burkholderiales > Burkholderiaceae_B > Limnobacter. The sequence continues at coordinate 635,631 of NZ_LR732328.1, forward strand.
CGCATCGCTGTTGCATTTGCTGCCTGAAGCGCTGGACAAAGGCATGGACCATCACAAGCTATTTGCTTTGTTGTTGGCCGGTTTGTTGTTTTTCTTTGTGCTGGAAAAGTTCGCCATCTTTCGCCACAGTCACCACCATGAGCATGATGGGCATGACCATCATCACGGTTTCGACAAGCGCGAGGCAAGGCGAGGTGGCTTGTTGATTGTTGTGGGTGATTCAATTCACAACTTTGCCGATGGCCTGCTGGTGGCCAGTGCCTTTCTGGTCGATTTCGAATTGGGTTTGGTGACCACGCTGAGCGTGGTTTTACACGAAATCCCCCAGCAAACCGGGGATTATCTGGTGCTGGTGAATGCGGGAATTGCACGCAAAAAAGCCTTGCAACTGATGTCGGTGGCTGGTTTGGCCGCAGTACTGGGCGCGGGTTTGGGTTACACCCTGTTTACCGAACTGCAAACGTTGTTGCCATATGCCTTGGTGTTTGCCGCCGCCAGTTTTATCTATGTTGCCGTGGCCGACCTCATTCCACAAATGCAGCAACGCGTCAAAATCAAAGAGAGTTTCGTGCAATTGTTGTGCATTGGTGGCGGTGTGGCCTTGATCGCCTTGTTGGCCGAAATACTGCACCACCATCACTAAAAGCAAATTCAATAATTATTCAGTTTGCGCCTGTGGGTGGCATAGGAAGAAATGCCACCACAAGTGATAATCAATAGCACGCCAATCCACGTGGTGTTTGTTGGAATGTCACCCAATACCGTGATGCCATAAAACGTAGACACCAGAATGGTGCAGTATTGCAGCGCGGCTGAAAGCCAGGTTGAGCCGCTGCCAAACGACCGGGTCAGCGCCAGGTTGCCAGCACCGCCAAAAAACCCCAAAGCCAATAGCCACAGCAGCGGCCATTCGTAGCCCGCCGTCTTGAAGACTGTAAATTCGCCGAAACCCAATAGATACACCAGCGAGGTAACTGTTGCGGTGCCCGCGAAGTACAGCACTGTTCGCCACTCTGCTTCTTTTGCTTGGCCCAGGCTTTTTAGCTGCAGGTATGCGATCGCTGACACAGCTCCGGCACCCAAGCCAATCAGTGCTGTTGAAAGCTGGTCACTTGCAATCACGGGTTGAAGTACGGCAATAACCCCACCGAACCCAATGGCAATGGCCAGTTGTTCAAGCCAGTTTCTCGATTGACCAAACCAAAGCCACAGAATCAGCGCGATAAACAGGGGGGAGGTGTACATCAGCGTAGTGGCCGTAGCCAGCGGCAATTGCGTGGTGGCATAGAAACCGCACCACATTGCAATAATTCCTGCGATATTTCGTTTTAGGTGCAACATGGCAACCGGGCTTTTCAGGCTAAGTCCCTGAATGACAGCCCAAACCGTGATGCCAATAACCGGTACTGCACCGCGAAACAGCACAATTTCACCCAACGAGACATGGGAGCCTGCCAATTTGACCATGAGGCCCATGGTGCCGAAGCACAGGCAGGCCATTAACATCCAGAGTGCTTGCATGGGGGCAGATTGTAGCGCGACTGTTCGGCTTGCGTCGAGCGTCAGGATAATTCCGGGGTTGCTTTGTAATGCGCAAAGCTGGGGTCAAGCCATACCTCGCGTTTTTCAATCGGTGTGTTGTCCATGGAATGGGTAATGCGAAATACACGCAGGCTTGGTGCATCCGGAATTTTATTGAACAGGCTGGCGATTCGCGGTTCCATGGATTTGACCGACACTTCGTCAGTCATTTGGCCAATTCGCATTTGAAAGACTTCCGAGGCCAGCCGGTAAAGATTACCCGCCGATTTTTGAAGCATCTCAATACTCAGTTTTGGAAAGACTTTCTTTGAAAGGCACAATTGTTCATAGGCAATCAATTGAGTGTGCAGCATGTGCCGAACTTCAATCAACCAGATCGGATCACCCAATGTGACGCCAAGGGCGCGAGATTCCTCGGTATTGGCTTGAATGCTTTCCAGGCTGATCAACTCGGTTTTTACCTCGGTGCCCGCATATTCGGTGGCCCAGTGGTCATTCAGCTTGAATGGGTCTGCCCGATCGTATACCGGGGAAGGCAAGGCTTTGTTGGTAACAAATGTGCCCAGTCCCTGCATTTTTGTCACTAACCCAGACGTCTCCAGGGCTTCAATTGCGCGGCGAATTGTGCCGATTGACACTTGAAAGCGGTCTGAGAGTTTTTTTTCATTGGGCAGTGGTTCGCCAACCTTCCAGGTTTGCCTGAAAATTTCATGGGTCAGCACTTCACTGATTTGTTGGTAGGCGGGGCCGCCACTACGTACGACGGGCCCGTCCAAAGAATTGGCGCCACGCATCATTTGAATATATCCAGAGTTTTATTTTTGTCTAATCAATGTACCAGAAAAATATTAAACAAAAATAGAAATCGCGATATTGATTTGGACGATGCGTGTTGTAGCTTTTCAGAGTATTTTTTTCAACTTTCCGGATTGGTGGTGAGCCGGGTTCATTTGGGCACCATACCAAGCGTGGAAGTGCGCCATGCCGTCTTCCATTGGGCTTTGGTAGGGGCCAGCGTCGTGTTCTCCACGTTCCATCAGCACGCGGCGGCCTTCGTCCATTCGCTCGGCAATTTCGTCATCCTCAACTGCAGTTTCCATGTAGGCGGCTTGCTCAGCCTCGACGAATTCCCGCTCAAACAGGCGAATTTCCTCGGGGTAATAAAACTCAACCACGTTCAATGTTTCCTGTGGCCCCTTCGGGTGCAGCGTGGAAACCACCAACACATGTGGGTACCACTCCACCATGATATTGGGGTACATGCAAAACCAGATTGCGCCGTATTTGGGTTCTACGCCGTTGCTGAATTTTTTGACCGCATCGTGCCACTGGCGATAAACCGGCGTGCCCGGGCGACGAAGCCCGGCCTTGACGCCCACCGATTGCACACTCCAGTTCTCGCCGTAGTACCACTGCAAATCGGAGCAGCTCACAAATTGACCCAGCCCCGGGTGAAACGGCTCCACGTGGTAGTCCTCCAGATAAACCTCAATGAAGGTTTTCCAGTTGTAGGGCAACACATTGCTTTTTACCGAATCAAGCTGAAAATTCGAAAAATCGAGTTCTTCGAGGAACGGCACATTTTTCAGCTCGTCCAGCACATTGCGACCAGAATTAAACAGCAGGCCACGCCAGTTTTGAAGCGGGTAGGACTGTAGCCTGGTGCAAGGTTGCTGTGCAAAATGGGGGGCTCCCAGCAACTCGCCCTTCAAATCGTAGGTCCAGCGGTGAAGCGGACAAACGATATTGCTGGAGTTGCCGTGACCTTTCAGCATAATGGCTTGACGGTGTCGACATACATTGGACAAAAGCTCAATTTCAGAGCCGTTGTTCACCAGAATGCGACCGTCTCCCTCCCACGGAAGTGACCTCCAGTCGCCGTGCTCGGCCACCCAATGGGTGTGACCGACGTAACCCGGTCCGTCTCGATAGAGTAGTTGGATTTCATCCTTCAAAACATGTTCATCAAAATACGTTGAAACATGAGGCTGCAAACTTGACTGCGTCACGGCATGTGACACATTGGACAAATCACTCAAATCGGACATGATCCCGGGGACCTCCTCCAACAGTGTCCCTGATCGACACTGATGCAAATTAACCTGTTGAACAAAAAGAGAAAGTGGGATTGTACCCTTTAGTCCGCATTCCGGCCAAAGACTTTTCGCCTTTGAGCAAACTCGCAGTAAAATGGAAGACTTTGCACTACGCACAGCAGCACAATGAGCCCAAGCAAATCAAAAACAGCATCCGCTGAATCCGCCCAAGCGGTACCAGCCTCCTTCGAAGAAGCGGCAGCCGAACTGGAGGCACTGGTCGATACCATGGATTCCCAGAATCTTGGACTGGATCAATTGTTGACCGATTACAAGCGCGGTGCTTATCTCGTGAAGTATTGTCGCGACCGATTGAGCCAGGTTCGCAAAGAGGTGACCGAGATTGAACAAGCCTTGAACAAACCAGTCGACGAAGGTGATCAGTGAGCTTCCCTCAACCTATTGAGCTGAATTGGTTTGATGAAACCCGCGCGGGTTTTGAGGACATATTGTGTGAGAAGCTTAAGCAGCGCAAAGGCCCTTCAACCGTGCTTAACGAGGCCATTGAATATGCTTTGCTGGATGGCGGCAAACGCCTGCGGGCCATGCTGGTATTTTCTGCTGGCCACGCTGTGGGCACGCCTGTAGGCGAACTAAGCGATGCGGCCTGTGCCATCGAGGCCATGCACGCCTATTCGCTGGTTCACGACGACTTGCCTTGCATGGACAATGACGTGTTGCGCCGTGGCAAGCCGACTTGTCACGTTAAATTTGGCGAAGCATTTGCTTTGTTGGCTGGTGACGCATTGCAAACCACTGCTTTTCAGTGGCTTGCAGAATCAGGCCAAGGCAGTGTGCAGGTTCGTATGCAACAAATTGCGGCCTTGGCCGGTGCTTCCGGTGTTCAGGGCATGGCTGCAGGGCAGGCCATTGACCTTGCGCATGTGGGCAAACCCATGGACTTGTCTGCACTTGAAAACATGCATGCGCGAAAAACTGGCGATTTGATTAAAGCCTCGGTTCGCATGGGTTATGTCAGCAACCCCGACATTTTAAACGTTGAAAAGGAAGGATTAGAGGCCTACGCCCATTGTTTGGGCTTGGCATATCAGGTAATAGACGACATATTAGACGTGGAATCCACCAGCGAAGTGCTCGGTAAAACGTCGGGCAAAGACGCACTGAACAACAAACCCACTATGGTGAGTTTAATGGGGTTGGGCGAAGCCAAAGCGCTGTTGACTCGGCTTCGCGAGCAAGCACTGAGCGCCTGTGACGCCATTGCGCCGCAACGCAGAGCCCCGCTGGAATCCCTTGTAGAATTGATTACAAACCGGAAATCATGACCGATCTGCTGAAAAAAATTGATTGCCCCGCAGACTTGCGGCGATTGTCTGAAAACCAGCTGCCCAAGTTGGCCGATGAGTTGCGCAATTACATTGTGGAGCAAGTGGCCAAAACCGGCGGGCATTTGTCATCCAACCTGGGTACAGTCGAATTGACTGTGGCCTTGCACTATGTGTTCAACACACCGAACGATCGCGTCGTTTGGGACGTGGGCCATCAAACTTATCCGCACAAAATTTTGACTGGGCGCCGTGAGGCCATGCCCGGTTTGCGTCAGTACGGCGGTATATCCGGTTTTCCCAAGCGTTCGGAATCCGAATACGATGCCTTTGGTACTGCACACTCCAGCACCTCCATTTCTGCCGCCTTGGGTATGGCCGTGGCCTCCCGCAATTTGGGCGTAAACCGCAAGCACATTGCGGTGATCGGCGACGGTTCCATGACAGCCGGCATGGCTTTCGAGGCCCTGAATAACGCGGGTGTTACCCCCGACATCGATTTACTGGTCATTTTGAACGACAACGACATGTCGATTTCACCGCCTGTGGGTGCGCTGAACAAATACCTGGCCAAGTTGTTGTCTGGCCGCATGCTGAACAATGTGAAGGAAGTCGGCAAGGGCATTTTGGGCGTAGCCCCACCCTTGTACGAACTTGCGCACCGGCTCGAAGAGCATGTGAAAGGCATGATGAGCCCGGCCACGCTGTTCGAAGAATTTGGTTTTAACTATTACGGCCCGATCGACGGCCACGATCTGGATGCCTTGGTGCCTACGTTGCAAAACCTGCGTGCCATGAAAGGCCCGATTTTTCTGCATGTGATCACCAAAAAGGGAGCAGGTTACAAGCTGGCCGAGCAAGACCCTGTGCTGTACCACGGCCCCGGCAAGTTCGATCCAAGCATTGGCATTCAAAAGTCAACCACGCCCAAGCCACCCACTTACACCCAAATTTTTGGCAAGTGGCTGTGCGACATGGCGCAATCGGATCGCAAACTGGTGGGCATTACCCCCGCCATGCGCGAAGGTTCGGGCATGGTTGAATTCGAGCGACGCTTTCCCTCACGGTATTTTGACGTGGGCATTGCAGAACAACACGCGGTTACCTTTGCGGCAGGTTTGGCCTGCGAGGGCATGAAACCCGTAGTGGCCATTTACTCCACTTTCTTGCAACGTGCCTACGACCAGCTGATTCACGATGTGGCCTTGCAGAATCTGGATGTCACTTTTGCCCTGGACCGAGCAGGTTTGGTTGGGGCCGACGGTGCAACCCACGCCGGCAATTACGATGTTGCCTATCTGCGGTGTATCCCGAATATGATCATTGCTGCACCGTCCAACGAAGACGAGTGTCGCAAGTTGCTGACCACGGCTTATCACTATCCTGGTTGTGCCTCTGTGCGTTATCCGCGTGGTATGGGGCCGGGCGTTGTGGCCGATGAATCGCTGGATTCGCTTGAAATTGGCAGGGCAATTGTGCGTTATTCGCCCGATGAGTCTGAGAATAAACTTGTAATTTTGGCATTTGGCTCCATGTGTGAACCAAGCCTTGAGGCTGGTCGTGCGCTGGGTGCCACCGTGGTGGACATGCGCTGGGTCAAGCCGATTGATGCAGAATTGTTACAACGGTTTGCAGAGCAGCGCTACAGCTTTGTGACTGTGGAAGAGGGCTGTATCATGGGTGGCGCTGGTTCGGCGGTAACTGAACACTTGCACGCCCAAGGCTTTAACAACGCAGTTTTGCAGCTCGGCTTGCCCGATGAATTCATCGACCACGGAGACCCTGCGCTCCTGCTCAAGAATCTTGGACTGGACGCCCAAGGCATAGAAACGTCCATCAAGCAGCACTATGGCGAGCTCTTTGATCGCCACACCAATGTGGTACGCCATGTAGCAGGGCGTTCCGCGAACACATGAGGAAGTTATGAATACACGTGACAAAGGCTTGGAGAATGCCGTGGCCACCAATCCAAACGACCAGGCTATTCCCGATGTCCAAAGCACCATCGATACCCGCCACATTGCAATCCAATCGGTGGGTATTCGTTCTGTCAAATATCCAGTTCTGATTGAACTACAGGGCCAAAAGCCCATGCCATCCGTGGCCGAGTTCGAAATGACCGTGTTTCTGCCCGCCGATCAAAAAGGCACGCACATGTCGCGTTTCATCGCCTTGCTTGAAGAGCAGCAGGGTGCTGTGCTCACCGTGAGCGGTTTCCGCGCCATGTTGGTTGACATGTTGCAGCGCCTGGGTGCACCTTCAGGTCGCATCAAAATGGAGTTGCCTTACTTCCTGTCCAAGGTCGCGCCCATCAGCGGTGTTTCCAGTTTGATGGATTACCAGTTGACCCTGGAGGGTTCTGCCAACGAGCAAGGTCAAGACATTTACCTTACCGTGGTTGTACCTGTGACCAGCCTGTGCCCCTGCTCCAAGAAAATCTCCGAGTACGGCGCGCACAACCAGCGTTCGCACGTTACAGCCCGTGTCCAGTTGAAAGACGATGTGGACATTGCTCAGTTCATCTCGGCAATCGAGCAGCAGGCCTCTTGTGAGTTGTATGGTTTGCTCAAGCGCCCTGACGAAAAGTATGTAACAGAGCGTGCTTACGACAACCCCAAGTTCGTGGAAGATCTGGTTCGCGATGTTGCCATTGCCATGAACAAATTCACGCAGGTGGGGCAGTACACAGTGGAAGCGGAAAACTTCGAGTCAATTCACAACCACTCGGCGTATGCTCGTATAGATCGAGCTTAAAGCCAGTTCTCATCGATTCTTCAGCACGCTGTAAGAATCAACCCCGACAATACGCACAAAATAAATGTCGGGGTGCGAGTACACCTCAGGAGCTATTCGGTTATGGCTGAACCACCCAAGGTCAAGCCCAAGGAATTCTTTATTCTCGGACTAACGTCAGGCGGGCGGCCTTTCCGCCCATCGGACTGGGCAGAGCGCCTGTGCGGCGTGTTGTCTTGCTACCGCCCGCCTGGGCGTCAGCAGAGCCAGCAGCATTTGGCCTACAGCCCTTACGCCAAGCCTATCTTGATGAACAACATTAAATGTGTGGTGATCGACGAGCGCTTGCGCGAAATCGAGCCCATGGCGATGACTTTCGTATTGAATTTTGCACGCGACAACGATTTGCAACTGCTTGACGCCTGCTTATTGCCCGACCCGGAGTAATGCGCGCAAGGCACTTTCTTTATTTTCGGAAAACACAAAAAGCCCCTTTTCAAAATTAAGGGGCTTTTTCATGTGAAACGGACTTTTCGTCAGGTGGAAAGCTGAACCAGCTTTCCCGGTCGCTAATTTAAGCGGCCATGCCTTTTACGAGCGCAGACAAGCGGGACTTGTTACGCGAAGCCTTGTTCTTGTGGACCAGGTCTTTGTCTGCCACGCGATCCAGAATGCTGGTTGTTTCGCGATACACTGCTTGTGCAGCGGCTTTGTCGCCTGCATCAACGGCAGCGCGTACTTTTTTAATCGCGGTTCTCATCGCTGAGCGAATGGCAGAATTGTGCGCATTTGCTTTGGCGGCTTGTTTTGCGCGCTTGCGCGCCTGTGCTGAATTGGCCATATTGCTTGTGTTCCAGGGTGTAGAATTCGAAAACCCGCAATTTTAACAAAATACTAGCCCTTTCACAATCACTATATGAATTTATTGAAATCGGCCGCTGCAGTCAGCGCCATGACGATGCTCTCCCGGATAACAGGTCTGATCCGAGAGACAATCACCGCGCGCCTCTTGGGGGCTGGGGCGGAGTCCGACGCTTTTTTCATTGCTTTCAGAATTCCAAATCTTTTGCGCAGATTGTTCGCCGAGGGTGCTTTTTCGCAGGCCTTTATTCCGATTTTGTCCCAAACAAACGCCACCGAGGGCAAAGCGGCTGCAGTCGATTTGGCGCGGCGTGTCAGTTCCTTGCTGTTTCTCTGTTTGTTGTTGATTGTTGTGTTGGGTGTTCTCGGCGGCAGCTGGGTGGTCATGGGCATGGCCAGTGGTTTGGAGCAAGGCAGCGAACAGTTTGAGCTGACTGTGCTGCTTACCCAATGGATGTTTCCGTACATCCTTTTAATTTCAATGGTGGCCTTGGCCTCGGGCTTGTTGAATACCTTCCGATCATTTGCATTGCCTGCTTTTGCGCCGGTGTTGCTCAATGTCAGCTTTATTGCGGGCGCCTTGCTACTTGCCCCTTATTTTGATCAAGCGGTCAAGGCATTTGCCATTGCCGTCATGGTGGGTGGTGTATTGCAGGTGGCTGTGCTTTGGTATGGATTGGCCCGCACGGGGTGTTTGATCAACCCGTTTGCCGGATTTGGATCCATAAAAGCCGCCTGGCAGGACGATCGGGTTCGTCGAGTATTGAAGAACATGGTGCCTGCAACCCTGGCGGTGTCTGTGGCGCAAATCAGCTTGATCATCAATACCAATATTGCATCGCATCTGGACAAGGGCAGTGTGTCCTGGATTTCTTATGGCGACCGCTTGATGGAATTTCCCACCGCCTTGTTGGGGGTTGCCTTGGGCACCGTGCTGTTGCCTTCGCTTTCTGCAGCCGCCACCCGCAGTCACGAGGAGTATTCCCGCCTGATGGACTGGGGGCTACGCCTGACCGTTGTACTGGTGCTGCCTGCCGCTGTGGGCATGGGGCTGTTCTCGGATGCCTTGGTGGCCTTGCTGTTTCACTATGGCCGTTTTGATGCCAATGATGTGGCCATGACCAGCCAGGCCGTTGTCGCTTATAGCTTGGGCTTGGCAGGTTTGGTATTGGTGAAAATTCTTGCCCCTGGTTTTTATGCCAAGCAGGATATTCGCACCCCGGTAAAAATTGGCATTGCGGTGGTGCTGGCTACCCAGCTCATGAACCTTGTCACCGTGCCTTTGCTGGGGCATGCGGGTTTGCCGCTCAGCATCAGCGGAGGGGCTTTGTTGAATGCTGGGGTGCTGTATTGGGGGCTGCGCAGGCGTGGCTTGTACACGCCATCAACGGGTTGGGCCGTTTATTTTGTCAAAGTGTTGGCGGCTGCCGTGGTCATGGGTGTCGCGCTGTGGTTCATGAATCAGCAATTTGACTGGCTTGCAATGGCCTCAACGCCGCTGTTGCGGGTTGGTATTGTGCTGGGAGTAATCGGGGTGTGTGGTGCAGTGTATTTTGCTGTATTGGCCGCTTTGGGTTTGAATCCGAAGCGCTTGGTTCGCAAGCCTGCAGTTTGATTGCTTGCGGCACCCCGAACAGGGCGCTGCAAGCAGGTTTGAATTACTTCAATGCGTCAAAGGCGCGGCCTTTGATTTCTTCAACGCTGCCAACACCAGCAATTTTTCGGTATTGGGGCGCATTGGCATCGCCTGTGGCTGCCCATTGACCATAGTAGTCCACCAAGGGGCGTGTCTGCTTTTCATACACTTCAAGGCGCTTCTTGACGGTTTCTTCCTTGTCGTCGTCACGCTGAACCAAAGGCTCGCCTGTCACGTCATCAATGCCTTCCTGTTTGGGGGGATTGAATTTAACGTGATAAGTCCGGCCTGATGCAGGGTGAGTACGGCGGCCGCTCATTCGATCAATGATTGCGTCGTGGGGAACATCAATTTCCAGCACGAAATCAATTTTTACGCCGGCCTCTTTCATGGCCTCAGCTTGTGGAATGGTGCGGGGAAAGCCGTCAAACAAGTAACCATTGGCACAGTCGGATTCTTTCAAGCGTTCTTTCACCAGGTTAATGATGATTTCGTCTGAAACCAGGCCGCCACTGTCCATGACTTTTTTAGCCTCAATGCCCAAGGGGGTACCTGCTTTGACTGCAGCGCGCAGCATGTCGCCGGTGGAAATTTGGGGAATGCCAAATTTTTCTTTGATGAATGTCGCCTGCGTGCCTTTACCAGCACCGGGCGCTCCCAATAGAATTAAACGCATAGTCGCCTCAAGAGTTTTAAATCTGCTGGCCTGTTGTACAAGACGCGTTGTTTACAACAGGCAATGTTTTTTGGCCGGTTATTCTTATTCGAAGCCTTCGCGATTATGGGTGGTTCAACTTGCAGAAAACTTACCCACAGGCGGACTCGAATATTTCTTCATGGTCGTTCAGCCTTAACGAGACCCGAACAATGTCCTGACTTTTTCCAGGTCTTGCACGGTGTCTACCCCGGGAAGCGGGGCATCCTGAATCATACACACTTTTATACGAAAGCCATTGGCCAGCGCCCGCAGTTGTTCAAGTGATTCAAGCACTTCGATTCGGGCGGGGGGCAGTGTTTGATACACCTTGAGAAAACGGGCGCGGTAGGCGTACAAGCCAATGTGGCGAATGCCCAGCTGCCCTGCAGGCGCACCTGTTGGCCAGGATTCCAAGGCATACGCATCTCGCGGGTAAGGAATCGGGGCCCGGGAAAAGTAAAGCGCTTCACCGTCTTCCCGCATGGCGATCTTCACCACATTGGGGTTCTTGAATTCTTCCCAGTTGTCGATGGTGTGCCCACACGTCGCAATGTCTTGCGCGTCGTCCAGCAAGGCTTTGGCCACCAGGTCAATCAGGGCGGGGTCAATCAGGGGTTCGTCACCCTGCACGTTCACTACCACCGTGTCGTCGGCCCAGCCTTTGATCTGGGCTACTTCTGCAATTCTGTCCGTACCGGTTGGCCAGTCACCACGCGTCATGACAACCTGCAGGCCATGCGCTTTGCACACCGTTTCAATGTCAGGGTGATCCGTGGCCACCAGCACTTCGTCGGCTCCAGACTTCAAGGCCTGTTCAGCCACGCGCACCACCATGGGTTTGCCCGCAATGTCGAGTAGCGGTTTGCCGGGCAGGCGGGTGGATGCATGACGGGCCGGAATGACGGCTTTGAACATGGGGCTTAAGGGTTGGAAGTTGAAACGGGTTCAGCCTGATCCACCAGCATGATGGGGATTCCGTCTCGCACAGGAAATGCGAGTTTGTCAGCTTTGCACACCAGGTAGCCGTCGCTTGGCCGTTTTACAAGTGGCCCTTTGCAGATGGGGCAAACCAGGATATCAATCAATTGTGGGTCCAATGCAATCCTCTAGGGCTTGTGTCAGGGCGGGGGGCAGTGTGACGCTTATCTCGGCCACCCACACCTTTGGGTTCGAATGGTCCAATTTTACGGCATCTTTGCCGCTTGTGATCAGCACCTGTTGAATGAACTGTGCGCAAAAGTCTTCAGGATAGTTGAAATGATCCGGAAGTCCATGGCGGGCATCCAGGTTAAGGCCGACAGACCGAAGCGCAGCGAACAATTTTTCCGGGTTGCCCATTCCGGTAAATGCCACTAATTTCAACCCTTTCCAGTGTTCCTTGGCTTGGTCGATTGTCAAGAAAAGGCCAGAGCTCAGTTGACTGAATCCTGTCAGTTGAACCTGTATGGCGTGCCAATTGTTTTGAACCGGCCTGTTCAGTGCCTTGCTCAGCACTTGCGGTGCAATGTTAGAGCACAGCACCGCATCCACAGAGTCGAGTCTGGCGAGTGGCTCTCGCAAAGGGCCAGCAGGCAGAAGGCGACCATTGCCATGCGCGCGGGAATCAAACACAACCCATTCAAGTTGGCGGGCAAGGCGGTGATGTTGCAAACCATCGTCTGACACGATCAAACTCAAATCGGGGAAGTGTCGCAACAGAAGGTTGACCGCCTGGCTTCGATCGGCGCACACGGCCACCGGGCAACCGGTTTCATGGCTTAAAAAGAGAGGCTCGTCTCCTACCTCACTTGCTGCAGGCAGTGTCTGCGCGGGGTCAATCAGCATGGGGGTTTGTGCTGAACGACCGTACCCACGGCTGACGATTCCGACCTGCTGACCATTCGCCAAAAAGTGTTGGCACACTGCCATCACGATCGGGGTTTTGCCAGCGCCACCCGCAATCAGATTGCCAATAACCAACACAGGAGGTCTGCAGGCTTTTTTGGCAGCGACCGATTTTTTGTTTTGTCTGCTCACCCAGCGCAGGCTTTTGTAAATCAATTCGAGCAAACTTAAGGACAGACCGACGATGAGGCTTGGCTTGTGCCCGCCATACCAAATCTGAAGCAAGCCCGACTCAACCTGGGCCTTGCGATTCCCGGTGTTCATGGGGCTTTGCCGCCGGCAGTGGCGATCGATACCCTTGCAACGCCCAGTGAGGCCAGCATGTCCATGACCAGCACGACAGATTGATGCGTTGCTGCTGCGTCGGCCTCCACAATTGCCCTGCGTTCTTCACCAGCCGGTTTTGCAGCCAAAGTCTTGCTGAGCTCGGTGCGCAATTGGGTTTCGGTCAGTACACTTTGAGCACCCAGTGCGTAATTGCCATCTCGACCTACTCGTATTCGCAGTGCCTCCGGCGGCGTGGTGTCTTCCTTCGCACTTTGGGTGCCGGGCAGGTCTACCTCTAGTTGGCTCGGTTGCATGAACGTAGTCGACACCACCAAAAAGATAACAATCACCAACAACACATCAATGAGTGGAATGAGGTTGATGTCGGGTGCTTCAGTGCCTGTTTTTCGCTTGATTCTCAATGCCCGCCCCTCAGGCCTGTTTGCGCGAGTTGGCGTGCTGTTTGAGCAAATCTTCAAACGGCTTGAGCGAGTCGCCCATGTCATCGAGCAGGCTGTTGATCCGGATCCGGAACAGTCGATAGGCGACCAAGGCGGGAATGGCCACGATCAAGCCGAAAGCGGTGTTGTAGAGGGCCACGGCAATACCTGCGGCAATCGCTTCTGGCGTTTGAGCCCCGGAACCTTGAACAGCAAAAATTTCGATCATGCCAATGACCGTGCCCAGCAAGCCCATCAAAGGGGCGGCGCTGGCAATCATGGACAACACATCCAGGTGTTTCTCGAGCGTGTTTTGAATTCCGATTGATTTATCCTGCATCGCGGTCTCAATGCTCTCGTTCTTGTAGAACGCGGAAAGCCCTGCGGCCATCAAACCACCCAACGCACTGTGTGCCTCTAGTCGGGCAATATTTTGTCGGTCTTTGAACTGGGGGAGGGTTTTGCAAACATCGGTCACCAGATTTTCAGGTATCAAGTCCTTCTTGCGTAAGGCCCAAATGCGTTCCAGCATGATTGCCAAGGCGACCACCGAACCAAAAATCAGAGGCCAAATTGGCCAGCCCGCCGCAGAAATGATTGACCACACAAGTAGACTCCTATTCAGTAAGACACGGACTCTAGCGAAAAAACCAACATTACACAAATTGCGCCGAAGTCGAAATATTTGTTCATTGTGGATAACTTTGGGGAAAAGCCCCTCAAATTTTTGAATTATCAGCTGCTTTTAAGAAAAATGAACTTTTTGTGCACTGTAATTTGTTTGTTTTTTCTTTTGTAATCAGTTGCTTATGTTTGTTCTCTTGTATTTCGGGCATGTTGCACAGAAAGTAATCTTTTGTTATCGCATGTGGAAATGTTCTGGTTTTTTAGCCAGTTTGGTCTATAAATGATTGACTTAAAAACAGTTTTCTCGGTCAGCCAACTGGCGCGGCACTTGAATGATCATCTTCGAAATGAATTTGGTTCGATCCGGATTCAAGGCGAAGTGGCGGCGTTTACCCGTGCTTCTTCCGGGCATTGGTACTTGGCGTTGAAAGACGAATCTGCTCAATTGAAGGCGGTCATGTTCCGCCAACGCAATGTCCTTGCCGGCTTTTTTCCGGCTGTGGGGGACAAAGTCGAGGTGCTTGCCCAACTGGCCATGTACGAGCAACGTGGCGAACTGCAGTTGATCGTTGATGTGATCAAGAAAGCCGGGCAGGGCAATTTGCACGAGCAGTATTTGCAACTGAAAACCAAGTTGACCCAGGAAGGCTTGTTCGATTCTGGTCGCAAACGTTCACTTCCTTCTGTTGTATTCAATCTTGGCGTGATTACCTCTTTGCAAGCCGCAGCGCTTGCCGATGTAAAACAGGCTCTGGCTCGGCGCGCGCCCCATGTCGAATATTCCGTTTATCACACCGCAGTACAGGGCGAGCAGGCGGCAGCGCAAATTATTGAGGCCTTGCGCAAGGCCGACCAAGCAGGTCACCAGGCGCTTGTGCTTTGCCGCGGCGGTGGTAGCCTGGAGGATCTGTGGTGTTTCAACGTAGAGGCTGTTGTGCGCGCGGTGGCGGCGTGTAAAACGCCAATCGTGGTTGGGGTGGGGCATGAAACCGATGTGACGCTGGCCGAGTTTGCCGCAGATTTGCGTGCTGCAACACCGACTGCCGCCGCTGAATTGATCAGCCGGCCTACGCGTGAATTGCTGGCCGAGATTCAAGGTTTGCATATGGGCTTGCGCAAAGCCTTGCGTCACCGGGCTCAAATGCTGGTTCAGCGCGTGGATCGTGCCGAGCTGGGCTTGCTGACACCCACGGCTTATTTGAATTCTCTTGAGTCACGCTTGAGTAACGCCAGTAGCCGTTTGCCAAAGCTGGTGGAGCGTGGACTGGTGCAACAGTCCAACTCGATTGGCGGTTTGTGGCAATCGATGTCACTTGAAATGGAGGCCTCGCAAAATTCGGTGGGCCGAAGCACTCAATTTCTGCAAAGTGCGCTTTTGGCGGCTCAGCGACGGCGCATGGCCGCATTTGATTCAAGCATCGAGCGTTTGGGTTCTGTGGTCGAGGCTGTTTCCCCTCAAAGAACCCTTGAGCGAGGTTATGCTTTTTTGCAGCCAGAAGGTCGTGATACGGTGATTCGCTCTGTGGCGGATGTGCAAACGGGCGATGGTTTGCGCGCCACCCTGGCTGACGGGGAAATTGTGGTGAATGTTCGCGAGAAAACAGAGCTGCGCGGAACGTTCAACAAGGATGTCAAAAAATCAAGATAGAATCAGAGGGGTTGAAATGCCGGGTTTTGCCCCAAGCTGAAGTTTTCGTATTGATTGAAGTGAGAGAGGATACTGATATGCAACACACACTGCCCGAACTGCCCTACGCGATGGACGCGCTGGCTCCCCATATTTCCAAAGAAACACTGGAATACCACTACGGCAAGCACCATGCTGCTTACGTTACAAATCTGAACAACCTGGTAAAGGGCACTGAGTTTGAAAACTCTGGCCTGGAAGACATCGTCAAGAAGTCGACCGGCGGCGTATTCAACAACGCAGCGCAAATCTGGAACCACACTTTTTATTGGCATTGCCTGTCACCCAATGGTGGCGGCGCACCAAGCGGCAAACTGGCTGACGCAATCAATGCCAAATTCGGCAGCTTTGATGCATTCAAGGAAGCATTTACAAAAAGTGCAATCGGTAATTTTGGTTCCAGCTGGACATGGTTGGTGAAAAAAGCCGATGGTTCTGTGGACATTGTGAACACCAGCAACGCTGCCACACCGTTGACTACCCAGGACAAGCCCCTGTTGACCTGCGACTTGTGGGAACACGCTTACTACATCGACTATCGCAATGCCCGCCCCAAGTACGTTGAGACTTTCTGGAACCTGGTGAACTGGGAATTTGCATCCAAGAATTTCGAAGGCTAAATTTTTCGAAATCAGATTGAGAAGACCGACCCTCGAGTTGTGCAGCATGTGCAACAAAGGGTCGGTTTTTTTATGTTCGTTATGGTTGTGTGTCCTTGGCTTGTTCGGGCAGGTGCAACTGCTCGCCTGCCTCAATACCGAGTTTTAAGAACCAGCCCTGATTCATTTCCAGTGCAAACCTGGCGCTGCCACTGGAGCAGTGAATATCTGCCGTACCGGCTTTCATTGGCTCAATATTCAGAATGACTCCGTTGCTGTCTGCAAAGGCCACATCGAGATCAATCAACGTGTTTTTCATCCACATGCACTGGGTTTCGCTGTGTTTGAACACAAAAAGCATCCCAGCGTTTTTTCCTAGATTTTGTCGATTCATCAAACCAATTTGGCGGGTTAGGTCGCTGTTGGCCAGCTCGGCTTTCACGACATGTTCGCCCACATGAAGCTGTACGATTGGCAATTGCGCCTGAACCGGTCCAGCCGCATTGCTTATGCAGGCAGCCAAGCCCAGTGCGGTCGCCGCCAGTGTCAGCCTGAATGTGGCGCGGTGATTGTTCATTTGATCAAAGTGCATGAAATCTGGTTCCTGTCAGAGATCTGAAAGAAGATGGCGTTATTATACGGCTTGGCGCAATAAGGAATGCAATTTCATATTGCGAAATAATTGTGATTTTCGTAGTGAAGGGATACACTAGAGTGTTCCCTCTAACACACCAGAGAAGCAGCGGAGAGACCATGTACCAACACATTAAAGTCCCATCAGTCGGCGAAAAAATCACGGTCAATAGTGATTACTCGTTGAGCGTACCCGATCAACCCATCATTCCATACATCGAAGGCGATGGCACTGGCTTTGACATTACACCAGTGATGATCGACGTGGTCGACGCCGCTGTGGCCAAAGCATACGGTGGCAAGCGCAAGATCAGCTGGATGGAAATTTATGCCGGTGAAAAGTCCACCAAGGTGTATGGCCCCGATGTGTGGCTGCCTGAAGAAACCCTGGAAGTGTTGAAAGAATATGTGGTGTCTGTAAAAGGCCCACTGACCACGCCAGTAGGTGGTGGCATTCGTTCCATTAACGTTGCCTTGCGTCAGCAGCTTGATCTGTATGTGTGCTTGCGCCCTGTGCGTTACTTTACTGGCGTGCCCAGCCCGGTGAAAGAGCCCCACAAAACCGACATGGTTATTTTCCGTGAAAACTCGGAAGACATCTATGCAGGCATTGAATACGAAGCCGAAACTGAGAAGGCCCAAAAACTGATCAAGTTTTTGCGCGAAGAAATGGGCGTGAGCAAAATTCGCTTCCCCGAAACTTCGGGTATTGGTATTAAACCCATTTCCAAGGAAGGTACTGAACGCCTGTTCCGCAAGGCAATCCAGTACGCGATCGACAACAAAAAGCCTTCTGTGACTATTGTTCACAAGGGCAACATCATGAAGTACACCGAAGGCGCATTTGCAGCCTGGTCGTATGCATTGGCCAAGAATGAGTTTGGCGCAGAATTGCTGGACGGTGGCCCATGGATGAAGATCAAGGCAGCTCACGGCGATATCGTAATCAAAGACGTGATCGCGGATGCCTTCTTGCAGCAAATCTTGTTGCGCCCTGCTGAATACAGCGTAATCGCCACCATGAATTTGAATGGCGACTATATTTCCGATGCGTTGGCTGCACAAGTGGGCGGTATTGGCATTGCCCCAGGCGCGAACTTGTCCGATTCCATCGCCATGTTTGAAGCCACACACGGTACGGCGCCCAAGTACGCGGGCAAAGATTACGTGAACCCAGGTTCGCAAATTTTGTCTGCAGAAATGATGTTGCGCCACATGGGTTGGGTTGAAGCGGCTGACTTGATCATCAGTTCAATGGAGAAGTCCATTTCTTCCAAGAAAGTGACATATGACTTCGCACGCTTGATGGAAGGCGCCACGCAAGTGAGCTGTTCTGGCTTTGGTCAGGTCATGATCGACCACATGTAAGGCATTCGTCTGTTTGCCCCAAGAAAAAAGCCGGCTTGGGGCCGGCTTTTTTCTTAATCGATGGTTTGATTATTTTACTTATCAGGCGGCGCTGGTTGCGTCCATTACAGAGATGTTCTGAGCCTGCTTACCTTTTGGTCCATCCACCACTTCAAAAGTCACTTTCTGACCTTCTTTAAGTGTGCGGAATCCAGATGCCTGGATTGCTGAAAAGTGGGCAAATAGTTCATCACTCCCTTGATCTGGAGTAATAAAACCAAAACCCTTTGCATCATTGAACCATTTTACGGTGCCGGTCGCCATCGCGAAACCTCCTTCAAAAAACAATACTTCGATCGGAACGCAAGAACTTTCCGACAACTCGCCAGTCATAGCCAGCTTGACTCCTATTCTTTGACCTGTTTACGCTGGGGTCAACCATACAATAGATACATTTTTTCAGGGTTTACCCCTTGTAATAGACAGGATCTGTCTATATCTAGTCACATCCGGCTTTTTGGGTGATTGACCAGGTGGGGCCAAAATTGCAAATTGGACTGAGGGTTTGCATATTTTTTGACGTGTTGCTGATTGAATTTTCAGGAAAATTTTCTAGCCTTCAATAAAGGCAGTGTATTGCTCTCTAATCCTTGTTGCGTGCCCCTTAGAAGTGATTACAATGAAGTTATGAGTTCGCAAAACAGTCCAACAACAGTCGTAGAGTCGCAGGCGCAAAAAGCGAAGCTGCCCCCGATGTATCAAGTCGTGCTCTTGAACGATGACTACACCCCCATGGAGTTCGTCGTGATTGTTTTGCAGAAGTTTTTTGGAAAGGGAAGGGAACAGGCCACCCAGATCATGCTGAAAGTGCATCGAGAAGGCAAAGGGGTCTGTGGGGTATATCCCAAGGACATCGCCTCGACAAAAGTCGAAATGGTATGCGGTTTCGCAAAGCAGCATCAACACCCGCTGCAGTGCGTGATGGAGGAAACATGATTGCGCAAGAATTGGAAGTAAGTTTGCACATGGCATTTGTTGACGCACGTCAGCAAAAGCATGAATTCATCACAGTAGAGCACCTGTTATTGGCCTTGCTGGACAATCCGTCCGCAGCAGAGGTGCTTCGTTCCTGCTCCGCTGATGTTGAGGAAATTCGCAAGAACCTGCAAAACTTCATCAAGGACAACACCCCTGTGGTGACAGGTCAGGATGAAGTGGACACCCAGCCAACACTTGGGTTCCAGCGCGTTATTCAGCGTGCCATCATGCATGTTCAAAGCACCTCGAATGGCAAGAAGGAAGTGACCGGCGCCAACGTACTGGTTGCAATTTTCGGTGAAAAGGATTCCCACGCCGTGTACTACTTGCACCAGCAAGGCATTACGCGTTTGGATGTGGTGAATTACATTTCCCATGGCATTACCAAAACACCACAGACACCCGCACCGAAGCCCGAAAATGCTCAAAACGAGAATCCGGAACAGGAAGCGGAGACTGCGCAAACCGTGGGTGACAAGCAGTCGCCTTTGGATCAGTACACGCAGAATCTGAATGCCTTGGCCAAGGAAGGAAAAATTGATCCCCTGATTGGTCGTGAGCAGGAAGTTGAGCGCGTCATTCAGGTGCTGTGTCGCCGCCGCAAGAACAACCCGCTGTTGGTGGGCGAAGCTGGTGTGGGTAAAACCGCGATTGCTGAAGGCCTGGCATGGAGAATCGTGCAGGGTGATGTACCCGAGATCTTGAGCAGTGCCCAAGTGCATTCGCTGGACATGGGAGCACTGCTGGCGGGTACCAAATACCGCGGTGATTTTGAACAGCGCTTGAAAGCAGTATTGAAGCAGCTCAAAGCCAATCCGGATTCGGTGTTGTTCATCGATGAAATTCACACTTTGATCGGCGCAGGCTCGGCTTCGGGCGGCACGCTGGACGCATCTAACCTGCTAAAGCCTGCTTTGTCGTCAGGTCAGTTGAAGTGCATCGGTGCGACCACCTTCACCGAGTACCGTGGCATTTTCGAGAAAGACCACGCGCTGTCACGCCGCTTCCAGAAAATTGATGTGTCTGAGCCCACCGTGGAGCAAACCATTGAAATTCTGCGTGGCCTGAAAAGTCGCTTTGAAGACCACCATGGCGTGAAGTACTCCAGCGCTGCGATTTCTGCCGCTGCAGAATTGTCTGCCAAATTCATCAACGATCGCCATTTGCCCGACAAGGCCATTGACGTGATCGATGAAGCCGGTGCGGCTCAACGTATTTTGCCGAAAAGCAAACAACGTAAAACAATTACCAAAGGCGACATTGAGGATATCGTGTCGAAAATCGCCCGCATTCCGCCTCAGTCGGTCAACACCGACGACCGGAACAAGCTGGCCACGCTTGATCGCGACCTGAAAGCCACTGTGTTTGGTCAGGATCCAGCCATTGATGCGCTGGCCAACGCGATCAAAATGTCGCGTGCCGGTTTGGGCAAGGCCGACAAGCCAATTGGTTCATTCCTGTTCAGCGGCCCCACAGGTGTGGGCAAAACCGAGGTGGCCAAGCAGTTGGCATTTGTCCTTGGTATCGAGATGCTGCGTTTTGACATGTCGGAATACATGGAACGCCACGCCGTATCACGCCTGATTGGTGCGCCTCCCGGTTATGTTGGTTTTGATCAGGGCGGTTTGCTGACCGAGGCCATTACCAAGAAGCCACATTGCGTGTTGCTGCTTGATGAAATCGAAAAGGCCCACCCGGACGTGTTCAACATTCTGCTTCAGGTGATGGACAACGGCACGCTGACCGACAACAACGGCCGCAAAGCCGACTTCCGTAACGTGATCATTATCATGACCACCAATGCGGGGGCGGAGGCTTTGACCAAGCGCGGTATTGGCTTCATGGAATCGAAGGTGCAGGGCGACGAGATGGAAGACATCAAGCGCATGTTCAGCCCGGAATTCCGAAATCGTCTTGATTCAGTGATTTCCTTCCGTGCGCTCGATGAAGAAATTATTCTTCGTGTGGTCGACAAGTTCTTGATGGAGCTTGAAGAACAATTGCACCAGAAGAAAGTGGACGCTGTATTCACCGATGAGTTGCGCACACACCTGGCCAAAAAGGGTTTCGACCCGTTGATGGGTGCTCGCCCAATGCAGCGCTTGATCCAGGACACCATTCGAAAAGCTTTGGCCGACGAACTGTTGTTTGGCAAGTTAGTGAACGGTGGCAAGGTGACTGTGGACCACGATGAAGAAAACGACCAAGTGTCGCTGACTTTTGACGAAGGCTCATCGGGCCAAGAGTCTGAAAGTGGCACCGAAGTGGCGGTGGACTAACACACACCTAAACAGCTGACCCAACAGCATGCCTGAGTGCCCTTGTGGGGGTCTACTCAGGCATTTTCTTTTGCGGCTGCGTGTTTGTAGGTGCTAACTGCTCACCTTCCCCAGGCAACTGCGATTTCTTCCCTTGTTTTTGGCTTGGTACAGTGCCTGATCAGCTTCAGCCATTGTGCGGTCAATGCTGTCCAGGTGCGCAATATTGCAAATACCGGCTGAAAACCCGACCGTGCAATTCCCGTTCAAGCGGATTCTATCGACAATTCTTTGTGTGTCGTCGGCAGTGCAGTTGGGTAGCAGCACTGCGAATTCCTCGCCTCCAACGCGGGCAATCAGGTCGACAGGTCTGAAATTGCTTCTCAATGTTTCAGCAAATTCGCGAAGCCGTATATCTCCGGCTTCGTGACCAAAGGTGTCGTTGTATTGCTTGAAGTAATCGATATCGATAATGGTCACGCTGCCTTGCAGTTGATTTTCCCTTTGCATTTTTCGCAGGTATGCGCTGCTAAGGTCTTGCCAGCCCCTGCGATTGAGCAGACCTGTGAGTGGATCGGTGCGAGCCTGGTTGCTGAGGTGAAGCAGTTCAATTGCGAAACGCTTGCGCAATTTTGATTGGCGCCACAGTGTCAGGCTGACAAAACTCACGGAATGAAGCAATACGATGAGTGTCAGTATCAAGTTGTTGCGTTGTAATTGATTGACCTTGTCGTCGGCTACCTTGGCATCGTTTTTCAAGGTGGCATTGAATACCCCAAGCTCAATTAACCAAAGCTCGATGCGTTTGGGGTCGGGTCGGCCAAGCCGGGCAAGTTGCTGGTCCATAACGATCAGGTGTTCTCGAAGGCTGGAAGCTGACACCGTCAAGCCGCTGTGGGGGTTAATGGCCTCGATCACTGCCAATCTGGCGGCAAGTTGATTCAGTAATTCCTGGGGCGAACTATATCCACGTGTTTCCAGGCCAAGTTTTGTTTCATAGGTGTGCTGATTGCCAAGATGATGCAAGGCAGTGCTTTGTACGATCAGATCCTGCAATGAAATTTCAAGAAGTCTTCTTTGGGCCAGTTCACCTTGAATTTGATGCGCCTGGCTGTAATTGAACAAGGCAACTGCGGCCAGAATGGCGCAGAGTATCAACCAAAAATAGCGGATGGTTTTTTCTGAACAGGGGCGCAGGTGTTTGATTGCATGAACCCACCATGTGCGGCCTGTGGTTGCGCTTGGTCCGCTGCCCCCTGAGTCCATTGTTTTCCTAATGATTCACAATGACACTCAGTGGCAAAACTTTGTGGGTAGGTTCCCTAGCGTGTTCCGGTACTGCCGAATCCACCTTCTCCGCGTTCGCTGGGCGTAAAGTCGCTGACCACTTTGAAGTCAGCATGTGCAACTGGCAGTATGACCAGTTGGGCAATTCGTTCCATGGGTTCAATGGTCACTGGCACCAGGCTGCGGTTCCAGGCCGAGACCATGAGCGGACCCTGGTAGTCGGAATCGATCAGACCCACGAGGTTACCGAGTACCAAACCTTTTTTATGTCCTAAACCGGAACGAGGCAGAATGGTGGCGCAGTAATTGGGGTCGCCAATGTACATGGAAAGCCCTGTGGGCACGAGTTCGGCCTGCCCTGGTTGTAAGGTTAGTGCTTCGCCCAGGCAGGCACGCAGGTCGATACCCGCGCTGCCAGGTGTGCCGTAGGCGGGCAGTTGATCTTGCATGCGTGGGTCGAGAACTTTCAGTTCAACTTGAATTTTCATGGAGTGTGTAGGTTCAGGAATATTTGGAAATGAAGGTCAATAGGGTTTGTGCAGCTTCAAGCTTGTTCATGCTACCCAAGTGTTCAGGCTTGAGTTTCTTGCTGTAAATAGTCAGCTCGGTGTGATCCGCGCCCAAGGCATGTTGCGCCAGATTGCCGACAATGAATTGCGCTTTTTTGCTGTCCAGCTTGCGACTTGCGTATTCATCGAGATTTTCTGTCTCGGCGGCAAAGCCGACCACTGTCAGCGGCTTTTTGCTTGTACCGGCGAACGCACCCACTTCTGCAAGTATGTCCGGGTTCAGTTCGAATTCCATGTGCAAGCCAGCGGGCTGATCATTCTGTTTTTTCTGCTTGTGCGTGCTTGGATTTTTAACACCATAATCGGCCACTGCCGCTACACCAACAAACAGGTCGCTTTGCTCAATTTGGCTGAACACAGCGGCATGCATCTGTTTGGCCGATTGAACAGACAACATGCGCACGCCATAGGGTGCGGGCAGGGCGGTGGGGCCGCTTACCAAATTGACTTCAGCACCCATGAACCAGGCAGACTGTGCAAGGGCGTATCCCATTTTTCCGCTAGAGCGATTGGTGATGCCGCGCACCGGGTCGATGGCTTCGAATGTGGGTCCAGCAGTTAACAACACTTTTTTGCCTGCCAGTGGTTTGGGGTTGACTGCACGGGCCAGCTCAAGCACCACTTCAAAGGGTTCCAGCATGCGGCCGCTACCCACCTCGCCGCAGGCTTGTTCGCCCGCTGCAGGACCAAATACATGCACGCCATCACGTTTTAACTGGTTTACATTGCGCTGGGTGGCTGGGTTGTTCCACATTTCCACGTTCATGGCAGGCGCAATGGCCATTGGGCAGTTGCGGGCCAATACCAGGTTATCCAGCAGATTGTCGGCAAAGCCGTGTGCGTATTTGGCCATGGAATTGGCAGTGCAGGGTGCGATCAACAAGAAATCGGCATTGCGGCTGATGTCGATGTGCGGCATGCCACGGTCGGCGCTCAGTTGATCGTTGTGTTCTAACGGCCATTGCGACACGTGTACTGTTTTACCAGAGAGCGCCTGAAAGGTGAGTGGGGCAATAAACCGGGTTGCCGATTCAGTCATGACCACTTGAACTGAGCAGCCTTGTTTGACAAGCAGGCGAACCAGCTCAGCAGACTTGTAGGCCGCAATGCCGCCACACACGCCCAACACCACACGCAGTTGGTTTAAACCGGGAAGCTGTGGCAATTCGATTGGGCGCATGGGCTGAAAACCTTATTCGCTTTTTTCGGGTTTGGCGGCTTTGTGTTCTTTGTTAAAGAACAGCTCATCAATGATCAAGCCGATTGCACCTATGGTAATTGCAATGTCGGCCACGTTGAACGCAGGCCAGTGGTAATTGCCGACATAAAAATCGAGAAAGTCGATGACCGCACCGTGTGCAACACGGTCAATCAAATTGCCGATCGCTCCGCCCAAAATACAGGCCAGGCAGAACATCGCGAATTTGCGATGGCTGGAGGAGCGCATCATGAACAGAATGACGATGGACGCGATGACTGCCACAGCCGATAGAAAGTGCTTTTGCCAGCCCGCCTGGTCAGCCAGAAAGCTGAATGCAGCACCCGGATTAAGCACGTAGACCAAATTGAAAAAACTTGTGATTTCAACTACGGCGCCCAAATCAAGGCGTGATTGAACCCAAAGTTTACTGATTTGATCGATCAAAATAAGCAGCAATGAAAAGCCGATCCAGGGAAGAATGGATTTTTTGGGTGGTTTCAAAGCAGTGGTTGCCCTGGCTGGTTTTCTTGGCATGGGTTTAGACATGGTTGCGCACCTCGCCTTCACCAAACAGGTTGCTTACACAGCGGCCACAGATGCCAGGGTGTTCGGGGTCGGTACCCGTGTCGGGTCGCACATGCCAGCAACGCTCGCACTTTTCACCTTCGGCAATACCCACTTCAATTTTCTCCTCAGCGGCTTGAACAATTTCAATTTTGGAAACAATGAACAGGAATTTCAGGTCATCGCCCAGGCTTGCTGCAGCTTTGTAAAGGTTGGCTGGCAAATGAAGCGTTGCGGTGCCCTGCAGGGACGAACCAATTTTGCCATCGGTGCGCAGGTTTTCCAGTTCTTTGACCACACGCGCACGCAGTGCCAGCAATTCGGCCCATTTGGTACCAAGTTCATCAGCGTTGTCCACGCCGGGTACTTTGTAAAACTCATTGCAGAAAATGGATGGCTCCACATTACCCATCACTTCACGAGCCTCTTCGGCTGTGAAGCTGAGAATAGGCGCCATGAGGCGTAGTAGCGAATGTGTAATGTGATACAGCGCGGTTTGCGCGCTGCGACGTGCCTTGGAATTCCCGCCAGTGGTGTACAGGCGGTCTTTCAACACGTCCAGGTAAAACGCGCCCAAATCCTCGGAACAGAAAATTTGAAGCTTGCTGACAATGGGGTGGAACTCGTACTTCGTGTAATGCGCTTCGCATTCGCTTTGCAATTTCGCGAGCAGCGTGAGTGCGTATTGATCCACTTCGGCCAGTTCTTCGGTGGGAACTGCTTCAGTGGCGAAGTCGAAATCAGAAATATTGGCCAACAAAAAACGCAGGGTGTTGCGAATGCGTCGATAGCTTTCAACCACCCGTTTCAAAATTTCATCTGAAATAGTCAGTTCGCCAGAGTAATCAGTGCTGGCCACCCACAGGCGCAAAATTTCAGCGCCCATTTTGTCGGACACCTGTTGGGGCGCAATCACATTGCCCACCGATTTGCTCATTTTGCGACCCTGGCCATCGACCACAAAACCGTGGGTGAGCAGGGCTTTGTAAGGTGGTACGCCGTTGATCATGCAACTGGTCAGCAGTGAAGAATGGAACCAGCCACGGTGTTGGTCGGAGCCTTCAAGGTACAGGTCGGCGGGAAAGTGACTTTCATCGGCATGGCTGCCACGCAACACCGTTTCGTGCGTTGTGCCCGAGTCGAACCACACATCCAGTGTGTCGGGGTTCTTGATGTAGTCCTTTGCTTGCTCACCGATCAAGTCTTCAACAGACAGGTGTTGCCAGGCTTCAATGCCTTGTTTCTCAATGAGTTGGGCAATGGTCTCGATCAGCTCGGGTGTGCGTGGGTGTAATTCACCGGTTTCGCGATGCACCAGAAAAGCCATGGGTACACCCCACTGGCGTTGACGCGAGAGGGTCCAATCGGGCCGGTTGGCAATCATGGCATGCAGGCGAGCTTTGCCCCAGGCCGGGAAAAATTCGGTGGCTTCAACGCCCGCAAGTGCTTTTTCCCGCAGGCTGCCGCTGCCATCATTGGAATGCACGTCCATGCCGGCAAACCATTGCGAAGTGGCTCGATAAATGATGGGGGTTTTGTGACGCCAGCAATGCATGTAGCTGTGGCCGAACTTCACCTGTTTGATGAGCGATCCCACTTCGATCATTTTCTCGACGATCAGCGGGTTGGCTTTCCAGATGTGCAGCCCACCAAAGAAGGGCAGGGAGTCAGCGTACACACCATTGCCCATGACTGGGTTGATGATGTCGGCGTCTTTCAGACCATAAGCTTTGCTGGTCAAGAAGTCGTCTACGCCATAGGCGGGCGAGCAATGCACAATGCCGGTACCTGCATCGGTGCTCACATAGTCAGCCAAATACACCGGGCTTAGGCGATCGTAGAAGGGATGATGAAAAGCAACGCCTTCAAGCTTGGCACCTGAAGCGGTGGCAATCTCAGAACCTTCCAGTTCATAGCTTTCAAGGCAGGGCTTCACACGTTCTTGCGCCAGCAACAAATACTTGCTACCCACATCCACCAGGCTGTACACCAATTCCGGGTGCATGTTCAGCGCCTGGTTGGCAGGCAGGGTCCAGGGGGTTGTGGTCCAGATCACTAACTGCCCAGGTTTGGCTTGCAGGGTGGCCAGTGGCACATTGAAAGCGGCTGCAAGTTTGTCGAGGTTCTCTGCGTTGAAAGCGAACCCCACATCGACTGCGATGTCCTGTTTGTCTTTGTATTCCACCTCGGCTTCAGCCAGGGCAGAGCCGCAATCGAAACACCAGTTCACAGGTTTCAGGCCGCGGAACACGTAACCTTTTTCCATGATCTTGCCCAGGGCGCGAAGTTCATCCGCCTCGTTGCCAAAATTCATGGTTTTGTAAGGGTTCTCCCAGTCGGCCAGGACGCCCAGGCGAATGAAGTCCTTTTTCTGCCGTTCAATTTGCTCAGTGGCGTAGGCGCGGCTTTTCTCTTGTACTTCCAGTGTGGGCTTGCCTTTGCCGTGGGTTTTTTCGATTTGAATTTCAATCGGCATACCGTGGCAGTCCCAGCCCGGTACGTAACGTGCGTCGTAACCGGCCAGGCAACGGCATTTCACGATGATGTCTTTCAGGATTTTATTGACAGCGTGGCCAATGTGAATATCGCCGTTGGCATAGGGTGGGCCATCGTGCAGTACAAACTTTGGCTTGCCAGCCTTGGACTGGCGAATCACCTTGTACAGGTCTTCCTTGCACCATTGTTCAACCCAGTTCGGTTCCCTTGCCGGCAGGTTGCCGCGCATGGGGAAGGGGGTGTCGGGCAGGTTCAGTGTGTTCTTGTAATCCATGTCGGGTTAACAGCCTGTATTTGAAATCTGGGGTTGGTTGGCGGCCAGCAAAGTCATGGCTTGTGTCGTGTCTTTGTGCATTTGCTCAACCATCGTATCGAGTGAATCGAAGTGTTGCTCTGGGCGAATGTGCGCCAACACCTCGAGGCGCAGCAACTTGCCGTAGGCATTGCCTTGCCAGTCTGGAATGAATGTTTCCAGCAAAATTTGATCGGATTGTTCAACAGTGGGGCGCACTCCCATGCTGGCTACGGCGGGCAGTGGGTGTTCTTCCAGACCATGCACCCACACCGCCAAAATACCGGTAAGGGCACTGGCCCGCCCTGCAATACGCAGGTTCATGGTGGGAAAGCCCAGCGTACGCCCCAGTTTTTTGCCGTGAACAATGTGCCCGGAGTAAACCAGAGGGTGCCCGAGCATGTGTGTGGCTTTTGCGATGTCTCCAGCCTTCAGGGCTTCGCGAATATTGGAGCTGGAAACACGGCTGCCATTGTTTTGAACTTCGGCAAGGTCGTTGACTGTGAAGCCCAGGGAGTCGCCCAAGCCTTTCAGCATGGTGAAATCGCCCGCCCGCTTGGCACCAAACCGGAAGTCGTCGCCGACCCAAACCTGTTTGGCATTCAATTGCTTCAGCAGCACTTCCTGAACAAAGGCCTCGGGGCTTAAGCTGGCCATGTGTTTGTCGAAGGGCAAAATGCACACTTGTTCAATACCACAACGCTTCATTTCAATGATTCGGTCTCGAAGTGTTGAAATGCGGTCAAGTTTGAAAGCCGGATTGAAAAATTCTTTCGGGTGCGGGTGCAAAGTCACCACGGTGGGCACCAAACCTTGCGCGTGTGCGGCGGACACCACACGGCGGAACAACTCGGCATGGCCGGAGTGAACGCCGTCGAAGTTTCCAATGGTGAGCGCAGTGCCCTTGGCAAATGTGTGTGGCCGGGGGCGGCGAATGATTTTCATACCGAGTGTGTCGGCTCTTTAGTGGTTGCAAAACAACCGGTCATTATAAGGCCTGAATGGTGAAAAATAGGGCTTTTTCGCCCGCACAGTGATAAACTCGCGCCATGCAAAATTCCACACCTTCCGTCGTCATTTTGATCTCGGGGCGAGGTTCAAACTTGAATGCCCTGATCGATCACGCCAAACAGACCGGGGCCTACCAAATTCGAGCAGTCATTTCCAACCGCCCAGCCGCGGCTGGCTTGGCTTTGGCGCAATCGGCGGGGCTCGACACGGCCGTTCTTGATCACACCGAATACGAAAGCCGAGAAGTCTTTGATGCAGCATTGGCTGGTTTGATCGATCAGTATCAGCCGGACTGGGTGGTGTTGGCAGGGTTCATGCGGGTGTTAACAGCAGGTTTTGTGAATCGTTATTTGGGGCGCTTGGTCAACATTCATCCTTCGTTGCTTCCCGCGTTCCCTGGCCTGAAAACTCACCAGCAAGCATTGGACGCAGGTGTACGGGTCCATGGTGTCACAGTTCATTTGGTCACACCTGAACTCGATCACGGCCCCATTGTGGACCAAGCACTGTTGCAGGTGATGCCCGAAGACACGGCAGAAAGCCTGGCGACTCGCGTATTGGCACTGGAGCATCAAATTTACCCCCGTGCACTGGCAGCTTTGGCCAGCGGGCAAATTAAAATGGTGGACGGGAAACTGCATGGCACTTTGGCCACAGCCCTGGTCCACGCAATTCAATAATCAGGAAATACAAGTATATGGTCGGCTCCACTAAAAACACCCCATTTCGAAAGCCAGTTAAACGGCGCGAAACCAAGGTAGAGCGCCAGGGCGCCCAATCGCGTTATGGCCTGGTTAGCACCGTGGCCCAGTTGATTGATTTGCTGGCCCAGTTCGAAGGCCCGGCAGACGCGGCAATCTCCCGGTTTTTCAAAGACCATCCCGAGCTGGGTGGGCGAGATCGCCCCATGGTGGCGGAGGCTGTGTACTGCTGGTTGCGCTATCGCTACAGAATTAACCACTTGGCACAGTCGGGCGAGGGTCCTTCTGTGGTTCGCCAAGCCAAGCTGGCCTTGTTGTGGTCGGGCGCGCCTGAGCAAATCTGGTCGGCCGGCAAGCAAGCCGACAATGAGTGGCTAAGCCGAGTCATCAATATTTCAGCCGATGACCTGGGTGTTGAAGCCCGCACCTGTTTGCCTGAGTGGTTTTACACCAAGCTGGCTGAGCAATTCGGGCAGGACAGGGCGGAGTCGTTCTCGCAGGCAGTGTTGAGTGCTGCTCCACTGGATTTGCGCGTGAATACTGTGAAGGCCAGCACCACCGATTTGCTGGCGGCATTGACCAATATGGGTATTCAAGTGAACCCGATTGAAGGTTTGCCGGAAGGTTTGCGCGCTGTGGGCAAGCCTATCGTGGGCAAAACGGAAGTGTTCCAAGAGGGTTATTTCGAGGTGCAAGACGCTGGCAGCCAGTGGGTTAGCCGCCTTGTGGCCCCGCGCCGCGGCGATTTGGTGGTTGATTTTTGCGCAGGTGCTGGCGGTAAAACCCTGGCCATTGGTGCGCAAATGAAAAATACTGGCCGTATTGTTGCGCTGGATACTTCAGAGAAGCGTTTGGTGAAGTTCAAGCCCCGCGCGGCACGCTCTGGATTGAGCAACTTTTACACCATGGTCATCAACGACGAAGCTGACCCGCGACTGAACAAGTATTTTGGCAAGGCAGACCGTGTGGTCACCGATGTGCCTTGCAGCGGCATGGGAACCTTACGGCGTAACCCGGATCTTAAGTTTAGACAGAACTTGCAGAGTCTGGCAGAATTGACCGCGAAGCAAAAATCCATCATCGAGCATGCAGCCAAATTGGTAAAGCCCGATGGTCGGCTTGTTTACATCACATGCAGTGTACTTCGCGATGAGAACGAAGACATTGTCAATGCGTTCCTGGAAAGTCATCCGGAATTCCGGCTTCGCCGCTGGACTGAAGTGTTGAACCCTGGAGAACGGCCTGTCAAGGCGAACACGACTGACGACATGCTTCGATTGTGGCCAGAGGATGGAGAATCTGACGGCTTCTTTGCAGCAGTGTTACAACGGTCCAAAGCCTGAACTGAATATAAATTCCAAATCTGTTCCGACTTTAAAAGTACACTTGTACACTGAAAATATGATGCGGCTCCTTCAGAAGCAAATTGAGATGGCCGTAACCTTTGAAATACGACCTGTTGAGAGTTAGTGAATATGATTGAATTTTTGACCTCGGGTATTACCGGTGCCAGCATTGGCCAAATGGTGATTTACACCCTGATCGTGACCCACATCACCATTGTGGCGGTAACCGTGTACCTGCATCGTTGCCAGGCCCACCGTGCCTTGGAAGTGCACCCAGCTCTGGCGCATTTTTTCCGCGCCTGGTTGTGGTTGACCACCGGCATGAGCACCCGCGCATGGGCGGCCATTCACCGCAAGCACCACGCCAAGTGCGAAACACCCGATGACCCCCACAGCCCGCAAACCCGTGGCTTGAAAACTGTATTCTGGCGCGGTGCCGAGCTATACCGTAGTGAATCCAAGAACACTGAAACCCTGGCCAAATACAGCCACGGTACACCGAGCGACTTTTTGGAGTTTCAGGTGTACGAGCGTTTCCCGTGGCAAGGCGTGGGCTTTACCTTGGTGCTCAGTTTTATCCTGTTTGGTTTTCCTGGTGTAAGTATTTGGGCGATTCAAATGTTGTGGATCCCTGTGCTGGCCGCTGGCGTTATCAACGGCATTGGTCACTATTGGGGTTACCGCAATTTCGATTGCCCTGACGCAAGCCGCAATATTTCACCCTTCGGTATCCTGATCGGTGGTGAAGAGTTGCACAACAACCACCACACGCACGCCACTTCAGCCAAGTTGAGCAACAAGTGGTACGAGTTCGACATTGGCTGGATGTACATCAAGATTTTCAGCTTCCTTGGCCTGGCCAAGGTGAAAAAAGTGGCTGAGTCACCCAAGTTTTCTTCTGAAAGCAAGCCGGTGCTTAGTTTGGTCACTGTTCAGGCAGTTGTGAATCACCGCTACGATGTGATGGCGCGTTATGCCAGTTCCATGCGCAAGGCTTTCCGTTCGGAAGTGGCTGCATTGAAGCAAAAAGCAGCCAATGCACAAGAGCGTAAGGTGTTGTCCAAGGGCACCAAGCTGTTGTCGATCGACGAGAGCAAGCTGTGCGATGTGCAGCGTGCCGAATTGGCCCAGCTGTGCGCTCAATCCAAGATGATCAACACTTTGGTTGAAATGCGCGCAGAGCTTCGCCAGATTTGGGAGAAAACCAACTTGAGCCGTGAGCAAATGTTGGTTCAGTTGCAAGCCTGGTGTGAGCGTGCTGAGCAAAGCGGTATTCGCTGGCTGGAAGACATGTCGATCCGGATTCGTCGCTACGCAGCGTAATTTGGAAGTTGTTTGATTTGTGAAAGCCGCTGGTGAGAATCAGCGGCTTTTTTGTTTTGGCATCAGCGCTGTGATCGTTTTGGGTGCTACATCATCTTGCCTATGCAAGGCTTCTTTACCGGTTCAATGATTCTGGCTTGGGGCATGCGAAACGCCAAAGCGTCTTCGCATCGATTGCTTGCGCAATCGCCCCGCGCTGCGAATCAACCGGGAAGCCTTTCAAATCCGGCAAGTCGATGCAGCACCCAAACCTTCCGCGCAGGATGCCAACTTGCGCCGGAGAAAAACGGTGATGTGCGCTGCGCCGAAGCCGCAAGCAATTGCGAAGTTCGCTTTGCCGTCATTCCGCCTTAAAGAAAGTCTGCCCGTTTGAATTCATGCGTCAAGTTCGGCTGCAGGCCGACACCGAGGTTCGGCCATCTGTTTTGCCGAACTCGGTGAGTCAGTGTGAATTTCAAAAAGGGAAATACAGACTTTCAGGCGGAGGAGGGCATGCGACTTTGCAAATGCCTCAAACGATCTTGCAGGGGCGGAAGTTGGCAACAAAAAACCCGCTCTGAATTTCAGTAGCGGGTTTCTGTAGAAACAGCGAAGTAGGTTGAGTTACTTCAACTTGGTTTCTTTGTATGACACATGCTTACGAACCACTGGATCGTATTTCATGATTTCAATTTTCTCGGGCTTCGTGCGCTTGTTCTTGGTCGTTGTATAGAAGTGACCAGTACCAGCGGAAGATTCGAGTTTGATTTTTTCGCGACCACCTTTAGCCATGATTTACTCCTGCTTAGAT
The DNA here is from genome assembly GCF_902506325.1 of Limnobacter sp. 130. GTDB lineage: Bacteria > Pseudomonadota > Gammaproteobacteria > Burkholderiales > Burkholderiaceae_B > Limnobacter. Next base: position 668,842 of record NZ_LR732328.1, read on the forward strand.
TTCGCCACGTGCACGAAGATCGGCCAGAACGGCATCAATGCCGTTTTTGTCGATAGTGCGCAGGGCGTTATTAGTTAGACGCAGGCGAACCCAGCGGTTTTCGCTTTCAACCCAGAACTTGCGTGACTGCAAGTTAGGCAGGAAACGACGTTTTGTTTTGTTGTTGGCATGGGAAACTTTGTTTCCAACCATCGGGCGCTTACCCGTTACTTGACATACGCGAGCCATGATGACCCCAAAAAATTCAGCAAATTAGTGTATCTGCAAAACCACACGGCATAAATTGAAAAGCCATGGATTTGCGGCGAAGTCCAAGATTGTAACCAATTACGATTGCTTTGCCCAGCCTTTTTTGCGGAAAAAATCAAAAAGGTGGACGATTGTTGAGTCTGTAGGAATACCCACAGGTGGGACCGACAACCAAATGGTCCACCAAGTCTATATCAACAAGGGCCAAAGCGGCGGAAAGCTCGCGTGTCAGGCGATCATCCGAGTTGCTCGGCGTACAGCAGTCGCTGGGGTGATTGTGGGCGATCATGAGACGCGGCGCATTGGTTTGTATGGCGAATTTAAGAACTTCACGCGGAAAAACAGCTGTTTTGTTGACAGTACCACTCGACAGTATTTTGTGGTCAAGCACTTTGAGTTGGCTGTCCAGGGCAATGACCAAAAAGTTTTCAACGTCGCTTAGGCCGATTTGAGCCCGCACAAATTGTTCAAACTGGTCTGGTGTGCCCAGCGAGTTGGGTGTCTCGCGCAATTCATGATTCAGGCAGCGTTTCGCCATTTCAAGGCAGGCACGAAGTTGCGCATATTTGGCTTCGCCAAGGCCGCGAATTTGAACCCATTCTGCCAGCGAAACGCGATTCAGGTTTTGTAAGCCACCGAACTGCGTGATCATTTCGCGAGCCAGATCGACGGCGCTTTTACCTGGCAGGCCGGTGCGCAAAAAAATTGCCAGAAGTTCCGCGTCGGAGAGAGCCTGTGCCCCTTGTTTGATAAGCCGCTCGCGAGGACGATCGTGTTTGGGCCAGCTTTGAATACTCATCGGGAATTGAACCTGAAAGCCATTGAGTGGCTTTCAGGAAGGGCAAGTTCACACTGTGCGACTGAATTTTAATTCAGGATTTTCCCAAGGCGTGAAGCAACGAAGGTTGCACGATCTCGATCCAGTAGCCATCTGGGTCTTTGATGAATGCGACATTTTTCATCTTGCCTTGATCAGGGCGCTTCACATAGTTGACCTCGTTCTCGTCAAACCAGCGCACTGCTGCTGCCAGATCGGGGACCGAAAAACAAATGTGTCCAAATCCTTGTGGTTGCTGATTCCCATCGTGATATTTGAACTCGGGGTCGTTCTCGGTGCCCCAGTTGTGAGTTAACTCCAGAATGCCTCGCTGGCTGAATGTCCAGGCTGTTCGCTGGCCTTCTTCTTCGGGCACTTCGTCTTGCTCATCGATTCGGGCTAAAAAATAAAGGGAAAACTTCATTTCCGGGAAATCGAGTTTTCGAAGCACTCGCATGCCCAAGACCCGGGTGTAAAAATCAAGCGAAACCGCGGGGTCTTTCACACGCAACATGCTGTGGTTCAAAACGAAACCTTGGGTGGCATCGGGTACTTTTGCACACGCCCCAGGGTGGTTCTCTGTGTTAAATGCCATGGCGTTTAAACTCCTTTGTTCGTTCTTCAATGCATTTTTAAATTCGGATATTTAAGTTTTACCTTCATGTTATTACCACAATGTGAGGACGAACTCGAACCATTCGCGCCAGTCTATGACTGCTTGAGCGCTTTCAAAGGCGTAGAATAGAGGCGTTTTTGAAATGATTTCAGGATGTTGAAATGACTGATGCAGTACAGCCCAAGCCCGTGGTGAATGAATCTTCATTCGTGACCTTGCATTACCGTATTCGCCTGGCTGAGAGCCAGCAGGTAATTGTGTCCACTTTTGAGGACAAACCCGCGACCTTGAGCATTGGCGCTGGCCAGTTGGCCGAGGGGTTGGAGCGTTGCCTGTTTGGCATGCAGGCAGGTCAACGTGACATATTTACCTTGCCTGCTGGCAGCGGTTATGGCGACACCAATCCCGATTTGTATCGCCCGGTGAGCAAAGCCTTGTTGTCCAAGTACGCAGAGGAAGGGACAAAGTTTGAGCCGGGCGAATTTGTGCATTTTCCTGCCCCCGATGGTGGCCAGTTTGCAGGCACGGTGGTGGAGGAGCGTGAAGACGATATTTTGTTTGACTTTAACCACCCCCTGGCCGGCAAGGCGCTGACATTCGAAGTGCAGTTGATCGGGGTGCTGTGAGGTGAGTATGGAAATTAGCCTGGCCCAACCACGTGGTTTTTGCGCGGGTGTTGACCGCGCCATTGAAATTGTGGAACGCGCGCTGCAGCAGTTTGGCTCGCCGATTTATGTGAAGCATGAAATTGTTCACAACAAAACTGTGGTCGAGGATTTGCGTGGCAAGGGTGCAATTTTTGTCGATGAACTTGAAGATGTCCCCACAGGTTCCACCGTGGTGTTTTCTGCCCATGGCGTGTCGCAAGACGTGCGCAGCCAGGCTGAAAGCCTGGGATTGAAGGTGTTTGATGCCACTTGCCCGCTGGTCACCAAGGTGCATGTGGAAGTGAGCAAAATGCGTGCTCAGGGTTGTGAAATCATCATGATTGGTCACGAGGGCCACCCTGAGGTGGAAGGCACCATGGGGCAGGTCAACGACGGTATTTACCTGGTTGAAACCGAAGAGGACGTCGCCCGGCTTGCCATTGCTGCAGGCACACCGCTGGCGTTTGTGACCCAAACCACATTGAGTGTGGACGATGCGTCCAAAGTAATCGCAGCGCTGAAAGCCAAATTTCCAGACATTCGGGAGCCCAAAAAAGCCGATATTTGTTATGCAACCCAAAACCGGCAGGATGCGGTGAAGTTCATGGCGCGCCAGGTGCAGTTGGTGTTGGTGGTGGGTAGCCCCAGCAGCTCGAATTCCAACCGTTTGCGTGAAGTGGCCGAGAAGTTGGGTGTGCCTGCCAAGTTGATTGAAAACGCAGACAGCCTTGAGCAAACCTGGTTCGAGGGTGTAAAGCACATTGGTTTGACTGCGGGTGCTTCTGCGCCCGAGCACCTGGTTCAAGGTGTGGTGAAGCGCCTGAAGGAGTGGGGCGCTTTGTCAGTGCGCAATCTGGAAGGCGTGGAAGAAAATATTGCTTTCCCCATGCCGAAAGGTTTGAATCCGCGGGTTTGAACCCCAAGGTTTGATTAATCAGCCCGGAGTTTTCGGGGTGGCCAACACCTGGTCCACCCTGTTGCGGTCTACGTCGACCACTTCAAATCGCCAGTCGTTCCAGTCGAATTTCTCGGTCTTCTTGGGTATGCGCCCAAGTGAGGCCAACACGAACCCGCCCACGGTGTGAAAGTTGCCCAAGTCTTCTTGGGGCAGGTCGCGAATACCCAGTTTGATTTTCATTTCGTCGATGGGCAGCAGGCCGTCCAGCAGCCACGAACCATCTTCGCGCTTCACTGCCAGTGCTTCTTCGGGGGTGTCCATCATCGGCATCATGTCGCCCACCACGCTAGACAACACATCGTCGATGGTCACAATGCCTTCGGTCATGCCGAATTCGCTCACCACAAATGCGAAGGTGTTTTTCTGTTGCCGGAAGGTGCGTAGCAAATCAACCAGTGTGAGTGAGGCGGGTACGAACAAGGCGTTTTGCAGGGGTATTTCTGCAAAGTCGATGTCGCCTTCCATGGCGGCCTGAAGAATGTCGTGGCTTTCGGCCACGCCAATGACTTGCTGCAAACTGCCTTTGCAAATCGGCAGCATGGAGTGGGGGGCTTCTCGCAACAACCGCAGGTTGTCTTCACGCGGTGCATGCAAATCAATGTAGGCAATGTCGCTGACCGGGGTCATGACCGAGGCCAACCGCCGGTCTTCAAGGCGCAGCACATTGCTCATCAAATGGCGTTCTTCCGGGGCCAGCATGCCGGTTTTTGCACCTTCATCCAGAAATGCCTGAATTTCCTCGATGGTGCTGACTGCGGGAGCAGCCTTGAAGGGAATAAAGCTGAGTACCAGATCGGAGCCTTTGGACAACAGCGCAATGGCCGGGCTGAGTACTTTCAGAAACGCTGACATGAAGGGTGCGCAAAAGGCGGCTACTTTTTCCGGGTTGGCAATGGCCAGCCGTTTGGGAACAATTTCACCAAAAATGATCGAGAAGCCGGTGACCAAGGCGATGGTGACTGTGAAAGAAATGGCATCGGCCCAATCGGTCAGTGTCGGGAAGTACTGGTCAATGAAATGCTGAAAGGTGGCTGTTAGGGCGGATTCGCCATAAATACCCATGAGTAATGCGGCTGCAGTGATACCGGTTTGTGTGGCGGCCAGCAGGCGACTGGGGTTGTCCATAATTTGCAAGGCAATGCGTGCTTTTGGGTTGCCTGCGTCGGCCATGGTTTGCAGCTTGGACCGGCGGCTAGAGGCCAGCGCCATTTCCGAGAGGGCAAAAAAGCCGGAAACCAAAATCAAAAGGACCAAAATCCAGAAGGCATTCATGATGTGTGTTCTTGTTGTAGGTGTTGCTGCCGCGTTGTGCGGCCGTGTTTGCCAGTTTACCAAAGCCCGTGTCGCTTTGGCTTTTTGCTTGATTGGGTAAAACCGGGGGCTCGGTTACAATAACGGGCTAAGTTGTTTTGTCAGATGATTTTTTTGAAAGTATTGCCATGTCCATGAGCGAATCCTCTATTCCACAATCCGACCAAATCGTGGTTGCAGCTTTGTACAAGTTTGTCAGCCTGCCCGATTTCGAAGACATCAAGCCAGCGCTTGAAACGGTGTGCACTGATAACGACGTGCTGGGCACCTTGCTGCTGGCCAAAGAGGGCATCAACGGCACAGTGAGCGCCCCGCGCGCAGGCCTTGTGGCGCTGATGAATTATTTGTGGAGCGATGCCCGGTTTGCGGACTTGGCGCCCAAGTATTCGATTGCGCCCGAGCAGGCCTTTACACGCATGAAAGTGAAGCTGAAGCGTGAAATCGTGACCATGGGCAAAGACGGCATTGACCCCAAGCGTTTGGTGGGGCGCTACGTGAAGCCTTCGGACTGGAACGCCTTGATTCAAGACCCGGATACCTTGGTGATCGACACGCGCAACAACTACGAGTATGCAATTGGTACCTTTGAAGGTGCGGTAGACCCAGCAACCACCACATTTCGAGAATTTCCGGAATGGGTGGAGAAGAATTTGAAAAGCCTGCCCGCTGACAAGCGTCCGAAGAAAATTGCGATGTTTTGCACCGGTGGCATTCGCTGCGAAAAGTCCACGGCCTACATGCTGGAGCAGGGTTTCGAAGAGGTTTACCACCTTGAAGGCGGCATTTTGAAATACCTGGAAGAAATTCCTGAAGAACAAAGCTTGTGGAAAGGCGAGTGCTTTGTGTTTGACCAGCGTGTGTCGGTTACCCATGGTTTGCAGGTGGGGCACTACGACCTTTGCCACGCATGCCGCATGCCAATTACCGATGAAGAAAAGCAAAGCGAGAAGTACATTCAGGGTGTGGGTTGCCCGCATTGCTACGATTCATTGACGGATGATCAGAAGCAGCGTTTTGGCGAGCGCCAGAAGCAGATTCAACTGGCTAAAATGCGCAATGAAAAGCACATTGGCCGCAAGATGCCACCCAAAGAAGCGCATGCGGAGTAAATAGGGTGGAGCACCAACTTGGTTTGCCTGTGCTGTACACCTTTCGCCGCTGCCCGTATGCCATGCGTGCACGGCTGGCGATTGTTGCCGCGGGTTTGAAAGTTGAAGTGCGCGAGTTGGTGTTGCGTGCAAAACCCGCCCACATGCTGGAAATTTCACCGAAAGGGACTGTGCCCGTATTGTGGTTGCAAGACGGTACAGTGATTGATGAAAGCCTGGATGTAATGCGCTGGGCGGTGGGTCAGAATTTCCCGGTCGACTGGTTGGTGCTGAATGCTCAACAGCAGCAACAGTGTGATGAGTGGATTGCGTTGCTGGATGGTGAGTTCAAGCGCAACCTGGACCGTTACAAGTACCCTCACAGATATCACACAGAGTCCTCTACCTGTGATCCGCTTGAGCACCGTGCGGCGTGTGAAAAAATTCTGATGCAATGGAATGAAGTGCTGATGCAGCAAGGCCCATGGCTATTTGGCAACAAACCCAGCTTTGCTGACTTCGCAATTCTTCCTTTCGTGCGCCAGTTTCGCATTGCTGATGAGGCCTGGTTTGATGCAGTGCCCGGTTACGAGGCGCTGAAGCAGTGGCTCGCAGACTTTCTACAATCGGACTTGCTGGAGACAGCCATGGTGAAGTACAGCCCTTGGCAACCAGCTGACATACCTTTAACCTTTCCGGGTTAGAGACGACCCTCTACGATTTTCTGGTCAACTTTCTATACACTCGCAAGTTACGCAACAGTAACATTGTCTTGCTGGGCTATGCTAAGCCCTGAAAAAAGACATTCCCCCTATAAGAAGGACGAGACTCATGGCCGACAAAATTCTTGAATTTGTTCACACCTCCACAGGTAAACAAATTGCCGCCGCACTGGGCTTGCCCGTGCCCCCCATGTTGAAGCGCGCCAAGGCTGGCTATGCTGAAAAAGCACTGGTCAATGCAAATGCCTTGGTGGGTGCCAGCGCATTTGGCCCGGTGGCTACTTCGGTGGTGAAGGCATTGAATGCCATGGGTGCTTCCATCAAGGTGTCGGCTGATTTGGCTGGTCTGGATGGCATTAAGCAAGCGGCAGCCAAGGCCAAAGTCGATGTGTCCATTTCCCAGGCCGACAACGGCGTGCCTGAAAATGTGTATGTGCTCGACGTAACAGCCGCCGCGAACGTGGCTGATCTGCGTTTGTTGTACGATTTTTTCAACCCACGCCTGCGCAAAGTGCCTTCGAACAGCCGCATCGTGGTGATTGGTCGCCCACGCGGTGATTGCAAAGACGCATTGGCAGAAACTGCGCAATCTTCATTGCCAGGCTTTATTCGCAGCCTTGCAAAAGAAAGTGGCAAGAACGGCACCACAGCCAATTTGCTTCAGGTAAAAACTGGTGCCGAAAACGGCATTGAAGGTGCGTTGCGCTTTTTCTTGAGCCCGCATTCAGCATTTGTAACTGGTCAGGTGTTGCCCGTGGTTGGCGCACCCAAGGGTGTGAAGGTTGCTGCGTTTGCTGAGAAGCCATTGACTGGCAAACTGGCTGTGGTCACCGGTGCTGCACGCGGCATTGGTGCCGCCATTGCTGAAGTGTTGGCCCGCGAAGGTGCAACCGTGATTGGTGTGGATCGCCCGGCTGATGAAAGCGTGCTGGGTACCACCATGAGCAGCATTGGCGGTATTGCTTGCCCGTTGGACATTACCGATGCAGACGCCGGCCAAAAGTTGGCTGCTGTTGCCGCGAACAAAGGCGGCAAGATTGACATCATCGTGCACAACGCCGGTATTACCCGCGACAAGATGATGCGCAACATGGCTGCCCACTTGTGGGACATGGTGCTGGACGTAAACCTGGGTGCGATTGTTCGTTGTAACGACCAACTGCTGGCTGACGATGCTTTTGGTGCGAATGCCCGCATTGTGTGTATTTCATCGATTGGTGGCATTGCCGGTAACGCAGGCCAAACCAATTACGCTGCAACCAAGAGCGCCGTGATTGGCTATGTGGATGCAATGGCCAAGCAACTGGAAGGCAAGGGCATTTCGATCAATGCGATTGCACCGGGCTTTATTGAAACTCAAATGACTGCTGCGATTCCCGTGGTAACCCGCGAAGTGGCCCGTCGTTTGTCCAGCCTGTCGCAAGGCGGCTTGCCAGTGGACATTGCAGAAGCAGTGACTTTCATGGCCAGCCCATTGGCTGCTGGTGTAAACGGTGCCACCTTGCGTGTGTGCGGACAAAACCTGGTGGGCGCGTAATTAATTTACGTCACCTGCAAATAAAAATTATCTGGAGAAAACTATGAAACACGGTCGTCGCGTTGCCATTATCGGCGGTTCACGCATTCCATTTGCACGTTCAAACACAGCCTACATTGGCAAATCCAACCAGGACATGCTGACTGCAGCATTCCGTGGCGTTGTCGACAAATTCCAGTTGCACGGTGAAGAACTGGGCGATGTGGTGGCGGGTGCTGTTGTGAAGCACAGCCGCGATTTTTCCCTGTGTCGTGAGTCTGTATTGGGTTCAGGCTTGAGCCCAATGACACCTGCATTCGACATTCAGCAAGCTTGTGGTACTGGCCTGGAAGCCGCCATTGTAGTGGCCAACAAAATTGCCTTGGGTCAAATTGAAGTGGGCATGGCCGGTGGTGTAGACACCACCACTGACGCACCGATCGCCGTAAGCGAAGGTTTGCGCAAAATTTTGCTGGAAGCCAACCGCGCCCGCGACACCAAAGGCAAACTGGCCGCACTGTTGAAAATTCGCCCCAAGCACCTGGCACCACTGCCACCCGCCAACGCAGAACCGCGTACAAAAATGAGCATGGGTGCGCACTGTGAAGTGATGGCGCAAACTTGGGGTATTACCCGTGAAGAGCAGGACGAGTTGGCTGTAAGCAGCCACTTGAAAGCCGCCAAAGCCTACGAAGAAGGCTTCTTCGATGACCTGGTGGTTCCATTCAATGGTTTGACCCGCGACAACAACCTGCGCGCTGATTCTTCAGTTGAACGCCTGCAAGGTTTGAAGCCTGCGTTTGACCGCAAGAGCGGCAAGGGCACCATGACTGCTGGCAACTCCACACCGCTGACCGATGGCGCGTCTGCTGTGTTGCTGGCTTCTGAAGACTGGGCGAAAGCACGTGGCATTCAGCCATTGGCTTACCTGACATTCAGCGAGACCATTGGTGTTGATTTTGTGTCGGGCAAGGAAGGCCTGTTGATGGCCCCCGCATACGCTGTGCCACGCATGTTGAAGAAAGCCGGTGTGAAGCTGCAAGACTTTGACTTCTACGAAATTCACGAAGCGTTTGCTGCACAGGTGCTGTGTACATTGAAGTCTTGGGAAGACCCCAAGTTCTGCAAGGAAAAACTGGGTCTTGACGCACCTTTGGGAACAATTGATCGCAGCAAGCTGAACGTGAAAGGTGGTTCATTGGCTGTTGGCCACCCATTTGCAGCCACTGGTGGCCGCATCATTGGCACATTGGCCAAGTTGCTGAATGAAAAAGGCAGCGGCAAGGGCTTGATCTCTATCTGCGCAGCCGGTGGTATCGGTGTAACTGCAATTATTGAGAAGTGAAATCATGAGCGTGAATGACACCCTGAAAGCAGCGGCGAAATTTTTCGAGCTGTCTGAGTTTCCAAATGGCAAGGCGCTGCTGCTGAAGGCTGCCACCACGTCCAACAAAAAGCCAAAACCCGACACGCAGGCCGCGCGCCTGGGTGCCCGGGTGAAGAAAGTATTCATTGACCGTGAATGGGTACGCCAATACAACGCCGTGTGTGGCTTCAAGGAAGATGAAATTTCCTTGACTGCACCGCAGGTGGTGGCTTCCCCACTGCACATGTATTTGCTCAGCCGCCCAGAGCACCCCATGCCGATGTTGGGCATGGTTCACCTGCACAATTCAATTGAATGCAGCAAGCCGCTGGAATATGGCACTGCTTACGATGTGGTGGTGACTGTGGGTGAAACCCGCAGCATTTCACTGGGCTTGGAATTTGATGTGCACACCGAGTTTCTGGTGGGTGAAGAAGTGCACTGGAGCAGCGTGATGACCATTCTGTGCCGTGTGAAGGGCATGCCCAAGCCGGTGACGAAACCTGCACCCGTTGAGCCATTAAGTGCGATCGGCGCGCAGTATGCTGCCGTGAAAGTGCCTGAAAACCAGGGTCGCAAGTACGCCAAGGTGTCGAACGATTACAACCCGATTCACCTGTATGCGCAAACCGCCAAAATGTTTGGTTTCAAGCAGGCGATTGTGCACGGCATGTGGACTGCTGCAAAAACATTGAGCATTGTCGAAGCCAGTTTGGGTTCGCGTGCAAGCAAGTTTGATTTGTCGTTCAAGCAGCCCGTGTTTTTACCATCGGGTATTTCGGTGAAGCATGTCACTGTCAGTGGTGCTTCGAAGTTTGAAGTGCTGGCCGAGCGGGATTCGAAAGTGTTGATGGTCGGAAGTATTGTAAGTTGATTGGTGCGGTGTGTCGGCTTCGCATCGCGTTACTCATTGCGCCTAGATCCAAGTCGAATTCCCCTTTTTGATTCTGGCTCGGTTCATGCGAAACGCAAAAGCGTCTTCGCATCGACCTTGCAGGTCGCCCCTCGCTGCGAATCAAACCGGGCGACTTGATCTTGAATCGGCGTAATGATGCAACGCTGCTGCAAAGCTTCACCGTACTAATCATTCCACCGGCGTTGTTTGCGAAGTTCGCTTTGTCCTATCTCTCCGACAGTCCCGGCATCAGGCTGGTCTCAATCATTTTCTGCATATCCCGAATCGGAATTTCGGGGTGCTGAATCCACCATCGCGCCCCCGCTTCAACAGCCCCCACCATGATGTTGGCCAAGGCCACAGCCTGAATGCCTGCCTTGTCGTCGTTTTTGGCGTTCGAGGGGTCGTTGAGTCCTTCAATGGTTTTGGCCGCGGCTTCAATGAAGCTGTTTCTAAAGAAGGCCACCTTCTCGCCAACCGGACCAACACTTGTCAGCGCTTCGTTGTACAAAACCGACCAACCGTCCCGGTGGCGTTCTACAAACGTCAAAAAGCTGAACATGATTAATTTCAGTCGCTCTTGGGGATTTGGGTTGGCCATCAATATGGACAGGCCAGACATGAGGTGATTGCCCACTTGTGTGATGGTGGCCAGGTAAAGCGCGTCTTTGGAGCCAAAGTAGCGGTAGAGCAGGGGTTTGGTGACACCTGCGCCTTCAGCAATTTGTTCCATGCTGGTGGAGTGGAAGCCGTGGCGAGAAAACACCGAGCCAGCAACATCCAGGATTTGGCCCATGCGCTGTTCTTTGGGAACTTTTCGTGTGCCCAGGCGTTTTGTTTCCAAGGTAGGCGCTGCGTTTTTATTGTTATCGTTCGCTTTTTTCACCAATTTACTTGCCGGTTACATTGACATTTTGAAGTGTATCAAGCTTCTTTCAGTTTTGTGAATAAAAAAAGCCCCACAAAAAGTGTGAGGCTTTTTTACTGATCAGCGATCGGTAAGTTACTAAATTTTATTACTTGTACCCTACTCGATCCATGATTTGCTGCGACAGGGCTGTGTTGGCAGCCAGTGTTTTTGCGGGTGTTACGTCTTGTTTGTAGGCACCAAGTGATTCCAGCGCAGCATTGTCTACCTTCACGCCGGGAACTGTGGGCCACTCGTTGTTACCATTTGCAAAGTACTTCTGGGCAGAGTCGCTGGCAAGGTATTCCAGAAACTTGACAGCGCCTTCACGGTTGGGTGCATTTTTAGCCACTGCACCGCCAGACACGTTCATGTGAACGCCGTAGCTGCTTTGGTTGGGCCAGATAAAGCCAACTTTGGACACCACTTCTTTGTCTTCGGCTTTGTCAGATTTCAACAAACGAACCCAGTAGTAGCTGTTGCTCAAAGCCACGCCGCATTCGCCGGAGGCTACAGCACGGATCTGGTCGGTATCGCCGCCCTTGGGGCTGCGGGCCATGTTGTCTACTACGCCCTGAGCCCAGCTTTCTGCGCCTTTTTCACCCAGGTGGCTGATCATGCTGCTCATCAGGGAAAGCATGTAGGGGTGTGAGCCAGAACGTGTGCAAACCTTGCCTTTCATTTCTGGCTTGGCCAAGTCTTCGTAATTCTGGACCAGTTTGGGATCAACGTTCGCCTTGTTGTACACAATCACGCGGCTGCGGGCTGAGAATGCATACCACAAGCCATTCTCACCGGTGAACTGCGCTGGAATCCGGTCGGACAACACTTTTGACTTCACTGGTTGGAACAAACCGTCTTGTTGAGCGCGTGCCAAGCGGGCCGCATCAACAAGCAGTACCACGTCAGCTGGGCTGCGAGCACCTTCGCTGCGCATGCGTTCAAGCAACGCTTCGTCGCCCAGTTCAAGGCGCTTGATGGCGATACCGGTTTGCTTGGTGAAGTCCTCGTACATTTTTTCATCGGTCGAGTAATGGCGTGCCGAGTAGAGGTTGATTACTTTGTCGTCGGCTTGGGCTACAGCACCGAAGCCAATCAAACTGGCGATTGAAACTGAGATCAGTGTTTTGAAAGTGTTCTTCATGGTGATTAGGACTTTCCTGAGAGTGGTTGGGTTACTTTTTACCTCACTAGTCTAGCAAATAGTAATTATTTATGTAACAAGAAGTGTTCTCGTTTAAAAATAATTTTAGCGATAGTCAGAGTGTCGTAAGCGCGGGTTTCTACATTGGGTGCACCAAGAAATGAGGAGATAGCGCTGTGGTTGAGCAAGTGAAGTATCAGTCCAACGGGACTTACCAGAATTTATATGACGAATCTATCCGCAATCCAAAGGGTTTTTGGGCCAGACAGGCTGATTTGATTCATTGGCAAAAGCCTTTCGAGAAGGTGCTTGACGACAGCAAACCCCCGTTTGCAACGTGGTATGTGGGTGGTGAAACAAACCTGTGCTATAACGCCGTGGATCGACATTTGGATCAGTTGGGTGACAAGCCAGCCTTGATTTATGTGTCGACCGAAGTTGATCAGGAAAAGGTTTACACCTTTCGCCAATTGCACCAAGAGGTGCAAATAGCCGCTGCAATGCTTCAAAAAATGGGCGTGAAAAAAGGTGATCGGGTTTTGATTTACATGCCGATGATTCCCGAAGCCACATTTGTCATGTTGGCCTGTGCGCGAATCGGTGCGATTCACTCAGTGGTGTTTGGCGGTTTTGCGTCGCACAGCCTGGCCTCAAGAATTGAAGATGCAAAGCCAAAGGTGATTGTGTCGGCGGACGCGGGTTCCAGGGCAGGTAAGGCGGTGGCTTACAAGCCTTTGCTGGACGAAGCGATTGAACGCTCAAGCTTTAAACCTGGCAATGTGCTCATGGTGAACCGTGGTTTGGTGCCCTTTAACTCGATTGAAGGGCGCGATCAGGATTATGCAACACTGCGCAAGGAACTGGCGACAGCCAAAGTGCCGGTTACATGGCTTGCGGCCACTGACACCAGTTACATTTTGTACACCAGCGGAACCACCGGAAAGCCCAAAGGCGTGCAGCGCGACGTGGGTGGATATGCCGTGGCATTGGCTGCGTCCATGAAATACATTTTCATGGGTGAAAAAGGAAAAACATTCTTTGCAACCAGCGACATCGGCTGGGTGGTGGGGCACAGCTACATTATCTACGGCCCGTTGATTGCGGGCATGGCCACTGTGATGTACGAGGGTTTGCCCATTCGGCCAGACGCCGGCATTTGGTGGAAGATAGTTCAAGACCACAAAGTGTCGGTGTTGTTCTCTGCGCCCACAGCCGTGCGAGTACTGAAAAAACAAGACCCTACTCACTTGAGCAAATACGATTTGAGTTCGCTAAAAGCATTGTTCCTTGCAGGCGAGCCTTTGGATGAAACCACGTCGGACTGGATTTCCGGTGCAATTGGCAAGCCAATTGTGGACAACTATTGGCAAACTGAAACCGGCTGGCCCATTTTGGCCGTTCAGCGTGGTGTTGAGGAAATGCCGGGCAAACTGGGTAGCCCAGGCGTGCCAGTGTTTGGTTTTAATGTGAATGTGTTGAACGAGGACACCGCGCAGCCCTGCAAGGCCAATGAAAAAGGTGTGGTTGCCATTGAGGGGCCTTTGCCACCGGGTTGCATGCAAACCGTGTGGGGCGATGACGAACGCTTTGTAAAAACTTATTGGTCGAGCTTCAAAACCCGGCAGGTGTATTCCACATTCGATTGGGGTATTCGTGATGAAGATGGATACTTTTTTATCCTTGGACGCACCGACGATGTGATCAACGTGGCGGGCCACCGCTTGGGCACACGCGAAATTGAAGAGAGTATTTCTTCTCACCCTGCCGTGGCCGAGGTGGCTGTGGTGGGCGTGGCCGATCAGGTGAAAGGACAGGTTGCAGTGGCGTTTGCCATTTTGAAGGCGGCCGATGAACTGGATGCTGCCAAAGCAAAAGCGCTGGAATCGGAAATCATGAAAGTGGTAGACGGCCAGTTGGGTGCTGTGGCTCGACCCGCACGCGTTTACTTTGTGAATGTGTTGCCAAAAACCCGATCAGGCAAGCTGTTGCGCAGGTCCATTCAGGCGGTGTGTGAAGGCCGTGATCCGGGCGATATGACCACCATTGAAGACCCCACTGCTTTGGACCAGATCAAGGCGTCCATGAAATAAACTGACTCAGAAAGCGGGTTCTGTGTGTTTGAACCCGACCTGTCAGCCCACATTGGCCGCGACGTAAAGCCTGTGTGGACTGACCTTTTTCTTGTTTCTTATTCCACGCTGACCGGAATCTTCCCGATCTTGGCTTGCCACTCTTTGGGGCCTGTGTTGTGCACAGAAATACCGGTGCTGTCTACCGCGACAGTGACTGGCATGTCCTTGATCTCAAACTCGTAAATGGCTTCCATGCCCAAGTCTTCAAAGCCCACCACTTTTGCATTGGTAATGGCCTTGGACACCAGGTAGGCGGCCCCGCCCACAGCCATCAGGTAGGCTGATTTGTTGTCGCGAATTGCTTCAATGGCAACAGGGCCACGCTCGGCCTTGCCGATCATTGCGATCAGGCCCGTTTTCTCCAGCATCATGCGGGTGAACTTGTCCATGCGGGTGGCGGTGGTGGGGCCTGCAGGGCCCACAGCCTCGTCGCGCACGGGGTCGACTGGGCCCACGTAGTAAATCACGCGGTTGGTGAAGTCCACGGGCAGCTTTTCGCCTTTTTGCAGCATGTCGGCAATTCGCTTGTGGGCTGCATCGCGGCCAGTCAACATTTTGCCGTTCAACAACAGGGTTTGACCAGGCTTCCAGCTTGCCACTTCCGCGGGGGTCAGCGTGTCCAGGTTCACACGTTTGCTTTTCTCGGTATCGGCTTTCCAGCTGACCTGCGGCCAATCGGCCAGGTTGGGCACTTCCAGTTTGGCTGGGCCGTCACCATGCAAATGGAAATGCACGTGGCGTGTGGCCGCACAGTTGGGGATCATTGCGATGGGCAAAGAAGCAGCGTGAGTGGGGTAGTCCAGAATTTTTACATCGAGCACGGTAGTCAGGCCACCCAAGCCTTGCGCGCCAATGCCCAGAGAGTTTACTTTGTCGTACAGCTCCAGGCGCAGTTCTTCGATGCGGTTGTTGGGGCCACGTTCAAGCAACTCATGAATATCGCAAGGGGCCATCAGGCTTTCTTTGGCCAGCAACATTGCCTTCTCGGGCGTACCACCAATACCAATGCCCAAAATACCGGGTGGGCACCAGCCTGCGCCCATGGTGGGCACGGTTTTCAATACCCAGTCCACGATGGAATCGGATGGGTTCAACATGACCATTTTTGATTTGTTTTCGGAACCGCCGCCCTTGGCTGCGCAAATGACTTCCACACCATCGCCGGGCACAATTTCGTAATGAATGACAGCAGGGGTGTTGTCTTTGGAGTTTTTGCGCGCACCAGCGGGGTCGAGCAGTACCGAGGCGCGCAGCTTGTTATCAGGGTGCAGGTAGGCACGGCGAACACCTTCGTTGACCATGTCCGTCACACTCATCGTGGACTCCCAACGCACATTCATGCCCACTTTTAAAAACACCACCGAAATGCCGGTGTCCTGGCAAATTGGGCGCTTGCCCTCGGCACACATGCGGCTGTTGGTCAGGATTTGCGCAATCGCGTCTTTTGCAGCTTCACTTTCCTCGCGCTCGTAGGCTTTGCCCAAAGCCTGAATGTAGTCGAGCGGGTGGTAGTACGAAATGTACTGGAAGGCATCGGCGATTGAGCTGATGAAGTCTTCTTGCTTGATGGTGTTCATAAACAACTCCTGCTTTCAATGGTGTGCCGTTGGCTTATTTTAAATGGCTTTTGGTGGGTACGGATTGGTGCAGCAATTTATCACAGTACGCAATTGCCACAGCCGAAAGCAAAAAGATGACATGGATGGAAGCCTGCGCAATGATGGTTTTTTCATCGTATTGCTCTGCGTTGATAAACGTTTTCAGCAGGTGAATGGACGAAATGCCGATGATGGCCATTGCCAGTTTTACTTTCAATACTGAGGCATTGACATGATCCAGCCACTCGGGTTGGTCAGGATGGTTCTCTAGATGCATTCGACTGACAAACGTTTCATATCCACCCACAATCACCATAATCAGCAGGTTGGAAATCATGACCACGTCGATCAAACCCAGCACGATCAGCATGATGCCGGCCTCGGTCAAGGTGTGCTCAATTGCACCGCCTACCAAATGCCACAACTCAATTAAAAAATGATAAACATAAACACCTTGGGCAATGATCAAACCCAGGTAGAGCGGCAGTTGTAGCCAACGACTCATGAAAATAAGGCGGGCAAGGGCAGGTGGCTTCGGTTTGTATTGTTCCATTTTGAGACAAGTGTGCAGTGCAGCAATGGTTGAAGGGATGATGGCGCAAACTATAGCAGAACCAAGCTACACCGATGTAGCCGATACCCAGCTGGAATGCAAATTGCTGTGGTGCGCCATGGTGTAAGGTGAGAGTAAGAGCTTTTGCCTATTGTTTATGCAACCTAAATTAATAGAAAATCAAGTAACTCTTGGAGGACAGGATGTCATCGATCGAATCAGTGTCACACGAAACGCGTGTGTTTGAGCCCAGTGCCGACTGGCAGCGCAGCGCCACGATTGGCGGTATGGACGCCTACAACGCCTTGTGCAAGGAAGCTGAAACGGATTTCGAAGGTTTTTGGGCGCGTTTGGCCAAAGAGAACCTACAATTTTCCAAGGCCTATGACAAGGTGCTGGATGAATCCACGCCCCCGTTTTACAAGTGGTTCACCGGCGGCGAATTGAATGTGTCGGCCAACTGCCTGGACAAAAACATCGAAGCTGGCCTGGGCGACAAAGTGGCCTTGATTTTCGAAGCCGATGGTGGCGAAGTCACCAAGGTGACCTACAAAGAACTGCTGGGCAAGGTAAGCCGCATTGCCAATGGCCTGAAAGGCCTGGGCGTGAAAAAAGGTGACCGCGTTGTTATCTACATGCCCATGAGTGTTGAAGGTGTGGCTGCCATGCAGGCTTGTGCGCGAATTGGTGCCACGCATTCGGTGGTGTTTGGCGGTTTTTCAGCCAAAGCCTTGCAAGATCGCATTGTGGATACTGGCGCTGTGGCTGTGTTCACTGCGGACCAGCAAGTGCGCGGTGGCAAACAGTTGCCACTGAAGGCGATTGTTGATGAAGCCTTGAGCCTGGGTGGCTGCGAGGCTGTGAAGAATGTGATTGTGTACAAGCGCACTGGTGCTGATGTGGGCATGCAGGGCGGCCGTGATGTTTACCTGCACGATTTGGCAGACAAGCAAAGCGATGTGTGCGCGCCTGAAATGGTCGATTCCGAGCACCCGCTGTTCATTCTTTATACGTCTGGTTCAACAGGCAAGCCAAAGGGCGTGCAGCACAGTTCGGCAGGTTACCTGCTGTGGGCTGCATTGACCATGAAGTGGACGTTCGATATCAAGCCCAACGATGTGTTCTGGTGCACGGCCGACATCGGCTGGATTACCGGCCACACTTACATTACTTATGGCCCCTTGGCTGTGGGCGCCACGCAAATTGTGTTTGAAGGTGTGCCCACTTACCCCAATGCTGGTCGATTCTGGGAAATGATTCAGCGCCACAGCGCGACAATTTTCTACACTGCACCCACCGCGATTCGTTCGCTGATCAAGGCGTGTGAGGCCGATGAGAAAGTGCATCCCAAGAGCTATGATCTTTCAAGCCTGCGCTTGATGGGTTCGGTGGGCGAGCCGATCAACCCGGAAGCCTGGATGTGGTACTACAAAAATGTGGGTGGCGAGAAGTGCCCAATTGTGGACACCTTCTGGCAAACAGAAACCGGTGGCCACATGATTACACCATTGCCAGGCGCCACACCGCTGGTGCCCGGTTCGTGCACCTTGCCGCTGCCCGGTATTATGGCCGCTGTGGTGGATGAAGTGGGTGGCGATTTGCCCAATGGGCAAGGTGGTATTTTGGTGGTGAAACGCCCGTGGCCTGCCATGATTCGTACCATTTGGGGCGACCCTGAGCGATTCAAGAAAAGCTATTTCCCTGAAGAGCTGGGTGGGAAATTGTACCTGGCAGGTGATGGCGCCGTACGCGACAAAACCAGCGGCAACTTCACGATCATGGGTCGTATTGACGACGTGTTGAACGTATCGGGCCACCGCATGGGCACCATGGAAATTGAAAGTTCACTGGTCGCCAATGAATTGGTGGCGGAGGCCGCAGTGGTGGGCCGCCCCGATGATTTGACCGGTGAAGCGATTGTGGCCTTTGTGGTGTTGAAAGGCGATCGGCCAACGGGTGAGGCCGGGCAGAAACTGGCCATGGACCTGCGCAACTGGGTGGGCAAAGACATTGGTCCAATTGCCAAGCCCAAGGAAATCCGTTTTGGCGACAATCTGCCGAAAACACGTTCAGGCAAGATCATGCGTCGCTTGTTGCGTAGTTTGGCCAAAGGCGAGCAAATTACGCAAGATACCTCCACTTTGGAAAACCCTGCCATTCTGGATCAACTGGGCAAACCCAACTGATCGGCCCGGCTCTCTCCGTGAACGGGGAATTGTGGGCTTTCATCAAAACCAGTTCCACTTCGGTGGGCTGGTTTTTTTCGTTTGAAGGAATCGAGGCGCCAGGAGTGCATTCATGAGTTTTACGCTCAGCCTGACCCGGTTTTTCTCAGTGCTTACCTTCGGCTTTTTGGTGTGCATTGCGGGTGCCGCCATCATGGAAGACTATGGAATTGGTCGCCAGTGGATTGGTTACTTTTTCATCTTCATTACCTTGGGTGCCTATGCGGTCATCGGCTTGCTTAGCCGAACCTCGGACATGCATGAATACTTTGTGGCCTCGCGCACGGTGCCTGCCGTGTACAACGGCATGGCCACCGCAGCTGACTGGATGAGTGCTGCGTCTTTTCTTGGCGTTGCCGGTACCCTTTTTTACAGTGGATTTGAAGCCTTGGCTTTGCTGGTTGGGTGGACTGGTGGCTTTGTGTTGATCGCCTTGCTGATTGCGCCCTACCTGCGCAAGTTTGCATTTTTCTCGGTGGGCGATTTTTTGGCAGCGCGCTATGCAGGGGCCGACAAGGGCAGGGCAGTCAGGTTGATCTGCGTGCTGGTGACTGTCAGTATTTCTTTTGTGTATGTGATTGCGCAAATCTATGCTGTGGGATTGATCACATCGCGTTTCGCTGGCGTTGAATTTGGCATTGGTGTTTTCTTCGGACTTGCCGGTATTTTGGTGTGTTCATTTTTAGGCGGAATGCGTGCAGTAACCTGGACAGCGGTTGCGCAATACATTGTCATGATTGTTGCGATGATGGTGAGTGTGGTCGCCTTGATCGGGTTCACCGGTCAGGGCAGTAGCGAGCGATTTGTAGACGGCGGACCCACCAGTTTTCCGGAGTATGTGCGCGCTCAGGAACGCAAGTTTTTTGCCGACCCGGCAGAAGCGGAAGTGCGCAGTGTTTATTTGCGGGAAGCGGATCGTTATCAGTTGTTGATCGACACCTTGCCTTCGTCGTGGGCAGAGGGGTATGAGGCACGCCGCAAGAACCTGGAATTGGCCCGCTACGATGGATCGACGTTTCAGGAAATCAAAGCTGCTGAAAGGGTATTGAGCGGTTTTCCCAGGAATCCTCAAGCTGCCAAGCTCAAATGGAGTCAGGAAAAGCAGCGTTACCTGGACAAAGTGAAGGCGAGCGTGCCGCATTTTGGTTCAGTGAACGATGATTCCGGCTTGTCTAATACCAAGGCTTTGGTCAGTTTTCTGGCGGTGGCTTTTACCTTGATGTGCGGCACAGTGGCCTTGCCTCACATCATCATGCGTTTTTACACCACGCCAAATGCATCGCAAACCCGTTGGTCGGTGGTGGTTGCTTTGGGCTGCATTTTGGTGATTTACCTGGCTTCGCCCTGGTTAAGCGTGATCGCCAAAGTGGTGGTCTATGAAAACCTGGTGGGTTTGAGTTACAACGAAATTCCCAACTGGATTGCGGCATGGTCAAGGGTAATGCCGGGCCTGGCTACTTTGCAGGATGTGAATCAGGATGGGGTGGTTCAGTTTGCGGAAATTGGCCTGAGCCCGGATATTTTGGTGTTGATTACGCCCGAAATTGCTGGCATGCCATTTTTTCTCTCGGGGCTGATTGCGGCAGGTGGTTTGGCTGCGGCATTGTCGACGGCCGATGGCTTGCTGCTGGCCATTGCGGGCAGCCTGTCGCACGACTTGTACTACCGCGTGCTTGACCCTGAGGCGACCGCACAACGCCGTGTAACCATGTCAAAAATTGCGCTGTTGAGTGCTGCGTTGATGGCCGCGTGGATCACCAGCCTGCAACCCGGCAACATTGTTGTGCTTGTGGGCTCGGCTTTTGCCTTGGCGGCTTCAAGTCTGTTTGTGCCTTTGGTAGCGGGTATTTTCTGGAGTGGTGCCACGCGCAGGGGAGCCCTGTGGGCCATGGGCACCGGGTTTGTCAGTTCCAGCCTGTGTTTGGCATTGACCAATGCGTCGTTCATGGCTTTGTTTAACCTGGATGCGGTGCAAATTGTTGGCTTAAGCGGTGTGGCCAGTGGCGTGTTTACGATTCCGCTGAGCGCTTTGGCCATGGTGGTGGCCTCGCTGGCTGGTGGGCGCAAAGACGAAGCGCCCGGTGTAATGCGTGTGCTGCGCGTGCCTGAATCTGAATGAAATGTTTAATGCGATGAGAATGCACTGGATACCCAAGGGGATTCTTTGTTATACTCTCGCGCTTACCGCGGAGAGATGGATGAGTGGTTTAAGTCGCACGCCTGGAAAGCGTGTATAGGTTAATAGCCTATCGGGGGTTCGAATCCCCCTCTCTCCGCCAGAAATTACAAAAAAGCCCTGAACCAAGTTCAGGGCTTTTTTCATTTCAGGGCGGCAGAGAAGCAAAGTCCCTGCGGACTTTGCGTGGGGGAGTCGAAGCTTTTCGCCTACGAGCGAAAAGCCGGGAGAATCGACCGTGCAAGAGACGAACGTGAGTGAGGCTCGCGGCAGGGGCGCGTTAAAGTGGCAAACTAACGGTCATCGCTAGCAGCATTCAATTCAGGAGCACCCCATGCCGAGCCCCAACAACACCCCCGTCAAAATCCAGGTTTGGACCGATTTTGTGTGTCCATTCTGTTTACTTGGCGAATCGATTATCGAGCAGGCTGTCGAAGGTTTGAATGTGGAACTGGAGTGGATGCCCTTCGAGCTGCGCCCCTACCCAACACCCACGTTGAAACCCGAAGATGAATATTTGCCGCGTGTGTGGAAGGCATCTGTTTATCCCATGGCTGAGCGTTTGGGTGTACCGATCAAATTGCCTACCGTGTCACCACAGCCATACACGCGCAAGGCGTTTTTGGGTTTGCAATATGCCAAGCAGCAGGGCAAGGGCAATGAATACACCACTGCGGTGATGAAAGCGTTTTTTCAGCAGAACAAGGACATTGGCGATACCCAAATCCTTAAAAGCATTCTTCAGGATATCAACCTTGATCCCTCTGGTCTGGACGAGTTTGTGAATTCTCCCCAATCCAATGCGCAGCACGATGCCGATCTTCAACACACCCAACAAATGGGCATTCAGGCGGTGCCTTCACTTTTGGTTGGAAATCAGTTTTTCTCGGGCGTACCCAATGTTCAAATGTTGCGTGAGGCAATTCAGCGCGCGCAAGGGTAGGGATACTTCGGGTTTTCCGGCATGGTGTGTGCGGGTTATTCTGTACGCCAAATCTGCACCCACCACAAAAGGTCACCATGAATTTATTTTCCAAGCTTCAGCAGCGTGCCGCTGAAGGCAAGCCCCTGCGCGTTGGCATGATCGGTGCCGGCAAATTTGGCTCCATGTATCTTTCTCAAGTACCGCGAACACCTGGCATTCACATGGTGGGCATTGCCGATTTGTCACCAGATCGAGCACGTGCTGCGCTTAAAAACGTGGGCTGGAAAGAAGAGGCCTACAACGCGGCCACATTGGAACAGGCCGCCAAGCAGGGCAACACCGCGATTATTGACGACGGCATGAAGCTGATTGAGTCGCCTTTCGTGGACATTATTATTGATTCAACCGGTAACCCGGCCGTGGGAATTGCCCATGTGCTGGCCTGTTGCGAGTTCAAAAAACACATTGTGATGGTGAATGTCGAGGCCGACGCGTTGGCGGGTCCCTTGCTGAAACGCAAGGCCGACGAAGCAGGAATCGTGTATTCACTGGCCTACGGCGATCAGCCTGCGCTGATTTTCGAGATGGTGGACTGGGCGAGGGCGGCCGGTTTTTCAGTGATGGCCGCAGGCAAAGGCACGAAGTACTTGCCCACGTACCATGAAAGCACGCCCGACACCGTGTGGAACCACTATGGTTTAACGGCCGAGGATGCAGCCAAGGGTGGCATGAATGCGCAAATGTTCAACAGCTTTCTGGATGGCACCAAAAGTGCGATTGAAATGGC
Organism: Limnobacter sp. 130; assembly: GCF_902506325.1. Lineage (GTDB taxonomy): Bacteria > Pseudomonadota > Gammaproteobacteria > Burkholderiales > Burkholderiaceae_B > Limnobacter. Next base: position 691,474 of record NZ_LR732328.1, read on the forward strand.
AGCGGTGGCCAATGCCACGGGTTTGGCCGCGCCCAGCGGCCTGAAGTTTCCCGCTGTAGGTGTCGACGACTTGGCGCGAATCCTGAAGCCACGTGAACACGGTGGCATTCTGGATCAGCGCGGCCAGGTGGAAGTGATTTCCAGTGTGGAACGCGACACGCGCCCAGTGTTTCGGGATTTGCGTTGGGGGGTGTATGTCACCTTCGCGGCCGACAGTGAATACGTGGCCCGTTGCTTCAAGGAATATGGTTTGATCACCGACCCCAGTGGGCAGTATTCCAGCATGTACAAACCCTTCCACTTGATCGGGTTGGAACTTGGCATTTCAGTGGCATCCATCGGTGTTCGGGGCGAGGCAACCGGCGCGCCCATTTGCTGGCATGGCGATGTGGTGGCCACAGCCAAACGGGATTTACAGGCGGGTGAAATGCTGGATGGCGAAGGTGGTTACACCGTGTACGGCAAGCTGTTGCCTGCGCAGGAATCGTTGGCCTTGGGCGGTTTGCCATTGGGCTTGGCCCATGGTGTGAAGTTGCTGAAACCCGTGAAGGCGGGGCAGCCGGTTAGCTGGAATGATGTGGCGTTTGATGCCAATTCCACAGCGGTGAAATTCCGCCGTGAAATGGAGCAAAGCTTTAGTTAAGCTTCTTTGGCAAAACTCATTTTGCGAAAATCTGGTCCATGTTGGCAAAGGCCTTGAACTCAAGTGCATTGCCGCATGGGTCCATGAAGAACATGGTGGCTTGTTCACCCACCTGGCCTTTGAATCGAATGTAAGGCTCAATTACAAACTTGGTGCCTGCCGCTTTCAGGCGATCCGCCAGTTCATTCCACTGTTCCATGGTCAAAATGACACCAAAATGCTTGGCTGGCACGGCATGGCCGTCTACGCTGCTGTTGGCTTTGCACCCCACTTCTTCGGGTGCCAGGTGTGCCACCAATTGGTGGCCATAAAAGTTGAAATCCACCCAGTGTGGTGCGCTTCGCCCTTCCTCACAGCCAATGACTTCTCCATAAAATTTGCGGGCCACAGCAATGTCGGTGACCGGGAAAGCAAGGTGAAAGGGTTGAAGTGTGGCGTGTTTGGCTTGGGCTGAGGACATGTGAATTACCGGGAAATGAGTGGTTGGTCATTCGCACACTATAGGGTTGTTCGGGTTTCCCGGCCAATCGTGGAAACCCGAATATTACTGACACAGCTCAGAATGAATTACGGCGTCACAATGTTGAAATTGCCTGTGGCTTTTTCGAGCATGCCGAAGAACTGACCCAGTTTGATCGTGCTGCCATCGATTTTGGTTTGATCCGAAAACAGCAAGTCGGTGGCGCCAGCTTCACCGGTCATCATGTTCAAAAAGAATGGCTTGCTCAAGGTGAGCGTGGCCGCAGAGTTGTTCTCTGGTTTGCCTGCGCGGTGGTGCAACACACTGTTGTTGATACGCAGTACGTAGCTTTCCTGCGTGTCTGAAAACACTAAATTAATTTGAATATCTTCATCCTCGGCTTTCTCGCTGTTCAGTGAAGCAGCCATGGCTTCCAGAAAGCGCTCAGTGGGTGTGTGTTTCAGCATGTCGAGAAAGGCCGTGCGTTTGAAGCCTTCTGTGTAACCGCCTTCGCGCAATTCAAGTGCACCCGTCAGGTAAAAATTGCGCCAGGGCGCAGACTCGGCCATGTAGCCCATCTGGTCGAAACTCTTGGCCAACAAGCCCTTGGCGCGTGCGTTCTCGGGTTCTGCGTACACGGCATGTTTCAACAACTCGGCTGCCCAACGGTACTCCCCTTTGTTCACGGCATCTTCAGCCTTGTTCAGCAGTGCATCCATACCACCCGCTACATCGACATACCTTTTTGCGGCTTCAACCGGGGGCAGGGGGTTCAAGTTGGCAGGGTTGGCATCGAACCAGCCCATGTAAAACTGGTACACCGCTTTGACGTTGTGCGACACGGTGCCGTAGTAACCGCGCCCGCTCAGGAAGCTGTTCAGGGCGGGTGGCATGGCCACTTTTTCTGCGATTTCCGTGGAGGTGTAGCCCGCATTCATGTGGCGCACAGTTTGGTCGTGAATGAAGCGGTACACATCGCGCTGTTTTTCCATGAAGCTGCGCACGTTTTCAGCGCCCCACACGGGCCAGTTGTGCTGGTGAAACATCACCTCGGCATCGCCTGCATAGGCAATGGCCTCGTCCATGTAAGCAGCCCACTTCAGGGCGTCGCGCACTTTGGCGCCGCGAGGGGTGTACAGGTTGTGCAGCGTGTGACCAAACAGTTCAGCACTGCCGAATGCCTTTAATGTGGGCAGATAAAATACAAATTCTGAAGGGGCCTCGCTACCCGGCACGTTGTGGAACATGAATTCAAGACCATCGAGTACATGGGTTTCCTTGGCTTCTTTCACCACCAGTGTGGGCGGCAATATGCCCACCTTGCCATAGGCCACGGCTTTGCCCAAACCGTTGTCGATCAAGCCTTCAGGGCTGCGTGGCAGGCGCTTGCCGTACATGTAAATGGATCGGCGTGCCATGGCCATGCCCACCAGCAGGTTTTCGCTGGTGGCCTCTTCCATGAAGCCGATGGGTGCCACCACGGGAATGTTGCTTGCCGCCACTTCTTCAGCGCTGAGTACACCCAGTGCACCGCCAAAGTGGTCCACATGGCTGTGGGTAAACACAATGGCAGTCACCGGTTTATCGCCCAAGTGCTTGCGCGCAAAGGCCATGGCTGCGCGCGCAGTTTCCTCGCTGGTCAGCACGTCAACTACAATCCAGCCTTTCTCGCCTTCAATCAGCGTCATGTTCGATAAATCGAAGCCGCGCAACTGGTAAATGCGATCGGCCACTTTGTACAAGCCAATCTGGTTGTTCAGGCTGGCTTGCCGCCACAGGCTGGGGTTCACTGTGCCGGGGGCCTTGCCTTCAATGAAATTGAATTCGTCGTAATCCCAGATAACCTCACCTGCGTCGTTCAAGACTTTGCCAGTGGGTTTGGCGATCAAACCCTTGCGGGCATCGGCATTGTTGGCGGTGTCCACCAAATCTGTGTTCTCGGCAACTTGGGCATGAAATGCCTGCGTGTATTCGCTGGCTGCACTGTTGGGGTCAATGGGGGTGGGTGCCTTGGAACAGGCTGCCAACAGGGCGAGCGCGACCAAAGCAGGGGTGAACCATGCTGTAGGTGATTTCATGCTGTCTCCGGAATATTTTTTGACTCTTCCTATTACAGCATAAAAAGTGGCACTGTGCGTGTCAGTAATCTAGTCGCTCATCAACTGAAGAATTTGTTGGTCGCTGTGATGACAAACACGGTGGCCAGAATGGCAGGGATCCAGAATGCAATGGCCGCATGGGTGTACCGTTCAAGCCAGCCGCCTGAGCCGCCACTGGCCATCTCCGCTGCCATATTGTGGCGCTTCCATTGCCATGTCACGAGCAGACAAATGAGCAGGCCGTTGAAGGGCAGTATGGTGTCGTAAAACACATCCACCAACGCATCGAAAAGCGATTTGTTGGCCCCAGCGTAAAACGCAAATTCAGTAAGCCATTTCACCTGCCCAAAAGACAATGCGCTGAATACGGCACCCACCAACACCCCCGTGATCACCAATGCCAAAGCCTTGTTGCGAGTCTGCCTGCTCTCGGCTTTCAATGCGGCCACGGGTACTTCAATGATGGATACCAGCGAAGTGATGGCCGCCACGAAGGCCAGCAAAAAGAATGTTGCTGCAATAAAGCTGGCCATGGCATAACCAAACTTGGGCACCATGGCCATGAAAATATTGGGGAAGAACGAGAAGATCAAACCCACAGAGGAATCGCTGAGTTCGCTGGGGTTGGTGTTGGGGTAAATGGCGAAAATTGCAGGCAAGGTCATGAGGCCCGCCACCAGCGCCACACCTGTGTCGGTGCAGGCCAGCATTTTTGCAGATTGAACCAGGTTGTCTTGTTTGCGCAAATACGAACCATAGGTGATCAAAATGCCCATGCCAAGCGACAGGGAAAAGAAGGCCTGCGACAAGGCACCGTTGACCACGCTCCAGGTAATTCGGTCCAGTTGCGGGGTGAAGTAGAACTTCAAGCCGGCGCTGGCGTTGGGCAGCGTGAGTACAAACACGGCCAAACCGATCAGCATGATGAACAACATGGGCATTAGCAGCCGCGAGGCTTTTTCAATCCCGTCGCGTACACCACCTTTCAGCACCAGAACCACCATGCCAATGACTGCTGCCAGGTAGGCAAATATCCATGGGCTGGTAATAAAACCGCCGAAATATACCGGTGTGGCCAGTTGGTCCAAGCGACCGGAAAGCACCACCAAAAAATATCCCAGTAACCACACAGTGAGCACGGTGTAAAAGACTGCGATCATGAAGGGCGTGATCAGTGACAGCGCACCTGCCAACACCCAGCCCTTGTGCCCTTTGGAAATTTCCCGGAATGCACCCAAAGGGCTTTTCCCCGTGGCGCGTCCCATGCTGAGTTCAGCGAGTATGAGCGGAAGGCAAATGGCCACCACGAAAAAAATGTAAAGTAACAGGAACGCGCCGCCACCATTTTTTGCAGCGGCTACGGGAAAACCAACCAGGTTTCCGATACCCACGGCTGAGCCGGCGGCCGCCAGTACAAAGCCGATTTTGGAACTGAACTGATCCGGGTTGTTTTGCATGGTGGCCTGTTTTCCTCAATATAAAAAGGACAAAAATTGGGACTGATTGCCGAATTATACGACCGTCATGTGTTGCCGACCTTGCTCGATTTCGCTTGCGGCATGAAAGCCATTAACAGGCAACGCCAAAAAGTGGTGCCCAAGGCCACGGGCAAGGTGCTTGAAATCGGCATTGGCACCGGCCTGAACATGCGCCATTACGATGCAACAAAGGTTGAAAAAATCATTGGCCTGGATCCCGCGATGCAAATGCATCGGTTGGCCAAAAAGCGCATTGCGCATACCGATTTGAGTGTTGAGCTGATGGGCTTGCCAGCCGAGACAATTCCTTTGCCCGATGCCAGCATTGACACCATTGTGATGACTTACACCCTGTGCACCATTCCCGAACCGGTACAGGCTTTGAAGGAAATGCGCAGGGTGTTAAAGCCTGGCGGTAAATTGCTGTTTTGTGAGCACGGAGTGGCCCCGGATGAAGCCGTGCGCAATACGCAAAACCGTTTGCAACCGGTGTGGGGCAAGTTGGCTGGTGGTTGTCACTTAAACCGCGATATTCCAGCTTTGTTGAAAGCTGGTGGCTTTCAAGTCAGTGAAATTGAAACCATGTATGTGCCAGGCCCCAAAGCATTCACCTACAACTATTGGGGCGCGGCCTATTCTGAAGCCAGTTAGACTTTTATTTGTGCCGGGTAGCCAGCATCGCTGATTGTTTTGACCAAAGTCGCTGCAGGCAAATTGCTCTGAATCTGAACCAGCTTTTGCGCCAGGTCAATTTGCACTGTTGCGGCCACGTCTTGCGCTTTTACTGCGCGTTCCACATTGGCGGCGCAACCGCCACATTTCATTTTTTCAACTGTAAGTTCAATCATTTCAAGTCTCCGGTTAGTTCAATACAACTGTAGTCTGAACCTTCCAATCATGGTAAGGTCAAGGCATTGACCTTGACATCGTGGCAAGGTTGACAATGCTTCAATCAAATCGCAGAGAGCAAGCATGAATAATAAATCATCCAATACCATTGACATCGCTGTAGGCGGAATGAGCTGCGCTTCCTGTTCTGGCGCAGTTGAAAAAGCCCTGCTGGCCACACCCGGTGTGATCAGCGCCACCGTGAACCTGGCCACCGAGAAAGCACGCGTTCAACTAAGCAAACCAGAATTGCTATCCGCAGCGTTGGCTGCAGTCGAGAAGGCCGGTTATGAGGCCAAGCCAATTCAGGATACGCAGCAGTTGCCTCAACTTGCTGCGGGTGCACCACAAGCCAGGCAAACCGACAAAGAGGGGCTGATGGTGCTTTGGGGTGCCTTGCTGACGCTTCCGCTGGTGTTGCCCATGGTGGGCATGTTATTTGACAAGCACCTCATGTTGCCTGGCTGGGTTCAATTGCTGTTGGCCAGCCCGGTGCAGTTTTGGCTGGGTGCGCGGTTTTATCGCGGCGCCTTAAAAGCCATTCAGAACCGAACCGGCAATATGGACTTGCTGGTGGCCATTGGTACATCGGCGGCGTTTGGATTGTCGGCTTACATGATGGGAGAGGGCAACCCGCACTTGTACTTTGAGGCCTCGTCAGCCGTAATCACCTTGGTGATGTTGGGCAAATGGCTTGAAGCGCGCGCCAAGCGACAAACCACCGCAGCCATCGCAGCCTTGCAAGCATTGCGGCCCGACACCGCCACGGTGCTTCAGAACGGGCAGGAAGAAGTCTTGCCAATTGCCAGTGTGGCGGTGGGAATGCGGGTGGTCGTGAAACCCGGTGAGCGGATTCCGCTTGATGGCCATGTACTGGAAGGCGAGGGTCATGTGGATGAGGCCTTGATTACCGGAGAAAGCCAGGCTGTTGAGAAATCGCCAGGTAGTAAAGTGACCGGCGGTGCAGTGAATCTGGATGGACGCTTGTTGATAGAAGTAAGCGCGGTAGGCGCTGAAACCACATTGGCCAAAATTATTCGTTTGGTTGAAGACGCCCAAGCTGCCAAGCCCGATATTCAAAAATTGGTGGACAAAGTCAGTGCCGTGTTTGTACCCGTGGTGTTGGTGATTGCAGCGCTTACATTGCTTTACTGGGTGTTCCTCGCCGAGGGCGGCAATCTTGAATTGGCAATTTTGAATGCCGTGGCGGTGTTGGTCATTGCCTGCCCATGTGCGTTGGGTTTGGCAACACCCACTGCAATTATGGCGGGCACTGGCGTGGCAGCACGGCATGGTATTTTGATTAAAGATGCACAGGCACTGGAGTTGGCCCACCGCATTAACACCGTGGTGTTTGACAAAACCGGCACACTGACCGAAGGCAAGCCTTCTGTGGGCGCCGTGGTGCCACTTAACACCAATGGCTTGAATGATTTGCTGGGCAAGGCCGCCGCCGTGGAGGCGGGCAGTGCTCACCCCTTGGCATCGGCCGTGTTGAACCATGCGAAGGATCAAGGTATTGCATGGCAAGTGGCCATGCAGTTGCAAGACAAACCTGGGCGTGGTGTCAGCGGTATTGTGAACGGCACACGTGTGTATGTGGGCACGGCGCGCTGGATGCGTGAATTGGGGGTCACTGATTCGGCTTTGAATACGGTTGCAACGGGTCTGCCCGACAATGCGCCCACCCACGCCTGGGTGGCTGAAGAAGACAACGGTCGTGTGGCATTGCTCGGTGCCCTTGGGTTTGGGGATGCATTGAAGCCGGGCGCCCATGCCGCTGTGAAAAATTTGAATATCTTGCAGGTGAAGTCGGTGCTGCTGACTGGCGATTCAAGGGCCAGTGCGCAACGTGTTGCGCAGGCGCTCGGTATCTCAGAGGTTCAGGCCGAACAGTTGCCCCACAACAAGAGCGAGGCAGTGGCGCACTATCGTCAACAAGGCCAGGTGGTTGCCATGGTGGGCGATGGCATCAACGATGCACCAGCGCTTGCTGCCGCCGATGTGAGTTTTGCCATGTCCAGTGGCACCGAAGTGGCCGTGCACGCAGCTGACATTACGCTGATGCGGCCTGACCCGGCATTGGTGGCTCAAACCATTGACATCTCTCGGCGCACTTACAACAAGATCAAGCAGAATCTTTTCTGGGCATTTGTTTACAACGCGGTGGGCATTCCCCTTGCGGCCATGGGTTTACTGAACCCGGTGGTCGCGGGTGCTGCCATGGCGCTGAGTTCAGTCAGTGTGGTCAGCAATGCCTTGTTGCTGACACGCTGGAAACCCAAATTGTCAAAACCTGAAACGGTGGAGTCGTGAATATGTACGCTGAATGGACACGCAAGGAATGGTTCACCATTGGTGAGGCAGCCATGGAGTCGGGTATCACCGCCAAAATGATTCGTCACTATGAGCAGGTGGGTTTACTGCCCGAGGCCAATCGCACTGATGCGGGTTATCGACTTTACAACGATCGAGATTTGCATCTGTTGCGTTTTATACGGCATTCCCGAGACCTTGGTTTTTCAATCAAGCAAATCGAAGAACTACTCGGCCTGTGGCAGGACAAATCGCGCCCAAGCCGGGAAGTGAAAAAATTGGCGCAGTCGCATCTGAATGCGCTGGAGTCGAAAATTCGGGAATTGAATGCAATGAAGGCCGAGCTGGAGCGCTTGGTGCATTGCTGCAAGGGTGATTCCCGCCCGGATTGCCCAATACTCGAGGGCTTGGCAGCTGGGTAGCGCTTGAGTGCCTCCGGGGCTTACTGCACCAAAATCAGTTTTGAAGCATCTGTTGAATGACACTTTTCAATACGCGGGCAATGTCGTCGGCTTTCATGTGCGGATCGCGAATGGCCCGAATTTGCAGACCATCAAACAAGGCCATCAAGATGGTTGATTTCGCAGCAAGGCTGAATTCGCAGGGTGGCGAATCTTTCAATGGCTGAATGCCTTTGATCAGGTGGGTTACCTTTTCACGAATTACCGCGTCGGTGCATTGCACTGTCGCGGCAATTTTTGGATTTCGTGCCGCCTCGGCCAAAATTTCCGTGTCCAGTTCACTGCGGTCAATGCGCCGTTGTACACCTTCGTCCACCGTGCCAAGCATGGCTTTCAGAATGTCTTTTTCACCCTGAATTTTTGCAATCCGCTCAAGCGCCTGGTCAAGGTCGCGCTTGACCATGGCTTCAATAATGGCTTCCTTGCTCTGAAAGTAATTGTAGATGTGGCCCGCACTCATGCCGAAGGACTTGGCAATTTCCGACATGCTGGCGCCGTGAAAACCACTTTTTCTGAAACATTCGGCAGCAGCATCCAGAATTTGTTGGCGGCGTAGTTCCGCCTTGCTGGTTGTGGTTTTAGCCTCGTTGATCATTGCTGATTCCTCCCGTTTGGTCGCCGCTTGCCAGGTCGACATTTTCTTCAGCCCGCTTTTTGCCAAACAGGCGAGTCACTATCACGAAGAACATGGGCACAAAGAAAATACCCAACACGGTTGCAGAAATGGTGCCACCCAATACACCGGTACCAATCGCATTCTGGCTGCCTGAACCTGCACCTGTCGAAATGGCCAAGGGCACTACACCCAGGCCAAAGGCCAGTGAGGTCATAATGATGGGGCGCAAGCGCATGCGCACCGCGTCGAGTGTGGCCTCCAGCAAATCACGGCCTTGGTCGAATTGCTCCTTGGCAAATTCAACAATCAGAATTGCGTTTTTGGCGGACAAACCCACCGTGGTCAGCAAGGCGACCTGGAAGTAAACATCGTTGGCCAAGCCGCGGCCGCTGGCCGCCAGTAGGGCACCCACCACGCCCAAGGGCACAATCAGCATGACTGCAAATGGGATGGACCAGCTTTCGTACAGCGCAGCCAAACACAAGAACACAATCAACAATGACAATGCGTAGAGCAGGGGGGCTTGCGAACCGGATTGCCGCTCTTCGTATGACAAACCTGTCCACTCAATGCCCATGCCCTCTGGCAGGTTTTCAGCAATCGCTTCCATTGCATCCATGGCGTCGCCCGAGCTCATGCCTGGTGCCGCCTGCCCTTGAATTTCAACCGCAGGCAAACCGTTGTAACGCTCAAGGCGTGGCGATGCCATTGACCATTGAGCCGATGAGAAATTGGAGAAGGGCACCATCTCGCCATCGTTGTTGCGCACGTAGAATCTGTTCAAGTCCTCGGGCAACATGCGGAAAGGTGCGTCGGCCTGCATGTACACGCGTTTCACCCGCCCCCTGTCAAGGAAGTCATTGATAAAACTGCCACCCCAGGCCGAGGTGAGTGTGTCGCTAATTTCCGCAACACTTACACCGAGTGCACCCGCCTTGGCATTGTCAATATCGAGTTGGTACTGCGGTGTGTCGGCGGTGGCGTTGGGTCGAACGCCAGCCAGCACAGGGTTTTTCGCGGCTTCGCCGATCATGCTGTTTCTGGCCTGCAGCAAGGCATCACGCCCCAGCCCTGTGCGGTCTTGAATGAACAAATTGAAGCCAGATGCATTGCCCAATTCCCGAATGGCCGGTGGTGCAAAGGCAAAAGCTTGTGCTTCAGGCCAGCTTGCAAATTCTTTGGATGCGCGTTGAACGATGCCTGCCGCAGAATTTTCTTTGCCGGGACGCTCGCTCCAGTCACGCAGGCGCACAAAGCCGATACCCGAGTTTTGACCTGTACCCGAGAAACTGAAACCAGCCACGGTGAATAGCGACTGTACGTTCTTGCCTTCTTTTTTGAGGAAGTAATCTTCCATCTTGGCGAGCACTTGCAGGGTTTGTTCTTGGGTAGCACCTGCGGGTAATTGCACCTGCGTGAAAAACACGCCTTGGTCTTCGTCGGGCAGGAACGAAGTGGGCAGGCGGGTGAACATGAAGGCCGCAACCGCCAGCAAACCACCGTAAATAATCAGGTAGCGCCCTGACTTGTGCAACATGCGGCCCACCATGCCTTGATAGCGCGCATTGCTGGAATCAAATTTGCGGTTGAACCAGCCGAAAAATCCTTTTTTCTCGTGAGCATGACCCTTCTCAATCGGCTTGAGCATGGTGGCACACAGTGCAGGTGTCAGTACCAGCGCAACAATGACTGACAAGGCCATGGCCGATACAATCGTGATTGAAAACTGCTTGTAGATAACACCGGCTGAGCCCGGGAAAAACGCCATGGGTACGAATACAGCCGATAGCACCAAACCAATACCCACCAGGGCGCCGGTGATTTGATCCATGGATTTTCGTGTGGCCTCCACAGGCGACAGGCCTTCTTCTGCCATTACACGTTCCACGTTCTCAACCACCACAATGGCGTCGTCTACCAGCAGGCCAATGGCCAGTACCATGGCGAACATGGTCAGGGTATTGATTGAAAATCCGAATGCGGACAACACTGCAAAAGTGCCCAGCAACACAACAGGCACCGCAATGGTTGGAATCAGGGTGGCTCGGAAATTCTGAAGGAACAGGTACATCACCAGGAAAACCAGAATGATCGCCTCAATCAGTGTTTTAACCACGCCTTCAATCGAGATCTTCACGAATGGCGTGGTGTCATAGGCGACGTCCCATTCCATGCCCTCCGGAATTAGTGGCGTAATCCGTTTCATCCCGGCCACCACGGCTTCGGCCGTGTCCAGCGCGTTGGCACCAGAAGCCAGGCGAATACCGATGCCCGAGGCGTTTCGACCATTCCAGCGCGGCAAAATATTGTAGTTTTCGCTGCCGTAGTCAATTCGTGCCACGTCTTTCAGGCGCACGGTTGCACCATCTTCAGTGGTTCGTAAAATAATCTGCTCGAAGTCTTTTGGTGTTTCCAGCAAGGTCTGTGCGGTAATTGTGGCCGTCAATGATTGGCCTTTCACCGCAGGGGCTCCCCCCAGCTCACCGGCTGAAACCTGTGCATTCTGGGCCCGCACTGCGTTGCGAATATCGCCTGGCGTTACCTTGAACTGGTTCATCTTGTCTGGGTTCAACCAAATGCGCATGGCATAAGGACTTCCAAATACTTGTACTTCACCCACGCCGCTGACCCGGCTGATGGTGTCTTGTACGTTGGTGGTAATGAAGTCGGCCAGTTCCGTTGAAGTGTAGGCACCATCGACAGCGGTAAAGGCAATCACCAGCAGGTAGCCCGCTGCACTTTTGGTGACCTGAATACCCTGGCGTTGCACGGCATCGGGCAACAAGGGAACCGCCAAACTCAATTTGTTTTGAACTTGAACCTGCGCAATGTCCGGGTTGGTGCCGGGCTCGAATGTGAGCTCAATTCGCAGTCGGCCAGTCGAGTCGCTGGTGGACTTCATGTAGCGGAATCCATCCAGACCGGTCATGCGTTGCTCAATCACCTGGGTGACCGAGTCTTGCAGGGTTTCAGCAGAGGCACCGGGGTAGGTGGCTTGAATGGTTACTGCAGGCGGCGCAATGGCGGGGTACTGCGCAACAGGCAAACTGAAAATGGCCAGCGCACCGGCCAGCATGATGACAATGGCGATCACCCACGCAAAAATGGGGCGATCAATAAAAAATCGGGACATGCTACTACTCCTGCCAGGCGTTGTTTACTTGTTCTCGGAGTCGGAAAGGACTTCAACTTCCTGACCGGCGCGAACTTTCTGGATACCTTCAACAATCAGGCGATCACCTGCCTGAAGGCCCTCGGCGATCAGCCATTGGTCGCCAATGGCTCTGGCGGTTTCTACACTTCGTTTTTCGACTTTGTTGTTCTGACCAATAACAAACGCCGATGGCGCACCGGTTGCATCGCGCATGATTCCTTTTTGCGGAACCAGAATGCCGTTTTCGCGGACGCCTTCCTCAAGCGAGGCCCGCACATACATGCCGGGTAACAATTGCAGTTTCGGGTTGGGGAATACGGCGCGCAAGGTCACGGTGCCGGTGTTCTGGTCCACAGTCACATCGCTGAATTGCAGCTTGCCCTCTTGGGCATAGCTCGATCCGTCCTCCAGTTTCAATGTCACTTTGGCAGCGTCTTTTCCGGCGCTTTTCAGCACACCACTTTCCAGGTCACGTTTTAGCTGCAGTAATTCACTGGTCGATTGCGTCAAGTCAACATAAATTGGGTCGAGCTGTTGAATGGTGGCCATGGCATTGGCTTGCCCCTGCTGCACAAGCGCACCGGGGGTAATGCTTGACCGGCCAATTCGGCCACTGATGGGTGCGGTTACCTTCGTGTAGCTCAGGTTGATTTGAGCAGACTGAACCGCAGCTTTGGCTGAGGCCACATCGGCTTCAGCCTGCTTCAGTGCGGCAAACGCATCGTCACGTTCTTGCTGGCTGACTGCATTGAGTTTTGCCAGCTCTTGAAAGCGGTCATTGCGAATTTTTGCACTGGTCCGGTTGGCCTCTGCTTTTTCAAGCATGGCTTTGGCGCTGGCGTATTCGGCTTGGTAGGTGGAGGCATCAATTTGATACAGGGAGGTACCGGCTTTTACATCGCCACCTTCCTGAAACTGACGCGCCTTGATGATGCCGTTGACCTGTGGGCGAACTTCGGCGATCAGGTACGGGCTGGTTCTGCCTGGTAATTGGGTGTACAGCGACACGGGCTTGGCCGCTACTTCAAAAATTCGAACTTTGGGCAATGCCGGCGTGGCCGCAGCATTTGCACCGCCTTCTTGACTGCCGCAGCCAGCCAGGGTTAACGTGCCAACAGTCAATAAAGCGCTGGTGGCTAGCGCCATTTTTCTTTTAATAATCATGGTACTACCTCGATATAAGCAATGCGGAAACGGTGTGTAGACAAGATAGCTGAATGAACGTTCATTTTTTCATTGAAGAAATTGTATGTCAATTCAGGGTAAACACCTGAGCAGGAACGGGATTTGCTCCAAAGCCATGTTGGGTTTCTAATGTGACAACAGCCTTCTATTTCAGGGAGAACTTTTTGGACCTTTCGTCAATCGTGATTGTGGGTGGTGGTGCAGGCGGCCTGGAGCTGGCCTGCAAGTTGGGGCGAAAGCTTGGTCCAGACCGCGTTACCTTGGTCGATGCCAAGATGTACCACATCTGGAAGCCCTCGCTGCACGAGGTTGCAGCCGGTACGCTGGACATTCATCAGGAGGGTTTGTCCTATCCAATGTTGGCCCACAACAATGGTTTTAATTTTGTACTGGGTGCCATGGAAGGTTTGAATGGTCGTGACAGACAGGTTGAAATTGCAGCGGTTCGGGACGATGTGGGCGATGAAGTATTGCCCAGGCGCGTGTTGCAGTTTGGAACGCTTGTGATTTCTGTGGGCAGTCAATCGAATTATTTCGGCGTGAAAGGCGCGCAAGACTTCACCATTTCTCTGGATGGGCCGCAACAGGCCGAGAGTTTTCGCCTGAAAATGCTCAAACACTTGGCGACACTTGATTTGCGTAAAAAACTCGATCCGTCTGCAAGCCTGGACATTGTCATTATTGGTGCCGGTGCCACAGGCGTTGAGCTGGCCGCTGAGTTGCGCGAGGCCAGCCATGTGCATAGCCGTTATGGATTTAGCCGGATTGATGCTGCACGCGATGTGACCATTACCATTCTGGAAGGTGCGCCCAGTATTTTGCCCGTGCTACCCGAGAGCGTGTCCAGCGCAGCCTTGCGCCTTTTGGAGCAACGACACATTACGGTAGTCAACAACTGCAGGGTGGTTGAAATTTCATCCAAACAGGTAGAGGACGCCAGTGGCAATCGTTACAAGGCCGATTTGTGTGTGTGGGCCGCCGGTATTAAAGCACCCGCGTGGCTGGCCAATTTGGGTTTGCCAGTGAACCGCAACAACCAGCTGGAAGTGGAGGGCGATTTGCGGGTGAAAGGCGAGCATCACATTTTTTCGCTCGGCGATTGCGCAGCCTGTGTGCAACCCGACGGCAGCATGGTGCCACCACGCGCTCAATCGGCGCACCAGCAGGCCGACTACATTTACAAAACAATTTTGAATGCAGAACGTGGCAAAGCCGCGCCCGGGAAACCCTATTTGTACAAAGACCATGGTTCGCTGGTGTCGCTGGGTTCGCGCAGTTCAGTGGGTAGCTTGATGGGTGGCTTGTTCAAGGCCAGCAGCATGTTTGTGGACGGTTTCTTTGCGCGCAGCATGTACGCAAGCTTGCACCTGATGCACCATTACGCGGTGCTTGGCGGCCTGAAAACATTCTTGTTGGCCATGGCTCGTTTTCTGTTGAAGCGTGCCACACCGTTGGTGAAGCTGCATTAAAACTGAATCAGTGGGCGCGCAGATCATCAACGGCAAGTTTGCCGAAGTTCGGGCTCAACAGGTAGTGCACCAACTGCACACCTGTTGTTTCCGGGCTGCTCAGCGAGTTGGTGTTTTTTAGCTCGATGAAACGTTGTTTGTTGGGAAACAGCAATTCATCCGTTTCCCGAATTTGTGTTTGCATGCCAGTGTCGATGACGCCGGGTGCCAGGCTGCAAATGGTCACATTTGGGCTTTGGTCTTGTTGAACCGCCTTTGCATGCATGTCGAGTGCTGCCTTGGTGGCGCAATACACCGACCAGCCAGGGTAAGCGCTTTGCGCGGCCCCACTGGATACATGCAGTATTCGTAGTTTTTGATGGCTTTGCATTTTTTGGGTGAGCAAGGCGCTCATGGCCAAAGGCACGGTGACATTGAGTTGTACGCTGCGAGAAATATCCAGCGTTGCCTGTGAACCCAGGGGGCCGATCGGAGACACCAGTCCGGCATTGTTGATCAACAGCAGTTGTGTTGTATTTGCAATGAAATCATTCAGATCACGGCTGGATTCCAGCCAATCAAGAGAGGCTGAATTGGCCAAATCAAGGCTTATTTGCTGCAAAAGCGTGGGGTATTGCAGTTCAAGCGCATCGCATTGTGAGCGGGAAATGCCCAAAACCGCATGCCCCCGTTCCAGCAATGCACGTGCAATACCCAATCCCAACCCTTTGCTGTGACCCGTCAAGATGGCTTTGATCATGGTTTTTGATTCAGTTTCAGAAACAGGATAGAGCTGGCCAGTAGCAAAGTGACCGCATTGGCGACCACGACAGGCCATTGTTGCACCAACAAGCCGTATACCAGCCAAAACAGCACACCCAAACAAAAACACGCGTACATGCCCAAAGAAATGCTTCGGGTGTCGCGTGTTTTCCAGCAATACACCACCTGTGGAATGAATGAAAAGGTGGTCAGTGCTGCTGCCAGAAAGCCCAGTGTTTGGGCCCAATCAATTTGCATCAGTCAGCCTGGATTTTCTGGGCTGTTTCCTTGTAGGCAGCCAGGCGCCCACCACCAATGGCGATGGCCTTATTGATTGCTGCACGCGCTTCGTTTTTGCGGTCGAGCTTGATCAATGTTTCGGCCAGGTTGTTCCAGGCGTCCGCCATGTCGGGGTATACGCCCACTGCCTTGCGGTAGTGTTGTTCGGCTTCAACATAATTTTTGGCGCTGTAGGCCAGGTTGCCCAAGCCAAAGTGAAACCACGGTTCGGTGGGCCATGCTCTTGCACCTTGCTGGTAGGCTTGGCCGGCTTTTTCAGGGCTGGAGCGCTCGAGTGCAACGGCCGAATTCAAGTAGCCTTGCGCATTCACGTAGGCGGGTGGCTCAACGGTGGTTTTAATCACCGTGAAGCCCCAGTTCTCGGAACGTTCCCAAAGTTTCAGGAAAGTCGCCACAGGGATCAGTTCACGTTCTTTGGGGCCGGATCGTAAAATCATGTTGTTGCTGCCAGGCTCGTAACCGATTACCACGGCGTAATGCCACTGTGGTGCAATGGGCAATGACAGATTCAGCAAAACCACCACTGGCGCGCCAGCATTCAGGGCGTTAAACAGCGCGGGTAGTTTGGGTTCTATCTGGTAGCTCAAGTAGCCCAAGCGGCGTGGTGCGGCCAGCATTTCAAGTTGCAAGCTGCCTTGGCGACCCGGCAGATAAACCAGTTCAGCCAGTTTGTTGGGTTCAGTGTTTTCACCTGCGTGGTTAAGCACCATGGCCAGTGTGGATGGGCCACAATAAAACTCTTCCTGCGCGAAAAACGGCACATTTTTGAGTTCAACAGGGGCTTGAGTCTGGACGGTATTTTGAAGGTCTTGCGGGACTGTTGGCAAAATTGAACAAGAGGCCAACAGCCCTACAAGTACTGCTGAACCCGCCAAGCGGGTCCAGGCGGTACTAGAAAAACTTAATTTCATCGAGCTGATCGGGTAAACGGAAATACCTTGGTGAGGCCAAGAATGTCGGTTACCAACAAAATAATGAACACGGTAAATAGTACACCAACAATGCCGGCACCTGCAGGTGCGTTTTCAATGTGAGCTGCCAGTTTCTGTGCTTCTTCTTCGGTCATTGAATCAACACGGGCCTTGGCTACCTCTGGGCTTACGCCATGAGATTGCAGGGCTTTGGCGATGTCTTCACGATCAAAGAATTGCTTGAGTTCAGAGCGGTCTTGCTGGTGCATGGCCACTGCTTCTTCAGTGCTCACGATCGCTGCGTGGGCAGGTGCCACGATAAAGCTGCTTGAAAAGCTCAACAAAACTGCCATTGCCGTTGCGCGCATAGTTTTAGTCATTTTATTACTCCATCATTCTTGTGTGTGGGAAAGACCATCATAGAGTTAAACAAGCTTTATTGCTCGTTTATTCCGAGTCAACCAAACGATGGCCGAAGCGTTTTAGTTGACATCACCGCAAGGAGGATTTGTGATGAAAACTCGATTATTCAGAATTTTTTCGGCCAGTTTTGCTGTTTTGACTGGTCTTGCTCTGGCTCCCATGCAGGCTCATGCCGTCAATATATCAATTGGCGTGGGCGGGGAAGTGCTTCCCGGCGTGTATGGGTCTGTCAATATTGACAATGGGCGCTACCCGGCATTGGTGTACGGCCAGCCTTTGATTGTGACTCGCCCTTCGCGGATCCTGGCGCCAGTCTACTTGCACGTGCCACCCGGACACCTCAAAAAGTGGGGCCGTTACTGCGGTCGTTATGACGCCTGTTCACGTCCTGTGTATTTTGTGAGGTCTCGCGACTACTACGACTTCAGCCCCCGCTACATTGAGCAGCGATATGTGTATCGGGACCGCATCACCTACGTAGACCGTGGCGGTTATGATCGCCGTGACCACTACGACCGCCGGGATCATGACCGCAGAGATTATGACCGCCGTGAATACCGTCGCAACGACGATCGACATGATCACCGTGGGCATGGCGGTAAACACTGGAAAAATGACAACCGCGGTCATGGGCACGGAAAACATGGCCGAGGCCGGGATGATTAATCTGTAAGTTTTAAGTTTTGTTTTGCCTTTTAAAGCCGGCTGTATAGCCGGCTTTGTTTTTTTCAGTTCACCGAATTGGTTGATATGACAAAAAATTATAAAAAGGATTAGTTATTTGTAGGTAAAGACCTGACATCGTGTCGCTGATGATTTAAATCAACAAATGTTAAATGTTTCCTTGAATTGTTGTTGCGATAATCTTTATGTACCTGAAATGTAAATAAAATATTTTTCTTTTGTTCAAATAAAAGGATAAAATCCAGTCTGTTCATTCCTATTATTTTTAGTGTCGAATGGCAAAGTGCTTAGGTAGTGTTGTTAACCCTTTTTGATTAACCCCTTCGACAAAGACCATTCAATCATGAAGAGCAAGTCCAATCTACGTCAGCGGGGCGCGCTCATGATTGAGCTGGTGTTGACACTGCCCATTTTATTGGCTGTTGTTTTCGCGATTGTGGAGTACTCGGTGCTGTTGGGTGCCATGTTGATCATGAACAACACCACCAGTGAGGCAGCACGCCAAGCCACTGTGTATCGAAGCGGCTTCTCGGTCGGTGATTACGAGACCCTTGCACGAGATGCACTTGCAGATTTGTTGCCCGCGTATGTGGGGCCTTTTCGTGAAAGTGTTGTGCCTTCTGTGAATTCTTTTGCCTGCGGCGATTCCACCTGCCTTCGAGTTCGCCTCGATTATCCCAATTACAGCCGCAACCCTTTGGTGGGCAATTCCTTCTTTATTCCTTTGCCCGAGAACTTGTCCGCCCAGTCCACAACACGTGTGGAGCCAAATGATGGTTAAGCCAAATTCACACCAATCACAACGCGGCGCCTATTCAATTCTGACCGTGTTTGTGCTGATCATGAGTGTGGGTGCCTTGGGCGTTCTTGCCGTGGGCCACACGGCCTGGCAAAAAAACCGTTTGCAGGGAGTCGCCGACATGGTGGCTTTGACTGCGGCGCGCCAAATGGCCAATGGTCCTGAGTTTCCCGAGGCACAGGCCATTGCCCTGGCCAACGGCGTAAGCCAAGACGACGATTTGACCATTGAGTGCATTATCAACAACGCACCCACCAACGATTGTGACAATTCCATCACCAGCAGGGTCACTATTGTTCGCCCGGTCAACGGGCTGCTGGCGTTTTTGCCTAACCGTGAGGTCACTGTTCTTGCAGAGGCGACAGTGGCTCCGACAATAGTGGGGACGGTTGCGTCATCCCTGGCGTCGGTTAGCACCAGCCAGTCCGCTTTATTGAATGGCTTGTTGACTGCATTGGGTGGGGGTGCGATCAATTTGAATGTGGCCCAATGGGGCAGCCTGCTAAATAGCAATATTCGTGTTGATTTGCTGGCACTGGCCACTGAGTTGGGCGTTGGCAATGTGAATGACCTGCTCTCGCTGAACGTATCGGCGCTTGGACTACTCCAGGATTCGTTGTTGGTGGGCAATGCGACTGACGCCGAAAAAATGCCGGTTGAAGGATTGCTGAGTGCACTGAGTGGCCCATTGAACCGGGTCAATTTGTCGGTGGGCGATTTGTTGGCGCTGGACTTGTCGGGTCGAACCAACACGCCGCTGGAAGTCAATTTGGGTGAACTTATCCAAGTGACGGTGCTGAACTCAGTGCAGGGGGTGGGCTACGTTCTGCCTATTTCCTCAGGGCTTCTCAACCTGGATGTCGGAGTGAACATTCTCGAGGCGCCCCAAGTGTTTGTGGGTCGAAAAATGCCCTTCAAGGACCCAATAGCAAGTGCAAAAACCGCGCAAGTTGCCTTGAGTGTTCGTATTCGACAGCCTTTGAACCTGAATTTGGCGCTGATTAGTCTCAGTGCATTGGACATGCGCTTGCAGATGCGCGTGGCGGGTGGTTTGGCTGAGGTTAACCAATTGACATGCCGGTATCCACGGGCTGAAAACAATGTTCAGATGACCGTGGTTCCCTCCGTGGCAGATGTCTGCATTGCGCAAAGCGCTGCAAACTTGAATACCACCGTTGGCGCGCTGACCTGCGGTGCACCAGCGAACATTTTGAATGTCACCTTCTTGGGCTTGGTGAATGCGGGGGTCACCGCTGGTGCAAGCACCAGCCTTAGGGCTGATCCCGTCAACTTGAGTTTCGACGGTGTGGCTCCTTTCCAGGAAACAGTGGATCTTGATTTGGGTCAAACCCTCGGCAATTTGTTGTCAAATACCCAACTAAACTTAGGGGTTAACCTTCCTCTTGTTGGGCCATTGATACAAGCGACTGTGAATGGATTGGTCAATACGCTGCTGGTTGCTTTAAGGCCAGTTTTGAGACCGATTCTCGGTGCCGTTGGGGACATACTGGATGGATTGCTTCAAGTTCTTGGTATTGATTTGAACAATGTGGTGGTCAATGTAGATTCCATGGATTGTCAAAGCGTGGTGTTGACCCGATAAAAGAAGGTTGCAACGGGACGGCGTTAATCCACGGGCACAGCTTCGATTTTTTGCAGACCGTACACTGCAGCCAGGCCGGTACCTGCCAGCACGACCAGCCCCCCGATGAAAGTGTGCCAACCCACAGTTTCGTCCAGAAACAGATTGCCCCACAACACGCCAAATACGGGTGTCAAAAACGTCACGGTCAGCGCTGATGTGGGGCCAATGTCCATCACCAACCTGAAGTACAGCAAGTAGGCCACACCACTACAAAGAATACCCACACCCAGAATGGCAAGCCAGCTACTGACTGCCGGTATTTGTTCGGGCAGGTTGAATGGCACAAAAGGCAGCAAAATGAATGAACCCAAAAGCAGGCAGCCAAATGCATTGGTCAGGGGATCAATGTCGTTGCCCAAATACTTTGCCATGTTTGTCGCAATGCCGTAGCAGGCTGCGGCCCCCAGTGCAGCCGCCACGCCAAGTTCTGCGCCTTCGGTATTCAATGTGGTTGCATCAAAGCCTACGATAATTGCAACGCCCACCAGGCCCAAAACAAGCCCAAGCAAGGCCATGGGGGCAGGCACAGCGCGGGTCCACACCAGTGCCACTAGTGCGGCCCATATTGGGGCTGTGGCGTTGATAATTACCAACACCGATGCTGTTACGGTCAATGAGGCATAAGCCACCAAGGTGAAAGGCAGGGCAGAAGCGAACACGGCAATTGCAGCAATCAGCTTCCAGCGTTTTGCGACCTGGGTTTGTTTTCGGGTGATTGCGAACAACCCCCCAAGAAATACGGCACCAAAGGCAACCCGAAGCGCCGCCATGAAAGCGGGTGCCATGTCGGCCGCCGCAATTTTGTAAAATACAAATGACGAGCCCCAGATCATGGACAGCAACAACAATCGTAGCGCACTGGCTTGACTCATGGTTTTCAGCAGGTAGTGAGTGAATGCGCAAGTATGCTGAAGTATTCAATGTTCGTGAGGCGACCCGAGAGCAATTCCCGAAACAATTGAACAATTTATTGCGACTAATGTGCCTCGTCTTCCATTCGTTTTCGGAAGTCGATCGAGTCGCCATCGGCCAGTAGCTGAGTAATTTTTAGCGGTGCACCGTTGGCGTCAAGCGTAAGCAAGCCAACGCCGCTGCCATTGACCAGCCGTTCTCCACGGCTGCCGTGCTCAGGTTTGCGCGGCACTATCCGCATTTTGCGGCGTTTGGTGAACCAGTTCAGCGGTGACCAGGGCGCGTACAGCCAGCGGTTCAAACGATCGAGAATGTCGAGCAGTTTGCGCGGAAATTCGTTTCGAAATCCGCTGCTGGTAATTTGCCAAATATTGGGGCTGTTTTTCTTGCTCCGAAGCTCGACCTCGTAAGCAAATGAGTAGTGCACGTCGCCCGACAAAATCACAAAGTTTTGTGGTGTTTTTCCATGCCGAAACAGGTTCAACAAGGTGCTGGCAGCACCTCGGTGAGCCATCCAGTTCTCGGCGTCGACCATGAGCGGTTTGCCAAACCAGGTGAATACTTTCTGGATGGTTTCAATCAACTTGACCCCGAATATCGGTGCAGGTGAAACCAGCAACACTGCATCATGGCCCAGCAACCTTTGCTGTAACTCCGACAGGGCTTCCCAGTCCATCAAGCCCGAGGGGTGAGCAGGGTTGAATTCTGAGCGCCAGCGATTGGTTCGCGTGTCGACCACCATCAGTGCTGGCTCGGTGTCCCACTTGTATTGCCAACTGCGGAAGGCAATCAGTTCAGTGATCAGTTCTTCATGCGCTTCTTCGCCGGGCAATTGAAGTGCTTCGTCGCAGCGACTCATCATGTCATCGGAAAAGTTTTCCGGCGCATTGCCCCAGGCCTGGCAAACAAGATAGGCCACCAGAGCATTGCCAACAATCCGGCGTGAAAATGGTTCACTGTAGGCAGTGGCTTCCCATTCTGCACTCAGGTTCCAGTCATCAGTAATGTCATGGTCGTCGAACATCATGGCCACAGGGATGTGGGCCATCAGGCGGTGTACGCAATCGAGTTCGGCAACAAATTCTTCCATGGCCTCAAGTTGCGCTTCATAGCGTTCAGCGAACTCGGTGGGCACGTCCACAGGAATGGTCATTTCTGTGTAGCGCCATGGAATGGGCGACCACACCAGCAGGTACATGGCCATGACCTCGGCCAGCGAAATAAGGTGATTGCGTGCATTGTCTGTGGTGAATACCGGTTTTTTTACACCTGTAAACAGCACCGCGCGAATGTCTTTGTTGGCTTTTGTTTTGGGCAGCAACTGGTCGCGTGTGTAGTAATGCGGCTGCTCACGGTGAAGGGTGTGGCTGGTCTCCAACTGTGTGCCGGGCAGGTGCTCTGCGGGTGAATTCAATTCATCAAGCAAGCGGTGTATGGCCACCAGCATGGGGCCAGCCACATCGTCGGTGTAAATTTGATCGCCGCCCATCATCAATAGTGCCGGCCACTCGGTGGGTGTGTCAGCCAGTTCAAGCAAATGCTGGTCGGCCCGAACCAGTCCGTCGCCTGCGGATGTGCCTTCCTGGCGTGCGTAATGGGGCTTTCGACACGAGCCGTGCAAAACACTTTGAACCCGGCTGTGAATGACAAAGCCCAGCGTGCTTTTACCGGGATAAAGCAAGTGGGGGGATTCCTGGGTCAGGTTGATCCACTCACCGTCTGTGTCGTTTTTGTAGCTGAGTTCATAGCCCACCCAGCTGTCAGTGGGCAAGGGCATACTCAGGGGCAGATCGATCAAATGAACGTAGAAATGTTCTGCCACCTTCAGTTCACGGCAATGCCCGCGAATTTCATGCACTTGCGAATCGTGTTTGTCTGGAAACAGGGCAAGCCGCCATTGCACGGGCTTGGAGGTTGCCAACCACAGTGTAATTCGCTCGCTTTGCATGCGGCGCAATACAGGGCCGGCCAGAAGGGTGTTGATGCTCATACTGCGACTGGGGTGAGGTGGGGTAAAAATACACAATCCCTATCAACGTTTTACTATTAATTTGGTGGACAGCTTTCCTGCGCTTTGGCCTTGCTGCCCGCCTTTTGAATACACGCTTTCAATTGATCAAGGTTGGGCAAAGTTTTGCAGTGTGGGGTTTCGCTGAGTGCTTGTGTGCCATCAAAGCCGCAGGCGTAATAGGAGGTCACCGGGTTGACTGCTTTGTTGCTGACCTTGTTGCAGGCCGGCTTCAGGGTGTTGTTGATCCAGTCGTCGTAGCTGCGGGAATCATTTTCGAAGACCGCCTTGTCAGCATTCAGTTGGTCGGCTTGCAAATTGAAGGTGTTCACATCCTCGTTAAAACCATCCACCTCGTTCTTGTCCGGTTTGCCTGTGTTCAGATTTGTTTGCTGATTCCGCAGGGCAACACGTCGTTCGTTCAGTAGTTTTTCGCTGCCACGCAGGTCGCTGGCGCGTTGTTCAAGGGTGTTGAATCGTTTCAGGCCTTGTTGTTCAAGCTGCAGGCAGGTGCGCAATTCACTTTCGTCAACCAGGGGCGGGGTGGGGGTTTGGGCGTGTACCGTGTGGCTTGCCAACAGGATCAGCATTGCCCCGATATTGAGTTTCAGCATGGACATTGGTTTTGGCGAATCAGGTTACAACTGTTTGATGCTAGCAGATGACCCCGGCCTCGCTTTCTTGAAGACAACAATAGGCAAATTAAATCACTTGATCAATTGATTTAATAAGTGGGAATAATTATCATTACTGTTCATTAAAAATTACGAGTGTTTTGTGAATGAACAAGGCTGGCGGCGTGAATCTTTGGGTAACTAATCGAATTTTGAGCGCACTGCTTGGCGGCTATGCATTTACCTGGGGCTTTGCTTCCTTGGGTATCGCCGGGCTGGCGGCATTGGGGGTCGATTTTCACGAGGCTGAAACCGGAATACTCATGCTGGCATTTTTGGTGTTTCTTGGCGTGTTTCTGTGGGCATTTGCCTGCCGCAGTGTGGCCCGTGTATGGGCTGTATTGGCTGGGGGTGGGGCTGTGATGACTCTGTCGGCCTGGTTGATTCAACAAACCATGTTGTCTTGAAGGGGTAGTGGGGTGTTAAGTAATTTCCGTTTGTCCATGACTTGGGTGCACACCTGGTTTGGTTTGGTGTTGGGTTTTGTGTTGATGGTCTGTTTTTTCTTCGGATCACTGTCGGTGTTCGACCGTGAAATAGACCGTTGGGCCATTCCCGAAACACGCTTTGAAGCCCAGCCCATGCCCTCGTTTGACAATATATTGTTGCCCGCCTTGCAACAGCTTGAACCCGATGAGGTGGATTACGCCACGAACATGCCAAGGCTGCACGACCCAGCCAAAGGCGAAATGACTCCGCGCACTGAATTGCCTGTAGACGAATACTGGGCCTATGTGACCCACCGCGACCCTGTTTTGGCGGCGGGCGTGGGTTACGGTGTGCCACTGGCCAAAAACCCCGAGGATCACAATCACATTCACAAAAATGTGACGCTTGATCCGCGCACGGGCGCAGTGTTGCCAGACGACAAACTGAAAATTGGCAGCCACTGGTTTTACCCCATGCACTACAGCCTGCAGTTGAAGTGGAAAAATTTGGGTATCTGGATTGTGGGCTTGGCCGCTTTGATGATGCTTGCGGCGCTGGTCACGGGGGTCATCATGCACCGCAAGGTGTTCCGCGAGTTTTTCACTTTTCGCCCCTGGAAGCGAACTCAGCGCGCAAGCCTCGATTTACACAACCTCACCGGTGTGGTGGCTTTGCCATTTCATTTCTTTTTTGCATTCACGGGTTTGGTCATTTTCGCCAGCTTTTATTTCTTGCCCGTGACCAGCACCATGCTCGATCCGCTTCACAAACAGCATGAAATTCACGAGGCTGCCTCCACTGGGTTGCCACATGATGCTGCGGGTGTTCCCGGCACAATGAGCAGTGTGGATGCCATGGTGGAAGAGGCCAAGCGCCATTGGGCAGACCGCGACATGGCCGGGGAAGTGGGATTCCTGGTGATGCACCATGTGGGCGATGCCAACAGTTATGTGAGCATTTACCGCGCAGGCAGCGACCGGGTTGCCTTGGTGGGAGAGGGTATTCATTTTAAAACCAGCACCGGGGAAGTGCTTAGTGAAGACCCGCCACGCACGTCTGTTTCGGAGGTGAATGAATTTTTGACAGGTCTGCATTTGCAGCACTTTGAACACTGGTTTCTTCGCTGGCTGTATGTGTTGGGTGGTTTATTGGGTGCTGTGTGTATCGCAACCGGCTTTGTTTTCTTTGTTGAAAAACGCAAGACTCAGCACGCAAAAAGTGGCAGCAATGCCAGCCGAGTGGTCGACTCACTGGCAGTAACCACCGTAACCGGTATGGTGATGGCCGCAGTGGGCATGTTGGTGATGAATCGCATTTTGCCACCAGACATGTTGGGCAAAGCCGATTGGGAAAAAGCAGCTTTCTGGACTGTTTGGGCTTTGAGCTTTCTGCACGCTTATGTTCGCAGCGCACCCGTAGCGCTCGGCTTGTTCAACCCGGCCTGGCGCGAGCAATGCTGGGGAGTTGTGGCACTCAGTATTTCAGCAGTGGCGTTGAATTGGGCCACCACCGGAGATCACTTGTTTAAAACAATTTTCACCGACACTTATTGGCCTGTGGCTGGTGTTGATTTAAGCCTGTTGGCGTGTGCCTTCATTGGTGGCTGGGCGGCGTTGAAACTTGCGCGGCGCGAGCGTGGCATACCTGCATTGACTTCAAAAGGCGAGAAGCAGACTGAATCCAAAGCGGGCGAGGTGGCCCATGCCTGAAGCACTTTACCTAACTGCCGCTGCCTTGCTCAGCATGGTGGGCATGGCTTGGCTGGCATTGTCCATGGACGTGCATTGGGCTCAAGTGAAGCAGATTCCATTGGCCGAAAGTCGCCCACCCCGAGTGGCACTGAAGGTGTTGGGTTACACCGCTTTGTTGGTATCACTGGTGGTGTGTTTGGTGGCTGACAGGCCTTCGATTGCCGCGCTGGTGTGGATTATGTTGATGGTTGGGGCGGCTGTGGCGGTGGCCTTTGCGCTTGCCAACAGGCCTGGTGTGTTGAAAGTGGTTTGTCCACTTAACCAGAAGATATAAAAAAAGCCCGCTGATTGTTGCCAGCGGGCTTTTTTCAAGTCGCCAGTTTACTGACGAATCAAATGATCAAATGCCGCCAGGGAGGCATTGGCACCTTCGCCCATGGCGATGATGATCTGCTTGTAAGGCGCTGTGGTGCAGTCGCCTGCGGCAAACACGCCTTCCATGCTGGTGTGGCCTTTGTGGTCCACCACGATTTCACCGTGTTTGCTCAATTCCAGCGTGCCTTTCAACCAGTCGGTGTTGGGCAGCAAACCGATTTGAACAAAAATGCCTTCCAGTTCAACCTGCTTTACTTCATCAGTGGTGCGGTCTTTGTAGCTTAGGCCATACACCTTACTGCCGTCGCCGTTCACCTCGGTGGTCAGCGCATTCAAAATCACCCGCACATTTGGCAAGCTGTTCAGTTTTTTCTGCAGCACCGCGTCGGCTTTCAACTTGGTGTCAAATTCAAACAGGGTTACTTCTTTCACAATGCCGGCCAAATCAATAGCGGCTTCAACACCGCTGTTGCCACCACCAATCACCGCCACGCGCTTGCCCTTGTACAGGGGGCCATCGCAGTGGGGGCAATACGCCACGCCTTTGTTGCGGTATTCGGCTTCGCCGGGCACATTCATTTCGCGCCAGCGTGCGCCGGTGCTTAGAATAATGGTTTTGCTGGTCAGCTTGGCGCCATTTTCCAGCTCCACTTCAACCTTGCCATCCGCAAGTTTTTGCAAGGCTTTGGCGCGTTGCAAACTCATCACGTCAATGTCGTATTCCTTCACGTGTTGTTCCAGTGCAGCCACCAGTTTTGGGCCTTCTGTTTCTTTCACGGAAATGAAGTTTTCAATGCCGAGCGTATCCAATACCTGGCCACCAAATTTCTCGGTAAGCACACCGGTTTTCACGCCTTTGCGCGCGGCGTAAATTGCAGCGGCAGCACCTGCTGGACCACCGCCTACAATCAACACATCAAACTCGCCTTTGGCGTTCAGTTTGGCTGCGTCTTTTTCAGCAGCGCCAGTGTCCAGCTTGGCGATAATTTCTTCCAGCGTCATGCGACCTGAGCCAAAACTTTCGTTGCTGTCACCTTGGGTGCCCTGAAACACGGTGGGCACGGCCATCACCTTGCGCTGCTCCACCAGTGGCTGGAACATGCCACCATCAATCATGGTGTGGCTGAAAGCCGGGTTCAGCGCGGCAATGGTGTTCAATGCCTGAACAACATCCGGGCAGTTGTGGCAGCTCAACGAAATCACGGTTTCAAAGTGAGCGCCATTTGCGGGTGCCTGCAAACCCTTGATTTGTTCAATCACGTCTGCTTCCACCTTGGGTGGGTGTCCACCCACGTGCAGCAAGCCCAGTAGCAGCGATGTAAATTCATGGCCCATGGGCAAACCGGCGAAACGCACGCGGCCTTCTTCGCCTTGCTTGGCAATCGAGAAGGAGGGGCGCAGGTTGTAGTCGCCGTCCAGGCGCACGGAAACCTGGTTTGAACACTCTGCGATTTCTTGTACAAGCTGTTCCATATCGCGCGCTTTGTCGCTGTTGTCGAGCGAGGCCACCAATTCAATGGGGTGCCGCAGCATCTGCAGATAGGTCTTCAGTTGTTGTTTGATGTTTGCGTCGAGCATGGGGTACTCCGGGGGATGTTCTTCATGTGTTTTTGAACATGGGGCCGCTCCCTTGTGGGGAGCGGTTTACTACTACCAATTCAAAGGTGATTTGAATTTAGATCTTGCCAACCAGGTCCAGTGATGGAGTCAAAGCGGCGTCGCCTTCTTTCCACTTGGCTGGGCAAGCCTGGCCTGGGTTCTTGGCGATGTACTGGGCGGCTTGAATTTTGCGCTTCAGTTCAGATGCGTCACGGCCAATGCCCAGGTCGTGCACTTCCATGACCTTGATCACGCCCTGTGGGTCGAGTACGAATGTACCGCGCAGTGCCAAACCTTCTTCTTCAATCATCACGTCGAAGTTACGTGTGATCTGGCCGGTGGGGTCACCGATCATTGGGAAGCGGATTTTACCGATTGTTTCTGTGGCGTCAGCCCAGGCTTTGTGGGTGTAGTGGGTGTCGGTGGACACAGAGAACACTTCCACGCCCATGGCTTTCAATTCTTCGTACTGGTCAGCCAGGTCGCCCAATTCAGTGGGGCATACGAATGTGAAGTCGGCAGGGTAGAAGAAGAAAACGGACCACTTGCCCAGCACGTCGGCTTCGGTCAGGTTGATTTCTTTGCCATTCCAGTACGCAGTGGCTTTGAACGGCTTGATTGTGGTGTTGATCAGAGACATTTGCAGTCCTCCAAAAAGTTAATGAACAGTTAGTAATTTAATTCCATGCCATTTTAACCAAAATATTGTGCGATTGCAAAATTTAATGGATTAATTGTATTGATTCATAAAAGCTATTGAATGATGTTTCTCACTGTATGTGGAAATAAGTCTCTAGTTCAAAAGGGAAAAGGGTTTCAGCAATTTATTGAAAAAATGAAATTGAGAATTGTTTTGAAGAATAACTCTAAAAATTTGATTGATTGATCGAGTTAAATGCCAAAAGGAATTTTTTCTGTTGCGTTGCAATATTTTCGAATCTTGAACTGGTAAACGTGAGTATCTTTGAGCGCGTTAGTTATGGATCGCCCGAAATCAGTTAATTCCAATTTCAACGGGCATTCAAGGAGATAGCGATGCACAAGAGAAAAACATTCATTCAATCCACATTGGCGGTTACCTGTGCGGCACTGTTCGTTGCAGCGTGTGGAGGCGGTGGCGATGATTCTGCCGGAACAGGTACATTGCGTACCGCAATGACCGATGCACCGTCTTGTGGTTACGACAATGTCTTTGTGACCGTTGATCGCATTCGGGTGAACAACAGCGCCAACGCAGAACCCGATGGTGCGGGCTGGTCGGAAGTGGTGCTGGAACAGCCGCGTCAAATTGATTTGCTTGATTTACAGAATGGCGTGATCGAGGAACTTGGCGAGGTCACCTTGCCTGTTGGTCGGGTGCAGCAGGTTCGTTTGGTATTGGTGGACAATGCGACTGCCGATCCTGCCGACATTGAATTTGATCCCGACGCAGACCCAAGCCGCGCACCCAACCATGTGGTATTTAGCGCCGGTGGTTTCGAAGATTTGAAAACACCGAGTGGCCAGCAAAGCGGTGTGAAGATCAATGTGGGCATTGATGTGGCCGAGGGGCAGGTGGCCGATTTGCTGATTGATTTTGATGCATGTCAGTCGGTGGTAGAGGCCGGTGGCTCAGGCAACTTTTTGCTGAAACCGGTGCTCACAGCGATTCCCCGTTTGTCGTCGGGCGTGCGTGGTTCTGTGGCCGATGCCCTGGTGCCCGAGGGTGTGAGTGTTTCTCTTCAGCAAGATGGTGAAGTGGTTCGTGCCACTGCGCCAATCGAGTCAACAGACCTTGATGAGAACGGCAACTTCATTCTGGCGCAGGTTACGCCCGGCACCTATGATTTGGTGTTCACAGCGCCTGGTTTCGTCACCAAAGTGGTCACCGATGTGGTGGTACCCGAGGGCGAATTGGTGAACCTGGATCCAGATTCAACTACCGCGGTTGACGAGAATGAAATTGTGTTGCTGCCAGCAACTGTTGAAGGTGATGCGGTTGGTACAGTGACCAACACCGACGATATGAAGCCCGCCACTTTTGTGGACATTACGCAAACCTTGTCTGTGGGTGCCACTGTGCTGATCAATTCGGCTCAGCTGTCGTATGAAACCTTTGACTCGGCTGGCATGGTGACCGGCATGGGAGACACGGCTGGCTACTCATTCACCTTGCCGGTGGATGCGCCTGAGGTAGCGCCGTACACATCAACTGGCACGTTCAACTTCACCATCGACACCGCAGTGGAAGGGGATTACATGGTCATGGCCATTGCCGAGCCCGTGGATTTAACACCGGTGGTACAAACTGCAGCAGCCAGTTTTGATCCCGGATTTGTGGGCACCGTAGATGCGCCTCGTGAAGTCATCACCAATGACTTCGATTTCTCAAGCGCACCAGCACCTTGATTATTCAACCCTGGTGTTGAGCCAGCCCCGCCCAAAGCAGATTAAACATGGTGTTGATCACCGTGGCTTTGGGCACCAGGGGCTGCGTTAACCACCACTTCGCCAGTTGTTCACCCGCGCCCGACAAGGCGTGGGCTGTGGCTACAATTTCTTCGTCAGACACCACACCTTTCAGATCACTCAGCAACGTTGCAATGCGATTGACTGTGTCAAAACGCAGTTGACTGGCTGCAACCGAGGCGGGTCCTGCCACTGCGGCACCACTGTCGTAGAGAAAACGAAACGCATCGCGCTCGCATTCAACAAAGGCAAAATAGCCCTCGATACCTCCACGCAAGCGACCTTGCAAACCTTCGCCTTTCAAGGCGTGATCAACAATGTAAGCATTGAGCACGTCGCGGGCTTTCTTCAGGCATGCCAGGTACACGCCGTCTTTGTTGCCAAACAGTTTGTACACCACTGGCCGGGTCACACCTGCAGCCTTGGCAATGTCTTCCATGGCCGCGCCTTGGTAGCCGCTTTCCACAAACATGCGTTGCGCAACCTCGAGCAATTGACGCTCTCGATCCTCAGGTTTCATGCGGGTTTGCGCTTGTTTTAACATGTTTAACTCGTTGAATTTACAGTGGAAAAACTACACTAGACATATTACAGCTTCTTAAATTAATCTTTGGTTACAGTAATGTAACTTAAGGGTCGAACACAAGACCCCACGCTAAAAGAGAGAGACATGAGGACGACAAACTGGGGTGGGGCCATTGTATTGGTTTGGGCTGTGCTATTGGGCGGGTGCATGGGTGATTCTGGTTCGCCGCAAACCGACAGCCCCACAATGACCAATCCCAACGAGGAAGAATCTGATACGCCTGTGGATTCAGACAATCCTGGTGATTCGGACGATGATGGCGAGGGTGACGGGAGTAACAGTGGTGGGGGTTCGCCACCCCTGTTTCCCAAAGACCCGGTTGTTCGAGCCGAGCCAGCAGGAACAGGTGCAGCACCAGCGGGTGCCGAGCGTTGTGATCCACTGGACCCAGCTTATTGCCTGTTCCCGTTTCCAAACAATTACTTCACGACAGCCGACACCCAAACTGACACCAAAATGCGGGTGAATTTGAATGTGTTGGCCATGCCTAAAAATATTGTGGGCAAACCAATTGACCCCACAGACTGGAACCGCAACGACGGATTTTCTCCAGGACAGCCCATCTTGGCGCGCGTGCCTGGTCTGGATTTACAAAAAACGGGTGCTGTACCCATTACCCATATCGAAGCAAGTTTGCAGCGCAATCAGCCGATCGTATTGATCGACACGCTGACTTTGAAAAAGCAGCTGATTTGGGCCGAGCTCGATGCCAACATTACGCAAGGTCAATTGAATTTGCCCAATGCAGAGCCTGGCCCTGCCTTGCTTATTCGGGTCGCGAAAAACCTGGAACCGGGTCGCCGTTACATTGTGGCCCTGCGCAACCTGAAAAACAGTGCGGGCGACAACATCGAGCCCGGTTCAGTGTTCAAAGCCTATCGAGATGGTTTGCCCTTGGCCAACGCGGCACAAAATGCGCGCAAGCCGCTGATGGAAAATATATTCAGTGTGTTGAGCATGGCCGGGGTTGAACGGGACAACCTTTACCTGGCCTGGGATTTCACAGTGGCCTCGGGTCGCAATCTCACGGAGCGCTTAATTCATGCGCGCGATGTATCCATTGAAGCCACTGCACAACAATCGCCCAACTTCACCATTGATGCCGTTATTGAAAACCCTGAAAACGGATCCGCCAGTGAAATTACCGCCCGTCGAATTCGGGGGCATATTGATGTGCCGTGTTTTCTCACCAGCCCCAATTGTTTGTCGGGCGGCACTTACAACTACCCACTGGTGCCCACGGGCAGCCCGGCCACCGCATTGCCCCAACGCAACCCGTTGACACCGAATGCCAGCGTGCCTTTCATTTGTTCAATCGCCCGCAAGAATCTGGATACCGGCGAGCCAGCGCGTGCCTCGTTGTACGGCCACGGTTTGTTGGGCTCGCGCGATGAAGGCAACACCTATGATTTGAATGTGCGGGCCATGGCCGAACGCCACAACTTTTTGTTCTGCATGGTGGACTGGGCAGGCTTGGCCACGGGCAACCAGCCTGACGACCCGGATGACAACCGCAAGTACGATCCATTCTGGGATGCAGCTGGTGGTGACCTGGCCAGCACTGTAGCGATGTTGGCCGATTTCAGTGGTTTTAACCGTTTAACCGATCGCCTGCAGCAAGGGTTCCTGAACTTCACAATGCTTGGGCGTGCCATGATTTCCGTGAATGGTTTTTGCACGCATCCTGCTTTTCAGAAAGACGGCAAATGCCTGATTGACCGCAGCGAACTTTTTTACGATGGCAATTCGCAAGGCGGCATCAACGGTGGACCCGTCACTGCCATTTCACCGGATATTCAAGCCGCGACACTGGGTGTGCCGGGCATGGCGTATTCTACCTTGTTGCAGCGGTCTGTTGATTTTGCACCGTATGCCCCTGCTTTTTACGAGGCTTATCCGGCCTCGCTGGATCAACAATTCATTCTTTCGCTGATTCAAATGCTGTGGGACCGGGGCGAGAACAATGGTTACGCCTGGAGTTTGGTGCCAGGCCGGGAGTTGCCCGGAACCCGCCCGAACAAGCGCGTGTTGCTGATCCCGGCGTTTGCAGATCATCAGGTGTACATGAACACTGCCGAGGTCATGGCACGCACCATTGAAGCGCCCTTGCAATGCCCGGCGGTGGTGGGTGGGCCTTCCGCCCAGCGCGGGCCAGCGGTGCTCAAGCAAGTGCACCCCGCAGTGCGTGCTGAACAGGAGCAGTTCCCGAATGTGTCGTTTGGTCGCAGGCACCCCGATGATCATCCTTATTTTGGTTTGCCCTGCATCAAAAAGTATCCCCATGTGGGCAATGCGCTGACCGTTTGGGACAGCGGCCCCATGACCAACGCCGATGGCTCGGCCAACCCCAATGGCAGTGCGCCCCCACCACTGGACAACCAGCCAATGGCCAGTGGTTACGGTGCCGATCCGCACGGGCATCCGAGAAATGAACAAAAAAACATGGACATGAAGGCTGCTTTCCTGAAAAAGCAGGGTGCATTGATTGATGTGTGCAACGGCATGCCTTGCAGCTCTCGCGGGTTCAACCCGTCATTGAAATAGTGGGGATGTGGCAATGAAAACAATTCAATGGAATGTGATGGGGCTCTGCCTGCTGTTGTCAGCATGTTTGGGTTCGAACAACGACCCGGTGACCGCATCGAGAACCGACACCAATGAAAATTCCTCGCCGGTGATTGTGGACCCGCCGCCTGGTAACGGTGGCGGCAATGGCGGTGGTAACGGTGGCGGCAATGGCGGTGGCGGTAATCCCAATTTACTCGACACTTCCCAGTTTCGTGCCGCATCGGCCAAGCGCAACATTGACCCAACACCCGCGCAAATTCAGGGTGTGGTCACCAGCAGCACGCCCATTGTTGGCAAGTTGCAGCAATTCAATCTGGGTGGTTATGGTGGTTTTGAGTTCAATGGCCCTGAAGATTTTGTGAATTTTGACATTGGTGGTCCACCTGCCAACGGCATCGGTGATGGCACCTTCGTACGCGTATTTGTGCTTGAAGGGCAGACCGAACCAGCCAACCGTGTGGTGTTTGTCACCATTGATGCAATTGGTGCAGGCAATGTGATTCAAAACAAATTGAAAGCAGCGGTTGCGCAAGCTGCAAATGTGCCGCCCAACAATGTGTTGTTTGCCCAAACGCATTCGCATTCCGGTGCCGATTTGCAGGGGCTTTGGGGCGGTGTGCCGGCAAGCTGGTTGAGTTGCGAGCAGGCCGACCCGGCACAAGCCTGCGACCCGGCCTTGAAAGGTGGCCTGTATCAATTGGCTGCAGAAGCAGCTGCCGAGGCAGTGGCCAATTTGAAACCGGCTTACCTAGATTTTGCGCAAACAGTGCTCGAAGGTGAGGCCCGATTGAACAACTTCAGGCGCTGCGATCCCGATGACTCAAGAACGCCTGACCCCACGCTGACCCTGCTGCAAGCCCGCACGGCACGTGGTGATGTGTTGGGGTCGGTGTTGAACTACTCGGCACACCCCACTGTCTTGAATTCCAGCAACCGCTTGGTTCACACCGACTGGGTGGGCGGTGCCTTGCGCACACTGGAGCGCAATTTCAATTCCACTGTGCTGTATTACAACGGAGCAATTGCGGATTCCTCACCGCGTGCGCCAGCGGCGAATGACCCTTATGAGAAAGCCAACGCCATGGGGGTGGCTGTGGCACAGGCGGCCATGAATACCTTGCCGACGCGCAAGAAGGTGGAGGGTGGTTTGTTGGTGAACCACGCCACAGCCTTTTTGCCCGTGACCAATCCGCTATTCGTGGGTGCAGGTGGCTTGCGCAGTTTCAATGGTTATTACAACTTCACGCCGCTGGGCGAACAGTTGGCCGCCAACATTCCTGGTTATGAAAATCTTCCGCAAGCGGCTTTGTACGCTGAAACACCTGTCAGCAGAATTCGGCTGGGGCAGGGCGAAGGCAAAGTGCTGGAACTTGTAACGATTCCCGGCGAGGGTTCCAAAGGCATGGCAGATTCCATTCGCGCACGAAGCAGCAACCCGATGATGTTAATGGGCCTGACCCACAATTCGCTGGGTTATATCCTGACGGAAAACGAGTTTGGAAATGGCCTTTTTGAATGCCAGTCTTTCTACGAGGAAACGGTGTCGCTGGGGCCTTTTACAACCCCAGCGTTGAACTTGCAGGCTTACGATCCGCTGTTTGCGCCGTAAGCCGGCTTGGTATTCAGAACTTGGACTTGGCCTTGTCAAAGGCCTCTTTGATGTTGTCCCAGGCGCTGTTTGCACCATCCTTCAAACTTTCGAAGGCTTCAGCGCTGGCACCTTTCAATTCTTCAAGTTTCGAACGACCTTGGGCCAGTTTGGCTTCCAGTGCGTCGATTGATTCATTCAACTCTTGCTTGGCATCAGCTGACTTACCGTCGGCCTTGGCCTTGAGTTTGTCCAGGTCTGCTTTCCATTCGTCCAACTGGGCATTCAGTTTTGCCTTGTAGTGTTCGAGGTCTGCCATGGTGTGTACTCCTTCATGTTTAAAACTGGAAGTATCAGGGTAACAACACTTTGTGACTGAAAGTACGCTCATTCGAAGAGCGCTTACTCTAATCATGAATCGCGGCTGTTGAAATTGCTTATGATGTTGCTATCTATAGTGGGCGGCTCAACAACCGCAATGCAGTGAAGGGCTGTATCTTCCATGTCTTTGTTCGAAACCACTGAAGTATTGGTTTTTTTCAACGTGCTGTTGCAGCAGTTGGGTGCTCCTGTGCCTGCAGTTCCCACGATGATTCTGTCGGCCAGTTTGTCGGGGCAGTGGTCTGGCATTTTTTTGCTGGCTTTCGTGGCCACGTCTGCTTCGCTGATTGCCGACTGGGTGTGGTACCTCGCAGGGCGCTATTACGGTTACCGGGTCTTGGCGGTGCTGTGCAAATTGTCGATCAATCCTGAATCGTGTGTCAGTCAAACCGAGTCCAGGTTTCGCGTGTGGGGGCCTTGGTCACTGGTGGTGGCCAAATTCATTCCCGGTTTTTCGACCGTAGCGCCCCCCATTGCCGGTGCCGTGAAAATGCCAATTCTCAGCTTCACGCTGGCCTCGGCCTTGGGCGCATTCTTGTGGGCCATGGCTGCCTTGTTGGCGGGCTGGCTTTTCAAGGAGCAGGTCAATTCGATCTATGCCGCATTGCAAGACAATCTGTTTATTGTGGGCGTGGTAGCTGCCCTGATTTGCAGTTTTTGGCTGATGTGGAAGCTGGCTCGAAGGGACGCTTTTCAATCTCGCCTGAAAATGCCGAAGGTGCCTGCTGTGGAAGTGCTGGCCTGGGTCAAAGCTGGGCAATCCAACCTGCGTTTAATCGATCTTCGCCCAGCCATTGTTCAGGAAGCTGAACCCATGGCAGGCTGGTTGCCCGCCAACGCCGAAAGTGCACTGGCTGCCGCACGCGCCTGGCCAAAATCTGATTTGATTGTGACCATGTGTGCCTGCCCCGACGATGTCAGCGCAGCACATGTGGCTGGGCTGTTGCGCAAGCAAGGCTACAAGCGAGCCAAGGCCATGCAGGGCGGATACGAGGCCTGGCTGGCCAGCAAGCAATCGAATTAAGCGTTTGGGCTCCACAGCCGCAATAATCGCCGCCGAATTCAATTCAAATTCCTGTAACCTTTGTTGCTTGCTTAGCGTAATAAGCCTTGTGACTTTTGTTTTATTCCAACTATTCATTTCATTACGGAACCTGACCATGCGTTTGTTGACCAAAGCCCTGCTCGGCGCTTTCAGCTTTGCCCTTGTTTCAACCCCCGTTATTGCCCAAGAGGTCATTCAATTTGGCGTGGGTCTGTATCAACCCGACAAAGACAAAAACGACGCAACTTACACCCCATTGGCCCAATACCTGGAAAAGAAGTTGGGCAAACCCGTGAAATTGCGCACCGTGAGCAGCTGGGAAGGGTTGGCGAAATCATTGGCCAACGGTGAAACCGACATTGCGCTAATGGGCCCATGGGGCTATGTGCTGGCCAACAACGAAGCCAAGGCACAGGCTGTGGCCACCATTGAATACGAAGGCAAGCCAGAATACTTTGGCATCATGATCACGAATCCGAAAAGCGGCATTAAAAGTGTGGCTGATTTGAAAGGCAAAACATTTGCGTTCGGCGACAAAGGTTCTACATCGGGTTACCTGATTCCCTTCCATTACTTTCAAAAGCAGGGCATTAATCCTGACACCTATTTCTCGAAAGTGATCAACACCAGCCACCAGGCCATTCAAACCCAGGTCACCCAGGGTGCGATTGATGCAGGTGCCGATTACAACCGCAACCGCGATGCCATGATTGCCGACGGTCTGATCAAGGCCGAAGATTCAAAAATCATCTGGACTTCCGACCCTTTGCCCAACGATGCATTTGCCGTGAGCGGCAAGTTGTTCGAGGACAAAGCTTTTGTGGCCAAGTTGCAAGAGGCTTTGGTGGGCATTGGTGCCGAGCTGAAAAACCAGCCCAACCTGCTGCCCCCGCGCTACACAGGATTTGCGAAAAAAGACAACAGCTATTACAAGCCCATTCGTGATGCAGGCTTGGCCACCGGCCGCCTGCAGCCCAAATAAGGGAAGCGCTTTCACACCATGAATTGGATGCAGTTCAAGCTTCACTTGCGAGGCCGGCTCGGTTTTTTCGGGCTGGTTTTTTTGTATGCGCTCATTGTTTTTGCCTGCGTGTACAGCCTGGCCACGGCGGGTGATTTGACCATGGGCCGTAATCCTGTCGCCAACTTCATTAAAACTGCCACGGAGTTTGCACGCCCCAGTTTTGTGGATGTGTGGCTGGGTGACCCCGCCTATGAATACACAAGCGACGATGGCACCGTACTGCGCACCGAGAACCGGCAAGAAGTTGAACAACGGTGGTTGGTGCAACTGGGCTTTGCCACCTGGACTACCTTCAAAATTGCCACGCTGGGCTCTTTGTTGGGCGCTATTTTAGCCTTGCCTTTTGGTGTGCTCAGCGCAAAGAACATCAAGGCCCCCCGTTTGCTCACGGCATTGTCACGGCTGGTGCTGGACACGTCCCGATCCATTCACACTTTGGTATTCGGTTTGGTGTTGGTGGGCATTGTTGGCCTTGGCCC
The DNA here is from genome assembly GCF_902506325.1 of Limnobacter sp. 130. Taxonomy (GTDB): domain Bacteria; phylum Pseudomonadota; class Gammaproteobacteria; order Burkholderiales; family Burkholderiaceae_B; genus Limnobacter. Next base: position 729,553 of record NZ_LR732328.1, read on the forward strand.
CACGGCGGGTATTTTGGCAATCGCCTTTCACAGCCTGGGCACTTACGGCAAGCTGTTCGCTGAATCCATTGAAACACTCGACATGGCTTCCATTGAAGCGGTAAAGGGTGTGGGCGCCAGCCCTTCTCAAACCTTTTTCTGGTCGGTGTGGCCCAGTGTGTTGCCGCAATGGGTCAGCAGCCACCTGTACCTGTGGGAATACAATATTCGCGATTCCACCATTCTGGGCATCATCGGTGCCGGTGGTTTGGGCCTGTTGATTTCCGAAGCGGTGTCGCTGTTTCAATGGGGCAGGCTTTCTACCATCCTGATCGTGGTGGTGCTCATGGTGACTGCATTTGATGCCATCAGCCGCAGAATTCGGACGGCCTTGCTATGAGCAGCAACATCATTGAAATTCAGGGTCTTGAAATGGTGATTGCCGGGCGGCGTATTTTGAAAGTGGACTCACTTCAAATTGCGCATGGCGAGAAGGTGGCCATTCTTGGACGCAATGGTGCAGGAAAATCCACTTTGCTGCGTTGTTTGAACGGATTCGTGAAGCCCACAGCCGGTCAAATTGTTGTCAATCAACGTGCTGTGTATCCGTTCAAGCGCGAGCGCGATTTGCGTGCAGTGCGGGCCGAAGTGGGGCAAGTACTGCAAGGCTTGCATTTGGTTGCGCGTTTGAGCGCGATGGAAAACGTGCTGGTCGGTGGTTTGGCCCGCATGCCACGGTTGCGCAGTTGGGCCCGAATTTTTACCACCGAGGAAACACAGCGTGCGCAAGCGGCATTGAAGGCTGTGGGCATGGCGCATTTGGCTGACAAGCGGGCTGACAAACTTTCCGGTGGCGAGCGGCAAAAAGTGGCCATTGCCCGCATGCTGATGCAACAGCCGCAATTGGTGTTGGCTGATGAACCCACTGCTGCGCTGGACCCAACCGCTGCCGATGAAGTGTGTGAATTGCTGGTGAAAGCCAGTGAAAAGGCCACTTTGATTACCGTGGTACACAATGTGAGTTTGGTGCCATTGTTGAGTCACCGGGTAATTGGCCTGAAGGCCGGTGAGGTGGTTCTCGATTGCGCCAGCCATGAGTTGACGCAAGAACAATTGAACAGTTTGTACGAGTAAAAGATGAACGACAGTGCCGGGCGCAGTTGCCCCATTCGATACCAATACGGTGCTGCAAAAATTGCGCAAGCCCCCTTGATTGCCTGCGATGTCTTGTACGTGGTGGGTGGTGTGTATGGCAATGCGCACGCGCTGGACACCATTGAGCAACTGGCCGCACAGGAACAAGGTCAGGTTCGCATTTGTTTCAACGGTGACTTCAACTGGTTCAACAAATCGCCTGAGGATTTTGTTCACATCAACCAGCGCGTGTTGAAACACGATTGCATTCTGGGCAATGTAGAAGCCGAGTTGGGCGAGCCTTTGGACGTGGCCGATTGCGGCTGTGCTTACCCTGAGAATGTGGATCAAGGTGTGGTGGATCGATCCAATTTTATTCACACCGAATTAAAACGGGTTGCGCAACAGCAGCCCGACTTGCTGCATGCCTTGTTGCAAAAACCGTTCTTTGCCCGTTATGCCGTGGGTGGGTTGCAGGTGGCCGTGGTGCACGGCGATGGCGATTCATTGGCAGGCTGGCACTTTGATCCGGTGCATTTGAAATGCGCAGAGGAAGCGGGGTGGCGCGCAGGCTTGTTTGAAAAAGCGCAGGTGAATGTGTTCACCAGTAGCCACACTTGCAGTGCAGCTTTTCACATTGAGCCCTTGAAAAACGGGCAAACGGGTTTGATTAGTAACAACGGTGCGGCGGGCATGCCCAGCGCTGAAATGGACGGCCTGTTTACCCGCATTTCGGCCCAGCCTTTTTTAAACAGGGCACTTGTATTTCAGTCAATTCAGCTGCATGGCATGCACATTGAACAGATCCGTGTGCAGTTCAACCAGGCGGCCTGGCAGCAGCACTTTCTAAGCCAATGGCCAGAAGGCACTGCTGCGCACACCTCTTATTTCAAGCGAATCAGCGAGGGCGTTTAAACGGCACTCAATGCGTTTAAACACACGCCACTGAGCCATCTGAACGTGGGTCAGCAGCGCCTTCCATCATGCCGTTGGGGTGGCGCACCACCGCACCCGCATGGCCCATGGTGTCGCTAAACGCCTCGGGCAATACTTCCAGCACATGGCCTGCATCTCGCAATTGCTGAACCAGGTTTTCATCAAACCGGTTTTCCAGTTTCAAGGTGGTGCTTTGTTCACCCCAGGTGCGGCCCAGCAACCAGCGCGGGGCGGTTACAGCAGTTTGCAATGCCTGATTGAACAGGGCGTAGCGGCTGAACACAGCGGCCTGTGTTTGCGGCTGACCTTCACCGCCCATGGTGCCGTACACCATGCTGCGGCCGTCTTTAAAACGTGCCATGGCCGGGTTCAGCGTGTGGAAAGGTTTGCGGCCCGGTTCAAGGCAGTGCAGTGCGTTTTCTTTCAATGAAAAACTGATGCCCCGGTTTTGCCACATCACACCGGTAGAGGGGCACACCACGCCTGAACCAAATTCCCAGAACACACTTTGAATAAAGCTGGCGGTGCGGCCTTCGCTGTCAATGCAACCCATCCAGATGGTGTCGCCTTGCCAGGGGTCTTGCGGCCAGGGCAGGGCTTGTCGCATGTCAATTTTCTTCGCGCGTTCAGCCAAGGCCTCGCGGGTCAGAAAATCGCTGGGGTTCACGGTCATGTAAGCCGGGTCGGTGCAATAGCGGTCGCGTACAAGAAAGGCCTGCTTGGTGCTTTCCACCATGCCGTGCAAATAATCAAAACCGTCGGCCTGCTGCACACCCAGCGTGTCGAACATGCCCAGAATCATTAGCGAGGCCATGCCCTGCGTGGGCGGCGTCATGTTGTAAATGGTGCTGTTGTTCAGCTCGGTTTGCAGTGGGGTTACAAACTGCGCATGGTGATTGTTCAAATCTGCAAGGCTGATCGGGCTGCCTACGCGGGCCAAATCTTCGGCCATGGCCTGGGCCAGTTCACCGCGATAAAAGTCATCCAGCCCCACCTGGCCCATGCGTGCCAAAGTGTCGCCCAATGTTTTTTGTTTCAGCACACTGCCTTCTGCAGGTACTTGGCCATTGGTCAAAAAATGTTCAGCGAAGCCGGGTGCCGTTGAAAGTTCATCAAACTTCACGCGGGTTAAACGTGCCTGGCTGCTGCTGACAGCAACGCCCTGGTGTGCATGGGTTACCGCATCGCTCATCAAGCGGCTCAATGGCAATTTGCCACCCCACTGTGTGGCCACTTCGTGTGCCTTGATCCATCCGCCCACAGTGCCAGCGGCAGTGAGAGCAGCCAACGGCCCACGATTGGGAATGGCATCAAAGCCCTGTTCGGTGTAAAAAGCGCGTGTGGCTTTTGCGGCGGCTTTGCCACAGGCATCAATTCCCATTGGTGCTTTGCCCGGTTCGCTGAGCAACCAGAAGCCATCGCCACCAATTGAATTCATGTGTGGGTACACCACGGCAATGGCAGCAGCGGCGGCAATCATTGCCTCGGCTGCATTGCCACCTTCTTTCAGTACATCCCGACCGGCCTGCGCGGCCAAGTGGTGTGGTGCTACGAATACGCCGCCAAGTGCGTGTTTGGTGTGGATCATTGTGTGTTTACTCCCTGCTTTTACTCAGGCCAATACGCCGTAGAACATGCGAATGGTGTTACAAGAATTGTTCCAGACGCAAACCAGGCGGGCTTTTGTCTAGCGTAACAACAATGCAGGCACTTTTGTGGCCCTCAGCATGTCTTCAGTTTTGCTGCCGAAGAACAATTTACGCAAAGGCGAGTGCGTGTAAGCACCCATCACCAACATATCGGCCTGGTGAATTTCCAAACCCTGAATCATTTGGCTTACCACATCGCCCTGCACGTGGCTGAACTCGGTCGGCACGCCAGACTCACTCAAGGTTTGTGCGGCCTCCTCAAGCAGTTTGATCCCGCTGTTGTTCTTCTCGCCACACATCAGCAAGGTGCCTTTCATGCCTTTAAACAGTTGGCTTTGAAGCACGGTTTCAACACCGCGTTTGCTCACGGCGCTGCCATCGAATGCAAACAGAAAGCGTGCTGGTACTTTGAATTCGTCGTGAACCCCAAGCACCGGCTTGTTCAACGCACGCACCGCTGCTTCGAAAGTGCGGCCAATGTCGCGGTTCGATGCCTCTGATGTTTCACCACGCCTGCCAATGATTGCAATGCGTGTTTCGTTCTGAAGCTCAAGCAGGCAGTTCACCAGCGTGCCGTGCCGAAGCCGGGAATCGGCCTGCACTACACCGTGATCAAGTGCGCGTTTTCGCAGTTCATTGAGAAACAGGCGGCCTTGGTCTCGGGCCTTTTTGGTTTTTTCACTGTCGCTGCTCAAAAGTTTGTTCAGCAAAGTTTCCTGTGCGTCAAATCCGATCGCCCCGCTGTGGTCTTCGCCGGAACCTTGTTCCAGGTGGCGGTCGATGGCATGCAGAAACTCGACAGGCGCATTGATCTGCCTGGAAACCCAACTTGCGCAATCCGCCACGGCAGTTGCATATCTGGAGCGGTCCACACAGGCAACAATTTTACGTTCTTCCATGTTTCTTCTCCTTAGTGGGCGCCCATGCGCTCAAGCGCATCGTCTTTGTCGTGAATGGCGAATTTGTCCACCAGTGTGCGGCTGGCTTCGTTCATGCCGATGACCTCCACTTCGGTGCCTTCACGCTTGAACTTGATCACCACTTTGTCGAGTGCACTGACCGCTGTGATGTCCCAGAAATGCGCGCGGCTGACATCAATCGTCACCTCATCAATCACTTCCTTGTAGTCGAATGAATTGATGAAAGTTTCGGCTGAGGCGAAAAATACCTGCCCGGCAATCATATAGGTGCGGTTGCGTCCTTCATCCTGGGTGCTGGACTGCACACGCAGAATTCGGCCCACCTTGTTGGCAAAGAAAAAGCCCGACAGCAATACCCCCACCAATACGCCTTGCGCCAGGTCGTGGGTGCCCACGGTCACTGCGACGGTGGCCAGCATCACGACACTGGAGCTTTTCGGGTGTTCGCGCAGGTTCCGGATGGAGGCCCAATTGAAAGTACCAATCGACACCATGATCATGACCGCCACCAGGGCGGCCATTGGTATCAGCGCCACATAGTCGCCGATGAATACCACCATGATCAGCAAGAATACGCCGGCGCACAAGGTGGACAAACGCCCACGCCCACCCGACTTCACATTGATGACCGACTGGCCAATCATGGCGCAACCGGCCATGCCGCCCAAAAAGCCTGCTGCAATATTGGACACACCCTGGCCCACGCACTCGCGGTTCTTGTCGCTGGGCGTGTCGGTGAGGTCGTCGACAATTTGCGCGGTCATCATGGATTCAAGCAAACCCACCACAGCCAGGGTCAGTGAAAACGGAAATACGATTTTCAGTGTTTCAAGGGTCCAGGGCACGTCGGGCAAAAGGAACACGGGCAAGGAGTCAGGCAGTTCACCCATGTCACCCACCGTGCGAATGTCCAGCCCCACGGCAATGCTGAATGCGGTCAGCACCACGATGGCCACGAGTGGAGAAGGCACGGCTTTGGTGAGGTAGGGGAGCAAATAAATAATGCCCAGGCCCGCAGCCACCATGGCGTACACATGCCAAGTCACGTTGATCAGTTCGGGCAGTTGTGCCATGAAAATAAGAATGGCCAGTGCGTTGACGAAGCCGGTAATCACAGAGCGCGACACAAATCGCATCAACTTGCCCAGTTGCAACACACCCGCAAGAATTTGCAGCACACCTGTAAGCAGGGTAGCCACCAGCAGGTATTGCAGACCGTAATCTTTCACCAAGGTGACCATAACAAGGGCCATGGCGCCTGTTGCGGCGGAAATCATGCCGGGGCGCCCGCCTGTGAAGGCGATCACAGTGGCAATACAGAAAGATGCGTACAGACCCACTTTGGGGTCAACGCCTGCAATGATGGAAAAGGCAATTGCCTCGGGAATAAGCGCCAGCGCAACAACAAGGCCAGCCAAAAGATCATTTCGGACGTTGGATAACCAGTCCGCACGGAAGTTCTTCATCATTTTTAATCAATCAATATTTTGGAAAAGCAGTGGGTGCCCGGCAACTCGGGGAGGCCAGACCAATAGAAACTACGAATATGAACTTGAATTTTTACAAGGGTAGGCGCGGGATTTGTTAACAATGCAGGCGCGAAGGATACCCGTAAGCCAATGGGTGTGTCAAACCAGACCCAGGCATGTTAATTGACTAAAAATTCATCAACTTTTTAGATATGTTCTAATAGAGCCGTTCACGAAGTAAACAAATGGAGCAGTCACCATGTCGACAGAAACCGAAAATACCGAGTATGAACACACCGAACACAAGTTAACCTTGCGCAATTTGCAGGTCTCGGATTACCCAGATATCAAGCGAATCATGGAGGCGGTGTATCACAGTGCCGGTGGCGCATTGCCCGAGGCCAAGTTTCGTTCAATTCTGAAAACATTTCCCGAAGGGCAAATCTGTATTGAGGACGATGGCAAAGTGATTGCCGCCGCCTTTGCCGTGGTGGTTGATTACGACAAGTTTGGTGACAAGCACACCTACATGGAAATTACGGGCAACATTTACGCCACCACCCACGACCCCAAGGGCGATGTGTTGTACGGCATTGATGTGTTTGCGGATCCGGATTACCGCAACATGCGCCTGGGGCGCCGTTTGTATGAAGCGCGCAAAGAGCTGTGCCAAAACCTGAACCTGCGCGCGATCATGGCGGGTGGTCGAATTCCCGGCTACAAAGAACACATGAAAGACATGTCGCCCCAGCAGTACATTGCGGCGGTGAAGCGCAAAGACATTTACGACCCGATTTTGACTTTTCAGTTGAGTAACGATTTTGAAGTGAAGCAGGTGTTGAAAGGCTACCTGCCCGAGGACAAAGAGTCGCAGGGTTATGCCACGCTGCTTGAGTGGTTCAATTTGTATTTCGAACCAGAAAAGCCCATGTTGTTTGGTGCTCCCAAAACAACTGCAAGAATTGGTTGCGTGCAGTGGCAAATGCGCGAATTCCACAATGTTGAAGATGTGGTGAAGCAGGCCGAGTACTTTATCAATGCTTTGTCTGATTACCGTTGCGATGTGGCCTTGTTTCCCGAATTTTTCAATGCACCATTGATGGGCTTGGCTGGCAACGGCAATTCACTGGAGGCCATCCGCCACCTGGCCACCTACACGGATCAAATTCGCGACGAAATGAGCCGCATGGCGGTGAGCTACAACATCAATGTGGTGGCGGGGTCCATGCCGGTGATGGAAGACGGTGCGCTGTACAACGTGGCCTATTTGTGCCGCCGCGATGGCACGGTGGACGCCCAATACAAAATTCACCCCACACCGCATGAAAAGCGCGAGTGGATGATGGAAGGCGGCAGCAAGTTGAGTGTTTTCGACACCGACTTCGGCAAGATCGGTATTTTGATTTGTTACGACTCCGAGTTTCCTGAATTGTCGCGCGTGCTTGCCGACAAAGACATGCAAATTTTGCTGGTGCCTTTCTGGACCGACACCAAAAACGGTTACTTGCGTGTGCGCCGTTGTGCGCAGGCACGCGCCATTGAAAATGAATGTTATGTGGCCATTTCAGGCAGCTTTGGTAACCTGCCCAAGGTGGACAATGTGGACATTCAGTATGGTCAAACCGCTGTGTTCTCACCCTCTGATTTCGCATTCCCGCACGACGCCATCATGGCTGAAACCACACCCAACACCGAGATGACCCTGATTGTGGATGTGGATCTGGACAAACTTCAAACGCTGAAGAATGAGGGTTCAGTGCGCAACTACCTGGACCGCAGGCGCGACTTGTACAAGGTGGTTTGGCTAGGCGACAATTGAGGACTCAAACAAGGCCCCCAGTTTTGCAATCGCCACTGCGGTGTCGTCTGTCACCGGGTGGCCGCAGTTCAGGCGAATGCAGTTTTTGTACAATCCACTGGCTGAAAAAACCGCCCCTGGCATGTAGGCTACCTTGCGGGCAATGGCCTTGTTGAACAGTGCGGTGGTGTCAATGTCGCCGGGCAGTTCAACCCACAACACAAAGCCGCCTTTGGGCTCAGAAATTCGGGTTCCCTTGGGGAAGTACTTCAGCACCAAACTACCCATGGCGCGCACCTGTGTTTCAAACTGCTGTCGCAGTGTTCGCAGGTGCCGCTCAAACGATCCTTTTTCAAGATAGTGCGCCACGGCCACTTGGGTAATCGGATTGGTCGAACCGCTGAGTATTCGTTTTTTCGACAACACCTGTGCGGCGTATTTACCACCGGCTACATAGCCAATACGAAGCGACGGGCTCAGCGATTTCGAGAACGAGCCACACATTAAAACACGGTCACTTTGTTTGCCAGCCTTCAAGGGGCGTGGGCGAAACCGTTCGAAGTACAGGTCGGCGTACACATTGTCTTCCACAATCGGAAAGTCGTATTTCTCGGCCAACTCCAGCAATTTTTTGCGGTTTGAATCTGGCATCACCGAGCCCATCGGGTTGCTGGCCGTGGGGCATACAATGCAGGCCGCAATGCGGGTTTGCTTCACTGCAATTTCCAGTGCTTCCAGCGACATGCCATGCTCCGGGCTGCTCGGAATTTCCAGCGCACGCAAACCCAGCGACTCGATCATTTGCAAGAGCAGGTAATAACCGGGCGATTCCACTGCAACAATGTCGTTGTGCTTGGCCACGCTTTGCAAGGCCAGGCTAAGGGCTTCTGTGCAGCCATCGGTGATCACCAGTTCATCGCGCTTTAACTTCATGCCCATTAACTCGAACCGTTGTTGCAGCTGCTGCACCAGTTCCGGCTGGTTGGGCTCCACATGGCTGCCCAGGGTTAGCAGGTCGGGGCGAGTGCGGTTAACCGTGGCATAGCTTCGGCGCAGGGTGGCAATGGGTAACAGCTCGTGTGCAGGGAAAGCCACGCCAAGTGGCGATACATCGTGTCGTGTGCTGCTTTTCAAAAGCATGGCGATTTGATCCGCCACTTCCAGGTTAACCGGCGGTTCCAGCACAATGGAGTCGGGCGCCTGGGTGCAGCTTTGAACGGTGGGTGCATTGCGGGCCTGCACGTAATAACCCGATTTTGCCACTGGCTGAACATAGCCGCGGTCTTCAAGCAGGTTCAATGCTTTTTGTACGGTGTCGATGGAGTAGTGCCATTGCTCAGACAATTTCCGGATGGAGGGCAGTTTGTACCCGGCTGCAAAGTGATTGTTTTCAATCAGGGCTTGCAGGTTCAAGGCCAGGGTTTCGTATTTGCGAGAAGTGGTGTCCACGGTTTAAACCTCGCTTTGCTTTTTCAGTTGCCACACCATGAACACACCGGCCACCATCAATGCCGCCGCCAGGTACAGCGAACCCCGGTAGGTGCCGGTGCGCTCGGCGATGATTCCGGCCAAAGCGGGTGCGGCAATTTGCGACACGCCATAACTCAATGTCATGCGCGCCATGGCCTTGCTGGGGTTGGCCGGAAATTGCCGGCCCGCAATGCTCAAGGTCAAATTCACGATGCCTGCAAAGGTGCCGCCAAACAGCACGGCGCTGACCATGTTGGCCCAGTAGCCGTCGATAAAACCAGCCATTAGAATTGAAATAATTTGCAGAATGTAGGCAAGTACCAGCGCTTCGAACACGCCGGTTACACGCGCAACGCGATCCCAAAAGAAAGAGGAGGGAATTGCGGCCAGCCCCACCACAACCCAAACCCATGGACCTTTGCCCTGTAGTTCGGGCAGGGTTTCTGCAATGGCCACAATGAAGGTGGCGCTGATCACATAGCCAAACCCTGCGCAAAAGTAGGCGCCCAACATCAACCGCATCCACTTGGCGCTGGGCGGTGGCACGTCAGCCACTTGGGTTTCAGTGCTGCCGGCTTTGGCGGGTTGGGGCATCCAGATCCATGCCGGTACAAAAAACAGCACGCCCACCATACCCAATACCCACCACTGTTGGTCCCAGGCCAGGTGGTCGACCATGGCCATCACCGCCAGGCCAGACAACACCAGGCCCATACCCGCCCCGGCAAAGTGCAGGCCCAACTCGGTTTTCAGGTTCTGGCGGGCCAGCCAGTTCATGATCAAACCCGATGCGATCAACATGCCTGCCGTGCTGGACACGCCAGAAATAAAACGTAGAAACATCCACATGTTCACATCGGTGGTCAGGCCCATGGCAATGGTGCTGAGCACAGCCACGATCAAGCCCAAGCGGTACAGCAGGTATTTGTAAGTCAGGTTGCTGAGGGTGGAGGCCAACAATGCGCCGCTGATGTAGCCAATGTAGTTCACCGTGGCCAGCCAGCCGCCATCAAAGGCGCTTAAACCCGCCTGTTCCCGCATGATGGGAAGCAGGGGCGTGTAGGAAAAGCGTGCCAAACCCACGGTCAGAATAAGGGAGCAAATGCCTGCAGCAATGACTTGCCAGCGTTCTAATTTCATGGGGGCCACCCGCACAGAATTCTAGTTTCAAAAGCAGTACAGATTTTTTTAAATTTAATCTGTACTGCACATTATTTCATTATCCTGAATCTGTACTGAAATTGCAAAAGTTCTTACAGTGAGTGTTCCATTTTTACTCCACGAGAGGAGTTCGCCATGCAGCACTTTCAAGCAATCGCCTTGTTTGCGTTTTTAAGCATCATTACGCCCGGGCCCAACAACCTCATGATCATGACAAGCAGCATGAATTTTGGTGTTCGAAAAAGTCTGCCTCATTTCTTCGGCATCATCGTGGGCTTCCCTTTGATGCTGCTGGCCATGGGCCTGGGTTTGAATGCGGTGTTTGAAAGCCTGCCGTGGTTTCACACGGTGCTGTTGGTGTTTAGCCTGTTGATGATGGTGTATTTGGCGTGGCGAATTGCCAGTTTTTCTCCTTCCGCTGACGCCCTAAAGCCTGGATCGAAACCCCTGAGTTTTGTAAATGCGGTGTTGTTTCAGTGGGTGAATCCCAAGGCCTGGTTCATGGCGACCGCTGCTGTGGCTTTGTTCCCTGCCAGTTCAAACGCACCCTTGCTGGATGTGGTCACTGTTGCCTTGATCATGGCCAGTGTGGGTTTGTTGTGTGTGGGATTGTGGCTTGTATTGGGTGCACGCCTGCGGACATTCATCAACAGCCCTGCGCGCCTGAAGTGGTTCAATGGAGCCATGGCCGCCAGCTTGGTGCTGTTTTTTGCATACAGCACCGCGCAGGCCGTGTAATTGATCAAGGCAAAGACAAACGCCAAATGTTCCATGTGGTGGTGCCGAACTGCCGCGTGAAGCTGCCCTTGTTGTAGGGCAGTCCGTATCGCGCCGCCATGGCCTGTACCCGAGGTGACATTTCCGCATAGCGGTTGGCGGGAATGTCGGGGAACAGGTGGTGCTCAATTTGATGGCTCAGGTTGCCCGATAAAATATGGAATAGCTTGCCGCCCGTGATGTTGCAACTGCCCAGCAACTGGCGCACATACCAGGCCGCGCGCGTTTCGCCTTCCACTTCTTCCTTCGTGAAGTGGTGTACACCCGCTGGAAAGTGGCCACAGAAAATAATCACATTCGACCAAATATTGCGAATGCCATTGGCAATCAGGTTGGCGATCACGGTGAAGCCTGTTGCAGCCAGCGCAATGTTCACAACGTCAAAGCCAAAGTAAATCGTGAATGGCAGGGTAACGGCCGCACCCAGCAAAGGCCAGCACACATAGTCTTTGAGCAATTGGTGGCGCACCTTCCAGCCAATGCGTTTGAGCATCGGAATAATTTCCCTGAAACTTTTTTTGCCCGCCAGCAGCTTGTCCGCTTCCAGATCGTGCAAGGCCACGCCCCACTGGAACATCATCATGAGAATGAAGTTAATCACCGGGTTGAACAGGTACTTGGCATGCCAGCGCTGGTCATCGGTTACACGCAGCACGCCGTAGCCAATGTCGGGGTCTTTGCCGTGTACATTGGTCCACGTGTGGTGCACCACATTGTGGCTGTGTTTCCATTGGTCAGAAGGGCAGACGTTGTCCCATTCCCAGGTGTTGGATTGAATATTGGGGTCGCGCATCCAGTCAAACTGGGCATGCATGATGTTGTGCCCCAGCTCCATGTTCTCAATGCTTTTTGAAACCCCCAGCATGATCGCACCCAGCAGCAGCACTGCCCAGAATTGTGGCCAGCCCGTGAAGGTCCAGTCGCTCATGGGCAGAAGGAAAAAGCTGAGAAACACAACAATGCGCCCGGTCAGCATCAGTGTGCGCTGCCACTTGATCACTGAAAGAATGTAGGCGCGGTCTTTGCTGCCCAGTGAATCTGCAATTTCATTGCGTATGGCGTCCATTTCGCGACCGAATTCTTCAATGTCGCTGGCGCTCAAATGTTTTGGCATGCCCATGTGTGTCTCCTGCTTACACTTCGATTTCTGCGTCGCCCACGGCAGCGCACACGCAAATCTGAATCACTTGCCCGGTTTCGTTAATCAGTGCGTTGGTGCGCAAGTCGCGTACACAACCACTGGCCAGTTTCACGTCGCAGCCATGGCAAATACCCATCCGGCAACCATGCTCCGGGTTCAGGCCGGAATCTTCGGCCAGGCGAAGCAGGTTGGTTTCACCGTCTGAATTCGCGTTCACATTGCTGTTCAGGAATTTCACAACCCCGGTTTTTACCTCGGTTGGGACACCAGCCAACTGCGCACGAAAACGCTCAGTGTGCACCTGACGGCTTAGCCCTTCGGCTTCGTACAGCTGCTCGATAGAATCCAGCATGGTCTGCGGGCCGCAGGCGTACACATCGCGTTTGCGCCAGTCCGGGCAAAGCTGTTCCAGTTGTTCTTCCGAAAAGTGCGGGCGCTTGCCAGTGATTTCCTCTGGCTTTTGACCCGGTTCACGGGTGTGCACCAGGTTCAGCTTATACAGCTTCTGATTGTCCGAAATTTCTTTCAGTTCACGCCCAAAAATCACATCGTAGGTGTGGGGCGCATAGTGAATGTGCACGGTGTTGGGCATGCGTTCTTGCAGTACCAGGCTGCGCAGCATGCTCATAATCGGCGTAATGCCACTGCCCGCAGTAATGAATAATGGCAGCACGGGTTGCGCATCGGGCAGGTAAAAGTCGCCTTGCGGCACGCCGATCGGCACGTAATCGCCCACTTTCAGTTTGCGCACCAAGTGGTGCGACATGCGGCCGTTGTCGATGGCTTTCACGGTGATCGTGAAGCAGCCGTCGTTGCGCTCTGGTGCGGAGCTGATGGAATAGGTTCGTGTGAAGTGTTGGCCGCCAATGGGCACGCCAATTCGCAAATGCTGGCCGGGGCGGTGGCTTCGCCAGTTCAGCCCGGGGCGCAGCGTAATGGTGCGTGAATCGGAGGTTTCGTCCCACACCGCTTCAACCCGGGCCTGTAAAGCATGTGTGCTCCACAGCGGGTTGACCAATTCAATGTAATGGGAAGTTCGAAGGGGGAATGCAAAGGCGTCAGAGACTTTCGTCACGAGGCCAGTGATCTGTTTGAATAACGTGGGTCCTGCCTGAGCCTGCATTCTGTCTCCTCGTTTTTGTATTGTAAAACGAGTGTGCACTGAAACACATTGCAAGTCATTCCGCACTGCACCAGCGGTCGGTGTTTTTCTGACCTAGCGATTTCTGCCGTAAGCGTCGTGCGACGAAACCCACTCATCGGCCAGTATGGCCGACAACAAAGACAAATCGCCCGCAAGCACTGTAGCACCCACGATCTCCGCCAGTTTTCGTGCTTTACCTGTGCCCTCGCAGCCCAGCATTTTCAGGCATTCAGATTGTGTGGCCAACCCAGTTCCGCCGCCTTTTGTTGCACAAATTACGGAAGGCAATGTGACAGAAAAATACAAATCCCCATCGGCTGTAATATCCATGAACACCATGCCGGTGTGGCTTTCCACCACATTGGCTTCGTCTTGCCCGGTGGCAATGAACAGGGCTGCAATGCCATTGGCCGAGTGGGGGCCACTGTAGGCACTGCCCGCCAGTTGAGCACCAATGGCGCTGCGCTGGCGTTGCTTGAAAATCGTTTCAGGCGTGGTGCGGGCCAGGCGTTGCAGCACTTCACGCTGAATGGTGGCTTCTGCGATTACCCGTTTACCCCGGCTGTGCAACAAATTCATGTGGGAATGTTTTTTGTCAGTTTCTATCGCGCCGCTCAGCGCAAAGTAACTGATTGCTTCTGGTGAGTTTTTCAAAATCCACTGGCAGGCAGCGTGGGTGGCCTTGCCACACATGTTTTGCCCGGCTGCGTCGCCCGTGGTGTAGTTAAAACGTGTGTACACCATGCGGGCCACTTGCCAGGTTTGAATGTGTTCAAGTTTGCCAAAGCCTGTGGTTTTCTCTGCCTCGGCTTTCACGGTGAGCAGGTTTTCATTGAGCCAATTTAAAAATCGTTTTGCAGCCCGCGCATCTTCAAATTCAAACAAGGGCGCGCGCTGCATGAATTCCTCAGCCACTGTTACTTTCACACCGCCCGATTCACTCACCATGCGCATACCACGGCTGTAGCTGGCCACCAGCGTGCCCTCCGTTGTCGCCATGGGCACGTAAAACCAGCCTTGAGCATGTTCGCCGTTGATCAGCACTGGCCCTGCAACACCCACCGGCATTTGCACCACACCAATAAAATTCTCGGTGTTGCTTTTCAGGCTTTCAGGGGGCAGGGAATAGGTGCCAGTGTGTTGCAGCGTGGCACCGGTTTGCTGCGTTAAAAACTCGCGGCGGGCCTTGGCAGCGTCTTCGGAATAATTGTCGTCAAATCGTGGAATGGGTGTGCGAGTCATCAGTGGTTTGCCTTTATTTGCGCTTGGATTTCGTGGTGCGTGTTACTACTGCAATCGATTCCTCGTAACCACTCACCAGTTTGCCAATGTTTTCCAGTTTGGCCTTGAGCACATCGAGTTCCATTTGCGTGCGGTCAAGTTTCATGGTCAGGTGGGCATTGTCTTTTTCCAGACCCACCATGGCCTTGCTCAGCTCCCGGTTTTCCTGTTCCAGTTCTTTGTTGGCCTGGTACATTTTCAGCAGGTTGGCCTGCAGGCCTTTTACCTTGTCTTGAACGCCGTCCACAGTTTGCTTAATGCCACTTTCAAACTGGTTGACCTGCTCAACCACTGCATTGATCAAATTCCCGGCAGGAAGACTGGACGCCCTTTTTTGAGCCACTGATTTCAGTTTTCGCAGCGCGTTGCCGCCTTTTTGTGCCACACCCATGTTGTGTCTCCAGATTATTGTTTTTTGAATTTGCCAACAAAGAGTATCAAGATTATGGAATTTGGTGGTGCAGAACCTTTCAATCCGGACAAACCGCCCTGTTCCGATTGCTGTTTGATCGTTCGTTTGATATATTTTTAAATCAATCGATTGAATTAATTTTCCGGATTTCCCCATGCTTCAAGACACGCAGCAGTCGGCACGGCAAAAGCTGGTGCTGGCCGCACTCGCCACCTTCGCAGAGAAAGGCTATGAAGGTGCCTCGACACGCGAAATCGCTGAGAAAGCAGGCGCCAATATTTCCTCCATCCGCTATTACTTTGGCGACAAAGCGGGCCTGTACCGGGCCGCTTACACCGAGCCTTTGTGTGGCACACCGTTTGAGCAGGTCATTCCCGACCTGAACAGCACCGATGTGGACAAGGCACTAAGGCAGCTTTTCAGGGATTTTCTGGAACCCCTGAAACACGGTGAAACCTTACGCCTGGTAATGAAATTGCATTTCCGGGAAATGATTGAACCCACAGGTGCCTGGGAGCATGAAATTGATGCGGAAATCAAGCCGCAGCACATGGCCTTGGTGAACATGCTGACCGCGTATTTTGGCTTGAACAAGCCCGACCTGGATATTCAGCGCCTGGCCTTCGCCATGATGGGCATGGCTGTGAATTTCTATGTGGCACAAGACGTGGTGGATGTGGTTTGTCCAAAGCTGATGGGCAGTGCACGAGCAATTGACACCTTGAGTGAACGCCTGGCTGGGTACGCCCGCGCCATGCTCGACAGTGAAAGCAAACGACGCAAACAGGATTGCAGCAAATGAAAATGTCTACGGTTTCGAAGAAATACCAGGCTGCCTTGTTGGCGCTTACTGTGTTGCTCAGCGCTTGTTCGTCGGGCACCGGGGAAGCCGAGACTGGCGCAGGCTCAGAAACGGAAGTTCCCGGCAAAGCCAGCTTGTCGGTTGAACTGGCTGCGGTGGAGGAAAAAGTCATTCCACTGAAAATGTCGGTGAACGGCAGCCTGGCTGCCTGGCAAGAGGCCATCATCGCATCGCAACTGAATGGTGTGCGCATTGATTCGCTTCGCGTCGAAGTGGGCGACAAGGTCAAGAAAGGCCAAACCCTGGCGGTGTTCGACCAACAAACCGTGAATGCCGATGTGGCCCAGGCCCGCGCGGGTGTGGCCGAAGCGCAGGCGCTGTTTGATCAGGCCAAACTGAATGCAGACATGATTCGCAACATCACCGACCAAGGTGCTGTAAGCGCGCAAGAACGCAATCAGATTTTGGCCGCTGAAAAATCGGCCCAGGCCCGTTTGTTGTCCGCCAAGGCTTTGCAAACCCAACAGGAAATTCGCTTGCGCAACACCACTGTCACTGCGCTCGACGATGGCGTGATTAGCGCCCGAACCGCCACGCTGGGCGCAGTGCCCGCACCGGGGCAAGAGTTGTTCAGGCTGGTGCGCCAGCAACGCCTGGAATGGCAGGCTGAGGTCACTGATTCTGAATTGGCTCGAATTACCGACGGCATGGCGGTGACCGTGTTCAACAACGATCAAGCGTTGAAAGGCAAAGTGCGCACCATCAGCCCGGTGATCAATGCGCAATCGCGCACGGGCATGGTGTATGTCGATGTGCCCGGCGCCTATGCCAAAGGCCTGAAGCCCGGTATGTACCTGCGCGGTGAATTTGATCTGGGCGAGCAAACCGCCACGGTAATACCTCAAACAGCCGTCATTGAACGCGACGGGTTTACCTATGCCTTCACGCTGGACGAAGCCAGCAGCAAAGTGCAGCGCATCAAGTTGCGGGTGAACAAAGCACAAGGCGAATTCATCGAAGTGCTGGAAGGTTTGAAGCCGGGCGACAAAGTGGTGAAAGGCGGTGTGGCCTTTCTGGCGCACGGCGACTTGGTGAAGGTGGTTCAGTGAACGTCTCGACCTGGTCCATTAAAAATCCCATTCCTGCGGTGATGCTGTTTTTCCTGCTCACCGTGATGGGCCTGTACAGCTTTTCCAGCATGAAAATTCAGCAGTTTCCCGATATTGAACTGCCCACGGTGCTGGTCACAGCAAGCTTGCCCGGCGCATCGCCTTCACAGCTTGAAAACGATGTGGCCCGTAAAATTGAAAACTCGCTGGCCACACTGCAACAACTCAAACACATTTACACCAAGATTCAAGACGGCATTGTCAGCATTACAGTTGAATTCAATCTGGAAAAAGATACACAGGAAGCGGTCGACGATGTGCGTTCCGCGGTGTCGCGTGTGCGTGCAGATTTGCCAACTGATTTGCGTGACCCGGTGGTCAACAAACTGGAGTTAAGCGGCGCACCCGTGCTGGCCTACACCATTGCATCCACAGCGTTTGATGAAGAAGGTTTGTCCTGGTACGTCGACGACACCATTACCAAAACCCTGTTGAATGTGAAGGGCGTGGGCGCGGTAAGCCGGGTGGGTGGCGTGACGCGTGAAGTGGTGGTTGAGCTTGATCCCCTGAAAATGCAGGCCTTGGGCGTGAGTGCACTCGATGTGTCGCGCCAATTGCGCAATACCCAACTGGAAACGGCCGGTGGCCGGGCCGACCTGGGTGTGGGCGAACAACCTTTGCGCACCATTGCCACTGTGGACAATGCGAACCAGTTGAAAGAAATTTCGATTGTGCTTAGCAATGGTCGCCGGGTTCAATTACCTGAAATTGCCACCATCAAAGACACCATTGCAGACCGGCGATCGGCGGCCTTGCTCAATGGTCAAGACGTGGTGGGTTTCGAGATTACCCGCAGCAAGGGTGCCAGCGAAGTAGAGGTGGGGCAGGGCGTTGAAAAAGCGCTCGCCGACCTGAAGGCGCAGCGACCCGATTTGACCATTGTCGAAGCCTTCAATTTTGTTGAGCCAGTGAAAGAAGATTTCAACAGCTCCATGAAAATGCTCTACGAGGGCGCGTTCCTGGCGGTGGTCGTGGTGTGGTTTTTCCTGCGTGACTGGCGTGCCACGTTTGTTTCAGCAGTGGCCTTGCCGCTATCAATTATTCCTGCATTCGCTGGCATGTATTACCTGGGTTTCAGTTTGAATGTGGTTTCGCTGTTGGCCATGTCGCTGGTGGTCGGTATTTTGGTGGACGACGCCATTGTGGAAGTGGAAAACATTGTTCGCCACTTGCGCATGGGAAAAAGCCCGCTGGATGCGGCCCGTGAGGCGGCCGATGAAATTGGCCTGGCCGTGATCGCCACCACATTCACCTTGATTGCCGTCTTCTTGCCCACCGCATTCATGAGTGGCATAGCCGGTAAATTTTTCAAGCAGTTTGGCTGGACAGCTGCTTTGGCAGTGTTTGCCTCGCTGGTGGTTGCACGCATGTTAACGCCCATGATGGCAGCCTACATGTTGAAATCAAAAGGTGAGGAGCATGAGAAGAATGAGCCCGGCAAACTGATGCGCCGCTACCTGGGCTGGGTACGCTGGGCGTTGGCTCACCGGCTTGTTACCTGCATTGCAGCCGGTGCGTTTTTCATCGGTTCGGTCATGTTGATTCCCTTGTTGCCCACCGGTTTCATTCCGCCCGATGATTTGTCGCAAACCCAGGTTTATATTGAACTGCAACCCGGCAGCACTTACGAGCAAACCCGCAAGGCTGCGGAAAAAGCGCGTGAACTGATTAGCAAGGTGGAATATGTCCGCAGCGTTTACACCACCATTGGCGGTGGTGCGGCGGGCACCGACCCCTTCATGATGACCGGGCAAGCCGAGGTGCGCAAAGCCACGCTTACAGTGCTTCTGGACCCCCGCGGTGAACGCGCCGTTCGCAAGCAGGTTACTGAAACACAAATGCGCGAAGCGCTTAGCAACCTGGCTGGCGTGCGCTACAAAGTGGGGCTGGGTGCTTCAGGCGAGAAGTATGTGTTGGTGTTGTCGGGCGAAGATGGCGAGGCACTGTCGAGAGCCGCCAGCGAGGTCGAGCGTGATTTGCGCACCATTGCGGGCTTGGGTTCAATTGCATCGAGTGCCGCACTGGTTCGCCCTGAAATCTGGATCAAACCCGACTTCGCCAAAGCTGCTGACCTGGGCGTTAGCACCGCAGCCATGGGCGAAACCTTGCGCGTGGCCACCGTGGGCGATTATGACGCCGCCTTGCCAAAACTTAACCTGCCACAACGGCAGGTACCCATTGTGGTTCGCCTGGACGACGAAGCCCGCAAGGACTTGAGCGTGCTTGAACGGTTGGCCGTTCCTTCCGCAAAACTGGGTGTGCCCAGTGTGCCTTTGAATCAGGTCGCCACTTTGGGTATGAATGCGGGTCCCTCGGTGATTGACCGTTACGACCGGGCCCGCAATGTGAACTTTGAAATTGAGTTGCAGGGGCAGCCTTTGGGCGACGTGACTGCGGCGGTTCAACAACTGCCCAGCATTAAAAACCTGCCACCGGGTGTTGCCCAGCGAAACATTGGCGATGCCGAAGTGATGGAAGAACTCTTCGCCAGTTTTGGCCTGGCCATGCTCACCGGGGTGTTGTGTATTTTCGTGGTGCTGGTGTTGTTGTTCAAAGATTTTTTACAACCCGTTACCATTCTTGCCGCATTGCCACTCAGTTTGGGTGGTGCATTTGTTGGTTTGCTAATGGCTGGAAAAAGTTTTTCGATGCCCTCGCTGATTGGTTTGATCATGCTGATGGGCATTGCCACCAAAAATTCGATTTTGCTGGTGGAGTACGCCATTATGGCGCGCAATGAAAAAGGAATGAGCCGCCTTGATGCGGTGGTGGATGCCTGCCACAAGCGGGCTCGCCCCATCATCATGACCACCATTGCCATGGCCGCAGGCATGCTGCCCATTGCAATTGGCACGGGCGACGCTGACACCAGCTTCCGAAGCCCCATGGCCATTGCGGTCATCGGCGGCTTGATGACCTCCACTTTCTTGAGCCTCTTGGTGATTCCCGTGGTGTACACCCTGATGGATGATTTCGAGCATGGCATGAAGAGTCTGTATCAAAAATGCGGTTCAATCTTCAAGCAGTCTGGAGTACGCAAAACATGACAGCAGCAGATCGGTGCACAACGCAGACCCACTTCGAATCTAAGCGTAAAACCCCTTAGGTAGATTTCTGCTGCGGCTATCCACTAATGCGGGAATACATCCAGCAGAGCATCCTCTGAAGTACTAGAAATATAACTTCAGGGGACATGTTTTGAACCGCCATAAACTACAACAATTTCTTTGGCCGCTGCTTCTGTTGGCAGTGGCTGCCTGTTCTTCGGAATCGGATGGTACCTCCGCCGGTACTTCTGGCACCAACACGCAGGCCTCGGGGTTGGCGTGCAACAGTAATGCCAATGCAGCCGATGGAGCACGCTGGATGTCGGCTTGGGGCGTTACTCATGTAACCGGTACTGCACCTTTGGACACCACAGTGCGAAACATTGCGCGGGTTACAGCCAGTGGCAACGCCATTCGGGTTCGATTCATTAACCTGAGCGATCAACCCATGCAAATCGGTGCGGCAGCAGTGGGCATGCGTGAGGGGGCAACGGGTGCCAACCTGAAATTGAATACCAGCAAGGCAATCACCTTCAATTGTGGGCAAACCAGTGCAACCATTCCACCGCAAACCGAGTCGTTTTACAGCGATCCAATTCAGTTCAAAGTCAACAACCAAGACGACTTGGCGGTGAGTTTGTATGTGAAAGGCGCGGACAACCC
Source organism: Limnobacter sp. 130 (assembly GCF_902506325.1). Classification (GTDB taxonomy): domain Bacteria; phylum Pseudomonadota; class Gammaproteobacteria; order Burkholderiales; family Burkholderiaceae_B; genus Limnobacter. The sequence goes on from NZ_LR732328.1 coordinate 750,505, forward strand.
TGGTGAGTTTGGTGCCACGTGGATTGAGTCTTACAAATTGCCTGATGGATCGGGCAACCAAACGCTCGAGGATTCAGGCGCGGGTTACGGCCTGATTGACGACAGCCGCTTTTCAACGCCCCCGGGCTTGCCACTCCTCTGCAATGGTTGCACGGTGTATGCGCTTCGTGACATTGAGGTGCTGACGAAAGATGCCAAGGGCGCCATGGTGTTTTTGGGCAGTTCCAGTTTTCATGGTTTTAACACCACCCAGAATGGTTTCAAGCGAGTGGGCGATTTGCTGTCGGTTCGCATGTTGAACGAAATCCCGGTTGGCCAACGCGACACCATTGTGAACCGTGGCATTGGCGGCGACACACTGCAAAACGCCAGTGCAACAAGGCTTGAGCGGGATGTGTTTGATACCGCGGGTGTAAGCTCGGTGGTGGTGTGGGTAACCAACGATTTGTCGAGCCGAAGTGCTGATGAAATTATTGCCAATTACCAGGAGCTGATTGCGAAGGCCCATGCCAAAGGCATCAATGTATATTGCCCCACCTGGATTCCCGGTGCGCAATCGTTTCAGGCCAATTTGAGCGGCGAGCGCGCCAAGCTGAACGACTGGATTCTGAACAGCGGCGAATGCGATGGGGTTGCCGATTACAATGCAGAAGTAGAGGCCCCTGGTGGCCTGACTTTCTTGCCGCAATACAACAGTGGAGATTCCATTCACTCCAACGATGCAGGCCATGCCTTGTGGGCGGCGGCTACACCATTGGCTGAATGGGTCAAAAAGACGAAGCCTTAAGATTTGGCGCGTTTAACTTTAAATGCGGTGGTCCATTCGTTGTACAAGTATTTGAAAAAGGCACCGATCAGGGTCATGGAAGGTTTTGCTTCCAGCCCATCGGCCAGCCGGAATATTTGTTGGTAGTACCAGGCTTGCGCACCGAGCACATTGATTAATTTCAGCGGCAGTACCGGGCTGACTGGCGAAAATATACCTTTGTCAGTCAGTTTCAACATGTTCTCGAAATTCGCCGCGCGATCAATTTTTCTGTTCATCAATTGCTTGGGTGTGTCCGGGTGTGTGCACAGCGGGCGACCCAGCCCGATCACATCGCAAACACCATCATTCAATGCTTCTTCCATGGCTTCGCGGCTTCGGAACCCGCCTGTCACCATCAAGGGCATGGTAGCCACTTCGCGAATTGCTTTTGCATAATTCAGAAAATAGGCTTCGCGTTTTTTGGTGCTTTCGCGCTGTGTGGGTTGCTCATCCTTTATGGAATCGGTCGCACCGGTGTGGCCCAGCAAACGCGGTTGCTCATAGGTGCCGCCTGAAATTTCAAGCAGATCGATTTTCTCGTCATTTAACCACTTCACCACCTGCAAACATTCCTCATTGGAAAATCCACCTTTGCGGAAGTCATCTGAATTTAGCTTCACCGCAACGGGGAAAGCAGGGCCCACTGAATTACGCACGGCGCGCACCGCTTCCAGCAAAAAGCGCGCGCGGTTTTCCAGGCTACCGCCCCATTGGTCGGCACGCTGGTTGGTAATGGGCGAAAGAAATGACGACAGCAAATAGCCGTGTGCGCCATGCACCTGCACACCCGTGAACCCGGCATCTTTTGCAATGCGGGCCACACGCGCAAAACGCTGAATCAGATCCAGAATTTCATCCTCACGCAGTGCCCGTGGTGGTGCGTAGTTGCCCAGCAACTCCAGTTGAACTTCAGACGGAGCCACCGGTTTCGTGGTGACGTAGCGTGGCGATTGCCGCCCGGCATGGGAAATTTGCATCCACAACTGGTTGCCGTTGCTGGTGCCTGCCTTGGCCCATGCACGCAGTGCGTCCATGCCTTCAGGGTCGCCATGTTCAGGGGCAGGGTCAATGGATACATTGCCGGGTCGTTCCAGAATATTCCGGTCAATCAACACATTGCCGGTAATCAAAATACCAGCACCACCTTCTGCCCAACGCTTGTACAAGGTGGCATGTCGTTCGGTGGCTTGAAGCCTGGCATTGGCCACGCCCTCGGTCATGGCCGCTTTGCACAAGCGGTTTTGAATGACCACGCCGCATGGCAGTGTGAAGGGTTGTTTCAGTTCAATCGAGTTCATGGTTTAGCCAATCCAAAGCAGTGAAAGTGACAGGGCACCTGCATAAAAAACAGCCAAGGCCAGTGCGCCAGTAATTTGTTGAATAGTTGATTTTTTACCCAGTACATTCCACAGCCACAGTGCACCAATCGCCAACAACATTTCAGGAATCAAGGGGTAAATTGCAAAGCCCTGCACTTGGAGAACATCTTGTGCATGCCACAGGTTCATGGGCCGGGCTGCCCATTCCCAAATCAGAAAACCACCCAGCGACAGCATGGCCACCACGGGGTAGGGTTTGCGTGTGGCCAGTGCCAGCCAGCAGACCTGCCACAGCAACATAATCCAAAGTCCCATGAAATACAGCGGCACTGCACCGCCGAGCCGGGGAATTCCATGGTCTGGAAAAGTCAGGGTGCCCATGCGTTCAACCAGCATCCAGTCTGCGCAGGGCAGGGCGATCGACAAAGGCAATAAAAATTTCCACAAGCGCACCCATTCGCCATGACCCCGAATTGCGCCAGCCAGGGGCAAGGCAATGTTGTAAGCCAGCGCAAACACCACCAATGCCACACCCAGTGAATTACCTGACGTATTGAGCGCAACCGGAATTGCGATTGCAAAAAATGCAGCGTGAAACACCAATGCGTCGCGCACGCCTTTCGAGTCGACCGTGGTCATTGTCTGGCGGCGCCCCGTATCAATGCGTTCAATATATTGATGATTTCCTCACTCAATGTAGGAATGTCAGGCGGGTTCTCCAACGTTAGCCATTCAGCCAGCAATTCATTGATGCCACCCACCAAAGCCACACTTACCAGGTGGTAGTTTCGCTTGGGCAATTCTCCCTTCTCCGCCAAATTGTTCAGGTAAGCCTCGATCAGGCCAGCCATGTCGTGAATGGCCTCACGCCTGCGAGCTTCCATTTGCGGGCTGACACCGACCACCTCCAGCACTCCCACGCGTGCATGGCGGCTGTCTTCCAGGTAGTGGTGAACCATGGCGCTTACACCAAGGGGGATTTGTTCAGACAAGTTCAAGTTTGGTGCTGACATGGCCTGCAACACGCCAGCCCGCAAATCTGCGATGATGTTGTTGTACAGCGCACGCAGTATGGCTTCCCGGCTGTCAAACAGTTGGTAGAAGTGGCGTGCCGTTACCTTGGCTTCGCTGCACAAGGCTTCAATGGTGGTGCGTGCATAGCCTTGCCTTGCAAACAACTCCAGTGCTGCAGCCAGCAGGCGTTCTCTTCTTTCCTCGGCACGCTGCTCAGCGGCAACGCCCCCGTAAGCCCTTGTGGGTGTTTTGCTCATTCAGGTTTCACTTTTGACAAGATTTCTTGTCCAAATTATAGTGAGCTTGTTTCACAAAGCGCAACCACTGATTGAGGGCAATTACCATGTTCACACGCATCGGTCATTTTGACGGCAGCCGAGAGGCCTTGCGCCCCATGCAACGCGTGGACAATGTGCGCCAAGCAGGCAAAGACTTTCGCCGTGACATGCTGGCCAAGCCCCGCGTGCTTTTCTATAAAACCTTTGAGTTGGTGCGCGTGCCGTATCCCAGCAAGTTTGCCTACCTGAATGCGTTTGGTTTACCCACGCCTTTTGTGCATTTGTGCAACCGATTGTTCGTCATCCAGTTCTCCAGCAGTAAGGGCGTGAAAACACTTTTGGTGAGCCCCTCCGATTGGGAAAACCAACGTGCCACACCATTTTTTGCGCATCTTGATAAAAAAGCCGGACCCTTGGTCGGCGTCATGGAAGCTTTGGTGCTGAAGAAAACATCCACCGTGTTGCAGTGTTTGGCGAGCATCGGCTTGCGCCCGGAAGACGTGGATTACATCACCTATGATCACCTTCACACACAAAATGTAAGCCGCTGGTTGGGTGCCAATGGCCAAGTTCCCATTTTCCCGAATGCGAAGTTGTTGGTGATGCGCGAAGAGTGGGAAAGTGCGCAGGCGCTGATTCCCTGGCAAAACCAGTGGTACTGCCCACAGGGCACACAGGGTATTGCACCGGAGCGCATTGAATTGCTGGATGACAGTGTTTGGCTGGGTGACGGTGCGGTGGCGCTTGTGCGCACGAAAGGCCACACCGAGGGCAATCATTCGATTGTTGCGCACACCGAGCAGGGATTGTTGGTGACCAGTGAAAATGGTGTCAGCCTGGACGCTTACGAGCCCAAGCACTCAAGCATCACCGGGCTTGCTGACTTTGCGAAAAGAACTGGGGCTGAAGTGATCATCAACGGCAACACGCAGGAATACGTGGTGGATCAGTACATTTCCATGGTGCAGGAAAAAAGCATTGCCGGACCGAGCCCGGCCGATGATCGTTTTCCGAATGTGGTTCCGTCTTCCGAAGCACAACCCTACTGGCTGTTCCCCGGGACTGCCCCTACCTTGCGCACGGGCAGTCTGGAATTCGGAAAATTTGTGTCGCCTGCCTAGTTACTTGATGTAGCTGCAGCAATAATCCACAGGCGTTTTCACTTTCAACTGAAACTTGGCATTGGCTGGTACTTCAAAAGACTGGCCGCCCTGAATGTTTTTCCAGCTTTCACCGGGCAGGCAAACATCCATGTCGCCAGCCAGAATTTCCATGATTTCTTTTTCGGCGGTGCCGAATTCATAGTCGCCGGGCAGCATCACGCCCAGGGTTTTTTTCGTGCCGTCGGCAAACAACACAGTGCGGCTGGTCACTTTGCCGTCGAAGTAAATATTGGCGGCTTTCACCACCGTCACGTTCTCGAATTGAGCCATTTGATTTCCCCTTGATTGCAAAAAATTCGGATGCTGAATGATGCCTTAATTTCGGTGAAATACAGCCCCGGGCTTGCCAGAAAGTCCTGCTTTGCTGTGCGGGCAAAGCACCCCCCAAAATGGGTTGGTTTGTTGTTTTTTACAAAAACCCTTACAACTTGTAAGTAAAAACCTTACAAATTAGGTATATTTGCTACCTACAAATGGTTAACCAAAAAGGGTTAACCAACCTGTGGCTCATTCCATTAAAGGTTTTGTATGTCAAACAACTTGCTTGAAAGCATGGATTCGCTTCCCGAATTGAACGCAATCGATTTGTCGCTGGCTTCCTCATTCATTCCGGGTGAGTTGTTTCAAAGCATTGTGTCATTGATCACGCAAATCGATTTGTCACTGTACGGCATGAACAGTCAATTTGATGCTGCGACCGCTGCAATTTTTCCGACTGATTTCTCTGATTTCTCCCAGTCTTCTTCGCCCATAAACTCCGCCGCAGCATTTGCAGAATCCATTGTGGTTCAGAACGCTGACTTTGCTTGATTCAAGGAAAACAACATGAACTTTGACAGTCCAGTAGTAGCCTCCGTGACCAATATTGACGGCGACGTATTTGTAAAGCGAAACGGCATTGAAGCGCCATTGCGTGAAGACATGGTGTTGCAAGCCGGTGACGTGTTGCGATCCACCAGCAACTCAATTGCAGTGCTCAGCATTCCCGGCACTCAGCAGCAAATCCCGGCGTTCCTGGAAATTTCCAATGGTGGCGTGGCCACTTTGGCCTTCGATCCCGATGTCGGTCCGAATGGGCAAGTGGTGATTTCATCCAATGCAGGTGATGGCCTGGGCAACGTCACACTGGTGTCTGAATTCGATGGCGAAAATCAGGCTGCTGTACTTGACGGTCAAGAGGCCAACGGCGAAATGAGCGGCTTGTTTGGTGCTGGCTTGTTCGGCGCAGGTGCAGGCCTGAGTGCCTTGCCAGTTGCCGGTGCAGTGGGCGCCGCAGCCTTGTTTGCGGGGTCTGGCGATGACAACAGTGGTGGCGGCAACAGCGGTAACACACCGGGTAACTTGCCTGCTGAAAATGCAGGTGGCCTTGCTGAAACAGTCAGTGATTTGACCAATAACCTTGGCGAATTGACCGAACCAGTGCCGGTGGTGGGCGACGTTGTGAATGCCGTTGGAAATGTAATTGAGTCCACACTGGTGGGCAACAACAACGGTGGCTTGAACGGTATTTTGACTGGTTTGACCGATGGCTTGACCACTGGCCTTGAGGGCACACCCCTGGCACCGGTGGCGAATGTGCTGGACACGGGCTTGGGTACCCTGACCGATCTTTTGGGAGTTGCGGCCAATCAGGTGAGTGGTTTTGGCGAAGGAACACCGCTGGCACCCGTGTCGGATTTGGTAGCCAGCTTGTTGGGAACCACTGGCCCCAACACCGATGATGGTGTGGGTGGTGTGGTTGGCACGGTGGTGAATGTTACCGACAGCGTGGGCCAGCTGCTTGAACCCGTGCCTGTGCTTGGTGATATCGCTGGCACACTGGGCGGTGTTGTTGATTCCGTGGCCACCGGCAACAACGAAGGCGGTTTGGGCGGCATTTTGAGTGGCTTGGGCGGTGGCCTTGAAGAAGGTTTGTCCTCAACGCCGCTGGCGCTGATCGGCGAGGGCGGCAACACCTTGTTGAATACGGTGGGTGGATTATTGGGCGGTGTCGGCGATTCTGTTTCATCGGTTGGTGCCAGCACACCTGCTGCACCGCTCACCAATTTGATTGGTGATCTTGCCGGTTCACTGGGGGGTGATGTCAGTTCTGCGTTGGCCAATATTCCGTTCCTCGGCGGCGCATTGGATGGTTTGACCAGTGGGCTAGGTGGCAGCAGTGTGTTGGGCGAAATTCCGCTACTCGGCGGTTTTCTAGAGGGTGGCGCTGAAGGTGGCTTGTTGGCTGGCGTGCCTGCATTGGATGATGTGCTGAGCGGAGATCTTTTATCCGGTGGTGGTTTGCTCTCTGGCGGCGACGCACTCGCAGGCATTCCGGTTGTTGGCGACCTCTTGGGTGGTCTCACTTCGTCGATAAGCTCAAGCAGTGGCGCCGAGGGTGGCTTGCTCGGTGGCTTGCCACTGCTGGGTGATTTGACCAAAACCCTGGGATAAAACCAGGTCTGCACATACTTACATTGCTTATCAGAATATCTCGGTTGATGTAATATTGATTGGATTGCCAGACTCGGCCCACTTGATCTACGGACAGCCCATGAAAACCCGCATCACCGAGATGTTCAATATTCAATACCCGCTGGTGTGCCCCGGCATGACCTACGTGGCCAATGCCGATTTGGTTGCAGCCACTGCCAATGCAGGCGGGCTGGGCATTCTGGCCATTGGTCATTTGAATCCCGAACAAACTCTGGCTGAAATTCGCAAGGTGCGTAGCCTGACCTCCAAGCCGTTCGGCATTGGTTGCGCCCTGATCATGCCTGGCGCGCTCGACAATCTTGAAGTGGCTCTGAACGAAAAAGTGCCTGTGATTAATTTCAGTTTGGGCAGCCCTGCGGATGTGTGCAAACGCGTGCACGATTATGGTGGCAAAGTCATCGCCACGGTGGTGAATGCCAAACACGCGCTGAAAGCCGAGCAGTCGGGTGTAGATGCCTTGTTGGTCACCGGCCATGAAGCGGCCGCACACGGTGGCGCAGTGACTTCACTGGTTCTGGTGCCTGCAATTCGGCAGGTCACAAAACTGCCCATCATTGCTGCAGGTGGTTTTGGCACGGGCGGTGGCGTTGTTGCTGCACTGGCACTGGGTGCCGATGGCGTGGCCATGGGCACACGCTGGGCTGCTTCCAAAGAAAGCCCGGTGCATGCCAACACCAAAGAATTGATTGTGAAAAAAGAAGTGGAAGAGACCATATACAGCAAGAACTTCGACAGCATTCCTTGCCGGGTCATGACCACACCCAATTCCAGAAAAGTGATGTCCAAACCGTTCAATCCGGTTCGTGCCATGTGGCGCGCCTATTTGGCGGCACGGGAAATGAACAAGCCTTTGCTCGGCATTGTCAAAGACGTATTCAAAATGGGATTGGAGCAAACGCTCACTGTAACCTTCTACGGTGCAGCAGTGCTTCAAATTAAAAAAGCCACCATTGATGGCAACCACACGCAGGGTGTGCAGTTGATTGGTCAGGTGCAGGGCCTGGTACAAGACGTGCCCTCAGTTGAAGAGCTGACTCAGCGCGTGATGAAAGAGATTGATGAAGCCTTGGCGCAAATCAATCTGCTGGCGGGAAATGCTTCGACGAGTACACCAGCCACATCCGAGAAAATCAGTCGCATCGCTTGACCGGAATTATCAATTTTTTGTCGGCATTGACGTGTTTCTTTTTGCCCGGCTTCCTCTATGATCAAGTAACAAAATCATAAAACTTGCCCCAAGCGAGTTTGAAATCAGGAGGAGCAGATGAAGACAGAGCACGACTACATCGTTGTGGGTGGTGGTTCCGGTGGCTGTGCCATGGCGGGTCGCCTGAGTGAAGACTCAACGCTTGATGTCTGCCTGCTGGAGGCAGGGGGTGAGGGCACCGGCAATCTCATCAATATTCCCAGCGGTGCGGTGGCCATGCTGCCCACCAAAATCAACAACTGGGCATTCGAGACCACACCGCAACCTGGCTTGAACGGCCGCAAAGGTTACCAGCCGCGCGGTAAAGCGCTGGGTGGTTCTTCAGCCATCAATGCCATGGTTTACATTCGCGGCACTGCTTCAGATTACGACCGTTGGGCAAACGATGAGGGTTGCGCAGGCTGGTCTTACAAAGACGTGCTGCCTTACTTCAAACTCAGCGAATGCAATGAACGAATTCGCGATGCCTACCACGGCAACAGCGGCCCCTTGAATGTGGCCGATCTGCGTTCTGACAACCCGTTTCAACAGGTTTATCTGGAGGCTGCCAAGCAGGCTGGCTTCAAAATCAACAATGACTTCAATGGTGCTGACCAGGAAGGTGTTGGTATTTATCAGGTCACCCAGAAAAACGGCGAACGCTGGAGCGCAGCGCGTGCCTACCTGTTCCCGCACATGCACCGAAAGAATCTGACTGTGCACACCAAAGCCATGGTTCAGCGCGTGTTGTTCGAGGGCAAGCGTGCGGTGGGTGTTGAAGTGTCCATCAACGGGCAAGTCGCCGTGTTGAAAGCGCGCAAGGAAATCATTCTGACTGCGGGCGCAATACAAACGCCGCAACTGCTGATGGTTTCTGGTGTGGGCGATTCCGCCGAGCTGGCACGCCAGGGTATTGATGTGATTCACCACCTGCCAGGCGTGGGCAAAAATTTGCAGGATCACCCTGATTTCATTTTTGGTTACTCGACCAAAAGCCTCGACACCTTGGGTTTGTCGCTTCGCGGTGGCATCCGCTTGCTGCGTGAAATTTTCCGCTACCGCAAACACCGCCGGGGCGCACTCACCAGCAACTTTGCCGAAGGTGGCGCGTTTCTGAAAACCAGCCCCGAATTGAAAGACCCCAATGTGCAATTGCACTTTGTGGTGGCCATGGTCGATGACCACGCCCGCAAAATGCACATGGGTCATGGCTTTTCTTGCCATGTGTGTTTGTTGCGCCCGCGCAGCCGTGGCAGCCTGACTTTGCAGGGCAACACCATGGACACGCCACCGTTGATCGACATCGGTTTTTTGAACGATTCGCGCGATCTGGATGAGTTGGTGGAGGGTTTCAAACTGACCCGCAAAATCATGCATGCACCCGCATTGGCCAAGTGGATTGTGAAAGACAAATTCACCGAGAATGTGCACACCGATGATGAAATTCGCGAGGTGTTGCGCAACCGGGTGGACACGGTGTACCACCCCACAGGCACTTGCAAAATGGGCACCGATTCCATGGCGGTGGTCGATTCGCAGTTGCGTGTACACGGGCTTGAAGGCTTGCGCATTGTGGATGCATCGGCCATGCCCAGCCTGATCGGTGGCAACACCAACGGGCCAGTCATGATGATGGCTGAAAAGGCAGTGGACCTGATTCGCGGTGTGTCGCGCGTGCCCGCACTGGAGCAGGCCGAGCACAATGCAAGAGCGCGTCAGGAACACCTGGCTCAATCCCTGATTCCTCAACCGGTGTAATTGTTTAATGAATCAACCTTTTGAGTTTTTATTCAGGGTGCGCTACAGCGAATGCGACCCGCAAGGTGTCGTATTCAATGCCCGTTACGGTGACTACGTCGACTTGGCACTGACGGAATACATGCGGGCTGCCATGGGTGGCTACAACGAACTGGTGCACATGGGGTTTGAAACCCAAGTGGTTCGCTTGCTCACCGAATGGAAAACCCCTGCGCGATTCGACGATGTGTTAAAAGCGAGTGTGTACCCGAGCCATTTCGGAAACACCAGTTTCACTTTGATCTTTGAATTTATAAACGCCGGCACCAATGTTTTAGTGGCCACTGCACAAGCCACTTACGTGTTGGTGGACGCGAAAGAATTCACCAAGCAAACAATTCCGGCTGAAATAAAAAGCGCCCTGCAAGAGGGCGCTGTGGGCAAGCAGATCAACCAGGCTGGCTAATCAGGCTGCCAATGAATAACGTTGAATGACGCGTGCTCGCTTGCGGGGGTGAATGTTGATTTTCTGCGCATTCTTGCCAGCCACTTCCAGCAGCCTTGGGTTCATGATTGCAAACCACAGCGGGGGTACATAAGCCGCCAGAAACATGCCGAAGTAACCGGATGGCAAGCTGGGCAGTTCCGGAAAATCTCGCAGTGACTGATAGCTGCGTGCCGGGTTGGCATGGTGGTCCGAGTGGCGTTGCAACTGAAACACAACAAGATTGGATACCAGGTGGTTGCTATTCCACGAATGGTGCGGGGCGCAACGCTCGTACTCGCCGTTGGGCAACTTCTGGCGCATCAGGCCGTAATGTTCAATGTAATTGGCGCTGGTCAACTGAAAGGCACCCCAAAAGGCAACCACAGCCAACACAGGCACCATGGGCCAGCCAAACATGGCAATCAGCGCGGTGTACAGAATCACCGTCATTATCCCGGCCTGAAGCATTTCATTGCCCACATTCCAGCGACTTTTTCCTGCGCGTGCCAGGCGTTCACTTTCCAGCTTCCAGGCGCGCTTGAAGGCACCAGGAATTTCACGCAGCATGAATTCATAAATGTGCTCACCCATGCGTGAAGTGGCCGGATCTTCTGGCGTGGCCACATCGCGGTGGTGCCCACGGTTGTGTTCAATCGAGAAGTGTCCGTAACCACCTAGCGAGAGCGTAAACAGCGCCAGTGCTTTGTCCAGTTTGCGTTTTTTGTGGCCCATCTCGTGGCCCAGGTTCAAACCAAAACCCAGCAGTGAACCTGTGGTAATGGCCACTGCCAACCAGTGCAGCCAATGCAGGTCGTGCGTGGCCAGAAACACCACATTGAACAGGAATCCAAAAGTAATAATCGGCACCAGCAGGTAAGTGATTACGCGGTAGTAGGCTGTATCTTCCAGCTGGGGTACGGCTTGCTCGGGCGGGTTTTGTTTGTCCTCGCCAAAAATGAAATCAAGCACGGGCAGGCCGATGTAGAAAAATGCCAGAAACACCCAAAGCCATTGTGTGTGGCCGGTGTACAAATACATGATCGGGCCCAGCGGCGCTGCAAAGGGCGCGATCACCGAAAGCAGCCACAGGAATTTCTTGGGATCTTTGTATTGAGTTGCGGGCATTGTGTTTGATGTCATTTTTTGTGCACCGGGTTATTCAGGATGATTTCATCTTAGGCGCGCAAGGCGATGGACAACACCGCACAGGGTGGCATAAGATCGTCATAAAGTGACAAAAACAAAACCACACGAGACAAACACTTGCCCCAGTCCTTGCACGATTTCACTGCAGTCCTTTCGCCTGCGCTGCACCCGGTGTATGCGCGCTTGCTGTGTGCCGAATTGCAGCGGCGTGGCTTTGCGCCAGCCGACATTCTTGATGGTTTGCCCCTGAACTGGCAGCACCTGCATGAAAGCAACCAGTTCATGAGTTTTGATCAAATGCGGCAACTCATTGAGCGCGGCGTGCAGCTTAGCCAATGCCCCTGGCTTGGCCTGGAGGTGGGCTTGCGAACCCCGGCGTCTGCTCACGGCACCTTGGGTGCAGCCATGATCGCCAGCAAGAATTTGCCCAGTGCCATGTTGCTGTTGCAGCGCTATGCCGGTTTGCGCCAAAACCTGGCCAATTTGCAGTTTGAGCTTGAACCCGACTTTGCAGCCGTGCTGGAAGAGTGGGTGGACTTGGGGCCCGTGCGTGAATACCTGCACTGCCAATTGCTGGGTGGTTTGGTGCAGTTGTTAACTGCAATGACCGGGCAAGAGCTTCCACAACAGTTGCGCATTGAATGGCCGTTTGATGAGCCCGCATGGGCGCATGAATACCAGCGCATTGCGCAGCACAACAGCTTTGGTTTTTCTCAATTGCGCGTGGTGCTAAACAGCACACTGGTGAACAGCCCAAGCCTTGCTGCCGATGACGAAGCCTTGCAGCGCCTTCTTCGCGACTGCGACTTGCAGCTTCAACGCTTGCAGCAGGGCGATACTTTGGCCCAGCGCGTGCGCATGCAGTTGCAGAAAACAGAAGGCCCCATGCCCACCTTGCAAACCATGGCCGCCAAAGAAAACCTGACCGAGCGCACCTTCATGCGCCACCTTCAGGCCGAGGGCACCAGTTTTCAGCAATTGCTGGACGAGGTGCGGCAAGAGCGCGCCTGCTGGCTGCTGGCGAACACCCACAACACGGTCGAAGACATCGCCTATGCCTTGGGTTACGAAGATGCCTCCAATTTCAGCCGAACCTTCAAACGCTGGTGTGGGCAAACCCCCAAGGCGTATCGCCAGGAACATTCATCGTGAAAGTAACGGGGTCACCATAAATAATTTCTTAATGACGTAATATTCAGCTAAATTCGTAATGTTTTTGATGAATCAACCACCGAGGAATTGAAATGCCAGCAGCATTGTCCAACCACGCGCACACCAAGCTACTCGAGCCATTGAACCTGGGTTTCACCACCTTGAAAAACAGGGTCATCATGGGGTCCATGCACACCGGGCTTGAAGAAGAAGCGCCCGAGAAGTTGGCTGCTTTTTTTGCAAGGCGTGCGCAAGGCGATGTGGGCTTGATGATTACCGGTGGTTTTGCAACCTCAGAAACTGCTGTGCTGTGGCCCGGAGCAGGCCGAATGACCAGTGAGCAAGATGCCACACGCCACCGCACGGTGACCGATGCAGTGCACGCCGCGGGCGGAAAAATTGCCATTCAATTGCTGCATGCAGGTCGACAGGCCTACAACGTGAACATGGTTTCGGCCTCTGCCAAGCAATCTCCAATTTTTCCATTTACACCGCGAGAGCTCACAGCTGCTGAAGTTGAGCAGGAAATTGATGGCTTCGCCAACTCGGCCGCGTTTGCAAAAATGGCGGGCTACGACGGTGTCGAAGTAATGGGTTCCGAGGGTTATTTGCTGAACCAGTTTTTGACCGAGCGCGGCAATGAACGCACCGATGAATGGGGCGGCACTTTCGAGAAACGCATGCGTTTTCCGCTCGAGGTGGTTCGCCGCATTCGCGCCAAAGTGGGGGTTGAATTCATTATCGTGTACCGCATGTCGATGCTCGATTTGGTGCCTGATGGTCAAAGTCTGGACGAAACACTGCTGCTGGCCCGCGAACTCGAGAAGGCCGGTGTCACCATTCTGAACACAGGCATTGGTTGGCACGAAGCAAAAATTCCAACCATTGCCACGCAAGTACCGCGCGGCGCATTCACCTGGGCAACCCGCAAAATCAAGGAAGTGGTGTCCATTCCAGTTGCAGCGTCGAACCGCTTGAACATGCCTGGTGATGCCGAGCGCGTGTTACAAAACGGCGATGCCGACATGATCGCCATGGCGCGCCCGTTTTTGGCCGACCCGGACTGGGTGCTGAAAACCAAAGAAGATCGAGTCAATGAAATCAACACCTGCATTGGTTGTAACCAGGCTTGCCTGGACCACACCTTTGGCGGCAAGCGTTGCAGTTGCCTGGTGAACCCGCAGGCCTGCCACGAAACAGAATTGATTTTTGTGAAAACCACAGCGAAGAAAAAAGTGGCGGTTGTGGGTGCTGGCCCGGCGGGTATGTCGTTCTCGCTCACCGCTGCACAACGCGGCCATGCCGTAACGCTGTTTGATGAAGCGCACGAAATTGGCGGGCAGTTCAATATTGCCAAGCAAGTGCCCGGCAAGGAAGAGTTTCACGAAACCATTCGTTACTTCAGCACCATGCTGAACAAGGAAGGCGTGACATTCCAATTGGGCAAGCGTGTGAGTGCAAATGATTTGAAAGAATTTGATGAAGTGATTTTGGCCACTGGCATTATTCCCAATGTGCCCAGTCTGCCCGGTGTTGAACATCCCAAAGTCATGGGTTATCTCGATGTGTTGAAACACGGTAAAGCTGTGGGCCAGCGCGTGGCCATTGTGGGTGGGGGTGGTATTGGTGTGGATACCGCCGAGTTTCTAACCCATCACGAAAGCGAGCAATCGCCTTCCACCAGCATCGACGATTTTTGCGAATTCTGGGGCATTGATCGCGATCAAAAAGCACGTGGCGGCATTGCCGGTGTCAAGGCCAATCCAGAAAAAGCCACACGCCAAATTACCATTCTTCAACGCAAGCCCAAGAAGATTGCAGGCCCCGGAAAAACCACGGGCTGGATCCACCGTGCAGCGCTTGAAGCCAAAGGCGTACGCTTGTTGTCGGGTGTGGAATACATCGGCGTTGAAGATGCGGGCTTGCGTATTCGCACTCCCGATGGCGCAGAACATTTGCTGGAAGTCGACAATGTGATTGTGTGTGCAGGCCAGCACCCCAATCGAGAACTGGAAGAATCGGTGCGCGCCTTGGGCATGCCAGTGCACATTATTGGTGGCGCTTTCAAGGCGGCTGAACTCGATGCCAAGGAAGCGATTAACCAAGGTGCCCGCCTGGCCGCCGTGCTGTAAGCAATCAGCGTGACCAACAATCACGTTGTTTTTCCCACCGCGTACACGCGAACGCTTGCGCGGGAGCAGGGGCTGGACCACAAAGGCCAGCTTCTGTTGTTGAAGGGCACGCGGCTGGCCCCGGCCGATTTGCTGGAGCTGAACAAGTACATTGATGCCGACACCCAGGCCGTAATTGTGCGCAACGCCCTGCAATTGAGCAACAACCCGGCCTTGGGTTTGCGCTGGGGTGCCAATCTGCATTTGTCTGCACATGGGCCTTTGGGTACCTTGATTGCGTCGTCACCCACCTTGGGCCATGCCTGGAAAGCCACCGAGAAATTTCATGACATTCGTGGTGGCTTCGCCCGCATGGAAGGCCACATTGCCAGCGATCACTTCGCAGTAATTATCAATATGGGCATTGCACTGGACGAAGTAGGGCGCTTTTTATGCGAGGCTGTGCTGGCCACCATGGTGAATCACCTGGGCATGATTATTGGAAATTCCCGCCCCGCATTGCGCGTGGAGCTGGCGTATTCTGCCCCGGCCTATGCCACGCAATACCCGGGGTTTTTGCATGCACCTTGCCTGTTCAACAAACCCAAAACAAAAATTGTGATTCCCCATGGTTTGGCCTTGATGCCCAATCCAATGGCCGACCCGGAAACCCACGCCATGGCCTTGGCGCGCTGCGAGCAACTGCTGCTTGAACAGCGCAGGCCCAGCAGCTGGTCGGCACGGGTTACCGAGCTGATTCGCGGCAACCCAGGCCAAATCTGGACTTGCGAGCAAGTGGCCAAGCACTTTCATTTGTCCTCGCGCACCTTGATGCGCTACTTGCGCGATGAGGAAACCAGCTATCAAACTCTGCGCGATTCTGAACTGGCCCGGCAGGCCAAACTCAGTTTACTGGTCAGCAATAACTCGGTTGAGTCGGTGGCGCTGAGCTTGGGTTATCAAGAAGTGTCGAACTTTCGCCGCGCTTTCAAACGCTGGTTTGGCATGTCCCCGATAGAGTTCATTCAGCGCAACAGGGTAAATTAAGACAAGCTGTCACTATTTACCCCCATTCTGTCCAGCTTTGCCCTCGCCGAATTTGGTTTGCCCACGCATGATGAATTCTCTTTATTGAATTCATCACAAGGCACGCATGTTCACCAATTACTTCAATGAAACGCATGAAGAAGTGCGCCGCAACATTCGGCGTTTTGTCGAGCGCAATATTCAGCCCCACATCAATACTTGGGAAGAGGCTGGCACCTTCCCCCGCGAAATTTACAAACTGGCTGGCGATGCCGGCATTCTGGGCATTGGTTACCCAGAGGAATTCGGCGGCAATTCCGAAGGCGATTATTTCATGAGCCTGGTGGTCACTGAAGAACTGCTGCGTGCAGGTTCGGGTGGTTTCTTCTCCAGCTTGATGTCGCATGGCATTGCCCTGCCACCGATCGCCAAATGGGGTAGCCCCGAGATGAAAGCGCGCATTGTTCCCGAAGTGCTGAGCGGCGACAAAATCATCGCCTTGGCGGTGACCGAGCCCGGTGGTGGTTCTGATGTGGCCAACTTGAAAACACGCGCGGTGGATTGCGGCGACCATTACAAAGTGTCGGGTTCTAAAACCTACATTACCTCGGGCATTCGCGCTGACTATTACACCGTGGCCGTGCGCACGGGTGGTGATGGCTACGGCGGCATCAGCATGTTGCTGATTGAAAAGGGCACACCCGGCTTCACAACCGGTCAGCCTTTGAAGAAAATGGGTTGGTGGTGCAGCGACACAGCCGAGCTGTTTTTTGACAATGTGGTGGTTCCCAAGTCGAACCTGATCGGTATCGAGAACGGCGGCTTCATGATGATCATGACCAACTTCGAAGCCGAGCGTTTGGGCCTGGCCTACTACTCAAACACCTTGTCTGAATTGGCTTTTAATGAGGCGTTGGCTTATGCAAAAAACCGCAGCACCTTTGGCAAGCCCTTGAGCAAACACCAGGTGATTCGCCACAAGCTGGCCGACATGGCCACACAACTGGAAGCCAGTCGCGAATTCACCTACCGGGTTGCAGCGCGCATGCAGGCTGGCAAGCCCGCTTTGAAAGAAGTGTCGATGGCGAAAAACTTTGCCACGAAAACATCGGACTTCATCACTTACGAAGCCGTGCAGATTTTCGGTGGCATGGGCTACATGCGCGAAAGTTTGGTGGAGCGTTTGTACCGCGACAACCGCATTGCATCAATTGGCGGTGGCACTTATGAAATCATGAATGAAATTATTGGCAAGCAGTTGGGCTTGTAAAAAGTTAAAGGAATACATACACCATGTTGGCAGATTACCCCTTGAAGTACCTGGCCTTGCACTGGCCCAATATCCGCGCCATGGGTTGGGCCGCCATTCGCAATGCAACGCCCATTATACGCCCTGGCACCTTGCCGGAATTGCCCGTGCACCACAGCATGAATGTGCCTGCGCTGAACAACGAGTTGCTAGACCAATACGTGGCCTGGACAGGCGCACCCGCCAATCGCTACAGCAGCGACATGCCCGCGCATTTTTGCAGCCACTGGGCCATGCCCATGCTGGCCAAACTGGGTAGCCTTGCGCCTTACAATTTGTTGTCTCTGTTGAATCAGGGTTTGCGCATGCAAATTCACAAGCCTTTGAACCGCAATGAGTCGATCGCGCTGCGTGGCAGTTTAGTGGATGTGACCGACGACGGTGACAAAGTGCGCATTCACACCCGCGTACAGGCCAGCAACCCCAAGGGCGAACTGGCCATTGTCATCGACAGTTATTCCACTGTGCCCCGTGCCAAACCTGCAAGCAAAAGCAAACCCGCCAAGCGTGAAGAATACGAATTCAAAACCGCAGGCCATTGGGATGCCGAAGAGGAAGATGGGCTGGCCTTCGCCATGTTGACGGGCGATTTCAACCCCATTCACACCATGAAGGCAGTGGGCAAACGCACCCGCTTCAAAAGCTGTATTTTGCATGGTTTTGGGCAATTGGCCCGAACCTGGGAAGTGTTGAACAACGCTGGGCATTCGTTGGCGGATCTGGATGTGCGCTGGATTAAGCCACTGCCATTGCCAAGCCCGCACATGCAAGTGCAAACAAGCAACACGAAAGATGCCGAGGGCTACACGCAACTGCGTTTGGCTTCAGCAGACGGCACACTTCATATGGTGGGGCGTTTCAAATGAAGTCGATTCGCAAGGCAGTGATTATTGATGGTGTCCGCACCCCGTTTCTCGATTCGGGTGGTGCGTATTCCCAATTAATGACGTATGAACTCGGTGGCAAAGCCATCGCAGGCTTGATGAGTAAAACTGGCATTGACTCAAGCCGCGTGGACATGCTGACCATGGGCACGGTGTTGCATGAAATTGAAACCTCGAACGTGGCCCGGGAAAGTATGTTGAGTGCAGGGCTTCCCGCCACCATTCCGGCTTACACCACCTCCATGGCGGGTTTGTCGGCCAGCGTGGGTTTTGCCAACTTGTGCGACATGATTGCGCTGGGTCGAATTGATGTTGGCATTGCTGCCGGGGTGGAAAGTTTCTCTGACATTCCAATTCGCTACTCGCAGAAAATTCGCCGTGCTGCCATGAAGGTTCGCCAGGATTCTTCCGCCAAAAATATTTTGAAGAACCTGGCCAAGCTTCGCCCTTCGGATTTGAAACCTGAAATGCCCACCGGCACTGACTTCACCACGCGTAAAACCATGGGTGTGTGCGCCGAGCAAATGGTGAAAAAATTCAAGGTGAGTCGTGAAGATTGCGATGCATTCACCGTGCGCAGCCACAAGCTGGCCATTGAGGCGATGAACCAAGGCCATTTCGATGGCACCATTATTCCTGTACAGGTGCCCGGTTTTGCACAACCCATTACACAAGACAACACGCCGCGCGAAGACAGTAATATTCAGAAGCTCTCGACCATGCGCACCATTTTCAGCAAAAGCGGTGTGATCACTGCGGCCGGTTCTTCCCGCTTCACAGACGGTTCAGCCGCCTTGCTGGTGACCAGTCAGGAAGCCGCCCAGGAAATGGGCCTGCAGCCTTTGGCTGAGGTGGTCGATTATCAATTGGCCGCCGTGAAAGATCTCGAAACAGAAATGTTACTGGGCCCTGCGGTTTCAATTCCTGAACTGCTGGCGCGAAACAAACTGAGCATGGCCGATATTGGTGTGTGGGAACTCCACGAGGCATTCGCGGCTCAAATACTTGTGAATTTGGCGTGCATGCAGCGCAGCGAATTCGCAGAAGAGTATTACGGTGGTGTGGTGCCCGGAGAGTTGCCACTCGCTAAACTCAATACCTGGGGTGGCTCGCTTTCGCTGGGCAACCCGTTTGCAGCCACGGGCATTCGTTTGCTGACCACGGCTGCAAAAAGATTAAAGGCGGAAAAAGCGAAGTACGCTGTAGTATCCAGTTGTGCGGGCGGTGGATTGGGTGCCGCCATACTAATAAAAAATATGGAGAAAAACACATGAGTGCAGCGCAGTACGAAAAATTCGAAACCCTGCTGGATTGCCTGGACCATTGGGCTGCCGCACAACCGAACAAGGTTTATTTCACGCAGCCTTTTTCGGCCGAGAAAACCGTGGACTACACCTGGGCGCAAGTGGCCGACCAGGTCAACCGCATGGCAGCGTATTTGCAGTCGCTCAACTTGCCCGAGAAAACCCACATTGGAATTTTGGGCAAGAACAGCGCGCACTGGATCATGGCCGACCTCGCCATTTGGCGGGCAGGGCATGTGTCCATTCCTTTGTACCCCACGCTGAATGCTGAAACCGCTGAGTACGTGCTGGACAACAGCGATTCAAAAATGATCTTCATCGGCAAAATGGACGAGCTGTGGCGCGTGGTCGAGAAGGGAATTCCTGTTGACATGCCCACCATCACTTTGCCTTTGGCGCCGCAATTGGCCCACGCAAAAAAATGGGACGACATTGTTGCCAGCACTGCACCCACACAAAACCCCGTGAAGCGCAGCAAAGATGAAATGGCCACCATGCTGTATACCTCTGGCAGTACAGGCAAGCCCAAGGGTGTGATGATTTCGTTTAATGCCATGATCAGCGCGCTGCGTGGCACATCGAAGGTAATGACCTTCAACAGCACCGACCGCATGATTTCTTATTTGCCGCTGGCCCATGCCGCTGAACGCGCCATTCTGGAAACTGGTTCGCTGTTCTATGGCTTTCATGTGTACTTCTCGTTTGGGCTAGATAGCTTTATTCAAGACTTGCAACGTGCGCGGCCAACCCTGTTTTTCTCGGTGCCCCGTTTGTGGACCAAGTTTTACAACGGTATTTGCGGAAAAATTCCGCTGGGCGTGCAACACGTCATTTTCCGAATTCCGATTCTTTCGGCTTTGTTCAAAAAATTCTTGCTGAAAAAACTGGGCTTGTCCGAAGTGCGCATGGCGCTGAGCGGTTCAGCGCCTTTGGCCCCCGCGCTGATGTCCTGGTATCGCAACCTGGGCCTGGATTTGCTCGAAGGTTATGCCATGAGCGAGAACTTCGCCTACTCGCATTGCAGCCTGCCCGGCAAGGTGCGCGTTGGTTACGTGGGCAACACCTACCCAGGCGTTGAATGCAAGATTTCCGAAGTGGGCGAGGTGCTGGTAAAAAGCCCCTGCAACATGATGGGTTATTACAAGAATCCCGAACTCACTGCGCAGTCGTACACCGAAGACGGTTTCCTGAAAACAGGCGACATGGGTGTGGTCGATGAGCAAGGACGCTTGAAAATCACTGGCCGCGTGAAAGAACTTTTCAAGACCAGCAAGGGCAAATACATTGCGCCTGTGCCAATCGAGAACCGCTTGAACGGTCATGAACTGATTGAAGCCGTGTGCGTAACTGGCCCCTCGTTTTCAAAGCCTTTTGCCTTGGTGATGTTGCCGCTTGAGGAACACAAAAAAGTGGAACAAAACCCTTCTGAGGCTGCACGGGTTGAAAGTGAAATGGCTGAATTGCTTCAAAATGTAAATGATCAGCTTGAAGCGCATGAAAAACTGAGTTGCATTGTGGTGGTGAAAGATTTGTGGAGCATGGAAAACGGCTTCCTGACGCCCACCATGAAAATCAAGCGCAATGTGATTGAGGAGCACTATTTGCCCAAGGCCGAGTCCTGGGTGAAGATGAAAAAGTCGGTCGTGATTGAGCAGTAAGTCAGTATTTTTACAGGCCCCAATTTGAGTGGGTGGTAGGCACTAAATTGCTTCGGTATTCTTAAGTAGTTAACGCATATTTGCACAATCAATAATGTGTTAACTATCTGTTTATCAAGGTGAAACAAATAGCCGACTCAAAAAGGGGTGTTGTATGGGGTTTAGTCGTTTTTTCGGTGCCAGCGTATTGAGCCTGGCCATTTTGGCAGGCTGCGGCGGTGGCGGTGGTGACAGTAGTGCTCCTGCGGCCGGCGGCGGTGGTGGAACCACCACTTCAGGGCAGCTTACCAATTCTCCAATTGATGGCGTGGGCTACAGCGCAGCGCCCAGTGGCCTGACAGGCACCACTACAGGTGGTGGCATGTTCAATTTCCAGGCTGGCGACACAGTGACTTTCAACATTGCAGGCCTTGAAATTGACGTACCCGGTGGAACCCGAATTACGCCACAAACCATTGCTGAATCATTGGCTGCTGGTAACGCAGCCACGCAATCCAATATTCTTGCAAACCTGGCTACGCTGTTCCAAACATTGGACAACGACGGTGATCCCGAGAACGGTTCGATTGCCATTCGTGAAGGCGCCACTTTGGGTAATACGGCTGCCTTGTTGGCCAACCTGGACGAAGCTCCTGCAACTTTTCAGGGCGAGTTGAGCACAGCCATTTCCAGTGGCGAAGAACTGCGTGACGAGGGCGAACCTCCCCCTACAGTGGTTACAGATGTTGAGGCCATGCTGCGTTTTTACCGCAACGAACTGCAAGGCAACTGGCGTTTGGTCAGCTCGGTTGAAGAGGGTGTGACAACCACAACGAATGCGAACTACCAGGTGTTGTTGAGCTTTGATGTAGGCAATGCGAATGCGGCGGAAGACGGTATCGTGAATTCCTTTGTATTCTCCGAGTACGACATCACAGACTCGATGGATCCATTTGCTTTCATTGGTGTCGGCACCACCAACTACAACGGCGAAACCGGCGAGTTTCAGTTTACGTCCTTGCCCATGCGCAGGTTGGTCTCTGGCTTCAACAACTCTTCAACAGAGAATGATGCTGCATTTTTCACATCAAAAATTGTACTGAGTGGTAATCAGCTGGAACTGACGCTGATTGAAGACAACATCACCATTGTGGCCACCTTCGAGCGTTTCAACAGCGTTAAAGACAGCTTGGTTGGCACTTGGTACGAGGTGTTTGCGGAAGGCGATCCTGGGGTTACGCCCGCTGCGGCTCCTGACAATGGTCGGGTTACTTTCGGTTCCGATGTTGCTTCCATCTTCTACTACTTTCTGCCCGGTTCACGAGTCATGTTGGTCTACACCGATCTCGATGCAGAAATGACTTCAGATGAAAGAAACGGTATTGTCGTGGCAGACTATTCGCTGAACAGTACAGGTACGTCATTAACCTTCAACAATATTCTGCTAGACACAGTCAGTGTTGATCCGGTGAATAATCCCTCGTTGGAAGCGGGTTTAACCGTGGCAGTGAGTGCAGCAATGCTGAATGACACCAACCGTGAATTGACCGACTCAAGCGACCCGAGTGAGACAGATGTCTTTACCATCTTCCGCATTCTTTCACTGAGCGAACGCGTGGGTGAATTTGAGCAAGCAGCGCCAGCCCCGTAGGCGAAGCCGCAATATGTAATATTTCGATTCGCAAAACGTTTCTTCAAAAGCCCGGAGTTTGCCGGGCTTTTTTTATGCCAGTGTGCCCTCGCGGAAGTCTTGCAAGGCCTGCCGAATTTCCTGCTCGGTGTTCATCACAAACGGGCCGTACTGCGCAATCGGTTCATTCAATGGCTTGCCTGCAATCAGCAAAACCTTGGCACCGGCTGTTGCTTCAAGTACCACACCATCGCCTTCATTTTTCAAAATGGCCATGCGTTTGTCGCCAATGGTTTGGCCACTCATCTTCACTTCTCCACGGTAAACAAACACCACCGCATTGTGTTGGGCGGGTAAGTTTTGAACAAACTGTGAACCGGCAGGCAGGTGCAAATCCAGGTACAAAGGTTCTGTGCCCTCGCGGCTCACTGCGCCTTCTACGCCGTGGCTATTGCCTGCAATCACGGTTACCGCCACGCCCTCCGGTGTAGTGAATTGGGGCAGATCAGCGTTGGTGAAATCGCGGTACCAGGGCGCGCACATTTTGTCTTTCGCAGGCAGGTTCAACCACAGCTGAAACCCTTCCATTACACCTTCTTCCTGCTGCGGAATTTCACTGTGAAACACCCCGCGCCCTGCGGTCATCCACTGCACGCCACCGTTTTCCAGCAAGCCCCTGTTGCCTTTGCTGTCCTCGTGCAACATGCGGCCGGCAATCATGTAGGTGATGGTTTCAAACCCACGGTGCGGGTGGTTCGGAAAGCCCGCAATGTAATCGTTGGGGTTGTCGCTGCCAAAGTTATCCAGCATCAGGAAGGGGTCTAGCCTGCGCTGCAGGTTTTGGGTAATCACGCGGGTCAATTTCACGCCCGCGCCATCGCTGGTGGGCTGACCCGTAATGATGTGTTCAACCGAGCGTGGATTGCTAACTGATGGTGTGTGCTTTTCGTTCATACATACCTCTTAATGAACTGGTGAATATTTCAATTTTACCGCACACCACAAGCGCAAGAACACCTTGCGGAACAAACACTTCTGCAGGGTTTCCCTAATTTCATATTGCAGTGCAAAATAATTAACGCAATTGAATCAAGGGTTTGCCCTGTTTCTAAAAACAAACGCTCGTTTGAAATTTAGAGTGTTTTTCTAATGTTTACAGTTGTTAATGCCGTAAATGATTGATACATTGATCAGTGTCAACGTTAGTACCAAAGCATAAAAATAGCTGCAACCAAAGGAGTACACCATGAAAATTATTCCAGTGCGCCGTGACGTCAAAATCAACCTCGACGAGTCCCGCATCAACAACTGGCACGAAGCCGGTGAACACGTTACTCATTTCTTCAATGCCTTGTCTGTGTTGTTCCCGGCTGGCGAGCGTTTGTTCATGGACTCCGTGCGCGCTTACAAAGATCAGGTGACTGATCCTGACCTGAAAAAAGCCATTACTGCATTCATCGGCCAAGAAGCGCTGCACAGCCGCGAGCATGAGGAATACAACGAGATGATGGACCGCAGTGGTGTGCCCGCATTGAAGCTCGATAAAATGCTGTGGAGCCTGTTGGGTGGTTTGCAAAAAGGCCTGGGTAAAAAGTTGTCCCTGGCTGGCACCATTGCGCTGGAACATTACACCGCCATCATGGCCGACGCCGTGTTGAAAGATCCAAAAGTAACTGGCGAGAAATCAAACGAAGGTTTCAAGCAAATGTGGCAGTGGCACGCATACGAAGAAACCGAACACAAAGCAGTTGCGTACGACGTGTGGAACACAGTAGTTCCCGACAATGTGTACAACCGCTTCATTCGCCGCTTCGGCATGGTGCTGGCCACTGTAATTTTCTGGCCAGTGATTATGTACTTCCACGCACGCCTGGTATTTGCCGATCCTAACACCAAGGGCAAGCACTTGAGTGGCTACAAAGCCGTGGCCAAAATGTTGCTGGGCAAGGAAGGCATTTTCCGCAACGCGATGAGCGATTTCTTCGACTACTTCCGCGCCGACTTCCACCCTTGGGACCATGACAACAGCCACTTTATGAACGAAATTGATTCATTCGTGGAGAAGGTCAACCAGGCCATGCGCAATCCCAATCCAGAAGTCAAAAAAGCGGTGCGTGCACGCATGAGCAAAGCTGTAAGCAAAGCGCCAGTGGCTGCATAAAACAGCAACTTCGCGTTTTTAAAAACCGGACCATTCGTAGCGGGGTGGGTCCGGTTTTTTTATTCCCGCAAATGAGGGGTGGTGTTTTTTGCTGTATGGCTGATAACAAGGCTGGGTGCGGGTTTTGGTGGTTGATTATTTATTAAGCAGCGGGGTGGGGGAAGAGAAATGCTTGATGTTGGTGCGGGATTATTTTACTTTTCAAAACAATTCAAAAAACTTTGCGCAATAAGAGTGGGCTTCAGTATTGGCTTGCGGTAGCTATGGTGGGCTGTGGTCGTCATATTGGTCAGGCAGACGTAGCGACTTTTTCTTAGAATATACGCCTCATAAGTACAGTTTGTTTCTTGGTTGCCAAGTTGTGCAAAGGTTTTACTCGGTTGAGGTGCTCTCAGGGGTGATGTTCGGATAAATGAATATCGCCGTTATTGTTCTATAAAACTAGTTAGGCAAGGAAAAATATGGAACTCGCAGTAAAGATAGTTGGGATGCTAGCCAGCCTATTTGCCCTGTACAAAATCATCATTGAGGTGGTCGTTTTTCGTTCCAATAAAAGGCGAGATGAGTACGAATTTTCTAAAAAGTTTATTAGTGACTTGTACAACGAGAACATACACAGACTCACCCTTGAAAAGGGATTCTTAGCGCTTACGGGAAAAATTTATCCGGTCGAAGAAATGAAGCTACTTCTAAGCAGTACAGACCCAAGCTCATCAATAAACGAAAGATCTGATGCCGCAGGATTTGTGGAGTTCAGGCCAGATGAAAATCACTACAGATGGAAAGGTCGGCTCAAGAGTAGACTTGCCCAAAAGCATAGAGTGAAATGGTACTACTTTTGGTATTCCATAACCGCGTTTTTGGGGCTTATCCCTGTGTACATCAGAGGCACTTCGGCCTTAGGTGAGTTGCCCTTGGTTGCTTTTTCAGGTTCTTTGCTCTTGATTGCTATCATGTGCTTAGTTGCGGCTGAGAACTTTAAAGCGGCAAAGACGTTTATGGGGAAATTTGGAGCGGATACCTAACTATCAGTTTCAGGTCGTTCCGGGTCTCATAGCCCTCCACCGGACGCCCTTTTCTCCGCTTCGCGGCGCAAAGGTCGCCGCTGAACAAATATGTTAGCTTCTTAGATGAGAACTCAAACACACATCGTCGATTCCAGGGCCGTCAAGGCCGTCATGGCACAGTTGCCGCACCATTGGGTCTTGCGAGAACTTACCGAACGCGACTATGGCATTGATCTGATGGTGGAAATTTTTTCACCGGGCCTGAAAGATGCGAAGGGCAAAGAAGCTTTCGCCGCAACTGGTTCCGTATTCCATATTCAGATCAAGGGCACTGAATAGTCGCTTGAGCCGGTCCGTGCGGGCACAATCAACTACTGCATCGACAAAAAATCGCTCTCCTATGTGGAGAAATTTAGTATTCCGTTTTTCCTGTTTCGTGTGAGCGTTGCCAATCCTCAGAAGGTTTATTTCCTTTGGATTCAACGTTACATCAAGGATGTCATGGATTGTGAGACGCCAATGTGGCGTGAGGACGAGGAACATTCAATAACAGTTCGCATTCCCCCAGAAAACAATCTCCCCGACGGCATAAATAAAATTGAGGGGATTGCTTTTCGTCCAAAGTACTTGGAGGAGCTTGCTGAGTTCTCAGAGATATACGGGGATATTGGAAACAGAATTAGCGCCATTCGCGCTGGTATGCACGACGTTAGCGAGGAGGTGATAGCAGAACTCAAAAATCGTGCTTATCGTGCCCGACGGCTAAATGTGCTACTTACGCGCAATGAATGCTGCATCAGTAGGCAAAGTGTCGATGCATTGATCCAATACATCACTGGCCTCGATACGCCGGAAGGTCGCAGCACCGAGCCTCCAGAGGCGCATAATTTCGAGATGCTTGCACAAAGCATGGCCGGGATGGACATGGTACAGAATTTTGTTTTGGAAAACGACGGTCTTTCGGCGTACTAATCAGTACGAAGGTAACAAATCGTTGCAGCGGACGTTTGTCCCGCCGCCCATTTTTGCTACCGCAAAAACGGTCGTCGCCTCAAACGCCGCTGAACTCAAGCGTTGGGCGTCAAAACTTCGAAAAGGTACTTAAGCATGGATCATGACAACGACATTTCTCGCCACTACGCACGTGGAGATCTACTGGATGCGATTCTCGCTGGCATGGAGAAGATGGGGAAAACTCCGGAAACGGTAACGATTGATGATCTCGCTCCTGTAGATGAGTTTCATATTGGCGGTCGCGAGGCTAGTTGTGAGTTTCTTAGTCAACTGTCGCTTTCATCTGGCGATCATGTACTGGATGTCGGGTGTGGAATCGGAGGCGCAAGTCGATTTACTGTGAAAGAGTTCGGGTGTCGAGTAACTGGCGTTGACCTGACTGACGAGTACATTGAAACGGGGAGCACGTTGTGTCACTGGCTTGGCTTGAACACCAGCGTCAGCCTTGTTCAGGGGAATGTGCTCGAACTCGACTTCGCCGATGCCACCTTCGACAAAGCGTTTATGCTCCATGTCGGCATGAATATTCCAGATAAGGTCGCCCTTGGATCGGAGATCTTTCGAGTGTTGAAACCAGGGGCAGTATTCGGAATCTACGACATTATGAAATGTGGCGAGGGAACCGTTACTTTTCCAGTCCCTTGGGCATCCGTTCCAGAGGGAAGTTGGCTTGCATCGCCGGAAGAATACAAAAATGCGCTCTTGGAAAGTGGCTTCGAGATCATTTGCGAGAGAAATCGTGGCAAGTTTGCTTTGAAGTTCTTCGCAGACCTCAAGGCTCGTGCAAGTGCCGCCGATGGACCACCACCACTTGGACTGCCGGTGATTATGGGCGCGCAAGCGCCTATGAAGATTCAGAACATGGTCGAGAATGTTGCGCGGGGCATCATTGCGCCAGTTGAACTAATTGCTCGGAAGGTGTGAGACCTGTGATAGCCCGGGTGACGCCCAACAAATCGCTGCAGGTGACGCTTGACCCGCTGCCCACTTTTGCTTTCGCAAAAGCACGCATCGCCTCAAGCGCACTTGAGCTAAAGCGTTATGTGGCACAGATGAGGTCCATATGAATCGAAGCGCTGCAATCGTGTTGGCAATCGCGACATTTTTACCTGTCGGGTATATGTTCTATTTTTTTGCCGCCTTCGGTCAGATGGATGATCAAATGACACCCGAAGAGTTTCAAGTTAAATTTGAGTTGCTCTTCCGACTCCATCTGAGCACCATGGCCCTTATGGTAGGCCTACTCATTATCTACATCGTTTACTTGTTCAGGACTGAGCATGTTCCAAAAGACAAAAAGGCGCTTTGGGCCGTCGTCCTGTTCATGGGGAACATAATCGCAATGCCTGTGTTTTGGTTTTTATACGTATGGAAGCCTTTGCAGCGAGGCGGCGTTAATAAATAACATCTCAATCGACACGGACCCACAACAGCAAGCTGCAGCGTCGCCGCGTGTTTTGATGGTCCGGTCATCTTTACGTTGGGCATCACTGGGTACACATGAGTAATTTAACGCATCAAGTAATCACCAAGGAATACCCCGAAAATCTTTTCGGCGGAATCATGATTTGCGGCATTAACTTTGGCTACTCTGTCGAGGATGAAGCCTTGGAAAAATCTGGAGTTATTGCTGCACAAGAACCCCTATCATTTTTCTCAGACAATGCTGTCAATAACACACGCTTTAAAAACAGGGTTCTGGCTTGGCTGTCGAGTTGGGGTTTTGAGTTTGTCACTGAAAATGGCAAAGAGGGTGCATTTGAGCATGCTTTTTTTCAAACTAACTGGCTTGATACGCAAACGAGAAGCATCACGAGCAGCGGCTCAATTACGACAGGAATATTGGTACAAGAATCCGATGGTTTTTTAAGATTATTGGAAACAAGAAAACCATCCGTCATTGTTTTTGTTGGTAGCTTAATGATTGAAGCCTTAAACGATATAAAAATACGTGAGCGAGTCGTTTCGATTCTCGGCGAAAGGTCTGGCAACGCGAAGATTTATCGCGCCGAACTTCCTAACTACACAGGTACAAAGTTCAAGTTACTTGCTCAAAAATTCGGAGAGACACAAGTTATCAGTCTGCCACACCCTCAAGCGCGAGGTATTTCTGATGAATATGTCGCTGCTTTGAAACCACCAATTCACGTCATTCACAAGATAATTGAAAAACAAATGAAAAATGGAGAAAGTCATGTTTCGTTGTAGGTATTGCGGGAATAGTGTCAGTGCTGGTGGTGCATGTTTAAAAAGTCCGATTAAGACTCACGTTGTAGAGATTCCCGGAAAGTGTATTTACTGCGGAAATAAGGTGAGTGCGGGTGGTTTGTGTGGCAAAAGCCCAAATAAATCGCACGAGGTGAACAATGGACCTGACAAGTGTATTTATTGTGGCAATAAGGTCAGTGCTGGCGGTATGTGCCAAAAAAGTCCATCAAAAGGCCATGTTCTTGGCAAATAACTTGCCCAATCCAACAATTCACGGGACTGCCTTCGGCAGCCCGTGACTTTTACGTTATGCATTAAGGGCTACCAATGCGTGCACCTGTAATACAAGAAGAAACTAGCGGTTGCGGAATTGCATCGGTTGCTAACATCCTCGGCAAAACTTATGCAGAAATGAAGGCCATCGCAAACGGTATGGATATTTATGCGTCGGACGAGGCCTTGTGGTCTGACACACAGTATGTTCGTCGTATGTTAGCGTACGCAGGCATTCAAACATCAAAAAGCGAAATTCCTTTTTTATCTTGGGAGGCATTGCCTGATCTGGCGCTGCTGTCCATCACGCATCATCAAGAAAATGGTGTGAATTTCTGGCACTGGGTTGTGTTCAAACGCGTGGATGGCCAGCCTTTCGTGCTGGATTCAGCTCGCTACCTGCCCTCCAATATTCGTAACGACTTCGAGGCTATGCAGCCCAAATGGTTTATCGAGGTGCTTAGTGCATAACAACAGCCTCAAGAGCGACGTGGCAAAGCCACGCGCCTTAGACTGAACGTTAAACCCAATGAGCCTACATAAGCCACCTCAGCAAGACGCTAAATCATTATTTCTAATCATGGAGCGAAGCGCTGGCCCTACTTTAGTTGCGCTACTGCTGATCGCCATCATTTTAAATGTTCTCTTCAGGCCAGGGGCGTGGTTTATTTTTGGGAATGTCTTAGCAGGACTAATTTGTTATGGATGCTGGCGTGCAGTGTTGGCCGATAGGCTTCAATTAGGCCTAACTTTGGTATTTGTAATGTTATTCATCTTCTTTGTTGCGACAGAATCAATTTTTACGTTGTCCTTGCATGAGCAGATGGCGTTAGTTTTGTCCCATATTGGAATTGGTTTGTACGCGTCAATTTTCTGTGTGAGAGTCATGAAGACGCATGATCTTTAGCCTCACATTCAAACGGACCACTCAGCCCAGTTGCTCACTTTCACGTAGGACACTTCCATGAGAACACTGCGTATTATCACGTTGATTATGCTGCCATCATTGAACTTGTTGCAGCCGGCATTGGGCTCAATCACGAGGAGATGAGAATGTCCAAGTATTTATCGCATTTATTACTAATGGTTGGACTGTTGCCAACAATGGCTACTGCGGTAGAACCCGTAAAGCTCACTGAAGACACTTACAAAGCCGACCTTGGAATGATCGTCGTTCAGGTAAATTGGGGTCGTGCCTGGAAATGTGGGCAGTTCGAAAATGCGCAGCTACAAGCACTTACATTCACTAAATCACCTATCGATAACGAAACGTCTTCAGCTTTGGCGCTTGAAACACCCTCCAAGTTGTCTGCAGACAATCAATTTTTGCCGTATACGTTTGTGATCGAACCGGGTGAATATGTGTTGACTGCCTTCGACGTAAAAGTTGCTCGCTCAGTGACGGAGGTTGCTCACATCAAAGGATCCAAAGACGATCTGATCAAGGACGGAAAACCGATTGGTGGTTCATTTACAGTGGGTCCCGGAGAAGTGGTTTACATAGGCCACTTCGGTCTTGACTGTGGAGCAGAACCATTCTTGTGGCGAAACTATATCGAGGGTCGGAAAGATTTCGAACGGTATGTGAATGGCTTCAGGCAACAATTTCCGTTCGTGAAGCATGTGCCAGTTCGACATGGACTCTTTGAAACACAACTTTTTGGTAACTCGTATTCACTCAAAGATCCTGTTGTGAAATGAAGCCCGAAGAGCATACCTAAAGCATGAAAATGGAACAGACAAATAACCCCATGCATGGAGTCACGCTTGAAACCATCGTCGTAAAGCTTGTTGAGCACTACGGCTGGGATGAGCTCGCCAATAGAATCAAAATCAATTGCTTCAAGAATGATCCTTCTGTTAAATCCAGTTTGAAGTTTCTTCGAAAAACGCCTTGGGCCAGAGAGCAGGTGGAGCAACTGTATCTTTCTACACTCGCATCACAAAGCCATCCGAGAACATGAAGAATCCTTTGGACACTCCTGAAAGTCCAATTCAGAGAATAAAGACTGCTCAGATATGTCCGCATTGTTTTGCGCAGTTGTATTCAATGTGGGGAGAAGATCTTCGCATTCGCGGACGATGCCCCGAGTGCAAAAAACGTGTGTTTAAGTTCTACACAATGATGCTCTCAGGTCGCGAGGTAGGTTTGTATTACGTCGTCTCTGTCGCTGTTGTAGCCATTGTTTATGGCTTGGATTGGTATATCAATTTTCTGGATAATTTTGGTTGATAAAACCGAATGAATTGAAATGGAAACTTCATCATGAATTTAGTCAGTAGGTTATTTGTAGTTGCGACTCTCAGCTTTGCTTTGGCTGGTTGTACCGGCATGATCCGTCAGGTCGATCAAGCCGATATTCAGTCAGTCCGCAAAGTGGTGGTTGTCTCTCAGCTGGGCGACACTTTTAATGGTTCCCTGACTGCCACCACAGTATTCGGCAACAGTAGTTACAAAGTGAATGTTAGCGATTGGCAGGTTGACGAAAAACTCGCTGAAAGCGCTGTTGAGGCGATTAATCAAGGTGGAAAGCTAAACGCATCGATGCTGACATCGAGTGCGAAATTGCCTGAGTTACTTAAAGCCGCTGCGGCGAGGAATGCAGATACATTGCTGTTGGTGACGCTTGCAGGAAACAGCAATCAACCTGATTTCCGCCCCGGTTATGGGTTTTACAGAAGGACGCTGTTTGCGATGGACAGGTCTTGCATCTACAGTTTGTTTGTAACAACAGCTTATAACGTCAAGTCAGGAAAGGAGATGGGAATTGCATGGAGTTTTCCGAAGTGGGAAAGTATCCCCTGCAATCAAGCCACCGATCCAGTATGGAAAGACAGCTTCGAGAAGTACACTGCAGACGAAAAGGAATCGATTCGGAAAGCTGTTATTTCGAGTGTCACTACGAATGCGCGAACATCGCTGCAAGGGCTGGGTTTGTTACCTTGATTTGCCGTGCAGACTAGGGATCGGACCGAGAACGGCTGCGTAATTTCAACTTTTAATTGAAGGAATAGTGATGTTGGATAAATTACGTTTTTTGATGGTTTTTATCGCGTTGCCCGTTATCCTGCTTGCCGGTTGCAGCACACCACAATCGATTCCCTTGAGTGTGGAAAACAGATCTCCAATTAAAAATATTCATCTTGAAAAGAATGTATCAAAGCCAAGCGCAATATATTGGCGCGGAACTACTCAAGCTTGGGGTGGCGCTTTGTTTGGCGCGCTTGGTGCATTTGCTACTGCTGACGCTGGCATGACAGACGCAGAAAAAATGATTAAATTCATGGAAAAGAACAAGATAGATATTTCTGAAATCGTCTATTCAGAAGTTTCCAAGCAGACGGCAGCGTTGAAAACTTATCAGATAAGCAGTGTTGATAAAAGTGATGCCACCCTGACATTCGCGGTTGATATGTATGGTTTCAATAAAACGCACCCGTTCGGAACTCATATGAATCCGATGATTCGAATGACTGCAAAACTCATCAAACCAAATAATGAGATCATCTGGCAAGAAAGTGAATTTGTTTCAGATTTTGCCTCTGAGAATGACCAAGGGCAGTCTTTGGAAACTTATCAAAATGAACCTGCCACGTTAAAAGCTGCACTTGCAAAAGCGTCGCAAGTTACAGTCAAACGTTTGTTGGTAAAACTACAATAGCGCTCGGTCTGATCTTCGGATGGAGCTGTCACAGGGCAATCAGAGCCAGTACTTGAACTCGACATTAGTTGATATCACCACCAAATGATTTAAGTGTCATGCCAAGAATTTTTTCCAAGTGCGTTTAAACGTTACGCAACAAGGGATCGAAGAAGTCTTGTTGGTAAAATAGGTTCCGACTTTCAAATTTTCCCGGCATGGTGTGTCAACATTAAATACGGCCCAATGCAAAGCAGGGCGATTTAAATGTTTTTTTGCTTTCAAGGAAATTTGAGTGTTTAAGAATCCCCGGTTACGCCTCGGCGTAGCCCTTTGGTTGGCCGGAATGGCAGGTGTTGCTGCCATATCGTTCGCGGTAATTCCTCTGCTGTTGCTTTCTGCACCGGAACAGGTACCTGCCGGCCTGGCAATCGCCGCAAGTTTGTTGCAAAGTGGGGCTTTACTGGCATTGGCTGTGTGGGTTGGCGTTGCGCTATCCAAGCCACTTGGTCTTGGTTCACCTGTGTTTGAGGCTTTCGTCCTCGGTCGAAATTGTACCGATCCCCTAAGGCGCCAACTGCTCCCTGCATTGCTTGTTGGTTTGCTTGTGGCAGCCTTGCTCGTCTACTTGAATGGGGCGGCTCCTCCCGAAATTCAATCCTTGGGTACCCAGTTCCAAATTCCCCTTGTCGCCAAGGTTCTCTACGGCGGTATCACTGAAGAAATCTTGATGCGTTGGGGGTTGATGACCTTGCTGATCTGGCTGCCTTGGCGCTTTCTGCAGCAGCGCTCGGGGCCCCCGCTAACAGCATTTATTGTGTTCGGTATTGTTACCGCAGCCCTGTTGTTCGCGGCGGGGCATTTGCCTGCTGTGGTGGCCATGGGCGGTGGGCTGAGCGCACCAGTTGTTGCGTATGTCATGCTTGGAAACACCTTGCCCGGAATTTTGTTTGGAGTGCTGTACTGGCGCCTGAGCCTGGAAGCCGCCATGCTGGCGCATGCAACTGCCCATTTGGTTTCAGTTGCCGTGTTGCAGTCTGCATTTAACACTTAACTTTGCGAGCAAGCACATTCGAAAAATATTGATTGCATTGCTGCTGTGTATTGCGAACAGCGCTTTTGCGCAAGCGCCTACCGCGCACCCAATCGACACTTGGTTGCAGCAAACCCTTGAAAAAGATTACACCACCATGGGCATGCGCGCTGCCATGAACACAGCGAGAGAAAAGTGGGATCAGGAAATGAACCAAATCTACACTCGGCTGATGTCTCGATTGAATAAAGAGCAGCGAGTCTCGTTAAAGGAAGCGCAACGGGCTTGGTTGAAGTTTCGCGATGCCGAGGGCAAAGTAATTTCAAAAATCATCGCATCGAAAGAAGGCACCATGTGGCAAGTCACAGCCACCAACGAAGGCATGGAATTGGTTCGAGCCCGCGCGCTTCAGTTAAAGGAATATGAGGATGCTTTAGGGGAGTGAATAGCGTCTGAGTAAATCGCTAATCGACAATACAAAATATCCAACTCACACAACAAAAAAGCCAGGCACTTTTCAGCACCTGGCTTTCTCAAAACAAACCACTCAAGCTTAAGCAGCTTTCACCTTCAAGCGCCATGCATGCAGCAGTGGCTCGGTGTAACCGGCAGGTTGTTCCATGCCTTTGAACACCAAATCACATGCAGCCTTGAACGCGGCTGATGTTTCAAAGTTGCCAGCCATGGGCTTGTACGCGGGGTCACCGGCGTTTTGCTGGTCAACCACGGCGGCCATGCGCTTCATGGTTTCCATGGCCTGGGCTTCAGTCACAATGCCGTGAAGAATCCAGTTGGCAATGTGCTGGCTGGAAATACGCAGAGTGGCGCGGTCTTCCATCAGGCCCACGTTGTTGATGTCGGGCACCTTCGAGCAACCCACACCCTGGTCAACCCAGCGAACCACATAACCCAAAATACCTTGGGCGTTGTTGTCCAGTTCCTGCTGCTTTTCTGCATCGCTCCAGTTGGTGTTGGTGGCCACTGGCACTTGCAACAAGTTGGCCAAAATGCCTGGGCGTTCTGCGTCGGCATCAATCTTTTCCAGCTCGGCTTGAACAGCCGCTACGCTAACTTGGTGGTAGTGCATGGCGTGCAGTGTTGCAGCCGTTGGGCTAGGTACCCAAGCGGTATTCGCACCGGCTTTGGGGTGGCCAATTTTCTGTTCCAGCATCGCCTTCATCAGGTCGGGCATGGCCCACATGCCCTTGCCAATTTGCGCACGGCCTTTCAGGCCACAGCTCAAACCAACCAGCACGTTGCTGCGCTCGTAAGCGGCAATCCACGCGCTGCTCTTCATGTCGGCTTTGCGAATCATTGCGCCTGCGTGCATGGCAGTGTGCATTTCGTCGCCAGTGCGGTCCAAGAAGCCAGTGTTGATGAATGCCACGCGGCTGGCAGCAGCAGCAATACAGGCCTTCAGGTTAACCGATGTGCGGCGCTCTTCGTCCATAATGCCCAGCTTCACGGTGCTGTCGGGCAGGCCCAGCAGCTTTTCTACATGGGTGAACAACTCGGCAGCAAAGCCCACTTCAACCGGGCCGTGCATCTTGGGCTTCACGATGTAAACAGAACCCTTGCGGCTGTTGCGAATGCCGTTCACGCCATTGCCTTTCAGGTCGTGCAAAGCGATGGTGGTGGTCACCACTGCATCCAGAATGCCTTCGGGAATCTCTTTGTTGTCGCCCCACAAAATGGCAGGGTTGGTCATCAAGTGGCCCACATTGCGCAAGAACAACATGGAGCGGCCATGCATGGTCACTTTCTCGCCATTCACGCCAGTGTAAACACGGTCGGCATTCAAGCCACGGGTGAAGGTTTTACCGCCCTTGCTCACGCTTTCTGTCAGCGTGCCTTTCAAAATGCCCAGCCAGTTTTTGTAGGCCACAATTTTGTCTTCAGCATCTACGGCTGCAACAGAATCTTCCAAGTCCAGAATGGTCGACAACGCTGCTTCCAGCACCACGTCGGCCACACCGGCTGCGTCGCTAGAACCAATCGGTGTTGAGCGGTTAATGATGATGTCGGCGTGAATGCCGTTGTTCACCAGCAATATAGAAGAGGGCGCTGCTGCGTCGCCTTGGAAGCCAACCAGTTGCGCGGCATTCTTCAGGCCAGCAGTGTTGCCGTTTTGCAATTTAACCTGCAACTTGCCACCAGCCACTGCGTAGCCAGTTGCGTCTTTGTGTGAAGCACCTTCCAGTGGGAAGGACTGGTCCAGGAAGTTGCGTGCAAACTCAATTACTTTCGCGCCGCGCACGGGGTTGTAGCCACCTGCGCGTTCTGCACCGCCTTCCTCGGAAATTACATCGGTGCCGTACAGTGCGTCGTACAGGCTGCCCCAACGTGCGTTCGCAGCGTTCAGTGCATAGCGTGCGTTCAAAATGGGTACAACCAACTGGGGGCCAGCTTGTGTGGCCAGTTCGCTGTCCACATTGGCGGTGGTGGCTTGCACTTTGGCAGGCTGTTCAACCAGGTAGCCAATTTTCTTCAGGAATTCCTGGTAAGCGGCCATGTCGGCGATGGGGCCGGGGTTGGCTTTGTGCCACGCGTCCATTTCCAGCTGAATGCGGTCGCGTTCGGCCAGCAAGGCGGCGTTCTTGGGCGCCAATTCGCTCACGATGGCGTCGAAGCCTTTCCAGAAACCAGCCTGATCAATGCCGGTGCCGGGCAGCACTTCATTGTTGATGAAGTTGTACAGTGGGGTGGCTACTTTCAAGCCATGCACGGTGGTGCGTTCTGTCATTTTGAAACCTCGAGCTGTTGGAATAGGTGATTAGCCTGTGATTG
Organism: Limnobacter sp. 130; assembly: GCF_902506325.1. Taxonomy (GTDB): domain Bacteria; phylum Pseudomonadota; class Gammaproteobacteria; order Burkholderiales; family Burkholderiaceae_B; genus Limnobacter. Next base: position 787,295 of record NZ_LR732328.1, read on the forward strand.
TAAAGGAATTGGGTGTCATTCTGACATGCTTGGAATCGTCACAAGCGCGGGTGATTGGTCATTTCATCTTTAACTTTTTTGCAAAACTCTGGAAAACCCCAATCCAATCATTGCAGCGTAGCGCTCCACGCCATTTCGATGCTGGTTACTATCTAGAAATCAACTCGGGGTAGACATGCGGACTTTTGATTACATTGTGGTGGGTGCGGGAACGGCAGGTGCTTTGATGGCCAACAGGCTGAGCGCCAACCCCAACAATTCGGTGTTGCTGCTGGAAGCGGGCGGCAAAGACAACTACCACTGGATCCACATTCCGGTGGGGTACCTGTATTGCATTGACAACCCCCGCACCGATTGGCGTTTTAGAACCGAGCCCGATGCAGGCCTGAATGGCCGCTCGCTGATTTACCCGCGCGGCAAAACGCTGGGTGGTTGTTCCAGCATCAACGGCATGATCTACATGCGTGGTCAGGCCCGCGATTACGAAAGCTGGGCTGCCCAAACCGGCGATGAAGCGTGGAACTGGGAAAGTTGTTTACACGACTTTCTGGCCCATGAAAGCAACTGGCGTTACGACAACCCGCATGCTGAATTGGCCGACACTGAATTGCGCAAGTTTCACAGCGGCCAGGGCGAATGGCGCGTGGAAAAGCAGCGTTTGCGCTGGGAAGTTCTGGAAGCCTTCTCGCAGGCGGCGCAGCAAGCGGGCATTCCGGCCAATGATGATTTCAATCGTGGCAACAATTTTGGCGTGGGTTACTTTGAAGTGAACCAGCGCAGTGGCTGGCGGTGGAACACGGCCAAAGCTTTCTTGCGCCCCATCATGAAACGCCCCAACCTTACGGTGTGGACCCATGCGCAGGTTAAAAACTTGTCCATCGAACGAAACCCAAGTGGCGAGCTGGTGTGCAACGGCGCAGTTGTGATCAAGGGCGGCGAAGAAGTGGTGGTGAAGGCCGTGCGCGAAACCGTGCTGTGCGCAGGCGCCATTGGTACGCCGCAAATTCTTGAACTGTCGGGTATAGGGCAGGGCAGTTTGCTGCAACAACACGGCATCGAGGTCAAGCTCGACAAACCCGGTGTGGGCGCCAACCTGCAAGACCACCTTCAAATTCGCGCGGTGTTCAAGGTGCAAGGTGTTAAAACCCTGAACACGCTGGCCAACAGCTTGTGGGGCAAGGCTCAAATTGGCATGGAGTATGTGTTCAAGCGCAGCGGGCCCATGAGCATGGCACCCTCGCAACTGGGTGCTTTCACCAAAAGCAGTGCTGACCGGCCATACCCGAACATTCAATACCATGTGCAACCGCTTAGCTTGCCCGCGTTTGGCCAGCCTTTGCACAACTTCAATGCCTTCACGGCCAGTGTGTGCAATTTGAACCCCACAAGCCGTGGTGCTGTGCACATCAAGAATGGCAATTTCTCCGATGCACCTGCCATTTCTCCGAATTACCTCAGCACAACAGAAGACCAAAAGGTGGCGGCCGATTCCCTGCGCGTCACGCGCAACATTGCGCAACAACCCGCTTTGGCCAAGTACCAGCCCGAGGAGTTCAAGCCTGGTGTGGAGTTTCAAACCGATGAGGAATTGGTAAGGCTGGCCGGCGACATTGCCACCACCATTTTTCACCCGGTGGGCACGGCAAAAATGGGTGCAGCCAATGACCCCGCTGCGGTGGTTGACTCGCGCTTGCGCGTCATTGGTGTGAAGCATTTGCGAATTGCCGATGCCAGCGTAATGCCGACCATTACCAGTGGCAACACCAACAGCCCCACGTTGATGATTGCAGAGAAGGCGGCTAGGTGGATACTCGAAGGCTGATACACTTCGGGCATTGATCGCAAGGAACATTTCGCCATGAACGAAGTCATCATCAACAAAGAACCCGTTGAGCTATACAAAATCCTGAAGTTTCAGGGTTGGTTGTCCAGCGGTGGCGAAGCCAAGAACGTGATTGCCGACGGCCACGTGCTGGTCAACGGTCAAATTGAAACCCAGAAGCGCAAGAAAATTGTGGGTGGCGATGTGATTGAGTTTGACGGGGTGAAGTACACAGTTAAACTGGGTTAAGCGTTTAAGTTCTACGCGTTCTCAACAGTAAGGCAGTACGGTCATGGCAGTAAAAGACCAGGCAGTTTCAAATCAATCCCGGTGTGTTGAAGTGTATTTCGACGGCTCATGCCCCATGTGTCGCCGCGAAATTGCGGTGTACCAAAACATTACCCCCGATCAGCCCATTGCTTGGGTTGATGTGTCCAAACCCGACACACCACTTCCCCAAGGCCAGTCCAAAGAAAAGCTCATGGCGCGGTTTCACACGCAAACGGCGCAAGGTGAGTTGCTCAGTGGCGCGGCTGCCTTCGTGCATGTGTGGGCGCAATTGCCAGGCTGGCGGGTGTTGGCTTGGCTTGCCAAAGTGCCTGGCATGTTGTGGGTGATGGAAAAGGCCTACACCGGTTTTTTGCCTGTGCGCCCGAAAATTCAGCGGTTCATTTTGAAATTCGACACCAGCCATTTGCCGCCAACATTGGTGGCCGATATTCGCACCGACCACGCTGGTGAAACCGGTGCGGTGTGGATTTACAAAGGCATTCTGGCGGTGTCCAAAGACCCGGAAATTCGCGCTTTTTCCAGTGAACACTTGCAAACTGAACTGCGCCATTTAAACGCAATGAATGAACTGCTGCCCGTGTTCAGGCGTAGCTGGTTATTGGTGCCTTGGCGCATTGCAGGATTCATCACAGGCGCTTTGCCAGTGTTGTTTGGGCACGCTGCGGTGTACCGAACCATTGCCGCAGTGGAAACTTTTGTGAACCTGCACTACCAGGAACAAATCGAGAAGCTGAACGCATTAGGTACTCACCAAGCGCTCAAGGCGCAGTTGATTGAGTTTCAAATGGACGAATGCGCGCACCGCGACGAAGCCGCCGCAAAAACAACAAAGCCCGGCGGTTTGTTCGCCAGGCTTTGGGTGGGTGCCATTGGTACAGGCTCCAGGGTCGCGGTGACCTTGGCCCGCTTTATCTGAAAGGTTTAACCAATCAAGCGGCCAGGGCCGGTTTTTGAACCTGGCGCACCAAGGCTTGCAAGCGCTTGCGCTGCAGGCGCATTTCAACTTCCATGGCCTTGAATTTCGCTTTGTACGCTGCCAATGTGTCGCCGTTCTTAATGGCGTTTTTGGTGTCCTGGTACCAGGCTTCTTTCAGCTTGGCCCATTCTTGCAAGGCTTTGCTGTAGTGCTCATATTCCAGCGCCAAGCGGGCTTTCATGGCATCCACATGTGCTTGCATGGTAGAAGGGTGGGCCAGCATTTTTTCTTCGGCACGCTTGAATTGCATCGCAATGCGTGCTTTTTCAATGGCGAATTTGTCGCAGCGCTTCAGGTTTTTGGTCAAACCTACATACGACAAACCGGCGATCAGCCATTTCGTGGGGTCAATGTGAAACCACTTAATGCCGTTGCGGTAGTCGTACTGAAACAGGTGGTGGTAGTTGTGATAGCCCTCACCGTAGGTGAAAATCGCCAGGAAATCGTTGTCGCGGGCTGTGTTTTCATCGGTGTAAGGGCGGCGACCCCAAATGTGCGCCAGCGAATTGATGAAAAACGTGGTTTGGTGGGACCACACCAGGCGGGCCAGGCCACCCAGCAGCACAACACCCCACAAATCGCCCACCAACAGGCCAAGCAACACTGGCAAGATGAAGTTGATGCCCAAGGCCAATACGGTGTAGTGCTTGTGCTGGAACATCACCAGCGGGTCTTTCAACAGGTCGGGTGAATTGCTGAAATCTTCTTTGCCAGATTCATATTTGCGGATCATCCAGCCCATGTGCGAGAACCAGAAACCACGCTTGGCCGAGTAGGGATCATTTTCCGTGTCGTCCACATGGCGGTGGTGCGTGCGGTGGCCCGAGGCCCAAACCAGAACGCTGTTTTGAACGGCCATGGTGCCAAAGAACATCAGCACGAAGCGAACCGACCAATGCGCCTCGTAAGTGCGGTGCGCCCAAAGGCGGTGGTAACCGGCGGTAATTGAAATGCCATTCAGAATTGCCAATACGACGAACGACACCCAGGCAGCCGTGCTGTAGTCGTTGAACCAGGCGTAGGCCGGTACAAGAATGAGTGCAGCGATGGTGGTTCCAAACAGGGTGATTGCGCCGGGCCAGTGGATCGGGCTATTGGGGTCAACTCGAGTGGTCATTGAAGGTTGGTTTTTACCAGTTGGTTCAAAGGATGATGAATCATACTGATTCTTGGCCTTCTGATGAACCCCAATTTAAATATTTAATAATTGTTCTTATTTGTTGAGGTTCTGCCGCAACGAAATCGTAAATTTCGATGCGGCAAAAAGTAACACTTGTACACTGAGTGTCGGAAGTTTACCGGGGTACTTGTTAATTCGCGCCAGTCAGTTCACCGCCCAGAATATCGATCAATCCGGGGATCAACTTGCGCAATTCGCCGGTCATCAAGGCAAAGTCCGAATCGAAGGCGTCGTCATCAGCGCTCAGGGCGGCTTGCTCCTTGATCACATCCAAAGGCGCAACCCGTTTTACCTGCAGGTTCTCATGCAGTACAAAAGAAACCTTGTCGGCCCAGGTCATGGCCAGTTTGGTTACATCCTTGCCACCCTTAATGTGTTTGGCAATTTCCTCGGCTTCCAGTGAATGCTTCACGTAGCGCACGGTGGCAGCCTGTTCGCCACGGCTTTTCAGTTCGCAGTCCTGGTCGATGGTAAAGGGTGGGGGGTTGTCATTTTCGGCCAGCCAGGCGGTCATGGCCACCGTGGGCGATGTTTTGGTTTTCACCAAGGCCATGGCCACACCTTCTACGCTTTTCATCAGCATGCCCACCAGTTCATCGGCTTTGGCGGGGCTGGCTGCATCAATCACCAGCCATTTGCCCTCAGTGTCGATCCAGGCATTGATCCGGCTGCGAATTGCGAAGGCACGGGGTAGCAACTCATCCGTCACGCCTTCCTTGATTTCTTTCATTTGCTTGCGGCCGGGCTTGTAACCCTCGCGTTCTTCAATTTCAGCGGCACGTGCCTTGGTGAACTGGTTGATCACCGTGCTGGGCAGCAGCTTTTTTTCCAGACCCAAAGAAATCAATAACTGCTTGCCACTTTTGTGTACAAAAGGCTCGCCTTCGGTTTTGGGAGAAACCCAGCCGCGTGTTTGTAAATCCATGCCGCCGCAGGCTTGCAGCGCTTGTTTGGCCAGTTTGTCCTCCAGCGACTCGGGTGTTTCTTCCCATTTGGTAAGGCGAAAGATGAACAGGTTTTTAAACCACATGCTTAGGATCCGTAGAGTAAAGATTGGGGCACGCAGTGTAACGCAAAACAAAGTTGCGGGTGATTTCAATTCCAGTACTATAAGGGCGATTTCTAACGTTCATTTGCGGAGATTCCTTGTTGCCCAGTTCTGGCTACGGCCCCCAACGCATTGTTTGCCTCACCGAGGAAACCACCGAATGGCTTTACCTGTTGGGTGAAGAACATCGAATTGTTGGTATTTCCGGTTACACGGTGCGCCCGCGTAAGGCACGCCTTGAAAAACCAAAGGTTAGCGCATTCCTTACCGCCAAAATTGATCAAATTCTGGCCTTGAAACCCGATTGTGTATTCGGCTTTTCTGATCTTCAGGCCGACATTGCCAGCGCCTTGATTCGTCATGGCGTTCAAGTCACGGTGTTCAATCAACGGTCTGTGCCTGAAATTTTCAGCATGATGTATCAGGTCGCAGCCATGGTGGGTGCAGCCGAGAAGGGCTTGCAGTTGATCGCCGACATTCAGGCGAAAGTAGAGGGCATCCGGGCGGAAACCCGCCAATGGGCAGTTCGCCCCAAGGTTTATTTTGAAGAATGGGATGAGCCGCCCATTAGTGCGATTCGATGGGTCAGCGAGTTGGTTGGAATTGCCGGGGGTGATGATTGTTTTCCCGAACTGGCCACGCAAAGTTTGGGTAAAAACCGAATTATTGCCGACAGCGCAGAAATTGTTCGCCGGAATCCCGACATCATCATTGGTTCATGGTGTGGAAAGAAGTTTCGCCCGGAAACCGTGGCTGCGCGGGCAGGGTGGGGCGATGTGAATGCCGTGAAAAACAGGCAGATTGTCGAGGTGAAATCGCCTTTGATTTTGCAGCCCGGGCCTGCAGCACTTACAGACGGCTTGGCCGCCCTGCATGAAATCATCAAACAATGGCATTTCCTTGAGCAAAGGAATGCCTTGTAATTTTTTACAGAAGTTGTAATGTTAAATGCCAAGGTGCGGAGGATTGCAGCATGAACGGACTCAACCCGACAAGGCCACGGCGTTCAACACGGATACTGGCGGTGATTTTCACCATGGTCGCTGTATTGGTGATTAGCTTTTGCGCGGCAGTCATGTCGATTATTTACATGCATGCCGATGAAAATGGCATGGTTCCGAAGGCGTTTTCGCTTAGCAACCAGCTCTCGCAACCCGTGATTACTATTATTCCGTCACAGCAACCGGGTCCTGACGTGCCCGGGCGTTCGAAGCCCCAGTACCAAATTTAGAGGATGATTTTGTCCGGGTGCGGGCCGATTTCATGCCGATTGGGTTGAGCGTCCAGAATCGTGATCCGTTCAGGATCAAAGCTGGCGATAAAGTGGTGCTTGCCTTCCGGCGTGGTCGTAAAGGCAACCGGGTGCACCAGTACCGAGCACTGAAGCAAGTCGAATACAACTGGCAAATGTTCGGGACATTCCGGCATGAAGCGAAAGGGTTTGCGCCAGTCCACTTCGTCATCGGGCAGGTTTTTAAAAGCGCTGCACGTTCTGTAAATGTCGGCAACCTCAGACACCACCTCTTTGGACACACGCGACAAATTGACAAACTGGGCGCCGGTGTCCTCTCCAATGTCTTCAAGATGAACCACGCCAGGTTTGCGAGGCGTTTCTATGCCCACGGTGATGGTGGCTGTTGAAAAATAATGTCCCGATTTTTGAGCCTGTGCCAATAGCTCGCCCAAGGCCATGTAGGCATTGCGGTTGCCATACAGCGCATTGAAGTAATTCTTCGGCATGCGGCCTGCAACCGGCAACTTGTAATCAGAAAGTTTCAACTGGCTGGGTGGGGCTTTGGGGCCGCTCCACACTGCAATCAGTTTGACCTCGGTGTATTCCATGTTGTGTTCATGACGCCATGTGTTTGTATTTGAGTGGATACTTCTGAATCAATAACTTCACTGCGTCTGTATCACTAAGCGGTGGCACCTGATTGCGTGCTCTGTACTCTTGATGAACAATATCCAGCCACAAGTAACACACCTCGGGTTCTTCCATTCCGCTGGACAGCATGTGATGCAGCCTTTCCAGCACAATGCCCACTTGCGGTGTGGCATTTCCAGACCCGTTTAGCCACCTATAACCTGAACCCGCGCTACGACCCAATAATTGACCAAATGTACTTTCAGTCACTTTGGTTTTTCCGAACACCCTTTGAAACATTTTGTAGGTGTCTTCCAGGCTGAGTTCATTGTTCAAAGGCACCAGAGACTCGTGGGTTTCGTACAGCCGTAAAATTAATGCAACGGTTGGATCTAGCAATTCATCGCTTGAGCTTCCCACCGCAGGGCGAACAATCGAATTGAATTTCGCCTGAGTACTAATGCCGAACAAGGCACACATTTTGGACACGGTTAAACCGTATTTCTGTTTGAACAGGTTGAGATAGGCACCTGTACGTGGTTTGTTTTTATTGTTAATTTGAGGCATGACGCGTGATAAAGCAATCTCGTTGGTTAGTAATGATACGGAATTCAGGCACTGAAATTGTAATTTGAGTTAAAAAAGAATATTTAACACAAATAGACAACGCATCATGTCGCTTCGTGGTTGACTAAAAATCGTTCAAGTGAATGAAATAAATCACTTTTTTGAGTTCCAGTGCACCACTTTTTCTCGAATGTCAAAATGTACATGGCTGCGATAAATCCCAACCCCCCCGAATGCGGGGTACTGTAGGATTTTAGCCAATTGATCAATATTCACACCAATTGGTTTAATGTCCATGGCGAAAAACTGCCCACCGGCGTCGGGCAGATGTCGGGAGTTTCTGGCGGCGCCTTCCACCACGGAATTGGTCTGTTGGGTTCGCAAACCCGAGGTAACTTCGAACACGGTGTAGGCATGGTGTTCAGCCAAAACCACCTGGGCCCATGCCGCCAGTTGCAACATTTCAATGTTGGGTATTCCAACACGATTTGCTCGAATGTCCCTTAACAACCAGGCCGCGGTGCGAAAACCTTCTTGCGTGCTGAAATCGATTTGAAAGCGGTCAGAACCACGCTGAACATCCAGCAGCGTGTAGCTTGGGGATTGTGTGGCCCAAGCCAGTTTGTCCAGGTGAACTGCCAGCGAAACCGAACTTGCTGCAGCAAGAAACTGTCGCCTGTTCATGATTAAGGCACTGCGGGTGGTGTGCAGGCCTGGTTACCGTTCTGACAGCAACTGCTAAGAATGGACAATTGCGCTGGCGGATTGGCATTGGGGTTGTACACACAGCGAATAAAGGCGCTGCCGCCAGCGCCTGCGCCACCGCCCGTGTCGGCGTCCACTGCTACAAAGCGATAGCCAACAGGCGTGTCATTGAAAATGATTGTTGTGCACGCAACTCCGCTTTGTACCCAGTTCAAAGTGCGGTTGCCCCGGCAAAAGTCAACATCGGCAATGGGATTACGTACATCGTACCGAGAGGCCAGTGCGCCCACTCGAACTCCGGGCAAACCTGCCGGTGTTGTTGAGTCGGTTACTCGGTCACCATCAATGTCCAGTGCCACTGTGAAGTTGCCGCCAGCACTCACTGCAGGAGTATCAGCTTGCAATGTGACAAAACCATTGCCGCCCATGAAGCTCAGCATGTCACCCGCAATGTCGTTGTCGAATTCACCCGCAGTAGGATCTTGCGCGCCAATGGTGACTGCCTGGCTCAGCGTAATGTAGCCCTCAATGCGGCAGTTGTCTGCTGCGACCGAACAGTTGGCCGGAAGCACAGACAGACGGGTAATAAATTGACCATTCGATGCAGCAGGGCGGTTCACAAAACTTGCAGGCAGCAGACCTACATCAATCAGGTTTTGCATTGTGGGAGTCAATTTGCTGCCCTCGTTACCACTGACCGGGTTCTCGGGAATGGTCACGTCGGTAATGCCGTCGTTGTTCAGGTCGACTCGCAAATCGCCTGGGGCGGACAGGCCACGCCGGTAAAGATCAGTGTAAGAATTCAGTGCGTTGCCAACCTGGTTAAGCTGGTCGGCTTGTATTTTTGCGACAGAAGATTTTGCAGAACGTGCTTGTTGCTGAACCACTGCGAAAGCAATGATTGCACTGATGATCAGCACCAGTGCCAACTCAATGCTGAGAAAGCCGGTGTGGTTTTTGTTGCTCCGTTTCAGTGAGTCAAGCATGTGCAAGCCGCCTTGATTCAAATGAACAAGGGGGCAATGCTGCCCCCTTGAGTATTTCAATTGATGTGATTAACGACGACCGAAGGTCATTGCGATATTGACTGGTTCATCGCCGCTTCCACAGATAGTAGTAGTAGCGTCAGTAAGCGTAATTTGACCGTTAACCACCGGCACAGCAGTGCCTGCGGTTCCACCAATAGTTCCCTGAATTGATGTAACGCCGTTGGATACTGCCAGCACGATGTCTGCACATTGATCACCCTCTACAGCTTCCCAAGTCAGAACCGCTTCATTGGGATCAGTGCTTGCAATAGTCACATCACCGTTATAGCTGTTGGGTAGTACGGCTCCAGTGCTATCAACTTTCAAGATCGCTAATTGGGCAGCAACATCTTGGTCAAAGCCGGTGTAGCCAGAAGTGGAACCCACTTTTTGTTTAGACTCACTGATCACTTCTGTAATCTGCTTAATGTTGTCCTGCACTTCAGTACGGCGCGCATTGTTCTGGAATGCGATAAAGGCTGCAGCAGCAACAATCGCTGCAATGATCAGGCCGATTGAAACTTCAATCAGGGTAATACCGCTTTGTTTGCGGCGGGCATTCAGTGTGTGTGATGTCATCATTTTTGATTCCTCTCCGAAGGGAAATTGTGTAGTACGTGTTGGCCCAAGCATTCCGTATATATACCAACAGACGAATTAATTGTAGATTAAATGCGTGCAGTGTCAAGCACTTATTTCAACGCATGCGTTGCATTCTTTTCACAGGGTCCAGTTCTTCGGTCATGCTTTGGCTGATCGACAGTTGCCCCACGTACAAAAACACCACTACAGCCGCTGCAACGCTCAGTAAAACAGCATTCAAACCCTTGGCGGTGTTGCCAATTTCATTGCGAATGTCTTCACCGCCCTCAGTGCCAAGCTGAATCAGAATTTTGTCGAATTGCGGGTTGTTGCGTATGGTGGTGGCCAGGCGAGCCAGCAGTTTCGGGCTCATCAATCCCTTGCTAAACGCAGGAATGTAATCGGTGGGGGCCACGTTCAAGTGGTTCATGATCTTTTTCAAATGCCAGCGCATCCACGGGTCGGCGTTGCGTTTCAGTGTGTCAAGCGCGGAGGAAAGTGTTGCACCACTTTTCAGCAACACCGCCAGTGAAGTGACCAACAAGCTGACCTGAAAGTCGCGGTAAATCGACAGTGGCAACAAAAACGGCGCAACCGGAAACAGCAAGAAGCCCCAGCCCTGTGGCACTTGCTCCAATTGGCTTCTCAAATTGCCTTTCCAGCGGGGCAGCGCGTAAGTAAATGCTGCGATAGTGCCAATGATACACAGCACAATCAAACCGCCATGAGAGGCAACAATTTCCGACACGATTCGGACTGACATGTTGAACGGTGTCCACACCTCGGGCGGTGCCACTTTCACAATAATCGGAATGGATTGCGTGGCAAGTACATAGCTAAAGCCCGCTACGCCCGGTATCAGTACCATGGGGGGAAATATCGCTTTCCAGATCACGCTTTTTGCATCTTTTTGCGATTTAATTGCAGCGGCCAAGGCACGCAGCGTGCCTGGTTTGTCTTTGGCTTCATCCACTGCGGCAAGCATCATGCGGTCGTTCTGGGGCATAACCGCGCCCAGAATTTGACTGATCAAAAAATCATCGCCCAGGCTGAGTTTGCGAACCATCAGCTTCAACGCCGCTTCCCGACTGCTGTTGCGTGTTCGCTTGTGGCGCGCAATTTTCAGTTCTTCTTCAAGGAAGGTTTTGAACTGTTCTTTGTTCTCAATCGACTTGGCGAGTTGCTCATAGAACGCCTCACGCTTGCCGCGAAAATCCATCAAGTTGATGGCATTGAACAGGTTGGTCAGTTTCTTTTTGAATGTCATGTTCAGGTGTAGCAGGCGGTTTCGGCGCGGTCAGCGTCGTTCATGATTTCGAATCGATCAAAGCTGTCAAAACGTTCACAATGACGTGGATCCACTTCGCCCAGTAGTGCTTTGTACAGGGTGTGTTCAAACACGGTTTTGCCATCCATGTTTTCCGATCGGAAATTGCCGTCCGATTTGGAACGGTAATACATCATGGCCTCGTAGTCCTTGCCTTGGCGTATCAGGTTCAGCCACTTTCGGTCGGGCGTTAAGATTTCAGCCACCACGCTTAGGCCCGCAGTTCCCCGGTGTTTGCAATGTGGGCAGCCACCCTGTTTCTTGAAGTAAAACAGATCGCGTTCCAGTTGAAACCGGTTTTCCAGCGTGTCGAGCAGTTCAAACACATGCTCGGCGTCGGACATGCCTTGTTGATAAAGTCGACCACCTATTTTGCAGTGGGGGCACAGTTTGGGCACCAAGGCCTGGTAAACCAGCAAGGTCAAAATATTCGGGTTGGTCAGCACATCGCGACTCATCCCGATTTCCTCATTGGTCAGGCGGGGCACAATGCCCGAGATCAAATGCGCATGCACTGTACCGCAGGCCATGTGGCCTGTTTCAACAATTTGCTGGGCTGATATCGCAGTGGCCGGGTCACGAATTTCACCCATCAACACACAGCCAGGGTCGGCACGCATCAGGCCGGCAACCACCTCCGCATATTTCGCGGCTGAACCTTTGCGGTCCAGCAAATCGCGCTGAATCGGAATTTGGTGTACGCCCCGAAGCGGATATTCCACGGGGTCTTCAATGGAATAAAAAGCATCGGTGCCATTGCCCGGATGGGTTTCAATAAAAGTTTTTAGCGTGGTGGTTTTGCCGGAGCCCGTAACCCCCGCAAAAATGATCGTGCCCGAAGGGGTGTTGGATGCGCTCTTTAACTGCTTCATGTGCGAGAGCGCATAGCCCAACTGTTCATAGCTAAGGGTTGGCGCATCGATGTCCACGTACAGCAAACGGCACACCACCTTGATGCCCGCCCAGCCGCGAATGGATTGATAACGCATGGCCACGCGTTTGCCACCCACTTCCCGTGCGGCGATCATGCAGTACAGGTTTTCGCCGACAGAAAACTGGCTGTTGCTGTTGGAGCCCTTGCCCGATGCGTTGTTGTAGGCCCAGGCCACGGCACGCTCAGCTTGAAGGGGGGTGTACACGCCGCCTTGCTGGTCGCGCAGAAATTCCAGTTCGCCGTCTACACGAAGTTTGACTTCAGCAATATTATTGACCACCTGCACGTGAATGTCGGTGGCTCTTTCCTGCACGGCCAATGCCACCCAGGATTCAAAAATTTCCTTGGCTTTGGACTGTGCCAAGGCGGGGTCTTCTTCCCCGTCGGTGTTGTCTGTTTTGGTTCTTGAGTTTTCGATCAGGTGTTCAATAACACCGCCGCCGCAGCCAATTTCCGGCCGTTCGAACGTAAATTTTTCAGCGATCAGTTTGCCGCGCAGGTGGGATATGAAAGGGCGGACCAGCGCAACTTTTTCGGCGTCGTACAAAATGATTGCGCGTTTTACGCCGGTTTCAATGGCGCACACATGTTTTTCTACCGCCGCTGGCAGCTTCAACAAAGCCCCCGCACTGCCGTCCGTCAGTACGCGTGAAAACGCGGGCAACTCGCTGAGTTTTTCAACTTTCAGTGATTTGTCCGCCTGCGTGGCCAACACATTCAGTGCAGGATCTCTGTTCATGATCAAAACCTCACTTGCGCACCCACGGAGACATGCTGCGTGTTGCCGTTGCTTGCGATCAGTTCAAGTCCATTTTGAGTAATTCGTTTGATATTGAATTTTCCCAGTTGTTCGCCTTCACGAAGCGTGCGTACACTTCGGCTGGCTGTTTGTACTTCCGCTGTCATCGCGCCTGCTGTGCCGTATACGCCCAATAGCGTATTGGCTGAAAATGTACTCGCCGGTTTTCTTGCAGTGCGCACGGGTGCAGGCTCTTGCCTGGTCGATGCAGCCGCAACCGGGGCGGGTTGGGGTTTGGTGCTTACACTGGTGCTTACGCTACCGCCTGCCTTCAACGCGGTTTGAAGCTCTTCACGCAGGGCCTGTTCTTCCTGCAGCCTTTGAATTTCAGCCAGTGTTTTTATATTCAGTGGTACGGAAACTCCATTGAGTTTGATGTTTTCAACGGGTGTTACCGCAGTTTTGTTTTCAGCTTTGGCTTCTACTTTGACCGGTGTGTTTTCTTGTGCATGTACTCCGCTTAAAACCAGCAGACCAGCTGTGGCCAGAAGGGCCCGAGTCAAATAATTAGTACGCATAAAGTGCTCCCTTCAATGTCACCATCACGGCACCATCCAGGTTTTTGGGTTCAATTTTCATCGAAATCTGATTCCAGTAAATTCCGGATTGGTAACGATCCAGAAAGTCTTTCATTAATGTCAGGCTGCCTGTCACCTCTGTGGCGTGGCGATTCACCGACACGTTCGGTGGAATGCTCTTGAAGCCGGTGGGCCAGGTTTGGCCTTGCGTATCCACCTTGAACTGAATGCCGGCTTTTTGCCAGGCTTGTTGTTCCAGGTAAAGCAGCTCACTGGCTTCCTGTTTTTTTGGCAAGTCTTGTAATTGCTGAATTCCCTCGGGGGCCATCTCGTACGAGAACGAGAATTTCAACTTGTTGACGTCTTTGGGGTCTGGGCTGCTTTGCTGATTGTTTAAAAAACTCACCAGCTCTTGCGTGTAACCCCCTTGCGATTGCCATTGGCTGGTGCACTTGCCCAGGTTGCACTGAATACTCTCCAGCAACCAGCCGCGCGCCATAAAAGGTTGCTCGCTCAACAGGTTCAGCATCTCGACGACATCGGTATTGGCCAAGCCCACATTGCGTTGGTCGGTCGCCAGCTTTTTCAGATACTGCGGTGTTTGTATATTGGACTGCGCCTGTTTCAGGCGTGCCTCGCGTGCGCTGGCTTCCAGGTACTCATTGCCGCCATACACTCCCCCTGCCAGCAACAAAACAACAGCAAGCATTCCCGATGTCTTGATCAGGTCTGTTGGCAAGCCAGTCAGTGCGTGTTTCTTGTTGAAGCTACCCAGCTGGGTTGCGATTTCAAGGGGCAGGGCACTGGGAAACAGCTCGGAGGCATTGCTGTACACATGGTATTCCGAGCTTTCAATCGACCCATTGGTGTAGGTGTTGACAGTGCTGAGCACCTCGGAATCGCTGCCGATGATGTCCATCGTCGGCGCGCCCTGTTCAATCACCACCAGTGCCAATTGGCCTTTCTTGATTCCTTCTTCTATGCGAATGGCATAGATGGCGTGCTCTTGCTCATTTCGTGTGACCAGCATGGCAGCCAGGCTGTACACCTGGCTCGTGCGTTCTTCGTCTGAAATGTCAGGGTCAAAGTTGTACAGACCCAGGTATTCGTTCTGATTGCCTTTGAGCAGAATATGCTTGGTGGCGTCGATGCGGTCTGCAAATTCCCGAATATCGGCAATTCGTTTGCTGTAGCCGGAATGAGCCAAAGGCTGCCAGTTCAGGCCAGCAATGTAGGCTTTCTTGCCTACCTGATGAACTACTGCAGACTGCTCAGCCATGGTGTTGCCCCGCTATTTACAGCACCACCGCGCGTACAAGAACAATAAAGTTCTCGCGCATGGTCGACAGGTTGCGGGAACCACCAGCCAGCAGCGGCGCCTGTTCAGTCAGCTTGCGTTCCTTAAAGCCGGAAACATCGCGCGACAAACCGGTAATGGCCATGACTTCGCCGGGGCGAAGTGCAATTGTGTACTGGTCGGAAATACTGCTGGTGTTGGGTGTTTGAACGCGTTGCAAGGTTTCGCCAGAGCCTGTGGTAATTTCCAGCAGGCTTGTAAGGTCGGACAAGCTGATGCCCATTTTCAGCATGATGGTGTTGTTCTCCAGAATAAACGGCATGGCCGCAAACTGGTCACCAGTCGTGATTTCATCGGTCGTCAAACCAGGAACACCTGTGCCGCCACCCAATGCGCCCGAGGAGGCTGGTTTGGTTTCTGACAAATAGCCCGTGGTAGTCAGGCGTGCCTTGCGCGCCCATTGCCTGTTAAGCGCCACCAGCGAAATAGGGCGATGCTGCACATTGTCGCCAATTTCGTTTAGCGCTTGCACAATGGCTGAACTGGCGCCGAATCGCTGATTGGTGGGGCTGTTTGGTAATCCTTGGCCAGGAATAAAACCCTGCAACGCCTCGGGAATGGTCAGTGCTATAAGACCGGCTTCGGGGGCCACCAGCGAATCGGGTGACAACACACCAATACCGTAGCGCTGAGACAGGCTTCTGAAAAACACATCCCAATTCACACCCTGTTGATCATCTTTTTTGGACATCACCGAGTAAATATCGAGTTGTACATGCACCTGTTTCAGCATGTTTGCATTCTCGGCGCGGATCAGATTTCGCACCTGGGTTTGCATGTCACGGCTTGTTTTCACCATCACACGGCCTGTGCCTTCGGCCACAATCACTTCCGACCCAGGTACCGAGGCCACCATGCGATTGATCACATCCAGAATACTGGCCTGGCCGTTGATTTTTCCTTTCTCGGACACGCTCAAATTTGAATTGCTTTGTACTTCGTTCCCGCGAACACGACCTTGCGTGCCGCTGCTCATGGCGTATTCATAGCCGTTGGGAAATGATGCCAACTCGTACATGGCGGTGGTGTAACGCATGATGACAATCGAGTTGTCCCGGTATTCCCAGGACAAGCCCAACTTGTCGGCGGTGTTGTTGAGGAAATCAATCAGTGTGCCGTCCCAATTCATGAACACGGCCGCCACTGTGGTTTGCGGAGCCAGCGCAACGCTGTCCGTCACTGTCGGGGTGGAGGGGGGCGTTGCCGCTTCAGCCGGTGCATTGACCGGTGGCAACTGGCGTGCACCCCTGCGTGGCTCTGCGCTTACGGGCGCACTGAAAACATCTTGTTGAATCCGTACGGGAATGCCGACCATTTGAGTCAAGCGCGCAGCCACCATGTTCAAATCCACAGGGCGACCTTTGTCCGCGAAATTCATTTTGTAGGTTTCGTGGAAAACTGCTGGCAGTTTGTCATCGTCATTCACATGCACAAACGTGCTGCCAATCCAGCTTTTGCTGGCACGCTTCAGAACCTTGGCGTTTTGCTGTTGCCTGGCCTGTTCCTCGGCATACTGACTGCTGCCACGAAATGAACCGTTGGTTGGCAAGGTGCTGTTGACCTGATCAACTTTTCGGACTCCATTGTCGTTGTCCGCTTGTACTTCTGCACGGATCTGTGGGCCAGTACACGCTGCTGTTGCAAGGCACAGCAGTGCCGCAATTGCCGTACTAACCAATGTTCTGTTCAGTGGTGTCTTCATGTTTTATCGGCACTCTTCTTTTTGGTCGCCCAGGCGGGTAATGCGTAGCAGTGGTGGCTCGTTGTTGTACACACAAGCCTCCAGTGGGTATTCACTGTTCTTGATTCCTGGTGTTTCAAGTACTTGCTCTACTGCATACTCAAAAGTGCCAGAGAAGGTCGTGCCCGCTGCAATCATCACGTAGCGATCGGCATCCCAACGAAATGTGTAACCTGCCTCTTTCGCCCAGCGGCGAATGGCTTTGTCCAGTCGACCATCTTCAACACGCAATTCCCATTGAATGGCGCGTGGTGTCACCACCAGCCTTGCACTTTCCTGCTTTACAGGCAGAGCAGCCAGCTGTTCGGCTTCCCGAATCACTTTCGGTGGCAGGTCAACAATGAACACGTCGGAGGAAGGCGTTTGCATGGCCAGCTGAATGTTGCTGGTTTTGCTGGAGAGTGCACTTGGTGATTTGGGTTCAAGAGCAGGTTGCGCCACTACAGCGATGTGCCTGGCTTGCGGCATGGGGTCGGGAGCATTGTGCCTGGCCAGTTCAACATTGCGTGACAGCAGCTCATCGGCGAAATACGGGAGGTTCTCCTCACGTTTATCGAGCACCGCTGAGTAAGTGGGTGCCGCCATTGCTACAGTGGCGCTTGTCTCCCCACTTGTTTCTCCGGTTGTGTTCCATGCCATCAGTACGATGGCAAGACCAAGAGCAAATTCCATATTCGTTTTACCTTTCTCGTTTGGATCGGTGTTTCAGCAGGTTTGCATTTTTTATTAATTCGAATATGCATCAATATACGAAATATTTTCACATGCAGCAATCCCCAAATTATTCAACTGCGTCAGGGGCTTGTTGGCTGGCTCAAATCAATCTTGATAGATTGCTTCCAACCATTGCTTGCCTTCATGTGGGCTGTAGTGGACCAGAAGGTAGGCCGCTGTTTCAAGCACGGCCAGGCTGCAGGCTTGTGCCTCATCGAAAGCTTCATGATTGATCGCGTCATATTCATGAATGCAAACTTTCAATAGTTCGCCAATCAGGCGAGGCGTGGATTCGATGGTTTTAACCTTGGGGCGCAGTTCGGAATATGCTTTCATCAGGCCACGGAAATAGTGCCAGGTGCTACCTTCAGTTTCGGCCAAGCCTTGGAGAATAAAGGGCAGGCTCAAATTCAGCAGACCCGTGTCTTCAATGTGTGCTGCCAGTTCACTGTATTCACAGTCGTCGGGATCTACTGGATGATGCGCCCTGAAATATGCCATGCCGGTGGCGACCGGGTTGCGGGCAGAAAGGCCCGTGAGCATTGCTGCTGTTCTCTCGAATGGCTTTGTGTGTGCGACCATATTTTTCTTATTCACTCGTTGAGTTAATGAATACTTGCCCGAATTTATTTTGCGAACAAGTGTTGACTGAACAAATGTTTGAAAAAAATCACATTTTTTGTCATTTCATGTAACAGTACCTACAGAAAATGCGACAAATTCTGAGTATCAACTTGAGGTGATTCCCCAAGGTTCCTGATTTATAAAGGGTTTAATTTCCCTCTATATTTCATTCAGGTGATAAATTCGTTGCAAATTCCTGCAGTCCTCTCTGAGCTATTTTCGGTCTTTGGCCGTTTTTTGATGTATTCAGAACCCTCCCACCTAGGGTCCCCTCAATGTGGTCTTGAGACAATCACATCAAAGGGTGGGGGTGGGGGGGTAAAAAGAGGGGGATTAACGGGACAGCACCACTCTAAAGCGGGGGCTTCCATGGCGTACTTTGTCCAAGGCCTCATTAATTTGATCAAATGAGTACGATTCAACAATCGGCTCGATTTTGTGAAGACCCGCAAACTTCAACATGTCGGCGATCACCCGTGGGCTGCCCACTGGCGACGAAGAAATGGTTCGCTGTTGGCCCATCAATCCAAACACGCCAATGTCCAGTGGTTCCAGCACAGCACCCAGAAAGTGCAGCCGCCCCTTGGGGGCCAGGGTGGAAATGTAAGCGTTCCAGTCAAGCTTCACATTCACCGTCGACAAGATCAGGTCGAAAGATCCTGCGGCTTTTTTGAGTGCGTCGGGATCTTTGCTGTTCAACACATGGTGTGCGCCCATACCCAATAGCTCGTCGGTTTTGGATGGATTGCTGCTAAAAGCAGTGACCTCGCACCCCCAAGCCTTTAAAAACATCACGGCCATGTGGCCCAAACCACCCACGCCAATTACAGCCACTTTGCTTTGCGGCGAAATATTGAATTGCACCAAGGGGTTGTACACCGTAATGCCACCGCACAACAGCGGGCCAGCCGTGGCAGGGTTGACACTCGCAGGAATTTTGACAGCACTGATCGCTTGTGCGCGCACTTTGTCGGCAAAGCCGCCATGCCGGCCAACAATGGTGCCTTTGGCTGTGCTGCACAGGTTGTGGTCGCCGCCCATACACATTTTGCAGCTTTCGCAATAACCTGCGTGCCAACCCAGACCCACCACATCGCCAATGGCCAAGTGGCTTACATGACTACCCACCTTGCTCACGCGACCGATAATTTCGTGGCCCGCCACCATGGGGTATTTGGCTCGGCCCCAGTCGTTGTCCAGCATGCTGATATCACTGTGACAAATACCGCAGTGGTCCACATCGATCTCAATGTCGAATGCGCTTAATTCGCCAGGGTCGTATTGAAAGGGTTTCAACGGGCCTTTGGCCTCGAAAGCTGCGTGTGCATTGATCATGATTAATTCCATTAAGGGACCAAAAAAAGGGGGGGTGCCTGTTTTTTATTTACTTTGATTTTGGATACAAATAGTATCCCCAAACCATTCCTGCCCCGGTTTTTTTACTGAAAGCATTGCGGGCATTTTTGAATGGAAAAAACTTCCTGTTCAGGAAAATAAAAACCAATTCTAAAAAGGTAAAAATAACATGAATAAATTTATTGCCCGTGCCGTTCTCGGCGTTGCAGTGCTGGGTGTTACAGGCTGTGCATCAATTATGTCCGGCAAAGAGCAGCAAATTTCCGTGAACTCCAATGTACGTGGCGCCACGGTTCTTATCAATGGTGCAGAGGTTGGAAAAACACCATTTATCGGAAAAGTCAGCAAGCCCAAAAATGGCGAAGGTAACGTGATTACATTGCGTGCAGACGGTTACGACGAGAAAACTGTTGCGGTTGAAACCACCATTGAGCCTACTTTTTGGGTGAATATTTTGACTGGCGGTCCATTTGGTTCTACGACTGATTACAGTTCTGGTGCCATGTACAAACTGGGCGACGGCAATTTCAACATTGACTTGACCAAATCGGGAAAGTAATCACGAGCGATTGTATCCCGGGCGTTAATTCATGGATCTTGATGCATTTTTCAAGGTTAGCCCGGGAGTGGTCTGTCGGTCATGGACCTTATTTAAGGTCTCTCTACAAAAAGACCCGAAGTTCCGAACAGACCTTTGACGACTGGCTCGCGCTCAAAAGGGCACTCATCGACGAATACTCGCCAGCAACACTTTTCGATCTTGCATGCTTGCTTTCTTATTAGCCCGTTCATGGCGGTTACAACTTCAGCTGGTTCTGTTACTTGTGACGTTTGTAAGCCCTGCTTGGGCCAGTGACATCAAAAACTATCCCAAGGCCAGCATTGTCTTTTCTGCAGCCAATCTGAATGATCCCGAAAGTGTTTTTGGTCATGTTTTTATCGTGTTTCACCACGAAATGCGGCCCGAGCCCGACGATCCCGTTGTGGAGTTTTACGGGAACCTGAAAGACATCGACTACGCAATGGTTAAAACTGTGCTTAGCACGGTGCCTGGCCAGTACAAATTTTCTACCTACGCTGACAAACTCCGGCTTTATGATCAAGAGGGTCGGGATGTCTACGTTCGTCCTTTAAGAAAAGAAATTGCCATTCCAGATTTGAAGACGAAAGTAAACGATGCACTTGGTCATCGTTTTGAATATGATTTTCTGAATATCAATTGCGCCTTTTACATTGAGTTGCTTCTCGTCCAGTCCGATGAGGTGTTAAGCAAGGGCTGGCGTATTCGACAACCCCTTGATGTCTACCTGAATTACGGAGATCGTGAAGGCGAGTTTGTCATTAGATCGGCGGATCGTTTGTTGGCTGAGTTTGAATCGGTACCCGATTGGCAACTGAATAAACAGGAAGGGCTCGAATATTTCTCTGCTTACAAAGCATTGGTCGATTCAAGTGTGAAGTCCGATCTGAATCAAGCTGCAAGGGTGTTGATGACAAGGTCTGAGCCCAGTTCTGGAGTGCTTGCGCCACGTGTATCTGAACGGCGCAGTAATCTTTACATGGCGGCTTCGTCGGGTGTATTGGATGTTTCCTACATGGCGTTTAATTCAGAAAACGCCTGGTTGACGGACCCATTGCCCAAGCCCAGTCAACTAGAAGTTGCTGAGGTCAGGGCACGATGTGTAACCCATGCAGATACAGACTGCATTTTTGGCGTTGTGCTGTTCAATAATCGCACTTTTCCCGCAAATGGCTGGGGCAAGTCTAAAGTGCTGTCAAGTGGTGTCCGGCTGGATCAAGGTCCCCAAGCCAATGCTCAAATTGGCCTTGGCGGTGGTTTTGGTCGCGTTTTCGACCTGCCTGTATGGCTGGGGGTGGCCCCACTCGCTCAGGTGGATACCCAATATGGCGGCACGCTTGGGCTGACGGCATCGCTACTGCATGTTTCATCTGCTTTTCGAACTCACCTACAATTGGACTC
This sequence comes from Limnobacter sp. 130, assembly GCF_902506325.1. Lineage (GTDB taxonomy): Bacteria > Pseudomonadota > Gammaproteobacteria > Burkholderiales > Burkholderiaceae_B > Limnobacter. The sequence goes on from NZ_LR732328.1 coordinate 808,709, forward strand.
CAATCCGAGACATAATCCACTAGATAAAACACAAATAAATTTCTCGGTTACACACCAAGCCACTGGTTTATCCGTTCAATGGAACGATGTCGATAAGGGGGTGTTGGGTTACCGTCTGATTTTCTAGGGAGACAATTTTGCAAACCTATCGCCGTGCATGCCATTTGTGCGAGGCCATTTGTGGCCTGAAAATTGAAGTCGAAAACAATCAGGTTGTTTCCATCAAGGGCGATGAACAAGACCCGTTCAGCCGCGGACACATTTGCCCCAAGGCTGTGGCATTGAAAGACATTCAGGAAGATCCGGATCGATTGACCAAGCCGGTGAAGAAGGTCGATGGCCAATGGGTAGAAACCACCTGGGAAGATGCAATCGAGCTGGCCTGTGAAGGCTTGTTCCAGGTGCAACAAAAATATGGTGCGAACGCTGTGGGGGTTTATCAAGGCAACCCCAACGTACACAACTGGGGCCTGATGACCCACAGCGCCAATTTTCTGGGTTTGCTGAAAACCCGCAATCGTTTCTCTGCAACTTCGGTCGACCAATTGCCCATGCAGTTGTTGGGTTACTGGATGTTCGGGCACCAGTTGCTCATCACCATTCCCGACATTGACCACACCAACTATTTCCTCATGTTGGGCGCCAATCCGATTGCCTCCAATGGCAGCCTGATGACCGTGCCCGATGTGGCAAAGCGAATTAAAGCCTTGCAGGCGCGGGGTGGAAAACTGGTGTTGATCGACCCCAGAAAAACTGAAACCGCGCAGATCGCTGACAGCCACCATTTCATAAAACCGGCCAGCGACGCTGCCTTTGTGTTTGCACTGATCAACACAATTGTTGGCGAAGGCCTGACCCGCATGGATCGTTTGGCCCACCACAGTGAAGGCTTGTATGCCGCCTTGGGTGCCATTTCAAAGGTAACACCGGAAGTGGCGCAAGCTGAATGCGGCATTGATGCTGAAACCATTCGCCAAATTGCCCGTGATTTTGCCAATGCGGGCAAGGCAGTTGCTTATGGACGCATGGGTGCATGCACGCAGCGCCATGGCACCTTGGCGCAGTGGGGAATTCAGTTGCTGAATTTTGTAACAGGCAACACAGACCGGGTGGGTGGAAGCCTGGTGGCCAACCCCGCGCTTGACTTGATCGCTGCACCCAACAGCAAGCCAGGCAGTTATGGCCGCTGGCACAGCCGGGTCAGTCAAAAGCCTGAGGCCTTGGGCGAGTTTCCCAGCGCCATCATGGCCGAGGAAATTCAAACAGAAGGGGAAGGGCAAATCAAAGCGATGGTGACCATTGCAGGCAACCCAGTGTTGTCCACGCCCAATGGTCAGCAGCTTGACAAGGCCATAACCGGGCTTGATTTCATGGTGTCAGTGGATTTGTACATCAATGAAACCAATCGTCATGCCGATGTTATTTTGCCCACGACTTCACCCCTGGAACATGATCACTATGATTTGATCTTCAATATTTTTGGCGTGCGCAATCAGGCCAAGTACAGCGCGGCCACTTTGCCCAAACCTGAAGGCAGTCTGGATGACTGGGAATTGATGGATAAGCTGGCTGCCTGCTACAGCGCCAAACTTGGAAAACCAGCCCGGCCTTCCATGCCGCCGCAAATGATCCTCGACATGGGTTTGCAAATGGGGCCTTATGGCATGGCCAGTGAGCACAAACTGAGTTTCGAACAATTGAGGCAGCAACCTGAAGGAATTGACCTGGGGCCACTTCGCCCCAGTTTCCCGGACCGCTTGCAAACTGCGGACAAGAAGATTCAATTGGCACCCGCCGAGGTACTTCAGGCTGCAGCAAATTATGTGGATGATTTGCTGGATGCCAGCAAGCGCGCAGGCACAGAAATGATGCTGATTGGACGACGCCACATTCGCAGCAACAATTCCTGGATGCACAATTCAGAACGCTTGGTGAAAGGCAAAAACCGTTGCACCGCCATGGTAAATCCAGCCGATGCAGCACGCTTGAATTTGCAGGAAGGCCACAGCGTGCGGGTGTGCAGCCGCGTGGGCGAAATTACATTGTCCGTGGAAATTTCAGAAGATGTAATGCCCAGCGTGGTCAGTATTCCCCACGGCTGGGGACACGACAAATCGGGGATTCGCTTGCAGGTGGCTGCTGCGCATGCAGGCGTGAGTTGCAACGATTTAACTGACGAACAATGGCTGGACGAGCCCAGTGGCAATGCAGCGGTGAACGGTGTACCGGTCACCCTGATTCCAGTGCCTTAGCCATTGGAGATTAGCCAGGCCTTCTTTCCCACACGGTCATTTCTGCAAGGCTGTGCTGGTATTTGCGGGCAGTTTCGCGAATCACAAACGGAACATTCATTGGTTCCCGAACCTGTGTGAAATGGGGTGCAAGCACGACTTGCATACCCTGCAACATGGTTTTGGGGTTTCCGTTTTCTTCAATTCCGCCGAGCCAGTTTTCTTTCGGTGTGTACTCAGTCAGCAGCGTGTAGGGTGAGCTGATCACCAACAGGCCGCCGGGCACTATGCGGTGGGGCATGTCGTTTAAAAATTCGGTGGGGTTGTTTACCCGGTCAATCAGGTTGCCCGCAAATATCAGGTCGTAGCCGGTGTGTTCTGTCCCCAGTTTGCAGGCGTCGCCTTGCGAGAACGCCACGCGTTGGTCACAACCACCATAATCAAAATCGCCAAGCGACACTTGCATGGCCCTGCCCAAATCGCCTTCATCGTGCAGAAAGTAATTCAGCGTGTTGCCTTGTTGCAGTTGTTGTGCGGCATGAATAAAACGGGCGGAAAGATCGACACCAACGGCGGCATCGAACCCCAAGGCCAGCTCGAAAGTGCTTCGGCCAACGGCGCAACCCAGGTCGAGCGCTTTGCGGCGAGGCCGATTCCCCATGAATTCCAGGCACAGTTGCGCACAGCGCACCGGATAGTTGGGAACATCAAAATAATCAATGCCGTAGTGAAAAGCCAGGTACTGGTTTAATAACTCGTCGGTTTCGTAAGGGTTGTACATATAGCCTTATTGGGCGCAGGTTCTAAAGCCGACAAACACATCGTTGCGGTCGGGTGTATAGGCTTGGCGGTAAGTGCCGCGAATGAGTATGGACGAAGTAGCACACGAGCCACCGCGCACCACTTTGTGGTCGCCGAATTGCAAAGTCGACATGAAGGGGTACATGTCCATGGTGAATCCGTCGTATGGGAAAAACAGGCTGTCGGTCCACTCCCACACGGTGCCAATCATTTGTCGGCATCCAAACGGGCTGTCACCCTTGGGCAGGGCGTTTACTGGCAGCCTGGCCAGGTTGGTGCTGTCCATGTCGACCCAGTGTGCTTCCATGGTGTTGCCCCATGGAAACTTGTTGAACGTACCCTGTTCACGGTTACCCAACGCCGCAACTTCCCATTCAAACTCAGTGGGCAGGCGTCGCCCGGCGAACTTGCAATAGGCTTGCGCTTCCCAATAACTGATGTGTTTAACCGGTAGCTCGCCCTGAACAGGCAACCATTGGTCGAAGCAGCGTTCAAACCAAACACCGTTTTCATGTTTCCAGAACAAGGGGTGCCTGGCACCGCTGCTGTTGCGCCACTTCAGGCCCGCCATGCTCCAGTATTGGTCGTTCTCGTATCCACCAGCCTGAATAAAGGCAAGGTACTCGGCATTGCTCAGCAGGTTTTTCGAGATTCTGAATGCTTTCATGTCAATCACAAAGCCGGGCTTTTCATTGTCGAAACAGAAGTCTTCTGTTGCGAAATGTTCAGAATCGGGCGGCATACCAATGCGGTAGCGGCCTGCGGGAATTTCAATGTCTTGCGTAACAACTGCCTGCGCGGCCAATTCGCCCGTTTCACTGGTGGAATTGGGGGGCGGCGCATAGCCCAGGCTTTGGCGCGCCCACACCATCGACTCAATGTGCATGTTCAGGTGAAAAATGGCGTACTTGTACAGATACAAATCACGGTCTGTCAGCGGCTTGCTTTCAATTCGCTGCCTTACCTTGTCGAAGGTGTCGTCAAAGTAGCGCAGGGTGTCGGGTTTATCCGGAAAAAGTCCTTCCTGCCAGCGGTCTTCGTGCCCCAGCTCGAAGGAATCCCAAATATCGTCCAAGGCGGGGTTGTACGCGGGTAGCTTGTCCAGGTTTTGCAGAATGAACCGTTCGAAGAAAAAAGCAGCGTGCCCAACTTCCCAAATGGGCGGGTTGATTCCCGGCAAATAAGGCACCTTGACCTGGTCTGCATTCAAGCTATTGAGTAATTCGAGCACGCGCTCGCGGCTTTGTTGTAAAGAAGCGAGTAAGGATTGCTTGTTATTCATCGTGGTGGTACTACTAATGGGTTACACATAATTATAGGTTACCCATGCCCATTAAATCGATATTGCGCACCTTGACTGTTGCATCCACCGCACTCTTGATCGCCAGCGGCAGTGCCTATGCCGAAAAGCCTGAGAAAGGAAACGGCAACCAAGGCAAGAACAAAGAACAAAATGAACAACGCGGGCAAAAGGAAAACCGCAATGGCGGTGGCAACGAGAAAGGCCAGCGTGCTGAAGGCCGAGATTCTGGCCGAGACGGTGGTGTGTCGGTGTCGTTTAACTTTGGCCGCACTGAAACCCGCATTGTGCGGGATTACTACGGTGGCCAGGTCGCCAAAGGCAAGTGCCCACCCGGGCTGGCCAAGAAAGGCAATGGTTGCCAGCCCCCAGGGCAAGCCAAACAGTGGCAAAAAGGCCGCGCCTTGGGCAGCGGTGTTCGCTATTACGACATTCCCAATGAATTGCGTATTCGCTTGCCTGTGCCACCCTTGAACCACAAATATGTTCAATTGGGCACAGACCTGCTGTTAATTGCGGTGGGTACAGCCATTGTGGTGGATGCGATTGACGGGATTTTCTAAACAATTGTTTTGAGTTTGATTGAACTGATTGCCTACTCACTTCACTTATGAAATTGATTGCAAGCCACCCCATTTGCCGCGTTTTGTTGGTTGCATTTTGTTTGGTGTTCTCGTCGCAAACCTTGGCTCGCGAAATCGAACCCAAGCCCATGCATTACGAGTTGCCCAATTGGTTCAAACAAACTTTTCTTGAAATTCCTGTTGATATTCAAGATGCACAGTCACGGGGCAAAAAGCTGTTGATTTTCTTTCATCTTGACGACTGCCCTTATTGTGCTTATCTGCTTCAGGAAAACTTTACGCAAGGTGCAAACCGGGAATTGATCGAAAGCAAGTTTGATGTGGTGGCGATTAATGTTCGTGGCGACTTGCCAGTGAACTGGATTGACGGCACGGTCTATTCTGAAAAACAGTTGGCCAGAAAGCTGGGTGTGTTTGCCACCCCGGCTGTGCTGGTGCTGGGGCCCAAACCCGAGGTAAGCAAGAAGATTATGGGTTACAAAAAGCCCGGAGTTTTTATGGAGCTTTTGGGGTTTGAGGGGGCTGTTCAATAACCCCACAATCCGGGTTAAGACAACACGCGCGTCAAACCCAAACCCATTGCCACAGCTTCAATCGCCGAATCATTGGTCGAAGTGATTAGTTTGGGTTCAAGCCTTACAATCACATTTCTATCCTCCCCGCCAAACCGCCATTCCTGCACTGGATTGAGCTGCACTGGAGCAATCAAGGTGTGTGGTTCAGCAAATCTTTGGGGTGCTTGGACTTTAATCCGCTTTTTCCGCGCTCAAGCAAAATGAGATTGCGTCTTCCAGTCGATCATCCCCCCAAAAAAGTTGATCACGAACAATCAAAGTTGGAGCACCAAAAATCTGAAGTCGATCGGCCTGCTCAGTGATCTGTTTCAGTCGGTCTTTGGTTTCTTGGCTACTTGCAAGTGAAAGTATTTCCTGAGGGTCGAGGTCCATTTGCACGAGAATTCCCTCGATAGTTTCCTGAATGGAAATATCTTTGTTGAATACGAAGTAGGTTTTGAATACATTTAGGCAGAACAAATGAAGCCATGGGGCATCCGAAAACGCTGTGGCAATCCGCGCTGACAAGATACTTCCGATCGGGAACTGGGTTGGTTGCTGGAATTCAATTGAATATTTGTTGGCTTGGCGTTTCACGTCTTGCCACATGTAGGCAAGTTTTCTGGGTTGAGCCAGAAAGGGGCTGGATTGCCAACCTAGCCTGTTAAAAATTGCGCCAAGCACCACAGGAATTAGGTGAACCTTGATGTTATTGCTTGATACGAGACTATGGATCCTTGCGACAGCCAGGTATGAGTATGGACTAGAGAAGTCAAAGTACAGATCAATTTGCTTGTTCAAGGACTGCACTCCCGGAAATATTTGGTAAGAGGGTGCAGTGATTTCAAATTTAATTACATGCCGTGTCAATCTAAAAAAACCGACATTTTTTGTCACAAAACAAAAAGGCCGACCACCGTTAAGTGATCGACCTTTCTGAGTATTTGGTTGCGGGGGCAGGATTTGAACCTACGACGGTTATGAGTATTTTCTCTTTTAGCGATCACAGGCGGTGAAACTTGATAAGTAGCGGGCTAAATTGGGTTGTTTACTACGCCAGCTGTGACTTTCTAGTCATCCGTGGGGGTGCCACTTTAGATCGCTTTAGATCTATCGTGTTGAGGTGCACCCCTGGGCACACGCACTCAGTTTCCATGCCCTGGTAATTCCTTTGGGATGAAATTGACCTTCAGGCACTGAAAATCGACGGCATCATGACAAATGCATTTCTGTGATTCTTGATTGGCCGTCTGCCTATGTTTACTCGGTCTTTTCAGGCCACGTTTTGGGGGCTGTCTTTTTCATCCAAATCAGATAAATTGAAGTATGTGCTCACCCCGCTCACGGAGTCACAGTTGCCCGAATCATCATTTCAAACTGTTTGCTTTTCCAGTTATCTCAGGTCTGTTTATAAATCCACTCTGTTCGAACAAGTGGGCTTGATCAGAGCAGGAGTGCCATGTGGGTACTTTTATGACACGGCCCAAGCCATCGGGACAGCCTTGCTGATTTAGCTCAAAGTTTAAGTGTGCCCCCTATCGTTGGTCTATTCCGTGAAGTCCAGGGGGTCGCCCAGCCAGAAAAAGAGCCTTTCTAACCAGATCATCGGAGTTCACTTGTTGATTGGTCAGGTGCAGAACTTAGTGGAAGAGTACGGTGATCCTGTTGGGTTTGATGCAGCTAGATGGCTTGGGGATTGGGCTTTCAGTTCAAACAATGCTCTTGGTTGGCTACGTCCAGCCGATTACTTCGATACGGTCGTTGGTCAAGAGATCGTGGCGGATTTGTTAGCAGCCATCCGCTACGGCAGTTATCAGTAGCCAACGGTGAAATGGTCCACTGGTATTCATGTGGATTGTAAAATTTTTTCCTATGTTTACCCAGTTGACGGGCTAGCAAACTTTGACCCGATGCCGACATGTCATAAAAGCTCCTAGACGTCATAAATAACCCACATGACATGTGAAGTTCATAATTTGAGCCCGCTCACCTAAATGAACTTTGGTCTCAATCCATCAAAGGTAGGGTGCCGAAGTTTAAGAAGGTGCTCAAGAATCACAAATCGACTCTTCCCGAGGACTTGGGTTTTATTGTGACTCATCAGTCTTCGGCCCAGTATTGACGCTAAGCACACAGAACGATAGCCTCTTTGCATTCCGTAGCGACACAGTAGGTTCCATTATGAAAGACAGATTAATAAAGATTAGGGCAAGTTCCGAGGTGTGCGATTTGATTGACGAAGCAGCAAAGGTCCAGGGCAAAACCCGCTCCGACTTTATTCTCAGCGCGAGCGTAGAAAAAGCGCAAGAGGTACTGCTTGATCAGGTGTTTTTCAAGCTAGGGAGTACTGCGTTCGTTGCGTTTTCGGACTTAATTGAGGCCCCATTTGCTCCGTCCGAAGGCCTGAAGAAGATAATGTCGACAAAGCCCGTCTGGTCCTAAGGGCTGGAAGAGTTTGAGCTTTGATCCGCCATGGCATAAGCGATGCATGTTAATCGAGCACTTGCGGTCCGTAGTCGAACTAAGCCCACCTAACTTACACTGAATAGTCTCAAAATGAGGTTCAGGCTTGTCGACCAAAGCCGGGGTAGTCCAGTGAGGATAAAAAGTGCCTAGGGAAAGCGGAGCGATTCATTTCCAATCCCTTTTATAGTGCGTTACCTCGGCCACGAGTTCACCTTGCAGGAAGGAGATTTGATTTTTACGGGAACTCAAGAGTGGTTTGGGTTTCTAAAAAACTTCGATGCGCTGTGGCTGGTGCTTCCTGGCTTGATTGATACAGAATTTAAAGTGGGCTGATTGAATGCAAATGTTCAAAATAAAAAAATGAATTCGCGCCTTGATGCTGGCTTCGACAGGGTTGGTGGCCACCTGCAGTGAAAAACCCGAGGCGTTGGCCTTGGACAATTAACTCGTCGAGGTGTGGAAAACATCAACCTGTGGATGTTAAGCTGAATAGATATAGCATTTTGAGGACAATGGTTTCCCACTGAAGGTGAGTGATATTCAAAACACCGATTCGTTACGCGCCGCATTGGGGATACCACAGCAGTACGGCAGTTGTCACAGTGCAAAAGTCGGTGGTTATGCTGTAGAGGGTCACACGCTGGCGGACGATATCAAGAAAATGCTAGCTGAGAAGCCCGATGCTGTTGGTCTTTCGGTGCCCGCCATGCCAGTTGGTTCGTCCGGTATGGAACATCGAGACTATCCGCACTAGGGCGTCGAGTACAATTTGCCGTTAATTGGAAAAAACGGTGAGGTGAGTTCGTACACCAAGCACGACCCCATTCACTGAGGTTTTCGTTTCTATCCAGCAAATGTTGATCTGGCTTTGAGTGGCAAAGCAGAGTCCAAATTATTCGTTAACTTGATCCGTTTAATGTATTGATGAGCACCTTACCCCTGCTGAGTCTTATCTTGCTTCCTCTCGCGGGAAGTCTGCTAGCAGCTTTTTTGCCTGCTAACGCGCGCAATACGGAATCCACGCTTGCTGGCGCGATAGCGCTGTTGTGTGCTGTTCAAGTGGCCAGTCTGTATCCAGTAGTCGCGGCTGGTGGGGTGGTGCGGGAAGAATATTTTTGGATTCCTTCGCTGGGTTTGAGTTTCGTAGTCCGCATGGACGGCTTTGCGTGGATGTTCTCCATGCTGGTACTAGGCATTGGCGCCTTGGTGGTGCTGTACGCCCGGTATTACATGTCGCCATCTGACCCGGTCCCGCGATTCTTTTCCTTCCTGTTGGCCTTCATGGGGGCAATGAGTGGTGTCGTGCTCTCTGGTAACCTCATTCAGCTGGCAGTGTTTTGGGAACTCACCAGTGTGTTTTCGTTCCTGTTGATTGGGTATTGGTACCACCGTAAAGACGCGCGGCGCGGTGCCCGTATGGCGTTGACAGTGACGGGTGCAGGCGGTTTATGCCTGTTCGCAGGCATGTTGATATTGGGTCACATCGTAGGCAGTTACGACTTAGATGTGGTCTTGGCTGCCAAAGATCAGATTCAGGCGCATGCCTTGTACATGCCCATGATAGTGCTGGTGTTGTTGGGTGCGTTTACAAAAAGCGCGCAGTTTCCGTTCCATTTCTGGTTGCCCCACGCCATGGCAGCGCCCACCCCGGTGTCGGCTTATTTGCACTCGGCCACCATGGTCAAGGCGGGCGTGTTCTTGCTTGCGCGATTCTGGCCGGTACTGGCGGGCACTGACGAATGGTTCTGGATGGTGACTTGCACAGGTTTGGCCACTTTGCTCATTGGTGGTTTTGCTGCAATTTTCCAGACTGATTTGAAAGGCTTGTTGGCTTACTCAACAATTTCTCATTTGGGGCTGATCACCACATTGCTGGGTATGAACAGCCGCCTTGCAGCCGTTGCGGCCGTGTTTCACATCATCAATCACGCTACCTTCAAGGCTTCGCTGTTCATGGCGGTGGGCATTATTGATCACGAAACCGGGACCCGCGACATACGCAGGCTGAGCGGTTTGCGCCACGCGATGCCGATCACTGCCACGCTGACCATGGTGGCCGCTGCAGCCATGGCGGGTGTGCCTTTGTTGAACGGGTTCATTTCCAAAGAAATGTTCTTCACCGAAGCCGTGTTCGTTAGCACCGTGCCGTGGTTCTCGACCGCCTTGCCATTCATCGCCACGCTGGCGGGTATTTTCAGTGTGGTGTACTCATTGCGTTTCACTGTCGATGTGTTCTTTGGTCCAGACCATTGCACCATGCTGCCCAAGCCTGCGCATGAACCCCCCCACTGGATGCGCGTGCCTGTTGAATTGCTGGTATTGATTTGCTTGGCGGTGGGTGTGTTGCCCCAATTGGTTATTCAGGCGATTCTGGTTACGGCCGCAAATCCGGTGGTCGCAGGAAATCTGCCCGAATTCAGCTTGGCGCTTTGGCACGGCTTCAACCTGCCATTGGCCATGAGTTTTGTCGCTTTGTTTGGCGGTATTGGCCTGTACTGGCTAATGCGTCGCGGCATGAACACGGGTACTCCAAAGTCTGCGCCTGTGATTGGTATCGTCAGCGGTAAAAAGCTGTTCCGTAGTTTGCTGGCCCTGTTTGTTGTGGGTGCGCGTGAGGGTATGCGCTTTGTTAGTACGCGGCGTTTGCAGCCGCAATTGTTTCTTGTGATGCTTGTGACCGTAGTGGCCGCGGGTACACCTTTATTTGGTTTGGCAATCGCGGAATGGCTGGACGCGGCAAGCCGCCAAAAGCTGACCTTCTCGCCCATGTTTGCATTGTTGTGGGTGGTTGGGTGCGCTGCCGCAATCGCCGCTGCATGGCAGGCAAAATATCATCGATTGACGGCGCTCGCTTTGATGAGTGTGGCTGGCTTAACCACTGTGGTGACCTTCGCATGGTTCTCTGCCCCTGACCTCGCTTTGACCCAGTTGTCTGTTGAAGCGGTAACCACCGTGCTGATTCTGCTTGGCCTTCGCTGGTTGCCCAATCGCCGCGAAGAAATTGAGGACAGGCAACCGTTCTGGGTAAAAGCCAATGCCAAAGCGCGACGTGCACGCGATTTGCTGGTGGCTTCCACCGCCGGGTTGGGGTTGGCATTGTTGTCTTATGCCGCGATGAGCCGAAGTTTTCCACAAAGCATTTCGCCGTTCTTTCTAGAAAGGGCTTTGCCTGAGGGTGGCGGAACCAATGTCGTGAACGTGATGTTGGTGGATTTCCGTGGTTTTGATACCTTGGCCGAAATCACCGTGCTGGGTGTGGTGGCACTGACTGTGTACGCTTTGCTTCGCCGTTTCAGGCCAGCAGCAGAGAGTGTGGATATTCCCTTGCAGCAGCGCGCCATTCCCGTCGATATTGCCACCGATTTGATTTCAAGTGATCAAGACATCGACACGGCGAAAGGCTATCTCTTGGTGCCCGCGGTACTGGTTCGAGCGGTGTTGCCGATTGCAGCGGTGATTGCTGTGTACCTGTTCATGCGAGGGCACAACGAACCTGGTGGTGGATTTGTGGCGGGCCTTGTGTTGTCCACCGCATTCATTTTGCAGTACATCATTTCCGGCACGCGTTGGGTAGAAACCCATTTGCCCTTGCGACCGCCCCTGTGGATCGCCAGTGGCTTGTTGATTGCTACTGCAACCGGCCTCGGGGCTTTGTTCCTTGGTTATCCGTTTTTGACCACGCACACTGCGCATTTGTACTTGCCACTCATCGGTGAATTGCACGTGGCCAGTGCACTGTTTTACGACATTGGCGTCTTCACCTTGGTGGTTGGCTCAACACTTTTGATCTTGACGGCCTTGGGGCATCAGTCTATGCGGGGTCACCGCCGCGCTGTAGTTCACGACGACAAAGGGGACAATTGATGGAGCTGGTGCTTTCAATTGCAATTGGCATTCTGACTGCGTGCGGCGTTTGGCTGGTGCTGCGCCCGCGTACTTATCAGGTGATCATCGGATTCTGTTTGCTGGGTTATGGCGTGAATTTGTTCATCTTTAGCATGGGGCGCTTGGCCGTAGACAGTGAGCCGATTCTGATCCCTGAGCTGGCTGCGAATTTAATGAACTACACCGACCCCATGCCCCAAGCCTTGGTGTTGACAGCGATTGTGATTGGTTTCGCGATGACAGCGTTGTTCCTCGTCGTATTGCTGGCACAAAGGGGGTTTTTTGGTAACGACCATGTGGATGGCAAAGGAGACGCTGAATGATGCGTCTTGTTGAAAGCCTGATGCCACACTTGATCATCGCGCCGATCCTGTTTCCTTTGGTGATGGCGTGTGCCATGTTGTTGCTGGGTGAGCGCCGTTATCGACTGAAAATCAGCCTCGGGCTGTTTGCTGGCTTGGTGAACCTTTGCGTTGCGCTGTTACTACTGGTGTGGGTGAAGCAAAGCGAGGTAGCGGGTTCGGTAGGCATTTATCTGCCGTCGAATTGGGATGTACCATTTGGCATTGTGTTGGTTTTGGATCAACTCTCGGCCATGATGTTGACGCTGACGGCCTTGGTTGGCTTTGCAGCGTATGTGTTTTCAATGGCCAGGTGGCACAAGGCCGGCTCGCATTTTCACCCGTTGTTTCTGGTTCAGTTGATGGGTATTAATGGTGCATTTTTGACCGGCGACCTGTTTAATCTGTTCGTGTTTTTCGAGGTAATGCTAGCGGCATCGTATGGATTGTTGCTGCATGGTTCAGGCCGACAGCGAGTGCGTGCAGGCTTGCATTACATCGCCATAAATCTGACTGCCTCATCCCTGTTTCTTGTGGGTGCTGCGATGATCTATGGCATCACAGGCACCTTGAACATGGCTGATCTGGCAGCCAAGATTCCGTTGATATCTGATACAGATCGCCCATTGTTCCACGCGGGTTGTGCTGTTTTGGGCGTGGCCTTTTTGGCCAAAGCAGCTATGTGGCCGCTTAATTTTTGGCTAGTGCCCGCTTATTCGTCCGCAAGCGCGCCGGCAGCAGCTGTCTTCGCACTGTTGACCAAAGTTGGTGTGTACGTGTTGCTGCGTTTAAGCACTTTGCTGTTTTCCGGGCAAGCGGGAGGTTCTGCCGGTTTTGGCAGTGACTGGTTGGTGTGGGGTGGCCTGTTGACGATGGTCTGCGGTTCACTGGGCGTATTGACTGCCACCAGCCCTGCAAGGGCGGCTGCATTTTCAATCACGGTGTCTTCTGGCATTCTGATTTGTGTAGTTGGGCTTGGTATTCCGGAGGTAACAGCCAGCGCCTTGTACTACCTGCTTGGGTCTACCTTTGCGGTGGCTGCGCTTTTCCTGTTGACCGAGTTGATGGATCGGGTTCGTGACATGGAGGCAGCCCAGCGCAGGCAGGATGAAGAACAGGACGTCAGCCTGCCGTTCGGCTATGCGGAGTCAAGAATCGGGCCTGATGTGAACCTCGACGACAATGAAGAGGTGCTAATCGGCAAGCCAACACCCGGGTCAATTGCCCTGTTGGGTCTTACATTCATCGTATGTACCTTGCTGGTTGCAGGTTTGCCGCCCTTATCGGGCTTTCTGGGCAAGTTTGCGGTGGTGTCGGCTTTGTTGCCGATTGCCGATACCGATTTCACTACCACACCTGGCATGTGGACCTTAATGGTGATGTTGTTCGTCTCGGGATTGTTTGCTTTGGTTGCGCTGACCCGAATCGGGACTCGTTTTTTCTGGATGACCAGCGAACGCCCTGCGCCGCTGTTGCGCACCATTGAATACTTGCCAATTGCCCTGTTGATCGTTTTCTCCGTGTTGTTGACCGTGCGTGCTGAAGTGGTGATGAAGTTTGCCAAGCAAACTTCTGCGGCACTGCACGCGCCGCAGGGTTATATGCAGGCCGTGCTGTCAGCCAAGCCCACTTGGGCGCCAACCAACGCGTATCGCCTGGAGCAGGAGGTGCCATGATCCGAAAATTCCTACCCGATCCATTGTTGACTCTCGGTTTGATCGCCCTTTGGTTGATATTGAACAGAACTTATGGCTTGGGTCACTGGATATTTGCAACTATATTGGGTGTAGCCATTCCCTTGTTGGTTCAGCCCCTGAGACCTGTGCCGGTTTTTTTCAAAAAACCAATGCTGGCCTTCGTGCTGTTCTGGCGCGTTGGTCTGGATGTGGTGGTCTGGAATTGGCGAATTCTCCGTGGCACCCTGGCTACTGGCAGCAATGTACCCAAAGGTGACTTCATCATCGTACCTTTGCAGTTGAAAGACCCCAACGGTTTGGCTGTTCTCGCGGCTATTATGTGTGTGATTCCTGGCACCATTTGGTCTGAATTGGCGGTCGATCGCAGCGCGCTGCTGGTGCATGTGTTCGACATGAAAAATGCCGAAGAAGAGATTGAAACCATCAAGAACCGCTATGAGAAACCCCTCATGGAGATTTTTCAATGAGTACATTTTTGTTTGTGGCGATCGTCGCTACCTTGACCTGTTATGCACTGGCCATGGGCCTGACCCTGTACCGCATGTTGATTGGGCCGCGTGCGCAAGATCGGGTGTTGGCTCTTGATCTTATGTACACCATTGGCATGTTGATGCTGATGGTGTTGGCCATTCGTTATCAGAGTGAAATGTATTTTGAGGCGGCCTTGTTGATTGCTCTGTTTGGCTTTGTCGGATCGGCTGCCATGGCTAAGTTCCTTTTGCGCGGAGAGGTGATCGAATGATTGTTGCGGCACCCCTGTGGGTAGAAATCATCGTGGGTGTGTTGCTGATGATCTCTGGCATATTCACCCTGTCTGCTGCAGTTGGTGTGTTGCGTTTCAAAAGTTTTTTTCAGCGTATGCACCCCACCGCGCTAGCTTACAGTTTTTCAGCTTGGTTGGTGACCTTCGCCAGTATTGTTTATTTTTCGGCGGTGGACTTGTCGCTGACTTTGCACCCTTGGCTGATCATTATTTTCCTGTCTATTACGGTACCGGTGACCACCATTTTCCTGGCCCGAACGGATCTGTTCAGAAACCGGATGGCTAAAGAACCTGAGACTCAAGTGCCCCCACCCTTGAGCGAAATGGCATCGCCTTTGCCTAAGAAGAAACCAGCCCACCTCGATTGAAGCTGATTCAGCCTTGGTGCATGTTGCTATCCACTTACCCGGAAATCGCGAGTTACTTCTTTAACTATACTTTTCCGAATAATTACTAAGCATTGCATGAACGGGATGAAAAATAAACCCTAGTTATTCGCCACCATATAATGAGCTTGGAACTCGATTCCGAAAGTCAGAGTCATGATCGGCTACTGCCTAAGTTTCTAAGTCTGCTTTCGCCAATAACTCAGACATTTCAGCCATAAGTCCTGATGTCCGTTTTGGCCGACAATCGGCCGATGCAGAACTTATGCCTTTACAGACTAAGCGTCCGGTATTGGGCTCTATGCAGACTCCACTGTGATCACAAAAGTCGGGATGATTCAGACCATCGTTGCTAACAATCGAAAACGCAGGCACTCATTCACCAACGGGATGTCGCCTGTAGATTTTGAAAACCAATTTTTAACGAGGCCAACGAGTGTCTAGTTAACTCAGGGCGATTCAGGCCGAATTTCGGCTGGAGCGGACACTGAGCCTGACGGTTGAAAAATATGAGTATTTGCGAAAGTTGGCTTCGAAACTTCGGCGGCAGTCGATGATGACGCAGACCTTCCGAATCAAGTCCTTGACTCGACATTTGGTGGCGAATAACCAAGGTTTATTTTTCATCCTGTTCATGCGATGCTTTTGAAATATCAGAAATAGTTAATCAAAAAACCATTTGTGATTTGTGCATAAATGGACGTTGCCGTGATTGTTCGATAAATCAAGTTGGGCGGCAAGAGCACTGCATCATATCGGGAGAGGGTGAAGGTGAAGATTTCGACAATTCAGCTGAAGAACTTCAAACGCTTTTCTGACCTTAAAATCAGAAACATTCCACCATCTGCGAAGCTGGTGGTGGTTGTAGGGCCGAATGGCTGTGGAAAGTCATCTCTCTTCGATGCAATGCTTCAGTGGTATCGTCAGAATGCAGGATTTGGTGCCTACAGTGATGAGAAATACTTCAGGAAGGATGCGGCGCAGCAGTTTGATTGGAATCAAAGCGTTCTAATTGAAACGCATGGAAACGAAAGGCCGCAAAAGGGGTCGTTGTACGTTCGTACCGCTTATCGAAACGACCCAGATTTCAACATATCTAGCTTCAGCCGAGAAGCTGCCCCATCAGATCAAGTTCGTCTCTCCCGCATCATCGATAACGACCAAACGGTAGGCGTAAATTATCAACGACTTATTTACGACACAATGTCTGGCGTGTTCGACTCAAACAATGATTCAAAGACGGTTCAAGAATTACGTGAAGAGCTAGTTGGTCACATTCGCCGTTCCATGCAGACAGTCTTTGGCGATCTTGTTTTGAACAACATTTCGGACCCTTTGGGGGATGGAGCCTTCTATTTCGAGAAAGGTGTTGCAAAGTATTACCACTACAAGAACCTATCTGGTGGTGAGAAGGCGGCCTTTGATCTGTTGCTCGATATCCACATCAAGAAAAAATATTTTCCTGCTGCCGTTTATTGCGTCGATGAAATTGAGACGCACCTACATACGCGAGTTCAAGGTGCTCTGTTGAAGGAGCTATACGCTGTTCTTCCATCTGATTCTCAGCTGTGGGTTACGACGCATTCTTTGGGCGTTACTCGGGCGGCCTTAGAGCTGGCAAATTCAAACCCCGGAACGGTTTGTGTTATCGACTTCGATAGCGTTGATCCGGATCAACCCCGTGAGATCGAACCAAGCGATCTTGGTCGTACTGCATGGGAAAAGATGTTGTCGATAGCTCTGGATGATCTATCTCCATTAATGGCGCCGCAAAACATCGTCGTATGCGAGGGTTCGCGTGTCGGATCAAGGCGTCGTGACTTTGATGCGGAAATCTACAACCGAATCTTTAAGGGCACGAATGCAAATACGATATTCATTTCTGGTGGTGGCTCAAATGAGGTCGCCCAAACGGCTCAGCGGATCGCGGATATGCTTCGCACTGTTTTACCGAATACTCAAGTCCACCATTTGATTGATCGAGATGACCGCAGCGATCTTGAAGTTAAGAGTCTACGACAGTCTGGCACATTAGTCATTGAACAACGTAACCTGGAAAGTTATCTCTTCTCGGAAGAGGCAATCAAAAGCCTTGTTGTTGAACTTAACGAGTCCGCACAGGAAGTAGCAGCATTGCAGATTCGCACAGATTCCTTGGCTGCCAGTATGGCCCGTGGAAATCCAGTAGACGATATGAAGTCGGCGGCGGGAGACATTTTCGTGGGATTGAAAAGGCTTCTTGGTCTTACGCGGTGCGGCAACAATACGGACGAGTTCCTTCGAGACACCATGGCGTTCCATGTTAAAGCTGGGTCTAGGGGGTTCAGCGAGTTGAAAGCTCAGATTATAGACAGGCTCCCACAGTGAGAGTGCTCCCACACCACAAATTGTTGCACCGGACATTTGATCTAATGCCCATTTTTGCTTCCGCAAAAAAAGGCATCGCCTCGATCGTCGCTGGACGCAGGCGTTAGGCCCCCGTGAGCGAGCCGAATCAATGATTGAAACCGAGGTCATTCTGCTTAAGGCCGTTTACGACCATATTGGAGAAATGGTTAATTTCTCGACTGTTGAAATCCAGACCTGGGAAGACGATAAGATCGTTGTCTTCAAGGACGCCAATGCGGAAAAGCTCTTCTATATCCTTCTCTCGGACTTCTTATCCAAAACGGACAGCAATGGTCCAATACCACAAGTCAGCTTTTTGCAAGGCTTGTCGAATATTTGTGAGAACCCTCAGTTCTCCAGCGTCGGAAGCGAGCAAGAGCTCAAACGTACTGTTGAGGACTTTCGCGCCTGGCTTAACACGCAAAAGGAAATCGATATTTGGATGTCTTCGATCAGTTCGCGGCTGACGCTCAAATTTTCATGGGCAGATGCCGCGAGGATGTCGGGAGACGTTTCTAAACATAACTATCTACGGGCGATCGGCGTTGCGAAAAGGCTTCAGTCAATACTCGCAGATTCGGGCAAGTCTGTTTCCCTTGATGACGCGCTTCTGTTGCTTCCTGACTTTTACGAGCGGTTTCATGGCGACATCCTCATTTATCTCTCTAGTCACATATGCGAGTTTCTCAATAACATACGATGGGGAATATACACGTACCTTCTACCTGAGTATGTGAGTAGCTGCCACCGCACGGATGAGAATCCAGCTGGTTATAGCTTTCGCGTCCCCCCAGAGATCCATTCAAGTTATGCGTGCGGCTGCTATTGGGATCTCATGAATTACGTTCGGTCGAAGCCATACATGGAAAGGTTTACAGTTCCGCATGCATTCAAAACTCATTACTGAGAATGCCCTAACATAGCGTTCCAACGGATGAAGTTGCTGAACAGCGGTGTTATCCAACGTCGGTTTCTGACCACTTTGAAGATGTTATGAGTCAAAGGTCTCACCGTCCGCTCCGGCCAATTACTGGTCATTTCACCTGCACCTCAAGTTTCAGTGCTCAAACACCGCTCCCCGAAGGTCAGCCAGGTAATCCGCGTCCATGAACCAAGCGTTGGTCAAAAATCATCTCTCTGTGCCCAGAAAATCCAAATTTCCGCGCAACTGAGCATAACAACACGCTATGTCATCTAGCCGCGATCCCAATCAAGGCAACGATCTCAGGGAACCCATAGGCACACACTAGGCACAACTTAGGCACATCCTAGTAACAGTCAAATTCCATCCTGAAGGTCACGAATTTCCGAAAATCTCGCACAAAAACTCACCTCCCAAACTCGAAAATCCATGACCTTCAGGTTAATTTCCCAAACGGTCATTGGGCACAGAAATGTGAACCGGAAAATTCAGGAAATTTTTACAGATGTGCCCTGTTGACCGTTATTGGGTTTGACCGAAGGTCATGAAAGGGAAGGCGGGCTAAATCGGGATTGGGCACCAGTTAGGCACATTTTGGGCACACGCTGTGGGTGGCCCAGAAAACAAAAAAACCAACCACCGCTAAATGATTGGTTTTAATGATGAAAATTTGGTTGCGGGGGCAGGATTTGAACCTACGACCTTCGGGTTATGAGCGGATAAGAGCGAAGTCAGTAGCCAAGGCCGCAGTGAGTAAACGCAAAAGGGTGTTGCAAAAACTTTTCTTCAAAGGTGATCGATTGTCAACTTTTAAGGAAAACGCATGCCTACTATCGTTCAAAAAAACAACCGCTTTTTGTCACGCGTCCGTGTTGCGGGACATCAGGGAATTTCTTCAACCTTTGACTCTTACCATGAAGCCCTTAAATGGGGTTTGCAGATGGAAGCAGAGCTGAAACGGGTTCAGCCAAATAGACAACGCCTACTTGAAGTCTCCACTTTGAAAGCAGCGATGCTTCGTTATAGGGAGGTAGTCACACCAACCAAGAAAGGCCATGTCAGCGAACGCAACCGGATTGATCTGACCATTCGCTATTACCCCACCTTGGTCAATCGCAAGCTGGAAGAAATTGAAGGAATGCACATTGCAGATTTCCGTGATGCTCTGGTTGGTAGTGGATACGCACCGGCCACAGTGAAGCGATACATGGAGGTCATCAAGGCGGTGTTCAAGACCGCAAAATTCGAATGGGGTTTCCGCACAATTCTTGACCCTACCGAGGGGATAAGAATGCCCAGTATTCAAAATGCGCGTTCGCGCCGACTTTCTCAAGATGAGTTCCAGGCTCTGCTGGCTTCGTGTGATGAACACCCCAGCTACTGGTTGCGCCCCTATGTCGTTCTTGCCGTCGAGACAGCCATGCGCCGTGGCGAACTTGGTAACTTGAAATGGGTCGATGTTGATTTCGATAAGCGTTGGGCTCGCCTGGATGCGACCAAGAATGGCAAACGCCGTTTTGTGCCCTTGTCGAAGAAGGCCCTTGAGCAGCTTGAATTCTTGAAAGGGTTGTCATTCAGCGAACGTGTTTTTCCTGTGCAGATTGATGCAATCACAGGGGCATTTGGCACGGCTGTAAAACGAGCCCGTATCCTGGATTTTCGTCTGCATGATCTGCGCCACGAAGCAGTTTCAAGGCTGATTGAGCGCGGGCTTACTGTGTTCGAGGTGAAGGAAATCACCGGACAGCTCACAACAACAATTGTTGAGCGTTACACACATTTGCGAAGGGATGATCTACTGAGAAAGTTAGACTAGGTTTACTTTTTATTTTTAGGCGTTCAGTGAAATATCTCGAACGCCGTTATCACAGTTTAGTCATTACTCCATAAACATCCGCGTCAATCACTCCAAGGCAGATCATTGTGAACATGGTGTATATACCGGTATGGACTTATGCTTTTTCTATTGTGAAGCCCTGTCCAAACGAAGTCACCTGTGATTTTTACGCAGCTTAAAGCCGCGCCCACAATGCCGCCCACAGCAGTCAACATGGTTTGCTGCGTTGCAAAATTACTTAGCATCGCCAAGGTGGATGAAGACAGAATGGCATTAGTCCCATTGATTTCGAAAGAGGCTTTAATGTCAGAAATTTTCATGGGAAATTGCCACTCTTTGGTGGCCTTGAGTAATTCTGAGCAAGCGGTGTCAATGCGTGAAATATATCTATGAAGCTCGAAATCAGGATCGCTCGAATTGCTTATTGCGCTGTAAAAACTATCGAGTTCTACTCGTAATGCTATTAACTCAGCGTGTCTTCGCAACTTGAGTTCCAGCACCTCGGCAAGTGGCACATTTTTGTATGGGACAGGTATTGCCTTCACTAGTTCTACGAGAGTGCTTCTATATCCATCAATACCGCCACCATTAACTAATAACGAGTTGTGTCCCTGCGAAATTGCCCACGTTCCCGGCTGCGCTTTTTCAAGTTGGTTAAATGCTTCAACTTGAGTTTTCAAGATTATCGATGCTCCCTGACCTCCAAGTATATTTATTCGTGGTCGGGTAAGTATTCCTGCTGAGGTCAAAAAATCGATATCCGGGGTGTTCCCACCAACATGTATAAGGTTGTTACTTGGCCAGGCGAGCTTATCCCAGAACAGCAGCCCAACTCTTAATTCTTGAGGGTCTAGGCCGCCCGACATGCTTATTGTGTTACTTGCTATGTCTATTTGGGTAGGTGGGCATATGACTAACCCACGTCCGTTTTTTGGAATGCGTCCATACGAGATAGGGTCATCTAACTTTCTTCGTTTTGCCTCTCCCATGCCAACCTCCGATTTAATGAGTGGGTCGATGCTGATCAACCTTCACCATTTCCAGCCGCAATGGTCAAAAGGAATGGGAACAGTTCACCGATAAAATATCAACATTTGTCCAGAGATTGTTGTGTTGAGCAAAGAAGTCAAAACTTATAGTGATTCAGTGAAGATCGAATAACTTTTGGGAGCTATCGAAAAAGTTTAATTTCATGTTGTTCTTCTTTGCCCCAATTGGTTTTACACTGACAACTTGTCGAACACACCCGAAAATTTTTTGGCACTTATTTGCGCAGACATTTCACATTTGGTGACAGGTCACTAGCCCAAAACCGGTATTCTTTGTCACAAAACAAAAAGGTCAACCACCGCTAAGTGATTGACCTTCTTGAGTATTTGGTTGCGGGGGCAGGATTTGAACCTACGACCGGTTATGAGTATTTTCTCTTTTAGCGATCACAAGCGGCGAAACTCGATAAGTAGTGGGATAAATCGGGGCGTTCACTAGGCCAGTGCTGGCTTTCCAGTAATTCTCAGGGGTGCCCCTTTAGATCGCTTTATCTCTATAGTCCTGAACTGCACCCCTGGGCACACGCACTCAATTTCTCCGCTTTGGTAATTTCTGAGAGATTGAACTGACCTTCAGGCACTGAAAATCGACTGCATCATCACAAATGCATTTAGGTGATTCTTGGTTGGCCGTCTTCCTAAATTTGCTTGGTCTTTTCAGGCCACGTTTTGGGGGCTGTCTTTTTAATTCGAATCAGATAAATTGAAGCAAGTGCACACCCAGCTCATGGAGTCATAATTGTCCGAAACGTCACTTCAAACGGTTACACCCCAGAATTTAAAGACGAAGCCGTCAAACAGGTCATTGACCGTGGCTACACCATCGCTGAAGTATCGGAGCGACTGGGCGTTTCATCGCATAGCCTGTACAAATGGGTCAACGCGGTAAAGCCCACAGAGACCGAGCAGCAAAGAAATGAATTGCTTGAAGCCAAAAGTGAAATTTTAAAATTGCGTTCCCAACTTCGGCGCACCGAAGAGGAGCGAGATATTTTAAAAAAGGCCGCAAGGTACTTTGCAAGCCAGCCCGAGTAAAGTACCAGTTCATTAATGAGCACCAACAAGAGTTTCTTGTGGCCACGATGTGCAGAGTGCTGCGCATTGCCAGGGCTGGATTTTATGCATGGCTGCACAAACCTGTTTCTGACCGTGCGATTGAAGATCACCGATTGTTGGAATTGATTCGGGCTTCTTACTCGGCCAGTCGTGGTGTGTATGGAGCACGTCGCGTGTTTCAGGACATGCGAGAGGCCGGTGAGCTTTGTGGCAAACATCGTGTGGCTAAAATCATGCGAGTCAACCAGATCAAGGCTTTGCGGGGATATAAGGCACCTCGTCCGATTGCTGGCAGGCCTTCCATCATTGCCCCGAATCAATTGGAGCGCGAGTTCACGGTCAGTGACCCGGACACAGCCTGGGTCACTGACATTACTTATATTCGAACTTGGCAGGGTTGGCTTTATCTTGCTGTGGTGGTGGATCTGTATTCGCGCAAAGTGGTTGGCTGGTCAATGAAACCATCCTTGAATCGAGAAATTGTTCTGGATGCTTTGCTGATGGCTTTGTGGCGCAGGCGCCCCAAGAAAAAGGTACTTGTACACTCAGATCAAGGCTCGCAGTACAGCAGTGATGATTGGTTGCGATTCTGTAAAACCCACCAACTAGAGCCCAGCATGAGTCGGCGTGGAAACTGCTGGGACAACGCTGTTGCCGAGTCTTTTTTTAGCAGTCTGAAAAAAGAACGAATCAAAAAACGCATCTACAAAACGCGTGATTTGGCTAAGGAAGATATCTTCGATTACATTGAAGCGTTTTACAACCGAACCCGAAGGCATTCCCATCTCGGTGGGGTCAGCCCAGAGGTCTTTGAAGCAGCCTCAAAATGAGGCTCCGGTTTGTCAATGAAAGACGGGGTAGTCCAGAGTAACATGCCTGTAACTTGATTTTGAGATAATCAAAGGCTGAAATTGAGCTCTCCTCCCCAATTCAGACACGCCGTTGATCTATCACTCTCAACGGCTTCGACCCCTGGGCACTTCGACTGCCTTGGGGTTAATTTTTGACCAAACTGTACCAAGAATAAGTGGTTTGGGTTCTGCTGTGCACCCGGCACTCACATACTGGCCTAGCTTGGTTTTTGGTGACGGCAGGGTATTTTTCAGCTTTAAGCTTCTTTCGTATCAAATTTTATGATTCACACACACAATTGTTCATCCTGTATTCATTTTTTCTTCCGAGCTTTTTCATCTTTAACCATGTTCATTCTTCACTTTGAAATGAGAAACTAACAAAGCTTCGTGGTCAGGGATGTTAGGTGCTTTGCCTGCTCCACAATATTTGAGTTGACACTTCGCAGTCTGGAGTCGTTTTCTGAGTGATAGATATATGTGTGACCACACTTCCTAGTTGTGTGAAAAAAATACTCTCAAGTGTTTGACGAAAATATCTTTCGTTGGGCAATAAATAATCAATCGATCAAATTTGGAAGGCTTTCCGATGTACGAAATTCTGCTCACCCCTTTCATGGGAACTCCAACCTGGATATGGTTGGTTTTTGTCTCAATAGTGATTGCTTTGTTGGCCTTTGATCTTGGCGTTTTGCACAAAGATAGTCGTGAAATCGAAGTTAAAGAAAGTCTGTTTTTATCTGCTGGCTACATTGGCATGGCTTGTCTTTTCGGGGCCTGGGTTTGGTGGTATCTGGGCAGTGAAAGTGGGATGGCTTACTTTACCGGTTTCGCCATTGAGAAGTCGTTGTCTATGGACAATGTTTTCGTAATTGCGATGATCTTCACCTATTTCAGTATACCGAGGGTCTATCAGCATCGAGTCCTTTTTTGGGGAATTTTAGGTGTGATTGTTTTGAGAGCAATTATGATCGCTTTGGGGGCGGCCTTAGTTACTGAGTTTAGTTGGGTGCTGTATTTGTTTGGTGTATTCTTGGTGCTCACGGGTATCAAAATGCTGTTTGCAGGGGAGTCCACGCCAGATCTAGAAAACAATCCCCTGCTGAAGTTTTTACGTAAACGTCTTCCTTTGACCAAAGAACTTAAAGGCAACGCATTTTGGGTGCATGAAAGAAGCGAGAGTACCGGAAAGTTGCAGCGCGTCTACACCCCTTTATTCCTGGCTTTACTGTTAATTGAATTCGTTGATCTGATTTTTGCAGTAGATTCAGTGCCTGCGATCTTTGCTATCACCACAGACCCCTTTATTGTCTACACAAGTAATATCTTTGCCATTCTTGGGTTACGTGCACTCTATTTTGCACTGGCTGCTCTGATTCATCGATTTAGGTATCTGAAGTACGCCTTGGCGCTAGTGTTGGTCTTTATTGGCGGAAAGATATTTTTGGTAAATATCGTTGGTAAAGTCCCACCTGAGTTTTCCTTGAGTGTCACTCTTGGACTAATCGCTGGGGGGGTCTTGTTCTCCCTGTGGAAGACTCGAGGAAGTTCCACCGCTGCCGATTAATAGAACTTCTTGCGGGCCCCTTCGAAAAGTTGATTTAGGTGTTCAAGGGGCAATCTGTCTGTTATTGGTTAAGACAGATTGCCGCCATAATCTACGGCGTGCCCACAAACTTCAGATGTAGCAAATTGAGCTGTTCATCCTTTGTTCATAAAAACGCTCCTGGTTATTCATGAAACAACACAGTTTAGGTTAAGGCGTGGCGGTCAAACTGATTTCCATGCAGACACGTTGCTGCACTTGACCGAGAAACCCCACAGGAGAAATACCATGAAAAAGATTGTTGCACTTTCACTTGCCCTTGGCTTCAGCAGCGCCGCAATGGCCAGCGATTTGTTTTATGGCGACGGCACTTATCACGTTGTGAAGGAATCCAAGCAGTCCAGCCTGACCCGCGCTGAAGTGGTTTCCAAAACTGACAGTGCCAATGTGGCCAACGCGCTTGATGCATCTGTTTCGCCCAACTTCGCCCCCAACCCGATGTTGAGCCGCTCGGATGTAATTCGCAAGATGGAAGGTTTTGAGTACGCAGATTTTGGTGACGCGACCAACCCGACTCCTTGGGTGAAGACGCGAGACGACAACAGCAACCTGGCGCAGGATGACAGCAATATGCCAACATCCAAAACCAACTGATCTGTCGGTTTTCGCTTTCTTCATCTCACCCCCTGGGCTGTAAAAAGTCCGATTTCAGGCCCGAGCAATCGGGCCTTTTTTTATTCATCAAATGTTCATAATTCGGCATTGATTTGTTCATAAAACTTCTGACTCTAGGTTAAGGCATGAACTGCAAACTACATGTATTGCAAAGAGATGCAGTATTTCTTAAAAATCTTGTAGGAGAAAACCATGAAAAAGATTATCGCCCTTTCACTTGTACTTGGATTTAGCGGCAATGCCCTGGCCGCCAGCGACCTGTTTATGGGAGACGGTACCAACCATGTTCGTATGGACTCTTCGCCATCGACCTTGACTCGCGCTGAAGTGCTTTCCAAAACCGACAGCAGCAATATTGCGAACTCCTTGGATGGCACAGTGGCACCCAGCTACAAGCCAAGTTCCACGCTAACCCGTGCTGCTGTAATACGTAAAATGGAGGGTTACAGGTATGTGGAGTTCGGTGATGGAACCAGCCTGAATCCCTGGGAAAAGATCAAGTAATCACAAACTGATTTGTTCAAAGTGGGTTGTCGATAGCCCAGAACAAAGGCCTGAAAATCAGGCCTTTTTTTTCGTAAAAATGATTTATATTACACACACATTTCTCGTCAAAATTCGTTCATTTTGTGTTCATTTCAGTTGATGAAGGACTTCATTCAACGTTCAGTGACTGTTCATCTTGACCGACAACAATGGGGCTCCACATAAAATCCAAGGAGTACCCCATGAAAACCAGTTCTTGTTCCGTATTGGCTTTGTTAATGCTTGGCGCAATTTCGACGAACGCACAAGCTGGCCAGGTGCGCACAGATGGCCAGGACATTATTCTTTCCACCAAAGGTGGATTGAAACTTGAGACTGAAGACAAAAGCGCAGGTTTCCAGATTGGTGGGCGACTGCACTACGATTACACGCAAGATGAGACCGACACGGCCGCCAATGGCAACGAAACACTGGAAGATTTTGATGCCCGCCGTGCGCGAATCGCACTGCGCGCTCATGTGAATGATTTTGAAATGAAAGCGGAATTCAATATCGCCGAATCTGGAACAAGTGGCGGTAGTGTTGAGGATTTGTACCTTAGGTACAAAGGATTTGGCGACATGGCCAATTTGACCATTGGCAAGCAGCGTGTGCCTTTTGGTATGGATGTTTTGACCAGTTCAAATGACATTTCTTTGCTTGAGCGCTCTGCCATGATCGAACGCTATGCGCTTGAGCGATCCTCCGGTGTGAAGCTCAGCGGACGTGGCATGGACAAGCGATTCACTTATGGTGTGGGTTTGTTCGAGGCGGATGGTAACGGCACCAATGATTTTCAGGAACAGGCCCTGGCAGGGCGTGTTACGTTCGCACCGATCATGACCAAAAGCAGCGTGCTGCACTTTGGCGCTGGCTATCAAACTGTGGGTGCCACCGACCCAGTGGATGAAACCGACACGATGAACGTGGAAATGGCTGGAGCCTTTGGTCCATTCCATGCACAGGCCGAGTATTTCGATTCCGATGTAGGCCCACAGAACTTCAACGGTTATTACGCGCAGCTTGGGTACATCCTGAACGGCGGTGGAACTCGCCCCTACAGCGATGGCGTTTTCAAGCGGGTCAAAGCCGTACCGGGCGGCACTTGGGAAGTGACTACCCGCTTTGAAGAGGGCGATGGTCGTTTCAATGACGTTGGCTTGGGCTTTATTGATGCGCAGCAAACCTCTCTGGGCTTGAACTACTACATGAATGACTCGGTCAAGGTCGGCGTAAGCTATATGGATGCTGAAAGCAACACTAATAGCGACAGCGGCAATGAGCTGCGCATGCGCCTTCAGTTCACTTACTAAGTGATTTCGAAAAGATGAACGCCAGATTAACAATCCAAAAAATCTGGTGTTTATCACCGATAATCCCTAGCATTTGGATGTTGATTTGATGCCCAAGGGAATGGTGATGTTCAAAACCCGTATTCTGCTGGCCTTTGTGGCTTTGGCACTGGTGGCGGTTGCCCAAGGGGTAATCGGCTACTTTGTCATGGTTACAGCCAGCCAGAATGTTCAAAAAGGCCGAGTCGCCAACGAATTGTTGGTGGGCTATATGGACCTGCTTTCAAACAAGCAGTTGCTACGAACCCAGCTGACCAGTGAAATGACGGGGCTGGAGTCTGACCCCCAGCAAAGCCAAGTGTATTACTACAACATGATCCGTGCGCTCGATACCCTGGATCGACTTGCAGAAACCTCGAAGGGTTTGACTCGGGGCGATCAGGAGTTAATGCCCGAGCACGAGGAGCGCCGGCAAAGTCTGGTGATATTACGAAAAGGTGTGGACCAATTGGGATCGGTGATGACCGCTTCTGAATGGAAATTCGAGGCGGTAACTCCACAACAGAAACGCCAGAAACTCGATCAGATTTTTGATGTGTCGGATGGTCAGGATTTGCGGGTTGCCTTAACCCAGAGCATTGCCCGTGAACGCCTGATCACCGCACGAGACAGGGCGGCGGCGGATGTATCGCTGAACTTCATGACCAATGTGGTTGTGATTGCCACCATCGGGCTTGCCCTGTTTATGGTGTTGCTTGCGTTTTATTTTGTGAGGTCTTTGAGTAAACCAGTTGAGCGTTTGATCAAGGGCGCTGAAGCCTTGCAAGCGGGGAATTTAAGTTATCGCATACCAGCCTTTGGTCGGGATGAGTTCTCGCAGGTGGGCTGCAGTATGAATGACATGGCGCGGGAAATAGCACGTTTGCGAGCCAATGACCAACAGGCGCGGGAGCAGCTAGAGCTGCAGGTGAGCGAGCGAACCAACGAATTACAGGAGGCCTTGCACCGACTGGAAAAAATTGAGCTTCGCCGTCGGCAGATGTTTGCGGACATTAGCCACGAATTAAAAACACCCACCACTGCAATTCGCGGTGAGGCCGAAATCAGTTTGCGCCATGGCGGAAATAGCAATGCCGAGTGTAAGGAAACTCTCGAGCGGATTGTTCAATACACGCAACAACTCAACTACATTGTGGACGACATGCTGACCTTGGCGCGAAGCGATATAGATGCGCTTGTATTGGACCGACGGGCAGTGGATATTTCAACTTTATGCCACGAATCAATTGCCTATTTCCGGCCACAAATCAGCCAAAAGGGCTGTGCTGTGGAAGCGCAAATTCAGAGTGATAGCTTGGTTCTGGGTGATGCGCAGCGTTTGAAGCAGGTGTTAAATATTGTTTTGGACAATGCGATTCAATACAGCGGCGCCAAGGCGGTTATACGGATCAGTACCGCATCAGTGGAGGACGCTGAGAACATGCGCCGATGTGAGGTAACGATTGAAGACAATGGCCCAGGTATTCCTGAGAATGAGTTGAGTCGAGTATTTGAGCGCCACTACCGTGGCACCATGGCGAAGCTGATCAGGCCCGACGGCAGCGGTTTGGGCTTGCCACTTGCCGCAGCAATTGTGCGGGCACACCACGGCACCATCGAGATAAGCAGCGAAGAAAATAAAGGATGCCGGGTCACCATTAATTTGCCGGCATTCGATTCAGTCATTGAGGATGCAGTATGAAAGTGTTGATTGTTGAGGATGACGCACGCGTGTCCAGTTTTCTGGAACGTGGATTGAAGGCGGAGGGTTATCGACCCCAGGTGGCTCACAATGCCAACACGGGTCTGTCAAT
Organism: Limnobacter sp. 130; assembly: GCF_902506325.1. Lineage (GTDB taxonomy): Bacteria > Pseudomonadota > Gammaproteobacteria > Burkholderiales > Burkholderiaceae_B > Limnobacter. The sequence continues at coordinate 837,711 of NZ_LR732328.1, forward strand.
GGCCAAGGCCTTGCAAAAGGAAGTGCGTGAAAATTTTGAAAGTGCAGTGGTAATTCTGGATGTGATGCTGCCTGATGGTTCAGGGCTTGATGTCTGCCAAACCCTGCGGGCAGAGGGTTTCGCTTTGCCTGTGTTGATGTTGACTGCATTGAATTCAGTCGAAGACAGGGTGGCGGGCCTGCGCATGGGTGCCGACGATTACCTGGGTAAGCCATTTGCATTCGATGAAATTCTTGCACGCCTGGAGGCCCTGGGTCGCCGGGTGGGTAATACAGCGCCAAAGCAGGCGAGAAAAAACTTAGAAGTTGCCGACCTGAATCTTGATCTTGAAAAAATGCGTTTGTCGCGTGCGGGTCGTGAAATTCAGTTGACTGCGAAAGAGCTTGCTTTGGTCGAGTTGCTGATGAGCGCCCCAGGCCGCCTGTTTAGCCGTGAGCGAATTCTTTCAAACGTGTGGGGGGTGAACGAGGACCCGCTGACCAATGTGGTGGATGTTTATATTCGCCGCCTGCGCGCAAAGATTGATTTTGACGGTCTGCCACCGTTGATCCACACTCAGCGCGGGCTTGGTTATCGCCTAGAGTCGATACAGACCAGCGATTCACAGTAGTGTTCATCTGGCGTTAATGTTTGGTGCCAGTTTGATTCATTGGGCTGCAAAGTTCCGGTTCATCTTGATCTTCCAGAATGATGTTCATGAAAAGCAATGTTTGTTTTTCGAATCTCAATCTGAAGGAGCATAAGATGAAAAATTCCAGTTTAGTTCGCGCCACCTTGGTATCTGCCGGCTTGGTATTCAGCGGTGCCGCTTTCGCAAATACGGCTGTGGTGAGTAGCAACATTACCGAGGCAGAGGTACTGAAAGCCCAGAAGGTATGGGGCGAGGCTGTTGTACAAATTTCCAAAGACTTTGAGGCAGGTGGCTTGGACAAGGCCAAGAAAACCACAAAAGCAGCATTGGACAAAACATATGCTTACGACATGGGACCTGTGCTGTTCAAGCCCACATTGGCCGCTATCCCCCAAAACATCCGCAGCACTGAAGAAGGCGCTTTGTCTTATTACGTGGGCGGCAACAAAAAATTCCCCAATGATTCCGGTTTTGCATTGAAGGGCTGGAGAAGTGTTGAATCCAAAAATTCTGTCATTCACTTGAATGGCAACACAGCCTTGACCATGGGCAATGTCAGCTTCACTGACAAGAATGGCAAGGTGACCACAGTCGACAAAACCTGGGGCTATGTGAAAGACAGCGCCGGTAACGTGAAGATTGTGCTGCATCACTCTTCCCTGCCATACACCAACTAACTATCCAGGTGGCCGACTCCAACGTCGGCCATTTATCCTGTTCTCATGGAGGCATTTGTGATGAACGAACAACAATCAAAATGGATTAAGGCAGCGGTGCTGAGCACTGCAGTTTTTTGTGCCCCGGTTTGGGCAAGCACGGGCAAGCTGGTGTTAACCGGCGGTGTAAGTACCGTGGAAGGTGCGGGCGGTGGCGGTATTACGCCGTGGGCATTCATTGGCACGCAGGCCACAGAAAATGAACTCGGTTTTGCAGCAAACCTGACCCAGGTTGAAACACAGGATTATTCGCTCACCACTTACGGCGCCACAGTGGGCTGGAACGAGCGGGTGGAGTTTTCTCTGGGTGAGCAGGTGCTTGACACGGGTATCACGGGAACAGCCCTTACCGGTGCAGGCCTGGATTTGAAACAACAAATCGTCGGCGTGAAGTTGCGGGTGTTCGGTGATGGTGTGCTGGACAGCGACACTTGGTACCCGCAAGTTGCAGTCGGCCTGCAACACAAAACCCTTGATGCAGCCGCCTTGGAGCCAACGCTCACTTCATTGGGGGCCGATGACAGTGGTACCGACTTTTATGTGACTGCGACCAAGCTGTTTTTGAAACAAGGCGTGTTGCTTAACGGTACATTGCGTGCTACCAAGGCCAACCAGAATGGCTTGTTGGGTTTCGGTTCAAACACTGATGACAGTTATGAACTGATGCCGGAAATTTCCGTGGCGAAACTGCTGAGCCACAACCTGGCCATTGGTGCGGAATATCGAGTGATGCCCAACAACCTGGAAGCGGCTGGCCGCAATGCAGGACTGAACAATGGTCTGCGCGCAGACGATTGGATGGACCTGTTTGTGGCTTGGGCACCGACCAAGAACCTTTCTTTGACTGCAGCCTATGTGGACCTGGGTCGAATTGTGCCCGCCACCACCGATGGCCGTAGCCAAACCGGCTTTTACCTGTCCGCCCAACTGGCATTCTGAAGGAGACCATGATGATGAAATCGATTCGATCTTTTGCCGCAGCGATTGCCTTTGCAATGTGTTTGCCCATGGCTGCCCACGCCAGTTCCGAGAAGTCACTTTATGAACAACTGGGTGGCAAGGAAAGTATCCGCATGGTGATGGACGACTTTGTGGTTCGCCTGAAAGCAGACCCGCGCATTGGCGATCAGTTTGCTGCCACCAACGCCGATCGCTTGGCTTCGCAGTTGACCGACCAGGTGTGTGAAGCCACGGGTGGCCCATGCAAGTATGTGGGTGCCGACATGAAAACCGCACATGAAGGCATGGTCATTACCAAAGCGCATTTCAATGCACTGGTGGAGGTGCTACAAACCAGTATGAACGCGTACAGCGTGCCATTTGATGTGCAGCTTGAGGTGTTGAGCATGTTGGCGCCCATGCACAGGGATGTGATTACCGTCAGGTAAACTTCGCCAGCAGACCGTGGTGGACAGAAACTTTGCGTACGCCGTATCGGCTCGATTGCTCAAGGAAGTTGATACATCTAAGTCGAGTAACGAAAACAAATCTTGTGGAAGTTCATAGCGGTGATTCGAGGGTGGTTGCTGGGTGAGTATCTAAATGCTCACCCAGTAACTATTGTTTTCAATTTCGATGATTTGTTGAAAATCATTGCTCGCATAATTGGATTGCAGTTGTGAAACACGAAAAGAGGAACACCGATACTTATTCCTATCTCGGTGAGTTTTTTGCATCAAGCTCTTTTTTAACCGTGATTCCAACCCATCGTCTGAGCGACAAATCGGCATTGACCCGTTTGCGAAAAGACCATGGGCTTGAGGATGGTTTGATTCAATTGACTACCAATTCAAAGGCCTGTCAGGAGCGACCTTCCCCTTCACGCGGATGTTCAATCACGGCCGCTTCCTGGTTGTCCACCAACACTTGTGCCGGTATACCGCCAAAGTACTTGTCAACGCCGGTTGTATTTTGACCCACTGAGCTTCGTCGAGGGGATGCGGACAAAATACTGGACTACTTTAGGAGGTAGTCCATGTATTCACACGAAGTACGCCTTAGGGCAGTACAACTTTTTTTCAGAACAGGAAAAAACTGCAAGGCGACCATGCGCCAGTTGGGTTCAGCCTCGACCAGAGATGCCTTGGACAGTTTCAAAACCTTCTGAATCTCAGCGGTGCACTTTTAATAAAGCATTGCATGGTCGACTTGGACAGGAATAAACATGCCCGCAGTTTAAGCAATCCGAAACGGAATGTCTAAATCCAAGTCAAGATGGGTTTGCTGGGGGCTTACGTTTCACAGCACGGCTGACGGTCTTGGCTGACACACCAAGCTCAGCAGCAATGTCTTTGAGAAACGCGCCTTCGTTCAATCGATTATGTTGAATCGCCCAGCTGTTCTTGGACATGGGGATGCGGACAAAATCTTGGACTACTTTAGGAGGTAGTCCATGTATTCATACGAAGAACGTCTTAGTGGACTACCCGCCTTCAGCCCGGAAGTCTTTGAAGCCGATTCAAAATGAGGCTCTAGTTTGTAAATTAAAGACAGACTAATCCAATGCAAGCCGAAGTATTAGACTAGGTATTAGTCAAGGTATCAGGTAAGGTATCAGGCGAGGTGTCAGGCAAGGTATCAGGCAAGGTATCGGGCAAGGTATCAGGCAAGGTATCAGGCAAGGTATCAGGCAAGGTATCAGGCAAGGTATCAGGCAAGGTATCAGGCAAGGTATCAGGCAAGGTATCAGGCAAGGTATCAGGCAAGGTATCAGGCAAGGTATCAGGCAAGGTATCAGGCAGGGTATCAACCGATGTATCTGGCGAGGTATCCGCCAAGGTAATAGCTAAGGCAACAGGCAAGGTCACAGCTAAAGTAGCAGCCGAAATAACAGTCGGGATAACTGCAAAGTTACTAGCTCAGCTAACAGATGATGTAGCAGTTATTTGTTGAATCGCCTTGCTGATCTCGGATATCTTCCATGTTAGAAATTTCCATGTGACGCATCACCAAAACTAATTGATCGCTGAAAGTGCCAAAAAAAGGCACTTTCAACCAAAACACGATTTTAAAATCTGTGAAAACATTCCCTATAACGACCTTCGGGCAATGGGGAATGCAAATGGAAAATTCAAAAGTCTTCACAGACGAATCGATCGAACAAATCATCGCTGATCATGACCTCTCGAGGTTCATCAAAGTGTTTGGTTTGGCACATTGCGCGGCAGATCTTGACCGTGCAGTCCACAACCTGATTGATGCTTTCGAGCTAGTGGCGAGCAAACGCTTAGATTTTCCAAAGCTGGTTGAGGCGAGCTTTGTTCTCGCTAGAATCAAGCATCGTCTGGAGTGCCTTCCGTCGAAGGAATTAGGAGTCAAACTTGTTCCAGGGCAAGGGCCGTTGTCATGCTTAATGGCGTATGGCCGGGTAAATGATTCTCAGAAGTTAGATCTCGCGCTGGTGTTAACAGCGATGTACCTTGGGGACTATCACCCTAAAACGCTGATTCAGATTCTAAGCAAATATATAAAACGAGACCCCCTCGAAGATCTTTCGTTTAGTGGTGATTTCCAGGTTGAAAATGCCTTAAAAAGAGCCACGTCCCAATCTGCAAAGATATTGGAACTTTTAGTTGAAGGTTCGGTGCGATCACCGCTCGATCGCTTGCAGGCTTATCAAATGCGTATGCATGACGAGCACGACCTGCAAAAAAGAAGAGTGCTACTCACCCACGCGCGCTTTTCGCAAGAGACATTAATTGAAGTCAGCGCGCAAGTTCAGGAACGTGCCAGGCAGGGCGATGGTCCATCTATTTGTGAGCTTATGTCGCTGCATATCAATTGCCCACCCAGTCTCACGGTGGCTTTACCGTGTTGGCCCGAGCCCGGTGCTTTTCACTGGCTATCGGTTCGAGAGTCAATCATCTATACGAATCGATCGTTATTCATGCCCAATGCGCGCGTGAATGCTGACTCAAACCAAAAAGCTGACGAATGGTACTTGGCAAAGCCGATTGCTCAAGTGCTGAAAAATCCACTTGAACTTGCTTTAGCACAGAATCCTGACGCAAAGAATCTTGGTGAATTGATTGGGGTTTCGGAAAGTGAAATTATCCGCGAGCACCCAGAAATTACTGATCTGCGCAATCGATTGTCCATTGAAGCTGCACATAGGTGTGGTGATGATGTGCTGGCTGCTTTTGCATTTAGCGATCCACGCTTGTTGTCGCGTGGACCTGCTTATTACAGAAAAGTAAAACAGAGGGATGCGGCAACATTGTTCTCGTCGGTATTCGCGTCGTTTGGGATACCAACGGTATCCATTGAGGTCGACTCCACCCGAGGATTTGGTTCGCTTGCCCAAGTTAAAAAAGTGAACGTAGCCCAAGCCTGGGTTGCCTTAACAACACAAGTCGAAGCGCTAAGACCCACCAAGAAAGCAAAGTGGTTTGAGCTTGCGACGTTTCACAACGCATTCGCGATTGCGACTGCATTTATTTTTTCAATAGCATTGGCGCTGCGTCCCGCGCAAAGTTATCCACTCAAGCGTTGCTCAATTGGGACCGATTTCGTGGTCTTTAATGACAAAGACAGCCATCAGGTGACCGAATTCGTCGAGGTCCCGTTTGGTGAAATTGTAAAAACCCAGCTGGATCTTTATATCGAACATCTTGTGCAACTTCGCGGGAAAGCTCGAGAACAGGAATGCTCTGAGAAGATACCTAACAACATTACAAAAATTCTAGAGGTAGGCTCTTCTGAGCCGCTGTTGTTTCGTATAACCCGAAATGGTCTCAGCCAGTTGGGATCAACACATATTTCTGATGCGCTTAAGCAATGTGGCTTTGATTTGCCACCGAATTTCGGTCGCCACTTGGTTCAGTCTCATCTTTGCAACCTAAAAAGGGTGGAGATCAATCGACTTTCGCGACACGGATCGATCTTTCAATCCAGCAATAACATGGGAGTTGACCTTTCCCCCGAACAATCCGCAGCAGGTGTAGTTCGTGGCACCGAAGACTTATTAAGGCAGCTAAACATACTCCCATTGTCGGGTCTTCGAGGTTGAGGCTTGCGATGAGTCGCTTGATTAAATTCAGTAAGGGGGATCGTAGGACGACCTTAGTTGATGACTATTTCTACGCATCTACAAATGTCCTACGCGACCTGATTGTTAGCATCAGACCCCATAAGGCATTCGTTGGGAAAATGTTTATTGATAGATGGAAACGCCTTCAGACAAAGGAACTTCAGGTCCTAAATGTTCCTGAGCGATTACTAGTAAGCCTAGTCGTCAATGACCTGGTTCTGCGGCTTGATCTACTTGAAGCAGTGGTCCATACGATCGCGGCAAATTCCGTGGATAAATTCGCTGTTGAAGGCCACGTGTCTGTGGTGCTCGAAGACGGATCAGTGATGAACGTTTTAATAAGTGCTGCCACAAGTCGTCTGATCACCAAGTACTACGATGATCTTGGCGTTAATGAACTTGGTGTCGAGAAAACACTGACCCAGATTGATAAATGGTTCTGGGGTGAGGAGCGCACTGAAAGTTTTGTAGGTGGGTTTGCGCTTGTAACAAAGCAGTACTTACCCCCCGTGGTGTTCGCGTCAGTTGCCGGGTTCTTGGAATACGAATCGTTAGAAGAACGAGTGTTTAAAAGGGCTAACGGTCTTGAACATACATTTCAAGCCGATGTAGATGAAATCAATGATTACCCAGCTTTAGGAGAACGAAGCCGTCAGGTCGAGAATTCTGATTGGTGGTTTGCCCACCAGATGCAAGATCGGCTTAGGGACGTTACAAGGGGTTTTGCGTCTAAGAACTCAATTCTGATTCAAATCGATACCGATGTTATTCGACTTGTGGATCCGGATACCGTTGGCTATATGTATCTCGACTGGGTTCGTTATTTGATCGTTTATGGTTCAAGGCACAAGTCAATACTCAAACCGAGCACTATCGAACAGTACGCGCGACTTGTTTTTCGTCATTTGTTGGAGGGTGTGAATCCACAGTTGTCTGTCTTTGACTTTGTAACTCAATACTTAAAAGAGTCTGAGCTTCCAACTATTTCGGACGTAGCTGGCTCATCAGCTCCACAGCTTAATGCTGGGATGGATGTATTCAAACGATATTTGGCGGATGTTTACCTGATCGAAACGGACATTGCCTACATGAAAGGCTACAAGGGGATGATTGAGGCTGAAGTCATATGGCCAAGCGAGATTCTTAAAGCAATTCAGCAAGCTCGAACTATTCCTGATCGAACCCTTTCCGTGAATTGTTCTGTAGCCTTTGTTTTGGCGACATTGGTGAGACTGCGTATCGGTGAATTATTGCGACTCGAGATTCGGGATTTTCAGATATCCGAGCTCGAGCAATCATTGTTGGTGAATATCCGACACAGTAAATCCGAAGCTGGCCAGCGCACCGTACGTATTCCCTTAGATCGAGCACGGCTACTTGAGCAGTTCTTGACGTATCGAATCAGTATTGATCGAGCAGAGTCCAAAGCATCTTTATGGGGAAATTATGAAACTGAAGATGTGTATCGCAGATCAACGTTCCTCTCCACCCTAAACGGAATCCTCAAGCAAGTAACTCATGAACCAGCGGCGCGTTTTCATTGGCTCTCGCACTCAAAAGCGACCTCTGAGTTTTGGCAACTTTTTAGCGGTCATTCACGATATCTACGACATTCCAATCCAGTTTTTGCGATCGCGGCAGATCTAGGTCATTTGAGTTATTGCACATCCTGGTCAACGTACACACATTGCGTGGATCATTTAATCGCCATTGCTGCGCGCATTCTATGGGGATCGATCCCGCGCGAATACCTGCCATCGTGGGACTTCCGGGTATGGTTGAGTGCCGCAAGCATCAACACTTATAAATCAACAGTTCGACGCGGAAATTCCCGAGGCCTATCCACCGGTCAATCTCATGCGAGGCTGATTTACGGGAACAACGCGAAAGAAATTTCACCGCCTTTTGATCAATCCTTAATTCAATTTCCAAGTTTTGACGAAATCTGGCCAGCGAGCAAAACTGCAGCGGATTTGAAACCTGTGGATGTTTTTAAGATTGCGTGTGCCCTTACACACGTCGATGGGATTGCTCCGGCACGACTCATGCAGCAGTTCGGGATTGATAACAAAACTTGGAATCAGATTTATTGGGTCCTTGGGCAGTACGGTCGATTTGAATCGGTGGATGTATTTGAACCAGATGTTCTGCGTTTCTTCTCGCAGTTGCAAAAAGCGTTCAGTCATGGTTTTCGTCGCACGACTGAAGCTATGTTACTTGCGCTGGCTTCTAGTGCTTTCAACAGGCAAGAAGACTATTTTTATCTGCGTGAAATATTTACGTCACGAAACCTTGTTGTTCCGCCAAATGATCCACGTTTCAAGAAGCTCATCGCTTTTCTGAAGGCTTCAGGGGTAGAACCCGACCAATGTAGTTTTGAGGTGGGAGTACTTGCCAATCAAAGTGACAGTGAACAGCTAATCAATCTATTCAAATACATCTATCTCCGCGCGCCACGAATTAGTTACTGCAAAGGCAGTGCAAGAAAGCAGGTGAGACTACATGTCTTCAAACCAGATTTGCGATCAACGTCAAAAACGTTCAACAGCGAAAACAAAGCGCTGGCTAGGGGTTCAACTGCAAGAGAAGCAAGACCCGGTAACAGGGCGGCAATTGGTGTTTGCGTGCAGGCGGCTCTTTTTTGTCAGGTAGTTGTTTGGGATATTCACCAGAGGGGGAAGTTATGAAGCGCTCGATTGAAAAAATTGCGATTCCGCTGGATTGGCTTTGGCCATTGAAGGTAAGCAAGTTTATTCAGGAATTACATGGTCGTGATTTTGAGGAAATTCATCGAAAAGTCCGTGCTGTGCTGTCACCTGTTTTTGCGCTGATACCCGAGCTTACAATTTCTGGTGCCTTGGAATATCGATTAAATCCTAGTACGCATCGGGAGGAGGTCTTTTACCAACCTGTCCTCATTTCCTCGCGGCAACTTCAGTTGCCATTCGACGCCGATCGCGCCGTAAAATTCGAGGCAATTTTAAAAAGCTGTCTTGAAGAATTCGCAAGGCTTCCAATGATGCTTGAAACGCTGCTGCAGGCCCAGCAACTCAAGCCGCTTAAATCCTTATCGCCTCAAGAGTATCAAGCGCTTTCCATCCTACGCGCCTTGCTTGATTCACGCTATACGAAGAATTCCTTGGCAAACAACCACGGCGTGAATCTTAATGGGCAAAAAGGTCCTGATACAGAACATCGGCTTAGTTTTCGGGCGACAGTAAGATTCAAAGGTCGTCAATGTGTTGTCCTTGAGTCGGTGCGCTGGAACAAAACGAATCCAGTAAGAGTGAATCAACGTGGATTTAAGTTGACGTTTCGGCCAACATACCTTTTCGACGATGATAATAATTACCTCGATCGATTCGAAAAGCTGCTGCGCAGTGGGCAGCCTGCTCAATTTGTTTGTAGGGTTACCCTCAAAGAACGCAATGGAAAGCTAAAGGTGGACAGTGCAGCAATCGAGCAGCTAATTGATGAATGAAACAGTCTACGCATCCATCAATCGCTGGGTGTGATGCGTCTGCACCTCCTCATTTCTCACGACATGCCATGTTGAGGACACCTTCGATGGTGTTAACTTCCATTCCTGCACATAGGCTCGGCCCTCGACCGTCTCGAAGCCGAGAAACACGATTTCATCAGCATTGAATTTCATCAATTTTGCTTCATAAAGGCCTGGTGCTCGACTCACCCCGCCGTAGTAAGAATTCACGCTCAAAGACATGAATTTGCCGTCGTGGTTGCTTTTAATCACCCCATCATCATGAATTACCGGGGGTGATTCCAAGCGTTTGCCGCGTTCGCGAAGCAGAGTGAGGTTAAAGAGCATAATTAAAAACTGTATATAAAAACAGTATTTATATTATGCGATCTGCTTTCCATCGTCCATCAGAAAATTACCGAGCCCCACAATCAGAGGTTTTCTAACTTATCTCCAATTCCGCTTCCAGAAAAAAAAATCCACACAGGAAATGTGTTTCCCGTGTGGAACATCTAGCACTGCTAGCGCTTTTGTGATCAGTATTCACTGCGTCGGTCAAGGGCGGCCATGAGAAAGTACTTTTCATTGGTCCGAATGAAGTCTGGAACCTTCTGAAAACCATGCGCCTCGAGGATTTGACCAATCGACAACAACAGCTCTTGCGCGCCCTTTAACAATCTCTCGTCGTCAGGCCTAAGGTTGCTAAATTCTAAAAACCCCGAAAATGAAACTCGAACACCTTCAGGCCACCCAGTGCAAAAGTTTCGGTTGGCTTTGCAAAACGTATGCAAAAAGGCCGCGATTGGTGCGCAGTGGATTAACCGCCATTCCACTGAAATCTCGTCATCTTCTGACCCCACCCGAGAAGGCACCCGTTTCGAGTGTTTTTCACTGGTTTCGCTGATTAACTGAAGCAAGCCCGCATTCGCGAGAGAGGATACAAAAAGATCCGGTCTTAAATGAATGACCCGTGTGACGACCTCTTTCAACTCTGCTGGAATATGGGAGTAGGACCAGACCAACACTCCCTTTGCCTTTTGCTGCTCCTTGGTCCTCGCCGGTAAGAAATCGAAAGGATTGTGTTCGATACCGAAGTGGGTTTCATTGAAAATCGCCTCGGTGTCGCACACTTGACCAACGTGCCGTTTCTTGCCCAAAGGGTGAATCAGAACAAATCGTCCCACTTCTATCCTTTTTGCGGGTACCAAGGTGTACACATGAAAATAATGAACGTGCCAAGAATCGTAGATTTCAGTTTGCAAGCAATAGCTAACTTGGCCATCGTGTTCAAACTCACTTACCCATGATCCCGTGACAATCCCTTGCACTGCGGTGGTTGTTTCACCAAAAAAGCTGGACTTACCCATTTTTCGCCTCCAGTTGCAAAGCGTTGCCCAGTTCACCAATGTTGGTGTTAGTGGCCAGCAGTCGATCAAAAGCCGAGCCATCAAGGCGTGTCAGGTTGGGAACGAACCGACCGTAGACTTTGTAGAGCATTTCAGTTGAGCTGTGCCCCAGCTGTCTGGCAATCCAAAGGGGGTTTTCTCCTGCAGCCAGCCACAGGGTGGCCGCAGTGTGGCGGGTCACGTACGGACGTCTGCGTGCAAGCCCAAGGTGGCGAAGTAGGGGATACCAAACCCGCTTGGTCACGTTGTTGTGGTCCAAAGGTTGACCCACGCTGTTGCAAAAGACGTACTCACTCTTACGGAACGTCACAAGCCGTTGGCGTTTCAAGGCTTGGCACACGACTTCTGAGATTTCAATGTCCCGAATGGAGTCGTAGGTCTTGCCGTCTTCTTCCTCAATACCCGCCACAATGGTGGAGCGGATCAGAATTTGGCGACGTTCTAAATCAACGTACTTCCATTTCAGCCCATCAATTTCGCCCGTCCGCATGCCCGTGAAAAAACGCACAATGTAGTAATTGCGCATGTCTTCACGAACCGTGTTCAGAATCAAGTTCACCTCTTGCAGAGTAAAAGGCTCCACATCGGGTTTGCGCAAGCGAAGTGACTTGATGTTTTGGTAGGGATTGGTAAAGTGATACCGGTCGGAGGCTTCACTCATGATCTGACTCATCAGAGCCATGATCGCGTTCACGCGCTTGGGAGACATCGTTAAACCTTTACGCCCCGGTGCTTTGGCGAGGACTGAGCGAAAGGTTAAAAGGTCTTCCCGTCGAATGTCTCCGACCCTCGTATTCCCAAACTTGGGCACCAGGTGAGCCTTGAAGATGTCATCCACGGTTCTTTGGTAGCTCTTTCGAAACTGCACGAAGTTTTCATTTCGCCAAATTTCCAAGAACTCCACGAAGGTGGGCGTCTGCGCCGCAGCTGCGTTCGCCTGACGGGCCGCTTGCACGCCAGTGCCAGGCTGATGACTACAAGCTCGCGGATACGCATCAGAGGCCTTTACACGGGGCTCCTTGGCGGGTTTACCAAAGAACTCGGCGTAGTTAAATTTACCTCTGGCAATTTCACGCTCAAGTTTGTCTGCAAGCTTACCGAGCTTGGTGCGGTTCTCTGGTGTGTCGGGCAGGGCGGTTTGCTCCCTGTAACGCGCACCATCAAAGTAAAAGTCCAAGTACAGTTTTCCGGTCTGCTTCCGGGTGCGAATACTAGCCATGGAGAACACCTCCGTTGGCCATGGGCACGGAGAATTTTGTGCCCTTGCTCAAATCCTCTTCAATGGCTTGCCAGATGAAAAGAATCTTGCGACGCCCAAACGGACGCAGATAATGCACGCCTTCCAGCAACACAGAATCCATGAGTTTTTCACGGATGGTTCGCTCGTCGTATTTGAGCCGCCCGGCGAGTTCGGCGGTGGTTAGATACTCTGTACTCATACTTTTCCTCTCTTGAAAAATCCCGCAAAAGATCAGCGGGGTAAATTCAAGTTAGCAAAAGTCTTCATTCGCGCAAGTGCCAAAATCGAAGAAATTTTTAACTTTTTGCAGGTTTCTAACGTGTTGATAGAAAAAGAAACTCCTGAGTTCTAAACGAACACACAACTTTTGACAAAGGGGGGGACGGGGCTATTTCAGCGTTGGATTGCGCCGTCCAAAGTCATTCATTACAAACCCTGCAAAGCAGGACATTGGACATTACCGCTGGGTGTTGTCCCCTTGCACTCGGGACAAGGGATTGACGCCCGAATGGAGCGAGACCGGCGTAAAGGGCTAAGGCTATTCGCGTGGTGCGAAAGCCCAGCCCATCCGGGTAGCTCAACATTCCTTAAACCCTCAGACAACCCAACTACGCTCAACAAGAGCCCAGTCCCATCAGATCTTCTGAAACGCCCGGCAGAAGTCAACGTCACTCGCATTAAACCGAACATGACTGGTTCGACTCAAAACCATCTGTGAGTTCTCAAAAGCCCGCACCACATACCCAAAACCCTTGTCATGAACAAAGTAAATGACATAGTCCACTAAAGATCCTTGCCATTTGTTTTGCACCACCTGGTTGCAATCAGGCTTCACCAATGTTTTGACTTGAATGCGGTAAAAGTTAGGGCCGTTCGAAACCACCAAATCAGTCTTGTGACCATGATCCGATTTTGGATAAAAGACCTGCCAACCGCTTTTCAACAGCCAAGAACCGACTTGATCTTCAAAGGAAACATTACGCTGATACTGCAGAGTGCCTTCAGGGGGCAAGATGTGGAGTTTAGGCATTTAAAAGCTCACTGAAATTGCATGATTCAGACCCAAAAAAGGTCCACCAAAAAGCAATTGCAATGCGCCTTAAAAGTACACACGCCAACCATGACTTTCGTCTACGAAGTGTTCCAACAAGAATCACTTCAACAAAGGCTTGGGATCAGGTTTGAAAAAACCGCAATTAACCCAAATATTACTGGACAAACCATCCCAACGAAACCCCCAGCAAGAGGGGGTATGTCACGCAAGTAACTCAATTCAGCCTCTCAAGTATCGCTTGCAAGGGGATTTGTATGTCTCTTCTACGGTGCCGTCCTACGTGGAATATGAACTGTCCGACCTAAATCTGACCTTGAGCAAGGTCACAACCGTCGAGATAAATCGCGTCATGGCGGGCAACGTGTTTCGCGCCATTGCTACGGCGTACATCAGCTAATGCAGGCCGGGTCGGTATACGATTAACAAACCGACTACGCGTTAGCGGTAAATTACGCCCATAATACGCGGCTGTTGTTTGATAGTTCGGATTTAGCGCTCACTACTGCGATCTCCGGCACGTTCACGCTGGCGCCCAGACCCGCGATGCAGGATGCAATCACCAAGGACAATACGGCTAGGTCGGGAATGGTTTTCGGGGAGGTTGCGGAGCTTGAAGCAGTGCTCGCCATCGCCGAGAGGTTCGAGCAAATAGTCAATAGCGCTGCTGTAATTGATTGAAATTATGAATCCAATGTTCGATCGAGTTAACTGCGCCAGTTTGCCTGCATGCCAGTGTAATAAAACCCACCAGGATATGACCCTAGTAGGCTCATATTCTGCTCTCCTGTGCCCGGGGTGAGCTATAGCCAGGATAGGTGCTGTAGATATGCTGATAAACTCGGTCTGAGCGTTCATTAACCTCTCGATCGGCATAGGCCTTCTGTGGAAGCCATTGTAAATTATCAAAAATGATGGTTTTTACCTGCGCTGCAACTTGCGTACTCTCTCGCCAGCGTTCGACTCTCAGCTTCTCTTCTTTAAGCGTAGAAAGCGTTTTGATCGCAACTTGCTTGACCTCTTCTTCCTCTTTTTTGGAGAGCTCAGGCTTACGAAGCAGGTCAAAGATGGCCAGTGTTTCCTGATCTAATCCTTCAGCAAGGGCGCGGGATTCTTCTTCGGAAAGCTCCTGCATAAAGCCCTGAAGTTCATCGAAGGCCTTCTGCACCGCCTGCAGGTCTTTCCCATTGTTGTAATCATCAATGATTGCTTTGTATTTTTCGTAAAATTCTAGCCGCAGAGGATTCTGCTGCACCATGCTTTCCAGCTTGAGCTCGATAGCTTCCTGGAGGTCGAACACCACCAGATTCTTATTGTCCGATTTCTGGAAAGCCTGACGCAGTTTGTCGAAGTCGAGCTTGCTCAAATCCACGAAATCATCATCGCTGCCGGATGAGCCTGCCACCGTAATACTCATATCCACTTCCTGTTGGAGGCGGCGGATGACAGCGGTGATGTCAGCTCCTTTGACCTTCTGATTTAGCTGCGCATAGATTGCTTCAATCGCATTATGTTCTTTGACGAAGGGCTTAATCTGCTCTTCGGGGTAAAGGGCTTTGTATTTGCGGAACACGTCTCGTGCTGAGAATTCAAACTCAGTGCGTGTTTTTTCATTTAAACAGACGCAGTTCATGGCTTTTTGGATAAGCCCTAGCTTTTCCATTGGGCTTTTAGCATTGACCAGCCCGTCCAGTTCAAACTCTAAATTCAGCAAACATTGTTTTACAGCTCCAATAGTAGCTGCCAGTTCTACCGCAAGCCCCTCTAGGCGCTCCGCAGGGCTTATCGGGGCTTCGCTATCTTCACCGCCGGTATTCTTTCCACCTTTATTCTCGCCCTCACCATAAACGGCATAGGCTTCTTCTAGTTTGCGGTACACATTGCCGTAATCAACAATCAGGCCATTCTCTTTTTCGTCGTCATACACCCTGTTTGCACGGGCGATGGTCTGCATTAGCGTGTGGCCTTTGATTGGCTTATCAAGATACACAGTGGAAACGCATGGCGCATCGAAACCTGTGATCCACATGGCACATACAAAGGCGAGACGGAACGGATTTTCATCATCCTTGAATTCTATTTCTAGATCGCGCTCAACCATTTTCTTGCGGTGCGGCTCAATCTCCAGACCAATAGCGCGGAACTTGGCTACTTCGTTCTGCTCGCTGCTAACCACCACGCAAACTTCGGTTTCTTCCACACGCTTTAGGTGGTGGCGGAACTTCAATTCCTCCTGCTGGTCTTGGCACTGCGTAATGCGCTTTTGCAGTTCGGCTACATAGTCCGGCCAATGCTTCATCACCAGGTTATACATCCGCACAGCTGTTGGCTTATCTAGCGCAACAAACATTGCCTTGCCCTGATAGCCACGCTCGTTGAAATGCCACACCAAATCCTTGGCAATCGCATCTAGCCGCGCTTCCGACGTCAGGATAGGATAATCCCGCGCAAACTCGCGTTGCAGCTTGGCGCGTTGGTCGTCGTCGAGGTCTTCACTCTCGATTATTTCCGCCATGCGCTCATCCAGGTTCGGGTTTTCAATGCCCAGCTTTTCGCCACGGTTCAGGTAGCGCAGCGGCAGCGTGGCTCCATCCTCAATCGCCCGTTTGAAATCGTACACGGAAACATATTCACCGAAGATATTCTTGGTGAGTTCCAGTTCTTCCTTAATGATCGGCGTGCCGGTAAAGCCAAGATACGAGGCATTGGGGATGCCGTTGAAGCGCATGTTCTGCGCGAATTTTCCGCCTTGGGTGCGGTGCGCTTCATCCGAAATAACGATGATATTGCTGCGGTCGGTAATCAGCGGATATTCACTTTCCAGTTTAGGGTCGATGGAGAACTTATGAATCAGCGTGAACACATAGCGGTGGTTTTCTGACAGTAACCGGCGCAGATCATCACGGCCTTTAGCGCGGATATTTTCCTCCGTCACTGCACCGCAGCCGGTGAAGGTGTCATAGAGCTGATTTTCCAGTTCGGTGCGGTCAACCACGATCAGGAACGTGTAGGAACCGCCGAACTTACGGTGGATTTTCTGGCACAGAAACACCATCGAGTAGGACTTACCCGAACCTTGGGTGTGCCAGAACACACCCAGCTTTCCCTTCAGTTCTTCGATATTGCGAGCCTGCGCCACGACCTTATTCACGCCGATGAACTGGTGGTTTTTGGCCATAATCTTGACCACATCGCCGCCTTCACCATCGAATAGCAGGAAGTTCTCGAACAAATCCAGCAGCCGTACGCGGTCGCAGGTGCCGCGCAGCATGGTGTCTAAGCTCACCACGCCTTCTTCCTCTTCCTCGATGCGCTTCCAGTCGAGGAAGAACTTATACGGGCTGGTAACAGTTCCCAGCTTCGCATCCGTGCCATTGCTCAGGATAATAAAGCCGTTGCAGTGGAAAATGGTCGGGATGGTGTCTTTGTAATCGCGCAGGTTATCGTTGTAGGCAGCGGCAAGGTCGGTGTGGTGGGCTTTCAGTTCAAAGAACACCAACGGAATGCCATTTACAAACCCCACCACATCCGGGCGGCGGTTGTAGAGTTCGCCCACCACCTCAAACTGGCGCACGGCGAGGAATTCATTTTCCAATGGCTTTTCATAATCAAACACGCGCAGGCGCTTGGATTCCATTTCGCCCCTGGCATTGCGGAAAGACACCTGCACGCCCTTGGTAAGCAGCGCATGCTTTTCCTTGTTGATTTGCCCAAGGGTTTTATCGGCTGCTTTTTCGGTGATCTGGTCGATAGCGTGGGTATAGGCCAATTCCGGAAGGTTGGGGTTCAGCTTCGTAAGCGCAGCACGGAGATGGCGCTTCAGAATCACTTCCGATTTATTGGTACGCCCCAGCAGTCCATCATCGCCGAAACTTTCTTTCTTCCACGCAGTAACAACTTTCCAGCCCAAAGCCTCCAGCACTTCCTGCGTTGCGGCTTCTACCAGCCCATCTTCGGAGTATTCGTAACTCATGCAGCTTCCTTCAGCAGTTGGGCGGGGTCATAGCTTTCCACTTCGATCACGCCGGTCATCAGGCGCGGCAGCAGAATATCGCGTGCTTCGCGTAGCAATACATTCTCTCTCTGCAACTGACCTTTAATTCTAAAGTTCGGCACGAACGCATCTGAAAACTTGTTCATTAGTTCTTGCGTCGGCACGGTAATTTTAATGCGTTCAAAATCTGTCTGATTCACAGCAGGGTATGCGGCACCACCAGCCACAGCCACAGCTGCATCAGTAAAGCTCTGTTGTGCAATGGTGATGTAAATGAATGGGAAGTTCTGCGCCCGATGTGGTGTCAGCACCGCAAAGCCCGTGGAAGCCACAAGCAGCGGATCATTCTCCAGCACTAAACTGAAAATTCGACGGTTTGGCCGCACGGTGGAAAAAATAGTATCCCCAAATGCTACGCGCCTTCTTGCGCGGCTTGGAGCTTCTGCGAAAGACATTTCTTGAGGGGTTGTGTAGTAGCCTGTTTCGGCTGAAGAAATGTCGATATAGCGAATTTCTTCTGGCGGATTACGAGCGGTGATAGAATTTTTATTCACATCGCATATCGAGGAAATAGCTTTTGTTTCCCACCCCTCCGGCAGGCTGGTTTCGGGATCGATGGTGGTGGATTCATGACCGGGGAAACGCAGGCGCACAAACCACTCTTCATAGGTAATCTGTGCCTTTTCTTCGAGCAGCTTAATCCGCTTCAGGTTATTCTCGATCAAATCATCATAAGCAGCCAAAATTCCCGCGATCTTCTGCTGGATGGGTAGTGGTGGAAAAGGAACATTAGCCGATCCAATATCTTTGGGGCTTAGGTTTGGCTGACCAGCGCCCATGGCAAGGTTAAAGTACATGCCCTCTGTGTCATCTGTTGCGAGGCTTTGATATATGAACTCAGGATCAGCAATCGCTTTGTTTACCCTGACAATCCCAACGCGTTGATTTACCAGAAAACCTTCCGTAAAAGATCGCATTTTCCCAATGCGCCCAACGCTTCCTTGTCCTGTCATTGCAACAAGAAAATCATCTTTTTGAAGAAAAAATTTCTGATAATTCTTCTTGTATGCAGATGGATTTAAGAAGGTTTCACAATTTTTATCGACTTTTTTGTCATGAATATTTTTGATTTTTATGAGTGGGATGCCTGCTTGCTTATCCATGTCAGAGCTTTTGAAAGCGTACCCGCTAAAAACATTCGCAACTTCGTTTAGCTTCTTTGTTTCCCAACTCATGCAGCCCCCTTGAGGATTTGCTGCATCAGGGCGGAGGCCTCGTTGTTCAGCGTGGCAAGCTCGCTGTGAATTTCGCCAAGGCGTGCGGTGTAATCGAAGCCTTCATCCAGTTCGATGGAATAGCCAACATAACGCCCCGGCGTGAGGCTCCAGTCGTTTTCCTCGACCTCGGTCACATCCACAATTTTGCACAAGCCTTCGACATCCGCATAGCTGCCGCTAGAGAAATGCTCTGTGAGCCACGGGTTGCTTGTAAATGTTTTGCTGACATCCTCGCCACGATAGGCCTTAACAATGGCAGTCAGGCCTTCCATCTGCTCCGGCGAAAAATCACGCAACGTGGTATTGATCTGGTGGAAGGTGTTCCGTGCATCAATCATCAGAATTTTGCGTTTGTTCTCTGGCCGCTTGCCACGATCAAGGAACCACAGGTGACATGGCAGCGAGCGGGTGTAGAAGAAGTTATTGCCTACGGCCACAATACAATCTACCGCACCTGTTTCTATCAGCCGCTGGCGGATTAGCTTTTCACTCGCGCCTGCATCGGTGGCAGAGGATGCCATAACGAACCCAGCGCGGCCTTTTTCATTCAGGTAATGGTAGAAATACTGAATCCACAGATAGTTGCCGTTATCGGCTTTCGGCAGCCCCACATCGCTAAACAGGCGCTTGTCGGTCTTCACGAAGTCTTTGTTTTTATCCACCTTGTTGACGTTGAAAGGTGGGTTAGCCATCACGAAATCGCATTTGCCAGCGAGGTCGTGCGGGTCGGAATAGAAACTGTTGCTCTCGATGATTTTTCCTTCGATGCCGTGAATTGCAAGGTTCATCTTGGCGAGGCGGGTGTTGTTGGACTTTAGCTCGGTACCATAGACTTTGATGGCTTCGTTCACGGCGCGTTTGCTATGGTCTTGCACGAAATGGCCGGTCTGGACGAACATGCCGCCAGAACCGCAAGCCGGGTCATGGATGATGCCGTGGTCTGGCTCAATGAAATTGACGATCAGCTGCACGAGTGATGGCGGGGTGAAGAACTCGCCGCCTTCCTGTGCACCTGCGCCGCTCATGGAAAATTTCATCAGGAAGAATTCATATATCCGCCCGAACACATCACCTTTCAGCTTCTTCACCGAATCCTTGTTGAACACGCGGATCAGCTCGCGCAGCAAATCTGCATCCAGCTCTTGATAGTTTTTTGGCAGGATACCGGCGAGATCGGGGTAATTCGCCTCGATCAATCGCATGGCCTCGTTGACGGCCTCGTTGATGTCTTCGCCCTCTGGCAGATTGGCGAGATAACCATACTGCGATTTCTCCGGCAGCATCATCGCACCGGCAGCAAGAAAATCGGCTTGGGTGGCAGCGCGTTTGCCACGCGGTCCATCGGGCATGGATGCCTCAATCGCGATCTTGGCTTCATCGTAGCGATTTTGCGCGTAGCGCAGCAGGATTAAACCCAGCACAGGGTCTTTGTATTCTGCTGCGGTTAGCTTGGAATTGGCACGCAAATCATCTGCTGCGCCCCAAAGTTCTGTTTCCAGCTGCTTGATTTGTTCGTTGTTCATGAGCGTTTCCTGCTTCCTGTTTTTTTAATCTACTTCTCGATTTCACTTTTCCTGGAATGCCATGAAGCACCAAATCTGAAGCGGCAGATGTCACCCTTTGCCGCGAGATAATAGGAGGTTTTCAGTTTCAGTCTGAGGTAGTGTGACGCGTCATCAATCATCATTATATTCGTTTCCATAACCTCACCCTGTGAGTTTCTGAGTTCAGAAAATACAGGAAATTACGAATACGGAGTAACCAGGGTCGCTATCGGGGTGGTTTGGTTGTAAGTAGCCAGCCAAGCAATCTCGGTTTATGCCAATTTTCTAATTTAAAAACTGAATCTCTGCCCTGGCAGAGATGCTGACTTCGTAAAGTCTCCGTCTGGATTTCGAAGAGGTTGTGTGGAAACTCATTTTGATCGAGCTTGATTCTGTCTGAGTGGCTTAATTCGAATCTTGAACTTGATATTTTTTTGAGTTTTTTGGATCAGGCACATAAAACCCCTCAGGTGTGATCGCCTCAATCAGTCCCTTAACCCCCATGATGTTTACGTGCTAAGTCGAAAGTCTCAATGGCGCTCAAGCCGAAACTGGGTCTTTCCGGCCCTTGAGAACTCTTGTTTGTAGCGTCTGAGAACAAAATTTCACCTATGGGAGTGTGGATCTGTGCGTTGCTATCAAGCGGCAGCATGCAACAATCGATATGATATTTCTATCAAGCACCGACCAAGCCATAAGGCCACAAACGTTTAGCAAAATTTCAAGGGATGCACCATGGCATTTAAGAATGCAAACTCGGACGATTCTGTTCCGGAGACGCCTGATAAGCTTTTCCGTGACCTTACACGACGCAAGTTTCCCGACGTACTGCCACATCAGGCTGAAACAATGCAGGCCTACGCTGCAGAAGGTGTTACAGCGCACGACGTGGCACTTCAGTTACCCACTGGTAGTGGCAAAACTCTCGTCGGCCTCTTGATCGCGGAATGGCGTCGCCGCAAATTCAACGAACGGGTCGTGTATCTTTGCCCTACTATTCAGCTAGTTCACCAAGTGGTTCACCAGGCCCAAGAGAAATATGGTTTGACGGTTGCTGCATTCGTTGGACAGCAGCGCGAGTATTCGCCAGCTTTGAAGGCTGATTATCAGCAGGCTGACAAGATTGCTATCACAACATACTCAGGCCTGTTTAATACCAACTCGTACTTTGACAATCCCGACGTAATTGTGCTTGATGATGCACATGCAGCCGAGAATTATGTCGCTTCCTTCTGGTCGCTGCTCATTTCCCGAGACGAGGAAGATGGCTACCCCGCACTGCATCAGGCCCTCTGTAATCTGGTCGGTCGATATTTGACACCGACTAACCTTACACGGTTGCGTGGTACCTGGGAAGACTTGGTAGACCGCAACTGGGTGGACATGTTGCCATCGCCAGTCGTTGCACAAATTAAGGACGAGCTTACAGAGATCCTTGACGCGCACACTACTGATACCAAGCTGCGCTTCTCCTGGTCGCTTTTGCGGGGTCATCTCGATGCCTGCCACATTTACCTCTCGTCCCGCGACATCATGATCAGGCCGCTGCTACCGCCAACGTTCTCGCATGCCCCATTCAACTCAGCCAAGCAGCGCATCTACATGTCAGCTACACTCGGTGCCGGCGGAGATTTGGAGCGCTTGACCGGACGCAAGGCCATTCATCGTATCGCAGCGCCGAAAGGGTGGGATTCCCAGGGCGTTGGTCGACGCTTCTTCATCTTCCCTGAGATGTCTTTATCGGCCGATGAGACTGCTAACCTTCGCATGCAGTTGATGAAGCGGGCAGGGCGAAGCGTTGTATTAGTGCCGAGTACACCGATTGCCAACGCTACCAGCAAACAGGTAAGTGACCAGATCGAGTATCCGATTTATCGCGTCGAGGACATTGAGAGGTCGAAGGAAGGTTTCGTTGCCGCCCCCAAGGCCGTTGCCGTGGTAGCGAACCGATATGACGGCGTGGACTTTGCGGGTGATGAGTGCCGACTACTATTTATCGAAGGACTACCAAAGGCGATGAACTCGCAGGAGCGCTTCCTCATGTCGCGCATGGCGGCAAACACCCTGTTTAATGAGCGCATTCAGACGCGTGTCGTGCAGGCTATTGGGCGTTGCACCCGCTCCCTCGAAGACTATTCGGTAGTGGTGATTAGTGGCGACGATCTACCGGACTATCTTGCAGATATACGCCGACGCAAGTTCTTTCACCCGGAGCTACAGGCTGAGATCGCTTTCGGGGTGCATCAATCTAAAGATACTGATGTTGACAACATTCTTGAAAACTTTGATATTTTTCTAAAAAACGGTAAGGAATGGGAGAGTGCCAACCGCACAATCGTCGAGGCTCGGCGTCGACTGCATCAAGAGTCGTTGCCTGCGATCGCAAATTTGGCAGACGCGGTTAAATACGAAATTGACTACCAGACGTCACTCTGGAGGAGCGACTATCCACGGGCAGTCGGTTTCGCTGAGCAGGTCCTCGCCGAACTGACATCACCAGATGTGCGCGGCTATCGCGCCCTTTGGCATTATCTCGCAGGTTCGGCCGCACACCTTGGCGGGAAATCGGGAGTTGCAGCCCTAGACGCAAAGGCGAGGAGACATTTCGCTGATGCCTACAAAAGCGCTCCCGATATTCCCTGGCTCGCCGAGTTTGCGCGTCAAGTAACGCCAGAGGAGCTTGGTGTCGAGGCGCAGGATGCTGCGTTGCAGCAGCAGGCAGAGCGACTGGCAGCTGAGCTGTCACGACTGGGATCAACTCACGAAAGAAGGTTTGCTAACCTTGAAAAGGAAATTCTGCAAGGATTAAGCCACTCAGACACCTTCGAGAACGCGCAGGTTCAGCTCGGCAACCTCCTCGGTTTTATTGCAGGTAAACAGGAGTCCGAGGGCTCACCAGACCCATGGTGGATTTCCGGCAGTATCTGTATCGTCTTCGAGGACTACGTTAACACTACGAGCGAAGGGGCGCTAGATGTAACCAAAGCACGTCAAGCCGCATCTCACCCGAATTGGATGAGCACCCATATCGCGCAAGCCGCCGGTTGCAATTTCTTTCCAACATTGGTGTCGCCTGCGACGGGTATTCGTACTGCCGCTGTGCCCCACGCCAAGTCGCTGCACTACTGGGCTCTTAACGACTTTCTCGCTTGGGCTACTATGGCGGTGGCCACAGTGCGCGAGCTGCGAGCGACTTTCTTCGAGCAGGGCGACTTAGTCTGGCAAGCCAACGCCGCAAGCACACTGAAGGATAAAGGACTGGATCTGGCCTCGGTAGCTCAGCAATTACGGGGCGATATGGTCGTCGACTGCCTACGGCATGTATAGGGGGGCAGAATCGGGCTGGGCGTCATAGGGCGGCACATTGAAGCCCCATGACGCCCATCAAGTCTAATGTCGGTAAAGGCCGAAAATTGGCCGGAGCAGCCGTTTGAGTTAACTGGTGAAACGTCTGAGTTAGTTGCGAAAGTGAACTTCGAAACTTGGAGGGGATCTGGTGAATGTTCAGCCTCTGAAGAGCAAGTTTTTGGCTAACCAAGTGCTGACAAATAAATAGGGTTTTTTTTCCTCTTGTTCATGTAAAGCTTAGCAACTATCTGTAATGTTTAGTTTAAAGAAATAATCTGCGGTGTTTAGAAAAATGAATATCGGCGTTATGATTCGATAGCTCTAGTCATGTGTAAGGAGTGTATTTAGGCCGATAGGGGAGATAGGTGGGGGGCTGGCAACCCCTGTGGTGCTTGTTGGCTCTGTAGCCCTTCTGCTGGTTTTGTTGCGTTACATCAGTATCAATTTGATTCCATCGGATCAACACAACATAAAGGAGGTTTCTATGGTTAAAACATTAACTGCTCGTACTCGTGTTTTCTTAAGCTCGTTTTTTGAAACAACATGGGCTATTGGAGTCGGCAGCGCTGTTGGACACCTATTGACCTAAGTGCATTCGTAACTTTAGAGTCTCTGAGGCATCAAGGGGTTTTTATGGACCATAACTTCGAAAGACTGAAAGCCCACATCCTTCCGTTATCAAACGCTGCAGATTTTTATGCAGCGAAAAATGAATGGAAGCTGGTTGGAGTTGAAATCCAAGAAGATTGGGATAATTGCCCTTGTGGCCAAGCAATCAAGGAGTTGTGCCACATCGAAAATCAGCTGAATGGTAAAAAGACCTACGTTGGTAACGTTTGTGTCAACCAGTTTATTGGAATTGACACTGGTAATCTCTTTGCAGGTCTAAAACGCATCGCTCAAGACGACTCCGCGAATGCAAACGAAGACCTAATCACTCATGCATATAAGCTAGGTTACATTTTCGAGAAAGAGTATCAGTTCTTAATGCAAACGCGCCGTAAGAGAAAACTTTCGCCAGCACAGCTTTCTTGGAAGCAGAAGATAAACAATCGAATTGTTAATCAAACAGTTGTCCGTAAAGTTCCGGACAATACATAACATGACGATCAACCTCTCTACCTTCGTTTGCTGGTTATTGCGCCATAAATCAGTGCAGTGCCGGTTAGCTTTACGTTATGCTGCACAATAGCGTATGCAACTTTCCCAATTTTCAACTCAGATCGAGAAGACCGGCTTCGTTCTGGAGAACCGTGTTGCGCAGCAGCTAAAGGCCGCTAAGTGGACCGTTATAAGTAATCGCTATTACGTTGATGATGCTGAAGAATCAGTCAGAGAAATAGACTTGGTCGCATACAAGGCGACCAGAGTTCAACACTTCGACGTCTATACAACTCTACTGATTAGCTGCAAGAAGAACGAATCGAACGCTTGGGCGCTGCTCTCGCGCGAAATCGATCTCAAAGACCCCAACTCTGATTGGCAACCTCTACACGCCTGGTCAAACGACAAGGCGCTAGCTTTCCAGCTCAGCGTTCCAGGCGTAGCAAAGCTGTATCACGATGCCGCAGAACAGTCCGGTGCTGGAGCAGTGTTTCGAACTCCAGAAGTCGAAGTATTCGCGTTTCAGGAGATGAACAAAGTCTCAGGGACGCCTCAGAACGACAAGGCGATATTTCAGGCTGTTACTTCGCTCATGAAGTCACAGGCCTACGAACTGGGTGCACTTCCGCAGCGGAAGCGAACTCCTGCGGTGTATCAGTTCAACCTTCTTTCGCTTGTTGACTCAGATCTAGTTCGGATCAATTTCAGTACTGGATTAGCAAATGCTGAAGCAATCGATCAAGAACATTACATCGCTCGTTACATCATTAAGAAAAAAGAAACTTTTTCAAGAATTCGCTTCTTGAAAGCAAACGTCTTTGAAAAGCTCATCCCCGAGTATAGTGAGCTGCACACAGCCAACTGCGCTTGGTTTGATGCCCAGTGTCACGCCTTCTACGCAGATATCTTGCAAGACGAAAAACGATCGCAGGAGTTGCTGACTGAGTTCCGGCAAGTGATCTCTTGGCCGTTCAGACTCGCCCTTCAGGAGCAAGGCATCAATGTACCGGAGTCTAAGTCCATCTGCTTCTCTTGGAGCAAGACAAACAACATGGTCATCATCTATGCACCTGTGGGTGGTGAGGGGGCGATGGCACTAAATAAGGACTCCTCTTTCAGAAGTAAAGTCTCGGCGGCGCTTAGCAAAATCTTCCGCTACAACGGAGACTTTATGTTTCAAGACGATATTCCTTTTTGAGCTAGTACATGCTAACCCTTCCATCGATAGACTCAGGCCCGGCAATCAAGTTCGTGTCGACCTCGGTCGTCGCTGTTAATGTGGCGGAAATACATTAAGTGCTGTACAAAATGTGAGACCTAACAAATCATTACATTAAATGTTTGATCCACCCGTCGCTTTTGCTACCGAAAATGTACCTGTCTCCTCAAACGCCGCTCTACGCATGAGATATGCCATGCTTATTCCGAGGTGAAAATATGGCTGAACAAACGTCACTAATCTCCATAATTGCTTCTGTGGTAAGCGCAATCGGGGCTGCCGCAGCTTGTATCGCCGCATTCAAATCAGCGGCCCATGCAAAGGAGGCATTTGATGAAGGCCAAAAAGCGGATAAAAGGTTTGCTCTTAGACAACTTTCTCTTACAGCGCATCAAGTTTCTGTACAAGCTGATCGTGTCAAATGGACAGCTCAAGGACTTAAATCTGGGTATCAGACATTGGCGGTTTTTTCGGGTGCGAGCGGAAGCTCTCGTTTAATTCTTTTGACCAAAGAAGTCGATGAAAAAGTCAAAATCGCAGAAGTTCTACAATTAAAAGCGAAGCCGTTCATCGAGTTACAAATGACCTTGCTTAATGGGCCGCTTGATGAAATCACCGCAAGAGAATTAGCTATGTCGCAGCACTTGATAGAAGTAATAGGCCTTAGGGAGAAAATTGAAATAGAACTATCGAGCATCCAAGCACAAAATTCGACGCTTCGAGAAAGTGCTATACCTAATGCGAAAGGCGGTGGCATATAACAAAGCAGCGTTATTGACCAAAGTTTTTGCTGAGCGTCAATTTTTCCGGTAAGCAAGGCATTATTCAAAGTCCTCTTAAGAGAGGTATGCGGACTTACTAGATCAAAGACTGAGTGTCCGCTCTGGCCGATTACCAGCCATTTCACCTGCAGCTCTAGTTTCAGTGCTCAATCACCGCTCCCCGAAGGTCAGCAAGGTAATCCGCGTCCATGAACCAAGCGTTTGCCTAAAATCATATCTTTGTGCCCAGAAAATTCAAATTTCCGCGTAACTGAATATAAGAATACGTCATGTCATCTAGCCGCAATCGCAATCAAGGCAATGATCTCATCGTAAGCCCCCAGCAAACCCGTCTTGATTAGTTCGCTGGTTTCCAGTTGTGCGGCAGCAATTCATTGATCCTGCTGTACGGCTGCGTGGGCAGGCGGTCCATCACATCCTTTAGATATTCCAGCGGGTTCAGGCCATTGAGTTTGGCCGATTGCACAAGACTCATGATCGCTGCATTGCGTTGGCCTGAGCGCAGGCTTCCGGCAAATAGCCAGTTCTTGCGACCCANCCCGCTGGAATATCTAAAGGATGTGATGGACCGCCTGCCCACGCAGCCGTACAGCAGGATCAATGAATTGCTGCCGCACAACTGGAAACCAGCGAACTAATCAAGACGGGTTTGCTGGGGGCTTACTTACCAACCACCACCGACAATGCTGGAGAGAAAGACTCAGGGACACACCTAGGGTATTACCTTTGGGTGTCTCGATGAGAGCAGGACTTCCAAAGGATAGAACCCAAGGACCATTGCTCTATCTCCTACTGGGCAACCTATGCCCGAGTCCATGGGAAATGCAGGGGTAATCCGAGGGTGATGGATCTGGGTTGAGGCGGTGGCACAGGCTTGTAGTCAAAGGGGATGACCTATGGGTAGGTCCCAGACCATCAAAGGGTCAGTCTCTAGGTTGCTAAGGTTCAGGGGCAAAGGTGGGGGGAGATGGTGGGCAAAGGGGACGGTCACTGTGATGACTCTCTGGGTGGGTCTCACAGCCCTGTTGGCGGGGGAGCGCAACCCCTTCAGATTCAGCCTAGTAAATCCTTAGGAGGAAGCCCTGCCCCTCATAGCTTGAGTGGCAATGTAAGCCCCTTCACCCGGTATTGTTTGATGGCATCTGAGAGCGGACCGAGGGGATACAAGGAACTTCCGTAGGATCTACTTACAGACCCGTTCCTGTGACCTGTCATGGCATCGTGGACCTCCTCTCCGATTTTACTGTCACGACAGCAATCAATGAAGTTGTGTCTCAGGGAATGGAAAACCACGTCCTTATCAACAACACCCACAACTTCTCTAAGGTAGCGACTAAACCACTTAGACCAGTTTCCTGAACGCTTTCCGTGAACATCGGCTGCCAGCTCAGAGAAAACCCACTCCCTGCCACGGACCCTCTGTTTCTCGACATACGTGAGGAACCCAAGGCGAAGTAGCTCCTGATGCAAAGGAACCCTGCGCACGGACCCTCGGTTCTTAATGGACTGCTCCTCATGCTCATTACGGATGAACAAATAAGGAATCCCATCTTCCTCTAAGACATCTTCTACCCTCAATTGACAAAGCTCCTCCATCCTACCCCCAGTGAACAAAGCAAGAAGCGGTAACCACACCGCAGCGGGACCCTTGCCTCCACTCGGTATCTTCTTCCCTTGGTAAATGGGCGAGGAAAACAATTGGTTAAGCTGAGAGACGCTGAAAGGTCTACGGGCATCCTGTTCTTTTAAGGTGCGCTTGGGGGGCATCACCTTCGTAGCGACATTCACTTTGACAATGTCTCGGTCCAAGGCAATGCTCAAGAGCGCTTTGATCGCACTCATTTGCTGTTCAACTGTAGCAGCGGCCAATCCCTTGGTGGTGGTAAGCCAATCCCTAAAGGTAACAATGTCAACTCGCTCAATATCTGCGAGAGATTTCTTGGGGTGCAGCTCCTCAAACCTACTTGCTGCCATGGCGAAGACTCGGACTGAACTGGCTGCAGGTTTTTTCACAACCTTCCACGGCTCCAGCATGTTAAGTATGCCAACCTGCATTATGGGCTTGTCCACTTTGATGATAGGTGGGGACTTCACAGGTATTCCCTTAGCCCTCAACTCCAGGATTTCAAGACATTCAAAAGCTTCAAGGCGAATCATCGAGACAAGATCCAAAAACGCTTCTGAATCCTCCGGCATCTCAATGGACTGTTCATGTAGCCACTGCTTGGCGATCTCAGGAGCAATGCCGGACCAATTACGTCCTTCCAAGAGCAGGAGCTTCCTTAGAGAAGCAGGCGTATGTGACATCCCGAGGAGATGAAATTCCCCTTCGTTGACAAGCCCCCTGCTTCTCCTTTTCTCATCATCACGCATCCAGTGCGATCCCCAAGCCTTGGATAAGGCATGAAGGTATTCTTCTGTGAAGTGATCCACTCTGGGGGGAGGCTTGCTAACTAAAGAGGCAGGTGATCGGAACCCATTGATTAAACGGTCATGCTCAAGGGTCAACTCAAGACATTTCCGCTTGGCTTCAACGAGGTCAGAGGTGCGTAAGCTGATCCACAACTGGGACTTCAGGTCGAACAGGTGACGAACGTCTGAAGGTAAGTCTCTGTGATAGTAAAAGATACGGCCACGAAGCCGAAGGTTTTGCACCTTTGCCACATCAATCTCCGTGTCATTCTTAGCAACTTTCTTAGCAGGCTGTCGCTTGGAACTCATTGATAAATGGCAACTTTTTGAAAACAAAGACTTAGAGATTGACTGGCGGAGAAGGAGGGATTCGAACCCTCGAAGAGGTTGCCCCCTTACCTGATTTCGAGTCAGGCCGATTCAGCCGCTCTCGCACTTCTCCATGGGGCGCAAGTATATAGTATTCGGGTAGTATCCAAAAACACTCAAAACAACAAACGGAGACAACTTTTGAACAAAACTACAAATAGCCGGTTCATTTTTCTGGGCTTTATTGCCGCTGGCTTTACCAATATATTTGGCATGCTTGGGGCCAGCGAGTTTTTCAGTAATTCGGCTTTTCATGAATTATCACCCGAAGTTTTTTCCCCATTCGGCACTTTCATGGTCATGGTTTGGGGTCTGGCTTATTTGGCGGTTGCCAAACAGGCTCACCAACTGCCGGCAATCTGTTTCGTATTTGCTTTCGAGAAAGCCATTTATGTGTACACCTGGGTAATCTGGATCAGCAGCAAATCCGACATGCTGCCAATCATTCAGGAAAAAACTCCCCTGCTTGCCTTGTTTTATTCCGGCTACGGCATCATCGATTTGGCTTATGGGCTCTTTTTCGCGTGGGTCGGAATTCGCGCACTTCAAAAATAAGCACTGAAACGCGTACATCAATCCGGTGCATGCACCAAACCCATCAAATCTGGCGCACTGATTTATTTGGTGCGCCGCACCAAACTCGCTCTGTGCACCAAAAATAGTGTTCTTTTCAGCACTGTTTTAATTCAATTTCACAACTGTGCACTTCTTTTTTGCATGGCACACAAACTGCTAAGTGTGCTGTAAGACCTATGCCAACGAAGGATAGGGTCAGATGCTTTCAGGCAATGCAACAAAGAAGTACTGGACAACGGCGTCCATCCCAAACTTGCTGGGCAGGTGTGGCGATGTGCGCCGTTTTTTCTTGAGTTGATTTTTCAAGGACGCACACGATGAGCAACAAACCAACTGACAAAAAACCCGAACTGTCGGAAACACGCCGCACTTTTATCAAGCAGTCGGCCGCAGTGTGGGGATCAACCATGCTGGCGGGTTTCGGCGCACCCTCCATCGTGATGGCCCAATCAACAAAACTGGAAACGACCAAAGCAAAACTGGGCTTCATCGCTTTAACCGATGCGGCCCCCTTGTTTGTCGGTATTGAAAAAGGCTTCTTCAAAAAGCATGGCATGCCCGATGTCGAAGTGCTCAAACAATCATCCTGGGGCACCACACGGGACAACCTTGTACTTGGCTCTGCGAACGGCGGCATCGACGGTGCGCACATCTTGACCCCCATGCCTTACCTGATCAGTACGGGCGCCATGACCGCCAACAACATTCCCACCCCCATGTACATTCTTGCCCGCCTGAACCTGGGCGGCCAGTGTATTTCAGTCGGCGAGGAATACAAGGCTTTGAAAGTGGGCACCGACACCCGCGAATTCAAAAAAGCCCTGATGGCCAAGAAAGGTGGCGGCAAAGCAGTGAGCGCCGCAATGACCTTCCCGGGTGGAACGCACGATTTGTGGATTCGTTACTGGATGGCCGCAGGTGGTATTGACCCCAACAACGATCTATCGACCATCGTGGTGCCGCCCGCACAAATGGTGGCCAACATGAAGGTGGGCAGCATGGACACTTTCTGCGTGTGCGAGCCTTGGAACAAACAACTGATTACACAGAAAATTGGATACACCGCACTAACGACAAGTGAGTTGTGGCAAAACCACCCAGAGAAAGCCCTGGGCATGCGCAAAGACTGGGTGGATGCCAACCCCAAATCTGCCAAAGCACTGGTGATGGCAGTGATGGAAGCACAAATGTTCTGCGAAGACCCAGCCAATCGCGAGGAAGTGGCACGAATCTGTTCACAGCGCAGGTGGATCAATGCGCCAATGGGCGACATTGTCGACCGCATGAAGGGCGATTTCGACTACGGCACAGGGCGCGTGGTCACCAACAGCCCACAACAAATGCGCTACTGGAAAGACCAGGCTTCCTACCCGTTCCAGAGTCACGACCTTTGGTTCATTACAGAAAACCAGCGCTGGGGTTACCTGCCCACAAAACTCGACACAGGCAGCTTGATCAAGCAGGTGAACCGCGAAGACATCTGGCGCGAAGCCGCTGCCACTTTGAAAATCGACAAGTCGGCCATTCCTGCCAGCACATCACGCGGTGTGGAAAAAATGTTCGATGGCAAAGTGTTCGACCCAAAGAACCCGAAAGCCTATCTCGACAGCTTGACCATTAAGGCGATGAAATCATGATGACCACTGACTCTCTCGAACGCTTGCAAACCACTCCAAAGGCGAAAAGCAAGCTATTCACAGAAAGCCTGAGCAAACTGGTGCCGCCCATCGTGATCATGAGTATTCTGCTTTTGATCTGGGAAATACTGTGCAGCACCGAAGGTGCCCGCCTGCCCGCACCCAGCAAGGTGATCACTGACACGTGGGAATTGATCATCAACCCGCTTTACGACAACGGCGGCAACGACGTGGGCATGGGCTGGCAAATACTGGCCAGCCTTGAACGCGTGGCCATTGGTTACAGCCTTGCGGTGGTGGTGGGTGTTGCCTTGGGTGTACTGGTGGGTCAGTCCACCTGGGCGCTGCGTGGTTTGGACCCACTTTTTCAAGTGCTTCGTACCGTGCCACCACTGGCCTGGTTGCCTTTGTCACTGGCTGGCTTTCAGGATGGAAACCCATCTGCAATTTTTGTGATTTTCATCACAGCCATTTGGCCCATCATCATCAACACTTCCGTAGGTATTCGCAATATTCCCGAAGACTACCGAAACGTGTCGCGAGTGATTCAACACAATGGCATTGAGTACTTCTGGAAAATCATGTTGCCCGCTGCTGCACCTTATATTTTTTCGGGTTTACGTATCGGAGTAGGCCTTAGCTGGCTGGCCATTGTGGCGGCTGAAATGTTGATTGGTGGCGTGGGCATTGGATTTTTCATCTGGGATGCTTGGAACAGCTCGCTAATCAGCGACATTGTATTGGCACTGGTCTACGTGGGCATTGTCGGCTTTATTCTGGATCGATGCATAGCGTGGGTTGGCAACAAAATTACTCGCGGAGTAACAAAATGAGCGATCGTTTCTTAAGTATTTCTCAAGTTCAAATGCAATTCGAACGCAATGGCATGGTGAACCCGGTGCTGAAAGACATCAACCTGGAAGTGCGCCGTGGCGAATACATTTCGCTGATTGGTCACTCGGGTTGTGGCAAATCCACAGTGCTCAACATCATTGCTGGTTTGCTGACCGCAAGCGAAGGTGTGGTGATAGTTGACAACAAGGAAGTGAATTCGCCCGGTCCTGACCGCGCACTGGTGTTTCAAAACCATTCTCTGCTGCCTTGGCTAACCGTGTACCAGAACGTAGAGCTTGCTGTTGAGAAAATTTTCAGTGGCAAAAAAACCCGCAAAGAACAACGCGAATGGATCTTGCACAACCTTGACATGGTGAACATGAGCCACGCACTTGATCGCCTGCCCTCCGAAATTTCAGGCGGCATGAAACAGCGTGTGGGTATTGCACGGGCCCTGGCCATGGAACCCAAGGTGTTGTTGCTGGATGAACCTTTCGGTGCACTGGATGCGTTGACGCGCGCCCACCTTCAAGATGAAGTCATGCGTATCCAAAGTGAATTGAAAAATACGGTGGTGATGATTACGCACGACGTGGACGAAGCCGTGTTGTTGTCCGATCGCATTGTCATGATGACCAACGGACCATCTGCCACCATTGGGCAAATTCTCGATATTGAGCTGCCCCGCCCCCGCGACCGCCTTGCACTGGCCGACGACCCTACCTACAACCACTATCGCCATGAAGTGCTGAGCTTCCTGCACGAGAAACAACGCAAGGTGGAAACAATCAACAAACATCGTCAATCAAAATCCAACTCAGAGAGCAGAGTAAGCGCCAGCGCCTGATTTGAAATTCAAAACATCAAAAACCGTCGCAAAACCATAGCGGCGGTTTTTTTTCGACCCTAGGGAAAGTACCGATGGGTAAGGGTTTGCTCCTATTTAGTTAGCTTTGGTACGCCATCACAATGCAGGTTCGAAAAGTAAAACCAAAAACAACAGTCGAAAGCTACATCAATTTAAGGAGGCAAAATGACTGATTCAGTGAACAACCAGAAGCGCCGTGATTTTATCAAAGGCACATCCGTGGCCGCAGTGGGTGCAGGCGCCTTGGCGTTCCCCATGATTTCTACTGCTCAAACTGTGAACATGCGCTTTCAGAGTACATGGCCACAGAAAGACATTTTCCACGAGTATGCCGTTGACTTTGCCGACAAAGTAAACAGCATGACAGGTGGTCGCCTGAAAATCGAAGTATTGCCTGCTGGCTCAGTTGTGAAAGCATTTGACCTGTTGGACGCAGTAAGCAAGGGTACCCTCGACGGTGGCCACGGCGTTATCGCCTACTGGTACGGTAAAAACGCAGCGGTTGCGCTGTGGGGTTCTGGCCCATCTTTCGGCATGGACGCAAACATGCTGTTGGCCTGGCACAAATACGGTGGCGGCAAGGAATTGCTGGACGAAATCTATGGCGACCTGAAAATGGACGTTGTTTCTTTCATGTCTGGCCCAATGCCAACTCAGCCCCTGGGCTGGTTCAAGAAGCCTGTAACGAAAGCTGAAGACCTGAAAGGCCTTAAGTTCCGTACAGTTGGCTTGTCTGTAGACATGTTCACGAAGATGGGTGTTGCAGTTAACGCACTGCCTGGCGGCGAAATCGTTCCAGCGATGGATCGTGGCCTGCTGGATGCAGCTGAATTCAACAACGCATCGTCAGACCGCCTGCTGGGCTTCCCAGACGTGTCCAAAGTGTGCATGTTGCAATCGTTCCACCAGTCTTCAGAACAGTTCGAAATCATGTTCAACAAGACCAAGTACAACAAGCTGCCAGCCGAGATCAAAGCCATTATTGCAAACGCCTCTGAAGCTGCGTCTGCCGACATGAGCTGGAAGGCAGTGGATCGCTACTCCAAAGACTACATGGAAATGCAAAGCAAAGACGGCGTTAAGTTCTTCAAGACGCCTGACAGCATCTTGAAAGCCCAATTGAAAGCATGGGATGAAGTGACCAAAGAAAAGTCTGCTTCAAACCCCATGTTCAAGAAAGTGTTTGAATCGCAGCGTGCATTTGCTGCACGTGCAGCCAAATGGCAAGCCGATACATCCGTCGACTTCAAAATGGCTCAAGCGTTTTACGCACAACAGAAGAAGTAATTTGTTTCCATAGCCTGAAAGCCAACATCTACACAATGGATGTTGGCTTTTTTTAAAACCGAACCCGAGGTTCACCCCATGTTAGCTTTCCTTCATTTGGTCGACAAAATTTCCACCAAGGTAGGGCATCTGTTTGCCTGGACCATTGTGTTGTTGACTGGAATTATCGTGTTCGAAGTATTCACGCGATACGCCCTGAACAGCCCCAATCCATGGGTGTTCGATGCGTCCTACATTCTCTACGGTATCCTGTTCATGATGGCAGGTGCGTACACGTTGGCCACCAATGGTCACGTGCGTGGCGACATTCTTTACGGCTTTCTTGAGCCCAGAACACAAGCCATTCTTGATCTGATTCTGTATTTTATTTTCTTCTTTCCCGGCATCATCGCATTGACCTACGCAGGGTACACATTCGCTGACGAGGCCTGGGCCATCAAGGAAATGTCTTCAATCACGGCCGATGGCCCTCCCATCTACCCATTCAAGGCATTCATTCCGCTGGCAGCTGTTTTCTTGCTGCTTCAGGGCGTAGTCGAAGTGATTCGCTGCGTCATGTGCATCAAAGACGGCGTGTGGCCCAAGCGTGAAGACGATGTGCAAGAAGTCGATGTAGAGAAGCTCAAAGCGTCTCTCGGCAAGAATTAACAGGATTAATCATGAAAAAAGAACTATATTTTGGTATTGCCATCATGGCGATGATCCTGATCGGGGTCGCCATTGCAATGCCTGCCCCATCTGAAATGAATAACGGCCATCTGGGCTTGCTGATGCTTTCCCTGATTGTTGTGGCCATTATGCTGGGCTTCCCAACGGCGTTTACCTTGATGGGTATGGGCGTGATTTTCACGTTCTTTGCCTACGATCAAGATGTACAGAAAACACTTGATCTAATGGTTCAATCCACCTACAAGGTGATGACCAACGATGTGCTCATCTCAGTGCCCCTGTTTGTATTCATGGGTTATCTGGTTGAACGCGCCAACCTGATCGAGAAACTTTTTAAATCCCTACACTTGGCCATGGCTCGCCTTCCCGGCGCCTTGGGCGTTGCAACACTGGTCACTTGCGCAATTTTCGCAACGGCCACTGGTATTGTGGGTGCGGTGGTTACCTTGATGGGTCTGTTGGCCATGCCCAGCATGCTCAAAGCAGGCTATGACACCAAAATGGCTGCCGGTGCCATCACCGCCGGCGGTTGTCTGGGTATTTTGATCCCTCCTTCTGTGTTGTTGATCGTATATGGTGCAACAGCCGGTGTTTCCGTGGTGCAGTTGTACGCAGGCGCATTTTTCCCCGGCATTATGTTGGCAAGCTTGTACGTCGCTTACATCATCATTCGTGCAAAGCTGAATCCGAAAAGCGCCCCTCCCTTGTCAGAGGAAGATCGCCGAGTGCCGCTTAGCCCTGTGCTGGGTTCACTCAAGCGCACCTATGGCAGCAGCCGCGCAGTGTCCGCATTGGTCAATGGCATGAAAGGCCGTCGCGAAGGCAACCTGACCACCGGGCAAGTGGCCAACCAGTTCTTCGTGGCCATGTTGCCAGCAATTTTCGCCGCGTTCATTCTGGGCTTGGTGTATTCCTCACTGACAGCCCCCAAGCCAGCGGCATACGACACCACAGGCCTGGTCAGTTTTGGTTCTGAATATCAGGACTCAAGCACCAGTAAGTACGATTTTGGCTTTGATGAACCTGCTGGCGCTGAAACCACCGAAGCAGCACCTGCTGCTGTGGAAGAACCCGCCGAGCCGGCAGCTGCTGCCGTTGCTGATGAGCCCGAGGCCAGGTCAGCCCCCATGAATTTCTGGATTTCCCTGCTCGTGGTGTTGGCGGTGCTTGTGTACTACTACTCACGCCTGAGCTTTGAGCGTCTTGAAGTGTTCAAGATGTTGCTGACATCCTTCTTCCCCCTTGCAATTTTGATTATGGCGGTATTGGGAAGCATTGTTTTCGGTTTCGCAACGCCCTCTGAGGCAGCCGCTGTAGGCGCATTCGGCGGTTTGTTGTTGGCGGCGGGTTACAGACAACTCAGCTTCCCGGTGCTGCGTGAATCCGCATTCCTGACCTCCAAAACAACGGCCATGGTGTGCTGGTTGTTTGTGGGCTCGTCCATCTTCTCAGCGGCATTTGCGCTGCTGGGTGGTCAGGAATTGGTCGAACAATGGGTATTGTCTTTGGGCCTCACTCCCATTCAGTTCCTGTTGCTCTCGCAAGTGATTATTTTCCTGTTGGGCTGGCCTTTGGAATGGACAGAAATCATCGTGATTTTCATGCCGATTTTCATTCCGCTGCTGCCCTACTTTGACGTAGATCCACTGTTCTTCGGATTGCTGGTTGCCATGAACCTGCAAACTGCGTTCCTGTCTCCGCCAGTGGCGATGGCCGCTTTCTACCTGAAAGGTGTGTCGCCACCCGGAGTTACATTGAACCAGATTTTCCTGGGCATGATTCCATTCATGTTCATCCAGATCTTTGCCATGTTTGTGTTGTATGTGTTCCCGCAAATCGGCATGTGGCTGCCTGGCGTGCTTTACAGATAAGCAATGCGTTGTTGATCTGTCTGAATGCAAAAAACCGCCCTAGTGGCGGTTTTTTGTTATTGAACATCCGCTCGTTCGAATCTACTCACAGGTCGCAAAAACAAAAAACCCGCCACAAGGGCGGGTTTCTATGTTTTTGGCGGAAGCTGTGAGATTGTTCTCGCACCTAGCGGTGCTCCCTCGTTTCGTTCCCTATCGGGAACTACACCGAACTATTATTTTTACGATCCGCTCGTTCGAATCTACTCACAGGTCGCAAAAACAAAAAACCCGCCACAAGGGCGGGTTTCTATGTTTTTGGCGGAAGCTGTGAGATTCGAACTCACGGAGGGCTCGCACCCTCGCCGGTTTTCAAGACCGGTGCATTCAACCGCTCTGCCAAGCTTCCGAGCCCGCAATTATAACCATAAACTCTTGGTTTTGGAAACACTCTCGAATGAAATCGTGGAATATCGCTAACCCTTTAGGCCCATGCGCTTTTTCATGGCTTGCATGCTGACATACGACAACACAGCAATGGTGGGTATGGCCACAGCGATCGCCAAATCAGGCGAAACAGGCACTCCCATGGTTTTTAGCCCTTTGGCCAAATAACCTACCAAACTCGCGCCGTAGTAAGAAATAGCAACGATCGAAAGACCTTCTACCGTCTCCTGCAAACGCAACTGAACCTTTGCACGCTTGTCCATGCTGGTGAGCAAGCGCTGATTCTGGCTTTCCCGCTCAATTTCCACGCGGGTCCGCAACAATTGGGTAACTCGGGAAATACGGGCGGCCAGCTCATCTTGCCTGCGTGCTGTCCAGGTACAGGTTTTCATCGCGGGGCCCAAACGGCGATCCATGAACTCGCCAAACGTTTGCATGCCCACCATGGGAATTTCTTTCAACTCGGCAATCCGCTTTTTCACCAAATCGGTGTAGGCCTCTGCCGCAGTGAACCGCACACGGTTTTCAGCGCTTAACTGCTCGACCTTGGCCGCCAGGTCAGTCAAGTGGCTCAACAACTTGCGATCCAGCTCAACATCTTCGGAAGTCACCTCAGCCAAGTCTTCCGTTTTGCTGGTGGCCGCCATTTCAGTGGCCAATTTCACCAGGCGATCCTCATGCGACGACAGCTTCGGCAATGTGGCACGCGCAACCGGAAAACTCAGCAGCGCCATCATGCGATAGGTCTCCATCTCGATCGTGCGCTGCACCACCCGCCCCAACTGGCGAGACCCCATTTTCAAATTACAAATCAGAATACGGGTAGCGCCGCGATCAGCAATTCGAAGGTCGGAAAACACCTGCCCGGCCCCATTCGCAATCATGCCGCCGATCAAGGTGTTGCCATCAAAATAGCCTGCAACACTGCGTGGTTCGCGAGAGCCCTCTGTTTTTTGAACAAACAGCTCAATGGCCACCAGCATGACGCCAGGCAAAGCTGCCATCCAGCTTGGTGGCAAGCGGCGGGTAACCGGGCGATCAAAAACTATCGCATGATCGGCCCGTTCGAAGAATGTCAGCGTAATGAACTCATTGTGCCGCTCTAGCCGCAGGCGCAAGGCCGACTCGCCTCCACACAAGCTCAAGCTGACCTGGGGAGCAGCCAATTCCTCATCGGAAACTGGTTTGCATCCACAATAGTCCACCAAAGCCTGCAATTGCGCGACAATCTCGGGCGTGACCTCGCCCTGTACCAGCAAAGCAATGTGGAACACTCTTTCCTGAGGCCACAAGGCCTCGGTGGGGCGGGAATGGACTTCATCATTCAGCGCTTGCCGCAAAGGGTATGGCTGGGGCAATAAGTTACTTTTATTCATGACAAACAAGATTGGTGGGCGCTTAACTTCGAGCGCGAAGTTCGGGCCATGCCTTCATCAAGTAATAGCACATCGACCACACAGTTAATACCGCAGCCACATAAATTCCCAAAGTACCCAGTAAGCGGAAATCAATGCCCATCCAGGTTTCATTGGCCAACAACATGGGTATGGCCACCATTTGCGCAATGGTCTTGAACTTGCCAAGCCAGTTCACTGCAACGCTGTTACGCGCACCAATGCTTGCCATCCATTCGCGCAATGCAGAAATTGTGATCTCGCGGCCAATAATGATTAGCGCAATGAAGGGTCCAATACGCCCAAGATCAACCAACACAATCAGTGCAGCACCCACCATCAGCTTGTCAGCCACCGGGTCGAGAAACGCACCAAAGGCTGAAGTTTGATTCCAGCGGCGGGCCAGGTAACCGTCTACAAAATCGGTAATGGCGGCGAACACAAACACCCAGGCACCCACCCAGTTTTGCATGGAAATGGACATCACTGTTTCAGGCAGAAAATAAATGCCGACAACCAGTGGAATCAAAATAATCCGGACCCAGGTCAGGATCATGGGCAGGTTCATTGGCATATCTGTTTTTCTTTTGTTAAGTAAAAATACACGGTATAGAGGTACAGAATATATCAGCGCCAACGTCTGTTGAGGCACACATCTTCAATGCAAACGCCGATAAATTTCTTCAGCCAGCGTCTTGGAGATCCCTTCGACTGTTTGCAAATCTTCCACACTGGCCGCTTTAACCCCCCTCAAACCGCCAAAACGGGTGAGTAACTTTTGTTTGCGCCGCGCACCAATGCCTTCAATTTCATCCAGTTCAGACACCTGGCGAGCCTTTGCACGTTTGGCTCGCATGCCGGTGATTGCAAACCGGTGGGCTTCATCCCGAATCTGGGCAATCAACATGAGCGCAGGGTGCCCAGGGCCCAGCTCAAGGCTCGGCCTACCGTCGGGAAACACCAGGGTTTCCAGGCCCACCTTGCGGTTCTCACCTTTCTTCACGCCCACGATCAGACCGATGTCCAGGCCCAATTGCTCAAACACTTGCCGGGCCACTTCAATTTGCCCCTTGCCACCGTCGATTAGTACCACATGCGGCATGACAATTGGGGCTTTGCCCTCGCGCTGATAGCGGCGGGTTACCGCTTGGCGCATGGCTGCGTAGTCATCACCCGGCGTAATGCCTTCAATGTTGTACCGGCGGTATTCACGGCTTTGCATGTCGTGGTTGTGAAACACCACACACGAAGCCTGTGTGGCCTCGCCTGCGGTGTGGGAAATATCAAAGCACTCCACCCGCAAAGTGGCCAGCAAATCAATGTCCTCGGGCGGTGTGTCCACGGCAGCTTCCGTGCCGGGTGGTAAAACGGAATCGCTGGCAGTGTCGCCCAGTGGTTTGATGGTGCCACCCAAGAGGCTGTTCGCCTCGCCCGCCTGCAAAGCTTCTTCAAGTCGTGTTTCAAGGCCCAGTGTTTCGACCAGTGCACGGGTTCGGAACTGGGCTGAGCCCTGTTCGGCAATTCGCCGGGCAATGGCGATTTCCGCATTGTCCACGGCCATGTCCAGCCACTTGCGTCGCTCGCTTTGCGGCTGTCGAATCAGATTGATTTTTTTACCTGCCTGCTGGCTGAGTGCCATCAGCAATTCGGGCGCATCCAGATCCTGATTCACGATCAACAGGTTCGGAATTGGGCGATCCACATAGGCCTGGCTCAAAAACGCTTCCAGCACCTCGGGGCCAATGTCCTCGCTGGCTTGCGCCACGCTGGGAAACATGGGCTTGTCGCCCAGATGCCGACCGCCACGCACCATGGCAAGGTTTACGCACACTGCACCACCCTTGATCACCACGGCAATAATATCTGCGTCGTCATCGCCGCCCGTGGTGTCCACCGACTGCTTTTGTAACACGCGGCTTAGCGCACCCAACTGGTTGCGGTACATGGCCGCCTTCTCAAACTCCAGCAAGCCGCTGGCCTCCAGCATTTTCTCTTCCAGGCTGGCCAACACCGCTTTGTGGTCACCCCGCAAAAAGCGAGAAGCAGCTTCCACATCTTTTGCG
This sequence comes from Limnobacter sp. 130, assembly GCF_902506325.1. Taxonomy (GTDB): domain Bacteria; phylum Pseudomonadota; class Gammaproteobacteria; order Burkholderiales; family Burkholderiaceae_B; genus Limnobacter. Next base: position 878,939 of record NZ_LR732328.1, read on the forward strand.
TAATCTTCAGGGCTGATCCAGTTCACACAGGGTGCGCTGCAACGCTGAATTTGGGCCTGCAAACAGGGCCGTGACCGATGCGCAAAAACTGTGTCTTCACAGGTGCGCAACAGAAACACGCGCTGCAGCACCTGAATACTTTCCTTCACTGCCCAGGCATTGGGAAATGGCCCAAAAAACTGGGACTTTTTATCGACAGCGCCACGGTAATACGCCACACGCGGGTATTTGTGGTTGGTCAGGCGAAGGTAGGGGTAGCTTTTGTCGTCCCGAAACAGAATGTTGTAACGCGGGCTAAGCGATTTAATCAGGTTGTTTTCAAGCAGCAGCGCTTCCGCTTCCGTGCGGGTGGGCGTGACATCAACGCGCACTATGCGCTCAACCATGTGGCTGGTACGCGGGCTCGCATGGGTTTTCTGAAAATACGACGACACCCGTTTTTTCAGGTTCTTGGCTTTGCCCACGTACATCACCGTGCCGTTTGCGTCGATCATGCGATACACGCCGGGGCGCGTGGTCAAATCCTTCAGAAATGCGGCAATATCAAAAGGTGAGTCTGGCGACTGCTGATCTTCGGTCATCGCCCTGCCCTTACGCTTTCAGGAAATGGCTGATCGATTCCAGCACAGCCTCGAACATGGGTACGGTAAGCCGGCCTGTTTGCGTGTTGTAGCGGCTTACATGGTAACTGTCGAACAAACGAAACGCACCCAGATCATGTTCGGCTGCATGGCCAAACTTGAATGCGCTCTGCCTTTGATCCATGGCTTTCAACACGGCTTGGTGACCCACCAAACCCAAGGCCAGAACAGCTTTCGGTGGGTGTACTTTGAATTCGTGCGCAATAAACTGGTTGCAGGTTTTAATTTCTGCAGGCGTGGGTTTGTTTTCAGGCGGAACACACTTCACGGCATTGCTAACGCGTGCATTCAATAGTTGCATGCCATCGCCCACTGCCAAGGAAACAGGCCTGTTGGCAAAACCATACTTGTGCAAAGTGCTGTACAACAGGTCGCCACAATAATCGCCCGTAAATGGGCGCCCACTGCGGTTGGCACCATGCAAACCTGGCGCCAGGCCCACAATCAACAGCTCGGCGTTGGCAGGGCCGAAAGGCGGCACGGGTCCATTGAAATGACCTGGAAACTTTTCGCGATTCTGTTCATGAAAAGCATGCAATCGCGGGCACTCGGTGCAATGCACATCAAACACCTTGGCCGGCCATTGCTGGTCCATCGCCAAGGGTTGCCATGCCAATTTTTTTTCCATTTAACCCAATACCTTGCGCGCGTTGTAGAACAAACGCATCCACGGTGAAAACTCGCCCGCATCTTTCGGTGCCCAGCTCATTTGCACATTGCGGAACACGCGTTCAGGGTGCGGCATCATGATGGTAAAGCGGCCATCTGGCGTGGTGAAACCGGCCAGTGCCTCGGGGCTGCCATTGGGATTGAACGGATACTGTTGAGTGGTCTCGCCTTGCGAGTCCACATACTGCACCGCCACCAAACCATCAGAACTTAATTTGGCGTGGTTACCCTGACGAGAGAAATCAGCGCGGCCTTCACCGTGCGCAACCACCACAGGCACCACCGAACCTTCCATGCCATTCAACAAAATGGATGGGGTTTTGTTGATTTTTACATTCACCAAGCGTGCTTCATATTGCTCGCTTTCATTGCGCATCAGCTTGGGCCAGTGTGTTGCACCGGGAATCAGATCAGCCAGCGTGGCCATCATTTGGCAACCATTGCAAACACCCAAACCGAACACATCGTTGCGGCCAAAAAATTCAGCAAACTGGTCGGCCAGTACGCTGTTGTAGCGAATGGTTTTCGCCCAGCCTTCGCCGGCGCCCAACACGTCGCCGTAGCTAAAACCGCCACAGGCGGCCAAGCCCTGGAAATCTGCCAGCTTGCGCTTGCCGGTCAGCAAGTCGCTCATGTGCACATCCACGGCCTCAAAACCAGCCAAGGTGAATGCACCAGCCATTTCAAGCTGACCATTCACGCCCTGCTCACGCAGTACTGCCACGCGCGGCTTTGCTCCGGTGGCGATGAAAGGTGCTGCCGGGTTTTCTGTGATGTCAAAACCGGGCTTCCACACCAAAGCATTGGGCAATTCCGCAGCTGCTTTGTGCTCACTTTCTGCACAGGCCGGGTTGTCACGGCGCTTGGCAATTTGATAGCTGGTGTCGTCCCAAATCCCCTGCAGCTTGGCCCGGGTTTCCGAGTAAATGCATTTGGCATCGCGATAAAACTCAATTACATCTCGGTCGTTTGGCTTGCCAATAATATTGCTGTGCTTGCTCAGGTTGAAATCGCGCAGCACCTGCATGGCTTCACTTTTTTGCGCTGCGGGTACTTGCAACACCACACCCAGTTCTTCATTGAACAAGGCTTTCAAGGTGAGTTCACCGCGCTGCACGCTGACCTGCTCGGGGCGAATTTTAAAGTCGCCCCAATCGGCTGAATACGGATCGATTGTGATCAAATCAAGGTTGATTGACAAACCACTGCGGCTTGCAAAGCTCATTTCTGCCAGTGCAGTCAACAAGCCACCGTCGGAGCGGTCGTGGTAAGCATGCACCAAGCCTTTTTCGCGCAAAACGTTCAAAGCCTGCGCAAAGTTTTTGATGTCGCTGGCGTCTTCCACATCGGGCACATCGGTGCCCAACTGGTTGGTGACTTGCGCCAGCACACTGGCACCCATGCGCATTTTTCCGCGGGCCAAATCAACCAACACCAACACGGTGTCCTCGGTGGTATTCAACACCGGCGTTAGTGTGCCGCGTACGTCGTTGATTTTTGAGAAGGCAGTCACAATCAAACTGACTGGTGACAACACTTCCTTCTGCACATCGCCTTCATTCCAGCGGGTGCGCATGGAAAGTGAATCTTTACCAACAGGAATACCCAATCCCAGTTGAGGGCACAGCTCCATGCCAATGGCTTTTACGGTGTCGAACAATGCGGCATCTTGCCCTGGCGTGCCGCAGGCGGCCATCCAGTTTGCGCTCAGTTTCACGTCTTCCAGTTTTTCAACAGGTGCAGCCAACAAGTTGGTAATACTTTCGGCAATGGCCATGCGGCCTGAAGCAGGTGCATTCAACACAGCCAAAGGCGTGCGTTCGCCCATGGCCATGGCCTGCCCCGCGTAGCCGGTGTAGTCGTCGATGGTTACTGCCACATCGGCCACAGGCACCTGGTGTGGGCCAACCATTTGGTCACGCGCGGTAAACCCGCCCACGGTGCGGTCACCAATGGTGATCAGGAAACGCTTTGAAGCCACGGCCGGAAATTTCAACACCTGTTCAATGGCCTCGCCCAAGTCAGTTTGGGTCAAATCCATTTCAGCTTTCACAGTTTCAACGCGGTTGTCGTTGCGCTCCATGCGGGGTGGCTTGCCCAGCAAGACTTCCATGGGCATGTCGACAGGGTTGCTTGTACTTTCCACGTCCAGCACTTTCAACTGGCGCTCATCAGTAACCACGCCCACCACGCAGAACGGGCAGCGCTCGCGTTCACACAGTTGCGTAAACAACTCAAGCGATTCGGGTGCAACGCCCATCACATAACGTTCCTGCGATTCATTGCACCAAATTTCAGCGGGGCTCAAGCCACTTTCATCGAGGTTGACTTTGCGCAAATCGAATTCAGCGCCTTTGTTCGAGGCATCGGCCAATTCCGGAAACGCATTGGAAATACCACCCGCACCCACGTCGTGAATGCTCAAAATCGGGTTGGCATCACCAAGGGTCCAGCAACGGTCGAGCACTTCTTGCGCGCGACGTTCCATTTCCGGGTTGGCACGCTGCACGGAATCAAAGTCAAGCGATTCGGTGTTCGAACCAGAGTTCATGGACGATGCAGCACCACCACCCATGCCAATGCGCATGCCGGGGCCACCCAGTTGAATCAGCAGGCTGCCCGCTGGCAAGTCGCATTTGTGGGTGTGCACTTCACGAATATTGCCCAAGCCACCCGCAATCATGATGGGCTTGTGATAACCGTAAACGCGGTCGCCCACACGCTGCTCGAAGGTGCGGAAATAACCGCCCAGATTGGGGCGACCAAATTCATTGTTGAACGCGGCCGCACCAATCGGGCCGTCGATCATGATTTGTTCGGGCGTTGCAATACGCGTGGGAATACCAACAGGCTGTGGCTGCTCGCTGTTTTGATCATTGCGCTGATCAAGCGGCACCAGGGCGTCTTGTCCGCTTTCCCAGCTTTCCTTGCCACCGTCAAAACGCAAATGCGAGGTGGTAAAACCGCACAGGCCTGCCTTGGGCTTTGCACCACGGCCGGTTGCACCTTCGTCGCGAATTTCACCACCTGAACCTGTGGCCGCGCCTGCATAAGGGGAAATGGCCGTGGGGTGGTTGTGGGTTTCAACCTTGATCACGAAATGCGTGGTTTCTTCATGCGGGCGATACACACCGTCTGCATCCGCAAAAAAGCGTTCAGCCTTCCCACCGGCAATCACTGCTGCATTATCAGAATACGCAACCACAGTGCCTTGCGGCGTTGTTTTGTGGGTGTTACGGATCATACCGAACAGGGTTTCATCTTGCGCCTGCCCGTTGATGGTCCAGGTGGCATTGAAAATTTTGTGGCGGCAGTGCTCGCTGTTGGCCTGCGCAAACATCATCAATTCCACATCGGTGGGCGAACGGCCCATGGCGGTGTAGGCTTCCAGCAAGTAATCGATTTCATCTTCGCTCAAGGCCAGGCCAAGTTCGCTGTTGGCCTTCACCAATGAATTGCGACCCTCGCCCACCTGGCCCAGCTCAATAATCTGCAAGGTCTTGCCTTGCAAAGGCAGGAACAGGCTTTTCACATCGAAGCCATCAGGCAATACCGTTTCCGTCATGCGGTCGTACAGTGCGGCCTTCAAAGCCTGCAAGGCCGCGCCTTCAGGCAATTTGCTGCCACCCAGCAAACCTTTTTTGAACGTCAGTTGAAATTCAATGCCGCGTTCCATGCGCACCACGTTGGCCAAACCAGCGTTGTGGGCAATGTCAGTGGCCTTCGACGCCCATGGGCTGACCGTGCCCAAGCGGGGCACCACCACGCAACTTACGTCGACACGATCCAGTGCGGGTGCAGCATGGCCATAATCGAGCAAACCTTCCATCACTTTGCGCTGCGTTCCTTCCAGCGCGCCGCGGGTGGCCACGAAATGAACGAAATGCGCGCGCACTGCCGACACATTCGCATCAATGGCTTGCAGGCGTTTCAACAAACCTTCTGCACGGAAAGCAGACAGGGCAGACGCGCCATTGAAGGTTGAAACATCGAATTGATCAGCCGAAGACAGGGCAAGAGACATGACAGCAGTGGGGGTGGTTGAGGTAATCTTGAATTATAAGTGCTACAGCCCACTTTCTGAGGCCAAAGCCTTGATAAACCACCCTGAATTTCCATGGAATGCACATGCCTGAACTGATTGACTTACACCCTGAGAACCTGGGCCATGCGAACTGGCAGCAGGTGGACCAAAAATCAATGCCAGTGCTGTCTGTGAAGCAAATTCGAGCATTGGAGCAGGCGGCTTTCGCGCAAATCGATTCTTTTTTGCTGATGCAGGCCGCAGGCGTGCGCTCTGCCTTGAAAATTGTGGATCAAATTGTGCACAGCGAGACACATTCAGCGCGCTGCCTGGTACTGGCGGGCCCCGGTAACAACGGCGGTGATGCCTGTATTGTTGCCGGGGAGCTAAAACGCAAAGGCCTGCAGGTGGATCTGTATCAGCTTACCGAAGGCAAAACAGGTTCCAAAGACCGCATGCAGGCAGTACTTTGGGCGCTGGCCCACGGTGTTCAACCCATTGAGCTTGAGCCCAACATGCCATTGCCTGAAATCACCACTGGCACGGTGATCGTCGATGGACTGTTGGGAATTGCCTGTGATCGGTCTCCCGAGGGCCTGATCAAACAAATGATTGAACATGTGAATTCCCACCACTGCAAAGCGCGGGTCTATGCACTGGACTGCCCTAGCGGGTTGAACTGCGACACTGGCCACGCGCCTGGCGCAGTCATTCACGCACATACAACCTTCAGCTTTCTCGCTTGTAAACAAGGCCTGTTAAGCCAGCAAGGCAAAGGCTTGTGCGGTGAACTGTGGATCGATGAACTGAATTGCAACACCTTGCTCAACACGCTTGTGCAAACAGCCGGCTTGGGTTCGGTCATACATGCTGTTTCGCGGCTTGAGCAACTGCAACGCCTGCCCTTGCGCAATCATGAACACCACAAAGGCAGCTTCGGCAGCATTGCCATTCTGGGCGGCCAACAAGGCATGGTGGGCGCCTGTGTATTAAGCGCCAGAACAGCCCTGATGCTGGGTTGCGGTCGGGTGGCCCTAACCTTGCTTCATGAGGCCGACATGCACCTGCCCGACGTTCAACGCCAAGGTCAATCGCCCTTTCTCGACTTGATGTTCCCGGAGATCATGAACAAGGGAATCGAAGACAGTCTGGAATTCGCCGACACCGCAGTGATCGGGCCGGGCTTGGGACAAAGTCAGGAAGCCTTGAACATGCTTTTTACCTTACTTGAGCACGACAAAGGTTTGAATATGGTGTGGGACGCAGACGCACTGAACATTCTGGCAGCCAACTCGACACTGCGCGCGCGTTTTGAACACTACCGGCGCAAGCATCCGGGCAAAGCCATGGTTTTCACACCTCATCCTCTGGAGGCGGCGCGTCTGTTACAAAGCACCACCGAAATGATTCAGGCAGCACGCACTCAGGCAGCGCAGTCGCTGGCCAGCCAGTTCAATTGCACAGTGGTACTGAAGGGGGCCGGCAGCCTGATTTGCAATTCAAAACGCATGGAAATCAATACCACCGGTGGCCCTGCACTTGCAACGGCAGGCAGTGGCGACGTACTCGCCGGCGCTGTGGCCGCCATGCTGGGGCAAGGGCTTGATGAGTTCAGGGCGGCTTCGTTTGCGGTTTACCTGCACGGCCTGGCCATTGAGCCACTGGGCCGCGAGCGGGAGGGCTTAGGCATTTCACATGCCAGCGAAATTGCCCAGCGCATGAAAACGCATTTAAACCATCTCTTGAGCCAAGGCGCCCGCCGCAATAGTTAATTGCCGTGAGCAACGAGCAGCCAGTTTGTCGTCATGGGTTACCAAGATCAGGGTGGTGCCCTGCTCTTTTTGCAGATCAAACATCAAATCGATAATTCGCTGCCCAGTTGCAAAATCAAGGCTGCCAGTAGGCTCGTCGGCAAACACAATTGTAGGTTTACGCACAAAAGCGCGGGCCAATGCCACACGTTGTTGTTCACCACCCGAGAGGGTTTTGGGTGTGTGGTTTAAGCGATCACCCAAGCCCACACGCTCCAGCATTTCCTTGCAAGCCTTTTCGCGATTGGGCATGGGCGTAAGCTCTGTGGCCAGCATGACATTTTCAAGCGCACTCAAGTGATCAAGCAGTTGAAATGACTGAAATACAAAGCCCACATGTTCAGCACGCAAGCCTGCTCGCTTGTCTTCGTTAAGTTGAGTTAAGTCTTGCCCCAAAAAGCGAACTGCACCGCTAGAGGGAATGTCCAACCCTGCAAGCATGCCCAACAAAGTGGATTTGCCGGAACCTGAAGCACCCACGATGGCAACCGCTTCACCTTGATTTATAGTGAACGAAATGTTTTCAAGGATAGACAAACTGCTTTGTCCGTCTTGAACCAATTGATTTAAACCTTCGACTTCGAGGATTGCACGACTCATGTTTGCCTTTACTGCTAAAAAAATTAAAAACGCCTTGGTATTTGGCCTGATCGCGTTTGGCTTGTCGACCAGTGTATCCAGCTTTGCTTCGAATAAAGGCCAGGAATGCAAAATTCTGGTGATGGGCGACAGCTTGTCCGCCGCATACGGCCTGCCCAAAGAACAAGGCTGGGTCGCATTGATGGAGAGTCGTTTGACTGAAAAGTTCCCCTATTGCAACGTTGTGAACGCCTCGGTGTCGGGTGAAACCACGGCAGGGGGCAAAACGCGTTTACCCGCGCTGCTGAAACAACACAACCCCACTCACATGATTCTTGAATTGGGAGCCAACGATGGATTGCGCGGTTTGTCACTGGACACCATGAAAGACAACCTCACCAATATGTTGGTCGCAGCACGGCGCAATCAAACACAGGCTGTATTGATCGGCATGCAAATTCCGTCAAATTACGGACCTGCTTATGCACGACGCTTTGGTGATACTTTTGGGGAAGTGGCCCGCAAGCAAAAAGTGCCTTTGGTGCCATTCATGCTGGAAGGGTTTGCACTGGATCCCACGGCCTTTCAAGCCGATGGCATTCATCCCAATGCCGGTGCACAACCTAAAATTCTTGACAATATCTGGCCGACTTTTTCAGCCACATTGAAATAGTTTTTTGATCTTCGGCGCAGAACCTTCAATTGCGCCGGAGATCAACTACCGAGATCGGTCGTTAAAACGTTTTCTTGATCTCGACATCAACACGTTTTTTCATTGCATCGCGAGCAGCCAACAACAGGGCCTCTTGATACACTTGGCCCGCGATATTTTCGTAGTATTGAACCACTTGCGGATCGGCCTTCGCCTTCACCTCAGTAGACGGCGCACTGCTTTGAACCCAGGCCACCGCATAACCATTGTTGCCCAAACCCACTACTTTCGCTTTCGGCAAATCGGACACGCCCGTGTTCAACACAGACTGAGCCACCAAACCGGGCAATCCCTCGGCACTCAATGCGGATACGGTTCTTGGGTCTGCAAAACCATCCAGCAACTCAGCGCCCGCCTGTGGCTTTTCACTATCCAGTTTAGCCGCCAAGGCATCCGCGTCTTTCAAAGCCGCCTTGGCCGCCTCTTCCTGCTTCAGGCGCGCCTGAATGACAGGCTTCATCTCGTCCAGTGGGCGAGCGGTTGCAGGCACGTAATTCACAATGCGGGCAGACACCATGGCCTCACCCACCTGCACAGCTTTGGTGTTGTTCTTGTTTTCAATGGAGTCAGCCGAAAAGACTTCAGCCATGAGCTTGGCATCTTTCAATACCTCAGGCGCGTTCGCAGCACCTTGAGTCAAACCATTGAATGATTGCGCCTGCACACCCAAGGCCTTAATCACATTCTCAAATGATTGCCCGCCTTCGTACACCAGTTCGGTGAAGCGGCCTTGCGCATCCGCATATTGGGCAGTCATTTTCTGGCTCTTGATTTCGTCTGCAATCTGGCCTTTCACTTCGTCAAGGCTTTGCACTTCACCGCCACGTACATCTGTAACTTCAATGATGTGATAACCAAACTGACTTTTCACCAGGCCACTCAACTCGCCTTTTTTCTGGGCGAATACAGCCTGCTCAAACTCGGGAACCATCGCCCCTTTACCAAAAAACCCAAGGTCGCCACCCTGATTTGCTGAACCTGGGTCGATTGAATATTGCTTGGCAAGTTCTGCAAACTTCGAGGGGTTGGCTTTCAATTCAGCCAAGACTTTTTCAGCAGCCGCTTTCAACTCGTCGGCTGAAGCACCCTCTTTCTCTGCGTCCAGCAAAATATGGCGTGCACGACGTTCTTCTGGTGTCGAGAAGCGAGCCTTGTTTTGCTCATAGTAAGCTGCGATATCCGCATCGCTGACTTCAATTTTGGATTTGATGGTATCGGGCGACAGCACCACATACTCAACATCGGCTTTTTGTGGAGCCATGAACTGCGCTTTGTTGGCCTCATAAAATGCTGCCACTTGCTCATCGGTAATGCTCACGTTCGCCAGGTAAGGAGCCAAATCAATATTCTTGACTCGTACCACACGGCCTGCCAACTGAACGTCATCCAGTTGCGTTTTCAATGTCTCGGGAAAAAATGATGCGCGCAACACCGGATCAAGCACCTGGTTTCGGGCCAAACCAAAACGTACATTGGCTTCATGTTGCGTGGGTGTTAAACCGCGCGCTGCCAATTCACGCTTGTAGGTCTCCAGATCAAATTTTCCATTGACCTGAAACAAAGGGGTGCGGGCAACGTCTTCGGCCAGCGCCTTGTCGGACGCAGTCAAATACTGTTTTTGTACAGACTGCTGAAGCAGGTATTGAAGCACCAATGTATCGAGCAACTGTCGATTGATTTCAGGTGACTCAAACACCTTGGGGTCAAAGTTGTCGCCAGACTGTGCACGCGCTTCTTCGATTCGCTCACGCTTTACTTGATCAAACTCTTCCTGGCTGATTGGGTAATCGCCCACAATCGCCAACGCATTCGCTTCTGCGCTGACAGTGTTGTATCCCTCAAGACCAAACAAGGCAAATGCGGGTGCAATAAACAGCAGCAGCACAAACTGCATGATCTTCTGATTGTTTCGGATGAATTCAAACATGTTTTTAGGTGGCGTTAGTGTTGAACAACAAGCGGATACTATACCTGAAGGTATACACCACAAAACCGTGTGGAACGCGGCTGGGGTTGGAAATGAATAAGCCCGGAAATGAAAAAAGGGAATCCGAAGATTCCCTTTTTTGTTTGGCGGAGTGGACGGGGCTCGAACCCGCGACCCCCGGCGTGACAGGCCGGTATTCTAACCAACTGAACTACCACTCCAAAGTTGGTTGCTGTTTCGCAATGTTGGTGGGTGCTGAGAGGCTCGAACTCCCGACCTAAGCCTTGTAAGGGCTCCGCTCTACCAACTGAGCTAAGCACCCGACGCTCACTGTTTTGCTAGTGTTTGTCATGCTGCGAATCAGCCAAGACCGCAATTATATACAAATTAACTCGGCCTGCAATACCTTTTGTCAAAAAAATTTTAAATTTAGTTCACTGCGTCTTTCAGGGCTTTGCCAGGACGGAACTTTGGCACTTTGGCTGCCTTGATTTTGATTGTTGCGCCAGTGCGTGGGTTACGGCCGCTACGTGCAGCACGCTTGCCAACTGCAAAGGTTCCAAAACCAACCAAAGTTACTGAACCACCTTTTTTCAAAGTAGTTTTAACAGCAGCAATCATTGCATCCAGTGCGCGACCAGCAGCCGCTTTGGAAATTTCTGCTGACTCAGCAATTTGATCGATCAGTTCGGTTTTATTCATGTAAAAAGCCCCCTCATGGTGACAAATAAAAAGTGCCCAAAATCAGGCACCACGTTGCTTCCAGTTCTTAATTTAGACATGCCTGAAACCAAGCTGTCAACACATTTTGCGGGCGGATAACCCTTATTTTTCAAGCCAGCTAAGGCTTTCCGCGATGCACAAAAAAAAACCTCCACATTTTCATGCGGAGGTCCATTTAAAATGTCGATTGATATCAGTGCTTTACACTTGGGTTTGCAGCAGCCTCATCAGCTTTGCCTGCAATCACCTCGGCTGGCTCGGAGACTGGCTCTGGAAGCGATTCAAGGGCATGTTGCAGCACTTGATCGATCCATTTCACCGGAATAATCTCCAAACTGTTCTTCACATTGGCTGGAATTTCCGCCAAATCCTTCACATTTTCTTCAGGAATAAGCACAGTTTTTATGCCACCACGGTGTGCAGCCAGCAACTTTTCTTTCAATCCACCAATGCCCAACACCTCACCACGAAGTGTAATTTCACCCGTCATGGCGACATCAGAACGCACCGGCATGTTCGTCAATGTGGACACCAATGCGGTGGTCATTGCGATACCTGCAGAGGGTCCGTCTTTCGGTGTAGCACCTTCAGGCACGTGCACGTGAATGTCACGTTTCTCGAAAGCGTCGTTGCGAATACCCAAGCGATTTGCGCGTGCTCGCACCACTGAACGGGCAGCCTCAACTGACTCTTTCATCACATCGCCCAAAGAACCCGTGCGAATAACATTGCCCTTGCCCGGCATGGACACCGTTTCAATGGTCAACAATTCACCACCCACTTCTGTCCAGGCCAAACCAGTCACCTGCCCCACCTGGTTTTCTTTTTCGGCCATGCCGAAGTTAAATCGACGAACACCGAGGAATTTGTCGAGATTCTTTGGCGTCACCTGCACTTTCTTTTCGTTCTTGCCCAGCACCATTTGACGCACAACCTTGCGGCAAATCTTGGACATTTCACGTTCAAGGCCACGCACACCCGCTTCACGGGTGTAGTAGCGAATGACATCCCGAATCGAAGCTTCGGAAACACTCAGCTCTTCGTCTTTCACGCCATTGTTCTTCAACTGCTTGGGCAGCAAATACTTTTGCGTAATATTCACTTTCTCGTCTTCGGTGTAACCGCTCAAGCGAATCACTTCCATACGATCAAGCAGCGCATGCGGAATATTCAGTGAGTTCGCAGTGGCCACAAACATCACGTCGCTCAAGTCGTATTCCACTTCAACGTAATGGTCCACAAATGTGCTGTTCTGCTCAGGATCAAGCACCTCGAGCAAGGCAGAGGCAGGGTCGCCACGGAAGTCTTGACCCATCTTGTCAATTTCGTCGAGCAAAAACAGCGGGTTGCGAACACCCACTTTCGTGATGCTGTTCAGCACCTTGCCGGGCATAGAACCAATGTAGGTTTTGCGGTGACCACGAATTTCAGCTTCGTCGCGCACACCACCCAAAGCCATGCGAACAAACTTGCGGTTTGTTGCCTTGGCCACAGATTGCCCAAGCGATGTTTTACCAACCCCGGGAGGACCCACCAAACAAAGAATAGGCGCCTTCAGTTTGTCGACGCGCTGTTGCACCGCGAGGTATTCAACAATGCGTTCCTTGACCTTCTCAAGACCATAATGGTCCTCATCCAGCACTTTCTCTGCATTGGCCAAATCATTGTTGATTTTGGTTTTCTTCTTCCAAGGCAAACCCACCAGCACGTCGATGTAATTGCGAATCACCGTGGCTTCGGCCGACATGGGTGACATCAACTTCAGCTTCTTCAACTCAGCCTCGGCTTTCTTCAAGGCTTCTTTGGGCATGCGTGCAAGTTTGATTCGCTTTTCCAGCTCTTCCATGTCCGCGCCGTCTTCGCCCTCGCCCAGTTCTTTCTGGATGGCTTTCACTTGCTCGTTCAGGTAGTACTCGCGCTGGCTTTTTTCCATCTGGCGCTTCACACGACCGCGAATGCGCTTTTCCACCTGAAGAATGTCAATCTCGGTTTCGAGTTGTGACAGCAAGGCTTCCAGACGTTGGGCAATACTGAAGGTTTCCAGAATGGACTGCTTCTGCTCAAGCTTCAAAGGCAGATGCGAAACAATGGTGTCCGCCAAGCGGCCAATGTCTTCGATGCTGGCCAGCGATGTCAGAATTTCCGGTGGAATCTTTTTGTTCAATTTCACGTAGGAATCGAACTGTGCCATAACGGCACGCTTCATGGCCTCGGTCTCGGGGCTTTGCGAAGGATCGGGCAACAAGGGCAAGGCCGTGGCTGCAAAGTGAGTGCCTTCGTCCGTTACCTTGGTCAAGCGGGCACGCTGCACGCCTTCAACAAGTACCTTCACTGTGCCGTCGGGCAGCTTCAGCATTTGAAGAACATTGGCCACACAGCCAATGTTGTAAATGTCTTTGTCGCTGGGTTCGTCCTTGGTGGCAGATTTTTGCGCCACCAGTAGAATACTTTTGCCTGTTTCCATCGCGATTTCGAGTGCCTTGATGGATTTTGGACGGCCCACAAACAGAGGAATCACCATGTGTGGAAATACGACCACATCCCGCAAAGGAAGCAATGACAATTCGATGGGTTGTTCCGGAAGCACGTTAGTTGCTGACATATGAATCACCTATTAAATGCATAACCCTACAGTGGGGTTAAAACGCGCTTATTCAAGCTTTATTTCACGACAAATAAACAATACCACTGAAAAGAAAAAGCCCAACTGTTGAGCTGGGCTTTTTTAATCATTTTGCAATCTGTTTTGATCTGGTTTGCTGCATCAGGATTTGTCTTTGCTGCTGGCTACTTTGGGTTGGTCTTCGTAGATCAACAAAGGCTGGCCAACACCATTGATTGTGTTTTCATCAATCACCACTTTCTTGACATTGGTATCACCAGGGAGGTCGTACATGATACCCAGCAAAGCCTGCTCAAGAATGGTTCTCAAACCGCGCGCGCCGGTCTTGCGCTGAATCGCTTTTTTGGCGATTGCACTCAAGGCCGATGGACGAACTTCAAGTTCCGCTCCGTCCATTTCAAGCAACTTCTCGAATTGCTTGACCATGGCATTCTTGGGTTTTGTCAAAATCTCGATCAGTGCTGGCTCATCGAGCTCTTCGAGCGTTGCAATCACCGGCAAACGGCCCACCAACTCGGGGATGATACCGAATTTGATCAAGTCTTCTGGCTCGACTTCTGCCAGCAGGGTACCAACGTTACCCTCTTCCTTGCTTTTCACGGTGGCACCAAAGCCAATGCCGGAGCGCTCGGAACGATTGCGAATCACCTTGTCCAGACCCTCAAACGCGCCGCCCACAATGAAAAGCACGTTGGTTGTGTCAATTTGAACAAAGTCTTGATTGGGGTGTTTGCGACCGCCCTGTGGAGGAACGGATGCCACGGTGCCTTCGATCAACTTCAACAAGGCCTGTTGAACGCCCTCGCCCGACACGTCGCGCGTGATGGACGGGTTGTCGGACTTGCGGGAAATTTTGTCGATTTCGTCGATGTAGACAATGCCGCGCTGCGCTTTCTCAACTTCATAGTTGCAGCTTTGCAGCAGCTTCTGAATGATGTTTTCGACGTCTTCACCCACGTAACCCGCTTCGGTCAGCGTGGTTGCATCGGCGATCACAAATGGCACATTCAACAAACGGGCCAGGGTTTGCGCCAGCAATGTTTTGCCAGAGCCCGTGGGGCCGACCAGCAAAATATTACTTTTCGTCAACTCAATGTCGTCTTTCTTGCTCATGTGGCGCAAGCGCTTGTAGTGGTTGTATACCGCTACAGCCAACACGCGCTTGGCTTTGTCTTGACCGATTACATATTGATCAAGAATTGAACGAATTTCCTGGGGAGTGGGCAGTTTGTCGCCACCACCTGTGGCAGTGGCTTCGGCTGCTTCGTCGCGAATAATGTCGTTGCACAACTCAATGCATTCATCACAGATGAACACAGAGGGCCCTGCGATCAATTTCTTCACCTCATGCTGGCTTTTGCCGCAGAAGGAGCAATACAGCAGCTTTTCGCTGGAGCCTTTCTTTTCTGACATCTTTTATCCTCTGGAAAGCCCCCCGTGGGGGCAATCAAGAAATCCAGGTTTAATGTTACTGCAGTTACTTCTTGTCGGCCGGTGACACACGGTGCTTCAACACGTCGTCAATCAAGCCGTACTCTTTTGCAGAGTCTGCACCCATAAAGTTATCACGATCTGTGTCTCGTGCAATCTCTTCAATTGACTTACCTGTGTTCTCAGCCAGTATTCCGTTCAATTTTTCACGCAAATACAAGATTTCCTTGGCGTGAATTTCAATGTCGGATGCCTGCCCCTGAACACCACCCAAAGGCTGGTGAATCATGATGCGGCTGTTGGGCAAGGAAAAACGCTTGCCTTTGGTGCCAGAGGACAACAGGAAGGCACCCATGCTGGCAGCCAAGCCTGTGCACAATGTAGACACATCGGGCTTGATGAACTGCATGGTGTCATAAATGGCCATACCCGCAGACACAGATCCACCAGGGCTGTTGATGTACAAGGCGATGTCTTTGTCCGGGTTTTCGCTCTCGAGGAACAGCATTTGGGCCACGATTACGTTGGCCATTTGGTCGTTGATTGGACCAACCAGGAAAATGACACGCTCCTTGAGCAAGCGCGAATAAATGTCATAGGCCCGCTCGCCCCGACCACTTTGCTCAATCACCATGGGCACATACATATTGCCTTGGGTTTCAAGCGCACCAGAATTGTTCATGTTGTTAGTCATAGAGCGAGGGTTCCACATCATTTATTTATTTCCCATCAGTTCGTCAAAGGACAATTTCTTTTCAACCACTTTGGATTTGTTCAAAGCGAATTCAACCACATTGTCTTCCAGAATAACCGCTTCTACATCCGCCAAACGGGCGCGGTCTTGAAAATACCACTGCATCACTTCAGCGGGGTTTTCATAACTTTGAGCCTGCTCTTCAATGAAGGCACGCACTTGCTCGGGTTTGGCTTGCAAGCTGTTGTCTTTCACCAAGTCTGAAACGATCAGACCCAAGCGAACGCGACGCTCGGCTTGTGCAGCAAAAATGTCTTCCGGCAACTGGATTTCTTCAACATTCTGCATGCCGCGGGCTTTCAGGTCCTGGCGGGCGCGAGAGGCCAGTTCAGTTGTTTCAGATTGAATCAGGGCCTTGGGCACGTCGAATTCAGTCACTTTCAACAAGGCGTTCATCACCGCTTCTTTGGTTTGTGCCTTGGTGCGATTGCTGACTTCGCGGCTCAAATTAACCCGAACATCGTCACGAAGCTTTTCCAGTGAACCGTCGGCAATGCCCATGGCCTTGGCGAACTCTTCGTTCAGTTCGGGCAACTGTGGACCTTCAACTTTCTTGATTGTGATTGTGAACTGGGCAGTTTTGCCAGCGACATCTTTACCGTGGTAATCCTCGGGGAATGCCAGATCAAAAGTTTTCTCTTCGCCTTTTTTCAAGCCTTTTGCTGCGGCTTCGAATTCAGGCAGCATTTGGCCCTTGCCAATGACAAACGAGAAGTCTTCGGCGGTACCACCATCAAAGGGTACGTCGTCAATTTTGCCAACGAAATCCAGAGTTACTTTGTCTTCTTCTGCTGAGCCACGATCGGCCTCGGCAAAGTTTGCGCGCTGCTTGCGCAAAATTTCAATGGTTTTGTCCACTTCAGAGTCAGAAACCTCAACCACTGTTTTCTCGATTTCAAGCGTGGCAAAGTCGCCAAACTTCACTTCAGGGAACACCTCGAAAATCGCATTGAATTCGAATGCGTCATCAGCAGCGTCCTTGGCGGCTTCAATACGGGGCTGACCAGCCACTCGCAGATCCTGCTTTTGAACTTCTTCGCTGAATGTGCGGCCGATTTCGTCGCTCAACACTTCGGAATGTACTTGAGGGCCGTAGTTCTGTACCACCATTTTCATGGGCACTTTACCTGGGCGAAAACCGGGCATGCGAGCTGTGCGAGCCACCTTTTTCAGGCGCTTTTCAACTTCAGCATTGATTTTTTCAACCGACAGCTTCAAGGAAATGGTTTTCTCGAGTGAGCTGGCAGTGGTGGTTGTTTCAGTCATTTGGAACTCTTGAACTAGTTGCCCTGGCGAGGTTGGCCAAGGGGATGGTTAATGGGCGTAAAGGCTCTACAATTGCCGATATCTTACACAAGTATGAAGCTGCTTTGGCGGGGGCTTGGTAAAACTGGACCGCCCCAGAAGCGATATACCCGGGGCACAAGAGGGGTGGTGCGGATGAAAGGACTCGAACCTTCACGTATTGCTACGCCAGAACCTAAATCTGGTGCGTCTACCAATTTCGCCACATCCGCATGTAGGCGCGCATTATAGCCCGATTTTAACTTTTAAGCCCTTACAATGTCATTTATTGACTGCATTACCCCCATTTAGAAGGTGATATGGCTGTATCTCTTGAAAATCCGCTTGCTTACTGCCGCGAGAAAGTGAGTGGAGAAACTGCCTCCCTGCACTATGCAACGCTGTTTCAAACCGATGAATTCAAAGCGTTTTGGCTGGGCTGCTTTACGCTGAACCACGAATTACGCCAGGCTTGCCTGAAACAGCTTGAGGCTGGCCTGACACAGGTCAAACTGGGCTGGTGGCAAAACGCCTTGGCCAACGCGGTAGAAAACAGCAACCCCCACCCTGTTATCACGGCCATTTCAAAACCAGTGATTGCAAAAATACCCCCTGAGCATTGGGGAGAATTGATCAACAGCGTGGCCAGTGGTTGCGAGCCCAAGCGCTACAACAGTTTGGCGGATTGGCACAACGATGTTCTGCAAGAGACCAAACCGTGGGGCAAGGTGATTCAAGCCCGTTTTACAGATTCCGACACAGATTGCACTGAATTGCTGGAATTCTGGACCACCGCCACCCAGCTGTGTCAGCTTCTTCGGCTGGCCAAGTACCTGGACCAAGGGTTTCAACCACTGCCAGTTGATGTGCTGGCCCAGCATGGCGTAACTGCCGAACAACTTAAACGCAGGGAGCACAGTGAGGCCACCAGGTCTTTGTTTCAGCAAGTGGGCGAACATTTGCTTGAGAAAGCCAACGGTGCCTGGAAAACCATGCCGGCAGACCAACGCCTGTTTGCCAGGCCACTGCGGGCGTTGTTCAGAATGCGCGTTGCAGAACTGAAGGTGCATGAGGCGGCAGGCAACAAAATGTTAACCGAACAAAAAATCATCACCCCTTTCAAGAAATTCAGCACCGCGTGGACCACACAAGTGCTGAGGTGGTGAGGAATTTACTCAGGTCACAACCTTGGCTTGCGTATCCGATACGCTGCGGCATAAAGCGCCGGCAAGAAAAACAGAGTTAACAAGGTGGCAACGATTAGGCCCCCCATGATGGCCACGGCCATGGGCCCCCAAAACTGGGAACGCATCAACGGGATCATGGCTAGCACGGCGGCGGCTGCTGTCAATAAAATTGGACGCGAACGCCGAATGGTTGAACCGATGATGGCCTCGAACGGATCAACGCCTGCTGCCCTGTCTTGTTCGATTTGGTCTACCAAGATCACCGAATTTCGAATAATCATGCCAAACAGGGCAATGACACCCAGTTGTGCCACAAATCCAAACGGGCGTGCGGTAATGATCAAAGCCAAAGCCGCACCAATAATACCCAGTGGGCCAGTGAAATAGACCAGCAAGGTTCTGCCGAAGCTCTTGAGCTGCAGCATCAGCAAGGTAAGTACGATAAACAGCATCAATGGCACGCTGGCCATGATCGACTGCTGGGCTTTGCCAGAATCGGCAGCCAGACCATCCAGCTTCACACCCACCCCAAGTGGCAGCTCTGCACGCAAGGGGTCAAGGGCTTTGTTCATGGCCAAAGCCACCGTGGTGCCTTGAATACCCGACACCACATCTGCCTTCACGGTGATTGCGAATTCCCCACCCT
Source organism: Limnobacter sp. 130 (assembly GCF_902506325.1). Lineage (GTDB taxonomy): Bacteria > Pseudomonadota > Gammaproteobacteria > Burkholderiales > Burkholderiaceae_B > Limnobacter. The sequence goes on from NZ_LR732328.1 coordinate 897,950, forward strand.
CACGCCAGATAACGCCCGGCTCAAAACTCATATCGACCTTGCCCACCTGTGACAAGGGTACGTACGAGCCACTTGCCGTGGGCACGTTGGCATTCATGAGCTCAGCCAGGGTGTCGCGCTCGCTCTCGGGGTTACGAAACACAATGTCGATCAGGCGGTTGTTTTCACGGTACTGCCCTATGGTGGCGCCCGACAAAATAACATGCGAGGACTCGGCAATGCTTTGGCTGCTGACTCCCAAGGCCCGTGCACGGGCCTGGTCCACTTCCACTTTCATGACCTTGATGTTTTCATTCCAGTTGTCATGCGTGCCGCGGGTGTATTCACTCGATGCCACGGCCTCTTTCACCTTGTCGGCCACCACACGCACCACGCGCGGATCAGGGCCCTGCACCACAAACTGAACGGGATAGGTCACGGGTGGCCCATTGGGCAACAAGGTAATTCGCGGACGAATATCGGGAAAACTACTTTCCAGGTGCTCTTTGAGTTTGCCTCGAAGTACCTCACGGTCTTCGAAAGTTTTGGGAATCACGATCAGTTCGGCCAGGTTACTTTGCACAAACTTTTGATCAAGCGACAGGTAAAAGCGCGGTGCCCCGTCGCCAACAAAACTCGCATAACCTTGCACTTCAGGTTGATTGGCCAACCACTGCTCCAGGCGAATGGCCTGTTTTTCTGTTTCTTCAAATGCGGTTCCCTCGGGCAACCACAAATTCACCATGATCTCCAGGCGGTTGGAATCAGGGAAAAACTGCTGTTCAATGAATTTGAAAGAATACCCGCCCCCGATAAACGCAAGCACGGTGACTGCAATCGTGATCCAGCGGTGATTCACGCACACCTCAATCCACTGGCGGAATCGCTGGTAAAACGGGGTGTCAAATACCTCGGCATGCCCCTCACCGTCCTTGGGCTTCTTCAGCAACCAATAACCAATGTAGGGCACAAAAATAACTGCCACAAACCACGACAACACCAGCGCAATCGCAGTCACCGCAAAAATTGAGTAGGTGTATTCACCGGCTGCAGATTGAGCCAAAGCAATGGGCAGAAAACCCGCTGCGGTAATCAGCGTGCCCGTGAGCATAGGAATGGCGGTGGAGTCATAAGCAAATATGGCTGCATCGAAGCGTGAATAGCCCTCTTCCAGTTTGCGAACCATCATTTCAACTGCGATGATTGCATCGTCGACTAACAAACCCAAGGCAATAATCAGCGCGCCCAAGGAAATTTTGTGCAGGTTGATATTGAAAAAGGACATGGCCAGGAAAGTCAGCGCCAGTACCAACGGAATGGTCAACCCAACCACAAGGCCAGGTCGCGTATCAATGCGAAACGGTTTGCTGTGCAGACCAAGGCTCAAAAAGCTGACAGCCAGAACAATCACAATTGCTTCAATCAACACCTTCACAAACTCGCTGACCGAGGTGCTCACTGACTTGGGTTGATCCGCAACGCGTTGTAGTTCAATACCGATTGGAAGTTCAGCGAGAATTCGTCGTTCCACCTTTTCTAACTCTTGGCCAAGGCGAATGATGTCACCACCATTGACCATGGAGATACCGAGCCCGATCACCTCTTTGCCATTGAAGCGCATTTTGGAAACAGGTGGATCTTGATAGCCACGATGCACATGGGCAATGTCTTTGAGCAACAGTGTATTTTTGCCCGCCCGAATCGGGGTGTTGGCAATGTCTTCGATCGATTCAAACTGCCCCTGAACACGTGACCACACTTTTTGGTTTTCCAGGCTTAAAACACCCTGAGAGGTCACAGCATTCTGGCTGTTGATTTGATTGAAGATGTCTTGCGCAGAAACCCCCAATTGCGCAATTTTGTAATGCGATATGTCGATGAAGACCTTCTCTGGCTGAACACCAAACAACTGAACCTTGGCGACATCGGGGACCTTCAGCATTTCCTGTCGCACTTGTATTACAAAATCTTTCAACTCCGCATACTTGAACCCATCCGCAGAGAAAGCAAGCAGCACGCCGAAAGTGTCACCAAACTCGTCGTTGAAGAATGGCCCTGCCACACCGCGCGGCAGAGTTCCTGCCATGTCGCTGACCCGCTTTCTCGTGGTGTACCAAATGTCAGCCACTTGCTTGGGGGGTGCGCTGTCATCAAGCTGAAGAAAAATCACAGTTTCACCCGGCTTGGAATATGACCGGATTTTGTACGCGTAGGGAATTTCCTGAATCACCTTTTCGATGGGATCGGCAACCTGTTGCCCCATTTGCATGGCTGTGGCACCTGGCCAGTAGGCTCGCACCACCATGCCACGAAAAACAAAGGGCGGATCTTCTTCCTGACCCAAAGAAAAGAACGCGGCCACACCTGCAAAGACAAACACAGCCAGGAGGTAGCGAACCAAAGGCTGGTTTTCAAGCGCCCAACGCGAAAGGTTGATTTTTCTCATTTGGAAAGATCGCTGGTTTCGACGAAGCGGCGAACCTTTTGGCCTTCGTTCAGAACATGCGTACCCGCAGTGACAATCAAGTCGCCGTTGTTTAACCCTTCTTTCACCAGAAAGTCGCTTTCAGACACAGCGTAAGGCTGGACGACTCTTTTGTTGACCACACCTTGCTGTTCGTCGAATACCCACACAAAGGCACCTGTGTGTTCTGCCACCAAGGCCGAAATCGGTAACTTGAAAGCATTGGATTTGCTCTCTGTAGTGAACTCCACGGTGGCACTCATTCCAAAGCGCGAGAGTTTTAATGGGTCATCGACGTCCAGTAACACAGCAAAAGTGCGTGTGACCGGATCGGCCACCGGTGAAACTTCCCGGACTTTTGCATTTAAGGCTTGTTTGCCAGACCACAGCAAAACACGTGCTTCCTGCCCCGGTTTAAGATCGCTAACCCTGCTTTCGGGTACCGCCATGCTGACCTGCACTTCGTTTTCATCAGCCCATTGCACCACAGCCTGTCCGGGCGCCATTACCTGCCCCACTTCGGCGTACACACTGGAAATCACACCACTGCCTGGAGCGCGCAAGTCGCCATATTGGCGTTGATTGGCCTGCGTGCTCAATTGAGCGCGTGCCTGGCTTAGACGGCTACTGGCGGCATCCAGTGCCAACTGGCGGCGATCCACTTCGGCCTGGCTGACAAAGTTTTGTTGTTTCAGGGTTTTCGCACGCTCCAGGTCAGTTTTCAACTGAGCCTGTTCAGTCGCCGCAGCATCAAACTGCGCTTGCGCAGCCTGCAAGGCAAGGCTTAAGTCTTGGGGGTCAATCTTGGCAAGCACCTGGCCTTTCTTTACTTTGTCCCCCACATCGACAAGGCGTGCGGTCAATTTACCACCCACCTGAAAACTCAGCCGTGCTTGAATACGAGGCTCAATTTGACCAGGAAAACTTTCTTCAAAGGTACTTCCGGCCGCTTGAAGTGCCAGGACGCGCACAGGCCGAATCACTTCGGAAGTGTCTATTTCAGGACGGGAACAGGCGGCAAGCAGCAGCGAGCCAACGGCGGCCCATACAACAGGCGAGAACAAACGGCTTTGGGACATGGATCGCTCAACAGAGTGAATTTATTGTTATCTGCGCAATTGTCGTTGTAATCAAACGCCAAGTCAAAACAGGGTCAAAAACAATCCAGCTTGTCTCTCAGGGCAGCCAACGCTTTTTCGACTCGGTCAACACCAATCACTTCAATGCCATCGATGGGCTGTTTCGGTGCATTGCTGGCCGGCACAATGGCATGAGTAAAACCAAGCTTGGCTGCTTCGCGCAATCTTTCCTGCCCACGCGGGGCTGGGCGCAGCTCACCCGACAGGCCAATTTCACCAAACACGACCAATTCTTTGGGCAGGCGTTTATTCCGCAAGGACGACACCATGGCCAACACAATGGCCAGGTCGGCAGCAGGTTCTGAAATTCGCACGCCGCCCACAGCATTGATAAAAATGTCCTGATCAAAAAACTGCAAACCTGCGTGGCGGTGCATCACCGCCAGCAACATGGCCAAGCGATTCTGCTCTAGGCCAACCGACAACCTGCGCGGTGAAGGCGAATGAGAGGAATCGACCAAAGCCTGAATTTCAACCAGCAATGGTCGCGCGCCCTCTTGAGTGCACATGACACAGGAACCAGCCACCCATTCGGCGGTTTGCGACAAAAATAGCGCGGATGGATTGTTCACGCCTTTCAATCCACGATCGGTCATGGCGAACACGCCCAACTCATTGACTGCACCGAATCGATTCTTGAATGCGCGCACCAAGCGGAATGAGGACTGCGAGTCGCCTTCAAAGTAAAGCACCGTGTCAACAATGTGCTCTAAAACACGCGGACCAGCCAGCGTGCCTTCTTTGGTAACGTGACCCACCAAAATGGTGGTGATACCCAAAGCCTTGGCAAGTCGGGTTAACTGGCTTGCACATTCGCGCACCTGACTTACCGAGCCCGGCGCAGCACTTAGCTCGCTGGTGTACAGGGTTTGAATGGAGTCGATCACCAGAACCTGGGGTTTGTGTGTTTCAAGCTGAGCCACAATTTGCTCAAGCTGAATTTCAGTCAACACATTCAAGTTGGTGTGTTCCAGCCCCAGGCGTTGCGCCCGCAAGGCAATTTGCCCAGCCGATTCTTCACCGCTTACATACAAAGCCGATGTTGTTTTGGCCAAAGTGACCATTGACTGCAACAGCAAAGTAGATTTACCAATTCCTGGATCGCCGCCCAGTAATACCACCATGCCCGGCACCATTCCGCCGCCCAGCACACGGTCAAACTCGGGCACACCACTGCTGAAACGTGGGTGGTCTTGCGCTTGAATCTCTGAAAGCTTGATAACGCTACTGCTTTGCGCGGCCAATGCCGCGAAACGGCTGTGCCTGGTTGGCGCGGCAGTACTTACCACAGACTCAACCAATGTATTCCAACTGCTGCAATCGGTACACTGACCTTGCCATTTGGCAAATACGGCGCCGCACTCTGTGCATTGATACTGACTTTTGCTCTTGGCCAAAACGGCATGTCCCTTTAACAGCTAGACTTTAAAAAATGGCACGCGGGGCGCAATTGCACACAGCAGTTCATAACCAATGGTGCCACACCGATCGGCCACCACATCCACCGGAATATGCTCGCCCCACAACTCCACTGTGCTGCCAACATTGGCATTCGGAATGTGGCTAACGTCAATGGTCATCATGTCCATGGACACTCGACCGACCACAGGCGCCACCTGCCCCTCGACATACGTGGGCGTGCCATCGGGCGCATGGCGTGGATAACCATCAGCATAACCGCAGGCCACCACAGCCACACGGCCATTTTCGGCAGCCTGCCACCGGGAGCCATAGCCCACGGTATCGCCTTTTTTAATGGGTTGAATGGCAATGATTTCGCTGGTGAAAACCATGGCGGGCTTTAATCCATAATTGGCAGCGGCATTCGGACCAGGTGTTGCGCCATAAATTGCGATACCTGGGCGTGCAATATCACCCGCCAAAGCCGGAAAATTAAGACTACCAGCCGAGTTTCCCAAACTGCTTTGCCAACGTACAGGCTTCAAGCGCATCAGGGTTTGATGTTGATCTTGAGCAAAAGGCAGTCGAGCCCTGGGCTCGGCTTCATCTGCATTGGCAAAGTGAGTCATCAAGACAGGGGTTGGCCAGTTGTGCTTCAAGGTGAACTCATCCAGCCAGCAAATAGCTGCGGCGGCGGACTCTGGCTGAAAGCCCAGTCGGTTCATTCCGGTGTTCAACTTCAGAAAAATACGGGGTTTGTGGAAAAACAGTTGTGGTGCCAAACCTGCCAAATCATTCAACTGGTCTTGATTGTGAACAACCCAGTCACAGCGCAATTCGATGGCTTTGAGCAAATCGGCCTGATCAAAACAACCTTCAAGCAACACAATCGGCTTGTTCCAGCCCAAACTGCGCAAGCGTGCTGCCCCCTCAATTTCTAAAATGGCCAAAGCATCTGAATACTGCAGTCCATCGATAATTCTTTCCAGACCATGCCCATAACCGTTGGCTTTCACCACGGACATTACCAAGGTATTGCCCAGCAATTCCTTGATTCTATTGACATTGGCTGAGATGGCGGCAGGGTTAACCACCGCACGTATGGGTCGTGGCATGGACTGGCTAATGATGATTTAAGGGTAGGCTCGAACTTCGTAAAAAAGGCATTGCTTAATACGTGAAGCATCTGGATATGATATAACGCCTCAACACCGTTGAACGAGTAGCGAAACGGCGAAATCGCACTAAATGGATTTCGCTCAATTCAAAGTTGAATGAAACCCGGCTTTTACACCATCATGGCGGCGCAGTTTTTCTCGTCGCTAGCAGACAACGCACTCTTGATTGCAGCAATTGCATTGCTGTTTCAAATTCAGTCGCCTGACTGGATGACCCCATTGCTGAAACTGTTCTTCGTGGTTTCATATGTGGTTCTGGCGCCGTTTGTCGGCGGGTTCGCAGACACTCTGCCCAAGGGGCGGGTCATGTTGATCACGAATTCCATCAAAATTGTGGGCTGCCTGATGATGTTCTTTGGTGTGCATCCCCTGCTGTCATACGCAGTGGTGGGCTTGGGCGCCGCGGCATACTCGCCCGCCAAGTACGGCATTTTGACCGAGTTGCTGCCACACGAGCGTTTGGTAGAGGCCAACGGCTGGATCGAAGGACTCACGGTGTTGTCCATTATTCTTGGCACCGTACTCGGGGGTATTTTGATTGCGCCGGGCACAAGCCAGTATTTGATGCAACTTCATATTCCGGGCGTCACCGACAATATGGACACGCCCGCCGAAGCAGCGATTTTCGTGATCACTTCTGGCTACCTGATTGCGGCCATTTTCAATTTCAAGATCCCAGACACGGGCGCACGTTACGAGCCCCAACTCAACCACCCCATTATCATGACTCGCAAGTTTTACGGCTGTGTAAAGCAGTTGTGGGGCGACAAACTTGGACAAATTTCATTGGCGGTCACCACGCTGTTTTGGGGTGCTGGGGCCACACTGCAGTTCATCGTTTTGAAGTGGGCTGAAAGTGCTTTGGGATTGCCCTTGGACAAAGGTGCGATTCTGCAGGGTGTTTGTGCTTTTGGTGTAGCGGCGGGTGCTGTGGCAGCCGCCAAACTGATTCCCTTGAAAAAATCCATGGTGGTACTACCCATGGGTATTTTGATGGGTATTGTTTGCATGACCATGGTTTTGGTAAACAACCAAAGCATGGCCTACCTGCTGATTACAGTGATCGGCGCGCTTAGCGGCTTTTTCGTGGTGCCCATGAACGCTCTGCTTCAACACCGCGGCCATGTGCTGATGAGCGCGGGTCGCTCCATTGCAATTCAAAACTTCAACGAAAATATTTCCGTACTGACCATGCTTGGCATTTACGCCATTTTGATCAGCTTTGACGTGCATGTGAACAATGTGATTTTAATGTTCGGCGGGTTTGTAATGGCCACCATGATGATGGTGATTCTTTGGCATCGCCGAAACCAACGGCTGTTCAATGTTGAAGCACGCATTGGCGAAGACCGCCCTGTGGGCATGCCACAATAATAAACCGCGAATTAAATAATGCCCTGTTGTTTCAATAACAACAAATCGTCCCACACCTTCGATTTTTCTTCGGGCCTGCGCAAGAGATACGCCGGGTGGTAAGTCACCACCGCTGGAATATCGAGCCCGTCCAGGGTCACTCGATGAACCTGACCACGAAGTTCGCCCACTGGTTTTTTGCTGTTCAGCAAGGTTTGAATCGCAAAACGCCCCACCAACAACAATACTTTTGGATCATTGGCCTTGATTTGCTCCACCAGGTAAGGCGAACATTCTGCAATTTCAGCCGACTCGGGATTTCGGTTGCCAGGTGGGTGACACTTCAACACATTGGCGATGTACACATTGTTTGCACGACTCACCGAGATTGCTGCCAGCATGCGGTCAAGCAATTGCCCTGCCCTGCCTACAAAAGGCAAACCCACAGCGTCCTCGTCAATGCCAGGGGCTTCTCCCACGACCATTAAAGGTGCATGCGCAATGCCATCAGCAAACACCGTTTGCTTGCGTGTTTCACACAAGCTGCATTTCTTGCAATTGGCAACCGTGTTTTGCAATGACTTCAGCGAGGGCAGCTCCTGATGCACACCTTGCGCAGGAATAGCCGGAACCTGCACCTGCGGAGTCTCGTTTGCTTTCAATTCCCAAACCGGGCCCAAGCCCATTGCATTGAACAGGCTGGCCTTGGTACGTGCGTTTGTCATTCCAGCATGCCTGTAAATCGTTTGAACATCACGAGGGCGTCTTCTCGCCCCAGTTGAGACGGGTAATAATTTTTGCGTGCACCAATCAACTTGAACCCTTGTTTCTCATAGAGATTTTTTGCAGCGACATTGCTGGGCCGAACTTCCAGCAACATGCCTGTTGCACTGGCCAGTTTGGCCTGACCAATGCCCCACTGCAACAAATGTTTGCCGTGTCCCAAACCTTGCAGGTCAGCACGAATGGAAATATTGAGCAAGTGATACTCATCAACCACATGCATCATCACGATGTAACCAGCCAGCTCCTCGTTGAGCCACATGCAATGCATGTGATATCCCGCCCGCAAGGAATCGAGAAAATTACGGTCAGTCCACGGAAATTCGTAAATGTGGTTTTCAACCAGAATTACAGCAGGCACGTCAGCCTCCGTCATGGGTCGAATACTAAATAACGCCATGCTTCAACGCCAATCGTTCAGTGGTGGTTTGCGCAACCTTGTCGCGAACGTACAAAGGTTGGCAATCGATTGCCCCAGCAACCCGCCCCGCCGCAAATTCTTGCCATGCCAATTGCCCCAAGCGCACTGCAGACACCTCGCCCTGTTTCACGCTGTCGCTTGCCAACGTAATTTGCGCAAACAATTGCGAATCGCAAACGACCTCGCCTTCTAATGTTTGCAATATCGAGATCGGCAACAAATGCGGCGGCTGCACCCACTGCGTGCCGCACGGCAGACGTTCAAGGGTTGCGGCATAAATTTCATTCAAACGCGCATCCATTAGCACCGTTACAGGCCTGGTTGGCATGGGTAAGGGCAACATGCATTCAAAACTGCTCAGCGGCACGGTGGGCACTTTCCACGCCACGGCCAAACCTTGAGCAACACCACAAGCTGTTCGCAAGCTGGTAAATCCACCAGGGCCAATATCTACCGCAATGGCGACACATTCGGTCGACTTCAAGCCCACTTTTTGAAAATGCGCCTGGATCAGCGGCAACAGCTGGGCTGACTGGCTTTTGTAATCGGTGATTTCAAAGCTGAACAACTCACCTGCCAAATCAAGTGGACTTAAGGGTTCTGCAGCGGCGGCCACCCTGGCCACGCCCGAACTGGTGCTGATTGCCAATAGAAAACGAGACGTCATCAACGGCCCTTTACCATCAAGACCACAGCCTGAGCTTCGATGGCTTCTTTTCGTCCCAGATAACCCAACTTCTCATTGGTCTTGGCTTTGATATTGACGGCATCCAGTGGCAAACCACAAAGGCCGCTCAAGCTTTCATGCATGGCCGCCATGTGCGGCGCAAGTTTTGGGCTCTGACAAATCAGGGTGGAATCAATGTTGATCAGCGAGAAGCCTTTGGAATTCGCTTGATCGATCACTTTCTTCAACAGCACACCACTGTTTGCACCTTCAAACTGGGGATCGGTGTCAGAAAAATGAGTGCCGATATCACCCAAAGCGCAGGCACCCAAAATTGCGTCGGTAATTGCATGCAACAAGGCGTCTGCATCGGAATGGCCTGACAAGCCGAGCTCGGAAGGAATGTGCACTCCACCCAAAATCAACTTGCGTCCTTCGACCAAGCGGTGAACGTCGTAACCCTGCCCCACCCGCAGGCGATTAATTTCACTCATTCAGAGTCCTCCTGTTGCAAGTTCAGCAACCTGGCCACAACCTGCAAATCGTCAGCTTGGGTAATTTTCATATTCTCAATATGCCCAGGCACAATCAGGGGACCAATTCCAAGGGTTTCGATTGCACTGGCATCGTCGGTCAGTTTGGCACCTTTGTACACACACTCGGAAATGGCCATGGCAAGAGCCTGTGCCCGAAACATTTGCGGCGTTTGCGCAGCCCACAATTGGTCTCGGGGCACCGTGGTCTGGGCGATCACCTCGCCCCCCTCAGCCACACTGGTTTTTTTCAAGGTGTCGGCCACAGGCAACGCCAGCAAGGCCCCTGCAATGTGCTCACTGCCTTCATCGATTAATCTTTTCAAGGCAGCTGCGCTTAAACCGGGGCGAGCAGCGTCGTGCACCAAAACCCAATCGGTTTCAGCGACAAGGAAGTTCGCCAGCAAATGATTCAAGCCATTCAATACGCTATTGACTCGCTCTTGCCCCCCTACCGGAAGGCACTTCACATTGGCATGCCCGGCAAACAAGTCCTGGGCTGCCGAATCATCCCGAGCCACCACCACAAATACCTTTTCCACGCGTGGATCAGCCAACAAGGCCGACACACTGCGCTCGAGCACTGTTTTTGCGCCCAGCATGGCGTATTGCTTGGGGATATTTCCGCCAAAGCGATTCCCCGCGCCACCAGCAGGCACCAATCCAAAAAACCTGGCAGTTCTTGCCATGAAAGCCTGTTCCTATGCGGGCACTTGCCGCCGTATAATACGGGCCTTGATTCATCGACCCAAAACCCGAACTTGACGCCCACTGGAAAACCAGCAAGGTTGCAGTATCCAAGCGGGCAAACCTTATGCTGTCATATTTTACTTCTTCTTTTCAGTTAACCGGCGGCCACAGGCTCAGCTTGGCGCACCCACCCGGCAGCGCCGATGCATTTTTGTTGGCCCAATTGTGTTCACAGGCCCAAGAACAGGGCAAGCTGTGCCTGATCACCTGCGCCAACCCGCACGATGCAACCCGCCTGCAAGAAGAAATTGCCTTGTTTGCTCCAGGCTTGAAGGTGCATTACCTGCCCGATTGGGAAACCTTGCCCTACGACAGTTTGTCAGCCCACCAGGATTTGGTGTCTGAACGACTGGCCACTTTGTACCAAACCCAGCGGGGCGATCTGGACGTACTGATTACCGCAGCCAGCACCGCCATTCAAAAACTGGCGCCGCCTTCTTTTCTGGCGGGCAGTACGTTTTATTTCAAAACAGGCGACAAACTGAATGAAAAAAAACTGCGCGAGCAGTTGACGATCGCCGGCTACAACCATGTGTCGCAGGTGATGACCCCCGGCGAGTATTGCATTCGCGGCGGCATTATCGATTTGTTTGCCACCGGCACCGCCCTGCCATTTCGCATTGATTTGTTTGATGATGAAATCGAATCGATCAAAACATTTGATGTAGACACCCAGCGCAGCCTTTACCCGGTTCGCGAAATGCGCCTGCTCCCCGGGCGCGAATACCCGATGGATGAACAAAGCCGCGCGCAGTTTCGCAGCAAGTGGCGAGAACGCTTTGAAGGCGACCCCTCGAAAGTTGGCATTTACCGCGACATGGGCACCGGTGTGGCCAGCGCTGGCATTGAATATTACCTGCCTCTGTTTTTTGAGAACACGGCCAGCCTGGTCGACTACCTGCCTCAAAAAGAACTGGTGTTTATTCAGCATGGCGATGTAGACCAAGCGCTTCAGACCTTCGCGGCTGACACGCAAAGCCGCTTCGACTTCTTGTCGAAAGACATACAGCGCCCAATACTGCGGCCTTCCGAAATTTACCTGAATGCCAATGAGTTTTTCAGCAGTTTCGAAAATGCGGCGCGCGTGAATTTGTCGGCATCCAAAAATGCTTTGGTGCCAGAATACAGCGGCGCACTGCTACCCGACCTGGCTGCTGACCGAAAAGCAGATGACCCTGTTTTCAAATTCCGCAACCTGATAGAACGCACTGGAGCTGGCAGCTACAAACAAGTGATTATGGTGGCCCCCAGCGATGGTCGTCGAGAAACCCTGAACCAGTATTTCCTTGAACACAAGCTAAAACCCCACCAAACCGAAACACTGCAAGGTGCACTGGAAAGTGGCGAACACTTTGTGCTGTGTACAGCAGTGCTGGACCAAGGCTTTGGCGTGCACCGCGGGCTTGAAGCGCAAATTGCGTTTGTTACTGAAGCAGAATTGTTCTCGCTTTCCCCACGCCGCCGCGGCGCACGCAGACAACAAGAACGGCAAAGCAACGTCGAATCAATGATTCGTGATTTGTCGGAACTGAAAATCGGCGACCCAGTGGTGCACCAACAACATGGTATTGGCCGGTACAAAGGCCTGATCAGCATGGACCTTGGCGAAGGCGAATCTGAATTCCTTCATCTTGAATATGCCAACGGTTCGAACCTGTTTGTGCCGGTAGCCCAGTTGCACGTGATCGCACGCTACAGCGGTGCAGACCCGGAAAATGCACCCGTGCATGCACTGGGTTCAGGCCAGTGGGAAAAAGCCAAGAAGAAAGCTGCCAAAATGGTGCGCGACACCGCAGCTGAATTGTTGAACCTGTATGCTCGCCGCGCCTTGCGAAAGGGCCATGAATTCAAACTAAGCGTTGGCGACTACGAAGCCTTTGTTGAAAAATTCGGCTTCGAAGAAACAGCCGACCAGGCCGCTGCCATTCGCGCGGTAATCGCCGACATGACCTCGCCCCGCCCCATGGACCGTTTGGTGTGTGGCGATGTGGGCTTTGGCAAAACCGAAGTGGCATTGCGCGCTGCATTTGTCAGTGTAATGGATGGCAAGCAAGTGGTGCTGCTGGCCCCCACAACGCTGTTGGCCGAACAACACTTCCAAACCTTCTCCGATCGCTTCTCCGATTGGCCCGTGAAAGTAGTCGAACTGTCCCGATTCAAATCACCCAAAGAAATTCGCGATGCGGTTGAATTGATCAATACCGGCAAAGCCGACATCATTATTGGCACGCACAAAGTACTCAGCTCAGAAGTTGAGTTCTCGCGCCTTGGGCTGGTGATTATTGATGAAGAACACCGCTTTGGCGTACGCCAAAAAGAGGCCTTGAAAAACCTGCGTGCTGAAGTGGATGTACTGACGCTTACCGCGACACCCATTCCACGCACACTGGCCATGAGCATGGAAGGCATTCGGGATTTCTCCGTAATCGCCACTGCCCCGCAGCGCCGCCTGTCGATTAAAACCTTCGTGCGCCGTGAAACTGACAGCGTAATTCGCGAGGCTGTACTACGCGAACTCAAACGTGGCGGGCAGGTGTACTACCTTCACAATGAGGTCGATACCATTGAAAATCGCCGTGAGGCGCTTGAAAAAATTCTGCCGGAAGCCCGTATCGGTATTGCGCACGGGCAAATGAATGAGCGTGACCTTGAACGCGTGATGCGCGATTTTTATCAACAGCGATTCAACCTGTTGTTGTGCACCACCATTATTGAAACCGGCATTGATGTACCCACAGCCAACACCATCGTGATTCACCGAGCCGACAAATTCGGCCTGGCGCAACTGCACCAGTTGCGTGGCCGCGTTGGCCGTTCGCACCACCAAGCCTATGCCTACATGATGGTGAACAACGAAGAAGGCTTAAGCAAAAACGCCGAACGTCGTCTAGAAGCAATCACCATGATGGAAGACCTGGGCAGCGGTTTTTATCTGGCCATGCACGACCTTGAAATTCGCGGTGCTGGCGAGGTATTGGGTGCCAATCAAAGCGGCAACGTGCACGAGGTGGGCTTTCAAATGTACACCGACATGCTGAACCACGCTGTGCGTAGTTTGCGCGCTGGCAAAGAACCCGACTTGACTGCACCACTGAACGTCACAGTAGAAATCAACCTGCACACGCCGGCTTTGTTGCCTGAAGATTACTGCCCCGACGTGCATGAACGCCTGACCCTGTACAAGCGCCTGGCCAGTACCGAAGAAATGGACTTCATTTCAGAGGTTCAGGAAGAACTGATTGACCGCTTTGGAAAACTGCCTGAAGCTGCCACAGCACTGCTTGAAACGCACCGCCTGCGCATTTTGGCCAAACCCCTGGGAATCGCGAAAATTGACAGCTCCACCGATGCAACTGTTGTGCAATTTGATGCGCAACCGAATGTGGATGCAGGCAAAATCATTTTGATGATTCAAAAAGAAAAAGACATGAAACTGGCCGGCGCCGAGCGTTTGAGAATTACACGCAGTTTCCCGAAAGTCAGCGACCGTGTACAGTTTCTTAAAGGTTTGATCAAACAACTGGCCTGAACCCACATGATCTACAACGCTGGCACACAATTCACTTGGTTTCGCCTGCTGGGCGCGGCTCTCCTTTTCGGGAGCGCTTTAATCTCAGGCAAGGTGCAAGCACAAAACCCTGATTCAGGCGACGCTGGCCTGGCAGTCTACAAGGCCTTGTTGCCCAAGGCCGAAGCAGGCGATGCCGAAGTGCAAACTGCACTCGGATTGATGCGCCTGCGTGGTGATGTCGTGGAACGCGACCTGAAGGTTGCACGCGTTTGGCTGGGGAAAGCGGCCATGCAAAACCACACGCCTGCCCAATACTATTTGGGCCAATTGCTGTTGCTTGATGTATTCAATGCCAACCAGCCAGACCTGAGCAAACAACTGACCGAAGGCCTGGGTTGGTTGCGCCGCGCATCCCGAGACCAACACAACCCGTCGCAATTGCTGTACTCACAAACCGTTCTGGAAAGTCACCTGGAAAGCCCATTCGGACACAGCAAAATTGAAGCCCAGCAACACCTGGATTCTTGTGCTGAAGTGTACTTGCCGTGCACCCAATATGCGCTGCAACGACTCGACAAGGGCAAGGAAGAAGTTTACTGCCCCAAAAATGAATTCTGCGAACAAAAAAAGCGCCTGCTTTACACATTGGCCAATGCAGACGACGCCAACGCACGTTACCGGCTGAGCAAGTTTGAAGGCGAAGACCGCATGTTCTGGTTGCGTCGTGCTGCGCGCCTGAATCACCCTCAAGCCAGTCATGAATTGGCCGAGCTTGTACTAAAAAATGAAGTGCCCCTTCAACCAGAAGACCCGGCAGTGTTGGCATTGTTGAATTCCGCAGCGCAACAGGGATTGGTTGAATCAATGCACCTGCTAGGCAATCTGCTCTATGAGGGAACCCGATTTCCAGTCAACAAGCCCTTGGGGTTACAATGGTTAAACCTTGCGGCGCAACAGGGTCACGAACCCTCAATCAAACTCTTGGCACAACTTCAAGAGCCCGCCGGTGAAATTTCCGCAAACGACAAGGTAGAATCCGCGCAACCCACGGAGAGCACACCATGAGCCGACTATTCTTTTCCTCCAAAACATTGACCACCGCCCAGGTGCACACCGCGCTTGATGCACTCAGCCTGCCCACACTGGGCGTTGAAGTTCAAGACCAACAAGCCTGCATTGAAATTCCTGAGGCCTACACACTGCCCAAAGCAGCCATTACCGACACCATGCGGCCATTAAGCCGTGTGCACCAGTTCGACTTTGCAATCCTGGAATCCGAGTTTCAGGCCAATGAATTCAAATTGCTGGCCATGGACATGGACAGTACGCTGATCACGATTGAATGCATCGATGAAATTGCAGACTTTGCAGGCAAGAAAAAGGAAGTGTCTGAAATTACCGAAGCCGCCATGCGGGGTGAAATCAAAGATTTTTCCGAAAGCCTGAACCGCCGGGTGGCTTTGCTCAAAGGCGTACCGGAAAGCTGCCTGCAGTCTGTATTTGAAGAACGCCTGCGCTTGTCGCCAGGGGCAGAAGAGCTGATTGCCTATGCCAAAGCCAACAAATGGAAAACGCTGTTGGTCAGTGGTGGTTTTACCTTTTTCACCGACAAAATGAAGGAAGTATTGGGGCTGGATTACACCCGATCAAATACGCTCGAAATTGTCGATGGACACTTGACCGGCCGCGTGTTGGGCACCATTGTGGATGCAGAAGTGAAACGTGAAACCGTGCTGGAAACCTGCGCACTGTTGGGCTGCGAGCCCTCGCGCGCAATTGTGGTGGGCGATGGTTCCAACGATCTGAAAATGATGGAAATTGCCGGCGCCAGCGTGGCGTTTCATGCCAAGCCAGTGGTGCAGGAGAAAACAGACTTTTGTATCAACCACGGTGGGTTGGATAGCATCTGCAAGTGGTTTGAGGCGAATAGCTGATCAGCGAACAGAGGTTTGGGTAGAACACCCAAACCTCATCACGCGGCAATACCGCTGAGTATTACATCCGCTCAAAAATCGCGGCAATACCCTGACCACCACCAATACACATGGTCACCAGTGCATAACGACCCTGAATGCGCTGCAATTCGTACAACGCTTTCACGGTAATAATTGCACCTGTGGCACCAATGGGGTGGCCAATTGAAATACCTGAACCATTGGGGTTCACCTTGGCCGGGTCCATGCCCAATTCCTTGGTTACGGCACAAGCCTGCGCAGCAAAAGCCTCGTTGGCTTCAATGACGTCCATGTCTTCAATTTTCAAGCCCGCTTTTGCCAAGGCTTTTTTGGTTGCAGACACGGGGCCAATGCCCATAATGGTTGGTTCAACGCCAGTGTTGGCGTAGGCCACCAAACGGGCCATGGGCTTCTTGCCAGCCTTCTCGGCAGCGCCACGTTCCATCAACAGCACAGCACCCGCACCGTCGTTCAAACCCGAAGCATTGCCAGCTGTCACTGTGCCGTCTTTCTGGAACACGGTTTTCAGTTTGCCCATGCCCTCAACAGTCGCGTCGCCGCGAACGTGTTCGTCAGTGTCGAACACAACAGGACCTTTGCGGGTTTTTACTTCGATCGGCAAGATCTGGTCTTTGAAATAACCGTTTGCAATTGCGTTGGCTGCACGCTTGTGGCTTTCAACCGCCAAGGCGTCCTGGTCTTCACGGCTTACATTGAATTCTTTGGCCACGTTCTCAGCGGTTACGCCCATGTGGATCACATGGAATGGGTCGTGCAGTGCACCCACCATCATGTCGATGCCCTTCATGTCGCCCATGCGTGCGCCCCAACGGGCAGCAGGCAAAATGTACGGGGCTTTGCTCATGCTTTCAGCACCGCCACCAATGGCCACATCGGCATCGCCCAACATAATGCTTTGCGCCGCAGTCACAATGGCTTGCAAGCCAGAACCGCACAGGCGGTTCAAAGTAAGTGCAGGCGTTGTTTTGTCCAAACCACCTTCAATGGCAGCCACGCGAGACAAGTACATGTCGCGGGGCTCGGAATTAACCACATGGCCAAACACAACATGGCCCACCTGGTCGGCGCTTACACCTGCGCGTGCAACCACTTCTTTCACAACCATGGCGCCCAACTGCGTTGGGGAAAAATCTTTCAAACTTCCACCAAAGTCGCCCACTGCGGTGCGTACACCGGCTACTACTACCACTTCACGTGTCATTTTCCATCTCCTATTTTTTATTAAACGATTCAGCTAAATGATTCTGTTATGCAATTCGACCCCAAAGGTCGTGTTCATCACAGTCATCAATCAGCACATTGATAAAATCGCCCGGCTTAGGCTTCTGGGCCGGGTTTTCAGGCATGGGTACAAACACATTGCCATCAATTTCCGGGGCATCGGCTTTGCTGCGGGCCACAATGCCCTCTTCGTCGGTTTCGTCGACCAACACTTGCATCACTTTGCCCAACTTGGCTTCATTGCGGCTCAGTGAAATCTTTTCCTGCAGTTCCATCAAACGCGCGCGGCGCTCTTCTTTCACTTCTTCTGGCACCGGGTTGTCCAGCGCATTGGCCACTGCACCGTCCACTGGCGAGTAGGCAAATACGCCCACACGGTCCAGTTGCGCTTCTTCAATGAAATCGAGCAGGTGCTTGAATTCATCTTCTGTTTCACCAGGGAAACCAGTGATAAATGTGCTGCGCAGTGTAATGTCGGGGCAGGTTTCGCGCCAGGCACGAATGCGTTCAATGTTGCGCTCGCCACTGGCGGGGCGCTTCATGCGTTTGAGCACATCGGGATGTGAGTGCTGGAATGGAATGTCCAGGTAAGGCAAAATTTTACCTTCCGCCATCAACGGCACCACACGGTCCACGTGGGGGTATGGGTACACATAGTGCATGCGCACCCAAATGCCCAGTTCGCCGAGTTCTTCGGCCAGTTGCTGAAACTGTGTTTTTACGGGGCGGCCATTCACAAAGTCAGTGCGGTACTTCAAATCCACGCCATAGGCCGAAGTATCCTGGCTCACCACCAGCAATTCTTTCACGCCGGCTTTTTTCAGGCTTTCTGCTTCACGAATTACTTCACCGATTGGACGGGAGACGAGATCGCCACGCATGCTTGGAATAATGCAGAAGGTGCAACGGTGGTTACAGCCTTCTGAAATTTTCAAATAGGCATAGTGCTTGGGCGTTAACTTCACGCCATGGTCGGGCACCAAATCAATGAACGGGTCGTGTGGTTTGGGCAGGTGAATGTGCACCGCCTGCATCACTTCTTCAGTGGCATGTGGGCCAGTAACAGCCAACACCTTGGGGTGCAAGTTGGTAATCAGTTCCTTGCCCTCGTTGCCGTTTTTGGCACCCAGGCAACCCGTTACAATTACCTTGCCGTTCGCATGAATGGCTTCACCAATGGCGTCCAGGCTTTCCTGCACGGCACTGTCGATAAAACCGCAGGTATTGACAACGATCAGGTCTGCCCCTTCATAGGAGGCAGATACGTTGTACCCCTCTACTTTCAGTTGGGTCAGAATTCGCTCGGAATCCACAAGGGCCTTTGGGCAACCCAAAGAAACAAAGCCCACACTCGGTGGGCGCTTGGCAGAGAAGGTTTCGTCTTGCATATTCGGTGTTACTTTTTGGTAGGGTCCGGCTTTGCTTTGGTGGCACCGGGCATACCAGGCGCGCCTGGCATTCCGCTCATGCCGGGAAACTCGCCCGGGTTTGGGAATCCAAAGTTTGTGAACATGCTGCGGGTCTGGTTTTGAAACTGATCCTGCATTTGCACAAACATGTTTTTGCTTTGTTCAATGTAATTGCTCATCATGCTTTGAATCACAGGCGTTTGAACACTCATGAATTGTGACCACAATTCCGGGTTTGCAAACTGACTGCCATCCGCCACATTTTTTCCTTGATCCTGGAAGCTGTTCTGAATGTCCATGAACGCTTGCAGGTTTTTCTCAAGGAATGTACCCATAATGCCCTGCATGGCATTGCCGTAAAACCGAATGATTTGCGACAGCATGGGAGAAGTGAAAATTGGCACGCCTGCAGTTTCTTCTTCCAGAATGATCTGGAGCAAAATGCTACGGGTTAAATCTTCACCGCTTTTCGCATCCACGACTTGAAATCCTTCGTTTTCCAGCACCAATAGCTTTACATCGCCCAAGGTGATGTAACTGCTGGTTTGAGTGTCGTACAAGCGTCGGTTTGGATACTTCTTGATCAGTCGTGTTGCGTCAGCCATGCCTCTCATCTCTTTCTTGTGGTGTTATACGCCGCCGCACCTGCGTGGGTGAACGGTCTGGTTGCAGGTGCATCAATTTGTCAAACTACCTTGCACAAACAAGCACTTACAAAAAACAAAGCACTGCACGCTTTTTCAACGTGCAGTGCAACATCATACCGCCTTTTTGGCACTTGGTTGCCGAAAATGCACCAAGGATTAACCCATGTGCAAACCACCATTCAGCGAAAAGTCAGCGCCTGTCGAGAAACCAGAGTCCTCAGAGGCCAACCAGGCGCAAATGGATGCAATTTCTTCAGGTGTACCCAAACGCTTTACCGGAATGGTATTCACAATTTTTTCCAGTACATCAGGGCGAATGGCACGAACCATGTCCGTACCGATGTAGCCCGGAGAAACCGTGTTCACAGTGACACCCTTGGATGCGACTTCTTGAGCCAACGCCATGGTGAAACCACGCAAACCCGCTTTGGCTGTGGAGTAGTTGGTCTGCCCAAACTGCCCTTTCTGACCATTCACCGACGAAATATTGATAACACGACCAAAGCCCTGCTCAACCATGCCACTGATAACCTGTTTGGTCACGTTAAACAACGAGTTCAAGTTGGTGTCGATCACGGCAGACCAATCGTCGCGACTCATTTTGACAAAAGTACCATCGCGGGTAATACCGGCATTGTTCACGAGAATGGAAACCGTGCCGTGCTCGGCACGTACTTTCTCGAAAGCAGTCACGGTGCTGTCCCAATCGGCCACATTGCCTTCGCTGGCATACACCTCGTATCCTGCGCTGCGCATTTCACCCAGCCATTTTTCCTTGCGGGGTGAATTGGGGCCACAGCCTGCGATCACACGGTAACCCGACTCACACAGCTTCTTGCAAATGGCCGTTCCAATACCACCCATACCACCTGTCACATACGCTACTTTTGGTTCATTCATGATTCACATCCCTTCTTTATTTGTATTGATTTGAATTTATCCGAATACTATCTGGAGACAGCCAAAGCCACGCCCATGCCACCGCCGATACACAATGAGGCCAAACCTTTCTTGGCATCGCGCTTGTTCATTTCATGAATCAAGCTTACCAGCACACGGCAACCTGACGCACCAATTGGATGCCCCAAGGCAATGGCGCCGCCGTTCACGTTGATCTTTGATGTATCCCAACCCATTTCCTTGTTCACGGCACACGCTTGTGCCGCAAAAGCTTCGTTGATTTCCATCAAGTCCAGCTCAGCAGCAGTCCAGCCTGCTTTTTCCAGGCACTTCTTCGAAGCAGGGACCGGCCCCATACCCATAATGGTCGGATCCAGGCCAGCACTGGCATAGGCAGCAATGGTCGCCAACACGGGCAAACCCAGTTCTTTCGCTTTCGCAGCACTCATCAACATCACAGCGGCTGCACCATCATTCAAACCAGATGCGTTAGCAGCAGTCACACTGCCGTCTTTCTTGAATGCGGGCTTTAACGCGGTCATGTTGTCCAGCGTGGCGCCCAGGCGTGGAAACTCATCGGTGTCAAACACCAAGGGGTCGCCTTTGCGCTGAGGAATGCTCAACGGGAAAATTTCATCCTTGAACTGGCCAGCCTTAATTGCAGCTTCAGCTTTGTTCTGGCTTTTCACCGCAAACTCATCTTGCTCCGCACGTTGAATACCATACTTGTCCGCCACGTTTTCAGCGGTAATGCCCATGTGGTACTGGTTGTACACGTCCCACAGGCCATCCACGATCATGCTGTCTACCAGCTTGGCGTCTCCCATGCGAAAACCATCGCGGCTGCCCATCATCACATGGGGCGCTGCACTCATGTTTTCCTGACCACCGGCAATCACGATTTCAGCGTCGCCGCAGGCAATCGCTTGTGCGCCCAGCATCACTGCCTTCAGGCCAGAACCGCAGACTTTGTTAATTGTCAGAGCAGGCACAGTGTTCGGCAATCCCGCTTTGATGACAGACTGACGGGCCGGATTTTGACCCGAACCAGCGGTGAGCACCTGTCCCAGAATCACTTCTGAAATCTGCTCACCCTTCACGCCCGTTTTCTCAAGCAAACCTTTGATCACGTGCGCCCCCAACTCTGGCGCAGAAATTTTGGCAAGTGATCCACCAAACTTGCCCAGTGCGGTTCTGCCCGCAGCAACAATTACCACTTCAGTCATGTCAACTCTCCTTACAGGTTTTTATACGGCTCGCTGTTTGACGTATCGTCCAGGTGCGGGCTCAATGGATTTGAATTTTGTATTGCCGGGTTTTGCTGGCGCTTTCACTTCTCCGCCTTTCATGGACTCAAGCCACTGCGCCCAATCATTCCACCAACTGCCAGGCACTTCTTTGGCTTGCTTGAACCATTGCTCAGGGGTATCTGGAATTTCACCTTCACACACCCAGTAATTGCGTTTGTTTTTATTGGCCGGGTTGATAACACCGGCAATGTGGCCACTGGCACCCAGCACAAACCTGGATTCACCGCTCACCAAATGGCTAGTTTGAAAGGCACTTCGCCAGGGCACAATGTGGTCTTCACGAGTTGCCAAAATGTAAACAGGTACATCGATCAAACCCAAATCAACCGGCATGCCACAAACCATGGCTTTGCCCGGCTGGCACACCTTGTTTTCCAGGTAAGTATTCCGCAGGTACCAAGCAAACATGGGGCCCGGTAAATTGGTGCTGTCACTGTTCCAGTACAACAAATCGAACACGGGTGGCTTTTCACCTTTCAGGTAATTGTTCACCACGTAATTCCAGATCAAATCATTTGGGCGCAGCGAGGAAAAAGCACTCGATAAATCTTTGCCGGGCATAACCCCACCCTGACCAATGCTTTCTTCCCGCGCCTTGACCTGCTCCTCGTCCACAAATACACCCAAGGCACCAGTGTCGGTGAAGTCGAGCAAGGTGGTCAAAAACGTGACACTGTTGACACTGTCGTCTTCGCGATTGGCCAATGTCGACAAAGCCGTTGCCAAAAGCGTGCCGCCCACACAAAAACCAAGCACGTTCAGCTTGGGTTGTTTGGTGATGGTTTTGACAACATCAATGGCCTTGATTACGCCATCTTCAACATAGCCATCCCAACTGAAATGCCCTTCAGCCTCGGTGGGGTTTTTCCAGGACACCAGAAACAAAGTGTGGCCTTGGCTAACCACGAAGTTAACCAGTGAATTGGCGGGTTGAAGGTCGAGAATGTAAAATTTATTGATGCACGGCGGCACAAACAACATGGGCTGTTTACCCACTTTTTCAGTGGTGGGCTTGTACTGCAGCAGTTGAAAATAATCGCACTCAAACACCACGTCACCAGGTGTAGTGGCTACATTCACACCCACTTCAAATGCATCTTCATCGGTTTGTGAAATGCGACCTTTTTGCATGTCTGCCATCAGGTTTTGAATGGCCTGTGTCAGGCTTTCACCTTTGCTCTCCAGCAATTTTTTCTGCGCTTCCGGATTGGTAACAAAGAAATTGGAAGGGCTCAGTGCATCGACAAACTGCTCAACGGCGTACTCAACCTTGCGTTTTTCAGGACTGCTGTCGGGCACCAGTTCAACAATACGTTTCGTGAACCGTGCGTTCAGCGAATACATGGCCGCAGTGAACTCATACACACCGTGGTCGTGCCAATCGGGTGAAGCAAAGCGCTTGTCACCCTGAATCCAGGTGTCAAGAGATACAGGCTGTGTGGCCTTGGACTCGGGATTGGGTAAATTGGAAAACGCCGAAGCCAGCAATGCGGACAACTCGGCAGCGTATTCAGTTTGAATTTGCCCCAGTGAATGCACCGGGATTTGGGTCAGTGCAGCCTGGCAAGCACCCATGATCGAATTCATGAATGGCTGAATGGCTCCCATGGTTGCATTTTGTAACGGCACTGAGGCTTGCAATCCCGGGATTGGCCCCAGTTGCCCGAAGGCACCCATGGCCTGCTGAAACTGGGCCTGCATCTGCTGCTGCATTTGTTCTGCAACAGGCAATAGCTGACCGAAGACTTCGTTAAAGTCTGGTATTTGTTTGTTCACCTTCCTCTCCTTTGCGGGCGCAATACGCTCCCTTGGCTCGTCGGCCTTTTGTATATTGTGCACCGCAACATTTTGACTTGTCAAATAATTGTATGCCTCTGACCCTTACTGTTTGCTGATGAGCCCGATTTCATGCACCATCTCCAGTGTATTCGTTTCACCCTAGAGTTCACAAAAGATGTACATCGTAATTATTGGCTGGATGTATGTGGTTACCTTGATGGCAGCCACTGAAACAAACTTCGTGGCAGGCATTGTCACTTTTCTGTTTTACGGGGCGTTGCCCTGCGCAGTGCTGGCTTATTTGATGGGAACAAAGTCGAGGCGGCTTAAACGACTTGCTCAGGAAGAAGCCGAATTAGTGTCGCAAAACGCCCAGAAGGAACACCCTGCTGTTGCCCCCGTCGATGAGAAAACCAGCGTAAATCAGTGACAGTGTCCCAATCGCCAGCCTGAACTTTGCCTACACCCAAGTCGTCAAGCACACAACGAGCCAGACCATAGATATTCGCCAGAAATTTTCCGTCAGACCCAGCGGGTTTGAAACACATTGAGGATGTGGTGATTTTCTGGACAAAGGCATTCAATACCTCAGAACCCACCTCGAACGACTCCGGTCCAATTGCCGGTCCCAACCAAACCTTGATCTGACCCATCGGCACATTGCACGCGCTACCCAGCGCTTTGGCTGTGGCCTGTAGTACGCCAGCATGCAAACCCCGCCAGCCCGCATGTGCTGCGGCAACACCGATGGCTTTGCCGGAATAATCAAAGGCGGCAAATACAGCAGGCAGGCAATCTGCGGTCATGATGGCCAAAGCAACATTGCTGTTGACGCATGTAGAGGCATCAGCACTTGGTGGCATGGCACCAAGGCCATGTGAATTGGTTAACAGACCGGCATCAAATACATCGCACCCATGCACCTGATTCAGCCAAAGAACCGGGGCACCCATTTCCTGCTGAACAACGCTGCGCCTGTTTTCGACATCGTCCAGTTCATCTCCAACATGTGTACCCAAATTGAAACCATAAGGGCCAGTGTCAAAGGCAGGATCGCCGAATCCGGTTTGCGTTACACACACCTTCACCCCCAACCAGTTTGGGCCGATTTCGGCCAATGGCAGGAATTTATTCGATTTCTTCGAGGTCATCATCGTCATCAAATCGCACCAGCACCGAGGCCTTGTGTTGGTGTGCTTCCTCAAGCACAGCCTCTTCGACCTCGTCGCTGTGAAAGTCTATGCCAGCCATTTCTCCCAGCAAACGCAAGTCCTCTGGGGCCTTGGCCACATATTCAGGCCATTCATGGTTACCAAGGCTTTCATCCCAATCTTCTGCAGCTTCATCAGTGCCCTGCACATGAAAATGAGCCGGGTCGGGAAAGCTGAGATGCGTGGCATGCAAGGCCTGGCGCTCAAACTTTTCTCCATTTGGAAGCTCGATGGACGACAGCCTTAACGCCGAATGACTGCCAGCCCCCCTGATTTTATAAACAGGATCGGCCACCAAGGCAAAACCTGCATGCTGTGCATGCACGCGAATTTGATGGGTACGCCCCGTTTCAAGGCGACACACCATCAAAGTGACAGGCACCTCAAGCAGTTCACCGAAGGCTACCGGGGTAAAGTGAGTGACTGCGGGCTTGCCATGATCAACCACAGCCATGCGCAAGCGGTTGCGCGGGTCGCGGCCCAAGGGGTTGTTCACAGTTAGCGAGTTGGCAATGCGCCCCCACACCATGGCCAAGTACACACGTTTTACAATTCGGGCTTGCAGCATCTGGACCAGCTTCACCTGGGTTTCCTGAGTTCGAGCCACCACCATCAGGCCGGTGGTGTCGGCATCCAGACGGTGAACAATACCCGCACGGGGCACGTGGATCAATTCGGGGTCAAGGTGATACAAACCATTCATCAAGGTACCCGTCCAGTGCCCAGGCGCAGGGTGAACCACCAAACCCGCCTGCTTGTTGACCACTGTGTATTCCTGGGTGCGCGCCACAATGTCCAGGCCCATGTCCTCAGGTATCAATGCCTGCATGTGGGCAAGAACCCCTGGACTAAGCGCGATGCGGTCCATGCCTTGTACTTTCTGGTTGCCTTTGGCTGCGGCCACGCCATTGACCAGCACCCGCTCCTCTTTTAACCAGCCCTGCAGGCGGGAACGGGAATACTGCGGGAACAACTCGGCAATCACTTTGTCCAAGCGAGAACCACCCAGTTCCATAGGCACCCGGGCTTGCAAAGGTTGATCGGGTTGCGCGCTTTCTGCGTCGTCGTGAATTTGGGAGGTCATAAATTAAAATCGAATCTTTCAATTGAGTATGCCGCCGGTGGGCAGCACGGGCTTTGCCCGATATAATGGAAAACCATAGATGATCAAACAGGGACACTTCGGGTTTCGAAATCACATGAACAAAACCACATTGGCCCCGCGCAATACTTGGCTGCGCACATTATCGCAGTTATTCCTGATCCCCGCGTTGATTTTCGCACTGGCTGCCTGCGGCTCGGCAAAACAATTCGATGAAACCGAGGGTTGGAGCCCTGCCCGCCTTTACGAGGAAGCCAAAGCAGAAATTGATGTGGGCAACTACGAACGCGGCATCGAATTGCTGGAAAAGCTGGAAGCGCGCTACCCTTACGGCCGTTTTGCGCAGCAAGCTCAAATTGACACCGCATTTGCCTATTACAAGTCTGGCGACAATGCCCAGGCTTTGGCAGCGACCGACCGCTTCATCAAGCTGTACCCCAACCACCAAAACCTTGATTATGTGTATTACCTGCGTGGTCTAATCAGCTTTAACGAAGACAAAGGCATTTTTGCACTGCTTTCTGGCGAAGATCAAAGTGCTCGCGACCCGAAAGGAACACGCGCAGCATTTGATGCGTTCAAGGAAGTAGTCAGTCGCTTTCCTGAGAGCAAATATTACGACGACAGCAAGTCTCGCCTTCAATACCTGGTGAATGCACTGGCGCAAAACGAGTTGCATGTGGCCCGCTACTATTACAGGCGTGGCGCCTACCTGGCCGCCGTTAACCGGGCTCAGGAAGTGGTTCGTCGATTCGAACAGACACCCTCCATTGAGGAAGCCCTGTTTATCAGCCTGAGAAGCTACGAGAAATTGAATATGACCGCCTTGGCGGCAGACACCAAGCGTGTGATCAACCTGAACTTCAAAGACAGCCCTTACTGGGATATGGATCTTCCAGAGAAGGAAAAGGTTGAAGCCAAGTGGTGGCAGGTCTGGAAAGAGTAAACACTCTTCTGGTTTTATAAAAAAGGATCCTTCGTGGATCCTTTTTTATTTTTGGCGCTTGTCAGTCATGAACTGAATAGCCACTTTCAATTCTCGTGTGCGCTTGAACGGCGGCAAACTACGCCAAAGCAGCTTGCCATAGCCTTTTTCTACCAAGCGACGGTCGCCAATCAGCAATACACCCCAATCTGATTCGTCACGAATCAAGCGGCCTGCTCCCTGCTTCAAGGCAATGGCAGCATCGGGCAATGACAGATCCTGAAACGCATTGCCACCGCGGTTTTTAATCAACTCACTTTTGGCTTGAAACACAGGATCATCAGGTGGTGCAAACGGCAACTTGTCGATGATGACCAAGCGCAGCCCTTCACCCCGAATGTCCACACCTTCCCAAAAGCTGGCGGCCCCCACCAAAACCGGGTTATTCAACACCCGGAACTGTTCAAGCAACTCGGCCCTGGATGCTTCCCCCTGGACCAACAAGCTCCAATCAAGCTCGTCCTTCTCAATGCGTTCACGCAGGTATTCCCCCACTTGCTTGACCGCGCGATGGCTGGTGCACAGAAAAAACACGCCGCCCTCACTGGCTTGCAGCAACGGCCACACCGTTTCGCACAACTTCTTGCTGAATTGGGGCTCGTTTGGAAACGGGAGATTGTCGGGTACACACAGCAATGCCTGCGACTCATAGTCAAAAGGACTGGGCAACAAAAGCTGTTGGCAATCATCCAGCCCCACCTGCAAGGTGAAGTGCTGCAAGCTTTCCTTGATACTCAAGGTGGCACTGGTAAACACCCACGCTTTGGGCTGTTCGGCATACAACTTGGCAAATGCATTGGATACATCCAGTGGTGAATCACAGAACTGAACCACATGGGTAGACACACTCACCCATCGCACAGATTGTTCATCGGCTTGCGCGGTTGCGGGCGAGAACCAATCTTGCCAGCGCAGGCACAGCTCGCTTGCCCGGCCCATCAGTTTCACCCACGACTCATTGCGCACCGACAATGGGCTGATCATTTCAATCAAGCCCTCCAGGCGACTTTCAAAGTCAGCGCACACGGCAGCCACGCCATTCAAGGCCAAAAACTGGGCATGCGTGAACCGCGCTGAATCAATCTCGGTACCTACGATTCGGCGAATTTCCTTCAGGGCAAGCTCCATGGGGCGGAGCACGGTGTCCCAATCGCCAGCATCCGCACTGGAAGTTCGGCCTTCAATGAGTACATCACGCAAAAACTCCTGACACTGGGCTGTGGATATCGCCTGTCCAAGCAGGCTTGTCGCGATATCTGGCAACTGGTGTGCTTCGTCAAATACGATTACATCGCAGGCGGGCAGCAATTCTGCAATTCCCTCTTCTTTCAGCGCAAGGTCGGCCAAAAACAAATGGTGATTCACCACAACCACCTCTGCGTCCAGCGCATCCCGGCGCGCCTTGTTCACAAAACACTCCGAGGCATTGGGGCATTC
The DNA here is from genome assembly GCF_902506325.1 of Limnobacter sp. 130. Classification (GTDB taxonomy): domain Bacteria; phylum Pseudomonadota; class Gammaproteobacteria; order Burkholderiales; family Burkholderiaceae_B; genus Limnobacter. Next base: position 926,106 of record NZ_LR732328.1, read on the forward strand.
GCCACCCAAACAGTTGTCTTTGTTGGAAGTTACCCAGCTCCACACGGCGGAATCCTCGGGCACGCCTGCACAATCGGCGCGATCACCCGTGTGAGTGCGGCCTGCAAATAGTTTCACTTTTTGAAGATGATCCACTTCACGCGGCGACGGCAAACGTGCCTCTTTTAAAGCCCGCTCAAGGTGAAAATGGCACACATAATTTTGACGGCCTTTCAGCAAAGCCACATTAACCGGCACCCCCAAGGCTTCACGAACCAACGGAAGGTCTTTGTTGAACAACTGATCTTGCAAAGTTTTGGTGGCCGTGGACAACAATACCCTGCGACCCGACAACAAGGCAGGCACGACATACGCAAAGGTTTTGCCTGTACCTGTGCCCGCCTCGACAACCAAAGCGCTTTGTTTCTCAATGGCCTGCCCCACGGCTTGTGCCATCTCGATTTGTGATTCGCGTGCACTGAACCCAGGCAAACGGCGAGCCAAAGCGCCACCAGGGGCGAATGCCTCGTTCAAGGGTTCAGAAAAATCAAACATGCAGGATACAGGTGCGTTTAGGTGTAAAAGTTAGGCGGGAATATCGGGTTCAAGCTGAATTTGGAGCAGCGTAATCGAGTCTTTGATTTGCAACTTTCGCTTTTTCAACCTGCGAACCTGTAGCTGATCGAAACCTGCCTGCGCCGTGAGCATGGCAATTATTTGATCCAGGTCGCGGTGCTCGACTTGCAGTTCTACGATTCGTCGCTTGATCGATTCAATGTCTTCAGTGTGGACCATGGGCATTCAGGTTGAACCAGCTCGGTGTTGTGAACATTGTAGCCGCAAGTGAACGAAGGCTGGAAACAATCTACCCGAAGTGGATCACCCGTTCTGCGGCCTGTTTTAGTTTGGTGTTCTCGCGCGTCGATTCGCATACTCATTCAAACGAATCATGTCTTCGGCCTGACCTTGAACTTCCAGGTGTGCCCTGCGAATTTGAGCGCCTTGTAAACGCACATCGTCCAGGCAACTGGATACAAAAAACTTTTTGTAACAGGCGCGTGACTGTTCGTTCAACTCGTACTCCAGGTACTCAAGTTGTTTTTCACGCTCAGCCACGTAGGCTCGTGCTTGGTCAAGCGTATTTGGCGCTTGGGGTTTACTTGCCTGAAGTTGGATCGTGCTGCAAGCTGCCAGCAACAAGGCCGAAGCTGGCAAAATGCGGGTGAACAGGCCTTGCACCCTGACCCCGAAGGACTTCACAAGCTGTGGCACAATGCCCTGCTTACTTTGAAAACTCATAGATCAGAATCCATGTCGCTTGTTCAAAATCGAATTATCGCCCAGTTGGCCCAAGAATTGGGTGCCGCGCAATCACAAATCAAGGCAGCTGTGGATTTGTTGGACGAAGGCTCAACTGTACCCTTCATTGCCCGTTACCGAAAAGAGGCCACGGGCGGGCTCGACGACGCACTGCTTCGCGACCTTCAAGAACGATTGGTGTACCTGCGTGAACTGGAAGACCGACGCGGCAGTATTCTGGAATCCATTGAAAGCCAGGGCAAACTGACACCTGAACTCAAAGCTGCAATTGAACAAGCAGAAAACAAACAAACGCTGGAAGACTTGTACCTGCCCTACAAGCCCAAGCGCCGCACACGTGCTCAAATTGCCCGTGAAGCCGGCCTGCAGCCACTGGCTGATGAAATCTTTGAAAACAAGCAAGCAGTGCCTGAAGAATTGGCTGCGGCTTACTTGAATGCCGAACATCAAATTAATGACACCAAGGCGGCGCTGGACGGTGCACGTGACATTTTGGCTGAACAGTTTTCCGAGAACGCAGCTTTGTTGGCTCTTTTAAGAAGTCGCTTGAAAGCCGAGGGCGCTATTCGCGCCGCTGTAGTGCCTGAAAAAGCCAGCGAAGCAATCAAGTTTCAAGATTACTTTGAACATCAAGAAGCCTTGAGCAGCACCGCGTCGCACCGCATGTTGGCCATGCTTCGTGGTCGCGAGCAAGGATTCTTGACGCTGAAAGTGGATTTACCAGAGGTGTGGGAAGCCGAGAGCCCGCGCGCGCCCCATCCCTTCGAATCAGAAATCGCGCGATTGCATGGCATTGAACGCAACGACAGTCCTCGAGGTAAATTTCTCAATGAAACATGCCGCTGGACCTGGAAAATCAAATTAGCCAGCTCCCTGGAAAGTGAGGTGATCGGTACGCTGCGTGACGCAGCCCAAGCCGAGGCCATTACCGTGTTTGGAAAAAACCTGAAAGACCTGCTGTTGTCGGCGCCAGCCGGTGGCAAGGCCACCATGGGCCTGGATCCGGGTATTCGCACTGGCGTGAAAGTGGCCGTGATAGACAGCACAGGCCAGGTGGTTGAACACGCCACTGTTTACCCACACGAGCCGCGCCGCCAATGGAATGAATCGATTGCGCTGCTGGCAGCGCTTTGCATGAAACACAATGTCGAATTGATTGCGATCGGCAATGGAACGGCCAGCCGGGAAACTGATCAGCTTGCTGCCGACTTGCTTGCCCAACACAAAGACCTCAAAGCCACCCGAGTCATGGTCAGTGAAGCAGGTGCCTCGATTTACTCCGCTTCAGCCTTGGCATCAGCCGAATTGCCCGATCTCGATGTCAGCATTCGCGGTGCAGTTTCAATTGCACGCCGGCTTCAGGACCCCTTGGCAGAGCTTGTAAAAATTGATCCGAAATCAATTGGTGTGGGTCAATACCAGCACGATGTGGATCAGCGCCAGTTGAGTGGACGCCTTGACGCGGTGGTTGAAGATTGCGTCAATGCGGTGGGTGTAGAGGTGAATACGGCGTCTGAGCAATTGCTGTCGCGCGTATCGGGCTTGAACGCATCAGTGGCCAAGGCACTGGTTTCGTTCAGAAACAGCAACGGCAAATTTAAAAGCCGCGAAGACCTTCGCAAAGTGCCACGGCTCGGTGACAAAACATTCGAACAAGCGGCGGGCTTCCTGCGTATTCACGGTGCCGATAATCCTCTCGATGCATCCTCGGTGCACCCAGAGGCCTACATTGTGGTGGAGAAAATGGCGTCCAAGGTTAAGAAGCCAGTGGGCAGCCTGGTCGGCAATCGAGACGCGCTGAAAGAGCTGAAACCCACCGAGTTTGTGGATGACCGGTTCGGTTTACCCACCGTTCAGGATATTTTGATCGAACTTGAAAAGCCGGGCCGTGACCCGCGCCCCAGCTTCAAGACCGCCAAGTTTGACGACAAGGTACACACCATGGCCGATTTAAAACCGGGCATGACACTTGAGGGTGTGGTCACCAACGTGGCGAACTTCGGTGCTTTTGTCGACATTGGTGTGCACCAGGATGGATTGGTGCACGTGTCTGCCTTGTCGAATACCTTTGTGAAAGACCCGCACAGCGTGGTCAAGACCGGTCAAATTGTCAAAGTGAAAGTGCTTGAGGTCGACATTCCACGCAAGCGGATTTCATTGACCATGAAAATGGGCGACGATGTGCCCAAAGCTGCACCAGGGCAAAATACCGCTCGCCAAGTTCAAGCCAACCGCGCAGGTGACTCTCGAGGTGATCGGCGTGGTGGAAATGGCGCACCACAACCGGGCTCCGGATTTGCGAACAATGCATTTGCTGCCGCGTTTGCAAAGGCGAAGGGAAGCAAATAAGCGTAGATCAAAGGCGAACGGCGTTTCGCTTCGGTGAGTCCAGGTACTCTTTTGATTGCATTTCAACAATGCGGCTCACCGTGCGGAAGAACTCATGCGCCATGGCACCTTCGGTGTAAAGTTCTTCCGGCTCTACTGCTGCCGACATGATCAACTTCACTTTGTGGTCGTAGAGCACGTCAATCAACCAGGTGAATCGGCGCGCCTCCGACGCCATGCCAGCTCCCATCTTGGGTACGCCACTTAGAATGACGGTTTGAAACTGACTGGCAATTTCCAGGTAATCGTTTTGTGAGCGTGGGCCACCACACAAGGTGGGGAAGTCAAACCACACCACTGAACCTGCACGGCGCACCGCCTTGATCACGCGCGATTCGATTTGCAACTCGGCAGCCTCGTCGGCCACTTCAGCCAAACGATTAAAATCGTCGGTCAATTGAATGTCTGCACTTTCAGTCAACGGCATCAGGTAGGTGTTCAATTGCGCCAATGTGCGGCGGCGATAATCGACCCCCACATCCACATTGATCACATCAAGCTGCTTGTTCAACAAAGCAATTGCGGGCAGCAAACGATCGCGGTGCAGGCCGTCCGGGTACAAATCGTCGGGTTTGTAATTTGAAGTCATCAAGAACGTAACGCCATTGGCAAACAAGCCATCGAGCAGGCGATAAAGAATCATGGCATCGGCAATGTCCGACACGTGAAACTCATCAAAACAAATCAGGCGATAACGTTTGGCGATGCGTGCCGCCACCTCGTCGAGCGGATCTTGAACACCTTTCAGGTCATCGAGTTCTGCATGCACCCCTCGCATGAACTCATGAAAGTGCAAACGTATTTTGCGCTGAACAGTGACCGAGTTGTAAAAGCAATCCATCAAAAAACTTTTACCGCGGCCAACTCCGCCCCACAGGTACAAGCCTTTGGGTACAGCGGGGCGATTCAAAAACTTCTTGATCACACTGCTGCGCGCCTTTTTGTATTCCACAAACTCATCATAGAAAAGCTGCATGCGGTCCACGGCCTTTTGCTGTGCAGCATCCGATTGGTAACCCCGTTCGGTCAAAGTTTGTTTGTAATGTTCCTGAACGTTCACGATGATGAGTTTGAATCAATAGAATTAAAAACGGCCGATGAAGCAATTCACCAGCCGTTTGGGGTCGACGTCAGTCTGAGTTTAACCGTTCAGTTGACGCTTGTCGCAAGCCAAAGCCGCTTCCTTAACTACTTCAGACAAACTGGGGTGTGCATGGCAAATGCGGCCAATGTCCTCAGAAGAAGCTTTGAACTCCATCGCCATCACCGCTTCTGCAATCAGATCGGATGCATGGCTGTTGATGATATGAACGCCCAGAACTTCGTCAGTAGTGGCGTCGGCCAGCACTTTCACAAAGCCTTGTGAATCGCCTTGCCCCAGCGCACGGCCATTGGCCATGAACGGGAACTGACCTGCCTTGTACTTGCGGCCTTCCTGCTTCAACTGCTGCTCGGTTTTACCAACCCAAGCCACTTCAGGTGAGGTGTAAATAACCCATGGAATGGTGTCATAGTTGCAGTGGCCGGCCTGACCCGCCATGATTTCAGCAACCATTACGCCCTCTTCCTCGGCTTTGTGCGCCAGCATGGCACCGCGAATTACATCACCAACTGCATAAATGCCCGCAACCAATGTTTGGCAATGTGCGTCCACATCGATTTGACCGCGGTCGTTGGTTTTCAGGCCAACTGCTTCCAGGTTCAAACCATCGGTATTGGGCACACGGCCTACCGACACGATCAACTTGTCGCAATCGAGCTTCTGGGCTGCACCATCTACATCGGTGTAGGCCACAGAAACACCCTTCTTGCTGGCCTTCACATCGGAGATCTTGACACCCATGTGCATCTTCAAGCCTTGTTTGGTGAAGATCTTCTGCATTTCCTTGGCAACACCTTCGTCGGCAGCGGCCAGGAAATTAGGCATGGCTTCAAGCACGGTTACGTCAGCACCCAAACGGCGCCAAACCGAACCCAACTCCAGACCAATTACACCGGCACCAATCACGCCCAATTTCTTGGGCACAGCGCCAAATTTCAAGGCACCTTCGTTGTCGCATACCAATTCGTTGTCAACGGCAATACCTGGCAAATGGCGGGCCTTGGAACCAGTGGCCACAATCACTTGCTTGGCAGTCACCTTCTCTTCACCCGCGGCACTTTTCACTGTCAGCTCAAAACCGCCATCGACCTTGCCGGAAAAACTGGCCCACCCCTTGATGGGCGTGACTTTGTTTTTCTTGAACAAGTACTGAATGCCACCTGTCATCTTGGCAACGATATCATCCTTGCGCTTGACCATCTTGGCCACATCCATCGTCGCGCCAGTCACAGTGATACCGTGGTCTTCCGCATGGTGAGCAATCTTCTCGAATTCCTCAGAAGATGCCAGCAAAGCTTTCGATGGAATACAACCCACGTTCAGGCAGGTACCACCCAAACGCGGCTCGCCCTTGGGATCATCGTAAGCATTGCCTTCAATACAGGCCACTTTCATGCCCAATTGACCTGCACGGATCGCGGCGATGTAACCGCCTGGGCCCGCACCGATCACTACTACGTCGTATTGTGTACTCATGACTATTCCCCTTACAGTTCCAGCAGCAAGCGTGCTGGGTCTTCCAGGGCTTCCTTCATTGCAACCAAACCAAGTACCGCCTCGCGACCATCAATAATTCGGTGATCGTAGCTCATGGCCAGGTAGTTCATGGGGCGAATCACGATTTCACCGTTTTCAACCACGGCACGTTCTTTGGTGGCATGAATACCCAAAATTGCTGACTGGGGTGGGTTGATAATCGGGGTGGACAACATGGAACCAAACACACCACCGTTGGAAATCGAGAAGGTGCCGCCTGTCAGGTCATCAAGGCTCAACTTGCCGTCTTTGGCTTTCTGGCCGAATTCTGCAATTTTCATCTCGATGTCGGCAATGCTCATTTGATCTGCGTTGCGAATAATCGGCACCACCAAACCGCGTGGCGAACCCACTGCAATACCGATATCAAAGTAGCCGTGGTACACGACGTCGCTGCCATCTACAGAAGCATTCAACACAGGGTACTTTTTCAAGGCTGCCACTGCAGCTTTCACGAAGAAGCCCATGAAGCCCAGCTTGGCACCATGCTCTTTCTCGAACTTGTCTTTGTACTTGTTGCGCAAGTCCATCACCGGCTTCATGTTCACTTCGTTGAACGTGGTCAGAATGGCGTTGGTTTGCTGAGACTGCACCAGTCGTTCAGCAACACGGGCTCGCAAACGGCTCATGGGCACGCGCTGCTCTGGGCGACCTTCGATCAAGGTAGCAGGATCAAGCGGAGCCTTTACCTCGGGCAGGAGACTAACTGGCTTGGCAGCAGCCGGTGCAGCTGCTGGTTTGGCTGCAGGTGCAGGCGCTGCTGCAGGTGCATTCAAGGTACCAATCACATCGCCTTTGGTGATGCGGCCATCTTTGCCAGAACCTGCGATTTGACCAGCACTCAGATTGTTTTCAGCCATCATTTTGGCTGCAGCTGGCATGGCCACTGAACCATCTACATTGGCAGAAGGAGCCGGAGCCGATGCTGCCGGGGCAGCCGCTGGAGCGGCGGCGGCAGGTGCAGATTCTGCAGCAGGCGCGCTTGCGGAGGCACTAGCTTCGGTGTCAATTTTTGCCAAAACCTGACCTGCTACAACAGTTGCACCGTCTTCGCACAGAATTTCAACGATTACGCCACCTGAAGGTGCAGGCACTTCAAGCACCACCTTGTCGGTTTCTACGTCAATCAGATTTTCGTCACGCTTGACAGCGTCACCCGGTTTTTTGTACCAATTCAACAGCGTTGCTTCGGCGACAGATTCGGACAGTTGTGGTACGACCACTTCTACGATTGCCATGGAATATTTTCCTTTTGAATTCTTTGTTCAAGTGCGGGCGGCCACCATGACCTGCCCGCTTCCTGTGTTTATTTAGTTACCACGAAACCCTTGAGCTTGCCGAATGCAGCATCGATCAGCGCTTTCTGCTGTTCGTTGTGCTTGGCGTAATAGCCCACGGCCGGAGAAGCTGAAGCCGGACGACCTGCATAACCCAGACGCTGTCCTTCGGACAGGTTTTCCAACACGTTGTGCTGGATCTGGAACCAGGGACCCTGGTTTTGAGGTTCGTCCTGACACCACACCACATCAGTCAGGTTCGGATACTTACGCAATTCAGCGCTAAGTGACTTGTGTGGGAATGGATAAAGCTGCTCAACACGCGCAATCGCAACATCTTTGATATTGCGCTCACGACGAGCCGCGATAAGGTCGTAATACACACGACCAGAACAAAGCACCACTCGTTTGACCTTGCTGGAATCCAGTTCGCCCTGATCACCGATGACAGTCTGAAAGTGACCTTTGGACAGGTCTTGCAAAGAAGAAGTGGCTTCCTTGTGACGCAACAAAGACTTCGGTGTCATGATGATCAATGGCTTGCGGAACAAGCGGATCATCTGGCGACGCAACAAGTGGAAAATCTGTGCCGGCGTAGTGGGCTGGCACACTTGCATGTTGTTCTCGGCGCACAACTGCAAATAACGCTCGATGCGCGCGGAAGAATGTTCGGGACCCTGCCCTTCGTAGCCGTGCGGCAGCATCATCACCAAACCGGAGGCACGCCCCCATTTCACTTCACCGGATGAAATGAACTGGTCGATCACCACTTGGGCGCCGTTGGCGAAATCACCGAACTGGGCTTCCCAGATGACCAAGGTGTTGGGTTCAGCTGTGGAGTACCCATACTCAAAACCAAGCACAGCTTCTTCGGACAACACCGAGTCGATCACTGTGAATGGCGCCTGACCTTCAGAGATATTTTCAAGAGGGACGTAAGTGCCCTCACTCCACTTTTCGCGACCCTGATGGTGCAGTACAGCGTGGCGGTGAGTGAACGTGCCGCGACCGCAATCCTGACCAGTCATGCGAACGGCATAACCGGATGAAACCAGGGAAGCGTAAGCCAAGTGCTCACCCATGCCCCAGTCGAGCAAGGTTTCTCCTTGTCCCATGGCGGCGCGGTCTGCAATCACCTTTTGCACCAAGGGATGAACCTTGAAGTTTTCAGGCACTGTAGTAACACGTTCAGACAAACGCTTGATTTCAGAAATTGGCACAGACGTATCAGCCGCGTCAGTCCACTTCTTGTTCAGGTAAGGTGACCAATCAACAGCGAATTTGCTCTTGTAATTGGTCAGCACTGGGTCAGCACGGTTGTGCTTGCCCTCGTCCATGGCAGCACGGAAATCTGCAACCAACTTGTCCGCGCCGTCGTCCTTCAAAATACCCTGCATCACCAAACGTTCAGCGTACAAAGTACGAGTGCCTGGATGCTGACCAATTTTCTTGTACATCAAGGGTTGGGTAACTGCAGGCGTGTCTTGCTCGTTGTGTCCCAATTTCCGGAAACACACAATATCAATCACCACGTCTTGCTGGAATTCCATGCGGAAATCAAGCGCCAATTGAGTCACGAAAATAACGGCTTCGGGATCGTCACCATTCACATGGAATACGGGTGCTTCAATCATCTTCACGACGTCTGAACAGTACAAAGTCGAGCGACTGTCGCGAGGATCCGAGGTGGTGAAACCGATCTGGTTGTTAATTACAATGTGAACCGTACCGCCCGTGCCGTAGCCGCGGGTGTGTACCAGGTTCAGGGTTTCCATGACGACACCCTGACCGGCGAAGGCAGCATCGCCGTGCACCAGCACTGGCAATACCTGCTTACCCTCTTTGTCGCCGCGACGTTCCTGGCGAGCTTTCACGGAACCTTCGACCACCGGGTTCACGATTTCAAGGTGCGATGGGTTAAACGCCAATGACAAGTGCATGGGGCCACCGGGGGTGGTCACATCCGATGAAAAGCCTTGGTGATACTTCACGTCACCGGCTGGCAAATCATCTGCATGCTTTCCTTCAAATTCTTCAAACAACTGGCTTGGGCTTTTGCCCAAAATGTTCACCAATACGTTCAGGCGACCGCGGTGAGCCATACCAATGATGGTTTCTTGCACACCGTTGGCACCACCACGCTGAATCACTTGATCAAGCGAAGCAATAAACGATTCACCACCTTCCAGTGAGAAACGTTTCTGGCCGACATAACGGGTATGCAAATAACGTTCGAGACCTTCGGCAGCGGTAAGGCGCTCAAGAATGTGCAATTTCTCTTCGGCAGTCAGTTGGGCGGTGCCCAGGCTGGTTTCCATGCGTTCTTGCAACCAGCGCTTTTGAGCGGGGTCGCTGATGTGCATGTATTCAATACCAATGGAGCGGCAATAAGTGTCACGCAGCGCCTTCACGATATCGCGAAGGGTCATTTGGTCTTGACCAAAATAAGTGTTGGTCGCAGAGAACGTGATGTCCATATCCGCTTCGGTCAAACCGTAGAAGGCCGGATCAAGTTCTGGAATATTTGGGCGTTCCTGACGCTTGAGCGGGTCAAGATCAGCAAAACGCGAGCCCAAGAAACGGTAGGCAGCCACAATAGACTGCACATGCACCTGCTTCTTGGCCACTTCCAGATCAGCAGAATGAATCTGCGGCTGCAAGAAGCCTTTTTTGGCGCGTTGAGCAAAAGATTGAACGACCGGCGCATGGGCTACGTCTTTCTCGTTCACGTCGCCGTGAGCGGAAGGTACCATTTGCATTTGGTCAAAATAGGCGCGCCATTTGTCTGGCACAGAACCTGGGTTATCCAGATAGGCCTCGTACATTTCTTCGACATAGGGCGCATTGCCCCCGAACAAGTACGAGTTTTGTTGTAATGATCGCATCATTTGCGCTTCACCTTTTTCCGAGTTTCTCGTTTCAAAGATGTGGGGTTCGGACTCGACCTTGGCTATTGCCATCGGACCGAATCCCTACACACGTGGGTTAAACCGCACTCCCCGTCTGGTTTGTGGAGCCCCTGCCCCTAACCAGATAGCAAAAAACAGCCAAAAAGACTGTTTTAAGAGTTAAGCCCAAAGGATAGCAGATTAGAGAAAGCGCACTAAAGCGTTGTCTTGGATGAATGTGAAAAATGTGGTGAAAATGAAAAAAGCCACCCGAGGGTGGCTTTTCATTTTTAATGGATCATCGAATTAACGTTGATCGATTGGCTTGACGTTGCGATGCGCTGCGCCATTGAACAACTGACGTGGACGACCGATTTTGTACTCGGGGTCTGCAATCATTTCGTTCAACTGGGCGATCCAGCCAACGGTACGGGCCAACGCGAAGATGGCGGTAAACAGTGGCACAGGAATACCAATGGCTTTTTGAACAATGCCTGAATAAAAGTCAACGTTCGGGTACAGCTTGCGCTTGACGAAGTATTCATCTTCCAGCGCAATTTTTTCCAAGGCCATGGCAATCTTGAACAATGGGTCGTCGTGCAAGCCAAGTTCGTTCAACACTTCGTGGCAGGTTTCACGCATCAGCTTGGCACGCGGGTCGTAGTTTTTGTACACGCGGTGACCAAAGCCCATCAGGCGCACGCCTGAATCCTTGTCTTTCACCTTGGCGATGAAGTCACCAATCTTTTCTACGCCGCCGTTGGCTTGAATTTCGGTCAGCATATTCAGGCAGGCCTCGTTGGCGCCGCCATGTGATGGACCCCACAAACATGCCACACCGGCTGCAATCGCTGCAAACGGGTTGGTTCCCGAGGAAGCGCACAAACGAACAGTTGAAGTCGATGCGTTTTGCTCGTGATCCGCATGCAAAATGAAGATGCGGTCCATGGCGCGCACCAGCACGTCGTTGACTTTGTATTCTTCACAAGGATTGCCAAACATCATGCGCATGAAATTGGCGGTGTAACCCAGTTCATTCTTGGGATAAATATTCGGTGCACCGATGCCGTATTTGTAGGCCATGGCCACCAGGGTCGGCATTTTCGCGATCAAACGGATCGCGGAAATGTCACGCTGGTTTTTGTCCAGCAGGTTCATCGAATCAGGGTAGAAGGCAGACATGCCACCCACCAAGCCAGTCATCACGGCCATGGGGTGCGCGTCGCGGCGGAAACCGCGCAAGAAGAAGTTCATCTGGTCATTGACCATGGTGTGCTTGGTGACCAGCTCGTCGAATGTCGTTTTCTCAGACACATTCGGCAATTCACCGTTCAGCAGCAGGTAACACACGTCCATGAAGTCGCAGTTTTGAGCCAACTGCTCAATTGGGTAGCCGCGGTACAGCAATTCGCCCTTGTCACCATCGATGTAGGTAATGGACGAATTGCAGGATGCTGTGGACAGGAAACCTGGGTCGTAGGTGAATTTGCCGGTCGAGCCGTACAGCTTGCGGATGTCGATCACATCAGGACCAATGGTACCTTTGTGAATGGGAAATTCTACCGAAGGGGTGCCGTCTGAAAAAGACAGCGTGGCCTTGTGTTCTGTGCTCATCGGATTTCCTTCTAATGGATTGAAATTAAAGTTCTCGCATCATCTGGACAACCCTGCGCACATCGGGCGTATCCAGACTACCTTCCAGCTCTTTTCGGCCTAGGAACAGGTCAAGCAGCACGTTATCAACCTCTTCAAACAGCACAGTCAAAGCCTGTACGTCGTCATCGGTTAACTCCATTTCATGCTTGTCGAAAAATCGTTCGATTATCAGGTCGTTTTCCAATAGGCCTCTACGGGCGCGCCAGCGTAAACGGGCACGTTGAGTTGGATCCGCCTGATGACTCTGATTAGCCATAAACTACAACAAAGAAAACGGGGTTTTGCAGTGCACAACCCCGATTTGAATAAAAAAATCCGAACAAGGATTCTAGACGGCGCGACGCACCATCAGTTCCTTGATCTTGCCGATTGCTTTCGTGGGGTTCAAGCCCTTTGGACAAACGTCCACGCAGTTCATGATGGTGTGGCAACGGAACAATCGGTAAGGATCTTCCAGGTTGTCCAAACGCTCGCCAGTGGTTTGATCGCGGCTGTCAGCAATGAAACGGTAAGCTTGCAACAAACCGGCCGGCCCCACGAATTTATCGGGATTCCACCAGAAAGACGGGCAGCTGGTTGAACAGCAGGCGCACAAAATACATTCGTACAGACCATCCAGCTCTTCGCGTTCTTCAGGTGATTGCAGGCGTTCCTTTTCAGGGGGAGGCGTGTCGTTCACCAAATATGGCTTGATGGAATGGTACTGCTTGAAAAACTGGGTCATGTCCACGATCAAGTCGCGCACCACGGGAAGACCTGGCAGCGGTTTCAGTACGATCGGCTGCTTTAGGTCGCGCAGGTTCGTGATACAGGCCAAGCCATTTTTGCCGTTGATGTTCATGGCGTCAGACCCACACACACCTTCACGGCATGAGCGGCGATAGGCCAGTGATTCATCAACATCGCTCTTGATGCGCATCAGTGCATCGAGCAACATTTTGTCGGTGGGCTCCAACTCAACTTCCAGCTTTTGCATTTTCGGTGCTTCGCCGGTGTCGGGGTCGTAGCGATAAATTTCGAAACGTACGATTCTTTTTTCACTCATTTTCTGTACCTCGTAACCTTGATTAGAACGTCCGCTTTTTAGGCTGGAAGGTTTCAACTGTCATTGGCTTCAAGTTCACTGGCTTGTAGTCCAGGCGGTTGCCCTCGGAATACCACAGGCTGTGACGCATCCATTTGTCATCATCGCGCTCAGGAAAATCGCTGTGTGCGTGCGCACCACGGCTTTCTTCGCGGGCTGCTGCTGAAACCATGGTGGCCTTTGCTGTTTCCTGCAGGTTGGCCAGTTCCAGCGCTTCAACCAACGCGGTGTTGAACACTTTGGATTTGTCTTTCAAGTGAATGTGATCAGCTTGTGCTGCCAGATCAACAATTTTTGTCACGCCTTCGTTCATCAGCTGGGTGGTACGGAATACGCCACAGTGGTACTGCATGCCCTTGCGGATCGAATCGGCCACTACACGCACGTTTTCACCGCTGGTCGAGGTCATCAGTTTGTCGACACGCGCCATGGTCAAATCAGTGCCATCGGCTGGCAACTCTTTGTGACTGCGGGCTTTCAGATTGCTGTTCACAATGTGATTGCCTGCAGCGCGGCCAAAGACGATCAAGTCGAGCAATGAGTTGGTGCCCAAGCGGTTTGCGCCATGAACGGACACGCACGCACACTCGCCAATGGCGTACATGCCATTGATGATTTCGCTGGCGCCACCCGGTACTTTGGGCGCAACAACCTGACCATACACATTGGTTGGAATACCGCCCATTTGATAATGGATGGTTGGCACAACAGGAATTGGCTCTTTGATTGGATCGACGTTGGCGAACTTGATTGCGATCTCGCGAATCGAGGGCAAACGCTTCATGATCGTGTCAGCGCCCAAGTGATCGAGCTTCAGCAATACATAATCTTTGTTGGGGCCACAGCCGCGACCTTCCTTGATTTCCTGGTCCATGGAGCGAGACACGAAGTCGCGTGGAGCCAAATCTTTCAAGGTAGGCGCATAACGTTCCATGAAACGCTCGCCTTCGCTGTTCAACAGAATACCGCCTTCGCCGCGAACGCCTTCTGTTACCAGAACACCGGCACCGGCTACACCTGTGGGGTGGAACTGCCAGAATTCCATGTCTTCCAGGGGAATGCCAGCGCGTGCTGCCATGCCCATGCCATCGCCTGTGTTAATGAAGGCGTTGGTGGATGCATCCCAGATACGGCCTGCGCCACCGGTAGCGAACACCGTGGTTTTGGCTTCCAAAACCATCATTTCGCCGGTTTCCATTTCAAGCGCGGTTACGCCCACCACGTCGCCGTCGGCGTCGCGAATGATGTCAAGCGCCATCCACTCGACGAAAAACTGGGTGCGCGCGCGTACATTGCGCTGATACAGGGTGTGCAACAAGGCATGGCCTGTGCGGTCGGCTGCAGCACAAGCGCGCTGAACCGGCTTTTCACCAAAGTTGGCTGTGTGACCGCCAAATGGGCGCTGGTAAATAGTGCCATCCGGGTTGCGGTCAAAAGGCATGCCAAAGTGTTCGAGTTCGTAAACAACCTTGGGGGCTTCACGACACATGAATTCGATCGCGTCCTGGTCACCCAGGTAATCGGAACCCTTTACAGTGTCGAACATGTGCCAGTACCAGCTGTCATCGGACATATTGCCCAGCGATGCACCGATACCGCCCTGCGCTGCCACAGTGTGTGAGCGTGTGGGGAATACCTTGGACAGCACGGCTACATTCAGACCAGCCTCTGCCAACTGGAGCGAACAGCGCATACCCGCGCCACCCGCACCTACAATCACCGCGTCGAATTTGCGACGAGGAAGGGAAGTTTTAACTGCAGTCACTTTTAGACCCTCCAGAGAATGTCAGCAGCGTAGCCGGCTGCACCAAGCAACCACAACGCTGTAAAAACTTGCAATGAGAGACGAATACCGGTGGGCTTGACGTAGTCCATCCAGATGTCGCGAATACCAATGTAGGCGTGGTAGCACAGGGACAAGATGGCCAGCAGTGCGAGAATTTTGCCCAAGGGGAACGACAGCACGGTGAAGTTGAAGAAACCAACCCACTTCACGTAATCAAGATCGGGGGTGAACAACACAGCCAGGAACAGGCCAATGGTGTATACCGCCATGATGACCGCCGTGATGCGCTGCGCCACCCATTCTTTCAGACCGTAGTGCGCGCCGACCACAAGGCGCTTTGAACCAATATTGTTACCCATGATTAAAACACTCCGAACAGTTTCAGGCCAAACAGGGCGGTCAGGCTCAGGCTGACTGCAAATACGATACCGGCGCTTTTGCTGGCGGCGTATTTTTCAGTGCCCATGTGAACATCAAGCGCCAGGTAACGGATACCAGCAGCGAAGTGATGCAAATACGACCAGATCAAGCCCAACAACACAATTTTGACCAATGGGCTGCTGACCAGCGATTGCATTTCAAGGAAAGTGAGTTCAGAGGTGATGCTTTTGTCGAAAAGCGGCAGAAGAATGACAGGAAGTGCCAGAAACAGCACAGCGCCACTGACGCGGTGCAAAATCGACAGCTTGCCCGCCAAAGGCAGCCTGTACTTCAGAATTTGTGTGACATGTATGTTCCGGTACTCCGGACGTTTCTTCGCAACAGTGTTTGACATGCTCGTGTTCTTATAAAAGTGATTGGAAAACGGGCCAAAACCCAAAGCCTTTCGGCTTGAATCCTTTAGAAAAACCAATATCGGACAACGATATATTTTGAACCAAATCAGCAAACGCTAAAAGCGGGATATTTTTGATTTTGAGCGCTAAGAGGTCCAAATGCATTCTTTTGCCCGCAAAAGACTTGTATCAATTCAATACAATTCATTCCTGTATGAAAACTTGTCGGTCAAATACCAACCTCGACGAAGCTCCACTGGTTTGTCAGCATACGTCATTGAAAGGCGCTCGACCAGCAGCAAAGGGGTGCCTACCCCGACCTGCAGAATATCGGCGTGCTCCTGCTGCGCACTCACGGCCTTGATGTGCTCGTTGGCGCGCAACATGCGCACATTGAAGCTGCTTTCAAGAAAACCATAGAGGGTGGAATTCCACTGCTGAAGGCGCTCGAGAGTGAGACCTTTGTATTGAGAAGCAGGAAGCCAGATTTCATCAAAAATACGGGGCACGCCATCGAAACGCATTACACGCTTGACCACAAACACGGAGTCGCTGGGTTTGATATCAAGCAATTTGGCAATTTGTGAGCTGGCGCGTACACGCTCTACCGACAAGTAGGTGGATTTGGGCTTGACCCCGGGTTCTTCGTCGGCGGCAAGACGCAAAAAACGGTACTCGGATTTCGCTTCATTGTGCGTGGCAACAAAAGTACCCCGACCCTGCTTGCGGTCAACCAGATTCTCGGCGGCTAGCTCGTCAATGGCTTTGCGCACGGTGCCCTGGCTTACTCCGTAGCGTGTGGCAAGCTCGGTTTCGGACGGAATGAGCTCACCCGGCTTCCATTCGCCATCTTGAAGGCTTTTCAACAGCAAACCTTTAATTTGCTGATAAAGCGGGCTGAACGTAGGATTAACGGATTGCAAATTGTGTCTCGATCTTGTTTTTTCGGATTATTGTGTATCTTATATCTTATAGATGACTTTTAAAAGTTAAACCCCTCTAATCCACCAAGTTAGTCAACAAGGTGTCAGTGTTTGGCGCTAAACTATGGCCTTCGATTTTTAATCCTTTGGAGTGTTTGACATGACCAAACCCGCAATGCGAGTTGCCGTTACAGGCGCTGCCGGCCAAATTGGCTACAGCTTGTTGTTCCGTATCGCCAATGGCGACATGCTGGGCAAAGACCAGCCCGTGATTTTGCAGTTGCTGGACATTACCCCCGCCCTGCCCGCAGTGAAAGGTGTGGTCATGGAACTGGAAGACTGTGCATTCCCATTGCTGCAAGGTGTGGTGATCACTGATGACCCCGCGACAGCGTTCAAAGACGTTGACGTTGCTTTGCTGGTTGGCGCACGCCCACGCAGCAAAGGCATGGAGCGCAAAGACCTGCTGGAAGCCAACGGTGCAATTTTCACCGTTCAGGGCAAAGCACTGAACGACAACGCCAAGCCAACAGTGAAGGTACTTGTTGTAGGCAACCCTGCCAACACCAACGCCTACATTGCACAGCAATCTGCTCCCGATCTGGACCCAAATTGCTTTACTTCCATGCTGCGCCTGGACCACAACCGCGCCTTGAGCCAGGTTGCCGCCAAAACCGGCAAGCCAGTTGCCTCCATTGAGAAGTTGGCTGTGTGGGGCAACCACTCGCCCACGATGTACGCCGATTACCGTTTTGCAACAATCGACGGTGCATCTGTAAAAGACATGATCAACGACCAGGAATGGAACGCCAACACTTTCTTGCCAACAGTGGGCAAGCGTGGTGCGGCCATTATTGAAGCACGTGGTTTGTCGTCAGCCGCTTCAGCTGCCAATGCTGCAATTGACCACGTACGCGACTGGGTATTGGGCACCAACGGCAAGTGGGTGACCATGGGTATCCCTTCTGATGGTTCCTATGGAATTCCTGAAGGCACACAATTCGGCTTCCCTGTGACTTGCGCCAATGGCAAGTTTGAAATTGTGAAGGGTCTGGAAATTGATGCATTCAGCCAAGAGCGCATCAACATTACCCTGAACGAACTGATGGAAGAACGCGAAGGCGTGAAGCACTTGCTGGGCAAGTAATTCACAGGCAATTCGTGATAAAAAGGCCAGCAGAGATGCTGGCTTTTTTTATTTGCAACCGAGGAATATCGCGTGAAAAAGCACAACCTGGATTTGGCGAACATTTCCACCATTTTGTACAGCGAAGACCATGCACGGGTGAACTTGCCAGTGTGCGACCACTACGCAGGCCGACCGAAATACTTTGAGAAGGCCTTGCAAATTCGTGCGGAAATTGGCGCCTGCTTCGATATCACGCTTGATCTGGAGGACGGTGCGGTTGTTGGTCAGGTTACAGAAATTGCAACTTGGGCGGCACAAAGCCTTGTTGATTTCTCCGCGAGATATGGCAGCGAAACGCGCAGGCCTGGCCTTCGACTGCACCCGGTTCAGGACCCCGCGTTCGAGCTGGAATTGCCAATTGTGTTGCGTGAAGGTGTCCCATTGCCCGCCTACTTGATGTTGCCAAAGCCTGAAAACTTCAATGACGTGAAACTGGCAATCATCCGCATTCGCGAACAATGCGCCAAAGCGGGTGTTGAACCCCCGCCCTTGCACGTCTTGATTGAAACCCATGGCGCATTGGCCGCGGTACACAATATTGCAGGACTTGAGGAGGTGGAATCGCTTTCATTTGGCATCATGGACTTTATTTCAAGTCATCGCAGTGCAATTCCCAAAACTGCACTGAATTCGCCTGGTCAGTTTGAAAACCCCTTGGTGCGCCGCGCCAAGCTTGAAATTTCTGCTGCCTGCCACCGATTCGGCAAGGTGCCTTCACACAATGTGACCCGCAATATTCGCCAACCTGAGATGGCTGCTGAAGATGCACAGCGCGCGAAACGAGATTTCGGCTTTACGCGCATGTGGAGCATTCACCCTGAACAAATTGTGCACATTGTGTCGGCCATGCTGCCCACAGATTCCGAAGTGGAAGAGGCAGTTTTGGTGTTGACTGAAGCGCAAAAAGCAGATTGGGGACCAATTCAAATCAAAGGGGAACTGCACGACAGGGCGAGTTACCGGTACTTCTTTGAGGTGTTGAATGCGAGATCAAATCGCGGAGGCTAGAAAAGCGCGCCCGTGTTCGGTTAAAAACTTGACCCTGGCTGCGTGAGGAACTCCAGTTCCTCATCTGTGGAATTCCGACCAAGAATGTAGTTTCGGTGCGGATAACGCCCAAACCGATCGATAATTGCTTTGTGTCGAAGCTCGAAGTTGTAGTTGTTTTCAGGTGCCCATTCCCGATACAAATGCTCTGCCTGAACGTGAATGACTTTTGATTCACTGTGCATGTAAGGCAGCAACAAAAATGCCCTTTCGGTGGGATCAAACTCGTTTAACACGCCTTTGGCTACCGCCTCTTGGGCCAGGGCAAGCGCCATGGGGTCTTGAGCAAAAGCCATTGGGGTGTTGCGATGCACATTGCGAGAAAACTGATCCAGCACAATGATTTCTGCAAGACGACCTTTCGCGGAAATGCGCCATGTGTAGCATTCCCCTTGGGCTGCTTTAGAAAGTTGAGACCCGAACCTGATTCGAATTTGTTCGTCAAACAAGGGATCGGCAGACCACCAAGCTTTGGGCTCGATGTCTTCAAACCAGAACTTCAATACTTCGGTGAATTGCATTTCAAGCAACTGACTCAAGCCTCATAAGAAGTCAACAACACCTGTGCAGCGGCCTCTCGCAGGGGAATCAGGGCATGATAGGCATCCGACTGAAACCAGCCATGCGCCGCGTCGAGGTCTGGAAAGCGAATAACAACAATATCGGTGTATGGATTTTGAAGGGCCAGATC
This sequence comes from Limnobacter sp. 130, assembly GCF_902506325.1. Taxonomy (GTDB): domain Bacteria; phylum Pseudomonadota; class Gammaproteobacteria; order Burkholderiales; family Burkholderiaceae_B; genus Limnobacter. Next base: position 945,748 of record NZ_LR732328.1, read on the forward strand.
AGACGCCTTGACCCCGCGAAAAACCAATTCGGCATTCCAGGCAACGAGAGTACCGGGCACCTGGTCCCGGTACTGCTGCCACTTGAGTGGATCAAGAATCTTGATTTGACCCACAACGTAAGCGCTCATTGGGCAACCACTTATTAACAGTTGCCTTTCTTGGCTTGACCAGGAGGGCAATGACCACCACCGCCATGACCGCCTGGATCAACCACCACTGAACCGGCTGGGGTGTACACTGCACAACTGCTCAAAGCGAACATCAATGCCATCATGGAAAACAGTGTTTTCATGTTTCATACTTCCTGAATAAAAGAAACCAATCGAATTTTGATATTCCGTATAACGGGTACAACCCACTTAAGTTGACTGCTTCTCGTTAGTATGCGTTAACCACAGCAGGAAGTACGAAACAGCAACACAATTCTTGCACCAAAGAATCAGGGACAACAGTTGAAAAAAACTCCGATTACCAAACAGCTTTATCAGCAAAAGCCTTTTCGACTGGTGGCATGGGCTGCGCTTGCCTTGCTTGTTTTGGCTGTCGGCGTATTTGAACTGATGGGATGGCCATTTTTAGCCAAACCTGCCGAGCAGTGGCTGAGCAAGACACTTGAAAGAAATATTCAACTGACGCAGCAAGATGAAAACAACCCTCAATTTAAACTCAGGCTGATTGGTGGTGTTCGCCTGAACCTGAACCATTTTGAAGTGGCCTCTCCTGTCTGGAGCGATTCACCTTTCATGATTCGTGCGGAAAATGTGTCCCTTGGGCTGCGCTATCGGGACCTCATCAAGTGGCTCAACGCACCGGAATCCGCACTGAGAATCAAATCGCTCACAGCCAAATCGCTGGATGGCAATTTCGAGCGTCTGAAAGACGGGCGAGCCTCATGGCAGTTCGCTAAAAACGAACCGGACTCAACACCCGCCCTCGCCCCTGAGTTTGGTTTGTTGGCAATTGAGCAAGGCCTTGTGAAGTATCGCGATGAACTTTTTGATCTTGATGTGGATGCGACCTTGAATTTGCAGGAAGGAGATGTGGGAGCCGATGCGCTGACAGTAGCAGCGCAGGGTTTGTATCAAGGCAAGAAGCTGGACATCAAACTGAAATCAACAGGTGTGTTGCCTTGGGTTGCCAAACAAGCAGAGCCTATACCCGTTGAATTGAATGTGTCTTTGGGCAGAGCCCGATTGGACTTCAAGGGAAAAGCAGCCGATGCACTGGGCATGCAGCAGCTTTCTGGCCAGTTTGCCGTGAGCGGCTCTTCATTGGCCGCCGCAGGCCAGGCACTTGGAGTGACTTTGCCAAACACGCCGGCCTTTCGCACGGAAGGCAGCCTGGTTCGTGACGCAAGCAATTGGCAAGTCAATGTCAGCAACGCAACGATTGGCAACAGTCGCTTAAACGGCAATTTTTTGTATGAAGGCGATAAAAAACAACCCCTGCTGACAGGAGAACTCAAAGGGCCTTCGCTGGTACTGGCTGACTTGGGTCCAACCGTGGGGGCGACTGCGGAAAAACAGAGCAAGACCGCCACACCCAGTGGCAAAGTGCTACCGGACAAACCCTTCGATCTTCCTTCCCTGAGAGCGATGGATGCTGATGTGCGAATTGACATCGACAATCTGGATTTGGGCAGCGAGATATTGAAGCCACTTCGGCCATTGAGGGCACATTTGGCGGTGACTGAGGGCGTTTTGACCATTTCAGACATTGAAGCAAAAACCGCAAAGGGCCAACTTACAGGTGCGTTGCAATTGGATGGGCGAGAAGATATCGCTGTTTGGGACGTGGACTTGAAATGGGCCGATGTACAGCTTGAGCAATGGCTGAATATACCCAGAGCTGGAAATGAGCCGCCTTATGTAACGGGCACCATGAACGGTGCGGCCAAATTGAAGGGACAAGGCCGCTCGACTGCAGAAATACTGGGGAGCCTGGCTGGCAATGTGCGAACGCAGGTGCGCAACGGCACCATGTCGCATTTGATTGTTGAAGCGGCTGGCCTGGATGCTGCCGAGGCGCTTGGTGTTTGGTTTCGGGGCGATGATGTGTTGCAAATGACCTGTGCGTTTGCTGACCTGGACGCAAACAATGGTGTGCTACAACCCAAGGTATTTGTGATCGATACACAAGACTCAGCGATGTGGGTGAATGGCAGCATTTCAATGAAAACAGAAGCCTTGAATTTGAGGGTTGTTGTCACCCCAAAGGACTTCAGCCCGGTTAGCTTGCGTACGCCTTTGCTGATTACTGGCACCATGGGTTCGCCCGATGTGTCTCTTGAGAAAGGACCGCTAGCGGGCAAGGTAGCGGGTGCCGTGTTGCTGTCGCTGCTAAACCCATTTGCGGCATTGATTCCTTTTGTGGATACCGGCTCCCCGGATTCTGTCGAGAATTCCAACAAAACAGGTTGCTATGATTTGGCAGCACGCAGCAAAGCTCAGCGAGAAAAAAATTGACCAAAACACTTCACCCCAACAATGCGCACAGAGACGGGTACGATTTTGACGCCCTGGTGTTGACTTACCCTGCCCTGAAAAAACATGTGAAGCCCAATAATCATGGTCGAGACTCCATTGATTTTGCATTGCCTGCCGCCGTCAAAGCGCTCAATTGTGCGCTGCTGAACCACCATTACGATATCGTTGGGTGGAACGTACCGGAGGGTTATTTGTGCCCGCCCATTCCAGGCCGGGTGGATTACATTCACTACGCGGCGGATTTGCTCTCGAGCTGTGGAATCAAGGCAACGGATTCAAGGCAGGTGAAGATGCTGGATATTGGCACAGGCGCTAACGGAATTTATTCTTTGCTGGCGGCAAAGGTATATGGCTGGCACTGCACCGGCAGCGAAATTGACATGGTGAGCTTAAAGAATCTTGCTGCGGTGCTGGACAAAAATGATGACTTGAAACGTTTGATTGATTTGCGGCTGCAACGCGACAAGCGGAAAATATTTGAGGGTGTGATCAAGCCAGGGGAACGATTCGACCTGAGTGTGTGTAACCCGCCATTTCACGGCTCGCAAAAAGAGGCCATGAAAAGCAATCAACGCAAAGTAAATAGCCTTGCCTTCAACCGTGGCGAAAAACCAGGTTCGAAAGCGCCCGCAGGTTTGAACTTTGGTGGACAAAAAAACGAATTGTGGTGCGAAGGTGGGGAAATTGGTTTTCTACAAACCATGATCAATGAGAGTGCGCAATTTGGCAAACAGTGCAGGTGGTTTACCACGCTGGTGTCAAAGGCAGAAAATGTGCCTCAAGCAAAATGGCACATGCGCAACGTGGGTGCGCGCGATATTCTTGAAGTTGAAATGGAACAAGGCAACAAGACCACGCGCATTGTGGCGTGGTCTTTTGCATAGCTATTAGCGGCGACGGCCACCCACTAGCAGCAGGAAGGCCCCGGCGACAATTGCGCCGACGCCAGCCCACATGGGGACGTTCACTTCTTTTTCCTGATCCACTGTAATTTCGAGTGAACCGATTTTGGCTGCGGTAGATTCTTCGGTGTAGCTAAAGCCTCCGTAGGCCAAGCCCAAAGTGCCTGCAACAATCAATAGAATTCCAATCAGTTTCGTGGCTTGCATCTTGTTTTCCTGAATTGTTGTCGATGTGTGGGTATTAACGGACTTCGGACGGGAACGGCATACAAAATAATTTGTAAAGCGAATCACCCCTTTGCTGGGTGACCCTGCCCACACTACTTTTTAGCAATGATGTACACGGCGTGAACAATGCCTGGAATATAGCCCAGCAGGGTCAAGATAATGTTGATCCAGAAATGCTTGCCCAAACCTTCCTGTAAAAATACACCCACTGGCGGCAACAAGATCGCGATAAGAATTCGGATGAGATCCATTTAAACTCCTTAAAATAGAAAAGGTTGAATAATTACTGCCAGGGTTAAGCGACGCTTCAAAGAGTAACGCAAAATCAAATCGATCGTGGACATGGCATTTATTCTTTTATCTTTCCTCTCAATGCCTTCACTTGGCCGCGAATGCTTTTGCCTTCCAGCCTGCGGCGCTTCGAACCCAAGGTTGGGCGAGTTTCGCGGCGAGCCTTGACTGGTTTGGCGACCTCGGCAATCAGCTCGTTCAGCCTTGCAAGGGCGTCCACACGATTTTGCTCCTGACTGCGCGTAGTTTGAGCCTTGATGACAATGACACCGTCTTTGGTTACACGCTGGTCTTGCAGGGCAAGCAGCTTTTCCTTGATGAATTCGGGCAAAGACGATGAGCGGATATCAAAACGCAAATGAACGGCACTGGACACTTTGTTGACGTTCTGACCGCCCGCGCCCTGGGCGCGAATGGCAGTGAACTCAACATCGGATTCCGAGAGGATGGGGGGCGTGTACGACATATGCTAAGCCCCCTTGCCCAGGCGCCACACGGTTGACCTGCTAATCCCCAAGCCTTCAACCACTTTATTGACTTCGCCGCCCACCAGGTTCAATGCCTGGCGAACGATAGTCGCCCGTTCCTGCTTGGGCGCCCTGCTGTAGGCCAAGGCCAGCGCATTCATATTGTCGAAAGATTCTGAAGGCATATCGGGCAATGTCGGTATTGATATCGGGGTCGGGGTCGCGGTGATCAAGTCCGGAAACCAGGCTCGCCAGGATGAAAGATCACTTTCTTGAAGCATTAACACGGCGGCCCTGCGGCACACATTTTTTAACTGCCTAATATTGCCCGGCCAAGGCAAAGTTTGAAGTACGGGCAACGCTGCGTTTAAAAACTCATCAAATCTTGATTTGCTGACCCGCACAGGGGTGGTTCGCAGAAAGTAACCTGCCAATTCGCCAATGTCCTCGGTGCGCTCACGCAGCGGTGGGATCTGGATCAACATTTCATTCAAGCGGAAATACAAATCTTCACGAAAGCGCCCTTCTTCAACAGCTTGCTGCAAGTTTACATTGCTGGCAGCCAGCAGTCTGAAATCGACTTTTCGCGAAGAGGCTGAACCGATTCGGCGTACTGTGCCATCTTCCAGAATACGCAACAAGCGGGTTTGAAAGGCCAACGGCATGTCGCCAATTTCATCGAGAAACACGGTACCGCCTTGCGCGCTTTCAAACATGCCGGCACGCCCACCTTTCACGGCCCCTGAAAACGCGCCCTCCTCATAACCAAACAGCTCGCTTTCCAGCAAGCTTTCAGTGAGCGATGCGCAGTTAATGGCCACAAAAGGCTTGCCCGCCCGGGGGCTGGCAGTGTGAATGGATTGGGCCACCAGTTCTTTGCCCACCCCTGTTTCACCTTGAATAAGAACAGAAAAATCAATGCTGCCACACAAGCGAATGGTGCTTCGAAGCCTTTGCACGGCTGCGCTGCTGCCAATCAAATCCTGTTCGGTGTGAAAGGTATAGGCCTGGCTATTGCGCCGCACACCGCCAGTGGCTTTGGCGCTGGCCAAACGAGTGGCCTCATCAAAGGCCTTGACCACCCCTTGGCGAGAATAAATCAGAATGGCATCCATACCCATTTCCTGGGCAATTTCAGTCACCAGGCCAGACCCAACCACCACCTGAACGCCGAGTTGTGCCAGTTCGCGCACAGCGCGGCGGGCGTCTTCGGGGGTTCGATAGGTGCGTGTGCTGAGGGGAACATCAAAGGCTCGGGCAAACTGCTCCAGTTCGTCGAAGGAATGTTCATAGCTGACCAAACCGACTGCCGAAGACGCTTTTCTGGCTGAGGCCAAGGCTTGCATCACATCAAAACCATCGGTACGAATAATGACCAAGGGCGCTTCGAGCTGATTCTGAAGGAAGGCTGCATTTGAACCAGCCGCAATAAACACGTCGGCCGTGTCGGTGTAATAGCGATTTCGGGCGTAGGCCAAAGCGTCTTCATAGGCTTTGGGCACCAGTTCAATATTGGCTGAACTGGTGTAATCGCGCGCAATTTCGCGCAATGTGCCTGCCAGGGCACTGATGCTGAACACCACGATTCTGGGTTTCATTTAAAACGCCTTCTGTACCATTTGAAACATATTTGCGTTTCATCTTACACAAAAGTGTTTCAAATGAATAGGCAAATTTTCACAATATTGATTAGATTAATCTCTTAAACAATTGTTAAAAAAAGATATTTTTTATTTTTATTGAAACTGGCACGAACCCTGCACCACAAAAAACATACAACAAGGAGAACACCATGACTCAAAATTCAGCTGGCGCCCGTTTTCGTCAGGCCGTAAAAGAAGAACAACCGTTGCAAGTAATCGGCGCGATCAACGCCAACCACGCCTTGCTGGCCAAACGTGCTGGTTTCAAAGCCATTTACCTGAGTGGTGGTGGTGTGGCGGCTGGGTCGCTCGGCCTGCCCGACCTTGGCATTTCAGGCCTGGATGATGTGTTGACCGACGTGCGCCGCATTACTGATGTGTGCGACACCCCACTGCTGGTCGACGTCGACACTGGTTTTGGATCATCGGCCTTCAACATTGCCCGTACCACCAAGGCAATGATGAAAGCTGGCGCAGCAGCCATGCACATTGAAGACCAAGTGGGCGCCAAGCGCTGTGGCCACCGCCCAGGCAAAGCCATTGTGACCCAGGCTGAAATGGTTGATCGCATTAAAGCGGCAGTGGATGCTCGCGGTTCAGATGATTTTGTGATCATGGCCCGCACCGATGCGTTGGCCGTTGAAGGATTGCAATCAGCAATCGACCGGGCCTGCGCTTGCGTTGAAGCCGGTGCCGACATGATTTTCCCCGAAGCCATGACTGAACTGAGCATGTACCAACAGTTTGTCGACGCCGTGAAAGTGCCCGTGCTGGCCAATATCACTGAGTTTGGTTCTACCCCCCTGTTTACCACCGAAGAACTGAAAGGTGTGGGCGTGGGCTTGGTGCTGTACCCCTTGAGCGCTTTCCGCGCGATGAACAAAGCCGCACAGAATGTGTATGAGGCTGTTCGCCGCGACGGCACGCAAAAGAATGTTTTAGACACCATGCAAACTCGCATGGAGCTGTATGACAGCATTGGCTACCACGATTTTGAGCAGAAACTGGACGCCTTATTTCAGCAGAAATAACTTTAATAAAACACAACAAACAATTGTTATAAAACATTTAATTTGACAGGAGACAGCAATGTCTGAGCAACAAACAACAACCCCTGGCTTCAAGCCGAAGAAATCTGTAGCCCTTTCCGGTACCGCCGCTGGCAACACTGCCCTGTGTACGGTTGGCCGCACAGGTAACGATTTGGCTTACCGCGGTTACGACATTCTGGACCTGGCCACCACCACCGAATTCGAAGAAATTGCTTACCTGCTGGTGCATGGCAAATTGCCTACAACAGCTGAACTGGCTGGCTACAAACTGAAACTGAAAGCCTTGCGTGGTATTCCTGCAGGCGTGAAACAGGCTTTGGAAGCCCTGCCCCCTTCAGCACACCCCATGGACGTGATGCGCACAGGTGTTTCCGTGCTGGGTTGCCTGCAACCCGAGAAAGACGACCACAACCACCCTGGCGCGCGTGACATTGCCGACAAGCTGATGGCTTCGCTGGGTTCAATGCTGCTGTACTGGTACCACTACAGCCACAACGGCAAGCGCATTGAAGTAGAAACCGACGATGATTCAATCGGCGGCCACTTCCTGCACCTGCTGCACGGCGAAAAACCGCGCGACAGCTGGGTTAGCGCCATGCACACCTCACTGATTCTGTACGCAGAGCACGAATTCAATGCCTCTACCTTCACCAGCCGCGTGGTGGCGGGTACAGGATCGGATATGTATTCCGCCATTTGTGGCGGCATTGGTGCCCTGCGTGGCCCCAAGCACGGTGGCGCCAACGAGGTGGCCTTCGAAATCCAGAAGCGCTACGACAATCCAGATGAAGCCGAGGCCGACATTCGCGCCCGTGTTGAACGCAAAGAAGTGGTGATTGGTTTTGGTCACCCGGTGTACACCGTGAGCGACCCCCGCAACGTGGTGATCAAGAAAGTGGCAGAGGATTTGTCCAAAGAACAGAACAACATGAAGATGTACAACATCGCCGAACGCCTGGAAAGCACAATGTGGGAAATCAAAAAAATGTTCCCGAACCTGGACTGGTTCAGCGCGGTGAGCTACCACATGATGGGCGTGCCCACTGCCATGTTCACCCCGCTGTTTGTAATTGCCCGCACTTCCGGCTGGAGCGCCCACGTAATTGAACAACGCATTGACGGCAAGATCATTCGCCCAAGCGCCAATTACACGGGCCCGGAAGACCAGAAATTTGTAGCCATCAAGGATCGCAAATAAGCATGAACACACAATTCAGAAAGAACCTGCCCGGCACCCAGCTTGATTTCTTCGACACCCAAGCGGCTGTTGATGCGATCGAGCCTGGTGCTTGGGACAAACTGCCCTACACCAGCAAGGTGTTGGCCGAGCAACTGGTGCGCCGCTGTGAACCCAGTGCACTCACCGAGAGCCTGAAACAATTCATTTACCGCAAGCGCGACCTGGACTTTCCCTGGTACCCAGCGCGCGTGGTGTGCCACGACATTCTGGGCCAAACTGCCTTGGTGGACCTGGCTGGCCTGCGCAATGCGATTGCCGACCAAGGTGGCGACCCATCCTTGGTCAACCCAGTGGTGCCCACGCAATTGATTGTGGACCATTCACTGGCTGTGGAATGTGGCGGATTTGACCCCGATGCATTTCAGAAAAACCGCGACATCGAAGAACGCCGCAACGAAGACCGTTTCCACTTCATCAACTGGACCAAAACCGCATTCAAGAATGTGGACGTGATTCCAGCGGGCAACGGCATCATGCACCAGATCAATCTGGAAAAAATGTCGCCGGTGGTGCAGGTTCGCGAAGGCGTTGCTTTCCCCGACACCTGTGTGGGCACCGACAGCCACACACCACACGTGGATGCGCTGGGCGTGATCTCGATTGGCGTGGGTGGTCTTGAAGCAGAAACCGTGATGCTGGGCCGTGCGTCGATGATGCGCCTGCCCGACATCGTGGGTGTGGAACTGACTGGCAAGCGCCAGCCAGGCATTACCGCCACCGACATCGTGCTGGAGCTGACTGCTTTTCTGCGCAAAGAACGCGTGGTGGGTGCTTACCTGGAGTTTTTCGGTGAAGGCGCGAATAGCCTAAGCATCGGCGACCGCGCCACGATTTCGAACATGACACCAGAATACGGTGCCACCGCGGCGATGTTCTACATCGACGAGCAAACCATTGACTACCTGAAGTTGACTGGCCGTGAAGACGAGCAAGTGAAGCTGGTGGAACAATACGCCAAGCACACCGGCCTGTGGGCCAGCAAAATGGTGGGCGCTGAATATGAACGCGTACTGAGCTTTGATTTGAGCAAGGTGGTGCGCAGCATGGCTGGCCCTTCCAACCCGCATGCGCGCGTGGCCACCAGTGATTTGGCGGCCAAAGGCATTGCAGTGAATCTGGACAAGGCCCGCGAGGAAGAGGCAAACGGCCTGATGCCCGATGGCGCTGTGATTATCGCCGCCATTACCAGCTGCACCAACACCAGCAACCCACGCAACGTGGTGGCAGCCGCGCTGTTGGCACGCAAAGCCAATGAAATGGGCCTGGTACGCAAGCCTTGGGTTAAATCTTCATTTGCACCCGGCTCGAAAGTGGCCGAGTTGTATCTGAAAGAATCAGGGCTTTTAAGCGATCTTGAAAAGTTGGGCTTTGGCATTGTGGCGTTTGCCTGCACCACCTGCAACGGCATGAGTGGTGCTTTGGATCCCGTGATTCAGCAGGAAATCATTGATCGCGATTTGTACGCCACCGCTGTATTGAGTGGCAACCGCAACTTCGATGGTCGCATTCACCCATATGCGAAGCAGGCATTTTTGGCTTCGCCCCCTTTGGTGGTGGCTTATGCCATTGCAGGCACCATCCGCTTTGACATTGAGCAGGATGTACTCGGCGTGGTCGATGGCGAGGAAATTCGCCTGATCGACCTGTGGCCTTCAGACGAAGAAATTGATGCCATCGTGAAGCAATTCGTCAAGCCTTCACAGTTCCGTGAAATCTATATTCCCATGTTTGACTTGGGCGCAATTGAAGAGGCAGAAAGCCCACTGTACGACTGGCGCCCACAGAGCACCTACATTCGCCGCCCACCCTATTGGGACACCGAAGGCCAAGGCGCTTTGGCTGCACGACCACGCACGCTGAAAAACATGCGCCCGCTGGCGGTGCTGGGTGACAACATTACAACTGACCACCTAAGCCCTTCAAACGCGATCATGATGAAGAGCGCTGCAGGTGAATACCTGCACAAAATGGGTTTGCCCGAAGAAGACTTCAACAGCTATGCCACGCACCGCGGCGATCACTTGACAGCGCAGCGCGCGACGTTCGCAAACCCCAAGTTGTACAACGAGATGGTGAAAGATGAAGCGGGCAACACGGTGCAAGGCTCGCTGGCCCGCATTGAACCCGAAGGTCAGGTAACACGCATGTGGGAAGCCATTGAAACCTACATGGACCGTGGTCAACCGCTGATTATTGTTGCGGGTGCCGACTACGGCCAGGGTTCTTCACGCGATTGGGCCGCCAAGGGCGTTCGCCTGGCTGGTGTAGAAGCGATTATTGCTGAGGGCTTTGAGCGAATTCACCGCACCAACCTGATTGGCATGGGCACCCTGCCCCTGGAATTCAAGGCAGGTGACACGCGCCACACCTACAACATCGACGGCACGGAAGTGTTTGAAGTGGTGGGTGAGCGCAGTCCACGTGCAACCCTGACTGTGGTGATGACCCGCAAGAATGGCGAACGTGTGGAATTCCCGGTGACCTGCCGTTTGGACACTGCCGAGGAAGTGTCAATTTACGAAGCTGGCGGTGTGTTGCAACGCTTCGCGCAAGACTTTTTGGAAGGCACCGCAGCATGACAAACAAGCCAAGCCAACAACTGAAGGTACCCGCCACTTACATGCGTGGCGGCACCAGCAAAGGCGTGTTTTTCAGGCTGCAAGATTTACCTGCAGCCTGCCAACAGCCAGGGGAAGCGCGTGACAAATTGCTGTTACGTGTCATTGGAAGCCCAGACCCCTATGGCAAGCAGATCGACGGTATGGGTGGTGCTACTTCAAGCACCAGCAAAACCGTGATTTTGAGCAAAAGCAGCAAGGCCGACCACGATGTGGACTACCTGTTCGGCCAAGTCAGTATCGACAAAGCCTTTGTGGACTGGAGCGGCAACTGCGGCAATTTGTCTTCCGCGGTGGGTTCATTCGCGGTGGCCAGCGGTTTGGTTGACTCCGCGCGCGTGGCTCACAACGGCACTTGCGTGGTGCGCATTTGGCAAGCCAATATCGGCAAAACCATCATTGCGCATGTACCAATCACCGACGGCTTGGTTCAAGAAACTGGCAACTTCGAGCTCGATGGCGTTACCTTTCCAGCAGCGGAAGTTCAACTTGAATTTCTGGATCCAGCAGATGAAGGTGAAGACGGTGCTGGCAGCAGCATGTTCCCCACCGGCAATTTGGTGGATGAACTAGATGTACCCGGCGTGGGCACATTAAAAGCCACCATGATCAATGCCGGCATTCCCACCATTTTTGTGAATGCCGACAGCATTGGCTACACCGGTTGCGAATTGCAAGACGCCATCAACAGCGACCCAAAAGCCTTGGCCATGTTCGAAACCATTCGTGCCCACGGCGCTGTAAAAATGGGATTGATCAAACACGTGGATGAAGCAGCCAAGCGACAGCACACACCCAAAGTGGCTTTTGTAGCACCGCCCAAAACTTACACCAGCTCAAGCGGCAAAGTGGTTCAAGCAGAAGGCATTGATTTGCTGGTGCGCGCCATGAGCATGGGCAAGCTTCACCATGCCATGATGGGTACGGCTGCCGTGGCCATTGGCACTGCAGCAGCCATTCCCGGCACACTGGTGAACGTTGCCGCAGGTGGCAGCCAACGTGAAGCTGTTCGCTTTGGTCACCCCAGCGGCACTTTGCGCGTGGGTGCGCAGGCCGCGATTGAAAACGGTCAGTGGGCTGTGAAAAAAGCGATTATGAGCCGCAGTGCACGGGTATTGATGGAAGGTTGGGTGCGTGTACCCAGCGATACTTTTTAATTAATTGGAACCAAGTCATTTAGGTTGACCACGAAATGCACTTCAGTTTTTTTCGCTACAGCGTCGAAAACTGAAGTGCAAATTCAATATCTCTCCAACAGTAGCAATACGCAAAATGGTGAGCAAGCGCTTACCTCCGCCTACCCCTCTATCTGATTACGTAACCTCACTCTAATTATCCTCATGACTCCAAAAAATTCAATGGAGTCTTCACCATGTTTCGAGCAATCACGAGTCACAGCGGCGCTCAAATCGCGATGTCTACAGCCAGTAACGCCTTGCGAAGAAGCGGCTCAGGCTCGGCATCGGCCAAGATCGTGGGCCCCTTGGCCAGCAAGCTCAAAGACATTCGCCAGAATACGCATACAAACTTGAAGATGCAGTTACAAAAAAGTTTGTCTCCCAGCAAATTCTCAGAAGCTGGCGGATTGGCTGAGCAAATTGAAACCACTGAACCCGATTTCGAGCAACTGCATTCGCAAGTCGAGGAATTCATTCAGGGCAATAAAAATGATCCTGAAGCGATTGTCAGCGCATTGAAATATTTGAATAGCCAATTGATGATTCTGAGTACCGCGGAAAGACACCTAAAGGCTGAGGATGCACCGGTAAAACAATCGCTGGTGCACGGCTTGAATTCCTTGATCAAAAACACGGCAAGCCGGGGAGAATCAATCGTACAAAGACTATCGAACACGAAAATTTCACCTGTATTTACTGCACATCCGACCAATTTCAACAAACCTCAGGCCAGCGAAATTGTTCTTTCTCAGCTAGATGACATTGCGACCCCACAGGGAAACGCGAAAGTTTGTCGTGAACTTTGGGACATTCAGGGCGTTCGCGAATTAAAGCCCACCGTGCAGGACGAAGCAAACCAGTTCTCCTCCAATATCAGGCACCTGCACAGTTCAGGACGCACCATTCACAAACAGATCAACCAACAACTTTCTGCACTGCCCGAGAAACTGAAATTGTCAAAACCTCTTGTTGAAGCGGGAAACTGGGTTGGGGGTGATCGGGATGGAAATCCAAACATTGATGCCAAGGTACTCAAAGATGTGGTCAAAACCCTCAGCACGGCTGCATTTGAATACTTTGAACAAAAAACAGGCAAAGAAAAAAATGCCCAAACTGGCAGCCTTTGCAATCTGCTGTGCAAAGCCGGACATGCCGAGGCACTTGTTCAAATTCGTGAAAAACTGACCCGAACTCGAGAGCATTTGGTAGGCGACGGGCCGTTGCCCATTCACGGCGACTTGTATCTGAATGCAAATGAATTGCTGAACGACTTGTCGAGTTTGAATATTGACCAGTTAAGCGCGGAAGAACAAAACACTGTTCGCGGAAAACTTGATTTACTTCAACTGGATACCGACAGCATTGGCTTTCACGGTGCCAGCACTGACATTCGGCAAAACAGTGCGATGAATGAAAAAACGGTCGGAGAATTGTTGCGAAGATCGGGAGGACCAGCCAATTATGAATCCTTGGGGGAAGATGAAAAACAGGCGCTACTGAGCAGTCTGCTCATGAACACCAACAAGGCTGCCTTAAGTGACAAGCCCATCGACGGTCAAAGTGACAATGCGGAATTCGATCGTGAAATTGCATTGATTAAAAGCTACAAAACCATTCATGACAGTTACGGACCGCAGACGTTGAAAAACTGCATCACTGCAAACACTGAAACCATGAGCGATATGCTTGAGGTGATGTTGCTTTTAAAACATGCTGGCCTGGCTGATGATCACGGCATCAAAATGAACGTGGTGCCATTGATCGAAACTGTTGACGACCTGCACAACGGCCCTGCAATTTTGAACAGCATGCTGAGTCACTCTTGGTATCGACAAGCGCTTCAAGCCAGTGGAAACCAGCAACAAATCATGGTGGGCTACTCAGACAGCAATCGCTTGGATGGCCCTTTGGCCTCCAGTTGGGCAGTCTATGAAGGAACAGCCAAAATGCTTGAAGTGGCCAGGCAAACCGGCGTGAATCTGCATGTATTTCATGGCCGAGGCGGCACCGAGGCCCGGGGTTCAGGTGACTCTTATTCACAGGAAATCAAATCCACCAATGGGGCCAGCCTGTTAACCGGCATGCGGCAAACAGAACAAGGTGAAGAGGTGCCTGCGAAATTCGGCACCAAAACAATGTCGCAGGCCAACCTTGCAGACATGGTCAGCTCGACGCTTGAAACCATGGCAACGGGCACCGATCAGCAAATTGAAAAATATGCAGACACCATGGGAAAGCTTGCGGACCACGCACGCAACAGTTACGCAAGCCTGTACTCCAACCCCGAGCTTCCCCACTTTTTTCAACGCAGCACACCCATTGAATTTGTGGGCAAATCCAATGCGGGCAGCCGCCCTGCTTCACGTGCAAACACAGCAGATGGAGGGCTGAAACTTGACAAACTCAGGGCCATACCGTGGGTGGGTGCCTGGTATCAATCGGGAAGCGCAATGCCTGCATTTTTCGGGACGGGTACCGCACTGAAAAACTTCATCGACCAAGCGGACGGCAGCACCACAACAGCGCAACGCACAGAGCAACTGCAAACCATGTACAAGGAATGGCCATTCTTCAAAAGTTTTGTTGACCGCACCGCCACCGCCATGCAAAAGGCGGACATGCAAATTGCCCAACGCTATGCGGAATTGGCACCGACTCAATCACAAGCTGTTTTCGAGAGTATCAAGAATGAATATGAATTGACAAAAAACCTGATACTAACCATCAAGCAAACGCCCAACCTGATGGACCACAACCCAGTGGATGCAGAAATAATGGCTGTGAAAAAACCGCTGACTCAAGCTGCGCATGCCATGCAAATTGGTCTGCTCAAGGCCCACCAACAGGCAGGCCCCGAGATTCAGGAAAAACTGGTCGAGCCCATTGTGATGTCCATGCAGGCCATCGCCAGTGCCAACCGTTTTGGTTAAGCGGCATTGCCCGCATAAATGGGCGGGCGTTGGCCTGCCCATGGCTTGGCCTGCTCTAACTGGGCGGCCAGGTTCAGCAATACATTTTCTTCACCAAACCGTCCGGTGAACATCATGCCCACTGGAATGTTTTGCGCGTTCCAATGCAAAGGCACACTCATGGAGGGTTGGCCTGTTACGTTGGCGGGCATGGTTTGCGAGCAATATTGATACAAGCGACGACCTGCCTTCAGAACAAAATCTTTTTGCTTGGCTATAAAGCCGATTGGCAAGTAGCTGAGTGCCTTTAACTCGAGCATTTCCTGGGATGTTGGGCGTAGTCCACCCACCGAAATAGGCAACTCACCCAGTGTGCTGGTGAGCAATGCATCGTAGGGCTCAAAGAAGGTCATCCATTGCCGTGAAAACTGGGCCATGGTCCACACTGCATTGGCCACATCGCCACCATTGAAACTGCGGCCGAGCTTCATCAATGCCCAGGTGCGTGCCTCAAAATCAGCCGCCTTGCCTTTACGCCCCAACACGCGCTCACCTTCTTTCAAGGTGGCTGCCATTTCAGAACACACCAACACGGTGTAGGCGTAAATAAATTCCTCTTTGTTAATCGGCAGGCGAACCTCTTCACAAGCATGGCCCAGGCTTTCGAGCAGCTTGACGGTTTCAAGCACACCTTGTTGGCAATCACTGTGCAAGGTTTCGCCCAGCGCGGGGTCAAGTGAATAGGCAATTTTCAGCTTTTTGGTTTTTGCTTCAATCGCGGCGGCGTATGTTTTTGCAGGCGGTGCAATGCGCAACAACTGGCCAGGGTAATTGCCTTGCAGGCAATCGAGCATGTGTGCTGAATCCCGTACCGTGCGCGACACCACATGTTCCGCGATAAATCCAAACCAGCCATCGGCTTGATCCGGGCCAGAAGGCACACGCCCACGGGTGGGTTTTAACCCAAACAAACCTGTACATGAAGCTGGCACACGAATTGAACCACCACCGTCACTTGCACTGGCCATGGGCACGATTCCCGCCGCCACTGCGGCAGATGAACCTCCACTGGAACCGCCAGGGCTACGAAGTGGGTCCCAGGGGTTGCGGCAAGCACCCGTGAGCTCAGGTTCGGTCGAGGGTGTAATTCCAAATTCCGGTGTTGCGGTTTTGCCAAAAATGTTCAAACCTGCCTGCTTAAAGCGCTTTACATACTCCGAGTCTTCGGAAGGCACAAAGCCTTTGTAGAAGCGGCTTCCACAACTCATCTCTACGCCTGCGTAGCTGGCAATCAGGTCCTTCAGCAGGAATGGAACACCTGCAAAAGGTCCTTCCACAGCCTCTTTCGCTCGAGCGCGTGCAATGTCGTACATGGGCCGAATAACGGCATTAATACGTGGATTTACCTTCTCTGTGCGGGCAATGCTCTCTTCGAGCAACTCGGCAGCACTTACCTCGCCTTTTTTGATCAACTCAGCAAGGCCAAGTGCATCAAACTGATCGTATTCTTTGAAACCTGCCATTTTTATCGTGTCTCCGAAAACTGGGGTGTCCATGAATCCAAGCAAATATCTTACCCCACTCAGGTAATACACACCCCGACTACAAACGGGAACAATAAGGCATTGGAAATTTTAATTTTTATGGCTGCATTCAATGAAAACACTCGCACTCGCTTGCGTTGTATTTAGCGACTACCCTATAAAAACAATGGCTTACCAACGTTTTCTGAGTGGCTTGGGGGAGGAACATGTTCACTTGTTGCGCAACCTTGATTCTGACATCAGCGAGATTTCAAACGCAAAACTGGTGATCTGCGACATGAACATCATGGAGGAAATCGAGGAACGAACACTCAGCATGCTCGAACAAAACTTTCCAAAGGCCAATATTCTGTTTCTTGAAGAAGACCACTGCGACATGCGTGTGAAATTCTCAAACCAGAGAGATATTTGCAGGCTGGGCAAGCTTGCTGAAATCAATGTGATTCATTCCACTTTAAAAGAACTTCTTTTACAGGTGAGCCGAAAACCGAGGAAATCGCAACGACCCCGAAAAGAGCGAATGGAGCAAACGTAAAAAAGCCACCCGAAGGTGGCTTTTTTTATGCCCTGCAACAACTGACTTTAAGCGGCCAGCTGCGCCTTGTTGGCGATTTCCACGAACTCTGGAATTTGATCGAAGTTCATGTAACGGTAAACTTCACCAGACACATTGCCCAGCATTTTTACCTGTTCCATGTACTCTTCCACAGTCGGGATTTTGCCCATCAGTGCGCACACCGCCGAAAGTTCAGCCGAGGCCAGATAAACCCGGGTATCAATACCCAAGCGGTTCGGGAAGTTACGTGTCGAAGTAGACACGCCCGTTGAACCCTTGCGAATTTGAGCCTGGTTACCCATGCACAGTGAACAGCCTGGCAATTCCATGCGTGCGCCTGTGCGACCCAAAATACCGTAGTAGCCTTCTTCGGTCAGAATGTGCTGATCCATCTTCGTGGGTGGTGCAATCCACAAACGTGTTGGAATGTCGCTCTTGCCTTCCAGCACCTTGCCAGCCGCACGGAAGTGACCAATGTTGGTCATGCAAGAACCGATGAACACTTCATCAACCTTGTCGCCAGCCACTTCACTCAAGAACTTCGCATCATCGGGATCATTGGGGCAGCAAAGAATTGGTTCTTTGATATCAGCCAAATCAATTTCGATCACTGCCGCGTATTCAGCATCTGGATCGGCTTTCAACAATTCAGGGTTGGCAATCCACTCTTCCATCGCCTTGATACGGCGAGTCAGGGTGCGAACATCCTGGTAGCCCTGAGCAATCATCCACTTCATCAAAGTAATGTTCGATGTCATGTATTCGATGATTGGTTCTTTGTCCAGGTGAATAGTACAACCGGCTGCTGAACGCTCGGCAGAAGCATCCGACAATTCAAACGCCTGCTCAACCTTCAACTGGGGCAGACCTTCGATTTCCAGAATGCGGCCCGAGAAAATATTCTTCTTGCCTTTCTTTTCAACGGTCAGCAAGCCAGATTTGATGGCATACAAAGGAATGGCATGAACCAAATCGCGCAGCGTAACGCCAGGCTGCATTTCGCCCTTGAAGCGCACCAACACAGACTCGGGCATATCCAGAGGCATAACACCTGTGGCTGCGGCAAACGCCACCAGGCCTGACCCAGCGGGGAAAGAAATACCGATCGGGAAACGGGTGTGTGAATCGCCACCGGTACCGACCGTGTCGGGCATCAACAAGCGGTTGAGCCAGCTGTGAATAATACCGTCACCTGGGCGCAGGGCAACGCCACCGCGGTTTTCGATGAAGTCGGGCAGTTCGTGGTGCATTTTCACATCCACGGGCTTGGGGTAAGCCGCTGTGTGGCAGAACGACTGCATGACCAAGTCAGCAGAGAAGCCCAAACAGGCCAGGTCTTTCAACTCGTCACGAGTCATTGGACCTGTGGTGTCCTGAGAACCCACAGTGGTCATTTTTGGTTCGCAGTAGGTGCCGGGGCGAACACCGTCAACGCCGCAGGCCTTGCCAACCATTTTCTGGGCCAGACTATAACCTTTGCTGGAAGCAGCCTGTGAAGAGGGGCGACGGAACACAGGGCTTGGACCTTCACCCAATGCCGCGCGCGCGCGGTCTGTCAGGCCACGGCCAATAATCAGGGGAATACGGCCACCGGCGCGAACTTCGTCAAACAGCACATCGGTTTTCATGCTGAATTCAGCAATCACCGCACCGTTTTTCAGGGCCTTGCCGTCGAAGGGACGCAATTCAATTTCATCGCCCATGTCCATTTGACTAACATCGAGCTCGATGGGCAATGCGCCAGCGTCTTCCATGGTATTGAAGAAAATCGGAGCAATTTTGTTACCCAGGCAGTAACCACCGAAACGCTTGTTCGGGATGAAAGGAATGTCATCGCCAGTGAACCACAACACGCTGTTGGTGGCTGACTTGCGTGAGGAACCTGTACCCACCACATCGCCCACGTAGGCGATTGGGTTGCCTTTGGCGATCAAGGCTTGCAGCTGCTTGATGGGACCCACTTTGCCGGGTTCATCCGCTTCAATACCTGGGCGCGGGTTCTTCAACATGGCCAATGCATGCAATGGAATGTCGGGGCGGCTCCAGGCGTCTGGGGCGGGTGACAAATCATCGGTGTTGGTTTCGCCGGTTACTTTGAACACGGTCAGCTTGATGCTTTGTGGCACTTCGGGGCGGCTTGTGAACCACTCGGCGTCGGCCCAGCTTTGAATCACTTTCTTGGCAGTTGCGCTGCCCTTGTCAGCCAGATCCTTCACATCGTGGAAGTAATCGAACATCAACAGGGTTTTGGACAAGGCTTGGCCAGCAATTTCACCCACTTCAGCGTCGTTCAGCGCGTCGATCAGGGGTTTGATGTTGAAACCACCCAGCATGGTGCCCAGCAGGAAAGTGGCTTTCTTGCGGTCAATCAACTTGCAGGTGTCAGAACCAGCCACAATGGCGGCCAGGAATGCGGACTTCACCTTGGCGGCATCGTCCACACCAGCGGGAACACGGTTGGTAACCAGGTCCAGCAGAAATTCTTCTTCGCCTGCGGGTGGGTTTTTCAGCAGCTGAACCAGATCAGCGGTTTGCTGGGCAGACAAAGGCAGTGGAGGAATGCCCAACGCTGCGCGTTCGGCAACGTGTTGGCGATAGGACTCAAGCATGAGATCTCCCTAGATTGGGTGGGGGTCAATAGAAACTGTGTAATTTTGAGGCAGTTCGCACGCGCACACAAGTATTGCGATGCAAAAGTGGCGGGGGTTCAATGCCTCTTAAGTCTTATATATGATATAGGACTTTCCCTTGTTTTTGAAGGGGCCTGGGCCGATTCCCGTTGCTTTTAGAGCCTATTGTCGCTTTGCACGCTGATATTTCGCAGGGCTAAGGCCAGTGACCCGCTTAAAGGCGTGTGTAAAGGCACTTTGGTCGTTGTAAGCCAGGAAATTGGCGACATCTGCCAGGCTTAGTTCGCCTGCCTCGAGGCAGTTCCTGGCCATTTCCACACGCACTTGTTCAAGTTCGTCCCGAAAACTGCTGCCCTGCTCCTGCAGGCGCCTTTGTAACGTGCGCGTGCTCATGAACAAGCGGCGTGCAACCTCGTCCAGCGAGGGCAAACCGGCGCTGACCGATTCCTGAATGGCCTTTTGCAGACCTGCAATGGATTCATCACCCGCTTTCACCTGCTTCAACAACAATTGAGCCTGCTGGTCCAACATGCTTCGCATGACATGGTCCGGCGACTTCAAGGGCGTTTCAAGCAAACTGGCGGGCCAAACCACCTCGGTGTACTTGCCGCCAAAAGCCACAGGGCAATTGAAGAAAGCATCAAAATCCACTTTGTTGACTGGCTCAGGATTAATAAACTGGACACGGCGCGGATGCACGGGCTGTGCAATCAAATGGTTGGTGAATGCGAGCAAAACCCCGATGGCCACCGAATCCACCCAATGGCCCGGGCGCCCACGCTCGGCACCCCAACGCAAAATAATTTCATCATTCTGAAAGGTCACAGCCAAGGCATTGACGCTGTACACCAGGTTTTCAAATTGCTGCAAGCGAGCAAAGGCCTCCCCCAAATTGTTGCAACAACTGGCCACGTAGCCCAACAAGCCCATATTGGCCGGGCGTACATGGGCGGCGATCTTAAGCGGCATTGCGGGGTCTTGAACTTGTTCATGGGTCCACTGCAACATGGCTTGCCATTCAGACACCGAAATGCGATTCAACTCACCCGCCAGCGGGCGTGCAAACGGCATGCGCTCAGCCACCGCAGGGTGAGCGCTGGCCAACCAGTCAAACAGCAGGTTGACGTAGCTTGCCGAGATGTGTCCGAGATTAGAGTTTCGGTTCATTATTTGACAATAAGTATTGTCAGAAGAGTTTTACCTGTTCTATGCTAGCGCGTATTCAACACAACAACCTCAATAATCAGACACCACGCCATGAAAAAACACGCCACTGCAATCAAGCGACTCACAACCCTTTTGGCAAGCACCGCACTTCTTGGCTTGGGTGCCTGTAGCGTTCAGGCGCCTGAAGGTGAAATTCAGGGCGCAGCAGGCCTGGCCATTGCCGCAGAACGTGCCATTTCAGGACTGGAACGCAAAGTACTTCAAATCGACGGCTTTGTGGTGCCTTACTTGCAAGGCGGTCAAGGTGAACCCTTGGTATTGATTCACGGTTTTGGCGGATCGAAAGACAACTTCAACCGCGTGGCCTACTACCTGACCAATCACTACACGGTGTATTCCATCGACGTACCCGGTTTCGGTGCCTCGACACGAGACATGAACGCCGATTATGTGATCAACACGCAAATAGACCGGGTACATGAAATTATCGAAAAGCTGGGTTTGCAAAAAACACACATCGGTGGCAATTCCATGGGCGGGTGGATCAGTGGCGCTTATGCTGCCAAGTACCCCGACAACGTGGCCTCAGTGTGGTTCTTGGCCCCCGCCGGTTTGCTCGAGTCGCGAAAATCGGAAGTGATTCAGAAGTTTGAGCAAACAGGTGAAATCGTGCTGACCGCCAGCAACCGGGAAGAGTTCGAGAAGATTGTGGACATTGTGATGTACGAGCGCCCTGCTTTTGCACCAGGCTTTGTGGTGGATGCCATGGCCGCCCGCGCCGCAGCCGACCAGCCTTTGCACCAACGAATTTACAAGGATTTCAAATCGGTGCCCTCTGACCTGGCGACGGCCTTGTCTTCATCCAGTTACAAAGGCCCAGGCCTGATTGTTTGGGGCAAGGAAGACCGCGTGTTGCATGTGGATGGAGCCGCAGAACTAAAAACTGCAATGCCCGGATTTGATGTGACGCTGATGGACAAGGTTGGCCATGTACCGATGATGGAAAAGCCTGAACAGGTGGCAGCAGACTACGTGAAGTGGCGAGAGTCGATTGTTGGCGCGAATTCACAAAAATAAGGCTTGATCTCACAATATTTCTTGCCAAACTCCGCGCACAATTCAAAACATCAAAAAACCAAAACGCGGAGACAAACGCATGGAACAGTTGATCAGCCAGGCAATGCCCACATTCAATTTGCTGTTCGGCCCCAACCCCGACTGGAAGCAGGTTTTTTTAACGCTGCTTACACCTTTGTTTTTAGGGGCCACGCTTGTTGAATACCTGTATCTGAAAAGGGTCGGCAAATCATTTTTCTTCAAGAAAAATGAGGTGATCACCAACATGCTGTTAGGTGGTAGCTACCAGGCCATGGAACTGGTGTGGTTTGCACTGTTTGTATCGGCTTTCATGGAATGGATCTACACGTTCCGAATTGCCACCATCGAGGTCACCCCCCTTAGCTTCGCTGCCCTGGTCTTCGGCATCGAGTTTTGTTATTACTGGTTTCACCGTGGCAGCCACCGCGTGCGCTGGTTCTGGTGTGCCCATGTGGTTCACCACAGTGGCGAGAACATGACCACCACCACCGCCATGCGTCAAAGCCTGTTTTATGCGGTGAACCTGCACCAAATTTTCTGGGCTCCCATGCTGATCATAGGCTTCCCCGTGTGGGCTGTATTGCTGGCCTATGGCATCAACCTGGGTTACCAATACTTTGTGCACACTCAGGCTGTGAACAAGTTTCCAAAGTGGTTTGAGTTCATTTTCAATACACCCAGCCACCACCGCGTGCACCATGGGCGCAACGCCGAATACATCGACAAGAACTACGGTGGCGTACTCATTATTTGGGATCGTATTTTTGGTACCTTTGAACCCGAAATTGCGTCAGTGGACTACGGCATTGTCCGCCAGCCCAAAACAAACAACATCTGGACACTGAACACACACGAATGGCGTGACATGTTTTCAGATGCACTCAAGCCAGGCCCATTGTGGCAACGCGTCAAACACATCTGGGCCCCACCCGAGTGGGAACGACCTGGCCTGAGCGATCAGTCCAACCTGCGCGACAAAACCATTTAAGCAATCTTCTCGTACTACAATGGGTAGAACCTAAGAAGGACTACCCATGCGCAGAAAACCACTAAATACCGCTTCCCGATCCAAACTGTCCAAGTACGCCAAACCCTTGGCGAGCCTGGCCATTCTGCTTGCCGATGCAGGCAGTCGCCTTGAGCGGCGTTTCTGGAAAAAAAAGCTGTTTGCTGCGTTGGCCCCAATGCTGGAAGGCAGAAGTGACACCACGTTGATGCAAACGCTGGACCACCTGTACAACACCAACTACCGGGCGTACGACGAACTGGCTTTTGCCATTGAAAACACCGTGGAAAGCCCGGAACTTGGTCAGGAAGAAGACATTCTTTTGCTGGCAGCTCCAGTGCTGGCTTGGTCAACCTACAACATTCCTTCAGGAAAAATTGAAGAAGCCACAGTGGCTGAATTCACTGCCCTGCTGCAGAAAAATGTATTGTCTGATCACGCGCATTTGGTGCTCACCAACATGCTGTTCAGCCCCGATCAACTGCCGGAAAGTTACACGGCGGCGGCCGAACTGGCTCGGCAATTGGGACAAGCTGCAATTGACCGTGTCAAAGTGCGAATCGACACTGAAAACCTGCCCGCCACGCAAAGTTTTTTGAGTGATGTTCGGTATTTAATTGGTGCAATCTCGGTGCCAGCCGGCCAACCTGCATTCAAATGGCAGGTGGAAGCACACAGCAATGGCACCCTTCTTAGCAAAGAAGAAGTACTGGTGAACTGGCGCTTGACCGGCGGCCAAGCCTTGCAAAAAATCATGCCTGGCTGCCTGCTTGAACTGATGTTGCCCAACGGTCTTTACAACGCTTGCCGGGAGGCTGAAAAAGAAGCACGCGCCTATTCCGTTCGCGCCTCTGCAGCTTTTCTTGAAAGTGCGCTGGATGTACCCACTCAAAAAATTCACGCCAGCGTGGGTGCGTTCGTTGACCGTGGAGAAATTGAAGAATACCGAATTGGTTTTTCTGTCGAAGGCAACAGCGACATTGTGCACGGCGTGGTTTGGCCATTGATTGGCGAAGAGTATGGCAACGAACCCGATCCCGTGTATGAAAAAGACATTGAAAGTGAACCCGACAACCCAGTCATTCGCTCCAAAATTGAAGCCCTTCTGAAGGAAGTGGGTATTCGGCAAATCAAGGTGCTGGAAGAACGTTTCCCGCTGGAGTACTGTGAAGATTGCGGATCGCCTTTGTACCCCAATCCGGAAGGCGAATTGCTGCATGCGGAACTGCCCGAGGACTCGGAATTGCCCAACAGCATGCACCTGCATTGAAATTAAAAGTTTTGTAATTCGGTGTCGAAATTTTTCGGCACCTCACGAAAGGGAGAAACAGGTATGTCAACCCTGAAGCATTCAACACTTGATACGTTCAGCACCCAAACCGGCCTGAATGGCCAGTTTTACAGCCTTCCCAAACTGGCTGAATCGGGCTTTCCCAACCTGCAGCGCCTGCCCGTATCAATTCGCATCGTGCTTGAATCGGTATTGCGCAACTGCGATGGCAAGAAAGTATCTGAAGAACATATTCAGCAACTGGCCAACTGGCAGCCACAAGCCAAACGCACCGATGAAATTCCCTTCATCGTAGCGCGTGTGGTTCTTCAAGACTTCACCGGTGTCCCGTTGCTGGCCGACCTTGCAGCAATGCGCAATGTGGCACACAACATGGGTCAAAACCCGAAAAAAATTGAACCCTTGGTGCCTGTCGATTTGGTGGTCGACCACTCCGTGATGATTGACCACTTTGGTACAGCCGATTCACTGCGCCAGAACATGGAAATTGAATTCCAGCGCAATGGCGAGCGTTATCAGTTCATGAAATGGGGTATGCAGGCCTTTGATACCTTCAAGGTGGTGCCCCCCGGCATTGGTATTGTTCACCAGGTCAATCTTGAATATTTATTCCGTGGCGTGCGCAGCGCGGTAAGGTCTGGCGAGGAAAACGAAAACACCGTGTACTACCCCGACACCCTGGTGGGCACCGACAGCCACACCACCATGATTAACGGTGTTGGCGTTGTAGGCTGGGGCGTGGGCGGCATTGAAGCCGAAGCAGGCATGTTGGGCCAACCCGTGTACTTTTTGACACCCGATGTGGTGGGTGTTGAATTGACCAACGCCCTGCGTGAAGGAATTACTGCCACCGACCTTGTGCTGGCCATTACCGAGTTGCTGCGCAAGAGAAAAGTGGTGGGTAAATTTGTTGAATTTTACGGTCCTGGTGCAGCCAGCCTTTCCGTTACAGACCGCGCGACACTGGCCAATATGGCACCTGAATACGGTGCCACCATGGGCTTCTTCCCGCCTGATGCAAAAACTGTGGAATTCATGCGGAAAACAGGTCGCACAGCCGCAGAAGCAGACCGCTTTGAAGCTTACTTCAAGGCGCAAGGCCTGTTGGGTATGCCCGAACCCGGCGCGATTGATTATTCCGAAGTGGTGACACTTGATCTCGACAGCATAGAACCCTCACTTGCGGGGCCAAAGCGTCCACAAGACCGGGTGTTGTTGAAAAACATGAAACAGCAATTCAACACGCTGTTTTCAGAGCCCATGACCGCCAATGGTTTCGGCAAAGACTCAGCAACACTGAATACACGCTACCCTACCGGGCTGAACAAACTGGAAATTGGACACGGCGATGTACTGCTTGCAGCGATCACCAGTTGCACCAACACCTCCAACCCAGGGGTTATGTTGGCAGCGGGCTTGCTGGCCAAGAAAGCGGTCGAAAAAGGTCTGAAAATTCAACCACACATCAAAACCTCGCTGGGTCCAGGCTCGCGCGTGGTAAGCGATTATCTGGAAAAAACAGGCCTGCAACCTTACCTGGACAAACTGGGATTCAACGTGGCTGCTTATGGTTGCACTACCTGCATTGGCAATGCGGGCGACCTGCTTCCTGAAATCAACTACACCATTTTGAAAAACGATGTGATCGGTTGTTCCGTGTTGTCGGGCAACCGCAACTTCGAAGCGCGTATTCACCCCAACTTAAAAGCCAACTTTTTGGCTTCACCCCCTTTGGTTGTTGCGTACGCACTCAGCGGCAAAACCAATATGGACATGACCTCTGAGCCAATTGGCACAGGAAGTGACGGAAACCCCGTCTACCTGCGGGACATTTGGCCCAGCAACGCGGAAGTGAATGAATTGTTGCCCACTGCACTGGATGCACCCACATTCGTGCGCCTGTACAGCAATTTCACCGAGGGCCACGACCTGTGGAACAACGTACCCGCCCCCGAGGGGCAGGTGTACCCTTGGCCACAGTCCACCTACATTGCCAAGCCTCCGTTCTTCGATGAATTTGGCATGCAACCCTCTAAGGTGGAAGCGATTCGCGGCGCAAAACCCTTGTTGATTCTCGGTGATTCAGTGACCACCGATCACATTTCACCTGCCGGTTCGTTCAAGCCCACAACCCCTGCAGGCCAATACTTGCAAGAACACGAAGTGGCGCAAAAAGACTTCAACAGCTACGGCTCACGAAGGGGCAATCACGATGTCATGATTCGCGGCACTTTTGCCAATGTGCGTGTGAAAAACCTGATGATTCCGCCCGATGCAAACGGCAACCGGATCGAGGGTGGCTTTACGGTCAAAGACGGCAAACAAACCACCGTGTACGACGCAGCCATGGAATACATCGCGCAAGGCACACCCACCATTGTGCTGGCCGGCGAAGAATACGGCACAGGCTCGTCCCGTGACTGGGCTGCCAAAGGCACCCAATTATTGGGCGTGAAAGTGGTGGTGGCCAGAAGCTACGAGCGCATTCACCGCAGTAACCTGGTGGGTATGGGTGTGTTGCCCTTGCAGTTTTTGGACGAGGACTCCATTCAAAGTTTGAAGCTGGACGGCAGCGAAACCTATGATGTGATTGGGTTGGGCGAGAACACAGCACCGCAAGCCGAACTGGTGCTGCGAATTACCCGAGCTGACGGCAAGGTGCAAGATGTAAAAGTGCTAAGCCGAATTGACACGCCCATCGAGGTCGAATATTACAAACACAGCGGCATTCTGCCGTTTGTATTGCGGGAGTTGCTGGGGGCGTAAAGCGGTATTTAGCCCTTGTTACTTCTCGCCTGCTTCGCACCCTGACGAATCAACAAAAAGATAGGTACCAGCGCGATCATCACAATCATCAGCGCTGGTACCGCTGCTTCTGTCAAACGTTCATCCGAGGCGAACTGATACGACCGCACAGCCAGGGTATCGAAATCAAACGGCCGCAACACCAAAGTGGCTGGCAACTCTTTGATGACATCGACGATCACCAGCAACATACCGGTGGCGACCGATCCCTTGAGCACCGGCAAATGTACGTGCCAAAGCACCTGCCTTGGCGTTCTACCCAAGATGCGGGCCGACTCATCAATGTGTTTGGTAATTTGCTGCAAGCCAGAATCAACCGATTGCAAAGCAGCCGACGTAAACCGCACGTTGTAGGCATAAACCAATGCCAGAACGCTGCCCGTCAAAGCTGGCACCTGCCAACCCATGTCGTAGGTAAAGCGATCCACAGTGGCCAAAGGCAACAAAATGGCAATGGCCAAAATTGCTCCGGGCACACCGTATCCAAGTGAAATCAAACGGTAAATGGCAGTGACCCACCACACTTGTGCCTGCCGTTTTACATAAGCCAAAAATACTGCAAGCACCACAGCCACCATGGCTGCCATACCGCCCAGCAAGGCGGAATGATAAGCCCACTTCAAACTATTGGACCAATCGATTGATGTGTCTACATCCACCACCAGTGCCAGAAGTATCAGAACTGGCAACACAAAACCCAATATAAAAGGCATGACCGATAAAAATACAACCCACGCTGCTTGAGCGCCCTTCAACCGTTTGCGCTCTATTACGCTGCCCTTGCCCGACTGCGTGTAAAACTGCGCACGGCCCCGTGCTTTTGACTCGAACACAATCAGTGCCAGCATGACCGCCAGCAACATCACAGCCAACAGGGCCGCGCTTTCACGATCACCCAGATTCAGCCAAGTATTGAAAATTGCCGTGGTGAAGGTGCGCACGCCGAAGTAGGACAATGCACCGTACTCCGCCAAGGTCTCCATAAGCACCAAAGTAAGGCCAACCACCCAAGCCGGTCGCGCCACGGGCAAACCAACCTTCAGGAACGCGCTGGTTGCGCTGTGGCCCAAGGAGCGGGCTGCATCCAGCATCGAGGGGCTGCGCCCCAGAAATGCAGTACGTGCCATGATGTAAACATACGGATACAAGACAAAACTGAGCACCAAAATTGCGCCAGTGGTGGATCGAATCTCGGGAATTCTGAATTCACTACCCAAAACTTCCCGCAGACTGCTGGCCAGCCAGCCAGAATACTGAAGTGCGTCCGTATAGGCATACGCAATCACATACGAAGGCATGGCCATGGGCAGCAACAACAACCATTCAAGCCATTTACGCCCTGGAAACTCATGTGCAGACACCCACCAGGCGGGCAAGACACCCATGGTACTGGTCAAAATAACAACACCTATACACAGGTAGATTGTTTGCCCAATAAGGTCGGGAAGAATGGTACTGGCCAAATGCGTAAGCACCTGAGGAGCTTGAAACAGACTAAAGCCGGCCAAGCCAAATAAATAGACGAACGGCAGCAACAGCAGCAAAGCCAGTAGCGCTATAGAAATGCGACTTCTTAACCCCAGAGTAAACAAACCAACCGCCCAGACATGGCAAAATAGAAGTGAGAATGATTTTACTTTAAGTTCATGCAGATCACCGGAACCCAAGGTGAACTGCGTGGTAATCAGACCACGGCGCCACAGAAAAAATGAAACAATCCACAGCCCTGAGCATCAATGAATTGAGCATTCTGTACCCAGGGGGCAGTGCCCCTGCCGTTCGAAATGTCAGTTTTGAACTGGCTCAAGGTGAAATTGCTTGTTTGCTCGGCCCCTCCGGTTGCGGGAAAACCACCCTGCTTCGCGCGATCGCGGGGTTTTTGATGCCCACCCAAGGCAATATTTTGCTGAAAGGTGAAAAAGCCAGCCAACCAGGTAAAGTACGCAGCCCTGAGAACCGCAATGTGGGCGTCGTTTTTCAGGACTATGCCCTGTTTCCCCACCTTAGCGTTCGAAAGAATATTGAGTTTGGGCTGCACAAACGAAGTGAGCAGGATAAGCGCAATCGAAGTGGTGAACTGCTGGCATTGATCGGTCTGGAAGCCTTGGCCGACAGATACCCCCACGAACTTTCGGGCGGTCAGCAACA
Source organism: Limnobacter sp. 130 (assembly GCF_902506325.1). GTDB lineage: Bacteria > Pseudomonadota > Gammaproteobacteria > Burkholderiales > Burkholderiaceae_B > Limnobacter. The sequence goes on from NZ_LR732328.1 coordinate 975,008, forward strand.
ACGCGTTGCGTTGGCACGCGCCCTTGCACCCAAGCCCACATTGATTTTGCTCGACGAGCCTTTTTCCAACCTTGACGTCGAGCTGAAAGAGCGCCTGACATTTGAAGTTCGGGAAATATTGAAAGCGGAGAACATGAGCGCCATTTTGGTAACCCACGACCAACATGAAGCCTTCAGCATGGCAGATCGCATCGGCGTGATGCACGCCGGTGAGTTGCAGCAATGGGGATCGTCTTACAGCCTCTATCACCAACCCAACTCACGCATGGTGGCTGATTTTATCGGTCAAGGTGTGTTTTTACCTGGCAAGAAAACTGAACAAGGTTTGCAAATTGAATTGGCTCATCTTCGTTTGACTGAAGACCAGCTTCCCGAAAGCGACGAGTTTGATGTGTTGATTCGTCCGGATGACATTATTCACGATGACGCCAGCCCGATGCTGGCCAAAGTGGTCCGCAAGTCTTTTCGTGGTGCGGATTTTCTATACACCCTTGAGCTGGAAAGCGGTGTGCATGTGTTGGCCTTGGTGCCAAGCCACCACAACCATGCAATAGGCGAACCCATCGGGATCAAGCTGGAGCTTGATCACGTGATCACTTTTGACAGGATTTAATTATCCCAGGTCGGACGATCCTGGGCCACTGGTGGGCAGGCCGCCATCTACGTCGGCATTGCTGGCTGTAGAACTGATCGACGAGGCACCACCCGCAGACGCAAAAAGCTCGGAGGCTTCTTGAATGCTATTGGGGCTGGAGAAATCCAGTGTGAGCGGGAAGGCTTCAGGGGAGGTAAACAGCGCGTCCAGCGTGGCCGCAAAAGCCAGGGAATGAGAGCTTCCAGCCAATTCGGGCTGAGCAAACAAACCTGAATCTATTTGCATGGAGGTTAGCAATGAGTCAACATCAAATGCGGACACCTCTTGTACCGCATTGTTTACCTCATTGGACAACTCACCAAACACGTCTTGGCTCAAAGTGTTCAAGTCAAGCACCTGTGCTTGAATATCGGCGATAAGCTGAGTCAACTCCGAGTGACTGAGTTCGCCATCCAAAGCATGCTTCACGCGCGGCATGACATCTAAAAGTTCAGAGTTCAAGGCTTCAAAGGACACTTGTTCATTCATGGTGTTCAGAATTCCTGCAGAATCTGCGTTGGCAAGCAAGGCCGGGTCTACGCTGGCCAGACTTGACGAACTTTCAAATACGCTGACATCACTGACACAAGCCTGAGAAATGCTTCGCAGTTCGCCAAATCCGAGAGACGGTGCGCTGGAAAACTCTTTGGGATCCAGACCATCAGCCGAGGAAAAAGCAATTCTGGACGACGCAGCAGATGGTTCGTAACTGTCAAAAAACTCAATCGTCGCTCGACTGACAGGGTCGCGCAATTCTCCAGCGGAGTAGCTGAGATCGGTCTGCACTGACAATTGAATGACGGAATTTGACATAAACCCAATTTTTTTGGTGACGTTCTATCATTTTATACGATAGGCCACTCAAATTGGATTCAAAACTACCCCCCATCAAAAAAGGGGGAGAGTTTTATTTATTTTGATCCAGAGAACCCAGCAATCCGTCCAAAGCACCGCCCTCGGTGCCAGCGCTGGAAGATATTCCACTGCTGAGTGAATCCAGCAAGCCAGAATCAGATTCACTTGAAGAGCTACTCAACCCAGACAGCAGGCCTCCGCCATCAGTGATCGGCTCCAGTATGGGATCCAGCAAGGGATCGGTGATGTCGGTGACCGGGTCGGTGATATCGGTGATGGTATCGACAATTGGATCAACAACCGGGTCGGTGATATCGGTGATGGTATCGACAATTGGATCAACAACCGGGTCGGTGATGTCGGTGATGGTATCGACAATTGGATCAACAACCGGATCGGTGATGTCGGTGATGGTATCGACAATTGGATCAACAACCGGATCGGTAATGTCGGTAATCGTGTCGATGATTGGATCAACAACCGGATCGGTAATGTCGGTAATCGTGTCAATGATTCCTGTCACCGGATCAGTGATCGGAGACAAATCCAGGTCTGGCAGGGAACCCACCAAGGACACGATCTCATCGAATGTCGAATCAAGATTCAACAAGCTGTCGAGCTGAGGGTTGGCGCCAACATTGATTGTTCCCAACAGATCGGTCAAAACAGTTGAAACTTCCCCGGCATCTTGGAAAATATTCAAACCCAAATCGCCGCTTGGCAACCCGGTTTGTGAAGAGACCTGGCTTTGAACATCACCACTCAGGTTATCGAACACAGAATCGAAAGTACTGTTCAACAGATTGATTTGATCCAATACAGAATCAATGGCTGCTTGCAGATTCTCTGGGCCGGGGTTTTGATCCAGACCAGCGATCAGGCTGTTCAATGCATCATCCGGATTTATTCCACCACCGCCTTCCAGCATGGCCATCAGTTGCGCGAATTCGGCTGAAACAGGCACCATCGAACCGTCGGAATTGCCAACAGGCTTTAGCAGAGGCAGATCTGAAACGTTTGAAGTACCCGACATCTGCGCGAAAGCCTTGTCACCCAAGCCCGCCAAAGTTGCCGATTCACCCACCGATGCTTTACCAAAGGTAACCGGGGCAGCACTGGCCACTTGTGCAGCCATACCCATTGCACTTGACGCACCACTTGTATCAGCCGCCGCAACGGCGCCCAACAAGCCCGCACCTGAATAGGCAGGCGATAAACCCGAAAATCCGCTGCCCGCGCCGGGCGAAGTGGAAAACTGGTTCTTTGCAGCATTACCGGAAAAACCAGTATTGGCACCCAAACCTTCGAAATCAGATGTATTAAGAGTCGATTGGAGAAACTGCATGTTCAGCGCAGAGGGATCGGCGAGCTGCTGTTCAGCGCGCTCAACAGCCAAATCCTCAGCTGTACTCTTGGTGTTTTGAATGTCGTCGCCCATTTTTGTCGTTCCTCTGGGAATCGCCCCGTTCACGCCAGTTTCTCAGGGTTTGAACCCTGCGAATGGATGAATTAAGGCAGTAAAGTGCCCCTGTTTTCACAGTGTGGGCACTTTACCTACAAAAATCAAGACTTTACCGATAAAACCGAGGGTCTAGAACGGGTGCTGGCTTCAAGCTCGGACGCAACTCTTTTTCTGCTGCGCTACCCTGCACACGGCTACGCTCCGAACTTTTTTCGATTTCCAGCCGTTGCGCCGGGGTGAGAACAAAGCCAGCGGCCTTTTCCACCTCGGTTTGGCTGACATCCAAACCAAGCTTCTCGGCAATTTTTTGATCCGCTGGGCTGCTTGCAATATCAGCCGTGTCTTTCAAGCTGCTTTCCAATCGCTCACGCTCGGGGGTTTTTGAGAAAAACAACTCGAACCAGTCACCCTCTGCACCTGCAGTCGGCATCAACAAACCCATGGCATGCATCAAGCGGAAACCTGCATCTCTCGCATCAAATACTGCATTGATGTACGCGATCAACACGTTGAAATATTCAACTTGCGCATCCAGCATCACGATCACGGTTTCGCGACCAAAATCACGAAGGCGTTTACGATTCTTGAATACCTGCAAGGAATCTGCATAGGCGCCACGCAAAGTAACCGAACGCGATTGACCTGCGTTCCACTTGCCCCATTGAAAACGGACACTTTCCTCAACCCGCAACCGGGCAGCAGCAAGCTGGGCGCGTCGTGTATCAATTGTGGCGGCGGCCTGGTTAACACGGGCCACCTGCTCGCCGCCAGAGAACGCGCTGTATTGCAAACGCAAATTCACCGAACTGTCGGTTCTATCACCAGTAAACGGGTCAGGCTCACCAAAAAATTGCTGAATACCGACCAGGTTTAAAGAGGGATACAAGCTCGCATCTTCGGCCGTGTAGTTGTGCCGGGCTTTCACAATCTGACTTTCAGCGACACGAATTTCCGGATTGGAAAACAAGGCTTTGGTAACGGCCTCATCCACCAACTGCGGCAACATATTGCGCTGAATCTCCAATTCTGGCACGTTGTACCCTTCCGGATACACACCGAAGTAACGGAAGTAAGTGGCGCGCGCCTCTTCAAACTGCCCCTCAAAGTTCACCAAACGGTCTCGGGTCACGGCCAAACGTGCCTTTGCGAACTGCGCATCGGTGACACCGCTGCCGCCCAATTCAACCCGGCGTTCTTCCAAGGCCAACAACTGCGCAACTGCCGCCTCTGCCGCACGTGAAGCCTCAACCAACAAGGCATTGCGAGACAGGGTGCTGCTGGCCAGAAAGCTTTCAAGCACCACATCTTGAATCGTTCGTACGAATTGCCCATCGGCAATTGTTCCGTCCGTCTCGGCTGCTTTCACCCTCGCGGTAATTCGACCTGCGGTGTAAATGGGTTGGGTAACCGTGATATCGGTCGATTGCCGGTTGGTTACAGTTGAGCTGGAGCTTGCATTTGCCCCCACAGTAATTTTTGGGTAATAGGCCGCTCTGGCGCCATCCTCAATAAACTGCGATGCATTCACATTAATGCGAGAGGTAACAATTTCAGGGTTGGTTCGCAACATGTTCAGAAAGCGAATTTTGGTGAGCTCTTCCTTGCTCATCTTTGCGGCTTCGGCAGGGGCAATTCGGCGGGCACGAAACTCATTGTTGTCGTTGCCCACATTGGCGGAAGGTGCTTCACGCTCGGGCAGGTCTTGCGCACCCACTGGAAATGCAAGAAGGCCCGCAATCAGCACACACAGTGCTTTGCGAGCCCATACGCCCCCCTGGGTCATGTCCAATTGTTTTGTCATGTGTTGCTTTATGGTTCTCTGAAGGCTTCTTGCTTCAGCTTCAATACAGGTTTTAACAAATAATAAATAAAGGGTTGTGAACCCACATTAATGTCTACTTCGGCAGTCATACCCGGAGAAATGCGCAATGGCGCATCGGGGGTTCCAAAAAACGCTTTATCGGTGCTCACGATCAAACGGTAATGTGGGCCGGTTTCCTCGGTTCCTGGGTCAGTATCTGCGGCAATCTGGGTGACCTTGCCCGGCAACGTGCCATAACGCAAGAAATCGTATGCAGAAACCTTCACTTCTGAAGCCTGATCCATCGTGACATAACCGCGATCGGCAGGAGAAAGTCTGGTTTCTACCACCAATACCTCGTCTACGGGAACCACTTCCATAATCGGTTCGCCCTGGCGTACTACGTTACCCACGGCCTGCAATTTCAGGTTTTTAACGACACCGTCAATCGGTGAGCGGATTACCGCACGGTCACGCTGATCACTGGCACGATCAATTTCATCTTTCAAACTGGCAAGCTGGCGTTCAAGCGTGGTTAATTCATCTGCAGCCCTGCGGCGGAACTTCCCATCTTCTTCCACGCGGCGGGCACGGCTTTGCCCAACCGAGGCCTGCGCCGACGCAATGGTTTGGCGCATCGATGCAATTTCGGCAGTCAGGCTGTCATAATCGCGTTTCTTGGTTAGATACTCCAACTGCGACACCAAGCGCTCACGCACCAGTTCGCGGGTAATCTCCAACTCGCGCAAGGTAGTCACCGAACGGTTCTCCAAGCCTTCAAGTTTGGCCTGCAATTCGCCTACTTTGCCTTGATTACCCAGCATTTGGCTGTCATTAACGCCCAAAATACCATTCAACTCGGTGATTCGCGCAAGATAGGTCGCCTGCTCAGTGCGGTACAAATCGGGATAATCCGCAATAATTTCTGCCGGATACTCTGGCGCTTTGCCTGAGGCCTCGCCCAGCAAACGCGCACGACTCATCTCAAGCGCGGCCCGGCGGCTTTTCAACTCTTCAATATTGATACCCGAAGTCGCCAGGTTCAGTTGAACCAACATTGCACCTTCTTTGATCACGTCGCCTTCTTTGACAGCCAATTCCTGAACAATACCGCCTTCCAGGTGTTGAATACTTTTGACGCGACTTGAGGGGATAACCTTACCAGGCGCGGTAACCACCTGATCAACACGAATAAACAAGGAGGCAAACAAAGACAGGGCGATCAAACCCAGTGCAAACCTGCTTTTGGTGTCAAAACCGCCGCCGTTGGGCTTGTACAAGGCTGGCACTTCATAAGGCTTCAGATCATTTTTGCCGACTTCGGCCAAAGCATTGTTGGACTTCATAATTTCTCGACCTTCGCTCATTAGGCTTGAGCGGCCTTACCGCCCGCATCAGTATTCGCTTGCCCTGCTTGTCCACTGGCTCCCAAAGTCTGCTTTGTGGCATCGGAAGAAACCTGCGACGCCGCCTTGGGGGCCGCTGGCACTGGTTTCGGTACAGAAATACCGTACAACAGCTTCAACATTTCGGGTGTGGCACCCACATGCAACTTGGAGGCCTTGTCCAGATAAATAATCTTGTCGCAGATGGACATCAAGCGAACCGAATGCGTCACCATGATGATGGTTTTAACAGTGGCCAAACTTTTGAATACGGCCATCAAGTGGGTTTCAGCGGCAAAATCCAGATCGTTTGTTGGCTCATCGAGCAACAACACTGGTGCGTCAGACAAGAAAGCCTGGGTAATCGCAACCCGCCGGCGTTGCCCACCCGACAAGCGGTTACCACCCTCGCCCACCTGTGTCATGTAGCCATCAGGCATCTTCGCAATAAACTCATGTGCACCTGAACGTTTGGCGGCCAGCAAAATTTGCTCGTCGCTCGCGTCGGGGTTGGACCGGCGCAGGTTCTCAACAATGGTGCCTTCGAATAGCTGTGAAGTTTGGGGCAAAAAGCCGATCCACTTGGCAAGCTCTTGGCGGGAGAACTGCGACAAATCGTATTCGTCGAGCAGTACTCGGCCACCTTGCGGTTCATACAAACCGCGCAGCAATTTGAGCAAGGTTGATTTGCCGGCACCGTTGTCACCGGCCAAACCGTAAATACCTCGGGGGCCAATCTGGGCTGACACCGATTTCACCACTTCCTTTTGTGCACCCACGTGCTGGTAGCTTACGTTTTCCAAACGCAAGGCACCCGAAGGCATAGGCAAGTTCAACCCGGTGTGCTGTTTTTCTTCATCCGACGCAAACACCTTATTCAGGCGGTCAGTGGCTTCGCGGGAATGTGCAATTGAACGCCAATGTCCCGTCAACGCAGCCAAAGGACCAATGGCCTTTGCAGCCAACATATTGGATGCAATCAAACCACCGACGGTCATCCACTGGTTGATCACGGCATAAGCGCCTACCGCGGTAATGGCCACGTTCACACACAGCATGATGGAAACGGACAGCTCGCGCTGGTCTTCCATTTCGCCATTTTTCTGGAATGACTCTTGAACCCAAGAGTTGTAGCTCGAGACCCATGCGCGTTTGGCAGAATCGTCCTGAACCAGGCTTTTGATGGCTTCGCGGCCGCGACAAACCTCGGCCAGCACCTCATCGCGTCGACGGGCGCGCGAGAACTCTTCCACCCTGCGCTTTCTGAACTCACCCGAGCTATACCACGAAAGTGCTGCCAAGCACGCCAAACCAATCAGCACAACAGGCAAGACAGGCAATGCAATGGTCGCAATCAAACCGATGGCCAAAATCGCAAACGGCAAATCCAAAATGGTCATGGCAACCGCGCCACTCCACACAACACGCACGGTGTCCACATCTTTAAACAGGGAGTACCAAGCGGCAGTTGAACGCGCCTCAAGCTGCCGCAATGGAATCGACAGAATTTTATTCATCAATTTGCTGGCAATTTGCCCGTCGATTTTGACCGCAGCCACGCGTAAAACGCGAGCGCGGAACGAGCGTAAAATAAGGTCGGCCGCCAGCAAAATACCCATACCGATCAACAGAGCGGTCAGAGTATTAAGACCAGAGCGATAGATCACCCGATCGTAAACCTGTAAAGCAAAGACCGCTGGAAACAGGGCCACCAGATTCACGAAAATAGACAGCAACGCCGCACGCTTTAACAAAGGCAAAGCAGTGCGTATAACGCCCTCAACGGTTTTGGAGCTCGATGCCTCAACGACGCCTTCATCTGCGTTGGCGTCGCCAGACTTCTCAGCCTTCAGCCCGAAATTCCAGAGCGCTTCAAGCCTTTCTTTGAACAAATATTTAACCGACATTGCGAGTTCCTAGGTTATGCAGCGCCCGCTGAACCAGCCATGCGCAACTGTTGCGCCTTGAGTCGTTCGAGCAATACCAAATAGGAGGCAATCAGACGAACGACTGCAGGGCGCATGCCCGCCAGTTGTTCGCGAGTCAATTTGGCAAGCGGGTTTTCCAATCGGGTCTTGGCATCGGGTTGCGCATCAATGGCACGGCACACACGCTCAAATACGTGGCTGAGCGCAGCATCGACCTCTGCCTCGGACATGGCTGAATACAGCACCTGCGGCTTGGTATCAATCAAACTCAAGCGCTCCTGCCAACCCAACACAGACTTTGCCAGTGTCGGGTCCAGTCGCAACTGCCCTTCAAACGCGGTGCGTTCTGCGCCGCGCATTACACCGAGTACATAATCAGCGGCCAACCAGTTTTTGTCATCGTCCGTCATGGAAACCCCCTATGCCAGATATCCGGATTGCTCAGCATCCTGGCGGCGTGAATTGCCCGCAGCCAGCGTTGCCAAACCTTCGGACTGAAATTCGTCGTATACAGTTTTCAATTCGATCAAACCCCTACGCACCCATGTTTTAACGGTACCCAAAGGCACATTCAGGTGCTCAGAGATCTCTGCATGGCTCATGCCATGCGTGTAGGCCAAAGTGAGCACTTGCCTGTACTTGCCCTCAAGGCGTTGCACACACGCCTGCATCACTCGGCTGGTTTCTTTGTCATCCGTGCTGGTGGAGTGTGCTTCAAAAACCAATTCATTGGGTTTGTCGTCCTGATCAGAAAACTGGTCAAGAGAAATTGAATTCACGGTATGGCTTTGTTGCGCCAGCAGGTCCAGCGCCCTGTTCCTGACCACTTGGTGCAACCAGGTTTCTGGCGCAGACAGCTTGTTGTTGAACGTGTGCGCGTATCGCCAAAGGCGAATGTAGGCGTCCTGGAGTACATCTTGAGCTAGCCCAGGCTCCCGAACAATGCGCAACGCGACTGCAAACATCTTTCTAGACGTGAGTTGATACAGCTCCTCAAACGCCTTTCGATCGCGATTTGCAATTCGTTCAATTAAAGAAGCGAGTTCTTCTCTCAACCTGGCTGTCCCCGAGATGAAGTCATTTGTGTGTTTGATACGTCCTGATACTGTTAATTTACAGTCGGGCCGGACTTTGGATTCGTCAAAAAGGCCAAGTTTTACTGCTCAAACCACTGAATAGGGCCACCCAACTTGGGGGATGTAACTCTTAAGTATCCCCTAGCTAAGGGATACTAGCAAAAGTTCTGATTCCAGAACAGTACTTGCACTGTCTATTTGCTTACATAGTCTACCGAAATGCAATCCCCCCCAAACTAATTAACCCGACTGAAATTACCTACAGACGCTTGAATCCAAAATTTATTGCCCGAAGTACAAATCGAATGAGTGGCAACCAAAACAAATTCCAATAGCGGGGCGAACAATGACCTTAATACCGAGCTGGCCAAGCCAGCCACACATGGGTGGGACTATGAAGAATGACAAGGGCTTGGCAGGTCGACCACTAACGCCTCGGGAAACGGGCATACAAAGCACCACCCCAGGCAGAACAATCAGCCTTCAGCCGATGTTCGTAACCAATCGAACAACCCTGGAAGAAATTGACAATCACCTGGCCAACGCAGAAACGCGAATAGTCGTGATTACAATTGAAAAAGGCAACCGACACGGAGAGGCCGTAGTTAGCCACATCGGCGCAACCTATTCCGACGTTCGCGTGGTTCTCGTATGCGAAGGCAACGCTCAAGACATTTTGGCCATGGCGTTCAAACCAGGCGTATGGGCTTGCGTTGGCCGTCAATCATCCGTAGAAACCCTTCGCGAAGCGATTGACACGGTGGCTGCGGGCGCACGTTACGTGGCACCCGAACTGGTGAGTAACAAAACATCCTCACCATATGGATCTGGCGAGCAGCAAGGCCTGGGAAATCAAATCAATCCATTGGCAGACCAGGACGAAGGCGCACAACTGACTCGTCGTGAACGACAAGTGCTTACGTTGATCGCCCAAGGCCGTCCACGCCGCGAAATCGCGGAATTGCTGAAGGTTTCACCCCGCACCATCGACGCGTACCGCGCTCGTTTGCTGCAAAAGCTGAATCTGGATTCCAGCGTTCAACTGGTGAAATATGCAATTTCTGCAGGCATGGCCACTTAAGGTAATCTGCAACAGTTAAGACCAGAAACCCCGCTGAGCAGCGGGGTTTTTTGTTTGTGCGGCTAAAATACCGTATTAATGCAGATCCTTTAAATCACCCATGAATAAAAAAGCCCTGGTACTTTTCTCCGGCGGACAGGACAGCACGGTGTGCCTGGCCTGGGCACTGTCTAAATTTGCGCACGTAGAAACCATCGGCTTTGACTACGGACAGCGCCACAGGATCGAACTGGAATGCAGGCTTACCGTACTTGAGAGAATGCGCGAACAGTTTCCCGAGTGGTCCCACAAGCTGGGTGAAGACCGGGTGATTGACCTGAGCTGGCTAGGGCAAATTTCCGATTGCGCACTGACCGAAGAGCGCGAAATTGAGTTGAATGAAACCGGTTTACCCAACACGTTTGTGCCTGGACGTAATTTGGTGTTCTTTTTGATCTCCTCAGCCGTAGCCTACCGCAGGGGTTTGTCTACCTTGGTGGGTGGCATGTGCCAAACCGATTTTTCAGGCTATCCCGATTGTCGTGAAGACACGCTAAAAGCGCTACAAGTTGCCACCAATCTGGGTATGGCCAGCACCTTCCGGTTTGAAACACCGCTCATGTGGATTGATAAAACCGAGACTTTTCAACTTGGCGAACAGTTGGGTGGCAAGAAACTACTCGAAATCATCCTTCGCGACACACACACCTGCTACACAGGCGATCGAACCCATGAACACGACTGGGGTTTCGGCTGCGGAGAATGCCCAGCCTGCGACTTGCGCAAACGCGGGTGGAAAAACTACATTTCACAACAGAATCAATAGCTTGAAAGTAAAAAAGCAAACACACCGGAAACCCTTGACTGGCTTGGTTTTGCCCAATTTTTAAGCAGCAGAAAAATAAATGAAATTATTTTGCAAAAACGTTTGACACAAAAATTTTTCTTGCTATAATTTCGTTCTCTCAACGACGTCACGTTGTTGAAATGCGGGAATAGCTCAGTTGGTAGAGCGATACCTTGCCAAGGTATAGGTCGCGAGTTCGAGTCTCGTTTCCCGCTCCAAATTCCTAAGGGGAAGTGATACACTTCCCCTTTTCTTTGCCCGCCATATTTTGGTGGAACACCCTTGGCGGGGTGGCAGAGTGGTCATGCAGCGGACTGCAACTCCGTGTACGCCGGTTCGATTCCGACCCCCGCCTCCAAGTTTTCAAGCCATCAGCCCGGGTGGTGAAATTGGTAGACACAACGGACTTAAAATCCGTCGCTTACCGTAAAAGGGGCGTACCGGTTCGATTCCGGTCCCGGGCACCACAGGCAACACTCTTCACACATTCAATCGCGCGTACAATAGTGCATTGCGTCTAGAACAATCTCAAAGAACCACACCGTGACTCGCCGAATTCTTGTTACCTCTGCCTTGCCGTATGCAAACGGCGCCATTCACCTTGGCCATCTGGTTGAATACATTCAAACCGACATCTGGGTTCGCTTTCAAAAAATGCAAAGCAACGAGGTGTACTACGTGTGCGCCGATGACACACACGGCACGCCCGTCATGCTGCGTGCGCAGGCCGAGGGCATTAGCCCCGAGGAATTGATTGCCAGGGTCAGCACTGAACACCAGCGCGACTTCGCCAGCTTCCATGTGGGCTTCGACAATTACTATTCTACCAATGCGCCCGAGAACAAGGCCCATTGCGAAACCATCTACACACGCTTGCGCGATGCGGGGCTGATTCAAACCCGCTCTGTAGAACAGTTCTACGACCCAGTCAAAGAAATGTTTTTGCCCGACCGCTTCATCAAGGGCGAATGCCCAAAATGCGGCGCGAAAGACCAATACGGCGACTCCTGTGAAGTGTGCGGTGCCACCTACCAGCCCACGGAACTGAAAAACGCTTACTCCACAGTGTCGGGAGCGGCGCCCATTCGCAAAAGCTCCGACCACTATTTCTTCAAGCTGTCTGACCCGCGCTGCGAGAATTTTCTGCGTCAGTGGACTCAAACCCCAGGGCGATTGCAAGTAGAAGCCAGCCGCAAAATGCAGGAATGGCTGGGTGAAGAAGGCAGTGGCAAACTTGCAGACTGGGATATTTCACGCGATGCGCCCTACTTCGGCTTTGAGATTCCCGATGCACCGGGCAAATATTTCTATGTGTGGCTAGATGCGCCTGTCGGGTACTTTGCAAGCTTCCAGAATCTGTGCGAACGAATCGGCGTGGACTATCAGGAATTCCTGAAAGCCGACACCAAAACCGAGATGATTCACTTCATCGGCAAAGACATTCTTTACTTCCACGCCCTGTTCTGGCCGGCCATGCTTGAATTTGCAGGCCTGCGCACCCCAAGCAAAGTGAATGCGCACGGTTTCCTGACTGTCGATGGCGCAAAAATGAGCAAAAGCCGAGGTACGTTTATTACCGCGGAAAGCTTTATCAAGCAGGGTTTGAACCCGGAATGGCTGCGCTATTACTTTGCTGCCAAGCTGAATTCAACCATGGAAGACCTGGACCTGAGTTTTGCGGACTTCACCGCCCGCGTAAACAGCGACCTGGTGGGCAAGTACATCAACATTGCCAGTCGCAGCGCAGGCTTTCTGGTCAAAAACTTTGAAGGTCGTGTTCTGGATTCAGCCATGCAGCACCCACTGCTTGTGGACATTCGTGCGCAAGCGGCCGCAATCGCCACCCATTACGACGAGCGGGAATACGGCAAAGCCATTCGCGAGGTGATGGCATGCGCCGACAAGGTGAATGCCTATGTGGATCAGGAAAAGCCTTGGGAATTGGCCAAGAACGCTGACAAACAGACAGAACTGCAAACCGCCTGCTCCATTTGCCTTGAAGCATTTCGCCTGCTGACCCTGTATTTAAAACCTGTGTTACCCGTGTTGGCCGGCAATGCCGAGAACATATTGGGCGTGGCCCCGATGACTTGGGCCAGCGTGAACACACCGTTGAACAGCACAATACCTGTACAGGCCTTCAAACACTTGATGCAACGTGTGGATCAAAAGCAAATTGACGCCTTGATTGAGGCCAACAAACAATCGTTGGCACCCGCCGCACCTGCTGCACCCGCCCAAGCGAAAACTGAGACAAAGACCACCTCAGGCGAATTCATCAGTATTGATGATTTCACCAAAATCGATCTGCGAATTGGATTGGTCAAAGAATGCAAGGCAGTTGAAGGCTCTACCAAGCTATTACAACTCACCGTCGATTTGGGCGAGGAAAAGCCACGCAATATCTTTTCCGGTATTGCCGCGCACTACCAGCCCGAGCAACTCAACGGACAATACGTGGTCGTGGTCGCCAACCTGGCACCACGCAAAATGAAGTTTGGTGTATCTGAAGGCATGGTTTTGTGTGCCGCATCAGATGACGACAATGCATTAAGCACCCTGACGGCCCTGGGCAAGCTCACCCCGGGAATGAAAATCAGCTAAAAGGAAAACATGGCCGCACCCCAGTTTCTGAAAACGCTCAAGCCATTCAAGCCACGAATCGGGGACAGCTTGAGGGGATACAACTCCCAACGTTTTCTGAAAGACCTGGGTGCCGGCATCACCGTGGGTGTGGTTGCCCTGCCCTTGGCCATGGCCTTTGCAATCGCCAGCGGGCTTGAACCACAAACAGGCCTGTTCACCGCAATCGTGGCAGGTTTCATCGTCTCGGCGTTTGGTGGTTCCAGCGTTCAAATCGGCGGCCCGGCGGGCGCCTTCATTGTGGTGGTGCTTGGCATCGTCAATCAATATGGCGTGGCCAATTTGATTGCCTGCACACTCATGGCTGGCGCGCTGCTGTTTCTCATGGGCTTAACCGGACTCGGAAGCCTTGTTCGACTAATTCCAGTCAGCATTGTGATTGGCTTCACCAACGGCATTGCCGTGCTTATCGCGCTGTCACAAATCAAAGACTTTTTTGGTTTGAACATTGATGTGACACAAGGCAATTTTTTTGAAAAAAACTGGGCACTGTTACAAGCCATACCTGGCCTGAACTGGTCGGCATTCATCCTGGCCAGTTCAAGCCTCGTATTTCTGTTTATGTGGCCCAAATTGTTTGCAATGCTTGGCAAAGGTCGCACACAGGGCACATTTCCCAAAATTCTTCAAAGTGTTCCTGGCTCAGTCATACTCTTGGTAGCGGGCACACTGATTTCATTCAGTCTTGGACTCGATATAGAAACCATCGGCAGCAAGTTTGGAGAAATCCCCCGGAGTCTTCCCACATTGGCCCTGCCCTCCATTGAACTGGCCAGCATTCAAACGTTAATTGGTCCCACATTGACCATTGCATTTTTGTGCGCCATCGAATCCCTGCTGTGCGCCCGCGTGGCCGATGGCATTACTCACGAAAAGCACGACCCCAACCAGGAATTAATGGCCCAGGGTCTGGCCAACATTGCCTCACCCTTGTTTGGCGGCATGCCCGCCACCGGCACCATTGCACGTACAGTCACCAATATCCGCTCGGGCGGTAACTCACCGGTCGCAGGCATTGTTCACGCATTCACCTTGCTGCTGATCATGTTGATTGCCGCCCCGCTTGCATTTCACATTCCGCTGGCCGTGCTGTCGGCCGTACTCATGTTCGTGGCTTACAACATGGGCGAATGGCGAGAATTCCCAAAGCTGAAGCAATACACCACCGTATACAAAGTGATCATGCTGGCCACCTTCTTGCTCACGGTGATTGTCGATCTGACCGTTGCGGTTCAGGTTGGACTTGTTTTGGCTGGCGTGTTCTTTATTTATCGAGTGTCTACACTGACCGAGTTCATCCCGGTTTACCTGAAAGACGAAGACCGGGCCAAAGGAATCACCGCTTATAAAATCTATGGTTCCCTGTTCTTCGCTGTGGTTGGGAAAATTGAAAACCTGATACTGCACACGGGCAAATCCACCAAGACCCTGATTCTGGACCTTCACCAGACCATTTCAATTGACACCACCGCCCTTGAATGCCTGGAAGAACTGAATGCCGAGTTGCAGCGTGCCGGGCATACCCTGATATTTTGTGGCCTGAACAGCCAGGCTTTGTCCCTA
Source organism: Limnobacter sp. 130 (assembly GCF_902506325.1). Taxonomy (GTDB): domain Bacteria; phylum Pseudomonadota; class Gammaproteobacteria; order Burkholderiales; family Burkholderiaceae_B; genus Limnobacter. Next base: position 990,262 of record NZ_LR732328.1, read on the forward strand.
TTCAAACGCAGCGGTTTTATGGCCCAATTGCAGGCCGGGCAAGTTCAAGACGACTTTTCTGCTGCCATGGCACATGCGCATGCAATTTCTTTCGAGGATCAGGCTGGCGCCTGATAAAATAAGAAAATCCTTTTAAACCATTTATTTGGCACACCAGCATGCAATACGAATCTGAAGCGACCCAATTTTTAAGCCAGCTTAAAAATGAACGCCCCCACCTGGAAAACGAACAGCAAAAAGGCCGGGCCCTGCTTTGGGACAAACAACTGGATCGCAAGCTTCAAGAAGGCTTCAAAGAAGCCAAAGTGGCTCAGAAACCCTACGTGTATCAAAGCAAATAAAGTGCAGCCACTTTGAGCAGCGAACTCGCCGACATCAGCGTACTGAACCCCAACGACAGCACACCGGACACGGTAGACGGTGTTGGACTTGCTCGCTTGTATGGTGCTCCGCTGTTCAACATGCCGAAGGACTTGTACATTCCGCCCGATGCGCTGGAGGTATTCCTCGAGGCATTTGAAGGCCCACTGGACTTGTTGCTGTACCTGATTCGCAAACAGAACTTCAATATTCTCGACATTCCCATGGCGGAACTGACCCGCCAGTACCTTACATACGTTGAAGAAATTCGCACGCGTAACCTGGAACTGGCTGCAGAGTATTTACTGATGGCTGCCATGCTGATTGAAATCAAATCGCGCATGCTATTGCCAGTCATACCCAAGGATGGTGAAGAAGAAGCCGAAGATCCGCGTGCCGAACTGGCCCGCCGCCTGATTGAATATGAACAAATGAAACTGGCGGCCCAAGACCTCGACAAAGTGCCGCTGGTTGGCCGAGATTTCTGGATTGCGCACGCCTTTCATGACCCCAACACGGTTGAGCGCTTTCCCGATGTAAACCCTGACGAATTGCGCGACGCCTGGCAAGCCATATTGCGCAGGGCCTCGCTGGTGAAAGCCCACACCATTTCACGTGAAGAATTGTCGGTGCGTGAGCACATGACCATGATTCTGCGTCGCCTTCAAACTCAAAAATTCGTTGAGTTCTTTGACATGTTTGATATCGAACGCGGCGTGCCCGTGGTGGTGGTCAACTTCATTGCGATGCTTGAATTGACCCGCGAGGGCTTGGTGAAGGTAACCCAAGCTGAGCCGTTTGCGCCCATCTATGTGCGGCTTGGCTATGAGGCCACGGGTGGCAGTGGGGCAGACAGCATCATTCCAGCCTAAAGCGCACACTTATTCGCAGCGCTTACTCAGTAGCATGCACAGCCAGATTACTGCGCGCGATGTTAGATTTGAGTGCTACACCGCCTTGCCGGCTTTGCAAGGCTTCCCGGCGGATTCACAGCGAGGGGCGGTTCCGCCAGGAATCGATGCGAAGACGCCAAAGCGTTTCGCATGCCCCGAGCAAGAAGCATCAAGCCGGATAAAGAAGCATTGCTTAGGCAAGGTGATGTGGCACTCGAAACTAGCGAGCAGCCACGCACTAACTGCAATGCTGCCAGTTAGCCAAAGAAGTCCTTCACCTTGTCCATCCAGCCCTTCGCCCGCGGTGAATGCTTGTCTCCATCAGCGGTGCAAGACTGCTCAAACTCCTTGAGCAATTCTTTCTGACGTTCAGACAAACGCACCGGGGTTTCCACCACAATGTGGCAGAACAAATCGCCTGGATATGAAGAACGCACACCCTTGATGCCCTTGCCACGCAAACGGAATGTTTTTCCGGTCTGTGTTCCTTCAGGAATATCAAATGACGCCTTGCCACCCAGGGTGGGCACTTCAATGGTGCCGCCCAGCGCAGCAGCGGCAAATGAAACCGGCATTTCGCAATGCAAGTCGTCACCATCACGCTGAAAAACAGCATGTTCTTTCAGGTGTACTTCCACATACAAATCACCCGCTGGGCCACCGTTCACACCAGGCTCACCCTTGCCGCTCAAACGGATTCGCATGCCATCGTCGATACCGGCAGGTACTTTCACTTCCAGTGTTTTGTTGGTTTTCTTGCGACCCAAACCTTCACAATCGTGACAGGGGTGCGGAATCATTTTGCCCGTGCCGTGGCACTTCGGGCAGGTTTGCTGAACACTGAAAAAGCCTTGCGTCATGCGCACCGCACCCGACCCACCGCAGGTGGAACAGGTTTCAGGCTTGGTACCGGGCTTTGCACCACTGCCGGAACAGGTACCGCAGTTGTCCCACACCGGCACACGAATTTGCGTATCGAAACCCTTGGCTGCCTGCTCCAGCGTAATTTCCATGTTGTACTTCAGGTCTGAACCGCGGTACATCTGCGACTGGCGAGAGCCGCCTCCACCAGCACGGCCACCAAAAATATCACCAAAAATATCGCCAAAAGCGTCTGAGAAATCCGAGAAACCTCCAGCACCAGCGCCACCCATGTTGGGGTCAACACCCGCATGGCCGTGGCGATCGTAAGCCGCACGCTTCTTGGAATCAGTCAACATTTCATAGGCTTCTTTGGCTTCTTTGAATTTGGCCTCAGCATCCTTGCTATCGGGGTTGCGGTCAGGGTGATACTTCATGGCCATTTTCCGATAGGCTTTTTTCAGCTCATCGTCTGTGGCATTTTTTTGTACACCCAAAATCTCGTAGAAGTCCCGTTTTGCCATGTCAGTCTCAATTCATGCAGCGGTTTGTTAAACACTGCTTTTATTCGTACAAAAAGGGCTTCACTGAAAAACTGCAAAATTTGCAGCCAGCCAGTGTGCCCTTGGTTTCAAGCGAGGCCCCGCAAGGCGCCCCGCAACCCACATTACTTGTCTTTCACTTCCTTGAAGTCAGCATCCACTACATCGTCTGCATCATCTTTCTTGGAAGAAGACTGCTGCTCAGCATCACCTGGGTTGGCACCGGCAGCGGCACCTTCTGCAGCTTGCTGGGCTTGCATGTCGGCGTACATTTTCTCACCCAGTTTCTGGGCTGATTCGGCCAACTCTTTGGTACGGGCATCAATGGCGTCTTTGTCTTCGCCCTTGGCTGCCTCTTCCAAAGCCTTGCATGCAGCTTCAATTTTTTCCTTCTCGCCCGCTTCCAGCTTGTCGCCATACTCACCCAGGCTCTTGCGGGTGCTGTGCACCAGCGCATCGGCCTGGTTCTTGGCTTCAGCCAGTTCACGGCGCTTGGCATCGTCGGCCGCATTGGCTTCGGCATCTTTCACCATTTTCTGGATTTCGTCCTCAGACAAACCCGAGTTGGCCTTGATCACAATCTTGTTTTCTTTGCCAGTGCCTTTGTCTTTTGCAGACACGTGCAAAATGCCGTTTGCATCAATGTCGAAGGTCACTTCAATTTGTGGCACGCCACGCGGTGCGGGTGGAATGCCTTCCAGGTTGAATTCACCCAGGCTCTTGTTGTCGTTCGCCATTTGGCGCTCACCCTGAAACACCTTGATGGTGACTGCAGGCTGATTGTCATCGGCAGTTGAAAACACTTGGCTGAACTTGGTCGGGATGGTCGTGTTTTTCTCGATCATCTTGGTCATCACACCGCCCATGGTTTCAATACCCAGAGACAACGGTGACACGTCAAGCAGCAATACATCTTTGCGATCGCCACTCAACACAGAACCTTGAATGGCGGCACCAGCAGCCACGGCTTCATCGGGGTTCACATCCTTGCGGGGGTCTTTACCGAAGAAGTTTTTCACGGCTTCTTGAACTTTGGGCATGCGGGTCATACCGCCAACCAAAATAATGTCATCGATTTGTGAAGTAGATAAACCGGCATCTTTCAAGGCCATTTTCATGGGCTCAACAGTGCGGGTAATCAGGTCTTCAACCAGCGCTTCCAGCTTGGAGCGGCTCAACTTGGTGGTCAGGTGCACAGGGGCGCCATTGGCCATCGCAATATAGGGCTCGTTGATCTCGGTTTGCTGTGAAGAAGAAAGCTCGATCTTCGCGCGCTCGGCCGCAGCCTTGATGCGCTGCAAAGCGATTGGGTCTTTGGACAAATCAACGCCGTTGTTCTTTTTGAACTCGTCGATGATGTGGTCAATAATGCGTTGGTCGAAGTCTTCACCGCCCAGGAATGTGTCACCGTTGGTCGACAACACTTCAAATTGCTTTTCACCATCGATGTCAGCAATTTCGATAATGGACACGTCGAATGTACCGCCGCCCAAGTCATACACGGCAATCTTGCGATCGCCCTTCTCTGCCTTGTCCATACCGAAAGCCAAGGCTGCAGCAGTGGGCTCGTTGATAATGCGCTTCACATCCAGGCCAGCAATACGGCCCGCGTCTTTGGTAGCTTGGCGCTGGCTGTCATTGAAGTAAGCAGGCACGGTAATTACCGCCTCGGTGACTTCTTCACCCAGGTAGTCTTCCGCAGTTTTCTTCATTTTGCGTAGCACTTCGGCAGACACTTGTGGGGGTGCCAGTTTTTGGTCGCGTACACCAACCCATGCATCGCCATTGTCGGCTTTCATGATGGTGAAAGGCATCATGTCAATGTCTTTCTGTACTTCAGCATCTTGAAACTTGCGGCCAATCAAACGCTTGACTGCATACAGGGTGTTCTTGGGGTTGGTCACAGCTTGACGCTTAGCAGGCGCACCCACCAAAATTTCGCCGTCTTCCATGTAAGCAATAATGGAAGGGGTTGTACGCGCACCTTCCGAGTTTTCGATGACTTTGTAGCCACCGCCTTCAAATACTGCTACGCAAGAATTGGTGGTACCCAAGTCAATGCCAATAATCTTTCCCATGAATTTCTCCGTGATTTCTAAATTCAGTAATGTTCTGTTAAGCCTGATATGGGGCTAAAGCCCTTCAGTTCAAGGGGTTTTTCAACCCACTTTGTAAAATTTATTGCGCAACTTATTGTGCAACTGAGACCAAGGCCGGGCGCAGCACGCGGTCATTAATCAAATAGCCCTTTTGCAACACCGCAACCACATGGTTAGGCTCCACGGCCGGCTCAACTGAACTGCCCGGAACCATGGCCACTGCCTGGTGCTGATTGGGGTTGAATTTTTCGCCGATTGGGTTCAACGCCACGATTTTGCCGCGCTCAAAAGCAGCCTCGAGTTGGCGCAAAGTTGCGGCCACGCCATCTTTCAGCGCTTCGGGGGTTTGATTTTCAACAGCCAAGGCCATTTCGAGACTGTCGCGAACTGGCACCAATGATTCTGCAAACGACTCGATAGCGTACTTGTGCGCTTTGGCGACGTCTTCTTGCGTGCGGCGACGAAGGTTTTCCATGTCAGCGGCCAAGCGAAGGTAAACCTCTTTGGACTTCTCAACTTCAAGGTGCGCATTCTCCAAAGCAGCCTTCAAAACTGATATTTCGTCTTGTGGCGCTTCTTGTTGTACCACCTGCTCGGTTTCATTTTGGGTCTGCGCGCCGTGCTGCTGACCTTCTGGGGCCTGGGCAGACGCTTGCTCGTCTGTGGTCGGCTTTCCAGTGGGCTCTGACATGTCTTTTCCTCCATTAAAATTCAAAAGAGGCGACAAGTCTTTACCTGTCACCCCTACTCTGTTCGACAAATGGGGACTTGAACGCGAATTTCAAGCCCCCAAGCAGCAATATTTACCATTTTCCCAATAGGGATTATTGAGCACCCATCTCCAAAGCCAGTTTGCGGCTCTCGGCAAGCTCCTGCGCCATGGATTCTTCGTAACCCATGTCCACGGGCCAGCCTTGCATGTGTTGCGCAGTGATTTCCGACAACATGGCTGCAGACAGATCACTGTCGTTCAGGCAGGTGATGTAATGAAACTCGCCACCACCAGCATGCTGAAAGTCTTCGCGGCCTTCCTGGTTAATTTCCTCAAGTGTTTCAAGGCAATCGGCCATGAAGCCGGGGCACATTACATCGATTCGCTTGGTACCGGCCTGCCCCAAGGCTTGCAAAGTTTTGTCGGTGTAGGGCTCAAGCCACTTGGCTTTGCCAAACCGGCTTTGAAAGGTAACCCGGTAATTGCCTTTTTCCAGCCCCAATTCCTCACCGAGCAACCGTGCGGTTTTATAACATTCGCAGTGATAGGGGTCGCCTTTCAGCAAAGTCATTTCTGGCACACCATGAAAGCTGAACAGCAACACATCGCCCTGATCAAAATTGGGTTTGCCATTGGCTAGCCAGTGTTTGCGCACGCTTTCAGCAAGGGCATGAATATAAGCGGGGTGGTCATGGTAGTGCTTTACCAATCGCAATTCGGGGATATTGCGCACGGGCCTGGCCCAATCGAATACGGCGTCGAATACCGAAGCTGTGGTGGCCGCCGCATACTGAGGATACAAAGGAAACACCAGCACCCGGTCGTAGCCGTCTTTGCGAAGCTGATCCATTCGGCTTGCCACAGAGGGATTGCCATAACGCATGGCCAAATCAACCCGAACGTCCCAGCGTCGAGCCTTGAATGCCTCGCTCAGAACTTTCACTTGGCGCTTGCCGATCGCCAGCAGTGGCGAACCTTCATCGGTCCACACGGTGGCGTATTTGGCCGCTGATTTCTTGGGGCGAAGCTGCAAAATAATGCAGTTCAAAATAATCCACCAGATCAACCTGGGAATCTCAACCACGCGCGGGTCTGATAAAAACTCTTTTAAGTAGCGACGCAGGGACGGCGTGTCTGCGTTGTCCGGGGTGCCTAGGTTGACGAGTAAAACCGCGGTTTTCTGGGGCGTGCCGTGACGAAATGGGGCTTCGGTGCGCATGGGTACTACCTATTGAACATCAAGCCTGAAAGTATACCCAAAGCTGGCTGTCGGGGTGGCTCGCCCTACTCTGGATCCGACAAAGCCGATGACACCAGCTTCGATGTGATGTCCACAATCGGAATCAATCGTTCGTAGGCCATGCGTGTCGGGCCGATCACCCCCAAGGTGCCCACCACCTCACCATTGACATGGTAAGGCGCTGAAATCACACTCATTTCCTCCATCGGCACCAGGCTTGAATCGCCACCGATGAAAATTTGCACTCCCTCGGCGCGATTTGAACTTTCAAGTAGACGCAGCAAGGCTGTTCGCTGTTCAAACACACCGAACATCTTTTTCAGCCTTTCCATGTTGGTCGATAAATCTGACACGTCCAACAACTTGCGTTCGCCAGAAAGCAAGACCCCGTCAGACTGACTTTCCTCAGCTTCCGTGCCTGCATTCACCGCAGCCTGCATCAACTTGCTGATGTCCTGGCTAATTTGATGCAACTCTTCCGACAACCTTTGTTTGGCCTGCTGGAAACTCAAACCCGCGAAATGCTGGTTGAAAAAGTTCGCAGCCATGGTCAATTCGCTTTGGGTGTAAGGCTTTTCAACAATCAGGATACGGTTTTGCACATCCCCATCGGGCGTCACGATAATTAGCAACACCTTTCGATCAGACAAACTCAAAAATTCAACATGACGAAACAGTGCCGCTTTTCTCGGTGCGGTAATAACCCCGGCAAACGACGAAAGGCTGGACAGCAAATTCACCGCCTTGTTCAGAACGCGGTTGGGGTCCTCACGCTGGATACCACCACTCAAAGCGGTTTGAACATCGATCGCCAAGGGTTTTACCGTGAGTAAAGAATCCACAAACATACGGTAACCCTGCGGCGTGGGCATTCGGCCTGCCGAAGTGTGTGGCGAGACCACCAGGCGCAATTCCTCGAGATCCGCCATCACATTGCGAATAGTTGCAGGACTCAAATCCAGTGTGGAGTACTTGGACAAAGCCCTTGAACCCACCGGGATGCCCTCTGTGATGTACCTTTCAACCAATGTTTTCAATATGGAACGGGCGCGTTCGTCTATCATCAATGTCACTTCAAATGCGTGTTGCGATACGATTGGGTCTCAGGCTTCACTTTACGACAAAAACAGGGAATCAAGAATGCCGAAACAGAAAGGGATGTGCATTGCTGTGTTTGCCAAACATGGCGCCTCCCCAAAACAGGCCATTTGGCGAAGCGTTGTTGACTTGCTGGCCGCCAATGCATTCCACGTACTGGTTTGCGATTCCATGTTAAGTGGAAGTTCGTCAAAAAACTCGAAGCCTGAATATGATCAAGCCAATTTCGAATTTGCGAATTTGTCCCTGATCAAGAAAAAAGCAAAAATTGCAGTCATTATTGGCGGTGACGGCACTTTTTTGGGCACGGCCCGAGAACTGGCCGATTCCAATATTCCCTTGATTGGAATTAATCAAGGACGCCTGGGTTTTCTCACTGACATTCGCCTGGACGATATCGACCCCACATTGATTGACACCATCAACGGGCAGTCTGTGTCAGAAAACCGCGCCTACCTTGAGGGTCAAATTTTAAGGCAAGGCAAAGTCGTTGAGAATCACATTGCCCTGAACGACATTGTGATCAGCCGTGGCATTGTGGGCGGCATGGTTGAGCTGCGTGTAGAGGTAGACGGCACGTTTATGTACGACTTGCGCGCAGACGGACTGATTATCTCGACGCCAACAGGCTCAACTGCGTATGCACTTTCAGCCGATGGCCCCATACTTCACCCTAGCCTCGCTGGCCTGCTGATTGTGCCGGTGGCTCCGCATGCGCTGACCAATCGCCCCATTGCCCTGCCCCAACACAGCACCATTGACATCATTGTGACGGGCGGCAAGCAAACCGGCGTGCACTTTGACATGCAGTTCAACGGTCGAGCAAAAGTAGGTGACCAAATTCGGATTAAGGTGTCACCACACCCCATCCGGCTTTTGCACCCGGCACGCTATGATTATTTTGCAATGTTGAGGCAAAAACTGCACTGGAGTGCAAGCCCCACAGAAGCCCCCCACAAAACTCGAGGACTTAGAGACAGCGGCCATGCTAAGTAGTTTGACCATTCAGGATTTCGTTATCGTCGACAAACTCGACTTGCACTTTGAACCAGGCATGTCTGTGCTGTCTGGTGAAACCGGCGCTGGCAAATCAATTTTGATTGATGCCCTGTCGCTTTGCCTGGGCGCGCGTGCTGATGCATCACAGGTTCGCGAAGGTTGTGAACGCGCCAATATCACTGCGGTGTTCGAGATTAACCCCGCCGCCAAAGCCATTCTCGATGAGCAATCGATTGACTGCAGCGAGGGCGAAATGCACTTGCGACGTGCCATTGAATCGAATGGCCGATCCAAGGCTTATATCAATGGCACACCCGTGCCTGCCAGCACACTGAAAGAGTTGTCCGAAACCTTGATCGACATTCATGGTCAACATGCTTTTCAAACGCTGGCTAAGCCGGGTGAGCAACTTCGCCTGCTCGATGACTTCGGTCAGCACAGCGCCTTGGTTCAAGCCACCGCGCAAACTTATTCTGTGTTGAAAAATGCGGAAAAGGCGCTGAAGCAAGCTCAGAGTAGTCAAGAAGACAGGGCCGCACGCATCGAAAACCTGCAATGGAAACTAGACTCGTTAAGCAAAGTAGCCCCAAAAGCAGGTGAATGGGAAGTTCTAAGCAACGATTTTGACCGTTTAAGCCATGGCGCAGAATTGATCGAGGGCACCCAACATGCAAGTGACGTGCTGTCACAAAATGAAAATGCCCTGCTCGACCAACTTACCCACATAATCGAAAAACTAAGCCACTTAAGTACCCGCGACCCGGCTCTTGAGGGCGTAGTGAAAACGCTTTCGGAAGGCGAAATACTGGTTCGAGAGGCCAGCTACGATTTGGGCCACTACTTGAAACACAGCGATCTTGATCCAGACACCTTGGCCGAAGTCGAAGCACGCATGTCGCTTTGGCATGAAACGGCAAGGAAACTACGCATTCAACCGGAAACACTGCACACTGAAATGGAAAGTGTTCAAGCAGAGATCAAAGGACTCGAAGAAGGTTTCGATCTTGAAAAGCTTCAGAAAGAACTCAATGCAGCCCGCCAAGCCTATGAAAAACTAGCCAACGAATTAAGTAAAGCACGCAAAAATGCAGCGCAGACCCTGTCCACACGGGTTACAGAATCGATGCAAACACTGAGTATGCAAGGGGGTGTTTTTGTGGTGGATGTCGCCAAGGGCGAACCCTCCCCCAAGGGCAGTGACCAAATCGAGTTCCGCGTGGCCGGGCACCCTGGCGTGACACCCCAAGCCATCCAAAAAGTCGCATCGGGTGGTGAACTGGCGCGAATCAGCCTGGCGATCACCGTCAACACTGTTGAAAGTACCCCCGTTCCTACTTTGATTTTTGATGAAGTGGACAGCGGCATTGGTGGTGCGGTGGCTGAAACCGTGGGGCGCTACCTGCGCCTTTTGGCCAAAAACAAACAGGTGCTGTGTGTTACACATTTGCCCCAGGTGGCCGCACAAGGCCACAATCACTTCCAGGTCAGCAAAGACATTTCAGCGCAAACAACACGCTCGAAAATTGTGCAACTGGAAGCCAAGGCACGGGTAGAGGAAATTGCAAGAATGCTGGGTGGGCAGATAATCACCGAGGCCACGCGCACTGCTGCGCATGAAATGATCGCCTCGGCCAACAATTGATTTAATTTGGAAAAACCTTACTTGCGTCGGTTCTCGCAGTCTTTTTTGGTGCAGGAGCCGTACAGGGAAAGTGCGTGGTCATGTAACTCGAACCCACGGTCCTTGGCAATCATATTTTGGCGACGCTCGATTTCTTCGTCAAAAAACTCAACCACCTTGCCGCATTGCACGCACACCAAATGGTCATGGTGAGCACCTTCATTGAGCTCAAACACCGACTTGCCAGTCTCAAAATGTTGGCGAGCCAGTAAACCGGCCTGTTCAAACTGCGTTAGAACACGGTAAACAGTGGCCAAGCCAATGTCCAGGTCTTCTTGTAGCAATAGCTTGTAAACGTCTTCAGCGCTCAGGTGGCGATGTTGCCCGCTCTGGAACAATTCCAGAATTTTCATCCGCGGCAGCGTTGCCTTTAAACCAATGCTTTTTAGATCCGTTGCTGTAGTCATGAGTTTGGTACCATTCTGAGGCTTAATCGAGTTCAAGTAGCTTATGATAACGCCTTTGCAGGACATGTTAGCGCACCGAATAAGGTACTCTGTTCCCACTTCACATGCGAATTCACAAAACAATGCGTATTTTACGACTGAATTTGATTCTTTGCTCGACCTTGGCCCTAGGGGTTTCCGCGTGTTCATTCATTCCGGACAACTACGTGCCCTCTTTTGTCAAACCCTACAAGTTTGATATTCAACAAGGCAACTTCGTTACCCAACAAGACGTTGCAAAGCTGCAAGTGGGAATGACCAAAGAGCAGGTACGCTTTATTCTCGGCACGCCTTTGTTAAATGACGCGTTTCATTCGAATCGATGGGACTATATTTACCGATTGTTGCGCGCCGACGGGCAGTCCACTCAATCCCGCTACACCGTGATTTTCGAGAACGAGCGCGTGGCACGCCACGGCGGTGAAAATCTGCCCGCAAGTCCAACTGACCTGTTGGGGCCCGACGCCAATACCAAAGTACCAACAGAACCCTTGCCCTCTGAAAAACCAGCCGAGGACATTAAAGATTCGGAATCCGCAGTGGGTGGCACAGACCGCGCACCCGTACTTAAATAAAAAGCCATGACCAAGCCAATTCAAATTGCAATTGCCGGCGCCAGCGGGCGCATGGGCAAAACACTGATCGAAGCCATTCTGAACCACCCCGGCTGCGAGCTCGCCGGCGCATTTGACCAGGCTGGCTCACCCGGCATTGGTCGTGATGCCGGTGACTTTATGGGTATTTCATCAGGCGTACTGGTGACCGACAATCCTGACACCGCTTTGTCGAATGCCGAGATCTTGATTGATTTCACACGCCCGGAAGGCACGCTTGAACACTTGGCACTTTGTGAAAAACACAATGTGAAAGCGGTCATCGGCACCACCGGGTTTGAACCCAAACAGCTGGAAGCACTTAAAAAGGCTGCAGAAAAAGTGGCCATGGTGTGGTCGCCCAACATGGCGGTTGGGGTAAACGCGACATTCAAACTTCTTGAAGTGGCTGCAAAAATATTGGCTCAAGGTTACGACATTGAGGTGATAGAAGCCCACCACAGCAAAAAAGTCGATGCGCCTTCCGGCACGGCACTGCGCATGGGTGAAGTTGTTGCCAAAGGCTTGGGCGTGGACCTGCAAGACGTGGGTGTGTTTGCCCGCGAAGGCATTACCGGTGAGCGCAAGGCTGGCACCATAGGCTTTTCGACGATCCGTGGTGGTGACATTGTGGGCGATCACACTGTGTTGTTTGCCGGCATTGGTGAACGCATTGAAATTACCCACAAGTCATCAAGCCGCATGACCTATGCACAAGGCTCAATTCGTGCAGCCCAGTTTTTGATTGGGCATGAGAAAGGATTGTTTGACATGCAAGACGTGTTGGGCTTGAAAACTTTGTTTTAACCTAAAGCGAAACTGTAGTAGATTGCTGTAAGCAACTGTATAGTCAAGTTAAAATACCAATAACAGCAACCCTCGGGACTTATTACCCGAAGACGGAGCCAGCCAATGACGCAATCACTGCTTGCGAAACTCGACGAACTTCAAGTCAAAGTATCCAGCCTGGCCAAAGCTCTCGAGCAAAGCCGGCATGAAGAAAAATCGGGCAAGGACCAAATTGAAGCCCTGCGCCGGGAAAATGAACAGCTCCAAAAGAAAGTGAATCACGCACAGGGTCAAATCAACCAAATGCTGAACCAATGGTTCCCTGAACTTGAATTGAATTCGGAGGAATAATTGGAAGCACTTGACGTCAAGATCATGGGCAGGGAATTTCGCATTGCCTGCAAACCCGAAGAGCGAGCTGCCTTGCAGCAAGCCGTAAATATTGTAGAAACCAAAATGTCGAGCATTCGCAACACCGGCAAGGTGGTGGGACTCGATAAAATCGCAGTCATGGCCGCTTTACAGATCGCGCATGAATCGCTCGTAGGAAGTAATCCTTCTAACCCGGTTTTAGGACTGGACATTGAGACGATTGAGCGTAAAATCGAGGCTATCGAGCAAGTGGTCGACGGCAGTTTGAACAGCACAAACCCAAACAAGCCGAAGAACGTTGATTTGTTCGAGTAGAGAATTTTGCTTTATCTCTGCCGTGTCTGTATTGGCCAGCATTCCGTGAACCAATATTTGTGATCCCGGTTGCGGATTTTTCAGGGTCGGTGTGATTCCCTCTTAGTCAGGGAAACCTAAAGACCCTAATACTGCGACCCACTTGAACCTTAGGTTCAGGGATCGGGCCAGTATGGCATCGGCAGAGACCCCACACCGGGGCGATTGAACCCACGTTCAATCGCCTCTTTTTTTATTCATTTCAGCTTAACAAAGTATTCCAATCACCATGTTCGATCCGGTTTTTATAGTTTCACTGCTTGTATTAGGGGTAGTCAGCGGCGTGCTGGCTGGCTTGCTGGGCATTGGTGGCGGCATGCTGCTGGTACCTTTCCTCACCTTCCTCATGGTTAGCCAAGGTGTACCCGTAGACCATGTGGTGCACTCCTCAATCGCCACATCGCTGGCCATTATCATGTTCACCAGCATTTCCAGCATGCGCGCGCACCACAAGGCAGGTGCGGTACGGTGGGACATCGTGAAATTCCTCACACCAGGTATTCTGGTTGGCGGATTCGTAGGTTCCAAGGTGGTGTCATATTTGCCCACCAAAGAACTGGCCCTGGTGTTTGGTGCGTTTGTCATTTTTTCCGCTTATCAAATGTACGCGGACAAGAAACCCAAACCCACACGCACTTTACCGGGCAAGCCCGGGCTGGCTGCTGTTGGTGGCGTTATTGGTGCGGCATCGGCCATCGTGGGTGCAGGTGGCGGTTTCTTGTCAGTGCCATTCATGGTGTGGAGCAACATCAACCTGCGCAATGCGGTTGCCACCTCTGCGGCATTGGGCTTTCCCATCGCAGTATTTTCAAGTATTGCCTATGTAATCAATGGTCAACATTTGCAAGACATGCCCGCCGGTTCGTTGGGGTATGTGTATTTGCCCGCGGTGGCCTGCGTAGCTGCCATGAGTGTGCTGTTTGCACCCTATGGTGCAAAACTGACACACACGCTGCCGGTTAAAAAGATCAAACGCATTTTCGCCTTGCTACTGGCCTTTATTGCCTTGTCCATGATTTACAAAGCCGTTACCGGCTTTTAAGCAGCCCCGCTCTTACTTGCTTCGCTTACTGCCCTTGCCCACCTTGGCTTGGGCAGCTTCAAGTGCAGTCATGGTCTCAAGCCCTGTCGGTTTGTTTCTTGACCAGGCCAACAAGGCAAAACCGCTCAAAATCATGGGTACACACAACCACTGCCCCATCGACAAGCCCAAGGACAAAATACCCAAAAAGCGGTCTGGCTCCCGGGCGTATTCAACAACAAAGCGGGCGGCGCCATAACCGATCAAGAACCAGGCCGATACAGCCGCACGCGGACGTGGCTTGCTTGCAAACCACCACAGCCCGATGAACAGGGCAATGCCCTCCAGGCTCATTTGGTACAACTGCGAAGGGTGACGTGCAATGGCGTCGCCGGCTTGGGGAAACACCACACCCCACCAACCGTCTGTAGGGCGACCCCACAACTCACCATTAATAAAGTTGCCCAAGCGGCCAAGGGCCAAGCCAATGGGTACGGCCGGCGCAACGAAATCCATGACATCGAAAAACTTCCAGCCTTTGTAGGTGCCATACAAAAAGCAAACCAGCAACACGCCTAGAAAGCCACCGTGAAACGACATGCCGCCTTCCCAAATTGCGAGAATTTCGCCTGGGTTGGCCATGTAATAGTCGGGCTTGTAGAAAAATACATAGCCCAACCGGCCACCCAAAATAACCCCCAACACTGCCCAGGTCAGCATATTGTCTACATCAGCCATTTTGATGGCTGGAAACAGGTGTAACCGTCGCTTGGCCAGCATGATGAAGGCCACAAAGGCCAATAAATACATCAAACCGTACCAGCGAATGGCCACAGGGCCGATCGAGAGCGCAATGGGATCGAATTCAGGATGTACAAACATGGAATGCCCGGAATGTAAAAAACCGTTCAATTGTACTGCCCTAGGGACTACCCTTTGATGAATGAGCACCTTCCTGTACCCAGCGGAGCATCATAAAATGGTAAATTCTCGTTTTGAATCCAAATCCACCTGCGAGCTTTTGCAATGAGCATCAATCGACGTTCCAAGAACATCACCCAGGGCGTGGCCCGTTCGCCCAACCGCGCCATGTACTTCGCCATGGGTTACAAAGACGAAGACTTCAACAACCCCATGATTGGCATTGCCAACGGCCACTCCACCATTACACCTTGTAATAGCGGATTGCAGCCCCTGGCCGATGCCGCGGTGAAAGCCGTCAAGGAAGCTGGTGGCAATCCACAAATTTTCGGTACCCCCACCATTTCCGATGGCATGAGCATGGGCACCGAAGGCATGAAGTACTCCCTGGTAAGCCGTGAAGTCATTGCCGACTGCATTGAAACCGCAGTACAGGGACAATGGATGGACGGCGTGCTGGTAATCGGTGGCTGCGACAAAAACATGCCCGGCGGCATGATCGGCATGGCCCGCATGAACGTGCCTGGCATTTATGTGTACGGCGGCACCATCAAGCCCGGGCGCTACAAGGGTAAGGATTTGACCATCGTGTCGGCTTTCGAGGCTGTGGGTGAGTTCACTGCAGGCCGCATGAGCGAAGAAGACTTCAAGGGCATTGAGAAAAACGCCTGCCCAAGTTCGGGTTCTTGTGGTGGCATGTACACCGCCAACACCATGAGCTCGGCATTCGAGGCGCTGGGTATGAGCCTGCCCTATTCCAGCACCATGTCCAATATTGATGCTGAAAAGGTGACTTCCACCACCGAATCCGCCCGGGTGCTGATCGAGGCTGTGCGCAACGACTTGAAGCCCCGCGACATTATCACCAAAAAATCGATCGAAAACGCCGTGGCTGTTTTGATGGCAACCGGCGGTTCCACCAACGCGGTACTGCACTTTTTGGCAATTGCCAAAGCCGCCGATGTGGCATGGAGTTACGAAGACTTCGAACGTGTTCGCCTGCGTACGCCTGTAATTTGTAACCTGAAGCCGTCTGGCCAATATGTGGCCACTGACCTGCACGATGCAGGCGGCATTCCACAGGTTATGAAAGTTCTGCTGGACGCTGGCCTGCTCCATGGCGATTGCATCACCATTACCGGCAAAACCATTGCGGAAACACTGGCTGACATTCCTTCAGTGCCACGCGCCGATCAAAACGTAATCATGCCGATTGAAAAAGCCCTGTACAAGCAAGGCCACCTGGCCATTCTGAAGGGCAACCTGGCGCCTGAAGGCGCCGTGGCGAAAATCACTGGTTTGAAAAACCCTGTAATTACTGGTCCAGCCAAAGTGTTCGACGACGAACAAAGCGCGATGGACGCAATTCTGGGTGACAAAATCAAAGACGGCGATGTGATTATTCTTCGCTATCTGGGCCCCAAAGGCGGTCCTGGCATGCCTGAAATGCTGGCACCCACCTCAGCCATTATCGGCAAGGGTTTGGGCGAAACAGTGGGCTTGATCACCGACGGTCGTTTTTCAGGCGGCACATGGGGCATGGTGGTGGGTCACGTTGCACCCGAAGCCTATGTGGGCGGCCCAATTGCACTGATCCATGAAGGTGACTCCATTACCATGGATGCGCACCAAAAGCTGCTACAAATCAATGTAAGCGATGAAGAATTGGCGAAGCGCCGCGAAAGCTGGGTGAAGCCGAAGCCACGCTACACAACCGGTGTACTGGCAAAATTTGCAGCCTTGGCCAGCAGTGCCAGCAAGGGCGCTGTAACCGATGGCGACCTGGATTTGTAAAACACTGCTGTGCTTTATCTAAACGGAAAACCCCGGCGCTGGCGTCGGGGTTTTTTGTTTTGAAAATGCCTTATTCTTGCCTCCAACTGGCGCATCCTGAATTGTTGTCGACGAACATCCAAACCAAGCCAAGGCTCAAAAAACTCAAACCAACAAATTGCCATGAGAAAAGGCACCGCAATAGAAAACCATTCCCAATTGCTAACAGGATGTACACCGCCAAGTTTCATTGTGAGCAAAAGGATGCCCAGAAGGATAAAAACCATGCTGTTTCACATGACAAACAACCGTGTTGTCTGCCAAAATGACGCCCGAGACGTTATTAATGTGATAACTGTAACAAAGTGAGGAGTTCAGTATGATCAAGCAAATGGGTGTCTTGGCAATTGCAGCCACCATGGTTGCTCTACCGTTGTCTGCCAGCGCCGATGAAGCATTGGCCAAGAGCAAAGCCTGCTTGGCCTGCCACCAAGTTCAGAAAAAAGTAGTTGGCCCAGCGTTTAAAGACGTGGCTGCCAAGTACAAAGGTCAAGCAGGTGCAGAAGCAATGCTGGCCGGTAAAATTAAAAATGGTACCAAGGGTGCCTGGGGTCCAGTTCCCATGCCCGCTCAAAACGTAACTGAAGAAGAAGCCAAGAAATTGGCGGCCTGGGTACTGACTCTGTAAGAAGTTCTCCGGTGTATCTTAAAAAAGCCAAGGTGTTGCGCCTTGGCTTTTTTTATTTGGCGTGCACGAATCAGTTCACCACTTTCACAGGAAACTTGCCTTGAGGACCATACGAATTCAAGGTGACCGCAGCGTTCAGCACATCGCCCACTTCGTCAAAGGCAATGGTACCAATTACACCGTCGTAACGTATGTCTTTCAGCTTCGGTAAATATTTTTTCGGATCTGCTGACTTTGCATTTTTCATGGCCATGCCCATGGTCATTACTGCATCGTAGACAAACGGCGCATACACCTGAATGTCAGTCTTGAATTGGGCCTTGAATCGCTTTTCAAATGCAGGGCCACCCGGCATTTTGCTCAAGGCCATACCGCCCTCGGCGCACAATACATTGGAGCCCACGTTGTCTCCGCCCAAACGCATCAATTCAGCCGTGCAAATACCGTCGCCACCAATTAACTTGGCCTTGATGGACAGTTGCTTCATTTGGCGCAGCATGGGCCCTGCCTGCGCATCCATACCACCATAAAAGATCACGTCAGGATTCACGCGTTTGACCGAAGTAAGAATGGCTGCAAAGTCAGTGGCCCTGTCATTGGTGTAATGCCGCTCAAGTACTTTGATGCCTTTGGCCTCCAGTTGCTTGGTGAAAATATCAGCCAAAGGTTGCCCGTAACCCGTGCGGTCATCGATCACCACCACGCGCTTTGCCTTCATCTCGTCAACCGCGTATTTCGCCAAGGCAACCCCCAATACGCCATCGTGCGCAATTACCCTGAATACAGACTCAAAACCCTGTTTTGTGATTTTTGGCGTGGTCGCAGAAGGAGTAATTTGCGGAATGCCGCAATCGTAGTAAATACGGGAAGCCGGAATTGTAGTGCCACTGTTTAAATGCCCGACAATTCCATTGACCTTCATGTCGCACAATTTTTGCGCCACAATTGCACCGGTTTTCGGGTCGGCGGCATCATCTTCTGCAATCAGCTGAAATTTGGCAGTACCGCCATCCAACTGAATTTTCATTTTGTTCAAATCGTCAATTGCCAACCTTGCGCCCGATTCGTTGTCTTTGCCATAGTGCGCCTGTGGACCGGAAAGCGGTGCAATGTGCCCAATTTTGACCAACACTTCCTTGGCGCTGGCCATACCACCTGTAAACGTCAGTAACAAGGGTGCAAGCAACACGGCATGTTTCAAATGCCGGGAACGGGAAAGGTTCATGACCACCTCCAACTTATTTTTATGATTGATTTATGCAATGTAGCATCTAAACCGGTAATTGGTTTGCCTGTCAATTAACTGACTTCTTTCTGAAAAATTTCGCAGTACTTTCGCGCGAATTGCTCTATTCTTTTTCCGACACACCTTATTTCAACTGCTTTGGCGTACATGGATATTTTTGCGCAACAACTGATCAACGGCTTGGTGCTGGGCAGTATTTATGCCTTGGTGGCACTCGGATACACCATGGTTTACGGCGTATTGGGCTTGATCAATTTTGCACATGGCGAAGTCGTCATGATCGGCGCCATGGTCGCTTTCAGCGCCATTACTGTGTTTGTCGGCATATTTCCAGAAACGCCTGGCTGGATACTTTTCCTGGTAGGCGTACTGTGCGCAGTGCCCGTGTGCATGTTGGTCAGCTTCTCAATTGAACGCTTTGCGTACCGTCCCTTAAGAAATGCACCACGCCTTGCCCCTTTAATTTCTGCAATCGGCGTATCAATTATTTTGCAAACTCTCGCCATGATTATTTGGGGGCGCAATTACCTGATATTTCCAGCCACCTTACCCACAGACCCCATCGTTTTACACACCTTTGCACCAATCGCAGAAAGCGATTATGAAAGGATTGTTTCCATCACCCCCGTGCAACTTCTTATCGTTGTGGTGTCGGCTGCGCTTATGTTTGGCCTTACCTACACAGTGAACAAAACCCGTCTGGGCAAGGCCATGCGTGCCACATCCGAGAATCCGCAACTGGCCGGGCTTATGGGAATCAACGCAAATTCAGTGATCGCCGCAACATTCGTCATTGGTGCAGCTTTGGCGGGTGTGGCCGGTGTCATGGTGGCAGCCAATTATTCAGTGGCCCATTTTTACATGGGCTTTTTACCTGGGCTAAAAGCCTTCACGGCTGCAGTACTTGGCGGTATTGGCAACATCTACGGCGCCATGTTGGGTGGTCTGCTTTTGGGAATTGTCGAAAGCCTTGGTGCCGGTTACTTAGGCCAATTAACCGGCGGCTTTCTGGGTTCTCACTATCAGGATATTTTTGCCTTTGCCGTGTTGATTTTGGTGCTCACCCTTCGACCATCCGGTCTGTTGGGCGAAAGGGTGTCGGATCGCGCATGAGCAAATTGTCCAACCGCCATCAACAAATCATCGGATTTTTGCTGGTTGCAATTGCACTGGCTGCTTTGCCTTGGGTAGCAGGTTTAATTGGTAACAGCTGGGTTCGCATCCTGAACATAGCATTGCTATATGTGATGCTGGCCTTGGGCCTGAATATCGTGGTTGGCTTTGCCGGGTTACTCGATCTGGGTTACATCGCTTTTTATGCAGTAGGCGCTTACGTTTACGGTTTGCTCGCCTCTCCCCATTTAACGGATAACTTCGAAACCGTTGCCGCGCTGTTTCCAGAAGGCCTGCATCTTTCGATCTGGCTGATGATTCCCTTGGGTGCATTGATCGCTGCAATTTTCGGTGTGCTGCTCGGCGCCCCCACGCTTCGACTGCGGGGCGACTACCTGGCAATTGTTACCTTGGGGTTTGGCGAAATCGTTCGACTCTTTTTGAACAACCTGAATGCACCTGTCAACATTACCAATGGTCCGCAGGGCATCAACATGATTGAGCCTGTTCAAATAGCAGGTGTTCGCTTTTCACGCACGGTCGATATTTTCGGCATCGATGTGCCAGCACTTCACCTTTACTACTACTTGTTTCTGGCACTCACGCTGATCATCATCGTGGTGTGCATGCGCCTGCAACACAGTCGAATTGGCCGCGCGTGGACAGCGATTCGAGACGACGAAACCGCAGCAAAATCCATGGGTATCAACACCCGCAACATGAAGCTGTTGGCCTTTGCGCTGGGGGCCTCGTTTGGTGGTGTTGCGGGTGCCATGTTCTCTGCCTTCCAGGGCTTTGTCAGCCCGGAATCTTTTGGTTTGATGGAATCGATCATTGTGCTTTGCATGGTGGTACTGGGTGGCATGGGCCACATTCCAGGTGTAGTTTTAGGCGCATTGTTGCTGGCTGGTTTCCCTGAAATTCTTCGGCAAGTGGTTACCCCTGTTCAAGAGTTTTTATTTGGCACCGTGCTGTTGGATGCAGAAATTCTGCGCTCTCTAATTTACGGCCTCACCATGGTCTTGGTAATGCTGTATCGCCCAGAGGGGCTTTGGCCACAACGCAAATGAGCACAACTTTGTTTAGCGCCACTCACCTTAAGAAAAGTTTCGGCGGCATTGCAGCTGTCGATGATGTCAGCTTGAGCATTCAGGCAGGGGAAGTTGTCGGACTGATCGGTCCGAACGGCGCTGGCAAAACCACCTGTTTTAACTTGATCACAGGGTTGTATATGCCCGATGGCGGCCAGCTGGCATTTAAGGGAAAAGTCTACAAACCAGCTTCACCCCATGTGATTGCGCGTATGGGGTTGGCACGGACCTTTCAAAACATCCGTTTGTTCAAAAGCATGACGGCGCTTGAAAATATAGCGGTAGGGATGCACGGCAAAACACGTCAAGGTGTATTGGGTGCGGTGCTTCGCACCCCGGCGCAGCGCCGTGAGGAACAACACATTCAACAACGGGCCGAGCATTGGTTAAATTACGTTGGCATTGGCGCTTACGGCAATCACCTTGCGGGGCAATTGTCCTACGGCGATCAGCGACGCCTGGAAATAGCACGGGCCTTGGCCAGCGAACCCGCACTGCTTGCTCTGGATGAACCAGCCGCGGGCATGAATGCCAGCGAGAAATTGAAACTGCGTGAGCTATTGCTTCAAATTCGAGAGGACGGAAAATCGATATTGCTGATCGAACACGATGTCAAACTGGTCATGGGCATTTGTGATCAGGTGACTGTGCTCGACTACGGCAAAGTCATCGCCCAAGGTACACCAGTACAAGTCCAGCAGAACCCTGCCGTGATTGAAGCCTATTTGGGAGGGCTTCACCATGGCTGAAGCCATGCTCCACATTCAAGGCCTTACAGTGGCCTATGGCGGCATTCAAGCGGTCAAAGGTTTAAGTTTTCAGGTACAGCAGGGGGAACTGGTGTGCCTGATCGGTTGCAATGGAGCAGGCAAAACCTCGACCATGAAAGCCATTGCAGGCCTTCTGCCATTTCAAGCCCACACTGCCAGGTTCAATGAAACGATCGACCTGACAACCCTGCCTGCGCACCAAAGGCTGCCCAACGGATTGGCCTTGGTACCCGAGGGTCGAGGAATTTTTACCCGAATGACAGTACTTGAGAATCTTGAACTGGGCGCCAACATACGCCTTCAGGCCGGTGTACCCAAGGCACAAATTCTTGCTGATCTCGAGAAAATGCTGACTCTGTTCCCACGCATCAAGGAACGACTGAAACAATCCGCTGGAACCTTGAGCGGCGGAGAGCAACAAATGCTGGCGGTGGCCCGCGCCTTAATGGGAAAACCCAAGTTACTGTTACTGGACGAGCCCAGCATGGGCCTGGCCCCCTTGATGGTCGAGAAAATTTTTGAAGTCATTGAACAGGTGCACCGTGAAGGCATGACAATTTTGCTGGTGGAGCAGAATGCGCACATTGCCTTGCAACTTGCCAACCGCGCTTACGTGATGGACTCAGGCTTGATCGAGTACGAGGGCCTGGCCAGTGAGTTGATCAATGACCCCAGAATTCGTGAAACTTATCTGGGACAAGTGTCGCAATAAATCGAAGTGAATTTATTGTGCATCGGCCATGGACGTAAATGAGTCGGCGTAAAACTCATCGTCGGGCAAGCCACATTGCGCAGTGAAATCACGCTGGGCCGACTCGATCACAATGGGTGCGCCGCAGGCATATACCTGGTGCCCACTCAAATCAGGAAAGTCTTGAATCACGGCCTGGTGCACAAACCCGGTTCTTCCTGTCCAGTTGCAATCGGCAGTGGCATCGGAAAGCACAGGAACAAATTTGAAATTTGAATACTCGGCAGTCCATTGCATTGGCAAATCCAGCATGTACAAATCTGCCTTGGTTCGCGCCCCCCAATACAATACGAAGTCGCGCGTATTGTTTTTAAAGAAAGCCTGTTCAAGCAATGATTTAATGGGGGCAAAGCCAGTACCGCTGGCAAGCAGAACCACTGGTTTTGTAGAATCATCACGCAAGAAAAATGTACCGAATGGTCCTTCAAAACGCAAAATCTCTCGTTCTTTCATCGTGCTGAATACACGATCAGTGAACAAACCGCCTGGCATGTGTCGAATGTGCAGCTCGATGCCACCCTCTTGATACGGCGCATTGGCCAAGGAATAGCTGCGGCGAGACCCGTCACGCAACATGAACTCAATGTACTGCCCCGCATTGAATTGCAGCACTTCATTGGCGGGCAATTGCAATTTGAGAACAGCCACATCGGTCGCGGGTTTCTCGATACTTTGCAAACGGCAAGGCATTTTTTTAATGGGTATATCACCCAAACCGGAAAGTTCTCGTACCTTCAACTTCACCGGGCTCAAGGGCTTTGCACAGCAGGTGAGTACTTTTCCGCGCACGCGCTCTTCTTCGCTTAACGCACGCGACTGGTAGGTGCCGTAATCCACCTGACCTTCAATCAAATCAGCCTTGCACGATCCACATGCGCCGTCTTTGCAGCCATATGGCAAAATGACATTTGCGCGCAGTGCTGCCGACAACAAAGTGTCATCAGACTCGCATTCATACTGTTTTTGACTGGGAAGAATTTCTACGTTGTGAATCATCAAACTACTTTCCGTGACATCGACAAACCCGACGGGCTATTTTTCAAACGCAGTTTGCCCCGTCGCTTCAGGCAAAGCAATGTGAGCGTTGCAGGCTGCGGGCAAGTGGGCTTGGTCTTGTTGCAAACCTTTCCAGATCAACATTTTACAGCGACTTATCGCCCTGGGGCGGAGACTGAGGCAAAGCGTGCCGCCATCTTGGCACACAAGGCTCGCCCACTGGCCATTGACCTGAATTCAAAAAGCTCGCTGCTGCGTTTGATCGCGCTGGGGCACCGAATTATCTGGATGGCACCACCCAACTCGACTATACAAACAGACAACACACTGAAGAAACTGATTTTGTGGGCCGCCACGCGCGCAAAGGTGCACAACAAACCTGCACCGCGCATTAGCTATGTATCAACAACCGGCGTTTACGGTAATGCGCAAGGGCAATGGATCAACGAATACACACCGTTGAATGCACAATCGGACAGGGCCAAACGGCGAGTCCATGCAGAGCAACAACTGCGAATGGGTTTAAAACTTGGCGTACATGTTCACCTGCTTCGTGCCCCGGGTATTTATGGTGACAACCGCTTGCCAATCGATCGAATTAAAAATGGCACACCCGCCTTGCTGCCCGATGAAGACGCATGGTCCAACCACATTCACGAACTGGATTTGGGCCGTTTAAGCCGCTGGGTAAACTACAAGGGTGGTGTATTTGAGGTACTGAACGCTTGCGATTCCAAACCCAGCAAAATGGGAGACTACTTTGACTTGGTGGCCGACGCATTTCAACTGCCACGCCCACCCCGCTATTCAAGAGCGGAAGTGAAACAAATGGTCAGCCCCATGATGTGGAGCTTCATGTCGGAATCACGGCGTATTGAATCAATGAACCAGAGAAAACTGGGATTCCGCCTGCGCTATCCCAGCGTGGCCGACTTTCTCGCCGTGAAATCCTGAGTGAACGTCAACTGCTTTTTCAGGCAAACATTTTGTCGATATTTTTGTCGATTTCAGCCTGAATTTTCCCCTTGAATGCTTTCAACATAAAGCCCAGGGAAATATCAACGGTCACGTCTTTGTCAGTGACATCAAGCTTGCCTTTCACACCAGAGCGCGTGAAATTCAGGGTGTTGCCCTGCCATTGACTATCCAGCTGGAATTCTTTTTGCAGTTGATCAGCCAATTTTTGGGCAGTTTGCCTGGCTTCTTCCAGGGTTAAATTGTGTGCTTTGCGGGCATGAATATCAGACATATCGGCTCACTCTTGAAGGTGTTATAGCCGCATATTAACCCAGCGCGAGTTCACACGGTAGAGAACCAAAAATCGAACGCCATTTTAGATGAAGGTGTCAGATCATTCTCAAAGCCCACAACTCGCTTGGCAAAGCGCATTTGAGAATCAATAATTCGTTTGAAAATTCGACTGTTGGCCGATTCCCTGGCGATAATTTTACGCCACGCGGTCAGCTGCGCCTTCAAAATATCATCGGGTGTGACGTAATACCGAACACCCTGCTTGCGGCGCATTTCCTCGTAGTCAGTTGAAAACCGGTCGGAGGCCTTCCAGCTTAAATCGGCTGACGAGGCCTGCAAGGCGTACCGAATAATGGAACGCATGGCAAAGGGCAAGCTGTCAAAACGTTGTTTGTTGAAAATAACCTCAAACACTTCACTGCTTTGATGAAAGCTTCGAATCATGCACACCGAAGACACGCTGGGAAAACCCAGGGCGCGGTCTGAACTGGGGTTGTTGAACTCCGCGGCATCAATCAAACCTTTGTCCAGCCAGGGCACAATGTCTGCAGGTTGCAAGGCCGTGGTGATCAAGCCAAGTTCTTTGAATACCTCAGCTGCAAGCCCCACAGCCCGAAAACGCATTTTGTCGAGATCCTTGATGCTCTCGATGCGATTTTTAAACCACCCCAAAGGTTGTGGTGTCAAAGGCCCGTACATAAAGCCCTGAATGTTCAGGTTCATTTCTTTTTGAACCAACTCGTCGTAGAGCTGTTGACCGCCACCGTACTGAAACCAGGCCAGGATCTGGTTCGAACTCATACCGAAGCTCGGGCCACTTCCAAACAGGGAAAACGCCGCATGGCGATCGTGCCAATAGGTGGGGACTCCGTGACCGCCGTCGAGCTGCCCCTTGTGCACGGCATTTTGAATACCGAACGCTTTGACGATGCTGTTGGTGGGGTACACATCGATACGCAGCTCGCCGCCCGACATGTCGTTCACCTTTTTGGCAAAGTCTTGGGCAAACTCATTGAAAATGTCTTTGGTGGGCCAGGTGCTCTGAAACTTGAACACAATTGGCTTTGCTGTTTTGACCGAAGCAGCTGACTGGGCAAGCACAGGGGCCGCCATGGCTCCTGCAGCGCCTGCCACCAAAGCCTTTTGTACAAAACGTCGCCGGGAATCGTCGCGCATACTTATTTACCGACCAGAATAAGATGCACTCGATAGGGGCCATGGGCACCCAAAACAATTGTTTGCTCAATGTCTGCCGTGCGCGATGGGCCAGACACAAAATTCAGCGCACGTGGCATGACACGCCCTTCTTTTCGCAAAAGCTCAAATGCATCTTCCATGGTGTGCACCACTTGGTCATCGCGAACAATTGCAATGTGTGTTTCAGGCAAAAGGTGTGTACTTGCGGGTTCATCTACTTTGCTGGCAAACACCAGCGTACCGGTTTCAGCCACCGCACAGGCCACTGCGCTGATACCAATCAAGTCGTCACCGGTGGGTGCGCCAAGGCGCTTCTCATGCGGCAAAACCGACCAGTCAAGTTCATTCAATGCTGGCCAAATGGCAACGGTACCGGCTAATTCATTCTCGGCAAGGTAAGAAGCGCAAGCTTGAGTCACCTCGCCAAGAGACTTTACCCGTTGCACCGTACACAGCATCGCCCTGGATTTTTCCTCAAACAGGGCAACCACGTGTTCAACCGGGCTGGGGGCCGGGCCTCGGGTTTTTCGGGTCATATAACTCTTGGCCAGAGTCATTTCATTGTCGTGCATCGTTTCAGGCCGGGATTGAAGGCTGCGAATCCGATTCAGAATTTCTGACCGCGCCGCGGAGGTATCCAGATCATCGTCATTGAAAGATTGGCTCAAAGTACACCTTTAAGTGCGGCTCGAAGCCGCGAGTAGTTATTACCCAACACAGGTATTCGTAACAATCATTATAGAAAAAGCACGCCGCAATCGCCCCTAGGGTATGCCCCATGCCAATTGGTAAATTCGAGCGGAGGTTCAGGTGCAATGCAGCCCAATCGATTACAATGACTTGTTATCTTGCTTAACCAATCATTTTCACCATGACACACGTAGTTACCGAGTCTTGCATTAAATGCAAATACACCGATTGTGTGGATGTTTGCCCAGTCGACTGTTTCCGCGAAGGTCCCAATTTTTTGGTGATCGATCCCGACGAATGCATCGATTGTGCTGTTTGCATTCCTGAATGCCCTGTCAATGCAATTTATGCCGAAGAAGACGTACCCGCTGCTCAGGTCAAGTTCATTGACATGAACGTGGAGCTGGCCAAAGACTGGCCAAGTATCACACGCATGAAAGCGCACCTGCCCGATGCCGATGACTGGAAAGACGTCCAAGACAAGTTGCAATACCTTGAGAAATAATCAACCTCGAGGCAGTTCCAATCGAGTAGTTCAATGAGTGAAGTTGAAGACAAATACACCCGGGAAACAATTACCAGCGTACGTGTCTGGGTGCCGGGCAAATTGTTTTCCTTCACTTGTAGCCGGCCAGCGGGCTTTCGCTTCACAGCGGGGCAATTCGCAAGGCTGGGCGTAGACAACACCCTGCAATTGCCGGGCGAACCTGAAATCATCTGGCGAGCCTACTCCATGGTGTCAGGCCCGTTTGATGAACATCTCGAGTTTTTCTCAATTGTCGTTCCCGACGGTGCTTTCACAAGCCACCTAAGCCAGCTTCAGGTGGGATCTCCTATCTACATCGACAAAACCAACTTTGGTTTCCTCACCACGGCACGATTCGAAACCGGCAACGACCTTTGGCTGTTGGGATCAGGTACTGGCCTGGCACCATTTCTTTCGATTCTTCACGACCCACACACTTGGGAACAGTTTGAAAACATTGTGCTGGTTCACAGCGCCCGCACAGCCGAAGAACTGGTCTATCAAGAGATGATCAATGGTTTTGTTGAACACCCAGTGCTCAGTGAACTGATTGACAACGTCAAAAAACGCTTTGTTTATGTGCCGGTGGTTACCCGTGAAAAAGTCCACAACTGTTTGAGCGAGCGAATTACCACGCTACTGGAACAAGGTGCCTTGACCGAATATACTGGTTTACCCATCAACATTGAACGCAGCCGTTTCATGATTTGTGGCAACCCCGAGATGGTCACCGATATTCGTAAAGTATTGAAATCAAAAGGCTATTCCCCTGCACGCCGAAACAGCCCTGGTGAAATTGCCGTTGAAAACTACTGGTAATCGAAGAATCACTCAAACATGTTGCAATGCAACAATGTTTGCACGATAATCTTTAGTACCCTGACACATCATTGTCAAACCATGACAATCGCCTAATAAAGCCGGAGGCACCCCATGCTGTATCAAATGCACGAATTCCAGCGCGCACTACTCAACCCAATGACCATCTGGGCCGAAGCTGGCTCCAAGCTGTACAGCAACCCGTTCAGCCCATTGGCCCATTTGCCGATGGCACGTCGAATTTCCGCTGGTTTCGAGCTGATGTACCGTTTGGGCAAAGAGTACGAAAAACCCGACTTCGGAATCACCACTGTCAAATGCGGCGACCGTGAAGTGTCGATTGCCCAGGAAATCGTTGAAACCAAACCTTTCTGCAAGCTGATCCATTTCCGGAAAATGATCCCTGCTGAATCCAAACCCCTCAAAGCCCAGCCCAAGGTTTTGGTGTTTGCGCCGTTGTCGGGCCACCACTCCACCTTGCTGCGCGACACAGTCAAAACCCTGTTGCAAGACCACGATGTATTCATCACCGATTGGGTAGATGCCCGCATGGTGCCCCTGTCCGAAGGTGAGTTCCACCTCGATGACTATGTACATTACTGCATCGAATTCATTCAGTTGCTGGGTCCCGATGTACATTTGATTTCAGTGTGCCAACCCACCGTGCCGGTTATGGCTGCGGTCTCGCTGATGGCGTCGAACAAAGACCCCAAACAAGCCAAAAGCATGACCATGATGGGCGGCCCGATTGACACCCGCGAAAGCCCCACGGAAGTGAACAACCTGGCCATGAAAAAGCCCTACTCCTGGTTTGAAAACAATGTGATTTACAGCGTGCCACACACCTACCCTGGCTACCTGCGCCGCGTGTACCCCGGCTTTTTACAGCACTTGGGCTTTGTCAGCATGAACCCCGACAAACACACGCAAAGTCATTACGACTTTTACATGCACCTGGTTGAGGGTGATGGCGAAAGCGCTGAGAGCCACCGCCAGTTTTATGATGAATACAATGCCGTGCTGGACATGCCGGCTGAATACTACCTGGACACCATCAAAACCGTATTCCAGGACCATGCTTTGCCGCTGGGCACCTGGGAAGTTCGAGGTCACCACGTAAAACCGGAAGATGTAAAAACCGTTGCCCTGCTGACCATTGAAGGCGAGCTCGATGACATTTCAGGCCCAGGCCAAACCAAAGCCGCACTCAAGCTGTGTAAAAACCTGCCTGCGGACAAGAAAGAGCATTACGAAGCCATGGAGTGCGGACACTATGGTATCTTCAGCGGTCGCCGTTGGCGTGAAAAGGTTTACCCGAAAATCCGCGAATTCATAGCCAAGAATGCATGAGCAACTTGTACAACAGATAGACGATCTACTTCCTCAAACCCAATGCACACAATGCGGGTTTGAGGGCTGCTTGCCTTATGCCAATGCCTTGGCCCGACAAGAGGCTGACCTGAACCGTTGCCCCCCAGGCGGCGAGACCACCATTGCGGCATTGTCTGCACTTCTCAATCTTCCAGAAAAACCTGTAGACCCCAACTGCGGCTCAACCATTGAGCGACACATTGCGAGCATCAACCCCCAGCATTGCATTGGCTGCACCTTGTGCATCAAGGCGTGCCCAGTTGATGCCATCGTTGGCAGCAGCAAACGCAGACATGCGGTCTTGGCTGAACTCTGCACGGGCTGTGAGCTGTGCATTCCTCCCTGTCCGGTTGACTGCATCGACATGGTGTTCATACCGGAATTCAGCGCTTGGGATCAAACCCAGGCGCATGCGGCCCGTGCGCGAATGCAGACCAGGGAAATACGCTTGATACGTCAAAAAGACGAGCAGTCGGAAAGACTCGAAGCCAAGGCAATTCACAAACTGGACGAACTCGATGACATCCCCAGCCCTGATGCTGCTGCGAAGAAAGCGGTAGTACAGGCCGCGCTGGCCAGGGCGCGGGCACGGCGACAGACACAATCATCATGAACAAAGAAAAACGCACCGAGATTTTTAAACGTTTTCAGCAGACCAACCCGGAACCAAAAACCGAGCTTGAATATTCAACCGCGTTTGAATTACTTGCTGCGGTTTTACTGAGTGCACAAGCCACGGACAAAGGTGTGAACATTGCTACGCGCAAGCTGTTTGCGGTCGCCAACACACCAGCGGCGATTGCAGCGTTGGGTGTTGCGGGCGTAGAGGATTACATTAAGACCATTGGTCTTTTTCGATCAAAAGCCAAGCACCTTGTGCAAACAGCCGAAATTTTGCGAGACGAGCACAATGGCGAGGTACCTGCGGACCGGGAAGCACTTGAAAGATTGCCTGGTGTGGGTCGAAAAACCGCCAACGTGGTGCTCAATACCGCATTTGGACAACCCACCATGGCGGTCGATACGCATATTTTCAGGATCAGCAACCGCACTGGAATTGCCCCCGGAAAAGACGTACTTGAAGTTGAAAAACGCCTGCTAAAGCTGGTGCCACAAGAATTCATGCTAAATGCACACCACTGGCTGATTTTGCATGGACGCTATGTGTGCAAAGCACGCAAACCGGAATGCACTCGTTGTAGTATCGTGGACTTGTGCGAATTCAAAAAGAAAACAACATGAGCCACGCAATTTGCGTTCAAGTGTTTACCGAGGTCAGGCTTGAGGACGCGGCTACGCTGATTGAAGACGCAGTGGAAAAGGCGGGCTTACGCCGGCACTCCGACTATATCAGCCGGGTTATTCTTTTGTGCACACCCCATTTCGCCCCTCTGTTACAAGATCTTGCACAACTGTGTGTCAGCAAAACCAACTGTATGAATGTTTGGGGTGGCTGTGCCTCCGGTTTGTTGGGTCAAGGCCGCGTATACAGCAACGAACCCACCGTTCTGGTTGCAGTGTTTGGGAAAGAATTTGAAACCCCGCAAGACAACATTCCGACCGGGCATGCGGCATTGAACCTGTGTATGGTTGAGCACGAGCAAGTGCTGACCGACCACTGGACACTGGCCGATTTCGAACCAGAATCAAGCGTAGTACAGGCCGACACCCTGGGTTTGTTGTCGTACGGCGCAAATTACGCGAAAATGCCGCGTGTTGAACATGGTCGCCTTAGCGGCGAAGCCATATGCGCAACGCAGTTATTGGTACAAAACCCCTTGGTTCTGAATTCAGAAGGACTCACCTTTCTGGGGCCCTATCAAACGGTGACGGAAAGCAATGGTCTTTTCCTGATTCGTGTGGGCAATGAAAAGGCTGCCACAGCGCTTCAATGCCCAAACGAACAACCCCGCCCCGTGGGTATGCGCTTGCAAGTAGTTCACGAAAAAGGCGAAAGCTGGATACCCGTGATGGAAATTCATGCTGACGGCACTTTGGGACTGGCTGCACCCGTACTAAAAGGGCAAAAAGTGCGCTTGGCCCACAGAACGCCCAAGGCGATTGACCGGGAAATTCACGAATGGATGCCCACGGTCAATGCGCATTTCGACAACCAGGCACCGCAGGTGGGTATTCTTTTCGCTGGTTTTGAGCGCAGCCAAATGTGCCACGCTGACGACAACGACATTGCCACAGTATTGACCCATTTCCCGATTACCGAATGGATTGGTGTTTTTGGTCAAGCAGCATGGCTAAACCAGGGTGGCACGGTAGTTACGCCCCCAAGAAACAATCGACTCAGTCTGTGCCTGTTTAATAGCCCACAGATGCAATAAAACGAGGTGCCCCTTTCATGTTCAACCCCACACGCGACCAAGCACGACTGTTTTTCTTGAACAGCTGGAAGAAATACCACAAGGAAGAACCATTGAGTGAGGCGGAAAGCCTGGCTTTGCAATGGATGACCAAACACCCCGAATACTTTGAAATTTTTGACACTGAGCCCGAGGCTATTCTTGCTGCGGACTTCTCGGTAGAGGCAGGCCAAAGCAATCCGTTTCTGCACCTGTCCATGCACCTGGCAGTGGCCGAGCAAGTCAGTATTGATCAACCGCCTGGTATTCGGGCAGCCTTCGTCAAATTGTGCGAGAAAATGGGCGATGACCACAAAGCGGCCCACCAGGTGTTTGAGTGTTTGGCTGAACAAATTTATCAGCAGCAAAAAAACGGCGTCGCATTCAGCAGCGAAAACTACATTCAGTGCATTCTTGAGCACAGCGGAGTTTAACCGCCCAATCGAACTACCCAATAAAAAACCCGCCTAAGCCGAGAAGCTTGAAGCGGGTTTCATGATGTTTCAGGTTTGGTGAAACCCGAAAGACCAATTTATTTTTTCAGGTACAAATCACCTTCAACCGAGGCAAAGAAAGCTGACAGATCATTGATGTCTTGCTGGCTCAGACCAGCAGCCATACCCACCATAATTGCATTATTGCGTCCGCCCTTCTGATACTGCTTCAAGGTGTTTGCAATGTAGTCCGCGTGCTGACCAGCAAGCTTGGGGTAAGAAGGATCCATGGTTTTGTTCCAGTTGCCTTCAACAGCGTGACAAGCCGCGCACTGTGCTTCGGCCTTGGCCTTGCCAGCGGCAATGTCTGCAGCCTGAACTGAAAATGATGCTGCAAACAAGGCTGCAGCGATAGCGAATGTAGTTTTCATATTGAGTGGTCCTTGTTGCAAATCACTTGGCTTGTGCGTAGTACGCAGCCAGGTCAGCGATGTCTTGTTCGGTCAACGTTTCAGCAATCCCGCGCATGGTGGGGTGCTTGCGGTCGCCTTTTTTGTAGGCGATCAACGCGGCTTCAATGTACTTGGCGTTCTGGCCTGCAATATAGGGCACGCTGTACACCTCGGGGAAGCTGGCTTTGTAACCGGGAATACCATGGCAGCCAATGCACATGGACTTCTTCGATGCCGCTGCCTCGGCGTTGCCTTCGACAGCCATTGCGGGGGTAGCAAAAGCCACCGCAGCCAACAGGCCGGTTGCGCCGATTGCGCTCATTGCGCTCATTGCGCGAACAGTCAAACCGATACGTTTCATCTCGCTCTCTCGTCAACAAATGTAATTGGTGGTCAGCCGCGCCATATTGTGTAATAGGTGGCGCTGGGCAAAAACCTTGCCATTTTACGGTTGATCGGGCGCTTAGTCTACGAACAGCGAGTCGAAAGCACCAAATTGGATGAAAAATTCAGCAAATAAGCCCCAAAAAGCACTTACACTGGCGATATTGAATTACAAGGAATTACAAAAATGCGTTTTGAAGGTAGCAAAACCTACGTCGCAACCGACGATTTGAAACTGGCAGTCAATGCGGCAATTACTTTGCAGCGCCCCTTGCTGATCAAGGGTGAGCCCGGCACTGGCAAAACCCTGTTGGCCGAGGAAGTGGCTGAATCACTGGGCCTGGAGTTGATGCAGTGGCACATTAAATCCACCACGAAAGCACAACAAGGCTTGTATGAATACGACGCGGTTAGTCGCCTGCGCGATTCGCAACTGGGCGAAGAACGTGTCAAAGACATCGCAAACTACATTGTGAAAGGCGTGTTGTGGCAAGCCTTCGAGAGTGACAAACCTGTGGTGCTGTTGATTGATGAAATTGACAAGGCCGACATTGAGTTTCCAAACGACTTGCTGCGTGAAATTGACCGCATGGAATTCTTTTGCTACGAAACCAAGCAGTTGATCAAGGCCAAGCACCGCCCCATCGTGATCATCACATCGAACAACGAAAAAGAGTTGCCAGACGCTTTCCTGCGCCGCTGCTTTTTCCATTACATTCAGTTTCCGGACAAAGCCACCATGGAAAGCATTGTGGCGGTTCACTTCAAGAATTTGAAGAAAGAGTTGCTGGATGCGGCCATGGCCAGCTTCTTTGGCATTCGTGCCCTGCCCGGCTTGAAGAAAAAACCCACCACATCCGAGTTGATTGATTGGCTGCGCCTTCTACTGGCCGAAGACATTCCTGCCAGTGCCTTGCAAGCCAAAGACGGCAAAGAAGCCATACCCCCCATGCACGGCGCATTGCTGAAAAACGAGCAAGACGTTGAACTGTTCAACCGCTTGGTGTTCATGGCCCGCCAGGGTCGCTAATTAAGGCTTTTGCTGTGTTACTGGATTTTTTCTTTCAACTTCGCGACGCCAAGATTCCCGTCACCGTGCGGGAATACCTCACCCTGCTTGAAGGGATGAAGGCGCAGTTTATGACGCCCAGCCTGGACAACTTCTACCATTTGTCCCGCCTCACGCTAGTAAAAGATGAACGCTTTTTCGATCGGTTTGATCAAGTGTTTGGCAGCTATTTCAAAGGGCTTGAAAAGAACATGGATTTGTTCGCTCAATTGCCCAAGGACTGGCTTGAAAAGCGGTTCAATCGCGAGTTCACGCCCGAAGAAATGGCAGCCATTGAATCCATGGGCGGGCTGGACAAGCTGATGGAGCGCTTGAAAGAGCTGCTGAAAGAGCAAAAGGAACGCCATGAAGGCGGTAGCAAGTGGATTGGTTCTGGCGGCACCTCGCCTTTCGGCAACAACGGCTTTAATCCTGAGGGTGTTCGAATTGGACAAGATGAGAGCCGCAACCGCCGTGCCGTGAAAGTTTGGGATCAGCGCCTGTACCAGGATTACGACGATGAACTGGAAATTGGCACCCGCAATATCAAAATAGCGCTTCGCCGACTGCGCAGATTTGCGCGTGAAGGTGCACAAGAAGAACTGGATCTGGACAAAACCATTGAATCCACTGCGCGAAACGCGGGCTGGCTGGATTTAAAAATGCGCCCCGAGCGACACAATTCTGTGAAAGTACTGATGCTGCTCGACGTGGGCGGATCGATGGACGACCACATTCGACGCACAGAAGAATTATTCAGCGCAGCAAAAAGCGAATTCAAGCACCTGGAGTTTTATTACTTCCACAATTGTGTCTATGACTTTTTGTGGAAAAAGAACCACCGCCGCCACAGCGAACGCTTTCAGACCCACGACATACTGCGCACCTACAACAGCGATTACCGCCTGATATTCGTGGGCGACGCCACAATGAGCCCATACGAAATCCTGCAACCGGGGGGTTCGGTGGAGTACAATAACAAGGAAGCTGGCGCAGTGTGGTTGCGTCGTTTTCTTGATCGATTTCCGAAAGCCGTCTGGCTTAATCCGGAACCCGAAGGGCTTTGGCAATATCGCCAAAGCGTTGAAATCATTCAAAATATCATAGAACACCGCATGCACCCCCTCACGGTCGGTGGGC
Organism: Limnobacter sp. 130; assembly: GCF_902506325.1. GTDB lineage: Bacteria > Pseudomonadota > Gammaproteobacteria > Burkholderiales > Burkholderiaceae_B > Limnobacter. The sequence goes on from NZ_LR732328.1 coordinate 1,025,337, forward strand.
TTGAAACTGCAATGCGATACCTTAGTAAGTAATCCTTGTATTCCTTTTTCTGACCCTCCCCGTTATTAGCAGCACATACACATTTCGTGTGGAGAAAGAAAATGGAAATCAAACGTACTCACCCCCTGATCATTACTGCCGCCGTTGCCATTATTTTGGCCGCCGGTATCGCAATTGCCTCCATGACCGGCCTGCTCCCCAACAGCAACGCCAACATGAGCGATCAGGAAATAGCCCAGATGGAAGAAAAAGCACGTCTGGAAGAAGAAGCGAAAGCCAAGCAAGAGGCGGCTGCCAAGAAAGCAGCATCCAAACCAGCCCCAACAAAAGCAGCCGCCACTTGTAACACGTGTGGTCGGGTTGTTGAAATTCGCCAGCGTACCGTTCAAGGTGAAGGCTCCGGTATCGGTGCTGTAGCAGGCGGTGTGGTGGGCGGCCTGCTGGGCAATCAAATTGGCGGCGGTAGCGGCAAAAAAGTGGCCACAGCGGCTGGTGTAGTCGGCGGTGCTGTACTGGGTAACAAAATTGAAAAAGACCGTAATTCGACTACGCAATACGATGTAGTGGTTCAGTACGACGCTGGCGGTTCAGACGTATTCAGCTTTAGCAGCGCTCCCAACTGGCAGTCTGGTGACCGTGTGAAAGTTGTGAACGGTCAGATCACCTCTAGCCTGTAAACCCGCTCATCTGTTTACAGGATTTGTTTGGTCACCCAGCGATGGGTGACCTTTTTCGTTTCAATAGTCTGTTGTGGAACCAGTTGAAACTCTGAGGCACTCAATTCAAATTCCCCCTTGAATGGAACCTCTACATGACAGCACTGCATGACCCCGATTTAATCAAGGCCCTGGCCGCCTGGGTGGGACAACTTAAAAGCCCCTATCATGAGGACAAGCAAGTGAACAACTACCCCGTGAAGCTCATGTCCAGTTCGCCCAATGCCTGGCTTGAAATCAAGCAGATCGAACAAGGCATGATGGAAATTACCTGTATTCACAGAGTGATGGAACAGGATGAACACTGCGATCTGGAGGGGATCCGAAAGGAATGCAGCCAGTTCAATGCGCTGATGGAACGTGTCCGCCTTCCCGCTTACATGTGGGAAGACCGGCACAAGGCTGAATTTCAGCTAAGGTGGCAAGAAACTTTGGTCACACAGGCTGATTTGAAGTATGTTCAGCGATTTTTTGAACAATCACTGTACCTGGCCAATGCCCTGCAAAGCAGGCTGGGCTGGGCACTGAATAGTCAGCCCCAGCCACTGAGCCATTAAAACAGAATCAAGCAGCCAAACCCGTCAGGCTTTAACCGTCAACAACAGCATGTTCAAGCGACGAACAAAACCTGCAGGGTCTTCCAACTGGCCACCCTCAGCCAGCACCGCTTGGTCAAACAACACATTCACCCATTCATCGAAATGATTGTTCTCAATTTTCAAACGCTGAATGAACGGATGCTCGGGATTTAGCTCCAGAATTGGCTTGGTATCAGGCGCGTTTTGACCTGCCTGCTTCAACATGCGTTTTAAATGCTCGCTCATACCAGCCTCGTCTGCCACGATACAGGCAGGGCTGTCGGTGAGGCGCAAGGTAACACGGGCTTCCTTGATTCGATCTTTCAGCAGGTCTTCAACCTTCTTCAGCACATCCTTGAACTCGTCTTCAACTTTCTTTTTGGTTTCCTTGTCTTTTTCATCTTCAAGGGCCCCCAAGTCCAAGCCACCTTTGGCACAGCTTTGCAATTCCTTGCCTTCAAATTCCTGCAAATAGGAAAGCATCCATTCATCAACCCGGTCACTCAACAACAACACTTCAACACCCTTTTTCTTGAACACTTCCAGGTGCGGGCTGTACTTGGCTGCAGCGTAGGTGTCAGCGGTCACGTAGTAGATTTTGTCCTGCCCTTCCTTCATGCGGCCCACATAGTCAGCCAGGGAAACTGTTTGCGCGTCGCCCTCACTTTGCGTAGTGGCAAAACGCAGCAGCTTGGCAATGCGCTCTTTGTTGGCTGGGTCGTCGCCCATGCCCTCTTTCAGAACCTGGCCGAATTCCTTCCAAAATGTGGCGTACTTTTCAGCTTCGTTAGCGGCCATGTCCTCAAGCAAGCCCAGCACCTTTTTCACTGAACCTTCGCGAATGGCTTTTACATCGCGGCTTTCCTGCAAAATTTCGCGTGATACGTTCAAGGGCAAGTCGGAAGAATCGATCACACCCTTTACAAAACGCATGTAGGGTGGCATCAGTTGCTCAGCATCGTCCATGATGAACACACGCTTCACGTACAACTTGATGCCCTTTTGCTGATTGCGATCCCACAAGTCATAAGGCGCCTTGGCGGGAATGTACAACAGCGAGGTGTATTCCGAACGGCCACCTTCCACGCGGTTGTGCGTGTGCGCCAAGGGGTCGGCAAAATCGAAGCTGATTGTTTTGTAAAACTCGTTGTACTGCTCAGCCGAAATATCTGATTTGGACCGCGCCCACAAGGCATTGGCCTTGTTTACATTTTCCCATTCAGCCGTGGCTTTCATGCCTCCGGCTGCTTCGTCCCATTCCTCTTTCAGCATTTGAATGGGCAAGGAAATGTGGTCTGAGTACTTGGTCAGAATGCTCTTCAATTTCCAGCCGGAAAGCAATTCATCTTCATCCGCTTTCAAGTGCAAAATGATTTGTGTGCCGCGATCCGCTTTTTCGATGGCTTCCACGCTGAATTCGCCATCGCCTTTGGATTCCCATTCAACGCCCTCAGCGGCCGGCAAACCTGCCCTGCGGGAGCGCACGGTGACTTTGTCGGCCACGATAAACGCGGAATAAAAACCCACACCAAACTGGCCAATCAGGGCGGCGTCTTTTTGCTGGTCGCCACTTAATTTCCCGAAAAACTCTTTGGTTCCGCTTTTTGCAATGGTGCCCAAGTGTTCAATGGCGTCCTCGCGACTTAAGCCAATGCCGTTGTCGTCGATCGAGATGGTGCGGGCCTCTTTGTCAAAGGTCACCCGAATTTTCAACTCGCTGTCATTTTCAAACAGACCGGCATTGTTGATGGCTTCAAAGCGCAGTTTGTCGCAAGCGTCGGAGGAGTTGGAGACCAGCTCGCGAAGAAAAATTTCCTTGTTGGAATACAGGGAATGAATCATCAAATGCAGAAGTTGCTTGACCTCTGTTTGAAAACCCATTGTTTCCTTCATTGCACCCATGTTGTTTGCTCCCTTCATGTTCTATTTTCGGATGACGATATATGGGGATTCCACAAGAGATTTCAAGGCGAAAAAAAAGCCCCGAAGGGCTTTTTTTAACCAGCTTTGCGCAGCGTATCGGCTTTGAACTTGATGTCGAGTTCTTTGCCCTTGCGCCCACGTTTACCCAGGCGTTCAGCCAGCAAAGCAGGCTTTAGCACTTCCTCGCGATCTTTGCCGCCACGGCCCACACCGGCAACCACCAGGCTATCCGCAGATCCAAAGGCAATTGCGGCCACCAAGGAGTCTTTGTCATCAAGCGGCAACAACTGCACACCGCGCCCGCCACCGGAAAGCTGCTTCAACTCCTCCAGCATGAACACATGAAAACGCCCGACCTCAGAAAGCACCGCCACACGGTCGTCTGTAGGCATCAACAACACAGGTGGCAACAGCTTTTCACCAGGGTTCAGGCTGATGAACTGCTTTCCCGCCTTCATGCGGCTTTCCATGTTGCCAGCAGTGGCCAAGAAGCCGTAGGCTGCACTGCAAGCAAGAAACACTGGCTGGGTAGCCTGTGCAGCCAACGCGTGGCTGAGAGTACCGCCATTAAGCTCAACAAGGCTTTGCGCCGGTATGCCATCGCCCCTGCCACCCGGCCAGGCTGCAACCGGCACACTGAACACCTTGCCCAGCGCGTTGCCTGCGCCAAACAAGTAGGTATTGTCGGTGGTTTTGCATTCAAAGGCTGCGTACAGGGCGTCGCCCACCTTGAAGGTGAATTGGGCGGCGTCGTGACCGTGGCCCTGGCGGTTTCGAATCCAGAATTTTTGGGAAACAATCACCGTAGTGGGTTCTTCAACCACTTTCACCTCAATGCTGGCTTTGGTGGCCTCTTCAATCAACGTTCGGCGGTCATCGCCATAGGTGTCCGTGTCTTTGCGAATTTCACCAATAATTCGGGTTTTCAGTTTGCCATCATCGGCCAGCAAGGCTTCCAGGTCGGCTTTTTCTTCGCCCAGCTTGGCCAGTTCCTGCTCAATCTTGATTTTTTCAAGACGAGCCAATTGGCGCAGTCGAATTTCAAGAATGTCTTCGGCCTGGCGATCGCTCAGCTTGAACGCCTCGATCAGCGCGGGCTTGGGTTCATCGCTTTCACGAATCACCTTGATCACTGCATCAATGTTCAGCCACGCGATCAGGCGACCTTCCAGCACGTGGATTCGGTCATTTACCTGTGCCAAGCGGTGCTGGCTGCGGCGAGTCACGCACACTTTTCGGAATTCAATCCAGTCCAGCAGCATGGCGATCAAGCCGCGCTGACCGGGACGACCGGCATTGTCGATACTCACCAGGTTGATCGATGTATTGGTTTCCAGGCTGGTGTGGCTCAACAGCAGGTTTGAAAACTCTTCAACAGACACATTCCGGCTTTTCGGCTCGAACACCAAACGCACCGCATTTTCCTTGCCTGATTCATCCCGTACAGCATCCAGCATGGCCAATACCTGTGCTTTCAGGTTTTGCTGCTCGGTACTCAGGCCTTTTTTTCCAGCCTTCACTTTGGGGTTGGTCAGTTCTTCAATTTCTTCAAGCACTTTGGCCGTGCTGGTGTTCGGTGGCAGTTCCTTGACCACCAACTGCCATTGGCCACGGGCCATTTCTTCAATGTCCCAACGGGCACGCACCTTGATTGAACCCCGGCCGCCCGCATAAATTTCTTTCATCGCACTGGCAGGCGAAATAATTTGCGCACCACCCGGAAAGTCGGGGGCAGGCAAATGGCCCATGATGGTATCCAGGTCGGCATTCGGGTGCTTGATCAAGTGGATCGTGGCTGCGGCCACTTCCCGAATGTTATGCGGTGGAATGTCAGTGGCCATACCCACTGCAATGCCAGACGCGCCATTCAACAACACAAACGGCAGGCGCGCAGGCAACAGCTTCGGTTCCTGAAAACTACCATCGTAGTTCGGTATGAAATCGACAGTGCCCATGTCCACTTCGTCAAGCAGCAGCTTGGCGATGGGTGTCAAACGGGCTTCGGTGTATCGCATGGCGGCAGCACCGTCGCCATCGCGGCTACCAAAGTTGCCCTGGCCATCGATTAACGGGTAGCGCAAGGTGAAGTTTTGCGCCATGCGCACCAGTGCATCGTAGGCCGCCTGGTCGCCATGCGGGTGATATTTACCCAATACGTCACCGACCACGCGGGCCGACTTCACAGGCTTGGCATTGTTGGCCAAACCCATTTCATTCATGGCATACAAAATTCGCCGCTGCACGGGTTTTTGGCCATCAGCACACTCGGGCAACGCCCTGCCCTTGACCACGGAAATGGCATAGTCCAGGTAGGCACGTTCGGCGTAAAGGCCCAGCGTAATCGTTTCAGAGTCGTCGCCAGAAGGTGGCGTTGCATCCAGGGTTAGTTGTTCCATGCGGTGCTTCGAGGTTTCTTATTTTGAAAATTGACGTTGACGAAGGGTTTCAAACAGGCAGACCGAGCTGGCCACTGACACATTCAGGCTTTCAACACTGCCGATCATCGGAATTTGCACCAGTTGATCGCATTTTTCACGGGTCAGGCGGCGCATGCCATCGCCTTCTGCACCAAGCACCCAGGCAATGGGGCCGTTCAAGTCCGCATCGTAAAGTGTATCTGTGGCCTCACCCGCCGTGCCGATACACCAAACGCCCGCATCCTGAATTTCTTCCAGCGTGCGAGCCAGGTTGGTCACGGTGATCACAGGGATTGTTTCTGCTGCGCCACAAGCCACCTTCGAGACCACCGGGGTAATACCCACCGATTTGTCTTTGGGCAACACCACAGCATGCACACCGGCGGCATCGGCACTGCGAAGGCAAGCACCCAGGTTGTGTGGGTCGGTCACGCCATCAAGCACCAGCAGCAAGGTGTTCTTGCCGTGGGTATCAATGATTTCAAACAGGTCGTTGCTTTTCACCAATTCTTTGGCAAATGCCACCACACCTTGGTGCTGTTTGTGACCTGCTGCTTTTTCCAAACGATCAGAATCAGCTGCACTGACCTTCACGCCTGCGGCCTTCACCTTGTCGATGAACTGCTGCATGCGCTTGTCTTTGCGGTGTTGGTCAACCAACACCTCGTCTACGCTGGCCGGGGCTGTTTTAACCCGGGCCGACACGGCATGAAAACCATACAAAATGGCCAATTGATACGCTCCGCTTATCTAGGTTTTTTCGCTGCAGTGCGCATTTTAGACCCAGTGGCGGGCTTGGGACGAGCAACACGCTTGGCTTTTTGAATTTCTTCCTTGCGTTTTTTCTCGGCAGCCGCTTTGCTGCGCGATTCATCGGCCGCGCGTTTTTTATTAACACCCCGTGAACTGGTGCTTTCCTCGGGTGGCAGCACAGGCGCTGTTTTGCCCGCATCTTGCACCGCATTCTGTAGCTGAGTCGGGTTGGTACGGCGACCCTGCTGCCGCTGGGGCCGGTTGCCAGACTTGCCATTCGGCTTGGCTGAACCGGGATCTCGCATCAGGCTCTCGAACTTCACGCCCTGAACCAGACGGAATTCAATTCGGCGGGCATCCAGATCAACCCGCGAAACCTGAACGTTGATTGGGTCGGTCAGGCGATAACGAATTCCACTGCGCTCGCCGCGCAATTCATGCAGGCTGTCGCTGTACTGAAAGTACTCGGTACCCAGTTCAGACACGTGCACCAAGCCCTCAACATAAAGGGCATCAAGCGTAATAAACAAGCCAAAGCTTGTTACGCCCGATACATGGCCCTGGAAGGTATCGCCCACGCGTTCTTTCATGAAGAAACACTTCAGCCAGGACATCACATCGCGAGAAGCTTCGTCTGCGCGTCGTTCTGTGGAGGAAAACCAGTTACCGGATTGATCCCAGCGAGCCAGTTCCTCGGCCTTGTCCACACGGCGCTTGGGGTCGAAATCTTCGAACTCGCGCTCGTCCAGTGGCAGCGGCACGTAACGCTTGCCAGCCAACAGGGCTTTAATGCTTCGATGAACCATTAAATCAGGATAGCGGCGAATGGGCGATGTAAAGTGCGCATAAGCCGGATAAGCCAGGCCAAAGTGACCACTGTTGTGCGGTGTGTAAATGGCCTGCTGCATGGAACGCAACATCATGGTTTGCAACAAAGCTTGATCGGGGCGACCCTGAATTTTCTTCATCAGGTTCGCATAGTCCATGCTGGTGGGGTCGTCGCCACCGTCCAGCGTCAAACCCACCGAGCGCAAAAAGGCGCGCAGGTTTTGCAATTTCTCAACGGTTGGCCCTTCGTGCACGCGGTACAAACTGGGGTGTTTGCTGCGTTCCAGGAAATCCGCCGCACACACGTTGGCCGCCAACATGCATTCTTCAATCAAGCGGTGCGCATCGTTGCGACGCTTGGGCACAATCTTGTCAATTTTGCCATCGGGATCGAGCATCACCTGCGTTTCAACCGTGTCAATTTCCATTGCGCCACGGCGCTGACGCGATTCAAACAGCACCTTGAAAAGCGTGTACAGGTTTTCAATGTCGCCATACCCTGAGCCCATGGCCTTGGCAGCCATGCTTTGCGGATCGGTTAGTGCATCCCAAACCTGGTTGTAGGTTAAGCGGGCTGAGGAATGGATCACGGCGTTGTAAAACTGATAGGCCTTGATCGCACCTTTGGGGCCAATGATCATGTCGCACACCAGCACCAGGCGGTCCACGCCAGGGTTTAGCGAACACAGTCCGTTGGAGAGCTTTTCGGGCAGCATGGGAATAACCCGCCGCGGAAAATAAACGGAAGTACCGCGCTTGGTGGCCTCTTGGTCAATCGGTGTGCCGGGCAACACATAATGGCTTACATCGGCGATGGCCACCAGCAAACGCCAGCCGCCCTTGGTGTCGTTCGATGGGGTGCAATACACTGCATCGTCAAAATCTCGTGCGTCTTCGCCGTCGATGGTGACAAAAGGCACATCGCGCAAATCCACGCGGCCTTTCAGGTCTTTGTGCTCCACCTCATTCGGAATGCTTTCCGCCTGATTCATGGTGAGCAAATTGAATTCATGCGGCACGTCGAATTTGCGCACAGCAATCTCGATCTCCATGCCGGGGTCGTCTAACTCACCCAGTACTTCAGCCACCTTGCCAATGGGCTGTGAATGACGTGTGGGCTGCTCGATGATTTCAACCGTGACCACCTTGCCAGGCGTGGCATTGCCCACGTCTTTGGGCGACACCAGAATGTCGTGTTTAATGCGTTGGTCTTCGGGTATGACCAGCAAAATACCGCGCTCGGAAACAAGGCGCCCAACCAAGCGGTTGGTTTTGCGTTCGGTCACTTCAACAATGGTGCCCTCGGGCTTGCCGCGGTGATCAGTGCCGGTAATTCGCACCAGCACACGGTCGCCATGCAACACTTTTTGCATTTCACGCGGGGAAAGGAATGCGTCGGGCCCGCGATCGTCCCGAACCAGAAAACCGAAACCATCACGATGCCCCGCCACGCGGCCAGCCACAAAATCCAGTTTGGTAGAAAGCAACAACATGCCTTTTCTGTTGGGCATTAATTGGCCATCACGCTCCATGGCATTCAGGCGTTTTTCAATAATGGGGATTTGATCTTCGGTGAGTTTAAGGTGCTCGTAAACCTGTTCGCGGGTTAAGGGGGCTTGCGCTTGGCGCAATACAGCCAGGATGTCTTCACGACTTGGGATTTTTATTTCTGTTTTATGCATTGACAAATTTATTTATTTCATTAGAATTCACGGCTCGCACCTGTGCCCAGGTGGCGGAATTGGTAGACGCGCTAGGTTCAGGTCCTAGTGGTGGTAACACTGTGGAGGTTCGAGTCCTCTCCTGGGCACCAGCAATTTTCTTCCCTATGCGTTTCAACGCAGTGTACAGCACTTTCCCAGCTTTAATTCTGAATTTCCAAAGCGCTTTGCGAATTTGCATTGCCGCTGGTGCCTGCAACACAAATTCGCTAATAATTTCACTTAGAAACCATAGCCCACGCTGAAAATCAGGCTGCTGTCGGTTTTCTTAACCCCAGGCGGCGGCATGTTGTCGTAGTCCACATTCAGCTGCGTGGCCACGTTCACGTTTTCAACAATGGGAACCCGCAAACCGATTTTTGTTTTGAAAAGTGCATCAGCCGTGTCTTCCAGGCTGATCGACAAATCATTGTTGTTGAAAAACACCAAGCGCTTGTCCCAAAATTTGCGCTCGTAATTCAAACCGAGGCTTAGCGAGGGAAAAGACTCATCGGGTGCAACAATGTAATCTTCATTGATGTAAGCCAAACCATATTCAGTGGACAACTTCGCACGTTCGGTTTCAAAAAACTGGTAACCATAACCTGCACCAAGTGAGGTTCTCAAATTCAAATCAGCCAGCTTGTCTTGCTCTCCCTTTGCATTCACAAACAAGTAATCTTTCTCGCTTAAAAATGCATCGTACTGGGTCAACAAATAACGGTTCGACGTCGTGGTCACGCCGGCAGACTCAGCCTCGTTGACTTCTGCAGCCAGGGTGTATCTGTTCTCAGGTGTGCGGGCGATAAATTCCGCATCAAAGTTCAAGGCCTCATCTTCGGAATTGCCTCGGTTAAAAACACCCCCCAAATTGGCCCGTCCACTGTATTTCACAGAGTTATCAACCACAGGTGGGTTAAACATGGCAACGTCAGCCTTCTGTAGCGGCTTGGAGCGTCCCAAATCGCCTTGATCAATGATCAACTCGCCTTGCTGGCTTAAGGTCACCTTGCCCTTCGCAGCGCTACCATTTTTGAGCTTTACAGTGACACCTTCGTCGGACTGCAACTCCTGCACCTGCTTCCAGGGCAATTCAACGACGCCAATCATGGGCGACTTGAAGGTGAGAATGTTGTCGCTGAGCTTGATGACTTCGCCGGTCAGGCGATCACCATTCGTCAACACCACATTTGCGGCATTAACCGGACTACTGAACAGGGAAATTGCGAGTGCGCAAGCTGGTGCTAATTTGAAAAAACAGGGGGGATTTTTCACGGCTACTTCTTGTAAAACAGACATTGTCCCGAGATCTCCTTGGCAGGTAATTGGACCCATAGGATAACACATCGGATTTTAGGTCTTTTTAGGCCATAAATAAGGCATTGTTGACGGGAGTTAATACCAGATATTCAGTGGAAATCGCGAGTTTCAAATGGCTGCACGATCCAGATATCGGAATCGAGATACTCGGCTGCAAAATCAGGCTTGAAAACCGACCCGGGCTTTACCCAAACCACCGCGGTTTTAAGCTCATCAATGCCGGGGCAATGTGTACGCAAATGCCCACACAAGGCCTGCAAAGTGTGCCCGGTGTCAGCAAGATCGTCGACCAAAAGCACCTTGCCACTTACTGGTGAAACGGACGCAATACTGGCTGAAAGACGCAACTCGCCCTGCGCGGTTCCATCTTCATCACGGTAAGAGGATGCAGCAATCACAGCCATGGGTTTACGCAGTGAACGGGACAAGCCGTCAGCCAGAAACAGACCCCCACGGGAAACACCCAAAATACAATCTGGGCGAAAGCCTGAATTTTGAACAGCGTTCACCACCTGATCAATCAGATGGTGGTACTGCGCATAATCAATGTGCAGCTTGCCGCTCATTCTCGTGAGTGGCCGGCTTAAGCTTTGTAAGGGTGGCGCAACACGATGGTTTCGTCGCGGTCGGGGCCAGTAGAAATCATATCGACTGGTACACCACACACTGCTTCCATGCGCTTTAGGTAAACCTTTGCCTCTTCCGGCAAATCGTCAAACTTCTTCACGCCAAAGGTGGTGCCCTTCCAACCCGGGAAGGTTTCGAATATCGGCTTGCAACCTTCAACCTTGTCGCTGCCGAACGGCAGAATATCGGTTGTGGTGCCATCGGCCAATTCGTAGCCCACACACATTTGAATGGTTTCCATGCCATCAAGCACATCAAGCTTGGTAATACACAGGCCAGAAACACCATTCAATTGAATGGTACGGCGCAAGGCTGCTGCATCGAACCAGCCGCAGCGACGCGGGCGACCCGTCACTGAACCAAATTCGTTGCCTTTTTTGGCCAGGTACATGCCTTTGTCGCAAAACAGCTCGGTGGGAAACGGACCTGAGCCCACACGCGTGGCGTAGGCCTTGGTAATACCCAACACATACTGCAAGCGCTGTGGACCCACCCCGGCGCCAGGAGAGGCTGCTCCGGCGATACAGTTGGAACTGGTTACGAACGGGAAAGTACCGTGATCGATGTCCAGCAATGCACCTTGCGCGCCCTCAAACAACAGGTTTTGACCTTCGTCATTGGCCTTTTGCAGCAAGGTAGGTACATCAGCCACCATGTTCTTGATGCGGGGCGCCAGGGCCATCGCTTTGTCGAACACCACTTGGGCATCCACGGGCTCAGCACCCAGGTACTGCGTCAGCACAAAGTTGTGGTAATGAAGCACTTCATCCAGCTTGGCCCGGAATTTTTCGGGATTGAACAAATCCTGAACGCGCAGGGCACGGCGGGCAGCCTTGTCTTCATAAGCTGGGCCAATGCCGCGGCCGGTGGTGCCAATTTTCGCATCGCCACGCTTGGCTTCGCGGGCTTTGTCCAACGCCACGTGGTGATCCAGAATCAAGGGACAGGTTTCGCTGATTTTCAGGCGACTTTCAACTGAAATGCCACCAGCTTGCAACTCATCAATCTCGCTTAACAAGGCCTCGGGTGACAGCACAACGCCGTTACCAATGTAAACCTGCACTTCTGGGCGCAAAATGCCGGAAGGAATCAGGCGCAAAATGGTTTTCTTGCCACCAATCACCAGCGTGTGGCCAGCATTGTGGCCACCCTGAAAACGGACAACGCCTTGGGCATGGTCTGTCAACCAGTCCACAACCTTACCCTTGCCTTCGTCACCCCACTGGGTACCAATCACAACCACGTTTCGAAAACTCATTTCCTATTTCTCCTGATTCATGCCAATCGGCACCACTTTCCACACGGCGTTGGCCTGTACAAGCTGCCGATCACATACAAACTCTTCTTCCTCTTGGGCGGTGTTGGGCAGCGACTGCAGCACTACTTCACCCTGACTGCGCAATTCACGAATGACAGCCATCAAATCAGTGTCATACACCCAAGGCGCACGAATGGCGGTTTTGGGCTTGGAATGCACTGCCTGCAACGACACCAGTTCACGCAGATCCACTGAAAAACCAGTGGCTGGACGAGCACGGCCGTACACCGCACCCACATCGTCATAACGACCACCACGCAAAATCGCGTTGGGACACCCTTCTACGTAAGCAGAAAAAATAAGGCCGCTGTGGTAATCAAAACTGGCCAAATCTGCCAGATCAAGAATTAACGCAGGCATGGCCGACACAGTTTCCTGCAAACGGGCAATCAGGGTGCGCAGTTCATTCAATACCGCACCCACTTTCGGGTTCCGTGGCAGCTTATCGGCAGCCCGATTCAATACACAATTGCCGCCACCCACCGAACCATACAGGTTAAGCAAAGCCAGCACATTGGCTTTACACGTCGCGGACACGCCATTCAACAAAGCCTCTAGTGCCGGGCGATCTTTCTGAGCCAGGCAATCATGCAAACTGTGAATCAAGTTGTCGCTTAAACCTTCTCCATCCACCACTGCGGCCAATAAGCCGGCGTGTGACAAGGCAAGGCGATAACCCTTCAACCCGGACAAATTCAGGGTATCAACAGCCAAATTCAATATTTCCAGGTCGGCCTCAATGCCGCCGCAACCATAGAGCTCAGCACCGCATTGAAGCGGCTCACGGGTGTTGTGCAAGCCCAAAGCCTGCGTGTGCAACACGGGTCCGCAGTAGCACAGGCGGGTAACGCCCTTGCGATTCAAAATATGAGCGTCGATACGGGCAACTTGCGGTGTTGTGTCGGCCCGCAAGCCCAACATGCGCCCACTGGCCTGGTCCAGCAACTTGAAAGTTTGCAGGTTCAGCGAGGCATCCGCATTGCCGAGCAAAGACTCGGTGTACTCCAGCATGGGAGGCATCACCAGCTCATAGCCGTATACGCGAAAACGGTCCAGCAAGGACCGACGCAATTCTTCAATACGCCGAGCCTCGGAAGGCAAAACATCGGCGACAGACTCTGGCAGAAGCCAAGCAGACATGACTATTCCAACTCTTAAACGAGTGTTTTAAAACAAAAAAAGCGTGATACCGATGAGAATCGCCACCAGCCCCACAAACCGTATTTGTCCTTCTGTGAGCGAGGCAATCTTGAGAAAGGTCTCTTTCCATTGTTTCGGAAAAAGAAAAGGCATGAAACCCTCGAGAATAAACACGAGGGCCAAAGCCAGCCAAAAGGTCTCGCTCATATCAGTTTTCCCTGAGCCAGACCTTTCAAGCGAAGGTGATTAACCCACGCAAGCGCACGAAAGCCCAAGTTACTGCGTTTTTTGCAAAAACTTGAAGAAATCGGACTGCGGATCAACCACCATTACATCAGACTTGGACGTCAAAGACTGCTTGTAGGCATCCAGGCTGCGGTAAAAGGAATAGAACTCGGGATTGCGACCAAAAGCGGCATTATAAATCGAACCGGCCTTTGCATCACCCTCCCCCTTGATTGTTTGTGCTTCTCTGTATGCTTCGGCCAAAATTACGACCACCTGGCGATCGGCATCGGCACGAATTTGCTCGGCTTCTGCAGCACCAGTCGCTCGCAGATCGTTGGCAACCCGCTTGCGTTCAGCTTCCATACGACGGAAAACAGATTCACTGACTTCCGGCAACAGATCGACCCGCTTTAAGCGCACGTCAACGATTTCCACACCAATCTCGGTGGCTTCGTCTTTCACTTTTTCCACCACGGTGTCCATCACGGTGGTGCGCTCACCAGAAACCATTTGAGGTACTGTGCGCTTGGTGATTTCCTCGTTCAAGGCCGACTTGACCACCTGCGACATGCGGCTTTGTGCCAAACGAGAATCTCCGCTCAAACGAACGAAGTACAAGCGGGGATCAACAATACGCCACTTGATGTAAGAGTCGATCAACAGATTTTTCTTTTCAGACGTAATAAAACGCTCTGGCTCTGGTGTATCAATGGTTTGAAGCCGTTTGTCGAGAAAAATCACGTTCTGGAAGGGGGCTGGCAGCTTGAAATACAAGCCAGGCTCCTGGCGCACTTCCTCGACCTGACCCAAAGCAAACACAATGGCGTACTGGCGCTGGTCTACAACATAAAGGCAGGTGTTGGCCACAAAAAAGCCAACCAGCGCAGCCGCTACAACAACAAATATTTTAGGCATGATTAGCGAGCTCCCCGGTCACGATTGCGCATGGCATCGCGAATACTAGTATCAAATCCATCGTTTGCACCACGAGGTGCGGATGGACTGGTCTCAGCGGCCTTGGCTGCAGCTGCAGCAGATGCTGCGCTATTGCCTTCCGACCCTGATGCGCCAGTTTTTTCGATCAATTTATCCAAAGGCAGGTACAGCAACTGGCTGTTCCCCTTGGAGTCAACAATGACCTTCGTTACATTGGTGTAAATTTCTTGCATTGCATCAATGTACAGGCGGTCTTTTGTGACTTTGGGTGCTTTTTCGTACTCAGTCAGAATGGCTTTAAAGCGAGCTGAATCACCCTCGGACTGAGCAACCACGCGTGCACGGTAACCATCGGCCTCTTCCCGCAGACGGGCTGCATTGCCTCGCGCACGTGGAATGACATCGTTGGCATATGCTTCACCGTCGTTTTTCAAGCGCTCACGGTCTTGCCCGGCTTTCACTGCGTCGTCAAATGCCGCCTGAACCTGCTCTGGTGGTTGAACACCCTGAACGGTCACGCTAGAGACCAAAATACCCGTGCCGTACTTGTCGAGAATTTCCTGTATTACCTCGGCTGTATTCAGGGCAATTTGCTCTCGGCCCTCGTACAACACAAAGTCCATCTTGCTTCGGCCAACCACCTCGCGAATGGCTGTTTCAGCAGCCATTTTCACGGACTCATCCGGATCAATGGTGTTGAACAGATAATCGCCAGCATCCTTAAGGCGATACTGAACCGCGAACTGAATGTCGATAATGTTTTCGTCTTCAGTCAGCATCAGGGCTTCACGCAATACCTTGCTTTTCACGTCGTTGCGATACCCGACTTCAACAATGCGCACCTGAGAGGAGTTCACCACCTCATGCGACTGAATTGGATAGGGCAAACGCCATTGAAAACCGGGCATTGAGGTGTGGTGATATTTGCCGAACTGCAGCACCACGCCTTCGCGACCTTCTTGCACGATGTAAAAGCCGCTGGCTAGCCAAACGAGCACAGCAACCACAACAACGGCTGTGAACCCTTTGCCGGCATTTTCCATGCTGGGGCCACCGTTGCCGCCACCAACCGGGCCACGCGGGCCACCACCATTGCCACCCTTCTTGCCGAACAGGCGATTCAGCCTGCTGTTGAAGTCGCGCCACAGCTCATCCAGGTCAGGTGGGCCGTCTTGACGGCCTCCGGGACGGCGGTTGTCTTGATCTTGAGGCTTTGTGGGTTCATCGTTATTTTGATTACCCGATGAATTTCTGCCCCAATCCGGATCATTCATTGACATGCTTGTTCCTACTGCTGAAAAAATAATTGTTGACGTTCAGGCCCACTGCAATTGATCTGACTGCGTGTCTGCACCCCTGCTTTGAGCATAGAAGTTGCCTGCAAGTTCAGTCAAACATTCCCTCAATTCAGGAATGCCAAGCCCATAGCGTGCACTCACCGCCACGGACAAAATCTTACCATTGCCGTCGCGCTCGACTTCCACAGAACGCTCGCAGGCGTCTATTTTGTTCCAGATGATCACCTGCGGAACATCTCCTGCTTCGATCTCGTGCAACACTTTGTTGACTTCATCGATTTGACTGTGCCGAACCTGCGAACTCACATCGACAACATGCAGCAGCACATCGGCGTGTACTGCACTTTCAAGCGTCGCCTTGAACGCATCGACAAGAGAATGTGACAGATCGCGAATAAACCCGACGGTATCGGAAAGTGCCATGTCTATCTTGGGCGCCAGCCAAACGCGACGTGTGGTGGTGTCCAAAGTGGCAAAGAGCTGATCGGCGGCATAGGCTTTGTCGCTTGTAATTGAATTGAACAGCGTACTTTTGCCCGCATTGGTGTAGCCCACAATTGCGACCGTGAACTGCCCTCTGCGTTCACGCTGCCTGCGTTGGGTTTGGCGCTGCTTCTGCAGCTTTTCAAGACGGGTTTTCAACTGTTTGACCTTCACCCCGATCAGGCGACGGTCTGTTTCAAGTTGGGTTTCACCCGGCCCGCGCATGCCGATACCACCTTGCTGACCATACAAATTGGCGTTGCCGCGAACCAGTCGCGAAGCCATGTACTGCAGTTGAGCCAGTTCGACCTGCAACTTGCCTTCGAAACTGCGCGCGCGAATGGCAAAAATATCGAGAATCAGCCCGGTGCGGTCGATCACGCGGCGCCCTAGGGCATTTTCAAGATTTCGTTGCTGGGCAGGACTCAAGCTGTGATTGAATATCACCAGCTCGACCTCTTCTGCATCGCAATGCGCAAGTATTTCCTGCACCTTGCCAGAGCCAATGAATGTTGCGGAGTCGGGGGAACGCCGTTTGGACACGAAAACGCCGATCACCTCTGCACCAGCAGAGGTGGCCAGTAGAGCCAGCTCATCGACACTTTCGCGGAACTCGTGTTGACCAAGGTCAAGTGCAACCAGGGAACTACGCGTCATTGCAAACCGCGGAAAAATTGGAAAGTGAAGATAAGTTTACTCCTTCACCTCGGGGGTGAATGTAACTGAACGGCCAGGCACAACCGTTGAAATTGCGTGCTTGTAGACCATTTGGGTTACCGTATTACGTAGCAAAACCACGTATTGATCAAAAGACTCGATTTGGCCCTGAAGCTTGATACCGTTGACCAGGTAAATGGACACGGGTACATGCTCTTTGCGCAGCAAATTGAGGAAGGGGTCTTGTAGTAATTGCCCTTTGTTACTCATAACAGCTCCAGACTGTGTTGATATTATTAAATGTCAGAGCTTTTGGCTCGTCACGCTTAGTTTACAGAAAGCACCTATGGGTGCCAAACGTAAGCTCTTCTTTTGTAGATATGGACACTCTTTTTTCACAATAAGTTCAAATCCAACGCCGAAGATTGATTCACGTTGACATCACCCACCTAGCAAGGCGCGAGTTCAAGCCATTGAGACAGGCGGGGCCGACGAATAAATTCTTCCTGAAACTCGGAAAGTCTCGCCGTAGATTGTGGCAATCGGGCTGCCCATTCCGCCGTCAAGGAAGGGTCGTACCACAATGCTTTTGCCACCACTTCTGCACTGATATTGGCCGGGTCGCAGATCAGGGCAAATCGATCATCACCCCTTACAATCGCCAAGAGTCCAATCACTCCATGGTCTATCAGCAAGCTCAGGATCTCGTCCAGTTGATCAGGTGGCACTTTGGCAAACACCCTCAACTCTTCCATGGTCATGCCGGGTTTTTCCTGTTGGCGCGATTTTTCCAGTTCAACCAACACGCTCAAACCTTGCAACCACCGTTCACCGGGGCGGTTGCTGGGGTTCCAGTAGCCGGTTCGGGCCACTGGCAACGCCGCCACGGTGCTAGCACCCAGCAGCACAATAATCCAGCTCACGTAAATCCAAAGCAAAAAGATTGGAAACGCCGCCAAAGCGCCATATAAAGCGGTGTAACTTGGGAAATGCGTGATGTAGGCCGCGAAGGCCCGCTTTGAAATTTCAAACAGAATGGCTGCCAGCGCACCGCCCACCAAGGCATCTTTCCAATGTACTGCGCGATTGGGCACTGCGCGATAGATGAATGCAAACGCCAACACGGTCAGGGTAAGGGGTATCAGATTCAGCGCCGGGAACATACCACCAAGAACTGGATTGATGCCACTCATGGACTCGCCAATCAAGGCAGTCGATACGCTGATACTCAAAGCGATCAATACTGGCGCCAAAGACAGAACAGCCCAGTACAACAGCACTTTGTTGATAGTCGAGCGTTGACGCTTCACGTTCCAGATCTGATTGAACACCCGATCCACAGTGAACATGGTGGTCAATGCGGTAATAACCAAGAACACGATACCAATGGCAGTCAGCCCTTTGGCTTTGTCAGAAAACTGTGTGACATAGGTCAGAATGGTTTCTGACAAGGTTTCCGGAAAAAAACTCTCGATCAGATAACCCTGCAAAGAAGACTGCAAACGGTCAAACATTGGAAATGCAGTGAATATGGCCAATACCACAGTGGCCAGGGGTACCAGCGAAAGCACAGTGGTGAAGGTTAAGCTGGCCGCCACCTGGGGCAGACGTTGCTCGCTAATGCGCTGACTGACCAGGCGGGTAAATGCAATCCACCAGCGCAAATTCAGCGGGGACAATTCCACATCGGCCACACTGAATGCACGACGGGCACCCCGCATAAAACGGGCCCGGCGGGTTTGGCTTTCCTCAACGGGTTTGCCGACGGTTTTGAAACTCTTGGTCTCAGTTGTTTCGGAAGGTGCGGCTGAACTCATGCGCTTCGATACAATAGGGGTTCCAACAGCCCCCATGATAACCCTTAAGCATGATTGAAGTATTGGTCTTGTATTACACCCGCCACGGTACCACCGCACAATTGGCACGTGAAATTGCTTTGGGCGTCGATTCAGTCAAGGGCGTTTCAGCGCGGCTTCGCACAGTACCCGGGGTGTCTGCCAACAGCGAGTCCACAGAACCAGACATCCCCGCGGATGGCCCACCTTACGCAGAACCGGCAGACTTGAAAGAATGCGCAGGCCTGGCACTTGGCTCCCCGACCCGGTTTGGCAATATGGCGGCCGCGATGAAGTATTTTATCGATGGCACAGTGGGAAACTGGCTTGCAGGCGACCTGATCAACAAACCGTTTTGCGTATTCACCAGCACCAGCAGTTTGCATGGCGGCCAGGAAACCACGTTAACCAGCATGGCCTTGCCCCTGATTCACCATGGCATGTTGTGGCTGGGCATTCCCTATTCCGAACAGGCCTTGCACGACACCACCACCGGCGGCACACCCTACGGCGTGACCCATTGGGCCGGGACAAAAGGACACAACCCGCTTTCCGAACACGAAAAAGCACTGGCCAGAGCGCAAGGCGTGCGTTTGGCAAAAGCAGCACTGGCACTACAACACATGGATAAACCCTGATGAGCAGCACCCCCGACATGAATTCAACCCGCAGCAAAGCCTACTGGGCGACCGTAACCAGCCTGTTGGCCCTGATCGCCTTGTGCGTGGCCTGGGAACTGTTTATTGCGCCGATTCGCCCGGGTGGCAGCTGGCTGGTGCTGAAGGTATTGCCCTTGCTATTGGTGGTGCCCGGCATATTCAAACAACGCGTACGCACCTATCAGGCTACTTCTCTGTTGGTGTGGTTGTACTTTGCAGAAGGCGCAACACGGGCCAGTTCCGACCCCGCCCTTGCCTCTCAGTTAATGGCCGGGCTCGAGGTGTTTCTGACCATCGCACTTTTTGCCAGCGTCAGCGTGTTTGCGCGCACTTACAAAGTGCCAAAAACCAAGGTAGCCTGAGGGCATGAACGAATTTCTTGACCAGTTGCGCAAACAGGTGCCGGGCTTGATGGTCAAGACCGACACCACGGACATTGCCCACGCATGCACCGATTGGCGCAAACGCTACCAAACCACCGCACTGGCCCTGCTTGAACCCCTGAACGCTGCGCAGATTCAGGGCATTGTGAAGGTGTGCGACCAATTCGACGTCGCCATTTCCACCCAGGGCGGCAACACGGGGTTGGTGGGTGGTGCCGTACCCACAGCAGAGGGCGATGCATCAAAGCGCCCGCATGTGGTGCTTAAAACTGGTCGAATTCGCGATGTGTTGAAGCTGGATGAAAGCAACCTGACACTGACCGCCAGCGCGGGCTACACCTTGTATGAAATTCAGGAATATGCAAGTGCCCACGGATTCCTGTTCCCCTTGAGTTTGGCCTCGGAAGGCACTTGCACCTTAGGTGGTAACTTGGCCAGCAACGCCGGTGGTGTGGCTGTGCTGCGCTATGGCAATACCCGAGAATTGTGCCTGGGTCTTGAATATGTGAATGCACAGGGCGAGTTGTGTGGTGACTTGCGAGGACTTCGCAAAAACAACACCGGCTACGACTTGCGCCATTTGTTGATTGGCTCAGAGGGCACACTGGGCATAGTGACCACGGCGTGCATGAAGGTGTACCCTGCCCCCAAAAGCCGTTGTGTGGCCTGGCTGAATGTGGACAACATTCAAGTTGCAGTCGATGCGCTGGGGTTTGTTCAAAGCCATCTGTTTGGCGAACTCAGCAGCTACGAGTGGATGAACGCCAATGCAATTGAGGTGGTTCAAACCCATTTTCCAGGCCGTGCACCCACTGGCCCGGGCGCGGAGGACCATGTACTGGCGGAATTTACCTCTTTGGGCCCGGAAACCGCATTGCGCGAGCAGGTCACCAAAACGCTGGAAGCCTTGCTCGAGGAACTCCCAGGCGTGCGCAACATTGCAATTGCGCAAAGCGGGCGGGAAATTGACACCTTTTGGGCCTTGAGAGAGAACATATCCGAAGCACAGGCCAAAGAGGGCTTGAACGTGAAACACGATGTGGCGTGTGCGGTGTCACAATTGCCTGTATTTCACGATATTGCATTAAATGAAATCGCAGAACATGGGGTTGATGTTCGGCCGGTGTTGTTTGGCCACCTTGGCGATGGCAACCTGCATTTCAACTTGTCAGCACCCAAAGGCAGTGACTCTGCGGAATTTCTGAAGCAACACCAAAGCTTGTTAAACACCTTGGTGCATAACGCGATTTTGCAGTGCGGTGGCACCGTATCGGCCGAACACGGCATTGGTCAACTCAAGGCTGAACTGTTGCGGGACATTACCAGCAAAAGCAACTACGCGGCATTCAAAACAATTAAACAGGCTTTGGATCCAAAGAATCTTCTGAACCCTGGCAAGTTGGTGTTGCTTTAGTGCCTACTCAAGCAGCATGCTTGAGCATTTTCGCCAAAGCGTCTTCAACCACCTGCCAATTATTAGCTTTCAGCAAGGTTGAATCGGACAACACCTGGCGGTAAAGCCTGCCGCCCGGCTGCCCGTGAAACAAGCCCAGCCAGGATTTCGTAATATTCCGAATGCTCTCGCCTTTGCGCAATTCCTGGTCAGCGTAGGCGCGTAATTCATCAATCACGTTGAAACGAGTTCTTGTATCCGTGGGTTGGCCAATGACTTCGTCAAACTGGGCCAGTAGCCAGGGATTGGAATACGCCTCTCGACCAATCATGCAACCGTCTGCCCAATCCAAGTGGCTTTTAATAGCGTCCACGGTAGTGATTCCGCCGTTCAAGATAATTTGAAGATGCGGAAAATGCTGCTTCAACCGCTTTACAACCTCATAACGCAAGGGTGGAATGTCACGGTTTTCTTTTGGCGACAAACCCTTCAACACCGCATTGCGTGCATGCACAATGAAAGTGTTGCAACCGGCTTCACTCACCTTGCCGACAAATTCGTACAGCATGGTTTCGCTTTCATCGTAATCGAGCCCGATTCGATGCTTCACCGTTACGTCGATTGAGCAGGCATCCCGCATGGCTTTGACGCAGTCGGCTACCAAATCAGGCTCAGCCATCAGGCAGGCACCAAAAGACCCCTTTTGCACGCGCTCCGATGGACAGCCCACATTCAGGTTCAATTCGTCGTAACCCGCTTGTTCGATCCACTTTGCGCACGCTGCCAGATGTTCCGGGTCGCTACCCCCAATTTGAAAGGCGACAGGATGCTCTTCCTCGTTGAATGCCAAAAAACGATTGCGGTCGCCGTACACCAGAGCACCTGTGGTGATCATCTCGGTATACAACCAGGTGTGCTGGCTAATGGCTCGATGGAACCTGCGGCAATGCCGGTCGGTCCAGTCGATCATTGGGGCAACAGAAAGTGTTCTGGGTTTGAAAGTCATGGTTTGAATTTTACAAATAAAAAGGGCGAGGCCAAAGCCACGCCCCCTTTAAGATTCAACCTTGCGGCTTACGCTGCGTCGCGGCTGGCGCGCTTGCGCTCGTGTTCCTTCAGGAAACGCTTGCGAATGCGAATATTCTTCGGCGTAATTTCCACCAATTCGTCTTCAGCAATAAATTCAACAGCGTATTCCAGATTCATTTGAATTGGAGGAACCAGGCGAACAGCTTCGTCAGTGCCCGATGAACGAACGTTGGTCAGTTGCTTGCCCTTGATGGGGTTTACGACCAGGTCGTTGTCACGGCTGTGAATACCAATCACCATGCCTTCGTACAAGGCTTCACCGGGTGACACAAACATGCGACCACGGTCTTGCAACTTCCACAAGGCGTAAGCAACTGCATCGCCATCGTCTTGAGAAATCAGCACGCCATTGTGACGCTCGGCAGAACCACCTTCGCGAATCGGTGCGTATTGATCAAACACGTGACTGATCAAGCCAGTACCGCGTGTCAGGGTCATGAAATCACCCTGGAAACCAATCAAGCCACGTGCTGGAATTTTGTATTCCAGACGAACACGGCCTTTGCCATCGGGTGACATATCAAGCAAATCACCTTTGCGGCGACCCAATTCTTCCATCACGCCACCCTGGTGTGAGTCTTCCACATCCACGGTCAACATTTCGTAGGGCTCGCACTTCACGCCGTCAACTTCCTTGAACACCACGCGTGGGCGTGACACGGCCAATTCATAGCCTTCACGACGCATGTTTTCCAGCAAGATGGTCAGGTGCAATTCACCACGGCCTGACACTTCAAATACGGTGTCGTCGTCGGTGTCTTTAACGCGCAGGGCCACGTTGGCTTTCAATTCACGCTGCAAACGGTCACGCAACTGGCGACTGGTTACAAACTTGCCTTCACGGCCAGCCAGTGGCGATGTGTTGACCATGAAGTTCATGGTCAATGTTGGCTCATCAATCGCTGGAATTTCCAGACCTTCTACTGCTTCAGGTGAGCAGATGGTGGTTCCAATGCCGATTTCCTCAATACCATTGATCAGGCAAATGTCGCCAGCTTGGGCTTCTTCTTCCTGAATACGCTCCAGACCACGGAACTTCAGCACCTGGTTGATTCGACCATTAAATGGTGTGCCGTCTGGGCCGTTGATACAGGTTACCTGCTGGCCAACCCGTACCGTACCGCGCTTGATACGGCCAATACCGATCTTGCCCACGTAGCTGTTGTAATCGAGCGATGTGATCTGGAATTGCAGGGGACCATTGGGGTCATCATCACGCACAGGCACATACTTCAAAATGGCTTCGAACAAGGGGCGCATGGTGCCTTCGCGCACATCGGGTGTATCGCCAGCAAAACCGTTCAAACCAGAAGCGTAAACAATCGGGAAGTCCAGCTGTTCATCGGTTGCACCCAACTTGTCGAACAAGTCAAAGGTTTGATCGATTACCCAGTCAATGCGGGCGCCAGGGCGGTCTACTTTGTTCACTACCACGATGGGCTTCAAACCCAAGGCCAATGCCTTGCGGGTTACAAAACGTGTTTGTGGCATTGGGCCTTCTACGGCATCTACCAACAACAAAACCGAATCAACCATCGACAACACGCGCTCCACTTCACCGCCAAAGTCGGCGTGTCCTGGGGTGTCGACGATGTTGATGTGGGTGCCTTCATATTCAACTGCGCAGTTCTTGGAAAGAATCGTGATACCACGTTCTTTTTCAATGTCGTTGCTGTCCATCACACGTTCTTCGAGCTTTTCGTTCTCGCGGAAGGTGCCAGACTGGCGAAGGAGTTGGTCAACCAGCGTGGTTTTGCCGTGGTCCACGTGGGCGATAATTGCAACGTTACGTAATGCGCGTGTCATAAATTTACCTGAATCAATCTGTCGGGTCGAAGCAAGGCGCCCTTCCCATCCGTTTCTAAAATGCCTGTTCCCATAAATAGGGAATTGCCTTTGAAGGCCGTATTGCTTACATCGGTGTTCACATCCTGCGCGGGGGCTTCTCCGTACACCCGCACTCGCCCTGGTTTGGCGTTGACCAAGTCCAGTGGCAACCGTTGCCCGTGCGAAAACCGCCGCGCAAACTCATTGTTCAATTCAACTTTCCCCAGGCTGCCCAAAAGCGAATCCACCGGGAAAAGCACAGCATCCAAAGCGTCAAAGGGGGTTTCCGATTCACCGAGCACTTTGAGTGCATCCAGGGTGTACGCGCGTTCCACTTTCAAGTCACCAATCGCGGTTCTCCGCAGTTCGGTGAGGTAGCCTGCCGTGCCCAATGCCTTGGCGATGTCTTCGCCCAGGGTGCGCACGTAGGTGCCTTTGCTGCAATTTACTTCCAGCTCAATGGTGCAACCAAGTTCACCATCTTGCTGATTGTGCTCGACTTTAATGACATCCAATTGATGGATCAAAAGGGTTCGAGCAGGTCTGTCCAATTCAATGCCTTCGCGAGCATACTCGTACAAAGGCTTGCCGTCTTTCTTTAATGCAGAAAACATCGGTGGCGTCTGTTGAATTTCCCCAACAAACTGCGCACACACCTGTTTTACCTCAATCTCGGTGATGCTTTCAAGCGCGCGGGTGCTGACTTTCGTCAATTCACCCTCGGCATCGCCGGTGTTGCTTGAAAAACCCAGCCGCACTTTGGTTCTGTAGGATTTGCTTGCGTCGATCAAATCTGCCGCAAACTTGGTCGCCTCACCGAACATCAATGGTAACAAGCCGCTTGCCAATGGGTCCAGCGTACCTGTGTGGCCGGTTTTTTCAGCACGGTACAGGCGCTTGACGATTTGCAGGGCTTGATTGGACGAATAACCAGTCGATTTGTCGAACAACAACACACCAGACAAGGCACGTTTTTGCTTTTTAGTCACCGCCACCGTCGCCACCACCATCCGAATCTGTGGCACCACCACCCTCGCCTTTCAGCGCCCGGTCAATGATCTGGGACATTTCAGCCCCACGCTCTACCGATTGGTCGTGTTTGAAACGCAAGGTAGGCACAGTGTGAATGTGCAACTTTTTAAAAATCAAATTGCGCAAATAACCTGAGGAGTCATTCAATGCCTCTTCAGTGGTCTCCGCCGAACCAGTCAATACCGAGAAATACACGGTTGCATAGGCGTAGTCGGGTGTCAGTTCCACATCTGTGATTGTGACAAACCCAAGCCGTGGGTCTCTCAACTCACGGGGGATCAGCTCAGCCAGGTCTTTCTGGATTTGCTCGGCAACCCGAATTCCTCTGGCTGGTGCTTTTTTCTTGTAACGCATACTTTCCTTTTCAAACCCACGCAGCAATTACAGCTGCGTACGGGCCACTTCCTTCACTTCAAATGCTTCCAGAATGTCGCCAACCTGGATGTCGTCGTAGTTGTGCAGCTGCAAGCCACACTCAAAGTTCTGGCGCACTTCTTTGGCGTCGTCTTTGAAGCGCTTGAGCGAGGCCAGCTGGCCAGTCCACACCACCACGTTGTCACGCAGCAAGCGTACACCTGCACCACGACGAATCAAGCCGTCGGTCACCATACAACCTGCAACAGAACCCACTTTGGAGATCTTGTACACTTCGCGGATTTCAACGTTGCCGATGATTTCCTCTTTCTTGTCAGGCGTCAGCATGCCGGTCATCGCGGCTTTGATCTCGTCTACGGCATCGTAAATGATGTTGTAGTAGCGAATATCCACGCCGTTGTTCTCGGCTGTTTTACGGGCGCCTTGGTCAGCACGCACGTTAAAGCCGATGATCACCGCTTTGGAGGCCACCGCCAGGTTGACATCAGATTCACTGATACCACCCACAGCAGCGTGCACAACCTGCACTTTCACTTCGTCGGTAGACAACTTCTGCAAGGCATGTGACAAGGCTTCTTGTGAACCCTGTACGTCGGCTTTCAGAATAACTGGCAGGTGTTTAACTTCGCCTTCAGCCATTTGTTCAAACATGTTCTCCAGCTTGGCGGCCTGTTGCTTGGCCAGCTTCACGTCGCGGAACTTGCCTTGACGGAACAAGGCAATTTCACGGGCTTTGCGCTCATCTGGCAACACAATCACTTCTTCACCAGCGGCCGGCACATCGCTCAAACCCTGAATTTCAACAGGAATTGAAGGACCAGCGGATTCGATTGAACGACCGTTTTCGTCCACCATGGCGCGTACGCGACCAAATGCAGAACCAGCCAACACCACATCGCCTTTCTTCAAGGTACCGCTTTGTACCAGCACGGTGGCCACTGGGCCACGGCCTTTGTCCAGGCGGGACTCAACAACCAGGCCTTTGGCTGGGGCTTCGATCTGAGCCTTCAGCTCGAGCACTTCCGCCTGCAGCAGCACTTGCTCCAGAAGGTCGTCAATGCCCAGGCCTGTTTTCGCAGACACAGGAACCATGGGCGAATCGCCGCCGTATTCCTCTGGTACAACCGAGTGAGAAATCAATTCTTGCTTGACTCGCTCAGGATTTGCATCAGGCTTGTCAATCTTGTTGATTGCAACCACAAGGGGCACATTGGCTGCCTTGGCATGGTGAATGGCTTCAATGGTTTGTGGCATCACGCCGTCATCGGCCGATACCACCAGAATAACGATGTCGGTTGCCTTGGCACCGCGTGCACGCATGGCAGTAAACGCCTCGTGACCCGGAGTATCCAGGAAGGTGATCATGCCGCGTTCGGTTTCTACGTGGTAAGCACCAATGTGCTGTGTAATGCCGCCGGCTTCGCCAGACGCCACTTTTGCGCTACGAATGTAATCAAGCAGCGATGTTTTACCGTGGTCAACGTGACCCATCACGGTAACCACCGGTGCGCGAGCCACTGACGGCGCTTCAGAATGCGCCACACCAGCTTGTTCGATCATGGCCTCTGGATCATCTAGCTTGGCAGCAATTGCCTTGTGGCCCAATTCCTCGGTCACAATCATGGCCGTGTCTTGATCTAGCACCTGGTTAATGGTGACCATTTGGCCCATTTTCATCAGGCACTTGATCACCTCTGCGGCCTTCACGGACATTTTGTGCGCAAGTTCAGCCACCGTGATGGTTTCCGGCACATGAACGTCACGGATCACTGGTTCGGTGGGTTGATTGAAGTTGCTTTGTTCCTGGTTGTGGCGACTGTTTTTGCCCTTCGGGCCTTTCCAGCCACCCGCACCAGTGCGGCCAACTCCAGTTTCGCCTCGGGTTTTCAAACCACCACGACGGCGGCCCGGTTCTTCCTTGGCACCCGGTGCGCGAACACCTTTGCGAGCACGCCCTGCAGAGTCATCCTCTGCAGCAGTGGCCAACTTCTCAGGCTTTTTAATGGTTGCCGCAGCCTTGGGAGGCTCAACAGGCTCTTCAGCCTTCATGACCTTGGCGGGCTGGGACATCATGCGGTTAATTGCTGCAACTTCAGCTTCCGCGGCCTTGCGAGCGCGTTCTTGGTTCGCACTGGCCTTGGCCGCATCTTCGGCTGCTTTCTTGGCTTTTTGCTCTGCTTTCAGCGCATCGGCTGCGCGTTGTTCGCGGGCCTTGGCTTCCTCGGCACGCGCTGCCTGGGCTGCTTCGTCTTTGGTATCAGTTTCTTCTTCGGCTTTGGCAGGTTTGGCGTTTTCAGCCTTGGCCTGTTCAACCGCTTCATGGGCAAGGCGCTCTTCTTCGGCGCGCTGGCGTGCTTCTTCCTGAAGCTTCAGTTCGCGCTCACGCTCTTGCTCAAGCTTGGCTTGTTTTTCTTTCAGCTCCGCTTCCTGACGCGCTTTCAATTCAGCCTGGCGTTGTGTTTCAGCATCACGGCGGGCCTGTTCAGCCGGATCCAGTTGAGCTTCCATAACGGGCTCGCTTTCACCTGCTTTTTCAGCGCGCTGCACGAATACGCGCTTTTTACGCACTTCAACCTGAACTGTGCGTGCACGGCCACCAGGGCCTGCTTGCTTGATTTCACTGGTCTGCTTGCGGGTGAGGGTAATTTTCTTTTGACCGCTTTCAGATCCGTGCGCCTTTCTCAGGCTTTCCAAAAGCTTTCCCTTGTCCGCTTCAGTAACTGCATCTGCCTCAGAAGTTTTGCTTACGCCAGCAGACTTCAGCTGCTCCAAAAGAACATCGGCGGGCATTTTCAACTCTGCTGCAAACTGTGCGACTGTGGTACTGGTCATCTACTATTCCTTCAAATTCCCTTACTGACCGGACCGAGTGGCCCGATTCGACTCTACTCAATACGGTTTGGATTACTCAAACCAGTGTGCGCGCGCTTTCATAATGATGTCGCGAGCACGGTCTTCTTCAATTCCTGCAATTTCAACCAATTCATCGACGGCCAACTCGGCCAAACCTTCGCGGTCTGAAATATCAGCAGTAGCCAGCTTGCCAACCAGGTCGCCATCAACGCCTTCGATGGACATCAGGTCGCCTGCACCTTCTACTATTTCCTCGCGCGCAATGGCCTCGGTCAACAAAGCATTGCGGGCGCGGGTGCGAAGTGCTTCGACAGTATCGGCGTCAAATGCTTCAATTTCCTGCATTTCAGCGATTGGCACGTAGGCTACTTCTTCAAGGCCTGTGAAACCTTCCTCGATCAGAATGTTGGCCACTTCTTCGTCCACATCCAGCTTGCTGGTGAACAACTCACGCAACTTGCCGATTTCTTCTTCGGAACGCT
The DNA here is from genome assembly GCF_902506325.1 of Limnobacter sp. 130. GTDB lineage: Bacteria > Pseudomonadota > Gammaproteobacteria > Burkholderiales > Burkholderiaceae_B > Limnobacter. Next base: position 1,054,187 of record NZ_LR732328.1, read on the forward strand.
TGGCCGATTCTTCGGGGGTCATGATATTGATTTGCCAACCGGTGAGATCAGAGGCCAAACGCACGTTTTGACCGCTGCGGCCGATGGCTTGCGCCAGCTCGGCTTCGTCAACCACCACTTCCATCACGTGCTGGTCTTCATCAACAACAATGGATTGAACGGTTGCTGGCGACAAAGCACCAATGACGAACTGGGCTGGGTCTTCGGACCACAATACGATGTCTACGCGTTCACCGCCCAACTCTTGGGTAACAGCCTGAACACGAGAGCCACGAACACCCACGCAAGTACCAATCGGGTCGATGCGGCGGTCATGGGCCAATACTGCAATTTTGGCTCGCATGCCGGGGTCGCGTGCAGCACCTTTAATTTCCAGGTGACCTTGCTCGATTTCCGGGACTTCCATGGCGAACAATGCTTTGATGAACTCAGGTGATGTGCGCGACAAAATAACTTGTTGACCGCGCGCCAAGCGATCTACCTTCCAGAGGTAGGCACGTACACGGTCGCCTGGGCGCAGGCTTTCACGGGGAATCATTTGATCGCGCGGCAAACGGGCTTCGATACGACCGCTTTCAACGATGGCATCGCCGCGTTCCATGCGCTTGACCTGACCAATGACAATTTTGTCGCCACGATCAAGGAAGTCTTGCAGGATTTGCTCACGCTCAGCGTCGCGAACGCGCTGCAGAATTACCTGCTTGGCGGCCTGGGCGCCAATTCGACCAAATTCAACGGGCTCAAGTTCTTCTTCGATGAAGTCGCCCATTTCGGCTTCTTCGTCATGCTTCAAGGCTTGGTCTAACACCATTTGATAGGCGGGGTCGTAGAAGTCTTCTTCTGTGACCACTTCCCAGCGACGGAAAGTGTCGTAGTCGCCTGTGTCGCGATCGATGGACACGCGAACATCCACTTCTTCATCGAAGCGCTTCTTGGTTGCGGAAGCCAATGCCAATTCGAGCGCACCAAAGACGATGTCTTTGTCCACATTTTTTTCGCGCGCCAACGCATCAACTAATAAAAGCAACTCACGGCTCATTCCAGGGCTCCTAAAACTTTAGATGGGGGACCAGACGGGCACCCGCCAAATCAGTTATTTCAAAATCAAGCAAGTACGGCTCGGCATTTTTTCCGTCGGGAGTGACCAACACTCCCCAGGTTTGCTCTTTGCCTTTTTGCAATACGCCTTTGAACTGTTTTTGATTGTTGATGGCCCGCTTAAACTTCAGGGACACCTCTTGATCCAAAAACCGTTCGAAATCTTTTTTGCGACGTAACACGCGATCCACGCCCGGCGAGGAGATCTCGAGCCGCTCGTAGTTGACATTTTCGACGGTAAACAGGTGGGTGAGCTGGTGACTGACTTTTTCGCAGTCTTCAACGGTGACACCTGCTGGCGAATCAATCATGATACGCAACAGGCCATTGCCCTCACGCTCGATATCCGCAACCTCTAAACCCAGCGAGACAATCACGGCGTCGGCTTCCGTTACCCAGGACTCTGACCACACGCCAGACCATGAATTGCCAACAAACTCTTCAGGATTGATCACTTCGCTTCTTCGCCTTTACTAATTCGCTTGCTTCGTCTTTTAATTTGCTTCAAAACCGCCTCACCAAAAAAAAATGGGCCTGTAAGCCCACTTCATTTGAGACACCCTTTTTGGAGTGGGCGCTCAGGCAGCCTCAGAGAATAACCGAAACCGCCTTTATTTTCAAGTAATTTCCAGCTTGGGGAACTACATGGTGGGGGCTTTCCTGCGTCTGCGCTGCTGCGGTTTCTGGGGCGCCCCGTTTCCGGCTTCGTTGCCTCGACCTGGACCACGCCCTGCTGAAGGCCCACCAGTGCGGGCACCTGCGCCACGCGGCCCGGCGGGTCGCTTTCCCGCACCTGCAAATTTACCGGCAGGCGCACTGGCGTTGCCATTGGCACCCGCCCTGTTGCCATTGCGGTCACCACCATTTCCACGGCGAGCAGAGCCGCCGGCAGATGACAAATTGTTCTGATTGCTCAAAGCCGCCGCCGCTGTCGCACCGGAAACCGTGAGGTAGGTTTGCGTGGGTGTAGTGAAGGCAAGGCCTGGATCAATCAATGGCTGACCATTGCGGCGTTTGTTGTTTTTCGAACCAATGTTCTTTTTGTCACGGCGAATGGCCCCTTCTTGGGCGGACTCATCCACCTTCAAGCCCAGGGACTGCATGTACGACATGGCTTCAAGCGCTTCCATTTCCATGTGACGACCACGCTTGAGCGTGGAAGGCATCAAAATGTCGCCAAACCGGGTTCGGATCAGACGGCTCACGGTAAGTTTGCAGGCCTCGAACATTCGGCGAACCTCTCGGTTGCGCCCTTCTTTCAAACCGACCTTGTACCAGCGATTGGCGCCCTCGCCGCCTGCGGCATCGACGTAGAGAAACTTGGCAGGGCCGTCGTCAAGTTGAATACCTGTCAGCAATTGCTGGCGCTGTTCTTCGGTCAGTTCGCCAAGAATACGCACTGCATATTCACGCTGAACTTCATAGCGGGGGTGCATTAAACGGTTGGCCAACTCGCCCGAGGACGTGAACAACAACAGGCCTTCGGTGTTGAAGTCGAGACGGCCTACCGCAATCCACTTGCCATTGGATATTTTGGGTAACTTCTGAAATACGGTGGCTCGACCCTGGGGATCGTCCATTGAGACAATTTCGCCTGCGGGCTTGTGATAAATGAGCACGCGTGGAGGCTTGGATTTGTTTTTACGCTGGATCAGCTTGCCGTTTACACGGACCTGATCGGTGGGCAACACCCGCTGACCCAAATGGGCAGGCTCAGCATTGACCGAAACCCGGCCAGCAACAATCAGTTCTTCCATTTCACGGCGGGAACCCATGCCGGAATCGGCCAGCACCTTGTGCAACTTGGGCGCCAACTCGGGATCAAGCCGCACATTCAATTTGCTGCGATTCTTGCCTGCGCCACCATTTTCTTCAGACTTCAGCCCTTCAACCTGATTCAGTACTTCGCCCCACTCCATGTCGTGGCTTTCGCTGTCGACACTGACAATGACTTGCTCAGGAATCGGGTTGGTATCGAGTGTTTCAGTTGCTTTGCGCTTGTTGGTTCTCATCGTTTTCCGCTGTATCACTGTCATCCACATCAAATGGAATGACTTTTTGTAACTCATCAGCCAGCTGCTGGTCTTTTTCATCGTCCAGTGCAGGCAAATCGCTTAGGCTGACCAAATTAAGGTCGGCTAAAAACTGGGGCGTTGTGGCCCAAAGTGCTGGGCGCCCCGGTGCATCGCGGTGACCGATTGACTCGATCCAGCCGCGATCTTCAAGTGCTTTCATGACCTGGGTAGACACAGTGACACCACGAATGGATTCGATGTCGCCCCGGGTAACCGGCTGCTTGTAGGCAATAATTGCCAAGGTTTCCATGGTAGCCCTTGAGTATTTCGGGGGCTTTTCAGGATTCATTTGCTCAAGGTAACGTTTGACGTCATCTCGGGTTTGAAAGCGCCATCCGGTTTTAACCTGCACCAGCTCCAAACCCTTGTGGGTCCAGTCGCGGCGGATGTCTTCCAATAGCGTTGTAACCACTGAGGCGTCGATGGCATCGTCGAACAGACGCATCAATTCTTTGACCGCAATGGGCTCAACCGAACACAGCAGAGCTGCTTCTAATATGTTTTTAGCGCGCTGGGGATCCATCCAGGCGGACTCACTTTAAGAAATTCAGGTGTTGATAGGGAAATAGTGCCGATTGGTCCTGCAGGCCGAGGTGGCTGTTGCCAGCGGGGTGCAGGGGCGCAGCGTGAAACGAGTTGCGCGACGGGCATTTTATAAACCGATGGCGCATTGTAACCACGTTATCCACCGATCAGCAACCACTTGATCACACAATTAATTTCAAAAAAAACGGCTCACCTGGGCGAGCCGTATCTGAAAGTAACCCATGGAGGGTCGGAGACGTTTACAGTGTGCCCCGATTCGGTGCGCTGAACATCCCCACTGTGGCTTACCCCGAGGCTTGTGGAACTTATCCACACTGGGCGGGGAAAACCTTCCCGATTCGCTGTGGATAAAATTTTCAGCCCGTTGATTTTGTGCAGTTTTTGGTTGTTTGATTAAAAACTGAGCATGCGCTCTAGAGAGCAACCGCGCTTGCTATTTCAGCTTTCCCAACGATAGCCAACACCCGCTTGGCGGATGCGCTTCCAGACGGCCTCTTTTTCCTCATCGCTTTTGAACAACCACCCATCAACCTCGTCGAGCGTACGACCGCAACCCATGCAAACGTCGTCGCCAAGGTTGGTTGAACAAAATCCCACACAGGGGGTATCGGCTTCGGGCCACACGGGCAGGTTGGCGTATTCAGGCTTTGACATGTTGCTACTTTAATTGGAGTTGGGACGGTGTTGCTTCTTCAGGCGAATATAGAGCACTTTGGTGACGTGTGCGACAACCGAGCCATCGGCGTGGGTAATGTCGACCTCGAATGTGTGCAATACCTTTTCGCCCGTGGCTGCTTTGGACTTGATTTCACTGAGCGTTTGATCATTGACTTGATACACGCCCTTGACCAGTGAATTGCCTGGCGCAATAAAACGAATGTTCGCCTCTTGGTCCCACACATGGTAGTGACTGCCCAAACGCTTCATGAGCACAAGCATGAAGAATGGATCGGCCATGGCATACAGTGAGCCGCCGAACTGAGTTCCCATGATGTTTTTATTGCGGCGCGTGAGTGGCATGTGCACTTCAACTTCGTCGAAATTGGCGCTGATGTGATGAACATGAATGCCCGCACCGCGCAGTGGTGCATAAAAATTCATGGCCCTGCGCATGAACTCGGGCTTGTTTGAAAGGTTTCTCAGAAATTTTTTAAACATTTTTTGCTGCGAATTTTTCTTGTGGTTTCAGTAGGATAAAGGTTTTTGAGGGGATGTTTGTGGGTTGAACTGCGTTTGTGCACTTGCACACAAGGCGGAAACCCGCTATAGTTTCGTTCTTACCAGACGCGGGGTGGAGCAGTCTGGCAGCTCGTCGGGCTCATAACCCGAAGGTCGTAGGTTCAAATCCTGCCCCCGCAACCAAATTTTTATCATTAAAACCAATCACTTAGCGGTGGTTGGTTTTTTTGTTTTCTGGGCCACCCACAGCGTGTGCCCAAAATGTGCCCAACTGGTGCCCAACCCCGATTTAGCCCGCCTTCACTTTCATGACCTTCGGTCAAACCCAATAACGGTCAACAGGGCACATCTGTAAACATTTCTTAAATTTTCCGGTTCACATTGTTGTGCCCAATGACCGTTTGGGAAATCAACCCGAAGGTCGCCAATTTTTGTATTTTTGAAGAGAATTTTTGTGCGGAATTTTCGAAAATTCGTGACCTTCAGGATGGAATTTGACTATTAATAGGATGTGCCTAAGTTGTGCCCTAGTTGTGCCCTATGGGACGCCGAGATCATTAACTGAATTGAGGGAACGACCGGATAACGAGCGCAGTTTTTTTGTTTAGCTCAATTAAAATCGTATTTTATGGGCACAAAGATACGTTATTTGGCAGTAACTATTGGAGATGACTAAAAGTGCTGTGCTGACCTTCGGGAAGCTGTGCGGGCGCCCTTGGGTTAGAGATAGCTGTCGCACTGGCCGATAATCGGCCTTACCTGACATTCGAGGCACATGGACAAACGGGCTGGTCTTGGGCCGGAGCGGACATTAGGACTTACTGCCGGAATGTCAGAGTTATTGGCGAAAGCAGACTTCTATATTTAGGCAGTAGTCGATGATGAGGTTGACCTTCGGAATCGAGTCCCAGTCTCACTGTTTGGGGGCGAATAACCAGGGATTATTTTTTATCCTGTTCAAGCAATGTTTAACAATCAATTGCAATGGCTGAGTTAAACAAATAATTCGCGATCTTAGGATATCAACGCCGAATTCAAGGTGTAGAGGAAGGCTATTAGATTAATGAAAAGGTCAGGTCTGAGCTGCCGAATTTTAGTCAATCGGGTAGAAGCCCCTTCTGCCTTCGTCACCTCCGTCCCCTACGAACTCCAGTGGCTCCAAAAGTGCTTTCACTTCTTCCTGGATTTCTTGATTCTCCAATATGATGATTTGCCCCGGCCCCTCCCACTGCGCAAGCCATTTGTAGAAACGGTCCGTGACAGTGGATAATGCGACGTCTCTATTTTCTTTGCTTTTCGGATCAGCGTAGGACTTGAGTGGCGAGTCAATGACCACAAAGCCCAGGTGTGGATATCCATTACTAACAGCGTGTGCCATCACAGCAATTGTTAGCGCGGCCAAGAATATTGCTCTTTTCCCTGCACCGAAATCTAGCCGAGCTTGACCGTCGATGATGAGATCGCAAGCTTCCGAATTCAACAAAATAGATTGGATTCCAGTGAACCCCCAAGCATGTAAGTACGCCTTAGCATAATCGGCCACTTTGATAGAAGCATCTCCAACATCGCGGCTCAACATTGTTTTTGGGCGTTTTTTGCCCTGTTTGAGTTTCTCGATTTCGGCAAGGAGACGAGCTTCATCATCAAACCTGGCAAGTTGCTCAGATAGTTCACTCCGGCGAAAAGCAAGCGACTTAGGATCACCCGAAAATTCATATTTCGCAGTATTGACCCTACTTTTCTCGATCTGCTCCAAATCAGCAAGCTTCTGCCGATGTCCCTGGGAAACCACCCTCAGTCGTGCAACACGGAATTGCTCGTGCTCGAGCGCCTCTGCAAGACCTTTTCGGAGAACAACGATCTTTTCTATTTCGGCCTTTAACGCTCGACGATAGTTATCCTGCGCACCCTGTCTCAGTTGACGAGGATCGGGCTGTACATCCGAAGCTGTTCCACATAAAGGACAAGACACTTCCTCCAAGGCCTGAAACATCGAGACCCCTTCCCACGTTGCCCCCAACCGCTCGCTGTCGCTCTTGTACTTCTCGTCTAGAAGCTGGAAACGTTTAACCATCGCCAAGCTATGTGTAAGCTCACCTTCAGCTCTCTTGAGTTGTTCACTCTCGACCAGAATTTCGTCCCGAACTGACTTAAGCAGACTTGCTCGCGCCTCATAGTGGCTAGTCATCGCATTTAAAGCTTCATCGACGCGTTCCAGTGCAGATGCGACCTCTTCACGGGTCGTATTGGTCGGCAAGTCTGCTCGTACCCGGGATAGAGATTGTTCTGCCCCGGTGATCTGCCCCGCAATATGATCAAGTTCTTTGCTAGTCTTGATGAGCGCGATAGCTGAATCGTCTGTGCCAGTAAGAAACATGTGAAAGGCCGCAACGCGTTGTGTCGCATTGGTACCGACCCCGGCGGTAGGGTCCTCGCTGATCATGTTTGGCTGAGACAGCAGGAACCAGTGGCGCAGGTCACCACCTGTTACGCCTCCTCGTTTGGAGCGAGAACGCAATAGCTGCATGCCTTTGGCCCCCGCGTTACGGACAAGAAGAGCACTGACTTCTTCGTCTATAACCTCACGTCCAACCTCTCCATCAACTGAGGTAGTGAGACATGCCACTTCGGTGTCACCACCAGCATGGGCACGGCGTAGCTCATATGTGTCCTCTTCTGCTTTAATTGTTAGGGCGAGAGAATCATAACCAGCAGACTCTCGAAACTTTTTTGTCGGTTTATCGCCACCAAGCAAGTACCAAAGACAATCTCGGATATATGACTTTCCTGTCTCACTAGGCCCGCGTACTAACGTCGCAGGGATACGGAAATTAACCCGAGCCTCTGGCTTGTCAGGTCCAGTTGCTACGAGTGAAATGAGTTTAATCGTCATAAAAGCCGCCTTTGATCTGCCGATTCGACCTCAGCACCCCAAAGGTGTCCTGCGTCGGAGAATATCTTGAGGAGTTCTGTTGAATCTGTAGCTCCAAAGCGTTCAGCGGCCCAGGCGCACCGCTTTTCTAGTTCCCTCCAGTACCGTGACGAAAGTGATCCGACCATAGTAAAGCTACTTGGTCCCGCCAAATATGTCATGCCTCTGTCGTCAAGCACAATATCAACAAGACCTCGCGTACTCATGAGATACAGGCCTTGCTCGATGCGCTCCCGGCGACTAAACAACTCAGCGTTACGGTATGGAACAGGGGTATGCAAGCTCGCAGGTCCACCGACGTCTTGCGAATAGACTATTGCATAGTCGAGGAGAACCAGTTTCTGTAGGTCAGCGCCGCCAGGTCGCAGCGCGAAAAGAAGGTAGACCATTCGCAGTCCGAGCTCGAATGGTGTGTTAAACAGCTCCGGTTGCTTGCGTATTTTTATCGAACCCATTTGAGTTGCTTTTCGTTCACCAGGTGATGGCATGCGCCAGGTAGGTCGCCCCCTCTGAGTCGGGTATATAGAACGCTGTCCGTCACACTTAAGGTAGTAGCCGCCATTATCGCGGCCTCATGTCGTTCTAGTCCCGTCTTGTGCAGTGGACTCCTTACTACGAGGCGCACACCCTTCAACACCATACCCAAAAGGGTAGCGAATTCATCTTCCGTATAGATATCTCGGCTGAACCGCTTAAGACCCTCGGCCGAATAAAAGGCTTCTCGTGCAGAGGCAAGGTGCTCTCCGTACTCTTCAGACGCAACGACGTTTGCTAAAGACATCTCTGAACCGCAGTGCTCAGCATAAGCTTTGACAAGCTCTTCGATATATATAAGTTCCAGAGTCTCAGCTTGTTGAGGAACTACAGGGTCGTCGCCTCGCTCGGGTTCGATACCAAAAAGCTTGTAGTGAGCCTTAGTATCCTTCTCGTGCCAAGTAAGCAGATCATGGACTTGGCATTCCTCGAAACGTGAAAAGTCGAAGGCTTTTACATAGGCCTCCATAGTAGAAGTAAGCTTAGAAACGTCATCCTTAAGACCATGGCTGCCACTCTTCCATGCTACTAAAAATGCCTTGCGGAACTCCTCAGGTTTCGCAATCAAGTCGTGGAGGTCCGGTCCTAAATTCCGAGGCGCGCAGAAATAGTACTTACGAGGAACTGGAAAACTGTTGGCCATTAGGTGGCCAAAAAGCTTCACTAGCTCAGGATATGCATTTCCGGGCGTAAGACGCTTTTCGTAGTGCTTGGCCTGATATAGATCCCACCGGTCGGCCACCAGCGCAGGCTCGAGTCGAGCCTCCACATCTCGCCCTTTGTCTCCAGCGTTGCCAAGCACCTTTACAGAAGCATACTTTGCGCCATTAACCTCACGATGCCGGCAGGCAGCCTCAATAAATTCTTCCCACTGCTTATCGGAGATGTGCAAAAGATAGACGGCAGGTGGTACGGCTCCACGCTTGACAACATACTGATTAGGTTTCGGTCCGGCTTTTGGGCTCTTTGTCGACATTTGTTGTTTTGGGCTGCTCTATCTGACTTAATGGGCACATCTTCTTGCCAACCCATCGAGTTCACGCGGGTAGAACAAGGTGTGTCATGCTGAGTGGAATCGGATGTCGTGTGAAGACTCCCAAAACTGAAAAACGATTCATTTTATAAAGGTTAACATATCAATCCCCGTTTATCATCTAATCGCGGAAGAGACATATTAATAATTACTGGTTCGCTGTTTGATATAGGCTTTTTCGATTAAGTCGAACATGATTTTTCTTGCTTACGATTAAGCTAACCGGCCGCCAAAAATACAAACCTTGGGAAGTCCGGCGAACGAAGAGAGCAGCGTTGAGCGCATGCTTAGATTTTATCATTGCGCGATTCCCAAGTTTCGATAAGAAATAGCGTTGTGGCGCCAGCCAGGTTAACTGCTAATTGAGCATGCCTGGGGGCTGGTTTTACAGGTGCTTTGCCTTGGCCGTGTGCGTCGCCAAGCCTATTTCTCAACGAGCCAAGCCCAATAACCACCGAGGTAACGCCGCCAAGAATTTGTTTGAAAATTTCTTCTGTGTGTTGGCTGGGAGAAATATTAAGTTCTTTCGCAGTGATCCTATATAGTTCAGGAAGCTCAATCTTTTGTTTATCGTATTCAATGCGTTTACTGTCCAGGATGTGCTTGCACACAGACTCCAGTAGCGTCCTACTAGCTGTAATTGCCCCTTCTGGATCAATGCTCCTGCGGTCTAATGCTTTTGCCCAGACGGAGTGGACGCCTTCCGCATCAAAGCTTTTTAGTCCTTCTGATATCGTAGGGTCAGCGGGCTTTTTATTTTTCCCTTCAAGGAAATCTAGTAGGAGCGAGAACTCTGAATATATAAAGTCGCGGCGTTCTTGGTATTTAGCATATTCATATTTTATGAAGCTCCAGAACTGGGAGAGATCTCGGTTTGTACGAACGAATTTAGGTAAAAACTCGCAAGTGGTTGGATTTTCGTTGAAATATTGTCGTAATGATTTGTAGTCACGATCCTCCCCAGCTCCGCCGGTCGAAACAGCAATAAGCATATTCTGGAGATATTCAGCTTTTTCTGCATCAGATCGAAGATCGTTCATTGTAAAAACCTAATGTTTGAATTAAGGGGCGCCGTTAGGCCTCTTAGTTGAAAGATGGGTTAGCTTTCTTGGTAGTCATCCAACCACCTTACGATTTCGTTGTAATCGGCGAGCGCCATATCCCATTTGCTAGCGGCTTCGTTTTCCACAAACTCCTTAGCTCCTGATGTGAAAGTTGACGTTGTAGCCAAAATTGTCTTGTTTGGCCCATCCTTAGTATTCATTACTCCATGTAGCGCTCGGACAATATCAACGCCCACTTTATTATCCTCAGCGTAGTGCTTGCATTCAATAAAATACTTACTTCGAATGCCTAGTCCATCGGTGTAAACAGCGATGATATCTTTTCCGCCGTCGCGGGTTTTCTTCGTTAAATCGACTATGAATCCTTTTGCTCTAAATATCTCCGCGACCACCTCTTCAAACTCCCTTGAGGAAATATCGCGGAGTAGACATGGATTGCCCTTTAGGGCAGAAACCAGTTCCGAGATTGACTCGTAAAGCTGGAATACATCTTTTGCACTGTAAATTTCGCGCAAGAATTCAAATACTGGCTCATCGTCCGTCTGCGCGCCTGTAGAGTTGTTTAAGACGAAATTTAGGAACTCAACAGGATATTCTGAGGCTTCAAAAGCTAATGAGATCGGTCGGTTGCACTTTGGGCAGTCGAACTCGTAGGTTATTTCATAAATGTTTTCAGACCCCATCGAGCGTTCGGAGCCACCGATGCATTCGATGTGAAAATCATCAACAGGGATTTCTGCACCGTCACCGCAAGTGGTGCACGTGTATTGGATGGATCCTGAAAATTTCCACACGTTGAGATCTCCGAGAAAGCTAAAGTTTGAGCAGACCGGTTAGGTCTCACTTGTTTTGCAGACTGGCGAAAGGACATCCTGAACTTCTTTTTCAATTGTAATTTCGTCGGCCGCTTCCTCAAGAAAGCGTTCCACCAGCGGCAGATCGGGAAGCTCATACCCCGAGAGAAGCGAGTTGAAGTTTGAAATAGCTCGATCAAGCGTTTCTCTGGCTTCGAACCTGGGGTTCATTAATAGCTCAAGTCCCGTTTTGCCAGCGTGATGAGATTGGTTGTAGGCGTTGTTGAGGAGGTCGCCAATGTCCCTCTCCGTCGTCGGCTTGGCGTCGGAACCTGACTTTTCCTTGAGGGCATTCGCGATTTTGACAATGCTAGTCCGTAGTCTTGAGAACGCTGGATTGATACCATGCAGATGCAGGTATCCACCGAACAACTGTTCCGCAGCAGCGGCCAGAACTAGTGCAGAGTAGTATCGACCGCCGAAGTAGGCTGCGAGTGCATCCTCCAACTGCTGAAGGGCCATGTCAATCTTCTTAACTTCTTGCACAGATTCTCCAAATGACGAGTGTTGTGAGGCCTAACTTGACTTAACGAACAATAACGGCGATATCCATTTATTCGAACAGCGTAAGTTATTTCTTTAACTTATTTATTTCAAATGCTAACTAAGCATTGCATGAACGGGATTAAAAACAAAATCTGGTTATTCGCCCCCAAACAGTGAGACTGGAACTCGATTCCGAAGGTCAGCGCCATCATCAACTACCCCCCGATGTCGGAGTCTGCTTTCGCCAATAACACAGACGTTTAAGCGCTTAGTCCTAATGTCTGCTTCGGCCGACTAACAGTCACCCGTCAACACCACCTTTTCAAAACGGCTATCTCCCACTTCACCATTTGATCAACTTGCACCGCAGCAATTCATCTTTTGAGTACCCGTAAATTTCTTAGAATAGTCCCTCTATTTTTTCAAACCCTTATTCTTTCAATCACTTAGCCTACATGGCACACCCCTTGCCCCCTATTACAAGGAAATCAAGCAAGAGGGTTCCAAATGATCAAAGAAGTCAAATTATCCAAAAGCGACACCCCGCCACCGGAGATGAACGGAATTCTGGAGGCATCGATTCCACGTTATGTGCGCGTTACCGGCACCTTGAATGATCGCTTTATCGAATTCGAATTTTCGATTGGTGATCCCGAATTGTGTGTAGAGCTGGTCATGCAATTCGACCAGTTTCGGGAATTTTGCAAGCTGCACAAAGCCGTGGAATTAACTGCCGAGCAATGCGCATGGCTGGACTACGAACGCTTGAAATGGCAGTTCGGTCAAGCCGGCATCAGTGAATAAAAACTAAATAAAGGAAGGAGAAGACATTATGCAAGTCGACATCAAAACGTCGAATATCAAACAACTGCGCAACACGTTCTCACATGTGGCCCGCAGGCTAGGCGCAGACAAACCTGCATCGCGGTATCAGGAAGCCACATTCGACATGCAGTCGGACACCAACTTCCACTACCGCCCTATTTGGGACCCCCAGTTCGAACTGTACGACACTGCCCGCACAGCCATCAAGATGGCCGATTGGTACAGCTTCAAAGATCCACGCCAGTATTACTACGGCGTGTACACCATGAACCGTGCCAAGCAACAAGATGCAGCCGAAAAGCAGTTTGAGTTTGCAGAAAAGCGTGGTGTGTTTTTCAACCTCTCGGAAAAAGACAAGGAACATCTGATCTTCGCCGTGCTGCCGCTTCGCCACTACGAGTGGGGCGCAAACATGAACAACTGCTTCTGCACCAGCTTCGGTTACGGCGCTGCAATTACACAAGCCACCATGTACAACACCATGGACCGCTTGGGCCTGGCGCAATACGTCAGCCGCCTCGGTTTGCTACTCGATGGCAACACTGGCGACTCGCTGGAAGTGGGTAAGCAACACTGGCTGCACACCCCGGAATGGCAAGAATTGCGCCGAAGCATGGAAAACCTGTTTGTCACCAAAGACTGGTTCGAAGTATTCCTCGCCCAGAACCTGGTGATGGATGGGTTGCTTTACCCCATGTTCTACAAGCACTTGGAAACACGACTGAATCCGATCGCGGGTCAAACCTTTTCCATGTGCACCAACTTCATGCAGGAGTGGTTTACAGAAACCCAGCGCTGGGTTGATTCAACAGTAAAAACCGCTGTCGATGAATCACCAGAAAACAAGGAAATTCTGAGCCGATGGTTTGAAATCTGGATGGTAGAAACCACCCGCGCCTTGCTACCCCTCATGACCGCGTTGTTTGCGGAAGAAGCCGCCAGCACCTTCATGCAGATCAAGGAAGAGCTGTTGGTGCGTGCCAAGAAAATTGGTTTGAAAACTCCCGGAGCCACAGCATGACTGAAAGAACTTCAACACCCGTGTTTATCGCGTTTGTGACCAATGACGACACACGAAGCATCGTCGAGGCCATTCGTGAAGACAACCCGCAGGCAACCGTGGAGGAATTCCCCGCCATGGTGAAGATTGAGTCACCGGGTCGTTTGGTGGTGAAGCGTCAAAGTGTTGCCGACCTGATGGGACGGGATTGGAATCTTCAGGAAATCCACCTGAACCTGATTTCACTGTCGGGCAGCATCAATGAAACAGAGGATGAATTTGAACTGTACTGGGGCCATGCGGCTTAAAGCCAACCCTGGAAATTTTCAACTTGAAGGAGTAGAGACATGAGCGCAGTACCCAAGAACACAGGCAACAAAAAATTGGGCCTGAAAGAGAAATACGGCATGATGACACGCGGCCTTGGATGGGACACCACTTACCAGGCCATGGACGATGTGTTCCCGTACGATCAGTTTGAAGGCATCAAAATTCATGACTGGGACAAGTGGGAGGACCCGTTCCGCTTAACCATGGATGCCTACTGGAAATTCCAGGGCGAAAAAGAGAAAAAGCTGTACGCCATTATTGATGCATTTGCACAAAACAATGGCCAGTTCAATGTGACAGACGCCCGTTACATCAACACGCTGAAGCTATTCCTCACAGGTGTTTCACCACTGGAATATGCAGCGCACCGTGGTTACGCCCACGTGGGCCGTTCATTCCGAGGCGTCAGTGCACGAATTGCATCACAAATGCAGGCGATTGATGAATTGCGCCACGCTCAAACACAAGTGCACACCATCAGCCACTACAACAAGTTCTTCAACGGCTTGCACGACTTCCGTCACATGCACGACCGTGTGTGGTACCTCAGCGTGCCGAAAAGCTACTTTGAAGACGCGCAATCAGCGGGCCCGTTCGAATTCATTACAGCGATCTCGTTTTCTTTTGAGTATGTATTAACCAACCTGCTGTTCATGCCCTTCATGAGTGGTGCGGCTTACAACGGTGACATGGCCACCGTTACTTTTGGTTTCTCGGCGCAGTCGGATGAATCGCGCCACATGACGCTAGGCCTGGAAGTGGTTAAGTTCATGCTGGAACAAGACCCGGGCAACCGCGAGATTGTCCAGAAGTGGATCGACAAATGGTTCTGGCGCGGTTACCGCCTGCTGGCGCTGGTGTCGATGATGATGGACTACATGCTGCCCAAGCGCGTGATGAGCTGGCAAGAAGCCTGGGAAACCTACTTCGAGAAAAACGGTGGCGCACTGTTTGAAGACCTGAGCCGCTATGGCATTCGCATGCCCAAGTACCACGAAGTGGCCAGCAAAGAAAAAAGCCGTCTGAGCCATGAAGTGTGGGCCACCTTCTACAACTTCAGCCACGCTGCCGCATTTCACACCTGGGTGCCCGAAGAAAGCGAATTGAAGTGGCTGAGCGAGAAGTACCCCGATACATTCGACAAGCACTATCGCCCACGTTTTGAGCACTGGGATGCCCTTCAAAAAGAAGGAAACCGCTGGAGTAACCCCGGCCTGCCCATGCTGTGCCAGGTGTGTCAGGTTCCCACTATTTTCACAGAACCCGATGACCCCACAAAAACCTGTCTGCGAGATTCCACCTACCACGGCATGAAGTACAACTTCTGCTCCGATGGCTGCAAGGACATTTTTGACAACGAGCCGGAGAAGTACGTTCAAAGCTGGTTGCCCGTGCACCAGATTTTCCAGGGCAACTGCGGTGGCGAAGGCTTGGACAACGTTCTCAAGTACTACAACCTAGTGCCCGGCCAGGACAACGGCGAATACATGGGCAGTCAGGACCAGGGCAACTGGGAGCAATGGACGGGGCGCAACCACAAAGACGCCCCCGCCAACTGACTCACCACAACAACAAGTAAAGAGGAGAACAACATGGCACTAGTTTCATTGCACCCAGGCTACACCGGGCAAGTGCGCGATCTTGAGGAAAATTTTCACGGCAACCGTTTGCTGTTTGTGAATTGGGAGCACCACCTCATGTTCTGCGCACCCATGGCCCTGCCGCTGCCACCCACCATGCCTTTCGAGGCTTTGGTGAACGAGGTGCTGCCATCGCTGTATAGCAGCCACCCCGACTTTGCAAAAATTGAATGGAGCAAAGTTGAGTGGCAACACGGTTGTGACGATTTCACACCAGATCTGAGCAAATCGCTGGATGAAAACGGCCTAGCCCACAAGTCAGTGCTGCGTTTCACGACCCCCGGTTTGACGGGCCTTTCCGGCTCTTGCGCTTAAGTAGAAGGGAGATCCCGCATGAGCTATCAACTCACCATCGAGCCCATTGGCGCCACGGTGGACATTGAAGAAGGTCAAACTGTGCTGGACGCCTGCTTGCGGGCGGGTGTCTGGCTGCCCCACGCCTGTGGTCATGGTCTGTGCGCCACTTGCAAGGTACAAGTGGTGGAAGGTGAATTTGAACATGGCGAAGCCTCACCGTTTGCGCTGATGGACTTTGAACGCGATGAACGAAAAATTCTGGCGTGCTGCGCAACCGTTGAATGCGACACCGTAATTGAGGCTGAGGTGGATGAAGATCCGGATGCGCAATTCATCGGACTTCAGGATTTTTCCGGGCGTGTGGTTAAAGCTGACATGCTCACCCCCACCATTCGGGGCATCTGGCTTGAAGTCGACGAACCAGTTCACTTTCAAGCTGGGCAATACGTCATGCTGAAAGTACCGGGCGTACAGGGCGAACGTGCGTTTTCAATTGGCAATGCCCCAGGCACAAACCTGGTTGAATTGCACATTCGAAAAGTACCAGGTGGCGCAGCAACCACCTGGCTGCACGATGAGCTGAACCTAGGCGATACGCTTGAGTTCACAGCCCCATTGGGACGGTTCTTCACGCGTAAATCGGCAAATCTACCCATGATCTTTCTGGCTGGTGGTTCAGGCCTATCAAGCCCCAAAGCCATGATTGAAGAACTGTTCAATGAAGGCTGCACACTGCCCATCACTCTTGTGCAAGGCGCTCGCAATGAGGCTGAGCTTTATTACCACAACTACTTCACTGGACTGGCAGCCAAACACGCCAACT
The DNA here is from genome assembly GCF_902506325.1 of Limnobacter sp. 130. Classification (GTDB taxonomy): domain Bacteria; phylum Pseudomonadota; class Gammaproteobacteria; order Burkholderiales; family Burkholderiaceae_B; genus Limnobacter. The sequence goes on from NZ_LR732328.1 coordinate 1,070,903, forward strand.
TCACCTACATTCCTGCCCTCTCGGATACAGACGTGAGTGCAAGTTGGACCGGCGCAAAAGGTTTTGTTCACGAGGCATTGAAGACGCACTTCAATAATGATTTTCGGGGCCACAAGGCTTACATGTGCGGACCACCACCCATGATCGAAGCATGTATTTCCACGCTGATGCAAGGGCAATTATTTGAACGAGACATTTACACCGAACGGTTCCTGACCTCAGCAGATGCAGAGGGATTGGCGAAGAAAAGTCCGCTGTTTAAACACGTGTAATGGAGGGCCGCACACATGCACCGCGTGGCCATTCAAAACACAAAGGAAGAGTACACCTGCAGCTCAGAGGACAACCTGCTGAAAGGCATGGAGCAACTGAACCGCAAAGGCATCCCGGTGGGGTGCCGTGGAGGTGGATGCGGCGTATGCCGTATCCGGATTGAATCGGGCGAATACTACACCCTGAAAATGAGTCGACAGCATGTTACTGCTGAAGAACAAGCCCAGGGTGTGGTGCTGGCCTGCAGATGTTTTCCGCTAACCGACCTTGAACTGTCGGCAATCGGAAAAATGGAAAAGTGCATTGCAAAGCATTTCGCCAAGCAACCCATGCACACATAGCTATAAAACCATAGGGATAAGGAGATCAACATGGCAATGACAGGCGTATTAAGGCCAAGCCACGTGGCGCTTCGGGTACTGGATTTGGAACCAGCCGTGAAGCATTACACCGATGTGCTGGGCCTGCTGGAAACCGGGCGCGACAAACAAGGTCGCGTGTACCTGAAGGCATGGGATGAACACGATCACCACAGTGTGGTGCTGCGTGAGGCCGACGCTGCAGGTATGGACTACATGGGCTGGCGCGTGGACAGCATTCAAACTATGAAAGACTTGTCCAGAAAGGTTGAAGAAAGTGGCCTTGCCACCGATTGCTGCTGGATACCTGCTGGCGAGCATCTGGAAACTGGTGAACGCTTTCGCTTCACCACAACCACTGGCCACACGATGGAGTTGCTGGCCGAGAAAAACAAAGTGGGTAACTGCCTTCCTCTGGTGAACCCAGACCCCTGGCCCGATGGCCTGAAGGGCATGGGCCCCTCCCGCTTTGACCATTGCCTGCTGTACGGCGATGATCTGGATGGCGTGGTGAAACTTTTCACCGAAGTGCTTGGCTTCGACATCACTGAACAAGTGGTGGCTGAGGACAACCACGACTTTCGCATTAGTGTGTTTTTAAGTTGCTCCACAAAACCGCACGATGTGGCCTTCATTCGACAGCCCATGAAAGGTGCGTTCCACCACGCATCCTTTATTCTGGACAACTGGGGTGAAGTACTGAAAGCAGCCGATATTATTTCCAAAAAGAAAGTGTCGCTGGATTTGGGCCCCACACGCCACGGCATTACCCGCGGTGAAACCATTTACTTCTTTGACCCCTCGGGCAACCGCAACGAGGTGTTTGCTGGCGGGTATATTCACTACCCCGACAAGCCAATAATTACCTGGACCAGCGACGATCTGGGCCGGGCGATTTTCTACCACGACAGAAAGCTCAACGAGAACTTTCTGGGCGTATTCACCTAAGCAGCAACGTTTAGCCCGCGAACCTTTTTTTCAAAGGCCCTATTTAGCCCAAGCGGGTAGTAAATCTGCTTGGGCTTTTTACAGTTTATTTTTCGGAAAAACAAGGCATAATTAAATGACATAGGTTGACTCTAGATCGGCCATTACAAAGATACCAAAAGGCACATTGGAGACATGAATACTGTGACCGACCTGCAATCCCTGTTGAAATTCAACTTGCCATCTGGTCACATTTGGCTGGATGAGCAACGTATGTTGCTCATGCACGCACGCGCACTGGGCGCCCTGCGCAAAGAACTGTTTGAAACCCTAGGCTTGAAACGTGCGAGGGGGCTTCTTGTTCGCCTTGGCTTTGCATCTGGCATTCGGGATGGACAACTGGCACAGAAACACCGTCGCCCTGGAAGTTCGATCGAAGAAGCCTTTATGCTGGGCCCCCAACTGCATACGCTTGAAGGCATGGTGCAGGTTGAAAAGCTCAGCATAGAAATCAACCTGCCCACCAAACACTTCTACGGTGAATTTGTGTGGAAGAACTCCTGGGAAGACGAAGCCCATGTTGCCGACTACGGCCAAGGCGATGAACCAGCTTGCTGGACCATGATTGGCTATGCCTCGGGTTACACCAGTGCCTTCATGGGCAAGCTGGTACTGTTCCGTGAAATGGAATGTATGAGCCAGGGAGATTCGCAGTGCCTGATCATCGGACAAAGCGCGGAAGCTTGGAACGACCCTGACTACGAGGATTATTTCAAGGCTCAGGCGTTTGCAGAAGAATTGATTGAATATCACATGGCTGCGGAGAAGCTCGACAGTGCGCTGATTCGCCGCCGCAGCAACGACGACTTGGTGGGTGTGTCGCCTGCCTTTATGCAAGCTTTTGAATTGCTGCAACGCGCAGCACAGGGCAGCATCACCGTGCTGCTGTTGGGCGAAACCGGCGTGGGCAAGGAAATGTTTGCCCGCTGGCTGCACGACAACAGTCCACGCGCCAAAGGCCCCTTCTTGGCAGTGAACTGCGCAGCCATTCCGCATGAACTAATTGAAGCTGAATTGTTTGGTGTGGAAAAAGGCGCCTACACCGGTGCGCATACGCCACGTGCAGGCCGATTCGAGCGCGCGGATCACGGCACCCTGTTTCTAGACGAAGTGGGCGATCTGCCACTGTCCACGCAGGTCAAATTGTTGCGTGTGCTACAAACTGGCGAGTTTGAACGCTTGGGTTCCGAGCGGGTTCAAAAAGTGAATGTGCGAATCGTGGCGGCCACCAATGTGGAGTTGCAACAAGCAATTCGCGACAACAAGTTCCGTATCGATTTGTATTATCGCTTGAATACCTTCCCCATCAAAATTCCGCCACTGCGTGAACGACAGGCCGACATTCCCCCCCTGATCAATCGCTTTATGACCAAGTACAGCGCAAGCTACAACAAGAAGCTTTTGGGGCTAACCGACAAGGCCATGCAAGAGGTGATGAGCTACGAGTGGCCCGGGAACATTCGCGAGCTGGAAAACCTGATTGAACGTGCCGTGGTGCTGGCGCCTGATAGCGGCTATGTAGAAGCCTGCCACCTGTTTGATGACCGTATCGAGCCCTGCAAGGAAAAATCGCAGCTGAACTCCCAAGGAGAATTGGCCCCAGTCGAAAGCCGGCCTATCGACGATCTGTGTCATGAAATCTTGACCAAGAATGTTGGGCTAGACAAACTTGAACGCCGCCTGATGCAGACCGCCTTAAAGCAGGCCAAGGGCAACTTGTCTCAGGCTGCACGCGTGTTGGGCATTACACGCCCTCAACTGGCCTATCGTTTGAAAAAGGAAGGCATTCCGCTGGAGTGATCCTGTCCGAGCCTGATTGCTTCGAGGCGGGATTTAACTCCCATTTTCGAGAAAATATTGCGCAAGTGGTATTTCACCGTCGCCCTGCTTACGTAAAGATCTTGTGCAATTTGATCGTTAGTTTTGTACATTAACAATAACCTCAATACCTCTTGTTCGCGACTCGTTAGCGCATCCAGCATCTCGGGGCCCGGCTGGCTTGCCGTCTTACGATCCAGCAAGCTCTTGTCCCTTGTCAAAACAAAACTTAAAGAAGAAGGCAGTTTCGAGATCAATCGTTCGAGGTAATTCAACAAATGGTGATGAGCAACAAGGTGAGGTTTTGATTGCACCCACTGCAGATGGGCACAAATCAGCGAATCCAATGGCTCGCCCTCGTCGAGGAAAATACCCATAAATTGGCCAGGCGTAGCAAGAGTCAGAGCATTGTGCAAGCTTGTATGCGCATGCTCAAAATGACCCAAGCTTGCATGACACAAAGCCACCAATGTGTGAAGCTTTATCTGGCGTAGCACGCGAGACTCCTGTTCGGCTTGCAACAAAGCCTGCTCCGCCAAGTCCATTGCCTCCTCTAGCTTTCCTTCGTGATATCGCAAGCGAATCTGACTGATTCTCGCCCCATCAATTTCTTCCGAAAAACGTACCCACCCCGCCTTATCGCTCACCTTGGAGTGGTTTAGACGGGTAAAAATAAGTTGCGCGTTGGTCAAACTACCATGCAGCAACTCAAACCGAACCCGTTCATGCCCCATCATCACAGCAGCTCTTGGCCAACGCCCCGACAGTGCAAGATGTTCGCCATCGGTCAATATTTTTAAGGCCTTTTCATACTGTCCCATGCGCTGATAGATTCTTGACACAGCCCTATAACAAATGATCAGGTAATCGTGAATAGCCGCATTCTCGATAATTTCCTCAAACTGTTCGAACTGCGCCAACGCTTCATCAAGCTCATCATATTCGTAAAGCACTGCGATGTAGCTACAAGCCAGGCAAGCTTTGGACACCGATTCTTCTAGGTGTAACACCGGTTCACGCATCGATGACTCGAGGTGCACCAATGCATCCTGCAAATATCCCTGAAACATCAGGCTTAGCCCGGACTTGGCCAACGAATATGCCAGAGTAAACGTTGCATCCGCTTGCTCGCTTAGCGTTCGGCTGTAGGCAAAACAGGCAAGTGCAGCTTCGAACTGACCTTTTGCCATGGAGATGTAACCACGTATGTTGTAAACCGCGCTTAATTCGAAAATCCTGAAACGATGGTTCGACGGCTCGTGTAAATCAACCGTCATTAAATAATCCATAGCATTCTCTGGTTCATCCTGCAGTATCGAAATCAAAGCAAGTGCCACCGCTGGGTCACCAACTTTCAGATCCTGAAACAGGTTCGCCCGCAGGCTGGATAACGTTTTCGCAAGCTTTTCGTGGCGACTCAAAAACATAAATACCCAGGCAAGCTTCACCACCACACCTGGTCTTTTCAACATCTCCTCGAGTGGCAAGCGGTCGAACCAGTTGTCCACTGTAATCAAGTGTCCATCGGGGACCAATGTTTCAGTCCATTGGTCGAATACATCAACAGCATCCTCAAAAGACCGAGCCGCAACGAAATGATGAAGAGCCTCTTCCAGGTGACCATTGTCGCGATACCAATTGGCGGCTCGCAAATGAATCCGGGTGGTTTCGTCGTGAGGAAACCTATAAAATTGCCCTCTAAGGAATTCTGAGAACAATGCATGGTAGCTAAACCAATCTTGTGCAGACTCCAGCCTTCTAACGAAAAATCCTTCGCGCTCTAACTTAGCCAGCACATCACAAGAGTCATTACGCTCAAGTACAGCGTCGCACAGATGAGAACACATAGTTGAGAGAATGGAAGTTCTCAACAAGAAACTGCGTAAGATTTCATCTTGCTGGGATAACACGTGTTCTGCTAGGTAGTCTGTTACGCCCCGAGGATAAAATCTGTTTTGCCGACTGAATGAACTTCTGAATGTTTCGGACTGAAGCGCAAGCCGATAAAACTGAACCACGGCGGGCCACCCTTCAGTGTCCCTGTAAATTGCTTCCACGTCTTGATGCGACATATCAAGATCGTTATTCACCTCAAATACCTTGCGGGTCTCCTCTTTTGAGAATCTCAATTCATCCGCATTGATGATAAGAATATGCTCGCCCAACAACAACTTAGACAAATTTAAATCTGGTAACACACGGCTTGAAACGAACCATCGGATGCGATCTGGGGAACTGCGAATCAAATCCTTGATAAACCGAAGCGTAGCTGGGTTGTTAATGGTGTGTAGGTCATCTAAAAAAACCCCCACAGGCTTTCCCACGGCCAGAAATTGCTCAATCACCCAATCCGTGCCGTTCTCAGCTTCACGCAAGAAATCGGTCTCGTTTGAATCTGGCGAATTTCTGGGTAGTGATTGGAAATGTGAGTTTAAACGCGACTGAAAGTAACTCATCAGGCGTCGAACTTCATTGTCACTTTCGTCCAGCGAAATCCAGCAAGTAAAAAAGTCTTGTTCTCGGCATAGTTGCTCGACTTGAAGCATCAAGCTTGTTTTGCCATGTCCAGCGGGTGCCTGAAAAATAACCACGGATGCCGGGTCGTTATCACGGAAAATTCGCCCTAATAATGCACTGCGCTCAATCGCTAGGCGATTGGGCTTGGGCGTGACAATTTTTAATTCAAACAACCTGCTACGCGGACTTGAATCCATCACACCAGTCTCCTCAATTTTTAGGTCTTTTGATTGATTCTAGCCCCTGGGCGGGGAAATAACACCTAGCCACTAACACTTTTCAACCTAGCCTTCAGGATAAAAAACCATCCTTTTGAACGGGGACAAGCCACCTCGCCAACCTTTAATTTGGCGAAAACATCAAGAGTCCGGACATGGCTCAAGAAACTCAAACAAATTGGAGGAGACCAAATGAACACAGGTTATGAACGCAAAGTGGATGTAGTAGTGGTAGGTGCAGGTTTCGCGGGCTTGTATGCCCTGCACACACTGCGCAACAAAGGTTATTCCGTACAGGTATACGAGGCTGGAGCAGGTATCGGCGGCACTTGGTACTGGAACAGGTACCCGGGAGCGCGTTGTGACATCGAAAGTATCGAGTACTCTTACTCGTTCTCAGACGAACTTCAACAGGAATGGAATTGGTCGGCGCGCTACGCAACACAGCCTGAAATTCTTGCATACATGAATCATGTGGCCGACAAATTCGATCTGAGAAAAAATATCCAACTGGAAACTCGTGTTGTCAGCACTAAATTCGATGAATCCACTTCTCGCTGGGATATTACGACCAACACTGGCGATAAGGTGAACTGCCAGTTCGTCATCATGGCGACAGGGTCTCTGTCCACTCCCAAGAAGCTGGATATTGAGGGCCTTGACAACTTCAAAGGCGATCAACTGCACACCGCCTACTGGCCAGAAAAGGGCTATGACTTTGCAGGTAAACGCGTTGGCATCATCGGTACTGGCTCTACGGCAATTCAAGCTATCCCAATTATCGCCAAACAGGCGAAACACCTGACCGTTTTTCAGCGTACCCCTAACTTCAGTATTCCTGCCTGGAACTATGAATTGAGTGACGAAGAGCGTCAGAAATTAAAAAAGGACTATAAACAGTTGCGCCAGAACGAATGGAAATCTCAAATTGGCATTGTTCGCTTGCCCCCCCGAACAGAAAGTGCATTAGAGGTCAGCGAAGAAGAACGCCTGAAAGAATTTGAAGCTCGCTGGAATTTTGGTGGGATCAGCTTTTATTCGTCATTTCCTGACCTGCTGATGAACGAAGAGTCCAACAAACTGGTTGCGGAATTTGTTCGCAATAAGATCCGTCAGAAAATCAACGACCCAAAACTAGCTGAAATACTAATACCAAGGGGTTATCCGTTTGGTGCAAAGCGCCTTTGCGCAGATACCAATTATTACGAAACCTACAACCTTCCACACGTGAAGCTGGTGGATGTCAACGCAACACCATTTGTAAAATTCACACCGCTTGGCTTGCAAACCACTAGTGAGTTTCACGAACTGGATGTGCTGATTACGGCGACTGGATTCGATGCCCTGACTGGCACGCTGAACAATATTGAGATCACAGGCCGTAATGGTGAAGTGTTGAAGAATAAGTGGAAAGACGGTCCTCGTACTTACCTAGGAATCATGATTGCTGGCTTTCCAAATATGTTCATGACCACCGGCCCGGGAAGTCCCTCGGTACTTTTCAACATGGTACTCGGCAATGAATATCACGTGAACTGGATATCACGCGCAATTGACGATGTCCGTTCCAAAGGAAGCCTAACGATTGAAGCCAAGGTGGAGTCTGAAGACGAATGGAGCACACATGTGACCGAAGTCGGTAACCAGACTTTGTTCCCAAAGGCGAACTCTTGGTATGTCGGCGCCAATGTTCCTGGAAAACCTCGCGTCATTCTGCTTTATTTGGGCGGATTTCAAGGCTACTCCCAACGCTGTGAACAAGAAGCCGCAAATGGCTACACAGGTTGCATTCTCGCTTAACAACTGACCACAAGAAAAGGAGATACCAATGCCAGTCGATCCACAGGTCGAGCAACTGCTCGCGAACATGGTTGCTCAAGGTGTTAAAAGCTTTGAACAGATGAGCGTCGACGAATGCCGTGCAGTTGCAGCCGTATTCATTGAAATGGAAGGTCCTGTCGAGGAAATACATCGGACTAAGGATTATTCAATCATCGTCAACAATGGTCAGATTCCAGTACGTGTCTACTACCCCACCGCGGCCAACAACCTTCCAGTCGTCGTTTATTACCATGGCGGCGGATTTGTCTTCGGTGATCTCGATGTGGTCGACAAGGTCGCTCGATGTATTGCAAAAGACACAGGAGCAGCGGTGGTCTCGGTGGGATACAGGAAAGCGCCTGAACACAAGTTTCCAACTGCACACGAGGATGCCTATGCCGCTTTGCTCTGGGTATATGACAACGCTTTTGATTTGAATGTAGATCAATCCCGAATAGCTGTGATGGGCGACAGTGCGGGAGGCAACATCGCCACTGCAGTAGCACACATGGCTCGCGACCACCATGGACCTGCACTGAAACATCAAGCTCTGGTGTATCCACTCGTTGACCCGGCAGGCGATTACCCCTCAAAAACTAAATATAGCGAGGGATACCTGCTGACCAGTGCGGCATTGGGCTGGTTTGCTGGGCATTACCTGAACAACCCAGGTGAGGAAGTACAGCACCCCTACATGACTCCGCTGAAGGCCAACTTGAAAGACCTACCCTCGACCACCATCATCACTGCCGAATACGATCCACTGACTGACGAGGGAGAGGCCTATGCCTCTGCACTTCGCAAAGCTGGCGTGGGTGTGAACTATTACATGTTTCCCGGCATGGTTCATGGCTTTTTCTGGATGAAGGGCGTGATCAATAAGAGTGGATCAGCTTTCAAACTGGTCAATGAAAAACTAAAGGCAGCACTGAACAACTAGACCAATATCACCAAGGAGGAGATGAAATGAAGCAAAGAAAAATCGCGATTGCCATCACATTAATGGGAACAACTTTTGTAAGTCATGCAGCAACCGAGGCTGATGTAGATCAGGCGTTCAATCCCTACAAGAATGGGGCCCCAAGCATACAAATGCTTACACCCGGTACAGTCATCAACAAAGCAAACCTAGCCCAGTTTGAAAAGTATATCGACAAGGGTAATGCATTCGCTATCAAAAATGGCTGGTACGAAATTAAAGTTGGAAAACACAGCAACTTTCTACCACACGCAAGCTATATTGCAGAAACAAAGAAAAATCTGAACAAAACAAAGCTAGGAGCGAAACTGGGCGACATTGAAGGCTATGCAGGTGGCCTGCCCTTTCCGGAAGAACCAAAGTCGAACGATCCACGTGCTGGCGAGAAACTGGCTTGGAACTTTAAATATAACTTTGGCGCAGGTGACGGCAGCAAATACGATCCATTCTTCTACCAGTTCCGAAACATGAATGATGGCAAACTGGAACGTGTAATCAAATTTAGCTACAACGTGCAGAAACACAAGTTCCGAGTTCGCCAGGAACCAATTGGCGAGATGCTGCCCAACCCGTCAGAACTCTTTCGAAGCTTCTATATCAAGGTATCAGAACCTCAAGACGTCAAGGACACACAGCTGCTGATTCAACGCTACCTCGATGACAAAAAACTGGATGATGCCTACCTATACTTAGGTTTTCAGCGTCGAGTTCGCCGACTGGCCACAGGGCAAACAACCGATCCCTTCCTAGGTACAGACCTGATGATCGAAGATTTCGAGGGCTACAATGCACGGGTTTCAGACACCCACTGGAAGTATAAGGAGACAACCACGATCCTGCTGCCTATGTACAACCACAATGAGTTACCTCTGGCTGAAGAAGGCAAGGAGTCGGACGGATACAAATACGTAGCCTCCACTGGGCAGGGTAACTGTTTTGTGGATGTCACATGGCAACCCCGGAAGGTTTACGTAGTTGAGGGTTCGCCCGTGAAAGACAATCATCCGGTAAGTAAGCGAGTGTTTTATATCGACGCACAAACATTCACAATTCCACAGACCAACATTTACGACCGTAAGGGTGAATTGTGGAAAATATGGACAATCGGCTTGAGCCACCCCGATCAACACCTCCCTGTCAATAAGGGTACCGGTGTTCCCCTATTTGATTCGTTCAGCATGGTCGACGTGCAAAGTAAGCACTGCACCGTGGGTTTGATCCGAGGGGAAGTGAAACAACCCGACCCAAGACTATTTACAGTGCAGCAAATGCGAGGGGGTACAAACTAAGGTTAAGAGTTACACCAAAGTTTGTATCCGCTTTTACCCTGACCATTCAAATAGGTCAGGGTTTTTTTATATCCGTTGCTTATCACAGCTTCAATTATATCAAGGCTTAAAAAAACCCCTGCTGAAGCAGGGGTTGTAAACCTCCGGGTGGAGGTGTCTATCCGGGAGACGTTACCGGAATCTGGATAGCACTGGGGTGATTAATTGCCTCCACGCATGTACTGAACACGCATCATTTCTGGAGGAGTCAGTTTGGGATCTACCAAGCCCTTGAACTGACCTGTGGTGCAGTGTTTACTTTGCACATCCACCATGCTGAAACTATCGTCAATGGCAATACCTGTACCCTTGTTGATGGGATGATGATGATCAGGATGGCTCTTGCCAATTGTCCAGCTTTTCCATAACTCATTCTTGCGGTCGTACACCAGAGTTCTCGACACGGCAAAGGTTTGAGCATCCACATGCATGACACGTTTGCCAATCGGGTGAGACGAGCTTACAGGCTTGGCCTCGAGAACATGTACCTTACGTAGCTGCCAGGTAATGTCGGGAAAACACTGGCCCTGACCGCCAAAATTAATGAACTTGAACCCGTCAGATTCCTTGAATTCATCTGTGAGCTTCATTTCATTGTGATTGTAGAAAGGCATCAAGATATTTTTAGTACCTTTGAAGGTCCAGGTCATATCTGAAACACGACCGTTGTACCCCTCGAAATCTTCGATCATCAGGTCAGAGCCCAGGAACGAATCTGTGGTTTGGCCAGTGGCCAAGCGGCGTACACGACGCTGAAAACCGAGGTACAGGTTAGCCTCGTCCAGCTTCTGATCATCGTCATAACGTTGAATCAGCAACTGAGTGTCTTTTAAGTCTTGCGGTTCGAGCACTTTCACATAAATGGCCCGAAACAAATTGGACGGGTTAGGAGAAATTTCAGGTGTCGGTGCATGCTGCACACGATGCTTCAAATTCAAAAAATGGAAGTTGTACTTGATCGTACGCTCCAACTGGCCGGTTTCCAGGTTTCTGAATTTCCAATAGAAGGGATAAATAGCCGCGCCATCACCCCAGTTAATACCATATTTGTAATTCCACGCCAGTTTTTCGCCTGCACGTGGATCCTTTAGGTCCGGTTCCTCCAAAAAAGGACGGCCGCCAGCAAACCCGGTCAGGTCGCCATTATTGGCACCCAACTTCGTTTTACCCAAATTCTTGCGGCTCGCTTCAACATAATACTTATCCACATCAAAACTGGTGGTTCCACCAACCTTAATGTCGTACCAACCATTCTTGAGCACCATATACATACCGGGATCAAGCACATCTTTGAATTGTTCGACGTTTGCCTTGGAGACCACGCTCCCAGGATTAAGCCCGTTGAATTTCGGAACACCGTCTTTGTACGGAAAAAACGAACGTTGCAAATCGGCTTCTGTTGCAGCATATGCCGTACCTGTCATTCCTAAAATCGAGAGCGCCAATGCGAGGTAGCGTGGTTTCACTTTCTTCTCCTTTGAAGGTTGTGTCTTATGTTTTTGTATGATTAAAAGTTGTAACGCATCTGAACAAACAGATCGTCTTCTTTAAATGCAGCCCCAATTGGTCCAGCGCGGAATCGACCCAAGGGTTCGAATCCACCCAAACCAAATGAGCCTGGTGCTGCACCTTGCCCATCACCTGCGTATTGGGTAAATGGCGCATACGGGTTACAAGAACGACAGTCGTCGAATTGGTACTTGGAATTGTCTGCCACCTTAAAATTTGCACCGAATACTAACTTCAAGTTGTCAGTCACCAGCCATTCCACCGAAGGCGCAATCGCAGTGGCTTTGGCTCGTACGTCGTGCGCCATTATCAGTGTAGGGCTGACTCGATCATTGGCTAGGAAAGCTTTGATCAGAAGCGTACCAATTGCATTGGTTTCCCAATCAGGCATACCGGCAAGACCAAGCGGCTTTTGCTCTACTTCATGGTCGAGAATGTGCTGCAAGAATAACTGACCGGAAATCAGAGTAGTACGACGTGGGTTGATCCAGTCGATGAATGTTGGACGATCCACGCCCACCACGGCTCGGAATACATTGTTCTCCGAATACAACTGGGGACGCAGCGTATTGGCAAATTCTTCGCCTTCTGTCATTGCGGCTTCAACGCGAACAGCAGCTCCGGCTGACTCCAGCTGGAAGTCGAGTGAGCCACCAATCAGGTTAACCCGTGGGTATACGAAATCAAACGCGATTAGGTGAGTATTCGAAGTGGTTTGAGGTGTGCCTGTGAAAGGGTTCACAGCGCCAGTTTGAATACCCCGAAGCGACGGCAACTGAGAACGGTAGGTTAATGCATTCACCGAGAAGCTCAAACCTTCCTGGGTAATGCCCTCATATTTCAAACCAAGCTGTGTGTTGTCCAGTTTCCAGTCTGGTAACTCAACATTTCGAATACCAATCTGATTGGGACCAAAGTTGGTTGCGAAGTGTTGACCAGTACCATTGGATGCGAAGTTAGCCACCGTACCACCGTTGTCCCACAAATTTTTCAAACCACGGAACAAACAACCAGCATCCAGAATTACGTTGGGTTGACCACACTGACCAAGGTTATTGGGGCGAAACTGATCGAAGTTCCACACCACTTGTAGGTTACGGTCTTGCATGGTCTCCGAAGGACCCAGGCGCCACTCAGCCTGAGCAATCCACATTGGAATACGAATATCTTCCAGCTCGTCGTAGATATTGTTGCGTGAAAAATCAACCGGGTTGATTACATCCAGTACACGGAATAAATCTGTTCGACCCCACACTACTTGCTGTTTACCGACTTTAACAAACAGATCAGTGCCATCCTTCAGTGCAAAGGTATTGGTGGCATACGCCTCTCGAATAAAATCAAGGCGACTGTTAAATTCAGGTGCAGCCAGTTCGTTGAAGGTCAAATCACCGTAACCGCCAAAGTCGACGCAACCACGGGGATCAACATCGCAAGGACGAACAGGCACACCGAATGCCGCACCGCCATTGGTACCGTGCCAGCGGTCGCCACTGACACGCAGGCCTTCGTTTGGATTATTGGGGTAATTGTCAACAAACTGGTTGTTTGGTAAACCAAAAGCGCCGTTCACAGCAGTGAAACCGAGGCCTCCTCCTTGGGGAACTGATCCGCCAATCGCAGTACTCTCCAACATGATTGGACCACCCGCAGTTTTACCAAACTGATCTGGATTAAGGTGGTAAACACCGTCATATGTACCGCGAAAAATGCCATTGAAACGCCAGCCGTTCTTTCCAGTGCGTTCCCCCTCAGCGATCAGCGTGTTACGAAATTTCGCAATACCAACAGTTTGATCGGTGTTGTCTTTTCCTCGAAATGCGGTGTGGTTTTCATAGAATAAATCGACTTCGTAATCCTCGCCTTCAAACGTTGCGGCCTCTGCAATGCCTGGTAGTGCACCAAGCAAGGCAGCTGCCAACACCGCTGAATGCAGCACGGGTTTATGTCTCATCTTTTTCATGTTGCCCCTTCTCCTTTGTTGCTGTTGTACTGCTTGATAATTTTTCAGGCGGCTTTCGCCAGTTTCAAATCAGGGGCTTGTGCTTTATCTCCCAGCACTTCACCCATTACAAACTTCGGTTTGAACACCACACACCACGCCGGCACAATCAACATGGCGGCAATGGCATTCACAATCAGCATGAAACTTAGCAACACGGCTGCATCCGACTGGAATCGGAGATCGGACATGAAAATCCACAACACCACACCGGCAATCAAAGTGGCGGCCGTGAAACTGACGGCATATCCAGTGGAGGCCACCGCATTGATCACGGCTTGCTTGATGTTCTTGACGGTGTGCATTTCTTCACGAATGCGGTCCATGAAATACACGGCGTAGTCGATGCCCACGCCGACACCCACTGCGATGACAGGCACGGTGTTCACGCTGATACCGATACCGAATGCACCCATGTAGGCATACGTCATCAAGGTGGCGAACAACATGGGCATGATCATCAACCAACCCGCATGCACCGAGCGGTAATACAGCATCACCAAAGTGAAGGCCATCAACATGACTGCAGGAATAATGATCATGTGATCGGTGTGCAAAGCCTGATTGGCCGCAGCTGTTACACCGATGATGCCGCCACCCAATTCAATGGTCAGGCCGGGTACTTCAGCTTCGGCAATGCGCTTACCTTCTTCAGCCAAAGCCACCACTCGGTTAATGGTGCTGGCCTTGTGGTCTTTGTAATAAAAGACCATGTTGGCTTCGTTTTCATCGGGTGTTACAAACTCTTTCAGCGCACCAGGAATCGGGCTGGACACCTGGTAGGCGAACATCAAGCCACCCACCTCCGATTCGTTGTCGGGCAACTGTGCCCAACGGGGATCGTCGTTGTGCAGCAATCTGTTTACCACACGCACTACACCGGGAATCGCCTTGGTGCCACCCAGCTCAGGGTCACTCAACATATGTGCCTGAAACTTTTCAATGGCGGCCATCACCTCAGGGCGCTTGATACCGCCCTTCTCTGCCGTACGCGCCAGCACATGCAATTCCTCAGAACCTGGGAACAGATCATTGATTGCTTTGGTGCCCAGGTTGTAATCATGGTCGCGGTTCAGAATTGGCGAACCGGGTTCCGATTCACCCATCTGCACATCTTTCACGTAATAAAACCCCACAGCTGACAGAGCCACCGTGGCAACCAATACCGTGAGTGCGCCATTAAAACGCGCGACGGTTTTGCTGGTGATGCCGCCCAGTGCGTCGCGAATCCCCTGATTTTCGTTCTTGGTATTCTTGGGCTGTGGCAACACAGTCAGTGCCAGCGGCACCATGAAGTGCACAGTGAAGATTACCGAGAAACCCCAAAAACCGGCTGCAATACCCAACTTGTAATTGAATGGAGCAGCGCCCAACACCAATACAGCAATACCCAATGCGTCCACAATAATGGCCAGCGAACCGGGGCGGAACAAGGCCTCCAACGCATTGCGCGCAGCCTTCTTGCCATTCTTTACAATCGCCAGTTCTTCGTAATAACGCACCACCAGCTGCACACCGTGCGAGGTGGCACGCGCCGCAATCAGAAAAGGAATCGGCAATGACAGAGGCTCAAGGTTGATGCCCACCATGGCCATGAAACCCAAGCCCCAAATGGATGACAAGGCAATGCCCAACAGCGGCAAAGCAACACCATAGAAACGGCGGAAGTACACGATCAACAACAAGGTGAGCAAAGCTAGCGTGTAAGCCATAATGGCCACAAGTTGATCAAGGTAGGTGTACACCCAGCCTGTCAACACCGGGTTGCCAGTGGTGTAAATGTTGTGTTTTTCATCAGTCAATTCAGCGCGCAATTGAATCAGCGCACCGAATGTTTTTTCGTAATCAATGTCGCCTTCGTTCAACTGCGCCTTGATCAAGGCGGCTTTCATGTCTGGCGACACGAGCAAACCGTAAATCGTAGGGTTTGCAGTCACATCCTTTTGCAACTGCTTTAACTGTGCTTCACTCAGCTCGCCGTTATTACTGTCGTAGAAGGTGTCTGACAGGAAGGCACCCGTTTCATCCAGGTAAATTTTTCGAGAAGAACGATGGGTCAGGCTGCTCACCAGGTTGTGATTCACACTGGGCAGGTTGTCCACACCTTGCGTGGCTTTTTCAATCAACTTCAATGTGTCGTTGTTGAAAATCGTGCCCTCTTTCACCTCCACGGCCATCACCACCATATTGGCCCCACCAAAATTTTCTTTCAGCTGGTTGTAGGTTTTGATGTAAGGGTGGTTTTGTGGCAGCAGGTCCGAGAAATCGGAATACACCTTGAGCTGTGGAATGGCGGCAGCAAATCCCACGGTGACCAGCATGATCATACTGAGCACAATTTTCGGATTCGCGAACAACCACTCTTCAGCGCGAATAATTTGAGCGATCATACGATCGGCGAATGACTTGATCATGATGGGTCCGCCTGACTTAAATTGGAACTTTGAAGGGTGCGAAGCAAGCCACCAGGGCCACCCACCACAATAGATTGGCTACCCGATACCGCAGCACCCAGGAAAGACAACACCGGGCTGTCGTAAGCAACGCGCACCCACTGATCGCCCTCAAGGCGGGCGAGCGTACCGTTGGCACCCACACCATGCGGAGCACCGGCATGCATGAACAGGCGGTACAAAGGTGCCTCGGTCGTATTGTCCATACGAACCCAGCTGATGCCACTATCCGTGGTTTTCAACACTTGCCCAGCGAGCCCGCTTGCATAGCCTGTTTCAGCACTGGTAAATAAAGCGTCGTAGGTGTAAAAGTCACCTGCAATCGGTTCGCCACGTTGCCAGGTTTGCCCGCCATCATTGGTGAAGGTCAACATGCCGAACTCGCCAAAGGCAATGCCGGTTGTGTCGCTGGTGAAAGCCAGTGCGGTGAACTGCGCATCTTCGTCAAAGCTGACCACGCGCCAGGTTTTGCCCTGATCGGTGGAATTGATCAAATTAGAGCCTGAGCCAACAACCCACAGACCACTGCTGTGGCATTCAATGGCAACCGGGCTGGAAGGTTTGTCGAACTTGCTGGGTAACCAGTCTTTGAAATCACCAGAGGATGTCCACACGGTGTTGTAAACATCCAGCATGGCTGCACTGCCATCCTGGCAGAATGCAGAATCAATGAAAGATGCCGTGCTGGATACCCGCTGGCGGAGCCACGAACTACCCCCGTCTGTTGACACAGTCACCACGCCTGTTTGCGTACCACCCAGCACTGTTCTGCCTTGAGCACTCAGGGTTTGAATGACCTCGTAACGCTCAACTGTTTTGGTGACTTGCTGCACGGTATCAACCGAGACCTGCTCTGCACTTTCGGCGCAGGCATTCAATAGCGCTGCACCTGTAACTGCAAGCAGTGCCAAGCCAAGTGTTGATTTTTTCAGGCGCAAAGGCGCCCCTGAATACTGAATATTCACAATGTCTCCTGCCTTCTCTGTTTGGCAAATGAAAGCCGCCTGGTTTTTATGTGCGGCTTTTAATTAGCGTCCCCGGTCTTTTGCCGACACGCCTGCAATTCCCCAGTTGGTGCTGGGCACTTCAATGATCTGGACCCGAACTGTTTCAACGGGTGCACCCACCGCCTCTACAAGGGCCTGGGTTACCTTCTCAATCACCGCGCGTTTTTGGTCTTCCGTGCGGCCTTCAATCAAATTGATTTGTGCAAATGGCATGGTTTGCTCCCTTACTCAAAACGCAGGCCAACCTGGCCCAGGCCCTGCACATGCAAGGTCACGTTATCGCCGGATTCCACGGCAACAGCCTCGGTAATGCCACCCGACAAAATCAGCGAACCTGCGGGCACAAACTGATCGCGCTTTGCCAGCTCGTTGGCCAACATGGCAATGGCTGCAGCAGGGTGCCCCACCACGGCGGCGCCTGCGCCAAAAGCCACAGGCACACCATTTTTTTCCAGCACAATGCCGGTGGTTTTGAGGTCCATCCCATCGACTGGTTTCATGGTGCCGCCCACTACAAAACGTGAAGCAGACGTGTTGTCGGCAATCACACTTTTCAAATCGAATTTGAAATCGCGGTAACGCGAGTCAATCACTTCAATGGCGGGCATCACAAAATCAGTGGCCGCCAACACAGTGGCAATGTTGCAACCCGGGCCGCGCAAATCAGCCTTGGTCACGAATGCAATTTCAGGTTCAACCTTGGGGTGAATCAGCTCGTTCACTTTCACGGCTGACCCTTCAGGCACGCTGAAGTAATCGGCCAAAAAACCAAACACCGGCGTGTCCACACCCATCTGTTTCATCTTCGAGTGCGAAGTCAAACCTGCTTTCAAACCCACAATGCGCACACCGCGGCGTTCTTTGCGGGCACGAATTTCATCCTGAATGGCATAGGCATCATCCCAGTCCATGTCGGGGTGATCATCAGTAATCTTCACCACATCGCGTGCATTCAGTTCGGCACTTTCCAAATGCTCGGCCAGTGCAGAAATTGTTTTCTTGTCCAGTTTCATGCGGCGCTCCTTGCACGGGCCATGGTGATGGCGGTGTCTTCAATCATGTCTTCCTGGCCACCCACCATGCCGCGTCGGCCCAGCTCCACCAGAATTTCACGGGCGCTGATGCCGTACTTTTTCTCGGCGCGTTTGGCGAACAACAGGAAGCTGGAATACACACCGGCATAACCCAGGGTCATGGAGTCGCGATCAATTCGAATGGGGTGGTCCATGATGGGCACCACCAGGTCTTCGGCCACATCGGAAATCTTGAATACGTCCACACCGGTTTGGATGCCCATGCGCTCGCACACCGCTACCAGTACTTCCATGGGGGTGTTGCCAGCGCCAGCGCCCAAACCTGCGGCGGCTGCATCAATGCGGCGAGCACCGCCACGAATGGCCTCAATCGAGTTGGACACACCCATCGACAAATTGTGGTGGCCATGAAAACCAATTTCAGTTTCAGGCTTTAGTGCGTTGCGCACCGCGCTGATTTTTGCGTACACCTCATCAGGCAACATGTAGCCTGCGGAATCCGTCACATAAATACAATTCGCACCATAGCCTTCCATCAACCTGGCCTGCTCGATCAACTTCTCGGCGCTGGCCATGTGGGCCATCATCAAAAAACCCACCGTGTCCATATCCAGTTTGCGGGCATGGGTAATGTGCTGTTCACTCACATCGGCTTCGGTACAGTGCGTGGCAACACGT
This sequence comes from Limnobacter sp. 130, assembly GCF_902506325.1. Lineage (GTDB taxonomy): Bacteria > Pseudomonadota > Gammaproteobacteria > Burkholderiales > Burkholderiaceae_B > Limnobacter. Next base: position 1,089,886 of record NZ_LR732328.1, read on the forward strand.
ATGGTGTGCACGCCCAAATCTTTCGCCATTTTCAAATGGTCCACCGTGCCAATGCCGGGCAACAACAAGGCTGACACCTTGGCCTGCTTCATCGCAGGAATCACGGTGCTCAAATATTCTTCATCACTGTGGGCAGGAAAGCCGTAGTTCACCGATGAACCACCCAAGCCATCGCCATGGGTTACTTCAATCAGTGGCACACCCGCTTCATCCAAACCTTTGGAAATACTCAGCATTTGTTCCAAGCTCATCAAATGGCGCTTGGGGTGCATGCCATCGCGAAGCGTCATGTCATGCACTTTGATTTCAATTCCTTTCAAGTTCATGGGGGTTCTCCTTAGGCGCTCACGGTGGGTTCAAGGGTCAGCTTGCCGCTGAGAATTTCTTCGGCAAACATCTCGGCAGTGCGGGCCGCTGCAGCGGTCATAATGTCCAGGTTGCCGGCGTACTTGGGCAGGTAATCCCCCAGGCCTTCCACCTGCATGAACACCGAAACACGGTTTCCATCAAACACCGGGCCATTGACCAGCGTGTAGCCAGGCACATACTTCTGCACCTCCTTGATCATGTCCTGAACCGACTTGGTAATTGCTTCCTGATCGGGCGTGCCTTCGACCAGACAATGCACGGTGTCGCGCATGATCAAAGGTGGTTCGGCCGGGTTGATGATGATGATGGCTTTGCCCTTTTTTGCACCGCCCACTTTTTCCACAGCACCGGCTGTGGTGCGTGTAAATTCATCAATGTTTTTGCGGGTACCGGGACCAACGGATTTTGATGACACCGTGGCCACAATTTCACCGTAACTCACGGGCTGAACGCGCGACACGGCATACACCATGGGAATGGTGGCTTGGCCACCGCACGTCACCATGTTCACATTCATTTCACGCTTGCCCAAGTGTTCTTTCAAATTCACCGGGGGCACGCAGAAAGGCCCAACAGCCGCAGGCGTCAAGTCGATCATCAACACACCCAGCTCATTCAGCTTGCGGCTGTTCTCGGCATGCACATACGCACTGGTCGCATCGAATGCAATTTGCACACCGTCGGCTTCAACGTGGGGCAGTAAACCATCCACACCTTCTGAGGTGGTTTTAATGCCCATTTCACGCGCACGTTTCAAGCCATCGGATTCAGGGTCAATGCCCACCATCCACACCGGCTCCAGCACTCTGCTGCGTTTCAGTTTCATCAAGAGATCAGTGCCGATATTGCCGGGACCAATCAATGCGCATTTGATTTTTTTCATGATCGAATTCCTTTTGCCTTGTAACTTAAGCGAAGCGAACAGAGCAGTTGCCAATCCCGCCAATCGACATCTGCAGCGAATCGCCTGCCTTCACGGGAATAAGTGCTGCCAGTGAACCTGACAGAATGATTTCGCCAGTCTTCAGGCCAATGCCCAAACGGCCCAGTGTGTTGGTCAGCCACACGATGGCATTGACGGGGTGACCCAATGCAGCGGCGCCTGCACCAGTGCCCACAATGTCACCATTCTTTTGCAACACCATGCCGCAGGTAAACAGGTCTACTTTGCGGGGGTCGACCACACGATCGCCCAACACAATGGCGCCACACGAGGCGTTGTCCGCCACGGTGTCCTGAATCTTGATTTTCCAGTCGGCAATGCGCGAGTCCACAATCTCGAAGCAGGCCATCACGCCTTCGGTTGCAGCCAGCACATCCGCAGCCGTTACACCGGGTCCCATCAGGTCGCGCTTCATCAAAAAAGCAATTTCGCCTTCGGCACGTGGTTGAATCAGGCTGGCCGCTTCAATGGCCTCGCCCTCGTTGTAAACCATGCCGTTGAGCAAATAGCCAAAGTCAGGTTGGTGCACATTGAGCATGTTCATCACTGCTGCGCTAGTGACACCAATTTTTTTACCAATCACATGCTCGCCATTGTCCAGGCGCCGCGCAATCATGCGTTGCTGAATGTGGTACGCATCTTCAATCGTGATATCGAAACCACGGCTGGTCAGCGGTGCAATGGTGTGGCGTTGCGTCAGTGCGTTGTAAAGTTCATCGCCCAAATCGCGAATTTGAGTTGCGTCCATTTGCTTTATGCCTCTTGCAGGAAGTCGGTCACCAAACGCTCAAAGCGCGCGGCGTGTTCAATCTGGGTCCAGTGGCCGCACTTGCCATACACATGCAGTTGCGAATCCACAATCATTTCGTGCAGGCACAGCGAGGTGCTCAAGGGGATCACCTGGTCATCTCGGCCATGCACAATCAAGGTGCTTTTCTTCAATGCACGAATGTCGGTTTCATGGCTGGCCATGGCGTCTACCCAGCGTTGGCGGGGTGCGGGAAACATGGCTGAGAAACTCTCCTGAAAGCCGGGGCGAACGCTGGCCTGATAACGCAGTTGGGCCAGCTCGTCATTGACCAGGCTGCGGTCATAGGCAAAGTAGTCCATGATGCGGCGCATGTTTTCAAACGAAGGCTGATAACCCCACACTGCATCCAACCCTTCAGTGATGGGGAATGGCACGCCCACACTGCCCATCAGCACCAGTTTGCGCACACGCTCGGGGTGGCGAATGGCCAATGCCAGTGCAACCGCACCACCAAAAGAGTTACCTATCAGGTCTGTTTGCTCAATGTTCAATGCGTCCATCACGCCCACAGCGTGGGCCACCCAGCTGTCCAGGTTGTATTGGTAGCCTTGGCGGCGCTCAGTGAAACCGAAGCCCACCATGTCTGGGGCCACTACGCGGAATTGTTTTGCAAAACCGGGTATCACCAAGCGCCAGTTCGCCCAAGCCGACACGCCGGGTCCAGAACCATGAATCAACATCAGGTTCGTGCCCTGGCCTTGATCGTGATAATTCGTGTGAAGGCCATTGGCCTCGATACTCAATCCAATTTCGGGTGAAGCAGGTGCATTCATCGTGTTTTCCTCACAGCTTCACGCAAATATTTTTCAGTTCGGTGTAAAACTCCAGCGAGTGCACACCCCCTTCCCGGCCAATGCCCGATTGCTTGGCACCACCAAACGGCGTACGCAAATCACGTAAGAACCAGCTGTTGACCCAAGCCAAACCCACTTCGATTGAAGCGGCCACGCGGTGCGCTTTGGCAAGGCTTTGTGTCCACACAGCGGTGGAAAGGCCATACACATTGTTGTTGACGCGAGCAATTACCTCGTCTTCCGAATCAAATGGCGCGATGTGGCAGCAAGGTCCAAAAATTTCCTCCACACACACAGCTGCATCGTCATCCAGACCGGTCCAGATGGTGGGCTGCACCCAGGCACCATTATTCAAATCACCAGGCATCTCGATTACACCGCCACCCGTCACCACGGTGGCACCCTGCTCTACTGCCTTGCGGTAATAGCCCAATACTTTTTCACGGTGTTCTTGAGAAATCACAGGGCCAATGCCTGTGTCTTTGTTTTCGGGCAAGCCAGGTTTCAGGCTTTCTGCACCCTTCTTCATGGCGGCCACAAATTTGTCGAAAATCGGGCGCTCTACATACACCCGCTCGGTGCCCAAACACACCTGTCCGCTATTGGCAAACACCGAGCGCATGGTGCCCTCAATGGCCGCCTCAAAATCGCAGTCTGCAAACACAATGGCTGCATTCTTGCCACCCATTTCCAGGCTCACGGGGCGTGCGCCTTGCGCAGCTGCTTTCATGATGGCGGCACCGGTGCGTGTTTCGCCAGTGAAGGTAATTGCGTTCACATCGGGGTGAGTCGTTACAAATTCACCCGCTGAATCAGGGCCAAAGCCGTGCACCACGTTGTACACACCCGGTGGCACACCCACTTTGTTCATGACCTCACCCAACAAGGCGGCAGTCTGCGGCGTTTCCTCGGAAGGCTTCACCACCACGGTGTTGCCACAGGCCAGTGCAGGGCCGACTTTCCATGTCATTAACAGCAAAGGCAGGTTCCAGGGGCAAATCACGCCTACCACACCCACCGGGCGACGAATGGAATAGTTCAGCGCACCGCGTCCATCGGGGGTAGACATCTCGAAGCATTCGGTGGGTACGTTCTTGATGGTGTCCGCAAACACTTTGAAGTTGGCAGCACCACGGGGAATGTCAATATGACTGGCCAGGCTAACTGGCTTGCCAGTGTCGGCGACCTCAGCCTGCAAAAAGTCGTCGAAGCGGCGATTGATTTCATCAGCCACGGCGTACAGCATTTGCACCCGGTCGGCCACAGTCAATTTGCCCCACGGGCCTTTCAAGGCAGCCTTGGCTGCAGCCACCGCATCATTTACCTGTGCGCGACTTGCTTCATGCACCTGCGCAATCACGGCGTTGTTCACGGGTGAATATTTGGGAAATGTGTTTCCCGCCGCAACAAACTCCCCGTTGATGAAGTTTAAAACTTCTTTCATTGCACTCTTCCTTGCCAATCGATTAAACCATGAACAAACGATAAAACTATTTTTTCTCGACGTCAATATATTTTCTCGAGAATATTATTTTTAATCGATAATGTTGATTAGCGTCGCAACTCGACTACAATGACGAAACAGAGAGAATTTTTTGGAGTGTGTATGAATGAAGTGGTCTCATTGCCTGGCAGCGTCACCAGCGGGGAAAGCCTGACCCTGGCAGAAACTGCCTACCGCAAACTGCGCAATGACATCATTGAAGGCGTGCACAAGCCGGGCACCAAGCTACGGGTAGAACACCTTAAAGACGATTACGAAGTGGGCGCGGGCACCTTGCGGGAAGCCTTGCAACTGCTGCTGAACGACGGACTGGTGGTGGCGCAAGGACACCGAGGCTTTACCGTGGCCCCCATGTCTGCGGAAGATTTTCAAGACATTACCCGCACCCGCGTCATGATTGAAACTGAAGCACTGCGGCAAGCCATTGCACTGGGCGATGACCAGTGGGAAGCTGAAGTGATGGGTGCGTTCCATATGCTAAGCCGGGCAGAATCACGTCTTGGCGAGGAAACAGTTGAAACCCGCAGCGAGTGGGAACGGAAGAACCGCCTGTTTCACGACACACTCATTTCCGCCTGTCCTTCTCGCTGGCTAAAACAGTTTCAACATTTGCTGTACATGCAATCCGAGCGTTATCGCAGGCTGATTCTTTCTGAAAAACCCATTCCCCGCGATGTGCACTCCGAACACGAAGAAATTTTGACGGCAACACTGAATCGAAACAGCGAGCTGGCCACGCAAATTTTGGCTGATCACATCAACCGATCATTGGTAGCGGTACAGAAACTACCCAAAGAACGATTTGGAAAGTAATCAGCTGCTGAGCATTGAATGAATTAATGCTGTTACGGGTGTATCGATCCCCAAGCGTTCAGCTCGTCGAAGCACACTGCCACTGATCGCATCTAGCTCTAAAGGACGGCCCTTTTCAAGGTCTACCAACATCGAGGTTTTGATCGAATCAAACTCACAGATCAATTTGAACATCTCATCCACATCAGACTGACTTAACACAACCTCGTCAGCCTTCGCAACTACAGCAACCTCTTGCATTGCTGCGTAAATCACCCGCCTGTAATGTGGGTGATTTGTTAGAAAACCAGTATCCTTTCGAATCAGAGCGGACAGGGGATTCACACCATTGTTCACCAACAGTTTTTTCCACAACTCATGTCGAATATCGACAGCGGTCCGGGTGGGAATTCCTGACGCATTGAATGTATCCGCTAGCATTTCCACTGCGCTTTGCGAGCCTTCATTTACGACCGAATTGGGCCATGCACCCAACACAATTTGTCCCAAACCCTGCGCCTCGATACATCCTGGCGAAACTATATGTGCGCCAATTCTTACAGCCAATCCACCAACCACACGATCAACACCCAACACCTTGCTGAGTACTGCTTCATTCTCGACACCATTTTGCAAAGACAGAACTGGTGTAGCGCCTGCGGCCAGCCAAATTGAATTTGAATCGAGCCAACTCGCCGTATCCTGAGATTTCACACACAGTACAAGTACATCGAAATCACTGCATCGGTAATGGCGCTGCATCGTGATTTCATCGACTGCACACACTGGCTGCTTGAATGAAAACTGATCGTGCTCAACCTGTAACCCGTGTCTTTGCATTGCTTCAAGGTGATTCCCCCTTGCCACTAACACCACTGAGTTTCCGCCCTCGATCAAGCGTGCTGCATAGTAAGCGCCCACGCCCCCAGCACCCACGAACAACAAGCGCAGTGACTTATTCTCACCAAGCGTTTCCATACAGTCTCCTTTGGCATCACGATAACGCAGAAGGAATTCCGAAATATTAGCAATCAACAATAAATATCCATTATTCCCAAGAATACTGAAGCTTAATTCACTGCTGATGAAGGACATCGAAAATCTAACCTCGCAATCTTCAAAGCAACTTTTGAACTGGTTAGCTATGAAAATAAGATTTCTTTTCCAACGAGACGTTCGGAACATTTAAAAGCCTAAGATCGCTGCTGCAATATAAATTACAGCGCGATTTGATCTGGATGATTCCTCGAATTTCTGATCATCTCAAGTTCAAAGCATTCCGCCTTGAGTCCCTCACCCTCCCTTGTCAAAAGTTGTCTGTCCGTTTAGGACTGATCAGTTTCACTTTCATCAACAAGTAAAAAGCCTGCAAAAAGTCCAAAATTTCTTCGATTTTGGCACTTGCGCAAATGAAGACTTTTGCTAACTTGAATTTACCCCGCTGATCTTTTGCGGGATTTTTCAAGAGAGGAAAAGTATGAGTACAGAGTATCTAACCACCGCCGAACTCGCCGGGCGGCTCAAATACGATGAGCGAACCATCCGTGAAAAACTCATGGATTCAGTGTTGCTTGAAGGGGTGCATTATCTGCGTCCGTTTGGGCGTCGCAAGATTCTTTTCATCTGGCAAGCCATTGAAGAGGATTTGAGCAAGGGCCCAAAATTCTCCGTGCCCATGGCCAACGGAGGTGTTCTCCATGGCTAGTATTCGCACCCGGAAGCAGACCGGAAAACTGTACCTGGACTTTTACTTCGATGGCGCGCGTTACAGGGAGCAAACCGCCCTGCCCGACACACCAGAGAACCGCACCAAGCTCGGTAAACTTGCTGACAAACTTGAGCGGGAAATTGCCCGAGGCAAATTCAACTACGCCGAGTTCTTTGGCAAACCTGCCAAGGAACCCCGCGTAAAGGCCTCTGATGCGTATCCGAGACCTGGTGGCCATCATCGTAACTCTGGCGTAGAGGTAGCCAGTCAAGTGAATGCCCCTGCGGTGCAGACACCCACTTTCTCGGAGTTCTTGGATATCTGGCGAAATGAAAACTTCGTGCAGTTTCGAAAGAGTTACCAAAGAACTGTAGAAGACATCTTCAAGGCCCACTTGGTGCCCAAGTTTGGGAATACGAGGGTCGGAGACATTCGACGGGAAGACCTTTTAACCTTTCGCTCAGTCCTCGCCAAAGCACCGGGGCGTAAAGGTTTAACGATGTCTCCCAAGCGAGTGAACGCCGTCATGGCACTGTTAAGTCAGGTCATGAGTGAAGCCTCCGACCGGTACCACTTTACCAATCCGTACCAAAACATCAAGTCTCTTCGCTTACGTAAACCCGATGTGGAGCCTTTTACCTTGCAAGAGGTGAACCTGATTCTGAACACGGTTCGTGAAGACATGCGCAATTACTACATTGTGCGGTTTTTCACGGGCATGCGGACGGGCGAAATTGATGGGCTGAAATGGAAGTACGTTGATTTGGAACGCCGCCAAATTCTGATCCGCTCGACCATTGTCGCTGGGATCGAGGAAGAAGACGGCAAGACCTACGACTCCATACGGGACATTGAAATCTCAGAAGTCGTCTGCCAAGCCTTGAAACGGCAGCGGCTTGTGACTTATCGCAAAAGTGACTATGTGTTTTGCAACAGCGTGGGCCAACCTCTGGACCACAACAACGTCACCAAAAGGGTTTGGTATCCCCTACTTCGCCACCTTGGGCTTGCACGCAGGCGCCCTTACATAACCCGCCACACAGCGGCCACCTTGTGGCTTGCTGCCGGTGAAAACCCACTTTGGATTGCCAGACAGCTGGGGCACAGCTCAACCGAGATGCTCTACAAAGTGTACGGCAGATTTGTTCCCAACCTGACACGCCTTGATGGCTCGGCTTTTGATCGATTGCTGGCCACCAACACCAACATTGGTGAACTGGGCAACGCTTTGCAACTGGAGGTGAAAAATGGGTAAGTCCAGCTTTTTTGGTGAAACAACCACCGCAGTGCAAGGGATTGTCACTGGATCATGGGTCAGTGAATTTGAACACGATGGCCAGGTGAGCTATTGCTTACAGACCGAGGTCTACGATTCTTGGCACGTTCATTATTTTCATGTGTACACCTTGGTACCGGCAAAAAGGATAGAAGTGGGACGATTTGTTCTGATTCATCCTTTGGGCAAGAAACGACAGGCTGATCCAATATTCGACACCGAAGCGATCTTCAATGAAACCAGCTTTGGTATCGAGCACAATCCATTTGATTTCTTGCCAGCAAGGACCAAGGAGCAGCAAAAGTCCAAGGGAGTGTTGGTTTGGTCTTACTCCCATCTTCAAGCCGAGTTGAAAGAGGTCGTCCTACGGGTCATTCAATTAAGACCGGATCTTTTTGTATCGTCTCTCGCAACTCCAGGCCTGCTTCAGATAATCAGCGAAACCAGTGAAAAACACTCAAAACGGGTTCCCTTGCGTATGGCATCGGAAGATGACGAGGTTTCAATGGAATCGCAGCCAATGCACTTCGCACCAATCGCGGCTTTTTTGCAGATGTTTTGCAAAGCCAACCGAAACTTTTGTACCGGGTGGCCTCAGGGCGTGCGGGTTTCATTTTCGGGGTTTTGGCAGTTCAGCAACCTGCGGCCTGGCGATGAGAGATTGTTAGCGAACGCGCAGGAGCTGCTGCACTCGGTTGGACAGATCCTCGAGGAGCACGGTTTTCAGAAGGCTCCGGATTTCATTAGAGTCAATGAAAAGTACTTTCTAATGGCCGCTCTTGAGCGATACAGGGAATGCTAAACAGCCAAGACAGTAGGTTATCAGCGCTTGATTTTCCATGCAGGAAAGACTTTCCTGTGTGGATTTTTTCTTTGCGGAAACGAAATTGGGGATAGGTTAAAAAAGCACCGTTAGGGCGGGCTCAGTAATTTTCTGATGGACGCTGCGAAACAGATCGCATAATATAAATACTGTTTTTATATACAGCACTTAATTATGCTCTTTAACCTCACTCTGCTTCGCGAACGCGGCAAACGCCTGGATGCTCCAAGCGTAATCCACGATGATGCGGTCATCAAAAGTAACCAGGATGGCAAATTCATGTCTTTAAGCGTGAATTCCTACTACGGCGGGGTGAGTCGAGCACCAGGCCTTTATGAAGCAAAATTGATGAAATTCAATGCTGATGAAATTGTGTTCCTCGGATTCGAAACGGTGGAGGGGCGAGCCTATGTTCAAGAATGGAAATTGACACCATCGAAAGTGTCTTCAACCTGGCATGTCGTGAGAAATGAAGAGATGTCGACGCATCACACCCAGCGGTTGATGGATGCTTAAACTGTCTCATTCATCAATTAGCTGCTCAATGGTTGCACTGTTTACCCTTTGCATTCCTTTTCGTTTCTTAAGACTAATGCGACAAATGAAGTTCGCAGGCTGACCGCTGCGTAACAGCTTTTCGAATCGATCCAGATAATTATTTTCTTCATCGAAAAGATATGATGGCCGAAACCTCACCGGAAATGTCTTTTGATTCACAATCACCGGATTAGTTTTGTGCCAGCGTACCGACTCAAGGACTACAGATTGACGTCCTTTGAATCTAACTGTGGCCTGAAAACTCAACCGATGTTCTGTATCTGGGCCATTTTGCTCAATGGTTTTCAAGTGGTGATTATTTGCCCAGGACTCCGTCGTCCAATGTGAATCAAGCAAAGAGCGCAAAATAGAAAACGCTTGATATTCTTGCGGCGATAGGGATTTGAGAGGCTTGAGTTGCTGGGCCTGTAGCAGCGTTTCAAGCATCATCGGAAGCCTAGCGAATTCTTCAAGACAGCTTTTTAAAATTACCTCGATTTTTGCAGCTCGATCAACGTCGAATTGCAACTGAAGCTGCCGAGAGGCAATAAGAACTGGTTGGTAAAAAACCTCCTCACGATGCGTACTAGGATTTATTCGATTTTCCAGGGCACCGGAAATTGTAAGCTCAGGTATGAGTGCAAAAACAGGCGATAGCACAGCGCGGACTTTTCGATCAATTTCCTCAAAATCACGACTATGTAGCTCATGAATGAACTTGCTTATCTTCATTGGCCAGAGCCAATCTAACGGAATTGCCACTTTTTCAATCGAGCGCTTCATAACTTCCCCCTCTGGTGAATATCCCAAATAACTACCTGACAAAAAAGAGCCGCTTGCAAGCAAACCCCAATCGAAGCCCTGTTGCCAGGTCTTGATCTTCTTGGTGTCAAAATGCTAATCAGCGCATTCTTTTCGCTGTTGAACGCTTTTGAAGTTGATCCTGAATTCGGCTTGAAAAGATGCAGCCGCACATGCTTTCTTCCATTGCCCCTGCAGTAACTCACTAGTGGTGCATGAAGATATGAATATTTGAATAGATTGATTAGCTGATCACTGTCACTTTGATTTACACGTACTCCGACCTCAAAACTGCATTGCTCGGCCTGAACCCCTGACGCTTTTAGAAGCGCGATGATCTTTTTGAAACGTGGATCATTTAGCGGAACAACAAGGTGTCTTGATGTAAATATTTCACGGAGATAGAAATAGTCTTGCCCCTGGTTAAAAGGACCAGATATCAAAGCAAGTAACATGGCTTCAGTCGTGCGAGCAAAACCATGACTAAATGCTTTTTCCAACTGCGAGCAATAACGCAGAACGTCTGGGTTCCACACAGATGCCGATTCGAATCGACCGTACTGTCCAAGCGTCCAATAAAGTCGATCAAAGATTTCTCGATCGATACCAAACTGCTGAATCAGCTTGGCTTTATCAATCCCTTCAGCGCTGGTCAACTGATTCACCAGCTTAAAAACATCCAAAGGGGTCAAATCCGTAGCTGTTTTGCTCTCAGGCCAGATTTCCTCAAGACTTGGAAACTGGATCAAGGATTGGTCAAAAGGTGGAGATATTTCTTTTTCTCTATCCCCGTAGATCAGCCTGGCATGCGATCGACCGATGGAAACACCTCGAGAATTTCCCCGTCTAACAGTCGATTTGTAGGTATTTGCGCTCCCAAAACCTAACCAAATCCTGAAGTCCCACGATGGCAGGTATTCGCTCGGGATCGAACTCCAGAGGTTTCTCGCAGCCAAGGCGATCAAATAATCTACACAGTGTGTGTAAGTGGTCCATGACGTGGAAAAACTCAAATGACCCAGATCTGCCACGATCGCGAAAACTGGATTGTGTTGCTGAGAATATCGGGAATGGCCGTTGAAGAGTTGCCAAAACTCGGAGGTTACTTTCGAGTGGGACAGCCAATGAAAACGCGCGCCTGGTTCACCTGTTACCACTTTCAGAATTCCGTTCAGAGTGGCTCGGAACGTTGCGCTACGATAAACGTCTTCAGTCTCGTAGTTTCCCCATAGAGATGATTTAGGGCCTGCCTGATCAATGGTGATGCGATAGGTCAGAAACTGCTCCAGCAGGCGTGCTCGATCTATGGGAATGCGCACGGTGCGCTCGCCAGCGTCAGATTTACTGTGCCGGATGGTCACCAACAATGATTGCTCAAGTTTCGATAGCTGAAAATCCCCAATCTCGAGTCGCAATAGCTCACCGATACGCAGTCTCACCAATGTCGCTAAAATAAGGGCTACTGAACAGTTCACCGCAAGGGTCCGATCAAGGATTGCTCGGGCTTCCTGGATCGCATCTAGAATTTCACTTGGCCAAATGAGTTCCGCCTCAATAATCCCTCTGTGGCTTCGCATCTTGGCTATGTCCGTCTCAATAGAATAAACATCCGCCAAGTACACTTTGAACACATCTAAACCGGCATTAAGTTGTGGGGCTGATGAACCAGCAACACTCGAAGAGACTTGGAGCTCGGACGCCTTTAAGTGCTGGGTGATGAAGTCGAAGACAGATAAATGGGGGTTTAGGCTTTCGAACAAATGGCGAAAGACAAGCCGTGCATACTGTTCGATAGTGCTTGGCTTTAGCTTTGATTTGTATCGCGAACCGCAGACAATCAAGTAGCGAACCCAGTCGAGATATATATAACCAATAGTGTCTGGTTCCAAAAGCCGTGTAACACCTGAGTCGATTCGAATCAGAATTGAGTTCCTAGACATGGAACCCTTCACATGGTTTTTAAGCCAATCTTGAACCTGCTTGGCAAACCACCAGTCAGAATCCTCCACCTGACGGTTTTGAATTCCTAAAGCCAAGGATTCATTGATTTCATCTGCGTCAGCTTTAGATCTACATTGAACACCATTGGCCCGTTTAAACACTCGTTCTTCTAAGGATGCGTACTCCAAAAACCCGGCAACTGATGCAAAAACAATCGGGAGTAAATATTGCTTTAACACGAGCGCAAACCCACCCACGAAACTTTCAGTTCGATCCTGACCCCAGAACCATTTATCAATCCGGGTCAGTGTTTTCTTAACATCGAGTTCAACATTGCCAAGGTCAGCATGGTGTTTGGTGATTAAACGAATCGTCGCAGCGCTTATCAAAACGTTAATCACTGCCCCGTTCTCCAGCACTACCGACACACGGCTTTCGATAGTGAGTTCTTTCTGAGAACTAGCCAAAATCGTACAAACCACCTCCTCGAGCAAATCTAGACGCAAAACCAGGTCATTAATCATTAGGCTAAGTAGCAAACGCTCAGCAATCCCTAGGCGCTGAAGTTCCTCGGTCCGAACGCGTTTCCATCTTTCAATAAATAATTTTTCAACAAAGGCTTTATTGGGCCTAATGCTTACGACTACGTCACGAAAGTCGTTTTGAGCTGCGTAAAAATAGCTGTCAACCAACTTAGTACTGTTGTCGCGCTTGCTGAAAAGAGCCACTTGCGTCATCACAGGCCTCAGCCTTGAAGACCGGGCAATGGAAGTACGCCTATCTGTTTCAATAGATCCTCAGTGCTCCGAACTACATTCGTTGCGGATTCTTCCGGTGAAAGGTCAACTCCCATGTTATTGCTTGATTGAAAGATCGATCCGTGTCTTGAAATTCGATTGATCTCCACCCGCTTTAAACCACAAAGATGAGACTGAACGAAATGACGACCGAAGTTCGGTGGCAAATTAAAGCCGTGCAGATTAAGCGCATCAGACAAATGATCTGATCCCAGTCGACTCAGACCATTTCGGGTTAGGCGGAATAACAGTGGCTCAGAAGAGCCTAGCTCTAGAATTTTTGTGATGTTGTTAGGTATCTTCTCAGCGCATTCCAGTTCTCGAGATTTCCCCCAAAGTTGCTCAAGGTGTTCGATATAAAGATCCAGCTGGGCTTTTACAATCTGACCAAATGGGACCTCGACGAACTCGGTCACCTGATGGCTGTCTTTGTCGTTAAACACCACGAAATCAGCTCCAATTGAGCAACGCTTGAGGGGAAAACTTTGCGTGGGACGCAAGGCCAATGCGATTGAACACATGAATGCAGTCGCAATTGCAAATGCGTTGTGAAACGTCGCAAGCTCTGACCACTTGCTGTTTTTCGTAGGTCTTAGCGAATCAACTTGTGTTTTTAATTCAGTCCAAGCTCTAGCTATGTACTCTTTCCGAACTTGGGCAAGCGCGCCAAACCCCCGCTCAGAGCTCATATCAATCGATACTGTTGGTATTCCAAACGACTCTAAGACCGAACAAAATAATTTCGCGGCATCTTTCTGTTTTATATTTCTATAATATGCAGGCCCACGAGACAGCAAGCGCGGATCAGAAAATGCGAAAGCAGCCAGTACATCATCACCACACTGATTCACACCTTCAATCGACAATCGATTGCGCAGATCTGTAATTTCAGGGTTCTCTCGATTGATGTCTTTCTCAGAAACCCCTATCAACGCACCCAGATTCTTTGCATCAGGGTTTTGGGTCAAAGCATACTGAAGCGGATTCTTTAGTGCTTGTGCAATCGGCCTTGCCAAATACCACTGATCTGCTTGCTGATTTGAGTCACCATCCACGCGTCCTTTGGGCATGAACAATGACCGATTCGTATAGATGCGTGACTCTCGAACGGACAGCCAATGAAAAGCGCCGGGCTCTGGCCAACAAGGTAAAGCCACGGTGAAACTTGGAGGACAATTGATATGTAGCGATAGAAGCTCACAAATTGATGGGCCATCGCCCTGCTTCGCACCTTCCTGAATCTGCGTACTGGCTGCAATCAAGGTCTCTTGCGAAAAGCGCGCGTGGGTGAGTAAAACTCTCTTTTTCTGCAAGTCGTGCTCGCCATGTAAACGCATGTGATAAGCCTGCAAGCGATCGAGCGATGATCGCACGGAGCCTTCAATCAAACAGTCCAACACCTTCTCAGATTGAGACTTGGCTCGCTCTAATGCATGCTTAACCTGAATATCAGGGCGAAACGAAAGATCTTCGAGAGGGTCGCGCTTTACATGTTTGCTTAGAATTTGAATCAGCGTTCTAGGGTGATAGTCCCCAAGGTACATCGCTGTTAACACCAGCGCGAGATCTAACTTCTGTGAATCATTTACCCGGCGATATGCCATCAGGCATGACAACGGCCCTTGCTCTGGAACCAGTTTGACTCCCCAGTCCTTCGACGGAAGGCATTCGAGACGATGCTTGATTTTGGTGAGAACAAAGCTTGCCTCAAGCAGCTTTGGAAAGTCGATACGTTCCTTCGCCACTCGCTCGAGGGCATCGATTAAGTTTTGAACTGCGCAGTGAAGATCTGCCGCGCAATGCGCCAAACCAAACACTTTGATGAACCTCGAGAGGTCATGATCAGCTATGATTTGCTCGATTGATTCGTCTGTGAAAACTCTTGAATTTTCCATTTGCATCCCCTGATTACCCGAAGGTCATGGGGAAATGTTTTCACAGATTTGGAAATCGTGTTTTGGTTGAAAGTGCCTTTTTTTGGCACTTTCAGTAGTGAAGTCTAGTTAGCAGTAAGCCATCAAGAGATTCTTGAAGGATGGAAAGTGCCGAGTACAGGCTGAGCGATTCACCATAGCAACAGGGAATCCCCAACAGCCCAAAAGTCGCCATAAGGTAATTTTTTCAAAGTCATGAAAAAGAGTTTTCAGCGAAACGGCCATTTTATGGCACTTTCAGTACCTATTTACCTGCGATAACATTGCAACGTAGGCGTGTCGGATATCAAGTAACAAACTGACCAAGAAAAGTGGGAAATTTGCCCTAGTCGAATCATCCTAACGATAAGTGGCACTAGATCTTTTGACAGTGACGCCGACAAATCCATTCTTCTCAAGAAATTTGCTGACTACGAATTCTGGCGTGATGTTCTTAGGACCTAAAATCACCTCCCTTATCGCCGGTATGTCAAGGTTCTTCAATGCAATTGAACGGAAAGGTATAAGGCGTTCAGCTGAGATACGGAACTCACACTCATCTTCAAGTTCGTTGAAGAGATGAGAAATAAGTCGCCATTCCGCCTCTTCCCTGAATGCAGGATTCTTCAATCTAAATAAATGAGACAAAACCATAAAGACCTTGCTCATCATGTTGTGCACCGCTTTACCGTATTCCTCTCTTGCTAATTCGTATATTTTTTGGCCAGCTTCATGATCAAGCCCCATCAACATTGAGGGAGGGCTAGGTGGATTCAACTTGCCTATCAATATGTCTTGTAAGATTCTCTCAAAAATCGGCTGCAACGCACTCTCGTGCTCAGCCAACTCATAAATTACTCGTTCAGTGCTAAAGCCTGGTGTATTTTTATCCCGGCTATTATTTAGCGACTCCAAGTATTCCTTTGAGAATCCAATCGAAAAACCTTGTCCATCTCCTGAGTAACCACGCCACTGACTGAGTAGATCACCTTTTTCTGACAAACAAAAACCCAAGCCGTCGATCACTTCCTCAAGCGACTTGATTGCATCAATCACCATAGACGCCTGTTTTTCATTCAGTTTATTGCGGTCAAATAGTGTCCTAAAAGTAGAGCCAACCAATTTCCCCTCCATCGCGTCATTGGAGAGCGACAAGGATGACAACCAAATACAGCGGTTACCGATAATTGATAAAAATGCCGCCGGATTACAGTAATGGTAAAGAATATCCATGAAATCCCTCTGCATTAAAACAAAACCATTTATAAAACTGCACTGTACCGTGTGCTGCAGCTGTTCTTTATCAGAACAATAAGTACAAAGCGAAATGCAAAATATTCAAGATGTAGTTTAGTCAAAACTCAAATTTGTATTTGCTTCCAAATAGTCCAAAAAACTTTTCATGACCGGGGATAGCCTAGTTAATTCTTTGTAACAAACCATAAGCTGACGCGTGGCCCATGAATCGCTTAATCGAACGACACCAAAACCAAACTTACGACGAAATCTTCTCGCGGTACGCTCGGGAATAATTGCAACTCCAACCCCGTGACCAACGAACTGACAAACTGACTCAAATGTTTTCAACCGAACGCGTACATTTAAGTTCCGGTTGAGATTTCTTGCGTGCGCTTCGATATGCGCTTGAAGCGCATCTCCGTGAGTGAGACCCACCATCGGCTCAAAGAGAACACGTTCAAAGCTGATTTCTTTTTCAGTCCAAAACTTGTGCTTCGGTGAAACAATTAACACCAAGTTGTCGTCCGTTAAAGCGCGTGTGATCAATCCGGCGGCAGGCACAGAACTCGAAACAATGCCCGCCTCCGCCAGTCCAAGCTGAACGGCCTTGACAATTTCCTCGCTTGTCCGCTCTTTGAGCACCACCTTTAAATTCGGCCACCCTTCGAGCCACATTGCCAATTTGGCGGGTAAGAATTCCATCAAAGCCGCTGTGTTCGCATACAAAGTGATAGATCCTCTTGCGCCTGTCGCAAAATCCTGTAACTCATCTTCCATTAAATTGCGTTGTTGCAATATTAGACGGGCATGGTGGGCCAGGGCTTCACCTGCCTCCGTTGGTACCACACCCCGCGCCTTTCTGATCAGCAGAACGACCCCCAGGTCCTGCTCCAGTTTTCTGATCCGCTCACTGGCAGATGCCAAAGCCAAATTCGAAAGATAGGCCCCTTGGGTAATGCTGCCGGACTCAACAACTTTCAGAAACAGATTTAAATCCACAAGGTCGAGGTTCATTTTGCCAAGCCTTCGTTTCAGCCGAAGGCTAAGGGTATAAAAGCCTGATTGTGCATGCGAAATAGCTGCGATTCAATATGGGCATGAACGAACCACTTCCACTCGCTTTGGCGTTAATCGCCATTTTCCTTTCTGCTGGCCTGGTCAAAGGTGTTACCGGAATGGGACTGCCTACCGTGGCCATGGGCTTACTGGGAAGCTTCATGTCACCCGTGACCGCGGCCGCTATCCTGATCATCCCTTCGCTGGTTACCAATCTTTGGCAACTATTAACCGGGCCCTCACTGCAGGGGTCAATTCGCAGGTTCTGGCCCATGATGACAGGCATCGTATTAGCAACTGTGTTGTTCACAATGCTGCTGTCAAGAATCAACCCTGACTGGTCGCGAACATTCATTGGTATGACACTGGTTGTCTATTCGATGTATGCCCTGCTCGGCCCAGCCTTGGTAATCTCAAAATCACTTGAACACCGTATATCGTTGATCGTTGGGTTAATTACTGGCGCCATAACGGGACTCACCGGAATATTTGTAGTTCCCGCAGTCCCGTTTTTTCAAGCACTGAACCTGAGTAAGGACGATCTAGTGCAAGCCCTTGGACTCTCATTCACAGTCTCAACACTTTCACTAGCAGCGGGTTTGCTGATTCAAGACGCAATGGAGTTAGAGCAATTGGGGACATCAATGGCAGCGCTTGTACCAGCGCTAGTGGGGATGTGGATTGGTCAGAGGATAAGAACCTTGCTAAAACCGAGTACCTTTCGATTCCTGTTCTTGATGTTTCTCATGCTGCTGGGGATTGAACTGGCAACGAGATCTTTTGTATGAGCCAGAGGTGTAAAAAGTCAACATCTGGAACATCAATTCAGTTGATCGGCTTATCAAAACTTCCAATAGGTGATTACAAGTGTCAAGAGCACACTTGCATGCAATATTTCAACAAGCAGAACGCCAACCCACAGTGGTCTGAAGTCGCATGAGTGCCCAAAAATCAAAAGCCCTGGTGGGACTGTGTTTGCTTGAATTCTTAAGTTGGGGGATTCTCTTCTACACCCTGCCAATTGCCTCAACTCGACTGAGCACTGCGATGGGATGGACTACTTCAGTGGTCCCCACCGCCTATACATTGTCATTGCTTAGCGCCGCATTCGCCGGGCCGTGGGTGGGACGTCAAATAGACAATCATGGCCCCCAGAAGGTCATGCTTTGGGGGGTAATCCTTGGAGCCATATCAATTTTCTTGTCGAGTCAAACGAACTCAGTCCTGATCTTTACAATCGCTTGGGTGTTAGTAGGAGTTTCACAAGCCGCTACTCTTTATCCCCCGGCTTTCGCAGCGGCTAGTCAGTGGTTTGGCTCTAATAACAAGTGGCAACTGCTGGCAATTACTTTTGCAGGTGGATTGTCATCCACTGGATTCGCTCCGCTCACCGCGCATTTAATAGATAGCCGGGGATTCGAGATGACCTTTATGCTTTTAGCCATCGCATACGGTGCTCTTGGTTGGCTATGCATCGCCTTCCTATTAAAAATGCCGTGGAGGAAGTCAAACAAGACAGCGAATGATTCAAAAAATCACTTGCGATCCATTACCAGTGAGCGTGGGTTCACCTACTCCCAAGTTGCACTCACTGTGGCCTCAATCGGCCTTTACGGAACAACCCTGAATCTAATTCCCCTGCTTCAAGAGCTCAATCTGGACTACCAGGATGCCGCATTTATATTTGGGCTCGTCGGAGCGGCGCAATTGCTAGGAAGAATCGCATTTATCCCATTGGGAAGCCTTGGAACATCAACGCAGAGGTTAAGCGCCCTGCTCTTTTGCAGCATGTTGTCGCTCCTTGTTCTCGGACTCACAAATGAATCGATGATCTGGATTCTGTGCGGAGCCTTGGCAGCAGGATCAGTGCGAGGCGCCCAAACACTTGCGATTGCATCGACAGTATCAGAGCGATGGGGCACAGAAGCCTACGCAACCATCTACGGCAAATTCAATTTGCCAATTGCTACAGGTATTGCCTGCAGTCCATTTCTAGGCGAAATCACCGCAAAGGCACTGGGAAGCTATCAATACGCAACGCTGTTATTTGCTGCATTGACATTTTTTGCAGCAATTGTGGCTCTAAGAAACTGAAATTTAATTCAATAGCTAAATAAGGAGAGAATCGTGGTCAAAGAGAAATCTGTGGTGATAGTAACTGGAGGCACTCGAGGCATTGGGCGTTCGTGCGTAGAGCGCCTGCACAAAGACGGCTTCAATGTGCTTTTTACTCACTCAAACTCTGAAAATGATGCGCAAGAATTACAGAATACTTTGAACACGACGAAGACAAAGCGGATCAAAGGACTTCACTGTAACGTGACCGACCTTGATGCCGCATCGCGAATCTTTTGCGAGGCTGAAAAACTGGGTGAGGTGGTTGGACTGGTCAACAACGCAGGCATCACCGGAAAACTTGGGCCCATGACCCAGCTAACGGACGCAGATCTGAGCAATGTAGTCGAGGTGAACCTCACATCTACGATACGACTTTGCCGCGAAGCAGCAATTCGTTGGAGCAACAACTCAAACGGAATAAGACGTTCAATCGTCAACATTTCCTCAGTGGCTGCCCGCACCGGATCACCAGGAGAATATGTTGCCTATGCAGCAACAAAAGCGGCTGTGGAGACATTGAGTATCGGACTTGCCAAAGAACTTGCAAGTGTCGGCGTACTGGTCAACGCAGTGTCGCCGGGAACGATTGACACAACAATTCATGCTCGCGCTGGTGAGCCAGGTCGCGCCATGCGAGTCGCGTCTCGAATCCCCTTGGGACGCCCTGGGCAACCGGAGGAAATCGCCAATGCAGTGGCATGGATGCTTTCTGACGAGTCGAGCTACGTCACCGCAAGCGTAATGAATGTGGCGGGAGGCCTGTAAACGAGGGTTCAAAATGAATCATCGGAAAAAGTGATAGCTTCATAGAAAAGACGATTTGAGCGCGTATCGTTGGGCATCGAGAATGAGGTTTTCCACGCAAAGGATTTCCTCATGAGCGCTACAGTTCAAGCAAGAATTAACTATCTAAGAGCAGATGCAGACGGTGCGAGGGTGTCGATGATCACCGGAAAGCTCGAAGATGAGAATGTCAACCCATTCGTCTCCACAGTTGAGCATATCCGGGACTGCAGAACCGATTCCCACAAGCCTAATTTTGAGTCGAATGGATGGACCTGGAATAACATTGAACCCATCAAGCTCGAGAGTGATGATCGCCCTTCTCATTCAAGTGTGAAGTCGATTGAGGAGATGGTTCAATATTTGACACATGCCAAACGGGTTCAAGTATTTGATTCAGCGGTAAGGCGTGTGGAGAAAGTTGATCAAACACCTGACATTGGCAGAGACAGCGCCTTGAAAACGCCGCAAGCAGTTCAGCTTGCGCACTGTGATTACACAAGTTCCTCCGGCTGCGCATGCCTTGAGAGAAATACTGACTGGAATCTCGGCGAGAGGCGATTTTTGATTGTGAATGTCTGGATTCCTTTGTCCCATGCCGTGACTAACCCCCCACTGGCAATCGGCGTACCGTTTAACCAGAATGACTTCCACATCGGCGAGTGTCAGCTGATTTATGCAGAACGCACAGGTCTAATGAACTTGGTTAAAGACTCATCTGCGCTTCAATGGAATTATGTGAGTGCGCTGAATCTTGACGAGGCATTAATATTCAAAACATTTGACAGTGCACCAGGTGAATCGAGTTGGATTAGCACGCCCCACAGCGCCTTTTGGACTGAAATAGACCCAAATCAACCTCTACGCCAAAGTATCGAGTTGCGATGCGCCGTCGAGTTGAATTGACACCTCAAACCAAGGAAATGAGATCCGTGAGACCAGGATCTCTACCTTTTTGAAAAAGAAGCGTGGTGATTTGTCCGCGATGATGAGTCTGGTGATTAAAGAAATGAAGTAGAGCCTTACCCAACACCACTTCTCGCCTTTGAGGCGAGACAAAACTTACGTAACTCAGCGTGCGTTGAAGTTTTGCTGCGTCTAAGGAACCCACAAATTGGGATATGGCCTTGTCCATTTCTGTTCGGCGATGTCGAACTTTCTCAAGATAGTCAAAACGGATCTGATCAAGTGCCCTGATTTGATGCGGCTCACCTGTAAAGCGACTCAACCACAACTCGTCAGCATTGATTAAATGATTCAAGGTACCAAGTATTGAACCGAAATAGGCTCCCAAGTTTTCATGAAGCACCGACTCCTCAAGAGTCTCGCAGCACTCAAGAAGTCGGCTATTCATCACCGAATTGTAGGATGCATAAATTTGGAACAATTCAAGACTCTTACACTCCGTAACGTCATTGGTCACGACTAGCCCCCGTTTCAATATTCTTCAGCAACGCTAAAAGATCAGCGTTAAACTTTACCGCCTCTGTAACGAAAGGCGCATGATGTGATGCCTCGTAAATTGCCACTTTTGAACCTTGCACTTTGGAAGCCATATCGACTGAGGAACGCGCTAACACGGCTTGGTCCAGTTGACCATGGCTAAAAATCACTGGCACTCGGATAGATCTTAGCGTGTCAGTGTGATCAACTTGTCGAGCAAAGATATAGCGGCGGACGTAGTACGGCGTCAACATGCTTGCAGCGAGGCCACGAGCATAGATATCACGATCGACTGTGTTGCCAAAATTCGCATTAGCAAGCGCCATAACCCCGTCGATTTGATCGTTGAAGCGTTCACTGGTTGCCAGCTTGATACGCCCAAAGTCGGGGCCAATGTAGGCTGTCACAGACTGATTACCCATCCCGGCCAAAGCACCTACGAAGTTGATCGCCATGAGATTATTGTCACCATAAAGGCTCAGATAATCCATCAACGCAATTGCCCCGTAGGAGTGGGCAACGACGGTGACATTGCGCAGGCCCAATTTACGAATCACGGCATTCAGGTCATCGGCCCAATTATTCGCCGACACGTATTCTGCAGGATTCATGGTCTTGGTTGATTGGCCATGACCCCTCAAATCATAGGCGATCAAGCGATAACCCTGCAGTTCAGGTGCTGTTAATTGCTGGTTCCACATCTCTTTGCTTTGAGACCAACCATGAATGAATAGCACCGGTTGACCATTCGGGTTTCCGTATTCACCCAACGAAAGTTTCACGCCATTGGTGGAGTAAACATATTCCGATGTCACTTTATCTGAACCGCAAGCACCCACGAGAAGAGTAATTGACATCACGAAGAACATTATGAACAGGCGTGCAAAAGTAGGTCGATATATGGCATTTGTCATGATTATCCTCGCTGATGTAACAACCCAACATTAGCGGGAGGTAGTTGATTAGCAGTTGAATTTATTGAATAGGGCCATCAAATAATTTGTTGGTGGAGGCAATCAGGAAAGGCAAAATATTGATAGCTAACTTTTCGGAGCCTGTCCATTGAACAAGCAAATTGATCTGTACTTCGACTTCTCTAGTCCTTACTCGTATTTGGCCGTTGCGAGGATCGATAAGTTGGCAGCAGCCCGTGGAATCAAGATTCGACTAGTTCCTGTAGTACTCGGTGCAATTTTTAATCGCCTTGGCTGGCAATCAAGTCCTTTTCTTGCCCAACCCAGAAAACTTGCTTACATGTGGCAAGACGTCAAACGCCAAGCCAATAAATATTCACTGGAGTTTGAACAACCAACCCAGTTTCCAATTGGAAGTATTTTGCCCGCTCGAATAGCAACAGCCTTTTCTGATGCACCGTGGATTCATGCGTTTTGCGTCAATGTATTTAGATCCTACTTTGCGCTGAACAAGGACATCTCCACCACAGATACGATCGAGCGAATTCTCAAGCAAATGGACCTTGATCCTCAGGAGATTCTTCCCCATGCCAGTAGCCAGGAAACCAAGGATCGACTCAAGCTGATTACAGAGCAGGCTGACGGTCTTCAAATTTTTGGTGCTCCATCTTTCATTGTTCATGATCAACTTTTTTGGGGGGACGATCGACTGGAAGATGCGATCGAATTCTATTTAAGAGGAGAAATTTGATGGGGAATGTAGCGGAAAACTCTGTGGTGCTTAGCGAGGATCTTAGCCCGGTTGTAAAGCTGTTTTCACCCATTCAAAAAAGTAGCCGAGATGGCAAGGACTATTATGAATTACTCGTGACCGAACAGCACTTAAACAAGGCAGGCACCTTTCATGGTGGCTTTTATTGCACCGTGTTTGACATTGCGATGGGCAGCACCGCCACTGATTCAATCGACACTATCAAAAAAATTGCCACTGTCAACCTCAACGTCTCATTAATTCGAGCGGCTTTCTTGGGAGACACGCTAAGCATTCGTGTCAGCCTGCTTAGAAAAACAGAAAGACTGATTTACCTGTCGGCCGAGATGTTCTCAAAAGAATCACTACTGGCGAATGCCACATCCACTATTTATTACGTGGCCAATCATTGAATTGCGGGAGCGTCATGATGCCTGCGCAACAAGCCAGTCATACAAGCGCCTTACTTGGGTTTGTTCTAATGCGTGAGGAGAAGAACAAATGAAGATGCTTCGACCAGTTCTTAACTCATAGTTGATTGGCGAGATAAGCTTGCGATCATGAATTTTGTGCTCAACAAAGGCCTTGGGCAAAAGGGCTATTCCTTGTGACAACTCGCAAGCCTGAAGCATCAGATTGACATCGCTATAAAAGGGACCTCGTTGTGGTTCATCACACTCGAGGCCCTGGGCTGAAAACCACTCTTTCCAGCTAAAAATACTTTGCCGAAGTAGTGTCGCTTTCAACATACTCTCTGGACAAACAATCCAAGGATTCGCTTTCAAATAGGCGGGGCTGCACACTGAAACCAAGTCAATTTGAAATAATCTAGATTTCACGAGGCTTGGCCAATCATCATCACTCCCCCTGCGCACACCAATATCCGCTTCCCCACCCTTCAAATTGGCGAAGGTCGCGGAAATGGTAATTTCAAGATCGATATCCGGATTATCGCGCTGAAAAGCGGTCAAATAGTGACTGACCAGATGTGAACCAACCAGTGGTGGCAGACTCAGACGAACCCGTTTGACAG
Source organism: Limnobacter sp. 130 (assembly GCF_902506325.1). GTDB lineage: Bacteria > Pseudomonadota > Gammaproteobacteria > Burkholderiales > Burkholderiaceae_B > Limnobacter. Next base: position 1,114,232 of record NZ_LR732328.1, read on the forward strand.
CTTTTGCTTGTAGCACCGAGATCGCATTTTCCAGTGCTGACAGGATCTCTTGAACTTTTGGCAAGAACACCTCGCCTGCCTCGGTCAGTTCCGTTTGTGATGTTTGTCGGTGAAAAAGCGTAGTACCAAGCCTTGCCTCAAGCTGTTGAATTCGATGACTGATTGCACTTTGAGTAACCGAAAGTTCATCGGCTGCTTTGGAAAAATTCTTATGCCTGGCGATTGCCTCAAAGGCAATCAGCTCTGGGACACTTGGAACCTGACTCGCCGAATACTTGGGTGTACGTGCGTTCATCCACAACTCTCTGTCTATTCGTCACGAAAGGCAATCTATAAAGGAGTGCCGTCTTTTCTGGTAAAGACCCAGCTGCCACTGACAAATTTGGCACACAAATCATCATCAGGATAGGTCACATTATCGTGCTCCGTTCGGTCACCTACCTCCAGATAGACTACATCCTCTTCGCTTTCGTTGATCAAAGAGTGCGCGTTGCCGGTACCAGCCTTAAAACCTGCACACATTCCTGGCGATAACAGCGATCGCCCTTCATCGGTGTATAAGCTGGGATACCCCTGAAGAATATAGATGAATTCATCTTGTTTCGAATGCGCATGGCGAAATGAGGATGCCGCGCCGGGCGGCAGTCGAGTCAAATTTACGCCGAAATTGGATAAGCCAAACAGATCACCCAAAGGACGCTTTTCTCGACCTTTAACCCGCGCTTGCAGCTCAGACGGATACGCTGAAGGTTTGGCACGCAGAGGAGCTTCGGCTGCTCGAATAGCGATCAAAGGGTTAGTGCTCATACTCAATAGAAGCTGCTATTGTTCACAACGAAAAGTGTAAGGCCGAAGATCTCTGTAGAGACTTAAAAGGCTATGAATTTGATTAATCTATGAATCGATTTAATTCATGGAAGATCGGCTTCTCCACCCATCGGCCCCCAAAATACAACCCAGGTTTTGAAATCTTCTGAGAATTTAAAGAAGTGATGCGCCTGTCCGGCCTTAACAAAGAATGCATCGCCTGGTGCACACTCAAACTCAGAGTCCTCAATCAATAACAGGGATGATCCCTCAATGATGAAATACAGCTCGTCTTGATCGTGAGGCTTCTGAGGGTCCTCATTTTGTGGGGCATATAGCTCAACGCTCATGCTTCCGTGATTGAGGCCCCTTGCAAAACGCTCTCCCATGGGCCAGTTTTCAGTGATAGCCCCAGGAATCTGTTGGAGTAATTTGTTTGCGCTGATTTTCATTTTCGAACCCAGTCAAAATTTAAATTCTAATCGACAGTTCCAACGAAGCGCATGACGTGGAATTTGAGTTACCAAAGGGGTACTCCTAGCGAGAGTGACCAGTGTCTAGCAATTTCGGAGCGATTCAATTTTTCTGTCACTAACACTAGAACATTGATCTGTGAAATTCAATTTGATGAACTTCAATAGAGACGCTGCTCTAAGCCGAAGCAGAACGATCGTAGTAGCGAGCAGGATTGCATAAATCACCTCGCCATGTAGTAAGTCAAGGAATCCGTACTGATAACTTGCAGCAGGAATGTTGATCAAGGCGTGAATCAATATGGCCGCCATAAGCCAGGCAAGCTGCCTTCTCGGGATGGCTAAAGCACCCAGCACAGTCAAACCAACTTGCACTACGATGGCAAAACTGCGTTCAACCAATAAAAACAAGGCGGTCCACTCACTCAAGCCTGCCACTTGCTTCTTGATAACAATCTGCGCGGAGGAATCAAGCTCCAGTGTCTGAAGTACGTCCGGACTGGTGTAAAAATAAAGCAGCTGAGCATGGCTGATCACCCCCAGAAGCACTGCCTCACACAGAGCATAGCCAACAGCGAACTTGGCCAACCACAGAAGGTCCAAATGGCCACTCACGCTTTTAGCTTTTAGACAGATATATTTTCCGGTTTCATCAAAAAGCCCCGCAGTGAGACAAGCCATGATTAGTCCCAATACCGCCACCTTGATACTTGCGGACTGCCCGGGTAAAGCAAACCCTGCAAAACCGAGAAAAACAGGCTCCAATACCCTGGCAAACAAAACAAAGGCCATTGCACCAAACCAATAGGGTTTGGATCCGGACGGCGACCGACGATTGAGCTGAGCAAGCAAATAAAGACCGACTGCACACAGTGCCAACATCGCTAATAAATTGAGAACGATCACCATTATTCCTCAACCACCGGTAGCAAAATTGTGGACAGCTCATAAGCCATTTGTTGTGTCTCTCCTGACGGCTTCAGAAGTGGCTTAATGGCCTCCAGCACCTTTTTCTGAAATTCATCCAGTTGATTTGGGGTGGCGTAGAAAATCGCTTTGCTGAACCCATGTCGATAACTCTCCTTTTCCCGGTTCGAATCTAGAAACCTGTCAAAGCTGTTCAAGACCCCAGCCAGGTAAACATTGAAAAGCTTTTTGAGTTCGTCCGGAGAGGGTTCCGGTTGAGAAGTTGCACGAGATAAACGGTACGTCACCTCGATGGCACCACGCTTCTGATTTTCCTGTTCTACTTCAATCAAACCGGCGTCCAACAATGCTTTGATATGCCGATACAAGGTAGCCGGCGCAATTTCGGGTAAGTCCTTGTGGATTTGCTGAGGGGTCGAAGGCTCTGAGAACAGATACGAGAGGATTTTCATCCGCACAGGATGCAGCGCCACTTCCAAATTTGCCATTGATTTACTTGTAGGGTTAAATTATTATCAATAATGATAACAATCTGGAATGTTTTCTGCAATCCTCGGAAAACGAACTGGTCACGAACGCTCAGAGACTGACAGTCAAACCTATCATTGTGAGAAGAGCATGGAGAAAATTGTCATTGCAGACCTTGATGATCCGCTTCACGCCGAAGCGATCATCTCCCTTTTGAATGCCTATGCAAAGGATGAGATGGGCGGAGGCCAGGAACTGTCGGACTACACCAAACTCAATTTGGTGAGTGAACTCAAGAAACGCGCCTACGCGTTCGCAGTCCTCGCTTTTTGCGAAGAATCGCCTGCGGGCCTCGCGATATGCATAGAAGGCTTTTCGAGCTTTGCCTGCAAACCGCTGCTGAATATTCATGACATGGTAGTTCTCCCCCAATTTCGGGGTCAAAAATACTCACAAAAACTACTTGCTAAAGCCGAAGAAGTTGCGAAACAACGCAATTGTTGCAAACTGACGTTGGAGGTTCTGGAGGGAAACATGGTTGCCCGGAATGCCTATCGATCATTCGGCTTTGAGGGATACGAGCTGGATCCACAAATGGGCAAGGCTCTTTTCTGGCAGAAGAAACTTGTGTGAATAAACCAACGTATGAATGTTATGAAAATACGTGAAGCGACCCGTAATGATTTTGACAAAATTTGGCCCATATTTAGCGAAATAGCGGCTGCCGGGGAAACCTACGCCTTGTCGCGAGACATCACCAAGGCTGAGGCTCAGGTAATTTGGCTTGATAGCCCAAGGAAGACCTTTGTGCTTGAGGAAAACGGCGAGATATTGGGCACCTACTACATCAAAACAAATCAGGCGGGCCCAGGCTCGCATGTGTGTAATTGCGGTTACATGGTCTCATCTGCAGCAAGAGGTCGTGGTGTCGCTACTCTCTTGTGTGAGCACTCTCAGGAAATAGCCATGCAGCTAGGATACAAAGCAATGCAATTCAACTTCGTTGCTTCAAGCAATGAGGGCGCAGTGCGACTGTGGCATAAGCTCGGCTTCTCTACGGTTGGCAGATTACCCAAAGCTTTTGATCATCCGGAGAAAGGCTACTTGGACGCCTTGGTGATGTACAAATGGTTAGGCGATTGAGACAGTCTGGCCGAATCAGCTACTGATCCGTACACCTTTTTGAGCACAACTTATTCGTATCCATGATAATTGCTGACAAACAATCAAATCTGATTATCCGCCCTCTACGACGAGATGACCGGGATCGGCTATTCTGCGCAGTTTCCGAATCTAAAAATGACATTAGTCCATGGATGAGTTGGTGTCATGACAACTATTCCATTCAGGATGCAGACGAATGGATCAGTTGTTGCCAAGAAAACTGGGCGCTCGAAAAAGGTGACCGTGAATTTGCAGTTTTCGACATGACGGATTTCGGGTTAGTTGGTTGCGTAGGAATCAATCAAATCAACCATGTCAATCGATTCGCCAACCTTGGTTATTGGGTAAGATCCACTCGAAAAAACGCAGGTTTAGCATCTGCGATGGCCCGATTGGCTGCCCGATTCGCCATTGAGAACTTAGAACTTGTTAGGCTAGAAATTGTTGTTCGTCAGGAAAACCTTGCTAGCCGGCGTGTGGCAGAAAAAATTGGAGCACAGTTTGAATGTAACGCCCGCAATCGATTGATATATAAAGGCAAGCCATATGACGCGGCATTGTACTCGCTCCTGCCAGATAACTTGGTTAACGACAGAGTAGCCTATCCGATAGACAAAGATGATTGAAATACGCCGATCTATTGCAAATTCAAAGCTTCAAGAAATGTATAAGGCATTCTTAAATGAGCTGAAACTGGAAAGTACCAAGACACTTTCTGAGGATAGTAAAGATGAAGAATTATGGATTGCAATAGACGACCTTGATGAGATACTTGGGTTCGTCTCTTACTACCCACCCGATAACTTTTTACATCATTTTTACGTGCGACCCGATTCGAGACTCAATAAAGTCGGCACTCGATTTTTAAAATATTTACAGGGAGAATACGGTCCCTCTATGAAACTCAAGTGCCTTGTTTCCAATCATGGCGCTTTGGCCTTTTACAAAAGAATAGGCTTCGAAACTTGTGACGCTGGACAAAGCAATGACGGTAGTTACCTGCTTTTAGCCATAGATATCCCAATTTCTGGCTAACTGAAATCGAGACCCACCTCCCTGGTGATCTGCCCGGTAACCGTCCCGCTTTCCTGAGAAATTCTTTATGCTCACAAAACAGGTCGACGTTATCCGTGTGGGAGCTTTTATGACGCATCGACGTTGAATCAAAGCTCACTAACTCGCCAACCGGACCAATGGAGTTGAAAATTCAGAACTTTTTATGGATTCCGATGAACTGACTCACCGTTGGCTACTGTTAACTACCGTAGCGAATTACTGCTAACAAATCCGCCACAATCCCTTGACCAACTAAAGCGTCGAAGTAATCCGCCGGACGCACTCCACCAAGGGCATCATTTGGACGGAAAGCCCACTCGCTCTAACAGAGTGGATTTATAAACAGACTTGAGATAACTGGAAAAGCCAACGGTTTGAATCGACGGTTCGAGCAACAGTGACTCCATAAGATGAGTATACGCTCGATCCAATTTATCTGATTTGGATGAAAAAAACAGCCCCAAAAACGTGGCCTGAAAAAGTCGAGCAAATATAGGCAAATGTTCACCCCAGAATTGCAGAAATTCATTGGTGATGATGCAGTGGATTTTCAGAGCCTGAAGGTCAACCCAATCGCATAGGAATTACTAAGCCATAGAAATTGAGTGCGTGTGCCCAAGGGTGCACTTCAACGCGATAGATCTAAAGCGATTTAAAGGGGCACCCCTGAGAATTACTGGAAAGCCAGCACTGGCCGAGCGAACGCCCCAATTAATCCCGCTACTTATCGAGTTTCACCGCTTATGATCGCTAAACGAGAAAATACTCATAACCGGTCGTAGGTTCAAATCCTGCCCCCGCAACCAAATTTTTATCATTAAAACCAATCACTTAGCGGTGGTTGGTTTTTTTGTTTTCTGGGCCACCCACAGCGTGTGCCCAAAATGTGCCCAACTGGTGCCCAACCCCGATTTAGCCCGTCTTCCCATTTATGACCTTCAGTCAAATCCAATAACGGTCAACAGGGCACATCTGTAAAAATTTCTCGAATTTTCTGGTTCACATTTTTGTGTCCAATGACCGTTTGGGAAATCAACCTGAAGGTCGTGGATTTTCGAGTTTGTGAAGTGAATTTTTGTGCGAGATTTTCGAAAATCCGTGACCTTCAGGACGGATTTTGACTATTACTAGGATGTGCCTAAGTTGTGCCCTGGTTGTGCCTATGGGGATGATGAGATGTAAGCCCCCAGCAAACCCATCTTGAAATGACTGGTTCTGAACGGCGACCATAGTGTCCACTCCATTTCTTGGTGGACACCATGAGTGCACTTCAAACTACCCCGAAACGTCCCGTTCGTGTGTATCCTTCGGTGGTGGTGGCGGCGGTTTTGGAGGCGGTGGTGCCTCGGGAAGGTGGTAAGCATGGGCATTCAACGCATTCTGAAACACCTGATGACAGCCGAGCGCCATGTGCGGCAAATTTTCTCGCCCATGCACCTGGAGCGCATTGCACAAACCATCAAGGCCAGTGAAACGCGGCACTCTGGGGAAATTCGATTTGCAGTGGAAAGTTCGATAGAACTTCAACCACTGTTACAAGGGCAAACACCTCGCCAACGCGCAATCGAGGTGTTCAGTGAATTGCACGTGTGGGATACGGAACTCAACAACGGCGTACTGATATACGTGTTGCTGGCGGACCATGCCATTGAAATTGTGGCGGACCGGGGTATTCATACCCAAGTGGGTACCCAGTACTGGGAAGAATTGTGCCGCGCGATTCAATCTGAATTCGCCCAAGGGCATTACGCGGAAGGCGCACTGCGCGGCATTCAAGCCGTGAGCGAGAAATTGATTGAACACTTTCCACACGAAGGGGGTGGCAAGAACGAGCTTCCCGACACCCCGGTGGTAATTGGCTAATACAACACCCGATTACATGGGCTGTATGGGGCAACTCTTGGGCACGGTGTAGCCCTCAGGCAAACTGCATTCCGAGGCCTTGCCATCCAGTGCGCAACGCACTTTTTTGAGCAAACGCAAGGCGCATCCATCGTACACGCCGTCTTTGCTCAAGCTGATGCGGGCTTCGCGCATCATGGTGGTGTATTCCAGCTTGTCGGCATCCGTCATTTTCAACCAGGCTTTGTCAGGAATCTGCCGATCGATTTTTTTAACAGCATTCAATGCCTTGGGCATTTCCTGGGCCACAAAGGCACGTAACTTTTGGCCTGAACCCGGCTGAAACTTGGACTTACGCAAAATGATTTGGTAAGTCACCATGGCCACGGGCAACTGAATGATTGCACCCTTCTTGCCCAGGCCTTTGTACAGCTCCAAGGGGGAATAGGCAATGGAAGGCGCCACGATAATGTCCACGGCACCGTTGTTGAACATCGACCCATAATTGGATACATCCGCAGCAATGGGCTGCGCGCCCACCTGCTCTATTAGCCGGCGTTGCGATTCGTCATGCGACAAAGCCGCCACACGCTTGCCTGCCGCTTTGGCCAATGAATTAATTTCACGGTCGCGCACAAACACATACGCCGTACCAAAGGGCAATACCCCGCCCACTTCAAAATCACTTTGCTGCATTACGGGTTGCAACTGTGGGCTACCCATCGACTTTAAGGCCAACAGCACGGCATCATAATTTGGCAAACCACCCACGGCATCCAGGCTACCTGTGAAGCTGTTGTATTTGCGCGTGCGAATTCCGGTTGCTACCAAGCCATCGCACACACCAATTTCAAAATCTTTCGTTGCAATCGACTCATTCGTGTACACCACGGGCTTGAAGCCGTAGCCGTTTTTTCGGCCTTCCAGTGCATATTCTTGCGCCAAATTAAATATGGGTCCTTTGGCACCCAACAGATCAAATACGCAAATGCTGGGTTCGTGGCCACTTACTGTTTGCGCGCGCGCAGTGGTTTGAAAGCCCAAAAAAACCAGCATCATCAAACTGAAAACGGCCGCAATGCGCAGACCGTTCTTAAAACATGGATTCATCATTTTTTTCCTGCCTGCAAGGTGCGAAGCGTAATGATTTGCGTCAGATTGATCAGTGTTTTGCTCATCATCCGGTGCCAAATCAAGTCGACTATCACTGCCTTGAATACGAGTCGCTTGGGCCCAATGCCCAAGCCGGGTTTTAAATAAAACAGATAGCGCCAGGTCACCAGGGTGCCGTCGCCGTCCTTCTCAAATTCAAATGAGCCTTTTGCATGGTCGAGCCAGTTCAGCAAAGGCTGGCTAAAACCGGTTCCTTTGTAAACAAACTGCCGATTCGGAACAAAGGCCAACACTTCTTCGTCAATCACAGCGCCACCCTTGAAGGTAATTCGCTGAATATCACCCACTTCATTGAACGATTTGCCCAGAATCATTTCTATTCGGGTAATGGGCGCAATTAATGCGTCACTGTGAATATATTCATCCGCTTTCAAACGGGTGTACAAAGCAAAACAGTCCGCCAAAGGCACAGGGATTCGGCATGAACGCTGGATCATCAAGGGTGCTTGGGTCACAATGTTTCCTCTTTTATAGTTGAGTGCTGTGTATGTTTTTTACTCGTTTTTTTCCAGTTCTTACCAAGCTCAAAGCGCTTAAGACCCATAGCCGCATGTTGTGGCATGCTTTTCGGCATGCCGACACGCCCAAATGGATCAAGGGTTTCATGCTGGCTGTGGTGGTATACCTGTTCAGTCCAATCGACATGATTCCCGATTTTCTGGTGCTCTTTGGCATCACCGACGATTTGATCGTGATTAGCGCAGCCATGTGGTTTTTAGGCAAAGTGGTCCCGGAAAAGGTCAAAAACAGCATGCCTGTAGAACAAAGCAAGACGCAGCCTACGCAACAAAACACCGCGAAAGCATCCACTAATTTGCCTGCGACACCCGCTAAAACAAGCCCACTGAAGCCTTTCGGAATTATTCTGCTGCTGGGTTTACTCATTGCCGCTTTGGCCAGCCACCCTTGGGTACATGCGCAGCTTGGAAGCATTGGAGCATTTTTTTGAGAGTGGAAGTAACAGTTTTACTCTAGAACAATAAAAAAGCCCGGTGATTTCTCACCGGGCTTTCAAGCTTCTCAAGCCCTGCCTTTCAATGAAGGCAGTGATTATTGTTGAACAGTCAATCAGTGACCAGTTGCAACGCCTGCACCACGCGGGGTACGTACGTCTTCAACCAAGTGCTGAATGTGCTCTGGGGGTGGTGCTGTTACCTTGCTGACCAGGTAGGCCACGATAAAGTTAACAATCGCGCCCACGGTACCGAAGGCTTCAGGCGTAATGCCGAAGAAGCCGTTGGCGCCGCCCACCAAGTGCAGGTACTCAGTACCGTTGACAAACAAAATACCCTTGTGTGCAAACACGTAGAACAGGGTTACCGCCAAGCCACTCAACATACCCACGATTGCGCCCGCGGAGTTCATGGTCTTGGAGAAAATACCCATCATGATCACAGGGAACAAGCTTGATGCTGCAATACCGAAGGCCAAAGCCACAGTACCCGCCGCGAAGCCCGGTGGGTTCAAGCCCAAATAACCGGCCAGAACAATCGCGAAGGCCATGGAAATTTTACCGGCCAGCAATTCGTTCTTTTCAGAAATACTTGGATTGAACACGCCCTTGATCAAGTCGTGAGACACAGCAGACGCAATCGCCAGCAACAAACCAGCAGCAGTCGACAACGCAGCAGCCAAACCACCGGCAGCCACCAAGGCGATCACCCAGTTGGGCAACAGTGCAATTTCAGGGTTGGCCAACACCATAATGTCGGCGTTCACTGTCATTTCACTGCCTTTCCAACCCGCAGCTTCTGCTTTGGCCAGGAATGCTTCGTTTTTGGACTTGTCGTTGTAGTACTGAACTCGACCATCACCGTTTTTGTCTTCGAACTTCAACAAGCCAGTGGTTTCCCAACGGCCCATCCAGGCTGGTTTCTTGTCGTTTTCCAAAGCTGCTTCAGGTGCAAACAAGTCGCCGCCTGTTGCCACATTGGCGTTGACCGTTGCATGCAAGTTGTAACGGGCCATTGCGCCAACAGCAGGTGCAGTGGTGTACAAAATTGCGATGAACACCAATGCCCAACCAGCAGATGAACGCGCATCGGCCACTGTAGGTACAGTGAAGAAGCGAATGATCACGTGGGGCAGACCCGCGGTACCAATCATCAAGCTGACTGTGTAGAAGAACGTGTTCAGGTAGCTGCCGCCTGCGGGTGTTGTGGTGTACTGGTTAAACCCAAGGTCAGTCACTACTTTGTCCAGGGTGGCCAGCATGGGTTGACCATTTGCCAACATGTCAGAACCCAGACCCAGTTGAGGCAATGGATTGCCTGTCAGGTTCAAGGAAATGAAGATGGCGGGAATGGTGTAGGCCATGATCAACACGCAATACTGTGCGATCTGCGTGTAGGTAATGCCCTTCATGCCGCCAAACACAGCGTACATGAACACAATACCCATACCTACATAAATACCCACTTCAGCGGATACACCCAGGAATCGGGAGAAAGCCACACCCACACCGGTCATCTGTCCAATTACGTATGTAATGGAAGCAACCAGCAAACAGATCACAGCCACTGTGCGTGCTGTGTTGGAGTAGTAACGATCACCGATGAACTGAGGCACCGTGAACTTGCCGAACTTGCGCAGGTACGGAGCCAGCAACATCGCCAGCAACACATAACCACCGGTCCAGCCCATCAGGAATACGGAACCACCGTAACCCATGTTGGCAATCAAACCGGCCATGGAAATGAACGAAGCAGCTGACATCCAGTCCGCTGCAGTCGCCATACCGTTGGCTACGGGGTGTACACCACCACCGGCCACATAAAATTCACCCGTGCTGCCAGCACGGGCCCAAAACGCAATACCGAGGTACAGCGCAAAACTCAAACCCACGATCACGTAGGTGATTGTTTGCAAATCCATTAGCAATCTCCTTAGTTTTCGTGAACGTCGTGTTCGCGGTCAATCTGACCCATTTTCTTCGCGTAGTAGAAAATGAGAATGATGAACGTGTAGATAGAACCTTGTTGTGCAAACCAGAAGCCCAGTGGGTAACCACCAATGCTGAATTGATTGAGTTGCTCAACAAACAGAATGCCGGCGCCGTAAGAGACCAAAAACCACACGATCATGATTTTGGTCAACAGGCCGATTGTCGCTTTCCAGTAGGCATCACCGCCCTTTGGGTTGCTCATCGCTTGTCTCCTTTTTAAGGTTGTTGTTAACCGCAGGCACGGAATACGAAGTCACATCCCTCCCGAGCCTAGGCTTGCGAACGAGTATCAAAGCGAAAACTTACGCCAAACTGAAAGCCTGTCAGATAGGCAATCAAACCCATCCCCCTGCATTACCCCCCTACCCAAATGTGCGATTCACAACAGCGGAAAAACTTCAATTGAACTGTGATTACCTGTTTTATCGGGTGATTGACCCAGCCAAGGCCCCACACAATGGTGTTTACCCCAATCGAGCCAACCCATTCTGATCAGCAAGGCAAACCATGACCCACAATACAGAGCAGACGCACAATCACCGTACTCATCTGTTCAATGCTTTGGCCAAGAGTCAAGCCTGCATTGAATTCGACCTGGACGGCAATGTTCTGTATGCCAACGAGAACTTTCTGAATGTTTTTGGCTACGCGCAAGAGGATGTACTGGGCAAGCACCACAGCCTGTTTTGCACTGCCGACACCGCAGAATCGGACGAATACCGACAATTTTGGGATAAATTGCGCGAGGGCGAGTTTCAAAGCGGCGAGTTTTTGCGACTGGATTCACAGGGCCAGGAGGTGTATATCCAGGCCAGCTACAACCCGGTACGGGACGACGACGGCAATTTGGTGTCGGTGATCAAGATTGCAAGCAACATTACAGAAGCCAAGAGCAAGTCACTTGAAAATGAAGGAAAAGTGGCTGCCATCGACAAAACCCAGGCGGTGATCGAATTTGACACCAGCGGCCGCATTCTGGCGGCCAACGACAATTTCCTGAACACCATGGGCTATCGCATGCAGGAAATTGTGGGGCAACACCACCGTCAGTTTTGCGAAAAAAATTATGCAGAATCGGAGGAATACAGCAATTTCTGGAAAGACCTGGCTGCGGGCGAGTTCAAGTCTGGCGAATTCATGCGCGTAAACCGGCATGGTCGCCCAGTGTGGTTGCAAGCCACCTACACCCCGATTCTGGGTGTGAATGGCAAGCCAGTGAAAGTGGTTAAATTTGCAAGCGATATCACGGCCGCAAAAATCAAGGCCATTGAAGACGATGGCAAAGTCAGCGCCATGAACCGTTCACAAGGCATTATTGAATTTGACCTGGGTGGCAACATTTTGAATGCCAACGAGAATTTCCTGAGCTTGACCGGCTATTCGCTAGACGACATTGTGGGGCAACACCACAGCATGTTTGTCGACAAAGAAGAAAGCAGTGGCGGCGCCTACCGCGCTTTTTGGCGCAAGCTGGGGCAAGGCGAATTCGATTCGGGAGAATACCTGCGCGTGGGCAACCATGGCAAAAGAATCTGGATTCAAGCCAGCTACAACCCGATTCTTGACCTGGAAGGCAACCCCGTCAGAATCGTCAAGTTTTGCAGCGACATCACCGAATCCAAATTGCACGCAATTGAAACCCAGGCACGCATGGACTCTGTGTCCAGCACCAGTTGCATTCTTGAATTAAATGCCGAAGGGAAAATTCTTAGCAGCAATGAGTTGATGCAGAAATCACTGGGTTACAGCCAAACAGACCTGGCCGACAAGTCGGAAGGCTTTTTGATGTTCGATGAAGAGCGCAACGACAGTAGCCACTTCAAGATCTGGAATGACCTGCGGGAAGGCAAGAACCTGGCTGGCGAATTCAGGTACAAGGGCGTGGGTGGAAAAGAGATTTGGCTTTCAGGTACCCGCAGCCCGGTGATTGGCCTGGACGGGCAATTGATCAAAGTGGTGCTGATGCTCCACGACATCACCGAATCCAAACTGTCGCGACTGGATGCAGAAGGCAAACTGGGCGCAATTGATCGTTCGCAGGCCGTGATTGAATTCGACATGCAGGGCAAGGTGCTGTCAGCCAATGCCAACTTCCTGAATCTGATGGGTTACTCGGCTGAAGAAATCACAGGCCGCCACCACCGCATGTTTGTGGATGCCGCCCATGCAGCCACACCGCAGTACCAGGCCTTTTGGGAAAGCCTGGGCCGCGGTCAGTTTGAATCGGGAGAATACAAACGTGTGGCCAAGGGTGAGCGTGAGGTGTGGATTCAAGCCACCTACAACCCGATTTACGACCCACGCGGCAACCTGGTAAAAGTGGTGAAGTTTGCCAGCGACGTGACCAACAGCAAACTGAAAAACTCGGAATTTGAAGCCAAGGTAGAAGCGATCAATTTGGGTCAAGCCGTGATTGAATTTGACCTGGACGGCCATGTGCTCAATGCCAACCGCAACTTCCTGAACGCGATGGGCTATACCTCGCGAGAAATTCAAGGCCAGCACCACAGCATTTTCTGTACGCTGGAATACACACAAAGCGAAGAGTACCGCGACTTCTGGTTGAAACTGAACGAAGGAAAATTCGTCAGCGGTCGCTTTCACCGCGTGGGCAAGTTCAATCGGGATGTGTGGATTCAAGCCACCTACAACCCCATTCTGGATTTGAATGGCAACGTGGTCAAAGTAGTGAAGTACGCTTACGACGTAACGAAAGAAGTGATGTTGGAACAGGGTATCAACAAAAAGTCGGGCGAAATGCGGGAACGGGTTTCCAAACTGGTCGACAGCATTACCGACATTTCCGGCAACTCGGCCACGGCCACTCAACTGGCACAAAAGGGCCTTGACGCGGCGAACCTGGGCAGCAGGGAATTGAAAAGATCCATTGCTGCAATCCATGCCATTCAGAACAGCTCCAGCAAGGTTTCAGAAATTGTGCGGGTCATTGGCGACATTGCGAACCAAACCAACTTGCTCGCATTCAATGCAGCCATTGAAGCGGCACGCGCCGGGCAACACGGCGTTGGGTTTTCAGTGGTGGCCGCCGAAGTGCGCAAGCTGGCTGAAAGCAGCTCAAGCGCTGCACGCGAAATCGCCACGCTGATTGAAGAATCGGTTGCGCAGGTTGAGGAAGGCGTAGAGGTAAGCCAGAACGCAGCACAAAGCTTTGATGGCATTTTGAGCAGCGTGACCGAGACCGGTGAAAGCGTGAAGCAAATTACCAGTTCAGCAGAACAGCAACGCGAGTTGGCCATTGCCGTGAACCGGCTGATTGAAGAACTGACTGGCGGACTTGAGAAACACACTGGCAGTAAAGCTGCATGAGTGATTTGAGCCAATACGAACAGGGCTTTGGTTCATTTCGAATTGGTGAAATGACCTTGGCCTTGCCCATGAAGTCGGTCAGGGAAGTGGTGCCCTTTCACCCACTCATGGCCTTGCCTTGCCCACAGCCCTGGATCAAAGGTGGCTTGAACTTGCGCGGCGTCAGCATTCCCGTACTCGATCTGGAATGCCTTTTGAACCGCCCTGGCCATGCCTATGCACCGGGCTGTATTTTGCTGATCGCCCACGAAAACAATTTGCTCGGTTTGATTGCCGACGAGGTCAAGGCCCTGTTTTTTGCAAACCCAGCCAATATGCACACGGTCAATTCCGCCGATTGTATTGGCAGCATTTTTGCTGGCAGCCTGATGAACAGCGAATTGAATCAACTGGTTCAGGTGCTTTCTACGCAAGCCTTGTTCGACTTGCCAGGTTTACCCAAAGCCAAAGATCCTGAACCGCATCGTCAATCGCTTGAACTGCAAACATCGAATGAAGACACCGCGTTGAACACGCGAACACCGCTGATGTTGATGCAAAGCATGTCAACGCTGTTTGCGGTGAATCCCAAAGACATCGAAACCACGGTGGTCAACCCCGTGTTGCTGCCCAGTGAATACTCCGGTGGATTTTACAAAGGCAATCTGGATTACCGGGAGCAAACCATTCCCGCAGTGAACCTGGCAAGCTATTTGGGCTTGGGCAATGCCGGTAAAACGCAATGCCCGGCACAACAGGCGTTTGTGATTCGGGTAGCGGGTAACCCGCTTGCCTTGCTGATCGACAAAGTTCTGGACATTGTTCATGTGCCGCACAATTCAGTGATTGGATTGCCTGGCTTTGGCCTGCCCAAAGCGGCACAACTTGAGGGAGCCTTGCCCTGTACGGTGTTTTCAAAAGAAGACCCGCATTCACAACGTGGCCCGCAGTACTTTGTGCTGTCTTGCCCTCGAATCAGCGAAGACCAGGAACTGATTGAACTGGCCGGTATTTTGGCCAAGGCCAGCGCGTCGGCCCAACAAGACGCAGCGAGTCAGCAAGGCAGGCCTGCCCACGGTTTAGACCGGTTGATGGTGTACCGTTTGGACACCGAATTTTCTACGCCAATTGAGCAAGTGCGGGAAGTACTTCCCTACCGGGCTGACATCGAAATTTTTGAGCGAAGCAACCCCATGCTCGGCATGCTGACTCACCGCGATGAATCCATTCCCGTATTTGACCTGGCTCAATGGCTGGGTGCAGCACGTCAAAGCCTGAATCATGAATCAAGTATTCTGGTGGTGAATGTGCATGGCGCAAGCGTGGGCTTTGCGGTTACGTCGCTGACAGCAATTGAAAATGCGCAGTGGGAACCCAACGTGCCGGTGTTGGGTGAGCAACGGCAACTAATGCATGGTCAATTGAAAACCACCCAGCGGCTTGCGCAAATTGGTGAAACCGATCATCAACGAATGGTCGAGGTAATCGACCTGCACCAGCAGGTGTTACTGATTCTCGACCAGTTTGGACTGGCGCCTACGGTGCCGCCTGAAGTGGCTGTGGAAGTTGTTGGGCATTCTGTGCACGCAGCACATTAAATTCACGTACAAACTCGTCAAAGCGGTCTTGCTCGATCGCTTCGCGCATTTCCCGCATCAATTCCAGGTAGTAGTGCAGGTTGTGCATGGTGTTAAGCTGCGCACCGAGAATTTCTTTGCTGCGATCGAGGTGATGCAAGTACGCCCGTGAGAAATTTTTGCAGGTGTAACAAGTACAGGTCGAATCGAGCGGGTTGTCATCGTTGCGAAATTTTGCGTTGCGAATACGAATGTCGCCCGTGCGTGTAAATAGCCAACCATTGCGCGCGTTGCGGGTGGGCATCACGCAATCAAACATGTCAATGCCCTGCCCCACGGCATTCACCAAATCCTCTGGTGTGCCAACACCCATTAAATAACGGGGCTTGTTTTGGGGCAGCTTCGGCGCGGTGTGCGCCAAAATACGCTGCATGTCGTCTTTGGGTTCGCCAACAGACAAGCCACCAATTGCATAACCATCAAAGCCGATTTCTTCCAGACCTTGTAGCGAAATGTCGCGCAAGTCCTCGTACATACCGCCCTGCACAATACCGAACAAACCGTTGTTGTTATCCAGTGCATCGAATGAATCGCGCGAACGGCGCGCCCAGCGCATGGACATTTCCATGGACAGCCTTGCCTCGGTGTGGGTGGCGGGGTATGGCGTGCATTCGTCAAAAATCATGACGATGTCGGAATTCAACACCGTTTGAATTCGCATGCTTTCTTCAGGCGTAAGGAATAATTTGTCGCCGTTCACGGGGCTGCGAAAATGAACACCCTCTTCCTTGATTTTGCGCATGGCACCAAGGCTGAACACTTGAAAGCCGCCAGAATCGGTCAAAATTGGGCCTTTCCAGCCCATGAACTGGTGAAGGCCTCCAAATTTTTCCATGATGTCCAGGCCCGGCCGCATCCACAAATGAAAGGTGTTACCCAGAATAATTTGCGCATTGATCTCGGTGAGGTCGCGCGGGGTCATGCCCTTCACGGTGCCATAGGTACCCACTGGCATGAAGATCGGCGTTTGAATGACGCCATGGGCTGTGGTGATTTCACCGCGTCGGGCCTTGCCCGAGGTGGTTTTGAGTTTGAAGGACAGTGCGCTCAAGGAAAATGCCTTTTTAGAATTGGCCGTATTTTAAATCATTTCAAGCACATGGGTCTGAAAACGACGATTTGAGTGCCGATTCCAGCAATTCAAGCACTTGTTTGGCACAATGGGGCCATTCGATACAAAAGAAGTACCCCATGCAATCACCTGCAAAACCCGAATTCATTCGCGCCGAGAAACGCGAAGGCGACGCCGAACTGGACGCGCATCTGTTTCGGCAAGCGCTGGCCCAGTTCGCCACTGGCATCACTATCATCACCACCAAAAATGCCGAAGGCAAATACGTGGGGGTCACTGCAAATTCTTTCAATTCCGTTTCTTTGCACCCACCTCTGGTGCTGTGGAGTTTGTCCAAAAAGGCCAGCAGCCACGACGCATTTGCTGTGGCCACGCACTACGGTGTCAGCGTGCTATCGGCAGATCAGGAAGAACTGTCGCATCACTTTTCTACCTTCAAAGGCGATCGCTTTGCCGGGCTTGAAGTGATCGAGGGGTTGGGTGGCGCACCGCTGATTCCCAATGCATTGGCTCACTTTGAATGCAAGGTACGCAATCGCCATGACGAAGGCGACCATTTCATTATGGTGGGTGAGGTGTTGCGTTGCGATTTCCGGGAAGGTGAGGCCTTGGTGTATCGGTCGAGGAAGTACTTCCGGAACTGATCAAATTCTTGCTTGCTCGACAGCTGGTTTATTTAGCCCAACCAGCTTGGGTTCCGAGCTCTCGCCTGAAAACCTGTACTTCCCTTTTTGAGATTCACCCTGACTCACCTCGCTCGGCAAAAAGGCGGGCCGAGTCTCGGTGCCGACCTTTGGCCGACCGTGGCGGGTGAATTCAAACGGGCAGGTTTTCTTGAAGGCGAGGCGATCGAAACACCGCCGCCGATTGGGCTGTAAATTCAGCCGCCGGTGACGGGGGGCTGAACTTGCAAGTGGTCGCACGATGACCAGTCAGAAAACTTGCCGGCTTGGCGCGCCGAGACAAACGATCGCGCCCTGGCGCGAAAGCCAAGACCCGACCGTTACTTTTGGAGGACTTGGCTTAGTGCAGGCTCAAGCAGACAAGCCGATATGCCAAGTTTTCGGGCAGCGGTGACCCTTCAAGTTCAGATCAAAAGTCGCCATTCAAGTGCTGCACAAGTAACTCACGCCGAGTTGGCAATAAACCCGCGCTTCAGCCGACTACCACCTTCTTCCGCCCTGGCACCAAAATCACAGCCATCGCACCAAGAATCAACACCAGCGCAACGAAGTCGGGCCAGTGCGGCACTTCGCCCAAAAAGAAGCTGCCAGCCATTACACCCACCACCGGAATGATCATGATGGACAAGCTCGACACGATTGGCGGCAATGATTTGGCCAGGCTAAACCAAG
Organism: Limnobacter sp. 130; assembly: GCF_902506325.1. Taxonomy (GTDB): domain Bacteria; phylum Pseudomonadota; class Gammaproteobacteria; order Burkholderiales; family Burkholderiaceae_B; genus Limnobacter. The sequence goes on from NZ_LR732328.1 coordinate 1,132,456, forward strand.
CCACTTGGCAAAATGCGAATACACCAAACGCGTTGTAGAAAATTGGCCACCACTGCGACCAACCCTGCGGCGCGCCCACATCGGTTCCCTCAAACCAAAACCCGGCCAAACCCATGGCCACAATGGTGGGAGGCATCATGGCGTGCGTGAAGGTAAGTGCATGCAAACCGGTGGGGTAATGCCGAATCAAGGTGGTACCCAAGCCCCAACTGGCGGCTGCAATCAACATAAGAACAACGCCCAACGGGCTGCCTGCAATTGCAGCAAATTCAGACGACAACAGCAACATGGCGGCCACCATGGCCAGGCTTAAACCGATCCAGCCTCGCCTTCCTACGGGGTGCGCAAACATCAAACCGGTCAACACCACCCACACCGGCATGGTGTAGCCCAAAATGGCAGCGCGCCCCGAGCTCAGTTCCTTCACGGCCAAAATACAAAACAGGTGCCAACCAATCATATTGGGAATGCACAGCAAGGCCAGCCTGCCCCACATTTCTCGCGGTACCTTCAGCGACACCTTCATTTGCCGGGCAACAAACCACATGGCCACCATGCCAAACACCATGCACAGGGCACGAAAATGCAAGGGTGGATACTGGGTCACCGCATATTTCATCACGGGCCAGTTCATTCCCCAAATGGCAGTAATGCCAAGGAGTAACTGGATTTGCGGTAGGGATAGTTTTGCTGCAGGCACGAAAGTGAACGATCATTCAGTAAGGTGCCCCAGTGTAGTGCATCAGCCCTTGCTTGCCCCTAGGGGCTTGCCCTGATCCTGTACAATGGTGACATCTTTCAACTGTACACATGCGCAATGGCCAGCAATCGTTTTTCCGAGTTCAACACCTTTCCAGAACGCCTTGCGCACAGTTGGCAGCACAGCAATTCAATGTTGTGCGTGGGCCTTGACCCCGACATAACCCGCATGCCTCAGGGCTACGGCACAAGCCCTTCTGAAATCGAGCGCTTTTGCATGGAAATTGTGAAGGCCACGGCTGAATTTGCCTGCGCGTTCAAACCCCAAATTGCTTACTTTGCGGCCAACCGCGCCGAAGTAGCGCTGGAAAACATTCTGGCCTACGCCAATGAAGTTGCACCGCACGCCACCACCATTCTGGACGCCAAACGCGGCGACATTGGGGCCACCGCCAAGCAATACGCCATTGAGGCGTTCGAGCGCTACAAAGCCGACAGCGTAACCCTGAGCCCCTACATGGGCAGCGATTCAGTTGAGCCTTACCATGCCTATGCTGATCGCGGTCTTTTCCTGCTGTGCCGCACATCCAACCCCGGTGGCAACGACCTGCAATTTTTAAACACGGAACACAGCGAACCGCTTTATCAAACCGTTGCCAAACTGGCGACCACCACCTGGAACCCGCACCAACAAGTGGGCCTGGTTGTGGGCGCCACCTACCCTGAAGAAATTAAAACCGTGCGCGGCATTGTGGGCGACGCACCACTGCTGGTGCCTGGCATTGGCGCACAGGGCGGCGACTTGCTGAACACCGTGAAAAACGGTTTGTGCAGCCAAGGCTGGGGCTTGTTGATCAATTCCTCTCGCGCCATCTTGTACGCCAGTCAAAAGACCGATTTCGCCAGTGCCGCTGCACTTGAAGCCCGAAACACCCGTGACGCCATACAAGCCGCGAAAGCTGCGGCACTTTCAGGCTAAAATCAACACAACACACACCATTCGAGTTCAGGTAAAAAGAGCCACACTGGCCGGCCTGCACTGAGGAGACAGGGATGAAAATACTTCTGGCCGAAGACGACAGCTTGTTGTCTGAAGGTTTGTCGCAATCGTTGCGTCAGGCAGGTTATGCCGTGGATTGCATGTTCAAAGGCAGCGACGCCGACACGGCGCTAACCACCATGAACTACGACATTTTGATACTCGATTTGGGCTTGCCCAAGATGAGTGGTCTTGAAGTGTTGCGCCGCCTGCGGGCACGCAGCAACAACATGCCAGTACTGATACTGACAGCTGCCGATAGCGTGGAGCAACGCGTGCAAGGCCTCGATGCCGGTGCCGACGATTACATGGCCAAACCTTTCGACCTGAAAGAACTTGAAGCCCGTGTGCGAGCCCTGGCACGCCGTGGCACCGGTGGCGGAGCCAGCATTTGGAAACATGGCCCTTTGACCTTCGATCAGGTGGGGCGCATTGCCTACATCAACGACGACATGCTCGACTTGTCAGCGCGTGAGGTGGGCCTGCTCGAAGTTCTGCTTCAGCGGGTAGGCCGCCTGGTCAGCAAAGAACAATTCGTCGACCACCTGTGTGAATGGGGCGAAGAAGTCAGCAACAACGCCATTGAGGTTTACATTCACCGTCTTCGCAAAAAAATTGAAGTCAACGGTGTGCGAATTGCCACCGTGCGCGGCTTGGGTTACTGCCTTGAAAAATACACCGAGAAAGAAGCAGCACCGAATGCCGATGCCAATACATAAAGCAGGTGCCTGATTGGCCTGGTACAAACGCAATCCGCTGGCCTCGGGTCAACAGCAACGGCGCTCACTGTTCGGTGAAATTCTGGACTGGATGCTGGCCCCGCTGTTGATTTTGTGGCCAATGAGCATTGGGGTCACCTACCTTGTGGCCAAATCCATCGCCAACGATCCCTTCGATCACATTCTCGACGACAAAATAACAGCCTTGGCCCAAGAGGTGGCCGCTCAGGCACCAAGCAACCAATTCAGTATTCCCAAAGAGGCCATGGAAATTTTACTGGCCGATGGTACCGACCAACTGCGTGCACAAGTATTGGGAAAAACTGGCGAGTTTTTGCTGGGCGATGAGCGCACCTTGCCAATACCACAGCGCGAAGCCCGACAAATTGGCGTGGTTAATTTTCGGGACATTGTGGTCAATGGCGAAGACTTCCGCGCAGGCCACCTTTGGATTGAACTGCCCACCGTGGGCGAAAACCGTTTCATGCTGATTCAGGTTGCGGAAACGCTGGGCAAACGCGACGGCTTGGCCAACGAAATCATCAAGGGCGTGATTCTGCCGCAGTTTGTCATTCTGCCCCTGGCCGTGTTGCTGGTGTGGTTTGGTCTGTCGCGCGGAATTGCACCATTGAACAGCTTGCTGGATATTATTCGCGCCCGCAAACCTGATGACCTGAGTGCGCTGCAAACCAAAGACACACCCGAGGAATTGTTGCCTGTTATTACTGCGTTGAACGAACAACTGGAGCGATTGGAACAAACCATCGACACGCAAAAACGCTTTGTGGCCGATGCCGCCCACCAGTTGAAAACACCCCTGGCTGGCTTGCGAATGCAAGTGGAATTGCTGAGCGATGAAACTGACGAGGCAGCCCGGCTGCGCAGCCTGCGCAGGCTGAAGGTGGGTACTGAACGGTCCACCCGCCTGGTGAACCAGTTGCTGGCACTGGCCCGCACTGAAGCACCATCGGTGCTGCAATTTGAAAAACTTGATTTAACTCACATTGCGCGTACGGTGACCAGGGACTTTGTGCCCGAAGCCATGAACAAGCACATCGACCTGGGTGTGGAAGTACCCGATCACCCCGTGTACGTGAACGGCCAAACCCTGATGCTGACCGAGATGATGAAAAACCTGGTGGAAAACGCCTTGCGTTACACCCCCGAAGAAGGTTGCGTCACTGTGCGTGTCGATGACAGCCCACAGCGCGAAGCGATCGTGCTCGAGGTGGAGGACGACGGCCCCGGCATTCCTGAAAGTGAACGCAACCTGGTGTTTGACCGTTTCTACCGCGTGCTGGGCACCAGCGAGGACGGCTCAGGCCTTGGGCTGGCCATTGTGCAGGAAACCGCATTCCAGCACGACGCCAATGTAACCATTCATGACAATCCAAAATCAAACCACCCAGATCGATCGGGCACCGTAATGCGTGTCAGTTTCCCGCCGCGCTACCGGCAAATGGAAGATTGATTGCTTAAAATACAAATTCAACTTTTTTAGAAGCACCCGATGAGAGCAAAAGGCAGTGAATGGCACGCCCCTGAAGACGACAACCACAAACTGGCCAATCTGTGTGGCCCCGTGGATGCCAACCTTCGTCAAATTGAGGCCGCATTGAACGTAAAAATTGCGCGCCGCAACGGCACCTTGAATGTGGCAGGCGACAAAGAAAATGCCAAACAGGCTTTTATTCTGATCAATCACTTTTTTGAGAAAAGTGACAAGCCAGTGACCGCCGATGAAATTCAATTGGCATTGGTCGAACTGAAGAACACCAACGCCGTGGCCAGCGCCAAAAAAGAAATTCCGCTGATTGCCGGTGAAGACGAACCCGTGATCCTTAAAACCAAGAAGGGTGACCTGCAACCCCGCACCGCCCGCCAGAAGGATTATTTAAAGGCCGTGCTTGAACACGACCTGACCTTTGGCATTGGCCCTGCCGGTACCGGCAAAACTTATTTGGCTGTGGCCTGCGCAGTGGATGCACTTGAGCGCGACAGCGTGAAACGAATCATTTTGACCCGCCCAGCGGTGGAGGCTGGCGAACGGCTGGGCTTTTTGCCAGGTGACCTGAACCAGAAAGTAGACCCCTACCTGCGCCCCTTGTACGATGCGCTGTACGACTTGGCGGGCTTTGACCGCGTGCAAAAATGGTTTGAACGCAATGTGATTGAAATTGCACCGCTGGCCTACATGCGTGGCCGCACTTTAAGCCATGCTTTCGTGATTCTGGACGAAGCCCAAAACACCACGCCCGAGCAAATGAAAATGTTTTTGACCCGAATCGGTTTTGGGAGCAAGGCAGTGATTACTGGCGACGTGACCCAAATTGACCTGCCACGCGGCCAACAAAGTGGCCTGGTTCAAACCCAGCACGTGCTGCGCAACGTCAAAGGCATTGCAATGACCTACTTCACCAGCGCGGATGTGGTGCGCCACCCACTGGTGGCCCGCATTGTTGAGGCCTACGAACGTTTCCACAACCCCGAACGAACCAACCCAACTGACGAAATCAATGACGAGTAAAACCACCACACCGGTTGGCGTAGCCATTCAATGGGCTGTACATGCAGACCACCCACCATTTTCAGACTTGGACAACAGCCGCATTCGCCGCTGGGCGAAAGCCTGCTTCATGGACAGGGCTGAAATCACCATTCGCCTGGTGGGCGAAGAAGAAGGTCGACAACTGAACCACGATTTTCGCGGCAAAGACTACGCCACCAATGTGCTGACCTTTCCCATGGACATGCCCGACCTGGGCCCGGATTCGGGCCTGCCCGTGTTCATGGCAGACATTGTGATATGCCCTGCCGTGGTAGAACGCGAGGCGGCTGAACAGGGTAAAAACCCAATTGATCACTTGGCCCATTTGATTGTTCACGGCTGCCTGCATGCCCAAGGCTATGTGCATGAAAGCGATAATCAGGCTGAGTTGATGGAAAACCGCGAAATCGAAATTCTAAAACGTTTCAAGATTTCAAACCCTTACGTGATATCAGGCAAAAAATAGTAGCTTTTTGCCGCCATAGGGCTTGACCACTTTTAAAAACTTGGCCATAATCGCGGTCTTCGGTTGAGGGCCAACGCCCAAAGCGAAATGTGGGTCGTTAGCTCAGCTGGTAGAGCAGAGGACTTTTAATCCTTTGGTCGTGAGTTCGAATCTCGCACGACCCACCACAAAATACAAAAAGCCTGAGTGTAAAAACTCAGGCTTTTTTCATTCCTGTCCCCGTGACCGAAGTGTCGCCCTTTTTACATTACTGGCATTCTTCATGCCACAAACACATCTAAAACTTCCGCACCTTCAGTAAGAGTAAATCACCACCAAATTTTGAACGGGGTTTGCCTGATGAATGTGAAGTCACTTCTCGCCTTGAGCGCAACAGCAGCACTCCTTTCCGCCTGTCTTTCAAGCGGCGAATCAACCACCACAACCACCAGCGGCGCTAGCCAGCCGGTCATGCCCAGTGAAACCCCACTGCAGCTGTCTGAATTCTCGGTGGCCAATGGCTGCTTTGGATTGCAATCGGCGTTTAGTCGCCAGTTTGTGCAACCCGCCGCAGCCCGCTACGCCGCGGGACCCGCCACAGAAGCGGAAAACTTCACCATGCGGCCCACAGAATTGGGCAAATACCTGATTTACGGTAGCGACCGTCAAATGGTAACCGTGCAAGGCAACACCTTGGTGGCCAGCGCAGAACCCACCAACGCAGCGGTGTGGCAAGCCAGTTTTGACCGGGCTAAAAGCCAGTTCAGCTTCACCGATTCAACAGGCCGGTTTTTGGCCTTGGACGAGACTTCCGGCTTGACCCTGGCCAATGCCGCCAGCGAGCGCACCGCCTTCAAGCTGGCACCAGCCAGTGATTGTGCCGCCTACCCTGAAATGCCCACCGCCATGGAAGGCACGCCCTACAAAGGTCGCGGCGAAAATCAGCCCATTGTTGGTTTTGCCGACACCCACACCCACATGGGCATGTCCAGCGAAATGTCATTGGATGGCAGTGTAGGCCCATCCGCAGGTGGCGTGCTGTACGGCGAAGTGGTGCACCGTTTTGGCATTCCCCATGCGCTGGGCAGTTGCGAGGGATTCCATGGTCCCAATGGTATTCGGGATGCCAACAACATTCTGGAAACCACGCCGGGCGCACAACACGATACGCAAGGCTGGCCAACCTTTGTGGACTGGCCCCGCCGCAATTTCCTGACCCACCAGGTGATGTACCACGCCTGGGTTGAACGTGCATGGCGCGCAGGCTTGCGCGTGATGGTGAACCACGGCACCAATATTGCGGCACTGTGCCGTATCGGCCAAACTTACTCAGGCAAACCCGAGGCGGATTGCGACGACATGGGCGTAGCTACAAAACAGGTGGAATACCTGTATGACGTGCAAGACTACATCGACGCCCAGTTTGGAGGGCCAGGCAAAGGCTGGTACCGAATTGTAAAAACACCGGCCGAGGCCCGCCAAGTGGCCAACGAAGGCAAACTGGCCGTGGTGCTGGGTGTCGAAGTGGCGCAAGTATTCAACTGTGGCGTTACCATGCTGCCGGGCGGCACAGAAATCCGGAAGTGCGACCAAACGCAAATTGACGCGGAAATCGAAAAACTGTGGGCACTGGGCGCGCGCCACGTGTACCCCTTCCATGACATTGACAGTTCGCTGGGCGGCGCTGGTATTTTCAGTGGCGACGTCATCAACTTTCTGAATTTCCTGGACACGGGCGCCTTCTGGAAAACCACCGAATGCCGCGACTTCCCCAAGAACGAGCCCTCGGTGCGCGAACCGGGTACCAATATGACTACTGCAGTTCCTGGTACTGGCAGCAATGCACTGACCACTATGCTGCTGGAGGCAGTGGGCGGTATTACACCGCTATACCCAGACGGCAAACGTTGTAATGCCCGAACGGTAACTGACCTTGGCAAGTATGCACTGACCGCCCTGATGAATCGTGGCTTTGTAATCGACATTGACCATGCTGCGTACCACAGCAAAGATGTAATGCTGGATTTGGCAGAAACCATGAATCCGCCCTACCCCATGGCCTCATCCCACGACGCCCATGGTGGTTTAACCAGCGACCAGGCAGTGCGCATGCTGAAAAGTGGCGGTGTGATTTACCCCTATAAAGGCAACGGCATCAAGCATGTGGAGTTTCTGGAAAAGCTGAAATTCTGGCGCAACAAGGCAGGGTTGAATAACACCTTGCTGGGCCTGGGTTATGGCGCAGATGGCAACGGCTTTGGTGGACACCCTGGTCCGCGCGGTGGCAACAGTGTGCCCGTTCAATACCCCTTCACCCTGTTCCGTGGTGAAGGTTGGGGCTCACGTTACCAGTCACTGCCTGCCATGAAAGTCAATTTGCTGACCATACCTGAGAGTGGCAAGTTCTGGCACATCGACGAAGTGGGCATGGCGCACTACGGCATGGTGGCCGACTTTGTTGAAGAAGTTCGACTTGAAGGTGGCGGCGAGGCCATCGACGCGCTGTACAACAGCGCCGAGACTTACGTGCGCATGTGGGAAAACGTGTACTACCGCAACAATCCGAAATGATTGCACGCTGGTTCACTGCGGTGCTGCTGGCAGCACCGGGTAGCGTGTGGGCACATGCATTTGGTGAACCAGTGCAGTTGCCCATGCCCTACGGGCTTTATATTGCGGGCTCGGTGCTGGCGCTTGTGTTGTCATTTCTGTTACTGGCCCTGGCCGGTCGCTATTCCTCGAACAGGCAATTCAAAGTACAACTGGCCTTGGTGGCGTGGCCTGCGAAGTGGGTTCACGCTGCGCGGGCAGCGGGTTCACTATTCTGGTTGAGCGCGTTGGCGTTTTGTATCGTGACCGGCCTTGTGGGCAGCAACGACAGCCACCGCAATATCAACATGACTTTCTTCTGGATCCTGTTTGTGTTGGGTGGTTCCTACGCAGCCCTGTTGATTGGCGACTGGTACAAGTACCAACACCCATGGCGTTTTTTGTTGCCCGCCCGCTGGAAAGGTTTTTACAACTATCCAAAATGGCTTGGGCACTGGCCCGCGTTTGTTCAGTTGGTCACCCTGGTGTCGATCGAATTGTTTTTTCACAGCACGCCACGCAAATTGGCCTTGCTGCTGATCGCATTTGGCGCGTTCAACTATGCAGGCATGCTGTTGTGGGGAACGCGGCGCTGGCTGCAGCGCGGCGAGTTATTTGCCGTACTGTTTCGCTTGTTCGCCGCCTGTGCACCACTGCGCAGAACACGTGGTACCGACGGAAAATACCGCTGGCGATTCACGCTGCCTTTCTCTGACCTTCGCCACGCACGGCTGTGGCACCCCGCGCAATGCCTGTTTGTATTGTTTCTGCTGTCTTCCACTGCCTACGACGGGCTGCGGGAAACCGCGGTGTACTTCAACCTGTTTTGGCAAGACCCACTGGGGCTGTTGACCGCTGCATTTGGCGATCACCCCATGAAAATTTACCCCACAGTGCGCCCGTGGTTTGTGGCCTGGGAAATTATTTTGTTGTTGGTTTCCCCGCTGTTCTACCTGCTGCTGTTCATCGCATTTCTAGCCTTGGGGCGAGTGTTGACTGGCGGGCAACAACCCATCGGCTTGCTGTTGCGCCGTTACTTGCCCAGCCTGGTACCCATTGCAGTGGTGTACCACTTCACGCATTACTACACCCTGCTGTTTAGTCAGGGTTTGAAAATTCGGGGTTTGGTGTCCGATCCATTCGGTTGGGGCTGGAATATTTTCGGCAATGCCATAACGGGCCGCCTGCCCTGGTTGCCCGACATGGCCAACATCTGGACCAGCCAGGTGGCGCTGATTCTGGCGGGGCATGTGGCCGCTGTGTGGTTAGCACACCAGCAGGCGTTGCAACTTGAACGCAGCAACGGGCGCGCCACATTAAGCCAACTGCCCATGCTGGTTTTGATGGTGGTGTTCACCAGCGTGGGGCTTTGGATTCTGGCGCAGCCGCTGCAGGGTTAGATCACTGCGCCGGCATTTTCGTGGTGCGCAGGTACGGCAGCTTAATGTCAATTTCGCCAAATTTCTCAGTGGCCTGCTCGTTGTTCAGCGACAAGGCCACGATCACATCTTGCCCTTGCAGCCAGTTGGCCGGTGTGGCAATTGGCTTGCCATAAGTAGTCTGGAGTGCATCCAGTGCACGCAACACTTCCGCAAAATTTCGGCCCACCGACATGGGGTAAGTCATGGACAACTGCATTTTCTTGTCTGGGCTGAAAATAAACACCACGCGCACGCTGGCAGAGTCTGCAGCAGTGCGACCATCGGGCAAATATGCATTGGCAGGCAGCATGTCCAGTGCTTTGGATACTTCAAGCGACTTGTCCGCAATGATCGGAAATGAAGCTTTTGCGCCAGAAAACTTCTCGATATCACCTTTCCACTGCGTGTGCTCCTCCACGCCATCCACCGAAAGACCGATGACTTTGGTTCCGCGCTTTTTCCATTCCTCTGCCAACTGGGCCACTGCACCAAATTCTGTAGTGCACACAGGCGTGAAGTCTTTGGGGTGACTAAACAAAATGGTCCAGCTGTCGCCGATGAAATCGTGCAGCATGAATTTTCCCTGATCTGTTTCCAGGCTTAGGTTAGGCACCACGTCATTGATTCTTAATCCCATTGCTTTCTCCTTGTTGAGGCATTTCACGAATTCAACTGCCGAAGCCTTTCAGCAAGACGGCAGTCAGCTCATTCAATGTCCCCAAGGGTACTCGTTTCTGAGGCGTCAATCCATTGGTGAAACCCATCGCCCTGAAACGATCCAGCAAGCGACTGTCTTTCGACACGATAAAAACAGGTACATCCCAGGGCGTGGGCTCTCGGGACACGCTGCCTGTGGGCTGGTGATCTCCGATCATGACATACACGGTTTCTCTGGGCTCGGGCTGACTGAAGTAACCCGCCAGCCACGTGTTGGTGTAGTTAATCGTGCGCAGGTAATCCGGCTTCATGTACTCCCAGTTCACGGGCTCGGCTTGCGCGCGTGCAGCTTCGGCGGCATCAAACGGTTGTGGGCCCAGTAATTTTTTCCAGTCGGACTGGTAGGGCGGCACTTGGTGAAACGGGAAATGACTGGAAATAGTCGGAAAGAAAGTGAAACGGGGCTTGGCCGATTCATTGCGCGGGTACAGCTGATCAACCCGGGCTGCAGCAAACTGGTCAGGAATTTTCCAGAAACCAAATGCAGGGCCTTCGTAGTTCAAGGCTGGGCCATCAATGTATTGATCAAAGCTGTAAAAGGCGCGCTCAACCCATTCCCACCCCACTGAATGGTACAAACCAAATGTTTCATAACCTTCACGTTCGAACACGTCCAGTAAGGTTGGGCGTTCGGTGGTCAGAAGTACGTCGTGCTTGCGCGAATCTTTCAGATCGATACCAGACAACACCGACAAATGAGCCAGGTCACTGGCACCGCCAATAGTTGGCGACACATAAAACGCGGACACCACATTTCGGCCACTGGCCAGTATGGACTTTTCAAGCTGTGCTCGGGTTTGAGCGACTGCGGCCGACGAGTCCTTTTGGTCATACAACACGGCGCCATACGTTTCAAGAAATATCATGTGCACATCGCGCTTGTTCAATGCACCCAACACGGGTGCATCTGTTTTGGCCAAGGCCTCGTCAATCACCGTGCTGGCGGGCAAAAGTTGTGCTGCCCGGGAAGGTATCAAAATATCGCGCAGCTTTAAGGCTTCTTTCCAGTACACGGGCACCACTGCTTTGGAAACAAATGTGGGTTCGTCCGGGTTTTCCGAGTAATTGGCGATCACAATGACGCCAGCCAACAACAGCGCACTCCACAGCCACGGGGTTTTTGCCACAGGCTGAACCGCTTTGCTCACTGTGTTCATCGCCATTACCAACAAACGGTAATAAGCCCACACAACTGCGCAGGTCAACAGCACAACCAAGGCGGTAAGCCACACGGGCAAACCTTGAACAGTGACCCAAACAAAACGGGGAAGCTGGGGTACATCCCAGTAAAGGTTGACGGGACGCCCCAACAAATTGGGCACCACGACATCGGCGTAATGCCCCACCGCCATCAACAAGTAAATTGCCGAAACAATGCTCAACGCCCGAAGGGTGGGCTTGCCAAACACGGCCACCCATGCCGACAACAGCATGAGCAAACACACGAACTCGGAAGACACACCAAGGTCGGGCAATACATAGACCGTGGGCCAAATGGCTGAAAAACAAAGCGTGGAATTTAAAAAGACCAGGGCCAGCAACACCTGACCACTGAAACGCCATTTTGAAACTTCCGCGCTTGTGCCAACGCCCAGGCCCAAGCCACCTCGCAGTGCGGTATCTGTTGAACTCATGACTGCTTTACACCAACTTCATTGTGCGCCGCGGCCCGTGTGGGCGCAGCACTGAGTAAGGAAACGACGAACGCCGCTACGAAGGGCAAACTTTGGGACACCAGAACCAGGCACCAGGCCAGGTTTTCTTTGGAATCGAAACCCAATTGAAAATAAATCACCCCTACCGCACACAACAACACAAACGCCAAAACAGATTCATCGCGGGCAGCATTCATGGCATAAAGAACGGCCATTCGGTTGGCCATTTTGGGTGTGCGAATGAACGGGATTTTACGGCCAACAAACAAACCCGACAAGGTGGCCCGCCCAATGGCATAGCTCAAAGACAGCCCGGCCAGGGTGGCTGCAAAGGCTGTTCGGAAACTGGCTTTGACTTGCACCAAATACAAGGTGAACAGTTTGGTGATTTTGAATAAAAAGAACATGATTGGCACAACACTGATCAGCAGCGGCGGTGCATTGAATGTCAATGGGTCAAAAAGCATTAAACCAGACCACACAATCGCCAACAGCGTGAAAACCAGATTGAGACCGTCTGCCACCCAGGGCAGCCAACCTGACACAAAGTGATACCGCTGACCTGCAGTCAGACTGCTGCGCCGAAAACCCAGAAGCTGGCCTGCGTGTTCACGCAAAATTTGCATGGCACCGTAGGCCCAGCGGTGTCGCTGTTTTTTGTAATCCGTGAATGTGTCGGGAATCAGGCCGTGTCCATAACTTTGGTCGATATACACCGCCTCGTGGCCTTGCTCAAAAATTCGCAAACCCAGCTCAGTGTCCTCAGTAATGGTACTCACGCCCCAGCAGCCAACCTTCTCCAACACAGACCGGCGAACCATGGTCATGGTGCCGTGTTGAATAATGGCATTTCGCTCATTGCGAGTGACCATGCCCAAATGGAAAAAGCCCTTGTACTCCGCATAACACAACGACTTGAAGGCACTGTCTGCACCGTCGCGGTAATCTTGCGGCGCCTGTACGATCGCAATCTCGGGTTTTTCGAACTGTGGCGCCAAATCGCTTAACCAGTGTGGCTGCACTTTGTAGTCTGCATCAATCACCGCCACCACTTCTGCATGCGGGCAGGTTCTTTCCAGCGCGTAATTCAAGGCTCCCGCCTTGTAACCGCTCAAGGGTTTTACGTGAAAGAAACGGAAGCGCTCACCCAACAACTGGCAATGCGCCTGCACAGGGCGCCAGGTATCATCGTCTTTCGTGTTGTTGTCCACCACGATTACCTCAAAATTCGGGTAATCCAACCTGGTCAAAGCATTCAAGGTGTCGATCAACATCTCAGGTGGCTCTTCATAAGCCGGCACATGCACAGACACGAATGGCCGGTACTTGGTGACCACTGAACTGTGTGAATCGGTGCGCGTGGGCAAGGTCAGCAATCTGCGTCGACTGGTGTACCACATGGCCTCAGCCCACTCATGGGCCTCCGACATCACAATGACAAAAACGCCCACCACGCCCAACAACAAAAACACGGAAATGGCCACACTGACCCAGGTGTGGTACTGCAGGGTGAAGTCGTAAATGACGTAAATGATCAAGGACGAAATAACGAAGGCATTGAAAATCAAAAATGTGCGCCCACTGTCTCGCAGGGTTCTGCTGTCAATCAGCAACAGAAAAGTCATCATCAAGGCCACCACAATCGATGCAGCGGCCAACAACTTCCATTGCGGTATCGCAATAATCGGGCGGTCTGGCTCAAACTTCGGCTCACGGAATGAATCGAACACCCCCCAGTGCCCACCCACGCTGCCTTCAATGTCAGATTTCCAGGGTTGGTCAAACGCCTCCATCACATAAAACACCATGTGCTCTTGCTCGGCACGCGGAATGAAACGACGCAGAAATTTGGCTTGGTTGGCCTGCGATGCATCCGCCTGTTTGATTGAACGTCCGTTACTGGGCCAACCCACCTCGGTGACCACAATCGGTTTGCCCGGGAAAGCCTCCTGCAAACGTTGGTAGGTATTGATTGAAAAGTCCACGGCATTGTCCAGCGCAATGCCTTCCCAGAAGGGCAGCAGGTGAACCGCAAGGTAATCAACATGCTCAGCCAGTTCCGGGTTTTTCAGCCACACATGCCAGGGCTCAGCCGTGCTCACCGGTATGTCTGTTGCACTGCGCACCTTGTCGAGGTAGGCAATCATTTGAGTCAGGTTCAGGTCCTCACGAAGCAAGGCCTCGTTGCCTGCGATCAGGCGCACCACATTGTAGGGCGGGCTGTGTGCCACGCTGAGCAAGCGATCCAGCTCTTTTTCATTGGCCTGCAGATCAGGGCTTAACCATGCCCCCAAGGCGACATTGATGTTGTGCGTTTTGGCCAGCGCAGGAATTTCGCCAAAAATACCGGCCACTGTGTAGGTTCGAATGGCAAGCGTTTTACCGGCCAGCAAGGACAGGTCCCGATTAATGTCCTCAACCTTGGGTTCGATGTTGTCGATGGGGCTTTGCCCAGCCTGGTAAGGCGAAAATGCAAAGCCTGGGATAACCTGATTCCAGGGCGGTACCTGTTCAGGTTGGTTGATATAGCCATAACCTCCGACAACCAACAACACAAAGGCAAACAGTGCAAAAACGGAGGGCATGGGCGTACTGCTTTAAAATCGATTCAATGAATTCTATCTTGACCACGAAGATGCGCAAGAAGTTCTTTCAACACCGCATCGGGCCGCTCGGCCTGAAGAAAATGGCCACATTCGGACAGGGTACACGTTCGAACCCCTTTCGGAAAACATTGGGGCTCTACCATGGCAGGCAGCAATGCCGCTTGCATGCAACCATCGTTTTCACCGGCCATGACCAGGGTTGGCACAGCGAGCGGCTTTCTGGACAAAGCGTAAATTGAACGAGTCGCAGCGCGATGCAAGGTGAACAAGGAACGGTAGTACCTTGTTGCAGCCCAAGCCACCCCTGAATTCGAAAATGCGTCAAATACCGCTTGAATCTCGGCTTCTGAATACTTCCATCCTGGTGACCAACTGTTCCACAGTGCGCGAATTCGACCAAACTGGTTGACCAACAATTTGGCTGGCGCATTGCTTGATTGCATTTCAAGCATGTAAGCCGATTGCCTGAGTTGCCGGGGCATTAAACGCCAGGCTCGCTCCACTTTTTGAAACGGTGGTATGGCCAACAGGCTCAGTGATTTCCAGGCCTGCGCATCGGTGGCAGCGGCGGCCATTGCGGCCACAGCACCCCAATCGTGCCCGACCAGGTGAACATCACGGCCTTCAAATTTTGCGCGCCACGCCAACAGGTCCAGCCCGGCATTGAACGGATCGTAAGCCGCATCAGGATTTACCGAGCCCGGCGTGTACCCGCGAAGCCAGGGTCGCACCACTTGGTAGCCTGCCTGCACCAACCCTTCGGCCACGCCGTTCCAGCTGTGTGGTGTATCAGGAAAACCATGTACAAGCATGGCAACAGCGCCCTGTTCAGGACCGTCAACCAAAGCGCTGAGCAGCAAGTTGTCTCGCTGCAATTGTAGAACCGAACGGGTCATAGGGAGCGGCTGAAGTTGCCCCGGAAGAATGCCTCCAGACGGAAGGTCAAAGCCACATAGGGATCGCGATTGCCTTCGGTTGGAAAATGAATTTCCGGAATGATGTCCATGAACAAAACATTCTTGTGAATATCTCGGCGGTAGTAAGCCTGCAAAATATAATCCTTAATGGTGTTCTCGCCACGGTCTTCACCCACAACAATCAGGGCGTAACGCAAGGCAGTGCGTGAATTCAGCACCTTGTTAATTTCTGCGGTTTGAGAAAACACGGTGGAATCACGCCTTTCCTCGTACTCGGCATAGGTCTGAAAGCGTAGGGTGTTTTTCTCGTCGAGCGGCTTGTTGACATCAAAATTTGTTCGCACCTGCAAGCCGCGCTGATTGAACTGGGTCACCCGGCTTGAAGAATTGATTTGCCATTTGCTCTCGCTGAAATTCCACTGCCGCAGGGCGGAATAACGCACATAAGGGTCAAGTGGTGTACCAAATTTCACGCCCAAACCCAAGCCTTGAACCCATGCTTTGGTTGGGTCCTTTGAAGAACGCTGCTCCAGGCCAACGGCGGAATTGTTGGTGCTGAATCGTTCGCCACCGCGCACCTCGCGGACGCCCTGCTCCGAAAGTCGGCTCAGGGGCTCTTCAATGTCACTTTCAATAATCAGGCGCAATCGCTTTTTGGTCGTGGGCAAGTCCACCCGGAAACGAACGCTGGGATCGATCTTGGACTCCCCGGGCTGAAGCCGGGTGTCCAGCGCAACGCGAAGAAAAGATTGGTTTTCTACAAACAGGCTGTCTTCCGTACCAAAAAACTGGTCGATGCCGCGTGCCGTGTCATCAACCATTTCAGTCAAGTCGTAATGCACTGGCTCAAAACGTTCTTGAAGCCAAACAGGCAAATCACTCTCAGTGTTCGCAGCGTGGGCCACATTGCCCAAAGTAAACACGCACAAACCAACGGCAACAACGGCAACAACGGCGGGGCCTATTTTCAAAGCCTTCTCCTGATCAAGCTGTACTGCAGGTCAATACACGATACCAATTTACGCCTTTAAACAAGGGGGCGTAAGTACCCGGATCTTGTGATCAATGCTGCTAAACGGGGCGAATTCAAGCGTTTGAATTGCCGCCAACACCGCTTTTTCTGCGCAGCAGGCTGACCACCAAAGTGATCACCGTAATTGGCACCACAAAACTGAGCATGGTGTTTGAATACAACTCAAGTGCATCATGGCCCTGCGCATCCAGAATCAGGTAAACCACATAGGCGGTGTAGTAGGCCAAAAACACGCCACCCTCCCAACGTGCAATTTCCCGCCCGGTCAGGAAAATAGGCAAACAGGCAAACGCCACCGCCAAAAGCACCCACATGTCGAACGCCAACAGCGAAGGCGCGACTTGCAAGCCAAGCGGTGCGGCCACCAAACTTGAAATACCCAGACAAGCAAAAATATTGAATGTGCAACTGCCGACCACATTGCCCACTGCAATGTCGCGCTCGCCTTTAAGCGCTGCTGCAATTGAGGTGGCGACCTCGGGCATGGAGGTACCGGCAGACACAATGGTCAACGCAATCACCACATCACTAACCCCCATGGCCTTCGCAAACACAACAGCGGAACCCACCAACCACTCCGAACCCAACACCAGCAAAACCAGACCCAACGCAATCAGTCCCAACTGCACGGGCAATCTGGAATCCCAACTGCCTTGATCAGCCGGGTGTAATTCTTCTTCAAATTCTGCCTGGGCTTCTTTGACCTGAGTTCGCGACTGAATAATGAGAAACGCGGTGTAAGCCACCATGAGCACGGCGAGAATACCGCCATCACTCCAGGACAGTTGCCCGTCCAGACTTAACAAAAGCAAAAGCACAGAGGCACCAATCATGATGGGCACCTCTTGGCGAATCAATTGAAGATTAACCACCAAAGGGGTAATCAAGGCGCTTAAGCCCAAAATGAAAAGCACATTGAAAATATTGCTGCCCACCACGTTTCCGATGGCGATGTCTGTAGTACCTGCGATGACAGCACCAACTGAAACAGCAATTTCAGGCGCGCTTGTACCAAAGGCCACAACAGTCAACCCCACCACCAATGGTGAAATACCAAACGAGAAAGCCAAATTCGAAGCGCCGCGCACAAGCACATTGGCACCAAGCACCAACAGAACCAAACCGGCCACAAATAAAAATACATCGACAAGCATTCAACTTCTCCTGCGCAACAACCCCATTGTGAGGGATGAGAATTCGCTCGATTTCTCACCCCGGAACCATTTCTCGTACGATACAAATGTTACCGCCTGAATTCTATAAACGCATGAAACCTGTAATTTTCTGCCTCGAAGACTTTGAAATGCACCGTTTTCTTCTGGAAACGCATTTGACACGTCTACTCGCAGACCGGGTCGAGGTGAAATACTTCAGAAGCCTGTCGCAATTAAAAGCCTCGCACGGCGGTTGCCAGTTGTTGATTTCCGACCTGAATGTGAGTGACTCCAAAGCAGAAAACACCGCCCGATTCCTGCTCGATTATTGCGAACACACCCCTGTCATTGTTCAATCCACTGAGGAGGACCTGCCAGGTCAGCTGGAACAACAATCAGCAGGCCGCATTCAGGCCGCGGAAAAAGGTGGCCAAGGCCACCGGTTTACCGAAGCCATTGAACATTTCATGGCGCAGTTTGATCAAAAAGTGCTTTAAATACCGAGCAGGCCTTACAGCTTGTCGCGAAAAATAAAATAGGCCGCACCCACCAGGCAGAAACCGGCCCACAGATAATCCAGCTTCAACGGTTCTTTCATGTAGAACACAGCAAAAGGCACAAACACGGTCAAGGTGATGATTTCCTGCATCACTTTCAGTTGCCCCACCGACAGCACGGTGTATCCGATCCGGTTGGCAGGCACCTGGAACAGGTATTCAAACAAAGCAATCCCCCAACTCACCAATGCCGCAATAATCCATGGTTTCTGGCTCATGTCTTTCAAATGGGCATACCACGCAAACGTCATGAAAATATTGCTGATCAACAACATGGCAATGGTGACCGGCACGGCGGGCATGGCAACTCCAAATGAATTGACGAATCTGCGGTAGTGTAACCAAATTGCCGTACCGAGCGAATACGCTAAACACACTCAATTCCAAATAACGGTGCCATTGATTCGCCATGCTTAAATTTGTTAAAACATTGTTACTGACTTTTGCCCTGTCACTGAGCAGCACCAGCTTTGCCGCCGAGTTTGACCACAACTACTCAGCCTGGAACAACCTGCTGGCCAAACATGTGAAATGGCTACCTGACAACAAGCAAACTGCCGTTGATTACGCAGGCTTTCAGAAAGACCGGCAGGCCTTGAAAGCGCTATTAAACGACTGGTCTGCCGTTGGCCAAACCGAGTTCAACAGCTTTTCGAAAAACCAGCAAATGGCTTTTTTAATCAATGCCTACAACGGTTTTACCATTGAGCTGATTTTGACCAAATACCCCAAAATCAAATCCATCAAAGACATTGGCGGCGTATTCAGCAGCCCATGGAAACAGGAATTTTTTACGCTGCTGGGTCAAAAGCGCCACCTGGACTGGATTGAACACGAACAACTGCGCCCCAAATACAAAGAACCCAGGGTGCATGCAGCGGTAAACTGCGCCAGCCTGGGCTGCCCCGCTTTGCGCAACGAGGCGTTTACAGCCGCCAAACTGAATGCACAACTTGACGACGGTATGCGCCGCTTTTTGGGTGATCCAAGCCGCAACCGGGTGAAGAACGGTGAACTTCAGATCAGCCCTATTTTCAAGTGGTTCGCCGAAGACTTCGAAAAGGGTCACCAGGGGTTCAATGAAGTGAAGGATGTATTTGCAAAATGGGCCAAAGAGATGTCAGCGGACCCGGAAATAGTGGATAAACTCGCATCCAAATCACTTCCTGTTGCGTATACAGAGTACGACTGGTCGCTTAACGACATCAAACGCTAACCCTACTTGCTATTCACATGCCTCATCCAAAAACACTGCTGCTGTTCAACTACGACTGGGATGAGCAAGGTGCAAACCGGCTTCGAACCCAGTGGCCCAGCGTGGTATCTGGTTTCGATTTATTCAGTTTTCCAAGTAATGCGCGCTTGGCCTGGTTTGACACCGAACGATTTGTAGCCAAAGCGGCCGTGTTCGCCAAATTGCATGGTGCCAAGGCAGTGGCCTCGAACCATGAGCAGTTTGGCGCGCTTTGTGCAGCCTTACTTGCCGAGAAAATGGGGTGGCCGGGCACACCTGTGAACGCCATTCTGGCCTGTCAACACAAGTTATACGCCCGCAAGGTGTTGCAGCAAGTAGCCCCCGAGGCCAACTTGCCATTTGCCAGGCTTGACGCGGCATATGGCGGGCCTGTGCCCCAGGGCATTGACTATCCGCAATTTGTAAAACCGGTAAAAGCCGCGTTCTCGGTGCTTTCGCGACAGGTCAAGAATGCCGAGGAACTGCACGCCCACACCCGCTTTGGCCCCTGGGAGCTGTGGGTGATCAAGCATTTGGTGGAGCCCTTCGAACGTATTGCAAAAAAGCGACTGCCAGAAGCCGGAACCGCGCACAGCATGATGCTGGAAGCCCCCATGCGCGGTCGACAATACAACCTGGATGGCTATGTCTGGCAGGGTGATGTTCGCCCGCTTGGCGTGGTTGACGAGGTGATGTACCCGAACACCGACGCCTTCATGCGTTTTGAATACCCCAGCAGGTTGCAGGCAGACGTGCAGGCGCGAGCAGCCGACGTGGCACGACGTTTTCTGAATGCTGTGGGCTTTGATCACGGATTGTTCAACATGGAATTTTTCCATGACGAAGCCACCGACAAAATCACGGTGATCGAGTTCAACCCCCGCATGGCCTCGCAATTCTCGGATTTGTATTTGCGTGTCGACGGCATCGACCTGCACGAAATTGCATTTGCGCTGGCACACGGTATTGACCCTGCAACACTGACCCGCGCAGTGCCCACAGCCGGCGCTACAGCCAGCTTTGTTTACCGCTCCTTCAATCCCAAAGCCGCTGTACCATTTCCCGGTTTTGTGCAAAAAGCGGCCTTCCGCAAAGCATTTCCCGATGCCTTGCTGTTTGAGTACCCCAAAGACACCAAAGAACTGCACCGCGACTTCAAATGGCTGCGCAGCTACCGTTACGGCATTGTTCACCTGGGTGGAGAAAACCCGCGCGACTTGCGCCAGCGCTGCGAGCAGGCCAGCGCCCTGCTGGGTTGGCCTGCACCATATCTTGAAGATTTGCGGGAACAAGTCATTGATGCAGACAAATTGCCGACGGAACTGTTTGCAGGCAAACCAGTCAGTTAAAACACCAAATCGATTCAAACAAACAGGAGAAGTATTTTGACTTTGACACGCACACACAAACTTTTAATTACGGGCAGTTTGTTGTTGGGCTTGAGCGGTTGTACCGCAATGACGGCGCAAAACCCCTCTACCAAATTGAGCCCGGTGAATGCAGCTGAAGTGGCCGGAGATGACCGCGTCATGCTGTTTGGTGCCGACGTGGTGGCATACATCACTCAAAACGCTTATGTCCAGGGCAAGCCCGAGTTCAGCAGCACCTACCAGGAAGTGGATTTTCATTTCTCAAGCGCTGATCACAAAGCCTTGTTTGACGCAGAACCCACCAAATACATTCCCCAGTACGGCGGCTATTGCGCCAACGGGATTATGTTCGGCATCCCATGGGGCGGCAATGCAGCCGACTTCAAAGTGGTCGACGGAAAAACCTACATTTTCGGTGGATTCGTTTCACAAGCCGCCTTCGAACTTGAGCTTGATAAGAACATCGCTTTGGCCGACGATTACTGGGCCCAGGAAGTCAACGGCAACAACAGCTTTATCCAACGCGCAAAGCGCTTGGTGATCCGGGTACCCCACTATAAAACCGGGGAAGAACAGGCGGCCGAAGTTCAGGCCGCTGGAAAACTGGGCAGCTAAAAGTTAAAAAAACAACCGTACAAACATTTCACAGTTAAAAACCGAATTGTTTGTGCGATCATCAATTTTCGAGTTTTCTTCCAATCGTTCTATATAACGAGGTACTCATGAAAAGTTCAGCAATATCCGTTTCACGTCGTCTATTCTCTGTGGCAGCCATTGCACTGGCCGCTGGCTTTTCCGTCTCCGCACACGCCGAGCAGACTCTGAAAGTTTCCACCATTCCCGAAGAAGCAGCCACCGAGCAGATTCGTAAATTTGAGCCACTGGCCAATTACCTGTCCAAGGCAATCGGCATGAAGGTCGAATTCACACCGGTCAGCGACTACCCTGCTGCTGTTGAAGCACTGGCCAACAAAAAAGTTGACCTGGTTTGGTTGGGCGGCTTTACACACATTCAAGCATCACGTCGTTCTGGCGGAAAGGTTATTCCGATCGCCCAGCGTGTTGAAGACACCAAGTTTCAGTCGGTCTTCATTGCCAAAACAGATTCCGGCATCAAATCCCTTCAAGACATGAAAGGCAAACAAGTGTCTTTCGGCTCCCAAAGCAGCACCTCGGGCCACTTGATGCCCCGCAATTTCCTGCTCGAAGCCGGCCTGGAACCTGAAACAGCATTCAAACGGGTTGCCTATTCCGGTGCGCACGATGCAACGATTGCCTCTGTTGTGAGCGGCAAAGTGGATGCTGCGGCACTCGACATTACAGTATGGAAAAAATTTGTGGACGCCAATAAGGTCGACACCAATGCTGTGAATGTGTTTTACACCACGCCACCGTACTACAACTACAACTGGACTGTGCACGCCGACATGCCGGCTGATTTGCGCAATAAAATCCAGAAAGCCTTGTTTGACCTGGATCCAGCCGTACCTGAACATGCTGAAATCCTGAAATTGAACCGGGCCACACGTTACATCGACACCAAGCCCGAAAACTACAAAGGCCTCGAGGCTGCAGCGAAAAGCGCAGGCTTGTTATAATTGCAAGGAAGATGGGAGCCCATGCCGGGCTCCCGCAGTAGGATAGGGAAGGCAACGCAGTGAAACTTGAAATTCGGGACATCAATGCCTGCCACCCATCCGCCCCGCCGGGCAGCGTTCCGGCGATCAAAAAAATGAGTCTCCAAATCGGCAGCGGCGAACAAGTCGCGCTGATTGGCCCCTCTGGCGCTGGTAAAACAACCCTGCTACAGGTTCTCTCCTGCACACTAAAACCATTGGGTGGCGCAATTGAACTGCAAGGGCAGCAACCTTGGCAACTCAGCAAACGCAAGCTTCAAAAACTTCGCGGTCAATTGATCGTGGCACCACAAGTGCCCCCGTTACCACCGCGCCAAAGAGTAATCACCTCAATACTGGCTGGCCGGCTTCCTGCGATGAGTCTGATGCAAAGCATCAAGTCGATGTTTTATCCAGTGGATATTCCAGCCGCTCACAGTGCGCTAAGCAAACTGGATTTACCCGAGAAAATTTTTGAACGTGTGGACAGGCTCTCTGGTGGGGAACGCCAGCGTGTGGGTCTTGCACGCCTGTTCGTGTCACCAGCCCAATTGTGGTTGGTGGATGAACCCTTATCAGCGTTAGACCCCACACGGGCTCGTCTGGCCATGTCTGCATTGACTGAATCTGCGGCAGAAAAGGGAATTACGCTGGTATGTACCCTGCACCAGGTTGACATGGCACTTGCATTTTTCAAGCGCATCGTTGGTTTGCGCAACGGGGAAATCGAGTTTGATCTGCCCACAGAACAAGTCACCCCAGCCATGTTGAAAAGTCTGTATTCGCAATATGAACACGAGCTGCTCGGTGAAGTGGACCGAGAGTTAATTGAGAAACAGTTCGAGAAAGTGACGCCTGCCGTGGTGGTCAACAATTGTCGATGAGCAGCTTACCTGTACACAACCCGCGGTTTGATGTGCCGCTGCGCGACCCTGCGTGGCATCAACGCCTGTTCTGGATGGTTTTTGCCATCGTGTTGATTTGGCCTTTGGCGGTGGCTACCGAATTCCGTCCCGGGGTGCTGATTGAACCAGAGAACATGCGAATTAGCGCTGAATTCATCGGCAGCTTCTTTCCCCCTGTGCTCGAACCCGAATTACTTTGGCGAATAGTTGACGCCACCTGGACCACCGTCGCGATTGCCACCGCTGGCATGGTCATGGCTCTTACCATCGCCTTTCCGCTGACCATTTTGTCCACACGCGTGCTGTCGGTTTCTGCCATTTCTGGCCGCATGAACACCCTTCCATTTGTTGTTCGACAAGCCATTCGCTGGATGTTGATTTTTCTGCGCAGCATTCCCGAACTGGTGTGGGCCCTGGTATTTGTTCGCGTGGTGGGTTTGGGCCCAACGGCCGGTGTATTGGCTATTGCGCTGACCTACGGCGGCATGTTGGGCAAGGTATATGGGGAAATTCTGGAAAGTGGTGAAACCACACCCACCGAAACACTGTTGCGCAACGGCAGTGGGCGTTTGCAAGCATTTTTTTATGGCCTGTTGCCCCAAAACGTAATGGAACTAACTTCCTACACCGTGTATCGCTGGGAATGTGCGATTCGTTCCTCTGTGGTGCTGGGCTTTGTCGGTGCGGGCGGGCTGGGCCAGGAACTGGACAACTCCATGAAGATGTTCAATGGTGGCGAGGTCTCCACCATGTTGATCGTATTCATTTTGCTGGTTGCACTGGCTGATGCAGTTAGCGCGTTCTTCCGCAAGAGGCTGATATGAGCGCACGGCTTGATTCCACGCCCTGTCCGAGCAAAGCACCCGCCATCATGAGCGGCGGCACGGGATTATTGCTGCTGGCCATGCTATCGCTGATCATCGCTAGCTTCTGGACTTTGGGCCTGAAATGGGGAGACTTCCTTTCGATCGAAGCATTCAAATCCATGGGGCGTTTCGTTGCTGAGTTTTTCCCCATGGAAACTGATTCAAAATTTCTCGGCAAAGTGGGCTGGGGAACCGTTGAAACCTTGGCCATGTCGCTCATGGGCACAGTACTGGCGGCTGTAGCCGGGCTGGCATTGGCCATTCCGGCCAGTAAGTTGCACAGCAGTGACAAAGGCCTGATGCGAACACCAACACGCTGGGTGCTCAATGCGCTGCGCTCCATTCCCGAATTGGTCTGGGCCGCGCTTTTATTGATTTCAGCGGGCCTGGGGCCATTTGCAGGCACACTGGCGTTGGCATTTCACACCACCGGTGTGTTGGGGCGATTGTTTGCTGAATCCATCGAAAACGCACCACAAGAACCCGCGGACGCCCTGCGTACGCAGGGAATAGGAAACCTGCGCGTGTTTTATTTCACCACCTTGCCGCAAGTGATCCCCCAGCTAATGAGCTACACCCTGTACCGATGGGAAAACAACATCCGAGCCGCTGCCATTCTAGGCGTGGTTGGTGCAGGTGGCCTCGGCCAGTTGCTGTCTTTCCACATGGGCTTGTTCCAGATGGGCAAGACTGCAACGATATTGGCTGCCATGCTACTGTTGGTTGCGATCGTAGACAGCATGAGCTATCACCTTCGCAGTCGAATGACCCGTTAATTGATCTGAGCCAATGACACCAACACCACAATTTATCCAGATTTACCAAGCCCAAGCTGACCACATTCGTGAAGAGTTACTAAGCGGCCTGCGCGCCAGCAAAGCACACACTTCACCCAAGTATCTCTACGACGAATTGGGCTCCAAACTGTTCGAGGCGATCACTTGCATACCTGAGTATTACCCCACCCGCACGGAAGCGCTGATTTTCAACAGCCACGGGCATGACATGGCACAGCAAGTGCCCAAAGGCGCTGCGTTCATTGACCTGGGTGCAGGCAATTGTGAAAAAGCAGCCCGGTTGTTCAATGTATTTCACCCAGACCGCTATGTCGCGGTGGACATTTCCGTGGACTTCCTGAAAGGCTCACTGGAATGCCTGCAACGCCAGTTTCCAGATCTGGAAATGAGTGGGGTGGGCATGGACTTCTCAACTGAATTGAATTTACCAGCTGGCCTGGCTCTGAACCCTGCACAACCCCGGGTCATGTTTTACCCGGGATCCAGCATTGGCAACTTCACCCCCGAGGAAGCACTGCTGTTTCTGAAACAGGTAAAAACGGTGTGTGCAGCGGCATCGGATGGCGGCCTGTTGATCGGTGTTGACCTGGTGAAAAGCAAAGCTGTGCTTGAAGCGGCTTACGACGATGCCTTGGGCGTAACAGCTGCCTTCAACCGCAATATGTTGCTGCACTTCAACAAACTGGCTGGCACCAATTTCAAGCTGGAAGACTGGAAACACATTGGCCTGTTCAACACCGAACTCAACCGCATTGAAATGCACCTGGAAGCACTGCGGGATGTTTCGGTGAACTGGGAAGGTGGCGAGCGAGCCTTTGTAGAGGGTGAACGCATTCACACCGAGAATTCTTACAAGTGGACACTGACCGGGTTTGAAGACTTGCTCAAGCGCGCAGGTTTTGTCGAGAGCAAGGCTTACACCGACCCGGAACAAAAATTTGCAGTGTTTTGGGCAAAGGCTTGAAAGTCCTTAGGCAGCAGCGAGTCGCCACAAGCTGGTGACTTCCTTACAGCGCGCATCAAACAAACCATCGGCAGAATCAAATGCCTTGCCGTGTTTCGGCTTGGCATCCATGCGGCTCAACACTTTCAAACCAGCCAGCTCGATCCAGCCCAGCAACTCTTCGCGTGTGCGCAGTTTCAGGTGTTCGGCCAAGTCGGACAAAATCAACCAGCCCTCACCGCCTGCATTCAAGTGCGCAGCCAAGCCCGCCAAAAACGCTTTCAGCATGCCGCTGTGTTCATCGTAAATGGCGCGTTCAATCGGCGAGGTGGGCTTGCCCGGCAACCACGGTGGGTTACACACAATCAAATCGGCTTTGTTTTCAGGAAACAGATCGGCTTGCACCACCTTCACCTGCTTGCCCATGCCCAAATTCTGAATGTTGAATTGCGCACATTCCAGCGCACGCGGATCGTTGTCGGTGGCCACAATATTGCTCAACCAGCGGTGCGCCAACACAGCGGCCAGCACACCAGTACCAGTGCCCACATCCACCGCCGAGCCATTGACTTCACAGGCTTTGGGCAATGGGGCTTTCAACACCAAATCCACATACTCGCCACGCACAGGCGAGAAGACACCGTAATACGGATGAATTCGATTATTGGGCGGATCACCAAGCGCAGACACATCCACGCCTTTTTTGCGCCATTCGTACGCACCCACCACGCCCATCATCTCCCGCAATGAACACACAATCATGGGGCCATCGGCCTGTGGCTCGCCCCATGCTTCAGTGCAGGCTGCCAACACATCGGGTGCGCGGCGCAGGGAAATGGTGTAATCGGCGTTAAACGGAATCAGGATTGAACCCAAAATACGTGCGCGCTGGGCTTGTGCCTGGCGGTACAAATGAAATTTTTGTGGGTATTCAACATCGGTCTTGCTCGCTTTGGCGGCTTTGCTTTTTTTGTGCTCTGCGCTTTTATCGACCCGGCGAACCAAGGCCTGCATCAATTGGCGGGCATTTTGAAAATCACTTTGCCACAGAAATACATTGCCCTCGCAAGCCAGTCGGTAAGCGGTGTCTGCGGTCAGCGTGTCGTCTGCCAGCATCACTTTGCCCGGCACGGCCAGGTTGCGCTCCGACTGCCAGCGTGCACGAAAGGTTTCTTCGCCCTTGGTCCATTGAATTACAGGGTTGTCTTGGGCTGGGTGCATGCGGGTTCTCGCGGTGATTGGCAGGGCATGGATCGTGTAAACTTCTTCAGGGTCGCAGTGTACCACTTTGGGTGGTTCGCGCCCCAATTTCCCCCCTGTCAAATTAAGTGGCTGTTGTCTTGATTAAACCGTCTGTTGTCATTGTTAGCCCTGCCCTTGCCGATTCCAACAACGGCAACTGGCAAACCGCCCGCCGCTGGCAGCTGTTTTTGTCCGAGCACTTCAATGTGCGCATTGTGAAACACTGGGAAAACACGCCTGCCACCGTTCACGATGCAGTCATGATTGCGCTACACGCACGCCGGTCTGCTGACTCTATTGCCGCTTGGGCACAAAGCCGTGGCATGACTGAACAAGGCAGCCCGGGCTTGGTGCTGGCCCTGACCGGGACCGACCTTTACCGCGACATTGAAACCGATGAAACCGCACAAAAGTCGCTGGCACTGGCGCAGCACTTGATCGTGCTGCAAGAAAAAGGCATCGAGAAACTGAACGAAGCACTGCACCCGAAAACCGCTGTGATCTTTCAGTCCACCTCGTCACGCAAAACACTGCCCAAACCCAAGCGCCGCTTGAAGGTGATCATGGTGGGCCATTTGCGCGATGAAAAAATGCCGCAAACCCTGATGGAAGCGGCGGTGCTGTTGCGTGGCTATCCGGAAATTTTCATTGACCACATTGGTGGCCCCCTGGACCCGGAACTGGCCCAAGCCGCTGAAGAAACCATGCAGGTGTGCCCCAACTACCGCTGGCTTGGCAACCAAGCCCACGGTGCAACCCGCACCCGTATTCAGCGTGCCCATGTGCTGGTACACGCCAGCAAAATGGAAGGTGGGGCGCATGTCATTATGGAAGCGGTGTGCAGCGGCACACCCGTGGTGGCCAGTTACATTGATGGCAACATTGGCATGCTGGGTGCAGGCTACCCCGGTTACTTTCCACTGGGCAATTCCCATGCACTGGCCAACATGCTGACCCAGTTGCTTGAAGACATTGTGAATCCGAAACCCTTGCCACCGGGTAAATCCAGTGTGTACACCAAGCTGAAAAACCAGTGCGCCGACCGGGCCAGGTTATTTGCACCTGAAAACGAACAAAACCAGTTAATTCGACTCGTACAACGAGCCAATCAAAACAACAACGAAGTAGAAGTACACCATGCAAACATCTGACCAACCCATTCTTCGTGACATCGTGCTGGTAGGCGGCGGCCACAGCCATGTGGGTGTGCTGCGCATGTTTGGCATGAAGCCGTGGCCCGGTGTGCGGCTTACCCTGATTTGTACCGACATTCACACCCCTTATTCCGGCATGCTGCCTGGCTACATTGCAGGCCATTACAGTTACGACGACGTACACATTGACCTGGGCCGACTGTGCGCCTTCGCAGGGGCAAGGCTGTTCAAAGACGAAGTGGTGGGCATAGACCGCGCCAATCAAAAAGTCATTTGCAAAAACCGCCCCCCGGTTGCTTACGATGCCCTGTCGATCAATATTGGCAGCACACCGCAAGTGCAACTGGTGCCAGGTGCCCTGGAAAACGCAGTGCCGGTCAAGCCGATTGCGCGTTTCAACCAACGCTGGGTCAATTTGCTTGAACGTGTAAAAACCCATGCTGGCAAAACCACCATTGCTGTGGTCGGTGGCGGTGCAGGCGGTGTAGAACTGGCCCTGGCCATGCAGTTTCGCTTGCGCAATGAATTAAGCACCATGGGCCGCAACCCCGACGAACTGGAATTTCACCTGTTCACCGCAGATGCCGATGTACTGCCCACCCACAACCCCGGTGTGCGCGCACGGTTCGAAAAAGTATTGAATGAACGTGGCGTGGTGCTGCACCGCGATGCGGAAGTGGTTCAGCTAGACGGCCACACCCTGCAAACCAAACAAGGCGAGCATTTACACGCCGACGAAATCATGTGGGTAACGCAAGCCGGTGGCGCTGCATGGCTGAAAAACACCGACCTTGAACTGGACGACCGCGGTTTCATCAGTGTGGGCCCTACCCTGCAAACCACGCGCGATCCAAAAATTTTTGCTGCAGGCGACATTGCCAATTTAACCAGCACACCGCTGGAAAAAGCGGGCGTGTTCGCGGTGCGCATGGGCAAACCATTGACCAAAAACCTGCACCTGTTTGTGCAGGGGATCGAGCTGCTGGAATACCGCCCCCAAAAAACCTGGCTGGCCTTGATCAGCACTGGCGACAAGTACGCGGTGGCATCCAAAGGAAATCTCGGTTTTGCGGGTGCTTGGGTGTGGCAGTGGAAAGACTGGATTGATCGCCGCTTCATGGCGAAGTTCAGCGAATTTCCCCAGATGGATCCGAATGCAAAACCCGCAGGTGGCAACACGCCCAACCTGGCACTCACGCAGGAAGAAAACCTTCAGGCCATTTCCGCAATTGCCATGCGCTGCGGTGGTTGCGGTGCCAAAGTGGGTTCCACGGTTTTATCTCGCGCCTTGGGTAACTTAAAGCCGGTGGATCGCGAAGATGTATTGGTGGGCCTGCACGCGCCCGACGATGCGGCCATTGTGAAAGTACCGCCCGGCAAAGCCATGGTGCACACAGTTGATTTTTTCCGGGCGTTTGTAGATGACCCCTATATTTTCGGCAAGGTGGCAGCCAACCACGCACTGGGCGACGTTTTTGCCATGGGTGGTGAAGCGCAATCGGCCACCGCCGTGGTGACCGTGCCACCCGGCCTTGAGTCCAAGGTAGAGGAATTGTTGTTCCAGATGATGAGCGGTGCCGTGGAAGTATTAAATGACGCTGGCTGCGCACTGGTGGGTGGACACACTGGCGAAGGCCGTGAACTGGCACTGGGTTTTGCAATCAATGGTTTGGTCGATGAAAACCTGGGCGGCGTGATGATCAAAGGCGGCATGCGCCCCGGCGATGCGATTTTGCTGACCAAGCCAATTGGAACCGGAACCCTGTTCGCCGCGCTGCCGCAGCTGAAAACCAAAGGTCGCTGGATTGATGCTGCACTGGAATCGATGGTGAAAAGTAATCGCGTAGGTGCTCAATGCCTGCGCGAATACGGATCCAAAGCCTGCACGGACTTGACTGGTTTTGGGCTGCTGGGCCACTTGGTAGAAATGACACGGCCTTCCGAAGTGGATGCTGAACTTGATTTAAGTGCCCTGCCCTTGCTGGACGGTGCCCTTGAAATGGTCAGTGCGGGCATTGTCAGTTCTCTGCAACCGGCCAATGTGCGTTTGCGCCGAGCCATTCGCAATCAGGCTGATTATGTGAACGATCCGCGCTACCCGCTAATTTTTGATCCACAAACCGCAGGTGGTTTGTTGGCGACAGTACCTGGCGAGCAGGCCGAGGCCTGTGTGGCCGCCTTAAAGAAACTGGGTTATGAACACACCGCGATTATTGGTCGAATTTTGCCGCAAGGCGATGCGATTGAACCGATTGTATTGAAAGGCTAAGGAAGCAGCGCATGCCCCATACAGTTCAACAACACTGGAAAAAAACAGCACTGCTGCTTGTCGCAGCTTTGCTGCTGCTGGTGTGGCTGAACACTGATGTGTCCCTGCAAGACATGCTAATGGCTCAACGTGAACTGACCATGCACTTCATGGACAACCCCACGCTGGTCACCTTGATTTACTTCGGTGTGTTTGTTCTGCTCACCGCGCTGTGCCTGCCGGGTGCGGGCGTGCTGATGCTGGTATGCGGTGGCTGCATGGGATTTGGTTTGTGTTTGGTGGTGTCTACTGCGGCGTCTGCCTTCGGCGCTTTGCTCACCATGCTGTTTGCGCGCCACTTTTTCCGGTCCTCGGTAGAAAGCAGATTTACCAACAAACTGAATGAGATCAACAAAGGCATTGAAAAGAACGAAGTGACTTACCTGCTCAGCCTGCGCTTGGCTCCCATCATCCCATTTGTTGCGTTCAATTTGCTGGCTGGCCTTACGCGGGTAAAACCATGGACCTTTCTGTGGACCAGTTTCCTGGGTATGTTGCCCGGCACCATGTTGTATGTAAATGCAGGCAGTGAACTGTCCAAGGTCAACAAGCTTGAAGAATTGATCTCGCTGGAAGTGGTGGTGTCGCTGACTGCACTGGCCTTGGTGCCGTTCCTGATTCAATGGGGAACGCGGCAGTTTCAACTACGCAAAGTTGCTTGAAAACCCAATCAGCTTGGATTTCAATCTCTCGCCTGAAAACCTGTATTTCCCTTTTTGAGATTCACCCTGACTCACCTCGCTCGGCAAAAGGGCGGGCCGAGTCTCGGTGCCGGCCTATGGCCGACCGCGGCGGGTGAATTCAAATGGGCAGGTTTTCTTGAAGGCGAGGCGATCGAAACTCCGCCGCCGATTGGGCATTGAACCTCGGTGAGTTGCGTGGTGGTGGAGAGACACTGGCGCCGGTTTAAGCCAACTCGGTAGTGGGAGTGCTTGGGGCGCACTTGAAGAAAACCGCCCCGTTTGAATTCAACTGCCACGGTCGGCCTTAGGCCGACACCGAGACTCGGCCCGCCCTTTTGCCGAGCGAGGTGAGTCAGGGTGAATTTCAAAAAGGGATCAAGCGGTTTTCAGTGCGACACAAGTAACCCATACCGAGTTGGCAGAAAACCTTAGCGGATGTCGAACAACTCCACATCAAACACCAAGTCCGTATTGCCGGGAATTGGACCCGCACCACGTGCGCCGTATGCCGTGTCTGAAGGACAGAACACGATTGCACGATCACCCACCACCATTTCGCACAAGGCCTGTGTCCAGGCAGGAATCACGCGGTTCAGCGGAAAGGAGATTTTTTCGTTGCGCTTGATGGAGCTGTCGAACACGCGACCGTCCAGAAAGGTGCCTTCATAGTGCACTTCAACGATGGAGTTTGGTGTAGGTTTTTGTGTGCCAGTACCGCGCTTTTTAAAAGTCAGCTTCACGCCGGAAGGCAGTACGAGTTCGTCGCCAGCAGCGGCATTGTTTGCAGTTGAATCAGTCACGGCTTTACCCCAGGTAAGAATTAAGACAAGCGCTTATTCTAACCCGGGGCGTTTAGCTGGCCTGGAATTCGACCTTGAAATCAATAGGTTTTGTAAGGCAGGAATTTGCCACTCATGTTGATGCTCACCCGATCACCCATGGGGTTGGGCTCACGCTGCAAGTCCATTTTGAAGTCGATGGCGCTCATGATGCCGTCACCAAACTCCTCGTGAATCAACTCCTTGAAGGTGGTGCCGTACACACTGATCAATTCATAGAAGCGATAGATCAACGGGTCGGTGGGCACGGCTGTTGGCAGTGATCCCTTGTAAGGCACCACTTGCAAACAATCCACTGCCTCGGGTGGCAAGGCCAAGTACTCACCAATTTTTTTAGCCTGTTCTTCAGTCAAGGTCATTTGGCCCAGCAGCGCGGCTGTGCTCCATTCCTTGGACTGGCCCAGTACCTTGGCGCAGTCGTCCCAAGTGCATTTTTTCTTGCGCTTGGCCAATACGATCATTTCGGTTACATCGGTTCGTTTCATGGTGCACTCCTTTGAATCAAATTTAGTGGGGGTGTTGTCTCGGTGCTAACTTTCGTGTTGCTCAGGGCTTTCAAGCCAGGGCGTACCACTGGGGGTTGTTTGTGCAACTCGGCATTCAGCGTGTTGCCATCTGGTTCCGTCGCCGGCGCGGCGCGGTTCACCAAGAAATCAACCAGGTGATTGCGAATGGCGTAGTACTGCGCATCATGGTGCACGGTGCTTCGGGTGCGTTCACGCGGCATGGTGTTTTCAACAATTTCCGCAATGCGGGCACGCGGGCCATGGCTCATCAGCATCACCTTGTCGGCCAGCAAAATGGCTTCATCCACGTCGTGCGTAATCATGAACACTGTTTGACCGGTCGCCTTCACGATTTGCAACAACTCGTCTTGAATGGTGCCGCGGGTCAGTGCATCGAGCGCGCCGAATGGTTCATCAAGCAACAGCATTTGCGGCTGAATGGCAAATGCGCGGGCAATGCCCACACGCTGCTTCATACCACCTGAAAGCTCGTGCGGTTTTTTGTTGGCCGCCTTGTTCAAACCCACCATGTCCAGGTACTTCATGGCGTGTTCGCTGATTTCCTCTGGCGACTTTTCAGGCCAACGCGACCGTACACCAAACTCCACATTCTTCAGCGCGGTCATCCAGGGCATCAGCGCATGGCTTTGAAACACAACGCCACGGTCCAGCGACGGGCCCACCACCTCTTTGCCGTTCATGATCACGTAGCCCTGAGTGGCTTCGTCCAAGCCAGCCAGAATGTTCAAAATGGTGCTTTTGCCACAGCCCGAGTGGCCGATGATGCAGACAAACTCGCCTTTCTGAATGTCAAAGTTCACTGCCTCAAAAACAGGCGGCACGTTGGTGTCATCTGGTGCGTAACTTTTTACCAAACCTTCCACCTGCAGAAAGGCCGCAGCTTTCTCAGTGGGCACCAGGTCTTTGCTGAATATCTTGTGTTCAGTCATTGTCATTGTTGTTTACTCCTTGTAGCTAACCAGCTTGGCCATGCGAGCCAGCAGCGTATCGAGCAACATGCCGATCAAGCCGATGAACAAAATGGCGCTGATGATGTTGGCAATCGACAGGTTGTTCCATTCGTTCCATACGAAGTAACCAATGCCTGTGCCGCCCACCAGCATTTCAGCGGCCACAATCACCAACCAGGCAATGCCAACAGAAATGCGCATGCCGGTCATGATGGTGGGGGCGGCTGCAGGCAATATCACTTGAAAAGCGGTGCGCAGCGAACTCACCTCCAAAGTTTTGGCGACGTTTAACCAATCGCGCCGAACCCCGGCCACACCAAAGGCGGTGTTCACCAACATGGGCCAAATCGAGCAAATAAAGATCACGAAAATGGCTGAAGTATCACTGTCTTGAATGGTGTACAAGGCCAGCGGCATCCAGGCCAAAGGCGACACTGGTTTCAAAATTTGAATGAAAGGATCAAGCGCCTTGTAAAGCAAAGGCGACATGCCAATCACAAAGCCCAAGGGAATGGCCACCAAGGCCGCCAAACCAAATCCCACCAACACGCGGAAAATGGAGTAGCCCAGTTGAATGCCAATGCCTTTGTCGTTGGTACCGCGATCGTAGAACGGGTCACTGACATGGCCCCACAGCTTTGCACCCACATCACCCGGTGTGGGCAATGGGGTTTCTCCGCCCGTGGAAGCAGCCTGCCCGACCAGGGCAGCGTACTCGGGGTCTACGATCACTTCGGATTCCTCGGGCATTGTTGCAATGGTCCATATCGCCAGCATCACGACCAGGATCAATGCAGACAATGCCGATGGCGCCCATTTCTGATTCTTGAAACTTTTCATGCCGCTTATCCCTTGGTTCTGGAAATTGCGAAGCTGTTGAGGTATTCCTCCGGCTTCTTGGGATCGAAAGGTTTGCCCATCACGCTGAATTTTTTATCTAAACTGGGTGGCGCTTGCATGCCCAGCTCTTTCATCAAACGGGTTGCGTCCGTGGCCAGGAAAACATCTTTCGCAATCTTGTTGTAATCGATGTCGCCCTTGACTTGGCCCCAGCGTTTCATCTGCGTCAAAATCCAGATCGCAAAGCTTTGATACGGGAAGGGGTCGAAGTCGATACGCTGCGGGTCTTTCTGAATGCCACCCAAGCCATCCGCGTAGGTGCCTGTCAACACCTGCTCCACCACAGTCAGCGGCTGGTTGAGGTAATTGGTGGGCGCAATGGCTGCTGCAATTTCCTTTCGGTTCTCTGCTTTTCGAGCGTAGGCCGTGGCATCCAGAACAGCCTTCAACAGCGCCTTGTAGCTGTTCGGGTTTTGGGTCACAAATTCCTTGCTGGCGGCAAACGCACAGCATGGGT
Source organism: Limnobacter sp. 130 (assembly GCF_902506325.1). GTDB lineage: Bacteria > Pseudomonadota > Gammaproteobacteria > Burkholderiales > Burkholderiaceae_B > Limnobacter. Next base: position 1,167,346 of record NZ_LR732328.1, read on the forward strand.
GCCCCGCCCAAATTTCTTTTGACAGAATGTGAATGAAACCCACACCGTCGTACACGGCACGCTGATTCACAGGGTCGGGCGCCAGGAAGCCGTCAATGTTGTCGGCCCGCATATTGGCCACCATTTCGGGAGGCGGTACCGAGCGAATTTGTACGTCACGGTCAGGATCCAAACCAGCTTCGGCCAGGTAGTAGCGCAACAGGTAGTTGTGCATGGAATAGTCAAAAGGCACCGCAAACTTGAAACCTTTCCAATCTTTGGGGTTGCGCTTGTCCTTGTGCTTCATCGCCAATGTAATGGCCTGACCATTGATATTTTCAACAGCTGGCATGGTCCACGGAATGGCGTTTGAACCCACCCCCATGGAAATGGCCAATGGCATGGGCGAAAGCATGTGTGCTGCGTCGTATTCTTTGGCAAGCGCTTTGTCGCGCACCACCGCCCAACCCGCAGTTTTCACCACTTCAACATCCAGACCTTGCTTGGCATAAAAGCCCAAGGGCTGCGCCATGATGATGGGTGTTGCGCAGGTAATCGGAATAAAGCCGACTTTCAGCTTTTGCTTTTCCAAGGGGCCATTGCTTTGTGCAAATGCTTCTTTGGCTGCCGCCAACGGAAACATGCTGCCGATTGCGGCCATGGCCGTGCCACTGCCCACAGCACGCAGAAAATTGCGGCGCAATTGGTCGTTGGGAAACAGCGCATGCATCACTGCATTCTCAACAGCACGCTCTTCCATTTGCTGCACTGCCAATTGCTGATCATGCTCAGCCTGGCTGTTGTGTTGCCCACAGGCGCAACGCATGCCGAGACGGGTGTTGGGGTCAAACGGGTTCTTGAAAAAAGACATGGTGAACTCCTAAGCGGTTTAAGCAACAATCAGGCTGAAGCGCGGTTCAAAGCGGGGCGAAAGTAATCAATGTCGTGCTGGTATTGCTGGTAGGCCTTGGTGTACTCCATCACTCGGGCCACCTCAGCGATAAACTCTTCGTCATAACCTGCGCGGCGCAGCAAGTGAAAGCCAACTTCCATGCCGCTGGCGATTCCGCCACCGGTCACGATTCGACCTGCATCCACCACACGTGCATGGCTTACCTGGCAAGCGGGTGCAATTTCCGCAAGGCGGTCGATCGGGGTTTTACCCAAGTGCGACGATTCAAGGCGATCGGGTTCTTTGCGGTTGGTGGCAGCAAGGCCGTCGAGCAACCCCATGCGGGCATAGATCCACGAACCCGTGCACACACTGGTGAGCAAGCAGTTGTCAGGAAGGGTCCGAATGTAACGGTGCAAATTGCCATTGTTCATTTCTTGACGGGTACCAAAACCACCGGGAATCAGGAATGCATCCATGGCCGGTGTGTCAGAAAATGAATAGTTGGGCAGCACGGTAAAGCCCGCTTGCGTTTGCACAGGTCGCATGCTTTCAGCAACCAGGAACACTTCCAGTTCGGGATCGAAACGCTTGGCCACCGAGAACACACCGTAGGGGGCGGCGTAGTCCACCACCTCGGCCTCCTTGAATACGTACACACCCAGTCTGAAACTCTGCATTCTGGCCATTCGCGCTTCTCCAGCAACACTGCGTTGAATATGAATTCAGTGTGCCGTGCCAGCTTTGGGCTGGGTATCACGCCATTTGTGATTGTGTTGTAGTGCTGCCCCTACAAGAAAACTACAGGCCGTGTTGCTTGGTGTAGTTCACAAGATCAACAAGATTTTTCAGTTCCAGTTTTTCGAACACGCGGGCCCGGTAAGTTGAAACCGTATTGCCCGAAAGGCAAAGCGCCTGTGCAATGTGTTGAACTGTTTCGCCTTGCGCCATCAAACGCAGCACCTGCATTTCGCGGTTGGACAATCGTTCATGCGGCGCACGGTCCGTGGGCTTGCGCAAATCATTCGCCATTAAATTGGCCGTAGCAGGGGTTAGGTACACTTGCCCCGCGCAGGCCATTTGAAGGGCCTGCGTCAACTCGGCGGGTGAGCATCCTTTATTCAGATAAGCATTGGCACCGCTGCGAATAGCCCGAAGGGCGAATTGGGTTTCTGGGTACACAGACAACATGACAACGCCCAGCTTTGGGAATTCGCTCCGTACACTTTTAAGCACATCAAACCCATCGCGCTCGCCGAGGGCCACGTCCAGCAGTATTGCGTCGAAATTGCCTTTGCGCAGTTTCTGCATGGCCTCCACGCCATCGGCTGCCTGCTCGCTAATGTACTGCCCACCAAACTCATCAAGAATCTGGACCAGTCCGCGGCGAATAATCATGTGGTCATCCACGATCAGAATATTCATTAGGCCAGTACCTCGGGCAAGCGCAGTTTGATGCAAACACCCTGCCCCAAAATTGAATCAATCGAGCAACGCGCACCAATGTCCCAAGCCCGCTCCTCAATACCCATCAAACCAAACCCGGCATTGAAGGTACGAACAGCCATGCCTCGACCATTGTCTTTGACCTGAAACACAACGGCACGTCCTTCAGTGTGAACCTGTACATCTACCCGGTTTGCATCGGCATGCTTACCGACATTGTTCAAGGCTTCTTGCAGAATTCGATACAAGGCCGTTTCCGTCGCTTTGCTCAAGCGGACATGTTCCAGTGCCGGGTCAATGTCGAGCGAGCTCACCACATTGGTGCGTTGTGCAAACTCGCCCAGCAAATGCTCCACTGCCGCCCACAAACCAAGATGATCAAGAACCCCCGGGCGGAGGTCGGAAAGTATTCGGCGCAAACTCTCCATTGCACCCTGTGCAAGGCTCAACATGCTTTCAATTCTCAGGGTTAGTTTTTCGTCGTTTGCGCAACGATAGGAGAGCGCTTTCAACTCCAGATCAAATGCAGTCAACTTGGCGCCAAGATCGTCGTGCATTTCGCGAGCGATTCGGGTTCGCTCCTCTTCGCGAACAGTGGTCAGGTGTGCAGAAAGCCTGCGCATTCTGTCGTGTGCTTTTTGCAATTGTGCAGTGCGCTCAAACACGCGACGTTCCAACTCCACCTGTGCCGCCTGTCGAATATTTTGCGCTTCGACCCGTTCGGTGATGTCGTTGAACGTGACCACAGCGCCCACCACAGTTTGTTCTTCGAAGATTGGATAAGAAGCATACTCGGCGTGAAAGCAAGTACCGTCTCTGCGCCACAGCACTTCATTGTCCACGCGGCAACCCTTGTTCTCCTGAAAAGCTCTGAAAATATGGCACTCACAAACTGGCATCAAATCATTGTTGGCATACGAGTGGTGCATCAGGTAGTGCATGTTTCTGCCCAGCACTTCGTCGGCCGAGTAACCCAACATTTCCGCACCTGCTTTGTTGATAAAAACACAGCGACCTTTGAGGTCGATGCCGTAAATACCTTCGCCGGTTGAATCGAGTAATAACTCAAGCTGCCTTCGCCAGGCAGCGTGATGGGAAAGTTTGGAAAGATGCTTGAACAAGGTGGTGCACCTGAAGTTAATTCAACATCAAACTAGCAAGAGCGGTGCCAATAAATATCAGAAAAAATTATGAAAATTTGCACACGGTTGGTGCGAAAAAAAAACGACAAAAGCTATTGAAAAATACACACAAACGGGTTGTTGATCATGTATTGATGAAAAAAGCTTTTCAGTTAATTAAATTTGATGTACACATAACTCACCACACCGTTTAAGGAAGGTTACACAACATGGTTACAACAGATCAAAAGCCAGTCGAAGCCGAGGCAAGCAAAACAACCCCAGCTCCTAAAAAACCAGCAGCAAGAAAACCCGCTGCAAAAAAACCAGCCGCTGCAAAACCTGCCGCAGCTAAAAAACCAGCAGCAGCAAAACCCGCCGCCGCGAAAAAACCAGCAGCAGCAAAACCCGCTGCAGCGAAAAAGCCAGCAGCGAAACCTGCCGCAGCTAAAAAGCCAGCAGCGAAACCTGCTGCAGCCAAAAAGCCCGCCGCCGCAAAACCAGCTGCCAAGAAGCCGGCTGCCAAGAAGCCGGCTGCTAAAAAACCTGCAGCGAAACCAGCAGCCAAGAAGCCAGTCACATCCCGCGCAAAGGCAGCCACTGCCAGCGTAGCGAATGCTGCAGCCAAAGCCAAGAAGACTGTGGCCAAAGCAAAGCCAGCTGCCAAGGCGAAAGCCGCAGCAGCCAAGTCAGTGTTTAGCGCAACAGACCGCAAGAAATTGTTGAGTGATGTTCAGAAGCAGATCAAGGACCTTGAGAAACAAGTCAAGGGCATGGTCAAGTCAGTTCAAACTGACGTGATCGCCAAGATCAAAAAGCAACTGGGCATGAAGTAATCCAGAAATAGCAAAAATAATAAGACCGCTACACGACCTTTCGTATGAAAGGTCTTCTGTAGACTTCATTAAAACCCGTTGTGCGAAAGCACCGCGGGTTTTTTATTGCCTGCTTACTTCAATGGATTCATCTGAGGATCGAAATTGTCCAGACTGGGATACGAGACCCGCGAGCGGGAACCCAATGTATCTACTGCAGTGTCGAGTTGCTCGAGCATTTCGACTCGAGCTTCTGGAGATATGTAAGGCACATGATAAGCAGCAAAGGGCTCAATCACATCGAACCCGGCATAACCCAGGCTGCCTCGCAGTACAGGGCGCAGCATGGTATTCAATTCGCCATGAATCGCCTCCTCACCAAACATGTGTTCCCGACCGCCCAAGGTAAAAGTCAACCAGGCCTGTTTGCCTTTCATCAAACCGCGGTCGTAGAAATTGCGCCCCCCGTAAACCACGCCAGATAAAAATATGCGGTCAATCCAGCCTTTTAAAATGGCGGGCAAGGAAAACCAGTACAACGGAAAATTCAAGACAAGCAGGTCGCAATTTTTGAGCAGCTGCACTTCTTCCGCGATGTCTGCAGGCAGGGTATTGTTTTTTTCAGCGTGCCGTTGCTCCAGGGCATAGACCAGGTAGTCTGGATTGCCGCGGTCGGGAAAATCGCTGGCGCTGGCCACCGGGTTGAATTGCTTCGCATACAAGTCCGACACGGTCACGGTGTGGCCTTGTGCCTCGAAACGATCACGCATTCGTTTCATCATCGCGGTACAAAACGATTGCGGCTCGGGGTGGGCATGCACAATTAGAACATTCATGGCGTAGGTATCTTTGTGAAAATTGACCAGCCATCCTACCAAAATAAAAGGGGCAGCCTGGTGACAGGCTCCCCCTTTGCGATTCAAACCACTGTGCTTTTAAATCACGCCATACGCCAGCATCGCATCAGCCACCTTCACAAAGCCGCCCACATTCGCGCCTTTCAAATAGTCAATGTGACCATCTTCTTCGGCACCATACTTGACACAACGCATGTGAATATCGCCCATGATGGCACGCAGGCGTTGGTTCAGTTCATCGCGTGACCACGACAGGCGCATGCTGTTCTGGGTCATCTCCAAACCCGAGACAGCCACCCCACCTGCATTGGCTGCCTTCGAAGGTGCAAACAAAATTCGCGCTTTCTGGAACACATCAATGGCACCTTTTTCAGACGGCATGTTGGCGCCTTCAGACACACCCATGCAACCATTTTTAACCAGCAAGTCAGCTTCTTCCGCGTTGATTTCATTCTGGGTAGCGCAGGGGAAAGCCAGATCGCATGGAATATGCCAGGGACGCTTGTCCGCGATAAATTCCGCTTGCGGATACTTCTCTAGGTATTCACTGATGCGCGCGCGCTTCACTTCCTTGAGTTCTTTGATATGTGCCAGCTTTTCCAGAGTAATGCCGTCTTTGTCATGAAGCGTTCCGGAAGAATCCGACATGGTGATCACCTTGCCACCCAGTGTCAGAATTTTTTCAACTGCGTACTGCGCCACATTGCCCGAACCACTGACCGAACAAATCTTGCCGTCAAACTTCAGGCCCTTGTGGTTCAACATGTCTTCCATGAAATACACCACGCCATAACCGGTGGCTTCGACTCGAATTTCGCTGCCCCCAAACGCCAGGCCCTTGCCAGTAAGCACGCCCGTGAATTCATTACGAATTCTTTTGTATTGGCCAAACATGTAAGAAATCTCGCGACCACCCACACCAATATCACCTGCGGGTACATCGGTGAATGGACCAATGTGACGGGACAGCTCGGTCATGAAAGCCTGGCAAAAACGCATGATCTCGCGATCGCTTTTCCCTTTAGGATTGAAGTCTGAGCCACCCTTGCCACCACCCATTGGCAAACCGGTCAGGCTGTTCTTGAATGTTTGCTCGAAAGCGAGAAACTTCAGGATACTTTGAGTCACGTTGTCGTGAAAACGAATGCCACCTTTGTACGGGCCGATCGCATTGCTGTGCTGCACACGATAACCACGTTGGGTGCGCACATTGCCATGGTCATCTTCCCAGCACACGCGAAAACTGACAATGCGGTCAGGCTCGGTCAGCCGCTGCAAAATTTGCGCAGACTCATACTTCGGATTCTTCGCGACAAAAGGAATAATGTGCTGCGCAACTTCATGCACTGCTTGGTGAAACTCTGGTTCGCCGGGATTTCTGCGAATCAGTCCATTCATGAACTCTTCTAGTTCTGGCGAGCTGCTCATCTCTTATTCTCCTGTTAAAGGACGACATTGGACTGCGTGTAAGCAGTTTACCGAATCGATTGAAATTGAGCACTCTGGATTGCTGTGGATATCCCCAAAAAGTGGGCACAACCTAGGGGATAGCATGTGGACAAGTAGTCCAAGCCCTTCAAAACATGAGGAATTAGATGCCCTGACTAATTATTGTGCAGACTCGGTTCTGCAGCACTGTGTTTTTGAATCTGGGTATGCCGATAAATGATGGATGCCTCCATCCTGTTCTTGGCTTTGAGTCGCTCCAGGATGTCCTTCACATGGCCTTTGACAGTTTCTACGCTGATCTTTAAAAGCAGGGCAATTTCCTTGTTGCTGTGCCCGGCCCCAATCAACTCGAGCACTTCAACCTGCTTGTGGGTCAAGGCCTTGGAAAGCACAGGCATTTGGAGCAATTCAATATTGGCTTGACTCAAGCCCACCCGAATCAAGTCGATCATTTTTGAAAAGGGAGTGAATTTTGAAAATGCGATGAACCGATCCAGCTGGTGGCGTTTTAAGTGTCCCATCACCTTGTCGTCGTTCGCAGTAATCAATACCGGGATTTCCGGAAACAGGGTTTCGAACAAACCAATGAAAGTTTCAGCTTGCACATCGCGCAAATGAAAATCGGTGATGATCAGGGCGGGAAACTCTTCTATTGCATGGCGTGCCGCTTCTTTCAGCGTGGAGAATTGGCGGATACGGGCATGGGGTGCAATGTCCTTCACCATTTCGACCAAACCGAAACTAATGATCGGGTGATCATCGATCACATACACCACTTGCCGCTCCAGACCTTCCAGTTTTTTAACCACCGCGCTTCTCACAGAAACAATTCACCATGATTTAACTTTAATTGACGAAACGCCCACCCCGTGCGGCAAACAAACTTGATAAATCGATTCAAATCAGGGCTTCGAACAGTCGAATCAAAAAACCGTTGACACTATGTCAACGGTTAAACTAAGATCCATTCCATGAACTATGTGATCGAACGTCGAGAAGAAGAAAAGGAACGCCGCCGGGAAGAAATTCTGGACGCAGCCGAACTTGTTTTCTCTGAAAAGGGCTTTGACGCAGCCACCATGGACCAGGTTGCGCGCAAGGCGAGAGTGTCTCGCGCACTGGTGTATGTGTACTTCAAAGACAAAGCAGCCTTGCATTTGGCCATTTGCCTGCGGGGTTTGCGCATACTGCGCGAAATGTTTGAAGCCGTGCGAAAACAGCATGTCACCGGTGAGGAGCAAATCCGCGCCATTGGACATGCCTACATGCAGTTTTCTGAAGAATACCCCACACACTTTGCCGCAATGTCCAAGTTTGAAGCGTCTTCGCCCGACATGGCATTTGGCGATCCATGTAACTCTGCGCTCGAAATGATTCAAGCGGGACAAAAAGTGCATGAAGAAATGGTGCTTGCTTTGGCCACCGGCATGGCCGACAAAACGTTGCGTGCCGACCTTGAAAACCTGATGCAAATTTCAATCACCCTGTGGGGTTTCACGCACGGAACCATTCAGTTGGCACAAACCAAAGCCAACTTCATGGCAACCATGGGCATCTCCAAAGAGTCTTTCATGAATCAAGCTGTAGAGCTGGTCATGCAATCCCTGATCAACCGCAATTGCGGAGGCAAGAAATGATCGAACATTTTCTCCCAAGCGCCCATCGAAGGGGCGCTTTTTTTTACACTTTATTTGACAGACGTCTAATGGCTGCATTGCTGTTGATGATCTTTCAAATTCAACAGCCCAGTCAAGCCAACGCCCCCCTTGATGAGTACTTGAGCCAAGCCATGGCCAATAACCCGGCCTTGGCACAGGCCAGCTTCGAAGTCGAAGCTGAGCGACAGCGGCTTGAAAATTTACGTGCGCGCTTTTACCCCAGCCTTGCCCTGCAAGCGCGAGCAAGCGTGGCCGAAGGCGGACGCACCATTGATTTTCCAGCAGGCGATTTGCTGAACCCGGTGTACGCCACGCTGAACGCACAGGCCATTGCGGCAGGTCAGCCCGCGCGATTCCCCACTGTTGAAAATCAATCCATACCGCTGCTGCGCCCCACAGAACAAGACACGCGCCTGATTGTGCGAGGGCCGATTTACGAACCCGTACTGGACCGCCAACTACAAGCGCAAACCCAGGCAGTGGGCGCGCAAGAAGCCGCGCAGTTGCAGGTCAAAGAAGAATTGGTACGCGACCTGCATACCGCCTACTGGCAGTACGCGCAGGCCAGGGCCCGTATCAACATACTTGAATCGAGCTTGCGCACTTTGCAAGAGAACGAGCGTATCAACACGGTGCTGTACAAAGCCGGTGAAACCACACTGGACGCACCCAAACGCGCCGAGGCCGAAACACTTGAAATTCAGGTGGCTTTGCGTCAAGCCCAAACACAGGCTTTGCTGGCCAAGGAATATTTCAACCTGCTGCGCTATGCGCCCAACAACAGTGTTGTTGAACTGCCGCAAGAAGACCTCAGCCCCAGTGCCATTGATACATTGCTGAACGAACTCACTCCGAAAACGCTGGGCACTACCCCTGCCCCGGCACTAACCCGACTCGAACGCAGCCTGGCCGCCCAACGCGCACAGCTGGATGCCAGCCGTGCCACTTACAAACCCACGCTGGGTTATTCAGTTGAAGGCGGCTACCAAGGCCGCGACTACAGCACGGGTCCGAATACTGGCTTTGCCAGCGCATCGGTGGTTCTGAACTGGACCTTGGCCGATGCGGGCATTCGCAGCAGCGAGGTGGCACGCAGCCAGGCACAGGTGCAAGCACTCGAAGCGCGTGCGCGACAGGTCAACCGACAATTGCAACTGGCCAAATTGCAGGCCAAAGAAAACCTGTTGGTGTCGCTGGACAGCATTCAAGCCCGCATGGCCCAACAGGCAGCATCTGAGGAAAGCCTTCGAATCAACGAGCGCAAACGCGATGCAGGTGAAACCACCCAGATTGAATTTTTAAGCGCAGAACAAAGTGCCACAAGAGCGCGCCTGGGTTTGGTGACTGCGGTTTATCAAGCCCGAATCGATCACGCAATTTGGCAATACAACAACCGAAACATTCCCGAGCCAAGCCAACAGGAAGGAGCTCAACCATGAAACCCGTATCCGTCTTTTCAGCCCTCTCCCTTCTCGTTCTGGCCGCCTGTGGCCCGGCAACGCCCGAGGAAGCGCCTGCGGTGGAATACCGTTTGGTAAAAACCGAAACGGTGCAAACCGGGCCAGCCGCCAACCTGATTGAAGTTGCGGGCATTGGTGCGTTTCGCGATGAAACACGTTTAAGTTTTAAAGTGGGCGGTGTGATCGAAGCAATCACAGTGCGCGAAGGTGAAACTGTGGCAAAAGGCCAGCGCCTTGCCGCACTGAACAAGCAAGACGTCAACGCCGCGCTTAGCCAAGCCAGCGCAGGATTTGACAAAGCACAACGCGATTTGCAACGCGGCAAAACATTGCGCGCTCAGGAAGTCATTTCCAGGGTGCAACTCGACAACCTTGAAACCGCTGCACAAGCGGCACGCGCGCAACTGAGCCAAGCGCAGTATGCAAGCCAGACTGCAGAAATTCAGGCACAGGCCAACGGCGTTATTCTGAAACGATTTGCCCAAACAGGCGAGGTCGTATCACCAGGTCAACCAATATTGCTGCTTGGCAGCAAAAGCAGCGGCTTTGTCATGAAAGCGAGCCTGGCTGACAAGCAGGCCATACACGTTCAACTGGGTGCAAAGGCAGAGGTGCAATTTGATGCGCTTCCCGGTGTCAAATGGCCGGCCAAGGTGATCGAGCTGAGCCAGGCGGCCGACCCCGCCACCGGCACCTACGGCGTGTTGGTTGAAGTGGACACGCGCGCCAATGAAAAGCTAAACCTGCTCTCGGGCATGCAAGGCCGTACCCGCATTGAACCTGCCAATTTCAGCGGCACCCGCAGTTACCTGCCCATTGAAGCTGTCGTGGAAGGTGACAACAAAGCCGCCTGGATATACACAGTTCAAGCTGACAACACCGTGAAGCGCCAAACTGTTCAAGTGGCTTTTATACAAGGTGACCGCCTGGCCCTTCAGGACACATTGCCAGAAGGCACACGGGTGGTCAGTACCGGTGCAGCCTATCTGCACGACGGTGAAACCGTGAAAGTTCAGGAGTAAAGCAAATGAAACTCTCGGACTTTTCAATCAAGAATTACCAGTTCACGCTGGTGATTTTTTTCCTGCTGACCGCAATCGGTATCAGCGCCTATCAAAACATTCCCAGAACCGAAGACCCCTACTTCGACATCAGCGCGTTTCGCATCAATGTAATTTATCCCGGAGCCGACCCGCGCGAAATGGAGCAGCAAGTTGCCAAGCCCATTGAAGATGCACTTCGTAGCCTGGATGACTTGAAAGAAATGCTGTCAACCTCGCGAAACAGTGGTGGCGTGGTGTTTGTGCGTTTCAATGCAGAAGTGGATGTCGACAAAAAGTTCGACGAAGTCAACCGTGAATTGAACAGCATTCGCGACAGCCTTCCGGCAGGCATTCAAAAACTGGAAATTGAGCGAATCAACCCGGGCTTCACCAACATCATTCAATATTCCCTGGTGTCTGAAACCGCCAGCTACGCCGACCTGGCCAACTATGCAGAGGATTTGTCAGAGGCCTTTGAGCGAATTTCTTCGGTACGCGAAAGCGAAAGCTGGGCCTATCCTGAACAGCAAGTGCGCGTTAGCCTGAACTTTAAAAAACTGGCAGAACTGGGACTGCAAGCAGCTGATGTGGCACGGGTTATTCAAGGCGAGTCGTTGAACATTCCAGGCGGCCCTGTTGAAGAAGGTGCACGCCGACTGAACGTACAAACATCAGGCCAGTACCGCAGCGTTGAGGAGATCAGAAACACAGTCATTGCAGGCACGGGTACGGGCGGCGATTTGGGTGGTCGCCTGGTTCGCGTAGGCGATGTGGCCGATGTGCAATGGGACTATGAAAACCAGGAAGTAATGGCCCGCTTCAATGGCCAGCGTGCGGTGTTTGTTACCGCCAACCAGAAAGACAAGCGCAATATTTTTGTGACCCAAAAAGCATTGCAGGAAACAGCAGACGAGTTCGAGAAAACATTGCCGCACAACATCAAGCTTGAACGCGGGTTTGAGCAATACAAAAACGTGGAGAAGCGAATTGATCGCCTGACCTTCGACTTTGGCCTTGCTGTAACGCTGGTGCTGATTACCTTGCTGCCACTGGGCTTGCGCGCCTCGGGCATTGTCATGGTGAGTGTACCGCTGTCCCTGCTTACCGGCCTGGCCTGTTTGTACTATGCCGGCTTTTCGCTCAACCAGCTTTCGATTGCAGGCCTTGTGGTTGCCTTGGGTTTGCTGGTTGACGATTCAATTGTGGTGATTGAAAACATTGCGCGTTACCTGCGCATGGGATACAACCGGGTGGATGCTGCACGCCTGGCAACCAAGCAAATTTCACTGGCTGTTTTGGGCTGCACTGCAACGCTGTTGTTTGCATTCCTGCCCCTGTTAATGCTGCCCGACAATGCCGGCAAGTTCATTCGCTCGCTGCCCGTTGCGGTGGTTTTCACCGTGATCGCATCCCTGTTTGTTGCGCTGACCATCATTCCGTTTTTGGCCAGCCGTGTGCTGAAAAAAGAGGAAAATGAACACGGCAACATTGTGCTGCAAAAGCTGATGGGGTTGATTGACAAAATTTACACCCCCCTGCTTCACCGCGCCTTGCAAACCCCGAAAACAGTGGTTACCGCTTCGCTGATCCTGTTTGTAGCCAGCCTCGGCCTGGCACCACTCATGGGTATGTCGCTGTTTCCCAAAGCGAACACACCCCAGTTTGTCATCGAAGTGGGCTTGCCACCAGGCTCCAGCCTGACCGCCACCGACACCGTGGTGAAACAAGTTGAAAACAAGCTAAGCCAGTTCGACGAAATTACTGCTGTCATGGCCACGGTGGGTGAAGGCAATCCGCAAATTTATTACAACGTGTTCCAGCAAGACAAACAATCCAACGTGGGTGAACTGTTTGTTCAACTGAAGGAGTACAACGACGACACCCCCAAGCTGCTCGATACCATTCGCGGCGAGCTAAAAACCATTGCGGGTGCCAATTTGATTGTGCGTGAGTTCGAGAATGGACCGCCGATTGATGCGCCCATTGGTATCCGTTTGGTGGGCCCCGAAATTGAAACGCTTCGCGAATTGTCTGCACAGGTTGAGCGAATCATGCTGGCCACCCCGGGTACACAAAACGTCGACAATCCCCAGCGCACCGGGCGTAGCGACCTGCGCTTGAAGGTGAATTTCGAGAAAGCTGGTTTGCTGGGTGTGAACTCGGCCGAGTTGGACAAGGCTGTACGCTTGGCGATTGCAGGAGCCAATGCAGGGGAAATTCGCCAAAGCAACGGTGATGCCTACACCATCAGCGTACGAGGCCCTGCGGGCGCACGAAGCAGTTTGAGTGCGCTGGATGACTTTCATGTGATTGCCCGCACAGGGCAAGCCGTGCCGTTGACCCAACTCACCACGCTCGAACTGGACGACAACCTGAACAGCATTTACCGCTTTGACCGAGAGCGCGCTGTGCTACTCACCGCCTACACCCGCACGGGTTACAACACGGAAAAAATCAGCAACGAAGTGGCCAGGCAAATTGATGAAATGGGTCTGCCTACTGGATACCGCTACAAAATGGCCGGAGAAGTCAAAAGCCGACAGGAAAGCTTTGCAGGTTTTGGCACAGCCATTTTAGTTACCGTGTTCGGCATACTCGCCATTCTGGTGCTGGAATTTGGCAGCTTCAAAAGCACGCTGATTGTGCTGTTCGTGATTCCACTGGGGGTCACTGGGGGCATGGTGACACTGTTCCTGACCGGCAACTCACTCAGCTTCACGGCCATGATCGGTTTCATTGCGCTCATCGGGATTGAAATCAAGAACTCGATTTTGTTGGTGGACTTTACCAACCAGTTGCGCGAAGAAGGCAAGGGACTGGACGAATCGATTGAAGAAGCGGGCCGCACGCGCTTTCTGCCGATTTTGCTGACCAGCGCCACCGCTGTGGGCGGCCTGTTGCCACTGGCGTTACAAGGTGGCGGACTTTATTCGCCGCTGGCGTGGGTCATTATTGGTGGATTGATTTCATCAACCTTTATTGGTCGCCTGGTCACCCCTGTGTTGTACAAGCTGTTGCCACCCGATCTGCAGAGGACATAGCCTAAGCCATTGATTTCACCTACAATACGGCCTCAATGCACAAGGACACCCTGAAATCATGAAAAAACCCGCAGGCCGCAATGGCAGCGCAGGCCGCAGTGGCGACTTGGGCCGTTCTGGCCCACCCGCACGCCCCAGCAACCGAAACAAAACAGCCGTGGCTGAGAAACCTGCCACGGCCGGTCGTGGCCGACCGGGTGCAGCAAGCAGCAAGGCAGCTGTACCGGCAAAACCCGACCGCAACCGTGCCGCCCTGCGCAGCGCCCCCACCGCCCCAACGGCAGGCACAGCGCGCCCACGCCGCAGCAAGGTGACTGGCACCAACACACTCGACATGCTGGACCCATTCGAGCCGCAACGATTGAGCAAGATCATGGCGGCCAAAGGACTGTGTTCCCGTCGCGAGGCCGATTACCTGATCGAAAACGGCTGGGTCCGTGTGAATGGCAAAGTAGTCGACGAACTGGGTGCCAAAGTGCTGCCCACCGTCACGATCGACCTGGACGCTCGCGCGAAAAACGTGCTGGGCAAACAAGTCACCATTTTGTATCACAAGCCGATTGGCGTGGTATCCGGTCAACCCGAAGGCCGCTACAAAGCCGCCATGGAATGCTTAAGCCTTGAAAACCAGGCGGATCGAAAAACATCCACTCCATTTCAACCTGCCATGTTGAAAGGTTTGGCACCGGCTGGCCGCCTGGACATCGACTCCACGGGCTTGTTGGTATTGACACAAGACGGCCGCATTGCCAAGCAATTGATCGACGCCAACAGCACGGTGGAAAAAGAGTACCTGGTTCGAGTTGAAGGTGAATTGACTGACCGTGGGCTGGAAATGCTGCGTTATGGCCTGAGCCTGGACGGTGAAGCCTTGAAACCTGCCCGCGTGAGTTGGCAAAACGAGGACCAGCTTCGCTTCATTTTGAACGAAGGCAAAAAACGACAAATTCGCCGCATGTGCGAGATCGTGGGCCTAAGGGTCGTGGGCTTGAAACGGGTAAGAATTGGCCGCGTGATGCTCGGTGACCTGCCTGTGGGGCAGTGGCGTTTGCTGACCCCGGAGGAACGATTCTGAAAGGGTGAAAATCCACTCTATTCAGGTGATTGAGTGGAAATAACTTCCGGTACTCTCGAAATTAACATTTGGACAAAGTCAATTTCGAGAATTCACCATGCATGCCCAGCACTCGGCCCTGAAACAACACGCCTCCCACACCCGGGTGCAACTACCCTCTAGCGGGTTTTTCGCATTTTTAAGCAAGCTGTCTGGCGCGGCAGCCAACGCCACTGATTTCGCCTCAATACGCATCAATGCCGACTGGCTGTGCGTGGTGGTCAGTTTTGTTTGCCTTGCATTTGCTGCGCTGGAAGGCTTTGCCTACAACAACATTGCCCAAGCCCTCGGCTGGGGAATTCCTTTGTTTCTAGGCAGCCTGGTGGTCACCCGGCTATATGCAGGCCACCCCTTGACCATGCACATCAATGCGCTGCTGCTGGTCGGCATGGGCGCACTGCACGTGCACATTTCACGCGGTTTGCCTGAATATCATTTCAGTTTTTTCATGTTGCTGCCAGTCATGCTGGCCTATCGGGATACACGCCCCCTGCTCAGCATGGGCCTGTTCATTGTGATTCATCACATTGTGTTCGACATGCTTCAACAAGCGGGCTTCGACTGTTATATATTTCGCGGCCCCTTTTCAGGTCTGCCCGCAGTAGCCCTTCATAGTTTCTATATCGCCACCGAAGTGTTGCTGCTCACAGTGATTGCACAGGTGCTTCGCCAACACGCACTGGCTGCCGAAGAAAGCACCAAATTACTGGCCTATCTGGACAAAGAGAAAGGTATTAACCTGCGGGTTCGCGCACAAACCGATGAACTGGGCAGAACATCCCCCATGGGCCAGGTGTTCAATGATTACGCCGACAACATGGCGTTCGTGGTTGCTGCATTCAAAATGCTCCGGACCGACATTCGCGAATTGTCGCAAATTGCCAAAGAATTGGGCTCGGACAACAACCAGCACTTTGAAGAGAGTTCGCTGGCTTCCAAAAAGCTGCGCGACTTCGTCCAAAGTCTGGGCAATCAAACACGCATGGGTCAAAGCACTGCTGAATTGTCCAAAAAGGTCACAGAGGACAGTTTTGATCTGCTCAATGAACTGAATCAATCTTTGGAGCAGTTGCAACGCATCAGCAAACAGGCATTTGATTCAAGCCAGCAAATACAGGCCTTGCACAAGGAAGTCCAGAAGGAGCTGTCGCCAGGCGCTGCCCAACAACTGCAAGCCACCCTGACAACACTGGACAATCTGAATGAGCGTACCAATGCTTTCATGGGCAGAATGGATGTTCTGAAAAGTGGTCTGAGTGCCATTGAAAATCAGCTGGTGTCGATCGACAGATCAACGCACCAATGGGTTGAAAATGGTCATGGCAATCAACGCCAGGGCTGGGAAGTTCTGGGTGCCATGGAAGGCATGCAAACGCGCACCGAGAGTGCATTCCGTACGCTGGCCAGCACGGTTCAAACCATTTTGCGTTCCGATGATTTGATGCGTGAAATGGAGAAGCGGCTTTCGAGGTTCGATGTATGAGCCTGAGCAATATTCTGGATGATCCATTGATCAATGAATTGCTGGACAGTGGAGCCTTTCGCTACGCCTTGCTGGGACACGTCACGGGTGAACTCAGCCTGATCGCTGCAAGCAAATTGTTTCGGCAAGAACTGGGATTCAAATCGGGCGGTGAATTAATTGTGAGCCGGTATGGCATGTCCATTTACCGCGCCCTGTCCAACGCCTTGCTTCGCCAACAAGGCTGGACCGGCCATGTCAAGGTGAATGAGCAGTGGTTTCGTTTGCAAATGCTGGCCCATGGCGAATTTGGCGTGCTTCACGAACAAGAGGTCAAGCATGGCAAACCGTCATCGGCACTGCCAACGACCAACACCCCAGAGCAACGGCTTGATTCAGCCGAGAGCGCCGACAAAAAAATTCCAACCAGCGTGTTACTCAGTGTTGACGACAAAGGGCGAATCAAAAAGGTCAGCCCTTCGCTGGAGGAGTTTTTGGGGCAAAGCAGCGAACAACTGCAAAACCTGGATGCTGCAAACCTGGTGTTTCGCACCGATGTAGGTCAGTTCAAGCGGGTGCTTGACCAGGTGAAATATCAAACCGGCTCTACCGATGGTTCCTTTCGCCTGCGCAACACCTTCAATGATGTGGTGTACTTCGACTGGACAGCTGCCTGTATTGGTGCAGACATTCTCCTGATTGGCCGTTCGAGCAACATTCATCTTGAAGAAGCCTTGCTGAAAAGCGAAGAACGAATCAACAACATTCTTGAGTCCATGGACGATGCATTTTTTGCCATCGACATGAATGGCTACGTGAACTACCTGAATGAGAAAGGCGCCGAATTGCTGGGCAAAAGTGCTGCACTTTTGCTGGGTCGAATGGTGTGGGAACGTGCCCCCCATTTGAAGAAAACGCCGCTGTTTAAATATGTGAATCAGGCCAAAGGCAGCATGCAGCCTGAAACATTTCAGTGGCAAGACCCCGCCAATGACATGTGGTACCAAGTCAAGGCCTACCCCAGCGACGAGCTGATCTCGATTTTCTTCACCGACATCAGTTCGATCAAGCGCAATGAAAGCAAAATGCGGCATCAAGCCACACACGATCCGTTAACGGGTCTTCCCAACCGCCTGGCCTTGTCGCAAACCCTGCAAGAACTGCTTGGCAACGACCAGGTTCAGGACTTCAAACTGGGCTTGCTGTTCATCGACCTGGACGGCTTTAAAGCGGTGAACGACACGCTTGGCCATGATCGGGGAGACGACCTGCTGATTGCCGTATCCAAACGCTTGCGCAGCGTGGTTCGAAGTTCCGACATTGTTGCCCGTTTGTCGGGCGACGAATTTGTAATCACCCTGCCCTACATTGCCGACCAAGACACCGCATTCAATGTGGGCCGCAAGGTGGTGGATGCCGTCAGCAAAAAACCGTTTGAGCTGGGTGAAAAGAAAATTTATGTGGGTGCCTCTGTGGGTGTGGCCCTGTTCCCAACCGATGCCACCGATGTTGAGGGCTTGCTGAAACATGCCGACATTGCGATGTATCAGGCCAAGCAGGCCGGGAAAAATACGGTGCGCGTGTTCCACACAAATATGAGTGCCACCTTGCAAACCAAGGTTGATCTGGAAAATGATTTGCACGATGCAATTTTGCACGACCGCATCGAATTGCATTACCAACCGCGATTCAATGCCAACGGCTCCATTTGTTCCGTTGAGGCCCTGGCGCGCATGCGTTCACGCACTGGCGAGCTGATTCCCCCTGCCCAGTTCATTCCGATCGCTGAGGAAACAGGACTGATCATTCCCATGGGTGAACAGGTCATGCGCAAAGCCTGCAAATGGCTGAAAGACACCAATAAAAAACTGAAGAATCCAATCAGTGTTTCTGTGAATGTATCGGGTATCCAATTGCTGGATGGCAAACTGTGCGGCACTGTCGAAAAGGTGCTTAAACTGAGTGGCCTGCCACCCAAACTGCTTGAGCTTGAATTGACCGAAACCGTATTGATGCAGAATCAGGACACTGTTTTACAAGACCTGAACCGCTTGCATGAACTGGGCGTTTCTTTGTCGATCGATGATTTCGGCACGGGTTATTCCTCGCTGGCCACCCTGCACCGCATGCCGGTTCAATCCATCAAACTCGACCGCTCGTTTGTGAGCAATTTGCCCAACAAAACCGACAGCGTTATCTTGTCCCGAACCGTATTGGCCATGGCAAAGGCGCTTGGTCTGGGCGTGGTGGCTGAAGGCGTTGAAACCGCCGAGCAACGGGACTTTCTGATTGAATCGGGTGTACTTGAGCTACAGGGTTTTGGACTGGCCCGACCAATGACTGCCGACGACTCAAGGCAGTTTGTGTGGGCGCAGCAGATCACCAGCGACAAGGCGAAGAAAATTTTGGCGTAATATTTTTACCTCACGCTCGGCCTTCAGCTTTCGCATCTTCCAGGTCAAACTCAACCCCGAATCCGATTGACCCGCGAAACACTTTCACTTTGATCAAAGGTCCGACCGGGCGAAGCTGATCCCAAATCCAGCGGGCGATATTTTCCGAGGTGGGCAGCTCAATAAATTCATTCAAATACGAATGATCAAGGCGCTTGTGCACAGCGCCCACCTGTTCGCTCAGCAGGCTTTCAGGCACCACATAACCATCTTTGGCTGGGCCTTCAAACCACACCTCGGCGGTGTAGCTGTGCCCATGTAGACCGGGCCAGTCTGGCAATTGGTGGGCTACATCAAAGGTAAATTGCTTGAATACTTTCATGGCATTCCGATCACTTTGTGGGTTTGAACGCTCAAACGCCACTGGGGTTTGTGCAGGCAGGTTTGAATGGCCACCTGCATATTCTTTGCTTTCCTGGCTGGTTCAGCGTCGTCCATGGCTTGCACAAAATAATGCTCAAAATCCAGTTGACCCAATGCATCCAGGTCTTGGCCCAACTGCGGTACCACCACTTTCAATTCGTGGCCGGTGGTTTGCACCAGCTCACTGCCAAATTTCGGGCTGACGCAAATCCAGTCCACGCCCGCAGGCACAGGCAAGGTGCCGTTGGTTTCAATGGCAATCTCGAATCCCTGGGCATGCACTGCCTCAATCAAGGCTGTATCCAACTGCAGCGTGGGCTCTCCACCAGTAAACACCACATAGGGTCTGTTCCATGTTGAATCGCCTTCAAATGCATTGGCAATGGCCAGCGCCAGCGCTGCTGCATCCTTGAATTTGCCCCCACCCACGCCATCGGTGCCGACAAAATCCGTGTCACAAAACTTGCAAACAGCTGTTGCCCGGTCTTCTTCGCGACCCGTCCACAAATTACAGCCTGCAAACCGGCAAAATACAGCCGCCCTGCCAGCTTGGGCGCCTTCGCCTTGCAGGGTATAAAACATCTCTTTGACTGTGTATGTGGCCACGGCTTGATCGCTTGTTTGTTACAGGCGCAATGCTACTTGAATTGGGAAACAGTGCCCAGAAAATAGGCAAAAAAAATGCCCGATATGGTTAATCGGGCAAACCTCAGAAGCAAAAGAGGAGGGATGTGAGCCCTTAGTTTGCAAGCACCCCGATTTCCTTTCAACTAGATTTTTCGAGGCTTTCCTCGAAACTCCAGAGTTACATCCAAGGTTTTGGACTAGAAGAAAAACTCAAAAACCGCGGAAATATAACCACCGCTTTACTTTGCGTTAAGGCGGCTGTTTTCTTTTCTCGGATTAGAGTCAAACACCAAATCTGAAAGATTGTGGTGTGTGGCACCACAACCGTTTTATTCATCAACAAATATTCAACAATCAATCCAGCAAATCAGCCGGAATGTTGCCCCCGTTGTCCGCCAGTTTTTGAAGCACGGTTTTGTGCAGCCACATGTTCATTTGAGCAGAATCGCCCATTTTCTCGGCCGGGCATCCCAACTCAGCGGCCAATTCCTTGCGCGCCGCCAAACTGCTGTCCAATCCCAACAACTTCATCAAATCAACAATCGACACTTTCCAGTTCAACTTCTCTGGATTGGCTTTGGCCATGTTTTCCAACTTGTAACGTTAATTCACAATGTGAAGCAAACTCAGAATCAGCGATCTGCCCCAGAATCGTTGCGCAAACAGGCTTCAAGCAAAGCACGCATTTTCTCCACACCTTGCTCATTCATGCATTCAATATTGCGCTCCGGGATCAAATCAACTTCCGGGTAGCTGTCGATTGCGTCGCTCAAACTGTCTTCACGCAGCAGGTGAAGCATTGGGTAGGGGGAACGGTTCGTGTAGTTTTCGGCATCGTCAGGTTCTGTGCCGCCAAATTGATACTCTGGATGAAAGCTGGCCACTTGATACACACCTTCCAGGTCCATATCCACCAAGAGTTGGTCAGCCAATTCCAGAAAATCGTTGTACTGGTAAAAATCCTGCAATACCCGGGGATGAATAAGCAAAGTGGTTTCCACTGATTCATCCACATTCAGCAGCGCCAATTCATGTGCCAGCTCATCCAGCAAAGTGGCTTCATCAACTGCCTGGCTCACCACAAAACGCACCCGGTTTTTCACCAATTCTCGTTTTGCGAATGGGCACAGGTTAAAGGCCACAACCACCTGCTCCACCCACAGCCGAGTGGCCTCGATCATTTCAGAATCGTTCACGGTACTCATTTAGAAAGGCAATTTAACGTCGGGGGCCACGGCAAGAATAGCCGCCTTGAATTCACCTTGAATGCGTGCCAATGCTTCATCACTGTCGGCTTCAAAGCGCATGACCACCACCGGTGTTGTATTGGACGGGCGTGCAAGCCCGAAGCCATCTGCATATTCTGCACGCACACCATCAATGGTATTCACGGATTCTGAAGTCGGAAACTTTCCTTCAGCTTGCAAGCGCTTGACGATTTCAAAGTTCACGCCTTCGGCAGTTTGCAACTGCAATTCAGGCGTGCTGGATGAGTTCGGGAGCGCATTCAATTCTGCGCTGGGGTCACTGCCGCGCGACAGAATTTCAAGCAGACGCACACCTGCATACAGACCGTCATCAAAACCAAACCAGCGTTCTTTGAAAAACACGTGGCCACTCATCTCGCCAGCAAGCGGTGCCCCAGTTTCCTTTAACTTGGCTTTGATCAGGGAATGTCCTGTTTTCCACATCAAGGGTTCGCCGCCCGCTGCTTTCACAGCCTTGGCCACATGGCGCGTACACTTCACATCGTAAATCACCATGGCACCCGGGTTGCGTGCAATTACATCGCGGGCAAACAAGATCAACTGGCGATCGGGGTAAATGATTTCACCGTCTTTGGTCACTACACCCAGGCGGTCACCGTCGCCGTCAAAAGCCAAGCCAATTTCAGCATCGCCGTTTTTCACGCAGGCAATCAAATCCTGCAAATTCTCAGGGTGGGCTGGGTCGGGGTGGTGGTTGGGAAAGTTGCCATCCACTTCACAAAACAATTCGGTGACTTCACAGCCCAAGGCTTCGTACAGGGTTTTGGCAAATGCGCCAGCCACTCCGTTGCCGCAATCGACTGCAATTTTCATGGGGCGCGCCAATTTAATGTGGCCCAGAATATTGCCCAGGTAATCGGGCCACACATTCAGCTCGCGGTAGCCGCCACGCTGCACACCAGGCACCACGCCACGCACAGGCTTTTCATTTTGAATCCATTTCAGCAAACCCTGAATGGTGTCGCCATACAGCGTTTCACCCGCCACCATCATTTTCAGGCCGTTGTACTGCGGAGGGTTGTGGCTGCCGGTGACCTGCACCCCGGTGCCATTGCCCAGCAAGAAGGTTGCAAAATAAACCAAGGGGGTGGCCACCATGCCCACATCCACAACATTCACACCGGCATCGCGAAACCCGTCAGCCAAAGCACCGCACAGGCGCGGGCCGGAAAGGCGACCGTCGCGCCCTACCACTGCCTCGTTCTTGCCACGGCTTAGTGCCAATTGCCCCAAAGCACGGCCCACACAATACGCTGCGTCTTCGGTCAATGTGTCGTCCACAATGCCGCGAATATCATAGGCCTTGAAAATGGAGGAGGAGATGCTCATGGGTGAATACCTGAATTAGTCAAATAAGGAAAAAGAAGACGCAATGGCCTTGTCGCATTGAAAGCACATACACAAGGCATAATACTACTTTCGTTGTTTTGGTTTGTTTTCAATATGGCCAACTATGTGATTGGCGACGTTCAAGGTTGTCTGGATTCTTTACTCAAGCTTTTGGACAAGGTGCAATTCAACCCCCAGCTTGACGAGCTGTGGTTTGCAGGCGACCTGGTGAATCGCGGCCCAAAATCGCGGGATACCCTGCGGTTTGTAAAAAGCCTGGGGGAACGCGCCCACGCCGTGCTGGGCAATCACGACTTGCACCTGTTGGCCCTGTGGTGCAACAGTGGCCGCAGCCACGAAAGCGACACCATTGCTGAAGTGGTCAACGCGCCCGACGGCCAGGAACTGATTGATTGGCTACGCAGCCAGCCTTTGGCCTTGCGCCTGCCGAACGTTAACCACACACTGCACAATGCTTTGCTGACGCATGCGGGCATTCTGGCCCAATGGAGTTTCAGCGATGCCGTTCAGTTGTCCGGTGAAGTGCAACAAATGCTGGCGGGCCCCGAATGGAAAACATTCATGGCCGAATTGTATGGCAACAAGCCCAATCGTTGGGACCCCACCCTCGAAGGATTTGATCGCCTGCGTTTGATTGTGAATGTGTTTACTCGCATGCGCATGGTGCGCGACGACGGCAAAATTGATTTCAAATACAAACTGGAACCTGCCGACGCGCCGCCCGACCTGAAGCCTTGGTTTGATACCCCACGCGAGTTTGCAAACGAAGGGCCAATTGTATTTGGGCACTGGTCTACATTGGGGGCACTGAAAAACAAGGCGGGATATTGTCTGGACACAGGTTGTGTGTGGGGCGGGCAACTGACGGCGCTGCGGCTTGAAGATGAAGCCATTATTCAGGTAGAGGCGGTCGAGCCACCCTTGCCTGCCATTCCTTAAACCCGGCCTACTCGCTTGAACTTGCACCACTGGTTTGCCGGCACAATTCGCAGATCTTCAGGTGCGCTTCATCGCTGAGTTCATGCCGGGTTCGCCCATCGGTATCAATCGGTGCATGAATGTACAACTGCACCACGAAACCGGTCTTGCTGTTCATCAAAACCTGAATGTTCTCCAGCAGCGTTTGCTCGCCCACAAAGGCGGGCTCGGCTGAAAACTGTCCATCGGGGGTGAAGTACTGCAAGCTCACAGGCAACATAGGCACATGGGCCTGAATGGCGGGTTGCACAAAGTTGCTGTGGAAATGCAAAGGCGCATCGCCAGGCCCGGTTGTTCCTTCAGGAAACACAGCCACACAGCGCCCCGAGCCCAGCACTTTCACCGCAGCGTGAATCACATCGCGCACGGCGTGGCGTTTGCCCCGCTCAATAAACAGCGTGCCGCTGCGCTTGGCCAGCAAACCACCAATGGGCCATTTTGAAATTTCAGACTTGGCAATGAAGGTCACAGGATGAATGCTGTTGAACGCAAAAATATCGAGCCAGGACACATGGGTGCTGTAAAGCAAACAGGGTTGGTGAATGGCGTAATTTGATTCCACCGATTCGTACACCACTTTCACCTGCACATTCAAAATGCCCAGTAATTGGCGTGCCCAACGCTTTTCAACGCCCTGCCTCAAAGCCTTGCCCAACAACGGCCAAAACACCAAAGCCACTACAAAACCGTACAACAGATGCGTCACCAGACGAAGCAACATGAACACTTTACGCATGCCTTGAAGTCCCTAAGCCTGAAAGCCCTTAAGCCGCCAACACTTTCATTTTGCTTTTATCAAGGCTGCTGTAGCCTACATTCCCGTTGACCATGGTCAGTTGTACTTTGCCCTGCATGGGAAAACCATTGAATGGCGTGTGTTTGCCCTGGCTGATCAAACTTGCTTCACCCACCACCCAGTCCACATCGGGGTTGAACAAACAAAGGTCTGCCGGCATGCCAGTGCGCAGGCTGCCTGCCTGAACTTTAATAATGTCGGCTGGGTTGCCGCACAACAATTCCACAATTCGCGCAGGCGGCACATTTTGCTCACGCATCCATTTCACCGCCAAGGTCAACAAGAGTTCAAGCCCGGTTGCACCGGCTTCGCTTTCGGCAAACGGCAATAACTTGGCGTCGTCGTCCACGGGGGTGTGGTCCGAGCAAATGGCATCAATGGTGCCATCGAGCAAACCGGCGCGAATGGCGTCCCGGTCGCGTTGTTCCCGCAAAGGCGGAATCAGGTGGGCATTGGGGTCGAAAAAGCCAATGTCCAAATCGGTCAAATGCACATGGTGAATTGCCACATCGCAAGTGACCGGCAAGCCTTCCGCCTTGGCTTGGCGAACCAGCTCAATACCCTTGGCAGAACTGATGCGGCAAATGTGCATGCGCGTACCGGTGGCCCGCACAAGCTCAAAATAGGCCTGTAAAGCGATCGTTTCCGCCATCACGGGAATACCGCTCAAGCCCATGCGAGAAGCATAAGCACCCGCGTGGGCCACACCGCCTTTGCTGAAGTTGGGTTCGGTTGGGCGTAAAAAAACCGTGAGCCCAAAGTTGCGGGCGTACTTCATGGCTTGCAACAGCACCCGCAAATCGCGAATGGGCGATTCCGCCTGGCTGAAACCAACACAACCCGCTTCTGTCAGTTCGGCCATTTCAGTCAACGTTTCGCCACTTAAACCCGTGGTCAGGGCGCCCAGCGGGTACACCTTGGACAGGTTCAATTGGCGGGCCTTGAACTTGAGCATTTCGATCAAGCCAGGTTCGTCCAGCACGGGTTCTGTATCAGGTGGACACACCAGCGAGGTAATGCCACCCGCCATGGCCGCTTCCATTTCGCTTTCCAGCGTGGCGCGGTATTCATAGCCAGGCTCACGAAGGCGTGCGGACAAGTCCACCAGCCCGGGAAATACCCACAAGCCAGTGGCGTCAATGGTTTTGCTGGGCGCGAAGTCGGCGGGCATTTCACTTTTGGGGGCCACCGCCACCACGCGGCCTGCGGCCACGGCAACATCCATGATCGCATCGATACCGATGCTGGGGTCAATCACACGTCCGCCAGAAATCAACACTCGCATTGTTTGTCCTCGTTGTTCAATTTAAGCGCTTTTGCTGGACGACGCCAGAATACTCATCACCGCCATGCGCACCGCAATCCCGAAAGTCACCTGATTCAAGATCACGCTTTGGGGACCATCGGCGACCGCAGAATCAATTTCAACCCCGCGGTTCATGGGGCCTGGGTGCATAACAATTGCATCGGGTTTGGCATGGCGCAACTTCTCTTCGGTCAAACCAAAATGCTTGAAATATTCTTGGGCAGAAGGAATCAGCGCGCCTGTCATGCGCTCTTTCTGCAAGCGCAGCATAATGATGACATCGCAATCCCTGATGCCTTCCACCAGGTCGTGGCATACACGCACACCCATGTTGTCCAGGTGGTTTGGCAGCAAGGTGCTGGGGCCTACTGCGCGCACTTCCGGACAACCCAGCGTGGTCAATGCGTGAATATCTGAACGTGCCACCCGACTGTGCAAAATATCGCCAACAATCGCGACACGCAATTTGGTGAAATCTTTTTTGTAGTGGCGAATGGTGTACATGTCGAGCAGCGCTTGCGTGGGGTGGGCATGCCGACCATCGCCTGCGTTGATCACATGAATGGTGCCGCCACTGGTGCGGTTCAAGTGCTGGGCCATGAAGGTTGGCGCGCCGCTTTCCGAGTGGCGCATCACAAACATGTCAGCCGACATGGCTGCCAGGTTGTCGATGGTGTCGATCAGCGATTCACCCTTGCTGGTCGACGACGAACCAATGTTCAAGTTCACCACATCGGCGGACAAACGCTTGGCCGCAATCTCGAACGTGGTACGGGTTCGGGTGGAATTCTCAAAGAACACATTGAACACCGATTTACCGCGCAGCAAAGGGACTTGTTTCACTTCGCGATCGGTCACCGACAAAAATGACTCTGCCGTGTCCAGAATGCGATGGATCATCGCCTTGGGCAGCCCTTCAATACTCAACAGGTGAATCAGTTCACCCGCGGCGTTCAGTTGAGGGTTATTCAATTTGGTTTTACCTCCAGCTCCAGGCGGAAAGCACCTTGATCATCTTGGGTCAATACAAACGCTTCATTTGGTTTTAAGGGCAAGTGCTTGCCCACGTACTGTGCATCAATCGGCAACTCTCGGCCACCACGATCCAGCAACACGGCCAGCTCAATTTTTGCGGGGCGACCAAAATCGAACAGGTGATTCACAATGGCACGCGTGGTTCGACCGGTGTACAGCACATCGTCCACCAACAAAATGGTGCGTCCCTGTACGTCAAATGGAACCTCTGCAGGTTTGGGCGTCTCTTTTAACCCACGCTCGGAAAAGTCGTCGCGGTAAAAAGCGCTGTCCAGAAATCCGCAAGGCAAGCTGAAGTTCAAGTCTTTGTGCAAGCGCTCAGCGATCCATGCGCCACCACTGTGAACGCCGATCAAACCCAATTCGGAACAGTCAGGAAAGGCTTTCTCAATTTGATCTCGCAATCGGGCATACAGGGCTTCGGGGTTGGGCAGGCTCATCGTCCCTCCAGAAAAAATTGTTCCAGAATCAGGCAGGCACTGCCCATGTCGACTCGGCCCTTGTTCTCGCGGGCGGCCTTGCCTCCCATGCAGCTTTCCATGATCGCACTGGTGTAACGCTCGTCCACCATGGCACACGGCAGGGCAAAACGCCCCTCAAGTTGACGGGCAAAGCGTTCGCATCGAGTGGTTAATTCGTTGCTGGCACCGTCAGGCTGGCGTGGTACTCCCACCACCAAACCTTCTGGCTGCCATTCTTTGATCAAACTTTCAATTTTGCCAAATCGTTGATCGTCGTTTTGAGCCTCGACCACCGCCACACCGCTGGCCGTTTTGGTCAGCGAATTACCGAATGCGACACCAATTCGTTTTAATCCAAAATCAAAAGCCAGGTATTGGGTAGGCTTGGGTGTTTGCATCTTGTTACGCATGCCCCGCGGAACCGCTCATCAAGGCGGGGTCGATGCCCAGCATGGCGTAAGCGCTGGCGAATCGTTCTTCCAAAGGCGTGTCGAATAATATTTCGTGATTGGCCGAGACGGTCAGCCATGCATTCTGGGCAAGCTCTTCTTCAAGTTGCCCCTCGCCCCAACCCGCATAGCCCAGGGTGATCAGCCATTTGCCGGGCGCTTCGCCGCGGGCCACGGCTTCAAGAATATCGCGCGAGGTGGTCAGGGAAATTTCGTCGTTCACCTTCAGGGAGGAGTTCCAGTTCAAAGGCTCGGTGTGCAGCACAAAACCGCGCTCGGCGGCAACGGGCCCGCCCATCATGACCGGGTAATGCGTAGGCAAGTAGCCTTCAATGTCCACATTGATTTTCTCGAGCAAACCTTCAATGGGCAGGTCGGTTGGTCGGTTAATGACCAAACCCATGGCACCCTTGCCAGAGTGCTCACACAAATACACCACGGACCCCGCAAAACTGGGGTCGAGCATATTCGGCATGGCGATCAACAACTGACCAGACAAGCTAAATTCAGTGGGTGTAGAAATTTCGGTCTCGCTCATGCCAAAATTGTAATGCCTTTTAACTGTGCAAAAGTGGGTAGGCGTTCCTCTACCCTCCTTAAAGCGCACAGACCAACCCAATTTAAGTTGTTCCCCATGGCTGCATCACTTCTCGAGAACCACCCTTTATCTACCCAACCCAAGCCAGGCGAGTACGCCAAAGGTCTTGTTTGGTTCCGACGCGACTTGCGTACCCACGACAACGCCGCGCTGTTCTACGCTCTGAAGCACTGCAAACAGGTGCATTGCGTATTTGTTTTCGACAAAACCATTCTGGATGCACTAAGCAACAAAGCCGATCGCCGGGTTGAGTTCATTTGGGAAAGCTGCATGGCCTTGAAGAAAAAGCTTCAGGACTTTGGCGGCGACCTGCACCTGGTGCACGACCACGCCGAGAAAACGATTCCTGAACTGGCTTTGAAACTGGGTGTGCAAGCCGTGTTCACCAACAAAGACTATGAACCGGCTGCCATTGACCGAGACATTACGGTGGGCAAAACCTTACAGGGCAAGGGTATTGAACTGTTCCGCTTTAAAGACCAGGCCATTTTTGAAGAGGACGAAGTTTTGACCCAGGCCGGTAAGTTTTTTAGTGTGTTTACGCCATTCAAAAACGCCTGCCTGAAAAAACTGGATGCATTCCACCTAACCCCCTACCCCAGCGAGGCGCACATTGATTCTTTGGCGGCCGACAAGAACCTGCCGTCCCCCAGCCTGGAAGACATGGGATTCACGCGCACCAATTTGCTGGACATGATCAAACCCGGCGAAGAAGGTGCACTCGATGCATTTGAGGATTTTCTGGAACGCATCGACAAATACAAGGACAAAAGAGACTTCCCTGCGGTGAAAGGGGTGAGCTACCTGAGTGTGCACAACCGCTTTGGCACCATTTCCATTCGCAGGCTGGCCAAGGCGGCCTACGACAGGTTCAAATTCGATGGCAGCGAAGGCGCAATGGGTTGGTTGAACGAGTTGATTTGGCGCGACTTCTACTTCCAGATCATTTACCACCGCCCCGATGCTGCCGAAAAAGCCTTCAAGCCTGAATACGACCAAATTCGCTGGGATGATGACGAGAAGGCAAAACGCCTTTTCAAGGCCTGGTGTGAAGGCAAGACAGGCTACCCCCTGGTCGACGCAGCGCAACGCCAATTGAACCAAACCGGCTTCCAGCACAACCGGCTACGCATGGTCACCGCCAGCTTTTTGACCAAAGACCTTGGGATTGACTGGCGCTGGGGCGAGCGTTATTTCGCTGAGCAATTGAACGACTTTGACTTGTCCGCCAACAATGGTGGCTGGCAATGGGCTGCCAGCACAGGCTGCGATGCGCAACCCTACTTCCGCATATTCAACCCCCACAGTCAGTCTGAAAAATTTGACGCCGACGGCAAATTCATTCGCAAGTACTGCCCCGAACTGAGCAAGCTTTCCAACAAGTACATTCACAACCCCGCTGAATGCCCGCCGTTCGAGCTGCAAATGGCAGGGGTTGTGCTGGGCGAAACCTACCCAAGGCCTGTGGTGGAACATGATGTGGCGAGGAAAAAAACGCTTGAGCGATATGCGGTGGTGAAAAAACAGAAAGAGTGAAATCGGTTTTTGTCCGAACTTATGATGGTCAGTGCAAGTGCCTTCACCCATAATCAGCGGTGAAATTTCAAGCACACAAACGGATTCAATCAACAAGAAGGAGACAAAACAGTGAACGCTTACACCACCGTATTGCTTTACGCCGGATGGATTTTAGTTCTGGCGTTGTTCTATGCCCTGCCGCGAGTGCCCCAAGCCTTGCTGGGCCAAAAGCGTATTGACAGCTGGGAGCGTGGCAAAGAACCAATCGACCCGATGTTCTTGCAGCGAGCAAAATCTGCCCACCTGAATTGCCTGGAAAACTTCCCGGTGTTTGCAGGCGTTGTGGCGATGGCGGGGCTAATGGGTGAAATTGAAGCGATCAGCGCGATTGCCGTATTTGTTCTGTACGCCCGCATCGCGCAAAGCATTTCACATCTTCTTGGCACTTCATTTATTTTGGTAATGCTACGCGCTACCTTCTTCTTGATTCAGGTGTTCATCACCTTGTACATGGTGTACTTGTTGGTCTGCTAAGCAACACCCCACAAATAAAAAAACCGCCTTGGGTGCAAACCCGGGCGGTTTTTTATGGCAACCCGATATCAAATCTTATTTGATTGCAGAAAACGCCTTGTCAATCGCCACCTTGGTGGCCTCAATCACTGAATCGTCGTGCGTCACGGACACAAACCCAGCCTCGTAAGCCGACGGCGCCAGGTAAACCCCGGCGTCCAGCATAGCGTGAAAAAACTTGTTGAAGCGATCCCGATTCGACGCACTCACTTCCGCAAAACTGGTGGGTACTTTTTCGCTGAAATAAATGCCGAACATGCCGCCAATGCTGTCTGCACAGAAGGTTTCGCCATGCGCATACGCCACCTGGTTAAAGGCCTCCACCAATTTGCGGGTTTGAGTTTCCAGCTTTTCGTAAAAGCCTTCCTGCTTAAGCAGGCACATGGTGGTTAAACCTGCGGCCACCGCAACCGGGTTGCCACTCAAAGTACCCGCTTGGTAAACAGGTCCCAACGGCGCAATACAGGCCATGATGTCTTTGCGACCACCGAATGCACCCATGGGCATGCCGCCACCAATAATTTTGCCCAGCGTGGTCAAATCAGGCGTGATGCCGTACACGCCCTGCACACCTTGCGGCCCCACGCGGAAACCAGTCATCACCTCGTCAAATATCAGCACGGCTCCATGCTGGGTGCACAAGTCGCGCAAAGTATTCAAAAACTCGCGCGTGGGCTTGATCAAATTCATATTACCCGCTACCGGCTCTACGATGACACAGGCAATGCTGCTGCCGCTGGCCTTGAACAACGCGTGCAACTGCTCCACATTGTTGTAGTCCAGCACGCGCGTGTGTTTGGCAAAATCTTCAGGCACACCGGCCGAGGTGGGGTTGCCAAAAGTCAACAAACCAGAACCCGCCTTCACCAACAAGCTGTCGGCATGGCCGTGGTAACAGCCTTCGAATTTCACAATGGTGTCGCGGCCTGTAAAGCCACGGGCCAATCGAATGGCACTCATGGTGGCTTCGGTACCGGAACTGACCAGGCGCACCTGCTCCAGCGAAGGCAACATCTCGCACAGCGTTTCAGCCATCACAATTTCGCCCTCGGTGGGCGCGCCAAAGCTGAGACCACCCACGGCGGCTTCTTGCACAGCCTTGATTACGTCCGGGTGGGCGTGGCCCAATACAGCGGGGCCCCAAGAACCAATGTAATCAATGTAGCGTTTGTCATCTGCGTCCCACACATAAGGGCCATTCGCACGCTTGAAGAATCGGGGTGTACCACCAACAGAACGGAAAGCACGCACGGGTGAATTCACACCGCCGGGAATTGTTTTTTGTGCGCGTTCAAACAGCACTTCGTTTTGGCTCACTTCTTGACCACTCATTGTTGAAACTCCAAATTATTAATACTGCGTTTCCACTGCATCCACCCACTGCTGCGCCACACTGCAAACCTGCGCCGCATCCGGCTTCACGCCAAACAAACCATTCACCACCGCCACCGCATGGGCACCGGCTTTCATCAACTCGGGCACATGCGCCAGTGTTATTCCACCAATGGCCACTGTGGGCACCCCCAAGTCGCGGGCCTTTGACAACAACTCGAGTTCAGCCCGCACCGCATTGGGCTTGGTGCCGCTGGGGTACATGGCACCAAAGGCCACGTAGCTTGCGCCATTGCGCACAGCTTGTTCTGCCAGTTCAAACTGATTGTAGCAAGAAGCACCCACCACCCATTTGGCCCCAAGGCGGCTTCGCGCCTGCGCGATGGCTTCGTCGGTTTTGCCCAAATGCACACCCACCAGCGCGCCTCCGTCAAATTTTGAAAACTCGCCAGAGGGCACATCATTCAAAATCAGCGCCGCATCGTACTTCTCGCACAGGGAGTTCAGTTGCCCGACAAACTCAATCAACTCTGCTTGGTCCCAATTTTTTTGTCTGCACTGAAACAAGCGCACGCCACCCTCCAGCGCAGCAGCCACACAATCCACAATTGCATCGGGGGTCCAGATGGCGGAGCGTTCAGGGGTAATTGCATACACCCCTCGAATAAGCTCATTGGTGAGCTCACTCATCTTCATCCTCTCCCAAATGCTGCATCAGGTGCATGCGGTCAGGAATTAACTGCCCTTGACCCACGGCGAACCCGTAACTCAAGGCCTGCCAGGTGTATTCCAGCGCCAATTCAACTGCCTCCTGCACACTTAAACCCTGCCCAAGGCCCACGGCGCAAGCACTGGCCAATGTACAGCCAGAACCATGGTATTGCCCGGGAAGGCGCTCACAGGGAAATTCAACAAGCTGCTTGCCTGCCACATACAATCGGTTGACCACGTCGCCTGAGTCCAGGTGCTCGCCTTTCAACAGCACCGCCTTGCAACCCATTTGCAGCAGGCGTTCAGCCGCCTCGTCAATATTTTTAGCCCCGGTGAAGGCCTGGGCCTCGGGCCAATTCGGAGTTAACAGATCAACCACCGGGAATAGCTCGTTTCTGTAACGATCAAACAAGTCCTGTCCGCCAAAAGCATCTCCACGCCCGGAAGCCCGCACGGGGTCAACCACCAGTGGCACATGGGGCCATAAGGCTTTGGCCTTCAACACCGCGGCCACAGCCGCCGAACTGCCCAACACACCGGTTTTGAGGGCACTTGGCGCGACACCGTCCTCAAGCAAGACGTTAAACTGGGCATCGATCCAGTCGGCCGAACATGGCTCGAAGCGCTGAACACCCACGGTATTCTGGGCGGTCAAGCCGGTAAGGATGGTCAAAGGATGTGCGCCAAGCGCCGAAACTGTCAGGGCATCAGCTTGCAAACCCGCGCCAGCAGTGGGATCCGATGCTGAAAAGGTCAGCACCAAGGGTACGGTCAGTGTCATTCAAAACCCAAAAAAAACCGACAACCTTTGTAGTCGGCTGCCAAACTCAGTATTATCCACCCGTTGCAATTTTTTTTCTGGAAGTAGCTCAGAATGAATACTTGGATTTGTTTGATTTGCGGTTGGGTATACGATGAAGCCGCTGGCGTGCCCGATGAAGGCATTGCTCCTGGCACCAAATGGGAAGATGTTCCACCAAACTGGGTTTGCCCGGAATGCGGTGCCCGCAAAGAAGATTTCGAGATGACTCAAATCTAAAAACCAAAAAACCATGGATCAATGACCGAACAACCAGCCGACCCTGCCAAAGCGTTTGAAGACCACGCCCCAACGCCGGTCAGGCCCAAGTTTGTTCGGCAACTGGGTCAGTTTTCTGCGGGCTTGCTGGTCGCAGCTTTGGTCTTATTGGTGGCCGGTTTGTTTGCCAAAAGCCAATCGGACAACATTCGCAATACCCAACTGACCCAAATCAACCTGGTGGAAGGCCGCGTTCAACAAGAATTGCTGGCGCTCAATGGCCCGGGCAGTGAAACCGTGCAACCTCAGGGTTTAAAAGCCCTGCTGGGAATTGGCCAACAGGTCAGCCAGCAAAACAAAGGGATCCAGTGGTTCGGTGGCCTGCACAGCCAAACCTTGCAGGTGTTGTTAACGCAAAGTATTGAAGCACTCTCGCGCCCGGTCGCAGGCATTGATTCAAACCTGGACACGCAGCGCCAACTGGAAATCCAGTTGCGCCTTGACACCCTGCCCAAACTCGCACAACTCAAATCGCACATTGCCCAAGCCACCAACGGCTATCTGGTCTTGGTATTCGGCTTGACCACATTGTTGGCAGCGATCGGCGTTGCTTTGGGTATTCAATGGAACACCCACCGAAAAACCCTGGCCCTAAGCCGCAGGGTGCAAATGTTAAGCCGGGCACTGCACAGCCAACAAGAAAACGACCAGAAGCGGGAAGGTGCGCATGCAGCTTTGGAAGGCGTATTAAAAGCACTCAACAGCAACCAGCAACTGGAACACCGTGGCACGCTGATGCAAATTGGGCAGCAGCTGGAGGAATTGAATCAAAGTGGACGTGCCGTGTTGCAGTTCGCCAAATCATTCCACCAGTTGTCTACCCAAGGTACACAGGTGGTGAAATCCACCCTCAACAGTGAGCAACGCAACGCCAAGGCCGAAAACCACATGGAAATCATGCAAACCCAGCTGGAAGGTTTGCGCTCCGACATTCGAAGTGCGGCACAGGGTTTGCGCAAGGCTGGCGAGGTAAGCCGACAACTTTTAGGCCGGCTTGACGCATCGCAAATGGAATTGACCCTGACAGAACCGGAAAACAGCCGGCAATTGCAGCAATTGGTGGAGCAAAGCCAGCAGGCCCTGAAAGAATCCATTGAAGGTTTGGTGCTGGCCAGCCAGAAAATCAATATGGGCCAACATGAATCGAACAAGTTGGCCGAGTACATGGCCGTGAATCAAACCGCTTGGTCCAACTTGCTCAGCCAGGTTGAACAGGTTGCTGAATCTGCGTCGCAAGAATCTGAAAGTGCCTTGCGCCTGGCCAAACGGCTGATGGAGAAAAGCCAA
Organism: Limnobacter sp. 130; assembly: GCF_902506325.1. Classification (GTDB taxonomy): domain Bacteria; phylum Pseudomonadota; class Gammaproteobacteria; order Burkholderiales; family Burkholderiaceae_B; genus Limnobacter. Next base: position 1,201,866 of record NZ_LR732328.1, read on the forward strand.
CAGACCGCGCTGGCTTCACCGGGCAATCAAGCCGCCAAGGCACCACCGCAACTGCTGCCCTGACCCGCCGTGCAACCGTAGCAATGGTCGCCCACCACCACTTCGATGGAATCCAGTGCAGTTTGAGTTAAATCAGCCAAAGTCAGCGCCCGGCCTTGCGAATCACGCACAGGCCAACCCAACTGTTGATTGAAGTCGCAATCGTACAGCGTGCCCTCGTAGTCGATCGACACCAAACTGCGGCACATGACCGCGTCCAGATTGCTTTCCCGGTAGGCGCCTTTCAGCGTATTCATGTACGTTTCAAACGTACCTTTGCTGATCAAGGTGCTGCCAAAACGGGCAATCGGCATGTTGGTAATGGTCACCAAACCGGTGAAGCGAATACCAAACTTCTCAAACAAAACTGCCTTGTAATCAGCTTCCAGCGCCTCTTGCGGGGGTGGCAAGGCAGGACCTTGCGGGTTGAACACCAGTGTCAAGCGCAGCCTGTCGCCATAGCCCAAGGCGTTCAGCTTTTGCAAGCCCGCAATACTGGCATCAAATACGCCCTTGCCGCGCTGCTTGTCTACGTTGTCCTCGAGGTAACACGGCAATGAAGCGAAGATTTCAACTTCGTTGTCGGCCAAAAACTGGGCAAGGTCTTCATAACCCGGTTCGCTCAAAATGGTCAGGTTGCAGCGATCAATCACATGCACACCCGCCTTGCGGGCCGCAACCACCAGGCGCTTGAAGCGCGGGTTCATTTCGGGTGCGCCACCGGTTAAATCAAGCTTTTTCACCCAACCCTGATTCATCAGGGTAATCAGCTGATCAATTTGCTCGTCCTGCATCAACTCGGTGCGATTGGGGCCTGCATTCACATGGCAGTGGGTACAACTTTGATTGCACAGGTAACCCAAATTGACCTGAATGGTTTCCAGGTTCAAGCGCTTTACGCTAGGGAAGGTGGTACTTTTCAACAAATGAACTACTGAGTGCATGTAGGCTCCGGTTTCTGTGCGCCGCGCGGTTATTTCGTTTTCAGATAATGAGAGAATCAATGCTCGGAAGCAAGATTGATGCAGTTTATTTATCGCGTTAATCGATAGTAACAAACTTACATAAGCTCATTCGCTCAAGCCATGATTCAAGTTACAGTCAACGGTGAAAATCGTGAATTACCGAGCAACAGCACGGTTGCCCACTTGGTGGAAAGCCTCCAGTTAACCGGTAAACGCATTGCTGTAGAACTCAACGGCGAAATTGTGCCCAAAAGCCAGCACGCCACCACAACCCTCAGCCAAGGGGCCAGTCTGGAAATTGTGGTCGCAGTGGGCGGCGGCTAAACCATCAGGAGCAGTACCCAACATGCAAAACACCAAGGACACATGGAAAGTAGGTCACCGTGAGTTCACCAGCCGTTTGCTGGTGGGCACTGGCAAATACGCCAGCATGGAAGAAACCCGCGAGGCCATCACTGAAAGTGGCTCCGAAATTGTAACTGTGGCCATACGCCGTACCAACATTGGCCAAAACGCCGGCGAAGCCAGCCTGCTCGACTACATTTCACCCAGCCAATTCACCTACCTGCCCAACTCCGCGGGTTGCTACACGGCCAAAGACGCAGTGCGTACCCTGCGACTTGGCCGCGAATTGCTCGACGGCCACAACCTGTGCAAGCTCGAAGTGCTGGGCGACCCCACCAACCTGTACCCCGACATGGAAGAAACATTGGTGGCCGCCAAAGAACTGGTGGCCGATGGTTTCGACGTGATGGTGTATTGCTCCGACGACCCCATTTACGCCCGCAAGCTTGAAGATGTGGGCTGTTTGGCCATTATGCCGCTGGCGTCCCTGATCGGCTCAGGCATGGGCATTTTGAACCCGTGGAACATCAACCTGATTCTGGAAAAAGCGCAAGTGCCGGTGATCGTGGACGCTGGCGTGGGCACCGCTTCCGATGCAGCCATTGCCATGGAACTGGGTTGCGCCGGTGTACTCATGAACACCGCCATTGCCAAGGCCCAAAACCCGGTACAAATGGCGCGCGCCATGCGTTTGGCTACACAGGCCGGTCGCGAGGCCTTTCTTGCAGGTAGAATGCCGAAAAAGTTTTACACAGCCAGCCCTTCTTCCCCAGTGGAAGGCGTTATTTCATCCAGCTCAAAATGACAGACCAAACCCCCGACATTCCGTTTCGCGACCAGCACATTAAAAGTTTTGTGAAACGTCGGGGGCATATTTCACGCGCCCAAGAACGTGCGGTGGAAGATGGCATGCCCAAATGGGGCATCGCCTACAGCGCACAGACTCAAATTGATTTCAGCAAACAATGGGGCACCACCGGCCAGCCCAATTGGCTGGAAATTGGTTTTGGCATGGGCGAAACCACTGCCAAAATAGCCAAGGCACATCCCCATGTGAACTACCTGGGCGTAGAAATTTACACCGCCGGCGTGGGTTCGCTGATCAAGAAAATCGAAGAAGACGGCATTGAAAACATTCGCATCATTTCACACGATGTGGTCGATGTGTTGCGTGACATGATTCCCGACGCCAGCCTGGACAAAGTTCTGCTGTACTTCCCCGACCCCTGGCGCAAAGCCCGCCACCACAAACGGCGTCTGATTCAGCCTGAGTTTGTCGCCAAGCTTGCAAAGAAAATGAAACCAGGTGGTGTTTTGCACTGCGCCACCGACTGGGAAAACTACGCCCACCACATGCACGATGTACTCAGTGTGGCACCCCACTGGAAAAATATGGCTGATGCGCCATTCGCACCACGCCCCGACGACAGGCCACTGACCAAGTTCGAAAATCGAGGTCTGAAATTGGGTCATGGCGTTTGGGACCTCCTGTACCAGGTACGCTGAAGCACAAACAGACCTCCCCTCTTGCGGTATGCCTTGCCGAGCCTGAATTTGCTTTAATCAGGCTCAACCTCGCAAATTCTATACGGCATGCTTTCATCGCAAAAAAACGGACTGGTGCGTGCATTCATCTCCAACAGCGCCGTCATATCGCTCAATTCACGCACGCTATTGGTTTGCGTCACCGCCTTGTTGGCCCTGTCGCTCTGCATTTACGCCATTTTGAACAATCAGTTCAGCGCACAGCATGCTGAACACATTGACCAATTACTCACGGCCAAAGCGCAAGCCATCGACCACAGCGACCACACAGGGCACGACCACGCCCTGGCCATGACACCGGTCTATTACCACTCCGGCAATCTTGAAGGTGCGCAGGGTACGTCGCATTGGCCCAAAGGCTGCGAATTGGTGCCCACACTACCCGGGTCTGAAATTCGTCGTTTTCAATGCGGAAATGGCATCCGTCTGCATGCCCTTCAGGCCATGCTTCCGCCTGAACACGCGGCAGGCCAGGTCATCACCTTGTGGGCAACACACATTCCCAATGCCTCATTGTTGAACATGCAGCTGGAGGATCTCCTTGGTCTCGCCGCCCTGATGCTGGTCATCAGCACTTTGTGCAGTCGCTGGATCAGTCAATCCATTACCCAACCTTTGGGCGAAATTACCGCCAGTGCGCAACTGATGGCCGACGGTAACTACGATTGGCGGCTTTCCGAGAGCTCAATTGGCGAAATCAACCAACTGGCGTTCACATTCAACCACATGGCCAAAAGCCTGCAAGAACGCGACAAAGTCATTCGGCGAACCGCGTACAAAGACCAGCTGACTGGACTGGACAACCGCGCGTATTTGACGCTCGCATTAAGGGAACGAACACAAAGCGCCCGCGAGCCATTGAGTATTGTGATTTGGGGCATCGACAACCTGGACAATATCAATGAAGTGCTGGGACATGATGTTGCCGACAAAGTGTTAATCAAAGTGGCACGCAAGGCCAGTCGCATTTGTCAGGAAAACCTGGTGATTGCACGGCTTGAAGGCAATATTTTCTGCATGTTGTTGCCGCGAGAGCTACTTGAAAACATGTTGAAAAAGCACACACTGAAACGCATGCTTCACGGTTCACTGCGGGTGCAAGACTACCAGCTGGATATTCAAAGCCACGCTGGCCTTGCCCATTACCCCGAGCACGGCCAATGCCCCGAGACACTGATGCGCAGGGCAGAAATCGCCCGCCAACTGGCCAAGAAAACACGCCAAACCAGCATTGTGTTCGAAGCCCGGCTTGAACAACGCTCAGCCAACCGCCTTGAGCTGATTGCCCAACTGCGCAGGGCCATCACCGACGACGAGTTTTGTCTGTACTTTCAGCCCAAGCTAAACCTTCGAACCAACAGCATCAATCAGGCGGAGGTGTTGTTGCGCTGGAATCACCCTACCCACGGTTTGATTGCGCCAGGCGCCTTTATCGAACTTGCAGAGCAAACAGGCATGATTCGCGAGATTACCCGCCTGGTCCTCAAACAAACCTACGCCATCATCAATCTGTGCGCGAATCAAAACATCAGGCTGTCGGTGAACCTGTCCGCCATGGATCTGGAAGACTTCAGCCTGATTGATTTCATGCAACACATGCACAGCAAGCAACCCGACGCCTCACGCCATATTGTGCTGGAAATCACCGAAAGCGCTGCGATGCGAGACCCCGAGCAAGCGCTGGACATACTGAATCAACTGGCCGCCATGCATTTTCAGATCGCGGTGGACGACTTTGGCACGGGCTACTCCTCCCTGGCTTATTTGAAACGCTTTCCGGTGACTGAACTTAAAATTGATCGCTCCCTGGTACAGGGCGCAGACATTGATACCGATGGACAAATCATTCTTGAATCAACCATTGAAATGGGACACATCATGGGTCTGCTGGTGACGACCGAAGGCGTAGAGACACAAGCCGAATACGAACTGGTCAAAAAACTGGGGGCCGACTATGTTCAAGGCTTCTGGTTGTCCAAACCCATGTCATTTGACGAATTCAAATTGAAACACCTGATTGGCAATCACGATCAAATGGTTCATCAACTCTAAACGCTTCAAATAGCACCTCAAATCTGGCTGTATTTGACCCGAGCGCGCTCTGCTTCGATATGATGTTGACATGACAATTCACACACCCAAAGCATCACCGTGAAAATGAAACAGTTCGACGTCGCCATCATCGGCAGTGGTTTAGCAGGACTCACCACAGCCCTGCAATTGGCTGACAAGCTCAAAGTGGCCATTATCTGCAAACGCTCTGTGTCTGACTCTGCCAGCCGCTGGGCACAGGGTGGCATTGCCGCTGTACGCGACCCCGCAGACAGCGTTGCCGAGCACGTGCAAGACACGCTGGTGGCAGGTGGCGGCCTGTGTGAACGTGATGCAGTGCAATTCATTCTTGAAAATGCATCGAAATCCATCGACTGGCTGGTGGAACAGGGCGTGCCTTTTTCTCGTGAAGACGAAGAAGGCCCGAGTAACACCGAACCCAACGGCTTTCACCTGACACGCGAAGGTGGCCACAGCCGCCGGCGAATTCTGCATGTGGCCGATGCCACAGGCGATGCCGTACAAACCACGCTGGAAGCCAAGGCACGCAACCACCCGAACATTCAATTGTTTGAACACCACATGGTGATCGACCTGATCACCGGAGACCGATTGAGCGAGAAAAAAGCCGGCATTTTGGGTGCGTACATACTGGATGAGCAATCACAGCGCGTGCTCACCCTGACCTGCCCCTACATTGTGTTGGCCTGCGGTGGCGCGGGCAAGGTGTACAACTACACCACCAACCCCGACACAGCAACCGGCGACGGCATTGCCATGGCGTGGCGTGCTGGCTGCAGAATTTCCAACATGGAATTCATTCAGTTTCACCCCACCTGCCTGTACCACCCTTACGCCAAAAGCTTTTTGATCACCGAAGCAGTCCGTGGTGAGGGCGGCCTGTTGAAACTGCCCGACGGCACCCGTTTCATGCCTGAACACGATGAACGTGCCGAACTGGCACCGCGTGACGTAGTGGCCCGCGCCATCGACTTTGAAATGAAGAAACGCGGTCTGGATTGCGTGTACCTGGACATCAGCCACGAACCAGCCGACAAGCTGAAAAAGCACTTCCCGACCATTTACAAGCGCTGCCTTGAACTGGGCATCGACATCACCAAGCAAGGCATTCCTGTGGTGCCCGCAGCGCATTACACCTGTGGTGGCGTGGTCACCGACCACAACGCCCGCACCGACATTCCCGGCCTGTACGCCGTGGGCGAAACCGCCTACACCGGCCTGCACGGTGCCAACCGCCTGGCCAGCAACAGCTTGCTGGAATGTGTGGTGTTGGGGCAAGCCGCCGCCAACCACATTTTGACCAAACCCCACCGCGAAACCATGGGCTTGCCCGACTGGGACGAAAGCCGGGTGACCGACCCCGACGAAGAGGTGGTGATTTCCCACAATTGGGCAGAACTGCGCCAAACCATGTGGAACTACGTGGGTATTGTGAGAACCGACAAACGCCTGGAGCGCGCGCAGCACCGCATTCAGTTGCTTCGCGAGGAAATTCTCGAGTTTTACAGCAATTTCCGGGTCAGCCGGGATTTGCTGGAACTGCGCAACCTGGTGGACGTGGCCGACCTGATTGTGACCAGCGCACTAAGCCGAAAGGAAAGCCGTGGTTTGCACTTCAGTGCCGATTATCCAGGCACATTGCCAAAAGCATTCCCCACGGTGTTGCAGCGACCCAAGAAGAAGTGAGCGCGGCAGCGACTGCTTGTCGCTTGCCGGGCGGCCGGTTTGGATCAACCGGCTCTTAATCCAGAACCCGCAACGAGTAATCCACCGCCGTCACGTCTTTCGTCAGCGATCCAATCGAAATGCGATCAACGCCTGTTTCTGCAATTGCGCGCACCGTGTGCTCATTCACTCCGCCCGAGGCTTCCAGAACAGCCCTACCCTTGTTCAATTCAACCGCCACGCGCATGGCTTCAAGGCCAAAGTTGTCCAGTAGCACCGACTTGGCACCAGCCTGCAAAGCCTCTTCAAGCTGCACCAAACTTTCCACTTCAATTTGCACACTTACATGCGGCGCACCCAGCGCGTCGGCACTCGCCAACACCTGTGAAATACCACCCGCTGCTGCAATGTGGTTTTCCTTGATCAAAATGCCATCGTACAAAGCCAAGCGCTGATTCAAACCACCACCCACACGCACTGCATACTTCTGCGCCAAGCGCATGCCTGGCAGGGTTTTACGGGTGTCCAGAATGGACGCGTTGGTGCCCTCAATCAAATGTACAAAATGGCGGGTGCGGGTGGCCACGGCAGAAAGCAGCTGCAAATAATTCATCGCAGAACGCTCGGCCGTCAACAAAGGGCGGGCATGCGCATCAATTTCACACACCACCGTGCCAGCTTGCACCTCGTGCCCCTCTGGAACCTGCCAGCGCACCAAAGAATCCGGGCACAGCGCATTGAACACGCCATTGAACCAGTCTTGGCCACACACCACAGCCTTGTCGCGGCACAGCAGTTGCGCTTTGCAACGCTTTCCTTCGGGCACCAGCAAACCAGTCCAATCGGTGTTGCCCATGTCCTCGGCGATGGCATCGTGTACATTTTTCAACAACGCCAGTTCAAGCGCGGGTCCAAAAGATTGAAACAATTCCGAACGACTCATGCTGGCCCCACTCCCTTGTGCGCCTGCTCAAGGCGGCCTTGGCCACGTGGCCCCGAAATACCATGTGTTTTGGCAAAATCCAGCATTCGGTCAATGCAACGGTAAGCTTGCTTGCCCAGTGCCAGATCCACCTGCACCTCGCCCACACCACTATCAAACCCGGTTTTCAACACATCGCGCAGATTCTGCAAACCATTCATGGCCATCCACGGGCAGTGGGCGCAACTTTTACAGGTGGCTGAGTTGCCAGCTGTGGGCGCTTCGATCAAATGTTTACCTGGCGCAAACTGTCGCATTTTATGAAGAATGCCGTTGTCAGTGGCAACAATGTAAGTGTTCACACCCGGGGTTTGAGTGGCCTTGATCAGTTGCGTGGTGGAACCCACCACATCGGCCAGCGCAACCACGTCGGCTGGTGACTCTGGGTGCACCAACACCATGGCTTCGGGGTGCTGGGCCTTCAACAGTTTCAGTTCCTCCGCCTTGAATTCGTCGTGTACAAGGCACGAGCCCTGCCACAGCAACATGTCTGCCCCGGTCTGTTTTTGAATGTAATGGCCCAAATGCCGATCGGGTGCCCAAATCAGCTTTTGACCCTGCGCATGCAAGTGCCCAACAATGTCCAAAGCAATACTTGAGGTGACCATCCAGTCTGCGCGCGCTTTCACGGCTGCACTGGTGTTGGCGTACACCACCACCGTGCGATCGGGGTGCTGATCGCAAAAAGCATTGAACTCCTCTGAGGGACACCCCAGGTCGAGTGAGCATGTCGCATCCAGATCAGGCATGAATACCCGCTTCTCGGGATTCAAAATTTTGCTGGTTTCACCCATAAAACGCACACCAGCCACCACCAGGTTCTGCTGCTTGCTCTCGCGTCCAAAACGCGCCATTTCCAGCGAATCGGACACACAACCGCCGGTTTCTTCGGCCAAATCCTGCAGTTCAGCGTCCACGTAATAATGCGCAACCAGCACGGCATCGCGCGCTTTGAGCAAAGCCTTGATTTCCGCTTTCAGTGCAACCCTTTCTTCAGGCCCGGGCTGCTGGGGCACGCGGGCCCACGCTTGGGAGGGTTTACAACTTGTGGCAGGGCTGGCCTGGGATGGCAAATCGAACTCAACAGGCTTGATGTCTACTTGATTCACGGAACGCTCGGTTGGTGACAAGGAAAGTCCATATTTTACTCCCTTGGCCCTCGAAAATCCTGTGAACCCAGAACGAAGGGCGATCTGAACTTTTAGGTAACCCCCGTCACTCAAAGGGAGCATTTTGATTAATGCGACAACGCTCGTCGCCCAACTGCCCGATCCCCGTTGTCTTTTCTAGCCCTCATCAATATTCCTGGAGCACTCTTCATGTTGAAGCAATCCCTAAAATCGTTATCCATTCTGGCTGCCTTGCTGTCCATGCACTCCGTTGCATCTGCCACCTGTCAAGGCAACGACTGTCAAGTTGAAATCGACGCCAACATTGACTTTGACAGCAGCTATTATTTGAGCGAAAACCACAACGGCATTTTCATTCAAAGCAACATCGGCACCAACGCTGCAATCGTTGACCTGCAAAACGTGGTCATGCGCGACAACGGCAATATCACAGGCTCCGCGCAAGCAGTGGGCAACAACATTGCCATTTCTCTCAGCGCCTCCTCGACCGTGCCTGTTCGTCACGTCTCACAGAGCAATTACGGCGATCAACTGGCCTCCGTCAATGTGGCCCAGCGCAGCACCTCCAAAACTGGCGAAGTACTGATCGAAGCCGTTTCAATTGGCAACAACTTCAGCCTGAACCTGGACAATGCCAGCCTGGCTGAATTGTCAGTGGCCCAGTGCAACGTGAGCGACAACGTGGCTGTGGCCGAATACCGTTGGGACCCCACCCGCCTGACCGCTTCTGCTACAGCAGTAGGCAACAACATTTCAATTGGCAGTGCACGTCCTTAATTGAACTTTTTTCCCCCAAGCGACAACCTACAGCCAAAGGTCGCTTGGGGTGAATTCCTACCCAAAGCCCCCTCAAGAAACCAAGGAACCATTCGAATGAAATTACTCAAAATCTGTATTGCCACGCTGGCCTTCAGCTTTGGCGGCGCATTCGCCCAAACCTTTGAAGGCAACGTCAGCTCATTCGAAACACCCTATGGCATGCGCAGCGTAACCGACATTGACTCCCCCGCAGGCACCCGCCGCGACGCCAATTTCAACCGCACCCAAGTTGACTCTCCAGGCTGGGGATTCGCATCCACCGCCATTGGCAACCTGATCAATGTGCAAACCGAAGGCAACAACAACACCGTTGTCATTAATGCGACCCAAATCAACAACGGCTCTCAAAACGCCACGATTGACGGCGGTTTCTGAGAACCCACGTCACGCACTGATACTGAATAAACAAAGGCCCACTATGTTCTGCTACCCGCTTCCAAAATTTGCATTTATTTCGGTGCTTGCTGCATCGGCCAGTGCATGCACAACACTACCCTCCTTCAGTGAAGCGGAGTATGTCAGCCCCTTCGACGGCGCAAGCGTGGTGGAAAACACAACCCGCTACAGTCCCGCGCTTGAATGCCTCAAGCCGATGGTGGGCGGGCGCGGCCCCAATTCAAAACGATTCGCGGTTGGCCGGGTCAGCGACTTCACGGGCAAGGAAGATTTGGTCAACGGCAAGCGCATCACACAGGGCGCTGCCTTGATGGTCATTTCCGCTTTGGCAAAAACCGGGGTTCCAATCGTTGAGCGATTCGACACCACCATCGCCGACATGGAACTGAAGTACGCCGACAACAAGTTGATTACAGACAACCCTGACAGCAAAGCACACCGGCAAATTTTTTCAGGCACCCTGCCGGGTTCGGACTATCACATTGTGGGTGGCATCACAGAAGTGAACTACAACATTCGCAGCGGAAGCATTGAATCGTCCATTCGCTTCATTGGTGCCGCAGCCCGCTACTTTGTCATGAACGTGGCGGTCGACCTGCGCGTCGTGAATACAAAAACGCTTGAAGTTGTGAACATACAAAGTCTTCAGAAACAAATTATCGGCACAGAATTAAATGGCGGCTATTTCCGACTATTCAGTGATGGTTTGGTCGACATCAATTCAGCCGAGCGCACCCAAGAACCCATTCAAAAAGGTGTTCGCATGGTGATTGAACACGCGGTATTCAATATGCTGACCGAGATGAATAATTTGTCGGCGCAAAGTTGTGCGCGGCTAAGTACCGCTGAATCAACTGCCAAATCAACTGCCAAATCAACTGCCAAATCACCCACTCAATCACGTGCGAACAACCCAATCGTACTTACCCCGCCACCGGCAGAAACATCATCAAAACAAGACCCCAACATTGTGATCGACCCATACACCGGGGAAATCATTCGCGAAGCGAGCAATCGCAACACCGCGGGCTCATCGCAAAGTGAAGTGACTGAATTGAAAGGCTTGTTTGGCAATGGCAACAACGCGGCAACCGCGCCACAAGAATCAACAAGCAACACCACCCGCGAAATGCAGGAAAAACTGCTGTGGGGCAATCGCCCACAAATTCGATAGACAAACACACACCCAACAAAAAAGCCTCAGCATGTGCTGAGGCTTTTTTGTTGCCGGCTTGGCGATCAGGCTGATTCGTCGGTTTGTTCTTCTTCGCGAATCGGTGAGGCCAAAATCTTGTCGATTCGCTTTTGGTCCATGTCCACCACTTCAAAACGCCAACCGTCCCAATCAACAGTGTCGCCGGTGGCAGGCAAACGCCCAGTCAACAGCATCACCATGCCACTCAAGGTGTGGTAGCGCCCCTTCTCTTCTTCCGGAACGCTCTTGATATTCAAGGTGTCTTTCAATTCCAAAATGGCAATTGCGCCGTCCAGCAACCACGAGCCATCGTCTCGCAACACCGCCCACGAGTCTTCCTTGTTGTGCGGGGTAAATTCACCAGTCAGGGCTTCCATCAAATCGTGCAAGGTCACAATGCCTTCAAGTTCGCCGTACTCGTCAATCACAAAGGCAATGTCCATGTTGTTGCTGCGGAACTGGGTCAACAGCTCCATACCCGTCAAGGTTTCAGGAACAAACACACATTGCTGCAAGTTGGTGGAGAAGTCAGGCATTTTGCCCTGTGCAGCATAAGCCAGCGCCTGCTTGGCATGAATGACACCAATCAGGTTGTCCAGGCTGCCATCCACCACGGGGAAGCGCGAGTACTCCGACTCAATGACTCGCTTCAGGTTCTCTTCCTGGGGCAGGCGAATGTCGAGGTACAGCACATCGGAACGGGGAATCATGAGTGAACCCAGCTGCCGGTCATCCAGACGGAATACGTTGCGCAGCATGGTGTGTTCGCTGCTTTCAATCACGCCAGAAACAGAGCCCTCATCGAGCATGGCATGAATTTCTTCCTCGGTGACGCCGTTGTCTGTGTTTTCCTTGACACCCATAATGCGCAGCAAACCACGGGTAGAAAAAGACAAAAACATCACGAAGGGGCGCGTGGCAATCGCCAGAATTTGCATGGGTCTTGCAACCAGGCGGGCAATCACCTCGGGGCTGATCTGCCCCAAACGCTTGGGCACCAGTTCGCCAACCACAATGGAAACATACGTCACGCCCACCACCACAATGGCTGTGGAAACAACATCGGTCAGCGCCACTTCCAACCCGAAAGTTTGCAGCCAAAGGGCAAGTGGCTTGGCCAATACGGCCTCGCCCACAATACCGCTCAACACGCCGATCGATGTAATGCCAATTTGAACGGTGGACAAAAATTTCGTGGGATCTTCAGACAACTTGAGCGCAACCGCAGCAGATTTGTCGCCTTCTGCTGCCAATTTCACCAAACGCGCCTTTCTGGCTGTCACCAGTGCGATCTCGGACATGGCAAACAAACCATTGGTCACGATCAAACCCAGCAGAATCAGTACTTCCATGAGGAATCTCCTTGACCCATAGGCGAAGCAAGGGCGGCAAACGCAAGGCTTGATCGAGCATTTTTAGGCTGGAAGGACTTGGAGAACTGGTGCGCTACATGCGCTTTGAAAAGGTTTGCCACTGACGGCGAGTTGAAGTTTGAACAACTTCGACAACTGGAACTATCCATAGACGGTCGGGAAAGGCCCGAGCACTCCTGTAATAAAAAAACACCGCCTAATCGTACAAAGACGACGGGGCGGTGTCAATTTATCTTTTAAAAATCAGGTCTTGTGGTAAATCTCAGACCCTTTCTTGATGAACTCGATGGATTTCTCTTCCATCCCCTTGCTCAGGGCGTCTTTTTCAGAAACACCCAGCTTTTCGGCGTATTCGCGCACGTCCTGGGTAATTTTCATGGAGCAGAAGTGCGGACCACACATCGAACAGAAGTGCGCCACCTTCATGCTCTGTTTGGGCAAAGTTTCATCGTGATACTCACGAGCCGTGTCTGGATCCAGACCCAAATTGAACTGATCGTCCCAGCGGAATTCGAAACGTGCTTTCGATAACGCATTGTCCCGAATTTGAGCACCAGGGTGCCCCTTGGCCAAATCGGCGGCATGTGCAGCAATTTTGTAAGTGATGATGCCGTCTTTCACGTCCTTCTTGTTTGGCAAGCCCAAGTGTTCTTTGGGCGTGACATAGCACAGCATGGCACAGCCATACCAACCAATTTGTGCAGCGCCAATGCCACTGGTGATGTGGTCGTAACCGGGTGCAATGTCAGTGGTCAATGGGCCCAGCGTGTAGAAAGGCGCCTCGTGGCATTCTTTCAACTGAATATCCATGTTTTCTTTGATCAGCTGCATGGGCACGTGGCCCGGGCCTTCAATCATCACCTGCACATCGTGCTTCCAGGCGACCTGGGTCAACTCGCCCAGAGTACGAAGCTCGCTCAATTGGGCCTCATCGTTGGCGTCCCACACGGAACCGGGGCGCAGACCATCGCCCAGCGAGAAGCTGACGTCGTAGGCCTTCATGATTTCGCAAATGTCTTCGAAGTGCTCGTACAGGAAGCTTTCTTTGTGGTGAGCCAGGCACCACTTCGCCATGATTGAACCACCGCGAGACACAATACCGGTCATGCGGCTGGCTGTCATGGGCACATAGGCCAGGCGCACACCCGCGTGAATGGTGAAGTAGTCCACGCCCTGCTCCGCCTGTTCGATCAAGGTGTCGCGGAAAATTTCCCAGGTCAGGTCTTCAGCCTTGCCATTGACCTTTTCCAAGGCCTGGTAAATGGGCACGGTACCAATGGGCACGGGGCTGTTACGCAAAATCCATTCGCGGGTTTCATGAATATGCTTGCCCGTGGACAAGTCCATGACCGTGTCACCGCCCCAGCGAATTGACCAGGTCATTTTTTCCACTTCCTCGCCGATCGAGGAAGAAACAGCCGAATTGCCAATGTTGGCGTTGATTTTCACCAGGAAATTTCGGCCAATGATCATGGGCTCAACTTCAGGGTGATTGATGTTCAAGGGGATAATGGCGCGGCCACGGGCAATTTCATCGCGCACAAATTCAGGCGTGATTTGCTCAGGAATCGAGGCACCAAACGATTCGCCTGGGTGTTGACGGGTCAGCAGGTCAACCATTTTGGCGCCAATTTTGCCGCCAGCGTGTTTCAGGCTTTCAATGTATTCCTGGCGGCGCATGTTTTCGCGAATGGCCACGTATTCCATTTCAGGCGTAATAATGCCTTGGCGTGCGTAATGCATTTGCGTCACGTTCTTGCCAGCCTTGGCTTTGCGGGGTTTGCGCTGCAAGTTAAAACGCAACTCGGTCAGCTTGGGGTCGTTCAAGCGCTCAATGCCGTATTCGGAACTTGGACCGTCCAGCATCTCGGTGTCACCGCGCTCGTCAATCCAGGCATTGCGAATGGCCGGAAGACCTGAGCGAATATCGATTTTTGCATCGGGGTCGGTGTAAATGCCCGAGCAGTCGTACACATAAATTGGCGGGTTCTTCTCGCCACCGAATGAGGTAGAGGTGTCGTCTTGCGAAATTTCACGCATCGGCACCTGAATGTCGGGTCGAGAACCCTGCACATAGACCTTGCGGGAATTGGGAAGTGGCTTGACCGCAGCTTCGTCAACCTTGGCGGTTGCGGCTAGAAAATCTGGATTGGCGCTCATGAATACTCCTGTTGGGCGTGTATCGTGTTCGTGCCGGGTGCATGATCATTCCACCCGACCACCCACAAGGAGAAAGGCCAGTGAAACGCTTCCTGCAAACAGCATTATCTGCACAGGTGTGAGGGTTTTTCTCACCCGGCAACAATTTGCCAGGACCCCTGCGTTAAACTCAAACAAGCTCAAAGTATAGGCCCGCGCCAGCAACACCTCAATACGCGGTTTGCACAAGACGCTCTTTTTGTTCAACTTTCTCGGATCACGCAATTTCATGGGCAACAGACTCAGTTCAATCACCACCCGCACCGGCGACGATGGCACCACTGGCTTGGCCGATGGCAGCCGTTTGGCCAAAAACGATCTTCGCGTTCATGCCATGGGCGATGTCGATGAACTGAACAGTCACATTGGCTTGATCTTGACCGAGGCGCTACCTGAACGCCTGGCCACAGAACTGACCCGCATTCAGCATGATTTGTTCGATTTGGGTGCAGCCCTGTGCATGCCCGGCTTTGATGTATTTCCGCAGCAAGCCGTGAGTAGGCTTGAAGACCTGATCAAGGAATTCAATGAACCCCTACCCCGCCTTGAAGAATTTATTCTGCCTGGCGGCAGCAAAGCCTCTGCTTACGCTCACATTGCCCGCACGGTGTGCCGCAGGGCAGAGCGGGTGCTGGTGGATTTGAACCAGCAACAAAAACAGCCTGAAGACCTGCTGCTCTACATGAACCGCTTGTCCGATTTCCTGTTTGTGGCCTCACGCTGGATTCACCACAAAAAAGGCGTGCGGGATGTGCAATGGAAAAAGGGATTCAACCGCCCGCAAGAATAAGCTTACTTGGACTCGGTTTTGGCTGGGCCCACCACATTGCTGTCGGCTGGGCCCGTTTCTTTGGGTGGATAGAAAAACTCGCCTGGGCTCGTGAAAAACCGCTTGAAAATGCGTCCCGCCAGGGAAAGGCTTTCCAGTTTTCGAACCCCACGTGCCCGCAAAGCGGTGAAAAACGCCAGGCTGAAGCTCACGGCCAGGTTCACCATGCCGATCAGGAATACACCCACAACCGCAATCGCTACTTCGAACCCACTCAACATGAATTCCTGGGCTTGAAAACCATACGCCATATTGGCTGCCGAGAAGGTAATGTGCCGAATGTCGATTGGCAAACCCAGAATAAGCCCCACAAAACCCGCAGAACCCAACATGCAGCCAAAGAAAAAATTACCCGCCAAAGCGCCCGTGTTTTTGCTCAAGTAATCGGCCAGTTTGTTGGCGCGGACCACGCCAAGACGCTTGCGTAGCCAAGGTACCTTTCGAATTCTGTCGGGAATACGGTGATAAATCGACAGGTTGTCGTAATAACCCGAGATAACACCCGCCAAAAACAGAAATATGCCCGCGATGGCCGCATGCGGTAGTGCCGCAGAAAGCAAAGGATTCAATTCCAGCAGCATTTTCTCGCCTTTCTCCACTGCAATTGGCGATTCGCCGAGCAAGAAGGTAAGGCCCACTGCCACCACAGTGGCTGTGGCAAATGCAGGCAATACATTGCCCCATATCGCAATAAACTGGGTTCGAGCTACCTGGGTAATCAAATCAGCAACCCGGTCAGCGGAGCTTAACCGACCATTGGCAGCATCGATGGCAGCCGCAATGCGGGCGGCAGTCATGGCTGGCTGCTTGGTGGCAATTGTGAACCCCAACAGGTGAATGATCACAAAGCCAATGCCGTAATTCAGGCTGAAAAACACAGCCTCCCAAAACGGGGGCAAATGCCAATCAGAAATACCTGCCTTGAAAAGCGAAAGTAGCGCAATAATAACCCCGGCCCCCATGGCAGCGCGGGCCATTTTCCAGTATTCCGAGCGGGATTCCGTGGCGTATTTCTCGCCAGACTGGCTTGCATGTTCGGTGATTCGCAAGGCGAGTTTGTCAGTCAAACCACGCCACAAATCGGTAATTGAATGTTTGCGGTTTTCTTCCCGGGTCAAAGTACAGAAGAATTGAACGCAGGTACCCACACGGTTTTCAGTGGGTAAGGCGCCCAGCAGTTGCAACAGGCGCCGCATGCGGTTGATTGATTGCTCTAGTCGAATCAACTGCATACTCAGAGTGACTGAAATACCCTGAACACGGGCCTGTGCGTAGGCTTTCTTGATTTGTCCCTGGCACTGATCCAGCAACACATCCAGGTGATCACCCAAGTCGTGCAGGGGCTCCATGTTGCTGAGTTTCTCGTGAGCCTGCCCAATCATGTTGCGCAATTCCAGGTGCTGCTCCACGAATGGGGAGGTATGCCGCTCTGAGATACCCAAACAACGAACCACTTCGGAATCAATGCCCAAGGCAGCAATTCGCACGGCCAGCATTTCCATGGCCTCAAGCATTTCGTGTTGGATACGTTTCCACAGGGGCATGGCGGGGTCCAGCCACTCCAGCACATGGAACAGGCGGGTCCAGCTAGGTACACTGATCGATTCAAGCCACTCGTGGTCATCTGATTTGGTAAACATCAGGCTGAGCGATTCACGCACGGTTTTGTCTTCAACCGTGGCGGGCAAAAGGCGCTGAAAAATCCGGTTTTTCATGGCCTGACCGAAAGTTTCATTGCCAAGGATACCCAACTCGGCAAAGGTGTACCGGTAACGCGATTCTTTCAGGAACTGCTCAAGGTAGCCCTTGACCTGCACACGCAGGTCATTGGACTGCTCAAGCGCCTCCACCAGCATGGAAAATCGCCGCTCAATTTCGAAGTCGGAGCCGGGAGCTCCTTCTCGAAACCATTCCATGAAGTGGCACAGGTGGGCAATGTCCGCCTCGTGCTCGGTGTCTGGGCTCATCCCGTTCAGGATGGTCAGCAGCGCACCTCGAATGTTGTAGTTTGGATTCATTGCCATATTCTGAATACCTAGTCCGAGGGCTAGTGTACCCGATGAATTGGCTATTTACTCCAACTGTCCTTCAGGGTGGTGGCCCGGTTAAACACCGGGTTTTCCAGAGTATGGTCTTTCAAATCGGGCACAAAATAACCGTGGCGTTCGAACTGATAGACCGTACCAGACCACGCATCTTTCAAGCCCGCTTCCAGATATGCCTTCACCTCGGTCAATGAATTGGGGTTCAGGCTGTCCATGAAGTTCTTGCCGCCAGAATCAGGATGCTCTTCGGTAAACAAACGATCGTAAAGGCGCACGGTGGCGGGCAGGCAATCCTCTGAATCGACCCAGTGAATATTGCCCTTTACCTTGTAAGTGTCGGCGCCGGGTGTACCCGATTTGCTGTCCAGAAACACCTGGGCATGCACGGCAATCACCTTGCCGTTTTCATCTTTGTCGCAGCCCGTGCACTCGATCACATAGCCATAACGCAGGCGCACCTTGTTGCCGGGGAACAAACGGAAAAACTTCTTCTCGGGATTCTCCTGAAAATCTTCCGCCTCAATCCACAAGCGCTTGCCAATCGTGAACTGGCGTGTGCCCCAATGCGGTTGGTGCGGGTGAACAGGTGCGGTGCATAAATCAGCCCAGTCATCGTCGACGTTGTCCAGAATCAACGGGATGGGGTCAAGTACCGCCACCGCACGGTGAGCCACGGGGTCGAGCGTGTCGCGCAAAGCGCCTTCCAGCACTGAGTAGTCAATCCAGGAGTCGGACTTGGACACACCAATGCGGGCGCAAAACAGCTGAATGGCCTCAGGCGTGTAGCCACGCCGGCGCAAACCCACGATGGTGGGCATACGGGGGTCGTCCCAGCCACTGAGTTTGTTTTCAGTTACCAATTGCTGCAATTTGCGCTTGCTGGTCACCACATAACTCAAGTTCAAGCGGGCAAACTCAACTTGCTTGGGCAGTGGGTGGCTCAATATGGGTTTGATCAGGCTGCCATCCGCTGCAGTGTGCTCTGCAGCAAGATTGCGGAGAAGCCAGTCGTAGAACGGCCGCTGATCTTCAAACTCAAGCGTACAAAACGAGTGGGTAATGCGCTCAAGCGCGTCTTCAATAGGGTGCGCGAAGGTGTACATGGGGTAAATGCACCATTCATCGGCCGTGCGGTGGTGAAAAGCACGGCGAATGCGGTAAATGGCCGGGTCGCGCATGTTCATGTTCGGGCTGGCCATGTCAATTTTTGCACGCAGCACGGCGGCGCCATCGGGCAACTCGCCTGCACGCATGGCACGAAAGCGGGTCAGGCTTTCAGCCACAGGGCGATTGCGGAACGGAGAATCCACACCAGCTTGCGTTAACGTGCCACGATTGGCGCGCATGTCATCGGCATTTTGTTCGTCCACATAAGCCAAGCCAGCCTGAATCAGAAATTCAGCAGCCTGGTACATGAAGTCGAAGTAATCGCTGGCGTAATACAGATTGTCGTCGCCGAAGTCTTCCCACCTGAAGCCAAGCCAATACACGGCATCCAGTATGGAATCGGCGAATTCTTCGCTTTCCTTCTCGGGGTTGGTGTCGTCAAACCGCATGTGGCAGGCGCCGCCGTATTCTTTGGCCAAGCCAAAGTTCACGCAAATGGCTTTGGCATGGCCCACATGCAAGTAGCCATTGGGCTCGGGCGGAAAACGCAAGCGTATTGCTGCAGGGTCGGCAGGTGCGCCCTCATGTACGTCTGCACCACCTGGCTTACCAGCCCATGGGCGCGACTGATACTCGGGCTTTTTCAAGTCCGCATCAATGATGTTGCGAAGGAAATTGGAAGCTGGGGCGTTGTCAGCCCCGGCATTGGTGGTTTTGTTTGCAGAATCAGACATCAGCACATCCTGTTGGCGAATGCGCTGATGTTAGCAAAAACAAGCCTTAGGCAACGGCCAAGGCCTCGCCCTTCTTGGAAGAAATTCCAGTAAATGCGAAATCCAGCTCAGGCTGTTTGCCGTTCATGATTGAAGCAATTGAACGACCTGAGCCACAAGAGTGAGTCCAGCCGAGCGTGCCATGGCCAGTATTGAGGTACAGGTTTGAAATTTTGGACACGCCAATGTAGGGCACGTTGGATGGCGTGGCAGGGCGCAAACCGGTCCAGTACACGGCCTTCTCGGGGTCGGCCATGCCGGGGAACAGTTCCATGACGCGGCGGGTAATGGCCTTGCAACGCACATCGTTCAATTCCGTGCTGTAGCCATTCAATTCGGCGGTGCCGGCAATGCGCAACTTGTCGCCCAAACGGCTGAACACCAGCTTGTACTCGTCGTCGGTCAGGCTAACCTGGGGCGCCTTGCTCGCATCGTCGATCTGCAAAGTAGCTGAATAGCCCTTGGCAGGGTAAATCAACAAATCCACGCCCAAGTCTTTTACCAGCATTGGGCTGTAACTGCCCATGCACAGCAAGTACTTGTCGGCTTTCAGTACTTGAACCTGACCATCAGCGCCGCGTACACGCACACCGCTGATTTGGCCACCTTCAGTGTCCAGGCCCAGAATGGCTGTGTCGTATTTGAACTCAACGCCTTTGGCTGCACACAGCTTGGACAGGTTTTGCGTAAACACGTGTGCATCGCCGCTTTCATCTGCATCGGTGAATGTTGCACCGGCAATTTTGTCTTTCACAGTGGCCAAGGCGGGCTCAAGGCGGACAGCTTCTTCAGCGCTGATCACTTTGCGATCACAGCCGAATTCACGCATGATTTCAGCAGGTTCCAGGGCATCATCAAATTCTTGCTGGTTGGTGTAAAAGTGCAGAATGCCCTTGGTCAGGCAGTTGTATTCAATACCAGTCTCGGTACGCAATTCTTGCAGGGTGTCGCGGCTGAAAGTGCCCAAATTCACCATTTGAATGATGTTGTGACGAGTTTTTTCAGGGGTACATTCGCGCAGAAACTGCATGCCCCAGCGCCATTGGCGTGCATCTGCGCGCAAGCGGAACAGCAGCGGCGCATCTTCGCGCATTAGCCACTTCAGCACTTTTTTCGGCGCACCGGGGTTGGCCCAGGGTTCGGCATGAGAAACTGAAATTTGGCCGCCATTGGCAAAGGAAGTTTCCATGCCGGCTGCAGGCTGACGATCCACCACGGTGACGTCAAAACCTTCTTTTTTCAAAAACCAGGCGGAAGTAATGCCGGTAACACCAGCACCAAGAACAATAGCTTTCATGAGAATAGGCTCCACGAACAGTAAAAAGGGCTTTCGGCAAACCATTTGCCTTGTAGCCCCTCTCTGTCCATTTGCCTGAAAGATTCACAACGGGTTGCGTTGCTTGCCTCTTCGGCGGCTGTACCTACGCGGCGATTGGCCGCGCACAGCGCTCTCCAGATTTGAATTTCTGAACCTGTACTGAAGCCTGAGCGTTCATGGGGATTGCGCCTTCGGCGAACCGGCAAACATACATGCCAGTTACTCTCCAGATTCAACCTTCGATTGTACTCCTGTGAATCTGGAGAAGCCAGTCTAAATTACTTCTTCAATGAGTCACGAATTTCACGCAACAACAGAACGTCCTCGGGCGTGGGGGGAGGTGCAGCGGGCGCTGCAGGCTCCTCTTTGGCCAAGGAAGCGGTGAGCTTGGCCACCTGACGTACCATCATGAAAATAATGAAGGCCAAAATGATGAAGTTGATCAATACAGACACGAAGTTGCCATACGCCAACACAGGAACTCCAGCAGCTTTTACCGCAACCAGTGTGGGCTCTACTCCCGCGGGCAGTTCTGTCAAGGGAAGGTACAAGTTTGAGAAATCAAGCTTGCCAAAAATACGTCCCACGATCGGCATGATCAAGTCGTCCACCAAACTTTTCACAATGCCGCTGAACGCCCCACCAATAATCACCGCCACGGCCAAATCAACCACATTGCCTTTTACTGCAAACGCCTTGAAGTCTTTGAGCAAACTCACGTTGCCTCCTGTTGAGTGTATACAAATGTAAAAGTCCAATACCCGCGCAGATTATCGCCGTGGATTCCTTTCAGGGCAATACGGCAGGTGCACGGTGGTGATAAAATCGCACCTCTTTGATTCAACAACAGAAAGTGAGCCATGGCAGGACACAGTAAATGGGCCAACATTCAGCACCGCAAAAACCGCCAAGATGAAAAGCGCGGCAAGGTGTGGACCAAAATCATTCGTGAAGTCAGCGTGGCAGCCCGAGTGGGCGGCGGCGATGTGGCCACGAACCCGCGTTTGCGCCTGGCCATGGAAAAAGCGGCTGACGCCAACATGCCCAAGGACAACGTGCAACGGGCCATTGCAAAAGCCACTGGCGAAGCCGAGGGCGTAAATTACGAGGAAATTCGCTACGAAGGTTATGGTGTGGGTGGCGCAGCCGTCATTATTGACTGCATGACCGACAACAAAGTACGCACCGTGGCCGAAGTTCGCCATGCGCTGACCAAGCACGGCGGCAATTTGGGTACCGACGGCTCGGTATCGTTCATGTTCAAGCACTGTGGGCAATTCATTTTCGCGCCAGGCCACAGCGAAGACGCGATTATGGAAGTTGCTCTTGAAAACGGTGGTGACGACGTGGTGACATCGGAGGACGGTGTAATCGAAGTGACCTGCCCCGTGCCCGAGTTTCACACCCTGAAAACTGCATTTGAAGCCGCCGACATGAAGTTCGAAAACGCGGAACTGACCATGAAGCCAGCCAGCGAAACCGAACTGGAAGGCGACGATGCCGTTCGCATGCAGAAGATTATTGACATGCTGGAGGACCTGGACGACGTGCAGCAGGTTTACACCAACGTGATCATCAACGAATAAAAAGTACGGAGCATTACACACATGAAAATTTTGGTGATTGGATCAGGTGGCCGCGAACACGCCATGGCGTGGCGCATTTGCCAAACTCCCGGCGTAACGAAAGTATTTGTTGCTCCCGGCAATGGTGGCACTGCCCTTGAAGCCAAAATGGAAAATGTGGCCATCAGCGACCTGGCCGAACTGGCCGACTTCGCGACCAAAGAACAGGTACACCTTACTGTGGTGGGCCCGGAAGCCCCCTTGGCCGCGGGTGTGGTCGATTTGTTCCGCCAACGTGGCTTGCGTATTTTTGGCCCAGCCAAATTGGCCGCTCAACTGGAAAGCTCGAAGGACTACGCCAAAGCCTTCATGAAGCGGCACAAAATTCCCACCGCAGAATACGAAACATTCACCGACGCGGCCAAGGCCCACGACTACGTGAACGCCAAGGGTGCACCCATTGTGATCAAAGCCGATGGTTTGGCTGCGGGCAAAGGCGTTGTTGTCGCCATGAGCCTGGAAGAAGCCCACCAGGCCATTGACGACATGTTGCTGGGCAACAGCATGGGCAGTGCCGGTTCACGCGTGGTGGTTGAAGAGTTTCTTGAAGGCGAAGAAGCCAGCTTCATCGTGATGGTCGACGGAGTGAACGCCTTGGCCATGGCCAGCAGCCAAGACCACAAACGCCTTCTGGATGGCGACCTGGGCCCCAACACGGGCGGTATGGGTGCTTACAGCCCAGCACCGGTGGTTACGCCCACCATGCACGCCCGCGTCATGCGCGAAGTCATTTACCCCACCATTGCCGGCATGAAAAAAGACGGCCTGGTGTACACCGGCTTTTTGTACGCCGGCCTGATGATCGACGACAAAAACGACATCAAAGTGCTGGAATTCAACTGCCGCATGGGCGACCCCGAAACCCAACCCATCATGATGCGCTTGAAAAGCGACTTCGTGAATTTGCTCGACCATGCCATTGATGGCACGCTCGACCAAGTGGAAGCCGAATGGGACCGCCGCACCGCGCTGGGCGTGGTGATTGCCGCCCACAACTACCCACAAACCCCGCGCGCAGGCGATGAAATCACCTTGCGTGCCGAAGCCAGCGACGAGGCCGTTGTATTCCATGCGGGTACCGTTGAGCAAAACGGAAAAGCGGTTACCTCCGGTGGTCGTGTGTTGTGCGCAACCGCATTGGGCGACACCGTGCGCCAAGCCCAGGCCAAAGCCTATGAACTGGTCGACACCATCAGTTTCGACGGCATGCAGTTCCGTAGCGACATCGGCTACCGGGCAATCAATCGCAAGTAATCAGGACTCACAAACATGACACCAGCTGAGCTGAATCAGGTGAAACAATACCTTCAAGGGCTTCAAGCCAGCATTGTTGAAGGCATTGGTCAGTTTGAAAGCAAGCCGTTTTTGAACGACTCCTGGGAACGTGCCGAGGGTGGTGGCGGTTGCAGCCGTGTACTGGAAGAAGGCAGTTTGCTTGAACGTGGTGGCGTTAACTTCAGCCACGTGATGGGCGACAAATTGCCCGGCTCGGCCACAGCCAGCCGCCAAGGCTTGGCTGGCGCCAGCTTTGAAGCCATGGGCGTTTCCCTGGTATTTCACCCCCGCAACCCCTATGTGCCCACCGTGCACATGAATGTACGCCTGTTTGCAGCCACCACAGTGGAAGGTGAATCGGTGTGGTGGTTCGGCGGCGGCATGGATTTGACCCCCTATTACGGATTCGAGGAAGACGCAAAGCACTTTCACCAAAGCTGTAAAAATGCGCTCGATCCGTTCGGTGCGCATTACCACGCCAAATTCAAGAAATGGTGCGACGAATATTTTTACCTGAAACACCGCAAAGAACCGCGCGGCGTGGGTGGCGTGTTTTTCGATGACTTTTCCGAGCTGGGGTTCGAACAAAGTTTCGCGATGACCCGCAGCGTAGGCGATGCCTTCCTGAAAGGCTACTTGCCCATTGTAGAGCGTCGCATGAACATGGCCTACGGCGAACGTGAACGCGACTTTCAGGCCTATCGCCGTGGTCGCTATGTGGAATTCAATTTGGTATTCGACCGGGGCACACTGTTTGGCCTGCAAAGCGGCGGGCGCACTGAATCCATTTTGATGAGCATGCCCCCACAAGTGAAATGGCGCTACGACTGGCAACCCGAAGCGGGTAGTGCCGAAGCAAGGCTGTACACCGATTTTTTGGTGGACAAAGACTGGTTGGTTGCCTGACCCATGGCCAGCCGGCAAATTTGCATCATCGGCGGCACGTTCAACCCCATCCACATGGGGCATTTGCAAATGGCACGCTCGGCGCAGGCCCAATGCATGGCAGACGAGGTGTGGTTCCTGCCCGCGGGCCAACCCTGGCAAAAGCCCAATTCTGACCTGCCCCCCGCAGATATTCGCAAACACTTGGTTGAACTTGCCATTGAAGGCGTGCATTCCTGGCGTGTAGAGCCTTTTGAGCTTGAACACCAGGGCCCCACCTACACGGTGGATACCCTGGAAAAGCTGTCTGACCTGCACCCCGATTGCAAATTCTCATTTGTGATTGGTGCCGACCAACTGGCCAACCTGACCAGCTGGAAGCATTGGCAAAGCCTGTTCGATTACGCCCGCATCGGCGTGGTGGACCGCACGCAATGGGGCGACTTTCAAGTGCCCGAGGCTTTAAAACGACACTTGCTTCAAGACCGTTTGTTTCGCATCCCCATGCCCAGCGTGAACATCAGTTCAACCCAAATTCGCCGGCAGTTTGAGCTTCTGCACTCAGGCAATACCGAGGTTCGGGAAACGGCAAGATTCAAATTAGAAGCCAGCCTGCCCACCGCCGTGTTCAAGTACCTGACACAGCACCCAGTTTATGGTCGCGCCCAACCCTGAAAGTTGTTAGAATTCAGGCAATTAACAAACCTTTGGAATTGCATGGAATTGCGTAAATTGCAGCGCGTGGTCATCGACGCGCTAGAAGACATCAAGGCACAAGATATCGCCATATTCGACACGACTCACCTCACCGGAGTTTTTGACCGGGTCATCATTGCATCAGCCTCATCAAACCGCCAAACACGTGCTTTGGCCAACAATGTGCGCGAAAAAACCAAGGAAGCAGGTGGTGAAGTGCTCAGCACCGAGGGCGAGGACACAGGTGAATGGGTACTGGTCGACCTGGGCGACGTGGTGGTTCACCTGATGCAACCCGCCATCCGCGAATACTACAATCTGGAAGAAATTTGGGGTGACAAGCCCGTGCGCGTGAAACTGAACCCGCACAGCTTGAGCAAGCCCATGCCTGGCGTGGACTACTTCCCGCAGCAGGCCGAAGCATATTCAAGCCAGTACAACTAAGTCATTTAGGCTTTGAAAATCCACGTCATCGCCCTGTCTCACAAAATTGAGCCATGGGCGCAACAAGCGGTTGATCAGTTCCAGAAACGTTTCCCGAACGACTGGAAACTGACCATCAAAGAACTGAAACCTGAAGACCGTTCTGCGGGCAAGCCTGTGGACCAAATTCTCGCCAAGGAAGCCGAGCGCATTCGTGCGGCCATACCCGGCGGCGCCCGTGTGCTTGCGCTGGATGAAAGGGGCGAGCGCCACACCAGCAAGGCCCTGGCTGAGCAGCTTCAAAAATGGCACAACAGCAGTGAAACCCTGTGCCTGCTGATTGGCAGCGCCGATGGCCTGGACGAAACCCTGAAAAAACAATGCCAAGGCATGTGGCGGCTTTCCGACCTTACCCTGCCCCATGCACTGGCCCGTGTTTTATTGGTGGAAGCTTTGTACCGCGCATTTTCCATTACCATTGGGCATCCGTACCACCGCGAATAAATCCCACAATGAACACACCTGTTCGCCCCCAACACAGTGGCTTACCCGCCCAGGTTTGGCTTGCTTCACGCAGTCCCCGCCGCCTTGAATTGCTTCAAACACTCGGAATTCAGGTTGAGGTGTTTCTGGCCCAAAACACCCCGGAAGCCGAGGCACTTGAAGCGCCCTTCGAGAATGAAGACCCTTTGCTGTACGTGCAGCGTGTTACCCAATTAAAACTGGACACTGCATTGAACGCCATGCGCGAGCAGGGTTTGAGTGGATTGGTTTTAGCCGCTGATACCACTGTGGCGCTACACGGCGTCATTCTGGGCAAACCACAAGGCGCCGCCGAAGCATTCGACATGCTAAGCAGCCTTTCCAACACCACCCACGAAGTTCACACCGCGGTGGCGGGCGCCTGGCTTAATACGCACGGTGCCACTACAACAATGACAAACACCGTACAAACGTCCCACGTGGAGTTTTCAACACTTCCCGACACCTTCATCCAGGCCTACATTTCCAGTGGCGAACCTTTCGACAAAGCAGGTGCTTACGGCATTCAGGGGATCGCAGGGCAATACGTTCGTCACATTTCCGGCAGTCATTCTGGCATTATGGGTTTACCACTGTTTGAAACGAGCGAATTGATGCGCCATATCCAAACAGTGGCCCAGAAAAGCAACTGAGCTACAACAAGAATCGATTAATACCCAAGAAGCAAAAGATGATCAACGAACAAATACTGGTGAACGTGACACCGCAGGAAACGCGCGTGGCCATTGTTCAGCACGGTGCTGTGCAAGAACTTCACATTGAGCGAACTTCGACCCGCGGCATTGTGGGCAATGTGTACCTGGGCAAAGTGGTGCGCGTACTGCCCGGCATGCAATCGGCCTTTGTGGACATTGGCCTGGAGCGCGCTGCGTTTTTGCACGTGGCTGATTTGTGGGAACACCGCACCTACAACCACCACCAATCCAAACAAAATGGCAACCCGCCACCCGCCATTGAAAAAATGGTGTTCGAGGGGCAAACCATTATTGTGCAGGTGAGCAAAGACCCGCTGGGTACCAAAGGTGCACGGCTGACCACGCAAATCAGCCTGGCCGGCCGCATGCTGGTGCACCTGCCACAAGACCCACACATTGGCGTTTCGCAGCGCATTGAAAACGAAGGCGAGCGAGAGGAATTGCGCGCCAAATTAACCCGCTTGCTGCCCGAAAATACCGGCGGCTTCATCATTCGGACCCACGCAGAAGAAGCCACCGATGAAGAGCTGACTGCAGATGTGAATTACCTGCGCACACGCTGGCGTGAAATGCTGGAATTGACCCGCACCAAGCCAGCGCCCAGCCTAATCTATGAAGACCTGACCATGGCCCAACGCGTGGTGCGCGACCTAGTCAGCGTGGACACGCAGGCAATTTTGGTTGATTCGAAAGAAACGCTGAAAAACCTGCTGACCTTCGCTGAAACCTACGCACAGGAAACCAAAGACCGCCTGCAACTACACCAGGGCGAACGGCCACTGTTTGAGCTGTACAACATTGAAGACGAGTTGCAAAAGGCCCTTGGGCGACGGGTGGAATTGAAATCGGGCGGCTATGTGATCATTGATCAAACCGAAGCGCTCACCACCATCGACGTGAACACCGGTGGCTTTATTGGCGCACGCAATTTTGAAGAAACTGTTTTTAAAACCAATCTGGAAGCTGCACATGCCATCGCACGCCAACTGCGTCTGCGCAATTTGGGTGGCATTATCGTGATCGATTTCATCGACATGAGCACCGACGAACACAAAAAGGCGGTGCTGAACGAATTGCAAAAAGCGCTGGGCCGCGACCGTGCCCGCACCAGCGTCACCGACTTTTCTGCCCTGGGCCTGGTCGAAATGACCCGCAAACGCACCCGTGAAAGCCTGGCGCATTTGCTGTGTGAGCCCTGCCCCAGCTGCCAAGGCAAGGGGCAAGTTAAAACTGCACAAACTGTGGCTTACGAAATCATGCGGGAAATTGTGCGGGAAAGCCGCCAGTTCAACCCCAAGGAATTTCGCATTCTTGCCAGCCCTGCCGTGATCGACCTGTTTCTGGAAGAAGAGGCGCAACACCTGGGCATGCTTGAAGAATTTGTGGGCAAGCCGATTACCTTGCAAGTTGATAATCTGTTTGTGCAGGAACACTACGACATTATTTTGACCTGAACGCCGATGAACCTGAGCCAAGCCAGCCAACAACGCCTTGAACTTCTGGCCCAAGACAGCGGCAAGCGCGTGTTGCTGCCCTGCCCCATGGACCGACGTGCGCTCGACTTTTCCAGCAACGATTATTTGTGCCTGGCCCAGCGTGGCGACCTTGTAGAAGCTGGCCATGAATGTGCAAAGCGATACGGCGCAGGTGCAACAGGCTCGCGTTTGCTGTCAGGCAACCTGGAATGTTTTGAAGCACTGGAAGCCCAAGTGGCGCAATTCAAAAACGCCGAAGCAGCACTGGTGCTATCAAGCGGCTACCAAACCAATGCCAGCGGGCTTGCCGCCTTGCTGGACAAAAGTCTGTGGGGCGGCGTTGAACCCCTTGTTTTTACTGACCGCTTGAACCACGCCAGCCTGCACCACGCTTGCCAATTGGCAGGTGTGAAGCAAGTCCGGTTTCGTCACAACGACATGGCACACCTGACTGAATTGCTGAACAAGCATGCCGACTCCACCCAACCCCGAATCATCGTGTCAGAAACCGTATTTGGCATGGAAGGCGATTTGCTGCCCGTAGAACAACTGGCTGAAATTGCCCTGCAACACAATGCGGTGGTTTATCTGGACGAAGCACACGCCACTGGCGTGTGGGGGCCACAGGGCCGCGGCCTGGGCGCACTGGCCCACCCGGCCATTGATGCACTTAAAACCATGGGGCACTGGGTGATCATGGGCACCTTCAGCAAAGCAGTGGGTGTGAGTGGCGCCTACATTGCATGCAGTGAAGTATTCAAACAGTACCTGGTGAACCGGTGCACAGGGTTTGTGTATTCCACCGCACCTTCGCCTTTCGTTGTTGGCGCAGTCGCGAAAGCTTTGGAAATCATTCCTGGCTTGAATGCCGAACGTGCAGCTTTGCAATCGGCGGCTGAAACGCTGCGCAACCGAGTGCACCAACTCGGCTTCGACACCGGGCTTTCCAACACCCACATTGTGCCGCTGGTGGTGGGTAGCAACACCGCCTGCCTTGAACTAAAAAGCCATTTGCAACAGACTGGAATCCGTACCTCTGCGGTGCGCCCCCCCACAGTGCCGCCCAATGCAGCCCGGGTTCGGCTTGCATTGAATACTGGGCACAGCCAAGCTGTATTTGATCAACTTCAGGAGGCCTTGGTCCGCTGGAAGGAGGCTGCATGAAGCAACCCGAAATTTCCCAAGTGCTATTGATGGCGCACGGCTGGGGCTACAACCACCGGTTCTTCAACGCCTTGCTGGACACACTACCCAAGCACACCCGTGAAACCACACTATTTGTGTGTTTCGAGGCAGGCTATTTTCCTGAACAAGGCAAACAAGGCCTGATGATCAATATACAGGGCGAGTGGGTGCACCACCCTGCGGAGGCTTTGCACAGCTTGGTTTTGGCGCAAGCCAATGTGCCTTGGCTGGGTCTGGGGCATTCGCTGGGCTTTTCCAAATTACTCGACTTTTCTGTACGTTGGCACAGCCTGTACAGCCTGCACGGATTCACGCGTTTCACCAACAACCGGGTACTGGCGCGCATGATCCGAAAAGCCGAAGAAAACATGCCCGAGGTACTGGCAGACTTTCACAAGCGTTGCGGTCACATTGCCCCATGGACCACCCTGGATGAACGCGCACTGCTGGCCGACTTGATCGGCATGCAAAATTTAAGCGCTGAACAAGAATTGCAGCATGCCCTTTCCCATGGTGCCGAGTTGTACGCTTGGGCCAGCAGCGTCGATCAAATCGTACCCCTGGCTTTGGCACAGGCTTGTTTCGACAACACGCTGAAACTACAAAGCCGCACCTTGTTCATTCTGCCTTCCGAAGAACATGCAAGCATTGCCAATGCCCCTGCGCGTTATACTGATGCCTTGTTGCCCTTTCTTAGCCAGCATTAATTTCAACCCTCCTTGAAATGTCCGAACACGCTTTGCCGCGAAAACTGAATTCTGTCCAGGCCGCATCACGCCGCTTCTCCAATGCTGCCCGCGATTATGATCACCATGCACGCGTGCAAAAACATTCGGCACAGCATTTGTGTCAGTGGCTGGACCAAATGCTGCCCGCTGAATTTGACCCCAAGGCTTGCGTTGATGTGGGCAGTGGCACTGGCTTTCTCACTGAACACCTGCTGAACAAATTTCCGCAAAGCGCCGTGCACGCAGTCGATCTGGCGCAAGGCATGCTGACAGAATTGAAGCGCAAGTATCCCACCGAGCGCCTGCACACCCACTTGATCAACGGTGAAGAACTGGCGGTCGAACACCTTTGGATACCCAACCATTCCCTGCTCATTTCCGGAATGTGCGCACAGTGGTTCGGCAATATCGAAGAGGCCATTCGACGCTGGCTTTCAGTGTCCAATACGGTGGCATTCAGTGTGCTGCTGGGTGGATCATTTCAAGCCTGGGAAGTGGCACACCAGGACACCGACCAAACCAGTGGGCTTCGACCGCTGCCCAGCGACGCCGATTTACAGAATATTTTGAATGCGCTCGTGGCAGAAGGAATTGCAGCAAGCACCGCGCACCACACCAAGAACTTTCTGGACCATCACCCCGATGGCCTGTCGTTTGCGCGCAGCCTTCGCGCCATTGGCGCGGACCAACCCCGCTTGAACCACACCCCGGTGAATTTGCGCAAAGTGATTTCCGCCTTGGGTGAGGCTTGCACCATGAATTACCACATTGGTTTTTACTACCTGGAACGGCCGTGAAGCATTTGTTTGTAACGGGAACAGACACCGGTATCGGAAAAACAATTGTGAGCGCCTGGTTGTGCAAACACTGGGAAGCTGATTACTGGAAACCGGTTCAAAGTGGTCTGGAAGGAGGCAGTGACAGTGAATGGGTTGCCCGCTTAAGCCATGCCCGGATACATCCTGAAACCCATCGCTTAACCCAGCCTTTGTCGCCCCATCAGGCTGCGGAAATCGACGGCGTAAAAATTCAGCTGAGTGATTTCGAATTGCCACAAACCGAGAGGCTTGTTGTAGAAGGTGCAGGCGGCAGCCTTGTGCCCTTAAACTGGCGCGACACCATGCTCGACCTGATGAAACACTTGGGCAGCTGCGCCCTGCTGGTGGCCCGTAGCGGGCTTGGCACCATTAACCACACCTGCCTGTCACTGCAGGCATTGAAAGGCGCTGGTGTACCTGTTTTGGGCGTAATCCTGGTGGGCGAAGTAAATTCCGCCAACCGCGAGGCCATCCAGCATTTTGGTGAAGTGCCGGTTTTGGCTGAATTGCCGGTATTCAATGAAATAAGCGAACAGGCTCTGTCCGATTTTGGCATGCCCGAACGTTTGCTTCGCGCGTTGAACAGCCTGTAAGGGCGACCAGCCATGTCACAACTTTCCCACACCAAACTGCTTGAACTGGACGCCCAATACTGCTGGCACCCGTTTACGCAAATGCAAACAGCCGCCCCCCCCTTGGCAGTTGTTCGTGGCGAAGGTGAATTTCTGTTCGATGCCCACGGCAACAAGTACTTTGATGCAGTTTCAAGCTGGTGGGTCAACATTCATGGGCACAGCAACCCAACCATTGCACGCGCCATTGCCAACCAGGCCCGCGAGCTGGAGCACGTCATGTTTGCGGGTGTCACCCATCCACCCGCGGCATTGCTGGCTGAAAAACTAATTCAACACGCACCGGCTCCCATGGCCAAGGTGTTTTATTCCGACAATGGGTCTACAGCCATTGAAGTGGCCCTGAAAATGGCCTTTCAGTATTGGCAAAACAAAGGCATGGGTGGCAAAAAACGGGTTGTTGCGCTTGAAGGCGGCTACCACGGCGACACCTTCGGCGCCATGGCCGCTGGCAAGTCCAGCGGCTTTTACGACCCGTTCACCCCTTGGCTGTTTCAAGTGGACTTCATACCCACAGGCATTTGCGCCTGCACTGAAGAAGAAGCCTTGGCCGCCTTGGATCAGTTGTTGGCGACCAGTGCCGAAGAAATTGCTGCCTTGATTCTGGAACCCTTGATACAGGGCGCCAGCGGCATGCGCTTCATGCGCGCAGCGCACGTGGCCGAACTGTGCAAACGCTGCGAAGCAGCCGGGGTTTTGGTCATTTTCGATGAAGTGTTCACCGCCTTTGGCCGCACAGGCACCCTTTTTTCAGCAGACCAAGTGGCCCAGTTTGGCGGGCATGCCGACATTATTTGCATCTCCAAAGGGCTTACAGGGGGCTTTATGCCCATGGCGGCCACGCTCACCAGCCAAGCGGTGTACGACGCATTTTTAAGTGACCAGGTAGGCCATGCCTTGCTGCACGGTCATTCCTACACGGCGAACCCTTTGGGCTGCGCTGCAGCCTTGGCCAGCCTGGCGTTGTTCAATGAAGAAAGCACTTGGGCGAATATTCGGCACATCGAGGCCGCTCACCAGCGCTGGCTACCCACCCTGGCTTGCCACCCCCTGATTGAAAACCCCCGCATGTGCGGCACCGTGGCAGCCTTTGAGCTAAAATCCAGTCACAGTCAGTGTGGTCTGGGTTACGGTTCGAATGCGAGCCAGTGGATACGCCAAACGTTTCTGGAATTGGGCATTGTGGTTCGCCCCTTGGGCAACACCGTGTATTGGGTGCCGCCTTACTGCACCACACCTGAAACGCTCGAAAACGCCTACCAAACACTGATACAAGTATTACAACGCTGGGGCACGCTGATTGCACCTGGCCCCGGAAGCGAATTGTTCTGAAGGATGCACATGGAAAGCCAAATTACCTGGGTTGAAAACAAAAAGGCGGCCCCACCCGCCACCGAGAAACAGCGCTGGAGCATTGAGGCCATTGAAGCCCTGTTCGCCCTGCCATTTAACGACCTTATTTTCAAAGCGCAGCAAATACACCGCGAGCATTTCGATGCCAACACCGTGCAGTTATCCACCTTGCTGTCGATTAAAACGGGTGGTTGCCCTGAAGATTGTGGCTACTGCCCCCAATCGGCCAAGTACAACACGGGCGTAGAAGCTGAAAAGCTGATGCCCATCGACGAAGTACTTAAAGCAGCCCAAGCCGCCAAGGACAAAGGCGCCACACGTTTTTGTATGGGTGCCGCCTGGCGCAGCCCCAAAGACCACCAGGTTGAAGCAGTGGGCGAAATGATTTCCGCAGTCAAAGCCATGGGCCTGGAAACCTGCGTCACGCTGGGTATGTTGAAAGAAAGCCAAGCCAAGCAATTGCAAGAAGCCGGGCTGGACTACTACAACCACAACCTGGACACCTCACCCGACTTTTACGGTGACATTATCAGCACCCGCACCTACCAAGACCGCCTGGACACACTGGACCGCGTTCGCGATGCAGGCATCAAGGTGTGCTGTGGTGGCATTGTGGGACTTGGCGAAACAATTACACAACGCGCGGGTTTGATTGCCCAATTGGCCAATATGGCCGAGCCACCAGAAAGCGTGCCCATCAACAATTTGGTGAAAGTGGAAGGCACCCCACTGGCCGACAACGCCGAAATTGATCCCCTGGATTTTGTGCGCACCATTGCCGTGGCCCGCATCACCATGCCTGGCAGTTTTGTACGATTGTCCGCAGGCCGGGAAGACATGAGCGAGAGCACGCAGGCCCTGTGTTTCCTGGCGGGTGCCAATTCAATTTTCTACGGTGAAAAACTGTTGGTAACAGACAACCCCGAATTGGAGCGCGACACCAAGTTATTCGAAAAACTCGGCTTAAAGCGACTTGAGAATTAAGCGCTAAAACCCTTTGTTTTTAATCAAAAATTCCCAAATAGCAGGTTCAAATACCTGAGTCAAATCAATGGTTTGGCGGGGTGAAGGCCAACCTTCTCCCGCTTTATCCACGCAGAAATAACGCGCATAATTAAAGCCTTGCATGCGAAACAGCTGAAATTGCTTGAATTGCAGCTGTTTGACAGGAATAAGAACATGAAAAAATCACTGCTATGCGTGTGCGTCACCTTGATGCCCGTACTGGCCAGCGCTCAAGCTGGTGGCGTTACATTGAACATTGACAATCAAAACCCCCTGAGCAAATGGGGTCGTTGGACCAGTTCGGAGAACGGTGGCCTGGGCTATGGCTTCAGACTGGGTCAAGACCGCAGCAAAGCCCCAATGGGCGCTCAATGGGGAACCGGCGACTGGGTATTCAAGCTAAGCCGCGAAGAAGGCAACAAATACCCGGATTTGTTCTTTGGTTTGAAGGTGTCTGAAAACCAGTTACAAACCACATCGCTGGGTTGCATGAGCAACAGTGGTAGTGCCACACGTTACAGCAGCACCCTGTGCGGCGTACAACTGGACATGAATTTGCAGTAATAGCCTGAACCAGGTTTGATTGAAAAAAGCACCTGAATAAAACCAGGTGCTTTTTTATTGGCCGAAACCTATTCCTGAACCCTGAAATAGAAAAAGCCACCCGAAGGTGGCTTTCTCAAACTTTGCATTCAAACCAAGCTTAAGCTTGGCGTTGAATTAGAAGTTGTGACGCAGACCAATTGTGAAGTTGTCTGTATCTGTTTCTACGCCAGAGGCCTTAACTTCGGCATTCAGGCGGTTGTAACCCACGTATGTACGTGTACGCTTGCTGAAGTCGTAGTAGTAAGCGATTTGAGCCTGTGTAACATCACGTGGAGTGTTCGTCACGGTAGTAACACCACCAACTGTTGTTGAAGTCAGAGAGTCGTTACGCTCAGAATCTGCGTACATGCCGAAAATACCGCTGTTACCGGTCAAAGGCACTGATGCTGTCAAAGCATACTCAGTATTGCTGTCTTCGCCGTTAGTTGCAGCTGAATACAGGTTCTTCTGGGCAATCAAACCACCTACAGTGAAAGAGCCAAAGTTGTAAGAAACAACACCCTGAATCACTTGCTCAACACCAGCAGTCGCGTTCAACGTGTTCTGTGTCACTTCCTGAGAATCGATTGACTGGAAACCACCACCAAAAGTCAACGCGCCAATTTTGTAAGTGGCTGCGATTTCAGTAGAACGTGTGTCGTTCTCTTTCAAACCAGTTGCAGTGTTGTTTGCCTGGTCGTTGGTACCATTGCCCAGTGCGTGACGGGCATTAATCTGCACGCCACCGAAGTTACCGGCGTAACCGAAAGAGTTACCTACGCGCTGTTCACGAGTAATTGCTTGACCAAGACCTACGTTTGTAGAACCAACAGTTGTCAAAGGACCGCCATTGTTTGATACAGAGCCAATCAAAGAAGCCTGGTTGTACAAGGGAGCCTGAGAATCGTTACCACCGTCTTGTGAACCGATAACAGCCAAACCATAAGCACCTTTCAAGCCCAAATAGGCGTGACGTGTGCTCATTGGAGCAGCAGACACTTCGTCAGTGTTTACACCGAATTCGTAGGCGAAAATCGCGCTCAAACCACCGCCCAGATCTTCAGTACCACGCACGCCCAAGCGTGAAGATACGTCTTCAATTGCGAAGTTGCCGCCGCTTTCTGCGCCGGCTGTGTCTGAGGACTGGTGATCCAGAGCTTGGTGGATACGACCGTACAAAGTTACGTTTGATGAATCAGCAAATACTGGAGCGGCAAATGCCAGGCCCAGAGCAGCAGCTACTAGCTTCTTGTTCATATTTCACCCTTATTAGTGTTGGTTGAATCTTTGCCGCCATTTCTAGCGGCACGAGAGACAATGTACACGGGGACCCTTGGGCCGACCAACCAAATCGTGGTGCGAGAATGGGGAAACTGGCGTTTTTGTCGCTGACGTGCAACAGGGGAAACGCATCAAACCGATAGTTTTAGGCCATCACCAAAGCATCAAAACCGCCTTGAAACCCGCGAAAAGCCTTGTTAATGAAAAACTTAGGAATTCCGGTGAGCGCACACCGCGGCCAGAAGAGACAGAACGCGACAACGGCGTTCTAACTGTGACTTTTAACCAACAGAAGACGGTCAGAACGGCCCATTTCGCTACAAATTCGAGTGATTTTTTCTGAGTCACAAATCACCCGATCCGCGTAGGCAATCAGGCCCATGGCCTGGGGTAGGCCAACTTGAAGCCAGTCCGGTCGGCGATCAGTCATATACCGGGCAAGCAGGCGATTCTCGCCAACCACCACAGCGATCGTCAGGTGTAGATTGTTACCCAGACCAAGAACACTGTTTTGAATTGCCTGCCACTGCAAATTCAGACTGGCTGGATCAGACGCCGGATAGAGCAAGGCCAACACCTTGCTTTGGCTTGGAAGTGCCTTGCGATAAAGTTGGGTTGCATAAGCCAAGGCTTGCGGCCCAGCCTGCAACAGGGGGCGTTCAATTTGAAGGAACGAGGACAGTTCTTGCTGAATTAGATGTCCGTCGATACCCAGCATTTTTTGAACATGCTGAAATTGCTCCACTTCTGCTTGCTTGGCCTTGTGCACATCGACCAACACTGAAACCCCAAGGCAAAGGTCGAGTTGCAAACCGCGCAGCTTTTTGAACTGGGTGCGCTTTTCAAGATAATAAGAGAGGCGGGTTTGCGCGGGCCTGCGGGGCTCTAGTCCCTTCAGGGGAATATAGACAGGTACCCGCTCATCCATTTCAAACAAAAACAGACTCTCGCGAGGGCCCAATATCACCCAATCTGCGTCGGAATACTCCGCCCGCAACTGCCCCAACATGGCTCTGGCGGCCAGCGCGCATTCCAACCCCTGGCCAAACCACACGCCAATGCGTTTTGGCCCGACCATCAGGAGCGACCCAAGCGCGGTGTTTCAATGGTACCCACCAAGCCATCAATATTGCTTTGCTTGCCAAACTGGGCCAGTACCGCCTGCCTGCCTTGCGCTGCCATGTCCCGGGCTTTGTGGGGCTCGGCCAATACCTTACCCAGGGCCAGTACCCAGGCCTCGAGCGCAGCAGGCGCATGGGGTGCGGGACACACATACCCAGTGATGCCGCTTTGTACGGTTTCAGGCAAACCACCTACATTGCTGACCACCACAGGCACACCCAAGCCCAACGCTTCGATTTGACTCATGCCCAAAGGCTCGTAACTGGAAGGCATCACCAACACATCCGCACGTTTAATCAATGGCGCCACCGGGTTCAACATGCCCGGCAGTATCACATGCTTGCCCAAGCCCAAACGCTTTACCTCGGTTTCTATGGCTTGCCGGGTTTCGCCCTCGCCAGCCGCCACGTACAACAGGTTGGGAAACCTTGGCAGCAATGCTTTCACCACCTGCAACATAAAGCTATGCCCTTTTTCCACCCTGAACATGGCGGCATGTGCAATCACCGGGCGTTGCTGAAGATCGTTGAGACGGGTATCGAGCTCGGCGGGCAGACCAAGCACGGCAGCCGCGGCAATGCTTTCAAAATCGATACCGGGGTACAGCACCCCGATTTTTTCAGGCAACACGCCACTGTTTTGCAGCAGTTGGTCTTTCAGTGCCTGGCTGGGCGTGAAAGTTTGATCAAACATTTGGTTGTAAGTGAACGCCTTGGCCGGACCGGGCTGGTAGGTGCGCATTCGAATCAGTGCGGGCCTGGGCGTGAGCAACCCCACCTTGGCCAACGCATGAACTGTAATGGAGCACAAATTGGCGTCGTGGCTGCTGTGACACACCACCGCCACAGGCTTGTGCTGCCGGAGCAAGTTGGCCACACGCAGCACGCTCGGTGGGTGTATGGCATTTCGAAATGCCACAAATTCAACGTTCAAACCCAGCTTACAAGCTTCTTGGGAAATTCGACTGCCAGGCCTGCACAGCACATAAGGTGTGTAACCCTTGGCTTTCAGTCCCACAGCCTGTTCCAGAAGCTGCAGTTCTTGACCACCAATGTTTTTGGAACTTTCAGAGAAAAAAATGCTGGTCATTTGGATTTGAAAACAAAAATTGGTTGAAGTCGCGGTCTATATTCGCTTTATATCCGCTCTGTCTCGTCAAGCAGTTTAATGCGCCACCGCAGGCACATGGGCGTGAATTCACTCTAATCAATACCAGGCTGAAATACTTTGCAAAAAATTTTGGTGATTAAATTAAGGCATCACGGCGATGTGCTGTTGACTACAGCCTTGTATCACGCATTACACGATCTGTTTCCCGACGTGCAAATAGACACACTGATCTACAAAGAAACCACCCCCCTGCTGCAAAACAATCCGCATTTAAACCGTGTACTTTGCATTGACCGAAAGCTGAAAGGTTTTGCTCGGCTCAAGGCTGAGCTTGGCCTTGTTTTTCAAGTACGACGAACCCGCTACGACGCTGTCATTCATTTAACCGACCAGTGGATTGGTGCCTTGCTTGCACGGTTTTCAAATGCGCCGATGCGCGTGCAAATGGCATATGCCAAACGTGACAAGGGATTGTGGCATGCGTGTTTTACGCAAAAAATTACACCGCCACCGCGCGGGCAAGCGCATGCGGTGGAGTTGAATCTGCTGTGCCTTCAGGCCCTGGGGGTAAATCCGCGCAGCATTCGCGGTGAAATGGTGCTGCGCCCAAGCCCGGAGAATTTGGACAAAGCCGACAAACTGTTAACGCAACACCAGATAAACGGCCCATTTGTATTGATTCACCCCGCCGCACGTTGGCCATTCAAATGCTGGGAAGACGACAAGTTCGCCGATGTGGTTGTTCATTTGCTGAACAAGGGTTTGCATGTGGTGCTGACTTGTAGCCCCGACCCGGTGGAAGTGGCCATGACCGGGGAAATCGAAAGTTTGGCGCGCGCCAAATTGCGGAATAATTCAGCTCAACTGGTGAATGTGGGCGGCAAAATGAGTCTGCCCTTGTTGGCTGCCTTGTTGAAACTGAGTAAATTTTATGTGGGTGTGGACTCGGCGCCCATGCACATGGCCGCCGCGCTAAAAGTGCCGCAAGTGGCACTTTTTGGACCGTCCTGGGTACAGGAATGGCGACCATGGTCAGACAAGGCCACAGTGATTTATGCAGGTGATTTTGGGCCACTTCCCCACCCAGACAGCATTAATACTGACGACACCACCCGTTTGCTTGCAGCCATTCCCACCGAGGTGGTGATTCAGGCTGTGGACAAACTGGCGGATTAAGGTTGCAACGGGGTTTGCGATTGATTCTGAATTGAATGCAGGTAGTGGTACTTGCCCCGCGAGGACAAAAGCGCTTGGTGAGTACCCTGTTCAATCAACTTGCCCTGATCCAGCACGATGATGAAATCTGCTGTGGTCAGAGTGGACAGTCTGTGAGCAATGACCAGTGTGGTTCGCCCATGGCGCAAACGTTCCATGTCTTCTTGAACCTCGCGTTCGGCTTCGGAATCGAGTGCCGAAGTGGCTTCATCAAGAATAAGAATCGGCGCATTTTTCAGAAAAGCCCGCGCAATGGAAATTCGCTGACGCTGGCCACCTGAGAGACGCAAGCCATTGTCGCCCAATACCGTGTCCAGCCCCTGCTCAAGTTTTTCAATAAACGGCAGGGCGTTGGCCATACGGGCTGCGTTCAAAATAGCCTCATCGCTTGCCCCCCGCATTTCGCCGTAGGCAATGTTGTTGCGCACAGTGTCGTTCAGCAAATGGCTTTCTTGAGTGACCACGGCAATTTGACGACGCAAGCACTGCAGATCCCATTGTTTCAAATCCACGCTGTCTAGTTTGACCACACCGCTTGTGGGATCGAGAAAACGGGGCAACAAGTTGATCAAGGTAGACTTGCCACCGCCCGACACACCCACGATACCCACAGTTTGCCCAGGCTTCACCCACAAATTGATATCACTTAAGGTAGGCGCATCAGCCCCGGGAAAAGTAAGCCCTACTTGATTGAATTCAATGTAGCCCAGCGCGCGGTCTGTGGTGTGGGTGCCGCTGGAGTTCTCGACAGAGCGATCTACCACGCGAAATACGTTGTCAGCCGCAGCCAAACCCTTTTGCAATTGCTGGTTAATATTGGTGAGGCGCTTGACCGGGGCCAGTAACATCATCATGGCAGTCATGAACGAGGCGAAATCACCCGCGGTCATGCTATTGCTTTCAGCCAAAATA
Organism: Limnobacter sp. 130; assembly: GCF_902506325.1. Taxonomy (GTDB): domain Bacteria; phylum Pseudomonadota; class Gammaproteobacteria; order Burkholderiales; family Burkholderiaceae_B; genus Limnobacter. Next base: position 1,242,227 of record NZ_LR732328.1, read on the forward strand.
CCGGCGAAATACACCACCGCGGCAACGGCTGCGGCGAGTATCCACTGAACAATTGCGGAGTTGGCAGCGCTGGTGGCCACCAACTTTACCCGCGACTTCATGATCTCATCGGCACTTTTCATGAAGCGCTCGGTTTCAACCTTTTGGGCACCGTAAATCTTGATGATTTTTTGAGCGCCGATCACCTCTGAAATGCTTTGCACCAAATCGGCATGGGAAGTTTGAGCGCTGTGCGCGAAGCGGTTCAAGCGCTTGGCAGCCACCGACACACCGATTGCAATCAACGGCAAGATACCAAAACAAATCAAGGTGAGTTGCCAGTTGGTGTAAAGCAATATCGCCATGAGGCCGATGACAATGGCACCGTCGCGAATCAGCACGGTGATGATGTTGAAGCCCGCCTCGGTCACGGCGTCCACGTTGGTCGATACCGTAGAAATGATTTTTCCGGCGGGTTGCTCGACAAAATAGGAGTTCGGGAAACGCAAAATGCGGGAGAGCATGTCAAAGCGCAAGTCGTGAACCACAAGGCCTGCCAGCTTGGCACTGCAGTATTCATTGATGTAGGTCGCCAAGCCGCGAACCAGAAACAACACGATGATAATGACCGGCAACCACTTGGCCATTTCGGTTCGCTGACCCGAGAAATTCTCGTCAATCAGCGGCTTCATGAGGCTGGCGAACAGGGGTTCAGTAACGGCAGCAAACACCAAGGCCACCAGTGAAGTGGCGAACAATGGCCAGTAACGCAAACTGTAGGACAACAGGCGTTTGTAAAGACCTTTGGCGGTGTAGTCGGTGATTTCGGGCATGCAGCGTGAACGTGGATTGAATGCTCGAAGTTTACACGGTTGTGCGTTGCAAGCGGGTGCAACTCAAGCGTCGCGTGTTTGGGAGATTGGCCAACTGTGGTGCTTCGGCCAACTCGGCAGTGGGTTTGCCTGTTACGAACTTCAAGAAAACCGCCCCGTTTGGATTCATTCGCTGCGTTTGGCGATTAGCCAACACCGAGACTCGGCCAAACTGGCTGATCAATCAGCCAAACACCCACTTGGCATTGCCTTCACCCAGCCAACCCTGCATTTCAATCAGCAAGTCTTCTTCCGGGCGAACTTTCCACTCGCTGCTCAATTGAGCCACACAGGCTGCATGGCCATTGTGATAGTCGATTTCTACCAAACAACCCTGCTCTGGATCTCGGAAAGGCTCCAGCATGGCGCGCAGCCTTTCCGCATCCGACTGCCCGTTCATGTTGAGTCGCAAACGGCTGACAAAATGCGCACGCGCACTGGCCAATGAATGCAAGTTTTCTGCAGAAATTCTCAAACCACCGGTGTAAGAATCTTCAGACACTTTGCCTTGCAGCACCAACAAGGAGTCCTCTTTCAGCAGGGTGCGGTTGGCTTCAAATTGTTCGTTGAAAATCGACAATTCCACCTGCGCGGTTGAATCGTCGAGCAACACAATTGCCATTTTTCCGCGCTTGGTCATCATGGTGCGAAGCGACGCAATGACACCCGCCATCCACACCAAATCACGCCCCGGCGAAAGGTCTTTCAGTTTCAATTTAACGAACTGACGAACCTTGTCTTCATCGGCCTTGAACAGATGTCCGCTGAAGTAATAGCCCAAAGCAGCTTTTTCTTGTTGCAGTTTTTCCCGCTCGCTCCAGGTGGGCACATCCACCAGTCCAGGTGGGGCATCGCCTCCCAAGGCCTCGCCAAACAAGCTGACCTGCGCCGCAGTTGCAGCCTGCTGCGCTGCCCACTCCATGGCCTGGCCCGAGCTGGCCAGCAATTTGACGCGGTCGGGGTTCAGCGCATCGAATGCACCTGCGCGGATCAGCGCCTCGATCACTCGGCGATTGATCTGCTTGCTGTCTACCCGCCGTACAAAATCAAACAAGTCGGAGAAAGGGCCATTGGCATTGCGCTCGGCCACAATCGCTTCACAAGCTGCCTGGCCCGTGCCTTTTACCGCACCCAAACCATAACGAATGGCACTGGCGCGTTTTTCGCCGTCAATGCGCACCGCTGTGAACCGGAAGTTGGATTCATTGACATCAGGCCCCAGCATGTTGACCGTGGTACCCGCTTTCTTTCCGGGCACCTGACACATGGCCATGGCGTCTTCAACAAAGATTTTCACCTTGTCGGTGTCGTCCATGTCGGAACTCATGGACGCAGCCATGAACTCTGCCGGGTAATGCGCTTTCAACCAAGCCGTGTGGTAGGCGATCAGCGCATAGGCTGCCGAGTGCGATTTGTTGAAACCGTATTCCGCAAACTTTTCCATCAAGTCGAAAAGCTGCTTGGCCACCGCCGGGTCCACGCCGCGCTCAGTGGCACCGGTCGTGAAAATTTCACGCTGCTTGGCCATTTCCTCGGGCTTCTTTTTACCCATGGCTCGCCGCAACAAGTCAGCGCCACCCAGGCTATAGCCCGCCAGAATCTGGGCAACCAGCATCACCTGCTCTTGGTAAACAATCACACCGTAGGTGCTTTTCAGGATGCCTTCCAGCTTGGGGTGGAAGTACCACTCGGCGCGCCCTTTGCCGGTTTTCGAGGTTTCTTTTTTACGCGCAATGAAGTCGTCCACCATGCCGGAACCCAAAGGGCCGGGGCGGTTTAGCGCCATCAAGGCAATAATGTCTTCGAAGTTGTCGGGCTTTAGTTTCTTCTCAAGGTCTTTCGCAGAACGCGATTCAGACTGAAACACAGCCGTGGTGTTGCCATCCGAGAACAACTGATACACCGCAGGGTCGTCCAGCGGCAAATCTTCCAAGCGGAAGTCGCGCTGGTCTTCGTAATTTTCGCGCACCCAACGCACAGCCCAATCCAGAATGGTCAGGTTGCGCAAGCCCAAGAAGTCGAACTTCACCAGGCCCACAGCTTCCACGTCGTCTTTGTCGTACTGCGACACCACGGAATCGGTGGATCCATCGGCGCAATACAGGGGGCAGAAATCAGTCAGCTTGCCCGGCGCAATCAACACGCCACCAGCATGCATGCCCACGTTGCGGGTCAGGCCTTCAAGGGGTCGGGCCACCGCAATAATTTCCTTGGCTTCGTCTTCGTTTTCCACACGTTCTCGGAACGTGGGTTCATCGGCCATGGCGCGGTCAAGGTCCCAGGGGTCGGCTGGGGTTTGGGGAATCAGTTTCGACAAACCATCGCAGTACATGTAAGGCATGTCGAGCACACGGCCCGCATCGCGAATAACAGCTTTCGCACCCAAGGTACCAAAGGTGGCAATTTGGCTAACCGCATCACGCCCGTAATTCTGCTTTACATAGTCAATTACGCGGTCGCGGTTGTCTTGGCAAAAATCGATGTCGAAGTCAGGCATTGAAACCCGTTCAGGGTTCAGAAAACGTTCGAACAGCAAGTCGTAACGCAGCGGATCCAGGTCGGTAATGCCCAGCGAATACGCAACCAGCGAACCTGCGCCTGAACCCCGGCCAGGGCCCACGGGTACGCCATTGCTTTTGCCCCAATTAATAAAGTCTTGAACGATCAGGAAGTAACCAGGAAAGCCCATGCCGATGATGGTGTCGCATTCGATTTTCAAACGCGCTTCGTACTCGGGGCGCATTTTTTCCCGTTCCTCAATATTCGGGAACAGGTGCACCAGCCGCTTTTCCAGGCCTTCCTTGGACAAATGCACCAGGTAGTCGTCCAGCGTCATGCCATCGGGCGTGGGGAATGCGGGCAGTTTGGGCTTGCCCAATTCAAGCGTTAAGTTACAGCGCTGGGCAATGCGTATGCTGTTGCGCACTGCGCTGGGAATGTCGGCAAACAGTTCTGCCATTTCCTGCGCAGTTTTGAAATACTGCTGCTCGGTAAACCGGCGCGGCCTGCGCGGGTTCGACAAAATTTCGCCTTGCGCAATGCACACACGCGCCTCGTGGGCGCGGAAGTCTTCAGGCTTTAAAAATTGAATGGGGTGCGTGGCCACCACGGGCAATTGCAATTTGGCCGCCAATTGGCAGCTTAAGTTCACCAGGTTTTCCGCCTGTGTTGAGCCATCGCGTTGCAGCTCGATGTAGAAGCGGCCTTCAAAATACTGCAGGAATTTGCGGGCAGAATCTTCTGCGCGGCCCATATTGCCGCCCAGCAAGAATTGACCAATGTCAGAATGGGTAAAACCTGAAACAGCGATCAGGCCATCGCAACCCACCTCATCAAACCACTCAAACTTCAGGGTGGCTTTGCCACGCTTCTGGTTGCGCAAAAAGGCACGGCTTAACAGCTCGCACAGCTGTAAATACCCTTTGTGATTTTGTACCAACAGCAGCACGCGGGCGGGTTGCTCTTCATCCCGGTCGCTTTCAATCCACACATCGCAGGCGGCGATCGGTTTAACACCGGCACCACGTGCCTTGCCATAAAACTTGATCAAGCCAAACAGGTTGGACAGGTCGGAAATGGCCAAAGCGGGCATGCCGCAGCCAGCAGCGGCCTTGACAGCCTCGCCCACACGCACCATGCCGTCGAGCACCGAGAATTCGGTGTGCATGCGCAGGTGTACAAATGTGGAAGGCAAAGAGGGGGATGAATTGGTCATCCCCTCATTTTATATTAGGCCAACAGCTTCTTGGCGAACTCTGCAACCCGTGCGCCGTAAATCTTGGCTGTTTCCAGATCAGATGCAGGTGGAGTCACGTCCGCAGGCGCGTTGTCAGATTGTGTCATCACCCCCACCCAGGAACCCACGCGGTTCAGTTCATTCACATCACCTGGCTTTTGGGCACCGGGTGTGGCGCTGCCCACCCAAATCATGCCGTGCTGCATGGCGTAAGTTACAAAGTACTGAAGCGTGCTGAGCTTGTCGCCACTCATGGACATTGAATTGGTGAAACCACCCGCTACCTTGTTTTTCCAGCCCTGGTTGAACCACACCTTGCTGGAGGCATCTGCAAACTTCTTGAAGTCCGCAGACGCACCACCCATGTAAGTGGGCGAACCAAAAACAATGGCATCGGCCTTGGCCAATACGTCCCACGTTGCATCATTCACATCGTTCACGGAAATCAGGTGTGTTTGAACACCCGACACACCTGCTGCACCCTGCTCAACGGCTTGCGCCACTTTGGCTGTATGGCCATAACCACTGTGATAAACAATTGCTACTTGTGTCATTTTTAACTCCCTCGTTGTTATAACTATTAAGCTGGCAAATCGAAAAACAGCACTTCGGCTTGCTCGCTCACATCAAAATTCAATTCCCGCTCGTCGCTGATCAACAGCGCATCACCGGTTTGCAGCAGCACATCACCCACGGTCACTGAACCCGTGGCCACATGCAAATAGCCTTTGCGTGCGGGGTCTAGTTCACGGTGTACGCTTTGCTTGCTCAAGCGGCCTGCGTACATTTTCGCGTCTTGGTGAATCAAGGCGATGTTGTTGGTCTCGGCCTCGGCTTTGTCACCGGTCACAACCAAACCCAATTGGCCGGTGATACTGGCCACATCCAGGTCGTGGTCTTTGTAGCCGGGTTCCACGCCATTCACTGCGGGCTCAATCCAGATCTGCAACAGGTGCGCCACATCGGTTTTGTGGGCATTCATTTCAGAATGCCGAATACCGGTGCCTGCACTCATGCGCTGAATTTGATTGGGCTTGATGGCCGAGCCGCCGCCCAAACTGTCCCGGTGACTCAATTCACCACCCAGCATGTAAGTAATAATTTCCATGTCACGGTGGCCGTGCGTACCAAAACCGGTCTGCGGCTGAACCCAGTCTTCATTGATCACACGCAACGGGCCGAAACCCATGTGCTTGGGGTCGTAGTAGCTGGAAAACGAGAAGCTGTGATAGCTCTCAAGCCAACCGTGTTGTGCATAACCGCGTTCGCTGGATTTTCTGATCTGAAACATGTTCAACCTCCTGTTGAATGATGAATTCAGTGTAGGTGGTGCCATGCAGCCAAACAAGGCGTAGAATTTGACGAACTCATTCAAAAAAACTGAACCCGATGACCATCAACCTGGATAGCCTTGCACTGCTTGAACTGATTGAAGCACGAGGCAGTTTTGCCGCTGCCGCAGTGGCCTTGAACAAGGCCCCGTCGGCCATCACTTACCAGCTTCGGCAACTGGAAGAAAGCCTGGACGTGCTGATTTACGACCGTTCAGGCCACAAGGCCAAGCTGACACCCGCAGGCAAAGCCCTGCTGGAGGAGGGACGCAAGCTACTCGAGAGCACCGAGGCGCTAACCAAACGCGTGAAAGCAGTGGCCAGCGGATGGGAGGCAGAATTGAGAATTGTGCTGGATTCTGTGGTGCCGTTCGAGCAGGCCATTCCTTGGATAGAGGCCTTTGACGCACTGGAAAGCCCTACCCGCCTGCGCTTTTCCAGTGAAGTGCTGTCAGGTACTTGGGAGGCTTTGTATTCGGGCCGGGCAGACCTGCTGATTGGCAGCCGGCTGGATCAAAACCAGTTTGCCAGCGCCACAGGCCTGCACATTCAGGGATTTGGGCAGCTGCTGTTTGTGTTCGCGGTATCGCCTAACCACCCACTGGCCAGCGAACCCGAGCCCGTATGCATTGATACCATTCGCCAGTACCGCGCTGTGGCCGTGGGTGATACGTCGCGCAATTTCAAACCGCTGACTTTCGGTTTGCAAAGTGGGCAGGCGGTGCTCACCGTCCCCAACCTTCAAACCAAAGTGAAAGCCCAACTGGCTGGCTTGGGTTGTGGCTGGTTGCCATGGAACCTGATTGAACAAGAGGTGGCCAACGGCGAATTGATTGTGAAGAAAACCGAAGACGCAACTCGCCAAAGCAGCTTGTGCTTTGCCTGGCAGCGCGGCAGCCAAGGCAAGGCGCTGGACTGGTGGACCAAACACTTGGCCACGGTACAGCTCAATTTTCAACCCAAAGATTGATTGCAACCGAATGCCCAAGCAAGCCCCCTACATTGGCCGTTTTGCCCCCTCGCCCACCGGGCCGCTGCACCTGGGTTCGCTGGCTGCGGCCGTGGGCAGTTTTCTGGATGCAAAAACGCACGGCGGCCATTGGCTTTTGCGCATTGAAGACATTGATGAAGGGCGCTGCGACACCGCCTCGGTTAAGCACATTGAGCACACATTGATACGCCACGGCCTTCAATGGCAAGGTGAAGTGTGGGTGCAATCAGAACGGCATTCGTTTTATGAAGCCGCTTTGAAGCGCTTAAGCATGTTGAACCTGACCTACCCCTGCGCCTGCACCCGCAAGGAAATTGACGAAGCCAATGCCTTGCGCGAGCCTGGCGAAAACCGCATTTACCCCGGGACTTGCCGGCACGGGATGCCGACGGGCCGAGAGGCCAGGGCCATTCGTTTCCGCTGCCCGACCGAACCGGTTCAATGGCAAGACCACAGGATGGGCCACTTCAGCAACGACTTGAACGCCAGCAGTGGTGATTTTGTATTGAGACGGGGTGATGGCTTTTGGGCCTACCATTTGGTGGTGGTAGTCGACGACCTGGCCAGCCAAGTAAGCCACATTGTGCGCGGCGAAGACTTAACCGACACCACCGCCCGGCAAATTGCGCTGTGGAAGGCGTTGCAAGGCGGGATTGACACCCGGGGTATTGTTCCACCTCCGGCCTATTGGCATTTGCCAGTGATCTTGGCCGAAGACGGTCAAAAGCTTTCCAAACAAACCGGGGCACAAGCGGTGCCGGAACATGACCCTGTGCTGAATTTAAACACCGTGTGGCAGCACTTTGGTTTGGACAAAATAAAAGCCACTACAACGAAGCAGTGGCTTGAATTGGCGGCCCCTGTTTGGGCCAACTACCGGGCAGCACAAGCCGCGCGGTAGGTCTCGGTTTCTAGCTCAGTTACGTGGATTGCCACCCAACAAAAACGCAACAGGTGCAGCGTTCTTGTTTTTGGGTTTGTTACTGCCCACTGTAGACTGGCCCGACGCAGCGGCTTCAGCAGCAGCCTTGTCTTCTTTCGATTCCTGATAAGGCTGATTGAACAGCGAATCTTTCACACGTGTTTGTGCCAATTTGGCGCGCAAACGCTCGTATTCCGCATCTCGGTGAATGGGTGCGTTGTCGTTAAAACGCGCACCTTGGTAGGAAGTGTCTCGAGAAGGGCGACGTTCACGCGCAGGTGCTGCGTCGTCTCCCGTGCGGGCGGGGCGGCGGTCTGAGCGTCCTTCGTAAGTACGCGAATCGCTGCGACCCTCGGTACGCCCTTCTGTCCTCGAACCGCTACGGCCATCGCGACCACCGCGTTCTTCACGCGGCGCACGTACACCCGGCACAAAGCCTTCCAGTTCTTCACGTACAAAGGCTTTGCCAATCAGTTTTTCAATGTCTTTCAATGCCCGTTCATCGCGCTTTACAACAAATGAATAGGCCGTTCCCTTGGCGCCAGCACGGCCCGTACGGCCAATTCGGTGCACGTAATCTTCAGGTGTGGTGGGCAAGTCGTAATTGATAACGCAAGGCAAATCGGCAATGTCCAAACCACGGGCAGCCACATCGGTGGCAACCAGCACGGTTACCTCGCCAGCCTTGAATGCTTCAAGCGACTTGGTGCGTTCTGCCTGGGTTTTGTCACCGTGAATTGCGGTGCTCGAAACGCCCTGCTTTTCAAGGTAAATCGCCAAACGAGCCGTGCCCAACTTGGTGTTGGAAAACACAATGCCCTGGCTCAGCGCCTTGCTTTTAATCAGGTGGCAAACGGCCATGCGTTTGTCTTCTTCACTGTCGAGCGCGAAGATAACCTGCTTGATGTTTTCAGAAGTCGCATTGCGGCGCGCCACTTCAATCAAAGTGGGCGACACCATGAAGCTTTTCGCCAGCTTCTGGATTTCAGGTGAAAAAGTGGCTGAAAACAGCAAATTCTGGCGAGTTTTTGGCAATAAATTAATAATTCGCTGCAAATCGGGCAAGAAGCCCATGTCCAGCATGCGGTCGGCCTCGTCAAGCACCAACACCTGCACTTGGCCCAAATTGATACTTTTTTGCTGAACATGGTCCAGCAAGCGGCCAGGCGTGGCAATCACCAGTTCTACGCCACGGCGCAAGGCCTGAATTTGAGGATTGATATCGACGCCACCATACACCACGGTCGAGCGCAGCGGCGTGTGCTTGGCATAGGTAAATACGTTGGCAGCGACCTGGTCAGCCAGCTCACGGGTAGGTGTCAAAATCAGTGCGCGAACCGGGTGACGGGCTGGCGAGGTATTCTCGGTGGCCAGCGGCATCAATCGGTTCAGAATGGGCAATGAAAAGCCGGCGGTTTTACCCGTACCGGTTTGAGCAGCACCCATCACATCAATGCCGGTTAATACAACCGGAATGGCTTTGGCCTGAATCGGCGTAGGCTGGGTGTACCCCTGTTCGTCGATGGCTTTCTGGATACTGGGGTGCAGCGCGAAGTCTGCAAAGGTTACATTCGCGAGGGCGGCTTCTTCAGCTGCGCTGATGGTATTCGGTTCAGTTTGTGTCATGCACGCATTCTAAGCCTATTTGATGCTTATTATTTGTGCAATCGCTTTAAATTCATCTGCTGCACCGGCTGGGTGCAGCAAATGTACTTTTCATACAACAGCCAATTGCTGGCCCCTGCTTACAGGTTTTCAGCAATAAACTCGTCCACATGTTTAATGGCCAAACGTCCTGCATTGGCCTGCGAGCTTTCAGTACCCCAAGCCACGTGCGGCGTGATGATACAACGTGGGTGTTGCCACTTCACCATCAGGTGATCACGCGGAGGGGGTTCAACCTCCAGTACATCCAGCGCAGCACCACCCAAGTGACCACTCTCAATGGCCTGCTTCAACGCTTCAAACTGAACCAGTCCGCCGCGCGCGGTATTGATCAGAATTGCGCCTTTTTTCATCTTGGGAATGGTGTCGGGGCCAATCAAGCCCTTGGTTTGTTCATTCAACGGGCAATGCAGGCTCAGCACATCACTGTGGGCCAAACCTTGCTCGAAAGTCACATAACCATCTCGCGGCTTGTCCACGCCCTGGCGCTCAATGTGCAAAATGGTCATGCCAAAAGCCTTGGCAAATTCAATCAACTTGCCACCAATTGCACCGCTGCCCAAAACACCCAGTGTTTGAGTGTTCAAACCACGCATGGGCAGTGTGTGCAGGCAGAAAAAGCGCGACGCGCTCCAGCTGCCATCGTGCACCAGCGCTTCCCACTCGGGTACACGGCGCGTTAGCTGCAAAATACAAGCCATGGCGTGCTCAGCCACTGATTCGGGGCCATAGTTCACGACATTGCTAACCTTGATGCCACGCTCGGCGCAGGCGGCCTTGTCCACGTTGTCGGTACCGGTGGCCACCAGTTGAATCATTTTCAGATTGGGTGCAGCGTCAAGCTCGGCAGGGCCAATTTTGACTTTGTTGATGATCAGAATTTCGGCGTCCTTGATCCGCTCTTTCAACGTGTCTGCGGTGGTGAAAGGATATTCTGTCCAGGTGTGTGCGCAATTTGGGCGCGGCAACGAGGTTCGTACGGTTTCGCTTTCCAGCCAAACAATCTTCATGGTCGTGTGTCTCCGGTTGAGTTGCTAGAAGGCTAACGCCTAATTGCTGGCTTCGACACTGGGGCTAACCATGAAAATCGGCATGGCGTTACACTGGCACATGACTGGAGGATAAATTGTGGCGGGCAAATACGAAGGCAAAATCAATATGGCCGTGGGCGTAACCAAACAAAAGCTGGGAGAGATCACGGGCAACAAGAAACTGCAACGGGAAGGTCAGTTTCAAAAACTGAAAGGCGCCACTCAGGATGCCGCTGAAACAGCAAAAACAACGGTGAAAAGCACAGGCAAAGCCTTGGGCAAAGAGGTCAACAAAGGCCTGAACCAGATACGCAACAAACTCAAACCTTGACAACCACATCTCGGACCTGGGGCTCACTGGCCACCCCTGCGATCCGGTAACAATTCTTGCCTGCTTTCTTGGCTTGGTACATTTGCTCATCGCTGATTTCAAGCAATTCTTGAATGGAGTGCCCGTGCAAAGGGTGCATGGCTGCGCCAATACTGCAGGACACAGTCAAACCGTGATTTTGGCGCACGCGCACCAACAATTTGTCGCAGGCAAAGGATTCAATAATTCGTTCAGCAATATTCTTGAGCAATTGGATATTGCAGCGAGCCACGATAATTGCAAACTCATCGCCCCCCAAACGCGCCACATGATCCACATTGCGCGTGGCGCCTTTAAGCAGCGTTGCACTGGTCTTCAAAATCTGATCGCCCGCTTTGTGGCCCAAAGTGTCGTTTACCGCCTTGAAACCATCTAGGTCGAGAAACATAAGCCCCAATGTTTCACCGGGCAATAGCCTGGAAAGACGAGCCTCCAGAGTCATCTCAAAACCGCGACGATTCAGCACGCCAGTCAGTGGGTCACGCTCTACCTCGTTGCGCAAATCTTCCACGTTTTTGCGAATACTGACGTCATCGACAATCAAGACAGCATGTGCTCCCTGAATTTTGTCGTTGTAAACCGCAAACCGGAATTGCAGAACCCGACCATCGGTAAAATTCAACTCCACCGGCATCTCGTGGTTGCCAAAGTAGTCGGTGACCAAGTCTTTCAGGCGAATGCGCTGTTCTCGAACCACTCCAGCCCGAATCAATACCTGCTCCAGATTGGCCGATTGAGTATCCAGCCCCTCGATTTTCAGCATCTTGGCCAACGCTTTGTTCATGTAGAGCAACTTGAAATGCTCATCCAGATAAGCAACGCCACTGGCCAGCGACGAAAGCAGCATGTCCAGCCGGTTTTTCTCTGAAACCGAACGTGCATGGCTCTCTTCCATGGCCTTCATTTGCAATTCAATGGCCTGAGCCATGCTGTTAAAGGCGGCCCCAAGGCAGGAAATTTCATCCCGCCCGGTGACCTCTATTCGCGATTGAATTTTCCCCGACTGCAATTCCATCGCTTTGGTCCGCAAGTCTTCCAGGCGGGCGGAAAGTGTATTGCTCAAGCCCAGCAAGATCATTGAACAGGCCAGCGCACTGAGCAGAAAAACACCGGCAAGATAAAACAACATATCGTTGCGGCTGCGATACACCTCGTCTTCATCAAACAAAATCATGAGTTGCTGCCCGGCACTGGGCAACTCAAAACTCGCCAGCATGGCTGGCTCTGACATCGATAAATTTTCCGGCACATCGCCCATGGCGTCAGTCAGCTGGCCATCCACGTTGACCCAAACTGCGGCTGGTTTGTAGCGGAAGTAGAAATCCCGGACAACGGAGGACAGGGTACTCAGTGAATGATTTTGATTGGCCAGGTGGGCTTGAAACAACTCAGCCTGAAAACTTTCCTGAATGCGATGCAAATCCTGCTCGGCCAAATTACCCATGTGCGTGTATTGAATGGACGTAAAAATGCCGCCCAGCAACAACTGAGCCACAAACGTAGTAAGCAACCATTTCCACTTGAAAGACATGCTGAACAAGCCCGTTTTGGAGAACATTCGCAGTCAGTATGCAGACTCATGTTGAAGCCAGTAATCCCACGAGAGGGGCACATTTCCGGCAATCGAAAAAAAAATGACTTATTTCTGCAAAGGGGTGTTGTGTTCAATATTGTTTTTTGCCATAATTGCGGGCTTGCCGAGGTGGCGGAATTGGTAGACGCGCTGGACTCAAAATCCAGTGTTAGAGATAACGTGCGGGTTCGATTCCCGCCCTCGGCACCAGCCCCCAGGACAACATGAGAGCAACCATGAAACTGTCCGAATTCGATTTCAATCTTCCAGAACAGCTCATTGCCCAACACCCACCTGAACACCGTGGTGAGTCGCGTTTGCTGGTTTGCGCTCAAAATAATCCAATCGAAGATCATCAGTTTCCCCATGTGCTGAATTTGCTTCAGCCCAACGATGTACTGGTCATCAACGACACCAAAGTGCTGAAAGCGCGCCTTGAGGGTCAAAAAGCAAGTGGTGGAAAAATTGAGGTCATGCTTGAGCGAATCCTTGATGACAAGCGCTTCACCGCCATGATTCGGGCCAGCAAATCCCCCAAACCGGGCAGTGAGGTGGTGTTGGCCGGCGTGGCAACAGCCCGGGTACTTGCCAAACACGACATGATGTACGAGCTGGAACTGCTTGAAAGCAGTTTAAGCCTGCCCGACCTGCTGGATGCACACGGTGCCTTGCCCTTGCCCCCTTACATTGAACACAGCGCCAACGCACAAGACGACGAACGCTACCAAACCGTGTTTGCGCGTGAGCCCGGTGCTGTAGCCGCCCCCACGGCCGGCCTGCATTTCACGGAAGAATTACTGCAACAGCTACAAGCGCGCGGCGTGAAACTGCTCAACCTGACACTGCATGTGGGCGCAGGTACCTTTTTGCCGGTTAAAACCGACAATGTGGAAGAACATGTCATGCACAGCGAACGCTATGCAATTTCAGGCAACGTGGTCGCCGCCTTGCGAAAGGTCAAACTGAACGGCGGTAAAGTAGTTGCAGTGGGCACCACTTCCTTGCGGGCACTGGAGGCCTGGGCGACCGAAACTGGCTGCAATTTAAACACCAGCGAAGGCCTGAACCAGGCTGCGCAGTTTGCCGAAACAGGCCATGCCGGAGACACCCAAATTTTCATCAAGCCTGGTTACCCATTCAAGGTGGTTGACCGGTTGATTACCAACTTCCATCTGCCAAAAAGCACATTGTTGATGCTGGTGTCCGCTTTTGCAGGGAAATCCAACATCTTCAAGGCGTACGAACACGCAATTGCGCAACAATACAGATTCTTCAGTTATGGCGACGCCATGTGGCTTGAACGCACCGAATGATCGAATCTGCTTATCCCATTGTTTCCCACGATGGCAGCGCCATCCAGATGATGCGCTGGTCAAATTCCGACAGCAAACCCAAACTGCACTGGGCACACGCCACCGGTTTTAACGCAAAAACCTACACCCCTCTTCTGCGCGACCTGCTACCGCATTTTGATGTGCACACGTGGGACATGCGTGGCCACGGCGAAAGCCGATCTGCAGGAAATCCAAACACATTTCGGGGCTGGACCACCTACTACAAAGACCTGGTCGCCGTACTTGACCAAGCCACTGAACCCATGTGGCTGGCAGGCCACTCCATTGGCGCCACCACCAGCCTTGCTGCTGCGGCACAACGCCCTGAAAAAGTGAAGGGCCTTATTCTTGTAGAACCTGTACTACTCGACCCCAAACAGGGTTTTGCGCTTCGCTTGGCCAACTGGTTTGGCTTTGCAGACCGAATTGCCATGGCTACCGCAGCTGCCCGCAGGCGGGCAAGTTTCCCCACGCACCAAGACGCCTTTGAGAATTACCGCAACAAGAAAGCCTTTGGTACCTGGAGTGACGAATGGCTACATGCTTATGTTGAACATGGTTTTGTGCCCGCACACAACAACGAAGTGGAGCTGGCCTGCCCGCCCCACTGGGAATCACTGACCTTTCAACACACCGAACCCAACGCTTCGCGCTGGATTCGCGACCCGGGCTGCCCGATTCATATTCTTGCGGCCGGAAAAGGTTCTACATTCCCGGCGACTGCGCATGCACGCATTCAAAAACGCTTACCCAAGGCACGCATTGAAGTAATCGCCGATGCCACCCACTTTTTGCCCATGGAGCACACCGGTCTTGTGGTGCAAAGAATTCGGGAATTGGCTGGGGTTTAAGCCCAGCCAGAAATAAAAAAAGCCCGGTGAATTCTCACCAGGCTTTCTCTATACACAACGATTGGATCGAATTTATTCGACCGCTTTCACCATGTCTTCAATCACTTTCTTGGCGTCACCAAACACCATCATGGTTTTGTCCATGTAGAACAACTCGTTGTCCAAACCAGCATAACCCGCGTTCATGGAACGCTTGTTCACGATAATGGTTTTGGCCTTGTAGGCTTCCAGAATCGGCATGCCTGCAATGGGGCTCTTGGGGTCTTTCGCAGCGGGGTTCACCACGTCGTTTGCACCCAGCACCAATACCACGTCGGTTTGTGCAAATTCGCTGTTGATGTCTTCCATCTCGAACACCTGGTCATAAGGCACTTCAGCTTCAGCCAGCAACACGTTCATGTGGCCAGGCATACGGCCTGCCACAGGGTGAATCGCGTACTTCACTGTGACGCCCATGTGGGTCAGCTTCTCGCTCAGTTCCTTAAGCGCGTGCTGGGCACGAGCCACCGCCAAACCGTAACCGGGCACAATCACCACGGTTTCAGCGTTGGTCAGCAAGAAGGCTACGTCATCAGATGAACCGCTTTTCACGGTGCGCTGCTGGCCATCACCTGCTGCTGCCGCATCCGCCTCTCCACCGAAGCCACCCAGAATCACGTTAAAGAAACTGCGATTCATGGCCTTGCACATGATGTAACTAAGAATTGCGCCTGACGAACCCACCAGCGAACCTGCCACGATCAACATGCTGTTGTTCAGCGAGAAACCAATGCCTGCCGCCGCCCAACCAGAGTAGCTGTTCAACATGGACACAACTACCGGCATGTCGGCACCACCGATTGGAATAATCAGCGTGACGCCCAGAATAAAGGCGGCTATGGTCATGATGATGAAGGGTGTCCAGTCTTGCGTAATCGCAAACCAGATACCGCAGCCAATCATCACGATACCCAAGATGGCGTTCAGCTGATGCTGGCCCGTAAAGCGCACAGGTGCACCCTGGAACAGGCGGAACTTGTACTTGCCGCTCAGCTTGCCGAAAGCGATGACAGAACCCGAGAAGGTAATGGCACCCACGAAGGTACCAATGAACAACTCAATTTTGTTGCCCAGCGGAATGTCGAACATGCCTTTTGCCGTGATACCGAACGCATCAGGCTCGGCCACCGCTGCAATCGCGATCGCCACCGCAGCCAAACCGATCATGCTGTGCATGAACGCGACCAGTTCGGGCATTTTCGTCATCTCGACGCGCTTGGCCATCACCGTACCCAAACCACCGCCCACCACCAAACCGGCCAGCACCCAGCCAAGCCCGGTCGCCGCAGACTGACCTGCGATTTCCGCCAGTTTGAAGATCAGACCAATTGTGGTGGCGATGGCAATTGCCATACCCACCATGCCGAAGGTGTTCCCCAAACGCGAGGTTGTAGGGTGTGAAAGGCCCTTCAAGGCCTGAATAAAACAGATTGACGCCACCAGGTACAACAGCGTCACTGCGTTGAAACTCAATTCCATAAATTTCTCCAGATCGCTGTTGGTTTATTTGTTCTTTTTCTTGAACATTTCAAGCATGCGACGGGTGACCAAAAAGCCACCGAACACATTCACGGCAGCCAGCGCTACGGCCAGCACCCCCATGAATTTGCCCAACGGTGTTACGGTCAGTGCAGCTGCCAACATGGCACCCACAATCACGATTGCGGAAATTGCGTTGGTCACCGCCATCAATGGGGTGTGCAGCGCGGGGGTTACGTTCCAAACCACGTGGTAACCCACGTAAATGGCCAGTACAAAAATAATCAGGTTGACCACGGTGGGGCTAATTGCGTCCATGTTGGCTCCTTCCTTAAGCGTTTTTGCGTTTGAGTTCGCCACCGGTGCACATCAGGCACGCAGCAACAATGTCGTCTTCCATGTCGATTTTGAAGGCGCCTTCCGTGTCGAAAACCAGCTTCAAAAAATCAATCACGTTGCGGGCATACAGTGCGGATGAATCTGCAGCCACCATGGCCGGCAGGTTTGCATAACCCACAATTTTCACACCGTTGACGTCGACAATCTCGTTCAGTTTGGACAAGGGGCAATTGCCGCCCTGCTCCACGGCCAGGTCGATCACCACCGAACCGGGTTTCATGGCGCGCACGGTTTCTTCGTGCAACAGGGTCGGTGCCTTGCGGCCTGGGATCAATGCTGTGGTGATCACGATGTCGCTTTTGATTGCTTTCTCGTGCACTGCGGCGGCTTGGCGCTTCATCCAGCTTTCAGGCATTGGGCGGGCATAACCACCCACACCTTGAGCAATTTCGCGCTCTTCGTCGGATTCGAACGGCACGTCCACAAACTTCGCACCCAGCGATTCAACTTGTTCTTTGGTGGCAGGGCGCACATCGGATGCTTCAATGACAGCGCCCAAACGCTTGGCCGTTGCAATGGCCTGCAAGCCTGCAACACCCACACCCAGAATCAACACGCGTGCAGCTTTTACAGTACCCGCAGCGGTCATCAGCATGGGCATGAAGCGCTGGTATACGTTGGCCGCAATCATCACGGCCTTGTAACCGGCAATGTTGGCCTGTGAAGAAAGCACGTCCATGCTTTGAGCACGTGTAGTGCGTGGCGCAGCTTCCAGTGCAAATGCCGTCAGGCCAGCCTTGTTCATGCCTTCAAGTGCTGCATTGTCAAAAGGGTTCAACATGCCGACAACAACCTGACCCGCACGATAGGCAGACAGTTCGTTTTCAGCGGGAGCCCGCACCTTGAGGATCATGTCACAGCCGCCGATTACATCCATTGCACGATCAACGATTGTTGCACCCACATCAATGTAGGCCTGATCGGTGATCGAGCTGGCAATACCTGCACCTGCTTGAACAAACACTTCGTGTTTTTGAGAAATGAGCTTCTTCACCGTTTCAGGTGTGGCGGCTACACGCGTTTCTCCGGACCTTGTCTCGGCCGGGATTCCGATTTTCATGGAACTTCTCCTTGTGGGAAAGCGCTTTTATTTGATGTTTAAGAACTGCAAATACACTGCTGGTGCGGACTATAGCACGGTAGTATCGCCCAATCTAAGGGATAACCACAACCCGGTATCTGACAATAATTCTTGTCAAATTATAATTAAACCGCCTCAAATTATGTTGAGTCCGAGATCTAAACATCAAATCAGAAAATTGATAAGCAAAGGGCTGCTTCTGCTTTAAAAATCAGCATTCAGATTAATGAAAAACGCCCGACCAATTTCCGGGTAAATCCCGTTCGGACCGAACTGCGTTCTGTAGTATTGCTTGTCGAATACATTCTGAACCTGGAACACCACGCTGTAACTGTCTTGCCTGTAGCGCCAATTCAGGTCGAGCACACCAAAACCGGGGATCTGTAGATCCGTATTTGCAGCAGACCGTTGATCGGATTGCATGTTCACAATCGCTTCCGTTGATACGCGTGATGTCCAGTCATATTCAGCGGCAACCTTCAAGTTGTGGGCTGCAACCAGTGGTACGCGACTGCCGCTGAGCGAACCTGACCGAAACTCAGCATCCAGATACTGATAAGCCGCGACCATTCTCAAGTCTTTGCGCAAGCTTCCATTCCATTTCAATTCAAGGCCTTTTCTGCGCAACTCGTCCAGGTTGCTGTTCAAACCATTGATGAACAATGCAGGGTCTACGATCGTAGGATCAAAAAACAATTCATTCTCAACGTCCATCACGAACAGCGTGCTGCTGAACTCACCTGTCCACATCGCAGTTTTCAAACCCACCTCCACTTCATCTGCAATTTGAGGGTTCAAAAACGGCACACGGGTTGTCCCCACGCCTGCAAAGCCATTTTCATTGGCATTCGGAATGCGGAAGCTGCGGGCGACTTTCGAAAAGACAGTGAGGTTCTCGGCTGCCTTCCAGGATGCGCCCAACTGATGTGCGACCAGTGAGTAATCCCGTGTTTCGCCGCTGGCTTTCTGTTGTTCGGACCGTTCGTAACGGCTGCCTGCATTCACACGCAACACATCGTTCACGGTCCAGTCGTCTTCAATGAAGATCGCATTGGATTCAAGCGTGCCTGCGTCAAACCCACGCAAAGCGGCTTTTTCAATGTCGTAACCGACACGAATGACATGCGCACCTGCGCCATGCGGCAATGTAAAGGTGAGGTAGGGACTAATCTGGTCTTGTTCATACTCTGACCGGGCGTTAAACACAAAACCACCCCCAAAGTCGAAAGATCCCAATGCTTCATGAGTACGACGACTTACACGGACACCCGTTCCCCAATTGCCGTAATCAGCCGAGCCATAGAAACGGAAGGTATTTCGTTCGAACGATCCAAAATCGTTTGGACTATTTGTTTGCTTTGGGTTTTGCTCAAACTGCGCACGATTCAGTGAACCAGGAAATCTGGATTTTGAACCCTCGGCGGAAAATGACGCACCCGCGCTGAACACATCGCCTTGCCAATCCAGCGCCAAACTACCCAAATCGCGGCTGGCTTCGCTGTTGTCTCGGTATCCGTTGGTGAATTCCTTGGAACCATTGAACACCAACGAAAAACCGTTAGCGCCGCCAAACAGGGTGGCGCCCAATTCCTTGGTGTCGTAAGAGCCATAAGACGCAAATACATCACCACCCACACCGTCGCGACCACGGCCTTTTTTGGTCGTGATCCGAATAACACCACCACTGGCTCCGCTACCGTAAGCAACAGAACTGCCGCCGCGAATAACCTCGATTGTTTCAATGCTGCTGACCGGAATACTGCCATAGCGGGGAGTGACGCCTTCGTTGTCATTCAACTTCACGCCATCCACCACAAACACCACATTGGCAGACGCGGTTTCACCAAAACCACGCAAGTCAACGGATGCGCTTCGGCTTCCGTCTAGCGGGGTACGGACATTGACCAAAGCCAGTTTAGACAACACATCGCGCACGGTGGTATAGCCAGACTGACGAATTTGCTCAGCCGTAATGACCGTGGTCGAAAAAGGCTGGTCCTTCTCAAGGACCGCAGTTTGAGTAGAGGACACAAACACTGGGGGAAGCGCATAAAACGCGAGTTCCTCTTGAGCCTGT
Source organism: Limnobacter sp. 130 (assembly GCF_902506325.1). Lineage (GTDB taxonomy): Bacteria > Pseudomonadota > Gammaproteobacteria > Burkholderiales > Burkholderiaceae_B > Limnobacter. Next base: position 1,261,957 of record NZ_LR732328.1, read on the forward strand.
GCGGGCAAAGCCGCCAACAAACAAACGATTGGTAATTTTTTGAAATGAATGAACACCTTGAACTCCAGTAAACTGCACCCACCGTGCGGCAATCAATTAACTGGAGAAGACAACACAGGCGAACGAACCACGCGCGCAAGCAAGCCAAGGACACAACAGCCCTGGAAGTCACGGAGAAAAGTTCGGTAAAAAACAATTGGCCGCCTGCGTGCTGCCTCCCCGCAGCACCAGTCGCTCGCCTGAATGGGACAGGCTGAACGGTCAAGGCCGGTATCCGGGCTTGTAAGTTTTGATGTGTCGCCTTCCCAGTTGCTGCGTTTAGAGCAGCTTTACTACCAGTGGCAAAATGACACACCCGCACTTACGTACCGTTGCGGGGGCAGCGCAGGCTTGAACCTGCTTCCCGTTTAACTGCGCTCAAAAAATGAGCACAAGCACCTTAACCCTGCTATTCTAACGTGTTTTTTTAACACCCAAACACCGGGCGCATGCCGTTTAGGTAGTGCGATTGAAAAGCCATGTCAGAAGTCTGGAAACCCAGCGTCACAGTAGCCGCCATTGTCGAGCATCAGGGCAAATTCCTGATCGTGGAAGAACACACCACCGATGGCATCAAACTGAACCAACCCGCAGGCCACCTGGATCCAGGTGAAACGCCACAGTTTGGTGCTGCCCGCGAAGCACTGGAAGAATCAGCCTGGGAGGTGAGCCCGGTGGGTTTGCTGGGCATCTACATGAGTCGCTACACAAGCTCACGCACGCAGGAAGATGTTACTTATCTGCGCTTTGCCTTTGCAGCCGAGGTGGTGAAACACCACATTGATCGCGCATTGGACGAAGGCATTATCCGCACACTGTGGATGACCGTTGAGGAGTTGCGCGCCAGCCAAGACCAGCACCGCAGCCCCTTGGTGATGCGTTGCGTTGAAGACTTCCTGAACTGGAAGGCTGGCAAACAGCCCATCATGCCGCTTGAGCACGTGTACACGCACCCCAGCGTGCTTGCTGGGCCAATGCCTCCCGGCGTATCTTAAATATCATGGCTAAAACAGTGGTTATTGGCATGTCGGGCGGGGTAGATTCCTCGGTGTCGGCATGGCTGCTCAAACAACAGGGTTACAACGTCATTGGTCTTTTCATGAAAAACTGGGAAGACGATGACGACTCGGAGTATTGCTCGAGCCGACAAGACTGGCTGGACGCGGCCAGCGTGGCCGACCTGGTGGGTGTAGACATTGAGGCGGTGAACTTCGCCAGTGAATACAAAGACCGGGTGTTCTCTGTGTTCCTGAGTGAGTACTCAGCAGGCCGCACCCCCAACCCGGACATTCTTTGCAACAGCGAAATCAAGTTCAAAGCCTTTCTGGACCATGCCTACAGCCTGGGAGCTGACTACATTGCCACAGGCCACTATGCCCGCGTGCGGGAAGTGAATGGTGAATTCCAGCTGCTAAAAGCAATCGACCACAGCAAAGATCAATCGTATTTTCTGCACCGGCTGAACCAGGCGCAACTCAGCAAAACCCTGTTCCCACTGGGCGAAATACAAAAAACCGAAGTTCGCAAAATTGCACTCGAACTGGGGCTTTCCAACGCCACCAAAAAAGACAGCACTGGCATTTGCTTCATTGGCGAACGCCCGTTTCGGGAATTCCTGAATCGCTACCTGCCCACCGCGCCCGGCCCCATTCTGAATGACGAAGGTCAACAAATTGGTGAACACGTGGGCCTGAGCTTTTACACGCTGGGTCAGCGCAAAGGGATTGGCATTGGCGGCCAAAAAGAAGGCAATGGCGAACCCTGGTTTGTTGCCCGCAAAGATTTGAAAAACAACACGCTGTATGTGGTGCAAGGGCACGACCACCCCTGGCTGCACCAGAAAGTACTGACTGCCGAACAGGTACATTACATTTCAGGCCATACCCCAAGCGATGCGCACATGGCTTGCAAAGCCCGTTACCGCCAAGAAGATTCATCCTGTGATTTCAAACAGACAGAACAAGGGTTCGAATTGAACTTTGAAGAAAGCCAGTTTGCGGTCACCCCGGGGCAAAGCGCCGTGCTCTATCAAGGCGAGGTTTGCTTGGGCGGCGGCGTTATTGCCTGAAACACGGCATAAAAAAAGCCCCGACCAATTCGGGGCTTTTTTCTTTGGTGCATTCAGCTGAGTTACTCAGGCTTGGTGTCTTCAAAACTGGGGCGACAAGCCAGGCGCTCGGAATATTCATTCAGTTCCGGATACAGTTCACGCCACTTCAAATCGGGCATGCGGAAATCAAGATAAAACAAGGCACAACCTACAGTGATATCGGCCAGGCTGAATTGCTCAGTCAGGTAAAAACCTGGGGTGGTTTTAATGCGATGGGAAACCCAGGCCAGGCCATTGTGAATTTTCTGGGTTTGACGGTCAATCCAGGGTTGGCTGACCTTGTCGCCCTCGTGGAATTTCTTTTCCAGAATGATATCCACGGCCGCCTGACTCAAACCCTGCCCCAACGATTCCATCGTGCGAACCAAGGCACGGTTATTGGGGTTGGTTGGCAACAGGGGCACCGTTGGCATCATGTATTCCAGCATGCCTGAGATAACCAGTGAATCAAATACGGTTTGACCACCATCCAAAATCAGGCAAGGCACCTTGCCCAGAGGATTGTGATCGCTGATGCGGGTGTTTTCGTCCCACACATTTTCAAGTACAAACTCGTACGGAATTTCTTTTTCTTGAAGCTGAACGCGAATTTTGCGCACGAAGGGGCTAGTCAGGGATCCCACTAGTTTCATCACAGTTCTCCTAAATACAATCCTGGATGAGATTGCGTCTTGTTTTTTACGACCTGAAAGTGTCTAACAGTTTTACAAATTGAACAAGCAGAATTCCAAAATACCGCCGAGGACACCACTCCTCTCGAATAGTTTCCAGCGAGACAGGTTACAATACAAGGCCTTGAAAAACCTCAATTTTTACCATTCGCATGATCTCTTCAGACTCCTTAAGCACATTAACCGCAATCAGCCCGCTTGACGGCCGTTATCAGTCCAAAGTGGCCAATTTGCGCCCCCTGCTCTCTGAAGCCGGGTTCATGCATCACCGCGTTATCGTTGAAATTGAATGGCTCAAGGCGTTGGCCAACGCAAGCTTTTCTGAATTGCCCGCCTTCTCAGCACAAGCACTGGCCAAACTCGACGCCATCAAAACTGAATTTTCAGAGGCCGATGCACAACGCATCAAAGAATTCGAAGCCACCACCAACCACGATGTGAAGGCTGTTGAATATTTTATTAAAGAAAAGTTTCAGACCGATGAAGAACTGAAAAAATCGGCTGAATTCGTTCACTTTGCCTGTACTTCCGAGGACATCAACAACATGAGCCATGCCCTCATGTTGAAAGCAACGCGTGAACAGGTGATTTTGCCGACGCTGGATCGCATGGTCACCACCCTGCGCAATTACGCCCACCAGTTTGCCGACTTGCCCATGATGTGCCGCACCCATGGCCAGCCCGCCAGCCCCAGCACCATGGGCAAAGAATTTGCCAACGTAGTGCACCGCCTGGAGCGCGCCATTGTTGCCATCAAGGCTGTGGAATTACCCGCCAAAATGAACGGTGCGGTGGGCAACTTCAATGCCCATTTGTCAGCCTACCCTGAATTCGACTGGGAAAAGTTGAGCCGCGATTTGATTGAAAGCCTGGGACTTACCTTCAACCCCTACACCATTCAAATCGAACCACACGATGGCATTGCCGCCCTGATGGACGCCATTGCACGCACCAACACCATTTTGATCGACCTAAGCCGCGATATTTGGGGTTATATTTCTTTGGGCTACTTTAAACAGAAGCTGAAAGCCGGTGAAGTGGGTTCGTCCACCATGCCACACAAGGTCAATCCAATTGATTTCGAAAATGCCGAGGGCAATTTGGGCATGGCCAACGCGGTGCTAAAGCACTTGTCTGAGAAATTGCCCGTGTCTCGCTGGCAGCGCGATTTGACTGACTCCACAGTGCTGCGCAATTTGGGCGTGGGCATTGGTTACGCGATCCTGGCCTACGAAAGCTGCCTGCGTGGCTTGGGCAAGCTGGAAGTGAACGAAGCTGCAATTGCAGCAGACATCGACAACGCTTGGGAATTACTGGCTGAGCCAGTACAAACGGTGATGCGCCGCTACGGCCTGCCCAACCCATACGAGCAACTCAAGGAGCTAACCCGCGGCAGAGGCATTACTCAAGCGGGCCTGCAACAGTTCATCGCCCAACTGGATTTGCCCCAATCTGAAAAAGATCGCCTTCTGGCAATGACCCCAGCCAGCTACATCGGCAAGGCCGCTGAACTGGCCAAGCGCATTTAATAATCTTCCCCGAGGCAAACTGTCACCGTTTGTAAGTACCCTGCCTCGGGGATGATCAGCTCAAAATACCCACGCATACTCAAGCACATAGAGTCATTTTTGGTGTTTGACCATGCGTGCGGGCCTCGGATTTACCTTGATTGAACTGACATTTGCAATCGCAATTGTTGGTGTGCTCGCCACCCTGAGCTACGCAGGCTATGAAGCATCGTGGGAAAAATCGAACTTCCGCTCCATGCGGGAATTCGGCGTGGAGCTGGCGCTAAGCCAGCAACTGCACAGGCAACGCTATGGCCGCTACGCACAAAATGTCTCAAGCAGTGGCACGCCAAATGCAAATCGCTTGGTTCTGCCCTCGTCGGGCAACTACAACGTGGTTGTCTCAAATTCCGACTTCCGTGGTTACCGGGCTGAAGTCAAACCGAGCGTCAACGCGCCGCTTAGGCTACCCGAATCCTGCAGAACACTGATTGTTGAAAGCGACATGGGCATTCAACGCTTTGGCGCCCGGTCTGCCGCCAATCAAAACACCTCTGACAGGTGCGTTCCTCATGGCTAAGCGCATTGCAGGTTTCACCTTAATCGAGATATTGATTGGCATGGCAGTGGTCGGTGTACTGGCCATTGCAGTCATTCCCAGCATGAACTCGGTGCTGAACAAACAGACCTTGAAGGTCAAAGTTTCGCGCCTGGACACCTATGTCGATCAAGCGCGCAACCTGGCAGCGATTACAGAATGCCCTGTCGAGATGAACCTGCAGCCCGGCAACAGTGCAGTGAACGTGAATGTGGCCGTTCAACATGACCGTTTCATGAAAGGCTGTAGCGCCTGGTACTCCCAAACCAACAATCAGAATAGTCGGGGTTTCTCCGCAACGCTTCGGGATGTCACGCTGACCAACGCCACCAACCTTCATTTCAAGGCAGTGTCGGGCCTGCTGGATACACAAAACCAAACACAACTAACCCTCAATTACAGAGACAAGCGCGCAGAAATCACTTACCTGGGTATTGGCAACGGGGTGGTGAGCTATGAATAACAAAACCAGGCCTTATTACGGCGCGTCCTCGGTCAGCCTGCTGATTGGCATGGCCTTGCTGACCATTAGCATTACCGGTGCACTCAAGTTGATGGGGGTCAGCATACGCGCACAAAATGACCTGAATACCGAGAATCTGGTCGATCAGGTCAATCGAATTGGTGAAATTATTACAGTTCACCTGAACAGGGGCGGTAGCTACCAAAACCCCGATGTTGAAGCCAAGGGCATACAGTTGTGCAGCCTGCAAAACCAATCCATGCAATGCAATGGCTACCAGTCCACAAACCGAAACTTCTGCCTGAGCATTCCAACACGCGTTAGTCGCAGCGGCAATGATGTCATCAACCTGACTGGCTTTCGATTGTTCAATGGAGTACTCGCCCAACGCGAATTGGCAGGTGCAAACATGGCGCAATTTGACCATGGGGCATTTTGCGGCAACAACCCAGCCTGGCTTGATTTGAACAATGTGCGTGACTTTGAGTTTACCAACATCCGGTTCTGCAGGTTTCAGGCCAACACGCCCGGGCAGGTTACCCAGAATTATGAGCAGAATTGCAACTCGGTCATCGAGAACAATCCCGAATCCAATATGTTCTGGATCGCCATGTTCAAAGCACGGATTGGCGATAACGTAACCGAGGGGCAGTACGAAGAAGCCAGGATTATCCACCTTCTCAACACCACACGGGTAAGGATGGGATCATGAACAAGTGGCTGCGCATGCGAAAAAAATTCCAGTCGGGTGCCCTTGGTGTATTTGTATGTGTGGTGCTGGTGATTGTGTTTGGGTTGATCAGCGTGCAAAACGTAACAACCACCAGCCTGGATCTGTATTTGTCAAATTCCAAGCAACACATTGAGGAAGCACGCCAACTGGCCTACGCGGGTCTGCGCCATTACACCCACAATTTTGGAAATGATGCTGCCATTCAGAAACTAATCGATGATTACAAAGGCAACACCGCCATTATCGGGGAGTGCTCTTTGACTGTTGCGCTGCCAGAAACACTGGACCCACAAATACAAGTGGCCAGTCCGAACACGCCAGACAACAACCGACAAGACATTGTAATTCGCGGCATGATCGTGCCCTATAACTGCGACCATGCCATTTCAGATGAAAACTACCGAGCCACTTTTGAAATAGTGGCCAGTGTGAACTGCGTGGGCAGCCAGGGCGTGCAATCGGGCTGTGTGAAACGGTCATTTGTATTCAATCGCGAAGACAGCAATGGGCGTCCGTACAATCCCATTCAAACACCGCCGCCACCCGTTCAATCCCCGCGTCCGTCAGAGCCGCCGCCCAGGGAAGAACCCAGGCCACCACCACCGAGATCACAGGGTAAACATGAAGTGGGATTCTAGAAAAAACGGATTTTCAATGGTCGATGCATTGATCGCCATCCTGGTGCTGTCCGTTGGATTGGTGCTGTATGCCAAGAACTGGACAGCCAACTTCGGTGCCAAAAACTCGACCCATGTGCGATCGATCGCGGCAACACAGGTCGCCGAGATCGGCAATGTGTTGCTGGCCAATATTTCGGACCTGGATCGGGACACGCCACGTGGGCAAATTATTTCTCGTATGCAACAGTTCTCGGGGCAGCTTGAGAACCACTTGAACGGCTACGCCGGCGCAAGAGGCTACGAATGCACGAGCAATGGCCCCCGGGCCTTGGGATCAACCAACAATTCAATTAATTTGAACGACGCCACACTGCCCCGGGCATGGGCGCAAGGTGCGGCTTCATGTGTCAGCATTCAACCATTGCCCAACCTGAACACTCAAACAAACGGAGTGTGGGTGCACATTGAGGCCAGCTGGATTGACGCACACACGCGAGACAACCAGAGGGAAAACGTGAGTGTTTATACTTTGGTCAGCCCGCTTTGATATTACTTTGAATACAACTGGGGACCCAGGCGATGAATTAACCGATCACTCACAAACGCGTGAATGACCGCAAATTGTTCGTCACTCAATGACCTCAATGCAAAACCGTAGCTTGAGGAAGCGGGGCCGGAGTCGCGCGGCTTGGAAACCACGTCTGCATCACATTCAATCACATACTTTCTGTCATCGAGAATGATTTGAAAAGCAATTGAAATCGTTTGCCCAATTTTCAGTGAAACAGCCTTGGCAAACAACAGTTCAACGCCGCCCGTGGAGATGTTGTCGATCACGGCCGCGGTGGGCTCGGCATCACCACTTTTAGGTCCCGCCAAACGTATGCTTGCCGGAAGATCACAATTGACACGTCGTGCCCGACGAATGGCCTGTGACTCCAAGTGAGTTTCGTGCGGCCACGACATCACGATCAGTGGGTGCGGTGACAGCAACACCTTCTCGATCATTGAGCTAAAACGGTAAATCGACAAACCATAAGTGGCTTGAAACTCCCAGACCTGCCCTTCTTTGGTGAACACACACTTGCCGTCTCGCATGGGGTGCGTAATCAAAATGGCGGCCTGCGGAATACTGCCAATCAAACGCACATGAAACGGATCTTTCGCCTGAGCGGGCGCAAACATTTTCAGCTGACTACCGGTTTCAAAGGGGTCTTCGAAGGCCTGCTTTGCAGGAAGCATTCTAGGCAAAGTGCTGGAGTCGATTTGTTGCTTGCCGGGTTGAATGACAAACTTGGTCGCCCACCTGGGGTTGTGGTAAAGACCCTTGGCAGCCAGTTCATCCAGCTGTTTCTGGCTGGTCACCGCTTGCCCTTCTGCGAGCAGCAACACCCCGCCTCGATCAAAAATGGCGAATGGCAGCGCCTTGCCTATTTCAACGTCGCCCTTGGCCAATGGCGACAGGTCTTTGGGATTGTCCACGCTGCCTCGCTTGCTAACCCCGCTTTACGGAGTCTCAAATTCTTTGTCTTTCTTTACAGGCTTAACCAAATCTTCTCGAGTCAACCCCATCCACATCAACATGGGACTTGCAACCAACACCGAGGAGTAAATACCGAACAGAATACCGATGGTCAGCGCCAAAGCAAAGCCGTGCAAGGTTGGGCCGCCAAAGAACAACATCGAACACACCATGATCTGGGTAGAGCCGTGGGTAATGATGGTGCGAGAAATTGTGCGGGTAATCGCACTGTCGATCGTCTCAGGCACTGACATTTTGCGGACTTTCTTGAACGTCTCACGAATTCGATCGAACACCACCACCGATTCGTTCACGGAATAACCCAGCACCGCGAGCACGGCAGCCAATACAGAAAGGGAAAACTCCCAACTGAAGAAGGCGAAGAAGCCGAGAATAATCACCACATCGTGCAGGTTGGCAACAATGGCAGACACCGCAAATTTCCATTCAAAACGCAGTGCCAGGTAAATCATGATGCCGATGATCACCACCATGAGCGCGATCACACCGTTTTCAGCCAGCTCACGACCCACCTGCGGCCCCACGAACTCAACCCGCATCAACTGAACGTCGGGGCCTCCCAGATTCAGCACCTGCTCCGTCATGGCCTGTTGGTTCAACTTGCCATCTACGCCCAAAACTCCGGACTGCAGGTCTTTCACAGCCAACCGCACCAACACATCTCGGGCCGTACCAAAGTTTTGTACCTGCGGTTCGCCAATGCCGGTGGCACGTAGCCCTTCCCGAATTTTCTCAAGTTCCGCAGGTTGAGAATAACGGGCCTCAACCAACACACCGCCGGTAAATTCCACACTCAGATTCAAGCCTTTGGTGGACAGGAAGAAAACCGCTGCCGCAAAAGTCAGGAACGAGATGATGTTGAAAATCTTGGCATGCCGCATGAACGGGATGTCGTTTTTAATTCTGAATAATTCCATTTCTTCTTACTCTGTTCGTTGGTGGTCAGGCTTTTTTGGCCACGGCTGTGTTGCTATCAGGGCGCCAAATTTGCCCAATGCTCACAGAGTCCAGTTTTTTCTTTCGGCCATACCACAGGTTAACCACGCCACGCGATACCACGACCGCGCTGAATATTGAAGTCAGGATACCCAGGCAGTGCACCACGGCAAAACCACGCACAGGGCCCGAGCCAAAAATCAACAAAGCCAAACCAGCAATCAGGGTGGTAATGTTCGAATCCAGAATGGTGGCCCATGCGCGCTCGTAACCCGCTGCAATGGCCTGCTGGGGCGCAGCGCCCTCGCGGAGTTCTTCGCGGATACGCTCGTTAATCAACACGTTGGCATCAATCGCCATACCCAAAGTCAGTGCGACAGCGGCCAAACCGGGCAGGGTCAAGGTGGCCTGCAGCACCGACAACAGCGCAAACAGCAGCAACACGTTCACCGCCAGGGCAAAGACCGAGAAGACACCAAACAACAGGTAGTAGGCCATCATGAAGATGCCCAAGACAACGAACCCGTACAAGGTGGAATTGATACCCTTGTCAATGTTGTCAGCACCCAGGCTTGGGCCAATGGTGCGCTCTTCGATAATATCCATGGGCGCAGCAAGTGAACCGGCACGCAGCAGCAAAGCCAGGTCAGCCGACTCCACAGTATTCATGCTGCCGGAAATTTGAACGCGACCGCCGCCAATTTCCCCGCGAATGACAGGCGCAGTCACGACCTCGCCCTTGCCTTTCTCGATCAACACGATCGCCATGCGCTTGCCAATGCTTTCAGCGGTTACCGTCCTGAAAATACGGGAACCCTGGCTGTCCAAAGTCAGGTGCACCGCGGGTTCCTGGGTTTGATTGTCAAAGCCAGCTTGCGCATCGGTCAGGTTGTCCCCGGTCAAAATCACTTCTGATTTCAACAACAGTTCGCGCCCACCACGCTCGGTGTAGCGCTCCAGCCCAAAGGGCACGATACCGCTGGCCAAAGCGGATTGGGCCTCGGGGCTGTCATCCACCATTCGCACTTGCAGCGTGGCTGTACGACCCAGAATGTCTTTGGCCTTGGCAGTATCCTGAACACCCGGCAATTGGACCACAATGCGATCCGCACCCTGGCGTTGAATGACGGGCTCGGCCACGCCCAATTCGTTGATTCGATTGTGCAGCGTTGTCATGTTCTGGCGCAACGCATATTCGCGAGCCTGCTGCTCCACCTGCGGTGCCAAGCTTACGTTCAAGGTGAATTCAGTACTGTTCTCAGGTGCAAGCAATTGCAGATCGGGCGAGTCTTTCGCCAAAGCCGCCTGGGCCTTGCTGCGGGTCTCGGCGTCGCGGAAGGTCAGACTAAAGCCGGCAGGGGTGCGCGTGGCACTGGCGTAGCGCAGGTCTTCTTCGCGCAGGGTTTGCTTGGCACTGCCCAGCAAGGCGTCTTTGCGCTTCTCAAGCGCCGCATCCATGTCCACCTGCAACAAGAAGTGCACGCCACCGCGCAAATCCAGACCCAAATACATGGGTAGCGCATTGATGTTGGTCAGCCAGTCAGGTGAGCGGGACAACAAATTAAGGGCAACAATATACCCCGGGTCGTTCGGGTCAGGATTAAGCTGGTTTTGAAGAAAATCACGCGCCTTCAATTGCGCTTCAGACGATTTGAACCTGAATTTCAGTGTTCCACCACCCAGCGTTTCTTCGAAAAACACCCCGTCGGGCTTGATACCTTGCGCCTCAAGCTGACTGGACAATCGTTCAGCCAGATCGGGTGACACTTTCAAAGTGGATTTTCCACTTGAAACCTGCACGGCAGGCGCTTCGCCATAAAAATTGGGCAGGGTGTATAACACACCCAACACCAACACAATGGCGATCATCAGGTACTTCCAGACAGGGTATCGATTCATGACAGCAAATTAACGAGTTTCTTTCAGGGTGCCGCGAGGCAGCAGGCTTTGTACAGCAGCGCGTTGCAGCACAACTTCAACAGGTTTGTCACCCATTTCAGCCACTTCCAGCGTGATGTACGATTCGTTGATTTTGCTGATTTTTCCCAGCAAACCACCCGAGGCGATCACTTCATCGCCCTTCTGCAGGGTTTCAACCATGGCTTTGTGTTCTTTCTGACGCTTCATTTGGGGACGAATGGCCAAAAAATAAAGTACGCCAAACATCAAAATGAGGGGCAGGAAGCTTAAAAGGCCACTTTCCGGGCCAGCGGCTGCGGATTGCGCAAACGCGGATGAAATCACAGTCATCTCCTTAAAGTTGTGATGGGTTCGCGCCGAGTATACAACGCTTGACACTTAAAATTCAGACCAAAAGGCTTGACTTGGGTTCCACTTAAAGATTCACTTGGTGATTGTGGGAACAATAAAAACAGGCTTTGATCTATGTCGAGCAAGATAGAACAGGCAACCCTGGGCGGGGGTTGTTTCTGGTGTACGGAAGCTGTTTTCCGGCAACTCAAGGGAATTGAGCTTTGCGAATCGGGTTACAGCGGCGGTAGCGACCCCAACCCCAATTACGACAAGGTGTGCGGTGGACGTACCGGCCACGCCGAAGTTATTCGGCTGCACTTTGACCCGGAATTGATTTCATTCCGTAAAATTCTGGCGGTATTTTTTGCCATTCACGACCCCACCACCTTGAACCGACAAGGCAACGACGTGGGCACACAGTACCGGTCTGTGATCTTTTTCCACAGCCCGGAGCAACATGACACTGCCGTGGCGTTTGTGGAAGACCTGGAGAAGCGAAAAATTTTTCGCGACAAGGTCGTCACCGAAATATCACCCTTGCTGAATTACTTCCCCGCGGAGAAGTACCACCAGGAATATTTCGAGAACAACCCCATGCAGCCTTATTGTGCTTATGTGGTGGCTCCCAAGGTTGAAAAGGCAGAAGACCTGTTCGGCGACATGTTCAAGCGTTAACTTGCCTTGTATTTGCCCATGCAGTGCGAAATGGCCCAAGCGGCCATTTGCATGCCCATGGTGGCGGTCACGGTAACCACTGAGCCATAACCTGCACAGTTCAAGCCAGCAGACGGCTCGCAGGCCTCACTGCGCTTGACCTGCTCTGCTGAATAAAACACAGACACACCCAGTTTTTTCTTGGGGTCTTTGGCATAACCATGTTCACGGCGCAGTGTGTAACGCACTTTGGCCAGCAGGGGGTCGTTGGTGGTGTCGCGCAAATCGGCTGGTTGCACCAGCCAAGGCTTTGTTTTTCCGCCAGCACTGCCCGACAACACCACAGAAATATTCAAACGCGCGGCCACTAGCGCCATGGCGACTTTGGCACGCACATTGTCGCAACAATCCAGCAACACCTTGTACTTACCGGGCGTGGCCGAAAATTCCGTCAACAATGTTTGGGCATTGTCCGGTTCCAGAAATGCGTCCACCAAGGTGATTTGGCACTGCGGGAAATAGCTGTGAATGTGATCGGCCAGCGCTTTGATTTTCTCTTGGCCCAGTGTTGTGTCGCAGGCCTGAATTTGCCGGTTGATATTGCTTTCAGCCACATGATCCATGTCGACCAGCGTAATCCGCCCAATACCGCTACGAGCCAAAGCCTCGGCAGCCCACGAACCCACACCACCCACGCCAACCACCATGGCGTGAACATCTTGATTGAGAAAGGCATGGGCGCCATCGCCATACAGGCGATTCAATCCACCAAAGCGACGGCTCAAATCCGGATCGTCGTTCATCAACGCGCTTCCAGATCAACGATACTCACCGCCACTTCACGGGTGTCGTCGCCACGCATCACCAACAAATTTGCGGTGCCGCCCACACCAATTGCTTCCAGCGCCTTGGAAAGCTGCAACACATTGGCCACAGGTTTGCGGTCCACGGCAATAATGATGTCGCCGACCACACCCGCTTGCAAATCAAACGGTTTCAAACCAGCCTTTGCAGCCGGCGAGGCCGGCTCAATGCCCATCACGGCAACACCGCGAATGCCCAGGCGGCGGGCCAGCGACTCGTCGGCTACAGCAATACCAATGCCGGGGCGCGGCAAAGTGCCCCGCTCGATTAGCTGAGGCACAATTTGATTGACCAAATCCACCGGAATGGCAAACCCGACCCCCGCGGAGGAACCACTTTGCGAGAGTATCGCCGTGTTCACACCAATCAAACGCCCAGCGGAATCGAGCAAAGGCCCACCCGAATTACCCGGATTAATTGCGGCATCGGTTTGAATGACATCTGGAATTTCACGCCCATTGCTGACAGGCAAGGTTCGCCCCAAGGCACTGACAATGCCTGCGGTCAGGGTTTTAGACAAACCAAAGGGATTGCCGATTGCAAACACCGACTGGCCCACCAGCAAGTCGCCAGACGTACCCACAGGAATGGGGCGAAGAGTGGCAGGCTTGTTAACCAGGCGAATCACGGCAAGGTCATAGGAAGGTGCAATACCCACCAAGCGAGCAGGCAGGGGCTCAGAATCATCAAGCTGCACGCGAATGCGGCTGGCTCCCTCCACCACATGGGCATTGGTCACAATGTGCCCGGCATCGTCCCAAATAAAACCGGAACCAGTGCCTTCAGCGACACGCCTGAAAAACAGTTGACCTTGCACACTCTCGGTAAAAATGTAGGCCACAGAAGCCTTGGATACCTCAAACAGTTCCACCACGCTTTTTTCACCCGCGGCGAGATCACCCCGCGCCTCGACCACACGCGGTGTGACATTTTCCGGGCGACTTGTGAACAGGTTTTCGATACTTGACTGGTTGTACAGCACATAGAGCAAAGCCACGAACAACACAAAGGCTAGCAATGCCGTGGCTGAAGCACCGCGTTGATTCTGGTTCGGTTTCACGAATTTGGATCCTGCTGGTTAACTTCGGGATTCGGGTTGAATTGAAAACGCAGGGCCACTGCATTCGAATCAATTTGTATTAATTTGAAGGTGCAAGTGCGCTGACCGGTGGAGGTCTTTTTGTCACGCCGCAATTTGGTGCGTGCGGCGATCAAGGAGTCGGGGTCGCAGTCGGGAACAGCCCAGCAGGCCTGGTGAACAAGTTCACCACCGCTTTCTTGAAGCCCGGCAGCGAGCAAGTCCATGTCATTGCTGTGCAACAGGCCAATGCCTTGCTCGCCTTCAATCAATACCCTGCCCTGTTCATCCTGATACATGGCCAAAGGCCACCCCACCAGGCCGGTGTGCGTGCTCAACATTAAGTCGCCTTGTGCCAAGGGGTGGATTCGATACACCCAAGGCGTGTAGGCCAAATGCACGTAAGCCTTTTGAGGACCATTTTGAAAATAAAAACGACCGTCAGGTTCGCAGCCGTAATTGCGGGCCATGAAATTCAAAATACGCGGATGGCTAATTGTTAACCCTTCCGGTGCCGGCCCGGTAAGCAGCCAGTCGCCCTGCAAGTTCAGTTTGAGCCAACCTGCGATAGCTGGCACATTGGGCCAGCGCGCCAGTGCCTTTTCTACAAGATCATCCACCGCTCACTCCCGTGTGTGGTCCAGTGTGTTGCGCAAAGAAAGCATCGCACTGCTTGGGTAACCAGTCCAGCCCCAAACGCAAATTGCGACCATCGGCAAAGCCCACATGACCGCCATGATCGGTGAACAGGCAGTTCACCAGCGGCGACACCTCATGCGGCCCGGGCAAATGCTGCCCGCTCATGAAAGGATCATTTTTGGCGTGAATCATCAAAGTGGGTACCGCAATGTGTTTCAGCAAGGGCTTCGCTGATGACACTGCATAGTAATGCTCGGCATCCCGAAACCCATGCCAAGGGGCGGTTACACGGTTGTCAAAATCGAAAAAGTCTTTGCAAGCAGCAATGTCTTCAATCTTTCCCAATTCAGGAAATCGTTTGATTTTCTCAATTGATTTTGGAATCAAGGTATTTAAAAACATGCGGGTGTAGACCCGATTAAATCCTTTGGCCAAGGAGTTTGCACCTGCGAGTAAATCCACGGGTGCGCTTACGGACACCGCTGAACTGATCACTTCTCCAGCTTGCTTTTCTTGCTCGCCCAGCCACTTCAGCAGCACATTGCCACCCAACGAAACACCGGTGACATGCATGCGGTCAACAGCAGGAAATTCGCTGCGCAGTCGGCGCAATATCCAGTCCATTTCCGCAGAATCACCTGAATGATAGGCACGTGGCATTCGATTATTTTCGCCGGAACATCCCCGAAAATGTACAACCACACCCACAGCCCCTACCATGCGGGCCTGGTTCATCACCGCAAGGCTGTAGTGGCTGCGCGAGCAACCCTCGAGACCATGAAACAACACCCACAGCGTGTGGTGTTTTACAGCTTGTGCAGGGGGCTCGGTGAAATCGAGGTCGATGAAGTCGCCATCGGGCGTGTTCCAGCGCACACGGTGATAATGCACGCTGGGTTTGTTGGCCCAGCGGGCTGCCAGAATGGTTTGGGAATGGCCCTCAGGAAGCCACCAGGGCGGACGGTACACCATACTGCCTCAGTGCCCTTAGTGCAGCGTGGGCTGCGGGTCGAAGTCGGACAAATCATCCTCAACCATTTCTTCAGCGTCCATGGCCGGGCTTGCGTGATGCATCACGATTTTCCAGCCGTTCGGCCCCTTGTGATACACATTGGTCGCATTCACCTGCACCACATGGGGCTCACCGCGTGAGCTGCTCATCATCACCTGTTCAACAATGTTGTGCACCGAGACCATGACACCTTCCACACGGTGCACCGGCACCACGCGAATTTGAAGCGCGCCTGCCGAAAGAATTTCTTTCCAGGAGTCGCGCACGTCGTGATAACCCTCCACGCGGGGACCACCCGGGTGAATACACACCACATGCTCATCATCTGCCCACAGGTCCATCAGGGCTTCCAGATCGGCTGCTTCCAGTGCCTCGTAAAAGGCTTGCTCGATGTCTTGCGGGGAGGAATGAATAACTTTGGCTCGGGACATTCAACGCACTCCAATCGGTATTAATGTGTTTTGAATGGGACTCACTGAAACACCACGGTTTTTGATCCGTTCAGAACTACACGGTGCTCACAGTGCCATTTCACAGCGCGAGCCAACACCATACATTCGGTATCACGGCCACGGGCAGTTAGTTCTTCAGGTGTTAAGGAATGGTCTACGCGGGCCACATCCTGCTCAATAATCGGACCTTCATCCAGATCGGAAGTCACATAATGCGCAGTGGCGCCGATCAGCTTGACCCCTCGATCGAAAGCTTGTTGATAAGGCTTGGCACCTTTGAAGCTAGGCAAAAAGCTGTGGTGAATATTGATCACCCTGCCCAACATGTCGCGACACAATTCAGGCGACAAAATTTGCATGTAGCGGGCAAGCACCACCAGGTCAATTTTTTCGCGCTCAATAATTTGGCGAATTTGTATTTCCTGCAGTTCTTTCGCCTCGGTCTTCACGGGCAGGTGATAAAACGGAACCCCGTACGACGCAGCCAGCAAAGCAAAGTCCTGATGATTCGATACGATGGCAGGAATTTCACAGGGCAGTTGCCCGCTTTTCCAGCGAAACAACAGGTCGTTCAGGCAATGACCAAATTTGGACACCATCAGCAACACGCGTGGCTTTACCCGCGCATCAAAAAACTGATATCTCATGGCGAACGGCTCTGCAACCTTCGCAAAATTGGCCTGTAACTCGACTTCAGTCAGCTTGCTTTCAAGGGGCAATGAAAAATGCACGCGCAAGAAAAAAAGGTTGGTTGATTCGTCGCCAAACTGGGCGGAATCCAGAATGTTGCACTGTTGGTCAAACAAAAATTTGCTGACGTTGTACACAATACCCGTGGTGTCTGGGCAAGAAATAGTCAGGATGTAATCACGCATGGTAAGGCCAGGGTGCATTGAAAATGGGCTTGTAAGATCATACTCCCTGTGAAGCAGGCACCAACTGATCCGACACCATTTTCGGGTCGAGCTTTTTCAGGCAATCGGTGTGGCCCAGCGGGCATTCTCGCTGGAAACAGGGGCTGCACTCCAGCTGCAGGTAATACACCTTGGCCTTGTTGCTCAAGGGTGGGGTGTGGTGCGGGCTGCTGGAACCGAACACCGCATGCACCTGCACATTCAATGCTGCAGCCACATGCATTAATCCAGAATCGTTGGTCAGCAACTGGCTGGCTGCTGACATCAGTGCCATTGCTTGGGCCAAACTTGTTTTGCCTGCAAGGCTTTCAGCACGCGACAGTAAGTCTACCGGCAACAGGCTGAGAATTTCAGCACAAAAAGCGGTGTCTTTCGGACCGCCGAACAACACGACCTGCTGCAAAGGATTGCGCAGCAAAAACTCAATGGCCACCGCCGCAAAGTGCTCAGCGGGCCAGCGCTTGGCCGGACCGAACTCGGCACCAGGCGCCAAGGCCAGGAACCCTGGCTGCAAGCCGAACTCGGTGCAGGCAGCAGTGCCCATGCCCGCCTCAACATTCAACACCGGGAACTCAAGCAACTCGCCTGAATAAGCACCAAGCTGGCCGTACCACTCGATCATGGGTGGTTTGGCTTTCTTGGATGGCTTTGGCAAAGCGTGCGTCAGCACAGCAGTACGAAGCTCGCCGCTGTAACCCACCCGCTTTGGAATGCCTGCAAACCAGGGAACCAGCGCCGACTTCAGTGAATTGGGCAACACCACGGCCATGTCAAAACCACGGCCAGCAAGCGATGCACCAACCTGCCTGCGCAAGCCCCATTGCAACTTACCGTGAGAAAAAGGTTCGACCTGTACTGCACGCACTGCGTGACTGAACTGGTATACCGGCGCTGTGACCGGGGGAGCCAATACGTGAATTTCGCAAGGCCTGCCGTCTGCAGACCGCAATGTGTTGTCTTGGTGCAAAGCCTGGATCAGCGACAGGCTCATGACCGCATCGCCAATCCAGTTGGGGGCAACAATCAAAACCTTCAATGTGCGTGTACTTTTGCACCAGGTTTCAAGGTGTACACCGTGCCGCAGTAAGGGCAGGTGGCCTTGCCTGTTTTGGTGACATCCAGATAAACCTTCGGATGCGTGTTCCACACCGGCATGGCCGGGTTGGGACAAAATGCAGGCAGTTGATCACCATCAAGCTGCACTGTTTCATGTTTTGCTTTTTTGTCACTGATCATGATGAATTACGCCCGTGTCAGCCAGTGTTCATACTTTTCATTTCGACCATACACCACGTCGAAATAACGCTTTTGAAGCTCTTCGGTAATCGGGCCGCGAGTGCCCGCGCCAATGGTTCGGTTGTCCAGCTCACGAACAGGCGTCACTTCGGCCGCAGTACCCGTGAAAAAACACTCATCGGCAATGTAAATGTCATCACGCGTCAAGCGCTTGCTTTTCACTTCCATGCCCATTTCACGGGCCAGGGAGATGATGGTGGAGCGGGTAATACCTACCAAGGCCGATGCAATTTCAGGCTCATAGATGCAACCGTCTTTGATCACGAACACGTTCTCGCCTGCACCCTCAGCCACGAAACCGTCCACGTCGAGCAACAGGGCTTCATCGTAACCATCTTGAATGGCTTCGGTATTGGCCAAAATGGAATTGGCGTAGGTGGCAGCAAATTTGGCGCGGGCCATGGTTACATTCACATGGTGGCGAGCATAGGAGGAGGTTTTTACCCGAATTCCCTTTTGCAACCCTTCTTCGCCCAAATAGGCACCCCAAGGCCAAGCGGCGATGGCCACGTGGGTTGCTGCCCCCTTGGGTGACACACCCATTTTTTCCGAGCCATAAAAGGCGATCGGGCGGATATAGCAGGAATCAAGATTGTTGGCACGCACCACTTCGCAACAGGCGTCCATGATCTGCTCACGCGTGTACGGCATGTTCATGCGGTAAATGTGGGCAGAGTTGAACAGGCGGTCTGTGTGCTCTTTCAACCTGAAAATGGCTGGGCCCTTGTCAGTTTTGTAGGCACGCTCGCCTTCGAACACCGACAAACCGTAGTGCAAACTGTGTGTGAGCACGTGAATTTGCGCTTCACGCCACGGCACAAGCTTGCCGTCAAACCAGATAAAGCCATCGCGATCGGCCATTGACATGCTGAATTCTCCGAAATTCCAAGATTTACCAAACCGACATATTCTACAACCCAACAAGCACCGAATTGAGCGCACTACGTTGACTCGGTGAAGAATGAACCACTATAGTGCAATCAACCACCATAAAAAAAGAAGTACACCTATGAAGCAATGTCTGGCGAATGCTCAACCCCGTTGGACGCGTAGAAAACAAGAGCGCCCACAAGAACTACTCGATGCCGCACTGACCATTTTCAGCGAAAAAGGATTTGCCGGTGCCCGCCTTGAAGATGTAGCCAAAAGCGCAGGCGTGAGCAAAGGCACCGTTTACCTGTATTACTCCAACAAGGAAGAGCTGTTGAAAGCAGTGGTGAAAGAACATGTTTCACCCATTGTTGAAGAAGCCAAAAGCCTGCTGGAGCCCGACAAAAGCTCAGCCAACCTGATTCGCGAAGCAATCCACCTGTGGTGGCTGAAGTACGGTTCGACCAAGCTGAGCAGCATCACAAAAATTGTGCTTTCCGAAGCCAATGCCTTTCCCGAACTAGGCCGCTTCTTCTATGACGAAGTGGTTCGGCCCTGGTGGGACTATCTCGAATCTGTGCTCAAACGTGGCATTTCCCGCGGAGAATTCGCCGACATCGACACCGAGTATGCCGCCCAGGTGTTGTGCGCACCGCTGGTTACCCTTGGTTTGTGGAAACGGACCATGGATGGTTGCTGTGGCGTGGAAACCAACCCCATGCGTTACATAGAAGCGCACATTCAAATGGTGCTGAATGGTTTGACCTGCCCGCAAACATCGCGTGTCGCATAAAATTTGCTAAAATAGCGAGTTACCCATTTCCCCACGCGAGAACCCGCCATGGACTTCGAGAAAGCCCGCTTCAACATGATTGAACAACAAATCCGCCCCTGGAACGTGTTGAACCAGAAGGTGCTTGATTTGCTTGAACTCATCAAACGCGAGAATTTTGTGTGCTCGGGTCTGGAAAAACTGGCATTCACCGACTGCGACCTTCCAATCCGTGTGAGCGGCGCAGACACCGGCGAGGCCATGTTCAGCCCCAAAATGGAGGCGCGCATTCTTCAGGAAATCGAGTTGGGTACCCATGAAAAAGTGCTTGAAATTGGCACCGGCACAGGTTACATGGCTGCGCTGATGGCACAGCAATGTGCCCACGTTACCACCATTGAATTGAACCCGGCCATTGCTGAACTGGCCCGTAGCAACCTGAAAAAAAATGGCATTACCCGCGTGAAAGTGCTTGATGGTTGTGGCTTTCAATTGGCCCCTACACTTGGCCAGTTTGACGCCATTGTGCTGTCGGGCGCCACGCCGATCATGCCGGCAGGCCTGCTGGAGGCAGTCAACCCACTGGGGCGTCTGATGGCCGTTGTTGGCCGGGCACCCGCCATGCAGCTGGTGTTGGCCCGGAAGTCCCGCGATGGCCAATTGATTACCACCCCGTTGTTTGAAACCATGACCAAGGTGTTGATCAACGCACCCAAGGCCAGCGAATTCGTATTCTAAGGACACGGGACTCATGACCCAGCCCGATCAAACCGTACCCCTGCGACACGTATCGGGCTTCAAACAGTGTTTATTAATGGCCTTGCTGGGTTTGGTGTTTGCGGGCCACGCGGCGTGGGGGCAAACAGCAGCCCCCCAAAATCTGCTCAAGTTATACAACCTGGCCAAGCAAAATGACCCCACCTTTCAGGCAGCGGCCTCGCAATTGCGGGCCGACCTTGAAACTGAAAACCAGGCTTTTTCAGCCTTGCTGCCCAACATTAATTTTGGGGCACGCATTGAAAAACAGGACAACACCTACGATGCATTCGGCATGTCGATCGAAGCAAGCCGCAATCCCGGCACTTACAGCCTGGTACTGAATCAAGCCCTGTTTCGCCCCCAAGCCTGGGAAACTTACAAACAAAGCCAGTTGAGCGGAGAAGTCGCCAAACTGCAGTTTCAACAAGCCGAGCAAGAACTGGTTTTGCGACTGACACGCGCCTACTTTGATTTACTGACAGCGCAAAACGACCTGTCCAGTATTCGCGATCAGAAAGCAGCCATTGCCGAGCAACTGGCACTGGCCAAAGCCAATTTTGAAGTGGGCAGCGCCACTGTCACCGACCAGCAAGAAGCCCAAGCCCGGTTCGATCTGGCTGTGGCCCAAGAACTGGCCGCAGAAAACCAATTGGCGCAGCGCAAACTGCAACTGGAAACAATTGTGGGCATGCCGG
Source organism: Limnobacter sp. 130 (assembly GCF_902506325.1). Taxonomy (GTDB): domain Bacteria; phylum Pseudomonadota; class Gammaproteobacteria; order Burkholderiales; family Burkholderiaceae_B; genus Limnobacter. Next base: position 1,283,436 of record NZ_LR732328.1, read on the forward strand.
TAGACAAGCTGGCCACACTTGCCCCATCAACCCAACTAAGCGCCCCATCTCCGAACACAACCGAGGCCTGGGCTGAACAGTCCCGAAACAACAACCTGATCGCGCAGCAGGCGCGACTTGCCAAACTGATCGCCAAAGGCGAAAGCAACAAAGCCAAATATGGCCACTTGCCCACCTTGGACCTGACGGCGCAAATGGTTGAAACCGAGCAGCAAATTTTTGACGGCAACACGGGGCGACCTTTTGACTTGGGCGTTGACAGCACCACCATTGGCTTGGTCATGAACATACCGATTTTTAGTGGGGGCGGCACCCAAAGCCAGGTGCGCCAGCAGGCAGCCCTGCTGGAAAAAGCAATGAACAATGTAGAACTGGCGAGCCGGAATGCCACACAGGCTGCGAAATCGGCTTTTCTGGGGGTACAAACCAGCTTGGCCCAGGTCAAGGCATTGGAAACAGCGCTGGCCTCGAGTGAACTGGCCCTGAAATCGAATAAAACCGCCTATGAGGTGGGAGTCCGGATCAATGTCGATGTATTAAATGCCCAGCAACAATTCAATGCCACTCAACGTGACCTGTCCAAAGCCAAGTACGCCAGCTTGATCAATATGTTGGAACTTCAGGCCGTGGCCGGGCAATTAAACGCGGAATCGGTTCAGCAGATCAATCAGCTTTTGATTCAATAGCGGCCCTGGTTCAGTACATCGAAGCTGCGCTGGGTTGCGCCACGATGCCCCCGAGCATAGGCAAAGGCGGCTTTCTTGGCCTCGTCATTGCCCCGAAAACCACTCAGGTAAAACTCACATGCCGCCAGCAAATGCTCAAATCGGCGAGCCGCACTCGCGGCCAATGCATCGTCTGCAGCCTTGGCAAAATTGAATGTATTGGGCCCCATCCACACGGGGCAACCGTAGGCGCAGGCTTCAATCAGGTTTTGCCCACCAAAAGGCAACCAGGAGCCGCCCAGCAAAGCCAGATCAGCCACGCTGTAATACGCAGGCATTTCACCCATGGAATCGCCCAACACCAGCCGCGCCTGGCCAAACCCCGCCAGTGCAATATTGCTGCCCGCATTGAACGAGGCACTTCTGCGCACTGGGCGCGCAACACCCATTCGTGTCGCGGCCTCGGCCATTAAAGCAAACACTTCATCAAAGCGCTGGGGGTGGCGCGGCACAATCCACACACTGGCTTTGGGCATGCGCTTGAAAAACTGACATCGGTTTAAGGCGTCCAGGAGCAAGGCCTCTTCACCTTCCCGGCTACTGGCAAACAACACCACTTGCTCGGCCTGGGTTGCCTCTCGCCAAACACGCCCCATTGTGACCAGCTCGGGTTTTAGGGCCACATCAAACTTCAGGTTGCCACACACCGCGTTCACAGGTCGACCAAGGTTCTGAAAAACATTGGCGTCAGCCTGGGTTTGGGCAATCAAGGTGCCAAGGCTTTGCAACACGGGTTTACTGATCGCGCCAAATTGAGCCAATCGCTTGCCGGTGGTGGGCGAAACACGTGCATTGAGCAAGGCGGTGTGAACCCTCTCCTTGGCAGCGCCCAAGAGTAAATTGGGCCAAAGCTCGGTTTCAACCACCCAAAGTGCATGCGCCTGCACCTGCTTTAATGTGCGGGTAACCAAGTAGGGTAAATCGTAGGGCAAGTAAAAAAACCGAACATTGTTCAATGCGGAATACAGCTGCTGACAAGTGGCCAAACCGGTGGGTGTGGTGCAAGAAACAGCCCATTCGTGCTGCGGATAAACCTTGGCCCAATGCTGGACCAAGGGGGACACGGCATGGGCTTCGCCCACCGACACGGCATGCACCCAAATCCGCTTTTGCCCAGCGGGCACAGGCTTGAATTCAGGCAGGCGCGCCAAAAAACGCTGGCCCCACGCTTGCCTGTATTCGGGCTGCCGAATGCCGCGTTTGAGCAAATACAAAGCCAAAACTGGCTGAAGCAAAAAAAGAATCAGGCTGTAAAACCACAAAAAGATGCGAGCAGACACACTCAAAGTTTATTTCCCCGTAGCAAACGCGTTGCCGCTTCAAACACTTCGCCTACCGCTGGTTCTCGCCCCACATCGCCCAAACTGATGGCATGCGGGTTAAACCGTGGCGCGAATCGCCAGGCCGGCGTGGCAAAAAACAAAGCGACCATGGGTAAATAATGCGCGGCAGCCAAATGCGTTATACCGGTATCCACACCAATAACCAGGCCAGCCTTTTCAAGGCGCACGCGTAACTCGCCCAAAGCCAAGCGGGGCATGACCTCGACCCGGAAAATGCCAGCGGCTATTTTTTCCGCCTGCTGGTGCTCGGTATCGCTGCCCCAAGGCAGTTTGACCGCATAACCAAGATCAGAGAAACGATGTGCCAACTCACGCCATTTGACGATTGGCCATTTTTTTTCGTCGCGAGCGGTGGCATGTAAAAACCAGATTTCAGCACCGCGGGGAACGGCAGGAAGCACTTTTTGCGGAGCAATGTCATAGAAAACTGGTTTGCCAAGCAAACGATAACCCAACAGCCCGGCCGCCAACTCCCGCAGACGCTCGACTGCATGCGCTTGCGGATCCCACCCTGCCCGCTTCGCGTAGAAGAGGCAAGCCAGACTTTCCTTGGCATAGGAAAAACCAGGACCCATCAGGGTGCCCTTCGCGGCCCGGGCCAAGACTGCGCTTTTGATCAAACCCTGTAGGTCAATGATCGCGTCGTATTGCCTGTCTGCCAAACGGCCCCTTAGTAACTTCCATTGCTGCCAGGTGTAACGAATTCCCTGTTTGCGCCACTTGCGCAAATTAACCGGAACTACCTCGTGAACATGGCGACTGCCGCGCACCAGGTCAGCAAATGGCTCTTCGACCATCCAGTCGATCTGGACAGCAGGGTCGTGGGCGTGAATGTCATTCAAAACCGGCAAGGCATGAATGACATCTCCCATGGAAGTGGTCTTAACAATTAAGATACGCTTCATCTAGCGCTTAGGTTGATCGCAACCGCATCATTGTAAGCGGCAAGCGAGCAACCATTCCGAATCCGCTCAGCCAAGGAACGATAAATTTGAACACAGCAGCCAACAACCGCATTGCATTGTCCGCCGTGCTGATCACATTGAATGCGGGCAAACAGATTGCCGCTGCCCTGGAGAGCCTGCAATTTTGCGCCGACCTTGTGGTGGTTGACTCCAACAGCAGCGACGACACAGTTGAAATCGCCCAGAAATTCGGCGCCCGGGTTGTGCAGCAAGACTGGCTCGGCTTTGGTCCACAAAAACAATTCGCGGTAGCCCAAGCCACCCACGACTGGGTGCTCTGCCTGGACGCAGACGAACGCGTGACGCCCGAACTGGAGCGCAGCATTCGTGCGTTGATTCAGCAAGCTGAACATGGTCTGTTGCCAGCAGATGTTGCCGGTTTTGACATGCCACGTTGCAACTTTTTTCTGGGCCGATACCTGCGCCATGGTGAAGGTTATCCCGACTACTCACGCAGACTGTTCAATCGACGTGATGCGAACTGGAGCGATGACGCAGTGCATGAAAAGGTAGAAAGTGCCTTGACCAACGTTCGCTTTGAAAAACTGGAAGGTGATTTGTTGCATGAATCAGCGGAAAGCCTTGAAAGCTATTTGACTAAACAAAACCGCTACACGAGCATTCAGGCACACGCCTTGGCGACAAGGGGCAAGTGGCCAGGCCTTGGCAAGCTGGTGTTGTCACCCGTGGTGCGCTTTATCAAGTTTTACCTGGTCCGCAAAGGCTTTCTGGATGGTTGGCCTGGCTTGGTACACATCGCGATTGGGTGCTTTAACAGCTTTATGAAATACGCGAAAACACGCGAGTTGATGCAGCAGAAACGCGAGCGCTGACCAGCACAGTTCCGCACTGCTGCCAGAGCACCAGCCCCGGCAGCATAAGACGCTGGATCAGTGACCCAGAATTTTTGAGAGGAACAACTGCGCGCGTTCAGAGCGCGGAGTACCAAAGAAATCTTCCTTGGTGCAGTCTTCCACGATATTGCCTTGATCCATGAAAATAACCCGGTCTGCCACCTTGCGTGCAAAGCCCATTTCATGGGTTACGCACATCATGGTCATGCCTTCATGGGCCAACTCCACCATCACATCCAGCACTTCATTCACCATTTCTGGATCCAGCGCCGAGGTGGGCTCATCGAACAACATGCAAATTGGGTCCATGGACAGGGCACGTGCAATCGCTACACGTTGCTGCTGACCCCCAGACAGTTGACCGGGAAACTTCTCTGCCTGGGCCTTCAAGCCCACGCGATCCAACAAACCCAGGCCTTTGGCTGTGGCTTCTTCCTTGGAGCGACCCAGCACCTTGATTTGCGCGAGGGTCAGGTTCTCGGTAATGGTCAGGTGCGGAAACAACTCAAAGTTCTGGAACACCATACCCACACGTGAACGCAACTTGGGCAGATCTGTGCCTTTGGCCCCCACGGAAATTCCGTCTACGGTGATAGTGCCTTCTTGAAAAGGCTCCAGCATGTTCACGGTTTTAATCAAGGTTGATTTGCCAGAACCCGATGGGCCACACACCACCACCACTTCCCCTTTTTTTACTGAGGTTGTGCAATTGGTGAGCACCTTGAAACTGCCGTACCACTTACTTACTTTATTAATTTCAATCACAGTGCTCTCCTGCTATCGAATGATTTGAGTTTTTTTCTGAAGCGCCTTCACCAGCATGGACATGCTGAAACAGATCGCCAGATAGACCAAGGCCACGAATGTGTACATTTCAACCAAGGCGCTGTCGCGCTGTGCAATTTTCGACGCGGCCCCCAGGAAGTCAGTTACAGACAGCACATACACCAATGAAGTGTCTTGGAACAAAATAATGGTTTGAGTCAACAACACGGGAAGCATGTTGCGGAAAGCCTGCGGCAATACAATTTTCGCCATGGTCAAACGGTAATTCAGGCCCAGCGCCTGTGCTGCTGCAACTTGCCCTTTCGGAATACTTTGAATACCCGCCCGCATAATCTCGCAGAAAAAAGCTGCTTCAAACATGATGAAAGTGATGTAGGCCGACCGGTCCGGACCAACTTGTGGCGGACGCTCGTACCCCATGATCGATTGCAAAACAATGGGTACCAGAAAGTAGAACCAGAAAATGACCAGAATCAATGGAATGGAACGCATCAGGTTCACGTAACCCGCTGCGATCATCGCCAATGGTTTGATGCCAGACAAACGCGCCAAAGCCAAAAGCGTGCCAAAAAAGATGCCACCCAAACAGGCCACCACGGTAAGCTGCACCGTGTAGCCAAGGCCTTGCATCAGATAGGGTAGCGACGTGCTGATTGCACTGAAGTCGAAGTCGTTCATTATTTACCCCCCGTGATGTAACCGGGCACCGCAGTTCGGCGCTCGACCATTGCCATCACCCTGTTCACGGACATTGCTACGATCACATACAACACCGTAGCGGCAATGTAGGCCTCGAAGAATGCAAAGGTGACTTCGCCCATTTCCCGGGTTCTGAAGGTGAGTTCGGTCAAACCGATTGTCAGTGCCACCGAGGAGTTCTTGATCAGGTTCATCGCCTCGGATGTCATTGGCGGCACAATGATTCGATACGCCATGGGCAACAACACAAAACGATATGTTTGGCCTTCGGTCAAACCCAGGGCATAACCTGCAGCCCGTTGCCCGCGCGACAGCGACAAAATACCCGACTTGACCTGCTCAGCCACCCGCGAAGCGGTAAACAAACCGAGACAAACCACGGATGCCAAGAATTGTACGAAAGTGGGGTCTTGCTCAATCGACCATTCTTTCAGGGCCGGGATGAATTCTGGCACCACGAAATACCAGAGAAAAAATTGAACAATCAGTGGGATGTTGCGGAAAATCTCCACGTATGTGTTGCCCAGAAAAGCCAATGGCTTACTGGAGGCAGTGCGCAACACACCCATCAAAGAACCCACAGTGAAGGCAATGACGCCCGCAACTGCGGATGTGGCAAGGGTCCACAGCAGGCCGGAAAACAGCATTTCCCACCAAACCAGGGTTTCACCTTCCACGATCGGCTGAAAAAACAACAGCCAATTCAGGTCGCTATTCATTTTGGATACTCCCGAGTCAATATTCTCGGCCAATATAAGTAAAAGGCCGGCTCACGTTTGAAACGCTCAGCCGGCCCGTGACTAACTAGGGCAGATTATTTAACGCCTTTGTCGTTTGGATTCGCGAATGCTTCCTTCAACAAGGAAGACATCGGGAAATTCAGGTTCACGTTTTTCGGAGGAATGGGATTCATGAACCACTTGGTATACAGCTTTTCAGCCTCACCAGACTTGATCATGCCGTTCACGGACTCATCGAGCAAAGCCTTGAACTGTGGATCATCCTTGCGCAGCATGATGCCGTAAGGCTCTGTACGCAGAATTTCCGGCAGGAACATGAAGTCGTCAGGATTCTTGCTTTGAGCAACCAGACCGGCAATCAGAATGTCGTCCATCACGAACGCTTTGGCGCGATCGTTGGCCACCAACAAGAAGCTTTCAGCATGATCTTTGCCGTAAATTTCTTTGAAGTTGATGTTTGCACCCTTCTCGTTTTGCTTGATCAGCTGAACGGAAGTGGTACCGGAAGTTGTCGCAATGGGCTGACCATCGAGATCGGCCAGGGATTTAATACCACTGTTTTTCTTCACGACCACTTTCACGCTGGTGATGAAGGTGCTGTTTGCAAATGAAACCTGTTCCTGACGGGCCACGGAGTTGGTGGTGGAACCACATTCCATGTCGATCGTGCCGTTTTGCAGCAAAGGAATGCGGTTTGCAGAAGTTACGGGCTGCAATTGCACATTCAAGTTCGGCATTTTCATCTTGGCTTTGACTGCCTCGACCACGTTGTTACACATGTCCATGTGGTAGCCGATGGGCTTCTGATTGTTGTCCAGGTATGAAAACGGAACAGAGGACTCACGGTAACCAACAACAATCGTTTTGGTTTCGGAAATCTTTTTCAAAGTACCCGTGAGATCTTGGGCAACTGCGGGCTGAACAGCGGCTACACTGGCCACGGCCAACGCTGCTGCGAGGAGATTCCTTTTCATTTTTGCTCCTTGAATGAAAAAAATTAAGCACGAACTGTGCACACACCCTGCGCCATACGAACCAGGTTCGTGACGGTACTAAAGTTTTATTCTCCGAGGACGGGTGAGAACCTCGGGCCTGAGTATTTCATTCAACTGCTGCTCTGACAGCAAGCCTTTTTCAAGAACAAGCTCGGAAACCTTCCGGCCGGTTTTCAATGCAGTTTTTGCAATCTCAGATGCTTGATCATAGCCTATGTAAGGGTTCAATGAGGTGGCCAAACTGGCTGATTCCTCGACCCTTTGACGCAAAAGTGACTCATTTGCGGTAATCCCTAATACGCAATTTTTCGTGAGCGTTTTACAGGCGGCGGTTAAGTGATAAATACTCTTGAACAGACTCCATGCAATGATGGGCTCAAATGCGTTGAGTTGCAGCTGCCCTGCCTCGGCCGCCATGGTCACGGTAACGTCGTTTCCGATCACCTCAAATGCCACTTGGTTCACCACTTCCGGGATAACCGGATTAACCTTGCCCGGCATGATGGACGAACCCGCAGCACGCGGCGGCAGGTTAATTTCGTTCAGACCCGCCTGGGGGCCTGAAGACAGCAGGCGCAAATCGTTACACATCTTGGACAACTTCACCGCCACGCGCTTGAGCACACCAGAAAGCTGGACAAATGAGCCTGTGTCCTGAGTGGCCTCGACCAGATCTGCGGCGGTAACCAGGCCCAGCTGGGTAATTTCCTCGAGGTAGTGGCGTGCACGTGCCGCGTATTCCGGGTCGGTGTTGATGCCAGTGCCAATGGCCGTAGCACCCAGATTGATCTCGGAAATCAGGCTGGTGGCTTCGCGAAGGCGAGCCATGTCTTCACCCAACATGACCGAGAACGTTGCGAACTCCTGACCCAGGGTCATGGGCACAGCGTCTTGCAACTGCGTGCGGCCAATTTTCAGGATTTTCCGGAATTCAAAGGCCTTTTCGCCAAATGCCTCTTTCAGTTCTTCCATGGCCACCAGCAAGCCAGAGATGGCATTGATCAAGCCAATTTTTACGGCAGTGGGGTACACGTCGTTGGTACTTTGCGAGGCATTCACGTGCTCGATGGGGTGCACCACCTTGTAATCGCCCTTTACTCCGCCCAGTATTTCAATGGCGCGGTTGGCGATCACTTCGTTGGCATTCATGTTGGTGGAAGTGCCCGCACCGCCCTGAATAACATCCACCACAAACTGGTCGTGCAACTTGCCGGTACGAATTTCCTTGCAGGCTTGGGTAATGGCTTTGGCCAAATCAAGGGGTATGGTGTCCAGGTCGGCATTGGCCTTGGTGGCAGCCCATTTCACTGCAGCCAGTGCATTAATGAGTTCAGGCGCGTTGTAGAGGGGAAAACCGGTGATTTGATAATTGTCGAGGGCACGACTGGTGTGCACACCCCAGTAGGCTTCAGCGGGAATTTTCTTCTCTCCGAGAAGATCTTTTTCCACGCGATGCTCTGAGTGCTGCTTGACCATGCCATCCCCTAACTAATTTTGAATGTGGGCCATGCTAAATCTTTAGTGCCCCGCACTCCAATACTTAATCAGCATTAAACCATGCATTTCCCGCATATCCAAAGAAACCCTAATAAGGGTTATCCACACTGAGGGGTATTAATCTGGCCAGTAATGCCAAATCAATTCGACCTGCTCATGGGCAACCGAGTTCTCGGTGTGCCGATGGATTCGACGGTACAGCCGAACTTCCATGTCAGTGAAATAAGGACCAGGAATTTTGCACAGACCAGAACCCTCGGCCACGGCACTTTCGGGCAGCCAGGCCACCCCCAAACCAGCCTCGCACATCGACTTCAGGCTTTCAGACATGTCGGTTTCGAACAGCGATTTTTTCAGGAAAAGCGGTCCCCCCTCCATGGCGATGTCTGTCATCTTTGACAGGTAAGCATGCTTGGAATACGACAAATAAGGCACTGGCAAGGGCGCCAGGGGGTCCAGCGAATACCTGGGGCCGCCTTCAGCGTTGACAGCGCTGTAGGGCTCAAACCGCTCAACACCCAATATTCGCACCTCAAATTTGCTGGGATCAAGCTCAATCGGTTCACGGCTATGGTGGTAACACACCAAAAAATCGCTTGCACCGTCGGTGAAATAAAGCACAGCATCGTGCACATTGCTTGCGGTCAGCTGAAAGCTGAGGTCGGGCAGTCGGTCGGCAAGCTTGGCTTTCAAACTGCTGACCCAGTGTGGCGCTTTGCTGCAGGCCAAGGTGTGCGGTACCACAAGCCGAATGGGTTGGCGGCTTTGTAAACTACCGCCCCGAACAATGGTGCGGGCCTGGCGGATTTGCTCGAGCATGGTGAGCGCCTGCTCGTAAAACACCTCGCCTTGAGGGCTCAGGCGTGTGGGGTATGAGCCCCGGTCGATCAGTTCGCAGCCCAACCACCCTTCTAGCGCCTGTATGCGCCGCGAAAAAGCAGGTTGTGTAACACATCTCAAGTTGGCCGCTTTTGAGAAATTCTTGGTTTGGGCCAGCGTGATGAAATCTTCAAGCCATTTGGTTTCCATGGGCAGACGCGTTGGGTTGACTGTGCTGTTGAATCAGCCACATTCGGGCGTATTCACCGTTCTTGTCAAGTAATGATTCATGGCTGCCACTTTCAATCACCTCACCCTGACTAATCACGAGGATCTGATTGGCATGAACCACTGTGCTCAAGCGATGCGCGATGATCAAGGTGGTGCGGTTGCGCGACAACATTTGCAGCTCTTGCTGAATGGCGCGTTCGGACTTGGAATCAAGCGCAGAGGTTGCCTCGTCAAAAATGAGAATCGCCGGATTTTTCAGAATCGTTCGAGCAATGGCCACTCGCTGCTTTTCACCACCGGAAAGCTTCAAGCCGCGCTCACCCACTTGGGTGTTATACCCATCGGGCTGATTCACAATGAACTCGTGAATATGGGCTGCTTTGGCGGCAGCTTCAATTTCTGCCTGGGTTGCATCGGGCCGACCATAGGCAATGTTGTAAGCGATGGTGTCGTTGAACAGCACGGTGTCTTGAGGAACAATGCCAATGTTTTTGCGCAGCGAAATTTGTGCAATATCCCGAATGTCTTGCCCATCGATCAGAATTGCACCGTCGGTGACTTCATAAAAACGGTACAGCAAACGCGACAATGTGGATTTACCGGCACCACTGTGCCCAACCACCGCCACCGTGTGACCTGCTGGCACGGTGAATGACATGTTTTTAAGCACCATGCGGCGTTCATCGTACGCAAAATTTACATTGCGAAACTGGATTGCCCCACCTTTCACATGCAAGTCGGGCGCATCGGGTTTGTCCTTCACTTCCAGGTTTTCATCCATCAAACCAAACATGCGTTCAATGTCAGCCAGGGCTTGTTTGATTTCACGGTAAATCACGCCGAGAAAATTCAGCGGTATGTACAACTGGATCATGAAAGCATTGACCAACACCAGGTCGCCCAGAGTCATGGAACCATCCAGCACACCGGCAGTGGCACGCCACAACACCAAGGTAACAGCCACGGCGATAATTGCACTTTGTCCGGTGTTCAACAGGGTCAGCGACTTCTGGGATCGAATGGCAGCCTCTTGCCATGCCGCCATGCTTTTGTTGTATCTCTTGGACTCAAAACGTTCGTTGCCAAAGTACTTCACTGTTTCATAATTGATCAGAGAATCGACCGCCCGCACATTGGCTTTGGAGTCGAGATCATTCATGGTGCGGCGAAAATGAAGCCGCCACTCGGTAATTTTGACCGTGAAGAATATGTACAGTGACAATGCCACCGCAGTAATGGCGGAGAACCAGATGTCGTAGTTAATAAACAAATAGCCCACCACCAAAACAATTTCAATCAGCGTGGGCAAGATGCTGTACAGGGTGTAGCTGACCAGGCTGGAAATGGCCCGGGACCCCCGCTCGATATCACGGGTCACACCACCGGTTTGCCTGTTCAGGTGAAAACGCAGGGACAGCGCATGCAAATAGTCAAACACCTGTATGGCAATGGCACGAACCGCATTTTGGGTGACCCGTGCAAATAAAAACTCGCGCAGCTCAGTGAATACGGTGGTGGATAGCCGCAACAAACCATAGGCCACCAACAGCACAATTGGCATGGAAGCAGCCGCCAGCAGGGCATTGCTTTGTAACAACGGGGTTAGTGCGTCAATGATTTCCTTGAGCACCAAGGGCACGCCCATATTGGCCACTTTGGCCAGCACCAAACAGGCAATGGCAAAAATAACCCGCCATTTGTATTCCCAAAGGTAGGGCAAAAGCTGGGCAATGGTGCCCCAGTCGCTTCGTTTTCGGGGTCTTGGCGGGGCGGACTCCACCGGTGCGGTTCTGCGCATGCGATACTTCTCGGTACAAAAATAATAGGCGATGTGGGCAATGCTACCACCCGCCTTGCCGAACAGGTTACACACCACGCAGGAGACAAATTCAAATGGCTAATATTCAAAACAAAGTGATTGTAATTACCGGTGCATCCGAGGGCATTGGTGCCGCCTTGGCAATTCAGTTGGCCCCCGGCAACAAGCTGGTTTTGGCCGCACGCCGCCTTGAAAAATTGCAAGAAGTGGGCAAACAGGTTGAAGCCGCTGGAGGACAGGTCCATTGCGTGGCCTGCGACGTGATGGAACAGGATCAGTGCGAAAACCTGGTGGAAGAATCGGTGAAAGCCTTTGGTGGCATTGACATGATTGTGAACAATGCCGGGGTTTCAATGCACGCCTGGTTTGAAGACATTACCGATTTGGGCACTTTCGAGCGCTTGTTCCGCGTGAATGTCATGAGCATGGTGTGGATTACCCACAAGGCCTTGCCCCACATCAAGAAATCCAAAGGGTTGATTGTCGGCGTTTCAAGCCTGGCAGGCAAAACAGGTGTGCCAGCCCGCACCACCTATTGCACCAGCAAGTTCGCCATGAGCGGTTTTATGGAAGCACTGCGCATTGAACTGATGGGCACGGGTGTGGACGTGTGTGCCATTTTCCCCGGCGTGGTTGACACTGAAATTCGTCGCAACGGACTGAACCCCAATGGCCAACGTGCCGGGGTGTCTGGCCTGCGCGAGAAAGGCGCCATGACCGTTGAACAGTGCGTCAATGAAATAGTGGACGCCATGGCCGAGCGCAAACGCGAATGGGTGATGACAGCCAAGGGCCGCTTGGGCTTGAAGCTAAAGCCTTTCGTACCGGCTGTGATCGACAAAATGGCCAAAGACGCGCTGGACGATGAACACGGCGGAAAACAATCTGCTTGATTGAATTCGCGTGGCGTCAGGCACCAAATAAAATAACAGCCTGAACCACGCCCGCCACCAAAGCCAGCGCCAAGGCAACACCCAACACAGTCACAGCTTTTCTGTTGGCTTCAATTTGTGCGACCAGTTGGGTGTTCTGGCTCGCCAATTCCTTGATCACTTCAGCGGACTGAACCACTTGGGTCTGCAAATCTGAAATTGTTTGCTCAGCGGCATGCAAGCGGTGCTCCAGTTTCTCGACCGCCTCGGGGTCGCTGGCCAAAATAACATCGCTTACTTCGCTGCCTGTTTCATCGTAGACCTTTTTCTTGGACACGCTGTTCCACAGCTTGACTGCACCGTCTGCCACTTTCGGCGCATTTTTGATCACTTCGCCCCAAGGCACCATTTGCAACACTGTTACCCAACCTGCCGGCATTGTTCCCTCAATTCATGGACTCACTAAAGCACCATTATCGTCGGTTTCACGAATTCGGGTTGGTAGCGTGCACCTAGAATGAAATGCGGACTCTAGGCGCTCGGCGTTACAATTGTGACCCGAACCAACAACAAAGCACCTGCACATGACCACACCCAAGCCAATTTTGCTGCCAGTTGACCGTGAACCCGTGATTCGGGTGATTCCAATGCCCAAAGACTCCAATGCGTCGGGTGACGTATTTGGCGGCTGGATTATGGCGCAGGTGGACTTGGCGGGTTCAGTGCCCGCTACAGCACATGCCAAAGGCAGGATAGTCACCGTGGCGGTGAACGAATTCATTTTCAAAGAACCCGTGTTTGTGGGCGATTTGTGCAGCTTTTACGCCGAGGTGGTCAAGGTTGGCAGAACTTCCATGCAGATTTACGTGGAAGTTTTTGCCCAACGCCGCTTGAAACCCGATGATGTGGCCAAGGTGACAGAGGCCTATGTGACTTATGTTGCAGTGGACGAGAATCGAAATTCTCGGCCTGTGGATCCGCTGAAATAAGGCGTTCGCTTTAGAAGTGAGTGAGGTCCTGTTGATGCATCTCGAATGCGAACTCGACCTCGTTCACGTGCTGCCATGAGCTTTGGCCCTTGGCCTGTTTGCGCGACAACTCAATGCGGTAATCGTAGCGATCCGGGCGATACAGGCCTTTGAGTACTTGCACGGGCCTGCCGTTTTCATCGTAGGCCACCCTTGAAATGGCCAGCAACGGAGCGCCCACTGGCACACCCAAAGCATAGGCCACAGACGCATCGGCCAGACGCGCAGAAATGGTTTGCCGGGCTTTGGCGACCTTAACGCCCGCTTCTTCCAGCAGGACCAGAATGGGAAACTCGCGCAGCCGTCGGCGACAAATTCGACCTGACAGATCCTGAGGGATGAAACTGGTGAGGTGCGCCACGGGCTGGCCATCAAGCTGACGAATGCGGATAAGCTTTTCAACAATCGCGTCGCTTGGCAGGTGCAGCAGTGTTGCAATGTCGGGGGGAGGCAGAATTCGTTTTGATGTGATGAGCTGCAAATCGGAAGAGTCACCACTGGCTTGCAAACGCATGGCCGAAGCACTCAGCAACTGGCTTTGCCCCACCGAAGAATTGCGAGACTCGGTGCGCGGCTTTACAAAGGTGCCCTTGCCACGCCCCCGCGCGACCAAGCCCTCTTTGACCAGGTCTTGCAGTGCGCGACGCATGGTAACCCTGGACACGTTGAATTGCTCAGCCAAAACCAACTCACCAGGCAAAGGCTTGGTGTCGTAGTGGCCTTCGATAATCCGCTCGCGCAAGATCAGGTAAATTTGGTGGTATAGAGGAACAACTTGATTCGGGTCTAGTTTGCTGTCACCGAAATTGGATTCTTCTTGAGAGGCGGAGGGAAACTGACTATCCATTCGTACTGTCCAAATGCTTCAGAGCTACGATTGGATAATACAACACAATGCAACACAATTCATACTGTATGCACGCCTGAAAGACACAAGGGCCACTGAAACAACGCTTCAATGGCCCTTGGGCAACAACATATTTGCAAGAACTTATTCCTCGTGGAATGCCTCTTCGCGCTTCTTGCGAATGGAAGGCAGGAACACCACGATCAGGGCAATTGCTGCAATGGCCAGCATGGTTGCACTGATTGGTCGTGTCACAAGCACCGAGAAATCACCACGCGAGAGCAACAAGGCCCTGCGCAGGTACTCTTCCATCATTGGGCCAAGAATGAAGCCGAGCAACAAGGGCGCGGGCTCACACTTTAGCTTGGAGAAGATATAACCCAACACCCCGAAACCGGCCAGTAGATACACATCAAACAACTTGTTGCCCAAACTGAACACGCCGATGCAGCAGAACACGAGAATCATCGGGTACAAGAAGTGGTAAGGCACGGAAATCATTTTGACCCAGATGCCGATTAAAGGCAGGTTCAAAATCACGAGGAACAGGTTGCCGATCCACATGGACACAATAATGCCCCAGAACAAGCCGGGTTGCTCGGTCATGACCGCCGGCCCCGGAGTAATGCCCTGAATGATCATGGCGCCGATCATCAAGGCCATGACTGGATTGGACGGAATGCCCAGCGTGAGCAATGGGATAAACGAAGTTTGCGCACCCGCATTGTTGGCAGACTCTGGACCCGCAACACCTTCGATCGCCCCTTTGCCGAAACGCTCTGGCGTTTTCGAGATTTTCTTTTCAATGGAGTAAGAAGCAAACGAAGCCAACATGGCACCACCACCAGGCAAAATTCCCAGCAATGAACCGAGCCCGGTGCCACGGACGATTGGCCACGCCATGCGCTTGAGATCGTCTTTGTTGGGCATCAAACCCTCGACCTTGCTGACCATTGCAGAGCGCAGGTGCTCTTCTTCGAGGTTCTTGATGATTTCACCAAGACCGAACATGCCCATGGCCAAAATCACGAAGTTGATGCCTTCAGCCATGTAGGGTGTGTCGAAGGTGTAACGCTCCATGCCGGAGTTCACGTCAGTACCCGCCATGCCCAGCAATAAACCCAGCACGATCATGCCGAATGCTTGCAACAGGGAACCGCTGGCCAGCACCACTGAGGCCACCAGACCAACCACCATCAGTGAAAAATATTCAGCCGCACCAAATTGCAAGGCAATGTCAGCCAAAGGTGGCGCAAACAATGCCAGCAAAACGGTTGCGAAAGTACCGGCAACGAAAGAGCCGATTGCAGCCGTAGCCAGGGCTTTGCCCGCCTTGCCCTGACGAGCCATTTGATAACCATCAAGCGCGGTAACCACCGACGAGGATTCGCCTGGCAGGTTAACAAGAATGGCTGTTGTGGAGCCACCATACTGCGCGCCATAGTAAATACCAGACAGCATGATGAGTGATGACACTGGCGGCAGGCCAAAGGTGATTGGCAACAACATGGCAATGGTTGCCGTGGGGCCCAAGCCGGGTAGCACGCCAATTGCAGTGCCCAGAAAAACACCGATCAGGCAGAACAACAGGTTATGGATCGTGAAGGCTGTTTCAAGACCCAGTGAAAGATTAGCGAGAAGTTCCATGATTACATTCCAAACCAAGACCCAAAAATGGGCAGCGGAATACCCAAGCCTTTGACAAACACAAGGCTACAAAAAATAGCTGCGCCAAAAGCGATACCCAGGGTGAACTTCCAATTGAAGAATTTGCTGGCCATTGCAGAAATACCAAATAGCGTCATCACCGCAATTGCCAAACCTGCGCCTTCCACCAGCAAGGCAAATGCAATGATGGAGACAGTCACATAAATAATTTTTGCAAAAGGAAAACCTTCAAGAGGTTCACCTTGAACAAAGAAAGAACGAACGAGTGAAGCGGTTCCGATCAATATGAGCAAACCACTGAGCACTTTGGGGAAATAACCGGGGCCCATGCTGATGGCTGCGCCCATTTCATAGTCAGCAGCCATGTACAAAGCTGCTGCACCGATAATCAGGTACAGCAGCCCGGCCCAAAAGTCACGTAAATCTTTTGGCATTTTGAGTCTCAGTTATTGATCAGTCAGCGTACTGACCAGCTTTGTCGATAATTGGCTTCCAGCGGGCAATTTCTGCATCCAGATGCTTGCGGTGTGCTGCAGGCGTGGCTCGCTCGGCGCTCACTGGCTCAGTTCCCAATTCGGCAAAACGGGAAATCACGTTGGGGTCTTTCAGCGCAACATTCAGTGCTTTGTTCAAACGGTCAATGATGGGCTTGGGTGTGCCTTTGGGCGCATACAAACCGTGCCAAACGGCCACTTCAAAGCCTGGCAAACCGGCTTTGTCCAGCGTTGGCAAGTCGGACAATGAAGCCACTGGAGTTTTGGTGGTGACTGCATAACCCTTGATTTTTCCGCCCTTGATTTGGCTGGTCGTGTTGGTGGTTTGGTCACACATAAAGTCAACCTGACCGCCCAACAAATCATTCATGGCTGGGCCTGTGCCCTTGTAAGGTACTGTTGTAAGGTCTACACCCACAGCAGTCTGGAACAACATGCCGCACAGGTGCGAAGCTGAACCGATACCTGCGTTGGCGTAAGTCACTTTGTCTTTGTTTGCTTTGATGTAAGCCAAGAGCTCTTGCATGTTTTTGGCAGGCATGTTGCCGCGAGCCACAATGGTCATGGGCACATCGGTGACCAAGCCAATGGTTTCGAAATCAGAAGAAGCGTTGTAAGACAATTTGCGGTACAGCGAAGGTGCTGTGGATTGACCAATGTGATGCAGGAAAACATTGTAACCATCGGGTGCAGAGCGTGCTGCTTTGCCAGCTGCCAGCGTACCGCCAGCACCACCCAGGTTTTCAACAATCACTTGCTGACCAAGGTCTTTGGACATGGACTGTGCGATCAGACGACCAACCGTGTCAGTTGGGCCACCCGCTGCAAACGGAATCAGCATGGTGATGACTTTGGATGGGTAAGCATCTTGTGCCTGAACAGAACCCATCAAGCCCAACAGGGCCACTGCCAATACGGATTTAATCGATTTCTTCACGGAACTCTCCTTGTGATTGGTATCAGAATGTCAACTGCGAAAGCTGTTTTTCTTATTGAATTTCCACACATATTTGCGCAGGTGGATGGAGTATCAGCATGCCCGTGATGCGCAGCAATTGTGGTTTTCCATATACGCAGAAACCGCAGCATTAGCCAATCTGGGGGAAGTTTCAATCAAATAATGTAAGGCGACAAACATCACCAATCGATTAAGATTTACTAAGTGAATCAATAAAGAAACTTAAACGAATATTTTTGAGTTTTTTGCGGGAAGGTCTTTAGCCAATCGATACGACTTCGATTGGAAAAAATAAATTGACGGTTCGGCCAGAATGAGACCGAACGAGCGGGGAAGCATGAAGCTCAGCAGAATTTATTTTTTGGCCTGACCCGCCAACCATTCATTCAAGGCTGTGGCCACCACCTGATTAACCCCTTCTTCTTGGCTGACTGCGTATTCGCGCAGGCGACTCACCAGTTCCGCAGGCAGCCTGTAATTGACCGGCACCAGCTTGCTTGCAGGAATGTCCGCTGCGCGTTCGCGCTTGTTGGATGAGGCCTTGGCGGCTTGACCAAAGCGATCTGGCAGACTCTCTGATTTAAGTGAGCCATCAAGTTTTTTGGCCATGTTTTTGGCCATGTCGGTGGATTTGAGCGCCATGAGGATCCTTCTTTAGGCTGGGCAGGTCGGGCTCGCAGTATAGCGCCAAACCAGACTGCCCAGTTGATCAACTTCGGACTCGCTTACGCCCTTTTTACGAGGCGAATCAACATGAGAAGGACAATTGCACCAATTGTGGCCACAACAATGCTGCCGATCAGGCCACTTCCGCCAGACACTCCGAAAAAATTGAACAGGAAGCCGCCGAGGAAAGCGCCAACTACACCCACCACCAGGTCACCGACCAGTCCGAATCCACCGCCTCGGACGAGTTGTCCAGCAAGCCAGCCGGCGATCAGACCCACGATTAGAAATACCAATAAACTCATACGATTTCTCCTTGGATGAACAGGGCCATCCCCGTTCGAGTGAACTGAGTCAGGCCAACTTGGCCTGAGTTGAAACGAAATCGGAATTGGTTAGAATCTGGGCTGACGCGTCATATTCGGCAATCAATGTGCAGGCCAAATCGAAATCCTCAGGCGCGACAAACACATTGGCGAACCCGCTGGGGCAAAGATCACCCACAGCGCCTTGCAAAAAATGTCCCCCGACGTAAGTCTGGATATCGCATGCGTTTAACATGCCTGCGACGATGTGCGCCTCAATGATGTTGCCGGCTTTGAATACAATCTTCATGGCGTTTCCCCTTACCTCCCAGACTAGCCTAAAAAAGCGTTACTGGGTGATAAGACGTTGACCGCATCGTTGTGGGAATTGGGCTTACCGGGCACTCACGCGAAGCACCTTGCCGTCCGAGCTGTCGGTCAGCAGATAGATGGCGCCGTCCGGACCGGTGCGAATGTCACGAAAACGGGCACCGACCTCTTTGAACAACACTTCTTCCTCCGAAGCCTTGTTGCCTTTCAAGACCACACGGCTGACCTGTTGTGCCTTCAATGCGCCCACCAGCAAGTTGCCTTTCCACTGGGGAAACATGTCGCCGTTGTAGACAGTCATGCCAGAAGGTGCAATGGACGGCACCCAATAAATTGCAGGTTGTTGGGTTCCTTCGTATTCTTTGAAGGGTGAAATTTGTGCGCCGGTGTAATCAATGCCATAGGTTGCTTTGGGCCAACCGTAATTGGTGCCGGGGGTGATCACATTCACCTCGTCGCCACCACGTGGGCCATGCTCATGCGCAATCAAGCGCTTGTTGGCTGTGTCGTAGGCCAGCCCCTGCACATTGCGGTGACCATAGCTGTAAATTTCGGGCCGTGCGCCTTGCTTGCCCACGAAAGGATTGTCCTTGGGCACCGAACCATCGGCATTGATACGAACAATTTTTCCAAGGTGGTTCGACAGGTTCTGCGCTTCTTCGCGGTAGCTGTAGCCGTCACCCAGCGTCACAATCAATGTGTTATCGGGTAGCCAGGCCATGCGACCACCGTAATGCGCACTGCCGGACTTGGCCATTTGGGAGCGGAAAATTTCTTTCACGTTCTCGAGACTATTGGTGCCGAGCTTTGCACTGGAGACACAAAGATGGTTTGCACTGCGGGTGCCACAGGCATAGCTCAAGAAAATTTGCTGGTTTTGCACGAAATCACTGGCAGGCAACACGTCGAACAAACCTGCCTGCCCGCTGTAAAACACCTGTGGTACGCCACCCAATGGTTTGCTCATTGCTTTGCCGTCTGCCCCGACCAAGCGCAACTGGCCTGGCTTTTCCGTGATCAATGCACGACCATCCGGCAAAAACGCCATGGACCAGGGACTATCCAAGCCATCAACAAAGGTTTCGATCTTGTAAGACTTACCTGCTTGAGCAAGCACCTCGCCGGGCGGCAATGCAAAACCTGCAACCAACAAGACAGCCAAAGCCGGGCCTGCCGACAACTTGCGAGTCGATAATTTCGAGAACAAGGCACCCGACACTGCAGCGGCGGCAAGCATGGAGAACATGCCGCCAGCGGTGCGGGTGGATGAAATCAGTATTGGCATTGGTGCAATCATGTCGACCACTTTAAAAGTTACCCACAGGCCCAAGGCAGCACCGAACACACACCAAAAAGTACGCCATGCGGTGCCGGTGAAGCGCGTAAACAGCAATGCGACGACCTGAGACACCGCAAAACTACACCCGAAAATGACCGCATAAACCGGCGAGAAGTTCCCGAGATCGTGAATTGTGGTGTGAAGGCGGGTATCCAACGGAATGCCAACACCCAAGTTTTGCAAGGCATTCAAATTGATTTGAGACTGAACCAGTGTGCCCAGTACAGAACCCACCAACCAGACCAAAAGCCAAACCAGGACAATGGAGAACCGTTTGTTTGTGTGACTCACGAATGCGCTTCCTGCAATCAACCGTAAACCGCCACCACCTGATAGCCCAGAGAGGCCAATTCACCATTCGGAGTCCACAGCTTGGCACTTTGATTCACGTAACCGTCTGCACCTGCTTTGGTTTCCATGTCGATTTGGAACCAGCCTTCGCTGTCGATGTTGGCGGGCATGGGCGGCAATTCAAGCGACCAGCTCACAGAGCTGGCCATGACAGGCCCTTTGAAGTGACTTAAGCATGGCGTGGGTGGGCCATCACTGAGCATCACAATCAGTACTTCAGGGCTGAGATTTTTGTCGGTGGCGCGAATGTAAATGCCACTTTCCCAAAAGGGTGTGCCCATGTAAGGAATGCTGCCCACTGCCCAGCGCATTTCAACATGCTGCAAAAAGTTGGGCGTAATTTTGGGGATGAAGGGCAAGGCCGGGATGTTTTCAACCGCCTTGGGAAGCGGCTTGTGCTCGGGTGTCAACACTGGCAGTGCTGTTTCACGCGGTGCACCGAACACGCCGACCACGAGGCCAGCCAGTGTTTCGTCGCTGTAAATTTCACATTGCACCTGACTGACACTTTTGCCTTGCCGAAGCAGTCGCGTGCGGTACACCACATCACCGGCGGGCACGGGGCCCACAAAGTTGGTTTGCAAGGCACGCAATGGCATGTCAATGCCCAGGGTGTCACGCATGGCCACCACAGCCAATGCGGACAAAAAGCCACCAAACATGGTACGGCCCTGCATCCAGTCTTCCGTGGCCTGGAAGGTGACGGTGTCACCACTCAAGCGGCGGCTGGATAAAATTTCGGAGAGTGCGACGGTCATGCTGGGCCCTTGGTGCTTATTGAATTAATGTTCGAATTGCTTGAAATTGGGAGCGCGTTTTTCGCCAAACGCTTTGAATGCCTCTTGCGCTGGCGCTTGCGGAATCATGCTCATGAACAAGTGCCCTTCTTCGGCCATTTTTTCTGAAATGGCAGCCTTGGTCACCGACTTCATCAGGCGCTTGGTGGTCAACAAACTGGTCAGTGGCAAGTCGAGCAGTTTTTTCACTTGCGCCTGCACGTGTGCATCCAGTGTTTCCGGTTCAAGTACGTCGGAAACAATGCCGGTGTCGTAGGCTTTCAATGCAGTGAATAGATCGCCGAGCAGCAGCAATTCAGCGGCTTTCTGATACCCCGCGGAAATTGGCAGCAACAGGCTCGATGCCGCTTCAGGGCACAAGCCCAATTTTACGAAAGGCATGGAAAATTTTGCTGTGCTTGCAGCGTAGACCAAGTCGCAGTGCAACAATACGGTGGTGCCAATGCCAATGGCCAAACCTTGAACCTGCGCCACCACGGGCTTAGGGAACATGGAGATCATGCGCAGGAAACGGAACACGGGTGCATCAAGATCGGTCGGTGGGTTGTTCAAGAAATCGCCAAGATCGTTGCCTGCGGAAAAGCAGCCTTCATGCCCTTTGAGCAACACCACTTTTACGCCACTGCTGTGGGTGGCATCACGAAACGCATCGGCCAGCGCGGTGTACATGGCGTTGGTGAATGAGTTTTTACGCTCGGGCCGATTGATGGTGATGGTCATCAGCCCGTTGCTGATTTCTGTTTGAATGTCCACTGCCGTATTCCCTGTCAGTTAAAAAAGCGGGTGAAGGTTTGCACCCACACCCGCTTTTGTTCGCGCTGAAATTACACGCGTTCGAAGATGCCTGCTGCACCCATGCCGGTGCCGATACACATGGTGACCATACCGTATTTCAGGTTGTGTCTGCGCAGTGCATGCACCACAGTGGCTGCACGAATTGCACCTGTTGCGCCCAGCGGGTGGCCCAAGGCGATCGCACCGCCCATGGGGTTCACCTTGCTTGGGTCCAGTTCCAGGTCTTTCATCACGGCCAGCGATTGTGCGGCAAACGCTTCGTTCAATTCAAACCAGTCGATGTCGCTGGTTTTCAGGCCAGCAGTTTTCAACACGGCAGGAATTGCTTCCTTGGGGCCAATGCCCATGATTTCCGGGGGTACACCGCGCACCGCAAAACCACGCCACTTGGCCAGCGGAGTCAGGTTGTAGCGCTTCACAGCTTCTTCAGAAGCCAGAATCAGTGCGCCTGCGCCGTCGCTCATCTGCGAGCTGTTACCGGCTGTTACAGAGCCTTTGGCAGCAAACACGGGGCGCAGTTTGGTGAGGCCTTCGATGGACGAGTCGGCACGGGGGCCTTCGTCCAGCTTCACTTCTTTGCTGGAAGTTTTGATTTCACCAGTGGCCAAATCGGGCGTGGCTTTGACCACGGTGAAGGGTGTAATTTCGTCGTTGAACTCGCCAGCCTGTTGGGCTGCGATTGCCTTTTTGTGGCTATTCAGTGCGAACTCGTCTTGCGCGTCGCGGCTGATGCCCCACTGCTGGGCAACCTTTTCAGCGGTCATGCCCATGCCATAGGCGATCCCTAAGTTTTCGTCTTTCTGGAAAATCGCATTGTTGAAGCTGGGCTTGTTGCCGCTCATGGGCACCATGCTCATGCTTTCTGCACCCGCAGCGATCATGACTTCAGCTTCGCCCATGGCGATTGCATTGGCGGCCATGGAAACAGCCGTGATACCAGATGCGCAGAAGCGGTTGATGGTAACGCCACCCACGGTGTTGGGCAGGCCTGCCAGCAACACAGCGATGCGGGCCATGTTCATGCCCTGCTCGCCTTCGGGGAATGCACAACCTACGATTGCATCGTTGATTGAAGCGGGGTCGAGCGTGGGCACCTGGGCCATGGCGCTGGCAATGGCGTGCACCAGCAGGTCATCGGGGCGGGTGTCTTTGAACATGCCACGTGGGGCTTTGCCGATCGGGGTGCGCGTTGCGGCGACAATGTAAACATCTTTACAAGTTTGAGCCATGTTTGCTCTCCTTAGTTACGTACGGGTTTGCCGGTTTGCAGCATGCCCATGATTCGTTCTTGTGTCTTGGGGTTGTCGAGCAACTTCACGAAGTGCTTGCGTTCCAGATTCAGGAACCACTCTTCATCCACCAAGGAGCCAGTTTCAATTTCGCCACCACACACCACTTCGGCGATGACACAGCCCAAGTGGAAGTCGTAGGCGGAGATGAAACCACCGTCGCGCATGTTGACCAGTTGCGCCTTGATTGTGGCGTAGCCTGATTTGCCTGCGGCGGGCACACCCTTGATTTTGTGGGGTGGGCGATAGCCGCCATCGAACATGGCGCGTGCACGTGAAATTGCGACGTACAGCAGTTCATGGCTGTTGAATACGATGGTGTCGGATTCCTTGATGAAGCCCAGGTCGCGACATTCCATGGCCGATGTGCCCACCTTGGCAGTGGCAGCGGTCATGAAGCCGTCTTTCAGGAAAGCCAATACGTCGGCAGAACCCGCTTTTTGAGCAGCCAGGCCAGCGTTTACAGCGATCTCTTTCAAACCACCACCGCCTGGAATCAGGCCAACGCCCACTTCCACCAGACCCATGTAGCTTTCCAGGTTTGCAACACGTGCAGCACAGTGAATTGCGAATTCACACCCACCACCCAAAGCCAAGCCAGTTACGGCGGCCACGGTTGGAACTTGTGCGTATTTCAGTGCGGCTGTGCCCTTCTGGAATTCTGCAACCATGGGTTCGATGGCCTTGCCACCGCCTTGCATGAATGCAGGCAACATGGCCTGCAAATCGGCACCTGCGGAGAAGGGTTCATCCGGGCTCCACAACACCAAACCTTTGTAGCTTTTCTCAGCCAAGGCAATGGCTTCGTGGGTGCCGGTGATGACGTCGGGGCCAATGGCGTGCATTTTTGTTTTGATCGACAAAATCAATACGTCGTCATGACCCGGTGCTGTCCAAATGCGAACCGCATCGTTTTCTTTGATTGTGGTGCCGCCGTTGTGACCAGTGACTGTTGTTTCGCCCAATACTTTGGCGCGGAAAACTTGGCGCTGGTACACAGGCAAATCTTTGCGGGGCACGAAGGAATTCGAGGCTGGGCTGAATGCGCCGGCCGTGCTGTACACGCCGCCGTTTTCAGCCACGGGGCCTTCGAAAACCCAAGCTGGCAACGGTGCATTGCACAGTGCTTCGCCGGCATCAATGTCCGCTTTTACCCATTCAGCAACCTGTTTCCAGCCTGCAGCTTGCCAGGTTTCGAATGGACCTTCTGTCCAGCCATAACCCCAGCGCAGCGAGAAGTCCACTTCGCGTGCAGTGTCGGCAATTTCGTTCAAGTGGAAGGCGATGTAGTGGAATGCATCGCGGAAAATGGCCCACAGGAATTTGGCTTGCGGGTGCTCGGAAGCACGCAGTGCAGCCATGCGCTCGGCCACGTTGCGGTTTTTCAAGATCTTCAACACGGCTTCGTCGGCCTTGCCTTCAGAAGGTACGTAGCCGCTGGTGCTTGCATCAAACACCATGATCTGCTTGCCTTCTTTCTTGAAGAAGCCACCTTTGGTTTTCTGGCCCAAGGCACCTTTTTCAACCAAGGCCTTCAATACGGCGGGTGTGGCGTAGCTGGGTGCAAACGGATCGTTGGGCAGTGTGTTTTGCATGGTTGCAATCACGTGGCCCATGGTGTCCAGACCCACCACGTCGGCAGTGCGGAATGTGGCGGACTTTGCACGACCCAATTTAGAGCCGGTCAGCTGATCAACGATGTCGAATGGAATACCGTACTTCTGTGCTTCGGCCATGGTGGCCAGCATGCCGGCCACGCCCACGCGGTTGGCCACGAAGTTGGGCGTGTCTTTGGCTGTAATAATGCCCTTGCCCAAAGTGGTGGTCAGGAAGGTTTCGAGATTGTCGAGAATGTCCTGGCGCGTGGTGCTCAATGGAATGAGTTCGCACAGGTGCATGTAGCGGGGCGGATTGAAGAAGTGAACGCCACAAAAGCGGCTTTTCAGTTCAGCATCAAAACCTTCGCTAAGCTTGGAAATGCTCAAGCCCGAGGTGTTGGTTGCAAAAATTGCGGTGGCATTGATGTGCGGCGCAACTTTTTTGTACAGATCGTGTTTCCAATCCATGCGTTCAGCAATCGCTTCGATCACCAGGTCGCAACCTTGCAACAGCTCCAGATGCTCTTCGTAGTTGGCAGCTTGCACATATTGCGCAACGTCTTTCGCGCCAAACGGGGCAGGCTTCAGCTTGGTCAGGTTCAAGATGGCTTTGTCAACGATGCCATTCTTGGGGCCTTCCTTGGCGGGCAAATCAAACAGCACCACTGGCACTTTGGCATTGGCACAGTGGGCAGCAATTTGAGCACCCATCACGCCAGCGCCGAGCACGGCGACTTTGCGAACGATGAAATTGGACACGCGTGTCTCCTTCGAGTTAATTGGATTCAACGCCCGCAGCCACATGTGGGCTGCGGGGTACTACGGGACAGGATTTCTTAGAACAGGTCTGCTTCCATTTCCATCAGGCTGCTGGAGCCTGCGCGCGCCTTGCGTATCAGCATGGCGGTTTCGGGCAGCATTTTCTGGAAGTAGAAACGGGCTGTGTGCAGCTTGGCGGTGTAGAACTTGTCACCACTGGCTTGTTTTTCAAGCGCGATTTTTGCAGCTTGTGCGAAGAAGTAGCCATAGAACAAGTGGCCTACTACGCGCAGGTAATCCACAGCAGCGGCACCCACTTCATCAGGGTTTTGCATGGCCTTGCCACCAATTTCCATGGTCAGCTTGCTGACCTTGTCGCCCAAGTCGGCCAAGGGTTCTACAAACTCTTTCATGGCTGGGTTGTTGGCCTCAGCTTCGCACAAAGCACGAACCATTTTGCCAAACTTCATCAACTTGGCGCCGCCATCGCCCAACACTTTGCGACCCAGCAGGTCGAGTGATTGAATGGTGTTGGTGCCTTCGTAAATCATGTTGATGCGGCTGTCGCGCACATACTGTTCCATGCCCCATTCGGCGATGTAACCATGGCCGCCATACACCTGCATGCAGTGTGAAGTGGCTTCCCATGCATTGTCGGTAATAAAGGCTTTCACAATGGGGGTGGCCAGGGCAACCATGTCGGAAGCCTCCTTGCGAACGGCTTCGTCTGGGTGGTTCAGCTCTTTGTCCAGCTCAAGCGCAGTCCACAGGCACAATGCCCGGCCACCTTCAGCATAGGCGCGGGTGGTCAACAGCATTTTGCGAACATCAGGGTGAACAATAATGGCATCTGCAGGTTTGTCTGCTGATTTGGGGCCGGTCAATGAACGGCCTTGAATACGGTCTTTGGCGTACACCACGGCGTTTTGATAAGCCACTTCGGTCAGGCCCAGTGACTGCATGCCCACGCCCAGGCGGGCTGCGTTCATCATCACGAACATGGCAGCCAAACCGCGGTGAGGCTGGCCGATCAACCAACCGCTTGCGCCGTCCAGGTTCATTTGGCATGTTGCATTGCCGTGAATGCCCATTTTGTGTTCAATGGCGCCGCAGAAAATCGGATTGCGTTCGCCCAGGGTTCCATCTGCATTGGGAACAAACTTGGGAACAAGGAACAGCGAAATGCCCTTGGTGCCCACAGGTGCGTCGGGCAGGCGTGCCAACACCAGGTGAATGATGTTCTCGGCCATGTCGTGTTCACCACTGCTGATGAAAATTTTCGCACCGGTAATTTTGTAGCTGCCATCGGCTTGTGGCTCGGCCTTGCTGCGCAACATACCCAGGTCGGTACCGCAATGGGGCTCGGTCAGGCACATGGTGCCAGTCCATTCACCGCTGGTCAGCTTGGGCAGGTACAAGTCTTTCTGTTCCTGACTACCGTGCTCGTGCAGGCAATCGTAGGCACCGTGGGTCAGGCCGGGGTACATGGTCCAGGCCTGATTGGCGCTGTTCATCATTTCATAGAAAGTCTGGTTCACAGTAACCGGCAGGCCTTGACCACCGTAGTTGGGGTCGCAGCTGAGCGAAGCCCAACCAGCCTCAACGAACTGTTGATAGGCTTCTTTGAAGCCTGTTGGCGTTTTCAGGGAATGATCGGCCTTGTTCAAGGTACAACCTTCGGAATCGCCCACGGCGTTCAGCGGTTGCAATACTTCCGCGCAGAACTTGCCGCCTTCTTCCATGATCTGATTCATGGTGTCAGCGTCAATTTCCGCAAAAGCGGGAATGCTTTTGAAAGTGGCTTCCGCATTGAACATTTCGTGCAGTACAAATTGCATGTCGCGGACTGGGGGCGTGTATTGGCTCATTGAAGTGTCTCCTGGTACTACTGGCTCAGAATTTCTGACTGGGTTTGCTGGTAATGCTGAATCATGCGTTCAAAGCCTTGGCTGGCCCGTTTCACAGACAAGGTGTCGCCCATGAGGCGACCTTGCTGGTGGGCTGCCAGAATCAGGCCAACCATCTCGAAAACGAGCTGGTCCGCATGCGCCTGATTGGCTGGTAAATGATTTTCTTCGATGGCCTGTGCCGTGGCACGGTGCATTTCTTTTTGCCAGTCGCGATGCATTTTCACCAGGACATCGCGAACCGCCCCTGGCCTGTCATCGTATTCTGTCGCGCCTGAAATATAGATGCAACCACTGTCGATTTCTTTGCCAATTCGATCAAGCCAGCGCATGAAGATTGCACGCAAACGCGGCAGTCCACGGGGCTCTTTCAGGCAGGGAAACAATACGGCATCGATGAATTGTGTTTCGTACTCTTGCAGTACTGCGATTTGAAGTTCTTCACGTGAGCCGAAATGGGCGAACACTCCACTTTTACTCATGGCCATTTTTTCTGCGATGGAGCCAATGGTTAACCCCTCGAGTCCTTGCGTGGACGCGATTTCTAGCGCCGCCTCTACAATGGCGGCTCGGGTTTGTTCACCTTTGCGCATATAAAAATAGACCGAACGTTCGTTTTTTTATGAGTGTACGCTATTTCTTTGGGAAAAAGGGAATGGCCCAGGTTAGAGAAATTCCTCTACAACCCCATGGGTGCAATTCATTTATTCAAAATATTTGAATAAACACTGCAAAAAACGCCACTCGATTTTTAACAATCGAACGCGCATGATTCAACCATCGATTCAGTGAATCGCAAACCCAATACGGAGAATTGAAATGACTACAGCAAACGCAACACACACTGGTACCAATGCAGTAGACAGTGCCTTGAACAACTCAGCGTCCACAATCGCCCTGCTTGGCCGGGTTTTGCTTGCGACCATGTTCGTACTGGCTGGTTTCAGCAAAATTGGTGGATTCGAAGGCACAGCGGGCTACATCGGTTCCGTGGGCTTGCCCTTTCCAGAGCTGCTGACCGTGCTCACAATTGCGGTTGAAATTGGCGCAGGCCTGGCTTTGATTGTTGGCTTCCAGGTGCGTATTGCAGCCTTGCTGCTGGCAGGTTTCACTTTGGCGGCATCGGTGCTGTTTCACAACTACTGGACCATGCCAGCCGATCAAGCCTATGTGCAGCAGCTGATGTTCATGAAAAACATCAGCGTGGCTGGCGGTTTGTTGATGATTGTGGCCTTGGGTGGTGGAAAGCTGGGCCTGAGCAAAGGCAAGTAAGGCGCGCCTGGTCAGTGATTAAACCACTGGAAATACGGCCTCACCGGCCTGGGGATTGACTTGATAACCACCGGTGAACGCACCAAATGAAGGCAGTATCAATTGATCTGACTTAAGGTAGAAGCAAGGCAAACGCGCCCTGCTTCTGCCTTTTCCGTTGAGCACCACCACTGGGTGTTCGTGCCCGGCCAGCACCAAGGCACCCGGCACGGTATGCGGGTGATGACACAAAGCAAAACCACCCAACACAAAAGGCTCTTCCACCACCGTGATATTCAGGGTTGCTGGAGGGTCGCCCGCCTTGCTGTCGTGATTGCCGCGAATCAATGTCATGTCGATATCGGTGTGCTGCAAACGCCAGGTGTGTAGTTTTTCAAGCAGGTCTTTGTTGTGCGCTGCCTTGGCATGCAACAGGTCACCGAGGAAATAAATGGCATGTGGCTGGTGGTCGGCAATGGCCAAGGACAAGCGATCGAGATTTTCCTGCGTGGTCCCGGCCGGCACGGGTACGCCAAGGCTTCGAAAGGTGGCGGCTTTGCCCAAGTGTATGTCGGCCACGAACAAGGCTTTCTGTGTGGGCGAGAACACCACTTTCTGGTGCGACAGGATTAATACGCCGAATGGCGTTTCGACAGTACTTACCGGATGGGTAGCCGACAACAATCTCACGTGAAAAATCACCTAAAAAAATTTGAATTCGTCAAACCTGAGCAGCTTTTTCAAGTTCAGCCACCATGCGAGCCACGCGATCACTGAGTTTTTCTGTGCTCACTGTCTCGCGCAACCGTTCAATCAACAAGGGAAACGCGAATGGCGAGGGTTTATCGATTGATTGATAAACCAGTGTTTTGGATTGAATGGAGTTCAGTGCCTGCACCATGCGCGCCAAATCAAGTTCCTGCTCAAGGGCTTCCCGTTGCGCCTGGTCCAGCAGCAAATTACCTTGATCGTATTTTCTAAAAACCTCGAAGAACAAGCCGCTGGAGGCCTGCAATTGCTTGGCACTTTTACCGGCACCCGGATACCCCTGAAACACCAAACCGGCAATTCGCGCAATTTCGCGAAACCGGCGCTGGGCCAGTTCAGATGCATTCAGGCACGCCAGTACATCCTCGAATAAATTCTCAGTGGAAAAAAGCGCAGACTCTGACAAACCATCCTTGAACCATTCATGCCAGTTGATGGGCTCGGCACTGAGCAACTCAAAACCATAATCATTCATGGCAATTGAAAATGTGCCCGGCTTGTGTCTTGATGCGCGCCACGCCAAAAGACTTGCCAAACCAATGTGCACAGTGCGCCCCTCGAAGGGATACACGAACAGGTGGTGACCTTCCTTGCTGTGAAGTTCTTCGACCAATAAATTGACGGTGTTGGGCAATGCGCTCCAGCGCATTTGCAAAGCCAGCAAACTTTCAAGTGCGCGTAATTCGGGCAGGGCTGGTTTTTTACCGGTCGAAATGGCTTGGTGCGCAAGCTCCAGCATTTGCAGGGAAGCATGGGCAAGCTCGCTGCTCAATGGCATTTTTCCGCCCTGCCACTGCGGCACGGTCGCCTTTTTGCGGTTGGCTTTTCGAACGTAGGCTGTCATGTCACGCACCTTCACCAGCTCGAGCACCCGGCCAGCAAAACTGAAACAATCACCGGTTTTCAGGCGTGCAATAAAGCCCTCCTCGATGGTGCCCAAACGCCCGCCGGTCATCCATGCCACTTGCATGGCGGCATCGGAGACAATGGTGCCCACCGACATGGCGTGCCTGCGTGCTATGTCGCGGCGGGGCACGCGGTAAATGCCGTCGTCGCCTGCTGCAACGCGCTGGTAATCGGGATATGCAGCCAAACTTTCTCCCCCCTTCTCCACAAAAGCCAAAGCCCAGTCAAACTGGGCGCGGGTCAAATTGGCATAAGCGTTGGTGGTTCGAACTTCTGAAAACAGTTCATCGGGTTTAAAACCACTGCCCATCGCAATGGTGACCAAGTGCTGAACCAGTACGTCCAGTGGTGCCTGGGGGCTGAAACGCGATTCGATCTGCTTGTGTTCTGCTGCATACCGGGCCGCAGCAGCCTCGACCAGCTCCAGTGCATGCGTGGGCACCACGGTAATCCGCGAGGGGCGACCCGGTGCATGCCCCGAACGACCTGCGCGTTGAAGCAAACGGGCGACGCCCTTGGGCGAACCGATTTGAATAACACGCTCGACAGGTAAAAAATCAACGCCCAAGTCAAGGGACGATGTGCACACCACCGCCTTCAAACTGCCGCTTTTCAAACCCTGCTCCACCCAATCGCGCACTGTTTTGTCGAGCGACCCATGGTGCAAAGCCAGCGCACCTGCGTAATCGGGTCGGGCTTCCAGCAAGGCTTGATACCAAATTTCTGCCTGGGAACGCGTGTTGGTAAAGATCAGCGTGGAGGCTGACTGATCAATTTCTCTGGCAACAAATTCCAATTGATTCAAACCCAAATGCCCGCCCCAAGGGAAGCGTTCAAAAGTGTCGGGGATCAGGCTGTCGATGATCAACTGCTTGGGCAACTTGCCTTGAACCAAAGTTGACTTGCTGTGCTGGCGAACAGGCCAAAGCAGAACATCTGTGGCCACTTGCAAATTGCCCAAGGTGGCACTTAAGCCCCACACCTGCAAACCCGGGTTGATGCGGGCCAAACGCGCAATCGCCAACTGCAACTGCACGCCGCGTTTGTTGCCGATCAACTCATGCCATTCATCGACCACCAACACTTGCAGCTTGCTTAAATTGGGCTGACTGCTGGCGCGTGTGAACATCAAGGTGAGGCTTTCCGGTGTGGTCACCAACGCGAAAGGTGGTTTGCGCAAGATGGCTGCACGCGCTGCGGAATCGGTATCGCCGGTTTGAAGTGCCACATTGCAATCACCTACCAATGCAGCCAGCGATTTTTGCAAAGCCTTGGTGCTGTCAGCCGCCAGGGCACGCATGGGTGTGATCCACATGATTTGTGTGGCTGCACCGCGAGGCCGGGGCAATTGCGCCAAACGCAACAATGCACCCAACCACACAGCCAGTGTTTTACCTGCACCAGTGGTGGCATGCAGCAAACCGCTATGCCCTTTCTGGAATGCTTGCCACACCTGTGTTTGATACTCGAACGGTTCCCAGCCTTGCGCACGGAACCATGCTTGAACATTTGCCAAGGTGAGTTCTGACAAAGGTGCCGTGTTCATCGGCAACGCTGGCGCAGACAACACCTGTTGGGTGGATTCTTGCAGCGCTGCAGATTTGTCTGCTGCTTTTTTCTTGCGGCGCAAAGCCTTCAGCTGTGTACCTACATTGGGACCGGGAGGAATGCCTCGAAATTCAGACATGGTGTACTGCTAGGAAACAACGATGCCTGATTGTGCCACGGGAAATGCACAAAAATTGGCTTAAACCCGGGCAATCAATTCAATGTTGCCGCCCGCCGCTGCGGTGTTGGTACACACAAGCTGTTCACAGACCAAGCGATAGGCTGGGTACGTGCCATCTGAATTCGCGAGTACCAAGGGAATGATGCGCTGCGAGTGTGCTGCCAGTGCGCGAGCCACTTCGTGTGCGCGTTGTGGTGTGTGTTCACAGACTGCGGCATCAATGTATTCCAATTGAATTTCATCCGTCCACTCGACACCCTGTTTGTGCCATCGATTGAACACCCCCGTTTCAACAACAGCAATATTGCCCGTGGCCAATACCGCATCAATTTGCTGCCGCAGTTGCACTGCATCACGTGCTGTGCACCACACGCGACCACGGGGCCGGCAACGGTAACTATTTTGTTCGCCCGTGGGGCCTGGCAATATTTCACCCCCCAGGTTTTCAAACTGGGCAAGGCGCATCAAGGTGGGCAAGTAATGCGCCCCCCCTGCCTTGGGTCCTGTTCCGGATTTGCCATGACCGCCAAACGGTTGGCTGCCCACCACGGCCCCGACCATGTTCCGGTTCACGTACACGTTACCCGCTTCAATGGTGTTGCAGGCCAGCTCAATGGTGGATTGAATTCGACTGTGGATGCCAAAGGTAAGGGCATAACCGGTGGCATTCAATTCATGCAACACCGCAGGCAACTGATCTGCATTGAAACGCACAATGTGCAGCACCGGGCCAAACACCTCCCGCTGTAATTCATGCAACTGCTGCAGTTCAATCAACGTGGGGGCAATGAAATGTCCTTGTGCGGAATTGTCGAAGCGTGTGGCCTGAAACACCGGAAAACTTTTTGCTTTCATGCGTTCAATGTGATCATGCACAAGCTGCCATGCATCCTGATCAATCAAGGGGCCCAAATCGGTGGAAAAACTCGCCGGGTCGCCTACCTGAAGTTCTTGCATTGCAGCTTTCAGCAGGGTGATCAACCTGTCGGCAATGTCATCTTGCACGCACAATACGCGCAGGGCTGAGCAACGTTGCCCCGCACTTCCAAAGGCCGACTCAAGTGCATCGCTCACCACTTGTTCCAGCAATGCAGATGAATCGACCACCATGGCATTTTGCCCGCCTGTTTCAGCGATCAGCAAAGCGGGGAAATGCGATGCATCGTGTTTCAGCACATTGGCCTGAATGTGTTTTGCGGCGGCATTGGAACCGGTGAACAACACAGTACTGACCGCCGGAAAACTGGTCAGCCAGGAACCCACTTCTGCGTCGCCATACACCAGTTGTAACACGGCAGCAGGCACGCCCGCCTCGTGCAGCAAATGCGCCGCACTGCGTGCGATTTGTGGCGTTTGTTCAGCTGGCTTGGCCACCACAGCATGCCCGCTGGCCAAAGCCCCCACAAGCTGCCCCATGAATATTGCCAGTGGAAAATTCCAGGGGCTGATGCACACTGCCAAACGCGGGGAAAACCCGGTTTTGTACCAAGGCAATGCACAAATTTGAGCTGCATAATAGCGGCAAAAATCCACTGCCTCACGCACTTCCAGGTGTGCATTTGGAACGGTTTTTTTTGCCTCATGCACCAGGAGGTTGATCAGTTGAAGTTGATGTACTTCCAGCAATTTGGCGGCCTGCAACAAGCAAGCAGCCCGGTGTTCCGGTGCTTTTTCAAACCAGTCGCGGCTTATCTCGTGTGAACGCAAAGCCATGCTCAATGCATCTTGCACTTGGGTTTGTGTGCTGTAAGCAATGGGCGCCAACGCAGACAGGAAACTGTTGTCCACAGACTGCTGGAGACACTGCACCGTGTGCTTGCAGTACAGATCAAACCCCATTGAATTCAGGCGATTCGCACCAAACAAATGCGGCGCGGGCGTACAGGCGGGGTTGGGGCGAATGCCGTGCTTGCGCAACCTGGCCACAGGGTGTTCTACCAATGCATTCATATCCACACCGGGATCCATGATCTGGTTGACAAACGATGTGTTGGCACCATTTTCAAGCAAGCGACGAACCAGATAAGGAAGCAATGTTTGATGGGTGCCCACAGGTGCATAAATTCTGCATCGCTGGTAAAGCCCTTCCCCCATGCCATGCAAACACTGCATTTCGACATTGCGCACGCCAAGCTGCGCAGCCAGGTGTTGAACGGCTGCATAGGTGTGAGCATTGTGGGTGGCAAACTGGGGGTAAATAAAACTGGCATTGCGCAACATCAATTCTGCACAACACAAGTAGGAAAGATCCGTGTGCACCTTCTGCGTAAACACCGGGAAGTGCGCCAACCCCTGAGTTTGGCAACGTTTGATCTCGCTGTCCCAATAGGCACCTTTCACCAACCGAACCTGAATGACCCGTTCACTGGTGCGTGCCAAGGCAGCAACAAACTCAATCACCGCCGTGGCACGGGTTTGGTAAGCCTGTACCGCCAAACCCAAACCGTTCCAATGCTTCAGTTCAGGCTCAAAAGCAAGTCGTGTGAACAGATCAAGCGACAAATCCAGGCGCTCACTTTCCTCTGCGTCCACATTGAATGCAATGTTGCGCTGTTTGGCCGAAAGCGCAAGTCTGTAAAGCCGCGGATACAGTTCAGCGCACACGCGTTTTTCCTGCCACAGCGTGTAACGCGGGTGCAGGGCTGACAATTTCACCGAAATGCCATTGCCCTCAATAACACCGTGTGTGTTGTCGCGTCCGATGACGTCAATGGCGTGAGCATAACTGTCGAAGTAGGCCTGCGCATCGGCTTCGCACATTGCCGCCTCGCCCAGCATGTCAAATGAAAAGGTGTGGCCCTGTGCCACGCTTGCACGGCTGTTGCGCAAGGCCTCCTCAATGGTTTGGGCCGCAACAAACTGTTGCCCCATGAACCGCACAGCCAGCTCAACCGCCGTGCGAACAAGGCCCTCGCTGCTGCGCGCAATCAAACGCTGCAGGCTGGAATACAAGCTGTCATCGCCTGGCATTTGAACCCAGTGCCCAGCGATGAACAAACCCCAGGTGCTGGCATTCACAAACAGGGAAGAACTGTGCCCCAGGTGCGCCGCCCAATTGGCATGGCTTAATTTGTCACGGATCAGTTCATCGCGTGTTTGAGCGTCAGGAATTCGCAGCAAAGCTTCTGCCAGGCACATTAATGCCACGCCTTCCTGGGTAGACAAGCGATATTCAGACATCAACTGTTGAATGCCTGCGCTGTGCTTTTGCACCTTGCGCAAACGCGTGACGTGTTCGAGTGCCGTTTGTTTTACGGCCTCAAAATCGGCCTCCAGCCAAGTACTTTGTTCAAGCAAAACACGCACCCTTTGCGCTTCATCCACCCGGGTCAGTGAATTAATTTCCGCGCGCAAACGGTCAAGTTCAACCGGCATGTTCAACCCAATCAAACGGGCGTTGCACATGCCTTTCCCAATCCGGATTCAACAGCACAGACAACAATTCCACAGCACGCTCAGCACTTTCGCCCGAGGGGTCGGCCAAAGGATTTAATTCAACCAGGTCCACTGAAGCCACACAACCCGTTTGCGCAATCCGCGCCAAACAGTAATGCAGGGCATCCAGCTGCAGGCCACCTTGTTCCGGCGTGCTTACACCGGGCAACACGGATGGATCGATACAATCCACATCGAAACTGACATGCACATGCGTACCCGGATCAATGTCGGCCAACGCTGCGTTCATGGCCTGAACAATTCCGCGGCCGTGAATGTTCCGCATGGTCACCATGGTCAGCGCGGCGCGGCGCACTGCACGATGTTCCTCGGGATCGATTGAGCGCACGCCCAACAAGCGAATTTGAGATGCTTGCAACGCCGGGCAGAACCCACCCAGTTGTGTCAGTTCTGGCGGCCCCTGCCCGCACAGCGCGGTCAAGGGCATGCCATGCATATTGCCTGTGGTTGACGTGCTGGCCGTGTTGAAATCGGCATGCGCGTCCAGCCACACCACACGCAACGCTTTGTGTGCCCGGCGGCAGTGCGCCGAAACCGCACTGATTGAACCCATGGCCAGGGAGTGGTCTCCCCCCAGCAACACGGGAACATTTCCGTCTTTCAAGGCGCTCGCCACCGCCAAATGCACTGCACGATTCCAGGCCACCACTTCATGAAAATTCCGGTACCCCTGCACCACTGTATCTTTTTCAGGCAGCTCAACTTGAAGGTCGCCCAAATCCTCAACCTTACAACCCGTTTTCTGCAAACTGTACTGAATACCCGCACGCCTTAATGCATCAGGACCCAGTGCAGATCCTGCCGTGTTTGCCCCGGCGTCGCAGGGCGCGCCGATCAGCGCAATCATGCGCACTCTGCCTTCGATATCAAACCATAAAGATTTTTCGGATTGCTCATGTGTGGAATCAATGACAGGTACTCAAGCTCGCCTTTTTCCTCCGCCAGTTCATGCATGTAGCGCAAAGCAGAAAAATCTTCCAGCGCGAAACCCACAGAATCAAACACCGTGATTTGGTCTGCGTGGGTACGCCCCAGCGCAAAACCCGTGAGCACCTCCCACAACTGGATCACCGGGAAATCGGATGGCATTTGCTGAATGTCGCCTTCGATTCGGGTTTGCGGCTCATACTCCACAAACACACGGGCATTGCCAAGTACATCCGGGTGAAGTTCAGTTTTCCCGGGGCAATCACCCCCGATCGCATTGATGTGAACACCAGGCCTCAGCATGTCCCGGGTCAATACATGGGCCCGGGTTTTTGCCGCCGTGGCTGTGGTAATGACATCTGCCCGCGCAACAGCCTGAGCCACACTTTTGCACCGTGTGACATGAAACCCGAGTTCATTCAAATGGTGAGTCAATCTCTCGGTCGCAAAAAGATCTGTGTCGTAAAGGTAAAACCTGTCGATGCCCAAAGCCTCGTGAAAAGCAACGGCCTGAAATTCACTTTGCGCACCGTTGCCAATCAAGGCCATGCTGCGCGCCCCCGGCTTGGCGAGGTGACTGGCCGCCAACACGGAAGTGGCGGCAGTACGCAAAGCCGTGATCAAGGTTAGTTCGCTGATGAATTGAGGCAGACCGGTTTGTACGCTGGCCAATACACCAAACGCCATCACGGTTGGCAATTCATGCCGGTGGTTGTTCGGATGGCCGTTGACATACTTGAAACCGTAGGTTTGTCCATCGCTGATCGGCATGATTTCAATGACGCCCTCGGCAGAGTGGGTCGCAAGGCGCGCTGACTTCTCAAACTGTTCCCAACGTTTGAAGTCATGAGCAATTGCATCGTGCAGGCCTCTAATACATCGAGAAAGGCCATGACGCGAAACAAGAATTGCAGCGCCCTGTGCGCTCAGGAATGGCGTGTTCATCATCACCCCCCCACCTGCTTAACTCAGTTAGACACACCATTTTGCTATGAAACACTGTCAAGCATAAGCACATAAAGTGCTTGCAAAATGCAATATTCCTAGCATATTGTCAGAAATAAACTTCAAAACGTCATGATGGATACACTAGATCGCCAACTCTTGGGTTTGTTGCGCACCAATGCGAGATTAAGCATTGCAACATTGGCCCACCACTTGAAAGTGTCCCGCGGCACAGTGAGCAATCGAATCAACAAACTTGAAAACTCAGGTGTTATCGTGGGTTACAGCGTGAAGTTGAGACCCGATGCCACGGCCAATCTGATTGTCGCCTGGATGAGTATTTTGATTGAAGGCAATGACAGCCGCACCGTGCTGGCAAATTTGCTGGGTGAACCTGGTGTTACGGCTATTCACAGCACAAATGGACGCTGGGATTTGTTGGTCGAACTGCAGGCGGAAAACCTGAACGGACTTTCTGGAATACTTGAACGCATACGATTGATCAAGGGAATCAGCAACACGGAAACAAGCATCCATCTCTCAAGCTACAAAAACTAGGCTCTGATGAAGTAGCAATGGAACCATGCCTGGATGTGGCTCACTCATAAAAATATCGTCTCCACCCTATGAGTCATGTTACGAAGAAGCGACCTTGCAAATCACCGCGCGGAATCACTTAACGATCCAAACCTGCCAGAAAAAGCAGTCGCGCGGCCCGACCCTGCCCTGCCCAATGCGGCGACCACAATTGCAAAGTTATCCCTTTCTGGATTACTGGCCCATCGGTTTGGATCAGCAATCATTCAAGAACTACCTGCATCACTTGCGGTGAAAACTGCCGAGGGAAAATGGTCCAAGGTAGAAACAGAAGAAAAACAGGGAGATCCGTTTACCCCATCAAGCCTGAAAACACGCTACACGACTGCACCTGCTGCCGACAGCAAACGATCAGGACTGGAGCAAATCCCTTTCCTTGACGCGCGTCTGCACCTGATTGCATCAGGACAAAACGACGAAGCCATGAAAAGCAATTTCGACTATATTTTTAATCAGCCTGTGAACAAGGCGGTGGTCGAGCTGGCACAACAAAAACTTGAACAATTCAAGAGTCAGATTCCTGTGGTGGAACCGGAACACCTTCAACTGCTTGAAGTACCGCGCCGAGGAGGATCAGAAACCCTAAAAGACGAAAACACGCACCACAAGCAGGCGATGCTCAACTGGCAGTGCGCAAATGATCTGATTTTTCAAGTCGCCAGAAACAGCGAATCCGTATCACCGCAAACAATTCATGATTTATTCATTGCCGTTCACAGTACCCTGATGCGGGGAGTGAACGAAACGGTCGGCGGCCTGGTTCGTCAATACGACAACGTCTGGATTGGCCTTTGTGACTCCCAGGGCAGCCGCGACCCGCACCCAAGCCGCCTGGCAGTGCCGGGTTCGATGGTACACGCCCAGTTGAACACGCTGTGTACCGAAGTGGCTGAGGAACTGAACAAGGGAAGCAGCAATCCGGTTTTGTTGGCCGCCCGAACTGCCATGAAGGGTGTTTCAATTCATCCTTTTGCAGACGGGAACGGTCGAACATGCCGCCTGATCGCTGATTTCGTTTTGCTGAAATCGGGTTTGCTGCCAGCCTGCTTTGACGATGAAACCAAGAATATGATGGTGTTTCCGCGCAT
Source organism: Limnobacter sp. 130 (assembly GCF_902506325.1). Taxonomy (GTDB): domain Bacteria; phylum Pseudomonadota; class Gammaproteobacteria; order Burkholderiales; family Burkholderiaceae_B; genus Limnobacter. Next base: position 1,322,579 of record NZ_LR732328.1, read on the forward strand.
AGCACCCGACATGAACCACAACACCACCACTGCAGCCAATCTAATGCTGGATGCACTGGAAAGAAGTTACAAACAAGTCGAATAATTCAAACGATCGTTTGATTTATTGCAAATGGCTTTGCTATGATGGGTCTCCCAAAACCATCAACAAGTGATCATGAGCATGCCCAATTCAAACACCATCAAGATCGGCGGCGCCTGCGGCTTTTGGGGCGACAGCAGCCTGGGCACAGAACAATTGATGAAAGTACCGGGCATTCAGTACATCACCTATGATTATCTGGCTGAACTAACACTGGCCATCATGGCAGGCATGCGCATGAAGAACCCGGAGCACGGGTATGCGCTTGATTTCATCGACCTGATGAAAAAGGCCCTGCCAGTCGCCAAAGCCAAAGGGATCAGGATTATCGCGAACGCGGGTGGACTAAACCCAGCTGGTTGCGCAGCCGCCTTGCAACAGGCCATGACAGAGGCCGGGCACACCATTCGAATTGGCGTGGTAAGCGGCGACGACGCCACCAGCACTTTGGGGCAGTTGAGAAAAAATGGTGTTGAATTAACAGACCAACATTCCGGCCAAACAGCCCCTCCTTTCTTCCTGACGGCCAACGCTTACCTGGGCGCATTTCCGATTGCGGCGGCACTCGATGCCGGAGCGGATATTGTCATCACCGGCCGCGTAGTAGACAGCGCCATGGTACTGGGTGCGCTGGTGCATGAATTCAAATGGCAAGCGAGCGATCTGGATCAACTGGCACAGGGCAGCCTGGCGGGCCACATTGTCGAATGTGGAGCGCAAGCCACGGGTGGACTTTTCACGGATTGGGAACAGGTACCGGACTGGGCCAATATCGGCTACCCGGTGATCGATGTGGCTGCCAACGGCAGCTTTGAATTGAGCAAACCTGAAGGTACAGGCGGCCTGGTGAACAAAGCAGTGGCCACCGAACAACTGCTGTATGAAATTCACGACCCCGCCAACTATGCACTGCCCGATGTGGTGTGCGATTTCACCACCGTGAACATCGAAGAAACAAGCCCGAATCGCGTAAAAATTTGGGGCGCCACTGGCAAGGCCCCAAGCGACTTGTACAAAGTATGCGCCACGTATCCGGAAGGGTTTCGCTGTATCGGCATGCTGTCGATTGTGGGGTTTAATGCACACGCCAAAGCCCGGCGCACTGGTGAAGCAATTCTGGAGCGAACGCGTGCCATGTTCAAACGACAAGGCCTGGCCGACTACACCCGCACCTCGATTGAAGTCATTGGTAGTGAGACCGATTTGGGCCCGCATGCCAAAGCGCAGTTGGGCCACGAAGCCATGTTGCGTATTGCAATTACCCACACAGACAAGAAAGCTGCTGCCATTTTTTCTCGCGAAATTGCCCCGGCGGGCACCAGCTATGCACCAGGCACCAGCGGTAACTTTGGCATGGGCCGCCCCAACGTAACCCCGCTGGTCAAAATGTTCAGTTGTTTCGTGCCCAAGCACCTGCACAGTGCTGTGGTTCAAGTAAGTGGCGAACAAATTCAGTACCTGGAACCGGAACACCCCAAAGTACCAACTGTCGACCAAGCCGCCACTGCGAAGGCAATTCAAGCGGTGTCTGTTCCACCTGAATTGATCGGCAAACCCTTGATTGAAATTGCACACGGCCGCAGCGGCGACAAAGGCAACACCAGCAATGTGGGAATCGTGGCAAGAAAGCCGGAGCACTGGCCCCTACTTCAGCATTTGCTGCGCCCAGAACAGGTAAAGGGCTACCTTGCACACTTGGTGAAAGGCGAGGTTCACACTTTCGAGCTACCTCAAGTTCAAGCATTTAATATCGTTATGCAAGAAGCCCTGGACGGTGGCGGAATGACTTCAATGCGAAATGATCCGCTGGGCAAGGGAATGGCTCAAGTGCTGCTGAACATGAAAATTACTGAATGATCTTCACCTGTTTGCAGGGGTACACCACGTTGGGCGTACCCCCTAGCTAGTTATCTTTTTCCTACACGGTGTCTCCGTTAGAGAAGGTGTGAGGCGTGATCCAAAGAGCGCCTACTACATCCAACACACAGGAGAAACACCATGCAAGTTAAACAGATCGCAATCGTTGCAGCCATCGCTTCCTCTTTCGCAATGCCCATGACTGCCAAGGCATCCGACATCGCCACACTGAACGGCTGGGGCGCTTTGTTCGCCGCCGCGCATTCTGGTGAGCAAGCGGCTGCCCAAGGTCAGGCACAAGGTGAAATCAAAGTAAGCCTGTTCCAGCGCCAGCAGCCACCTGCTGCGCAACCTGCACCCGAAACTGCACCACAACCAACTCCTGTTGCAGAACCAACACCAACCAACGAACCAGCACCCACTGCAGAAGCACCTGCAATGGAACAGCCTGAAGCTGGTGACCAAACAGCCTCCACAGGTGACAGCGCGGGTGAATCTGCTGAAGCAGGCCAAGACAACGCAGGTCAGGCCACAGCATCAGCCAGCGCAAGCGCGAACGCCACGATCAAGCTTGGTGGTGGTCAAAGTGCTCAGATGATGAACAAAGTAGACAGCGCTTACCAAACAGCAGGCACTGTGGTTGAAGGTGTGACTGGTGGTGTATTGGGTACGGTACAAAATGTAGCCGACAAAACTTCGGGTGCATCGCTGGCCGCAGACATGTCCAGCACCGGCTCAATGGATGTCGCCGGCTTGGCCACAGCCACCATGGCAGGCAACATGAGCGCAACAGCAAGCATGATGAATGCAGGCCAGTTGGGCGCAATCACTGCAATGACTTCAAGCTTGATCCAGAACGTGATTGCGGCACGCCCCGCGTCACTGTCAGGCTTGCTGCGTTAATCGCAAATCGCCCACAAAAAAGCCCTTGCCGGTTACACGCCGGCAAGGGCTTTTTTCGTTTGAAACCACTTCAGGCGTGCTGTGACAGGAAAAAGGCCACCACTTTGTCAGCCAGTGTGTCCAGATTGTCGCCCTTCTTGGGCTTGTACCAAGTCACCATAAAGTTCATGGCGCCCAATACCATCAAGCGGGCGAATTTCGTATCGCCACCCAAAAAACCGGCCGTGTACAAACCATTCACCGCATCTTGCCAAATGGCATCGTATTCGTCTTTGGTTGCAATCAGCCTGCGTTGGTGCACTTCATCCAGACAGCGCCAGTTGTACAACATGACCGGAATAAAGTCGTTGCCATCTTCAAGAATAATGCTGAGATGCACTTTCACCAAGGCGCGAAACTGGGTATCTGCGGTCAGGTTAGGCTTCACCACTGCGCGTGTTTTTTCAAGCCCTTGGCGCAAGCCTTCTTCAACCACAGCCACCAAAATATCCTGCTTGCTGGCAAAGTGGTAAAACGGACTTCCGCATTGCATACCCACCGCATTGGCAATGGCCCGCATGCTGGCCCCGTCGTAACCTTTGTCACGAAACAACTTGGCAGCCGCGCGCACAATGTCGCCACGTCGGCCATCGTCGTGTTTTTGTTCTTTCAATACTCTAGCCACAACCCAGTCCTTTGTTATGTTGTCAGGTTCAACGCCATCCACTGGTGTGGTATTCCCACCTCCGTGTGGGCATCACCAAGCGGCGAAAAACCATGTCGACTGTAAAATTCAATTGCCTGCTGTTGCGCACTCAAGCGCACCTGCGGCAAGTTTTGTTCTTTGGCCACCGCCAGCAAAGCCTGCAACATGGCACTGCCAATTCCCCGGCTTCTGAATTCAGGGAGTACAGCCATGCGGCCAATTTTTCCTTCAGGCAACAACCTCGCCGTGCCCACCGGCTTGTTACTTATCCAGGCAAGCACGTGTATGGAAACCGAGTCGTGTTCGTCCCATTCCTCGGATTCATCAATGCCTTGTTCTTCGATAAAAACAGAACGGCGAATGGAACTGGCCCACTCGCCGTTGATCAACCAATTGGAACAATCAATTCGAATCAAAGAATCGATCAGCCCAATGCGGCGAATTCAGCGTCTACAGCTTCCAGCATTTCCTGGGTAATCAAACCACCGGAAAAATTGGCAACAACGGCCAAGGGAAAACCTTTGCCCATGCCAATTTGCGGGTGTGTAGAAATGCCGGGCATGTGTTTTTCCAAAATCGCTGCGGTATCTGGGTTGTCCAGCAAATCGCCCAGTTTGGATTGGGTAGAAAAAGCCATGTAAATCGTCTCCTAGAATTTTAAATGAACCCACAATTCAAACAAACGCTTGAATTATTTTCTTATTCTAGACCAAGAATCGATCAGCTGTAACGCTTTTTCAATGCAGCCACTGCGTTGGTGTAAATCTTGTCAATGTCCTTGGGGCCAGAAATGGAAATTTGCAGGTTTCGCACAATGCCGTCTTTCAGGCTGTACAACCAGCCATGCACAGTCAAATCTTGCCCGCGCTCCCAGGCATCTTCAATCAGGGTGCTTTCGCACAGGTGCTTCACCTGTTCAATCACATTAAGCTCACACAACTGGTCGTGACAGGCCTGCTGAAGATTTTCATCCGTGGTCACTAAACCATGCCTGCGTGCCAACTGGTGAATGGGGCGAACCCAGGCATCGGCCAAACCCACCCGATCGCCCCGCATGGCCATGCGCACGCCAGAGCAACCATAGTGACCGCACACGATTATGTGCTTCACCTTCAAAAACTCCACAGCAAACTGCGTGGCCGATTGCCCATTCAAATCACCGTGGAATACCTGGTTGGCCACATTGCGGTGTACAAACACCTCGCCGGGTTGCAAGTTCACAATGGTGTTGGCTGGCACGCGGCTATCCGAGCAACCAATCCAGAAATACTCCGGCGACTGCTGGTTTTCAAGGCGTTTGAAAAATTCGGGGTCTTTGTCCACTTGGGCTGCAGCCCAGGTTCGGTTGGCGTCAAGAAGGTGTGAAAGGTCTTTGGACACGGTATTCGCCTGTTGAAGTCAAGACCTGTATTTTACTGCGACGCAGCATGGTATGGCACTGGGGAGAGCCCGAGGTGACACTTTTACATCACCCCGGCTTCACAGAGGATTACTGAGCGGCTTTACTCGACCTGTGACACGTAACTGACAGAGAACACATCATCAGGGCTAGACGTGCTGCGGCCTTTGGTGAAGCCAAACTGCAAGGCCGACGTTGTATCCAGTGCATACACAGCTGAAATTGCCCGCTCTTTGCGCTTCTCGGTACCCGCCAGCAATTCATCACGCTGGCTGGTGGTCAAGTTCACAAACAGCGACTGGCCCAGCGGAAAGTTCACACCCACGGTGCTGTAGTTGCCGTTGAGCAAGGGTAGCTCGGGTGTGTCGCCGTAGTACTGGCGCCCCAACACTGCGGTCAAACCAAAGCCATTGTTGAAACGGTAAGCCAGGTCAGCCTGAATACCATAGTCGGTTTTGCCGGTGCCCAACCCACGATCCTCATTGCCCGTTGCAATTTTCACCAAACCTGTAGCCGACATGGCAAAGCCCTTGGTTTGTATGCCGCCAATGAGATCGGTGGTGTACGTGGCCACCATGTCGCCCAAGCCTTGTTCGCTGCGACGTGCAGGGCCGTTGGTACCCGCAACAGTGCCGGCCACCAAGGTACCCGGGCCTTCCAGCGAAATGTAGGGTACGAACAGGGAAGCCCGATAACCTTCACCCACCAACGTTGCGCCCAGGGTAAATGATCTGGCCTTGATTTCCTGTGGTTGACCAAACTTGCCAGACAAGCTGTCGAAGCTGTAGGTCATCAGCAAACCCGGGGGGGCTGCCAATGCTGTGGTGCTGGCTGCGGTCAACGTGCAGGCCAATGCGAATCGAATAAAAGATTGCCCCATTAACTGTCTCCTTTTTTTGAGACAGTATAGGGGCAAAAGCGCTACTACTGGGATACTTCAAAAGGTGGTTGGGAAAGTACCTACAAAATTCAGGTATTACATGGCGTTGCTGGAGCTGTCCGCTTTGCGCTTGTTGTAGCGGTCTGTCATCTTTTCTTTCCATTCCGCACGAATCACTTTGGCTTTTTCACGCTGCTCCGGTGTCAACACTTTGTAAATCTCGTGCTGAGTGCGCAGCATGCTCAGCTTGGTCGCACGCTCCTGTTCCTGCTGCTGGGCAATCAGGCGTTCCGCCTTGGCGGCATCGAACGTGTCTTGCTCCACAATCGACTTCATTTCATCGCGGTGTGCGCGGCGATCTTTCATGGCTGCTTTCATTTCAGTCCTTTGTTTCTGCACGATCTGATCCACCTGCGCTTGTTGCTCCGCTGTCAGGTCCAGTTGCTTCAACATGCCCCCATGCTTGTGGTGGTGGCGCATTTCAGAATGCTGCTTTTTGCCCCCTTCGTCATGGTGACCCGCATACGCACTCATGGGAATCGCCATGGCCATTGCTGTGACAGCAATCATTTTCTGAACGGTCAGTTTCGATACATTCATTTGCCTGCTCCTTGTGTAAAGACAACTGCATTGTGCAAAACGGGCCTGTAAACGAGGATGCAGGCTGTGTAAAGATGGGTAAAGCGATTGCAAACAATTGCGCATCAAGCCTGGCTGCCTAGTAATATTGAAGCCATGACAAAAATACTTCACATTGACGACGACATTGAGCTGGGCGAAATGCTGTGCGAATACCTGCGCGGCGAAGGCTTCGAAGCCGAGCACTGTGCCAACCCGATCAATGGCTTGAAAATGCTGGCAGACGAGCAATACCAACTGGTTGTGCTTGATGTCATGATGCCGCAGCAAAGCGGCCTTGAAACCCTGAAACAGATTCGCCAGAAGTACAACACCCCCGTGCTGATGCTAACGGCACGCGGCGACAACATTGACCGCATTGTCGGGCTGGAGTTGGGTGCCGATGACTATGTACCCAAACCCTGCCTGCCCCGCGAAATTGTGGCCCGTGTGCGTGCAATTTTACGACGTGCCAACGACTCCAGCAGTGCCCCCAAACAGGCCCTTCAATTGGGTCCGCTCGAAGTACAGCCGGCCAAGCGCAAAGTGTTGTTGAACGGAAGTGAAATAGAACTGACCAGTGCCGAATTCAATTTGCTGGAAGTGTTGGCCAGCCATGCCGGCCAGGTGGTCAGTAAAGCCACCCTGAGCGAGCAGGGCCTGGGGCGCCCGCTTGAGCGATTCGACCGCAGCATTGATGTACACCTGAGCAGCCTGCGCAACAAATTAAACCTGAACAACGAGCGCCTGCCCTTGACCTTGCACACCATTCGCGGGCAGGGCTACCAGCTCAGCCTTGATTAACCGGAGTTGCGTGTATGGGCAAGCTGTTCTGGAAATTTTTCTTTGGTTTTTGGTTGTGCCTGATTGCTGCGGCCGTGGCTACAGGCACCGCCCTTTACCTGATGCGGGAAAAGCCAGCCAGCAGTGATATAGCAGAAGGCCCACGCGCGCAATTCATGCTGGAAACCATTCAAGAAGTGCTTGAAGGCAAAGGGCCAGATGCCTTGCGCAATTTGCTGGACCGCAACCGCCAGCGAACAGGCAACGCAATTCCGGTGTTCGCAGTGTCCAGCAAAGGCGAAGAAATTTTGCGCCGGGAAGTACCCGACAACATTCAACAACGAATCACCGCCCTGTTCAATGGCGAGGAACAAGCCGAGCAAGGTACGTTGCAGGTGACCGCGCAAGACCAGTCGAAATGGATTCTGTTTATTCCACGCAATCGCCGCCACCCGGAACCTTCAACCAACACCAGCACCGGCGAGCCCACACCACCACATGCAGACAAACGCAAGCAACGTGAGGCACTTGAACCACCGCTGCCACCCGTACCAGGGGCCGGCATTTTTGCTGCGTTTCTGGCCAGCCTTTTGTTTGCAGGTGTGTTGGCCTACACATTCAGCCGCCCCTTGAACACCTTGAAAAATGCATTTCGGGAAGCAGGCAAAGGTCGCTTGGGTGTTCGCATTTCCAACAACAAAACCGGCAAAAAACGCAGCGATGAAATTGGCGAATTGCTCAGCGGCTTTGACCACATGGCTGAAGAAATTGAAACCCGTATTGAGCAACAAAAAGTGTTGTTGCACGACGTATCGCATGAACTGCGCTCACCCTTGGCACGCCTGAACCTGGCTGTGGGCCTGGCACGCCAGAACCCGGCACATTTGGACACGAGCTTGAGCCGCATTGAAACCGAAGCAGAAAGGCTGGACAACCTGATTGGCCAACTGCTGAATTTATCGCGACTGGATGCAAACCAGAATGCGGAAATTCTGAGAGAACACAATGTGATTGAGTTGTTGGTTGCTGTGGTAGAAGACGCTCAGTTTGAAGCGGAGCAACAGAGCAAGCTTGTTGAATTCACCGACGATGTAAGGCATTGGAATTTGCGATGCCATGCTGAAAGCCTGCAAGGCGCATTTGACAACATTATTCGCAATGCAATTAAACACACCCCCGAAAACACGGCTGTAAAAATTTGCTGTCGCGTACAGAACAAACAGTTACGCATTGACATTGAAGACCAAGGCCCGGGCGTTCCTTCCGCCCTTTTGCCCAAGCTGTTCACACCCTTTTTTAAACACGGCGAACACTCTGGCCATGGTCTGGGTTTGGCGATTGCCAAAAAATCGATTCAACGTGTAAATGGCGAACTCAGTGCCCGCAATTGCACACCGCATGGTTTACTGATCACCATCGAACTGCCTGGCAGCCGTTAAGCCACCCACTAAACCGTTGGCGGAACCCCGGCAATCCAACCCTCTACGGGATCGATCAATTTGGGCAAACCAAAACTGGATTCAGCCCGCTTGGCTGCCCAGCCCGCCACCAGGCAACACAGCACCGCATCCAGGTGATCGGCTTTGACATCATCGAGCAACTTCGCACGCAAATAGGGGCGCACCTGTACCTTGATGCCAAACAACATGCCTTCTTCCAATGCACACAACAATTCGGAACGAGCCATGCGGCGATCCGCAGTGTCTTTCTTGGGGTCGTCGCTTTTGTAGCTGGCCCGGTTCAACACCTTGCGGGCCAAATAGCCGGGGTAGGCCTCCAGGGCCACGCGGGTTTTGTCGCCACGTTGCATGCCCGGTATGTGAACACCGGTTTTCATCAACAACGGTGCACCGGCGTGCAGCATGTAAGCCACCGGTGGGTTTACCCATTTCATGGAAGGCGAAGATCCTGCCGGGGCATCGCATTCCCGGTGTGCAAACTTGTGCCCGGCGGGGCGTGCATCGCACCACGCCTTGAAAGTGGCGCGAATTTGCTCGCGACTCAAAGCACTGTAGTAATTGATCAGTTTTTCCCAAGCCAAAAAGTCAGTACGCCCAGCGCCTGGCCACTTTAAACCCTCCACCAATTTGCGCGACAAACCAAAAGGCATGTCAATGGCAGCCACAAAACCCAACTGCTCCAAGGGACCTGCTGCGCGCTCCAGTTTTCCGAACGCCTGCGGTCCTTCTTTCAACAAGGTTTCGAACTCGCCCAGCGTGGTCAGCGACATGAGTTCATCGACCGCCAACACCGCACCCTGCCACTGGCCCACGGCCACTGCAATCGGTTTTTTCTTGGTAGGACTGCTGGAAAAATCGATACCCAGCAGGCGACTGTTTTCGGGGTTCAAACTACATTCTCCGGGGGCAACAAAGCCTCGAGCACCGCAAGGTGATCGGCTTCATGCAAAGGTTTGTCATGGCGAATGCGAAGCATACGTGGAAAACGAACAGCCACGCCACTTTTGTGACGCATGGAACGGGAAATGGCTTCAAAGCCCAGCTCAAAAACAAGCACTGGGACCACAGTGCGAACCGGGCCAAACTTGTCCACGGTGTGCTTTCGAATCACGCGATCCACTTCTTTGAATTCTTCATCGGTCAGGCCCGAATACGCCTTTGCGAACGGCACCAAACGGGGCAAACCACGCGCCACCGTGTCTTCAACTTTTTCACCGTTTGCAATCGCCTGCGCCACTTCTTGCGCCTGCGCTGCACTGGCAGGCGGTGTTTCCCACACAGCAAAGGTGTAATCGGTGTACAGGCTGGCACGGCGGCCGTGGCCTCGCTGCGCATACACCAACACACAGTCTACGGTCATGGGGTCGATTTTCCATTTCCACCACAGGCCGTCTGCCTTGGTGCGGCCAACCCCATAGCGGGAATCACAGTGCTTCAACATAAAGCCTTCCACACCCCTGGCGCGGCTTTCTTCCCGAAGCAATTTCAGTTCTTGCCAACTTGCAGCGCACACGCGTTGCGACAACAACAAACGCGGCATGAAATTCACAGTGCTTTGTTCATGATGCAAGGCATAAAATTCCTCCAACGCAGTTCTGCGTTGCAGCTGGGTTTGGTTCACTGTGTTCATTGCGTTCAAGCGAAGCAGGTCGTAAGCCAAAAAAACCACGGGTGAATCTGCCATCAATTTTTTACTGACCACTTTGCGATTCAAGCGCCCCTGCAAGGCATTGAAGCCTGCGGGCGAACCACCTTGCCACACCAGTATTTCACCGTCCAGAATACAAGCTTCGGGCCAATGTGCGAAGGCTTCCTGCAACTCCGGAAACTGCTCGCTGACCAACTCCTCGCCGCGCGACCACACCCACACCTGCCCACCCTCTTTCACCACTTGGGCGCGAATTCCGTCGTATTTCCATTCCACCAACCAGTCCGCAAGCGCTCCCAAATTTTCAGGTTCTTCCTGCAAGGGGTGCGCCAGAAAAAAAGGCAAGGGTTGGCCCAATCGACCAGAATCCTGCCCGGTGCTGCTTTCATTTGGTGCAGCCAGCAAAGCCTTGAACTGCTCGGCCGTGGGCTGGTTGCTGGCATCGGCAAACCCCATCATGCGGGTGGCCACCAGCTTGGCATCCAACCCTGAACATTCGGCCAGTGCGCGGGTCACCAACAACTTGGAAACACCCACACGAAAACCACCGCCCACCAGCTTCACAAACAGAAACCGTTCATTGGCTGCCAGCTCATTCCAGCAGGCTTGCACGGCGACAATCCGTTCTTCATCGGGCAGCGTGCGCAGGGGTAAAATTCGGTGCTGCATCCACCAGGCCAAGCCTTGCGACTGGCCAGCCAGTGTCGGTGCAATTGGCAACACATGAGCAATCGTTTCAGCCAAATCGCCCACAGCCTGGTAACTTTCTTCAAACAACCAGTCGGGCAAACCACTGACCTGCAAAGCCACCTCACGCAAGGTGCGGGTGGGCACGGTGCGCTTGGGTTTGCCACCCGACAAAAAATACACAGCCCATGCAGCATCCTCGGCGGGTGCGTGTTCAAAGTAACGGCGCAAAGCCTGCACCTTGTGCAAGGTCGAGGTGGAGCCATCCAGTTCGGCAAACAATTCCGCAAACTGCTTCATGCGGTGGGCACCTCGCCTTCACCCTCACCACCATATTCAGTGGCAAACGCGCGGGCATTCAATCCCTGTTCCTGCAGCCAGCGCACCATCACCTGCACGTAGCCGTGAGTCACAATCACCTGCTCCGCACCAGTGGCACCAATGGCACGCATAAGCCCGGGCCAGTCCGCGTGGTCAGACATCACAAACCCCCGGTCCACATTGCTGCGTCTGCGCCCGCCACGCAACTGCATCCAGCCCGATGCAAACGCATCGGAATACGCATTGCCAAACCGCTTCATCCAGGCAGCACCTTGGGCTGCGGGTGGGGCAATGGCAAGGCAGGTTTTGTAAATCGATTTGTCGAGCACTTCGCTCACGGTGAAAGTATCGGGCAGCTTCACACCTGCATCGCGATAGGCTTTGTTCAAGCCCTCGCAAGCGCTGTGGCACACAATGGGACCAATGCTTGAATCCACACCCGCCAGTATTCGCTGCGCCTTGCCAAACGAATAGCCGTACAACACGCTGGCCTTGCCCTGTGCGGCATTGGCAGCCCACCATGCGTTTATCTCGGCATAAATTTCAGCATCGCTGCGCCAACGGTAAATGGGCAAACCAAAGGTGGATTCCGTAATGAAAGTGTTGCACTTCACGGGTTCGAATGCGTCGCAGGTTAAATCAGGGGCTACCTTGTAATCGCCACTGGCCACCCACACTTCGCCCTGGTATTCCAAACGGATTTGACACGAACCCAACACATGCCCGGCCGGGTGCAATGAAATTTTGACACCGTTGTGCAGGGTGCTGGCACCGTAGGGAAGCGTGTCGAGTGAAATGTTGCCCAAGCGGGTGCGCAGCACACCCTCGCCAGGCGCCGCACACAGGTAGTGGTTGTGCCCCACACGGGCATGGTCTGCATGCGCATGGGTAATGATTGCACGGTCTACCTTGCGCCACGGGTCGATGTAAAAATCGCCTTGGGGGCAATACAAACCTTCGGGGCGACTCACCACCAAATCCATGCTGCACAACCTTCAAAATCAACAACTAATACCGGCTGCCAAAACCACCCAGAAAAACAGCCAAGAGCATTAATTTATAACACAGCCAACTGAACACCCTTTCTTTCAAGGGGCGCTGTGCGTGTTCATGGGCTTGAATTTCCCGGCTGTCATTTTGAATTGATTTCAGTAATTCTTCGCGCAGCGCGCTTGCAAATTCCCGGTTGTAAACAATCACGTTCGCTTCACGGGCAAACAAACAACTCAAAGGGTCCAGGTTGGACGAACCCACTGTGGCCCAGTTTGAATCCACCACCGCCACTTTTGCATGCAAAAAACCGGGCAGGTATTCATATATATCCACGCCAGCGGCCAACAAACTGGAATACAAACTTTGCGTGGCGTAATGCTGAAAGCGATACTCCACACGCCCTTGCAGCAACAACTGAACATGCACGCCCCGCGCACGCGCTGCGAGCAAGGCCTTGCGCATTTTACGACCAGGTAAAAAGTAAGCATTGCTGAGAATGACCGAACGCTGCGCATTGCCAATGGCTTGAACATAGGCGCGTTCGATTCGCCTGCGCAAACGGAAATTGTCGCGCACGGCCAGTTGGGCTTTCACTTTGCCAAGCGGTTTGGGTTTGGGCGTAGAGCGCTGGCGCGCCATGGTCTCTTGCAACTGCTCCACCCGGTCTTTCCACCAGCTTGACCTAAAGGTATCGGTTACCCGCCCACCCGGACCAATTTGCAGCCACAACCACTCCATGTTGTGCCAAACGTCTTGCACCACAGGGCCTTGCAACTGCACGACAAAGTCATAGCGTGGCCCCAGTGTTTCTTGATCCAGCAAATCGGTGTTTACCACCATGGCCTGTTCTCGCATTCCACCCGATGCGCCCCAAATCGGCTTTCTTTTCTGTTGCGCCCGCTCTGTGGCTCTTAACAGTTCGTCGCGTTCCCCTTCGTGGTTCAAGTCATCAATCAGATTGATGCCGCCAACAAAAGCGATTTCGCTGTCAACCGCAATTATTTTTCGATGCATGCGGCGAAGCCGTTTCGGATTGAGCCTGAACGACATTCTTTCAGGCCGAAAAACGCGAACATGCACACCGTGCCGCTGTAAGTCGGGCACCCAGGTGCGTACGCCCTCTTGCCCACCAAAACCATCAAGCACCAAACGCACTTCGACGCCACGCGCTACCGCCCGGCACATGGCCTGGCAAAAAGCCTCGCCAATTGAATCGTTCGCAAAAATATAGGTTTCAATGCGCACAGAATGTTTTGCACGCTCAATCGCATCAAGCGCACGCGGAAACAGCTGTTCCCCCCCCACCAGCAATTCAACCGCATTGCCCTCCCGCTCGGGTGCGGCTGCTGGCAACAGGTTCAACACCATGCGCACTCCAGATCGACCACAAAAGGTGCATGGTCAGACAACTTGGCCCAAGCTGGCCCATGAAGCACCGTGGCCTCGTGCACGTTGAAGCCACGGGCAAATACACGGTCTAGCCCCAACACGGGGAAGCGACTCGGAAAACTGCCCACCCGGGCCAAGCGATTGTTTTTGTCCAAGGGCATGACTTCCTCGGCCTTCAAACCTTGCTGCAAAATTGGACCCAGGCGGCGCTGCCAGTCATTGAAGTCGCCTGCCACCACCAAGGGCATGCCCGCAGGTACATGGGTGCCCACATGTTCAATCAGCTTGCTCGCCTGCCGCACGCGGCTGCGGTACAACAACCCAAAATGCGCCACCATGGCGTGAATGGGGCCTGCGGGCGTTTTAACGCAGCAATGCAACAAACCGCGTTGCTCCAAACGATGATCGGACACATCCTGATTCAGCATCCACTCAATTTCGTATCGAGACAACAAAGCATTGCCATGATGCCCGTGCGAATACACGGCATTCATGCCATAGGCAGTGAAATATTGCTGACTTGCATGGCCCAGCAAATCATCGATGGCTGAAGGCGACTGGGCAAGAAACTCGTGCTGCCCACCCTCGGGCCAGTGTTCAAACTTGCCCGCATGCCGGTCGTGCCGACCTTGCACCTCTTGCAAAAACACCAGGTCGGCATCCATGGCATGGATTTGTTCACGCAAGGCATGAATGGTCAGGGCAGGTTTTCGCAGGCCCATGACCCCCTTGTGAATGTTGTAGGTCGCAATTCGAAGTCGCATTACATGCAATACCTAGAAAATAAATCAGTAAATTACCAAGTCAATTCAAGTCATGTCACAAACACAGGGTATTGCCCCCCAATTAGGGTTACCCCTAAACTCAGTGCGTAAATATTGAAACTCTTAAAGCAGTTTAAAACCGTTTCTTGCAGCAGCTATATACCGTATATGAAAAAAGGGGCCCTTCGCGGCCCCTTTGTATTTTCAGCTTCGCTTGCCTTGAAGCTTCTGGTTCAACTCGAGAATGGCTTGTGCATTGTTGGGTGAAAAGCACCGCTCTGCGGCCTCGTTTGCATTCAACCACGCATACCCCACATGTTCGTTTGCGGCCAACCGGGGGGTGAAACCATCGGGCACACAGGCCACAAACCAATGCTCAGTGTTGTGGGTCACACCTGCCGGGTAGCGGTGTCGCCAGTGCTCAAAAATTTCATACTGCAGGCTGTAAGGCCAAGGCCTGAGCAAACCAGGCTTGAGCAACTCGCCCGCATCAGCATCCAGCACCGTGGGAATTGCCGTGGGCGTGGCCTCAAAGCCGGTTTCTTCTGCCAGTTCACGCACTGCGGCTTGCAGCGGTGATTCATCCGGAAAATCCAGACTGCCGGTCACTGATTGCCAGTACCCGGCTTTGTCAGCCCGTTCAATCAATAAAAAATCCCCGCGAGGGCTGACCATCACGACCAGCACCGACACAGGGATTTTTTGACCGCTCAAAGTGCGCTGCCCTTGGTGATCAAGCCACGTTTTTGGGTTCGGCCTGACGCAGGCGAATGTGCAATTCACGCAACTGCTTTTCGTCCACAGGGCTTGGTGCCTGGGTCAACAAACACTGCGCGCGCTGCGTTTTCGGGAACGCGATTACGTCACGAATGCTTTCTGCGCCACTCATCATGGTCACAATGCGATCCAGGCCAAAAGCCAAACCACCGTGAGGTGGCGCACCGTATTGCAAGGCATCCAGCAAGAAACCAAACTTGGCGGCCGCTTCTTCTTCGGAAATATTCAAAGCACGGAACACCTTGCTTTGTACTTTTTCCTTGTGAATACGTACCGAGCCACCGCCCAATTCCCAACCGTTCAGCACCATGTCATAGGCCTTGGCAATGCACTTGCCGGGGTCAGTGGTCAGGTAGTCCTCGTGGCCGTCTTTCGGGCTGGTAAAGGGGTGGTGACAAGCCACCCAGCGGCCTGCTTCCTCATCCAGTTCAAACATGGGGAAGTCGATCACCCACAGTGGTTCCCACCGGCCTTGTACCAAACCTGCTTTCTGGCCAAATTCGCTGTGACCAATCTTCAAGCGAAGCGCACCGATTGCGTCGTTCACCACTTTGGCTTTGTCGGCACCGAAGAACAGAATGTCGCCATCGGCGGCACCACTGCGCTTGAGTAATTCATTCAAGGCTGTGTCGTGAATGTTTTTCACGATGGGCGATTGCAGGCCGTCACGGCCCTTGGCCAATTCGTTCACCTTGATCCAGGCCAAGCCCTTGGCACCATAAATGCCCACAAACTTGGTGTAGTTGTCGATTTCAGAGCGAGGAATTTCAGCACCACCTGGCACACGCAAGGCCACCACGCGGCCATTGTCCATGTTGGCCGGGCCGGAGAACACCTTGAAATCGACATCTTTCATGATGTCGGTGAGCTCAGTAAACTCCATTTTTACGCGCAGGTCAGGTTTGTCTGAACCAAAACGCGCCATCGCTTCGCTGTAGGGCATCACGGGGAAGGGGTTTTGCAATTCCACATCCATGGTTTGCTTGAACACCTTGCGGATCATGTCCTCGAACAGGTCACGAATTTCCTGCTCACCAAGGAATGAAGTTTCGATGTCCACCTGGGTGAATTCAGGCTGACGATCTGCGCGCAAATCTTCGTCACGGAAGCACTTGGTGATTTGGTAGTAACGGTCGTAACCCGCCACCATCAACATTTGCTTGAACAGCTGGGGCGACTGCGGCAAGGCAAAAAACTCGCCAGCGTGCACGCGTGAAGGCACCAGGTAATCGCGCGCGCCTTCAGGCGTGCTCTTGGTCAGCATGGGGGTTTCAATGTCTACAAAACCCTGTGCGTCAAGGTGGTTGCGAATGGCCATGGCCACTTTGTAACGCAGCATCAGGTTTTTCTGCATTTGCGGGCGACGCAAATCGAGAACACGGTGCGTAAGGCGCGTGGTCTCTGAAAGATTTTCGTCGTCGAGCTGGAAAGGAGGAGTCACTGATGCATTCAGAATTTCCAGTCCCTTGCACAACAGTTCCACAGCGCCGCTTTTCAGGTTGCTGTTCTCAGTGCCTTCAGGGCGTGCGCGCACCAAACCTTCCACACGCACACAAAATTCGTTGCGCAGGGTTTCTGCGGTCGCAAATACTTCAGCCAGATCGGGATCGCACACCACCTGCACCAAACCCTCACGGTCACGCAGATCAATAAAAATAACACCGCCGTGGTCACGACGACGTTGCACCCAGCCACACAGGGCAATGGTTTGGCCCAAGTAGGCCTGTGACACATTGCCACAATAGTCAGTACGCATTTTCATGAATGTCAGTCTTGTTTAATGGGTTGATCCAACACGTCGTCCGAAGGTGTTACCACCCCCAGCGACACAATGTACTTCAAGGCCTCGTCCACGGACATGCCAGACGGGCGCAATAGTTTTTCGGGCACCATGATCACGTATCCCGAGGCGGGGCTGGGCGATGTGGGCACATAAACCGACACCAGCGGGCCTTGATCATTCAGGTTTTCAAGCAGGCTGGGCGGCGGTGTTCCGGTCACGAACCCCAACGCCCAAACTCCGGGGTGCGGGTACGGCACCAGCACCGAACGGGTAAATGCCTTGCCAGACGAGCTTAACAGCGTATCGGACACCTGTTTCACGCTGTTGTACACGATTTTGAACAAGGGAATGCGCGACAACACCCAATCCCCTGCCTTGAATAACCAAGCGCCAAAATAATTGGCCGCCAGCACGCCTGTACCCAACAACACAGCCAGGGTCAGAATGACACCCAAACCCGGAATGTGCACACCCAGCCAAACCCTGGGGTGCAGCGCATCGGGCAACAGCATCAGGGTTTGATCCATTAAACCCACCACCAGGGCCAACACCCACAAGGTGATGCCCAAGGGCACCCAGATCAACAAACCTGTCAGCAGGTATTTTTTGATGATGTCCGAGTTCAAGACCCGTTCGGGCAACTTGGCTTGTGACTTGGCCGGTGACTTAGCTGGCATCGGTACTGGGCGCCGTGGTTGAAGGCGTGCTGGTGCTTGCACCCGCCGCAGTTGTAGACGCTGCCGGCGATGCCGCAGCCGAGGAACTTGCGCTGCCACCCCTGAAATCAGTCACATACCAGCCCGAGCCTTTCAATTGAAAGCCTGCTGCAGTCACCTGCTTTGCAAAACTGGCCTGGCCGCAACTTGGACACTGGGTCAAAGGTGCATCGCTCAGTTTTTGCAACACGTCTTTTTCGAAGCCACACGCTTCACAGCGATACGCATAAATTGGCATTTCTGCTACACCCGCAAATACAAACGAAAAACCCCCCATTATAAGATGGAAGGCCGAAGAACTCCAACACCCTGAATTTCAAAGACAAAAAAAGAGCGCTTTTCTTTCGAAAAGCGCCCTTCGTGTCGACGGAGTAGGCTGCCCCAATAAGAATTCAGCCAATGACACTAGAACTACGCCGCCCCCCTCTAGCAAAGGGCGGTTTTGGATCAACAGGCTCTTAGGCGGCCTGGTATCCTGCCTCTTGTTGACCCTGCTCCTTGACGGACCAGCGATTGGCCCGTTTAAAGGTGCCCAGGTCGTTGAATCGAACACCGTTTTCACGCATGACTTCATGACCCTTCTTGGCTGTCATTTGACGGATGTAGAAGGGATCTCGCACTACAAAGTGGTGAATACCGTGAGTCGAGCCAAAGTTGAAACAGAACAGGTGGGGAATAATGAACCACTTGCTGTTCAGCACCTGGCACTGCTGTACGAAGTTGCCGTCTTCAATGTCACCGAAATAGTGCATGTTCGAGCTGATGAAGTTGATCGAGAACGAACGCAACAAGTTGGGGGCGAAAATCAACACAGCAACCGTATTCGCTGTGGCCACCAGTTCAGGCGTTACAAACGCGGGCCAAGGTACGCTGTAACCAACCGCCCAGGCCGCCGCTTCCACTGCCCAGTAAGCCACATAGGCGTGCCAGCCAATGTAAAAAATCGAAGCCAGCGGGAAGTTACCAATCGCACCGCGCATCAATGCCTTCAAACGCAAGTGCTTGGGCACCTTCATGATGCGCAACACCACGCTCAGCTCCAAATCCAGCATCATCAACAAACGCAGGGGGGTGAAACGCTCGCCGTTGGTAATGGCACGCTCTTCCAGATCGGTTTCTGTGCCGGAGTGTTTGTGGTGGTGCAGGTGCAAGTGGCGGCGCAACCAGGGGTTGATGGTGCTGGGGCGGCAAATCCACACCAGGCTCATCATCAGGTTGTGCATGAACTTGTTCTTGCGGAAATACATGTAGTGGATCAGGTCATGTTCCAATTCATGCGTGAAGCTCAAGAAAATCGCAATCACGGGAATGGTCACATACCAGGCCAGCACGCCCTCCAGGTACGCCCAGCCTGTCAGCACGGCACCGCCCATGGAGAACAACAAAATGGCCATGCCAATGGCATCTTGATGTCGCAAAATCGGGTACTTGGCGCGAATTCGATCGCCTTCCGCAAGCACCGCGGTCTTGATTGCGGCAATGCGCTTTTGATCTTGCGCATTGATGTTGTTCTGCTTGATTCGTGAACCACCTTCGGCTTTCGCCGGCTGGCTCATCAGCTTTTCACTCAAACTTGACATACTCTTGCCTCTTTCTGTTTTGGCTTTTAGTGATTGAAGTATGCTTGGGGTTGCGCAGTAAAGCTTGTTCTGAAACGCCAAGCCCATGACTTTCGACGCCAAAATAAGCACTCAATGACCAACAAAGTGACCAGTAAAGCGTCCAACCTACCCAGCAACACGCCAACGGCCCTGGCCAGTTGGATGCGCGGCCTTGCCCGCGAAATTGAACATCAAGGCTGCGATGCGCATGCCCTGTTTAGCGAAGCTGGGTTGGACTTTGATCTGTTGGACTCGCCCGAAGCCCGCTACCCCGTGCCCCAAACCACCCTGCTTTGGCAAAAAGCAGTGGCCCTTACCGGCGACGAAACATTGGGCATCAAGGCCATTCGACACATTACCCCGGCCACGTTTCATGCCGTGGGCTTGAGTGTAATGGCCAGCGAAACCCTCGAACAGGCTTTTGGTCGCATGCGCCGATTTGTCGACCTGGTCACCGATGCCAGCGAAATTGAGCTGCTCAGCACTGAACGCGAATTTGTTGTCGAATTGAAACTTAAAGATGATGCACAACCCGCGCACCAATCGACCGATGGGTTTTTGTGCCTGCTGGCCAATGCAGGCAAAGGATTGGGCGACGCAAGCCTGGTACCGCTGCGTGTTGAACTAAGCCGCCCCGCACCCCAAGCGGGCAACCTGGACTTTTTTGAGAAAAGCTTTGCAGCACCACTGACGTTTGGCTGCAACACCATGCGGATTGTGTATGAACTCACCATGGTGCGTACCCGGCTTAAAGGCGCCAACACCCTGATTGCAGAACACCTGGACCAAGCCAGCCAAGCCGCAATCGACAGACTGAAACCCGCAAGCAGTGTGAGCAGGAAATTACGCGACTGGGTCGCGAACCGCCTGCCCCAGGGTGCACCCAGTATTGAAGACGCAGCCACCTACATGAACATGAGTGCCCGGAACCTGCAACGCAAGCTGGCGGACGAAGGCACCAACCTGGCGGGGATTGTGGATGAAATCAGGCAAAGCGAAGCCATGCGCCGCTTGAAACAAAGCGGGGATTCTTTGACCGCCATCGCGCTGGACCTTGGCTTCTCCGATGCGTCTGCGTTCAGCCGGGCCTGCAAACGCTGGTTTGGCAAAAGCCCCAGCGACATTCGCGGGGCTCAGGCTTCCTGAAGGGCCGTTAATTGATCGCGTCGTAGTGCGTGTACGCGGTGTAAGAACCACCTTTGTTCACAAGCAACACATCGTACTCAGTCCGTTTTTCCGGAAAATGCGGGTGTTCCATGCCGGGCGAACCCATGGGCATGGCGGGCACTGACAACCCCACCACATTGGCAGGCTTCTCGACCAACAGTTTTTTGATGTCCTCTGCAGGCACATGGCCCTCGATGGCGTAGCCCGCAATTTTGGCGCTGTGGCAACTGCCGTATTGCTGCGGCATGCCCAAAGCGGCCCGGAAAGAATCCGTGTTTTGTACATCATTCACCTTCACGGTGAAGCCATTTTCTTCCAGGTGCTCAACCCACTCCGAGCAGCAACCACAGGTGGGTGTTTTCCACACCTCGACAAAGTTGTCGCCTTGCTGGGCAACCTCAGCAGGCTTGTCGCTGCATGCCGCAATGACGACGGAACAACTCACCAGCAGTGCGCCCAACAAATAATTGGTTCGAAATTTTTTCATTGAATCAATCCACGTTAAATTCTGTATCTATAAGACCCGGCAGCACCAATCGAGCCAAATCGCCGGTTTTTAGAGCCCCAACGCCCTCGGGAGTTCCGGTAAAAATCAGATCCCCCTCCTGCAAGGTAAACACCTGGCTTAAATAACGCACAATGAATGGAATCGGAAACAACATTTTTCGCACATCGCCGTGCTGCCGAATTTGCCCATTCAAATGCATTTGAAACTCAATGTTATGGGGGTGCTCAATGTGCTCGGCAGGAACAAACTGGGTCACCGTGGCCGCACAATCAAAACCCTTGGCGACCGCCCAAGGTAACCCACCTTGCTTGGCTTTGCTCTGCAAATCACGGGCAGTCAAATCCAGCCCCAGACCATAGCCCGCAATGTGTTTCAAGGCTTTGTCCTCTGCAATGTTTTTTCCGCCTTGCCCCACCAGCAAAACCAATTCTGTCTCGTAGTGAACATCGCTGGAATGCGCAGGCAACACGATCGGCGTACCGGGCGGGTGCAGGGCCGAGGTGGGCTTGATAAACACCACCGGGTCTTCTTCAGGACGATTGCCCAATTCTGCAATGTGTGCCGCGTAATTGCGACCAATGCAGAAAATATTGCGAACCTGGACGGCTTTGGCTTGCTGGGCAAGCAGGGTAATGTGGGGCATCAGGTGTCCTTAAAACGAAATCGATGAGTTTGATATTGCCCTAAGCTGACACAATGTGCACTTCGGTTAAATACCTGCTTCTTTCAGGGAAGGCCTGAAACGAAAAAAGCCTGTAACCGTTAAAGTCACAGGCTTTTCTCGCGTGCCGGGTATTCAGTTAAAACGGAATATCGTCATCCAGATCAGCAACACTTTGTGGGGCTGAGCGCTGAGGCGCTGGCGCGGAAGAGCGCATGCTGCTGCCACCCGAGCTGCGGCTTGGTGCGGGTGACTGATCAAAGTCATCCCCACCACCCATGGACGAACCACCGCCACCACCGCCGCTTTCACGGCCGCCGAGCAATTGCATTTGGTCTGCAATAATTTCAGTGGTGTATTTGTCCACACCCGACTGGTCTTGCCACTTGCGGGTTTTCAAACGACCCTCGATGTACACAGAACGGCCTTTCTTGCAGTATTCGCCGGCAATTTCAGCCAAGCGACCATAAATGACCACGCGGTGCCATTCAGTTTCTTCGCGCTTTTCGCCCGTATTTTTGTCTTTCCAGTTGCTGGAAGTGGCCAATGCAAGATTCACAACGGCGCCGCCGTCGGGCAAATAGCGCACGTCGGGATCTTTACCCAAATTACCCACCAGAATTACCTTGTTTACTGAGGCCATGGAATGAATTGCTCCTTAGATTCTTGAAATATGTCTTGAAATGCGCCCCGAAGGGACTGCAGTAATTGGGCTATTAGTGGCTTGCCGGGTTGCCCACCGGCTCACTGACTGGTGCAACACTTGCTGAGCGTGGCGGCAAGGCTTTGATACCCATCGCCAATAAGAACCACACCACAACCAACAGCAACACACCCTCGAATACGCCCTGTGCACCCAAGTGACGAAATACCAAACCACCCAGTGCGCCACCGGCGAAAAGCCCAAGCGCTTGAGAAGTATTATATACACCCAATGCCAAACCCCGGTGACTGAGGGGTGCCACTCGTGACACCCACGAGGGAAGGGTAGCCTCGAGCAAATTGAAACCCACAAAGTAGGCCAACAACAGCAAAACCACCACCCAGCCTTGCTGTGCAAACAGAACGAGGCCAAGTAGCACCAAGCCCATCAGCCCGATTGAACCCAGTTTGACCTGCTTGGTTTTGGCTTTTTTTTCTGACCAAACCATCAATGGCACCATCAGCACAAACGAGCCCAGCACCACGGGCAGGTAAACCTTCCAGTGTTCAGCCAAGGGCAAACCCAAACCGCTGAGCAGCAAACTGGGCACCACGACAAACAGGGACATTTGGGTCAAGTGCAGGGTAAAAATACCCAGGTTCAAACGCAACAGGTCGGGTTTGGTCAGTACCGCCCAACCGTCAGCAAAACTGCCCTTGAGTTTCGCTTCCTGGTCGGCCAAATTCGGCGTGGGCAGCAGCCAAATCACAACGGCAATTCCAAAAATACTGAGCACGCCAGTGATGGCAAAAAGACCGCTCAATCCAAAAAACTTGTACAACACCGGTGAGAACACCAAAGACAAGGCAAATGTAACGCCAATTGATGCGCCGATCATGGCCATGCCTTTGGAGCGCACTTCGTCACGGGTCACGTCGGCCAACAAAGCCGACAAGGCCGCTGAAATGGCGCCAGCCCCTTGCAGGGCCCTTGCCCACACCAGTTGCTCGACCGTTTCGGCCACATAACCCAGCCAGCAACCCGCGGCAAACAGCAACAGGCCGCCAATAATAATGGGCTTTCTGCCCAGTTTGTCTGAGGCCCAACCCAGCGGAATTTGCATACAGGCCTGCGCCAGGCCGTAAATACCCATGGCAAAACCCACCAGGCTTAAATTGTCACCACCGGGCATGCCTGCCGCGTGCAGGGAAAAAACCGGCAAAATCATGAACATGCCAAACATGCGCAAGGCATAAATGCTGGCCAGCCACCCAGCGGCTTTTCGCTCGGCAGGCAACATTTTGAATGCGTCGGGGGCTGCGGTACGGCTCACGGTCTTGCGGCTCATGTGTGATTGAAATTCAAGGGCTTGAACTACCCGTGCGGATGTGTTGATCCAGGAAACCGTCTATAGTATCAGGTTGGCCGCTGATTCCATTTGTTGTACCGCATGAACTCCATTCGCATTCGTGGCGCTAGAACCCACAACCTGAAAAACATTTCACTCGACCTGCCCCGCGATTCGCTCGTGGTGCTGACCGGGCTGTCCGGCTCGGGCAAATCCAGCCTGGCTTTCGACACCCTGTATGCCGAAGGCCAACGCCGTTACGTCGAAAGTTTGTCGGCCTATGCACGCCAGTTCTTGCAGCTAATGGAAAAACCCGATGTGGACTTGATCGAAGGGCTGTCACCTGCCATTTCCATCGAGCAAAAGGCCACCAGCCACAATCCGCGTTCCACTGTGGGCACGGTGACTGAAATTCACGATTACCTGCGCCTGTTGTTTGCCCGTGCGGGCACGCCGCGTTGCCCCGAGCACGACATGGAACTGAGCGTGCAAACTGTGTCGGAAATGGTGGACACGGTATTGGGCTGGCCCGAAGAAGCACGCATCATGATTTTGGCGCCCGTGTTGAACCAGCGCAAAGGCGAGCATGTCGATTTGCTCAACGACCTGCGCGCACAAGGCTTTGTGCGTATTCGGCTGAAGAAAGGCCCCCAGGACGCACCGGAAATTCTGGAACTGGACAAGCTGCCCCCGCTGGACAAGCACCACAAACACAACCTGGATGTCGTGGTCGACCGTTTGAAAGTGCGCGTGGACGCCCGCCAGCGTTTGGCTGAAAGCTTCGAGACTGCCCTGCGATTAAGCGACGGCAAGGCCGTGGCCGTGAACCTGGACACCAACACCGAAACCGTGTTTTCCAGCAAGTTTGCCTGCCCGGTGTGCGACTACAGCTTGACCGAGCTTGAACCCCGTTTGTTCTCGTTCAACAACCCGGCAGGTGCCTGCCCCGTTTGCGATGGCTTGGGTCACGAAACTTTTTTCGATCCGCTGCGTGTGGTGGCTCACCCCGATATTTCACTGGCTGCTGGCGCGATCAGCGGCTGGGATCGCCGCAATGCACTTTACTACCAGATGATTCAAAGCCTGGCGGCGCATTACGGCTTTGACCCGGAATCGGCCTGGAATGAATTGCCTGACGATGTTCAACAGGTGGTGTTGTATGGTTCGGGCAGTGAACAAATTACGTTTACTTACTTAAGCGAACGCAGCAAACCGGTTGCAAAAACCCATGCCTTCGAAGGCATATTGCCCAACCTGACCCGCCGCCACCGCGACACCGATTCCTCCGCTGTGCGAGATGAACTCGGTAAATTAATGGCCGTGCGCAGTTGCCAGGCCTGCCAGGGTTCGCGCCTGAAAACCGGTGCACGCCATGTGTTCATTGGCGAGCACGATCACCGCAAGGCCTTGCACCAGGTCACTGAATTGCCCATTCACAAGGCACTCAGCTATTTCGAGTCCATGCAAATGCATGGTGCAAAAGGACAAATCGCCGAAAAAATTGTGGTGGAAATCAAGGCACGCTTGCAGTTCCTGAATGATGTCGGACTGAACTACCTCACGCTGAACCGCAGTGCGGATACGCTGAGCGGCGGAGAAAGCCAACGCATTCGATTGGCCAGCCAAATTGGTTCTGGCCTCACCGGCGTGATGTATGTGCTGGACGAGCCTTCCATTGGCTTGCACCAGCGCGACAATGACCGTCTGATTCAAACCCTGTTGCGCCTTAAAAATTTGGGCAACACCGTGCTGGTCGTAGAACACGACGAGGACGCAATTCGCTGTGCCGATTACGTGGTCGACATGGGCCCAGGTGCCGGTGAACATGGCGGGCAAGTGGTTGCACAAGGTACACCTGCTGAAATTTTGGCAAGCCCGGAATCGCTGACCGGCCAGTATTTAAATGGCAAACGAAAAATTGAACGCTTAAGCCCACTACGCAAGCCCGACCCAGCGCGCACACTGACCATTCACAACGCCACTGGCAACAATTTGAAAGACGTCACTGCCAATATTCCGGTGGGTTTGTTTGTGTGTGTCACTGGTGTTTCAGGTTCGGGCAAATCAACGCTGATCAACGACACCTTGCTGGCTGAGGCTGCGCACCAGCTAAACCGTGCGCACAGGGAAGGCGCACCGCACAGCCACATCAGCGGGCTTGAGCATTTCGACAAAGTCATTGCCGTGGACCAAAGCCCGATTGGCCGCACACCACGCAGCAACCCAGCCACCTACACGGGTTTGTTCACACCGATTCGTGAGTTGTTCGCCGGCGTGCCCGCATCGCGTGAGCGCGGATACGACGTGGGCCGCTTTTCATTCAATGTGAAAGGTGGTCGCTGTGAGGCCTGTCAGGGCGACGGCGTGGTGAAAGTGGAAATGCACTTTCTACCCGACCTGTACGTACCTTGCGACGTGTGCCACGGCAAACGCTATAACCGCGAAACACTTGAAATTTTGTACCGCGGAAAAAGTATTGCCGAGGTGCTGGAACTGACCGTTGAACAGGCACTGGAAGTATTTTCTGCGGTGCCCAATATTGCACGCAAACTGCAAACCCTGATTGATGTGGGCTTGGGTTATATACGCCTTGGGCAATCTGCCACCACGCTTTCCGGTGGTGAAGCACAGCGTGTGAAGTTGTCGCTTGAATTGTCGAAACGCGACACAGGCAAAACGCTTTACATTCTCGATGAGCCCACTACCGGCCTGCACTTTCACGACATTGCCATGCTGCTGAAAGTATTGAACCCACTGGTGGAACAGGGCAACACTGTGCTGGTGATCGAACACAACCTGGATGTGATCAAGTGTGCCGATTGGGTACTGGACATGGGGCCGGAAGGTGGTGACAACGGTGGCATGTTAATCGCCGAGGGCACGCCCATGGACATTGCGAAAAATTCAAACAGCCACACCGGGAAATTTTTGGCACGCTTTTACAACGACGAAGCCGAACCCACCAAGCCCACTCGAAAGACCACGCGGAGCGCCTGAAAAAAACCGGAAAAGCAAGTCATGTACAATAGGGGGTTCTTTCAAGCAGTGGGAGCACCATGAACGAACAACTCGAAACCCTATTCAAATACATCGAACCAGCCAAACTGCTGGACCTCGGCCTTCAAGCCACCAAATTCATCCTAGTCATCATCGTTGCACTGATCGTGCTGCGACTGGTTAAAGCCGCCATTGACCGGGTGGGCAAACGCATGCAAAGCCGTAGCTCCACACTGGACGATCAAAAACGAGTTGAAACCCTGACACGCGTTTTGAAGTACGTGTCCAATGTGGTCATCTTGCTCTTGGGCTCACTGATTGCGCTGGGCACCATCGGCATTTCAATTGCCCCAGTGCTGGCCGCAGCAGGTGTCGTGGGCTTGGCCGTTGGTTTTGGTGCACAAAGTTTGGTGAAAGATTATTTCACGGGTGTTGTGCTGTTGATCGAGAACCAGATTCGCGCAGGCGACTTCATTGAGGTCGGCGGGAAAAGCGGCACCGTGGAAAACGTGACCTTGCGCTACGTTCGCATGCGCGATGCACACGGCAATGTGCACTTTGTACCCAATGGTCAAATTGATTCGGTCACCAACTCCACCATGGACTTTGCCTATGCTGTTGTTGATGTTGGAATCGCCTACAAGGAAGATGTGGAAGGTGCCATTCAAGTGATGCAGAAAGTGGGCACTGAATTGGCCGAAGACAAAGAATGGGGCGTCAAAATTACCGAACCCATGGCAACTTTCGGCGTTCAGGAGTTAGCCGATTCCGCGGTAATTGTTCGCGTTCGGTTCAAAACCACACCGGGCGATCAATGGGGCGTGCGCCGCGAATACAACAAACGCATCAAAGCGGCGTTTGACAATGTGGGCATTGAAATTCCATTTCCACATGTCACGATGTACCCTGGTGCAGGCGTGGAAATTGGTGGTTCAACAACCCCCCAGATTTCATCGAACTAAGAAAATCGTCAGGACTCAATACGGTCCAGAAAACAAAAAGCCGCTGATCGAAATCAGCGGCTTTTTTTGGCCTTCCAACAAACAGCAAATTAACGTGGAAGTACGGTGGCGCCCATCAGGAACTCGTCCACTTCACGTGCAGCCTGACGGCCTTCGCGAATGGCCCACACCACCAAAGACTGACCACGGCGCATGTCACCCGCAGCGTAAACTTTGTCAACATTGGTGCGGTAGCAGCCTTCACCATCAGTGGTGGCTTTGGCGTTACCACGGTTGTCTTTCTCAACACCGAAAGCATCAAGAATACTTTTCGCGGGGTTGGTAAAGCCCATGGCAAACAACACCAAATCGGCCTCGACCATGAACTCTGAACCTGCAATTTCCTGCATCTTCATTTGGCCGGTGGCTTCGTCTTTCACCCATTCAACCTTGGCACACTTGGCAGCTTTTACGTTGCCTTTGCCATCGTCGATGAATTCTTTGGTGGTCACCGCCCAGTCACGTGCCACACCTTCTTCGTGTGAAGAAGAAGTGCGCATTTTCATGGGCCAGTAAGGCCAAACCAAAGGCTTGTTTTCTTCTTCGGGTGGCTGGGGCATCAATTCAATTTGGGTAACCTGCTTGGCACCGTGGCGGTTGGATGTACCCACGCAATCGGAACCCGTATCGCCACCACCAATCACGAGCACGCTTTTCTTCGTGGCCATGATTTGGTCTTTCAATTTGTCACCGGCATTGACGCGGTTTTGCAGTGGCAAAAACTCCATTGCAAAGTGAACGCCGTTCAACTGACGACCCGGAATTGGCAAGTCGCGGGGCACCTCTGAACCACCAGTCAAAATCACGGCGTCAAACTGTGCCATCAATTCTTTCGGGGTAATGGTTTCGCGTGCCAGGTTGGTGATGCCACCCTCTGCCAGTTTTTCGCCCACAAACACGCCTGCTTTAAACGCAACGCCTTCGGCCTGCATTTGCTCAACGCGACGATCAATGTGGAATTTTTCCATTTTGAAATCAGGGATGCCATAACGCAGCAAACCACCAATGCGGTCGTTCTTTTCGAACACGGTGACATCGTGGCCAACACGTGCCAGCTGCTGTGCAGCCGCCATGCCCGCGGGGCCTGAACCCACTACCGCCACTTTCTTGCCGGTTTTTTGGGCGGGTGCCTGTGGCACCACCCAGTTGTTTTCCCAGCCCTTGTCGATAATCGCATGCTCAATGCTTTTGATACCAACCGGGTCTTCATTGATTCCCAAGGTGCATGCTGCTTCGCACGGTGCGGGGCAGATACGGCCCGTGAACTCGGGGAAGTTGTTGGTGCTGTGCAGGGTGTGCAACGCCGCTTTCCAGTCTTGCTTGTAAACAAGATCGTTGAAGTCGGGAATGATGTTGTTCACTGGGCAGCCGTTGTTACAAAACGGAATGCCGCAATCCATACAACGTGCGCCTTGAATTTTGGCTTCGTCGTCGTTCAGCGTAATAACAAATTCTTTGTAGTGTTTGACGCGTTTTTCAGGGGCCTCACTGGCTTCCTTCAAACGCTCAAATTCCATAAATCCTGTGACCTTTCCCATTTTTCTAAATCCTCGTTAACAGGTTGGTTCTCAAGCAGCCACTGCAGGTTTTTCCTGCGCTACCACATACAGTTCTTTCAAGGCGCGACGGTATTCGGTCGGGAACACTTTCACAAACTTCTTGCGCTCTGTGCCCCAGTTTTCCAGAATTTCCTTGGCGCGCTCGCTGCCGGTGTAACGGGCGTGGCGTTCAATCAGGCCTTTCAGAATCACTTCGTCTGGCTGACGGTCTGCGCCCCGTGCCGGGCTGTGCCAAATTTCACGGTTGCTCAAGGCTTCCTGCTCAGTCGCGGACACCACCTCTTCCAGCTCAACCTGTGCCATGTTGCAGCGCTTGGAGAACAGGCCATCGATGTCGTACACGTAGGCCATGCCACCACTCATGCCAGCGGCAAAGTTGCGGCCGGTTTCACCCAGCACAACCACAGTACCGCCTGTCATGTATTCGCAACCATGGTCACCAGTGCCCTCAATCACGGCAGCTGCGCCTGAATTGCGAACCGCGAAACGCTCGCCGGCCACGCCGCTCAGGAATGCTTCACCTGCAATGGCGCCGTACAACACGGTGTTGCCCACGATCATGTTTTCTTCAGACAGGCCGCGGAAATCGTTGGTGGGGCGCACAATAATGCGACCACCGCTCAGGCCCTTGCCCACATAGTCGTTGCCTTCACCCACCAGGTCAGCCGTTACGCCATGTGCCAGGAAAGCACCGAACGATTGACCAGCCGTGCCAGTGAACTGAATGTGGATGGTGTCGTCGGGCAAACCAGCGTGGCCGTACTTCTTGGCCACTTCGCCTGACAACATTGCACCGGCTGTGCGGTTCACGTTCTTGATCGGTGTAATGAAGGAAACGCGCTCGCCTTTGTCCAAGGCAGGCTTGGCCAACTGAATCAGTTTCTGGTCCAGTGCCTTGTCCAAACCGTGGTCTTGGCTGCCAGTGTGCAACAGGGGCTCTGTGGTGCCTTCCGGTACCCACAGCAAGCGGCTGAAATCCAATCCCCTTGCTTTCCAGTGGGTGATGCCTTTTTTCATGTCCAGCAGGTTGGCACGACCGATCAGGTCGTCAAACTTGCGGATGCCCAGTTGCGCCATGATTTCGCGCACTTCATTGGCCACGAAGAAGAAATAGTTCACCACGTGCTCGGGCTTGCCTGTGAACTTCTTGCGAAGTTCGGGATTTTGAGTGGCAACACCCACGGGGCAGGTGTTCAAGTGGCATTTGCGCATCATGATGCAGCCTTCAACCACCAGCGGTGCGGTGGCAAAGCCGAATTCATCTGCACCCAACATGGCACCAATCACCACGTCGCGGCCGGTTTTCATCTGGCCATCGACCTGCACGCGAATGCGACCACGCAAACCGTTCAACACCAATGTTTGCTGTGTTTCAGCCAAGCCCAGTTCCCAGTTGGTACCTGCATGCTTGATTGAAGACACGGGCGATGCACCTGTGCCGCCGTCTTGACCGGCGATTACCAGGTGGTCGGCCTTGGCCTTGGACACACCGGCAGCAATGGTACCCACACCCACTTCAGACACCAGCTTCACCGAGATAGAGGCTTGTGCATTCACGTTTTTCAGGTCGTGAATCAGCTGGGCCAAATCTTCAATGGAATAAATGTCGTGGTGCGGGGGCGGCGAAATCAAGCCAACGCCAGGCACGGAATAACGCAACTTGCCGATGTAATCGGACACCTTGCCGCCAGGCAGTTGACCGCCCTCACCGGGCTTGGCACCTTGGGCCATCTTGATCTGGATTTGATCAGCAGAAGTCAGGTATTCAGCGGTGACGCCAAAACGACCAGAAGCCACCTGCTTAATGCGTGAGCGCAGTGAATCGCCTTTCTTCAAGGGGAAGTCAGCAACCACTACATCGCCCAACTCGCTTTTCAGTGTTGCGCCCTCAGCAATCGGACCGGTGCCTGGGCCAAACTTGTCCAGGCCAGCACGCAGTTCGGCACTGTAACGCTTCTCGTCTTCACCGCCTTCACCGGTGTTGCTCTTGCCGCCGATGCGGTTCATGGCAACAGCCAGTGTGGAGTGGGCTTCAGTCGAGATGGAACCCAGTGACATGGCGCCGGTTGCAAAGCGCTTGACGATTTCCTCAACCGCTTCCACTTCTTCAATTGGAATGGCTTTTGAAGGGTCGATCTTGAATTCAAACAACCCGCGCAAAGTCATATGACGCTTGCTTTGGTCGTTGATGATCTGCGCGTACTCTTTGTAAGTGTTGTAGGTGCCGCTGCGTGTGGCGTGCTGCAATTTTGCAATTGCGTCGGGTGTCCACATGTGCTCTTCACCGCGGGTACGCCAGGCGTATTCACCACCTGCATCCAAAGCGCCAGCCAACACGGGGTCAGGGCTGAATGCGGACTGGTGAACGCGAATGGCTTCTTCCGCCACTTCAAATACGCCAATGCCTTCCACCTTGGTGGGAGTACCTGCAAAGTAAGCATCAATAAAGGCTTGGTTCAAACCCACCGCTTCAAAAATTTGCGCGCCGGTATAACTCATGTAAGTGGAAATGCCCATTTTGGACATCACTTTCATCAGCCCCTTGCCCACCGCCTTGATGTAGTTGTATTCCGCCTTTTCAGGGCTCAGGTCACCGGGCAAGCCCAGGCTCATCTCGGCAATGGTTTCCATCGCCAGATAGGGGTGCACAGCTTCCGCACCATAACCCGCCAACAAGGCGAAATGGTGTGTTTCGCGGGCAGAACCCGTTTCAACGACCAAACCGGTACTGGTTCGCAAGCCCACTTTCACCAGGTGCTGGTGAATGGCAGACACCGCCAACAGCGCAGGAATGGCCACGTTGTCACGGCTCATCATGCGGTCAGTCACAATCAACACGTTGACACCTTGCTTCACGGCGTCACGGGCTTCGGCGCAAAGGGAAGCGATGCGCGCTTCAATGCCTTCCTTGCCCCAGGCAACGGGGTAGCAAATGTTCAATTCATGGCTGGTGAATTTGCCACCGGTAAAGGCCTCAATATTGCGAAGCTTCGCCATGTCCTTGGAAGTCAGCACCGGCTGTGACACTTCAAGACGCATGGGCGGGTTGATGTTATTCAGGTCCAGCAGGTTGGGCTTGGGTCCGATAAAGCTGTTCAAGCTCATGACCAGGTTTTCGCGGATCGGATCGATCGGCGGGTTGGTTACCTGGGCGAACAACTGCTTGAAGTAGTTGTACAGTGGCTTGAGCTTGTTGGACATCACGGCCAATGGGCTGTCGTTGCCCATGGAACCGGTGGCTTCTTCGCCGTTTTGCAGCATGGGCGCCATCAGGAATTTCAGGTCTTCCTGGGTGTAACCAAAAGCCTGTTGGCGATCCAGCAAAGTTTCAAGCGGCTCGATTGGCTCAGGTTGACCTTCCACTTCATCGAGCTTCACGCGGATGGTGTCGATCCACTGCTTGTAAGGCTTGGCTGCGCTGAGCTGGTTCTTCAACTCGTCGTCGTCAATAATGCGACCGGCTTCCATGTCGATCAGGAACATTTTGCCGGGTTGCAGGCGCCACTTCTTCACAATTTTGCTTTCTGGAATGGGCAATGTGCCTGATTCAGAAGCCATCACCACCAAGTCGTCTTCAGTCACGATGTAGCGGGCCGGGCGCAAGCCATTGCGGTCAAGCGTGGCTCCGATCTGCTTGCCATCGGTGAAAGCCATGGCGGCGGGGCCGTCCCAGGGTTCCATCATGGCTGCATGGTATTCGTAGAAGGCACGACGGTTGTCGTCCATCAAAGTGTGCTGCTCCCACGCCTCGGGCACCATCATCATCATGGCTTGGGCAATGGTGTAGCCGGCCATCACCAGCAGTTCCAGACAGTTGTCGAAACAGGCGGTGTCAGACTGGCCTTCGAAAATCAGTGGGTAGAGTTTTTGCAGGTCGTCGCCCAACACGGCGCTTTTCATCACGCCTTCGCGTGCACGCATCCAGTTGAAGTTGCCCTTCACGGTGTTAATTTCACCGTTGTGGGCCAACATGCGGTAAGGGTGAGCCAACGGCCACTCGGGGAATGTGTTGGTGGAGAAGCGCTGGTGAACCAGTGCCAATGCAGACACGCAACGTGGGTCTTTCAAGTCAAGATAATACTCACCAACCTGGTTGGCCAGCAGCAAGCCTTTGTACACAATGGTACGGGCGCTCATGGAAGGGCTGAAGTATTCAGTGCCGTGCGCCAGGTTCAAATTCTTGATGGCGTGCACAGCGCGCTTGCGAATCACATACAGTTTGCGTTCCAGCGCGTCGGTCACCATGATGTCGCGGCCACGGCCTACAAACACCTGGCGAATCACGGGTTCTTTCAAACGCACGGTGGGGCTCATGGGCATGTCGGCATTAATTGGCACATCGCGCCAACCCAGCAACACCTGACCTTCGGCTTTCACGGCACGCTCAATTTCCTGTTCGCAGGCAATGCGTGAAGCGGTTTCTTTGGGGAGGAACAACATGCCCACGCCATATTCACCAGCGGGTGGCAAGGTCACACCTTGCTTGGACATTTCTTCGCGGAAGAAGGCATCGGGAATCTGAATCAGGATACCGGCACCATCGCCCATCAAGGGGTCGGCACCTACGGCGCCACGGTGGTCCAGGTTTTCCAGAATCTTCAAGCCGCCCGCAATAATGTCGTGCGTGCGCTTGCCTTTGATGTGCGCCACAAAACCAACGCCACAGGCGTCGTGTTCATTGCTGGCGGAGTACATGCCTTTTTCTTCGGCAATCTTTCGGATGTCTTGTTGCATGGAAAAGCCCCTGATTTCGGTACGTGGGACACTTTACTGCAGCGCGGCAAGATTCTCAAGAAAAATAAAAGGGGTCTGACCCCATTTTAAGCACCCCATCAAAATTAGGGCCTAAGAATTAGGGACACACCAATTAAATTCATATGTTTCGTGCACCTAGTCGGTGCTATTCTTTTTTAAAACTGGGCGGCCGCGAGGCCGAGGTCGAACCGAACGATTCGCAAGCTCTTGAATTTGCACACAGAAAGCATCATCGCTCCAAAGCCAACCTTTTTGCAAGCAGTGGGACAACTCCTGGCAATCGCGCTCACTCAAACCCTGCTCACTGAACTGTCGGTATCGACTTTGGCGCTCAAATGGCGTGTTGCCCAACTGCCAGTACACGGGCAAATCGATCAACCAGGCCTCGTTCACCACCCCAGCGTGGGCTGCAAAACTACTCCAGGGGTAAGTGGCCAAATCGGGAGCACCCGCCGCACGGGCTGCCAACTGCTCAACAAACAAGCACGCTTTCAGGCTGTGCAAACCGGGTTGCACCACCGTGGACTTGAAACGAGGCTCCCACAGCGCACTGGAATGTACGGTTTGCACCTGACGCACGGCCGGCGAGAAATGACGATTCAGATTTTGGACAAACCGCCCCGCCCTGGGGGCCTCCGACGTGCTGATCATGATCAGCGCACCGGCAGGCACCATGCAATAGGCATGAATGGCCACTTCTTCCTCAGCCGCACTCAATGGCAACTGGGTATAAAACAGCGAAAAAGCCTCGCGGGTATTGAATACCTCCTGACCTGCAATGCCCTGCAACTCCAGCACCATTGGGCAGTCAGGAATGAACAGGCGGGCTTGTCGAGCCATCGTGATGAATTACTGAACACCAGGCACGGTGAGGCGCTGGTGCTCTTTCATGGCATAGCGGTCGGTCATGCCAGCAATGTAATCGGCAATGGCGCGGGGAATGTCGTCCTCAGAGCGGCGATAAAACTGAGGTGGCAACAAGCGCGGATCGCCCATGAAAATCTGGAACAGCTCCTCCACCACGCGCCGCGCTTTCAATGTGGCCCGTAATACTTGATAGTGCTGGTAAAGTGCCTTGCGCAAGAACACTTTCAGCTCATGATTGAGTTCAGCCATTTCGCTACTAAAACCAATCAGCTTGTCCGCCAGCTGCACGTCCGCCACACAGGTGGGTTTCATGGTTTCAATTCGACGTTCGGATTCATGCAACAGGTCTTGAACCAGTGCATTGATAATGCCCCGCACGGTTTCATGAATCAGCCTGCGCCCTTCCAGGTTGGGGTGCCGGGCCTTAACCCGGTCCAGGTGTATTTTAAAAAGGCGCACTTCGGCTGTTTGTTCCAGCGTGATCAAGCCCGAACGCAATCCATCGTCAATGTCGTGGTTGTTGTAGGCAATTTCATCGGCCAGGTTGGTCACTTGTGCTTCAAGCACGGGGCGGCGATTGCTTAAAAAACGATCGGCCACCTCGCCCAGCTTTTCAGCGTTGGGCTTTGAGCAGTGCTTCAAAATACTTTCGCGGGTTTCAAAGCACAAATTCAAGCCAGTGAAACTTGCGTACTTTTCTTCCAGCTCATCCACAACCCGCAGGCTTTGCAGGTTGTGCTCGAAACCACCATGCGTGGCCATGCATTCATTGAGCGCATCCTGACCCGCATGACCAAACGGTGTGTGGCCCAAATCATGGGCCAGCGCCACCGCCTCGGTCAGCTCTTCATTCAAACCAAGATTTCGGGAAATGCTGCGCGCAATTTGCGCCACTTCCAGGCTATGTGTAAGGCGGGTTCGGTACAGATCACCTTCGGTATTCACAAACACCTGGGTTTTGTACTCCAGGCGGCGAAAAGCAGCACTGTGAATAATTCGGTCACGGTCGCGTTCGAACTCGGTGCGTCCTTCCGGGCTTTTTTCGGGATGCAATCGGCCACGGGTGTTTGTGGAGCTGACGGCATAAGGGGCCAGGCTGAGTTCGAAGTTGCGCACGTTTAGTCCCCCGCCCCCATTTCCTGCAAGGTTTGCCGCACTAGCGCCTCATCGGCTGGCGACGTGGAGGCTCCACCCAAACCATTGAGCAACACATATTTGATGGAACCTGAATCGGCTTTTTTGTCGTGCGCCATCAGTTCCATGAATCTGTCCACACCCAAACGTGGCGGAATGGCAGGCAGCCGGGCTTCAATCACCACTTTCGTCAAGCGCGCAGCTTCTTCAGCACTTAAGCGGCCCATGCGGCGGCAAAGGTCGGCAGCAATTACCATGCCGCAACCCACCGCCTCGCCGTGGTACCACTGCCCATAACCCATACCTGCCTCAATGGCATGGCCAAAGGTGTGGCCAAAATTCAAAATGGCGCGAATCCCGCCCTCACGTTCGTCCTTGGACACCACATCGGCCTTGATCTCGCAAGAACGTTTCACCACCAAGGCCAGCAACTCGGGGTCGCGGTTCAGCAAGGCGGGCATGTTGGTCTCGACCAGGTCCAGGTAATCCGTGTCAGCGATTGCCCCGTGTTTGATGATTTCAGCAAGACCGCAACTCAGTTCACGATCAGGCAATGTGTTTAGCGTAGAAATGTCGGTGACCACCATTTGCGGCTGGTAAAACGCACCGATCATGTTCTTGCCCAAGGGGTGATTGATGCCGGTTTTTCCGCCAACCGAGCTGTCCACCTGGCTAAGCAGGGTGGTGGGCACCTGAATGAAGGGAATACCGCGCATGAAGGCCGAAGCGGCAAAGCCACCCATGTCGCCTATCACGCCGCCGCCCAATGCCACCAACACGGTTTTCCGGTCGCAATGATTTTGCAGCAAGGCGTCGAAAACACGCTGCAAGGTGGGCCAGTCTTTGTATTCCTCGCCATCGGGCAAGCTCACCATGTGCATCTGCTTGGCGCCGGCTTGCTGCAAAGTAGATTTCAAGCGATCTGCATACAGGGGGCCCACGGTGGTGTTGGTACAAATCATCACGGTTTTGCCCGCCACATGGGGCTCGAACAACTCCGGGCGACCTAGCAAGCCCGCTCCGATGTGAATCGGATAGCTGCGGTCTCCCAAATCTACTTGAAGGGTGTATTGACTCATTCTGTTCCGGTGGCCTTCTGTTCTGTGCCTGCGGGGGTTTTTTGTCCCAGGTTCAAGGCGTGGCTGATTTTATTAACGATTTGGTAAACAGGTTGACGGCCGGTCTCAACGACCACATCCGCAACCTCTTTGTACAGGGGCAGGCGCGCAGCCAACAACTCTTCGATTTTTCGGCGAGGATTGGGGCCTTGAAGCAAAGGACGATTTTTGTCCAGACGGGTGCGTTGATAAAGTTCACCAGCAGCAGCGCTGAGATAAACCACCGCACCAATTTGCTTGAGAATTTCACGATTTTCTGCGGCCAGCACAATGCCACCGCCGGTTGCAATCACCTGCCTTTCCCTGCCGACAAAGCTGGCTAGTGCAGTCGACTCTCGCCGACGAAAACCCGCTTCGCCTTCAATCTCGAAGATAACAGGAATGCTGACACCCGTTTGATGCTCGATCAGGTGATCGGTGTCAGTGAATTCCCAGGACAGATGCTTGGCCAAGGCCTTGCCGACTGTGCTTTTGCCGGCGCCCATCATGCCCACCAGCACAATGCATTGATTAGACACTTCGTTGAATCTTTGTGAACAATCAAATCATTGTACGGTAAAGCTTGTGTTATTGGCTTGTGAGCACAACCGGCGTTAAAAAGATTAGCAATTCGGCACGACGCTTGGATTCATTTTTGCCGCGAAACAACACACCCAGGCCCGGGATATCTCCAAGAAACGGGGTTTTGTCATTCAACACATTGTCGTCCTCTTCAAAAATACCGCCCAAAACCACTGTGCCCCCATCGCTGACCAATACTTTGGTTTTCACGCGGCGGGTGTCAATCGCGGGCCCATTGGAGGTCTCGATGCCGATAGAATCTTTCGCAACATCCACGTCCAGCAACACGGTGCCATCAGGCGCAATTTGCGGGGTTACCGCCAGCTTCAAATTGGCCTCCTTGAATTCGGTGGCCGTTGCCCCACTGCTGGTTGCAATTTGGTATGGAATTTCCGTACCCTGCTCAATCAAGGCAGGTTCCTTGTTAGAGGTAATCACACGTGGATTTGACACCGTGCGCACCTTGTTCTCAAGCTCAAGCGCCCTGAGCTGCAAATTAATCAATCGGGTGGAATTGGCATTGAACAGTGTGTAGCCCAGGTTGGCTCCATTCTCAACACCCGTATTCAGAAAATTACCGCTGCCAAACTGGTCACCAACATCTTTGAAACCAGGATCAGCTCGCGAGGACAAAGCCCTTAACCGGATGCCCAAATCTCTGGACACCGAAGTGTCTGCCAAAACCACCCGGGCTTCAATCATCACTTGCTTCACGGGTTTGTCCAGTCCATTGACGATCATGCTGATACGTTCCAGCCTAGTGGGGGTATCCTGCACAAAAATCTGGCTGGTGCGTTCATCAGAAATCAAGGTGCCCCGGGCGGACAACAACTTGGAATCTTCAGACTTGATCAATGCCACCAAATCGGCTGTTTTCTGATAACTGACCTGGAACACCTTCGACACCAACGGCTCCATTTCGTCCTGTGCACGACGGTTTGCCGATTGAAACTGATCATTGTTCACATCGGTGGGCGTGGACACCAACAACACATTGCCCGACTGGCTCGATACCAAACCCTTGGAGCGCATCACAATGTCCAAAGCCTGATCCCAGGGCACATCTTTCAAAAATACCGTCACCTTGCCCTGCACGGAATCACTCAACACAAGGTTCATCTTGGTGAAGTCGGCAAATACCTGCATTACGGTGCGGATGTCCGCATCCTTGAAATCAAGCGTAATTGGGCGACCAATGTAGCGTGCCACCAGACTTTGATCTGAACTCGCAGGCTTGATCTCAATTGCCTTGCCAGAGACAACACTTGATGACACCCGATTCACCTCCACTTCCACAACAGGTCCACTTTGACGTATCAGGTGAGTGGCTCCATCGAGCTGCATTTGAACAGTCAGGGCCAGATCACCCGGCCTCAACTCAAGCTGTTTAATCGGTGAATCCTCGTCAGTTTGCAGTTGCTGTTTTACACCGGCAGCAAGTCGCACATTCGCAAATCGAACCTTCAATTGATTATTGAGAAGTACTGCGTCCGCAACAATATCAGGCCGGTCAAACTCCAGCCTCAATACATGTCTATTGGCAGATTTCTCCAACTTCCATGCATTCAAGATCGGGCCTTCCGCAATCACGGCTGGCCTGCCCATTGCCTTCGCAACCGTGTCTTTCAATGCACTATGCTCGGATAAAATCGCTGCCTGCCCACCATCGGGTCGGAAGGGCTTAGGCCCCGAAAATATCAATTCAACGGATCGATCTTTCTGGTTAAGCCGCACTTCATAATTTTGAGCCAACTCCAACACCAGGCGGGTTTTACCGCCAGCGGCAATCAGCTGCGTCTTTTTGATTCTTCCACCCGGAGGCAAATCGATTGGCAAAGTGCTGTTGCCAAGCTCGACGGGGAAATCGACCACTTGCCGTGCCGGATTCGAAATGCGAAATAATCCAAGCTTGCCATCAAAATTCTGGTCAAATGTCAGCATGATTCGAGCCTGGTCGGCAAGCTCCTCAAGGCTGCCGTCGACAATGCTTAAAGCATGAACCTGAGCATGAATAAGAAAGGTAAACACGAGTGCAGCCAGTTTAAAAACCTTCGGTGCAAACCCGAGTGTGGGCAATTGATTGTTCATTGAGCGTCCCCGAATGTATTCACTGGCATCAGATTCAATTCAAGGCGTTTGTCTCCCGCCCTGGCGTCTATTCTTGACAGCACAACCCGCCCCGGTCCAAACGAGGTCACTTTGTAAAGACCCAGCACGTAGCTGCCCACCCCAACAACATGGTCCATTTGTCCATCATTGAGTATGGCGACCTGATGACCCGCAGATTCGATCAAACCAGTGAGGCGCAACGACTCCGCCGACAAATCAATGGCGGCCCGTCGGTTGGCCTCATCGCCCCATTGACTGCTGGACCACTGAAACAAACGACCTGTAATCGGAGGTAACTCGGCTGATTCAATACTCAAGGTGCTGCCCTTGGACTTCAGGTGGTCTTGGCTGGGTTCCGCTTCCCCCACCGCCTGTTTTTGGCCCGCGCTCAGGCGCTGCTCAAGCTCAGTGATAGCCCCGGCATGATTTCGTCTGGGATCATCCAATTCCGGGAAAAATGGCACCAACAATATCGAGAAAAGAAAGTCCATCATGGGTTTGGGCTCTCCACGGTCTGGTCCGGAGCAGGTTCGTCCGCAACCACCTTCGGTGCATTCTTGGGCAACTGTGCAAAAGCATTCAGCTCCCCGGTCATCTGCCACCCGCCGCCATCGGGCAGATAGGCCATGTCAAACTCGCTCAAACTGACTTGCCGGCTCAACGCAGCAATGTAATTGGGCAAACGGGAAATCGCCTCGCCACTGCCGCGCACGCTCACTTTCACGGGGACCACACGCATCACCTCGCGATTCAAAGACGCCTTGGGTGTGAACTCCGCCAGCTTTAACTCATGGTCTAAAATCACATCGTTGATGCGCTCCAAAAGGGAAGCCAACTCTCGCTCAGAGGGAAGCGCCATTTTCAACAAGGGCAACTGCACCTCCAACTGAGCCAGCTCCGCTTCGATCACAGGTTGGTCCAGCAACAATTGCGATTGGGTATCCAAACGTGCCAAGGATTCCT
This sequence comes from Limnobacter sp. 130, assembly GCF_902506325.1. GTDB lineage: Bacteria > Pseudomonadota > Gammaproteobacteria > Burkholderiales > Burkholderiaceae_B > Limnobacter. Next base: position 1,363,316 of record NZ_LR732328.1, read on the forward strand.
GAATGCTGACCTCAAGTTGCGTGCTCGTGTCCAAACTGTTTTTCCAAACCAGAATGAACCCCAACACCAAAACAAGCAGCCAGATTCCCGCGATCAGCAAAAGCCTTTTTTGAAAAGGCAGAAGAAGCAATTCTTCAATTAAATCCCGTAGACTCAGCTCATCCAGGCGCATGATTGGTACCTCGCAAAATTGCCCGGATTTCAAACAAATGCCGGTTATCAATCGCCCCATCCACGGTCTTTTTCGGTTCGGTTACCGACACAAGATCAACCGACTCAAATAAACCGTTGCCCGCCTCCATTTGGTCAACCCACTGAGCCAGGCTCGACACGGCTTCTGTAAATCCATTGAGAATCAATACCTCTTTGCTGACAAACAACCGTGTCATGGACACGTTGGAGGGCACGGTGCCATCCAGATAAGAAACCCACCTGCTCGCTAGAATCGACTCTTTCTCCACAGCCTCCAAAGCACTGACCTGACGATTCAGCACAGCAACCCTGTCCTTCATGGCCTGAACCTCAATCACCCGGGCTGCCATCTCAGACTCCATCGCACTTAACTGCCCAAGAAATATCTCCTGCCTGTCTACCCGTGCTTCAAATTCAGTTCCAATCGCGTAACAAACGCCAAGTCCAAGCAGAGAACCCACGGCCAGCTCAGCAATCAAGCGGCGCTTCTTGCGACTTTCACGCAACGCACGATAGGGATACAGATTGAACAGAATTACTCGCATGGCATGGCCTCCAGCGCACCAAAAGGCACCACATCATCGTGCCAGCGTCCCTGTAATTCCTTCCGGGGGGCAATATCGATCAAACGAGGCGAGAGGGTCTGACTGCGCTTGGCAGTTGATTCGCAGCCTTTCGCATACATCAACTCGCCGCCCAGAATCAATCGAACCGAGGCCACTTCCTCGGGCGCGCCATCGCGGGTCCAGGTTGACACCAAACGCTCCAGTGCAGACACCGCTTGCACCACCGAGAATCCTTCCTCGCTGTGTTCCCAACTTTCGTTGAACAACACGCCCTGCGAGAAAACAGCCAAGCGAACATGATTGCGAGACAACTCACCGTGCAGCAAAAAACGGATGTCAGCGGACTTCAGCGCCGCAGGTGCCATCTGCAAGTACCCGTTCATGGCGGCAACGGTGTCCAGCGTAATGCCCAGGCAAGTCAGCCCACACGCCTGACAAGCGCGCAATATTTCATCCACCTGTTTTTGATCAATTCCTGCCACAGCCAAACTGACGCTGCCATCCGACAACTCAGCCTTGACCTGCCAATCAAAAGCCGCCTCGCGTTCAGATTCCCCCGCAGCAGCCTCCATCAGTTCCTGGATCTGGAACCGGATCAAGTTCTCGCGTTCATCCTTGGCAACACCAATCTCACCCAAATAAGCATGTTTGGACGGCACGGAGACCACCACATACTGCGGTCTGGGCAAAGCAGGCGGCAATTCCCGAATTACCAGGGCAATCGCCCGCTCAAGCGACACTGCGCTCAACAGGGCATCATCCTTCGGGACGACCTCCAAAGTACCGCCACCCGAAGCCCTGATCGATTTGAAGGACAGAATCTGTTGGCGCTCTATTTCTCCATAAACCCACCGCCACCGTCCTCCGCTGAAAGAGATGGACAAAGCGTGGGCCGCGCCCGCGTGCAAGCTGAAAAACCAATGTCGAGCTGATTTCATGAGTAAACCCTGAGCAAGGTAGAGCTTCAGGGTAGAGAATTCAGCGCAAGCAGCTAACCCTCATTGGAGGGGGACAACCACTAGGGGGAGACCATGAATTCATCACTAGAGTCAACGATCGGAAATTCCCGTGCGTTGGCAGATACAATGTAGCCACTAACACCAATCCTGCACCGACCTGTGAATTCAAACAAAATCCGCCTCAAGCACCACTCCGATGGCTTTATCGCAACCACCCTCGCCGTACTTATTGGTTTGGGTGTGTCAGGCGCACTCTTGGTTGGCGTCGCCCTGGCGCTAATTTTTCCAAAGCTGCCCGACCTGGACACGCTGACCGATTACCGACCCAAAGTGCCGTTGCGCGTGTTGACCACAGACGGGGTGCTGATTGGTGAATTCGGGGAAGAACGTCGCCGCCCGGTGGACATCACTGAAGTGCCCCTCGTCATGCAACAGGCCATTCTGGCAGCAGAAGATGACCGGTTTTACCAGCACGGCGGCATTGACTTCATGGGCGTTGCACGCGCCTTGGTCACCAACGTCACCTCGGGTGGGCGCACGCAAGGCGCCAGTACCATCACCATGCAGGTGGCACGGAATTTTTTCCTGACTCGCGACAAAACCTGGACACGCAAGCTTTACGAAGTATTGTTGGCCTATAAAATCGAAGACAGCCTGAGCAAAGACGAAATTCTGGAGCTGTACATCAACCAGATTTACCTGGGCCAACGTGCCTATGGATTTCAGTCCGCTTCACAGGTTTATTTTGGCAAACCCCTGCGCGATATCAATGCCGCCGAAGCAGCCATGCTGGCGGGCTTGCCCAAAGCCCCCTCTGCCTACAATCCAATTGTGAACCCCAGCCGTGCCCGTGTTCGCCAGGAATATGTACTGCGCCGCATGAACAACCTGGAATATATCGACGACACGCAATTCGAAGAGGCCCTGAAAACCGAGCTGGTGTACCGCAACCGAAAAGTCAACGGCGACGATATCGAAGCCACAACGGGCCTGACCATCAAGGCAGACTATGCCGCTGAAATGGCCCGCCAGGCTGTGGTTGAAATGTATGGCGAAGAAGCCTATACCTCGGGCATCACCGTCACCACCACACTGATCGCCAAAGAACAACGCGCGGCCGAGCGCGCATTGCGCAACAGCGTGATGGACTACGAACTGCGACAGTACTTTCGCGGCCCAGAGGGTTACATTGAGTTACCCAACGACCCCAAAGAAGCTGAAGAAGTCATTGGTGACAACATCAGCGATTACTCCGACTACGGCTTTTTGCAAAGCGCGGTTGTGCTGTCTGCCAGCCCCACTGAAGTTGTTGTATCACAGGGTGCAGGCGAGCCATTGAAACTCACTGGCGCAAGCCTGAAGCCTGCGGAAAGCTGGCTGAATGAGCGCGCGCCTGCCAACAAACGACTGAAGCGTGGCGCTGTCGTGCGCATCTTAAAGCGCAAAGACCAGCCTCCGATGCTCACGCAACTGCCTGAAGTAGAGGCGGCATTTATTGCCATCAACACCAAAGACGGCGCCATTCGCGCGCTGTCAGGCGGCTTTGAATTCTCGCGCAACAAATTCAACCACGTCACGCAAGCCACTCGCCAACCTGGCTCGGCGTTCAAGCCTTTTGTGTATTCCGCGGCGCTTGAGAAAGGCATTACGCCCACCACACTGGTAGCAGACGAGCCCATTTTCGTACCTGCGGACACACCAGGTGGAAAAGACTGGAGCCCGAAAAACTACGACGGCAAGTACGATGGGCCCATGCTGCTCAAAGAAGGCTTGGCCAAGTCCAAAAACATGGTGTCCATTCGCGTGTTGCAAGAAATCACCCCGCAATACGGTCAGCGCTGGGCCACCCAATTTGGCTTTCCCGCGGCCAACGTACCGCCCTATCTAACAATGGCACTGGGTGCGGTCACCACCAACCCGCTACAAATGGCCAGCGCATTTGCCGTGTTTGCAAATTCGGGCTATCGCGTAAAGCCCTACCTGATTGAAAAAATTACCGATGGCACAGGCCGCATTGTTGCGCGTGCGCGACCAGCGGTGGCGGGCGAAGAGGCCAACCGGGTCATCGACGCCAGAAATGCATTCCTGACAACACGCCTGTTGCGCGAGGTTGTTGAACGCGGCACCGCAACACGGGCTAAAGTGCTGAACCGTGGCGACATTGTTGGCAAAACAGGTACCACCAACGACAGCCACGACGCCTGGTTTGCCGGGTACAACAGGGATATTTCAGCGGTTGCCTGGGTGGGCTACGACCAACCCAGAAACCTGGGGGCCCGCGAAACGGGTGGCGGCTTGGCCCTGCCAATCTGGATTGATTACATGAAAGTGGCGTTGGCCGACCTGCCTGAGAAACCACAAGTGGTGCCTCCCGGCATCGAATACATTGACGGAAATTATTACTACTCCGAATACACGCCCGGCAACGGTGTAGCCCGCATTGATGTAAACGGTGGCAGTGATGACATTCCAAGCCTGTTCAACTTCTTGAAAGGATTGGGCGGCATGCTGGAAGGCAGTGGGGAAAGGCCAATCAACAGCAACCCGACCGGCGGGGGCGATGGCACCAGTCATGCTGCACCAGCCCGCTCGCGCGATCAGCCTCGGGACGAGATTGAGCGACTTTTTGGCAACAACTAAACCGATTAAAACTTGGGGCAGGCCTGCCCCAATTGACCACTCAGCAGTTCCACAAAGTGGGTTTTAAAAGGGACTTTACTGCGGGTGTCAAACCAGTCGCCATTGGAATATTGATAATGAAACCCGCCTGATTTCGCAGCCAGCCACAGCTCGTGGTTGGCCACCTGGCTGTTCAATATCATCTTGCCTTTGTCTTCAAAATCAAGGGTTAATACATTGCCCGAGCGCATTGAATCTGCATCAAGGTCAAGCGTATCGACCAAGGATTCAATATACTCTTCTACTTGAACCAAGGTGGCATCCACCACGGCCTGGAATTCTGTATCTGTCATGAAAAAATCACCTCTAAGAACATTGGCTATTGTCACCCTGTTTGCGCTGGGCTTGAATGCGTGTGGCCAACGCGGGCCACTTTATTTGCCCGAGCCACCGGCCCCCTTGCCAAAGCCTGCTGGCTACGACAAACCTGAACAAGAACAAAACCGCTAAACCTTCAATTTTCGAGCAAATTTTACCGTGCAAAACAATTCAGTGAAGCCCAGCGACCTCAACCCTCACTTGCAGTTTGATGCAGCCAGTGGCGAACTTCAATTCGAAAGCACAGAGCTTTCAGGCTTGGCGCAGGAATTTGGTACTCCTTTGTATGTGTACTCCGCCACCTCCATCAAATCCGCTTATCGCGCCTATGCCAGCGCCTGCCAGGGTTTGGCCCAGGTCACGATTTGCTACGCGGTCAAAGCGAACTCCAATATCCACATTCTGAAATTGCTGGCCCAGGAAGGCGCCGGATTCGACATCGTGTCTGCCGGTGAGTTGGCGCGTGTCATTGCGGCCGGTGGTGCCCCCGAAAAAGCAGTGTTTGCGGGCGTAGGCAAATCCACCCAAGAGATCGAATACGCACTCGAGCAAGGTGTGGGGTGCTTCAACGTCGAATCTGAAGCGGAAATGCAACGTGTGGCTCAAGTGGCAGAAAAAATGCAACGCATCGCCAACGTATCGCTGCGGGTCAACCCAGACGTGGATGCAAAAACCCACCCCTACATTTCCACAGGCCTGAAAGAGAACAAATTCGGCGTCTCCATGAATGCAGCCAAACGGGTATACCAGTTTGCCAATGCGCACCCTTGGTTGAACGTTCATGGCATTGATTGTCATATTGGCTCACAGCTGACCGACGCCAGCCCTTACTTTGATGCGCTTGACCGGGTGCTGGCACTGCTGGACCAGCTGGCGCTGGAGAGCATCGAAATACACCACCTCGACTTGGGCGGCGGTATCGGCATTCGTTATCTTGATGAAACACCACCCACACCGGCTGAAGTACTGCCAAAACTGATTGCCAAAGTGAAAAGCTGGGCCCAATCCAAGGGTCGTAGCATGCCAACCTTGTCATTCGAACCAGGCCGCTCCATTGTAGGCAATGCGGGTGTGCTGCTCACCCAGGTGGAATTCCTGAAAGAAAACGAGGGCAAGCACTTCGCAATTGTCGATGCCGCCATGAATGACCTGATGCGCCCCGCCATGTACAAGGCTTTTCACGGCGTGGTGGCTGTGCAGAACAACCCCCATGCCGCGGCACAAGAATATGATGTAGTGGGCCCGGTTTGCGAATCGGGCGACTGGCTGGCCAAAAACCGTACCCTGGCCATTGAACAAGGCGACTACCTGGCCATTCTGTCAGCAGGTGCCTATGGTCAGACCATGGCATCGAACTACAACAGTCGCGGCCGTGCTGCCGAAGTCCTCGTGGAAAACGGGAAGGTCACATTGATTCGTCGCCGCGAAACCATCGAAGATCAGCTGCGCCCTGAACTCGACGTTTAACCGCGCTCAATGCCTGGTTTTTTCCGTGCATAAAAAAAGCCCCGATTCAAAAGAACCGGGGCTTTTTTGTAACGGGAAACAGTGATTACAGCTCGCCGTAGGAGTGCAAACCAGACAGGAACATATTCACACCCAGGAAAGCAAAGCCTGTCACCAGCAAGCCCACCAAAGCCCAATACGAGGCAACCACACCACGCAAGCCCTTCACCAAACGCATGTGCAACCAGGCTGCATAGTTCAACCACACCACCAGCGCCCAGGTTTCCTTGGGGTCCCACTGCCAGTACGCACCCCAGGCTTCAGCCGCCCACAGCGCGCCCAAAATGGTTGCCACGGTAAAGAATGCAAAGCCCACAGCAATGGACTTGTACATCACATCATCCAGCACTTCCAGTGAAGGCAGGGCATCCGCAATTCGCCGGCGGGCCAACAAAATAGCCCCCACCACCGCACAACCAATACCCAAGTACAAGGCCCAGTAAATTGAAATACCCTCAGTGCGAAATACCATGGGCTCCAGGAACATCAACACACCCAGAATACCGGTGGGAATCAGCGCCTTGATGCTCGGGGCATGCGCATACACTTTCAACAGGTAAGCAAACGCAACCATGGCTGCGATCGAGAAGGTGCCATAACCGATGAAATTGGCTGGCACATGAATCTTCATCCACCAGCTTTGCAGTGCCGGCACCAAAGGCTGAATCGCGTAGGCCTGACGCTCAACACCGTACCAGGCCAAAAAGCCCACGGCTGCAACCACCACCAGCATCACAAAAGCACCCAACTGGCGTGTTTTGTAAACTTGCTCGTAGAACAGGTAATACATCGCTGTAATCAAGGAAAACAGCACAAAAACTTCGTACAGGTTTGACACCGGAATATGACCGACATCTGGTCCAATCAAGTAGCTTTCATACCAGCGAATAAACATGCCGGCAAAGCCCATTACCACGGCTCCCCAAGTCAGGGCAGTGCCTACGAAACTGGCTGTTGGCGAACGGCCCACCAGGCCTATCCAATAGGCCACGGTAGCCACCACAAACATCACGCCCATCCACAAGATTGCAGACTGGCTAGACAGCAGGTATTTCAGGAAAAACTTTTGTTCGGCCGCTGCCAAATCACCGCCATAGCTTGAAATCGCCAACAGGCTTAAACACGCAACGGTCAAAATCAACCACTTGAGCGAACCCCAACGGTACGCCATGTAAGCAACCACCGGCACACAACTCCACAATATGCTGATTTCATAGACATCCATGAAACTGTGGTACTGCTGCGAGGCATAACCCGCTGCGGCCATCAACAAGGCTGCAAACGCAAAATCGCTCCAATGAAATGATTTCGAAAACCAACCTGCTTTCTTGGTGGGCAAGCTTGGCTTCCCACCTGCAGGCGTTTGGTTAATCCAGGTCGAACTCATACTGCATCTCCTGCCGGGGCTGTTTTAGGCGCAGCCCTGCTGTTCAATTCATTTACAAACTGCTCGTACTCTTTCTCAAAATCCATGGTCTTTCGAGTTGTGGACATGCCCATCATGACTCTTGAGCCCATCTCATCCTGGGTCACCCAGAAAAATGCCCGGCGCTCTCGAATGTAGAACATCGAAAATACCCCGATGCACAAAAACAAACAACCCAAATAAACAATCCATTGCCCCGGCGCCTTGGCCAACTGAAACACGCTGGCTTTCACCTCATCAAACTGATCCAGCTGAAACATCACTGGCGCGCCATACAGCGACAAGTCGGACAGGGCGATTTGCGCATCTTGTACAAAACGACCATGCACTTCATCGGGCACTGCGGGTGGCAAGCTGGCTGTTGTACGGGAAAGCTGATAAACCTCCCACATTGCACCCTGCAACAGGCGAATAATTACATCACTGGCCTTTTCCCGCTCACCTTCGGGCACCGTGCTTTCAATAAACTGGGCAATGGCAGGCAAACCCGACAACGCATTGTTCAAGCCAGCAAACCGCTCCAAGGCACGTTGAGCACTATCGGTCACACTGGCCACCAGTGGGGCGGAGTCGGGTCGATCACCAAATGCCTGTTGTGCAAACCGCTGTGCAGCCGTTCTTCGAATCTCATCGCTCTGAAGCGCAGCACGGAAACGCATAAACCCTTCTAACTGACCGTTGTCGTCTACCGGAATCCGAAGGTATTTGAACCCATCTGCGGGGGTTTCACGTACCCCTGCCAAGTAGTAACGGCCACCATCCAGATTAATCGGCAACATGTAGTTGTGAAACTCGCGCGCTTGCCCAGCCTGATCACGCAACTTGTAGGTAATGCTGGGGCCAATGTTCGTAAACTTGGTTTTGGCGTCTTCTTTCACGCCAGGACCCAACACACTGGCCAGGTTCGTCTCGAATGGTGACAATGCATCGGCATTGCCCAGTGCCAAATCATCCACGCTCACTTGGTCGGCGTTGTCGACAGGCAAAGCCTCTACGTTAATGGATTTGAACGCAGTGAACTCCACTTTCAAATCCCGGCTCGGCTCGCCCTGCAGCTGGCTCAAGTCTCGGCCTCCGCCTACCACTCCGTCCAGATCAAAGCGGTAATCACGCTCGCCAGTCAGCGGAATGCCTTTCAATTGAACCTTGGTGCCGCCGTCGTCAAAACTCGACTGGTAAACCGTTACGCCTTTGTAAATCAACGGTTTATTCACTTCAATGGTGGCTTCGAAACGTTCTTGGGTGTCAGGATCAAAAACCTCCACATCGCTGGCAAACAACTTGGGCATGCCTGTGCTGTAAAAATCGATTCGAAACTCTTTCAAGGTTAATTCGAAGGGCAGGTCTTGCACCAACAAACCATCATCGGTGTTCAGCACGGCAACCCGGCTGGTTTCACCCTCTGGCAGCAGCAAGTTGGCCCGATAACTGGGGTTCGATTCCGCCAAGCGCGCCTTGTCCGGAATACCCGATGCAATCTCCGACCCTGTCACCGGGGTTTTCCCCGTTGCCCATACAGCCACCTGCAAAGGAACACCGCTGTCGAGCAAACCACCAATACAAATCACAATGATTGACAAATGGGCCGCAATGTAACCAAACCGGTTCGCGCTGCCTGCTTTGGCGGCAACCATGGTGCCGTTATCGCGCACAGACTGCTTCACTTTGAAGCCCTTGTGTTCCAGCCACTCCGTGATAATGCCCGGCAGGGTATCCGGCTTTTCGTGAAAACGGCCTTCCCAACGATGTGCAAATGCTTTCAGGCTGTTTTCGCGAATATTCTCACGATAAACCCGCATTTCCTTGATCATTTTTGGCGTGTTGCGGTACACGCACAAGGAAGTGGACGTCACCAAAAACGCCATCACGGCGATGAACCAAGGCGCATTGTAAATGCGGAACAAACCCATGGGCTCGAAAAACGAGGCCCAGAAAGGTCCAAACTGGTTAACGTAATTCACCCAGGGATCAGCCTGCCCCACCACCGTACCAATCGCTGAAGCGATACATATCAGGGTCAGCAGGCTGATGGCAAAGCGCATGGAACCAAACAGCTCCATCACACTGACCCAAAACGACTGCTTACCCATTTTTGGTGGGTTCAAATTGTTTGCAATGTCCCCTGAACTACTCACACGATTCCCCGTTATTGACTCTCTGCACTTCTTTGACTCTTGCCCATGTCGAAAAAAAAGGGGCTACCTTTAGCCCCTTTTTTGACCGACGATTGCATCAAATGTTCAACGCAAACCTGCAATATAGTCAGACACGGCTTTCATTTCTTTATCTGACATTTTGGTTGCAATTGCACTCATTTGCTCGCTGTTGTTGCGTACACCATCACGGAAAGCCACCAACTGGCTCTCGGTGTATTGCGCATGCTGGCCGCCCAAGCGAGGATACTGCGCAGGAATACCAGCACCGTTGGGGCTGTGACATCCCGCACAAGCAGGAATCTTTTTCTCGGCAATTCCGCCACGGTAAATCTGTTCACCCAAGGCCAAGGTGTCTTTGTTCTTTGCTGAACCCAGAGTCTGCTTTTGCGCCTCCAGGTACGCGGACACGTTTTTCATGTCGTCATCGGACAAGCCTGCAGCAAAACCAGCCATGATCGCGTTTTCGCGCAAGGGCTTCTCGCCATCCTTGCCAGATTTAAAGTTCACAAGTTGCTTGTACAGGTACTCCGCATGCTGACCGGCAATTTTGGGATAGATCGGCGCGGAAGCGTTGCCGTCAGCACCGTGGCAGGCCACGCACTGTTGCATGATTTCCTTGCCTTTGGCCAAGTCGGGCTTGAACACTTTTACAGGGCCGGCAGCCTGGGTCACAGACATTGAAAACATCAAAGCGGCAAACAGAGAACTCAGTTTAAGCGTCGTCAGCTTGTTCAGCATGGTCAAACCCATCAAAAAGTGCATCAAAAAATAGTGCGGTGATCTCAAAAACTTCGCTCGGCGCAAGTCAACAAAAGCATTGCCCCAACAAACAAAGGCGCGCAACCACAGCAAAGTTTTCACAAACCCTAGATTATAACCACTCAAGCGGCTGTCTTGCATCTAAAATGTGCGCATGACAATCAATTTCCACAACACGCATTTCGAGATCTCCGCATCTCGCATGGTCGAATGCCCGGGCGCCAGCGTCCCCGAGATCGTATTTGCAGGGCGTTCCAACGCCGGCAAGTCCACGGCCATCAATACTCTGTGCAAGCAACGTCAACTGGCCTATGCCAGTAAAATGCCCGGCCGCACGCAGCTTCTCAACTTTTTCCATGTTATCGAGCAGGCGGAACCCATCGCCAGGCTGGTTGACCTACCGGGCTATGGCTTTGCCCAACTGGCACAAACAAGTCAAAGCGTGTGGGACAAAGAACTGGGTAGCTACCTGGCTGACCGGCCAAGTTTGGTGGGCACGGTACTGATCGTAGACTGCCGTCGCGGTCTGCTTGAGCTTGACTATGCGCTAATCAAATGGGTAGGACATCGCCAGTTACCGGTGCACATCCTGCTGTCCAAAGCTGACAAATTCAACCGCCAAGAACAAGTGCTTGCCTTGCGCGCAACCCAAAAGGCACTTGACCCTTATCGGGTCAATGGCCACGAAATCACTGTTCAACTTTGGTCCGCACTGAAAAAAATCGGTATGGTTGAACTGGAAACGCAACTATCGAACTGGGTCCGCCCACCCGAAGCAAAACCCGAAACAGAAACACCCACGCCATGACCCAACACCTTTATCACCGCCCTCGTCGCCTGCGCAGAACCGATGCACTGCGTCGTCTGGTCTCTGAACATACGCTAAGCGCAGCTGATTTTATTTATCCCGTGTTCGTGATACCCGGAAACAACAAACGCGAAGTCGTGGCCTCCATGCCCGGCGTAGAACGCCTTTCGCTCGACCTGTTGTTTGCCAAAGCCGAACAATGCCTGGAATTGGGTGTTCCAGTCATGGCCCTGTTTCCGGTGATTGAAACCGAGAAAAAAACCGCCGACGGCTTTGAAGCCACCAACCCCGAAGGTTTGGTGCCACATGCCGTGCGTGAACTGAAAAAGCGGTTTCCTGAACTGATGTTGCTCACGGATGTTGCACTCGACCCTTTCACCAGTCACGGCCAGGATGGCCTGATTGACGACAACGGCTATGTGCTGAACGACGAAACTGTCGAAGTACTCCAGATGCAAGCCTTGGTGCAAGCGCAAGCTGGTGTCGACATCGTCGCTCCCAGTGACATGATGGACGGTCGCATTGGCGCAATTCGTGAAACGCTTGAAGCGAACCGGTGCATACACACCAGCATCATGGCCTACTCAGCAAAATATGCGTCTGCTTTTTACGGCCCCTTCCGCGATGCAGTGGGCTCCAGCAGCAACCTGGGCAAAGGCAACAAAAAGGTGTATCAAATGAACCCGGCCAACAGCAACGAAGCACTGTTGGAAGTGGGAATGGATCTGGACGAAGGTGCCGACATGGTCATGGTCAAACCCGGCATGCCCTACCTCGACATTCTGTGGCGCGTGAAAGAAAAATTCGCACGCCCAACCTTTGCCTATCAAGTCAGTGGCGAGTACGCCATGATCAAAGCAGCCGCGCAAAATGGCTGGCTCGATGAAAAGGCGGTCATGCTCGAATCTTTGCTCGCCTTCAAGCGCGCTGGCGCCGATGGCATACTCACCTACTTCGCACTCGACGCCGCACAGCTGCTTAAAAAAGGGTAAAGCACATGGGAATCTGGACGCATCTGACTCAAGACACAATCAAAAAGTTAAGTGATGCGCCCAGCAGGCTGCCCGAATCCGGATTTCTGTGGCTCGACACGCAACTTGACGAGGAACTTGCCTGGCTGCCGTCAGTAGAACCCTTGCTCGGCTTCAAACTAGACGAACTGCACCTCGAAGACCTGGGCAACATTTTTCACCCCAGCCATTTCGACATCGGAGACGGCTACAACATCCTGATTATTCGATCCCTGTCCAGCAAACCCCTGTTTGACGAACACAATCGGCTCAGCATCAAAACCCGTCCGGTGTTTTTCGTGATCACCCCAAAACTATTGATCACGTACCGTCCAAAAGACAGCCGTACTTTCGCGATGGCTCGCCAGTTTGTGGACAGCACACCCAAGAAAACGCTCGATGAAATAGAGATTTTCCTGAAGTTCAAACGCGCCCCAGCCAGCACAGATGAGTTGATGATCCAATTGGTGAGCAACCTTGTCGACCGTTTTATGGAAACACGAATTGAAATTTCAGAACAACTGGATCGCTGGCAACGGGATTTGTTGAACCCGCGTAAGCGTTTTCAGGACTGGAATGCCCTGCTGGCTGCACGCAACGAAATGAACCGACTAGAGTCTGTGGCACAAGACCAGCGTGATGCACTCACAGACTGGCAGGATGAACAGGAACGGGAGGGACCGATGGCCGCCTCTTTGCAAGTAAACGCCCGGGATACACTTGAACACCTTGAACGAGTGGTCAGCCTTACGCGGCGGCTGGGCTCCAACACAGAGACAGCGGTGCAGTTGCACTTTTCAGCCACCGCTCACAAAACCAATGAAATTGTCACCGTGCTGACCATGTTGACGGCCTTGTTCATGCCACTTACTTTGATCAGCGGCATTTTTGGCATGAACTTCGATGAGACTCCCCTTCTGAAAAACCCAAATGGATTCTGGATCAGCGTAGGACTCATGGCATTGTCCAGCGTCATATCCATCGCACTGATTTTATGGATCAAAGGACGAAATCACCTCGGAAAGCCCTGAAACCCCAGTCGGAATTACAAACCCAGGTTGGGTCGGATCTGACTCAAGGTTTCGTCAAATCGCTTCGCATTCTGAAAGCCAATCACTTGGTGAATTGACTCCGTCTTTCCGGCCGGAAAAAACAAAATTGCGGGCGGTCCAAACAGACTGTATCGCTTCAACAAAGTCTGATCACCTGCAGTGTTGTCTGTCACATCCACCTGAACCAAACGAATACCTTTCAACTTTTCTTTCACCGTCGCGTCAGTCAAGGTGAACAACTCAAACTCTTTACAACTCACACACCAGTCTGCGTAAAAATCGAGCATGACCGGTTGCGGACTCGTGGATATCAAGGTCACAACGTCTTCACTGGCCACCTTTTCAAAGGCGGGTTTGCCAGCGATTGAATTACTCACTGCGCTCTCGGCAGCCCCTCTTGGCTGCCCATTCAAGCCTGCCAGGGGCTGAAGCAAGCTTCCAGACCCGGAAAACAGTCCCATCAGATAAATCAAAGCCAAAAGCGTGAACAACAAGCCGAACGTCTTGCTGATTACTTTGCCTCGTGAACCCATGGTCGCCATACTACTTGCACCATGAAACAAGGCCGCGGCGGTCATGCAAGCCAGCAAAGCCCACATGGCCATCACCAACCACACCGGCGTCACCGGCGTAATCGTCCACACCGCAACTGCCAGCAACACAAAACCGAAAGCCGCCGACACCCAACTCATCCAGGCACCCGCTTTGGGCAAGGCAGCACCTGCACCAGCGGCAAACAACACCAATGGCAAACCCATACCCAAGGCCAGCAGAAACAAAGCCGCACCACCCAATACCGCATCACCGGTTTGACCGATATACAACAATGCCCCAGCCAATGGCGGTGCTACACACGGGCCCAACAACAATGCCGACAACACACCCATGACCAAAACCGGAATGAATTGCCCGCCCTTCAGGCGACCGGTTTTCTCTTGTAACCACCCCTGAAAACTGGCGGGCAGTTGCAATGAATAACCCATCAACAAGGCAACACCCAGCAAAGCCAACACGCCACCAAATGCCCAAAGCACAGGCGGCTGTTGCATGGCCATCACCAGGCTTTGCCCAGTCAGACCAGCCAGCACGCCCAACAAGGCATAGGTCAGTGCCATACCCAGCACATACACCAACGCCAAGGCCATCGGCCTGGCCTTGCCCTCGCTGTTACCACCCGCCTGTTGTCCAACCACCAGGCTGCTCACTATCGGCAACATCGGCAAGGTGCAGGGTGTAAATGCCAACAACAAACCCAAACCAAAAAATACCGGGAGCACAACCAGCCACGACTGTGCCGCCAGCCTGCTCGCCAAGTCACCCGCCTCATCCGCCGGCAAACCGACTCTCGACTGACTGCTGTTGCCGGCCGGCGAATCAGGTTTCTGGCCAAAAAACGCACCAACACCACCACCCAAGACCCCACCCAGCAACCCTCGCTCCTGAAAAACCACGGGGGTAGTCATGGGCGGGTAGCACAAGCCAGCGTCAGCACAACCCTGCGAAATCATTACAGCCTTGGCCATATCCACAGGGTTATCGCCCAATCCGTATCGAATCTGAAACGCCATCTCACCGCGAAGCGCCTCAATTTCCTGATTCAGAAACTCATCAAACTTGCGATCACCACGTGGCAACTCCACAAATTCAAATACAGGCAAATTCATCGGGTTTTCAAGCGCAAATCGCTCCCGATACAAGTAGTACTCCGGTGCCACTTTGGCACGAACATCAAGCAGGCAGTTTTCCACACACGCAGGATCGTGCACAGTCAGTGTGAATTGAAAAGCCTCCTCAGGAGGCAAGAAATCATTGGCTCGGGCTTGGCTAAGCCCTATCCACACAACAGCGCACAGCAAAAACGCCATTGATATGAAACGCATTGCTCGCTCACTCATGCCCTACTCCCGCTCCACTGGCAGCAATCCAGTCCAGGTAAGCTGAATGTCCATCAGCAATCGGAAACATGATCAATTCCGGCACTTCATAGCTGTGCAAACGCGGCAAAGCCATCTTCAATTCTTCACACTGTGATTCAGAACACTTCATCATCAAAATCCATTCCGTGGTCTGTTCGACCTTGCCTTGCCAGGAGTACACGGATTCCACCGGCCCCACAATATTCACGCAAACTACCAACTGTTTTTCCACCAAACTACGCGCCATTAAAGACGCACGCTCTTTTGAGTCCGTCGTCGTGTAAGCCACCCAACAGCGTTTCGCTTGATTTTTCATGCGCCTTTCCGCTTAAACCGGCGTTCAGTCAAAAACATGGCCAACCCAACACCCAACATGGCATAGACAGTCATTTGGGCCAAAAGTGCCGGCAACAAACTGAAATCGCGAGCGTAAATACCCCTCAGGGCATCCACCACGACAGACAAAGGCATGAAGTCCGCCACCACCCTTAACCATTCGGGCAACTGCGCCCTGGGAAAGAATGCACCCGATAAAAAAGTCATGGGCGTGACCACCAGGGTGAAATAGAACATGAAGAAGTCATAACTGGGTGCCCTTGCATTAATACAAAGCCCAAATCCCGCGAACATCAAGCAGGCCAGGATCAGCACCAGCCAGGACAACACCCAAAACTGCAGATCGCCAATACCCAATAGCGCCACAATCAAAAGCATCGCACCAGTACTAATCAAGCCTTTGCTGGCGGCCCAGGTACACTCGCCCAAAACCACCTCACGCAGACGCACTGGCGTGTTCATAATGACTTGCCAGGTTTTCTGGGTGTGCATACGGGAAAAGGCAGAATACAAAGCCTCGAATGTGGGTGCATTCATGGCGCTGATACAAACAGCCCCCACAGCCAAATAATTAAGATACGGCATACCGCCGACGTCGGGCAGCATTGAGCCCAAACCCAAACCAAAGGCCATCAATGCCATCACCGGGTCGACCACATTGCCCAGCAACGATGGAAGCGCAAGCTTTCGCCAAACCATAAAGTTTCGACGCCACACATGAAAAACCGCATGAAAATTAATCATCACGCAAGGCCCTGCCAGTCAAACTAAAGAACACGTCTTCCAGATTTCCCGGACGATAAATATAATCCACATCGGCCTGTGGGGAATGCTTGAGTGCCTCCAGCATCTCGTCTGCCTTTTCATTTCTAAAATAAAAAGTTTCACCACGTTGTTCAATCGGCGCATCGTGAGACCCCATAATCTGGGAAACACAACGCGCAGCGCCCGTGCCCCACAACTCCAGTACAGCGTGCCCTACTACATTGCGAATCAAGGTGAGTGGTTTGTCACAGGCAACAATATTGCCGTGGTCCAGCACCGCCACCCGATCGGCAAGACGCTGTGCCTCATCCATATAATGGGTCGTCAAAAACATTGCCATGCCCTGACGCTTTAAATCGACCAAACGATCCCAAATGACATGCTTGGCCTGCGGATCCAGTCCGGTGGTCGGTTCATCCAGAAACAGAACCTTGGGCTGATTAATCAGGGCACGAGCCAGCATTAAACGCCTGCGCATTCCACCCGACAAGGTCGCCACTGAATCATTTCTGCGATTAACCAGCTGCGCAAAACTCAACAAAGCTTCGGCACGCTCCCTTAATCTGCTTCCGTGCAAACCGAAGTAACGGCCAAAAACCAACAGGTTCTCAAACACTGTGAAGTCAGGGTCCAGCGCATCGTACTGCGGCACGACACCCACTTCCTGCCGAGCGATATGCCCTTTCTGTGGCAGCCCCTGGCCCAGCAAACTGACAGTACCAACATCGGCCTCAGCCAAGCCCAATGCCAAGGCGATCGTAGTCGACTTTCCAGCGCCGTTAGGGCCCAACAAGGCAACGCACTCACCAGCACTCAGCGAAAAATCCAACCCGTTCAGTACTGTGCGTCCACCATAGGTTTTCCGCACGCCGCTTAAATTCAATACAGTAGAACCAGTCACTTACCGACATCCTTAACAACTGTAACAATCGCGCTGTTCCAGCATGGAAAACAAAAAAGCCGCGCCAGCATAAGCTAACACGGCTTTCTTGCAACTGATTGTAGCGTAAGCATATTCAACAGAACTTGACGGAGCAACACAGTTGCCCCATCAAGCCGTATTGAATAATCAGGCCTGCTCTTCAGCGATTTCTACGATTTCCGCTGTTTCTGGACGATCCACCAGCTCAACAAGAGCCATTGGTGCATTGTCGCCCTTGCGGAAACCAAACTTCAGAACGCGCATGTAACCACCTGGACGAGCTGCGTAACGAGGACCAATCTCGTCGAACAGCTTCACAACCATTTCACGGTCACGCAAACGGCTGAATGCCAGACGCTTGTTGGCCAGTGTAGGCGACTTACCCATCGTGATAATAGGTTCTGCAATTTTGCGCAGTTCTTTGGCCTTTGGCAGCGTTGTTTTGATCACTTCGTGACGCAACAAAGCGTTGGTCATGTTTCTAAACATTGCAAGGCGGTGGCTGCTGGTGCGATTTAGTTTACGCAATCCATGACGGTGACGCATTTTAAATATCCTTCAATCTAACAAACGCTAAGCTCAGGGCTTATCGAGACCGGCTGGTGGCCAGTTTTCCAATTTCATACCGAGTGTCAAACCGCGTGCGGCCAACACCTCCTTGATTTCGTTCAACGATTTGCGACCCAGGTTAGGAGTCTTCAACAACTCGTTTTCCGTGCGCTGAATCAGATCGCCGATGTAATAAATGTTTTCTGCTTTCAAGCAGTTAGCTGAACGTACTGTCAGTTCCAGATCATCGACTGGGCGCAACAGAATTGGATCAACCTGTGGTGCACGCTGAGAAACCTCAGGCTCAGCCGTATTTTCCAGCGCAGCAAACACAGACAACTGCTCCACCAAAATGCGGGCTGCCAGACGAATGGATTCTTCAGGCGACAACACACCATTGGTTTCAATGGACATAACCAAACGGTCAAGATCAGTACGCTGTTCTACACGCGCGCTTTCCACTGCGTATGAAACACGTTTAACCGGGCTGAATGAAGCATCCAACACGATGCGACCAATTGCCTTGCTTGGCTCATCAGGAAAACGACGAACTGAACCTGGCACGTAACCGCGACCCTTTTCCACTTTGATTTGCATGTCCAGCTTGCCGCCTTGCGACAAATGAGCAATCACGTGATCCGGATTGATGATTTCAACATCATGGGGCAGCTCAATATCGCCCGCTGTCACAACGCCCTCAACTTCGCGCTTCAAAGTCACGGTCACAACGTCGCGTGACTCAAGCTTGAACACGATACCCTTCAGGTTCAACAACAGGTCAACTACATCTTCCTGCACACCATCCAGGGTCGAGTATTCGTGAACCACACCAGCAATTGACACCTCAGTGGGTGCATAACCGATCATGGATGACAGCAATACGCGACGCAGAGCGTTGCCTAGAGTGTGGCCATAACCACGCTCAAACGGCTCCATTACAACTTTTGCACTATTGGGGGCGACTGTTTCGACCTCAACAATACGTGGCTTCAGCAAGCTAGCATTAAACATTCAAAATCCTTTTCAATACCCTCGGCTCGTTACACCGATAAGGCTGGGGATCCCTGGGATCAGTTAAAAAATTAACGTGAGTACAATTCGACGATCAAGCTTTCATTGATCTCTTGGGAGAGATCTGCGCGATCGGGAATACTCTTGAAAGAGCCTTCCATTTTCTTGGCATCCACATTAACCCACAGCGGGAAACCCATCTGTTCGGCCAAAGTAACAGACTCAACAATGCGCGCCTGTGTCTTCGACTTTTCGCGAATGGAAACCACATCATTCAACTTCACAGCATATGAAGGAATGTTTACGGCCTTGCCATTCACCAAAATTGCCTTGTGACTTACCAGCTGACGTGCTTCGGCGCGAGTGGAGCCAAAACCCATGCGATAAACCACGTTATCCAAACGAGATTCCAGCAACTGCAGCAATGTTTCGCCAGTGTTGCCTTTGCGACGTGAAGCCTCTGCGAAATAACGACGGAACTGCTTTTCCAGCACACCGTACATACGTTTCACTTTTTGCTTTTCACGCAATTGTTGACCGTAATCAGAGGTACGAGCACCCGAGGTGCGACCATGCTGACCTGGCTTTGAATCAAGTTTGCACTTGGAATCGAGACTACGACGTGCGCTTTTCAGACTTAAGTCTGTGCCTTCACGACGAGACAACTTACATTTTGGACCTGTATATCTAGCCACTTGAAACCTCTTTCATTACGCGATGTAAATCGCTTCAGTTCGTCAAACGATCTGACGAACAATGGTCTTAAAAAATTAGATGCGACGACGCTTGGGAGGACGACATCCGTTGTGCGGGATCGGAGTGATGTCAGAAATACTGGTCACTTTGATACCCAATGCATTCAAAGCACGTACGCTAGACTCACGGCCTGGGCCTGGTCCTTTGATAAGCACTTCAACTGTCTTGATACCGCATTCCTGTGCAGCCTTGCCAGCAACTTCAGCAGCCACCTGGGCAGCAAAGGGAGTGGACTTGCGTGAGCCCTTAAAACCCTGAGCACCGGATGTAGACCAAGCCAGCGCATTGCCCTGACGATCCGTGATGGTGATGATGGTGTTGTTGAATGAGGCGTGTACGTGCGCAATACCGTCAGAAATATTCTTTTTGACTTTCTTGCGTACGCGGTTATTCGCTGTTCCTTTGGCCATTTGGCTAACCTTCCTATGATTACCTGATTATTTCTTCAGTGCGATACCAGCACGCTTCGGACCCTTGCGAGTACGCGAGTTCGTGCGGGTACGCTGACCACGTACAGGCAGACCCTTGCGGTGACGGAAACCACGATAGCAACCCAAATCCATCAAACGCTTGATGTTCATGGTTACTTCACGGCGCAGATCACCTTCTGTAAGGTACTTGCCCACTTCGTCACGCAGCTTTTCCAAATCCGCGTCGTCGAGGTCTTTAACCTTCTTGGACTCTGGAATTGAGGTCACTGCACAAATTTTCTTGGCGGTGGAACGACCAATGCCGAAAATAGCAGTCAGACCGATAACGGTATGCTGGTGGCTTGGAATGTTAATGCCGGCAATACGAGCCATTTAAATCCCCTTTTATTAACCTTGACGCTGCTTGTGGCGCGGCTCAGAACAAATCACGCGAACAACGCCTTTGCGCTTGATCACTTTGCATTTTCTACAAATCTTTTTTACAGATGCCTGAACTTTCATGGCGAAACTCCAAAAAGAACCAATTCATTTGGCTCGAAAAACAATTCGTGCTCTGGACAAGTCGTACGGTGTTAACTCAACCGTCACCTTGTCACCAGGAAGAATGCGAATATAGTTCATGCGCATCTTGCCCGATATGTGACCAAGCACCACGTGACCATTTTCCAATTTCACTCGAAAAGTGGCGTTAGGGAGGTTTTCTACTACCTCTCCCTGCATTTGGATAACGTCGTCTTTAGACAATCACTACCTCGTTAATCCAGAGCCCTTGAAGCTTGATTTCTTCAAGAGGCTGTCGTATTGCTGGGACATCACGTAGGCCTGAACCTGAGCCATGAAATCCATCGCAACCACTACAATAATCAATAGAGATGTACCGCCAAAATAGAACGGAACACTCAATCCCAAAACCAGGAACTCAGGCAGCAAACACACCAAAGTGATATAGGCCGCGCCAATCAAGGTCAAACGTGTCAACACCTTGTCGATGTATCGTGACGTCTGTTCCCCAGGACGAATTCCCGGCAAAAATGCACCGCTTTTCTTCAAGTTGTCCGCAGTTTCCCTGCTGTTAAACACCAATGCCGTGTAAAAAAAGCAGAAGAAAATGATCGCAGCCGCGTACAACAGCATGTACAGAGGATGGCCTGGAGACAATGTCTGAGACACTTCTTTAAGGATACCAACCACAGCACCGTCACCTGAACCAAACCAGCTAGTCAACGTTGCAGGCAACAAGATAATGCTTGACGCAAAAATCGGAGGAATAACACCAGCCATATTCAACTTCAATGGCAGATGTGAAGTTTGCCCCTGATAGATCTTGTTACCGACCTGTCGTTTTGCGTAGTTGACTGTGATTTTTCGCTGACCACGTTCTACGAACACAACCAGGTAGGTCACGGCAACTGCCAGCACAACAATCATCAAGGCAATCAAGGAGTTCATCGCACCAGTTCTAACCAGCTCGAACAAACCGCCAATTGCACCAGGCAAGCCCGCCGCAATACCCGCAAAGATCAAGATTGAAATTCCGTTACCCAATCCGCGTTCGGTGATCTGCTCACCCAACCACATCAAAAACATGGTGCCAGTGACCAAAGAAACAGCAGTTGTAAAGCGAAATGCCATTCCTGGATCAATTACCAACCCAGCCTGAGACTCCAAGGCCACCGAAATACCGATCGCCTGGAAAGTGGCAAGGAAAAAGGTGCCGTAGCGTGTGTATTGGGTAATCTTGCGACGACCCGCTTCACCTTCCTTTTTCAAAGCCTCTAGCTGAGGTACAACCACGCTGGCAAGCTGCATGACAATCGAAGCCGAAATGTACGGCATGATACCCAGAGCGAAAACTGTGAAACGCGAAAGCGCACCACCTGAGAACATGTTGAACATGCCCAAGATTCCGCCTTGCTGGCTATCAAACAACTGCTTTAGTTGAGTAGGATCAATCCCAGGTACTGGAATGTGTGCGCCAATACGATACACAATCAGAGCCAACAACAAAAATACCAAGCGCTTGCGCAGATCAGCAAATTTGTTGGATGACGCCAATGTAGATGGATTAAAGGCCACGCGATGCTCTCTTAAGCGTTAATGGTGCCGCCAGCTGCCGCGATGGCCTCTGCTGCGCCTTTCGTTGCCTTAATGCCGTTGAGTACAACAGCACGCTTGATCTCTCCAGCCAGAATCACCTTCACAGCCAAAGTCTGGGCTGGCACAAGACCAGCCTGCTTCAACGTCAGGATATCCACGGTATCAACAGCCAATGTATCCAAGTCTGTCAAACGAATTTGAGCATTGAACGCTGCAGTACGTGAAGAGAAACCACGCTTGGGCAAGCGACGGTGCATCGGCATCTGACCGCCTTCAAAACCGACCTTGTGAAAACCACCACTGCGTGACTTCTGACCTTTGTGACCACGGCCAGCAGTTTTACCCCAGCCAGAGCCAATACCACGGCCCACACGCTTGCGGTTGAACTTACTGCCTGGTGCAGGTGCAAGTGTATTCAGTTCCATTATGCAGCCTCAACTTTCAACAGGTAGGACACCTTGTTAATCATTCCACGCACTTCGGGTGTATCAACCAGCACTCGGCTATGGTTTATACGACGCAGACCCAAACCACGCACGGTTGCGCGATGAGTTTCTTTGGTCCCGATAATGCTCTTAACCAACGTAACTTTTACAGATCCGCTCATGATTAAGCCTCAAATAACTTTTCAACTGACAAACCGCGCTTGGCGGCAATCTCAGCTGGGGTTTGCAACTTGCCCAAAGCATCCAGGGTTGCACGTACCAGGTTGTACGGGTTCGATGAACCGTGGCTTTTCGCCACAATATTACGAACGCCCACAACTTCAAGAACGGCACGCATTGGGCCACCCGCGATAATACCGGTACCTTCTTGCGCTGGAGCCAGGAACACCTTGGAGGCGCCATGCTGACCGTACACAATGTGGTGGATGGAACCATCACGTAGTGATACTTTTTCCATTTGGCGGCGAGCCTGTTCCATAGCCTTCTGAACAGCTACAGGAACCTCACGAGACTTGCCTTTACCCATACCCACGCTACCATCACCATCGCCCACTACGGTCAATGCTGCGAAGCCGAGGATACGACCACCCTTAACAACCTTGGTCACGCGGTTTACCGCGATCATTTTTTCTTTCAGGCCGTCATCACGCGCTTCAGGCGCGGCATTTTTACCTTGCATTCTTGCCATGATCACTCCTTAGAATTTCAAGCCAGCTTCACGCGCAGCGTCAGCCAGTTCTTTAACGCGACCATGGTAGGCAAAGCCTGAACGGTCAAAAGCAACTTCGCTGACACCTGCGGCTAAAGCGCGCTTGGCGATAGCAGCCCCAACCAATGCAGCAGCGGCCTTGTTGGAACCGGACTTGCCGCCCAATTCAGCGCGCAGATCTTTGTCATTGGTAGACGCAGCTGCCAACACTTTGCCACCATCTGCAGAGTGAACCGCTGCATAAATGTGGGAGTTGGTACGGAACACACACAAACGGGTCGCACGAGCAAGTGCGATACGACGTCTGGTTTGTTTTGCACGACGGGCACGTGCTTCTTGTTTAGTTTCCATGATTTACCTCTTGGCGCCTTATTTCTTCTTGGTCTCTTTGATAACCACACGCTCATCCGAATAACGTACACCCTTGCCCTTGTAAGGCTCTGGTGGACGATATGCGCGGATTTCAGCGGCAGTTTGACCAATCACTTGTTTGTCGGCACCCTTCAAGATGATCTCTGTAGGCGTTGGCGTTTCAGCCTTCACGCCGGCGGGCAGCTTGTGAACAACCGGGTGAGAGAAACCGAGCGCCAGGTTGATTGAATCACCCTGAACTGCAGCTTTGTAACCCACGCCAACCAGTTGCAATTTGCGTTCAAAACCTTTGCTAACACCGTTGACCATATTCGCCAACAATGCGCGGGCAGTACCCGCCTGTGCATTCGCGTCAGTTGTATCCACAACTGGCTTCACAGACAGCACACCATTTTCAAACACTGGCATCACCAGAGAATTGACATTCAGCTTCAACTCGGCACTACCGCCTTTCACTGATACAACCTGTCCATTCACAGTAACCTGCACACTTGAAGGTACAGAAATGGGAGCTTTTGCTACTCTTGACATTTCACTACCCCTTTTAAGCCACGTAGCAGATAACTTCGCCGCCGATACCAGTGGTACGGGCTTTGCGATCAGTCATCACGCCTTTGGAAGTTGAAACGATTGCCACGCCCAAGCCATTCATCACCTGAGGAATGTCGTCTTTACCTTTGTAAATACGCAAACCTGGCTTTGAAACGCGCTCGATTTTTTCAATCACAGGGCGACCAGCATAATATTTCAACTCGATTTTCAATACAGGCTTTGCCGACTCACCTACAATTGAGAAACTCTCAATGTAACCTTCATCTTTAAGAACCTGCGCAATAGCTACCTTCACTTTTGAGGAAGGCATCTCAACCGAAACCTTGTCAACACCCTGAGCATTGCGAATGCGGGTCAACATGTCGGCGATTGGATCACTCATACTCATAATTAGAACCCCTTACCAACTTGCCTTAGTGATTCCAGGAATCTCACCACGCATGGCAATTTCACGGATCTTGTTACGGGCCAAACCGAACAAACGGAATGTGCCGCGGGGACGACCAGTCAATTCGCAGCGGTTACGCTGACGAGTTGGGTTCGCGTTTCTTGGCAGCGCCTGCAACTTAAGACGTGCCTCATAGCGGTCTGCTTCACTGACCGACTGATCTTTTACAATCTTGTTCAAAGCCTCACGCTTGGCCGAATACTTCTTGACCAGGGCTGCGCGCTTTTTCTCACGATTAATCAAAGCTAGTTTTGCCACGTCACACCTCAGTTACGGAACGGGAACTTGAAAGCGGTCAACAAAGCCTTGGCTTCGTCGTTGGTACGCGCTGTCGTAGTTACGCTGATGTTGAGACCCCGAAGTGCGTCGATTTTGTCGTACTCAATCTCAGGGAAAATAATTTGCTCTTTGATACCGATGTTGTAGTTACCGCGCCCATCAAACGACTTGCCGGACACACCACGGAAATCGCGCACACGAGGGAACGCGATCGTTACCAAACGATCCAGGAATTCATACATGCGGTCGCCACGCAAAGTCACCATACAACCAACTGGATAACCCTCACGAATCTTGAAACCCGCAATCGCCTTCTTGGCTTTTGTAACCACTGGCTTCTGGCCAGCGATTTTTGTCAGATCACCAACGGCGTGCTCAATGATTTTCTTGTCATTGACCGCCTCACCAACGCCCATGTTCAGCGTGATTTTGGTGATGCGAGGCACTTCCATTACCGACTTGTAACCAAACTGCTTGGTCAACTGACCAACCACTTCGCTTCTATAAAACTCTTGAAAACGTGACACGACGGCCCCCTTAGTTTGCCAACTGAGCGCCGGTTTTCACCAGTACTCGCACGGACTTGCCATCCATCTGCTTGATGGCTACACGAGATGGCTTACCTGTCTCTTTGTCAAACAAGCTGACATTGGACTGGTGAATGGGCATTGTCTTGTCAACAACACCACCAACATCTCCCTTCATAGGATTTGGCTTTTGATGCTTCTTAACGATATTGACACCCTCTACCAAGAGGTACTCGTCATTCACACGGGAAAGCACAACGCCTTTCTTTCCCTTGAACTTGCCGTTAAGAACCAGCACTTCATCGCCTTTGCGAATTTTGTTCATATTTACCTCACAGAACTTCTGGTGCCAACGACACGATTTTCATGAACTTTTCATTACGAAGTTCGCGTGTCACTGGGCCAAAAATACGGGTACCGATGGGTTCAAGTTTTGCATTCAACAAAACCGCTGCGTTGCCGTCGAACTTAATCAACGCACCATCCGGGCGACGAACACCCTTGGCCGTGCGTACGACCACAGCGTTGTAAATCTCGCCTTTCTTGACGCGACCGCGTGGGGCCGCATCTTTAATGGACACCTTGATGATGTCACCAATGCCCGCATAGCGGCGCTTGGAACCACCAAGGACCTTGATGCACATTACAGAACGCGCACCCGTGTTGTCGGCCACATCTAGCCGTGATTGCATTTGTATCATGGATTGTCAAACCAACTTAATCGCTTTCGCAACCAGTTTTGGTCCCGCAAGGGTTGAAAAGATAGCCTGCTATATTAGCAGGCTTGAATTACTTGAGCAAGACAAAAATCAAATGATTTTCGCTTTCTCCAACACTTTGGTCACACTCCAAGATTTTGTCTTGGAAATTGGACGACCTTCGCAGATCTCAACCAAATCACCCTCTCCGACTTCATTGCTTTCATCGTGAGCAGTGTATTTGTGTGACTTAACGATGTACTTGCCATAAATTGGATGCTTGATACGATTTTCAACCATCACAACTACTGACTTGGTCATCTTGTCACTTACAACGCGCCCCACCAGGGTACGTTTCAAACTAACTTTCGCTTCGGTGCTCATGCGGACCTCTTCGATTGAGTCATCACTGTTTTAACACGAGCGATGTCTTTACGTACTTTTGCCAACTGGGAGTTGTTGGTCAGCTGCTGCGTAGCAGCCTGCATGCGCAGCGAAAACTGTGCACGCAACAACTCTTCCAACTCTTTAGTCAATTCTGCAGCGCTTTTGCCGCGCAATTCAGAAGCTTTCATTGCTTAACTCCCAATTTGACGTGTAACGAACACGCAAGGAAGAGGCAACTTGGCAGCCGCCAGGCGGAAAGCCTCACGCGCCAACTCTTCACTCACACCGTCCATCTCGTAGAGCACCTTACCGGGCTGAATTTCAGCCACGTAAAACTCAACGCTACCTTTACCGTTACCCATACGAACTTCCGCAGGCTTGTTGGTAATTGGCTTGTCCGGAAACACGCGAATCCAAATCTTACCGCCACGTTTAATGTGACGAACCATGGCTCGACGAGCTGATTCGATCTGGCGTGCCGTCAAACGACCGCGACCAGTAGACTTCAGACCGTAAACACCAAAAGAAACACTTGCGCCACGAGTGGCCAGACCAGTATTGCGGCCTTTGTGTTCTTTTCTATATTTGCGACGTGATGGCTGTAACATCATGCGCTCCTAGATTACTGTTCTGAGGAAGTGCTGGCAGCGCCTTCCTCTTTGTTTGAACCACTAGCTGCTGCGCTAGCACCTTCGGGTTTACGCGCCTTGCGCGCACCGGCCCCGGCTGGACGTGTGGAAGGACGACGAGGACGACGCTCTTCCTTTTCGGCTTCAACTGGTGCAGCGGCAACATCACCGCGACCCAATGTATCGCCTTTGTATACCCAGACCTTGATACCGATAATGCCGTAGGTTGTTGCGGCTTCGCTTGTAGCGTAATCAATATCAGCGCGCAGTGTATGCAAAGGCACACGACCTTCACGGTACCATTCAGTACGCGCGATTTCGATACCGTTCAGTCGGCCTGAAGACATGATCTTGATGCCCTGGGCACCCATGCGCATCGCGTTTTGCATCGCGCGCTTCATTGCACGACGGAACATGATACGGCGCTCAAGCTGCTGGGAAATACCATCAGCAATCAACTGCGCGTCAATTTCAGGCTTGCGAACTTCTTCGATATTCACGTGAACAGGCACGCCAACCAATTTCTGCAAACTGGCCTTCAACAATTCGATGTCTTCGCCTTTCTTGCCGATCACAACGCCCGGACGTGCCGAATAGATTGTGACGCGCGCATTCTTGGCGGGACGCTCGATAAGAACACGACCAACTGACGCATTCTTCAACTTCTTCTTCAAGAAATCACGAACCTGGATGTCCTCAAGAAGCATCTTGGAGAAATCACGATTCGATGCGTACCAGCGAGAAGCCCAGTTGCGTGATACCGCGAGGCGAAAGCCCGTAGGGTTAATCTTCTGACCCATGTAACCCCCTTAGTTTCCAACCGTCACATAAATGTGACTGGTCTTCTTAGTGATACGATTGCCACGACCCTTGGCGCGCGCTGTAAAGCGCTTCAACACAGGTCCCTCTTCCACGTAAATGGTTTTTACTTTCAGTTCATCAACGTCGGCGCCATCGTTGTGCTCGGCGTTGGCGATTGCACTTTCCAACACTTTCTTCACAATCAATGCCGCTTTCTGTGGTGAGAAAGCAAGAATGTTCAAGGCTTGATCAACCTTTTTACCGCGAATCAAGTCAGCGACCATACGGCCACGCTGAGGAGACAAGCGAACACCCTTCAAAATTGCACGAGTTTCCATTTCCTACCCCTTATCGCTTGGCCTTCTTGTCGGCCGCGTGACCCTTGAATGTGCGAGTCAACGCAAATTCACCGAGTTTGTGACCAACCATGTTTTCGTTGATGTACACAGGCACATGTTGCTTGCCATTGTGAACAGCGATTGTCAGACCGATGAACTCAGGGAGTACAGTCGAGCGACGGGACCAAGTTTTAATTGGACGCTTGTCCTTGGATGCTGCAGCAGTCTCCACTTTTTTGATCAAGTGGGCGTCGCAGAAAGGACCTTTTTTTAATGAACGAGACATATCTGTTTACCCCACTTAACGCTTGTGACGACGCTGAACAATCATCGAATTGGTACGCTTGTTATTGCGAGTGCGGTAGCCCTTGGCTGGTTGGCCCCATGGGCTAACTGGCACACGGCCTTCGCCGGTCTTGCCTTCACCACCACCGTGTGGGTGGTCTACCGGGTTCATCGCAGTACCGCGCACTGTTGGACGAATACCCTTCCAGCGTGTTGCACCAGCCTTACCCACTTTCTTCAAGCTGTTTTCTTCGTTACTAACCTCACCGATGGTGGCGCGGCATTCAATATGAACGCGACGAATTTCACCGGAGCGCAAACGCATCTGGGCGTACGTGCCATCACGAGCCAGCAACATGGCAGAGCCACCCGCGGAACGCGCAATTTGAGCACCCTTGCCAGGCAACATTTCAACGCAGTGCACAGTAGTACCTACGGGAATGTTCCGAATCGGCAATGTATTACCGATCTTGATTGGCGCCTCAGATCCATTCACAACAGTTTGACCCAATTGCAAACCACGAGGAGCAATGATGTAAGCGCGCTCACCGTCTGCATAGCAGATCAGGGCAATGTGCGCCGTACGGTTTGGATCGTACTCAATCGTTTCAACTTTCGCAGGCACACCGTCTTTGTTGCGCTTGAAATCAACCATGCGGTAGTGCTGCTTGTGACCACCACCCATGTGACGGGTTGTAATACGACCGTTGTTATTGCGGCCAGCAGTCTTGGACTTCTTCTCAAGCAGCGGCGCGTAAGGCTCACCCTTGTGCAAATGCGGGTGAACCACTTTCACCATGGCACGGCGGCCTGGTGACGTTGGCTTTAATTTAACTAATGGCATGTTACGCAGCCTCCGAGAAATTAATTTCTTGACCAGCTTTCAGCGCAACATAGGCTTTGCGCACATCGGAGCGACGCCCCATGGTGCGGCCAAAGCGCTTTTGCTTGCCAGCAATGTTAACCACACGCACAGCCTCAACCTCAACTTTGAACAGCAGCTCCACGGCCGCCTTGATCTCATGTTTAGTTGCAGTGGTGCAAACCTTGAAAGCAATTTGCTCATGCTTGTCGGCCAACATGGTGCTCTTTTCAGAGACGATGGGCGCCAACAAAATTTTCATTAAACGCTGGGTGTTCATGCGTACATCTCCTGCAGTTTGTCGATTGCAGCACGAGTCGCAACCACCTTCTTGAAATAAATCAAGGAAAGGGGATCGGCGTAACGTGGCTCGACCACTGCCACATTGGGCAGATTTCTGGATGCCAGGTACAAGTTTTCGTCCACTGAATCAACAATCATCAGGACTGAATCGAGACCCATGCCTTTCAATTTTTGATCAAGCAACTTGGTCTTCGGTGCTTCCAAGTCCAAGGACTCGACCACAACCAACCGACCTTCGCGACTCAACTGAGACAGGATGGAACAAACACCAGCACGGAACATTTTCTTGTTCAGCTTTTGGGTGAAATTCTCATCGGGAGAGTTCGGAAAGGTCTTGCCGCCTCCACGCCACAATGGGCTGGACACCGCACCAGCACGCGCGCGGCCGGTACCTTTTTGCTTCCATGGCTTACGCGTTGAAGCACGTACTTCCGAACGATCTTTTTGTTGACGCGTACCCTGACGCGCGTTGGCTTGGTATGCAACAACCAACTGATGAATCAGCGGTTCGTTGTACTCACGACCAAACACAACATCGGAAACCTGAACAGTTTGAGAGGCCTGCCCAGAATCACTAATGACTTTCAATTCCATCTGGTTCCCCTTACGCCTTTGCCTTGACAGCTGGCTTAACCAACAATTGGCCACCCTTTGATCCAGGCACAGCGCCCTTAATCAAAAGCAGACCACGCTCGGCGTCTACACGAACCACTTCCAGATTCTGGGTGGTGCGATTTACGTTACCCAACTGGCCGGCCATGCGCTTACCAGGAAATACTCGACCCGGATCTTGAGCCATACCGATTGAACCAGGGGCATTGTGCGAGATCGAGTTACCGTGAGACGCGCGCTGCGAGCTGAAGTGGTGACGCTTAATAGCGCCACTAAAGCCCTTACCCTGCGTTACGCCACTAACGTCAACTTTTTGACCTGGCGCGAAAATTTCAGCAGACACAGCAGAACCGACTTGCAATTCAGCAAGCTTGGCCGTATCAACACGGAATTCAACAAGGGAAGATGCCGCCTCAATAGAAGCTGCTGCAAAGTGACCAGCCTGCGCCTTGACAACGCGGGAGGCTCGCTTGGACCCGTAGGCAAGCTGAACGGCTGTGTAGCCGTCTTGTTCGAGTGTTTTGAGCTGCGCAACACGGTTAGAAGACACATCCACAACAGTCACAGGAATAGAAACACCCGCGTCTGTAAAGATGCGCATCATGCCGATCTTGCGACCAATAAGGCCTAGACTCATGATTTCTCCAATTTCGGCTACGATTGGCCGAATGATTAAATTCTATCTAAAGCTAACCTTTTGAAAAGGTTAGCCAAAGATTATATGCGTTAATTAAATTTATTGCAACTTGATTTCAACATCCACACCAGCCGGCAGATCCAGCTTCATCAAGGCGTCTACAGTTTTGTCTGTAGGATCCACGATGTCCATCAAACGCTGATGAGTACGGATTTCAAACTGGTCACGTGAAGACTTGTTCACGTGAGGCGAACGCAGAATATCGAATCGCTTGATACGGGTAGGCAAAGGAACGGGGCCCTTTACGACAGCACCGGTGCGCTTGGCTGTTTCAACAATTTCCAATGCAGACTGATCAATCAGTTTGTAATCGAAGGCTTTCAAGCGAATACGAATTTTTTGGTTGTTCATGGTTTTTCCTAAAGAGCTAAATGAGTGTGACCAAACATTACTTTCGGCTCACCTCAAAATTGCCCGCACCAGTTAACTGATGCGGGCGCATTCCAAGTATTACTTGGTAATTTTGGCAACTACGCCAGCACCTACCGTACGGCCACCTTCGCGAATCGCGAAACGCAGACCTTCTTCCATCGCGATTGGTGCAATCAACTCAACATTGATCGACACGTTGTCGCCAGGAAGAACCATTTCCTTGCCTTCGGGCAGGCTGATTGAGCCTGTTACGTCGGTTGTACGGAAATAGAACTGTGGACGGTAGTTGTTAAAGAATGGCGTGTGACGACCACCCTCTTCTTTGCTCAACACGTAAATTTCTGCGCTGAACCCTGTGTGCGGCTTGATTGAACCTGGCTTGGCCAACACTTGACCACGCTCCACGTCTTCACGCTTGGTACCACGCAGCAACACACCAACGTTGTCGCCCGCCTGACCCTGATCCAACAACTTGCGGAACATTTCCACGCCCGTGCAAATTGTCTTGACCGTGTCTTTGATACCCACGATTTCAATTTCTTCGCCAACCTTCACCACACCACGCTCGATACGGCCTGTTACTACAGTGCCACGACCAGAGATGGAGAACACGTCTTCGATTGGCATCAGGAAGGTGCCGTCGATTGCGCGCTCGGGTGTTGGAATGTAGTTGTCAAGCGCTGCTGCCAACTGCTTGATTGCGCCTTCGCCCAAATCGCCTGTGTCACCTTCCAGGGCCAGCTTGGCTGAACCCTTTACGATTGGCACGTCGTCGCCTGGGAAGTCGTACTTGGAAAGTAGCTCGCGCACTTCCATTTCAACCAACTCCAGCAACTCTTCGTCATCCACCATGTCGCACTTGTTCAGGAAAACGATGATGTAAGGTACGCCAACCTGGCGAGCCAACAAGATGTGCTCACGCGTTTGTGGCATGGGGCCGTCGGCTGCTGAACACACCAGAATTGCGCCGTCCATCTGCGCTGCACCAGTAATCATGTTCTTGACGTAGTCGGCGTGACCTGGGCAATCCACGTGTGCGTAGTGACGTGTTTCTGTCTCGTACTCAACGTGGGCCGTGTTAATCGTAATGCCGCGCGCCTTTTCTTCCGGAGCCGCATCGATCTGGTCGTAGCCCTTGGCTTCACCATGGCCGCTCAGTCGCGCCAATACGGTTGTGATCGCCGCCGTCAATGTTGTCTTGCCATGGTCCACGTGACCAATCGTTCCAACGTTTACGTGTGGCTTCTTACGCTCAAACTTTTCTTTTGCCATTGCAAATACCTCTTTTCAGTTCTTTAATTTCAATTATTTGGCGCGGGCGCTGATCACAGCTTCCGCTACGTTTTTCGGTGCTTCACTGTAGTGCTTGAATTCCATGCTGTACGTTGCGCGACCCTGTGTCAAAGAACGCAGTGTAGTGGAATAACCAAACATCTCAGCCAATGGCACTTCCGCCTTGATTGCCTTGCCGCCACCAGGAATATCGTCCATACCTTGAACCACACCACGACGTGAGGACAAGTCGCCCATCACTGTGCCGGCGTAATCCTCTGGCGACTCAACCTCAACAGCCATCATAGGCTCTAGCAATACAGGGCTGGCACGACGCATACCTTCCTTGAAACCCATGGAAGCTGCGATCTTGAACGCTGTTTCGTTCGAGTCAACATCGTGGTATGAACCAAAGTGCAAAGCAACTTTGATGTCAACGACCGGATACCCAGCCAACACACCATTGCTCAAAGACTCTTCAATACCTTTTTGAACCGCAGGAATGTATTCGCGAGGAACCACACCACCCTTGATCTCATCGAGGAACTCGAAACCTTTGCCTGCTTCGTTTGGCTCAACACGCAACACAACGTGACCGTACTGACCGCGACCGCCAGACTGACGAACAAACTTGCCCTCAACTTCTTTGACCACGTTGCGAATTGTCTCGCGGTACGCAACCTGAGGCTTGCCAACGTTGGCTTCCACGCCGAATTCGCGCTTCATGCGGTCCACGATAATTTCGAGGTGCAATTCGCCCATACCAGCAATAATGGTCTGACCTGACTCTTCATCGGTGCGCACACGGAATGAAGGATCTTCTGCGGCCAAACGACCCAAGGCAATACCCATTTTCTCTTGGTCTGTCTTGGTTTTTGGTTCCACAGCCTGCGCAATCACTGGCTCTGGGAACACCATGCGCTCCAGCGTAATAATGGCCGAAGGGTCACAAAGGGTTTCACCGGTCGTCACGTCTTTCAAGCCTACGCAAGCGGCAATGTCACCCGCGCGAATTTCTTCAACTTCCAAGCGGTTGTTGGCATGCATCTGAACAATACGACCAATACGCTCTTTCTTGCCGCGCACAGGGTTGTATACAGAATCGCCCTTGTTCAACACACCGGAATACACTCGAACGAATGTCAGCTGGCCCACGAAGGGGTCAGTCATCAGCTTAAATGCCAAGGCTGACAGCTTTTCTTCGTCGTTGGCGTGGCGAACGATTGGCTCTTCATCTTCATCTGTGCCAGACACTGGTGGAATGTCCACTGGTGATGGCAGGAAATCGATCACGGCGTCGAGCATGCGCTGAACACCCTTGTTCTTGAACGCCGTACCACACAACATCGGCTGAATTTCAGTCGAAATGGTGCGGGTGCGAATGCCCAGAATAATTTCAGCTTCTGACAAGTCACCACCTTCGAGGTACTTGTTCATCAGCTCTTCAGAAGCTTCAGCCGCAGCTTCCACCATCTGCTCGCGCCATTTGTCAGCTTCGGCTTTCAGTTCTGCCGGAATTTCACGGTAATCAAACTTCATGCCCTGGGATGCTTCATCCCAGTAAATTGCCTTCATCTTGATCAGATCAACCACGCCCTGGAATTTTTCTTCCGAGCCGATTGGAATCACGATTGGCACTGGGTTTGCGCGCAAGCGCAGACGCATTTGTTCAACCACCTTGAAGAAGTTGGCGCCAGTGCGGTCCATCTTGTTCACGAAAGCCAAACGAGGCACCTTGTACTTATTGGCCTGACGCCAAACAGTTTCGGACTGGGGCTGAACGCCACCCACCGCACAGTACACCATGCAAGCACCATCCAGAACACGCATGGACCGCTCAACTTCAATCGTGAAGTCTACGTGCCCCGGTGTATCAATGATGTTAAAGCGGTGTTCTGGGTAGGAATTGTCCATACCCTTCCAGAAACAGGTAGTAGCCGCAGAGGTAATGGTAATACCACGCTCTTGCTCCTGCTCCATCCAGTCCATGGTAGCTGCACCATCGTGCACTTCACCAATTTTGTGACTTACGCCTGTATAAAACAGGATACGTTCAGTCGTTGTGGTTTTACCGGCATCAATGTGCGCGGAAATACCAATGTTGCGATATCGCTCAATGGGCGTCTTACGAGCCATTTGCTACTCCAGTTAAATTTAGAATCGGAAATGCGAGAAGGCTTTGTTGGCTTCAGCCATGCGGTGCACTTCATCACGCTTCTTCATCGCACCACCGCGACCTTCAG
The DNA here is from genome assembly GCF_902506325.1 of Limnobacter sp. 130. Lineage (GTDB taxonomy): Bacteria > Pseudomonadota > Gammaproteobacteria > Burkholderiales > Burkholderiaceae_B > Limnobacter. The sequence continues at coordinate 1,398,362 of NZ_LR732328.1, forward strand.
CAGCCTCGAGCAGTTCACCTGCAAGGCGAAGGTCCATCGACTTTTCACTACGCTTCTTGGCTGCTTCACGCACCCAACGCATGGCCAGGGCCAAACGACGTGAGGGACGAACTTCCACCGGAACTTGGTAGTTCGCACCACCGACGCGGCGAGACTTCACTTCAACAACAGGCTTTACGTTGTTGATCGCGGCGTTGAACACCTCGAGTGGGTCTTTACCAGCTTTCGTTGAGATGCTGTCAAAAGCACCATAAATAATACGTTCTGCAACAGCTTTCTTGCCAGACAACATGATGACGTTCATGAACTTGGCTACTTCTGTGCTTTGAAACTTTGGATCTGGCAGCACTTCTCTGCGCTGCACTTCGCGACGACGTGGCATCTTGACTATTCCTTTATCTTCAGCGTGGGCAATCCCACTTATGCATCTGCTTACTCGACACACCAAATGTGTGCCGCACGGAATGCGGTTTTAAATTGACCAATGTAAAAACTTACTTGGCCTTAGCAGCTTTTGGACGCTTCGAACCATACTTGGAGCGAGCCTGCTTACGGTCTTTAACGCCTTGCAAGTCAAGTGAGCCACGCACGATGTGATAACGCACACCAGGCAAGTCTTTCACACGACCGCCACGGATCAACACAACTGAGTGTTCCTGCAGGTTGTGGCCTTCACCACCAATGTAGGAAATCACTTCGAAGCCATTGGTCAGGCGAACTTTGGCTACTTTACGCAGCGCAGAGTTTGGTTTTTTTGGAGTTGTTGTGTAAACACGAGTACACACGCCACGTTTTTGAGGGCAATCCTCAAGCGCGGGGCTTTTGCTCTTCATGGTCACACTGGTGCGTGGTTTACGCACTAGTTGATTAATGGTTGGCATAGTTCCAGTTCCGGTTAAAAAAAACAAAAGGGCTACGGGCGTGCCCGCAGCCAATTTAGCCCGCGATTGTATTCCAAAACACAAGCGCGGGTCAATGAGGAAGGTGAAGTTTTAACATCACCTTTCATATTTCCGTCAACAACTTAGGCTTCGTCAGAACCCTCTGAAGCTGGCAGATTGAACAAGGCCTCGGCTTGCGCACGTGGGTCATGTTCGGCTTCCATCTGGCGCAGCTCTTCAGCCTCACGCCCTTCTTTGTCCTTGCGTGCCTTGTGGAAGGCCATACCAGTACCGGCTGGGATCAAGCGACCTACAATCACGTTTTCTTTCAAACCACGCAATTCGTCGCGTTTGCCCATAATGGCCGCTTCGGTCAATACCCGGGTTGTTTCCTGGAAGGAAGCAGCCGAAATGAACGAATCGGTTGACAAGGACGCTTTGGTAATACCCAACAAGATGTTTTGGTAGGTAGCTTCGCGTTTGTTTTCGCTACGCATTTTGTCGTTTGCATCCAACAGTTCGGAACGCTCAACCTGCTCACCAGGGATGAAGCCAGTTTCACCCGCATCGCTCACAATGACGCGACGCAACATTTGACGAACAATCACTTCAATGTGCTTGTCGTTGATCTTCACACCTTGCAAGCGATACACATCCTGAACTTCGTCCACGATGTATCGGGCCAAGGCTTCGATACCCAACAAACGCAAAATGTCGTGAGGATCGGCTGGGCCGTCAACGATGCTTTCGCCCTTGTTCACCACCTGGCCGTCGTGCACCAGAACGTGCTTGTCCTTGGGGATCAGGAATTCATGTGATACACCGTCGAGGTCTGTAATGACCAAACGCTGCTTGCCCTTGGTGTCCTTACCGAAGGAAACCGTACCCGTGACTTCGGCCAGCATGCCTGCATCTTTGGGCGAGCGGGCTTCAAACAGTTCAGCCACACGCGGGAGACCACCAGTGATGTCACGAGTCTTCTGGCTTTCCTGAGGAATACGAGCCAGCACTTCACCCACAAACACGTCCTGATTGTCGCGCACGGTAATCAGTGCACCTACCGGGAAGCTGATATTCACTGAATGATCGGAACCGGCAATCTTCACTTCATTGCCTTGTGGATCAATCAACTTAACCTGTGGACGCTCACCTTTGCTGCCAGCAGTACGACGCTTGGCATCAATTACCACCAAAGTGGACAAACCAGTTACATCGTCGATCTGTTTGGCAACAGTTGCGCCTTCCTCGATGTTCTCGAAGCGGATCTTGCCTGCGTATTCAGTCACGATCGGACGGGTCAAAGGATCCCAGGTTGCCAACATCGCGCCAGCCTTAACCTGATTTCCGTCGAGCACGGCCAGCGTGGCACCGTAAGGTACTTTGTGACGTTCACGCTCACGACCGAAGTCATCGGTGATCAACACTTCGCCTGAACGGGAAATCACGATTTGCTCGCCTTTGCCGTTGGTCACGTAGCGCATGGTAGCCGTGAAACGGATCACGCCGTTTGACTTGGCTTCAATGCTGGACACCACGGCTGCGCGAGAAGCAGCGCCACCGATGTGGAACGTACGCATGGTCAACTGAGTACCGGGCTCACCGATGGACTGCGCGGCGATTACACCCACAGCTTCACCATTGTTGACCAGGTAACCACGACCCAGATCGCGGCCATAACACTTCGCACAAAGACCGTAACGCGTGTCGCAAGACAAGGGAGTGCGAACGCGAACTTCGTCAATACCCAAGTGATCAATCAATTCAACTGCGTCTTCGTCGAGCAACTTGCCCACTTCAAACACAGTTTCCTGAGTTTCAGGATTGACCACATCGGACACCACAACACGACCCAAAATACGATCGCGCAGGGCTTCAATGACTTCACCGCCTTCAACCAAGGCCTTCATGGCCACGCCATTGGTGGTGCCGCAATCGTCTTCGACTACAACCAGGTCTTGCGTCACGTCAACCAAACGACGTGTCAAGTAACCGGAGTTCGCTGTCTTCAATGCCGTATCGGCCAGACCCTTACGCGCACCGTGGGTTGAAATGAAATACTGCAACACGTTCAGACCTTCGCGGAAGTTCGCGATGATCGGTGTTTCAATAATGGAGCCGTCAGGTTTGGCCATCAGGCCACGCATACCCGCCAACTGGCGAATCTGCGCAGCAGAACCACGGGCACCGGAGTCGGCCATCATGTAAATCGCATTGAACGATTCCTGACGCACTTCATTGCCGTTGCGGTCAATCACTGGCTCGGTCGCCAGCTGTTCCATCATGGCCTTGCCCACTTGGTCGCCTGCACGGCCCCAAATGTCAACGACCTTGTTGTAACGCTCGCCCTGAGTTACCAAACCCGAGGTGTACTGGGACTGAATTTCTTTCACTTCGGCTTCAGCCGCAGCGATGATCACTTGCTTTTGCGCTGGAACGACCATGTCGCCCATGGCAATCGAAATGCCGCCGCGAGTTGCCATGCGGAAACCGAACTGCATCAATTTGTCAGCAAAAATCACGGTTTCACGCAGACCACAACGACGGAAAGAGGCGTTGATCAAGCGGGAAATTTCTTTCTTCTTCAAAGGACGGTCGATGAAGGAGAACGGCAGACCTGGGGGCAGAATTTCAGACAGCAAAGCACGGCCCACGGTTGTTTCGTAGCGTGTGCGCTTGGATGTCTTTTCGCCGGTTTCCCTGTTGACGTCGTATTCGGTGATGCGAACAGTCACGCGAGTGGCCAACTCAACTTCTTTGTTGTCGTAGGCACGGTTTACTTCGCCCACGTCAGAGAACATGATGCCCTCGTTCTTGCCGTTCACTTTGTCGCGGGTCGTGTAATACAAACCCAACACGATATCTTGTGAAGGAACAATTGAAGGATCACCGTTGGCTGGGAACAGCACGTTGTTGGAGGCCAGCATCAGGGTACGTGCTTCGATCTGGGCTTCCAGAGACAAAGGCACGTGAACCGCCATTTGGTCACCGTCAAAGTCGGCGTTAAACGCAGCACATACCAATGGGTGCAATTGAATGGCCTTGCCTTCAATCAACACAGGCTCAAATGCCTGAATACCCAAGCGGTGCAGCGTTGGCGCACGGTTCAGCATGACCGGATGCTCGCGAATTACTTCTTCCAGGATGTCCCAAACGATGGGCTCCTGATTTTCAACGAATTTCTTGGCCTGCTTGATGGTGGTTGCAATACCCATCACTTCCAAACGATTGAAAATGAAGGGCTTGAACAACTCGAGTGCCATCAGCTTGGGCAAACCGCACTGGTGCAGTTTCAGCTGTGGACCCACCACAATCACGGAACGACCAGAGTAGTCCACGCGCTTGCCCAGCAAGTTTTGACGGAAACGACCGCCCTTGCCTTTGATCATGTCGGCCAACGACTTCAATGGACGCTTGTTGGCGCCTGTCATGGCTTTTCCGCGACGACCGTTGTCGAGCAACGAATCAACCGCTTCCTGCAGCATGCGCTTTTCGTTTCGCACGATGATATCGGGTGCGTTCAATTCGAGCAGACGCTTCAAGCGGTTGTTACGGTTGATCACGCGACGATACAAATCGTTCAGGTCGGAAGTCGCAAAACGACCACCATCCAGAGGAACCAATGGACGCAACTCAGGTGGCAACACTGGCAACACTTCCAGAATCATCCACTCAGGCTTGATACCGGATTTCTGGAAACCTTCCAGCACCTTCAGGCGCTTGGCGATTTTCTTGATTTTGGCTTCAGAGTTGGTGGTACCCAATTCTTCGCGCAGTGTTGTGACTTCGCGGTCAATGTCAATTGACTTCAACAGTTCCTTGATGCCTTCGGCACCCATGAATGCCACGAAATCGTCGCCGTATTCTTCTTGCTTGGCCAGGTAATCTTCTTCGGTCAACAACTGGGCGCGCTTCAATGGAGTCATGCCCGGTTCAACAACCACGAAACCTTCGAAGTACAGTACGCGCTCGATGTCCCGCAGGGTCATGTCCAGCACCATACCCAAACGGGACGGCAGGGACTTCAGGAACCAGATGTGTGCAACGGGTGACGCCAGATCGATGTGGCCCATGCGTTCGCGACGCACTTTGGCCAATGTAACCTCAACGCCACACTTTTCGCAGATCACGCCACGGTGCTTCAGTCGCTTGTACTTGCCGCACAAGCATTCATAGTCTTTGATTGGGCCAAAAATCTTGGCACAAAACAGACCGTCGCGCTCAGGCTTGAAGGTGCGGTAGTTGATGGTTTCTGGCTTTTTAACTTCACCGAAAGACCACGAACGGATTTTGTCGGGCGATGCGATCGCAATCTTGATTGCGTCGAACTGCTCGTCTTGCTGGACCTGTTTAAACAGATCTAATAAAGCTTTCATTTAAATACCTCCGTCGCGACCGATCAATTACGGTCCAGATCAATATCAATACCGAGTGAGCGGATTTCTTTCACGAGTACGTTGAAAGATTCCGGCATACCGGCATCGATCGTGTGATCACCTTTGACCAAATTCTCATACACCTTCGTACGACCATTCACATCGTCTGACTTCACAGTCAGCATTTCCTGCAGAACGTACGATGCGCCATATGCTTCCAAAGCCCACACTTCCATCTCACCGAAACGCTGACCACCAAACTGGGCTTTACCGCCCAATGGCTGCTGTGTAACCAGCGAGTAAGGTCCGGTTGAACGGGCGTGCATCTTGTCGTCGACCAAGTGGTGCAATTTCAGCACGTGCTTGTAACCTACAGTCACCTTGCGGTCGAAGGCATCACCGGTGCGGCCGTCGTACAAGGTCACTTGGGTCTTGGACTCATTCAGGCCCAGCGCCTGTACGCGTGAATCTTCATCGGGGTAAGCCAAACGAAGCATTTCCAGAATGTCTTCTTCGTTCGCACCGTCAAATACTGGTGTGGCGAATGGCATACCTTTGGTCAGATTCTTGCCCATGTTGATGATTTCGATATCGGTCAGGGAATCAAGATCAACTGTGGTGCCAGTGCCGTTGTATACCTTGTGCAGATATTCACGCAGGCGTGCCACGGCATTTTGTTCACGCAGCATTTCATTGATGCGATCACCAATGCCTTTCGCTGCCCAGCCCAAGTGAGTTTCCAGAATTTGACCCACGTTCATACGTGAAGGCACACCCAAGGGGTTCAACACGATGTCCACGGGACGGCCATCGGCCATGTGCGGCAAGTCTTCCACGGGAACGATCTTGGAGACCACACCCTTGTTACCGTGACGGCCCGCCATTTTGTCACCGGGCTGCAAGCGACGCTTGACTGCCAGGTAAACCTTGACCATTTTCAGAACGCCTGGTGGCAATTCGTCACCTTGTGTCAATTTCTTGCGCTTCTCTTCAAAAGCCAAATCGAACTGATGACGCTTGTCTTCAATGGACTTTTTCAGTGTTTCGAGCTGACCTGCGGCTTCTTCTTCCGCAAGACGAATATCGAACCAGTGATGGTGATCCACTTCTTTCAGGTATTCCGCTGAAATTTTGCTGCCCTTGGCCAGCTTGGCTGGGCCACCGTTGGCAACCTTGCCGATCAGGAAACGTTCGATACGGCTGAACGCATCCGCCTCAACGATGCGCATTTGATCGTTCAAATCGAGGCGATAGCGCTTCAATTCGTCGTCAATGATGGATTGGGCACGCTTGTCGCGCACAATGCCTTCACGTGTGAAGACCTGAACGTCGATCACGGTACCTGTCATGCCGGAAGGCACGCGCAGGGACGTGTCTTTCACGTCAGAGGCTTTTTCACCGAAAATGGCACGCAGCAATTTTTCTTCCGGGGTCAGCTGGGTTTCGCCTTTTGGCGTTACCTTACCGACCATCACGTCGCCAGCCTGAACTTCTGCGCCAATGTACACAATGCCTGACTCATCGAGGCGAGACAATTGGGCTTCAGACAGGTTGGAAATGTCACGTGTAATTTCTTCGGAACCCAACTTGGTGTCACGTGCAACCACTGACAGCTCTTCGATGTGAATCGATGTATAGCGGTCTTCGGCAACCACGCGCTCGGAGATCAAGATTGAATCTTCGAAGTTGTAACCGTTCCAGGGCATGAACGCCACCAGCATGTTTTGACCCAAGGCCAACTCGCCAAGGTCAGTCGACGCGCCGTCAGCGATAACATCACCCTTGGCGATGATATCGCCCTTGTTGACGATCGGACGCTGGTTGATGTTGGTGTTTTGGTTTGATCGTGTGTACTTGGTCAGGTTGTAAATATCTACACCCACTGAGCCAGATTCGACTTCGTTGTCGTTCACACGAATCACGATACGGTTTGCATCCACATAGTCGACCACACCACCGTGGTCGGCCACGATTACTGTGCCCGAATCGACGGCCACAGTGCGCTCGATGCCTGTACCTGCAAACGGCTTTTCAGGACGCAGACATGGAACAGCCTGACGCTGCATGTTGGCACCCATCAAGGCGCGGTTCGCATCGTCGTGCTCCAGGAACGGAATGAGTGATGCAGCAACAGACACGATTTGGCCTGGTGCAACGTCCATCAGCTCAACGCCGGATGGATCCATCAATTCAAATTCGCCTGCAACCCGACAGGAAACCAGGTCGCCGACCAAACGCTTCTTCTCGTCGATTTCCGCGTTGGCCTGAGCGATTACGAAGCGCCCTTCTTCAATGGCTGACAGGTACACGATTTCATCGGATACCACGCCACCTTCAACCTTGCGGTAAGGTGTTTCCAGGAAACCGTACTCGTTCAAACGAGCAAACATGGCCATGGAGTTGATCAAACCGATGTTTGGACCTTCCGGCGTTTCGATCGGGCACACACGGCCATAGTGGGTGGTGTGTACGTCACGAACTTCAAAACCAGCGCGTTCACGGGTCAAACCACCAGGGCCCAAAGCTGAAACACGACGCTTGTGCGTGATTTCGGACAACGGGTTGGTTTGGTCCATAAACTGCGACAGCTGAGAGGAACCAAAGAATTCTTTGATTGCAGCAGAAATTGGCTTGGAGTTGATCAAGTCGTGCGGCATCAGGTTTTCGGCTTCAGCCTGACCCAGACGCTCTTTCACTGCTCGCTCAACACGCACCAAACCGGCACGGAACTGGTTTTCAGCCAATTCACCAACACAGCGAACACGGCGGTTACCCAGGTGATCGATGTCGTCGATTTCGCCATTGCCGTTGCGCAGATCAACCAGAATCTTGATTACAGCCAGGATGTCACTGTCTTGCAGCACCATGGCGCCTTCCACTTCTGGACGGCCCACGCGACGGTTGAACTTCATGCGACCAACGCGCGACAAATCGTAAGAGTCTTCGCTGTAGAACAAACGGTTGAACAACATTTCAACGGCTTCTTCTGTGGGCGGCTCGCCTGGGCGCATCATGCGATAAATAGCGACGCGTGCAGCAGTTTGATCCGCTGTTTCATCAGTGCGCAGTGTTTGCGAAATGTAAGCACCGTGATCCAGTTCGTTGGTGAAAATGGTCTCGACCACTTTCACACCTGCGTCACGGATTTTGCCCATGATTTCTTCAGTGATTTCGTCGTTGGCAGATGCAACAACTTCACCAGTACTACCATCAACAATATTCTTGGCCAAAGTGCGACCAATCAGGAAATCTTCCGGCACAGAAATTTTCTTCAGGCCAGCCGCTTCAATGTCGCGAATGTGTTTGGCATTGATACGCTTGTCTTTCTGAACCAGCGCCTTGCCAGCTTTGTCAACGATGTCGAACTTGGCCACTTCACCCTTCAAACGGGAGGTGATCAACTCCATCGACGCGCCTTCGGATTTGATTTCAAACTGATCGAAGTCAAAGAAGGAGGAGAGAATCTGCTCGTTGTTCATGCCAATGGCTTTGAGCAGAATCGTGACAGGCATCTTGCGACGACGGTCGACACGGAAATAGAGCACGTCTTTCGGATCAAATTCGAAATCGAGCCATGAACCGCGATAAGGAATAATTCGCGCCGAGAACAGCAATTTGCCGGAACTGTGGGTTTTGCCACGATCGTGCTCAAAGAACACGCCCGGGGAACGGTGCAACTGAGACACGATCACGCGCTCGGTACCGTTAATCACGAAAGAACCGTTTTGTGTCATGAGCGGCAATTCGCCCATATACACTTCCTGCTCTTTTACTTCTTTCACAGTGGGCTTGCTGGCCTCACGATCCAAAAGCACCAAGCGCACACGAGCGCGCAGTGGCGAGCAGAAGGTCAGACCACGCTGTTGACATTCTTTGACGTCAAATGCGGGTTCGCCCAGTGCGTACTGCACAAACTCCAAGCGAGCGTAACCGTTGTGCGAAACAATTGGAAATACAGACTGGAATGCTGCCTGTAACCCTTGTTCCACACGTTTTTCAACGGAAACACCCAATTGAAGAAAGTCAGTGTAAGAGTCAAGTTGAGTGGTGAGAAGATACGGTACATCCAAAACTGGAGGCCGTTTCGCAAAGCTTTTGCGTATGCGTTTTTTCTCGGTGGCAGAGTAAGACATATTTTCTGTCCTGATGTCGAGCGGATTAAGCGATATGCATGTGTTCTACACATGGCTTAACACACTCTAGTTTGTAATCGCTTTTTCAAGCGCAAAAAGCCCGGAGGCAAAAACCCCCGGGCATTTCAAAAACCGACGTTACTTAACGTCGACTTTTGCACCAGCTTCTTCAAGTTGCTTCTTGACGTCGTCAGCTTCAGCTTTGGAAACGCCTTCTTTAACAGCTTTCGGTGCGCCGTCAACCAGGTCTTTCGCTTCTTTCAGGCCAAGACCTGTCAGTGCGCGAACAACCTTAATTACGTTAACTTTGCTTTCACCAGCAGCAGTCAGAATTACGTCGAATTCTGTCTTTTCTTCAGCAGCAGCAGCGCCAGCAGCAGGAGCAGCGGCTACGGCAACAGCAGCAGCGGCAGCAGAAACGCCAAACTTCTCTTCCATTTCTTTGATCAGTTCGGACAATTCGAGTACGGTCATGCCAGCGATGGCATCTAGGATTTCGGCTTTAGTGGCCATGTGAGTATTCTCCAGTTAAAAGTTTGATTCGGCTATCTTGAAAAAAGTTAAGCAGCTTGCGATTCTTTCTGATCACGAACGGCAGCAACACCGCGAACAAATTTCGTAGGTACTTCGTTAAGCGTACGTACGAATGTCGCGATAGGTGCTTGCATCGTGCCCAGCAATTTCGACAGAAGCTCGTCACGACTAGGCATGGTGGCCAAGGCCTTCACACCGTCTACACCCATCACCTGACCGGGCAGCGCACCGCCGGTCAGAACAAGTTTGTCGTTTGTCTTCGCGAAATTAACCAACACTTTGGCTGCTGCTACGGGATCAGTACTGATACCGTAAATCAGCGGGCCAACCATTTTGCTGGACAGGCCTTCAAAGGCTGTACCGGCAATGGCTCGCTTTGCCAAGGTGTTCTTCAGAACACGCAAATAAACACCTGCTGCACGAGCATCCTTGCGGAGCTGCGTCACACTTTCTACAGACAGACCACGATATTCAGCAACAACCACTGCTTGAGCACCGGCCAATTGACCTGTGATCTCTTCAATGACTGCTGCTTTTTCTTGGCGATTTAATGCCACGGTCTTTCTCCAAAAAGAAGCGCTTATTGCACTGTTTAAAACAGGCGACCGAAATCAAGCTTTGAACATTCATTCATTACTTTTACTCGGGACCGCCATCTAGGTTGGATGGTTTTTTAAAAAATCAGGTTTGAAAACAAGCCTTCAATTTCCAACGGTCTTTGACAACCTGTGAATACCAATTAATCAGTATTCACAGCCCAAAGTTCTTACTGACCCAACACTGAAGTTTGGTCAACGCGTACACCACCACCCATGGTGCTGGATACGGCAATCTTTCTCAGGTACACACCCTTGGACGATGCTGGCTTGGATTTGTTCAATGCGTCCAACAGGGCGGACAGATTGGACTTCAGCTTTTCAACATCGAACGAAGCGCGACCGATTGTGCAATGGATGATACCTGCCTTGTCAGTACGGAACTGCACTTGACCAGCCTTGGCGTTTTTAACCGCAGTGGCCACGTCAGGAGTAACAGTACCTACTTTTGGGTTTGGCATCAGGCCACGTGGGCCCAAAATTTGACCCAAAGTACCTACGATACGCATGGTGTCAGGGGATGCAATCACCACGTCAAAGTTCATGTTGCCCGCTTTAACTTCAGCAGCAAGATCATCCATGCCCACGATGTCTGCGCCGGCTGCCTTGGCTTCTTCAGCCTTTGCGCCTTGAGCAAACACAGCTACACGAACTGTTTTACCAGTGCCGGCAGGAAGAACAACTGAACCGCGGACAACCTGGTCTGATTTGCGTGCATCAACACCCAACTGAATGGCTGCGTCAACTGACTCGTCAAACTTGGCGGTTGCTGTTTCCTTGATCAGGCCCAAAGCCTGCTCTACGGGGTATACGGCATTGCGATCGATTTTCGCGCGCAATGCTTGAGTGCGTTTAGACAACTTAGCCATTTATAGACCCTCCACCACAATGCCCATGCTGCGAGCTGAGCCAGCGATGGTGCGTACAGCAGCATCCATGTCAGCAGCGGTCAGGTCAGGCATTTTTGTTTTTGCAATTTCTTCTGCTTGTTCACGAGTGATCTTGCCCACTTTGTCCAAATGAGGACGTGGCGAACCTTTCGTGATTTTTGCAGCCTTCTTGATCAGCACGGTTGCAGGAGGAGTCTTCATGATGAACGTGAAAGACTTGTCTGCGAATGCGGTGATTACCACTGGAATTGGCAAGCCTGGCTCTACACCCTGTGTTTGGGCATTGAACGCTTTACAGAATTCCATGATATTCAGACCACGCTGACCCAGTGCTGGACCGATGGGTGGGGATGGGTTTGCTTTACCAGCCGGTACTTGCAGCTTGATAAAGCCAATGATTTTCTTGGCCATTGAAATTTCTCCGTGAGTTCAAACGCAGCGTATCGCCGCTCCTCTGTTGCTTGAATTACCGTGCACCCTGTCAGCAATCAAATACAGGCGGCGGGAAAACTTGCTACGCTCAGATCAAACTTTTTCGACCTGATGAAAATCAAGCTCTACGGGTGTGGCGCGACCGAAAATGGTCACCGACACACGAAGCTTGCTTTTCTCATAATTAATTTCTTCAACGTTGCCGTTAAAGTCCGCGAAGGGGCCCTCTTTGACTCGAACCATTTCGCCAACCTCATACAACACCTTCGGACGCGGCTTTTCCGCACCCTCTTGCATCTGCTGCATGATTTTATCGACTTCTTTTTGAGAAATCGGCGTTGGACGATTACCCGTTCCACCAACAAAACCGGTGACCTTGGGCGTGTTCTTGACCAAGTGCCAAGAGTCGTCAGTCATTTCCATTTCAACCAGCACGTAGCCTGGAAAGAAACGGCGCTCTGAAATTGATTTTTGACCACCCTTGATCTCAACCACTTCTTCAGAGGGAACCAGGATTTGGCCAAACAAGTCCGAAAACTCGGAACGGTCAATGCGCTCCTGCAGTGCTCGCTGCACACTCTTCTCGAGTCCCGAGTAAGCGTGCACCACGTACCAGCGTTTTGACATTATATTGTCCACCCTAAAATCAGATCGTAGAACACCCACTCAAGTGTTTTGTCCACCAGAAGAAGATAGATCGACATGATCAACACAAACACAAAGACCACACCGGTCATTTGCATACCTTCTTTTCGGGTGGGCCAAACCACACGCTTGGCTTCGTTCACAGAATCTTTGGCGAAACCCACAAACCGCTTACCGGTTTGCGAGAGCAGAAAGCTGCCAACCGCCAGCACAACACCCAACAAGACAACGCCAAGGCGAATGAAGAAATCTTCTGCTGACAAAATCTGAAAAGCCACAGCGCCTCCGATTGCAAATGCAACCGCAAGCGCAAGCATCAGCTTGTCTTGACCTGTAGATACTGTTTGAATGTCGTTTTGTGCCATATTCTCAAAATGTAAGCCGCCGCTGAATCGCTTCAGCGGCGACGATCCTACCAAATTTGGCAGGGCAAGAGGGAATCGAACCCACAACCTTCGGTTTTGGAGACCGACGCTCTGCCAATTGAGCTATTGCCCTAAAAAACTCGAATATTACTTGGTAATTTTGGCAACTACGCCAGCACCTACCGTACGGCCACCTTCGCGAATCGCGAAACGCAGACCTTCTTCCATCGCGATTGGTGCGATCAATTCAACATTGATCGACACGTTGTCGCCAGGAAGAACCATTTCCTTGCCTTCGGGCAGGCTGATTGAGCCTGTTACGTCGGTTGTACGGAAATAGAACTGTGGACGGTAATTGTTAAAGAATGGCGTGTGACGACCACCCTCTTCTTTGCTCAACACGTAAATCTCTGCGCTGAACCCTGTGTGCGGCTTGATTGAACCTGGCTTGGCCAACACTTGACCACGCTCCACGTCTTCACGCTTGGTACCACGCAGCAACACACCAACGTTGTCGCCCGCCTGACCCTGATCCAACAACTTGCGGAACATTTCCACGCCCGTGCAAATTGTCTTGACCGTGTCTTTGATACCCACGATTTCAATTTCTTCGCCAACCTTCACCACACCACGCTCGATACGGCCTGTTACTACAGTGCCACGACCAGAGATGGAGAACACGTCTTCGATTGGCATCAGGAAGGTGCCGTCGATTGCGCGCTCGGGTGTTGGAATGTAGTTGTCAAGCGCTGCTGCCAACTGCTTGATTGCGCCTTCGCCCAAATCGCCTGTGTCACCTTCCAGGGCCAGCTTGGCTGAACCCTTTACGATTGGCACGTCGTCGCCTGGGAAGTCGTACTTGGAAAGTAGCTCGCGCACTTCCATTTCAACCAACTCCAGCAACTCTTCGTCATCCACCATGTCGCACTTGTTCAGGAAAACGATGATGTAAGGTACGCCAACCTGGCGAGCCAACAAGATGTGCTCACGCGTTTGTGGCATGGGGCCGTCGGCTGCTGAACACACCAGAATTGCGCCGTCCATCTGCGCTGCACCAGTAATCATGTTCTTGACGTAGTCGGCGTGACCCGGGCAATCCACGTGTGCGTAGTGACGTGTTTCTGTCTCGTACTCAACGTGGGCTGTGTTAATCGTAATGCCGCGCGCCTTTTCTTCCGGAGCCGCATCGATCTGGTCGTAGCCCTTGGCTTCACCATGGCCGCTCAGTCGCGCCAATACTGTTGTGATCGCCGCCGTCAATGTTGTCTTGCCATGGTCCACGTGACCAATCGTTCCAACGTTTACGTGTGGCTTCTTACGCTCAAACTTTTCTTTTGCCATGACGACCTCGGTGCGGGCACCCAACAATGCGAGTGCGGTTATAACGGTATGGTGCTCATGGGCAGGATCGAACTGCCGACCTCTCCCTTACCAAGGGAGTGCTCTACCACTGAGCCACATGAGCAACTTTCTATTAAAGCCTGGAGCGGGTGAAGGGAATCGAACCCTCGTCTTAAGCTTGGAAGGCTTCAGCTCTACCATTGAGCTACACCCGCACACCTTGTGAACCCCTTTTCAAGGACACACTCGGTTAAACTGCTTGAATTCTTGGTGGAGAGAGCTGGATTCGAACCAGCGTAGGCATACGCCAACAGATTTACAGTCTGCCTCCTTTAGCCACTCGGACATCTCTCCAAAAGAGAACCCCGGATTATGTATGCTTTTTTAATTACCGTCAACACCCCATGCCCCCTTTCCGCCTTATTTGTATATTAATTCTCGGTTTTTCCAGTGGTCTGCCCCTTGCCTTGACGGGAAGTACGCTTCAAGCGTGGCTTGCTGTCGAAAATGTGGACATCAAAACCATCGGCTTGTATGCGGTGGTTGGATTTCCTTACACGTACAAGTTTTTGTGGTCGCCCTTTCTGGATTATTTGAAACCCGGTTTTTTTGATCAGCGACGCGGCTGGATCGCGCTGATGCAATTGGCCTGCGCCGGATTAATCGCGGCCATGGCATTTGTGGATGCCCATTCCGCGTGGACTGTCGCTGCGGTGGCAGTCGCCATTGCCTTTTGCTCCTCGACCCAGGACATGGCAATTGACGCCTATCGGACTGACTTGCTGCCCGCCCAGGAACGTGGTCTTGGCGCTGCGTATTACGTGACGGGCTATCGTGTGGCCATGTTGGTGTCTGGCGGATTGGCACTGATTTTGGCGGGCGAGTACCTGGGCTGGACTGGCACCTACCTGCTGATGGCGGGACTGCTTGCTGCCTGCGCCGTGATTACGGCTTTAAGCCCGACAGCTGATACGGCTGAAGATTTGGCCCGAAGGGAGAGCAAACGAAACCTGTTTGGAATTGTGAAGGAGTCAACGCGCAACTTCATGAACAAGGAAGCCGCTATCTGGATTTTGGTACTGATTGTGCTTTACAAGGTGGGCGATGCATTTGCTGGATCACTGACCACTGCATTTTTACTCAAGGGCCTTGGCTTTACCCTGACCGAAGTGGGCGCGGTGAACAAGACTGTCAGCCTGATCGCTACCCTGTTAGGTGCATTTCTTGGTGGCGCCTTGATGACTCGAATGGGCTTGTATGGCTCACTGATGTTGTTCGGTATTTTTCAAGCTGTGTCCAATTTGTCGTTTTGGGTTTTATCGGTTATTGAACCGAATATTTGGGCGATGGGGGGTGCTGTATTTGTTGAAAACCTGTGCGGGGGAATGGGCACAGCAGCCTTTGTGGGCTTGCTGACAAGCCTGTGCAGCAAGGAGTTTTCGGCTACACAATACGCGCTTCTTTCGTCGCTTGCCGCCATGGGGCGTGTTTACCTGGCAGCCCCTGCAGGTTATGTAGTGGACGCCTATGGGTGGAGTGATTTTTTCGTGTTTTCAACCCTGGCGGCCATACCGGGCCTAATCGCGCTTTATTTGCTCCGATCGAGCATCCAGAAATTGGCGCGGTGAGCAACTGTGCCATTTCTGGAAAGCGTGAATAAAAGCCGATGGAGAGGAATAGCCAAGCCGGGCGGAGACCTCTGACACGCTCAGCCCCGTAGAACCGAGTAATTCTTCGGCCATGGTTTGACGAACCTCTGCCAACAAATCGCGATAGCTGGTGCCCTCATCGGTTAATCGCCGGCGCAAAGTGCGCTCAGTCATGAAGTGGTCGGTGGCAATTCGCGCCAGACTTGGGGAAGAGGACAAGTCAGCCAGCAACTTGTTGCGCAACCACGCGGAGACTCCCCCCCTTTGCATTCTGCGGGAGAGCAGATTTTCCAATTGGGTTTCACAGAACCTGGCACTGTGCTCGTTGGCTTTGGGCAGCGGCAAATTCAGCCATTGCTCGTCAAATGTGGCCCTGTTGACCGCTGCGTTGAACTGCGGAATACAGCCAAACATGGCTTCGTATTGAGCCATGGGCGCATTCGGCGCAAAAGCAAATTCAACTGCGCGCAAAGGCAGGCTGACACCAAATAATTCGCGCTGTAAAACCTGAATCGCAGAGCAGTCCCGTTCGGCCACAAATGAACGCACCGCGGGCGGCAAATGATCGACTGTCAAGACCATGGATGCGAGGCCATTGCCCAAAGCCAACTCAACTTTTGAGAACGCGAAAGTGAGATCGAGATAGCGCAAGCCAAGTTCAACAGCCTGCCGGAAGGTGGGGCTGGTGATTAAGGCATAGCCCCATATTCCATAGGTCGTGAGATGATACTCAGAGCCTGCCATAAGCCCCAAACCAGGAACCTTGCCGTGCAGACGCACCAGGTTGTGGATCACCTGCAATTCCTGATCCGGATCGATTTCAACGTGGGGATCGTCAAGCTGGGCTGGCAATATGGAAGAGCCGGTGAGGAGCGCGCTGCGGGTGGAGCCCAGCCGCACACCCAGCTCACTCAGAATTTTCACGCTAACAACGGTTCGGCGAGCTGGCATAGAGAAATGGGTTTTGTCCGGAAATATCAATCATCATTGATTGTAATCAAGTTCGAACAGAGTGTGTGGCTTCTACACTGTCATGGAACAAAACCACGGGAGACGTTGCTTGAATCGATTACTGAATGAGTTTGGATGGGCTGGCCCGGACAAGAAAACACTGATTGAAAAACATGCGTTGCCCACATCAATTTTTCTGGATTGCATGGGCATGAAAGTGCATGTGAGCATTGAGGGCAGCGGCCCCGATGTGGTCATGATTCATGGCTTTGCGGCGAACTTGCACACTTGGAGTGATGTTTGCGCGCACATGAGCAAACAGTTTCGGATCATTCGCTTCGATTTGCCCCCCTTCGGCCTGACCGGACCTGCACTCGATGAACGAGGAAACATTCGCAAAATGGATGTGGCCTTTTATCAGCAGTTTGTGGACGCTGTGTTAAACGAGTTGCAGATTAAAAAATGCGTGATGATCGGCAATTCGTTTGGTGGATTTTTGAGCTGGGACCAAGCCCAAAGACACCCGGAGCGGGTTCGTGGATTGATTATTTCGGATGCGGTGGGATACCAGCAACCTTTACCAATCTACATTACCCTGTTCACGATTAAGCCAATCGCTTGGCTGACGCGATATACGGTGCCGGCATTTTTGCTGCGGATGGCGGTACGGGATGTGTATGGCGACAAAAGCAAACTGAAAAAAGAAGTGCTGGAAAGGTACCTTGAGTTGTTTATGCACAAGCCAAACCGAAGCGCTGTGGGCAAGATGGTGGGCGTGTTTACCGATGGTGAACTGGGTTCGGAGCGACTATCCGAAATACAGTGCAAAACGCTGATTGTGTGGGGAGGGAATGATCGATGGGTCAGTATCGAGATGGCGGGACGATTCAACCGGGACATCCCAAATTCGGAATTGAAGGTGTATCGCGAAGTGGGCCATATTCCGATGGAAGAAACACCTGATCGTTTTGCGGCGGATTGCATTTCTTTTATTGAATCACTTTAACGAAATTGACGGAAAACAACATGAAGAACAAGGTGGTTTTTATTACAGGTGGCGCCCGCGGACTTGGGGCAGGACTGGCAGCGAAAGTGGTCAGCAAGGGTGGCAAGGCTTTTATTGTGGATTTGAATACCGAAGCCGTGTTCGAGCAAGTGGAAACATTGGGCGGCGAGGCAATAGCCGGCTGCCAGGCCAATGTGTGCAAGCCTGCTGACCTTGAGCTTGCGATGGCGGAGTGCAAAGAACGTTTTGGCCGGATTGATGTGGTGGTTGTGAATGCGGGTATTTTGAAAATGGGTTCGATTGAACACATGAACCCGGCTGATTTTGATGCCGTGATGCAGGTGAATGTAAATGGTGCATTCAACACCATTCGCGCTGGCATTCCTTACCTGCGCGAGACCAAGGGTTACCTACAGGTTATTTCGTCCCTGGCTGCTGCAATTCACACACCACTGATGGGGCATTACGCTGCATCGAAGGCGGCGGTTGAGGCACTGGCGGATGTTGCGCGCCAGGAGCTTGCACTGGACGGCATTGACGTGGGCTGTGTACACCCGACGTTTACCAACACCGCCATGATTCAAGAGGTGAATGCAGGCGTGCTGTGGGGTGGCCACAAAGGTGCATTTGGCGCAGTGGAGCCCGAGCAGGTGATTAATGCCATGTTCCGTGGCATTGAAAAGCGCCAAAGAAAAATTATTGCGCCCAGAACCATTGCACCCCTGATATTGGCACCCGGTTTATTTCACCGGGTGGCAGAGGGCCTGAGCAGGTTGCAGGGCTCGGAAAAAGCCTTGAAAAAATTCAAGGCAGAAGAAGCGGAGTCGCTTACTCGACGGTAACTGACTTGGCGAGATTGCGGGGCTTGTCCACATCGGTGCCTTTTACCAGTGCCACATGATAGGACAACAATTGCAATGGCAAGGTGTGCAAAATCGGGGACAAATGCCCAGCGTGGTCAAGCAGGTTGATCACGTGCACGCCGTCGGCTTTCTCGATTTTGGTGTCACGATCTGCAAAAATGTAAAGTTCGCCACCGCGCGCACGAACTTCCTGCAGGTTCGATTTCAGCTTTTCGATCAGTGTGTCTTTGGGTGCGACCGCCACCACGGGCATGTCTGCATCGACCAAGGCCAGCGGACCGTGTTTCAATTCCCCTGCCGCATAAGCCTCGGCGTGAATGTAGCTGATTTCCTTCAGCTTCAATGCACCTTCCATGGCAATGGGGTAATGCACACCACGTCCCAAAAACAGTGCGTGGCGCTTTTCTGCAAAACTGGCCGCCAAAGCCTTGATTTCTGGCTCGAGTGCCAAGATGTTTTGCATGGCGGAAGGCAAGTGACGCAGTTGGGTCAACAGGGTTTTTTCCTGCTCAACATCGAGTTTGCCGCGCAATTTGGCCATGACCAACGTGAAGGTAAAGAGCGCCGCAAGCTGCGTGGTGAACGCTTTCGTTGACGCCACACCGATTTCCGGACCCGCCCGAGTCAGGAATTTCAAATTACTGGCGCGAATCAGCGCAGATTCTGGAACATTGCAAATGGAGAGCGCGTTCACCATGCCTTGTGACTTGGCGTGTTCAAGCGCGGCAAGAGTATCGGCTGTTTCTCCGGACTGTGAAATGGTGATCACCAAAGTATTGGGAAGACTGACACTGGTGCGATAGCGATATTCGCTTGCGATTTCAACGTTGGTTGGCAGACCAGCAATCGATTCGAGCCAATAACGAGCAACCGATGCAGCGTGATAGCTGGTGCCACACGCAAGAATGAGTACTTGCTGAATACCAGGGAGAATATGGCCTGCCTCAGCGCCGAATAACTCGGGCTTTACCGCGGAGGCATTGCTGACCATCTCCAGCGTTGCCGCTATTGCGCCAGGCTGCTCATAAATCTCCTTCTGCATGTAGTGGGCATAAGGGCCAAGCTCTACGGCATCGGCAGACAACTGACTCTCGATGATCGAACGCTCAACCTGTTGGCCTGCGCCGTCAAAAAACGAGACTCCCGCTGCTTGCAACTGAACCACGTCATTTTCTTCGAGATAAGTAATTTGTTTGGTATAGGTCACCAATGCAGACGCATCGGAGGCGAGAAAATATTCTCCATCTCCGTGCCCAACCAACAGTGGCGCACCTTTCTTGGACGCAAGCAAGGTCAGTGGCGCAGTGTTGCAAATCACCGCAATGGCAAAAGCACCTTGAAGCTTTTTCACGGTGGCCTGCACAGCTGCCCGCAACGCGAGCCCTTGCACCAAGTGTTTGTGGGTAAGGTGGGCAATCACTTCGGTATCCGTGTCGGATTGAAACACGTAGCCTTCAGCGGTGAGCGCCTTTCGAATTTCTTCGTGATTTTCAATAATGCCATTGTGCACAACACTGACTGACACTCCCTGCCCTTCACTGATGTGAGGGTGTGCATTGCGCTCGCTGGGCACACCATGTGTGGCCCAACGGGTGTGAGCGATGCCCATACGCGCACTCAGTGTTTTGGTGCTGGAATCGAGCTCAACCACGCGACCGACACTGCGTGCGCGGTGAATGGATTGATCGGTATCCGACTGAATGGCCAACCCGGCCGAGTCATATCCGCGATATTCAAGTTTTTTCAGGCCATCGATCAACACTGGCACGCTGTTGGTTTTAGAAAGTACGCCGACGATTCCGCACATGGTGTGAGGTATTCCTTTATTTTTTGGTTGATTTGACCGGGCGCTTCCAGCCCGTGATCGTGATTTGTTTGGCACGTGACACGGTGAGTGCGTTCTCAGGTGCGTCTTTGGTGAGGGTGGTGCCCGCACCAAGCGTGGCCCCTTTCTTCACGGTAACGGGTGCAACCAACTGCGTGTCTGAACCGATAAAAACGTCATCTTCAATGATGGTGAGGTGTTTGTTGGCACCATCATAATTGCAGGTGATGGTTCCTGCACCCACATTTACCCTTTCACCAATTTGCGCATCGCCAATGTAGGCGAGATGATTTGCTTTGGACTGGTTGGCAATGCTGGCATTTTTGACCTCGACAAAGTTGCCGATGTGTACTTCGTTGCCCAGCCGGGCGCCGGGGCGCAAACGTGCATAGGGGCCGATGACTGCATTTTCTCCCACTGTTGCATCAGTGAGATGGGAATAAGCCTCGATGCGGGTACCTGCCGCGATGTTGACGTTATTGAGTATGCAATAGGGGCCGATGGATACGCCATTGCCCAAAGTGACTTCGCCATGAAATACACAGCCGATGTCGATGGACACATCCGTGCCACAACGCAACGTGCCGCGCAAATCGAATCGGGCTGGATCGAGTAGCTGAACACCTTCAAGCATGAGCTTTTCTGCCTGATGCTGTTGCCAGATTCGCTCAAGCTCAGCCTGCTGAGCACGGGAATTAACACCTGACACTTCCCAGCTTTGCCCTGGTTGGCAAGTGCGCACCAAGAGGCCTTCTGCATGCGCCATCGCGACGATGTCGGTGAGGTAATACTCGCCCTGCGCATTGTTGTTGCTTAGTTTGCCGACCCAGCTTTTCAATTGGGCAGTGGGACAGGCAAAAATGCCGGTATTGACCTCTGTGATGGCCTGTTGTGCAGGCGTAGCGTCTTTTTGCTCAACAATTCCAACCACCGCCCCTTCGATGTCGCGAAGAATTCGGCCATAACCTTGCGGATTGGGCATGTTCAATGTCATCAAACCCAATTGCCCGGCCTGCGCGGCCTGAACCAAAGGTTGCAAGGATTCGAATTGAATAAGGGGTACATCCCCGTACAAAATCAAAGTGACTGCGTGGTCGACCAGTGCCGAACTGGCGCACTGAACGGCGTGGCCCGTGCCCAGTTGCTCTGACTGAGTGGCGAATTGAATGCGGGGCTGTGCGGACAAATGACTTTGAACCGCTTCGGCGCCGTGCCCAACCACCACCACCACATGTGGATTGTCAAACTGGAAAGCCGTGCTGGCCACACGCCCCAGCATGGATTGTCCGCCCACCGGGTGCAACACCTTGGGCAAGGCGGACTTCATGCGGGTGCCTTTGCCCGCTGCAAGTATCAAAATATTCATGTCAGTATTCAAATTTAGAAAAACAAAGCCAGCACACCGGTGTAACCGTACAACGCACCGCGGAAAATTTCACCGTTGGCCGAAAAACCGATGAGGGGAATATCGCCCAACTGTTCACGCACGATTTGCTGCTCAACGCCTTGAAGGCCGAACAATGCTGCACCCCGTCCATTGCATGCAATGTACACTGCGCCGCGCGGTTTGCGCTGAGAATGGATTCCAGAAAAACCGGCTGCCTGTAGCTCGTTTAATTTGGGTGCAGGTGCATCAAGGTCTTCACGCAATTCAGCACACATGCGGGTGAGATCAACCCGCGCAGAATTTTCATCGCGGGTACAAAATGCCAAACGATCGCCCAGCTTGAAATCTTCTGCCACAGCAAGGGACTTTTTATTGGGATCCATGCCAACTACCGGGCGAACTTTCAACTGATGCGCTTCAGAGCGACCCGCCGTAAGACCTTTTAGTGCGATTGACTCCGCCAGGGCTCGGTCGGTTAAACCCACAAACAAGCCATGGGCGAAACGCTTGGCCAGCACCTCGGCGGCCTGACTTGCCGGGTCACCTTCGTCTGAATCGGGCTGCAGACCCAAGTCGGCAAGCAGCACGTCGAGCGCGGGCATCCCGTCGAGCTCTTCAACAAAATTACCGCGCAGCCCGGTGATTTCATGCTCGACACCGACTACTTGGACACCTTGTGTCATGCGGACTTCGATCGGCAAACCACTGGCAAACACCACACCAGAGACCCCACCCGACAAGGGCTCGAGCGCGATATGGGTGTTGGCGGCACCTGCGCACACCAAACCACCGAAAATTTGACGCGTGCTGACTTTAAGCGATAAATCATCAAGCAGGTCATCGATGTCCTCGGTCAGCGGATCGATGTGGATCAGCGCAGAGTACATTGCATCACGCCCCGAGGCTGTGACAGTACCCGGCTTTGGCAAAGGCAATTTGCCAGAAAACACTCGGGCAGAATCTGCAGGAAATTCCATCAACATGACAGCCAGCGCAGGTTCCTGATAGTACTCAACCCCACTACTGCACACACCAGGCGCCAGCCCACCAACCCATTCCTTGATGCCGGTTCGCTGGCGCAAACCCTGAAGAATTTGCGGCATGTTGTCAGCAAATGCCTCGGTGGCATAAATCAAACCCAATTTCTGAGGTCGGGAGATGTCGCTTGCGAACTGCTCCAGTTGCATTTGGCCTTCGAGCTGCACCAACACGAGTTCAAGTGCTTCTCTCCAGTTGGGGTGTGTGGCATGGCCAAAACGAAACATCTAGGTCCTTGTGCGCGCGGGGCGGGTGCTACTTGCTGTTTTTTTGCGAGGCGTCGCTGCACGCTTTGCTTTGGGTTTAACGGGCTTTTTGGCGGGCTCAGCCTCGTCCGGACTGGCTTCGGAGCCAGCGCCGGCCATGGCTGCTGTGGCCACCACCTTGTTGAACTGATCCTGCAGTAAACCCCACCAGGCTGTGGCGTTGGTCACCATGGCCTTCGAGGATTCCTGAGCGGCTGCGTCGCTTGCAGACGGTGCAGCGGCAGGCTCGGGGGCTGGAGTTTTCGGCGCTACCGGCTCGACACGCGGAACGGGCGGCGGTGCCACCGCGGCCTGCATGGCATTCCGGATAATCTCCTCGTTGACTGCCTGATTGACGTCGCTTGCGCGATCACCACCCAAACCCAGATTTGAACTGAAAGACTTGATGGTGGCGATGGTGCCACGCTGCACCTCCAGCCCTTGTATGGTGGCGCGGAGCATGCTGAGGTTGACATTCAGCCATTGCTCGACGGCTTTGAGATCGGAGATTCGCTTATCGAGCTCATCGAGATCGGTGGTCGGATTCATGACGCTGGGGATCGGCAAACTTCCCCAGATTTTCTTTACGAAATCAAATCCATCGGTAACCGATAAATTGGGTATTCTTTTGTTCGACATGCTTCCTCCTGCGTTTGACGCGGATTGCCCTGCTGAGTTTTTCAGTGACTGCGAATCATGGTTCCCACGCCTTGGTCTGTCAGAATTTCAAGCAGAAGGCAGTGAGGAACACGACCGTCTACCACGTGAACTGAGTTTACTCCGCTTTTTGCCGCCTCAATCGCGGAAGACAACTTGGGCAGCATTCCGCCTGAAATGGTGCCATCTTCAAACAGTTCGTCAATCCGCTTGGCAGTAAGGCCGGTGAGCAGCTTGCCATCTTTGTCCAACACCCCGGGGGTGTTTGTCATCATGATGAGTTTTTCAGCCTTCAGGATTTCGGCAATTTTCCCGGCGACAAGATCTGCGTTGATGTTGTAGGCCATGCCGTCTTCACCAAAACCAATCGGAGAAATAACGGGGATGAAGGCATCGTCTTGCAGGGCTTTCACAATGGCCGGATCGATGGACGCAATTTCGCCCACAAAGCCGATGTCGTGCAATTTTCCCGGCTCGCTTTTGTCAGCAAGTTTCATTTTGCGGGCCTGAATCAGCCCGCCGTCCTTGCCGGTTAGACCAACCGCCTTGCCGCCATGCTCATTGATCATCATGACGATGTCTTGCTGTACCTGTCCACCCAATACCCATTCAACCACTTCCATGGTTTCCTCGTCGGTGACGCGCATGCCTTGAATGAAAGTTCCCTGCTTGCCAATGCGGCGCAATGCCTCGTCAATTTGTGGGCCGCCGCCGTGAACAACGATTGGGTTGATACCCACCAGCTTGAGCAATACAACGTCGTGTGCGAAGGATTTTTGCAGATTGACATCGGTCATGGCGTTGCCGCCGTATTTGACCACCACGGTTTTGCCGTGAAAACGGCGAATGTAGGGCAGAGCCTCGGACAGAACTTTGGCTTTGATTGCAGAGGTAAGAATGTCGGTCGTCATGAGTTGTCCGGGTAGAAACTGGGCACAAAGTGCATTTTAAAGCGAATCTACCCGGACAAAGACGACAAGAATGCCGATCGACGGATTCTAGAGGATGAATTGGGCCAGATCCTCGGATTTGGCTGCTTCACCCAGCCTGGAGTCCACAAACTCTGCCGTGACTTTGACCTGCCTGGCCTGACCATTGGCCTCGAATGCCACCTCTTCGAGCAGACGCTCCATGACGGTGTACAAGCGGCGAGCGCCGATGTTCTCGGTTTTCTCATTCACCGTGAATGCGATTTCCGCCAGCCTGCGCACCCCTTCGTCCGTGAATTCCAGCTCGACACCATCGGTGACCAGCAAGGCTTTGTACTGCTCGGTAAGACAGGCATCGGTGCTGGTCAGAATTCGCGTGAAATCTTCAACGGTCAGCGATTCCAGTTCAACCCGAATGGGGAAACGCCCCTGTAACTCAGGAATGAGGTCGGAAGGACGGGACAAATGGAAAGCGCCGCTGGCCACAAACAGAATGTGATCTGTTTTAATCATGCCGTATTTGGTGTTGACGGTTGTGCCCTCGACCAGTGGGAGCAAATCACGTTGAACCCCCTGCCGGGATACATCGGTGCCGCGCCCATCGGCTTTCGTGGCAATTTTGTCGATTTCATCAAGAAACACAATACCGTCTTGCTCGACCCTTGAAATCGCTTTGGCTCGAACTTCCTCTTCGTTCACACGCTTGGCGGCTTCTTCGTCCTGAATTGCCTTGAGCGCCTCGGACACTTTCATTTTGCGCAGCTTTTTCTTGCCACCGGACATGTTCTGGAACATGGACTGCAACTGCCCGGTGAGCTCTTCCATGCCGGGAGGACCGACCACATCCAGCGACGGAGAGGCCGCAGCGACTTCGATCTCGATTTCCTTGTCATCGAGCTCGCCAGCAAAAAGCTTTTCGCGAAAACGAATGCGGGTTCGATTTTCATCGGGCTCTGGCGCTTTCTCGGTGAAGCCAAAATCACGGGCAGGCGGTAGCAAAGCATCCAGTACACGATCGAAGGCAGCAGTTTTAGCCTCTTCGATCACGCCAAGTTGGGCTTCTTCGCGCACCTGCTTCAAAGCGATTTCAATCAAATCACGAATAATGGTGTCCACATCGCGCCCCACGTAGCCGACCTCGGTGAACTTGGTGGCTTCGATCTTGATAAATGGCGCATTGGCCAGCTTGGCCAATCGACGGGCGATTTCGGTTTTACCCACGCCAGTTGGGCCGATCATAAGAATATTTTTGGGCGTAATTTCCTGGCGCAATGGCATGGGCACCTGCATGCGACGCCAGCGGTTGCGAAGTGCAACCGCCACAGCACGCTTGGCAGCATCCTGGCCAACAATGTTCTTGTTGAGTTCTTCAACAATATTTGAGGGTGTAAGTTGAGTCATGGCGTTAACCTTTGCTGCCAGATGCTTCGGGGGCACCCAACACTTCAATGGTGTGATGTTGATTGGTGTAAATACACAATTCGCCGGCAATGGTCAGCGATTTCTTGACGATCTCTTCTGGTAACAGTTCGGTGTTTTCGAGCAAAGCCTTTGCCGCGGAATGCGCATACGCACCGCCACTACCGATTGCCACCAAACCTTGCTCGGGCTCCAGTACATCGCCATTGCCGGTAATGATCAGGGAATGATTTTCATCGGCCACGGCCAGCATGGCCTCAAGCCTGCGAAGCATGCGATCGGTACGCCATTCTTTGGCCAGCTCCACGGCCGCGCGCAAAAGGTGGCCCTGGTGCTTCTCGAGTTGGGCTTCAAAATGCTCGAACAGGGTGAACGCATCGGCCGTACCGCCAGCGAAGCCTGCAAGAATTTTGTTGTGGTGAAGACGCCTGACTTTGCGGGCTGACCCTTTGACCACAATATGACCGAGAGTAACCTGCCCGTCGCCTCCCAGCGCGACATGCTGACCTCTGCGTACTGACAATATGGTGGTGCCGTGATATTGCTCCATGCCTATCCTTTGGTTGGGGTGTTGCGCTTTGTGCGTCGATTTCCCGATATGGGGACAATCAGGGCAAGATCAAGTCTTGTTTGATGACCGGCTGAACCTGAACGAAGGCACTGAGTTCGATGGCGGCCTCATTGGCCTGATCGATGCTGGTGAATGGGCCCACCAAAACCCGATGGACGCCCGCTTCGGAAAGAATTTGACTGGCTTTGCCGAAGACCTCGTGATTGGAAGACACTTGAGACACCAGGGCTTCCGCGTTGTTTTTGTTGCCGAAGGCACCAATTTGCAGATACAGCGGAATTCGATGGACGGGCACCAATGCGGAGGTATTGCTCATGGCAACCTGCTCAACCCGCACACCATTCTTGGCCACCACTGTGCCATTTTTTTCGGCATGGTACTGCGCGATTGCATCGGGAGTCATTTTTTCAACGAGTACTTCAGCGCTACCTTGCTTGATGTAGTCCAGCTGATACGCGGCGGCATAACTGAGATCGATGATTCGGCCACGTAAAAATGGCCCCCTGTCGTTGACCCGAACAATAACGGACTTGCCGTTGGCCAGATTGGTAACCTTGGCATAACTTGGCAAAGGCAAGGTGGTGTGCGCTGCCGTCATTTGGTGCATGTCGTAAATTTCACCGTTGGCAGTTTTTGCACCATGAAATTTTTTGCCGTACCAACTGGCCCGACCTTTCTGGCTGTAAGGCTCTTCGAGAGAAGTTTGCGGCGTGAAATCCTGGCCCATGACGGTGTAAGGCCGGGTGTTGCGAATTGCAATGGGCTCGAGCTGTGGTTCGGCAGAGGGCAAGTCGTCGAGGTTTGCCGGACGCAAATCGCCGGGACCATCATCCAGATAATAGCCGCCACCTTGTGGAGCTGGCTCCCAGTTTTCATGTTTCACCGGCGGAGGCACCGAGGGTTTGGCCACGGTTCTCGCTGGCGGCGACGAAACAGGCTTGTCCAGAGGAACGCTGGAGCAAGCCCCCAGGATGAATGACAGTGATGCAAAAGCAACAAACCGGACAACACCACCGCGCATAGAATCCTCCTTCATCTTTTCCCCTGATTTTCAGGCCTGGCGCTGTCGTCGGATCAAGGCCTCGGCCACACGAATTGCATTGTCTTCAGAACCCGCGATCGATGCGGAGGTGAAAAACTTGCCATCAACCCCAAGGGTAGGAACGCCATCTGCACCGTAAGCTTCAAAAATCGACTTGGCTTGCGCACATTTCGCATTCACACCGAATGATTTGAACATGTTGGCGAACTCTTCGCGCTTCAGGCCGAGAGATTCGGCAAAGTCGAAAATTTGTTCATCATTCGCCAACTGCTTTTTGTCTTTGTGCATGGCTTCGAATACCTTGCTGTGGGCCATATCAAGCTTGCCCATGGCCTCTAGTGTGTAATACAGGCGCTGGTGACCCTGGAAGTTGACACGCTGACTTTGATAAGCGATCGGGATTTTGGTAAATACGACATCGCTGGGCAGCTTTTTGTACCAGGCATTCACCTTGGGCTCGAAGTTGTAACAGTGAATGCAGCCGTACCAAAAGAACTCAACCACATCAATTTTGCCGGGGGTGGAGCGAGGAACTTCCCGACGTACTTTTCGGAATGCGCCCGCATCTTGTGCCAAGGCCGGGGACAAGCCGCCCAAGGCACTTACTACGCCCAATGCAACTGCACTTTGAATTAATTCACGACGCTTCATTTTCTTTACTCCTTGACCACAGTTGCCTCGAAACCGCCTTTGGTAAGGGGGATTCGGGCCTGATAGGCTTCGTTCGCACTGCCGAATGGCCCCACACGAACGCGGTTTACAACATTGCCGTTGACCTCGCCCACGGCAATTTCGGATTCTGTGCCCACAAACGCCAACTGCGCCCGCAGTTGCTCGGCGTCTTCTCGATTTCGAAAACTTCCCAGCTGCAGAAAGTAAATGGCCTGAGCCACAGGTTCAATTTGTTGAGTTGGAGTGCCATCACCGGCCTGAGGTTCCGTGCCCTGCTGAAATGGATCGATGGTAACCACATTGCCCTGATTGGCATTGGCTTTGCCATAAATGGCAGTGTTGGGATCAGGTGGACTGTTACCAGGCCCAGGCGACACATTGGGCACAGCCCCTTGCGTTTCGGCGCCCGAGAAAGGCAGTTGGGACTTGCTGACAAACAACGCCACTCCCAGCGCAATCAAAAGCCCAAACACCATGCCGAACACAAATGCGGGGATGGTATTTCCAAGGGATTTTTTGACTTGAGGTTTCGCTTTGGGTTTCGATGATTTTGTAGATGCCATT
Source organism: Limnobacter sp. 130 (assembly GCF_902506325.1). Classification (GTDB taxonomy): domain Bacteria; phylum Pseudomonadota; class Gammaproteobacteria; order Burkholderiales; family Burkholderiaceae_B; genus Limnobacter. The sequence continues at coordinate 1,427,370 of NZ_LR732328.1, forward strand.
GGGGGTTTGAACCTGTCCTTGAGAAACTGAGCCTAAATTATGCCCGAAGGCGACCTGCAGATGCGACCCAAACGCGCAAGCCGGCTTTTGGGATTGCCCTCATGCTGTAAAGTGTAGCCTTCATGGGCAAAAGCTCGAAATTTGCTTAAAAATCTGCAATAAATAGGTGCTTTGTGGGTCTTGACTATCTAAAACGCATACTGACCGCCAAGGTTTACGACGTGGCCATTGAAACACCGTTGGAGCGTGCACATTCCTTGTCTGTTCGCACTGCCAATGAGGTGTTGCTAAAGCGTGAGGACATGCAAGAGGTCTTCAGCTTCAAGCTGCGCGGCGCTTACAACAAGATGGCCCATTTAAGCCCTATTCAACTGGAACGGGGTGTGATCGCCGCATCCGCAGGCAACCACGCGCAAGGCGTTGCATTGTCTGCAGCGAAGATGCGCTGCCTGGCCACCATTGTGATGCCCACCACCACCCCAGCCCTGAAAATCGACGCTGTGAAACGCTTTGGCGGCGACTGGGTGAATGTAGTGCTGTTTGGCGACAGCTACAGCGATGCGGCAGGACATGCTACCGAATTGGCGCAAGCCAAGGGCTTGACCTTTGTGCACCCGTTTGATGACCCAGATGTGATAGCAGGACAAGGCACAGTGGGCATGGAAATTTTACGCCAGCACCAAGGCCCCATTCATGCCATTTTCATTGCGATTGGCGGCGGCGGTTTGGCTGCTGGAGTGGGTGCTTATGTAAAGCAGTTGCGCCCCGACATCAAAATCATCGGCGTGCAAACCGTGGACTCCGATGCCATGGCGCAAAGCCTGGAACAACGCAAACGCGTGACGCTGGCAGAGGTTGGCCTGTTTTCGGACGGCACCGCAGTCAAGCTGGTGGGCGAGGAAACCTTCCGCCTGTGCGAGAAATATGTCGACGGCGTTGTTCGCGTGACGACTGATGAAGCCTGCGCTGCAATCAAAGATGTTTTTCAGGACACACGCAGCATTCTGGAGCCAGCAGGGGCCCTGGCTGTAGCGGGCTTGAAACAGTATGCCGCTGAAATGGGTCTACAGAATCAAACCCTGATCGCCATTTCCTGTGGCGCAAACATGAATTTTGATCGCCTGCGTTTTGTGGCTGAACGCGCAGAAGTGGGTGAGCAACGCGAGGCAGTTTTCGCCATCACTGTGCCAGAGGAACGCGGCAGCTTCAGAAAGTTTTGTGATTTGCTTGGCCCCACCAATGTGACGGAGTTCAACTACCGCATGTCCGATTCGGCCAAGGCCAATATTTTTGTCGGCATTCAAATTGGCAGTCGCACGCAAGCAGATGAATTGCAACAACGCTTTATCGCATCTGGTTTTGACGCACTGAACTTGACTGACGATGAAATGGCGAAGCTGCACTTGCGGCACATGGTGGGCGGAAGGTCCAATTCGGCAGACCATGAACTGGTGTATCGCTTTGAATTCCCCGAGCGACCAGGCGCATTGACGAAATTTTTAACCGCCCTGAACCCAGGCTGGAATATCAGCCTGTTTCACTACCGCAATCATGGCGCCGACTATGGTCGTATTTTGGTGGGCATTCAGGTGCCGCCTGCGGACCACGGCGAGTTCGACAAGTTTGTAAAACAATTGGGCTACCCGGCGGTGAATGAAACGGAGAACCCAGCGTACAAACTGTTTTTGAAGTAAGTTAGCACTCGTCATCCGCATCAAACGCTTTGTCACCCGCGCCGTCTTCCAGCGCCGCACCGGGGCGAATGGTTTCGAACGGAAACAGCTTGCGATCCATCAGGTGCGAAGGCACCACGGTGGACAGGGACGTGAACAGGTTGGCGATCCAGCGTGGGTTGTGTTTCTCCCACTGATTGAGTAACGCCGCCATTTCCTTGCGCTTCAGGTTTTCCTGACTGCCGCACAAGTTGCACGGAATGATCGGGAAATTCTTTTCTTCGGCATACCGCGCCAAGTCCCGTTCCCGGCAATAAGCCAATGGGCGAATGATGGTGTGTTCGCCATTGTCGCTGACCAACTTTGGTGGCATGCCTTTCATGCGACCGCCGTAGAACAAGTTCAGCAACAGTGTTTGCAAAATGTCGTCTTTGTGATGCCCCAAAGCCACTTTGGTGGCACCCAACTCGGAAGCAACACGGTACAAAATACCGCGGCGCAACCGTGAGCACAAAGAACACGTTGTTTTGCCTTCGGGAATCACGCGTTTCACAATTGAGTAAGTGTCTTGTTCTTCAATGTGAAACGGTACGTTGATGCTGCGCAAATAGTTGGGCAGCACTTCTTCAGGGAAACCGGGCTGCTTCTGATCCAGATTCACGGCGACAATGTCGAAATGAATTGGCGCACGCTGACGCAACAGCAACAAAATGTCGAGCAAGCCATAGCTGTCTTTGCCACCCGACACGCACACCATCACTTTGTCGCCGTCTTCAATCATGTTGAAATCGGCAATGGCCTGGCCCACTTGCTTGGTCAGGCGTTTCTCAAGTTTGTTGAACTCAAACGCGTCTTTCTGCTCGGCCTTGTTGGGGAAAATCGTGATGGTTTGCATGATTAAATACTTTGCGAAGATTTGAAGCGGAATACCTCGACACCGGCTGATTCACAGTCGGGATAGACCTCGGATTTTTCAGCGCGAACACGGGCCGCGAGTACCTTGGGGTGCTCGAGTACCAGCGCCAGGGTTTTGTCCACCAGCGTTTCAAGCAAGCCAATGTGGCCCGACTGAATGAGACCGTGAATGCCCGGGCGAACGAAGTCGTAATCAACGACATCGACCAGCAAATCACGCTCGGAAGGGGTGGAGGCGCACTTTACCCAAAAATCAATGTTGATGCGCACCGCCTGCGTGCGCCCCAACTCTTGGGGGAACACACCGATGGCAGCCGATACATCGAAATCACGAATAAAAACGCGACGGCAGTCGGCGAGGCGAGAATCAAAAAACCAGTCTGTCATGGTGTCATCATGCTGAAATCGCGCGCCATGGGCACCAGGTGCTGCCCGCCATCCACAAGAATGGTGGTGCCAGTGATTGCGCGGCTTTGCACCAGGAACAGAACCGTGTTGGCGATGTCCTGGGGCTCGGAAGATTTGTTCAAAGGCGAAATTCGGTGTGTACTCTCGAATTGCGCATCGGTTTGCAGGTGCGATATCAAGGTAAGGCCTGGGGCCACGCCGACCACGCGCACCTTGGGGGCCAATTCCATGGCCAACATGGTGGTGGCGGTTTCAAGGCCCGCCTTGGTCAAGGTGTAACTCAAGAAATCAGGGTTCAGATTTTTCAGCTTTTGATCAAGCAGGTTTACCACGACAGCTTGCTCGTTGTCGGGTACATGCTGAAACAGGCGTTTGGCCAATTGAATGGGTGCAGCCAGATTCGAGGCCATGTGGCGATGAAAAAGCTCGGGCTGAAAGGTTTCGCCAGAATCGAACTCAAACAATGACGCATTGTTGACCACGCAACGGATGGGCCCGGTTTGTTCGGCTGCGTCGAACAGGGCTTCAACCTCGTCGGGCTTTTCAAGATCGGCCTGAACCACCACACACTGCACACCCAGGGCTTCAATTTGCGCCGCTGTGTCGCGGGCCTCAGCCAGCGAGGAACGGCAATGCAATACGATGGACCAGCCAGCGCGCGCAAGCTCGAGCGAAATGGCTTTACCCAGTCGCTTTGCGCCCCCTGTTACCAGGGCATATTGAGGATTGGCATGTGTCATCGCTGTGTCATCGCTGTTTGATCGGTTAGAATCTGAAAACCGAGGATACTCACCATCAAGCAAACAAGGGTTCACTTCAAGGCTTTGATTTTTAAAAGAAGAACCCGCTATTCTAAACCAGACCTGCCCCATGCTGTCGAATTTTAATCACGCCACTCGCTTTGACGAGTTCATGCGATTTGCACTGTACGACCCGCAAAATGGCTACTACGCCAGGGGCGAGCAAATTTTTGGTCGCCAGGGTGACTTCGTTACTGCACCCGAACTAAGCCCACTGTTTGGACAAACGCTGGGGAAAGCCCTGCGTGACGTGCTGCCACGCTGCAATGGTGTTGTGTATGAGTTTGGTGCCGGAACCGGGCAACTGGCTTGCGATATTCTTCAAACCGCAGGGGATTTGATTACCCAGTACAACATCGTGGATGTGTCGGCAGGATTAAAACCCATGCAACTGGCCAAGTTAAAGGCACTGCATGGCCCGGAAGTGGTGCAGAAAGTGCATTGGCTTGGTGAATTGCCGGATGAACTCCGCGGCGTAGTGTTGGGCAATGAGGTGCTCGACGCCACCCCGGTTCGTCGATTCAAATGGCAAAGCGACGGGCCACTTGAAGCTTGGGTTCAACACCTGAACGGCGAGTTGCGCTGGGTATGGAAACCAGCCGACCCGGTTTTAGCCACCGCCATTTCTGACCTGCAATCGGCCCACGGTCCCTGGCCTGAGGGCTATGAATCTGAAATTGCAGAGCAAAGCACCGCGTGGGTAAAAACAATGACGGAGCGCTTAAACGGCCTTGCGCTGATGATTGACTATGGTTTTCATGAAGCCATGTACTACCACCCTACGCGCAGCAAAGGCACCTTGCGCGCGACAAGCCGCCACACAGCACATGATGATTTTTTGGTGAAAGTGGGCCAACAGGATTTGACGGCCCACGTGAATTTCAGCGCGGTGTATGAGGCGCTGACAAGCTGCAACGGCGAACTCGAAGGCTATGCGCACCAAGGCGAATTTTTATTGGCGCATGGCATTCTTGAACTGGCCCAACAACAGCCTGATTTTACTCACCCGACGCGTGGCGCCTTGATGCGTCAACATTTGAATACACTGCTGAACGAAGCCGACATGGGTGAAGCATTCAAAGTGATTTGCTGGAGCAAAGGCGTGAACGCGGAGGGCACACAGTTGGCCCAAGTATTTTTAGACAAGGACCGAAGCGGAGACCTTTAACTCAGGATGCTGCTTGCGATTCGCAAGGCTTTAGCTCGCCTTTTCTGTTCAACTCAAACACTGAACGCATTGATTCAATTTGCGTGGCATTTCCCCGAAGCTCAAAAAACACACGCACCGGACCAAGTCGCTCCCGAATTTGAACCCCCACGACACCACGCCGGGCCAGGTCAGCCTTCTGAACATTCGCCCGATCCAGGTCCCTAAACAAGCCCAATGAAATAGTGCCTTGCAACGGCCCAGGTGTGGTGATGTAAAACATGTCGGTAATGCCCTTGCCGGAGAGTTGGTCAATACCGACCCCACTGTTCACAATGTCTTGCGGCAGGTAAACCACGTAGCCTACTGGCACTTGTCGTTCGAGCCTGTCAGTTTCCCCGCCCCAATTCAGCAAGGCCTCTTGGACGCGCGCAGATTCACTTTGCAGCAATGGCCCCCACAACAGGCATTCCTGATTGAGTTTCGGATTCTCGAACACTTGTTTACTTGCATTTTCAATTGCACTGTCGAGCTGGGCTTGCCCCTGTTTCAAATCAATTTTAGGGGCCACGGGTGTAGGCGCACGAATGACATCAACAGCCTGATCCCAGGGGCGCTCTACGCCGACCCACTCAGCACGCAAACCAGGTGAATCAATCGCTTTTTGCGAACTGCTGTTTGTAACAACACCCAAACCCAGCAAGACCAGATTACCCAATAGCAGGAACACAGCCAGAACACGCCAACCATTCATGCTGCCGCACCTTTCTGACCCAATAGATAATCAACCAACAAACCCTTGAACACAGCATGCTCAAGCAGCTTGGCCTGCGGCAAACTGGCCTGCATCATGGGTGCAAACCCACCCGAGAGCCACACCACGGCAGGCTCACGATGCTCCTGCTCCAACTGCGCCGCAATTGACTGCACCATTGCTGCCTGCATGCGACCAACGCCTTGGCCAATTGCCTGCTGCGTGCTGACAGGCCAAGTGTTGGCAGTGGCGAGATTGAAATCCACCTTGGGCAATTCAGCGGTGTTGGAATGCAAACTTTGAAGCATGGTTTCAATGCCCGGCACAATGTATCCGCCCAAGTGTTGCCAGTGGGTATTTTTGACCACGATGTCGAACGTGGTGGCCGTGCCAAAGCTCACCAACAAATTGACAGCAGCCTGGCTGACTTGAGTCAACGCCATGCATGCCGCCCATCGGTCTTTACCCAAAGCAGCTGGGGTTTCGTATGCCGATTGAACCTCGGCATGCCTGTTCACAGTCAATACATGCAGGGCCACGCCAGCAACCTCGCACACTTCGCGCACTGACCGTTCGAAATCCGGGCCCAAGACATTGCTGAGCAACACCGCCTGCACTGGGGACTGGGCATGATCCAAACAAGGGGCAAGTTGCTGGTGCAACAACTTCGATGCGCCAGAGAAAGGCTTAAAACCTGTGGTCGGGTGACTGAAAAAAGCCGAGGGCTGCTCAAACGGCAAACTGACGCTCGCGTGCAAGCACCACTTCACCAACGTGTTTCCTGCATCGATACACAACAAGCTGCCAGTATTGCTCACGGCCGCACCCTCAATGACAGATCGCCCGCATGAACTGCACGCAGGCCCTGTTCTGTATTTACCAAATACGCACCTTGCCGGTCAATTCCCATGGCCTCGCCTGTAAAACAAACCACCCCTTGGTCTTCCACTTGCACTGGATTGTGCAGCCAGGAATCACGCCGGGTGAATTCAGCAAATATCGCGTCAATTCCTTGTACGCTTGCCATGTCAATCCATCTCAAAACCGAAAACACGGCCTGCTCGGCCAGGTTGCGCGATGAAGGCAGACTCGACGCTGGCAAATAGTTCGACAAACTGGTGGCCCCCCGACCGGAAAGCGCGTCGGGAACATCGACGGGCTGAATATTCAGCCCAATCCCGACCACAGTGACTGCCCCCTGCCCGGTTTGAAAGGATTCGCACAGCACACCGCCCAATTTTTGTTGGTCCGCCAACAAATCATTGGGCCACTTCAGGCGCACGGGCACATTCCATTGCTCAAGAACCTCAGCCACTGCCACGCCGACACAAAGCGGCAAGAAGGGTATTTGCAGCCCCGCCATGGGCAAGCCCAAAGACACGCACAAACCAGAACCGGGCCGCGCCTGCCACACTCGCCCGCCACGCCCGCGGCCAGCGGTTTGCATGTTGGCCAGCACTGCCGCAACACCCGACACTCGCCCCCGCTGGTAAGCGCGGCTGAGATAATCATTTGTTGAGTCGACTGAATCGAGTTCGATCCAGTGCACTTCGGCTTGGGTTAACATCGGATGACGATTATTTCAGGCAAGTTGTGAAATTTCGCCCATCTTAACCCTCGAATGGGACTCAAAACCAAGGAACTGCTCAAACCCAATGTCACCAATCCATTCCAGCCTGCTGAAAAGAACCCCATACACCGGGATTCTGATGTTTGCGAGTCTGTATGCGTGCATGGTCATTCACCTGAGCCTGTTTCCTTACAGTGACTGGCGACACATTGGCATTGGTCCTTTTGAATTTCTGTTTGGCCCCTGGATACCCGTGCATCAGAAAGTACTGTGGGCCGATGTATTCATCAATATCGGGGGCTACATTCCGCTGGGCTTTCTGATGCTGCTGGGGCTGAACCGGCAGCCGCGTACATTCGACAAAATACTTGTGGTGCTGGTGTGTGCGCTGATCTCGCTGGCCCTGGAATCGATGCAAACATTTTTGCCAAGCCGGGTGCCTTCGAAAATGGACCTGGTCACCAATGCGATTGGTGGCGTCTTGGGCGTATTGGCGGGTATTTACGTGACCGCGCACCACCGAATTGCCCCATTATTAAACCGCAGAATTGAACATTGGCTGATTCAGCGTGCATGGATTGGCATGGGCTTGCTCAGCCTTTGGTTTCTCAGCATTTTACCGCCGCAAAACCCGACATTCAGCACAGGGCTGTGGCTGGGTAATTTGCTGGAAATACCCGGCCCGCTGCAGCACAGCACGCCATTTGGAATACCCCTGGAGGTATTGCTGAAAATTGAAACAATCGCCCCCACATTCATCAACTATTGTTTTTTGATGTGCGCCTGGATGGTTGGCCTTGCCCAGACCCATGCTGGCTCGCCACGAACACGACTCTTGATTGTGTTGATTGCGCTGACGCTATTGATTCGCTTGCTTGATTACCTGGTACTGGCACCCATGTCGGCGTGGAGCTACTTGGGGCAACGTTGGTTTGAGGCCAATAGTTTGGGCCTGCTGATCGCCTTTGTGGTTGCACTGACCATTTCGATGATGCAGGTGTTGCCCCACCACATGGCTCGCATCGGCCTGTTGCACTTGTTGGGTGGGTGGTTGATCACCTTGCTTTTACCCGGTGTTTACGACCCCGACCTGGGCAACCCAGGCAGCGGCATTCTGGCAATTTTTCGTAGCCTGCAAGAGGCCGGGCGCTGGGTGAGCGAGTTGTGGCCAATTTTGGCGCTGACTGTTTTGACCTTTTTGAGCCTGCCCGAGCGACGTTTTCGGCGATAATAGGGACCATACCCTGAGCAATCACGCGGATTCACCCAGCCATGAGCTACTTCGAGAAGCACGTTTTCTTTTGCACCAACCAACGCCCCAACAATGAAAATTGTTGCGCAGATTGCCACGCATCGGCAGCGCATGCACACGCCAAGGAGCGCATCAAAAAGCTGGGCTTGAATGGACAGGGGAAAATCCGGATGAACAAAGCGGGTTGCCTGGATCGTTGCGATGAAGGCCCCGTGATGGTGGTGTATCCCGAAGGTGTTTGGTACACCTATGTGGACATCTCGGACGTGGATGAAATTATTGATTCTCACTTGGTGGGCGGTGAAATCGTCGAACGCCTGCGATTGCCATGAATCCGAAAACCCGACATGAACTGTGGGACGGCCACGCAGGCCCGATCGAAGTGTCTATTGACGAACCCACCGCAGCGATACGCGGCTTGGCGGTCATTGCACACCCCCACCCTTTGTTTGGTGGCACCAAAGACAACAAAGTTGTTCAAACGCTAGCGCGCGCGTTTCTTCAAATGGGCTACACGACCTTGCGCTTCAATTTCAGGGGTGTCGGTCAAAGCGCTGGTACGCACGACAACGGTCAAGGCGAAACCGACGACCTTGCGCAACTGACTGAACAGGCCCGCACAACTTTGCTGCCCGTGGAGCTACAAAGCCAGCCGGTTGCCATGGCTGGTTTCTCCTTCGGTGCATTTGTAACCAGCCACGGCGCACAACGACTGCGCGAGGCTGGAATAAACATCGGAAAACTGGTGCTGGTGGGCACTGCCACGAGTCGTTTTGACGTGGCCCCTGTACCTGACAACACACTGGTGATTCATGGTGAAGTCGACGACACTGTGCCGCTAAGCGATGTTTTACGTTGGGCAGGTGAACAAAACCTGCCAGTGATGGTCTTGCCAGGAGTGGAACATTTTTTTCACGGCAAACTGCCTCAACTCAAAGAGCTGGTTGTGCGTTATTACCCAAGCTAAACGCCATCCACTTTCCTTACCCATTTCTAGCACAGGAGCTTTTTACTTGTTTAATTCAGGAATTTCCCGATTCAAACGCCATGTGGGCCAACTTTCATTGGTTCTGGGCCTGGGTATCGGAGTTGCCACGCAAGCGGTTGCCCAATCCAGTGTCATGCCCCCTCCACCCGAAATCGGCGCGAAGGGCTATATGTTGCTAGACCTGACCACGGGCCAAACCCTGGCCGAGTTCAATAGCCGCGAACGCCTTGATCCCGCTTCGCTGACCAAGTTGATGACGGCCTACATGGCTTTTGCAGCACTTGAAAGCAAGCAAATTCGCATGGATCAACAAGTGCCAGTGTCACCCTATGCCTGGAAGGCGGAAGGTTCACGCATGTTTATCGAACCCAACAAGCCAGTCACAGTTGAAGAACTGCTTTACGGTGTGATTGTGCAGTCGGGCAACGACGCAAGCCGTGCGATAGCCGAACTGTTGGCAGGGGACGAAAACAACTTTGCGACACTGATGAACCAGCAAGCCAAGCGACTGGGCCTGACGGACACCAACTTCAAAAACGCCACAGGTCTGCCCGATCCGCAGCACTACACCACGGCGCGCGATCTGGGAGTTCTTGCAAAACGGATCATTCAAGACTTTCCTGAGTACTACAAGAAGATGTACTCGACCAAGGAATACACCTACAACGGCATTCGTCAGCCCAACCGCAACCGCCTGTTGTGGATTGACTCTTCCGTGGATGGCATGAAAACCGGCCACACTGCATCGGCTGGCTATTGCCTGGTCAGCTCGGCCAATCGCACACTGCCCAACGGAGTTGATCGCCGCCTGCTGTCGGTGGTACTGGGCACCACATCGGACCAGGCCCGCACCCAGGAAAGCCTGAAACTGATGAACTACGGTTATCAAATGTTTGAAACCGTGAAGCTTTATTCAGCCAAGCAAGCCATCAGCACCAGCGAGGTCTACAAAGGCCAGGCCAAAGAGATAAAGCTGGGCGTGAACAAGGACCTGCTGATCAATGTGCCACGCGGCATGGCCAAACAATTGAAGGCCACCGTCGAGAAAAAAGGCACCCTGATTGCGCCAATTCCTGCGGGCACCGAATTGGGCACCTTGAAGTTGACACTGAACGGCGAAACAATTGGTACTGTGCCGCTTCTGGCCCTGTCCACAGTCGAAGAAGCCGGTTTGTTTGGCCGAATGGTGGACTCCGCCAAATTGTGGTTTGAAGAGTAAACAATGAGCACACCGACACCCAGTGAAGGCAAGAAAAGCCTGATTGAGTTTCCGACACACTTTCCCATCAAGGTGATGGGAAAGAACGTGCCTGAATTTTCTCAGGTGATTTGCGATTTATTGCTCAGCATGAGCCCTGGATTTGATGTTGCAGGCGTTGACATGCGCCCCAGCAGCAAGGGCAATTACCTGAGCTTGACCTGCAACGTCTATGTTCACAACCAAGACGAGCTGGACGACATCTACAGGGCGCTGTCCGGCCACGAGCTGGTGTCGGTCGTACTTTGATCAAACCCCGTAACGGGAACGATATTCCTTGACCTTTTCGTACCAGCCGGCCAGGCGAACATTGGCCGCTTGGCGAGTCAACAGGTAGCGCAACAAATCTTGCAGGTTGGCAATGGCCAGCACAGGGATACCGTACAACTGCTCAACTTCCTGAACCGCCGAGTGCTGTGTGTCCTGACCATCGCGCATGCCTTTTTCCATGCGATCGAGGGCAATCAGCACAGCTGCGGGCTCAGCCCCGTTGGCGCGAATGATTTCAACGGATTCGCGCACCGATGTGCCTGCCGAAATGACATCGTCAACAATGACAACACGCCCTTCCAGGGGAGCACCAACCAAAGAACCACCTTCTCCGTGGTCCTTGGCTTCCTTGCGGTTAAAGGCGTAGGGCACGTCGCGACCACGGCGGGCCATTTCCATGGTGGCGCCTGCCACCAAAGGAATACCCTTGTAAGCCGGACCAAACAACATGTCGAACTCAATTCCCCGCTCAGCGGTTTGCTCAAGCAAGGTTTGTGCGTAAAATTCACTGAGCTTTTGTAAAGAAGAGCCTGTGTTGAACAGACCCGCATTGAAAAAGTACGGCGACATTCTTCCGGCCTTGGTTTTGAATTCACCGAAGCGCAACACCTGCTTTTCGACAGCAAACTGCAAAAACTGGTCGGAAAGAACCTGTAAATTTTGATTTGAATCGACCACGATCAATCCCTAAAAAACTGACTTCATACAATGACCCGCATTATCTCAGCAAATCTGAATGGAATTCGTTCTGCCCACACAAAAGGGTTTTTCGACTGGATGAACCAAAGCCAGGCCGATGTGGTGTGCGTGCAGGAGATCAAGGCGCACTTGGCCGATCTTGGGCCGGAACACCTGCAACCAGGGGACTACCAAGGCTACTTTCAGGCCGCAGAGAAAAAAGGCTACAGCGGAGTAGGCATTTACAGCAAAATCGAACCACTTAATGTGACTTATGGACTAGATAACGCCGAATTCGATGCTGAAGGCCGCATGGTCACCGCAGAATTCGAGAACATGATTGTGTCGTCCATCTACTTTCCGTCTGGCAGCAGCTCAGAAGAACGACAAGAAGCCAAATTCCGGTTTTTAGATCACTTTGCGCAAATTTTCGACGATTTTGAGAGCAAGAAGAAGCCTGTTGTTTTGTGTGGCGACTGGAATATTGCCCACAAGGAAATTGACCTGAAAAACTGGAAAGGCAACCTGAAAAACAGCGGCTTCACCCCTGAAGAACGCGCCTGGATTGGCGAGGTAATTGAAAATCGCGGATGGGTAGACGCTTACCGTGTGCTGTACCCAGAGGAAACCGAGGCTTGCTACACCTGGTGGAGCAACCGAGGGCAAGCTTATGCCAAGAATGTGGGGTGGCGAATTGATTACCAGATGGTGAGCCCCGCATTGCGTGACTTGATACGTGAAGTGAGTGTTTACAAGGGCCAGAAGTTTTCAGACCATGCACCGCTGATTGCGGATTACGATCACCCGCTGTGAGTTTGGCAAGCTAGCTTGGATCGCTCAACCGGCTTGACTTCCGATAACGCGCAGCTCTTTAAGGCCCACTCGGCGCGAATTTCAATCTCTCGCCTGAAAACCTGTAGCTCCCTTGCTGAACCTTACGATGCCTGAGAACGTCCCTCCTAAAAAGCGGGTCGGGTCCGTTCTCTGTCGCCCATACTGGGCAACACCGGCCCTGCTCGGCACGCAAGGGCAGGTTTTCTTGAAGGCGAAGCGATCGAAACACCGCCGCCGATTGGGCGTTAAGCCCCGCAGTGAGATGCGCCTTGGTGGAGATTTGCAAGCCGCCGGCTCAAGCCAAATCGAGATGTCAAATCAAGAACTCAACTTGGCTTTCAAAATCTCATTCACCTGCGCCGGGTTGGCCTTTCCACGCGCGGCGCGCATGATCTGCCCAACCAAGAAGTTAAACGAGGCTTCTTTGCCTGCCTTGTACTCGGCCACAGGGCCGGGATGCGCAGCCAACACATCGTCAATCATTTTCTCGACAGCGCCTGAGTCGGAAATCTGCTCCAAACCTTCACCTTTGATACACGCATCCACGTCAGCGTACTTGCCTTCCCACAGGGCAGCAAACACCACTTTCGCAGTTTTGTTGTTCAGGGTTCCGTCTACCACGCGCTTCACCAAAGCAGCCATCAGGGCTGGCTCAATGGGTGATTCAGCAGGCGTTTTGTCTTCCCGATTCAGGTTGGCCGAAAACTCACCCAGCAACCAGTTGGCCAAGGGCTTTGCTTTGTCATTGCCTGCAACGGCCAAGGCCGCTTCAAAGTAATTGGTCATGGCCCGGCTGCCAGTGACGGTAACCGCATCGTATTCACTCAAACCCAAATCAGCGGTGTAACGCGCCTGTTTCTGGCCTGGCAATTCAGGCATTTCAGCGCGAACCTGCTCAACCCACTCCTGGGAAATCATCAATGGAGGCAAATCAGGATCGGGGAAGTAACGGTAGTCTTCCGAATCTTCCTTGCTGCGCATGGAACGGGTTTCGTTGCGATCTGGGTCGTAAAGTCGCGTTTCTTGCTTGATAACGCCGCCATCTTCGATGATTTCGATTTGACGCTGCGCTTCGAACAAAATGGCTGCCTGCAAGAACTTGAAACTGTTCAGGTTTTTGATTTCACAACGCGTACCCAGCTTGGTTTCGCCTTTGGGGCGAACCGACACGTTGGCGTCGCAGCGGAAGCTGCCTTCCTGCATATTGCCGTCGCAAATGCCCAGCCATGTAACCAGCGTGTGCAAAGTTTTTGCGTAGGCCACCGCTTCTTCGGCCGAGCGCATGTCGGGTTCGGTCACAATTTCGAGCAGCGGCGTACCGGCACGATTCAGGTCGATACCCGACTGACCTGCAAAGTCTTCATGCAGGCTTTTGCCTGCGTCTTCTTCCAAATGGGCGCGCACCAGGCGCACGGTTTTCATTTGATCGCCCAGCAAAAAGCTGACTGTTCCGCCCTGCACCACAGGAATTTCAAACTGGCTGATTTGATAGCCTTTGGGCAAGTCGGGATAGAAATAGTTTTTACGCGCAAATATGGAGTGCTCGGCCACTTTGGCGCCCACGGCCAAACCAAACTGAATGGCACGCTGCACGGCGGCCTTGTTCATGACTGGCAAAACGCCAGGCAAAGCCAAATCCACGGCACAGGCCTGTGCATTGGGCTCAGCACCAAAAGCGGTGCTGGCACCCGAGAAAATTTTTGATTCTGTTGTGAGCTGGGTGTGGGTTTCAAGACCCACCACAATTTCCCATTGCATGGTGCGATCCCTTTTTAAGACGGTGTACGAAGGTGCCAATCGGTAGCAAGCTGATAATGATCAGCCAGTGCCAGCAATTCCCCTTCCTTGAAATAATTGCCAATCAGCTGCATGCCCACTGGGCGGTTTTTGTCGCCAAAGCCCACGGGCACACTCATGCCGGGCAAACCAGCCAGGCTGGTGCTCAGCGTGTAAATGTCGGCCAGGTACATTTGAACCGGGTCAGCCGACTTCTCGCCCAAATTCCAGGCCACTGTGGGGCTGACCGGGCCAGCGATGAAATCACACTGCTGAAAGGCCGCCTGGAAGTCTTGCGCAATCAGGCGGCGAATTTTCTGGGCCTGCAAATAATACGCGTCGTAATAACCATGCGAAAGCACATAGGCACCCACCATGATGCGACGCTGTACTTCAAGGCCAAAACCTTCGCTGCGCGAATTCTCGTACATGGATTTCAAATCGGTGTAATCGGCCGCGCGGTGACCATAACGCACACCATCAAAACGCGACAGGTTGGAGCTGGCTTCGGCCGGGGCGATTACGTAGTACGCAGGAATGGACAATTCAGTGCGCGGCAGGCTGATGTTCACCAGCATGGCGCCCATGGCTTCAAGCTGTTTCAGTGCAGCATCAATTGGCGCGCGTACATCGGCGGCCAAACCCTCGCCAAAAAATTCAGCGGGAAGGCCCACACGCACACCAGCCAGCGGTTTTGCGACATCGCCGTTTCTCAAGGCCTTGCCAAAACCGGCCGTGAAATCCTCTTGATCAACTGGACGCTGCACGCTGGTGCTGTCTTTCGCATCGAAGCCCACCATGGCATTGAGTACCAAAGCACAATCGCGAGCACTGTGGGCCATGGGGCCAGCCTGGTCCAGACTGCTTGCGTAGGCGATCATGCCATAGCGGCTGCAACTGCCATAGGTGGGCTTGATGCCGGTGATGCCGCACAACGAGGCAGGTTGGCGAATAGAACCACCCGTGTCGGTGCCGGTTGTAAATGGCACCACACCAGCAGCCACGGCCACCGCCGAACCACCCGAGGAGCCACCGGGCACAGCCAGCGAGTCCCAAGGGTTCAAACACGGACCGTAGGCGCTTTTTTCGTTGGACGAACCCATTGCAAATTCATCGCAGTTCAATTTGCCAATGCTGACGGTTCCAGCAGCATTCAAGCGCGACACCACCTCGGCATCAAAGGGGCTTTGGTAACCTGCCAGCATTTTCGAGCCAGCCGTGCTGGTCCAGCCCTGTGTAACAAAAATGTCTTTGTGCGCAGTCGGAATACCCAGTAGCGCACCTTTTTCACCGGAAGCCAAACGCAAATCGGCAGCTTTGGCTTGTTCAAGGGTGAGGTCATCGCGAATGTCAACGAATGCGTTCAGACTGGATTGCTGACCCGCTTCGCGCAGGGCGTCGTGGGCCAGCTCAGTCGCGCTGGCTTTTTTCTCGTCCAGCAGGGTGCGCAGCGCGGAAATACTTTGAAGTTTGGAAGACATGCTTAAAACCACATTCCAATGTCAGATTTGCAAAATTAGGAGGTAAAACTTTTCAATGAACAATTATTCGATCACTTTGGGCACCAAAAACAAGCCTTTCTCGGCTGCTGGCGCGTTGGCCATGTTGGCAGTGCGGTTGTCTGCTTCTGTCACCAGGTCTTCGCGCAAGCGAAGCGCGATCGGCTGAATCAGCGAGATGGGATGCGCGAGCGGCTCAACACCTTCAGTGTTTTCACTGCTCAAGCGATCGGCCAATTGCATGATGTTGTTCAATTGTTGCTCAAGGGCCTGGGCTTGCTCGGGAGCCACTTTCAAGCGCGACAAGGCCGCAATTTTTGCAATTTGTCCGGAATCAAGGGACATAAATTTTCTCCGCCGACCAGCAGGCCTGAGCATCGCTTCTAAATGATGCAAAAGCCGCTTGGTGAAAGTCTGTGTTGATCAAAGTCTGCTTATTTTATAGGTTATCATCGGTAGTTATGCCACTTGACAAGTGAAGTCCCATAAATAGTGGCGAACCGGACAACTTCTAGACAACTTTGAGCTTCGCGGGCTTGGCAGCTCTCCAACTACACGACACAGGTTAGAACATCACCATGTTTGGGTTTCTACGCAGCTACTTATCAAACGACTTGGCCATTGATTTGGGCACGGCCAACACGCTAATTTACGCCCGCACCAAAGGCATCGTTCTCGACGAGCCCTCCGTGGTTGCCATCCGCCAGGAAGGCGGCCCCAATGGCAAGAAAACCATCACTGCGGTTGGCCTTGAAGCCAAGCAAATGTTGGGTAAAGTGCCAGGCAACATCGAGGCCATTCGCCCCATGAAAGACGGCGTGATCGCCGATTTCACGGTGACTGAGCAAATGCTCAAGCAGTTCATCAAGATGGTTCACGAAAGCCGTCTGTTTTCTCCCAGCCCCAGAATAATCATTTGCGTGCCCTGCGGGTCGACGCAAGTTGAGCGCCGCGCCATTCGCGAAAGCGCATTGGGCGCAGGTGCATCTCAGGTTTACCTGATTGAAGAACCAATGGCTGCTGCAATTGGTGCAGGCCTGCCAGTTTCCGAAGCATCGGGCTCCATGGTGGTTGACATTGGCGGCGGCACCACCGAGGTGGGCATCATTTCCCTGGGTGGCATGGTGTACGCAGGCAGCGTGCGCGTGGGCGGCGACAAGTTCGACGAAGCCATCATCAGCTACATTCGCCGCAACTACGGCATGATGATCGGTGAACCCACCGCTGAAGCCATCAAGAAACAAATCGGATCCGCCTTCCCTGGGTCAGAAGTGAAAGACATGGAAGTGACGGGCCGCAACTTGTCGGAAGGCATTCCACGCCGTTTCACGATTTCATCAAATGAAATTCTGGAGGCGTTGACCGAGCCATTGAATGCGATTGTGTCCGCGGTTAAATCTGCGCTGGAACAAACTCCGCCAGAACTGGGCGCAGACATTGCCGAGCGCGGCATGATGCTGACCGGTGGTGGCGCCTTGTTGCGCGACCTGGACCGCTTGCTCATGGAAGAAACCGGCTTGCCTGTGCATGTGGCCGAAGACCCGCTGACTTGCGTGGTTCGTGGTTGCGGCCTTGCGCTGGAACGCATGGACAAGTTGGGCACCATTTTCACCAGTGAATAAATAGAGTACAAGCGGTTCGAACTCCGGCTTCTAACCCAGCCTGGCCTTGAACCGGCGACAAGCCTATGGAGTACACACCACCACCGTTGTTCAAACAAGGCCCATCCGCACGCGTGCGGCTGGCCTTTTTTGTCGCGCTCTCGGTGGGCCTGTTGTTTCTCGATTCGCGCTTTGCTGCCATGGAAGTGGTGCGCAAAGCGGTGGGCACCGTACTTTATCCATTGCAAAAAATTGCAAGCCTGCCCATTGAGTGGAGCCAGGCTGGTATTGATTATGTGTCAACGCTCGACACGCTTCAATCCGAAAACAGAACCTTGATTCTCGAGCAACTTCAAGACAAACAAAGACTGCACGAACTGGAAACCCTGCGCCAGGAAAACGAGAAACTGCGCAAACTGATGAATGTGGGCAACACGCTGAAAGTGAAGCGCTCCATACTCAGTGAAATTGTCAGCGATGCACGCGATCCATTTTCCCGAAAAATCATCATTGGGAAAGGTCTGATTCAGGGTGTGAAGGAAGGAATGCCTGTCATTGATGAACTGGGCTTGCTGGGGCAAGTCACCCGCGCATTTCCAAGCCGTGCCGAAGTCAGCCTGATCACGGACAAGGAACAGATCATACCGGTTGAAAACTTGCGCAATGGGATTCGCAGCGTGGCGTATGGCGGGCTGGACGGCGGTTTACTTGAACTCCGATTCATGGCGGCCAACGCCGACATTGAGAACAACGATTTATTGGTGACCTCCGGGCTGGATGGGGTGTATCCCCGAGGCGTTCCGGTGGCACGGGTTATTCGCGTAGAACGCAATTCACGCTATGCCTTTGCCAGTATTTTCTGTGAACCCATCGCCGGTGTAGAACGCCACCGTTTTGTACTGGTACTGGACACATTCAGGGAAAAACCACCTGCCTTGCCCACGGCACCTCCCCCTGCGACCAACACAGAGGCTGGCAATGGCAATTAACCCGTTTGGCGACTCCGAGATTTTACGGCCAGTGAACCCATGGTTCATCACATTCTCACTGCTGGCTGCAATGCTGTTCAAGTTTATTCCGATCGACAGAAACTGGATCACGCCCGATTTGTTGGCCTTGGTGTTGGTGTTCTGGAACATTCGTCAACCCCGACGAATTGGCATTGGTGTGGCGTGGTGTTTTGGTGCCGCAATTGATGTGCATTCTGCCAGCGTGTTTGGTGAACATGCCCTGGCCTACACCCTGCTTTCCTACTTCGCCATCACCATTCACCGGCGGGTGATGTGGTTCTCGCCAATGATGCAAGCGGCGCATATTTTCCCGTTGCTGTTGGCTGCGCAAGCGATTACCGTGGCCATTCGTGTCATGTTCGGCGGCACATTTCCGGGCACCTTGATATTTGCTGAAAGCGCGTTGACCGCTGCATTGTGGCCACTGACTCAATTCTTGCTGCTCGCACCACAGAAGCTTCCGGAAAACCGTGACAACGACCGCCCGATATGACCGAGTTTAACCACCCAGAACAAGCCATCAAACAGTTCCGGTTCCGGCTGTTTCTGGCTGGCCTCTTTGTGGTGTTGCTGTTTCTGGTGCTGGTGGCGCGCCTGCTTTGGCTTCAAGTGATCAGCTATGACAAATACCAATCCAAAGCCGAGGACAACCGAATCACCATTGTGCCGCTGGTGCCCAACCGCGGGCTGATTCTTGACCGCAACGGCGTGGTGCTGGCGAACAATTATTCAGCCTACACACTTGAAATCACCCCATCCAAAATCGACAACTTGAACGAGATGATTGATGAACTCGGCAAGATTGTTGAAATCTCCGCCCTGGATCGCAGACGATTCAAGAAACTGCGTGCTGAATCGAAACGATTTGAATCCATTCCGATTCGTACCCGCCTGACGGACGAAGAAGTGGCCCGGTTTGCGGTGCAAAGCTTCCGTTTTCCCGGCGTGGAAATTCGCGCTCGCCTTTTTAGACAATACCCATATGGCTCATATGCGGCGCACTTGCTGGGTTACATTGGTCGAATTTCGGCACGGGATCAAGACCGCATTGAAGAACTCGACCAAACAAACAACTACCGGGGCACGGCCTACATCGGCAAAGACGGTCTGGAAAAACGTTATGAAACGCAATTACACGGACGAACCGGCTTTGAAGAGGTAGAAACCTCGGCGGGTGGCCGAGCCGTTCGGGTGCTTTCACGCTCGCCCGCAGTGCCGGGTGAAAACCTGATGCTATCGATCGATATCCGCTTGCAAGAAGCCGCGGAGAAGGCATTGCAAGGCAAACGGGGGGCGCTGGTTGCCATCGATCCGCGCAATGGCGATATTCTGGCCATGGTAAGCGCCCCCAGTTTTGACCCCAATCTGTTTGTAGAAGGCATTGACTCTGAGAACTGGAAGCTACTGAATGAAAGCATCGATCGGCCTTTGTTAAACCGGCCATTGACAGGCACTTATCCGCCCGGCTCCACCTTCAAGCCCTTCATGGCGCTGGCCGCCCTGGAGCGCGGCTTTCGCACGGCATCCAGCACACTGCGCGACCCCGGTTACTTTGACTTCGGCTCGCGCCGATTCATGGATGACAAAATTGGCGGCCACGGTATGGTGGACATGTACAAATCAATTGCCGAGTCATGCAATACCTATTACTACATGCTGGGCAGTGAAATGGGTATCGACATCATTTCAGAATTCATGGGCCGCTTTGGTTTTGGTTCACGCACTGGTATTGATCTGGACGGAGAACGAACCGGTGTGTTGCCCTCACGGGAATGGAAAGTAGCTGCTTTTAAAAAAGCCGAGGCTCAACGCTGGTACTCGGGCGAAACCATTTCGGTGGCCATTGGCCAAGGCTACAACAACTACACACCGCTGCAATTGGCGCACGCCACAGCAGTGTTGGCCAGCGGCGGAATGAACGCAACACCCCGACTGGTGCGGGCTTTCCAAAACCCGGTGAGTGGACAAGTCACTGAAAAACCACTGGAAGCTTTTAAGCAACTCAACTTGCAACAACGGCATGTCGATACAGTCAAACTGGGCATGCGCGGCGCAGTGCTTGAAGGCACGGCACGGGGTGTTTTCAAGGACGTAAAATATGAAGTGGCGGGCAAAACAGGGACTGCGCAGGTGTTTGGACTGAAACAGGGCGAAACTTACAAAGACCGTGCCGCCTCGGCCGAACGCCTACGCGACCACGGCTGGTTTATTGCGTTTTCACCCATGGAACAACCCCGAATTGCCTTGGCTGCCATTGTTGAGAACGGCGGGTTTGGCAGTCAGTCTGCGGCCCCTGCGATCAAACAGGTACTCGATACTTTTTGGCGAATTGACGCGGAGAACGATCCCTCAATTGCTTTGCCAGCGCCCCAAGCTCCTGAACAGGCTGCAAACCCGGAGGCCTTGCCGTGAACCGAACCCGCGCCATTCAACGCGAACCGATTTGGCCGCGCATCAAACCATTCCTGACGGTATTTGACCCGGTGCTCAGCACCATTTTGCTGTCGCTGGTGGTGTTTGCGCTGATTACCCAATACAGTGCCGCTTTCGATTTCGAGGGCAGATTCATCGACCACTCCCGCAATCTTCTGATTGCATTCATGGTGATGTGGATCACTGCAAATTTGAAACCGCAGTTTTTGATGCGCATTGCCGTGCCGCTGTATGTGGTGGGGGTCATTTTGCTGATTGCCGTTGAACTGTTTGGCGACATCTCCAAAGGCGCGCAGCGTTGGCTTAACCTGGGTTTTATTCGAATTCAACCGTCAGAAATCATGAAAATTTCCATGCCGCTGATGTTGGCGTGGTTCTTTCAGCAGCGAGAAAACGTCTCTGGGTGGCGAGAATTCGCAGTGGCCTCGATTATTTTGGCCATCCCGGGCGTTTTGATTCTGAAACAGCCCGACTTGGGTACGGCGCTGCTGGTGTTGGGCTCGGGCTTCTTTGTCATTTTCTTCGCGGGCTTGTCCTGGAAAGTGCTGGCTTGGCTGACTGGTTTATTCTTGGCAAGCCTGCCCGTGTTCTGGACGCTGATGCACGATTACCAGCGTCAACGGGTACTTACCTTGCTCGACCCCACCCAAGATCCGCTTGGAAAAGGATTTCACATTATTCAGTCCACGGTGGCCGTGGGTTCGGGTGGGTTTACCGGCAAAGGATTCTTGCAAGGCACGCAAACCCACCTGGAATTTATTCCGGAACGCACCACTGACTTCATTTTCGCGGTGCTGGCAGAGGAGTTCGGCTTGTTGGGCTGCCTGGTGCTGTTGACACTTTATACCTGCCTGATTGTGCGGGGACTGGTGATTGCTGGCAACGCGCCCACGTTGTTCTCACGCCTGATGGCGGGATCCATGGCCCTGATTTTCTTCACCTATGCATTTGTGAACATTGGCATGGTCAGCGGTATTTTGCCGGTGGTGGGTGTGCCGCTGCCCTTGATGAGCTACGGCGGAACCGCCATGGTGACCTTGGGCATGGGTGCAGGTATTTTGATGAGCATTCAAAATACCAAAAAACTGATTCAAACCTGAAGGCCTTGTCATGATTCAAGCCAGCAAAGCCTGGTTGCAAAACGCACTACCCGGAAAGTTTCAGCCCTTCACAGCGCGCTGGCGCGACGAGAACAGCGCCCCTGCCCAGCAATTCATTCCATGGATATTGAATGGCGAACACCTGGGTTTTTTGGACACCCAACACCAGACCACCTTTGACAAAGTGTTTCATGCTGCAGACCTTGCATGCACAAGCACCGCCCTTGGGATGAATTGCACAAGCACTGTCGGGCCACAGCTTCTTAGCGCGAAATTGGCCAGTGCAGGCAATATGCTCAAAGCCCTGGGCCTGGTACCAGGTTGGCGCAACGAAGAACAACTGCTACTGAGCCTACAAGGGCAGGTGCTGGCCACCGCCGAGCGGGCCTTGTTCAAGACACTGGGTTTGCGCAGCCGCGCGGTGCATGTTCATGTTGAAAACCACAACGGCTGCGTGTGGACAGGTGTGCGTTCGCTCACCAAACATGAAAACCCAGGAATGCTGGACAACCTGGCCGCTGGCGGTATTGCCAGTGCCGAAAGCATTGAGCGCACCCTGTGGCGTGAACTTGATGAAGAGGCGGGGCTGAATTCAGACGATTTTGCCTGGATCAAACCTTTGGCCCCGCATGAACTGGTGTTAAGCCGCCCCTTGCTGTATGGTGGCTGGCATCACGAAACAGTCATTTTGTTTCATGGCCAGTTAAAGCCGGGTCGTCGCCCCGAAAACCGCGATGGCGAGGTAAGCGCCTTCCAGTTAATGTCGCCCAATGCCTGCGTCGAAGCAATCAATGCCTGGCAATTCACACCCGATGCAGCCCTGTGCTGCGCGCTGGCGCTGAATGCCACCAAATAAATACGAAAGGAACAAACATGTTGTTGGGTTTAAAAGCCGCCACGTACCGGATTGGTACCACTGTGCTGCTGGATCAGGTTGATTTTTCAATTGAAGAACGTGAACGCGTGGCCTTGGTAGGCCGCAACGGCACGGGCAAAAGTACTTTGTTCCGGATTTTGACTGGCGAAACCACCCCTGAAGACGGTTTGGTGATCAAGCAAGACGGCATTCGCATGACCTGCCTTGAACAGGCTGTACCGCAAGAACACGATGACACTATTTTTGATGTGGTGGCGCAAGGTTTTGGGGAGCTGGGCAAACACATCAGTATCAGCCGCACACTGGGCCCACTGGATCATGACTCGCTAACACCGGAGCAAGCAAAAACACTGGAGAATGCTCAACACGAATTGGGCGAGCACCACGGCTGGCATCTAGAAAGTGAAGTAGACCAAATGCTTTCCCGCATGAAGTTGCCTCCTGATTTGCCATTCGCCAAGTTGTCGGGCGGCATGAAGCGCAAGGTGATGCTGGCCAAAGCCATGGTGAGCAGCCCCGATGTGCTGCTGCTGGACGAGCCCACCAACCACCTGGACATTCCCAGCATTGAATTGCTGGAGGAACAAATTCGTCAGTTCAAGGGGGCGGTGATTTTCGTAAGCCACGATCGTTCCTTCATGCGCAAGCTGGCCACCCGCGTGTGCGACCTGGACCGCGGCATGCTGAAAAGCTGGTCAGGTGGCTACGAAGGCTTTTTGAAAGGCAAAGCTGAGTTTTTGCATGCGCAGGAAAAAGCCAATGCGCTGTTCGATAAAAAGCTGGCTGAAGAAGAGGTTTGGATTCGCCGTGGAATTGAGGCACGCCGTACCCGCAACGAAGGCCGCGTGCGCGCATTAATGGACATGCGCAAACAGTTTTCAGACCGCCGCAACATTGTGGGCACTGCCAAGGTACAGGTACAGGAAGCCGAGCGCAGTGGCAAACTGGTCGCCGAACTGACCGACATCAACAAGCAATTGGGCGACTTGCCAATTTTACGCAATTTCACCAACACCATTTTGCGTGGTGAAAAAATTGGTTTTCTGGGCCCAAACGGTATTGGCAAAACCACTGCCCTGAAGGTGTTACTGGGGCAGCTACCCCCTGACTCGGGCCACATTAAGTTGGGCACAAAACTGGAAATTGCTTACTTTGACCAGTTGCGCAGTCAGTTCAACGAAGAAGACACTGCGGTAGAAATTATTGGTGCCGGCAAAGAGTTCATTACCATTGATGGGCAGGCCAAGCATGTAATTGGCTATTTGCAGGACTTTTTATTCACACCCGACCGCGCGCGCCAACCGGTGCGAAGTTTGTCGGGCGGCGAGCGTGCGCGGCTTATTCTGGCCCAGTTGTTTTCAACACCCTCGAACGTGATGGTGCTCGACGAGCCGACCAACGACCTGGACATTGAAACGCTTGAGTTGCTGGAAGAAAAGCTGATGGCTTACCAAGGCACACTGATTTTGGTCAGCCACGACCGGGAATTTTTGAACCAGATTGTCACCCGTTGCCTGGTATTTGAAGGCGATGGCGTGGTGGGTGATTACGTGGGGGGCTATGACGATTGGTTGCGCCAGCGCACCACTGACCCCTGGGCCAATGTGGGTAAGGCCATTACCCCGAGTGCAGCATCGGTAGCAACGCCCCCTACCCCGGCTGCACCCACTGCACCCACTGCCACCAAAAAAACCAAAAAACTGGGATACAAGGAACAACGCGAGCTGGAAATGCTGCCCGCCTTGATCGAGAAACTTGAAACGGAACAGGAAGCGTTGGTTGCCAAAATTGGCGACCCCAATTTTTACCAGCAAGATGCCGGCGTGGTGACTGCTGCGCAAGCCCGCATGGTGACACTTGAAAACGAACTTTTGGCAGCCTATGCCCGTTGGGAAGAACTGGACGGCTGAGGAAGTATTAGCGACGAATTCGGCTGGGTTGGCCCTGTGCGGTCAACACCATGCCCAATGATTGCCAAACTTCGTTGGCTTCCTTGAACGCATTGGCCAGCTGAAGACGCATGCCGTAATACAGCTTCGATTCAGGCAAAACCTCATCGGTGTCAGGCACCCTGGCTTCCAGCAAGCTGCGCGCAGTCTCTTCGCTTGCAATGTGAAAACTGCCGCTGGTTACTCGGCCACCAGTCAGGCGCCGCACTTCCCAGGTGAAACTTTGCCCCCACTCAAACTTCGCGGCGGGCGGCAAGCTGACATACTCACTTTCAAGCGGCTCCACCCAGAACCGTTTGCCTTTTGAGTCGAACAACATCAAGTTGCCCTCTCGGGGCAGCTCACCCTGAAAAACAAATTCGGGATTGCGCGTTAGCAACAGCGATCCGTCGATTGGTCGCAAAACACGAAGAGTATTTTCCTTGGGTGGCTCGGCCTTGTCATTCTTGGCTGGCTGAACACCACGCGGGCGAGCATACAAATTAACCCACTGATCAATCAAGTCCTGGTGCGCTTGCTCTATTGGAAACACTTTGACTGGCGGACCGCTAAGCACCCGCACGGTATCGGCAATCACACGAAGCTGTGCGGGCCCAGTGAATACCCGACGATTACCCGTCTTCAGCACCTGCACCGAGAAACGTTCGCCTTTGGGTACGTTAATGACATGCCCCTGAAGCAACCGCTGTGTGGGCAAGGCGCTGTACTTCTGACCTTTCGGGTTGGTCACGACCACTTTGTCAGTGGCTGCCAGCACGAAAACAACCGGGTCTTTGGCATGCGCGAATCCGGTCAACAACAGGCACGCGAGAAAAGCACTCTGTAACCACACGTTCAATACCACCCTACCAAGGACAGCCCGACCCCCAGGTAATCAGACTTGTAATTGTAATCAATCAGACTTTCACCGAAGCCGGTGAAGTATTGCAAATGGCCACGCAAATTGCTGGTAAGGGGAAATGCCCAATCGAATTGAACCGCTCCACGCGACTCGTCGCCACCGCGAAAGTTGTGCCGGGTAAGCAGCGAGTATTCATGGCCATTGTGTTTGTGGACCAGCAACATATCGCCGCGCCCCATGAAATCACTGATGTCGGGATTGTCATCTTCGGCGGCATCTTCAGCCAAACGGATCCACGGCCTGAACTGCACCATGGTGTTCTCGCGTTCAAGCCCCACCATGCCGATCAGGCGGTTCCAGGAGCGAGACAAAGGCAAGGCGCGCCCATTGGATTGGTGATTCAGGCTTAAGCCAAGCAGCCGTGGCTCCCAGCCGGTGGCGTCTTTGAACTCGCTCCAGCTCGAGCGCCAGGTAAAGATCAGCTCAGGCTCGTAATTGGTCTCGCGAAACGGGCGGGAAATATCCTGGTTCATGACCTGCCAACGACTCGATTGCGTGTATGCAAACCACAAATCGCCGTTGTCACCGAACATGTTCTCCATGACCTTGGTTTTCAGGCTCAGCTGAAACTTTAACTCATTCTGGTCAAGGCTTTCAGGGGCCCTGTTCGCCGGTACTGTATTGGCGGGGTTCGGGCTTGTTGGGCGAATGTTGGGCGATTTGTTGTGATACACCGGCAACAGGTAGACCGGCTGATAAGGGCGAATCGAGAACGTACCCCGTTTGGCTGCAGGAGCCAGCTCCCATCGACGATCCAGCCAACTCAATGTGGTGTCTTCGCTGCGTTTGTACAACAACAAACCACCATCCAGGGCTGCAGCTGCTTCAGGCGCTGAACCATCTTTGACCACCAGGCTTCTGCCTGTGGCATCATCGAAGCAGCGCAGGCGAAGTTGATCGTCTTCAACAAACAGGCAAGCTCGAAGTGCCCCTTCATCCAGAGTTTTGTTTTGAATGTTTTGGGCCGTTGCCCAACCGCTTAGGCCCAAAAGGCCGATGGCAAGAAGTAAGTGTTTGTTCATAATTGCGCACTGCATCAAGCTTGGTTCGCTAGATACTCTCACATTTGGTTACAATTCCTAAATGGTTTCATTCCGCTTCAAAAAATCGTCGGCAAACAAAGACACTTCCACCAGTGGGCAGGGTCGCGAGTTCACCATTGATGAACTGGCGCGCACCGCCAACACCACCGTGCGAAATGTTCGCGCGTATCAGGACAGGGGCTTGTTGGCCCCACCTGAAAAACGCGGACGTGTCGGCTTTTACAACGAAGACCATTTGTCGCGACTAAAGCTTATTGGACAAATGTTGGGTCGCGGTTACACCTTGAGCAATATCCACGAAATGCTCGATGCCATTGACAAGGGTTACGACCTTCGCCAATTGCTGGGTTTAACGCACGCCATTACCAGTCCGTGGACCGACGAAATTCCAAAGAATTACAACCCTGTGCATTTGGCCACCATGTTTGGTACCAGCCTGAGCCGTGGGGCGCTTGCCAAAACAATCGAGTTGGGTTTGCTGGAACCTGATGGTTTACGTTACCGGGCACCGAGCCCAAAAATTCTGCATGCAGGCGCCGAGATGGCCAGCGCTGGCCTGCCGCTGCTCGACCTGCTTGATTTGATTGCGTCACTTCGGGGGCACCTTGAAAGCTTCTGCGATCAAGCGGTTTCACTGTTTGTCAAAGAACTGGACCAGTATGGTGACAACCTGCCACCCAAAGAAGAATTGCCCAGACTTGCGCAATTGATCTGGAAAATTCGCCCACTGGCCATGACAGCCATTGAATCGGAAGTATCCAGAGCGCTGCAAAAATCAGCCAGCAAGTTTGTAGATGAGCGCATTGTCGGCCTGATCGACAAGATGGCCGAGGAAATGCCGAACAACCCGGCCCTGCAGCCCACGGGCTGGTTGCCCCCAGAGCCGCCAGTCAACAGCGAAGAGAAAAAATAAACAAATTCGGCTAGAGCAACAACAGCAAACGGTTGGGGCTTTGATTCTGGCCAGCTTGGTACACAAAACGCTGTGACACCATGCGCATGAATGCCAGACCCATTCCGCCCTCGGGCAAATCGCCAAGACTAAGATCGTCTTGAAACGAATGCTCTTGGTGCATTTTGCTCAACACCTGCTGCGGTATGCAGTTGCCCAGGTCTTCAATCAATACGCCCACACCCTGCTGAAAAGCAAGCACTGTGAGTTGCACAGGCTCGGGACGTTTGCCTTGAAATCCGTGCAGCATGACGTTGGTCAGCGCCTCGGACACAACCAGATCCGTGTTGTAACAAACTTCCTCGGAGTAGGCCAACTCTTCAACGAAGGTTCGCACGGCACGGCTTAACACACCGATATTGACCGTATCAGCCACTGCACTGAAAGCTATGTAGTTCAGAAACTCGCCTAACTTGAGCGCTTTCTCATGCGAATCAAACTCGTCCTTGGCAGTCAAACCCGTTTGAACGAATTCGTCGGCAAGTTCTGAAATCCGACTGAACGATAATTCTGTGCGTTGCACGTCAAAACTTTCGCGCCACTGAATTCCGAGCAGGCACAAATCCCCATCAGCACCCTCTTCTTGTTGTCCTGAATCGAGCAATCGCGAAAACTCCCGAGTCAGCACATGCCCTTGGCTGTCATCCAGCAACACCGATTGCTGCCAAACCTGTGGCTTGGGCACACCCAAGGTGTTCGCACATTCTTGCGGATAAAAATACAGGCGACTGCCTGGTGCAATAACACCCTGGTAAATGATTTGTCCAAGCCCTGGGGCTTGGGCCGGCTCGCCCTGAGAACCAAAAAAAGCAGGCGCCAGCCCTGGCTGTGCCATGACCATGGTCCAATCGCCAATGCCGGCCACCAGCAATGTGCCTTGGTCCAGATTGATCAAACCATACAGGAGGTCGAACTGGGGTGGCTCATCTTTCAGGGACGGAGAAATACTCGCAAGCTGGGACAGCACCTGCTCGGGACTTGCCAAATAGCGTCGAATCTTGGAACTGGTTTCTTCGATAGGAAACAATACACGCGTGGCTCGGGCCATGGAAAACCAGCGTGCAAGTGCCATGGTTTGCAACGCGGTTGCCGTGTCTTGCCCTGCCATGTTGAGCATGAAAAAGCCGTGCTCGTTGGCTTGGGTTTCAAGCAAACCCATTTGCTTGCCACACACATAGCCATGAGGTTGGTAGATCGTTTGAATCGCAAACGGCCAAGGTTCTTGTTTGCTTTTGGGTAACAAGGCACGCTGAATGCGGGACACTTCCCGCATGTCGCGCTGCAATGCTTCATACAACTGACTGAGCTCTGTGTGCCTGCGCTCAAGGCCTGTGTGCAAGTCCGCGATTCGCTCGGCGGTTTGCAGCCGCACCTTTAACTCGCCCGGGTTGACCGGTTTGGTCATAAAGTCATCGGCACCCACGCGCAAACTGTTCAACAAATCATCGCGACTGGCATAGCCAGTAATCATGATGATGTAGGTGTACGCATTCTGTTTCTGGGCACGCACCTGCTCGCAAAGCTCAATGCCGCTCATGCCGGGCATGTCCCAGTCGGTCAATACAAAGTCGGGTTGATGCGTTTCAATCAGGGGCAATGCTTCGTGGCCATTTTTTGCCGAATACACGGTGTAACCCCAACTGTGCAGCATGGCCTCAAAAATTCTCAAGAAGCTTCGGGAATCATCAACGATCACAACCGACTTGCCGGCTTTCACAGGCGATGTCGCTGGGCGGCTTTCCTGAATTTCCTGAAGACGAAAAATGAGTTCGGGCACTTGTCGGTCGGCATCAACCACATCGCATTGGTCCAGCACACCGGGACGCGGGGCCAACATCAAAATGGACACATCGTCTTCGAAACCCTTTTGCTTGATGACCGAGCCGCCCCAATGTTGAACACGCATCTGGATGCGCTCGGGCAATTCGGACCAGCGCCCCTGACTGCTTTGCTGATTGACAAACTCCAGCAACCGTTCTTCTCCAAATGCTTCGGAGCTGGTCGAGAGCACCTCGGTCACGCCATCGGAGTAAAGAATCAAAGAGTCATCGTCGCCCAAAGTCAGCTCGATGTCTTCGAAATCATCAAGATCGAATAAGCCGACGGGATAACCCCCACCACCCAACACAGTGGCTGTGTTTCCTTTTGATAACAGAAGCGGAGACGGGTGACCGGCCTGGCACAGGGAGACATTGCGGTTTGCCGTGTTAAACACACCGTAGATCATGGTGAAATACGACAGGTCAGACTCGGTTTGCTGAAACAGTCGATTCAGACGCGCCACCACATCGCGTGGTTTGGAAACCATCCGTTGTCCGTCGCTGCCCAAACGCCCTTCGAAAACGATACTGGTGTTGGAACGGTCGGCAAACATTTGAACCAGTTGCATGGATTTGACCGCTGCCGGAATGCCATGACCAGACACATCGAGCAGGTAAAAACCATACACGTCGCGCTGCAATTCAAAAACCTGCAGGTGATCGCCCGACACATATTTGGAAGGCACAGACAGCCACTGGTAATTCAGCCCCTGAAAGGGACTTTGCGCCTCGGGCAGAAAACTGCGCTGCAAGCCAGAGACCGCACGCAGATCTTGTGCAATTACTTCGTGCGCATGCGCCAGTTCATTGGTTTTCCGGGTCAGTTGAGCTTGAAGCTCGATTCGACGCACAGCGGACTGCAGCCGTGCCTCAAGTTCATTGCCATCAACAGGCTTTGCGAGTACGTCATCGGCACCGGCATCCAGCGCCTTGATGAGAAACTCTTCATCATTCTGGGCTGACATCAAAATAATGTAGGTGTACTGCCCCAAGTCGAGTTGGCGTAAAGCCACACACAACTCGGTGCCCTGCATACCCGGCATTTGCCAGTCCGCAAGCACCAACTGAAAACGGTCACGTTCAATCAGTTCGATCGCTTCCTGACCGCTGGCTGCAAACTCAACCGGATAACCCCACTTGGCCACCATGTGAACGAAGAGGTTTCGCTCAACCACCGAATCATCAACAACCAGAATTCGGGGTAGCTGCTTATTGAGGTCGTGTTCTGTCACAGTGGCTCAAGCCTGCTGTAAAAAGGCAACAGCTTTGGGCATGTCATCCAGCAAGGAAAACTGGCGATCCATTCGGGATAGCTCGAACATCATTCGCACGGATTTGTTCATGCCAACCACGGCCAACTTGCCCTGGTGGTTGGTGATGTTTTTGAGCAAAGCAACCAAAGAACCCAAACCACCAGAGTCCACCAGTTTGACAGCCCCAATGTCCAAAGCAAATTTTCGGGTGGTGTCCAGTTTGGATACCACCGCGTTGCGGATGATTGTTCCCACCGCGCTGTCCAATCGAACTGCGTCTACGCGCAGCAAGAAAATATCCCCCACCTCTTCTGTCGAAACCATATTGTTCGCCCTAAACTGTTAATTCTCTTTTCTAAAAGTGTGCGCTTTTCGGCACTTCACGCGATAATTGTATAAAACAAGCTCTACAAAATGAGCATATACAAAAACAATAGGATAACGTGTTAACTAATGATTCATATTTTTTAAAGATTGACAAATATTAATCAAAATTAACACGTGCAATGATCAGATCAGGTCAATATTTAAAGCCTGTTCTTACAACCAAGCAGACCAGCGACCCCACTTATGCGACACATACTTTATCTAGCCTTTGCCCTATTTTGCCTGACTGGCCACGCCCAAGAAAGCGCTGAAGCCAATACCTTAGTGGCTAATGTGGAAGGCACAGCAGCGATAGAGCGTAGCCGAACCCTGACTTTTACCGAGATGGGACAGCCCAACGGGGTCCGCTTGAGTGGTATTAACCGCTTTGTTGATTTGAATTCCGGTATTCGGCTGGACGAATTGGTGACTCGCGCCAATCTGAGTTTGCGTGTGCTGTACCCCCAAGGAATGCGACACGATCAGTCGTTTGTGCGCGTGTACGTGAACAACCAGCTTTCGGGTATTTCTCAACTGAGCGTGGCAAGGGCTGGTGTACCACACACGATAAATATTGAACTGGATCCGCTGCTGTTTTCCGATTTTGCGACAGTGCGGATTGAATACGACGGTACTTACGACAGTGAATGCGTAGACCCGGGTAACCCAACCCTGCGCCTTGACATGCGCCCCGAAAGCACACTGACGATTGGCTCAACACCATTGAACCTGGTGAATGATCTGGCCTTGTTGCCAGCACCCTTTTTTGATCCCCGCGACAACCGCAAACTAAAACTGCCATTGGTTTTACCACTGGAGCAAACCGAAACAAGCATGAAGGCAGCCGGTATTCTGGCCTCTTGGATGGGAGCCCAGGCCTTTTACCGACAGGCTGAGTTTGATTTGCTTGAAACGGCGTCGAGCACCCGACACACCATCATTTTGACCAAAGGCAAGAAAATGCCTGAGGGTATGAGTGAGGCGGACATTGAAGGCCCATCACTCATGATTGTGAGCGCCAAAGAAAACCCATGGATCAAACACCTTTACGTGATGGGCCGTACTGACGAGGAGTTGTTGCAGGCCGTGTACGGTTTGGTGATTGAAGGCCAGGTGCTCAGTGGACAGAAAGCCTTGGTCAAAAAAGTAGACCTGGGGGCGCCACGAAAGCCCTATGACGCACCACGCTATGTGCCCACCAACCGACCAGTGCGCTTTGGCGAATTAATCGACTTTCCGGGTCAACTTGAAGTCAGCGCAGACAAACCGCGTGCTGCGATCAATTTGCGCCTTCCGCCCGATTTGTTCAGCTGGGCAGGTCGCAATATCCCGATGGATTTGAAGTACCGGTACACAGCACCTTCCCGCTGGAATGATTCACTGTTGAACATTGAAATCAATAATTCCCTGATTCAATCCTTCCGCCTGGCACCACGATCCGAGCAGGTACAAAACAAAATCAATATTGATTTGTTGGGCCAGGCCGAACTGACCAGCGAAGAAGCCTTGCAAATCCCGGCCTTCAGGGTGGGCGGCAACAACGAGCTGGCATTTGCTTTCGGATTCATGGCTGAGGGCGGTGGCGCGTGCACACGGGTATCACAAGTGGCGCGCGGTTCGATTGATCCAGAATCCACCGTGGATTTTTCCAACTTGCCCCACTACACCCGCATGCCGAACCTGACCGCGTTTGCCAACGGCGGTTACCCATTCAGCATCATGGCTGACTTGTCAGATACTGCAATTGTTTTGCCAGCAAACCCTACGCCGCTTGAAATTCGCTCGTACCTGAACGTGATGGGCTTGTTTGGTCAGTGGACAGGTCTGCCTGCCACACGCACCAGCCTGATTGTCTCGGACAAACCCGAGGGTATTGGCAGCAAAAACTGGCTGGCCTTGGGCACCAGCGAACGCCTGAGCTGGCTGGATTCCGCAAGTAAAAACCTGCCAATGGTACTCAATGAAACCGAGCGGAGCATGGGCCTGCCCCCCGCCATTCAATGGCTGAAAGGTTTGTGGCAAAGCGACTCTGAATTGCAACCCAGCAACAATGCACGCGCCTTGATTCAAACGGCAGGCTCATTGGGCGCAATCATGGGGTTTGAATCACACCTGGCACCCAAAAAAGCCGGGGTGGTGATTACAGGCACCGATCAGGACAGTTTCGAGCGCGCCGTGGCTGCTTTGTCCGATTACGGCGATGTGGCAAAAATCAAAGGCAGTGTGAGCCTGATTCGTGGTGATGACATACAAAGCTACAGCTTGGGCGAAACCTACATTAGCGGTGCACTGCCTTGGTGGTTGCGTTTGCGAATTGCGTTTTCCGAATACCCGGCCCTGATCGCTGTAGGCGGAGCGCTGGCTGGGGTCATTTTGGCGATACTCGCATTCGGCTGGTTGTCTGGCCGGGCTTCGCGCCGCACAAAAGGCAGTTGAACATGGCCTTGTGGCGTCAATTGCTCAAACGCCTGGGGCTCGGCGCCACGCTGATTGTGGCCTCCGCATGCAGCGCTGCGCCAGCGCAGTCGTGGCCCGCTTGGGAAGGCTTTAAAAGCGCTTTTGTCAGCGAAGACGGGCGTGTGATCGATCGCAGCCAGGAAGACTTGCGCACGGTGTCTGAAGGGCAGTCTTACGCCCTCTTTTTTGCATTGGTTGCCCAAGATCAAAAAACGTTCGACGCCATATTGGAATGGACTGAGAACAACCTGAGCGCTGGTGACATGGGTAAGCAGCTGCCTGCCTGGATTTGGGGAAAGCAGGGGGACTCGTGGGGCGTGATCGATGCCAACAGTGCTTCAGACGCTGACCTGTGGATCGCTTATGCGCTGCTGGAAGCCAGCCGGGTGTGGTGCCACACACCTTATGCTGACAAAGCCCGCGCCCTGGGCGAACTGATCCTGAACAAAGAAAGCATGGAAGTAAGTGGCCTGGGTTTGAGCCTGTTGCCGGGTCACACCGGATTTGTGCTGGACAACGGTGCGGTTAAACTCAACCCCAGCTACGTACCGCCTTTCATGATGGCCCGCTTTGCCAATGCCTGGGCGGACGACACCCGCTGGTCGCAAATTTACCTGGCCAGCCAACAATTGCTGCTTGAAACTGGCAAAACAGGCAGTTATCCCGATTGGGTGCTATACAACAACGGTGCAATGAGCCTTCCCGAGGACGAGCAACGTGGCGATTACGATGCCATACGCACCTACCTGTGGATTGCCATGACCAGTAAAAACGACCCCACCGTCGCAGCATTGTTGAAACAACTTTCTCCCATGGCGGCACTGCTGCTGAAACGACAGAACATGCCAGAATGGTTTGAACCAATGAATGGAAAGTTTTCTGGTGAACGTGGGCCTGCCGGTTTTCAAGCGGCGATGGCCCCGTTTCTGCAAACAATCGGCATGCCCGAACTTGCGAAAAAATTTCACGCGCAAAGCCTGAAAACTTCAAACCAGGAAGCATGGCTAAAGTACGGCTATTACAACGGCGCACTCAGCCTTTTTGGGCAAGGCTATATGGATGGCTTGTATCGATTCAACACCTTGGGCGAATTCATGCCGCGTGGCAAAGAGGTTAAAAGCTGTGGCTAAGTGCAAAAAAAATCCAAGTCTGCGGACCTGCGCACTCGCATTGGCCATTCAAGCCTGTTTTGTAGCAATGCCCTTGGCAATTGCAGGGCAAGCCCATGCCAATGTGGATACACAGCAAACCAATATTCGTGCACTAAGCGACAAAGGGGTTTACTGGTATGAGCGTTTCCGGTTCGATCTGGCAGCACAGTCGTTCAACAAAATACTGTTGATTGAGCCCACCAATGCGTCTGCCCTGCGCTGGCAAGGTTTAATCGATATCGCACGCGGCGACGTACAGGCCGCCAACATTTGGCTTGGCAAACTACAGCTGGTGCATGGCAACACCCGGTTTTCCATTGAACTGCAACAGGCAATTACACTGGCTTCAGACAAGCGGCAGCAATTCGCCGAGTTACGTTACCTGGCCGACAGCGAGCAAATTCCACCCAACCTGCCACAGCGACTTCAGCAGTTGTTGCCACAGCCACCATTGGGTGAGGCCGCTGTGCAAATATATCGCCTGATGAACCGCACAGCCGAGGGCAGAGCATATGCTCGCAGACAAGTGGCTGAGCTGGCCAAACAGTACCCGGATGACCGACGTTACAAAACACTATTGGCCGAACTGGGCGGTGTTGCTGGCAATACACTTGCACAATCACCCGCATCCGGTAGTGCTCGCCCCACCCGTCGACCAAACAATGTGGCACGGACAAACGCAGCACCGGTTAAGCAAGCTGAACCCGCAATACCCGAGGTACAAGCACAAGCCACTCCGGTGTTGTCTGACTTTGAGCAAGGACAACAACTGGCTGACCAGGCACAAAAACAGATTGATCAAGGCAACAAAAACGAAGCGGCACGGCTGCTTCAAAACGCGGTGGACCTGAACCCGGGCTACCCGTGGTTTCGGTATGACCTGGCCACCCTGCTGGATGACCAAGGAGATACGGGCAGCAAGCAGGCTGCACAACGAATTATGGATGAAGGCCTGGCCCTTGAAAAAGGACAGGAAATGCGATTTGCTGCGGCACTGCTGGCCGCCCGCCAAAACCGCAATGAAGAAGCCGTTGCATTGATCAACGCGGTGCCCCGCGAGAACTGGACAGAAGGCATGAGCGCGCTTGAAAAACGTGTGCAATATGGCCAGTACCTCGATGGACTGCGCGCACAAGAAAGGAACGGCCAGTTCAATGCACTGGCAAGCTCAATTGGTGCAACACCAAAGTGGCGCGCTGAACCCGAGGTGCAGGCACTGGAACAAGGCCTTCAGCGCAAACGTCAGGTACGGCTGCGTATGTCCTACGAGAACGCGATTATCGATGGGGATGAAGGTGTGTCCAGAATCGATAGCGATGAAATTCCTTTGCAACTGGATTTGCCGCTCGATTTTGAGCGCACCCTGTTTTTACGCGCGGACACATTGAACGCGAATTCTGGCCGGGTGAACCCAGCCACCGCCAGCAACTTTGCAAAATTGGGCACCACATTGCCCACCGACCCAGCCATTGCCAATAACCGGCTGGACCAGAATTACAAAGGCCACGTGGTGGGTGTGGGCGTACAAACCGAGCAATACCGGGTGGATGTAGGTACCACCGTGGGCGACTACCCGGTCAATGACTGGGTGGGTGGTGTGCAGTGGAGTACCAATGTGGGAGCGGGTTCATTGCGACTTGAGCTGGCCAGGCGCATGGTCAACGGCAGCGTACTGTCGACCACTGGCGCTATCGACCCGTTGACCGGCGAAACCTGGGGTGGCGCAAGGCGCAACGGTATTAGCGCGGTGTATTACCAGGCATTTGACTCCACACTCGACTTTGTGGGCATTGCACGCGCCAACCTGATTACCGGCAAAAATATTCCGGACAATACCGAGTACAACCTGCAAGGCATTGTGGGCAAAACCGTGTTTCAACGCCCTGGGCATGAAGTGGAAATTGGTGCGTCGCTGTTTTTGTGGTCGTTCGAGAAAAACCTGCGCTTTTACACCTTCGGCCAAGGTGGCTACTACAGTCCACAGGCGTTTGGATCATTGACCTTCCCCATCACCTGGACTGGCACCATGAATGGTTGGTCCTGGCAGGCTCAAGCACGTGTGGGCGCCAGTGAGTCACGCGAAGACGACACTGCCCTTTACCCACTCAACCCGGAACTGGCTGCTGCAGCTGCCGCGCAAGGCAACCCGACCTTGCAGACTGGCGGCCCAGGTGGGGGCACCAGCACGGGTTTGCGCCTTGCACTTGAACGCCAGGTATTGAAAAACTTTGTGGTGGGCGGTTACTTTGAAATTGACCGCTCTGAAGGTTACAACCCCGACAGATTACAGTTGTATGCGAAATATTCGTTTGGTGATTTTTTCGAACTGAGTGTGCCGCCCGAGGGTGTAACACCCTACTCGAGGTTTTGAATGATTGACTTGCCCAAGCCCG
This sequence comes from Limnobacter sp. 130, assembly GCF_902506325.1. GTDB lineage: Bacteria > Pseudomonadota > Gammaproteobacteria > Burkholderiales > Burkholderiaceae_B > Limnobacter. Next base: position 1,464,498 of record NZ_LR732328.1, read on the forward strand.
GAGCCTACGTTGTGCGAGCACCCCATGCGAATCACTTTTCGCAGGGCCTGGTGCAACACTGGCTGGACTCGCAAGAAGAGACGCCATTCAAATCTTGCTTGTGGTTGACCGCAAGCCCAAAAAACGAGGTCCGCAGTTTTCTGGAACCCTACCTGCTTACACGCACAGGCGCTCCGAAAGGACTTGATGTGGTGTCAGTTCGAAATTTGTGGCCCAAAGGACATACAAAAAACGGCATTCGACAGCTGTGCCGCTCGCTCAACACCTTGTGCGTGCTCAAGCCTGCACTGGTTATTATTGACCATGCCGAGCTTTGGTTTAATGACAATGCTGAACCCGTGAGCCGACAAAACCCGCTGGCGCAAATGCGCTTGCTGCACCAATGGGCTCACCACGCACAAGCGCATGTGGTGACCACGGTGCAAGGCGACCTGCCAGAATGGAGCACCTTCGCAGATGGACTTGCCGATGTCAGCGACCATGGTGAATTTGAGTTTCGCCCTTGGTGGCCCACACAGTGGGGCCTGCAAACCAACTTGTGGAATGACCCCACCAGGTTTTCGAAGCTGCCCATACACCATGTGTTGGACAGCCGTGTATTTGGCAGCCTGAAACAACTGGCACAAACCTGCCATCGCCTTCGCTTTGACACCAACGAGCTACACGGAATTCATGTACAGGCACGCGGCGAAATGAGCGCTCAAGACGCATCGGTATTGCTTCGCATGGGTGCCGACACCGTGTGGCTGCAAGAAGAAAACATTGAAACCTGGTTGGGCATTACGGCGATGCAGCTTCACAAACCCACGCTGATTCAGCCTGCAACAGAGAATCACCAGAACACGTTTGCCCGCGACTTGCATGAAGTATTCATGCCTGGGCTTTTAACGGTGGTGGCCAACCCCACTTTTGCTGCGCAGGGTTTGATGATGTTGCAATTGTCCAAACAGTGGTCCATGCATTGCACGCTGACACGCCTTTCCCTGATGCGCCACATGACTGCGCAAACTGCTCTGCGACTGGCCAACTGGTCGCAAGCCACCTGCGTATTCACAGCCACCCGAGAGGCCATTTACCTATTGAAAGTGTGGGTCAGCGAACCCGATGACACTAGCTACCGCAATTGGCTTGAATCGTGTTTCCGGGAAAACCTGCCTGTGCTATTTAGTGGTGACATTCAATTTTTGGGCGAGGAAACCCAAAGTGAATTGCTTGCAGACTTGCACGAAGAACTTGAGCCTTTGTCGGTCGAGGACTTGATGGGTACAGACTTGAGTGAACCCGCGAAACTTGCGGAACTTTGGGACGAAACCCCCGAAGCCATGAACCAGAACAGACCATGGACCCAGCGATTGAGCAGGCTGCTTGGCGAGGAAGCGAAATGATTGTTTTTGGGCTGATCCTGAGTGGCCTTTTACTGGGTGTTTTACTTGCCATTTTGCTGGTGGGCAAAATGATGAAGAACCCGACAACCCGAATCTGGTTAAGCGACTGGGTGAACTGGAGTAACAACCAGTTGCCTGACAACTGCTATCAGTTAGTGCGGCATGGCAAGTGGATTGCCAGCCCCGATGACAAAGAGGACGCATGATCATTATTGCATTGGTCTCCCCCACCGGGGGTGCAGGGCGTACCAGCCTGGCGATCGCCGCAGCAACTCACCTCAGCATGCTGGGGCGCAATGTCACGCTAGTGCAGGCCGACCCCATCAACAACATTGAATTTCAGCTGGGTTACGCCAGCCGCAGCGCGCGTGGTCTTGCCCATGTCATTTTGCAAGACGAACCACTTGAGCGTGTGGTGAACACCAGCAATGCCGGTTTCAAGCTGTTGCCGTTTGGTGAAATTTCCATGACCCAACAACTGGCCATTGATCGCGTGCTGATGGAGCAACCCCAACGCCTGAGCGAGCTGTTTCAAAAAGATGAATTTGCTGACGACGCGGTGGTGATAATCGACTTGCCGCGTTGGCCCACACCTTGGTGTCAGAAAGTCATGGCACTTTCTGACCTGAACCTGATTACACTGATTCCGGATTCAGCCTCCATTTTGGGTATTGATACATTGCTGCCGCACTTGCTGGAGAGCCGGGGCGCATCTTACTTTCTCATGAACCGCTTCGATTCGGCCAAAGTATTGCACCTCGATTTGTGGACATTGTGCAAAATGAAATTAAGCCACCGCCTGCTGCCTTTCTATTTGCATGAAGACCAGGCACTGGCCGAAAGTCTTGCAGCGGGACTGGTACTGGCAGACTATGCGCCCCGTTCACAGTTGGTTGAAGACCAACAAAAACTGTGCAACTGGATTGACTCGGAGATCGGATGAGCGCCTCGTCAAACTGGATCAACCGACTTGAGCGATTGCTTGATTTGCGGGAATTTCCAAACCTGAAAACGCGGGTGCGTTTGCTGCGCCTTTTTCAGGCACTTTGGTTGCGCCCAAACAGTTTGAACAGCGCATTCGAGGCGTCCAATGGTCGACAAGGCCGCAGCCTTCCAAGCTTCGTGTTTCATATTATTGCGGTGGCTTTGCATGATTTGCTCAGCCCGATTGCTTATCTGTTCAAGCTACTGATTCAACGCCCTTACCGGGCGGTGCGTGCCATGTTCAGCAGGCTCACCGACTACGCAGTACGCGCGGCACGGCTTGAACAGCGCATTGAAAACACCAGTCAATTTGTAGCCCGCCACAAACCATTTCGTTGGGGACTCGGCCTTTCGGCATTGGTACTTTTTTTGTTTACCGCACAAGCCTCGCTGCCCTTGGCGGGTCAATGGATTTTCATTGTGGTGTGCTACCTGTTCGCCATGTTGTTCAAACGGCTACCCGAGCGATTCGCCAACCTGTGTTTGATGGCGTTGACCATGCTGCTATTGGCCCGCTATGTGTTTTGGCGTTTTACAAGTTCTCTTGATCTTGAAAGCGGCGCAGAAATTTTCTTGGGCTACACGCTGGTTGCCGCCGAGGCTTACACCTGGGTCATCCTGATTTTTGGTTTTATTCAAACAGCCTGGCCGCTAAAACGCAAACCCATGCCACTGGAACTCAATTTGAGTGACTGGCCCACGGTGGACGTGTTCATCCCCAGTTACAACGAGCCCTTGTCAGTGGTGCGTCCAACGGTGTATGCCGCAAAGGGACTGGACTGGCCGCTTGAAAAAATCACGGTCTATATTCTGGACGACGGCCACCGCCCGGCCTTTGAGGAATTCGCGAAGCAAGCCGGCGTGGAGTACATTTCCCGCCCGGACAACTCGCATGCCAAGGCGGGCAATATCAACTATGCATTGAAGCACACCCACGGCCAGTACGTTGCAATTTTCGATTGCGACCACATTCCCACGCGCTCGTTTTTGCAAACCAGCATGGGCTGGTTTAGCCGCGACCCCAAGTGCGTACTGGTGCAAACGCCACACCACTTTTTCTCGGCGGATCCGTTCGAGCGCAACTTCAATTCATTTCGGCAAATGCCCAACGAAGGATCGCTGTTTTACGGCTTGATTCAAGACGGCAACGACTACTGGAATGCCTCGTTTTTCTGCGGCAGTTGTGCTGTCATTGAGCGCAAAGCCCTGCTGGAAGTGGGTGGTATTGCGGTAGAAACAGTGACTGAAGATGCTCACACCGCCTTGAAACTGCACAGCCTGGGTTACAACAGCGTGTACCTGAACAATATTCAGGCGGCGGGCCTGGCCACGGAAACACTGGCGGGTCACATTGGTCAGCGTATTCGCTGGGCGCGCGGCATGGCGCAAATTTTCCGCACTGACAACCCCATGTTCAAAAAGGGTTTAAGCGTGTTTCAACGCATTTGCTACTCCAATGCAATGCTGCACTTTTTCTACGGTATTCCACGCATGATCTTTTTGATCATGCCAATGGCTTACCTGTTTTTCGAACAGCACCTGATCAATGCGGCGGCGGTCACGATTCTCAGTTACGCCTTGCCCCAATTGATTATTTCCAGCTACACCAACTCGGTCATACAGGGCAAATACCGACGGTCGTTTTGGTCGGAGGTCTATGAAACCGTGTTGTCTTGGTACATTATTTTGCCAACAACACTGGCCTTTATTAATCCGAAGCTGGGCAAGTTCAACGTGACTTCCAAAGGCGGCCTGATCGAGAAAAGCTATTTCGATTCCAACATTGCAAAACCCTATTTGATCCTGCTGTTGATCAATTTGCTTGGATTCTCCGTGGGTTTACTTCGGCTGTTTGTGTTCAACACCCATGAAACTGGCACCGTGATCATGAACCTGCTTTGGTGCGGTTTTAACCTGGCAATTTTGGGTGCTGCCGTGGGTGTGGCCACCGAGTCGGTACAGCAGCACGTACACCATCGCGTGCGCATGGTTATGCCAGCTTTCCTTAAACTGCCAGGCGGCTACACGGTGAGCTGTTACACCGAGGAGTATTCTGCCGCAGGCCTGACTTTGGCCGTGGCCGACACTGCGGGCATCAGCGAGTTCAGCCAGGTACAGGTTGGATTGCACCGGGGCGACCGGGAATTTCTGTTTCCTGCAAAAATTCATTTCACGGAAAGTGGGCATGTTGAAGCCTTGTTCACCAACCTGACTCCCGAACAGGAAACACAATTGATTCAGTGCACATTTGGACGAGCCGACGCCTGGCTGAACTGGCAAGAGGACCAGACACGTGATCGCGCGCTGGGCGGCCTGAAAGACGTATTCGCCAAAGGCATGATTGGTTATGTGCGCCTGTTTGCCTGGCTCAAAGGTGGTGCAGTTGGCCTGGGCAATCGCCTGATGGGCAACAAAAACCAAACCGAAAAGTGGGAGAACTAGGGCCATGTTGTTGTGGAACCTGTACTTCCTGATCAAGTTTGGCCTGCACTTTGCGGGGCAACTGACGCTCAGCCCACTGTGGAACCTGGGATTGTTTGCCCTGTTGATTGCCACCAACCCCGCAGCCTACCAAAACAAACAACTGATGAAGGTGCTGCGCTACCTGGTATTTACAGGCCCGGCAATTGCCTTGTTGCTGCATGAATTGGGCTTGGTGGTGTCACTGGCTTTGGTTGATCAAATCAAGGCGCTGTTCGGCTTCTCGCTTGACTACCTGTGGGAATTGCTTAAACGCACCATTCAACCCTGGATGCTGTGGGGGGCATTGCTCGGATTCATGGTGATTCGGGTATTGGATCGTTATATACGAATCAGCAGTTGGGTGGGCTTTGGGCTTTTGGCCATGCTCGGAATTCAGGCGCTGCCTTTTATTCAGAAACAAACTCAAACCAGTGATGCGGTGGCCTTGCGGGAAGCTCAAATTCAACCCCGCGAAAACCTGTCACCGGCTGAGTTTTTGGCGCTGGGCCAGGTGGACTTTCAAAAACTGCGCGTGGCGCGTGACCAGGAAAGCCCAACCAAATTGCGTGACAATGCCTATGATGGTGCAGGACCAGGCGCGGTGCTTGCCGGCTTTTTTGATCGACAGCGCACTGTTGCGCTGGCCCCTTTCTCACCTGTGTCTGGCCCCGATTTTGATGTAATCGTGCTGCAAATCTGCTCACTGTCCTGGGCCGACCTGCAATACGCCAAGCAGGGCCAGCACCCCACCATCCGGCAAGCTGATTTTGTGTTTGAGAACTTCAACTCGGCCACCAGTTATTCTGGCCCTGCTGCCATTCGCCTGTTGCGCGGCAAGTGTGGCCAAACGCCGCACGACGCACTTTACAGCGCGGCCAACAGCAGTTGCATGTTGTTTGAGCAACTGCGAAATGTGGGTTTTGAAGTGGCGATGGGTTTAAATCACAATGGAAAGTTTCAGGATTTTTCAAAACTCGTCAAAACCAACCTCGGCGGCAAAGTCACCGAGCTGGTTGCCCATGACGAAGTGCCTGCGGGGGTGCAAGCCTTTGACGGTTCCCGCGTGGGGCGCGATGGCGATTATCTGCGCGCATGGTGGAACAAACGCGTTCAACAAAGCGGGCCCGCTGTGGCTTACTACTACAACAGCATTACCTTGCATGATGGCAACCGTTTGCCCAACAGCAACTTGAACAGCCTGAACAGTTACCCTTTGCGCCTTGAGCGGATGCTGAACGACATTCAATCTGTATTGGGTGAAATTCGTCGCAGTGATCGCAAAGCCTTGGTGGTTGTAGTACCCGAGCACGGCGCCGGGCTGACCGGTGAATTCGGTCAACTGGTGGGGCTTCGCGAGTTGCCAACACCTGCCATTACGAAGGTGCCTGTGTTCGGTTACTGGGTTGCGCCCGGATACACACCGGCAAGCACAGGCCCCGTCACAGTGAAGCAATCGGTAAGCTACACCGCACTCAGCGAATTGTTGGTGCGGTGGCTGGCACAACCACTGGAACAGCAACTAAAACCCACTTGGCCCGTGTTGCTAAGCGATTTGCCCGATACCCGCTTCGTGTCCCAGCAAGGCAATATCACGGTGATGGAAAGTCAGGGTGCTTATTGGATCAAAGCGCCTGGTGCGGCCTGGAAAATGCTGGGCCCGGTTCAAACCATTGCGGCCAGCAACTGAAGGGGAAAAAAGCCATGGCACAATTTGACCCCAACACACCACCAGCCCTGTTCATGCCGCCCGCCGACATGGCACATGACATTTATGCGCTCAGCGCACAGCTGGAGGGTTTTGATCACAACATGTACCAGGACATTCAACAGGACCAGGCGATGTACGACTCGTTCCAGCGCTGGCCCTTTTTGTTTGGCATTGCCATGGCCTCGCGGTTTAGCGAGGAATAAGAACGTCAATCAAGCTGCGCTGCGCTTTTTCAGATTGGCATTGGCTTCCTTGGCGGCAGCCTCTTCAAGCTCGACCAAACCGTCCTCGAGAAACTGCAGAAGTCGCTGCATCGAGGGCATTGTTCGTCGGCACGCCACCAAACCAAACTCAAGCTTGCCCGCGTAGCTGTTCAACGTAATGTTCAAGGCCTGGCCGTCGAGCAAGAGTGAAACTGGATACACACCATCCACTTCTGCACCGTTGAAATAAAGGGTGTGTTTGGGGCCTGGTACATTGGAAATCACAATGTTGAAAGCCTGCAATTTGGGCGCTAAACCAGTCAGCATATTGAACCCGCTAATGCCCATCATGGTGGCCACATAGTTCATGATTTCAGTTTGATTCATGCTGGCAAACCGTTCCTTGGAATGGTTCACCGAACGCGCAATGGTTTCAATCCGCTCCACGGGGTCTTCCGTGTCAGTGGCCAAATTGGCCAACAACAAGGCCACGTGGTTACCTGTTGCGGTGTCATCTTTTCGAAGCGACACCGGCACCATGGCCACCAAGGGGCGGGCGGGCAGTGCATTTAACTCACCCAGGTAGGCACGCAAAGCGGAGCCGCACATTGCCAGCACCACATCATTCAGGGTCATGTTCAAACCATTCGCACAGTTTTTAATCCGCTCCATGGACCACGATTGCGCTGCCACTCGGCGTGACGCGGTGATGCGGCGGTTCAACACACTGCGTGGCGCTTGAATAACCGACACAAAATCGGGATCGGCCACACTGGTTTGCCACAAAGAACGCCCCACTTCCTTGACCACTTTGGGCAAACTGAACAACTGGGTTTTGGCTGTATCGACAACTTGCCCCAGCAAGGTCACGAGCCCCTCTGAAGCTTCGGAACGCTGCACCGATCCACGCAAATTCGGATTGGCCCACAAGGGCGGAATGTCGAGGATTTCCGGGCTGTCGGCCATGGACCGCTGCAGCATTTTCATACAGGCCACGCCATCAACCAGCGCGTGGTGCACCTTGGTGTACAAGGCCACGCGACCGTCTTCCAGGCCGTCAATGACATACGCTTCCCAAAGCGGTTTGGCACGATCCAATGGCGCGGCATGCAGCTTGGAAGTCAATTCCAGCAACTCGCGAATGCGGCCAGGCTTGGGCAGCGACAAATGAATGAAATGCGCCTCGAGGTCAAACTCATCGTCTTCCACCCAAAACCACATGCCCAAGCGCGACTTCAAGCGCAAACTGAACGGCGCCACCGGTTGGGTGTACGTGCGCATGTCGGCCACCACCTTGTGTACATAATCAATTGTGCTTTGCCCCTTGGGGGGCTTAAGCAATACCAGCCCACCCACATGCATGGGTTGGTTGCGGCGCTCCAGCCACAAGAACAATTGATCATTGGGGGTCAGGGCCTTCATGGGCATGTCTCCGTGTTGTGTTTTTTATTCCCTAATTGTTTGTTACTGCCCCACCTGCGCCGCTGGATGCGGTTTCGCTGCAATTTCAGCGAATTTGACGTTTGGCAAAAGGCAGGGTCGGTTCTTTGCTGTTTTTCACCACGGAAATACGCTGGTTCTTGAAACCCAACACCCGGCGTTGCCAGCGGCGCTCCTGCGTTAAGTGTGCATTTTCATCAATGCCAAAAATTCGCTGAAGCATGAACTTGCTGGCAGCCACGGAATCGGGCGATCGGGTCAGAATTTCCTGCACCAAGGACTGCACCTTCTCTTCTGTGTTTTCAACTGTATGGGTTACCAAACCCAGTTCCTTGGCTTGCAGACCACTAAGAATGCGCCCGGTCATGGTGAGTTCCTTGGCCACGTCTACAGGCAACAGCTCGCGTACCAGTGCGGCACCACCCATGTCTGGCACCAAACCCCACTTGGCTTCAAGAATCGACAATTGTGAATCGGGTGTGCACACCCGAATGTCTGCCCCCATGGCCAGCTGAATGCCGGCACCAAAACAATTGCCATGAATTTGGGCAATCACCGGCACACCCAAGTCGCGCCAGCCCATGCTCCAGGTTTGAAAAATATTGCGCATGGGCAACCACAAATTGGCATACATCACCAAGCCCGTTTTCGGGTTGCTCATCACCGATTTCACATCGAGCCCGGCGCAAAACGATGGGCCTTCCCCTTTCAAGATCACTGCTCGCAGGGTTTTGTGTTTGGCGAGCTGCTGTTGCACCTTGCGTATGTCCTTCAACATGGGCCAATCCACACCGTTGTGTTTCTCGGGGCGATTCAGGGCCACCGTGGCCACGGTGTTGTCGCTGTTGAACTGCAGGTTTACTCTGTCCATGGTACTCTCGGCTGTTTTTTGAAACGTTATTCGGCTCGCTAGCCATCTTAACCTTGAACATTCTCAAACCCAATATGATCTTTAAAGTGTTGGCTCTGCTTTTGGCCCTGTTGGGCTATTACATGAGTCCCTATGGCCCAAGTGCCACGGAAAACAGCAAACCTGACACGGCGAACTCTGGTTCGTATTACTTGGCTCAGGTTACCCGTGTGGCCGACGGCGACACAATCACCGTGCGCAATCAGGACGGTGCCACACACAAGATCCGCATGCATGCAGTGGACGCGCCCGAACTGAATCAAGCTGGCGGTGAACAATCGAAACGCTGGTTAAGCGATCGGTTGATGAATAAAACCGTGAAAATTGTGGTCAACAACACCGATCGCTACAAACGGCAAGTGGCCAAGGTCGTACTTCCTGTTGAGGGTTGTTCGCAACGCCTTTGCGCGGGCGACACCGATATCAACCTGAAAGCCATTGAAGCGGGGCACGCTTGGTGGTATCGGGAGTTTTCCCGCAGTCAAAGCAGCGAAGACCGTGTGCTGTACGAACAGGCCGAGGACCTGGCCCGCAATGCACGCAAAGGCTTGTGGCAACAAACTGCACCGCTTGCCCCTTGGCAGTGGCGTACAGAACAACGCAACCAACGCTAAACAACATGAAAGAAATTTACACCACCACAGTGCCACTTCGCTGGGGCGACATGGATCAGATTGGCCATGTAAACAACACCGTTTATTTTCGTTGTTTCGAACAGGCCCGCGTGGAATGGATCGACCTGTTGCCTGCGGCAATCGACAACAACCCTGCCTATGTGGTGATCGTTCACACCGAATGCAGTTTTTTAAAAGAACTGAAAGCACCCGGCACAGTTGAAATCAAAGTGTTTGCCGGCGAGGTGGGGCGCAGCAGCCTGGTACAGCGCTATGAAATGCGCCGCACCGACGCACCCGATGTACTGGTGGCCACGGGCAGCGCCAAAATGGTGTGGGTCAGCCCCGACACAGGCCGCTCGACACCCATCCCAGACCGGTTCAAAAACACCCTTGTTGTGGGGTAAATCCTGACAATTTTCTAGAATGGGTACTCAGGTTTTGCTATTGTGGACACGAAATTTTATTGTTACATTCATCAATGTCACGGTCAAACGTGGCAACAACAATAAAACAAGTGTAGGAGTCAAACCATGAAGAACATCATGCCCGTACGCCGCGATGTCAAATTGAATTTGCCTGAAGAGAAGGTATCCAATTGGCATGAGCAAGGTCCCCACGTGACCCATTTCATGAATGCGCTGTCGCTGTTTTTCCCGGCGGGCGAGCGCATGTTCATGGATGCGGTACGCAACTACCGCGACGACATCACCGATCCCGAATTGAAAAAGGCTGTGGTGGCTTTCATTGGCCAAGAAGCCATGCACAGCCGCGAGCACGTTGAATACAACGAAATGCTGGACCGTGCTGGCCTGCCTGCTTCCAAACTGGACAGTTTCCTGTGGGGCTTTCTGGCTTTCGTCAAGAAAACCCTGGGCAAGCGCCTGACACTGGCTGGCACCATTGCACTGGAACACTACACCGCATTGATGGCAGACCAGTTGCTGCGCAACCCCGACGTGCTGGGTGAGAAATCCGAACCCGCTTACAAGCAAATGTGGATGTGGCACGCCTACGAAGAAACTGAACACAAGGCAGTGGCTTACGACGTTTGGAACCACGTGTTGCCTGACAACATGCACAACCGGTTCAGCCGCCGCCTTGCCATGGTATTGGCCACGGCATTGTTCTGGCCGCTGGTGGCTTACTTCCACATGCGCCTGGTGTTTGCAGACAAAACCATCCAGGGCGGTCACATCAAAGGCTTCTGGACCGTAACCAAAATGCTGTGGGGCAAAAAAGTCGGCGTGCTGCGCAACCCGGTGGCCAACGGCGAGTTCATGGATTACTTCAAGGCCGACTTTCATCCATGGATGCACGACAACAGCCGATTCCTGACAGAAATCGATAACTTCGTGGCTTCTGTTGAGAGCTCAGGCCGCAAACCAAATACGGAAATTGCCAATGCCATTCGTGCCCGCATGAACAGCCAGCTGAAGGCAAACGCAGCTTAAAAAATTTCGTGACAGAAATCTTGGGCTAATCGGCCGGTGGGAGAAGTGAGCAGCCCACCGGTTTTTTTTCGTCTTGATTTACCTGGCCTGCCGGTAATAGTCACTTTGCTCGTAATGGGCAAATGCATGCAAATACGCCACTTTAAAAATTGCTGCCAGTGGCAAGGCCAAAAACACCCCAACCAAGCCGAATACTGCGCCGAAAAACGCGAGCGCAAAAATAACAGCCAAAGCAGACAAACCAATTTTGTCGCCCACCACCAAGGGCGTGAGCACAAAACCTTCAAGAAACTGCCCAACCACAAACACCATCAGCACCAGAAGAATTGGCAAGAAACCTTGTAACTCCAGCGCCGCTGTGAGCAAACCCACCAACAAGGCCACTGCAAAACCCAAATAAGGCACCACACAAAGGACCCCGGCCAGCATGCCCAAAGCCCAACCACTTTGCAGCCCGACCACGCTCAAACCAATGGAATAAAACGTGCTGAGAAACAGCATCACAATCATCATGCCCTTGATGTACTCGGTCATGACTGAATCGATTTCGCTGAACAGGGGGCGTGCGCGCGTCCACAAATGCGGTGGAAATACTTGCTGAAACTGTTTCGTGATCTGCGTCCAGCCCGGCAAGATGAACAGCGTGGCAATCACGGTCAGCGACACAAACCCGGTAATACCCAACACGGACTGCGAACCTGAACGCAAAACCTTCGTACTGATTTCAGCCAGCGTGCCCCGGTTTTCGCTGATATAAGCGGCAATACGGTCTTTCATCTCCGTGCTGTCCACGGAAATGGTCAAGCCAAACGCCTCATTCAACCAAGGCAATACCGTTCCTTTCACATTGACGATCAACTGCGGCAGGTTGTTTTGAATCAGTTCGAGTTGAGTCAGCACTACAGGGATAAACAACAAACCCACGCTTGAAAAGATCAACAGCAGCGCGAAAAAAGTGAGCACCGCGCACACTGGCAAAGGAATGCGACCGCGCAACTTGCTGTGCACCCATCGACTGGGTGCTGCCAGCAAATACGCCAACACAAACGCAGCCACAAATGGTGCCAGCACTGGCCACAGGTTGATAACCACCGCGAACACCAAAGCGGCGCTTAACAACAAACCCCAGTGCTGCAGGTAAAACTGTTTGGCCAAGGTTGACAGGCTGGCCTGGTCCGCCTGGTTTGGTCCGCCCGCATCGGTGTTCTTGTTTTTGGGTTTTACGACTTCATTCATCGATTCATTGTCCAGCCAATAGAATTAGTACCTTAACGCTTGCCGCGCAAAACCAGATACACCCCACCCAGCGTCATGACCATGGCCACCAACAGTGTTGCAGTTACCGCTTCATCCAGAAACACGACACCCGCCAGTGCAGCAATGACAGGCACACTCAGTTGCACACTGGCAGCCGACGTGGTGGGCAAGGCGGGCAGTACTTTGTACCACACCGCATAACCAATGCCACTGGCCAGCATGCCCGAGGCCAAGGCAAACAAAACGCCCGCCACAGTGGGTGTTGGCAAATACACCGTGTACAGGGCCAAACCCCGCTCCACGGTAACACCTGGAATGTGAACACCCGCTTTGGCAGAAAAATACACGGCGACCCACACCAGCACCATTAGCAAGGTGGCTTTGGAGAAATTACCCGCCGTATCGGCTAGGGGCAATTTGGACCCCTTGCCCACCACCGAGTAAACACCCCAACAGGCGCCCGCCAAAGCCATGCTTGCCGCCGCCAAAATCGATGCCGGTGTTTGCAAATGTGGCCACAACAGCAACACCAAGCCCGCGGCAGCCACCACTGCGCCCAGTGCACGCAGGCCCTTCAAACGATCACCCTGCGTGGCAGCATAAGCAATCATGCTGAGCTGCACACTGCCGAACAAAATCAACGCACCCGTGCCTGTACTCATGTACAAATAGGCCATGGAAAAAAGTACCGCATAACCAAACAGCGCCCACGCACCAGCCCAACTGCCCTGCTGCCTGCCCTTGTTTTGAATGCGCAAACACAACCACAACGTGATTGCACCGCTGATCAGCCGAATGGCAGTAAAGCTGGCCGGGTCAATTTGCCCGGCACCCAAAGCGGCCCGACAAAAGAAGGAATTGGCCGCAAACGCACACATGGCGAAGGCCGTAAAAATTAGTGTGTTGATTTCAATTTTTTTCATTCGTGCAGGCTACTATGTGACAACAATAATTTTCAACTTCCAGAAGCCGGAGACCTCTTCATGCGCATCGAGCTACGCGACCCCCTTACCCTGCCTTGTGGCGCCACTGTTCCCAACCGACTGGTAAAGGCTGCCATGAGCGAAGCCCTGGGTACCCGGGACAACCGCGTAACACCGGAAATTGTACGGGTGTACCAGCGCTGGACCGCAGGTGGCATCGGTTTGAATATAACCGGGAATGTGATGATTGATCGCCGCGCGCGTGCAGAGCCGGGCAACGTTGTCATTGAAGACGACCGCGACATGCCCCTGTTGCAGCAGTGGGCCAAGGCAGGCCAGGCCAATGGCAGCAAAATCTGGGTACAAATCAACCACCCCGGCAAACAATGCCCCAAAGGCATGAACAAGGAAACCGTGTCGCCTTCGGCCGTGCCGTTTCACAAAAGCCTGCAAATGATGTTTGCCACACCGCGCGAGCTCACCGAGACTGAAATTCTAGACCTGATTGCCCGCTGGGGCCGCACCGCCAAGGTGTGCAAAGAAGCCGGTTTTGATGGCGTGCAAATTCACGGCGCACACGGTTACTTGATCAGCCAGTTTTTAAGCCCACTGAGCAACCAGCGCACCGACCAATGGGGCGGCAGCGCTGAAAACCGTCGCCGTTTTGTACTGGCCATTTACGACGAAGTGCGCAAGCAGGTTGGCGCTGATTTTCCGGTCGGCATCAAATTGAACTCGGCTGACTTCCAGAAAGGCGGTTTTTCCGAGGAAGAATCACTGGCTGTGATTCAAGAACTGACCGCACGCGGCATCGACATGATTGAGGTTTCCGGCGGCACCTACGAAGCACCTGCCATGACCGGCGCAAGCGCCAAGCCCAAGAAAGAAAGCACCGTAAAACGCGAAGCGTACTTCATGGACTTCACCGAGAAAGTACGTGCAGTGTGCAAAGTACCCTTGATGCTGACAGGCGGTTTCCGCACCGTGGGCGGCATGAAAGAAGCGCTGAACACCGGCGCGGTCGACTTGATTGGTTTGGCCCGCTCCATTGCCATGGAACCTGACCTGCCCAAGCGCCTGCTGAGCAACAAAGAAGCCCTGCACCCGGTCAAGCCGCTGATTACCGGCGTGAAAGCCGTGGACCGCACAGGATTGCTGGAAATTCAGTGGTACACCCGCCAAATTCACCGCATGGGCAAAGGCAAAAACCCTGTCCCGAACGAGAGTGCCCTGAAAGCCCTGTTTTTCTATATTCTTGACAGCAGTTGGGGCTTGTTCAAAGCCCGCAAACTACGGGCTTGATCAACTCAGGGAGTTTAAGAATGGTGAAATTCAGCTGCATGCTGGTGTTGGTCCTGAGTGCGTTCAATGCGTTCGCCATGGACGACGCAACCGTTCTTGAACAAGGCCGAAAACTGTTTCAAACCGATGCCGACCCCGCTTGCGCCATTTGCCACACCTTGGCCGATGCTGGCACCAAAGGCAAAATTGGCCCGGTGCTGGATGTGCTCAAGCCCAGCGAAGAACGTGTGCTGAATGCGCTGAAAAACGGCAAGGGGGGCATGCCCCCCTTTGTGGATCACCTCACGGTTGATCAAATGAAAATTTTGGCGAAGTATGTTTCCACCGTGACAGGTGGAAACAAGCCTTAAGCAATAAGCAACTCAGTTTTTGTAATCAGGCTGCTCGCGGTCCAGCTTGCGCAACAGGGCAGGCCAGGCAATCTTGCCACCCAAACCACGGGTTACCTGCGCCGCAGCGGCCCGAATGCCGTCCACAATCGGTTGTGCAATTGGAATCAAGGTGGCCCCGCCAGATTGCGCTGCAATTTGAACCTCGCAAGCACGCTGCAAAATAAACATATTCAAAAATGCGTCAGCCACTGTAGAACCACAGGTCAGCAAACCATGGTTGCGCAAAATCAGGTTGTTGGCCTCGCCCAAGTCGGCTTGCAGGCGGGCTTTTTCATCTTCCCGCAGGGCCAGGCCTTCGTAGTCGTGGTAAGCCAGGCCAGCCAGCGGAAACAGCGACTGCTGCGAAATGGGCAACAAGCCTTGTTCCTGAATTGAAACAGCAACGCCAGCCACCGTGTGGGTGTGCATCACACAGTGGGCATCATGCCGAATGGCATGCACGGCACTGTGAATGGTGAAACCAGCCGGGTTCACGTCGTAAGGGCTGTTGTCCACCTTCTCGCAATTCATGTTCACCTTCACCAGGCTGCTGGCGGTAATTTCCTCAAACATGAAGCCATAAGGGTTGATCAAAAAGTGGCCTTCTTCACCGGGTACGCGAGCCGAAATGTGGGTGAACACCAGGTCGTCCCAACGGTGCATGGCCACCAAACGATAGGCTGCAGCCAGATCAACGCGGGCCTGCCATTCTTGCTGGCCAATGTGGGCGGGTGGTGTACTTGAAAGCGGTGCGTTCATATTGGGTCTCCTTTGCTGCTTTTGGAATTGTGTTTTTTAAAAGTGTACCAGCGCACAGGCAAATGCTTGCGAAAGCACTTGAAATTCAAGGCAATCGGGGGCAATCTAACATTACAAAATAAAATTCATACTGTGGGAGACAGTAATACCATGCATGCCAAAGTCAAACAGCTTGTACCCAAAGAATCCCAAGACGACACCTTGCGCTCGGTGCGCGCCAATTACCGGGCCGAATTCATTTCCGCCGGCTACCAAGGCTATTTGCACCTGGCCATGACCATGACCTTGGGCTTGGGTGTAATCGCCTTGTGTATTTATTGGCTTGAATCACCCAGCCTGCTGGAATGGCTCATCATTCCCGCCACTTTCTTATACGCAAACTTTGCTGAATGGGCTGGTCACAAATACGCCATGCACCGGCCGGTGAAAGGCCTGGGCTTTGTGTACAAACGGCACTCGCTGCAACACCACAAGTTTTTCACAGACACCCACATGGAAATTGACAGCAACCAGGACTTCAAAGCCGTGCTGTTTCCAATTGCCATTGTGGGGTTTTTCGTGGTGGCGTTTTTTGTACCCATGGGCTTTTTGCTGGCGTGGCTATTCAACCCCAACGTGGCCTTGTTGCTGGTGGCCACCGGCATGGCCTACTACCTGAATTACGAACTGTTTCATCTGTCTTACCACTTAAAGGAAGACCACTGGGTGCACCGCATTCCGGGCTTCACACACTTTGCCCGCTTGCACACCACGCACCACGATCAGCGAATCATGGCGCACAAGAATTTCAACATCACCTACCCCATCATGGATTGGTTGATGGGCACGTGGGACAGGCGGTAATTCAACGTTCAAGAAGACTGTTCTTTGTGATTCTTACTTGAGAGAAGGCTCATCAAGTGAATGCACCAACTAAGGCGTATTGACCGCCCACCCCCCACTCTGCGGGGGGATCAGCAAGGTCAAACATCAGGATAAGCGCCTGTTTTCCCTCGCTTTTCTACCGCTTCAACCGCAAGACATGTCTTTAGACTGGTTTCATCGCCACCCTTCACGTGCATCGCCATGAAACAACTCAGTCAAAAAGCCCACGCCGCCGCCTTTCATGCGGAATTCTTCGGCAACACCACCCAAAAACGCTTTGTACTGGGCATCAATGAATTTGCCGATGCAGTGGCCGATCGCGCTGATCTTGACGGCTTTATCGACGAGTACACCACCGCCACTGAGTACCGTGGCAAACCGGTGGTAAAACCAAGCCAGGTGCCAGCAGGCAGCATGGTGATTTCCACGGTTACGCAAGCGCGCCCGAAAACAGCCATGAACAAACTGCTGCGCCTCAATGGTGTGGTGTCGATGGATTATTTCGCAGTGGCCGATGCCAGTCACTTCCTGCTGCCGCAAGTGCAGGCCTTGGCCGACACCCAAAAAGAATACGCTGCACACCCAGAGAAATTTGAGTGGGCACGCGACCTGTTCGCCGATCAGGAATCGCGGGAAGTGTTCAACCGGGTGATGGAATTTCGCCTGAATGCCAACCTGCGTGCCATGCGGTTTTTCGACTACACAGCCGACCAGCAATATTTCGAGCCCTTTGTAAAATTTGCACCGGGTGAAGTGTTTGTAGATGGTGGCGGCTTTGACGGATACACCACTGAAGAATTCATCAAGCGTTGCCCCCAATATGGCGGCGTGCACTTTTTCGAACCCGCCGAGCCCACACTGGCTGCGGCCAAGTCCAAGTTGGCCAGCCACCGCAATATTCACTATCACCCCCTTGGCTTGTGGGATGAAAAGCAAACCTTGTCGTTTGACGCAGGTGCTGGTTCAGCCTGCAAAATTTCAGAAACCGGCAGCACACAAATTGAAGTGGATGCACTCGACAACCGAGTGACAGAATCAGTGAGCTTCATCAAGCTTGATCTGGAAGGTGCGGAGCCCAAAGCACTGGAAGGCATGAAGTGGCATATTCAGGAAGACCACCCCAAACTGGCCGTGGCGGTGTACCACGACCCGGCACATTTCTGGCAAGTGCCTGAAATCATTCTCGGTGTACGCAACGACTACAAGGTGTATTTGCGCCACTACACCGAAGGCTGGACAGAGACCGTGATGTTCTTCATCCCGAAATAAGTCTCACCCGCCGTAGGTTTCCAGCAGATACTCCACAATCGCTTTGGATTCGAACATGGCTTTGCCCGTGTTCGGGTCTTCCAGATACGGCACCATCATCTTGTTGGTTTTGGCCATGAACTGCTCACGTTTGCCGCCCTTCACCGGGTTGTATTCGCCCACGGCAGCATGCACACCATTCACGCCCATGTCTGCAAATTGTTCTTTGCCCAAATTGATCAAGTGGTAGGGAATTTCCAGTTCACACAGCACTTCGCGCACTGGCCTGCAAAAAGGCGAGGCTTCGAAACCGTACAAGGTCAGCATTTGCTCAGGCTTTTTTGATGCACGTACCTTGGTACCCGCGCCCAAACCCAGGGCTGAATTGGCCAGGCTTGACACAGCCTGCGGCAGGGCCGCTTTCACGCGCAGGGGCACTGAACGCTTGCCGTAGGTGGTGTACAGGTACTCGATAATATCGGCAGACTCGTACAAATTCGCACCTGTGTTGTCATCCACCAAAAACGGAAACTGGGCCTTGCCTCCCAACTCCAGCACTTCGGATCGAAAGCGTTCACCGCCCTTGGGACAAGGGTAAATGTCCGCGTCCAGTGCCAACTCAGTCAGTGTTTCACGCACCAGGCGGCAATAGGGGCAACTCTCGAACTCATACAATTTCAGCGGTTTTTCTGGTTGAACGGCAGCGGGCTCAGTCACCACCATGCCTTGCCAGCCTCGCAGCGTAGACGCCGCTGTGGCCATGGCCACCTTGAACAAATGATTCATGTTTTCTCTCCCAATCAATGCGCGTCCCTGCTTTCAAGCGCGCTTAAAGCAGCCGCCAGCAAAATCATGGCGCCACCAATTCCAACTTGCGGGGTCAGTACCTCGTTGGTCAATAAAATTGCAGACAAGGTTGCAAACACCACCTCTGACAACATCACCACCGAGGTTACATTGGCTGGTAATCGCGATGCACCGTACTGCAAACCATAGTTGGCCACCAGCAAAGAAACGGTGAAGCCCAACAACACCACACCGCCATATAAACCGGGCGACACCGGCCATTGCACAATCGAATTGCCCTCACCCAACAACACCGCCAGGCCAGCAGCCACTGCCGCAGGCGCTACAACACCGCCTACAAACATGGCAAACAAACGTGCCTGAGCCGTACGCTCAGCCTGGTGGCGCAACAGGATATTGTTCAGTGCGAACGCCGCACCGCCCATCAAACCCAAAGTTTCTGCCAAATTCGATGGCACCGGGAAGCCCAAAGTTCCATTTGGGCTTAACAGCAATACAGCACCCGTAAACGCCAGAGCAACCCGAATCAAAGCCCTGCCAGTGATCGGCTCTTTCAATATCAGCCGCGCCAACAACACCGCCCAGATTGGCATCAGGTAGAACAGCAGCACCACCCGAATTACTTCGCCAATCGACACACCCCAATTAAAACCCACCATGGTGGTGCCAGCGGCCAAAGCCAGCAACCAAAGCGCTTTGTGCTGAACAAACTCACCCAACACCTTGGGCATGAAGCACAACATGGCCACAGCGCCCAACAAGTAGGTTGCAGCCGAGGACCACAACGGGTGCAATCCTTCGCCTTGCAATTCACGCAATGGCCACCAGGAAACGCCCCACACCAAGGCATTCAAAACCAGGGCCAGATACGGCAAAGCCCAAGCCCGGTTCTCAGGCACAGTTCACCACCACGCGCCCCTGCAATTGATTGGCCAACACAAGCCGCGCACTGTCCAAAGCCTGCGCCAGGCGCACTTCCTTGATCATGAAATCCAGATCGTACTCACCCAAAGCTTGCGCCAACATGCTCCAGGCACGGTCACGCTCAGCGTGGGTGCGGTATACACAGTTAATGCCGCGCAAGGTAATACCCCGCAAAATGAAGGGGGCTACACTGCCCTGAAAATCCATGCCCTGCGCCAAACCACACGCGGCCACTACACCACCGTACCTGGTTTGGGCGCATGCATTGACCAAAGTGTGGCTGCCCACGCTATCCACAACGGCGGCAAATTGTTCTTTTTGCAAAGGTTTCCCGGGGCGGGACATGGATTCACGGTGAATCAAGTGGGTAGAACCCAACTGCAAACGTTCAAAATGCTTGGCCGCCGATTCAGACACAGGCTCACCCATGGCATCGATTGAACCCGTCAAGCCCACCACCTCGTAGCCCAAGTGCTGAAGCAGCAGGCAAGCCACGGTGCCTACACCGCCACTTACCCCGGTCACCAGCACTGGACCGTCTTCAGGTTTCAGGGGGTGATCCTGCAAGGCCATCACGCACAGGGCAGCGGTATAGCCCGCCGTACCCAAAGCGGCGGCCCACCGTGCACTGCGGCCCTCCGGAATCGGAGAAATCCACTGTGCGGGCACGCTGGCCCGTTCAGCCAAGCCACCCCAATGCGTTTCACCCAAACCCCAATCGTTCACCTGGCACACCGTGCCCACTGGCCATAGGTCCGAATTCGATTCAATCACCTCGCCCACCGCATCAATGCCATGCACCATGGGGTACTTGCGCGCAATGGGGGCAGTGTGGGTCAAAGCCAAAGCGTCCTTGTAATTCAGGCAGCTGTAATGCAACTTCAGCACCACATCCTGCCCTGCGAATTCAGACTCATCCAAAGTTTCCAGCTCAGCCTGCGTTTGGTCGGCTGCCCGGGAAATCCATGCCCTGATCATTTCATCTCCTTATTCTGGGTGAGGCAATGATCGCACAAACCAGCGATCAAATTTGCGTGCTGCGCCAGCCTTGCATACACTTCAGCTTTGCCTTAGAAGAACAATCACATCGTGCGCAAACCCACCGCCAAAAGCCTCATTCTCGACCTGTTGCTGGCATCCAAAGGTCGCCCTCTTTCAGCCAAGCAGGCCATTGCCGCTTGCAGCATTTTCGACATCAGCGTAAACAACACGCGTGTGGCCTTGGTTCGACTCTCCGCTGAAGGCCTGATCGAGTCGGCTGGACGCGCCCTGTATCAGCTGACCGACGATGCACACACACTGGCCGACGACGTTGCCGCCTGGCGCACCCGCAGCACCCGGGTTCGCCCCTGGGACGGCAGCTACATTGTTGTTCAGGCAGACAAACTGTCCCGAAACGAAGCCAAACAGCAACGCGCCCGTGCCCGAGCCTTGTTGATGTTGGGCTTTCAGCCCCTGAACGAGCACCTGTTCATTCGACCCAACAACATTGAAGACACCCTGCAAGCTGTGCGCAATCGGCTTTACAAACTGGGCTTGGAAAAAGAAGCCCCAGTGTTCGAGGCCCGGGATTTTGACAACGACCTTCAACGCCGGATTGCGACCCTTTGGAACCCGCGCGAGCTGGAGTCCAACTATGCTCAACTTGAAAAGAAAATGCGCACCTGGCTAGACCGGTGCAGCGCACTGGAACCTGAAGTGGCCGCCCGCGAATCGTTTTTGCTGGGTGGCACTGCGATCAAGCATGTGGTGTACGATCCCTTCTTGCCCGCAGAGTGGGTGAATGTTCAGGCACGGGAGCGATTTTTAAGCGCCGTGGACGAGGTGGACCAGGCGGGCATGCGGATTTGGGGCGGGCTTTGGGCGAGCATGGAAGGATGATTTTTAGCGGCAGATTTGTTTAGCTCAGTCAGCCGGGGTTCTTGCGGGCTTTTCATCAGGTTTATTTAGCCCAATCAGCTTGGGCTGTGAACCCTGCGGTGAGCTGCGCTGTGGTGGAGATTCGCGAGCGCCGGTTCAAGCCAACTCGGCAGTGGGATTGCTTGGGACGCACTTCAAGAAAACCGCCCCGTTTGAGTTTAATCGCAGCGTTCGGCCTCCAGCCGACACCGAGACTCGGCCCGCCCTTTTGCCGAGCTCGGTGAGCAAGAATGAATTCAAAAAGGGATTCAGCGGTTTTCAGTGCGGAACGGGCAACCCACGCTGAGGGGGCAAGAAACCCAAACAGTGAGCCTTCAAGTTCCGATCAGAAATCAGTATTTAGAGTAAACCCTCATCCGAAACGCCCCAGTCTGCGTATAAACTTCGACCATTCCAACATTGCACTGCAGCAACCGTGAAAAAACTATTCAAAACCGCCCTGAAAATCAACGAGTTGGCCGTCAACACCGCGACCAATGCGGCGGACTGGTTTTTTCGCAAGGAAATCCTGATTCAATCGGGCAAAACCGAATATGAAGTCATCGCCGAACACCTGCCAATGCGGGTGCGTTATTACGCGCCTGCCGAGAACTCGCCAAGCGCCAGCCTGGCTGACGGTGAAATCGAAGCCCCCAAGAATCGCCAACACGCGGTGCCACTGGTGTTGGTGCCACCACTGGGCGTAACCACAGAAACATTCGACCTGATGCCCGACCGCAGCCTGGTGAAAGCCATGGTTGAAGCGGGCTTTCGGGTGTATTTGATTGACTGGGGCAAACCTGAGCGCAAAGACGGCCATCTCGGCTTATTCGACTACAGCCATGACATGATGGGTCAAGCCCTTCACGCCGTGCGCGAGCACAGCAACTCCAAACAGATTTCCCTGTTCGGCTGGTGCATGGGCGGCTTGCTGTGTTTGTTGTACGCCGGTTACGGGCACGACAAACACATTCGCAACCTGGTCACCGTGGCCAGTCCGATAGATTTGCGCGACGGCAAAAACATCATGGCAGTGGCCTCCAACACCCTGAACGTCACCGCCCGCTTTGTCCGCAAGTACAGCGAGTTCCGTCTGGACCGAATCAACCCCGCCCTGTTCAGCCCACCCGGCTGGATGGTCAGCCTGGGTTTCAAGCTCACCGCGCCTGTGGCCAGCATCACCACGTATTGGGACCTGCTGACCCGGCTGAATGATCGCGAGTTTGTTGAACAACACACCACCACCGCCGATTACCTCAACAACATGACGCTATACCCCGGCGGTGTGCTTCGCGATTTCATGGTTCGCTTTGCAGTGGACAACAAACTGGCCCAAGGCAAAGTCAAAATTGGTGAAAAAATCTCTGATCTAGGCAATATCAACGCCAATATGCTGGTATTTGCCGGTGAAACTGATCACCTGGTTCCAGGCAGCATGGCCAAGAAAAGCCTGATGCTGGTGTCCTCAAAAGACAAATCGTTTCTGTTGGCCCCGGGTGGCCACATGGGTGTCATTTTGGGCAGTCAAGCCCAAGAACACGTGTGGAAGAAAGCTGCTGACTGGCTACAGGGTCATTCTCAGCCAGAAACCCCCACGCCTAAATCACGCAAAGAAAGCCCCCCTCGCGCCGCCTGATTCAGCGCAATTTTTTGTGCGCTGTCACAAAAGTTTCATCAAATAATTCCATATTTCCATTATTATCGAATTATGGACGAACAAAATATTATTAAAGCGCTTGCCGCACTTTCACACGTATCTCGATTGCGTGTATTTCGCACGCTCGTGGTCACAGGCCCTGAAGGGCTCACGCCTGGCCAGCTGTGCGAAAAACTGGACATTCCCGCTGCCACCATGTCCTTTCACTTGAAAGAACTCAGCAACGCGGGCTTGGTTCAACCCATTCGCGACGGGCGCAATCTGATTTACAGCGCCCAATTTGATCACATGAACGGCGTGATTGCTTACCTGACCGAAAACTGCTGTGAAGGTCGGAACTGCGCCACCAACATCCACCCTGCCCACAATGAGGCTCACCATGAGTGACAAAACATTCAACGTGCTGTTTATCTGTACCGGCAACTCGGCCCGATCCATTTTGGCCGAGACCATCCTGAATCAACTGGGCCGTGGCCAGTTCAAAGCCTATTCTGCAGGCAGCTTCCCGGCTGGCCGCGTGAACCCTTACACCCTTGAAATTTTGCAACGGTGGGAAATGGACACCAGCACGCTACGCAGCAAAAGCTGGGACGAGTTCGCTGCGCCTGGCGCACCAAAAATGGACTTCGTATTCACCGTGTGCGACCAAGCCGCAGGTGAGGTTTGCCCCGTGTGGCCCGGTCAACCCATTCTGGCGCACTGGGGTGCCCCCGACCCGGCCAAAGCCGAAGGCAGCCACGAGCACATCATTCAGGAATTCCGCAATGTCGGCCTGTTGCTGCGCAAGCGAATTGAGCTAATGCTTGCCCTGCCCATTGCAAAACTCGAAAAACTGGCCATTCAACACGAAGTCGAACAAATAGGAAAAATCTCTTCATGAGCACCAACGTACTCATTCTTTGCACCCACAACTCTGCACGCAGCGTATTGTCGGAAGGCATGCTGAATCATCTTGCCCGGCAATACGGCAAAGACATCAAAGCCTTCAGCGCAGGCAGTGCACCCAGTGGCCGCGTGAATCCTTACGCGCTTCAGGCGCTTGCCAATGTGGGCATTGACACCAGCCAATACACCAGCAAAAGCTGGGACGTGTTCACCGAACCCGGTGCACCAAAAATCGACATCGTAATTACCGTGTGCGACAGTGCGGCCGCCGAGCAATGCCCATACTGGCCCGGTAGCCCGGTAAAAACCCACTGGGGCTACCCCGACCCCTCCAATGAAACAGAAGAAAACAAGCCCCGCGCATTCGAGCTGACCCGCCAAGCCATTGCATTCAAAATGATGCAGCTGATTCAGCTGCCGCTGAGCACCATGAACCCAGCGGAATTGAATACCGCCCTGGCTGCCATTTCACGGAGTTAAAACAACCATGTATTCCTTGCAAAAACGTTTGGGTGCCGAGTTTCTGGGCACCCTGTTGCTGTTGGCCATTGTGATTGGTTCTGGCGTCATGGCCGAGAACCTGTCAGAAGGCAACAACGGCATTGCCCTGATCGCCAACACCCTGGCCACCGTGTTTGGCCTTTATATTTTGATCGAGGTGTTTGGTCCCATCAGTGGTGCCCATTTCAACCCGGTCGTCACGCTCGGCATGGTGCTTCTAAAACGCCAACCCGGTGCCGAACTGCTGCCCTATGTTGTGGTTCAACTGGCAGGCGCATTTCTGGGTGCCATACTGGTTCACCAAATGTTCGACATGGAGCTGTTTCAGTTCTCTGAAAAGGCCCGCACAGGTTGGGGCATCTGGACCGGAGAAATTGTAGCCACGGCGGGTCTGCTGCTGGTGATTCTAATGGCCAAGGCCGAACGGGTTTCAGGCATGGTGGCCTGTTACATTGGTGCGGCTTACTGGTTTACTTCCAGCACCTCGTTCGCCAACCCGGCCGCCGCATTTGGTCGCCAGTTCTCCAACAGTTTTGCGGGCATTGCGCCAGCCGATGTCCCCGCTTACGTGATTTTTGAAGTGGTGGGCGGTTTGCTGGCACTTGTGTTGTACAAGGCCTTCAGTGCAAACAGCGAAGTCACTACTTCCCAGGCACCCAACCCGGCGGCTTGATCAAGCACAGCATCCGATTTTTGAAGTCTCGGGTGCTGGCTTTATTTTCTCTGAAACCACATCCAAAAAAAGAAAAGGGTCCCGAAGGACCCTTTTCCGATCAACCTGGGTTGATTTTTACTTCAGTGCAATCGCCTTGCCGTTGTCCGACTTTACAGACTTCCAAGCGTTTTCGATCAGCTTGACTGTTGCATCTGGCAGTGGAACATAGTCCAGGTCAGAGCTCAACTTGTCGCCCTTGGCATAAGCCCAGTTGAAGAACTTCAACACTTCAGAAGCCTTGGCAGCGTCAGCCTGTTGTGTGTGAAACAGGATAAACGTAGCACCGGTGATGGGCCATGCGGCTTTACCTGGTTGCAATGTCAGAATTTCGTAGAAGCTGTTGGACCAATCGGCACCTGCAGCAGCCGCCTTGAAAGTCTCTTCATCAGGCTGAACAAATTCACCTTCCTTGTTGTTCAACTGTGTGTGCGTCAGCTTGTTTTGTTTCGCGTAAGCATACTCAACGTAACCAATTGAACCGGGCACGCGTTGTACGAAAGCAGACACGCCCTCGTTACCCTTGCCACCCAAACCGACTGGCCACTTCACTGCGGTGCCTTCGCCAACAGTGCTCTTCCAGTCTGCGCTGACCTTGCTCAGGTAGTTGGTAAAAATAAAGGTTGTACCGGAACCGTCAGCACGACGAATCACGCTGATGTCCTGCGCTGGCAACTTCACGCCTGGGTTCAGGTCTGCAATTGCCTTGTCATTCCACTTGGTAATCTTGTTCAGGTAAATGTTGGCCAGTACTTCACCGGACAACTTCATTTGGCCTGGGGCGATGCCTTGCAGATTCACCACGGGCACAACGCCACCGATCACGGTTGGAAACTGCATCAAACCTTTTTCTTTCAGGTCTTCTGGCTTCAAAGGCATGTCAGAGGCACCGAAATCGACTGTTTTTGCAGAAATCTGCTTGATACCACCACCGGAACCGATGGACTGGTAATTCACCTTGTGGCCAGTTTCTTTGTTATAAGCATCGGCCCACTTGGCGTAAACAGGAGCGGGGAAGGAAGCGCCAGCACCAGTAATTTCAGCGGCGTTCACAGAAGTCATACTCAGGGCCAGGGCGCCTGCGGAAATCGCTGTAGCGATTGTTTTGATGTTGAACATTTTTCACCTCACTTATTAAAGTGCCTCAATCATGCCGCAGCAATGTTTCAGAATAATGACAAATATAAGGCAATAACATAAATGTCAAAAAACCACACCGGGCGACCCAAATGTGGTTTTTCAGCAAACAAGTCAAGTACTTGTAGGCCGCGTTAACCGAATCGACCCGTAATGTAGTTCTCAGTTTCCTGCTTTTTGGGTTTCAGGAAAATTTGATCAGTTACGCCAAATTCAATCAACTCACCCAAATACATATAGGCGGTGTAATCCGACACACGCGCAGCTTGCTGCATGTTGTGGGTCACAATCACCACGGTGTAGTCCTCTTTTAATTCAGTGATCAGCTCTTCAATGCTCGCCGTTGAAATAGGGTCAAGCGCCGAACAAGGCTCGTCGAGCAACAGAATTTCGGGCTTGATCGCAATGCCACGTGCAATACACAGGCGTTGCTGCTGACCACCCGACAAGCCATTGCCACTTTGGTGCAGCTTGTCTTTCACTTCTTTCCACAAGGCGGCTTTGGTCAGCGCCCATTCCACGCGCTCTTCCATTTCGCCTTTGGACAACTTCTCGAACAGCCGCACACCGAAGGCAATGTTTTCGTAAATGGACATCGGGAACGGTGTTGGCTTCTGAAACACCATGCCGATCTTCGAGCGAATCAAAGCGATGTCTTTCTTGCTGGTGATCAGGTCTTCACCGTCCATCAGGATTTGGCCTTCTGCACGCTGCTCAGGGTACAGTGCGTACATTTTGTTGAACACGCGCAACAAAGTGGACTTGCCACAACCTGAAGGTCCAATAAATGCGGTGACCTTCTTCTCGGGAATGCTCAAGTTGACCGATTTCAAGGCCTGAAATGAACCGTAATAAAAATTCAGGTTCTTCACTTCAAGTTTGATCTTTTCTTCAACGTCAATCGTGGACATATTCTTGGCCTTTAAAGGTCAGTTATTTCGAGTTCTTCAGTAGCGAACGCGCGATGATATTCAACACCAGCACGCCAGCAGTAATCAGGAATACACCAGCCCATGCCAGTTCCTGCCACTCTTTGAAAGGGCTGAGCGCAAAGTTGAAAATCATCACTGGCAAGTTCGCCATGGGTTTCATCATGTCGGTGTTCCAGAACTGGTTCGACAAGGCTGTAAACAACAAGGGCGCAGTTTCACCGGCAATTCGAGCCACCGACAGCAAAATGCCGGTCATGATGCCCGCATAGCTGGCCTTTACAGTAATGGCCATGACCATTTTCCACTTGGGTGTACCCAAGGCAAAGGCCGCTTCGCGCAGGGCATCTGGCACCAGTCGCAGCATGTTCTCGGTGGTGCGAATCACAATTGGAATCTGGATCAATGCCAGTGCCACAACGCCTGCCCAGGCGGAGAAGTGCCCCATGATGCGAACCATGACCGCATATACAAACAAACCAATCACGATAGAAGGCGCGGACAGCAGAATATCGTTGATGAAACGGACAGAGCTGGCCAGCTTGTTGTCTTTGCGGGACTCGGCCAAGTGAATACCCGCCAAGATACCCAAGGGCGTGCCAAACAAAGTGGCAAAGCCCACCATCAAAAGGGTGCCAGTAATGGCATTGGCCAAACCACCGCCTTCTACACCCGGGGGTGGCGTCATTTCAGTGAACAAGTCCCAAGACAAACCATTAATGCCCAAGGTCACTGTGGTGTACAAAATCCAGATCAACCAAAACAGGCCAAAAGCCATGGCCGCCAGCGACAGTGTCAAGGCGAAAGAGTTGATCCGTTTGCGCTTGGCCTGCATTTTCACGCGCATTTTTTCATCCGTGGCAACAGTAGTCACCGAGGAGTCTTTGGACGTCACAGTGGGATCAGAATGAATGCTGCTCATGCTTTATCTCCCGTTGCTCGATAGTTTGGCCAAAAGCAGCTTGGAGGCGACCAGCACAAAGAAGGTGATGACAAACAGAACCAAGCCCAGCTCCATCAAGGCAGATGTATGCAAACCTGGGCCAGCCTCGGCAAACTCGTTGGCCAAGGCGGAAGTGATACTGTTGCCGGGCGAGAACAGGGAAATGTCATTGAGATAATTGGTGTTACCAATCACGAACGTCACCGCCATGGTTTCACCCAAGGCACGGCCAAGGCCCAACATAACTCCACCAATCACACCCACCTTGGTGTGCGGCAATACAATTTTCCACACCACTTCCCAAGTGGTACATCCCATGCCGTAACCCGCTTCTTTCAGCATCACAGGGGTTACTTCAAACACATCGCGCATTACTGCGGCAATGTAAGGAATGATCATGATGGCCAGCACCACACCGGCTGTCAGCAAACCAATGCCGATGGGAGGCCCGGAAAACAATGCACCGATCACAGGCACCTGACCAATGGTGGCATTCATTGGGCCTTGCACGTACTTGGCAAAAATTGGCGCAAAAACCAGCAAGCCCCACATGCCGTAAACAATGGATGGCACCGCGGCCAGCAACTCAATGGCCGTGCCCAGTGGGCGGCGCAACCAGGGAGGAGAAAGCTCAGTAAGAAACAATGCAATACCAAAGCTGATTGGAACGGCAATCACCAATGCAATCAGCGAAGTGACCAAGGTGCCGTAGATCGGGACCAATGCGCCGTATTCATCAACGGGAGGATCCCAGTTGGCGGTAAACAGAAAATCAAAGCCAAACGCAGTGATTGTGGGCCACGAGGCCACAATCAACGAGGCAATGATGCCACCGAGCATCAGCAAAGTGAAAACAGAAGCTCCGCTGGTTAACAGGCCAAATATGGCGTCGCCCCGCTTGGTTGGGGCCTTGATCGTCGAAGTATCAGACATATTGGTAAGTAATTAATCCAGCAGAAAGTTTCACGCAGACCTGCAAGGGTATCCAAGAATTATGACAAAAAAATGACAAAAATTTGACACACCCGTGAAATCGAATATCACGGCACGGAACCGTGGGTTAAAACCTCATGCTGGCTTGCGCTTCATGAATGTGATTGGCACCACCGACGGAGGCGGGCTATTGAAAATGTCTTTGCGCATTTTACCCATGATGTGCATTTCACAAGGTTTGCAATCGAATTTCAGGGTGTACTTTTGATCACCATTGACCAACACCATGGGCTCGGCCTTCACCTGCCCCTGCACACCTGTTACACCCTTAGCTTGTTTTGGGCACAAATTAAACGAAAATCGCAGACAATGCTTGGTGATCATAACAGGCACCTCGTCAGCTTCCTCATGTGCCTCGTAAGCTGCCGCAATCATCTGCACGCCATGTTTTTTGTAAAATTCACGCGCTTTGTCGTTGTAAACATTGGCCAGAAAGCTGAGCGACTTTTCGGGATAGTCCACATAGGGCTGCACAGGCGCTTTGCGAGCAGGGCGTTGCCAGGCCGCAATCCGCGCCCTGTTCAAGGCCTCGATCGCGTCTCGACGCATGCCATTCAAAGTACTGGCCGGCACAAACCAGGGCTGACTCAGGTGTACATTCAGGCCCAAAGCGGAATAATCAGTACCCCCCAGCTTGCCCAAGTGGGTTTTAATGCTTTCTACTGCCGTGTCGGCCTGTTTGGCCAACTCCAGCGCCATTTCAACCTGCGCAGTGGTGGCAATGCCGTCTTCGTCGGTCAGGCTAAGTTGCAGGCCTTTCAACACATCGCCTTCCATCCACTCGGTCAGTGTTAGCCAAAGGCCAATTCGGCGCTCGGCACTTTCTTTGGTCAGCGCCATGTCCCAAGCGTGGTCGCGGTTACGGTGCATGGGCAAGCCAGCCTTCAGGCCGCCATAACTGCCAATCGTGTCTTTGGGAAACACGCGGTACACCGCCTGCCCTTCGCCTTTGCTGTGCAGTTTCTCGGCACGGTTCACGTGCAAGCCCACCACTTCGCGTTTGCGCATGAAGTTCAAGCCGTCGCCGTTGTTCAGCTCATCGCTGGTTTGAATGTCGATGCTTTTGTCATTCACCGCAATCACATGGCCAATGGGCTGACCAATGAATTTGGGTGAATCGAAGGCGCCGATGTCGATTTTCCGGCCACTGGCAAAATAATCGGTTGAGCCACGGTGAAAATTGCGGTCCGGATCGGGCCTGAAATAGTGGCGTGCAGCACCACTGGATGCGCGGGTAAACTCCCCGCGCTGCTCCATGATCTCGTCCAGCAAAATGCGGTAGTGAGCCGTGATGTTTTTTACATAGGCCATGTCTTTGTACCGGCCTTCAATTTTGAAAGACCTTACACCCGCATCAATCAAGTGCTCCAGGTTGCCGCTTTGATTGTTGTCTTTCATCGACAGCAAATGCTTGTCAAATGCCACCACGGCACCACTTTGATCGGTCAGCGTATAGGGCAGGCGGCAGGCCTGCGAACAATCGCCCCGGTTGGCACTGCGCCCGGTTTCGGCGTGGCTGATATAACACTGCCCCGAAAAAGCCACACACAGGGCACCGTGAATAAAATACTCAATGGTGGCGGAATCACCCACCGCACCGTGTACAGCAGCAATTTCCTCAACTGTCAGTTCCCGCGCCAATACAAGCTGCGAAAAGCCGCTATCGGCCAAAAACTTTGCCTTTTCAACTGTGCGAATGTCGCACTGTGTGCTGGCGTGCAGCTGAATCGGCGGCAAGTCCATTTCCAGCAAACCCATGTCCTGAATAATCAGCGCATCCACGCCGGCTTCATACAACTGCCACACCAGTTTGCGGGCTTCTTCAAGCTCGGCATCGTGAAGAATGGTGTTGATGGTTGTAAAAATACGCGCATGGTAGCGGTGTGCAAACTCAACCAGTTTTGCAATATCCGCCACCGAATTGGCTGCATTGGCGCGTGCGCCAAACACCGGCCCACCCAGGTACACCGCGTCTGCGCCATGCAAAATCGCCTGGCGACCAATTTCAACGTCGCGTGCGGGGGCTAGCAATTCCAACTCGTGCGGCAACAAACTCATGATTTCACTAATCTTTTCAGGCAAAGGGTGAACATTATTTCAAAAAGCGGGTCTGAATGAAAGCAAAACCGTGGTGCTTGCCACAATCAGTTTGAACATTGCGCAAGGAGTCCTGGCATGACATGGGTAAATTGGTCCCG
This sequence comes from Limnobacter sp. 130, assembly GCF_902506325.1. Taxonomy (GTDB): domain Bacteria; phylum Pseudomonadota; class Gammaproteobacteria; order Burkholderiales; family Burkholderiaceae_B; genus Limnobacter. The sequence goes on from NZ_LR732328.1 coordinate 1,495,968, forward strand.
TAATACCGCAACCTTTCTGGTGGGGCTTTCCAGCTTTTTACCCGTGGCACACGCCCAACAGCTTGATGAAGCCATATTTGGGGGCGGGTGTTTCTGGTGTATGGAAGAGACATTCGAGAAAATCAGGGGTGTTAAATCTGTCGATTCCGGTTACACCGGCGGGCGCACCCCCTCACCCACCTACGAACAAGTCAGCCAAGGCAACACTGGCCATGTTGAAGTGGTGAGGGTGCAATACGACCCCCGACAAGTTAGCTACAACACCCTGTTGAAGGCCTTCTGGACCAATATCGACCCCACAGTCGAGAACCGTCAGTTCTGTGATGTGGGTGCGCAGTATCGATCGGCGATTTACTACTTGAACAGCGAGCAGCACCAACAAGCCAAACGCAGCAAGGAAGAATTGCAAGGAACGGGCAAATTCAAAAAAATCTACACCACCATTGAAGCGGCCCAGCCCTTCTACGTAGCCGAGGAATATCACCAGGACTTTTATCGCAAAAACCCATTGCGTTACCAGTACTACAAAACCACCTGCGGCCGGGAAAATCGCTTGAACGAGGTGTGGGGCTACAAACCCAAATAACAACACCTAGAAGCCAAACTCCAAGAAAAACAATCACATCCGGCTACACTTCACCCCAAATTCACTCTGGCTTATTGTGATGAAGCATCAAGTTCGCCTGTTGGTCGCCCTTGTATTTACTACTTTCACCGCCTGCTTTTCCCCTGCTGCGTTGGCCGAAACGCTGGAGAAAGTTCAGGATTGGCGTACCGTACTTCCCGACAACCGGGGCAACAGCGAAATCGTATCCGTTCAGGTGCGCAACAGTCGTTTGGCACTCGCCAACAACATTCAATTCGACGTGAAGTCGCTGCACGGCCAGCTGCTGCCGCACCAGGCCAATGCACCTGTATTGCTGGAAAACCTGTCGGCCTTTGACGTTCGTGTTGACCATGCTCAACTGCGCATTTCCGATGACGTGCTGCAGGCATTGGTACAAGCCGAATTACAGGCCAGTGAAGCCCCCTTGCGAATCAGGCAGGTGAGCACCCAACCCGGGGGAGTTTTAATTACTGGCGATATCCGGCGGCTTGGCCTTTGGATTTCCTTCTCGATGGAAGGCACACCCACCATAGAAAATGGCCAGGAAATTACATTGACGCCACGCACACTCAAAGTGGCCGGCCTACCCGTTTACAAGGCGCTGCTCGCCACCAACATTCAACTGCAGTCACTCATCGACATGAAATCCAGGGCAGTTGCCTTGCAAGGGCAAGCCATGGTGCTGCGCTTGGGCCAACTGCTACAGGCACCCAAAATTGCGTTTGAACTGAACTCGCTGCAACTTGGGCAAGGAGAAGTTCAACTCGAGCTGGGAACCAGCAAAACAGGCCCCGCCTTTTTTTGCAAATCCGAATGCCCCAGTAATTTTGTGTACACCCACGGGGGTGAATTACGCGCCGCCGGCATGGTGCTGGCAGGCCAGCCCACCTTGGTTACGGGAATCAGCGATGGCAGCCTGCCGATTGCACTGCACGATTTAAACCGCTTGATCACCACCAGCACAGTTCAGCTTCGAACCGACGGTGCACTGTGGATAAGCGCACAAGAAGGCTTACTCAATACCGATGACCTCTCGCTGCTGGCCACGGGCGAAAAAGCGCTCGCCCAACTGGCACTTCTCGTGGGCACCCAAAGCGACCCGGTCACCCTGGCTGTGCACCATGCCACCCTGCTGTCACAAGAAGGCGTCGAATTGCGCGTTGAAAAGCTGTTGGCCAGCACCAGGTCCACCAACCTGGGTCAACTGCCCACCGCCGCACAAACCGTTCATGTGGGCGAAATTTCCCTCAGTGAAACCGCATTGAACACCATGATGAACAAAGCCCTGTTCAATTTCAAAGGCAGCCCGATCCGCAAGGTGAGTGCCACCATTGGCGAACCTCACCTTCAGCTTGCCTTGCAGGCGAGGCCTGAAATTTTTGGTATTCCCCTGTTCTGGTTGCCTGCCAAACTAAGCGGGCCTCTTGTCATTTCAAACGACAGGCAGCACCTTGAATTCACACCCACCCAAGTGCGCATGTTCGGCCTCTCGGTGCTGCCGATCATCAACTATGTGGGACTGAATCTCGGCGATCTGATTAAAATTGACGAAACTGCGGTGAAGCTGCAAGGCAATACCATTCGCATCGCCCTGGGCAGCGCACTGCCACCCTTGCAGCTCAACACCGAATTGCGAGCCATTAAAAACGTATTGCGCTCGCCTTTGGGGCCTTACTTGCAAGTGCATGTCGGCAAATTGACCGCTGAAAAAATTGGTGAAATTTACAACACCATGGAATTGCTGCCATTGGGCTTGTGGATGAACACACCTGAATTCACTGCGCTGGGCATGCGCACCGGGCCCACCCTGGGCCATGTTTACAATGACCCACGCCAGGAAAGGCTGGTAATCGACCTGGCCCGTTACCCCGATTTGTTGGCCAACGCCACACTGCGCTTGCCGAAAACAGAACGCGTGTGGGTCAGCATGCCCAGCCAGGGTGCGGGCTCACAGCACCCAGTACAAGGCCATCGGCACGAAAATCAGGCTCATCAGGTTCCCCATCATCACCAGTGAAGCCACGCGTTGGGGCTGAAGGCCATATTTTTCAGCAAACACGAAACTGAGCACCGCGGGTGGCAACGCGCCAAACACAATCAGCATGGCGGTGTGCTCAGGCGTCAAGGGCAGCAGCCACACGCACAACGCCGCGAATATCAGCCCGGTTAAAGGGCACAACACACCGCCAATTACCCCAAGTTTCACATCCGAGAAGTCAGCCTGTGTCAGCCGCACACCCAGCGAAAACAGCAGCAAGGGAATGGACACATCGCCCACCATGTCGATCGCAAAATACAAAGGTGACCACACCTCGATATTCAATACACTGACCAACAAGCCCGCAATGGACGCCGCAATCACAGGTTCTTTCCAGAGCATCAAAATGCGCGCATTGGGGCTCATCATCCACGTGCCTAGCGAATAGTGCAGCGTGTTGCCCACCAAAAACAACATCACTGCGGCGGGCAAAGCCTGCTCGCCAAACGCCAGAATGGCCAATGGCAACCCCATGTTTCCCGAGTTGTTGAACATCATGGGTGGAACAAAAATCCGACTGTCTATGCCCAGCAAACGCCCAATGGGCCAAGCCAACAGGCCCGAACCCAATACAACAATGGCACCGCCCACAGCCAACAACCAATACGACTCAATTTCAAACGACTTGCTGGCCAGCGCAGAGAACACCAGCGCCGGCACAAAAATTTCCATATTCAGCTGATTGGCAAACTTCATGTCGGGCTTTTTCACCCGGCCATACCAATACCCCAAGGCCACAACCGCAAACACCGGAAAAATAACTGCAACAATGCGCAAGAACATAAAAGGCCGTAAGGAGAAAGGGCTGGAAAAGTCGCAGTGTACTGCAAGCCATTAAACGGGGCGATTCGGGTTTGTATTGGTGTTGGCGTTCGGCGTGGCGTTAAACAGCAGCTTGAGCGCCGGGTGATTTAAATTGCGCGGATGGGTAAAAGCAAAAAAGTCCTCAACTACACCTTGGGCGTCGCCCATGTGCACCACCGTGTGGTCACGCACCACATCTTCAATCAACAGTGCCGGCACTGCAAACAAGCCCAAGCCTGCACGCCCAAAAGTTTCCAGCAAAGCGAGGTCGTCGAATTCCCCCACCACGGTCACTTCAACCCCCACACTTTCCAGCCAGTGCTCAAGTTTCAAGCGCAACACGTTGTTTCGAGAGGGCATCAGAAATGGCGCATGGTGCAGGCTGTGCGGGAAATTCTCTTCATACTTCTTTTTCAAGACCGGGCTTGCAAATATGCGCACCGGGTAGCTGAGTAACTTGGCCACCTGCAAGTGGGCCGTGCCTTGGCCTCCCGGGCGCTCGGCCAACACCACGTCTACGCTGTGCTGCACCAACTCGGAACACAGGGCTTCAAAACGACCTTCATGACACACCAGGCGCACTGGGCGCTGCATGCCCAAAATTGGCTCAATCATGTGAAACGACACTGTTTTTGGCAACGCGTCGGCAATACCCACCGACAAACGCAAGGTGTAATCCAGTTGCTCATCGCCCAGGCTTTCGGCCATTTGCTCGCCCAACTGGAAAATTTGATCGGCATAACGCAAGGCAATTCGCCCCGCCTCAGTCAGCCCCAAGCCCCGGCCCACCGGTTGAAACAGCGCCCTGCCCAGTGTTTGCTCCAGCTGGGTAATTTGGCTTGAAAGCGTTTGTGCGCGCAGGCCCAGCCGCTCAGCCGCCGCCGTCAGGCTGCCCGTGTTCGCCACCATCCAGAAGTAGCGCAAGTGATGGAAATTCAAGTCAGTAAGTTTCATCAACCCTTCGATTTATTCGAATATTCACTAAACAATTGTTCTATTTATTCTTACATTGAACCGGCGTACACTTCAACTGTCTATTTCCCCGAAAGGAGGACGCAACCATGAATACAGAAATTGTGGCTCGGCATCCCGAGATCGATGACACCCTGCGCAGGTATGTACTTCGCCGCGTGCGCTCGGCCATCAATCAACTTTCGACACAGATCAAAAACATCACAGTGAAACTGGACCGGCGCACTGCCCAACAGGCTGATCAGCGCAACTGTGTGATTGAAATTCGAATCGACGGGCAAGCGCCCGTGATCGTAGACAGCGCCGGGCCGCATTGGCTCAGCGCAATTGACCAGGCGGTTGAATCAGCCGCACGCGCCGTTCGCCGCCAATTGAAACACACCCTTCACCAGGTGACCCCCCACTTGCAATTGTTGAAAGGACAACACGCATCATGAAACGCATTGTTTTATTTTTAGCCACCAACGTCGCCATCATGGTGGTACTGGGCATTACCGTGCATGTACTGGGCTTGAACCAGTTCATGGCCGGGGGGCAGCTTAACCTGACCATGCTGCTGGCATTCAGTGCTGTACTGGGCTTTGGTGGTTCATTCATCAGCCTGTTGATCAGCAAAAAAGTGGCCAAGTGGAGCACCGGTGCACAAGTCATTGAAACCCCGCGCAATCCGACCGAGCAGTGGTTGGTGCAAACCGTTCAGCGTTTTGCGCAGAAAGCCAACATTCCCATGCCCGAGGTTGCCATTTACGAAGGCGCACCCAATGCATTTGCGACCGGCCCCAGCAAAAACAATTCGCTGGTGGCAGTCAGTACCGGTTTGCTGCAAAGCATGAGCCGTGAAGAAGCCGAAGCCGTGCTGGCCCACGAAGTAGCCCACATTGCCAATGGCGACATGGTGACACTCACGCTGATTCAAGGCGTGGTGAATACCTTTGTGTTTTTCCTGGCGCGCGTCGTGGGGTTCTTTGTGGATCAGTTTTTGCGCAAAGACGATTCCCAATCCAGCGGCACCGGCATGGGTTATTTCATCACCGTGATCGTGATGGAAATTACGCTGGGCATTTTGGCCTCCATCATCGTGATGTACTTCTCGCGTCAGCGTGAATTCCGCGCTGACTCGGGTGCAGCCACGATTATGGGCTCACGCCAACCCATGATCTCGGCGCTAAAACGTTTGGGTGGCATGCAGGCTGGTGAGTTGCCTTCCAACATGGCTGCCTCGGGCATTTCAGGCAAAGGCGGTGTGATGGCCTTGTTCAGCAGCCACCCGCCCATTGAGCAGCGCATTGAAGCACTGGCACAGCAGCGATAAATACACCGCGGCACAGTGCGCACCAACAAAAACCCGCCGAAGTTTGGCGGGTTTTTTATTGCGCTTAAATTCACATCACCCTTCTTACTTTCCAGAAGGTCTTTCGCCAGTACAAATCATCCAGCCGACTAATCGTGACACCGACTTTGGTCGAGGCATGAAGAAACTTCCCATCCCCCAGATAAAACCCCACGTGCCGGGTGGAATAGCCTGTTCTGAAAAACAGCAAATCGCCCACCTGCATGGCGTCGCGTGCAATTTCATCTCCCATTTTCAATTGCTGAGCGGTGGTTCGTGGTGCCTTGATTTGAAAATGAGTGCTCAAGGTTTGTTGCACAAACGCTGAACAATCGATGCCCACCCTGGAATTACCGCCCAATTGGTAGGGCGTGCCACGCCATTGTCGGAACTGGGTCAGCAAACGTTGTTGAACTTCACCCTTGCCTGCAGCATCACCAAAAAACAGCGAGCCATCTTCAAGCACCAGCACGTCCGAAGGTTCATCGGGCGCTGTGGCACAGGCTTGCAAAACAAGTGCCGCACACAACAGCAGGCTGCGTAATTTCATCGACTGAATCAGGCTAGACAACCGCCTTCCTTTCGCTGAATCGCAGCAAGCCTTTCACAAAACGATACAGCAACCACAGGCTTAAAATGCCATACACAATAAAGCCCACGCCAAACACCATGGTGATCATGGCCACAACAAACCAGAACATACCGATCCAGAAAGTTGATATAAGCCAGTCATAGTGGCTGTAATAAATGGTGCCGGTTGATTCACCGCGCTTGACATAGCAAATAATCAAGGCGATCAGGATTGGAATGAATGCAGTGAAAATACCCACTGCGCCCAAAATATAGGCCACCAGCACGATGGTGCGATTGGACTCTTCCTGGCTGGGAACCGGGTTGGGTTGATAGCTCATCAAGTGATACCCATGTGATCTTCGAATTTTTATTTTAGACGACCCAGAGCGTGCAAAATTCAATTTAACCGGCGTTGAATGCAAAAAACCCCGCCGCAGCGGGGTTTGCAATCGAAGTTCAGCGGTGATTACAGCTTCAGCGCGGCAATGCCAGCACGCGCAATTTGCGCATCTTGGTCCGATTTCACGCCAGAAACCCCCACTGCGCCAACCACTTGGCCATCAGCCACAATGGTTACACCACCTTCCAGCAGACCATCTACGTAAGGGGCAGTTACAAATGCAGTGCGACCATTGTTGATCACGTCTTCAAGAATTTTGGTGTCTTTGCGCGCCATGGCGGCCGACTTGGCTTTGGAAGGGCCAATGTGCGCACTCATGGGGGGTGCGCCGTCCAAACGAATCAAGCCCAGCAGGTGCCCGCCATCGTCGGCCACTGCAATGGTTACAGCCCAGGCATTGGCTTCAGCTTCAGCGCGGGCCGCTGTCAAAATTGCTTGAACGTCGTCAGCAGACAACATGGGTTTGGTTTTCATAAACTTGCTCCAATTCGATTTAAAAATTCAAACCGAAGTATGCGGCACACTTCCCGTGATGGCTACACAGGAAGTCCCTAATCCAGCCAGAACTTAAGGGTTGCAAGCCAACCCTGTGTCTGCCGCGTCACAAGAAGTAGGCTTGCCAGCACCACCCTCCCCTTCGGTGGCGGGGCGCCCTGGCCCAACCTCAACAACCACCCCATGAATAATTTTGCCAGCCACATTCTCGGTTCTGACTACCGAGCGGGTTTGCTCCTGGCGGGCCAGAACCACTGCGCCCTGCGCCGTTGTCAAAGCAGCGGTCTCTTGCGGTGAAAGCAATAAGCTTCCGTTATAAACCACCGGCACACGATTCAGATTGCGTGCGCCATCGTAAAAGAAGGCCTGAGTGCCTTTGCGCTCCGGACCGGCAAGATACACCACTTGCCCGGGCAACAGGTTGCTGCCCTCGAAAGGCAATACGGTAAGGAACCCGCCCAACCCAGGCCTCGAGGTGTCACCCACTTCAACGCGAATGGCCCCCGCACTGCCCGGCAAACCATTGTCCGACGACTCGCCGAAACTGGCATTTGAACCTTGTGCTCCACCCGATGGGCTCAGGGGGATAGACAAAGTCAGACCCGCATAGGACCGGGCGGTGCCCACCGCAACATCGTTATACGGCATGCGCGCCCTTATCAACGACTCTTCACCCGGCGTGGCCAATCCGCGGGCACGAATGGCAATGACATCGGCTTCCACGCCTTGCGCACCCACGAGCAGTTTCACCGTGTTGTTCACGGCAAAAAGGCTGGCTCCCCGATTGGGCAAATAGTCAAATGACATAGCGAAACGATCGCCCGACAATGCGCTGACCTGGCCGTTGATCTGATTACCCTGCGTCAGGACAACCGAACCATTTTGCGACGCCTTGAACTGGGTCAGCGAACCCGCTGCTGTCGTGATTTGCCCACCGGTTTGCTCAATGGCCGTGCTGGCCAAACTGATTCGCCCCAAGCCGGTGATTGGATTGGCAGCTTCTTTGTTCGAGAAAACGTCCAGTGCTGGTGGTAGCAACAGTGCAATTTCAGCTGAAGACAAAGGACTGGGTACACCATGCGCAGCAAAAGTCAGCGTACCGCCTTGTTGCTCAATATTACCCAGCAGAAGCAAACGACCATCCGCCGTAATTTCACCACCTCGACTGCTCAGGTTCATCAGTTGCAAATCACGGCGCCCTGCGATGTTTGTTTGTTCGGCGCTTGCACTGACATGCCCGGTAAACCGGTTGTTTGAATTCAGCAGATTAATGCTTCCGCCCACCGCAACCAGCTGCGTATTGCCTTGCACTTCTAGCGCATGCGAACCTGTCAGCACCTGGGAAATCTGGTTGGCATTGACTGACAAATTTTCGCTGAACTTTGATTGCGAAAACCTGACATGCTCACCTTGCAGGTTTGTATTCCCATCAACATTCAACTTCAGGATTGCATTTGACGAGCCAACATCTGCGTTGAAATCACCAGCCGTGCGAAGCACCACCTCGTCCGAGGCGTCCAGCGTGGTGTCACCCTTAAAAAGGTTGGCAGAGTTATTTAAAACAATTCGATCAGCGTTCAGCAAAGCATTGTTCAAACTCACCGCGCCGTTTTGGGTCAACTCACCTGTCAGTATTAGCTGGCTATCGCCGAGTACTGCGGTTTGCCCCAGAACCAGATTGTCTGCTCGCACAGTTAAATCGCCTTGAATTTGAGCGTTTAACTGTAAATCATCCCCCTGCACGGTCAATGAATTTTTATCAGCGATTTCTACAACAGGGTTTGACGAGACATAAGCCTGAACAAGCACGTCACCCACAAAGTCATTGCCTGAATCACCCAGTTCCACTTTGCGCGCTGTCAACGTGGTTTGCCCTTGCACCAACAAGGCTGAATTTTGATCCACTTTGTCAGCGACAACATTCAACGTTTGAAATTCACCCAATGCACCCAAGCTGACTTCGTTCGCGGTCAACGACAAATGTTCAAGACCTGCACCGGTCAGGGTTAAGCGGCCAGTACTGACCAAATTGGCGTCGACTGCATTTTCGATCCGAACCACGCCATTGAATTGATTGCCGGAATTGCCGAGGTTAACATTCGCAGATTGCAGCAGCAGGGAAGAACCTGTGGTCAAAGCACGGGTTTGCTCAATGCGCTTTGCCATGAACTGCGTGCTTCCGTTCACCTGACCTGAAACAGCCAAGGAGTTCGCATCAACCACACGGGCGCTGCCTGTGGCATTGAACACCACCTCACCCTGAAAATCGTTGTCCGCATGATCCAACGTTACGTTGTTGACATTCACATGGGTATCACCTGCCACCGCCAGCGCACCACGCTGCTCAAGATTTCGCGCGTAAACATCCAACTGGCCAACCGAACCTTCCAAACCCAGGGTATTGCTATCTCGCAGCTGCGCCTGTTCAGTGACTTGTAAATTCACCACACCTTGAAAATCGTTGTTACCACGAAGGTCAACCGCCGTTGCCTTCAGTGTAGTTTCACCACTCACCTTAAGCGTCTGCCCCGGCTGAGTTGATTGAAGAACACGCTCCGCCTCAGCATTCAGCTTGTTAGCGAGCAAGCCAGTGAAAGTCAGTGACTCATCCGCCGACACATTGAATTGATCAACCACGCCGCCTACAGTCAATTGGTGCTTGCTTACAAGATTTACTGTGCCGGCACCCTCAAGAATCAACTCGCCTGCAAAGTTGTTCTCCGCATGAGTCAAATTGATGACAGGTGCTGCCAGCGTAATTTGACCGCCCGTGCTGGCAGCTTCATTTTGAGTGATCAGTTCCGCCTGCAAGCGCACTGCGTCTGTAACATCCAATTGGTTTAATTCAATCGTGGCTGCGGTCAAAGTACCTCGCTCAATTTGCAGCTTGTCAGTGCCACCGGCGATGAAAGTTCCGTTCTCGGCGCTTGCATTCAAACTTTGAGAGGCACCTTGAATTTGCAAACCATTCCGGTCAGTCACAGTGGAGTTCTCTGCGACAGCCAAATTCACAATGCCTTTGAAATCATTGCCTGCGTTGTTCAACAAAACAGACTGTGCACCCAATGAGGCTTCCTCATTAATTTCTATCGCGCTCAAGGCAGTCTGTGTAATCTGTCCCCCAGCTGCAGCTGTCAGGCGCCCCAAAGTCAACGCACCCAACTCCAAATCGCCACCCACTGTCGCATTCAGACTTTCAGCGCGTCCTGCCACCAGCAAGTTCTGCTCGGCTTGCACGTTGGCAGTTTGATCAGCATGAAAGGTCACTGCTCCGCCGAAGCTGTTCGCCACATTGTTCAGTTGAATGTTCGCTGCGGTGGCCCGCGTCGTACCGGCAACTTCAAGTGAGGCGGACTGTTCTATATCACCATTGGCCAACAACTCCAGTGCCGCTGTACTGCCCTGAATGTGAATGTTGTTGTCGTCGCGAAGCGCGGCACTGCCAGTGACATTCAAAATGACATCACCCTGGAAATCATTGCCCGATTCGCTCAGATTCACGGCACCTGCATTGATTTGGGTCTGGGTCTCGACAAGCAACGCCGAATTTTCACGTTGACCCAACTGTTGCGCAAAGACCTCCAATCGACTGGTCGTGCCCTCCACCTGCAATGTATTTGCATCTCGCAGTTGCGTGTTCCCGGTCACTTGTAACTTCACCGCACCTTGAAAATCGTTGTTGTTGCGAAGTTCAACGTCTGCTGCAGCCAGACTGGTTTCACCACGCACCAGAACGACACTGCCAGGCGAGGTGATTTGATCGATCTGCTGTGCGCGGGCACTCAAGTTATTGGCCTGCAACGCGCCCAAGGTAAGGCGCTCTGTCGCTTCCACATTCAAGTTGCCCGTGGTACCGCTGATGGTCACTTGGTTTTCGTCCACAATATCAGCGATTCGAACACCATCTAAAACCAGTTCGCCGGCAAAATCGTTATCCGCCTGGGTCAAAGAAACCGTGTCGGCTTTCAATGTAATTTTGCCACCGGTATTGCTGGCTTGGCGTTGCGTGATTGAGTTGGCTTGCAAGCTGACGTCGTTCAACACGAGCAATCGATCCAGTTCGATAGTCGACGCTGTCAATGTTCCGTTGCTTACTTCCAGGCTTTCATTGCCACCTGCGATCAAGATCCCATTGCTGGCATCGGCGATCAAATTTTGAGTGCCCCCCTGAAGATTCAGGTCATTTCGATCCCGAATTTCGGTGCTTTCCTCGACAGTCAAATTAACAACACCTTTAAAGTCGTTGTTGCTGCCATCGATGCGAACATTTTGGCCGCTCAATGTAGCCCGCTCTTCGACAGTGATAGCACTTGCAGAGTTTTGCTCAATCAGACCGCCTGAAATTGCATTCAGGGTTCCTACCTGAGTGTCGCCCAATACAAGGTTTCCGGTCGTATTAACATTTAATGTCGCAGCGGTGGAGCGAAGCTGCAGATCGTGCGCGCTGTGTATTGTGGCTTCCTGCGTTGCCTGCAGATCTACCATGCTGCCAAACCGGTTGAACGTGTTGTTCAAATTGATCGTGGCCCCCTCGAAGCGGGAAAAGCCATTAATACCCACAGCGCCCGTTTGTTCAAGAATCGTGGTGGCTTCAACCTGCAAGGCCTCGGCCTGACCTTGAATGCGAATGTCATTCATGTCGTTCAGTGCTACCTGCCCGGCGTCGTTGAATATCACCTTGCCTTTGAAATCATTGGAGGAGTCGACTAACTCAACCCGGCTTGCGCCCAGTGTGGTGTCACCCTCAACGGTCAAAGCGCCTTGCTGGCTTACACTGCCGCCATTCAGCGTCAAATTACCCGGTGCCACTAAATTGTTTAGCACCACATTTGCCGCGTTCAGTGAAATATCTTGTGCATCCAATTGACTCACAGCCAGTTCACCTGCCGCTGTTGCATTCACCAACTCAGCCTTCCCAAGAAGCGCGAGATCACCAGAGGAATGCAAAGCCACTTCACCAGTCAAATCCAGGTGAACAGTGCCCGAAAACGTATTGCTTGTTGAGGTGGCAAGGTTGGCCGTTCCACCCACCAAGCGGGTGTTACCGTTGGCAATCAGGCCACCTTCCTGTTGAATTGAATCGGCATGAATCGCTAAATCACCCTGCGCGGTCAATCCATCTATTACTGCAGTTTGCGCTTTCAGGCTGAGTGCATTAACAACGCCTTTCACGCGCAACTCGTTGGTATCCTGCAAGTCAGCCTGTCCACCCACACTCAGGTTAACTGCACCAACAAAATCATTCTCGAAGCCATTCAGCTCAAGTTCGCTGGCATTTAAACTACTTTCACCGGTTACGACCACCGAGCCACTTTGCGCAATACGCTGTGAATTCACAACAAGACTTTCAACCGTCAAATCGCCCAGCGTAACCAGGCCAGAGCCTGCAAGCGGCGTTGACACTTCCAGAGAACTCGCCTGCCCCAGCACCTCGATGCCATTTCGATCAGCGAGCACCACCTCTCCGGCGTCGAGAAGACTCACTGCGCCTACAAAATCGTTTGTCGTGTTGTTCAAGCTTGCAATGCTTGATTGCTCAATCGTTGTAACTCCAGCCACGGACAGGGGAGCATTGCCTTGAACACGCTCTGCTTGCAAGTTCAAGTTGCCAGTCACGTTGAATGCTCCCGCCAGCTCGATTGAACTGGCCTCAAGTCGTGTATTGTGGGTTACACCTTCAACACGCAATTGATTGGCATCGCGAATTCTCGCTTCATCATCAACATTCAAATTGACCGTGCCCACGAAGTCATTGGCGCTGTTTGCAAGCTCAACATGGTTGGCGTTCAGGTGTGTGGAACCAGACACACGAATGGCGCTACCTGGTTCGCTTGCATTGATATGGCGCACCGAATTTGCTGCCACAGTCAACGACTGCGCCTGCAAATTACCCAACGCAACAACACCGGAAACTGCGTCTGTAGACACAACACTGATATCGCCCGCCTGGCCACTCAGTTGGATAGTATTTCGATCAGTCAAATTGACTTCAGCCAGGTCGGCTCCAGCCAAGGTCACAAGACCGACAAAATCGTTGGATGAATCAAGATTAACTGCTGATGTGTTTTGAATAGTCGTGTTGCCATGTACTACCAGGCTCGCCGTTTGACCAATGGTGTTTGCAACAAGACTTAAATTTCCCTCGGCATTCACACCACTCAAAACAAGGTTGTCTGCCTGCAACAATGCGTTGTTTACCTGCCCGGCCACTTCAAGACGTCCACCGCCGCGCAGTTCTGCTTGCGAGCTCACATCAAGGCTCACCAAACCGCCAAAACGATTGCTGTCCTGATTCAAGGTCACGCTGCCAGCCAGCACAGTGGTGGTGCCTCCAACAGTTAGCGCGTCATTGCCCAGTTGGCTTAACTCACTGGCCTCCACGTGAAGACGACCTGTATTCAATTCACCAAGCACCACATGGTCACCTGTCAATACGGCTTGCCCAGCCTCACCTGTTACGGTCAAAGATTGGCTGCCATGCAGTGTGGCTTGTCCTTCAACTGCCAAGTCGACTACACCGTTGAAGCGATTCTCGCTGTTACCCAAGGTCACTCGGTTGGCGGTCAGGTTACTGCCCGCGCTCACGTCAACTGACGTATTTTGAATTTGGCTCACGCTTTGCGTGTTGATGCTCAAGCTGTTGGCGCTCAAGTCGCCAAGGCTTGCTTCTGTGCCAGCGTCGATTCTCAAGTGATTGTTCACATGAAAGTCGTTCACCAGAACACTCTCGCCTGCATTCAGCGTTGCATCTTCTGCAACACCTTGAATGTCGAGACTGTTTGAATCGCTCAAACTGAGCTGCCCAGTGACATTCAGTGTCACTTTGTCTGAAAAATCATTTTGTGCATTCTGCAAATTCACTGAATCTGCATTCAACACCACTTCACCGCCCATGCTCACCGCGTTGAGTTGCGCAATATTGCGAGCAATGACCTCGACTGTGGCATTGCTTAGCGTCGAATTAATGTCGCCACTTAAACGCACCGAATCACCCTGCACAGAAATTTGCGTGGCCTGGTTCAGGTTCGAGACATTGATCACGCTAGGTGCACCACCTGCCGAAGCGCTTGCCAGGAAAACAATTCGCCCGCCCTCAGCCATCACTGTGCCAAGTTGCTCGATCAGGGCATTCTCGTGACCCGCCATGACTTGAAAAACCAGATTGCCATCGGCTGTGTTCACCGTGACTTCGCTTGCAGCAAGCAGTTGTACAGACGAGTTGGCAACATTCGACGCCAATGTTCCGTTGTTCTCAATGGTGGGGGCAATCAACAGAATGTCTTTTGCTGATATATGGCCATTGTTGATGATGCTTCCAGCGGTGCCATTGATCTCCAGGCCCACCTCATCCGAATTGGATTGCATTCCAGGCTTCAAACTCAAGGTGGAGGCCACCAGACCATTCACACTCACCTGCGAGTTCGCACCAAATACAATACCGTTGGGGTTAATCAAAAAGACACGCCCATTGGCCTGCAAGTTACCCAGAATTCTTGAGGTGTCTTCACCGGTCACGCGATTCAGTATCACTGCGTTTGCGTTGTCTTGAAGGAACTGAACCGTTTCATTTGCCTCGATCGAGAAATCGCGCCAGTTGGCCACTGCACGGCTACCTTCCTGGACAACCACAGTAGTTTGAGCGTCAGGATTGCTCACCGTGACATTGCTGCCGAGTGAATTTTGAAAAACAGGTGCCGATTGAATGCCGGTGGCATAGATCAGTAACACTGCCGCAGCCAATGGCTTGAGTGGAAAGGAACGTACAGACGTGCAAATGGCGGAGTTCATGATTAATACTCGCTTAGAAATAGTAGATGTAAGATGCAAAAATTCGTGGTGATTGACGCTTCGGATCAGACTTGCGTATGCCCGTTAATTCCCAGGCCAAACTCAGGTTGAATGTGAATACGTCTTGGCGATCCCAGGCCAGACCAAGTCCATAACCAGCCAATTCAGCGTGATTGTCAAAGCCACTGGCCTGTGAACTTGCATCATGTCGCAGTTGCACACGACCTTGGTCATAGAACACGTTGAACGACAATTCGCGTGCGTAACCGTCGAGCCAGGCAGCCGACGGCAAATAACGGGCTTCCAGCGTAAACAGGTCGCAACTGTCACCCGATGTTTCACCTTGGGCAAAAGCACGTACTGCCGTGGCACCGCCCAAAGAACATTGTTCACTGCTGTCAAGATTGTCAAAGGCCTGCTGGCCACGTAAATAAGCCCACAGCATGAGCTTGCCCGGAACAATTGACTGCAAGCGTCCCAGTGAATAGTTGGCCCGCATGGCACTCAGGTCATCATCCAGACCAAACGGCACTCCACCGGGATAGTTCACTTTGCTTTCTTCGTAAGTCAGATTGAAAAAATTCAAACCGCCGCCTGCGAAACTGTCACGGGAATCACCGTTTAAACCCAATCTGAACGAGTCCACTTGCTTGACTGTTTCCAAGCCGGTCAGCGTTTGTCGGTCAGTAAATTCTTTTTGATCCAAACCTGCCAAGACAAACAGGTTCAAGTTTCGCGAACGCAACAAGGGGTACAAGGCAAAGACCCCGAATGACTCAGCATCGCCATTCAATCCCAAGGGAAAATCATCTTCGCTCAGCTGGTAATTCACTGTGGACACGTTCGCGCCCAACTTCAATCCATTCGAACCCACCGGCAGTGTGTAACCGAGCAAGGTAAAGTCCAGACCACCGGTATCAGACTTCAAATGGCTGACTGACAGGGAATCACCAAGGCCCAAAGGGCTTTCCCATGACAGGGTGGCAATTCCACGGTATGTGCCCGCGAAACGTGAGCCATTTGTATCCACCCCAACGCTTCCGGTCAACGGCTTATCGTTCGTGGGTGTGGCCACCAAAATTGCCTTTCCGGCTTGAGTGCCCGGCTTGATCGCAAAAGACATTCGAATGCCACGCAGATCATTGAGCAGGAAAACCACGCGCTCAACCTCGTCCACGCGAATGATTGACCCGGGCCTCAGGCTTGCCAAATGTGACTGGACAATTTCGCGCTTCACCCTGAGTTCATCTGCAGGCCACACCACCTCTACAGACTCAAGAATCCCTGGCAGTACCGCAATACGAACCACACCATTTTTGATGTCCTGCGCAGGCAGGTAAGCATAGGCCAGGTACAAACCCAGTTCACGCTGAAGGTATGCCGTTACAAGTTGCGCTGCGTTGCTGAGGTCTTCAAACGACCGGCCTGCTCCCACATAGGGAGCCAACAATGTTTCAAGATCGTTCTGGTATCGGGCTTCCACGTCGTCAATTCGGTAAGCCGTGACATCGATTGAGATGTCATTCAAGGGCTTGCCAAGTTCGGGCGCTGCTTTGTCGGGCAACTGATTGTCAATCGTGGGCACTGGTGAGTTTTCTCGGCTTGATACGGCGGGCTTGGCGTTCAACAAGGTGGAGGGGGTATCAACCTGCGCCTGCAATGGCAGGGCGAACACCGCACACAAAGTGGCAAGAAAAAAACGAAAGGGGAACATGGCTGGAACACTTAAAATAAAGGCGAACGCGATTGAAGCATCAAACTGGAAAATGAGAAAATAGGGTCGTTGGCATGGCATCAACCGTTCGAATGACACCCCTCGCCTACGAAAAGAACCATGCTGCTTAAATTGTCTGCACGCCCTGTCGCACGATTAAGCGCAAGTTGGTGAATGTGCGTACAAAAACTCTCCTGATTCCAAAGACTCGATCCGATCAAGCCCAGTTCTGCATCACTGAAATGCTCCCAAAGCCCGTCACTGCACAACAAAAACCAATCGCCAGGCGTCACGGTGTAAACATCAGAAATATCAATGGTGAGTTCAGAAGGCTGCTCGCCCAGCGCGGTATAGAGCGTGTTGCGGGCTGGTGGCGAATGGTCAGGCTGGTGGTCAGTCATCCACTGCAACATGCTGTGGTCACGGGTTCTTGACACCAAATTGTCTTGATGAAACCTGTATACGCGCGAATCACCAACATGCAACCACAGAGCCTGCAGGGTGTCACGATTCACAACAAGTGCGCAAAAGGTGGTGTGCATGTCCTGTAGTCCGGTATTCAATTGCTGCATTTCAAGAATGTGTTTGTTCACCTGATTCACCATGGCGAGCAATTGCACACGGCAAACAGTTGGTTGCAGCAAGAACAATTCGAGAAAGAAATCAACGGCCTGCTGAGCAGCAACCTGACCACCTTGGTGCCCCCCCGCACCATCAGCAAGCGCGCACACATGCCACTCCCCCGAAATAGCATGGTTCAATGCGTCCTGATTCTCGTCACGATCACCTTGATCGCTACGAGAAATCACATGCAGTGAAACGGGTCGCGATTCACCGCAGGCTCCGAGCTGAATGGTCAACTCCATAATTCGCCCAACAATCGATACCGCTCGCAATAAAGATCCCACAAACGGGCTTTTCGGGAAGATGCGAGTTTCAGGTTGAATCCGCCTTCATGCTGAAGTTCGTCAGCGATCAACTGTGGGTTCAGTGTCGTTTGTGCTTGTTCAATCACTTGTTGAACCTGTGCAATGCTCAGCTGCATGTGCGCAAGCAAATCCTGACAGGCCTGCTCCAAGGACTGTTCTGCAGGCAAGTATCCGGGAGACTGCCCGCCGGTCAGCAAGGCCATGGCTTCATCCACGGTCTTGGAGAATTTCAGTGGATTATTGCCCTTGCCGGACAGGGACGTGTAGTCGCCCCCCAATTCTGTTTTGTACAATCGTCGGGCTTGCAACAACTGCATGTAACCTTGAACACTGATGCGTAACAGTTGCCTGACAGTGGCCAGCTCCTTTTGCAACCCGGCGCTGTCCACCGGTGCAACTGCAGGCCCCGGTGCGACTTGTGCCTGCTGCTGGGAACCCACATACATTCGCTGAGCGAGCACCGGAACCTGCCCGGAATCGTTGGATAACTCCGCAATTTGCTGTTCATCGTGATCACTCAACAGCGCATCAATCTGAATTTCGGGTACCGACGGTGGCGACAGAAAATCAAATGAATCCGTCGCGGGGTCAAACCAATTGTTCGGGAGTTTTTCCACAACAATCGAATAATCGCCCAACTTCACAATGTCGCCTGACATCAAAAGCGTGCGCTGAGAAGGATTCATCGGCTTGCCATTGACCTGTGTGCTGTTGGTACCCAAATCGGTCCAGTAGCATTGCTCAGCCTCAAGATCTATCCTGGCGTGCTGGCGTGAAATAACCCTGCCGGGATCGGGCAACACCCAATCGCAGTCAATCGCCCGACCAAGCAAACCGCCTTTCGACGGCACTCTCCATTCATCGATGGAAGGCGACAGCAAAAAACTCGACTGAATTTTGAACACCCAACTTGAACTCATGATGAAGCCCTATCGCAGCACAAAAACCTCACCGCCCAAAACGCCCACATGCATGGGAATTTGAAGTGCGGTGCCGTCATCGTCAAATTGAAGTTGAAAGAGCGGCTGATGCTGATTGTTGAGCAAGGCATACACTGCAGCTCGACGAACCGGAAGCAAACACCACGATTGAGAATCCCATACGCAGTCCGGGAAAATTCCATGTGCGGTGATGCGCCGAAGATGCTGTTGAAAATCATGATGAACCTGCTGCGCATCCAAACCGTATGCAATGGCGATCTCCCTGTTTCTAACTGAGAAGAAAGGCAGCAAAAGGGTAGTTTTTTTCTCTTGCATCAGACGCAAGAGCTGGAGAATGAAGTCTTGGATTTTTTGCAGATCCTGACCATCGCTGCTTGCCTGCATCACGTCCAGGTAACGCCATTTCGGAAAGGACACGGGCAGATCAACACAAACATCGATCAGTCGGTTTTTCTCCAAACGTTCTCCACGTAACAGCGATTCTTCAAATTCATACAAGACCTGAGGCTGAACAAGTACATCGGCACCCCTGTCTTTCTGTAACTCGACGCACACACGACTGTGGGTATCATTCAGTACGCTTCCCAGCAAAATCACTTGAATCCGGTTTTCACCAGACTGAATAAACTCATGCACCGGCAAACGCATTTCTTGCCCTGAAATCAATTTGCACAAGACCATGCCATTGAGGCACAGCAGCGCATCTGAGCCTGTCACGCACGCGCGTATCAACAAGGTTTTATCCATGCGTTACATTCCAGCTTGCGATGTGCGCTTGTGTGAGCAATGTCGATGAACCGAAGGACCTTCCCAGCAAGGCGTCCGCAAATTGCCAGTGATACTGCAACTCTGAATGACTCAAACTCAATTCAAGATCTACGCAGTGCGTATCGGCATTTACGTGACCCTGCAAGCGAATGGTCAGGTATCCAGCCACACCGGGGGGCGTACTCAATACAGCCTGACCAACCGCCAAGGGTGTGGTGCAGTTCACCACCACAGGCACAGTGTGCTCACGGATTAGAAACGGTTCCCCGAAGGGCAGTTGCCCCTCGTCCCATGCATGGGACAAACACCATTGCGTTTGCGAGTTCTGCTCGGGTTGCACAGTGAGGTACATGCGCACGCCCTTGTGCACAAGGCTTGCATGCCATTGAATTGCATCTGCCTGAATTTCCACTGATGCGTTGCCTTGTACTTTGAACTGAAACTTGTGCCCCACCTTCTCCCATGCGGCAGTCAGTTGCATGGCGAAATCAAGCAAAGACTTTTGTACCAACACCTGCGCTTCACTGAGAGAACGCTGAGATTGCCAAGTGGACTGAAGAGCTTGCTTATCGCTCGCCGGGCATTCAAGTGGCCTGCGATCGAACTTGAACTGCAGCTGCCTTGCATCCAGCAAAGCGACATGGTGCGCAACTGTGAACTTGTTGTGGCGCATTTCACCAAAACTGCATTGAGCAACAACAGCTTGGAGGCTAAGTGCAGTTTCGCATCGGGGCAACGCCTGAAGGCACACTTGTTGAATCAATGCCGACGGTGTGAATTTTCCAGATACCTTGTGCCGGAAACCCGACTCTGTGCACAAGTGATTAATGTCCTCGGAAAAAGGAGGCAAATGATCTGAATTCAAAATTCCGTCGTGAGTACAAGCCAAATACAGAAGACTTGGATCGGCCTTCGAATTCACTGCGGCAGGCAAACTCACGGTGCTGTTCAATGGCGCAAGCCAGATCTCATCAAACCGGCCCAGACCCGCAAAAATTTGTTGTATTCGATCCAGATTTTGCTGCAGATTCTGTGAATCATGAGACTGCTCAACACACAGCTTCAAACACACATCAAACGAATTATTCGTTTGTAGGGTCTGTAGCAGTGTGGTCATGCAACATGCTTCAGTGAGCACGCAATAAAGCGCTTGTGTTTGCTCGGCGGCACCGTGTAGTCCCTGGTCTGCCAACGCTGAAATACAAGCGACAAGCCGCGTATTGAAATCAGTCTGTTGACTATAGCCATGACTGATGTCCAGATCCGTCAGGGTCGCTGACACTCGCAGAAGGTGATCTGCTCGCGCCAACTTGGAGAAACGTTCCTTGAGGTCCAGGGTGATCATGCCGCAACCTTTTTGACAAGCAAACCATCCAGACCCAATTGATACAATTCAATCGCGTGAATATTGTCCGCGTTGTCATTGGCTACGAATCCGAAAGCCTGAATCGGACCAAACATGAAACTTAGCTCTGAACCTTCAAGCGAGTTCAGTGCCAGCTTGAGATAACGTGGGTCAAACCAAGGCCACACTCGATTCTGTCCAAACTCATCTTGAAGATAACGAATCTTTCTCAGTTGATTTTTCAGTGCGCTGCCAGGCTGTTCGTTGAGCAAAACAACATAGCCACGGTTTGTCGGCTTCCATGGCCAATGCTCGGAAGACTTCCCAGCCGAACTCGAGAGCTCGAGAACTCCCGTTGGGCAGTCTACCGGGACAACGCCCCCCACTGTTTGCCCAGAGAACGACGGGAATTCAGCCACAACTTTTCCGGATGAAATCAGATCGCTTGGGGCCACACCAAAGACGCTCAACATGATGTGCAATCAGGAAATCGGATCAAGCGGTGGCTCAACCACGGAAGGAGCCTGAGCTTGCTCGGGCGGCGCAGGCGAGGCGCTGGCAGCACCCGAGCCCCCACCGCCTGAATTGACTGAAATGGAGGGTCCGCTCATCGTGATTCCGGCGGCTGAAATCGACAATGAGGAGCCACCCACATTGAGTGAAAGACTGGAACCAGCGGTAAGCTTCAGACTGGCACCGGCTTTTAGATTCCCTTGTGCTGCAGTACTCAAGCTCAAATTTCCACTGGCATCGAGCTCGGTGCTTCCTCCAGACTTGATGGACAGTTGGCCCGTGGTGCTGACTGCAATTTGCCCCTGATTAATCAGACCCAACAATCCTTGTACAGTGGCGAGAAGATCGTCGTTCACGGTGAGGTGCAAGGCTTTCTCGATTTGCTGACTGACCTGACCCAACACGGTACGAGATACATCTGCCTTGATTTCTTCAATCAGGTTGCCGTGTACAAGGCTGTTTGAATTGCCGCCAATTTCTGTATTGCTGTTGTTTTTGATCAAGCTGAGATAATCTTTTTCTGCTTGAAACCACACATATTCACTGCCAAGTTTGTCTTCGAATCGAAGCTCATTGAAATTGGAGGGAGTACCCTTCTCAGTAGATTGGGTGCGCCAACCTGATACTGTTTTGTGATTGGGCAATGGATAGGGAACCATTTGCTCAGCGTTGTAGGCAACCCCTGTAATCAAGGGGCGATCGGGATCGCCGTCTTCAAAGGACACGACAACCTCTTGCCCAATGCGTGGAATGGCAATAAATCCCCAACCTTTTCCAGCAGCCGGTGTTGCAACACGAACCCAACATGAACTGTCCTGATTGCGCTTGCCGTAACGATCCCAGTAGAACTGCACTTTCACGCGTCCAAATTCATCAGTGTGAATTTCACGCCCTTCAGGCCCAACCACCAAAGCAGGCAAGGGGCCTTTCACATGCGGCTTTCTGGATTTGCGCTCTGGTCGGTATGGTTGAACCGATTCAATGGCTTCAAACTGGCAGTCAAAATCGGACTGTGCTCCGCCATTGGCCTCGGGTTCGGCTTCGTAAATTGCCAAATGGGTACTGACAATCAACAAGCTATTGGAGAATGCTGGATTGTCTTTGCACACCGACGTTAGCAGGCAACCTGTGCTGACACCGCGTGCTGTTGTGCTGCCACTGAAAATTTGTTGACGCGCCTGGGCTTCTTGGTGTCGCAGTTTGCTGTAGTGAGCCCCCTCGCCTTCGTCATTGTATTCCCCTGGATACTCAAACACTTCAAAAGCCGAGTTATAGGATTCAGACTTGCCTTGCGAATTGACCAGCAAAGACGTGGAAGGCGTTTTGAAGTTGTAATCCGACTGTGCGTGCCTGGGGGGCTCAATCGATTTTTTCAACGACAAGCTGGAAATGACTTCTTCTGGACTCAATCGCCCGCCCAAAGAACCCGGATTGTAATTAAGCGATTCGTAACCGGGGTAAGGTGCATGGCTTGTACCGGAATCCACCAGCACCAAGGTGTGCTGATTCTCGGCATGCTCGAAATAAAAATAAACGCCTTCTTGTTCAAGCACGCGCCGAATGAAATTCAGGTCACTTTCGCCAAACTGCACTACGTATTCCCACACACGCTTGGCTCCCAGGGTGCGATCAGAAAAACGCACGGACGAATGGGCGTGCCGGCCAATGACCTCGGCCACGATATCGGGAATACTTTTGTGCTGATAAACACGAAACTCCTGATTTTTACTCAACAACCAGGACCATGATTTCAACTCAACACGATAAGAACAGCGCCCACTGATCGCCATGGAGGTTTGCTCCATTTCCACGACCACACCATCGAAGTAGCGCTTTTGTTGCTCCCGAGTCTCAAAACCCAGGCAAAGATTCTTTCCGAGGAAATCATCGGCATTCAAGGTGGCGACATCCGATTCAAGGTAGACGGTGCCAGTGCTGTTTTCCGACAAGGACTCCAGAAGGCGAGCCGATCTGAAGTGCAGTTCTTCCAGCGGCACTGCGCCGCTCATGGTGATCAGTCTGTTCATGTGATGAGGTGATTGTGTTATCAGGGCAAACGGCTGATTTCAACCCGGCGGTTGGCCGGCGCAAATGGATTGTTCACATCTGCCAGTTTCTCGGCACCCTTGCCTTCAATGCGCAACAAGGCTGGCGAGACCCCTTTCTGGATCAAATAGCTTTTGACCGCTTTGGCCCGATCGGCTGAAAGTGCCTGATTCAAAGGTTCGTTGCCACTTGCATCCGCATGGCCAGTCACCAGCACCGGGGCTGAGTCGGCGGGTCGATTGCTCAAGACCTTCGCAAAGACATCGAGCTGCTTTTTTAAATCGACCGGTAGTTCTGCGGAACCCAACTGAAAGTGGGCATTCGGAATCGAGAAGCGCACCGCGGGCTTGAAGCCCATGCACTTGAAACCGTTCTTGCGCAATTCCTCGCAAGCCTCTTCGGGAAACAAACCCTCTTTGACCTGTTCGACTGCGGGAACTGTACCGGCCAGATCAACCACCAAGGACTCTGCATGACCAGGTGAAAGCATGCTGAAGAAAAACGGCACTGCCAATGAACACTTCAGAATGGATTTATCAAACATAGCTACTCCGAAATAGGTAGGAGATTGGTAAA
Source organism: Limnobacter sp. 130 (assembly GCF_902506325.1). Taxonomy (GTDB): domain Bacteria; phylum Pseudomonadota; class Gammaproteobacteria; order Burkholderiales; family Burkholderiaceae_B; genus Limnobacter. The sequence continues at coordinate 1,519,807 of NZ_LR732328.1, forward strand.
AAAATCACCTTAAAAAATCTCGTGTTAGGATTTTTCGCGACTTGGGCGTCGAGTCTATTCCTTTTGAAAAAAGTCGCTCAAAGAGTGATACATCCCCATCAGCAGAGAGTGAAACTCATCCCCCGTTATGACTAAAAACAACCGCGTCATCTGGAGTGAGGGCCTTTTCCTTCAGCCCCAACATTTCCAGCAACAAGAACGACATTTCGAGCACGAGGTCCATATAAGGACCGCTCACTTCAATGCGCACTGCCATGGTTTTCATGAATTGAAACTGGATCAAGACTTGCTGTTGGCCGGAAAAATTTCGATCTTGAAAGCATCGGGCTATTTTCCGGATGGAAGTTACTTTTCCATTCCCGATCAAGACCCGGCTCCGGCATGCCTGGACCTTTCAAGCAACGTGAAAGACAACAAGATTTTTTTGACATTGGCCCGACCGCATTGGCAGGCTCAACATGTGGCTTGGTGTGCCGAGAATCCCGAAACCGGTGTTCAGCCAGACACACGATATGTGGCTCAAGGCGCGGAAATCCTCAGTATTTATGACCACGAGCTTGAAGCACAGACCATTGAAGTGGGACAACTCAATATGTTTCTAAGCGCTGGGCAACAGATCCGAGACGGCGTGGTTGGTCTGCAAATCTGTGAACTGCGCGAGACCAAACACGGCATGCCGCAAGTCGACGAAACTTTTATAGAACCCTGCTTGTGCGGCATTCAGAATAGCAATATTCGTCGTGCGCTGGAAACAGTGGTCAGTTTGCTCCAAAGCAAAATTGATCAGCTTCGACAACGGCGTGTGCGCAAGGGTAGCCACAACAGCTCCGAAATTGGCGATTTTCTGCTGCTACAAAGTTGCATTGAACACCGTTTGGTTTTTTTGCATTTGCTGACCAGCCACAGGCTACACCCCGAGTCTGCCTATATTCGACTGCTTGAATGCCTGGGTTCCGTAACCTTGTATGGTGACGACTCTGCCGCTGACTTTAGCCCCGCCTACGACCATGACAACATTCGTACCGCTTTCTCCCCAGTGCTGGCCGCCATCAGAAATGCTTTGGCATCCATGCATGACCAACACGCCGTTCAAATTCCACTTAACCTAAAACAAAGCGGCGTACACCTGGCACAAATTACAGACCGCACCTTACTCACCGATGCCCATTTCTATTTAACAGTGCATGCGCTTGCACCGGAAGAACTCGTACAGCGTCAATTCCCAAGCACCGTGAAAATTGGCCCAGCGGAGAAACTGCGCGATCTTGTCAATTTGAACTTGCCAGGAATCCGCTTGAAGCCCGTTCAGCAAAACCCGCCAGCCTTGCCCTACTATGCAGACCATCTTTACTTTCAACTGGAAACCCGCGCCGAGGTACTTTGGAAAATACTGGATCAAACCGGGCATTTGGCGATTCACTACGCGGGAGATTTGCCAGAGCTAAGAATGGAACTGTGGGCTGTTAGACGCGAACAGGAGCGCTTGCTTTGAATCCACTTGACCCCTTTTCAGCCTTGAGTGGCGAGCGCACCATTATTAAACCCCGGCTGGGTAAAACGGGTAAAACAAATACCCACGCGATTGACTCGATTGACAACATTCTCGGCCCAGTGTCCCAATCGAAACCCATGGGTCAAGATTCACCACAAGCTGCACAGAGTCAACTGAATCAGCTGCTCAGTCAGTTGAAAAACTGCCCACCGGCGAGCAAGAACATTCTGTTGATTCAGACTTCGCATTTGCTTCGCCTGATGTGCACCGTCGCTGAGATGGCTGACCTGCCTTCCCCCAAGTTACTTTCCACAACCTTGTCGGCAGGCCTGCTAGAACTCGACCGCTCCTTGGAATTACTTCAGCGACCGCAGGCTGAAAGGCTTTCAGTGCGCTATTTGTTGTGTACCTACATGGATGAGCGCGCTGCGAACACACCCTGGGGTGGCGCCGGGCAATGGGCCAGCCACAGTTTGCTGCATCAGTTTTTCAGTGAGACCTGGGGCGGTGAAAAAGTATTTGCACTGATCCAGAAAATGATGCAAAACCCAACAGAAAACCGTGACCTGCTTGGTTTGATGGCAGTTGTTCTCAGTCTTGGGCTTCAAGGAAAATACAAAGTCGAACCAGGCGGCGAGTCTGCCCTGAACCAATTGCGCTCCAGGCTATTTCAGCTTGTTTCGTTGAACTTGAATACGGGGACTCGCGGCTTGCATCCTGATCTTTGGCAGTCAAAAGCACCCAGTCCAAACCATCGATTTTTACAGATTCCGCTCTGGTTGCCCATGAGTGCAATGTGTTTAATCGGCGCAATCTTCTTTGTTGGCCTTTACTTCGATATGAACACGCAGTCCGATACGGTTTTCAATGAAATCGCCGCCATTTCTTTTCCACAACCTGAGTTCACAAAATCACAAGTTCAACCATTGCCGCCTGCTGTTGGGCTTGAATTACCAAGCCAGCTACAACAGGAAATTATTGGCGGCCAACTCACCTTGAAACAATCGGGCAACAGGTCCACTGTCGTGTTGGTGGGTGATGGCCTGTTCAGCTCGGGTAGCGCTGAACTTTCACCCGATGCCTTGCCACTGGTCGACAAAGTTGCGCAGGAACTGGCGCAGCACCCCGGTCAAATCACGGTAACGGGATACACCGACAATCAGCCGATTCGATCAATCCGTTTCCCATCGAACTGGCAACTGTCCGCAGCACGGGCCGACCACGTGGGCCAACGGATCGCCATTCATTTGCCCAATGTGGCCATTGCCACAGAAGGAGCAGGTGCAGCCAACCCGATTGCACCCAATGACACGTCCGAAGGTCGAGCCTTGAATCGTCGTGTCGAAATTACCCTGCTTCATGCCCAATAAAACACCTTCGAGTTCACTATGTTTTTGAGATTTGCTTTAAGCCTTTTTGCGTTTTCAGGGTTTGCTGTATTCATTTGGCTGGTCGGTCCCATCATTGCGATTGGCGAAATAAAACCGTTTGAAAAATGGTGGGCCCAAGCCCTGTTGATTTTGATTGTCGGGCTGCTTGTTTTTATTCCACTGACCTGGCGCTGGTGGAAAGTTCGCACAGCTGAGCAGGCATTGAAAGCGGGACTGACCCGCCAGGATGAACAGGCTTTTGCACAAACTGCGAAGCTTCAGGATATCTTCAACCAGGCGGTGCACATGCTCAAGCAGCATCAATCCCGAAAGGCCTGGTATCAAAGCAAACCAGGTTTATACCAACTTCCCTGGTATGTCATGATTGGTCCGCCTGGCAGCGGCAAAACCACTGCCCTGAAAAATGCAGGTCTGCGTTTTCCGCTGCAAGACCCCTTGGGAAAAGATGCGATCAAGGGTGTGGGGGGAACCCGAAATTGCGACTGGTGGTTTACGGATCAAGCGGTCCTGATCGACACAGCCGGCCGCTTCACCACACAGGATTCAGACCACAACACCGACTCGGCAGGATGGAATTCGTTTCTGAGCCTGCTCAAGAAACATCGCCCCAAGCAACCACTCAACGGCGTATTGCTCACGATCAGCGTTCAAGAATTACTGGACAGTGAATCAAAGCAAAAAGACACAGCCACCAAGATTGCCCTACGCCTTCAGGAAATGATCCGTGCGCTGGGCATGTGTCCGCCGGTGTATGTGTTGATCACCAAACTCGACTTGCTGACCGGTTTTCGTGAAACCTTTGGGCGACTCGCCGAAGTTGATCGAGCCAAGGCCTGGGGAATCAATTTTGAACACCCCAATACTTTGGACACAACGCTGAAACAGACGCTACCCAATGCGTTAAGCCACATGGTTGAGCACCTGGGCGAGCAACTTAACCAACGACTTGAGGAAGAGGAACAAGAAAACAGACGCATCAAACTGTTTGAATTTCCACTGGCCTTTGCCCAACTGAAGCCCGCTATTGAAGGTCTTCTACAGCAGGCACTGCAATCAGACAGTCCATTTGAGCAACCCGTTGTGCTGCGTGGAGTTTATCTGAGCAGCGGCACTCAGGAAGGCAATGTATTTGATCGAATTGCACTGGGCATTGCCCCGAATAAAGCACTGGAAACGCCCACAGGCAAGCAGGGTAAAAGTTTTTTCATTCGTGAATTGTTGGCCAAAGTTGTTTTTCAAGAACAGCATTTGGCCGGGTACGTTAAAAAAACGGCACTGTTTGAACGCGCAATTTACATCGGCCTGTTAGGTGGCTCGGCGGCCCTGCTGTCTTTGTTGTTGCTTGGCTGGTGGATTAGCTACAGCAACAACAGCACGACGCTTGATCAAACCTTGCAGACAAGCCGTGCAGTGTCCGGGCAGGCGTCTACCTTGCAGACCGAGTCGCAGGCCTCTTTGCAACCCCTGTTCTCGGCGCTTAGCCGGCTGCAAGATATTGCTCAACCCAGCCCAGCGGGTTTTACACACCATCTTGGATTAAACCAGGACGACAAATTGCGCCAAGCCGAACAATTGGCCTATCACAAAGCGCTTGAAACAGCGTTGATGCCAAGGATTGCAAAGCGGTTGGAGGACAGGTTACGTACGGCCCTGAACCAAGACATGGAACTGGCCTACGAGTCGTTGAAAGCGTATGTCATGATTCATTCACCCACACATTATGATGCGCAGGCGCTGGCGAGCTGGGTGGTGTTTGACTGGCAGCAGAATGTTCTGGCCAGCTATGCGCCGCCGCTGCAAGACGCCGCCATACAACACCTGCAAGCAGCAATTGCCCTGGGGGCACCAGGTGGTTTGCCTGAGAAAGACGATGAGCTGATTGAAACCGCACGACAAGTGATTGGCGCTCAGGCTCTGGATGACAGGCTGTACAAGCGCATGGTTCGATTTTACAGACCAGAACCCAATGGCGGCTTTAATTTGATCGGTGCGGTGGGCGCAAGTTCAGCTGCGATATTTACGCGGCCCAGTGGTCAATCCTTAAGCCAGGGAATTGATGCGATCTACACACGTGACACCTACATCAAGTACTTTCTAAAACAGTTGCCAGATCAAGCGAATCGCCTGACACAGGAATCCAGCTGGGTGATGGGAGAAAGTAGAACAAGCAGCTCAGTCAAGGCAACTCAAATATCCGAACTTCTGAGTCAGGTTCGCGGTTTGTACATTCGCGATTACATCCGTATTTGGGACAGCTATCTGAAAGATGTCCAGATTCAGCGACCCGCCCAGTTTGAACAAGCGGTTGATCTTGCGCGGGTTCTGGCATCGCCTCAATCTCCCTTGAAAAAATTCCTTGAAGAGGTTTCGGAAAATACCCGGCTTGCAGGTGGACTGGTGAAAACTGGCGAGAAACTTGAGACGCTCACCAACCAGAAAGCCCAACAAACCTTGTCCCCAAGCGCGGCGCTTTTGGCAGGTTCCGATTTTAAAGCCACAGACTTTGAGGCGCCGCTCGAGCAACAGGTCGACGATTACTTCAGCGACATCAACAACCTATTTGAAGGCAATCCACCTGCATACAACCAGGTGTCTGGCTTGTTGAATGATCTTTACGCACAACTGGCGGCCATTGCCAGTGCAAAAAAAAGCAAGTCTGCGCCACCACCTGCGGCTTCCATGGATTCATTGCAGGTGGGTGCCGGGGTTTTACCAGAACCAGTTCGCGCCATTGTCGGGCAATTGGCAGGGCAAGGCAGTGCGCAGGGCCGTGCAGCCGAGCGAGCCAATCTAAGCGCTGACCTGCGGCCACTGCAGGAAATTTGTCGGCGAACTGTGTCCAATCGCTACCCCATTCACCCCGGATCGGGTCTGGATGTACTAAGCGATGACTTTGCCCGTTTTTTTGCACCGAATGGATTGATGGATCAGTTTTTCATGAGCCGCCTAAGCCAGGTGGTGGATACCGGCGGGCCGAGCTGGAAACTGAAACCGCTCGGTGACGGATCGCAAGCACCGAACAACCCGTCGCTGATTCAATTTCAGCGTGCCGCAAGAATTCGCGACGTATTTTTCTCAGGCAATTCTGCAGTGGCGAAATTTGATGTGGAAATGCGCTTGGTGCAATCAAGCCACCCGAGCGATGTTTTTTATCTTGAAACCAATGGGGAGTTGAAAATGTTTTCTAAACAGTTTCAACCTAGTCACCGCATTCAATGGGGTGGGCAGGCCCCTTCGAGCACTTTGCGCATCCGGGCATCCGAGGGTGCGCACAAAACTTACAACGGCCCCTGGGCCTTGTTTCGAATGTTTGATGCCGCGCAAATCGAGAACACGGAGCGCCCGGAAAAGTTCAGGGCACGCTTTGTACTTGAAGGCAAACAGTTTGATTTTGAGGTATTGGCCAATTCGGCATTCAATCCACTTCGCTTAAGTGAACTTCGGCAGTTTAGATGTCCGGGGAATTTATGAAACGGGAAAAACGCGCGGTGTCCTGGTTTGGCAAACTGCCTTGTGTCGGCGATTTTTGTAGTAACAACATGTCTGAGCCCCTGCTTAACGCTTTGGATCTTTGGCTAAGCGCAGCCATGCAAAATGGTCACGAAAAACATGGCGCTGCCTGGACAAACGCATACTATCAGGCCCCAATGCACGGTTTTCTGTTGGGGGGAAAAGCCCTGCCAGCCCTGAGCGGTCAAAGTGCAGTCGGTGTGATCATGCCCTCTGTGGACAAAGCGGGCCGCGCGTTTCCTTTTGTACTCATGGAGCAACTGGACAGTGCTTTAACAACGCGCCCGAATCACGAAGAATTGGCAAGGTGGTTTTTACAGGCGCACACACTATGCGCCAGCGCGCTGGATGAAGAGTGGACATTGAAACGGTTCGGCGATGCGCTTGATCTTCTGCCCGAACTGCAAAGTACACACGCCTTGACCACCGAAGATACTGACAGCCATTGGTATCGGCTTGAGTTCTCGGGTTCGGTCCAATGGTTGACACGATACCAAGGGCTGCCCGATATCAGTGCCTTTGAAACGCTGTTTGGTTTGAATACAGCGCCATGACAGCAGACATTACCGTGATTCAGCCTGCGCCCACCGATTCAGGCCATCTCGACAAGCCCGGCAGTCCTGACACGCTTACGCACGGCACACAAATTGAGGGACTTGAAATTCGCGATGTCATCGGAATTGGTGGATTTGGCATTGTTTACAAAGCCTGGGACCCCATGCTCGAGCGGCTGGTTGCGCTCAAAGAATACTTCCCAAGTGCACTCGCCGTACGTACACCAAGAGGTACTGTGAAAGTAAGGGAAGAGCGACACCGCGGCACCTACGAATCGGGCTTGAGCAGCTTTGTGAATGAAGCGCGTTTGTTGGCCCAGTTCGACCATGCAGCACTTGTCAAGGTATACCGATTCTGGGAAATGCAGGGCACCGCTTACATGGTCATGCCCTTGTATCAGGGCATAACACTGAAGCAGTATGCAGCCCAACACGCCGAACCCATTTCGAATGACCTGCTGCTGAATTGGCTTGTGGCATTGACCGAGGCCCTGGAATGCATGCATGCGCAGCAGTGCTATCACCGTGATATTTCACCCGAAAATATCATTATTCAGGAAGGCACCGGGCTTCCCATTCTTCTTGATTTTGGTGCCGCACGCAGAGCAATTGGCAGTGTCTCGCAACCATTTACGGTGATATTGAAAGCGAGCTACGCACCCATAGAACAATATGCCGAGGTGCCCACCATGACGCAAGGTCCCTGGACTGACGTGTATGCACTGGCCGCTGTTGCACATTATTTGATCACTGGCAAAACACCTCCTTCATCGGTCAGTCGATTGGTCAATGACACTTACGTGCCGCTAGAATCCCGGGTTGAATTGCAGTTCAATGCAGAAATCAAACAAGCCATTGACCATGCCTTGCGTGTACAGGTGCATGACAGAACTGCCAGCATGGCCGATTTTCGCAACGCCCTGCAGCCAAAATCGAGCGCGAACTTGCCGCACGTTTTAACTTCATCCCGAACTACAAAACGTTTGACAATGGGGGTTGTATCCGCAGCATTGTTTGCGGTGGCGTTTGCGGGTATCGCCTTGCTTGGCGTCACAACGAACAATACGTCTGAAGACGTTGTTGCAAAACCCACAGTAATTGCAATGCAAGCCGAACCCGAAATACCTGACAACCCGATTGCCCCTGTATTTCAAAAGGTACTCGCCAAAGCGGAGAGCGCCTTGAGTATTCACATGGACAATCCTGTACTGAAAATCGGTGAGGACTTGTTGAGGTTTCAGGTTCAATCGCCATTGAACGGATATGTGGCCGTGTATGTGCTGTCATCTGATCAATCAGTCATTCAGTTGCTACCCAATGTTCGCGTGCCCCAGGTCACGATCAAGGCGAATGAAAAAATACTGCTGCCTCCTGGCAATGAACCCATACAGGCAACGGGACCCGCCGGCAGCAACCAATTTCTGGTCATCGTCACAGAAGACCCGCGTGACTACTCACAACTGAACATGACTGACCATTACGGATTTGGATTGATTCAGGAAAACAGCGCACCGCTGGAGGGCGTGACCACCTGCACAACAACAGCTTGCGGCGACGGACTGGCGGCCGCCTGGTTCTCGGTGGACGAAGTGGATTAATTATTCTGTAGAATAAAAAAATCAAAGGGCTGAAATATTACAAAAAAAGCCCAAAACTACTGGAGACGAAATGAACACCATCAAAGCTGCAGCACTCGTATTGCTGGGCGCCAGCCTGGCCGCCCCCTTCCAGGCCCATGCAGAAAGCACCAAAATGTGTATTTTTGATATTGCTGGTCGCAGTGGGCCTGCCTTTGCACAGGCAAAAGATTACGCAATCGCCGCCAAAGCATGGGGGGTAAACATTGAGCTGGAAGCGTATGTCGATGAACGCCTGGCTGCCGAAGATTTCAAAACTGGCAAATGCGATGCTGCCGCAATTTCCACCTTGCGTGGGCGCCAGTTCAACAAGTTTGTGGGCAGTGTAGATTCAATCGGTGCGGTACCCACCTACAAGCACTTGCGCACCGTGATCGACTTGTTAAGCAATCCGAAACTGAATGACAAAATGACCTCGGGCCTGTTTGAAGTGGCCGGTATTTTGCCCATTGGTGCCGCGTATGTGATGGTGAACGACAGGGCAATTAATTCAGTAGAAAAAGCGGCGGGTAAAAAAATTGCGGTACTGGACTACGACAAGTCGCAAGCAAAAATGGTGCAGCAATTGGGTGCACAACCGGTTGCCAGCGAAGTGATCAACTTCGGCACCAAGTTCAACAATGGCCAGGTGGACATTATTGCCGCGCCCGCAATTGCCTATCAACCGTTGGAGTTGTACAAAGGGATTGGCAGCAAGGGCGGCATTTACCGTTTTCCATTGGTGCAGCTAACCGCCAATATTTTGATTCGCAAAGACAAGTTTCCAGAAGGATATGGGCAAAAATCTCGCGAATGGGTTCAAAAACAGTTTGAGCGCGCCATTGCATTGGTAGACACTTCTGAGAAAGCAGTGCCCGCTGCCGCCTGGCTGGACATTCCCGAGACTGATCGTGCCAAGTACGATGTGCTGATGCGTGAATCCAGAATTCAAATGACGGCAGACGGGTTTTATGACCCCGAAATGATGAAAATTCTGAAGCGAATTCGTTGCAGGCTGGATGGCAGCCTGGGCGAGTGTGCGGACAAGCGGGAACTTTAATCCCGCTGTGCTTTACACCAAACCATGCGCCTGTTCATCGGCATGGTATGAACTGCGCACCATGGCACCCACCGCTGCGTGGGTGAAGCCCATTTCATAGGCTTTTTCTTCAAACATTTTAAACACATCGGGGTGCACGTACCTGCGCACAGGCAGGTGGTGGCCCGAGGGGGCCAGATACTGGCCAATCGTGATCATGTCCACTTGGTGTTCGCGCATGTCGCGCATCACTTGCAGAATTTCTTCGTCGGTTTCACCAAGCCCAACCATGATGCCGCTTTTGGTGGGCGTGTCGGGGTGGGCTTTTTTGAAGTCTTGCAAAAGCTTTAACGAATGTTTGTAGTCCGAACCGGGGCGGGCTTCCTTGTACAGGCGCTCGGTGGTTTCCAGGTTGTGGTTCATCACGTCGGGCGGGGCGGCATTGAGAATGCCAAGCGCACGGTCCAGGCGACCACGGAAATCAGGCACCAGAATTTCAATTTTGGTGTTGGGCGACAGTTCACGGGTTTTCTCAATACAGGCCACAAAATGGCCGGCGCCACCGTCGCGCAGGTCGTCGCGGTCTACGCTGGTAATGACCACGTAGTTCAGGCGCAATGCGGCAATGGTTTTCGCCAAATTCAGGGGTTCGTTTTCATCCAGCGGGTCGGGGCGGCCATGGCCCACGTCGCAGAAGGGGCAACGGCGGGTGCACTTGTCGCCCATGATCATGAAGGTGGCGGTGCCTTTGCCAAAACATTCACCGATGTTGGGGCAAGACGCTTCTTCGCACACAGTGTGCAACTTGTGCTCGCGCAGAATTTCCTTGATTTCGTAGAAACGGGTGGAAGGCGAGCCTGCTTTTACACGAATCCAGCTGGGCTTTTTCAGTTGCTCCACCGGCACAATTTTGATGGGAATGCGGGCTGTTTTCGCGGCTGCTTTCTGTTTGACGGTCGGATCGCTCACCGCGCTCAGTTCTTTGGCAACGGCTGACTTTTCATTGATCTCGGACACGTTTTTGCTCCCTGGCCATAGGGTGAATTGGCCGTTTGTTTACTTTGACACCGCGGATCGCGCAGCCTCAAGGTGTTGAATCAGGTATTTCATCAGATGCACTTGCATCTCAGAAGGTGAAATTTTAACACCAATCGTGGCCAAGTCCACTGTTTCCAAACCCGCGTAACCACAAGGGTTTATTTGCTGAAACGGTGTCAAATCCATGTTCACATTCAATGACAGGCCGTGATAACTACAGCCCTTGCGGATCTTGATGCCCAAGGCTGCTATTTTGGCCAACGCGCCGTTGTGAAATGTGTACACACCGGGCGCACCTGGTTTGCGTTGGGCATCTGCCACACCCACTGCGACCAAGGCGTCAATAATGCTTTGTTCAAGCAGTTGGACGTACTCGCGCACCTTCAGGCCAAAGCGGCGAAGGTCCAGCAACGGATAAATTACGATTTGCCCGGGGCCATGATAGGTAATTTGGCCGCCGCGGTCGGTATTCACCAAAGGGATGTTGTTGCGCTGCAACATGTGGGCAGGGTCACCTGCAAGGCCCAAAGTGAATACAGGGGGGTGTTCACAAATCCAGATCTCGTCGCTAAGCTGTTCTGAACGGGCGTCTGTGAAATTTCGCATGGCTTCCCAGGTGGGCAAATAGTCCACCAAGCCCAGTTCCCGAATTTGAAGTGGTACTCCAACTTGCGGGGTGTTGGGTTGCGGCTTGCTTTCTTGTTGGTGGATCATGTAGGCATATTTCCGATTTTCACAATTTTTGCAATCGAGTTCATCATGTCGTCAGAGCCCATTGAATGGTTTGATATTCCCAGCGTCCTCGGACGCCGGGCTGCTTCCATTCTTGGATTGTCCAAGGTACCCATTGTGGAACTGGATGAATCGCACCGCCCGTTAATTCTTGCACACTTGCTGGCCTTGGACGAAACCGATCGCCGTTTGCGCTTCAGTTATGCGCTGGGCGACGCTGCAATTGCCAAGTACGCTGCCAGTCTTGATTTTGAACGCGATTCCGTATTCGGTATTTTCGGACGGGACGATGTATTGCTGGGCGTTGTGCACCTGGCTGAACTGAATTCGTCTGCAGACAGCACTGCCCCCAAAGGCGCCGAGCTGGGTTTGTCGCTGGACGCCAATATGCGCGGCCATGGCTTGGGAACTTTGTTGTTTCAGCGGGCTTTGCGCCGTGCGCGCAATGAAGGCATTGAAATGCTGTTCATATACACCCTGATGGACAACGAGGCCATGCTGCGCATTGCGCACAAGCTGAACATGCGGGTGAGCAATGCCGACGGCCAATGCGAAGCCCACTTGCGGGTGGAACCCGCCAGCACCAGTTCGGTGGTGCGTGAATTTGTAGATGAACACCTTGCCGACATTGACCATTTGTTCAAGGGCTCGCTGAATCAGTTCAAGAAGTGGGCTGAAGAGTTTTAATTTAATCGACCAAATGCCCTGTGCGCACAAGAATGGTACAACCGGGTTTGCTGAATGGTGTGTGCGCACTGGCATGCGGGCTACGTAACCACGTGCCAGCTGGGTAGTCGCCATGCTCGTCTGAAAACACACCCTCAAGCACGAAAATTTCTTCGCCACCCATGTGCCGGTGCATGTTGAAATAGGTGCCAGGCGCCCACTTCACCAAGGCGGTGTGGCGAGTCTCGAAGCTGTCCAACGGCATTACCTTCAACCCCGGTACCAAGCCCTGCCGCCATTCGGCCGTGTTGGTGTTGATCACCACTGGGGTTTGATCCTCTGAACGCATGTGGCGCAGCTTGACCAGAATGGTGCAGCCTTCAGTGGATTTGGGTGAATGTTTGGTCCCCACCGGGTTCTTTACAAAGGTGCCAGCCGGGTAAGCACCAAACTCGTCTTCGAACGTGCCTTCCAGCACGAAGAATTCTTCGCCGCCACCGTGCTCGTGTTCAGGAAACGTGCAGCATGCGTCGTAACGAACAATCGATGTAAGGCGAGCCACTTCATCACCATCGCGTTCCAGCGGCTTGCGCCAAACCCCAGGGGCTGGGGACTGTACCCATTCCACTTCGTTGCTGTTGACGACTGCGCGTTGGGAGAGATCGGCGTTGAGTTTCATGGTGCTGCTTGTTGTGTACTGCAAAGGTTTGATTTTACCGCAAAGTTCGGCCGCTGGTTTTTTAACCCGATCGGCTTGGGTTCCGATCTCTCGCTGCTCTTTAATGTCCCACTCGGCGCGAATTTCAATCTCTCGCCTGAAAACCTGTATTTCCCTTTTTGAGATTCACCCTGACTCACCTCGCTCGGCAAAAAGGCGGGCCGAGTCTCGGTGCCGGCCGATGGCCGACCGTGGCGGGTGAATTCAAACGGGCAGGTTTTCTTGAAGGCGAGGCGATCGAAACACCGCCGCCGATTGGGCTTTTGAGCCAGCGGCGAGATGCGCGGTGATGGAGAGACTCTGGCGCCGGTGACTTAGAGCTGAACTTGCAAGTGGTCGCACGATGACCGGTCAGAAAACTTGCCGGCTTGGCACGCCGAGACAAACGATCGCGCCCGGCGCGAAAGCCAAGACCCGACCGTTACTTTTGGAGGGCTTGGCTTAGTGCAGGCTCAAGCTGACAAGACGATATGCCAAGTTTTCGGGCAGCGGTGACCCTTCAAGTTCAGATCAAAAGTCGCTCACACTGAATTGCGCAAGAAACCGCAACAGTGCCCCTTCACATTCAGCGAAAAAGTCACGCCTCACATCGACCTGCGATACTTCCCACCCACTTCAAACAGCGCCTGCGTAATCTGCCCCAGCGAGCAAACCCGCACGGCATCCACCAGTACCTCAAACACATTGCCACCATCCATGGCTGTTTGCTTCAAGCGCTCCAGCATGGCGGCGCTTTCTGCTGAATGCCGCTGCTGGAAATCCGCAAGGCGATCCAGTTGACTCAACTTTTCCTCCTCGGTAGCACGGGCAAGCTCCAGCGAATTCAAGGAATCGGCGTTCTCATTCGGATTGGTGAAGGTGTTCACACCCACAATCGGCAATGTTCCGTCGTGCTTCTGAATTTCATAATGCATCGACTCTTCCTGAATTTTGCTGCGCTGGTAACCCGTTTCCATGGCACCCAACACACCACCGCGTTCGCTGATGCGGTCTAGTTCATCCAACACAGCGTTTTCAACCAGCTCGGTCAGCTCATCAATAATGAATGCGCCCTGGCTTGAGTTTTCATTTTTCGCCAAACCCCATTCCTTGTTGATAATCAACTGAATGGCCATGGCACGGCGCACGCTTTCCTCGGTGGGTGTGGTTACAGCTTCATCATAGGCATTGGTGTGCAAGCTATTGCAGTTGTCATAAACCGCAATAAGCGCTTGCAAGGTGGTTCGAATGTCGTTGAACGCAATTTCCTGTGCGTGCAAACTGCGACCACTGGTTTGAATGTGGTACTTCAACTTCTGGCTGCGGTCGCTGGCGCCGTAACGGTCGCGCATGGCGATGGCCCAAATGCGGCGCGCCACGCGGCCCAACACGGTGTACTCCGGGTCCATGCCGTTGGAAAAGAAGAAGCTTAAGTTGGGCGCGAAATCGTCAATGCTCATGCCACGCGCCAGATAAGCCTCAACAAATGTAAAGCCGTTGCTCAGCGTAAAGGCCAGTTGTGAAATCGGATTGGCTCCGGCTTCGGCAATGTGATAACCACTGATCGACACACTGTAGAAGTTGCGCACTTCATGGTCGATGAAATACTGCTGAATGTCGCCCATCACACGCAGGCTGAATTCGGTCGAGAAGATGCAGGTGTTCTGGCCCTGATCTTCTTTCAGAATGTCAGCTTGCACTGTGCCGCGCACCGCTTTCAAAGTAGCAGCCTTGATGTTCGCGTATTCATCTGCATTCGGCGCGCGCTTGTTCTCAGCCGTAAACTTGTCCACTTGCTGGTCAATTGCTGTGTTCAGGAACATGGCCAAAATGCTGGGTGCAGGGCCATTAATCGTCATTGACACACTGGTGCTGGGTGCACACAAATCGAAACCGCTGTACAACACTTTCATGTCGTCAAGTGTGGCCACGCTCACGCCACTGGTGCCCACTTTGCCGTAAATATCGGGGCGTAAATCGGGGTCGAAACCATACAAAGTTACCGAATCAAATGCAGTGGACAAGCGCTTGGCGTCGCTCGCGCTGCTCAGCATTTTAAAACGGCGGTTGGTGCGCGCTGGGTCGCCTTCACCAGCGAACATGCGGGTGGGGTCTTCGCCCTCTCGCTTCACGGGGAATACGCCCGCGGTGAACGGGAAGTAACCGGGCAGGTTTTCAAGCATCACGAACTTCAACAAGTCAGCACGGCTGGTGAACTTCGGCAAACTGACCCGGTTGATTTTTAAACCGCAAAGGGATGTGACCGTTAGCGGTGCCTGCAAGGCTTTGCCGCGCACCTCGTAAGTCAGCGTGTCGCCTTGGTAGCCTTCGGCCAATTTGGAATAATCTTTCATGGCCTTTTGAGCAGCCATGCTGATGCGGGTGTTGGTCAGCTCAACAATGTCGTCCAGTGCTTCAACTGCTTTGGTTTTGTCAGGCTTGTGGGCCAGCAACAAAGCCTGCGCACGCTCCATGCATTCCAGGTCGTACATCGAGGCCACGTCTTTCTGAACCTGCGCCTTGTAGCTGCGCACAGCCTGCGCAATTTCGGCCAGGTAACGCACACGCTCAGAGGGCACCACCGCCTTCATGGTGGTGGAGTGTTTGGTGTCAACCGCGTTGAAAAGCCCTTTGGAAGGCTTGGCAATGGGCAAGGCTGCACGCAATGCTTTGTACAGGGCACTGACACCATCGTCGTTAAAGCGGCTGGCCAAGGTGCCATACACAGGCATGGTGTCGGGCATGCTGGTAAACGCCATGCGGTTGCGCTGCACTTGCTTGCACACATCGCGCAGGGCATCAAGCGCGCCCTTGCGGTCGAATTTGTTCACCGCCACGAAATCGGCGAAGTCGAGCATGTCGATTTTCTCGAGCTGGCTGGCGGCGCCGTACTCAGGCGTCATCACATACAGGCTGAAATCCACATGCGGCACAATGGCGGCATCGCCCTGGCCAATACCGGGGGTTTCAATCAGCACCACATCAAAACCCGTGGCGCGGCACAGCGCAATAATGTCGGGCAGGGTGGCGGGCACTTCCTGCGCGGAATCGCGGGTGGCCAGGGAACGCATGAACACCTTGGGACCATTGCCAGCCCAAGGGCCAATTGCATTCATTCGAATTCGGTCGCCCAGCAAAGCGCCACCGGTTTTGCGGCGGGATGGGTCTACGCAGACCACGCCAATGGTCAGGTCGTCGCCGTGGTCCATGCGCAGGCGGCGAATCAACTCATCGGTCAGGCTCGATTTACCCGCACCACCCGTGCCAGTAATACCCAACACGGGAGTTTTGCTGGCTTTGGCTTGTTCGCGAATGGCTTCAAGATCTGCGGCAGGTACTTCGTCGCGCTCCAAGCGGGTAATCAGCTGGGTGAGCAGGGGCCAATTGTTGGCCAAGGCCTGAATGCCAGCCGATGTGCAAGTCACCTCGGCTTTTTTGCGGGCGTCGCGCACTTGTGCAGCACGGGCGATCATGTCACCGATCATGCCTTCCAGGCCCATTTTCTGGCCGTCTTGCGGGCTGTAAATGCGGTTCACGCCATAGGCCTGAAGCGCCTCAATCTCGGACGGCAAAATAACCCCGCCACCGCCGCCAAACACCTGGATGTGACCGGCGTTGTTGGCCTTCAGTTCGTCAACCATGTACTTAAAGAATTCGTTGTGCCCGCCTTGATAGGAGCTTACGGCCAGGCCGTCGGCGTCTTCCTGAATGGCGGCATCGACCAGTTCCTGAACAGAACGGTTGTGACCCAGATGAATAACTTCAGCACCTTGGCTTTGCAACAAGCGGCGAATCATGTTGATCGCGGCATCGTGTCCGTCGAACAGCGACGAGCCGGTTACAAAACGCAGGGGCGTGCCTTTGGTGTCAGTGAGGGGTTTTCCCACCTCGCCGGTGCTGCTTTTCATTCGTATCTCCTGGATGTTTGCGGTTGTTTTCCACCGCTCGTTTGAATCTTGATTCTAACCTATCCATGCGCCACGCGTAGCACGCAACCAATCCAAAAAAACTCAAAAGCAGAACACTGGAGATGACCCAGTAAGTCAACGGGACCCCATAAACAGTGATCCCGAGCCGGGGAATGAACAGCACCACGCTGAGGATCAAGGCGATCCAAACAACCAGCAAACGCCAGGTAATTCGCTTAACCTGCCGCCAATACTCGGTTTCAAGTGGGGTGGGTTGCGGGTTTTTCATGGTGTTGGCCTAGGCCACAAACTGAGGTTTGAAGCGATAAACAGCCAAAGTGCTGCGCAAATTGCCCAGAAACTCAACGGGCTCGCCGTTCAAAAAAAGTTGTTTGCCCAGTACTTTATGTCCGATTTGAGCAACCAGCGCTTCGAAGTCTTTGGGGGTGCACAAATGGATATTGGGTGTGTTGTACCACTGGTAGGGCATTTGCTTGGACACAGGCATACGACCCAAAGCAATCGACCACACATGGTACCAATGGCCAAAGTTGGGGAAGCTGACAATGCCTTCCTTGCCCACCCGTGCGATCTCTTTCAGGATTCGCTCAGTGTTGTGCATGGCTTGCAGGGTTTGCGACAAAATGACCACGTCAAAGGCATGGTCCTCGAACATGGCCAAGCCTTTTTCAAGGTCTTGCTGAATCACATTGATGCCGTTGCCCACACTGCGCTGCACATTGATGTCATCAATTTCAACACCATAGCCAGTGGCTTTGCGGGTTTTCATTAGGCGGGCCAGAAAAGAACCGTCGCCACAACCCAAATCAAGCACACGCGCGCCCATGGGCACCCAGCTTTCAATCAAGTCCAGATCGGCCCTTGGCACCACAATGGGCAAGGGTTGTACATCTTGTCGAACCGCGTGCAGGGTTTTCATGCAAGCTCCTTGGCAATGCGCTCAAAGTAGCCACGCACCACGTTGTGGTAGCGCTCATCGGTCAGCAAAAAAGCATCGTGGCCATGCGGTGCGTCAATTTCAGCGTAGGTCACATCGCGCTGGTTGGCCATCAGGGCCTCCACAATTTCGCGGGTGCGTTCAGGGGCAAATCGCCAGTCGGTGGTGAAACTGACCAGCAAAAATTTGGCTTTGGCGGCCTCAAGTGCCTTGACCAGATCGCCGCCGGTGTGGCGTGCCGGGTCGAAATAATCGAGCGCCTTGGTAATTAACAAGTAAGTATTGGCATCGAAGTAATCGGCAAATTTGTCACCCTGGTAGCGCAGGTAACTTTCTACTTGAAAATCGACTTCGAGCCCATAGTTGTAGTCGCCGTTGCGCAGGGTGCGGCCAAACTTTTCGGCCATGTCGTCACCACTCAAGTACGTGATGTGACCAATCATGCGGGCCAGGCGCAAACCCCGCTTGGGTACCACGCTGTGCTCGTAGTAGTTGCCACCATGAAAATCGGGGTCGGTGACAATGGCCTGGCGAGCCACTTCGTTGAATGCAATGTTTTGCGCGCTCAGCTTGGGTGTAGACGCAACCACCATGCAATGGCCAACACGGTCGGGGTAACTCAGGCTCCACTGCAAGGCTTGCATACCACCCAGGCTGCCGCCCATCACCGCTGCAAATTTCTGAATTCCGAAATAATCCGCCAGGCGCACCTGCGCATTCACCCAGTCTTGTACGGTCACAAACGGGAAATCAGCACCGTAAGGTTTTCCGGTTTGCGGATTCATGCTGCTGGGGCCAGTCGAACCAAAACACGAGCCCAGGTTGTTCACGCCGATCACAAAAAAGCGGTTGGTGTCCAAGGGCTTTCCGGGGCCCACCATATTGTCCCACCAGCCTTCGCTTTTTTCCTGCCCTTCATAAAGGCCCGCCACGTGATGGGAAGCATTAAGCGCATGGCACACCAACACAGCATTGCTGTTGTCGGCATTCAAGGTGCCATAGGTTTCCACCATCAGCGAATAGCTGGGCAAAGACTTTCCGCACTCCAGCAAAAGCGGTGCAGTGAATTCAATAAGTTCGGACTTTACGAAGCCCACGGACTGGTTGGCAAACACAATTCGGCGTTTCTTAGGTTGGATTGTTGGTTTTCGCAAGCCTTTGAGTATAAATCGCAAACTGGCTTTGACGGTGCTTTGAGTGCGGGCTTGGGCGCCCAGTGGGCACCTGGTTTTCCTTAATCGTCGTGCAACTGGCGCATCAATGCATCAATTTTTTCAATATCGAAGCTGCGTGTTACCTTTTTCACCAGTTTTTGAGTGGCCTCAAAATCGGTTTTCAAGAGCAGTTCTTTCACATCCAGCAACTGCGAAAGATGCATTGAATATTGGGTCAAGCCCATGCCCAGCAACAAGCGGGTCAAGCGTATATCGCCTGCCATTTCGCCACAAACACTGACCGGGACCCCTGCTTTTTCTGCGCTCGAGATTACCTCGTACACCAGCCGAAGTACCGCCGGGTGAAGTGGGTCGTAGAGATGCGCCACCTGGTGATCAACCCGGTCCACAGCCAATGTGTACTGAATCAGGTCGTTGGTACCGATCGACACATAATCCAGATACTTCAGGAAATGTGGCAGGCTGAGTGCAGCCGCAGGCACTTCGATCATGCCACCAATGGGCACGGCCTGATTGGCCTGAAAACGCCGCTCGAGCAATTGCTCACGCGCCATGTCGATGTAGGCCAATGCCTGCTTGGTTTCCCGAATATTGGTGAGCATGGGCAACAAAATTTTTATCGGCCCGTGCTTGGCTGCCCGCAACAATGCGCGTATTTGAGTCAGAAAGATGGCGGGCTCGGAAAGGCTGAATCGAATAGACCGAAGACCCAGCGCAGAGGTACTGGATACGGGCGGCGCGCTACTGTTGGCACCATCAAACTGCAAGGTTTTGTCGGCGCCCAAATCCAGCGTGCGAACCGTCACCGGTTTGCCTTTCATGGCCTTGATGACCTTGCGGTACGCTTCGTACTGCTCGTCCTCCGAAGGCCATTCTTTGCGATTCATGAACAGAAATTCGGAGCGAAACAAGCCCACGCCGTCTGCGCCAGCGTCCACAACGCCTTTGATGTCTTCAGGCAACTCAATATTGGCCAGCAACTCGATGCGGCGTCCACATTGCGTACGCGCTTCCGTGGTGATCAGACGCTTTAAGCGTTGACGGGAAAGCGCCAGTATTGCCTGTTTGCGCTGGTATTCCTCCACCACCATGGTCGCGGGGTCCAGAAACACGGCCCCCACTTTGCCATCCACCACCACCAGGTCACCGTTGTGCACATACTCCAAAGCACGCGGCACCCCCACCACTGCAGGAATGCCCAAGCTGCGCGCGACAATGGCAGTGTGGGAGGTCGCACCACCCATTTCTGTCACGAATGCGCCCACCCGGCGACCCTTTAACTGCACCATGTCGGCCGGGGAAATATCGTGCGCAACAATCAGCCAAGGGTCTTCGTTTTCGCCTTCGGGTGGCAATGGCAGCGCGGTAGCATGGCCGCGCAAAGACTTTAATACCCGTTCAACCACTTGCCGAACATCGCTGTTGCGCTCACGGAAGTAGTCGTCTTCAATGGCAGAGAACTGCTCCAGCAGCACTTCCATTTGCTCGATCAACGCCCATTCCGCATTGATCAGTTTGCTTTGAATCAGGTTCTTGGGTTCTTCCGACAGAATCGGGTCGGCCAGAATAAGGCTGTGCAAATTCAGAAAAGCATCAAACTCAGCCGGGGAGTCTGCCGCAATTTGACTGCGGATTTCAACCAGTTCATCAGCCACTCGCTTAATGGCATTGTCGAACCTTTTCTTCTCGAAGCGAACCGACTTTTTCTCGATGCGATTGCGGGGTATATCCCGCATGGCCGTGTCCCACACCAGGGCGCGGCTGACTGCAATGCCTCGTGAAACTGCGATGCCATGCAAGGCCAGGGTCATGGTTTACTCGCCTTCGCCAAATTTGTCATCAATCAAAGCCACCAGTGCAGCAATGGCCTCGGTTTCGTCACTGCCTTCAGCTTCCAGCAATACGTTGTGCCCTTTGCCTGCGGCCAGCATCATGACACCCATGATGCTTTTCGCATTCACGCGGCGACCGGCTTTGCCGATCCACACTTCTGACTGAAAACGGCTGGCGGTTTGGGTCAGTTTGACTGACGCGCGCGCATGCAGGCCCAATTTATTGCTGATGGTCATTTCTTGCTGAATCATCGTTTTTCGCCGGGTTAAAGGTTTGACGTTGTGGCGCCGTGGCACCAGTGCTTACGATACCGTTTCGGCCACCCATGACCAATCGCTCAGCCACTTCGTTGATGGGCAAATCCCGAAAACCAAGGGCACGCAGTACCATCGGCAAGTTACACCCAGACACCAACACGGTCGGCAGGTTGAGCGACTCGACACCGGCACGCACTGCCGCGTTGGAAGGCGTTGCACCAAACAGGTCGGTTAAAAACACCACACCGTCACCGGCATGCACTTGCCTGGCGGCAGCTTGAATGCGTTGCACGGACTGCTCGATGTCTTCATCGCCCGGTACGTCCACCACAGCCAGCCCATCGGGCAAAGAGCCCATGACGTGCCTCACGCACTGGGCAATTGCATCTCCCAAGGGGGCGTGAGTAACCAGCACGAGCCCCAGCATCAGTGGGTCTCCTTCAAGGCAGTTTCAACAGCTTGCACAAAGGTGTCTGCCACCGGAAAACCGGTTTGATCCATGATCTCGCGAAAGCACGTTGGACTGGTCACATTCACCTCGGTGAGGTTTTGACCAATAATGTCCAAACCCACCAGCAACAAACCACGCTTTTTAAGTTCAGGCCCCAGTGTTCGGGCAATGTGCCAGTCACTTTCGCTCAGGGGCTGGGCCCGGCCTGTACCGCCGGCAGCCAGGTTGCCACGGTGCTCTCCTTCTTTGGGCAAGCGCGCCAGACAATACGGCACTGGCTCGCCATTAATCAGCAACACACGCTTGTCACCGTCTGCAATTTCGGGAATGTAGCGCTGAATCATGGCGGTTTTTTTGCCGTAATCAGTCAGTGTTTCCAGAATAACGCCCACATTCTGGTCGCCTTTTTTAAGACGAAAAATGGAGGTGCCGCCCATGCCGTCCAGGGGTTTGGCGATGGCATCGGGGTGTTGCTCCAGAAAACTGCGAAGCTGAGCAGCGTTGCGCGACACCAGCGTGGGCACCACGAACTGCTCAAACTGGGCAATGGTGAATTTTTCATTGTGATCACGAATGGCGCGCGGGCTGTTGAACACACGTGCGCCTTCGCGCTCACCTTGCTCGAGCAGCCAGGTAGCCGTTACAAACTCGGCATCAAAAGGCGGGTCTTTGCGCATGATGATTGCATCGAGATCTTTCAAGGCCACTTCTTCGCGGCCCACTTCCGAATACCAGGGTTTGTTGGCCCGATCAAGGCTTATCCACACCACCTGCGCCCGCACACCCGAACCACTGGCCCAATGCATGCCGCCATCTTCGATCACACCCACCTTCCAGCCATGGGACTGTGCAGACTCCATCATGGCAATGGTTGAATCCTTTTTTGGATTCAGGCTGGTGAGCGGATCAATGACACACACAAAGCTTCGGCTGCTCATGCGGCCAACTCCACGCTGGCGGTGGCCTCCAGTTCTTGCGACGCAGCCAAGGCCGCCAGCCGGCCGATTACACCATAGGCATAAAAGCGGTTCATGGCCGCATCGGGGCGGTCACTGCAATCTGGGGTGTTACAGGGTGTTTCGAATGCCAGGGGCACAAAGTGCATGCCGGGCGCATTCAGGTTTTCGTCACGGCCACGGCCTGTGTGCACGCGGTAAAAACCGCCGACCACATAACGGTCGATCATGTACACCACGGGTTCGGCGACCGCATCTTCGATATTCTCAAATGTGTGTACGCCTTCCTGAATGATCACATCAGACACTTGCATGCCTTCTTTGATCACCGACATTTTGTTGCGCTGCTTGCGATTCAGACCCACCACTTCAGAGGCATCTTTCACGGTCATGATTCCCATGCCGTAAGTACCCGCATCGGCTTTCACCACCACATAGGGCTGCTCATCAATGCCGTATTCCGCATATTTCAAGCGCGTTTTGGCCAATACTTCATCCACGGCTTGCGCCAAGGCTTCCTCGCCCACACGTTCCTGAAAATTAAGCTGGTTGCGGTGGGTGAAATAGGGGTTGATCAACCAAGGGTCAATTTCAAGCATTTCAGAGAATGCTTCCACCACAGAATCGTAGGCCTTGAAGTGGGCACTTTTGCGGCGGGTTGCCCAGCCGGCATGAAGCGGGGGCAACAAGATTTGATCTTTGATGCCTTGAAGAATATGCGGCACGCCCGCAGACAGGTCGTTGTTCAACAGCACTGCGCAAGGCTCCAGGTCTTCTACACCAACCCGGTTGCCATTGCGCTTCAAAGGCTCCAGCACAATGTGCTGGCCATCGGGCAAATCAAAGCGCGTGGGCTCGGTGATTTCAGGCGACACAGAGCCCAACCGGATGTCCAGACCCGTTTGTTTCAGAATGGCGGCCAGGCGAGCCACATTCGTCAGATAGAAGGTGTTGCGGGTGTGGTTTTCAGGAACCAACACCATGCTGCGTGCTTCTGGGCAAATTTTTTCGATGGCACTCATGGCCGCCTGGATAGCCAATGGCATCATGTCGGGCGACAAATTATTGAACCCACCAGGAAACAGATTGGTGTCGACCGGCGCCAGCTTGAAGCCCGCATTGCGAACGTCCACTGAACTGTAGAAAGGCGGAGTGTTCTCGTTCCAGGCCATTCGGAACCACCGTTCGATTTCGGTGGTTTTGTCGAGCATGCGTTTTTCAAGATCCAGAAGCGGACCGGTTAAAGCTGTTACTAAATGTGGAACCATCAACATTTCCTGGGTAAGACACTTCGCCAAGTGTAATCCAAAACGCTGCACTGCCACATTGGGGAAGGGAAATCGGGGGTGAAGCAAAAAAGGCACCCGAAGGTGCCTTTGAATCAGCCCTTTACCCCGGGCTGAAGGAATCCACCGAAGTGGAGAGTGTGCTTACTTGCTGTAGGCTGTTTCACCGTGTGAAGTGATGTCCAGACCTTCGCGCTCGGCATCTTCAGTTACACGCAGACCCACGATCAGGTCAACCAACTTGAAGGTAACTGCAGCCACGATGCCAGACCAGACGATGGTGATGATCACGCCCTTGGCTTGTACAGCCAGCTGGGAAGCGATCACGAAGTCGTCACCCATGGTGCCGCCCAAGCTAGGTGCAGACAACACACCCACCATCAAGGCACCCAGGATACCGCCCACGCCGTGCACGCCGAATACGTCAAGCGCATCGTCTGCACCCATCATTTTCTTCAGACCAGTTACACCCCACAGGCAGATTGGGCCGGCCATCAAGCCAAGGATAAGCGCGCCCATTGGGCCGATTGTGCCGCAAGCCGGTGTAATTGCAACCAAACCACCAACTGCACCAGACGCAGCGCCCAGCATGGAGGCCTTGCCTTTCAGCAGCGCTTCAGCGCCTGCCCAGCTCAGTGTTGCAGCTGCTGTGGCCAACAATGTGTTGATGAAGGCTAGTGTTGTACCGCCGTTGGCTTCCAGGTTTGAACCGGCGTTGAAGCCGAACCAACCCACCCACAGCATGGAGGCACCGACCATGGTCAATGTCAGGCTGTGTGGAGTCATTGCTTCTTTGCCGTAACCAACACGCTTGCCGATCATGTAGGCGCCCACCAAACCTGCCACAGCAGCGTTGATGTGAACCACAGTACCGCCGGCGAAGTCGATTGCGCCGTCTGCGAAGATAAAGCCAGCAGCGTCCCACACCATGTGTGCAATCGGGATGTAACTGAATGTGAACCAGATTGCGCAGAACAACAGCACCGCAGAGAACTTGATGCGCTCAGCGAATGCGCCCACGATCAGGGCACAGGTAATGGCCGCGAATGTGGACTGGAATGCGATGAAGATGAACTCAGGAATCATCACACCTTCAGTGAACGTGGCCGACAAGGAATCGGGCGTTACACCGCTCAGGAAGAGCTTGCTGAAGTTGCCTACAAACGGGTTGTCGCCACCGCCGAAGGTCAGGCTGTAGCCATAAATAGCCCACAACACAACGATCAAACAGAATACCGACATGACCTGCATGAGTACAGACAACATGTTCTTGGCACGAACCAAGCCGCCGTAGAACAAAGCCAAACCTGGAATTGTCATGAAAATCACCAAAATGGTGGCAATCATCATCCAGGTGATATCACCCTTGTCTACTGTTTGCTCAACAACCGGTGCGGCTTCTTCGGCTGGTGCAACTTCAGCAGCAAGTGCTGCCGCGGGAGCTAAATCCATTGGAGCAGCCATTGTTTCAGTGGCTTCGGTGGCAGGTGCCGCCGGGGTTTCTTGCGCAAACACACCGGGACTAGCAACACTGAAGCTCAGTGCCGCGGCCGCCAGCCAGACAGTCAGAAGTTTTTTCATGATTTCCTCACTTCTCTCTGGTTAAAGGGCGTCTTTACCGGTTTCGCCTGTGCGAATACGGGTAACACTCAACAAATCAAACACGAAAATTTTGCCGTCACCGATCTTGCCGGTCTTGGCTGCACCTTCAATGGCTTCGCAAGCCTGATCAACCAGGCTGTCATCCACTGCGGCTTCAATTTTCACTTTGGGCAAAAAGTCGACAACATACTCGGCACCGCGATACAACTCGGTGTGACCTTTCTGGCGACCAAAACCTTTCACTTCGGTAACCGTAATGCCTTGTACGCCGATGGCAGACAGCGCTTCACGGACTTCATCGAGTTTGAAAGGCTTAATGACTGCTGAAATTAGCTTCATTACGCACTCCTGAATTAAGTTTGAAGAGGGTGGAAACAGCGCCCTCTTCAGAGCGCTGTCTGGATACGATTTAGAACGTTTTACCAACAGAGAAAACAAGCACGCCATCGGTGTTGTTCTTGCCTTTTGGCTTGATGTCTGTGTCAACGTAGGTCAAGCCCAAGTCAAAGCCAGAGTAGGCATAGGTCAAACCAATGCTGTAGTCATCGTAATCGGCATCGCCGTTGCCAGGACCTTCAACACTTGTTGTACCGTAGTGAAGCGCCAAGCCGAGGTCGTCGGTAATTGAATAGTCGTAGTTCAGGTACGCGTATGTCGAGCCGTCCGCATCAGTAAAACCGAAATAATCTTTGGACAAGGAATAGGCACCACCCAAAGTGAAACCGTACGCGCCAACGCTACCGTATAGCTCAAGGGTATCTAAGTTGTCTGTTTTTTCAGCGCCAGTGTAGAGATACTGAAGCAGACCAACATCATAGGAAATCCCGGACGCTTCGCCAGCGTAACCAAGGTAAACATCTGTCTCCAAGCCGCCAGCATCCAGGCCGAAGAACGGCTGAAAGTCGATACTTGAATTCCAGACACCCGCGTAAAGGCCGCTTGAGTGGCCGTAATCAAAACCACCTTGCAAAGCCAGCTCACCGTCCGTCTGGGAAACACCACGGAAGCGGTAGTCAGTGACCATACTCACGTTTGCAGACATTGTGTGCTCAGACTCTTGAGCAGAGACAGTTGAAACAGCCCCGAAGGTTGACGCAGCGATTGCAGCGACCATTACTAATTTTTTCATCTCACTCTCCTAAAAATAGATGAATGCCGTAAAGTTTTTTTGGCAAGGGTCTATTAGCGAGAAGCGTGCCAGCCGTGAACTCGTCAGTAATTTCGCGATAAATCCCCCTTTTTCGGGCACAATAGCGATGCAATTTTTTGAATTTTTCACTGCGGCACCAATTTGGTGCACTCCTTTGGTGCGATGCACGACTACTCTTTTGGGGGAAACATTGGCGAACAATCCTTTCGACACCATTGCGGCCAAAGTTGGTGATTTGCTGAATGCAAAAGGTCTTCAAAACATGGAAAACCCAGTCACACAGTTGATTCGCCAGGGTTTGCAGGACATGGAATTTGTCAGCCTGGAGGATTTTGAAATCCAAAAGGAAGTGCTGAACCGGCTACGCGAAAAGGTGCATGCACTGGAAATGCGCGTGGCCGAACTCGAAAAGCGGACCTGACCCCACTGGGTGACCTCAATATGAGCACCCATTTGCCAAACGAAGCGGTGTGGGGATAATCGTCGGGGTTTGACTGCGCCCCCAACCATGCCTTTAGCCACCCTTCACAGCCTCACCTTTGTGGGCGTGCGCCCTGTTGCAGTACAAATTGAAGTCCATTTGTCGGCGGGCTTGCCTTCATTTGCACTGGTTGGTCTGCCCGACACGGAAATTCGCGAGTCCAAAGAACGGGTTCGGTCTGCGCTGCTCAACAGCGGCTTCGAATTTCCCTCCCAACGCATTACCGTCAACCTGGCGCCCGCCGATCTTCCCAAAGGCAGTGCCGCATTCGACTTGGCTGTGGCGTTGGGTATTGCCAGCGCATCGGGGCAACTGGCCAAGGCCGATCTTTCCGACTGGCTGTTCGCCGGAGAGTTGTCGCTATCAGGCGCACTCACCGGCATGCGCAGCCCGTTTGCACTGGCGGTGGCAGCGCGAAAAGAAGCGCAATTGCGCCAACGCCCCTTGAAATTAATGATGCCCAAAGCACAGGCCAGCCTTGCTGCAACGGTGCCTGACATTGCGGTGTTTGGTGCAAGCACTTTGTTTGAGGCAGCTGCGCATTTGGTTGGGCATGGCAATCCGCTTGAGCAACAACACGGCAGTGTACAAAGCAGTCAAAGTCAGCCGCATTTTCCTGACATGGCCGAGGTCATTGGGCATCAAACGGCAAAACATGCGCTACTGACCGCCACCGCAGGTCAGCACCACATTCGCTTGGTGGGGCCTCCCGGAAGTGGAAAATCCATGCTGGCACAGCGTGTTGGTGGGCTGATGCCGCCCTTGCCTTTCGAGGACTCGCTTGAAATTTCGGCCATTCGAAGCTTGAAAGGCGAAAGCGATTTACTCAGCCCGCAGCGCCCTTTCCGCAACCCGCACCCCAGCAGCTCAATGGCAGCCCTGATTGGCGGGGGAAACCCGCCCTCTCCGGGAGAAATTACCCTGGCGCACCAGGGCATTTTATTCACGGATGAAGTGCTGGAATTTGATCGCCGTTGCCTGGAGTCGTTGCGTGAGCCCCTGGAAACAGGGCGGGTCAATATTTCCAGATCGGGCCACCAAGCCAGTTTCCCGGCCAGGTTTCTGTGGGTGTGTGCACACAACCCCTGCCCATGCGGCTGGTTGGGTCACCCGGCCAGAGAATGCCGCTGCACCCCAGACCAGGTTCGGAAATATCAAAACAAGCTTTCTGGCCCCTTGGCCGATCGGCTTGATATTTCAGTGGAGGTGCAGGCCATTGACCACGGTACACTGCTGCACGCAGAAGTAGAGCACAACGAACAGGCTGGCAGTGCACGGCTACGTGCCCAGGTTGAAAAGGCCCGCGCAATTCAACTTCAACGCCAAGGTTGCTTGAATGGTGAAATGAGTGCCGGGCAAATCAGCAAGCATTGCAAACCGGCCAACAGCGCGGAAAAACTATTGCTGGCCTATGCCCAGAAAAACCACCTTTCCGCACGGGCGTTGCACCGAATTTGCCGAGTGGCCAGAACGCTTGCGGACCTGGATGAGGTCAGTCAAATCGATAAAAAACACATTGCCACAGCCATTCAGTACCGCAGGGCGCTGGCTGGCGAGTCAAGCAGCCAGTCGCCAGTGACCCATACACCGTAAGCCATGCTCAACCCCCGCGTTGTTGCTCTGCTCCGAATGGGATCAGATGACTGACCTTGCGGCCGGGTCGCGCATACCAAACCCAGCTGCACAACTGCATGACCCACAAAATGGCCAGGGAAATCCGCATGGCATCGGTGCTGCTGAGCCCCAATGCCGCAAATGTATCAATACCAATACCAATGCCCCATTGAATGCTGAAAGCACCAATGAAGATCAACAAATTCAACGCCGTGCTGGAGCGACCGGTGAGTTTTTTTGGAAATGGTTTGTTACAAGTTGCGTAGGTCATGATGCCTGACGAAATCAGGAATGCATGAATCAGCCAACCCCACAGGCCCGATTGTGCCCCCTGCACAATTTGAACCGCAAAGATCACCAGCGACAACCCCATGCCAATCAGCATGATCTGGTCTTCATCACCCCCTGCCTTCGACACCCGACGCGTTAAAAAACCAAGCGCCAAATACCCAAGCATGAGCACCGCGGAAATCCAGAACATGTTTTGTGCAGCCTGCGCATTGCTCACCCCGATCACGTTGGTAAACCAGGGGCCAACCCACAAACCATGAAACGCCATGAATCCGCCTTGCGTAATCATGGCCAGGGGTGCCACACGCCAAAAGTGCGGGTGCGCATAAATGGCTTTGTAGCCTTGGGCCATGTCAGCAACGGACTGGGTTTTTTGCGGCTTGAACAGCGAAGGCAATGCAAACCACAAGGCCAAACCTGCCAATACACACAGCACTGCTGCCACACCAAACACACCGCGCCAACCCAAAGCGGGCAAAGCCGCCTCGACGGGGGTTGTGACGGTAAGCGCACCCAATGAACCAGCCACCAGCATCCATGAAGACAGACTGGCCTGCATGTGCGGTCGAAAGTACAGCGAGTAGGCTTTCACCGCCGCCATCAAGCAGGCTGACACACCCACGCCAATCAATGCACGGCCCAACCACAGTACCAAGTAGGAGTCTGCCACTGCAAAAAGCAAGGCACCCAAGGCAGCAAAACCAATGAGTACCGCTTCTACGCGCCGGGGACCATAGCGGTCGAGCATCACGCCTACGGGCAACTGCATGATGGCAAACGAGAGGAAATAGGCCGAGGCCAAAAAACCCAACTGCCCCGCAGTCAATCCCAGTTCCTGAACCAAAGGCTGGGCGATCACCGCATTGATGGCCCGAAACGCATAGGACATGACGTAGGCCACAGCGAATATGATGAACACGCGCATGGCCAGGCCACCGCTGACATACATATGCTCAACGCCATCGGGGCCTATTTCATGTGACACGTCTTGAGGGTTGTACCGCATTACTGCCCCAACAGCGAAAATCCGCCAAACCATGAAGTGACCGAATCAGGATTGGCCGCCTCGCCGGGACCCATCATCATTACCTGGTACAGAATTCCCTGGTGCTCAAAAAAACGGGCTTGCGCAAAAGCAGTTTCACCGTTTGGCAAAGTGCCTTTGATTGACATTTCATGCACAGTTTTACCCAGCCATTGAATCGGTTTCAGATCCGGTTGGCCTGCGGAAATATTGTTGGCCACCGCTTGTGCCAACGCATCGCGCAACACACCGCCTTGCGCTACCAACTCACCCTGCAAAGGCACGGTGCCAACCGCAAAGTACAAACCTTCAACCTGCGCAGCATGCAAAGTCAACGGCACCTTCAGGCCAATCAGGTCCATGGTCCGTGTGACTTGTGCAGGCTTGTCAGGAAAGGTGGCCATGTAGCCTATGTCGGTATTGGGCACCACGCGCCAGTTGAACTGGGGCGAGCAAGCGACCAGGGCGCATAATGCAAACAAGGTGACAAAAATTGCGCGGCTTTGAGCAAAGGCTTTATTCATGAGACGCTTTAAGGCGAAAATTAGGCAGGTGCTCCATTGTAGGGGCACTTCATGCAGATCAATAGCAGTGATAACCAGAGTGTGAACAGAATGGGTATTGTGAAATTTAAATCCAAAGCAGCCGGCGACATTGTGATGTTCAAGTCCAACGCAGAGCAACTATTTCGAATTATGGGAATTGAGGCCAGCGAACGCGGCGTGATCGAGCCCCAGGACCTTGCACATGCGCATGCACAACTGGTTGCTGCTGTGAACATGGAGCGCATGGCCAAAGCCGAGAACCCGGTCAATGAAGACGAACTGACGGTGGAAGAGAAGATTGCCCTTAAAAACCATGTGGCTCTTGAGCAGCGCGCCTTCCCATTGCTGAAAATGCTGGAAGAGGCGCAAAAGAAGAATGTGGATGTGCACTGGGGATTCTAAAGAATCCCCCCTGATTTCTTCAGGCGTTCGCCGTGTCGCGGCGACGAACAGGCCCTGCGATTGCTTCAACCTGCAACTGGGTTTTCTTGCCCAGGCCGATTAAAAAGCCCAGTTCGGCGACTACAAACAAAGGGCCAATTGCCAAACCAATCACATCGTCCACAAACGCGGGTTTGCGCCCTTCGTAGTAGTGACCAACAAACTGGATAATCCAGCCCACCACAAAAATTCCCACGCCGGCACCCAACCAAGCCACTGTGCTTAACGTTGCGAAATGCCCTGCGGTCAACAACAAAGCGCCGTGAATAAAAAACATGGCCAGGCCGTAACTCAAGCTGAGCTTGAAATAAAACAGGCTGGACAGCAGAAACACCACCAAAGCTGGCGTTACCGCAATACCGGCCACATCGATCGACACACGCGACAAGAGAATAAGCACCGACAACACAATAATGGGCACGCCAATAAAGTGCGTGGCAATGTTGCGAGGGTCACGGTGGTAGGTGGCATACGTGGCCAGTTGGTCAACCAGGGTTCTCATGGCTTGTTCTCCTCGAAGCGGCAATTGCACTAAATATTTGATTTTGAGGGTATATGGTTACAAATCACACTCCAAAGGTCTGTCAATTGCCTGACATTTGATGCTAATTTAGTGGCAAAGGTGGAGACATTTACAAAACAACAATGCAAACACTCAATATTCAACACATTTTGAACCGCGGAAAGTGGTTTGCCAACCTGCCAAGTAACCTTCAACAGGCTTTGCTAAAACACGGTGCGCTGCGCCAGTTTCAAAACGGGCAACGCTTGTTCTCGAGGGGTGACTGTGCCGACGGGCTGTACGCAGTGCTCAGTGGTTCGGTTCAAATTGTAGGGGCCAGCAAACACGGCGCGGAAGACAAACACGTGATCTTGACTTTGATCGACCCGCCCGACTGGTTTGGGGAAATTTGCCTGTTTGACCGGCAACCCAGAACCCACGACGCCATGGCCGATGGACCGGCCACCGTGTTCCACGTTCGGCAAACATTGCTCGACCAACTCATTGCAGAGAACCCCAATTACTGGCGTGATTTTGGCCTGTTGCTGACTCAGAAAGTGCGTCTTATTTTTGGCGCGATTGAGGATGCGGCCCTGCTGCCCACCCACACACGACTGGCCCGCAGATTACTGCAAATGGCAGAGGGTTACGGTATACGCGCTGACAGCAACACAGTTAGCGCCCGAACTTTGCATGTGTCGCAGGAAAAACTGTCGGCCATGCTGTCAGTTTCCCGGCAGACCGTGAACCAAATGCTGAAAGAACTCGAAAATGACGGCTTGCTGCAACTGGGACGGGGCAATATTGAAATTTTGAACCTTGACGGTTTGAAACTAAAAGGCCAGGTGATATAGCTGCATCCAAAACCCGCCACCGGGTGTTCCCTCTCTGTCGACTTGTAATTTGACACCTGTTTTAAGCATCAACGACAGAGGGATTAAAAATGATATTCAAGAAAAAATTTGTGGCACTGGCTTTGTCCAGTTTGGTGTTGGGTGGTTGTTTTTCAGATGATGACAACCTGAACTTAAGTGCCGGTGATGTGTTCTTGCTGACAGACGCAAACCAGTTGGCGTCGCTCAACCGTGACAACCCCTCTCAGCTTAGAACCAGCACCCAGCTAAGTGGCTTCATGAGCAGCGGCGAAGTCGCCATTGGCATGGACTTCCGCCCTTTCAACGGTAAGCTGTACGTGGTCACCAAAGACGCCAGCGATGTGGGTCGGGCTTACACAGTCAACACAAGCACTGGCGCACTGACTTTTATTGCCACCTTGGTGGCTGACCCTGCAGACGACTCGCCAGGAAATGCCGCGTACGCCACTTTGTTGGGCGATAATTTTGGCGTCGACTTCAACCCGGCGGCTGACGCCTTGCGCGTTGTCAGCGATGCAGGTCAGAACCTGCGCATTTTTCTGGACAACGATCGCCGCGCTACAAAAACAGCGGGGCAAACCATTACCGATCTGGAAATCAATGGCGGCCCGGCCAATGCTGAAACCACTGGCGCGGCGTACACCAACTCGTTCGACGGCACCAGCGGCACTCGCTTGTTTGACATCGACACGGTGAACAGCCGCCTGGTACAACAAAATGCCAACCCTGGAACACTGACCGACATTGCGCCCCTGGGAGTGAGCGCAACAGCTGTTAACGGCTTTGACATCGATCCGGAAACCAACGTGGGTTATGCCCTGTTGACAGTTGGCGCTAGCAAAGGGTTGTACACGGTACGGATTCCTGACGCCGCAGAGACATTGCCCATTGCGACCAACGCAGCTGCGCTGCTTGGCAATGTGAACATCAGCGGCAATGTGATCGGACTCGCTCTTGAACTGAACAAAAATCCAACCGTAGTTGGTCTGAACGGTACATTGACCGCCCCCACGCTGTTCTCCTTCACGCTGCGCACACCAAACACCATTAGCACACCAGTTGCGGTGACTGGCCTGGCAGCGGGTGACCAATTGCTGGGCATTGATGTACGCCCAGCCACCGGCGAGTTGTACGGCTTTGTGCGCAACGGAACGAATGGCAAGTTGTACACCATCAATCCTGACACAGGTGCATCGACTTTGAAGTCGAGCCTGAGCAATGCCAACACCGCAGGTGCTGCGCTGGTATTTGATGCCGCAAAGGTTTACAGCATTGACTTCAACCCGGCTGCAGATCGTTTGCGACTGGTCAGCTCGGGCAATGGTGACGGCGAAAACTATCGCATCAATGTGGACACGGGTGCAACCATCGTTGAAAGAGATCAAACGGCTGCGCCGGGTGGAGACCCGGCAGGCGGAGATCTTAGATCAGACGCTGGTGCACCAACGCCAGCCGCAGTTGATTTCAGCGTGACGCAAATTGCGTATACCCGCAATTTCTCGTCGACCATTCGCCCAGCCCCATCCACAAGAATGTTTGATATTGATTCCGTTAACTCAACATTGTTGCAACAGCTACCACCCAACACCGGTTTGCTCAGGCAAATCGGCGCCGTTGGTGGTGGCGGTTTGAATAACTTTGCCGGCTTCGATGTGGTGGGTGGTGACGATGGTGCCCGTGTGATTGCAGGACGTATCGGTACGACTGGACCATACAGCCTGTTTGACATCAACTTGAGTACAGGTGCTGCGATGCCAGCTGGCGCCTTGATTGGTGCAGGTGCCACCAATCAAATCGGTGGCGGGACAGGGCCTGCCGATCTTCGTGACCTGGCGATTATTTACAACCAGCAGTAATTCAAAGCTGAAAAAAAACCCCGGTCCAAAAGACCGGGGTTTTTTTACGTTTCCAACTTTGCGACGAATTACCTCAACGCCACCGCCGTACCAATGAACATGATTTCACCGGAAGGTCGATTGCCCAAAGGTGATCCTCCTGCCGGCTCCAGCGTGACTTCAAACAATTGCTTCTCTACCAATTCAGGTAAATTGTTTGCGGGCACCACCATCGGCTTGCCCCATTCCATCAGCCCCAATGAAGTGGGCGCTGGGTCCGAAGGTGCTTTGGTCCACAATTGCAGCGTTTTGCCCATGTTGGCCGGGTTGCCCTCAATCGGAAGGTTGCCGATTTGATACACACGAATGGTGTCATCTGGCATGGCTTCGACCAACCACTCGGTTGTTTTGTCGGGGCTTTTCATCACAGCAACATAACGTGGGCCATCATTGGGCGCTTGGCCTGCACCCAGCAACTGCACACCCAGCACCACCGCAGCAGTGCTTGCAGCAACCGCCCAACCTTTCCAAAGCCATGCCAGAGGAGCAACTGAAGCTGTTGTCTCGCTTGCACGGGTCAATGAATGGTCTACCTTGGCCCACACTTTGGCACTAACTGGCTCTTGCTCGAATTTTCGGGACATGGCGGCAAAGTGATCCGTCCAGTTGCTCACCTCTTTGGCGAGTTCTGGGTCCTGGTTCAAGCGGCGCTCAAAATCCTGTCGCTCAGCGTCTGTCATTACGCCGAGCACGTACTCACCAGCCTCGATAATCTTGGCTTCTGTCTGCGTCGTCTCTGTCATGACAAACACTCCTTCAATTTCAACAATCCCCGGCGTATCCAGCTTTTCACGCTGCCGAGGGGCGAATTCAGCCTCTGTGCGATTTGCTCATGGGTGTAACCATCAACAAAGGCCAACACAATGGCGTTGCGCTTGGTTTCGTCGAGCTTTCCCAAACACGCGCTTAGTTTTTCAGCTTCCTGGGCCAATTCCTGATTGTCGTTGGTCGACAGCTCGGGCACATCGTACTCTTCGGAAGACACTTCCATCAGACGCTTGCGTACAGAGTTTAACGCCTGGTTGCGAACCACCGTGTACACCCAACCACGCGCTGATCCCAAGGCGGGTGAATATAAGCGAGATCGATTCCAGACCTTGACCATGGCATCGTGTAACACCTCTTCGGCCAATTCACGCCGTTTCACGATTCTGTACGCCACCGAAAACAGCCAACGGCTGTCGCGCGCATAAATGGCCTGCAACGCAAATTTTTCGCCTCGAGCACAGGCCAGAAGCGCAGCCTCATAGTCAAAGTCGCTCGGGTCTGGAGAATTTTTTTCGGTCACGTTAACACTACTCGCAGCAAGATCAAACAGATGCAAAAGAAAGGGCAAAACAGGTTTGCCCACCCGCTTGGGTTACCAGACAACACCGGAATCAATCTTCAAGCAAAGCACGAAGCATCCAGGCTGTTTTTTCATGTATGTCCATGCGCTGGGTCAGAATATCCGCAGAAGGCTGATCATCCCCGTCTTCAATGATCGGAAAAATCTCGCGGGCTGTACGCGCAAGCGCCTCGTGGCCCTTGGCCAGAATTTCCACCATTTCCATGGCCTTTGGCGGCTTGGCGGGCGCATCTTTCAAGGTGCTTAATTTTGCGAACTCGGCGTAAGAACCCGGTGCATGAAAACCCAGTGCTCGAATGCGTTCCGCAATTGGGTCCACTGCATTCCACATTTCGGTGTATTGACCCATGAACATGGTGTGCAGGGTATTGAACATTTTGCCAGTCACATTCCAGTGGAAATTGTGCGTGGTCAAATACAAAGTATAGGTTTCAGCCAACAGGCGGCTAAGGGCCTGAGCAATAGCTGCACGCTTGGCATCGGGAATGCCGATGTTGATTGAAGGCATGTCGGGTTTTTTTGCTGCTGCTTTTGCCATCAGAAAACTCCTTTACGTACCAATGAATTCTTTATTGACCCAAGGGGTTGGAAATAGTTGCCACCCCGTTGATGTGCACAGATCCAAAGTACAGTTTGCCATCAAAGGGCGTGACCTGCGTGATGTAATGGTAATAAGCCCCCGCCTTCTCGGCTTGCAGGTTGGCAATCACTGTACCCTGGGGATTAATCGCCAGGGCCATGGCCTTGGGCGAGATCGGAAATTGAATGTAATTCAGTAATTTTGCCATTGCTTTTCGAACAGCTGGCTTGCCTGCCAGCGAATCCAGCAAAGGGTCACGTAAACTGGGTACTGCCACCCAGTAATTGCCGTCTGTGTCGGTGCGAATGTTGTCGGGAAAACCAGGCAAGGCGTCGATGAAAATATCGCTGGTCCCGGCTTTCTCGCCTTGCAACCAGTATCGAACCACGCGGTATTCACCCGTTTCATTCACCAATACATAGTCGCCCGCTTTTGACACTGTGACACCGTTTGCGAATTGCAAGCCACTGAGCAGCGTCTTGGTTTCGCCCGTTTGAAAATCGTATTGAAGCAAGCGCCCGTTTGGACCATGTTCAAGAATATCCAACACGTAATTATTCAGATCAAACTTGCTGGACGCGTCTGAAAAATAGGCGTAGCGACCATCGGCACTCACCGCCACATCGTCTACAAACTTGAAGGGCAAACCTTGCGACTCGGTGCTCAACACCGACACCTCGCCTTGCTGCGTCACTTTCAACAGGCCTTTGATTGCATCGGCCACCACCAGAAATCCGTCAGGATGAAACACCAAACCCAAGGGGCGGCCTTTCGTATTGGCAATCAAATCGAAGGGGGTTGTTTGCGGACTTTCGGGCACTTGCAGTTTGACGGGGTCGAACCGAACAATCTCGCCAGTGTTCATGCCGGTGTATAGCAAACCATCCGCCCCCGGAGCGATCGATTCTGGCTGCAACAGGTTGTAGGTGCCAAATACCTCGGCTTTTTCAAGCAAGTTATTGCTTGCATAGGGGCCGGAAGTCAGGCTGGGCATGGGCGCCGGATTCCAGGCCACAGGCTCTACAGGAGTAGAACCAAACACTACAACACCACCAATCACCGCCACAGGCAGCAAAACTGCTGAAATCAAAACTTTGCCCAAAGCACGCATATTGTTGACACCTTGTAATTTCCGTTAGCATGGATGATATCGGAGGAAACAAGCCGAACCGCCAAAATAATCAGGAGACCGGTTGTGAATTTTGAACCCAGCGCCAAAGCGCAAGACTTTGTAAAGCGCGTTCGCGCCTTCATGAAAAATGAAATTGCCCCGCTTGAAGCAGCCTACTGGGACAAAATCGACGCCCAGTGCAACGGTCGGGAGTGGGTCAACTGGCGCATTCCCCCTGAAATGGAAGCCCTGAAAAGCAAGGCGCGCGAAGCCGGTTTGTGGAATATGTTTTTGCCCGATGACAAACTGGGCGCAGGCTTGACCACCATGGAATATGCGCTGATCGCTGAGGAAACAGGCCGTAGCCTGATGGCACCCGAGGTGTTCAACTGCAACGCCCCGGACACCGGCAATATGGAAGTGCTGTGGAAGTACGGCAGCGACGCACAGAAGAAAGAATGGTTGGAACCCCTGTTGGCGGGCGAAATCCGATCTGTTTTTTGCATGACCGAACCCGATGTGGCCAGCAGCGATGCCACCAATATGCAGGCCACCGCCACACTGGAAGGTGATGAGGTGGTGATTAACGGCACCAAGTGGTGGAGCAGCGGGATTGGCGACCCGCGTGCAAAAATTGCCATCGTGATGGCTCGCACCGAAAACCCTGACAAGGACCGCCATCACCAGCACACCATGGTGCTGGTGCCATTGAACACACCTGGCGTTTCCATCAAACGCATGCTGCCCGTGTTCGGCACCTACGATGAACCACATGGCCACGGTGAAGTTGAATTCAGCAATGTTCGCGTGCCAGCCATCAATGTAATTGCCGGGCTAGGCAAGGGTTTCGAAATTGCACAAGGCCGCCTGGGCCCAGGCCGCATTCACCATTGCATGCGCTGCATTGGCGCAGCCGAAGAATCGCTGGATTTAATGATCAAGCGCGGCATAAGTCGGGTTGCATTTGGAAAGCCATTGATTAATTTGGGTGGCAACCGCGAGCGTATCGCTGAAGCCCGTTTGGCGATTGATCAAGCGCGTTTGCTCACCTTGTATGCGGCCTGGAAGCTCGACCAGCTTGGTGCACTGGGTGCAATGACTGAAATTGCAGCCATTAAAGTGGTGGCGCCCAACGTGCTGGAGCAAGTGGTGGACATGGCCATTCAAATGCACGGTGGTGCGGGTGTAAGCCGCGACACACCGCTGTCGGGCTTCTACATTCAGGCCCGCAGCCTGCGCCTGGCCGATGGCCCGGATGAAGTACATAAAGGCGTGATTGCCAGAATTGAGTTGATGAAGCGAGGTTTCAAATAATGACTGAGCTTTCAAAATCAGTCAGTGACTCAGTGCTCGACAAAGGCAGTACGGTTCGAAAGGGTGAAGAACTAAATACCGATGTGGTTACGGGCTGGCTGCGCACGCAGGGTTTGACACTGAGCGACGAGCCTGAATTGACGCAGTACTCTGGCGGCGCATCGAACTGGACCTACCGGCTAAAATATCCCGAAGCCGATTTGATTTTACGCCGCCCACCCAAAGGCACCAAGGCAAAAGGCGCGCACGACATGGGCCGCGAGTTTCGCATTCAAAGCCTGTTGAGGCCCGTGTATCCCTATGTGCCCAATATGGTCGGCCACTGCGCCGATGAGTCACTGATCGGCAGCGAATTTTATGTGATGCACCGCATTGAGGGCATTATTCCGCGCAAGCACATGCCGCGCGGTGTGCAACTGAATCGTGAGCAGGCCAGGCAACTGAGCATTAATTTTCTGGACCGTTTGATTGAGCTGCACCAAATCGACATTCACGCCAGCGGGCTGGACAGCTTAAGCAAAGGCGGTGGCTACACACGGCGCCAGCTAGATGGCTGGAACCAGCGTTACGACAAGGCACGCACCTGGAATGTGAGTTCATTCAACAAAGTGCGCCGCTGGCTTGATTTGAATTGCCCAGAAGATGTGAAGCTGTGCATGATTCACAACGACTGGCGTTTGGACAATGTGGTGTTGAGTCCGACCAACCCCACTGAAATTATTGGCACGCTGGATTGGGAGCTGGCTACGGTGGGCGACCCATTGATGGACTTGGGCAGTGGGATTACCTACTGGGTGCAGGGTGACGACAACTTCTTGATGAAGATGTTGCAACGCCAACCCTCCAATTTACCAGGCATGATGACCCGGCAAGAAATGGTGGATTACTACATGCAAAAAACCGGTATTCACACCAACAACTGGACCTTCTACGAGGTATTTGGTTTGTTCAGAATTGCCGTGATTGCCCAGCAAATTTATTACCGCTATTACCACAAGCAAACACGCAACCCGGCTTTCAAAAACTTCTGGATCATGGTGAATTATTTTGACTGGCGCTGCAAATCGCTGATCAAAAAACTGGGCTGAACACACATGGGTACTATTTACTTGGTTCGTCACGGGCAAGCCAGCTTCGACAGCGCAGATTACGATCAACTGTCGGAGCTTGGTCAACTGCAAGCCGCACAATTGGGCGCTTGGTTCAGGGCGCGAAAAATTCACCTGCATGGCTATTTCAGCGGCAGCATGAACCGGCATTTACAAACGGCGCAGGCCTTTGCCAACACCTATGGCGTGTTCAAGGAACCAATACAACACGCAGGCCTCAATGAGTATGACCATGAAGCCATTTTGCAGGCACTGATTGGGCAGTACGACGATTCCGATGCGTTTGAAAAACAGGTGATGCAAAACACCGACCCCCGCAAGGCTTTTCAGCAAATTTTCGAGAAAGCCATTGCGCGCTGGGTAAGCGGGGAACACGATGCCGATTACCCGGAAAGCTGGCGTGCGTTTAAAACCCGCGTCATGAGTGGTTTGGGCGCAGTGACTGCGCAAGCCACGCAATTGAAACAAGGCACGGCCTCGGCCAATGTGATTGTGTTTACTTCAGGTGGGCCAATTACGGCTGTGGCGCAAAACCTGTTGCAACTTCCAGATACAAACGCATTCAACCTGAACTGGATGATTACCAATTGCAGTGTCAGCAAGCTACTGTTTGGGCAACGGGGAATCAGCCTGGCAAGTTTTAACGAGCAAGCCCACTTTGAAGGCGAAATTGCAGGTGTGTTGGCAGACCAGGCCAACGGGCTGGAAGCATTCGCTGCCAAACCCAATGGCCTGATCTCTTATCGCTGAGTTTAGTTGGCTTTCTTGATCTCGGTCACGGTGTAGTTCGAGCCTTCCTGCTTCACATTGAACTTCACTTTGTCACCTTCTTTCAGGCCTTCCAGCATGGCTTTGTCGGCCACACCAAACACCATGGTCATGGGTGGCATTTCAACACTTTTGATTTCGCCGTGTTTCACGGTGATCTTGCCGGTGTTCTTGTTGATCTTGCGAATTTCGCCATCGGCCATTTCAGTGTTGGCGGCCATGGTTTCTTTCACCTCTTTGGCACCACCATGGTCGTGGCTGTGACCACCTGCATGGTTGCCCGCATAAGCCAGGCTTGAGCCCAACAAGGCCAAAGTGATTGCACTCAGTTTGATTGTGTTGTTCATGGTATTGCTCCTTCAAAAATTTAGTTGGCGATCACAGTAATTGTGCCCACCATGCCAGCCTGAAAATGGCCCGCGATCAGGCAGGCAAATTCAAAAGTGCCCGCCCTGTTAAAAGTCCAAACAATCTCCCCGGTTTGTCCTGGATCCACATGGGCCATGTACGGCTCATCGTGTTCCATACCAGGGAACCTCAACATCAACTCTGCAT
Source organism: Limnobacter sp. 130 (assembly GCF_902506325.1). GTDB lineage: Bacteria > Pseudomonadota > Gammaproteobacteria > Burkholderiales > Burkholderiaceae_B > Limnobacter. The sequence continues at coordinate 1,560,571 of NZ_LR732328.1, forward strand.
GTTTTGTATTTTCGGCTTGGGTGCCAATCACAAATTCATGCAGCAAAGTCCCCGTGTTGCGCACCACAAAACGAATGGTTTCGCCCTGCCTCACTGTCAGCTTTTCCGGGCTGAAACGCATGTCATCGCCCATGCTGATATCCACAGTTTTGTTGGCGGATTTTGCATCGCCCGCAATACCCCAGTCTGTCTGTTCTTTCACAACCGGGGCGCTGCCATGCTTTTTCTCGCCGTGGGCCTGGGCAATACCCTGCACACCTGCAAATAACGCAACACTCGCAATTAAGACACCCAGCAACTTCGACATTTACATTCCTTTACTTGCGTTACACGCTCAATGGCCGGAATGACCGGTGGGTTTGCGCACTTGCAGTTCAATGTGCGGCTGATTCTTCTGCGCAAGCTTCATGCTGGGCGTACCCGCATTGCTGCTGCGCGCAGGCCGGGCCAATTCACCAGTGAACTCGTACGCCACTGTGCCCTCTGGGTGCTTGTACCAACCGGGGTCGGAATAGTCACCAGGCTTTTGGTCCTTCCGCACTTTCAGCATGCTGAACATGCCGCCCATTTCCACCGAGCCAAAAGGGCCCTCCCCGGTCATCATGGGAATGGTGTTGTCGGGCAGGGGCATTTGCATTTCTGCCATGTCGGCCATGCCACGCTCACCCATGGCCATGTAGTCTGGAATCAGGTTGGTGATTTTCCTGGTCATGCCCCGGTGATCCACGCCAATCATGGTGGGCACATCGTGGCCCATGGCATTCATGGTGTGGTGGCTTTTGTGGCAGTGAAATGCCCAGTCGCCCTCCTCGTTGGCAATGAATTCCATTTGCCGCATTTGGCCCACGGCCACATCCACCGTCACTTCCGGCCAGCGGCTACCCTTGGGTGTTGGGCCACCATCGGTGCCCGTCACTTCAAACTCATGGCCATGAATGTGAATGGGGTGATTGGTCATGGTCAAATTACCCACGCGTAGTCGTACACGGTCATTTTTGCGCGCAACCAGCGGTGAAATGCCGGGAAACAGGCGGCTGTTCCAGGTCCACAAATTGAAGTCGAGCATGGTCATGATCTTCGGCGTGTAAGCGCCAGGATCAATGTCGTAGGCATTGAGCAAAAAGCAATAGTCGCGATCCACTTCGCTGATCAACGGGTTTTTGTTTTTGGGGTGAGTCACCCAAAAGCCCATCATGCCCATGGCCATTTGCACCATTTCATCGGCATGCGGGTGATACATGAAGGTACCGGGCCTGCGTGCCTCGAATTCATAGACAAAAGTTTTGCCTGCCGGTATGCCGGGCTGGTTCAAACCTGTTACCCCGTCCATGCCGTTGGGCAGGCGCTGGCCATGCCAGTGAATGCTGGTGTGCTCAGGTAACTTGTTGGTTACAAAAATTCGCACGCGATCGCCTTCCACCACTTCAATGGTGGGGCCTGGGCTTTGGCCGTTGTAACCCCACAAATGCGCGGTCATGCCCGGTGCCATTTCCCGCAACACAGGCTCTGCCACCAGGTGAAATTCCTTCACGCCCTTGTTCATGCGCCAGGGCAAGGTCCAACCATTCAAGGTGACCACCGGGTTATAGGGTCGGCCCGTGTTCGGCACCAAGGGCGGCATGGTGTCGGGTGAGGTTTGCAAAATGGGTTCAGGCAAAGCGCTCATGGCGACCTTGCTGACACTGGCCGCAGCCACTGCACCACCTGTCAGGGCGGCGGCTTTAAAAAATTCTCGTCTGGAAGTCATGTTTATAATCCTTTTACTTAGTGACCACCACCAGCGTCGCCGCCAGCACTTGCTGCTGCGCCACTGACCGATACCATCATGGGCTTGCCCACGACCGTGGCTTGCAATGCGGCATCCGCTCGCCAAAAATCCGCTTGGGCATTGATGGCTTGAACCACCGTGTTCACCTGATCACGGCTGTCTGCCAACAGCTCGAACACACCAATGAACATGCCGTTGTAACGCAGCACATTTTCATCGGCGATGGTTTGCCGCAACGGAATGATTTCATCGCGATAATGGCGGGCAATGTCGTAGGTAGTGCGGTAGGCAGAATAGCTTTCACGCAGGGTAGATTGCGCGCCCCGCAATGTGGCCTCCAGCCGGTTGGCCGCAGCCAGTGTGTTGGCATTCATGGCATCGCGTTTCATGCCACCCCAGTCAAAAATTGGCAGGCTAAGCTCCAACTCGTAACCTTTGACATTGCCGCGCTCACCGCTTTCATTGTCAAACACCGTGTCGTAACGCACACCCGCCTCAAGGTCCAGAAAACTGGCCACATTGCCCAAGCCCTGTGCCTTGGCACTGGCATCAAAACCCTGTTTCGCCATGCGCACATCCAAACGATCTTCTGCGTGCCTGGCCACTTCAGCAGGGGCTTTGGGCGCTTCAGGCAAATCGGGTAGTCGATCTGGCAATTTCAGTTGTGTGGTTTGTTCAGTGTTCAGGCCCAGCATGCGCACCAAGGCTTCTCGGGTTGCTGTGGCTTTGTGTCGGGTCGCAGCCAGGTTCACGGCTGCATCGGCGTAAAAGCTTTGCTGTCGGGCACGCTGAAGGCGCGTGAAATTGCCCACTTCCTGCATGCGGCGAGCCAGCTCTGCGCTGGTCTGTGCGCTTTCAAAAACCTGTTGGGCGTAGCTGTGTGCCTGTTTGGCCGCCACGGCATCCACCCAGGCTTGGCGTACCTGTGTTACCTGGTCCACCACACTGCTGGTCAATTGCAACTGCGCACGATCAACCTGAGTACGGGCAATGCCCTGGCGGGCCGGGAAACTGAGCAAATCCAACAGCCCAAAACTCAGCAATCTGCCAATTTCCAGTTCGCTGTTAAAACGAAGTCGCTCAAACGCAAAAACCGGGTTGTGAATACGGCCACCTTGCGCAGCCTGTGCAGCCTGCACCCAGTTTTCAGCCAGTACAGTTTGAAACTGGGGGCTGTGGGTCAACATCAGCTCCACGGCGGCTGGCTGGCTTAGTGGCTCTTTCAGAATGTCGTTGGCTTTGCTCGCCATGGCCTGGCGTTGTTCATCGGTTTGAACAAGGCTCAATTTGCCATTGGTGAAACCGGTCAATTCCTGATTGGTTTGGCTCACCGATTCATCGATATTCACGCTTGCACAACCTGCCAGCACCAACACAGCCGCGGCCGCAGCAGTTTTTTTCAACACAAATGGCATGTTCATTTTGCGCCCCCGTGTTGGTGACCGTGTTGGTGCTTCGCAGGTTCTTGTGTTTCTGTGGGTTTGCTGTTTTCGGTTTTTTCGTAAGGCTCCCGGGCGTAAACGCGCCAGCCTCCAATTTCATCAACCAATTGATTTGCATTCGGCCAATTTTTTATTTCAGGGTCGTTGTAGGGCTGATAAGCCTCGAACGCAGACTGGTATTCAAGCTGTGGTGCGGCAGTTTCTGCATGCGCAGGCAAAGCCATGGCAAGCAGCGGCAGCACGAATAAGGGTTGGAACTTCATAGATCCTCGCAATCATTCAATACACAAGGCATGCAGGGCTTTCATCCCACGCATGCCCACGAATCAAATGGCGAGTGTTTTGGGCGGTCGGTCTATTCGGCGCGTGTCGGCGGAATGGGGAAGTTGTGGCGCTGAAATTGGGTGTAGGGCAGCCTGTTGTACCGCTGCGAAACTGGTTTGAACCGGTGCAAACAACACCACCGCGCAGGTGGGCGCACAATTGCAGCAACCGTGCAGCGACTTCATTAGTTTTTTGGAGGAATCCGGGTCGGTGTGATCACCTGAACCCATTGAATGCATGCTGTGGTCCATGCCGTCGTGGTGCATCATTTCAGCCCCACTGGTGGTCGAATCGCCTTTCAAATGACAGGCGAACATGCTGGCCTGCGCCATGCCTTGAACAGGCAACGCAAACAGCATCATCCACATCAGAAAGGTTCGTACCACTTTTGTCATAGGTCGCAACATAACATTGTCGGTCAGACTCGGCAAGTTAGGGAAAGTTGCAGTAACTACCCCAAAGCCTCATTGATTTCACCTTGCGCTTTCAATTCTTCAAGCAGCAGGGCACGCACCACTTTTGTTTCAATGCTGTCGGGCTGCAGCAGATTCATGCGCTCAAGAAATGGCTGGGCTGAAGCAGGGGGGTTGGCCGCAAGCAAAGCTTTCATGGCCAATTTCCATTTTGGTGTGCTCGCAGCACGCGCCTTTACTCGCTTCAAGGCTTTGGCCAGCGCCCACTCCACGGGCGTGAAGTCGCTTCCCAACGGAAAAGGAGCCAATACCCCTGAACCGACAAACTGACCCAAGCTAGAATTCAGCGCACCGGGGGTGTTATTCAAAAACTCAGCAGGAATTTCATAGTCAGATTCAATTTTTCCGGCCTTTTTGGCTTGCGCCAGCAAGTCCGCCTGAAAACGCGCATCCGCGATGTGGATCAAAGCCTTGGCCACCTGAGAATCCGACTTGCCCCGAAGATCGGCAACGCCATATTCGGTGACAACAATGTCGCGCAGGTGGCGCGGTATGGTGCAATGTCCATAGCTGAAAACAATGTTGCTGCTTGGCGCATCGCCCTGCCCATTCTCCCGTACGGCACGAATCATCAAAATACTTCGACCCGTGGGCAACTTGTGGGCCATCGAGACAAAGTTGTACTGCCCCCCCACACCAGAGATCACTCGCCCGTCGTCCAAGCCATCTGACACCACGGCGCCACCCAAAGTCACCATAATGCCGGTATTGATAAAACGGGCATGTGTGCGTTGTTCGCTATACAGCACGGGGTTCAAGTCGAGCTGGTTCACATGCTCCACGCCCAGCATGTGGATGGAATCACGTTCCGTCTCGGGCATGTTGCTTAATGTGGAGTACATCGAGCCTGGTCCCAAGAAGAAGCCTGCATGCAGCACAATGCCCTGCTTCAAACTGCGGCCAAGACCACTGGCCTGCAATGCGATCCGGGTGGACTTGTCAGCGAAATTGGCCAGAACACGCTGACCGTTGGGCAGCACCAGCCATACCCCCTCATGCAACACGCCTTCCTTGAACAGGCCATGTTGTTTCAATACCGAGAAGTCATCGGGAGAAATTTCCCGAACTCCGATCTCGGCCAGATCATCCAGCACGGTGGGCTCAAGTTGCTGCGGGTTACAGCGACCCAGGTTGATTAACTTTTGCAATGCCCAGTGCCCGTATACCTTGCGTTTTAAAACCCCGGTTTGCATCAAATGCAAAAAGCCGTCCACAAACATTTCAGTGGCACCATAAAGCCCGCCATCAAATGGCGTGTGTCCGCCGATCTGCTCGGCAAATACCTGGCTGGCATTGGGCCGGTTCAGCGCATTCAAAACGTTGCAGTAATTTGAATTGTCCGTTTGGCGCAAAGCCAGCGCATGTACTACGGCATCACCCAAAGCGCCAATGCCCACTTGCAGGGTGCCACCGTCTTTCACCAGTGCACTGGTGTAAAAACCCAAGGCATAATCGGCAAGGTCAACGGGCAACTTGGGTGTAGAAAACAAAGTGGTGTAGTAGCGCGAATGGTCAACCACCACATCGAAAACATTGGCTGGAACCACTGCGCTGTGCCCCATGAAGGGCAAACGTTGATTCACAACCCCCACTACCAGGTGTGTGCGACCACTGGCCTGCAGCATGCGCACCAGCTCAATGGATGTGTCGGGGTTACAACTGAGTGAGTAATGCGTGGCCGGGCCATCGCCGGGCTTGCAAACAGCCTGCATGGTCAGGTTACAACCCATGTTGAAAATATCCCGGGCTGCAGTGGTGTAATTGGTGCTCACATAGTTTTGTTGAGCCGCCAAATTGTTCATGCGGCTACCCGGTTTGAAGAAAAACTCCTGCACCTTCACATTGGCGGGCAATTGGCTGTTGGTCGCATCGACTGCATACAACAAGTCGGGGCAATCAGCCCACACACGTTCAACAAAAGGTGTCAGGAATGCTGCTTCTACGGCAGACCCAGCAACCGGCTTTTCCAGCGAAAGCGCGGTCAGTATGGTCAGGTTGATTGAAGGGTCGGCCTTGGCACGCAGATACAGTGCATTGATCAATTCGGGCGGTTTGCCCAAACCCAGCGGCAAACCAACTCGAATTTCCTTGCCCAGGCGCTGGATGATTTCATCCACACACTGCTCAATATGATCCAGAATCAAGGGCTTCGTTGTGCACTGTGTTGGCATGAATTCTCGCTCAGTTTATGCGGCCACCTTCATGTTTGCGGCAATCGCGCTCGCAGCCAAAGCCGCTGGGGATTGGTCCAGATAAGCCTGGGCCATGTCTGTTGAACCTTCTTTTGAAGGATCGTACCACGGGCTGAAATACGGCAGCTGTTGCAACACCAGCCACAGGGGGTTGGGCAGCAATTGCCTGCGCGAGGCCTTGAACCACTCCACCCACATCCAGGGTTTGTACACCGCAGGTTTTTTCTTCGCAAAACGGGGATCTTGCCCGGCAATATTCGCTGCGCCATCCACCCACAAACCAATAATCATGGGGACCACAATCGCGGCCAGGTAATAACGCGACAAGTAATCCCCACCCAGGTGTTTGTACAGGTCGAAGGCAACACTTCGATGCTCCACTTCTTCGGCGCCATGCCAACGAATCAGGTCCAGCATCACCTGGTCTGCGTTGATCTCGTCCCACTTTTTGTTTTCCAGCGCGTACATGCCCAAAACGCAAGTCATGTGTTCAATGGTTGCCACCAATCCCAAACGGGCCAGCATCCAACGGCGCTCTAAAAGCGCAGGTACTTTCTTTCCGAATGGCTTGTCATCCAGCACCACGTCAAACAACCATTTCATCAATTGCTGGTTGCGTTCGGTGTTGATGCCCCGCGCAGCCAGATATTCCTCGGTGGCAGAACTGTGTCCGCGCGCATGCATGGCCTCTTGCTTGATAAAACCACGCACATCCTCTTTCAATTTTTCATCCGTCACGAAAGGCAACGCCTTGTTGTAAAGGCGGCAGAACCAAAACTCGCCAGCGGGCAAAATCAGGTTGATTTCATTGATGAAATAGCTGGAGAACGGCTCATTGGGTAACCAGTCGATCGGCGTTTCCGACCAGTCAAACTTCACATTGCGCTGTTTCAGTACGGTGTCTGTGTTCGACGCAGGACGCGCGGTTTTTTTTCGTGCAGCAGTGGTTGTGGCGGTCATGGTGGGTCTCCAACAGCTATGTTTAGGATGACATTCTTTGATGTCATGGTTTGATCATAACCGTGAAGTTACAGAACCGATAGGGGATTTGCTCTACCGCAGTGCGGCAAATCATGCAGCGTGAATGCTGCATGATTCTCACTCTATGTCAGGCTGTGGAATCCTTCACAGTCGTCGACTTGCCATTGGTTTTCACAGACTCAATGCCGTTGTCGCAGCCTGATTCTGTGGCATACATCTGGCTGGAACCAATAACCTGATGATTGGCAGCTTTCAAATTGAAATGATGCTTTCCGTTGGCAGCCACTTTTTTCTCGTAACGAGCGGCATCACCACAGTTTTTCTGAACTGATTCAATGCCGTTCTCAGCCGCTGCTCTGGTTTTGTACAGCTCGCTGGTCAAAATGGTTTCGTGGTTGCCTGCTTTCAACACAAACCTGAACTGACCATCGCTGCTTTTGCTCAAATCAAAATAACCTGCCATCTCCAACTCCTTTGCATGAATTATTGGTAAATGCTGTGGGTTAACCCAATTTGGTTATATCACAGGCCGGTGAAAGTTCAATACATAAAGCAAAAACGGCGGCCAGTTGCCCGGTCGCCGTTTGACTATTAACTTCAATTAAAAGCTTATTCCTTCAAGGCCACTTGGTCGGCATTAAAGCCACCGCCCAAGGCGCGAATCATGGCCAGGGTTGCACCCTGCTGGCTTTGCCAGGCCGAGGCCCAGCTTAGCTGTGCATTCAGCAAATTACGCTGGGCGTCCAGCAATTCAAGCTGATTGGCCACGCCATTGTCTACGCGCAATTGCGCCAAACGCACCACCTGGGTCAGGGTTTGAACCTGCTCCTGACGGGCTTGCAGCCGCTCGCGGGCTTCACGTTGTGCCACGATGGCGTCGTAAATTTCCTGGAATGCCCTTCGAACACTCGCTTCGTATTGCAACACGGTTTGATTGCGGCGAGCAATGGCCGCATCTCGTTCATTCGTCAAACGACCTGCCTGGAAAATAGGCTGCGTGATCTGTGACTGAAAACTCCAGATGCGAGCCGGGCCACTGAACAAATCGCTCAGATCAGCACTTTCCCGACCACCGAACGCACTCAAACCAATGGTGGGAAAAAAGGCTTTGCGTGCCGCTTCAAGATTGGCCTCACCGGCCAGCAATTGTTGTTCAGCAGCAGCCAGGTCGGGGCGGCGCAACAGCAATTCGGAGGGTGTGTTCTCCGGCAAAATGAACAGGGTAGTCAAGTTCAGGTTGTCGACACCCAACGGTGGCAATTCAGGGGTGTTTCCACCCACAATCACCGCCAGTGCGTTTTCAGCTCGGGACAACTGCTCACGGGTATCGGGCAACTGCGCACGCACCGCCAACAACTCCGCTTCCGTTTGGCGCAATTGCAACTCATTGCTCAAACCCACGTCGTAACGTTGCTTGGCCAGCTTGTAGGCGGAATCGCGGCTTTCCAGTGTTTGTTCCAGCACTTTCACCTGAAGGCGTAGTACACGCACCTGGGTGTGCAAGGAAGCAGCGGTTGCGGCAACACTTAAACGAGCGCCACGCACGTTGTAGCCTTGCTGCATAAAACTGGCACGTGCTGAGTCTTCGAGCGCACCAATTCGGCCCCACAGGTCCAGTTCCCAACTGGCACCGACGCCAATCTGATTGCTTTGATACACGTTCTGACCACCAAACACAGGCACGTTACCGGCCTGCGAAGGGCGGTTGCGGCCACTGGTGAACTGACCAAAAATAGAAGGCCATTGCTGCGATTTGGCGATGCCAAGCACCGCACCCGCTTCATTCAACCGTTCATTGGCAAGGCGCACATCGGTGTTGTTCTTCAAGGCCTGCTCAACCACGGCAATCAAACTGGAATCACCCAACAGTGACCACCACGCCTCGTTTTGAACATCCTTCATGCCGATGCCCTTGACGTTGTCCGGCACCACAACCTCAACGGGCTGCTCGGGCTTGGCGGTGAATTTTTCCAGCAAAGGAATGCTGGATGCACAGCCGGTCAAGGCCAGGGTCAAACCCAAGGCAATTGCTGTTTTTGGAAGGGTTTTAAACATGCTCGCCCCCTTTGTTCGTTGTAGATTGATTGGATGAATCATTTGCTTCCTCTTCATCACCATGGTGTCGCCCACCTTTCTCACTTCTGTCAATCAGACGGTAAAACAGGGGCACAAAGAAAATGGCCAGCAGGGTAGCTGCGGTCATGCCACCCATGACACCGGTACCCACCGCAGTACGTGCGCCAGCACCAGCGCCGCTGGAAAACGCCAGCGGAACCACACCTAGAATAAACGCAAACGAGGTCATCAGGATTGGGCGGAACCGCAAACGGGCCGCTTCCAGAGAAGCATCAAGGGCGCTCATGCCTTCTTCACGTTTCAACACAGCAAACTCGACGATCAAAATTGCGTTCTTCGCAGCCAGACCCAACAAGGTCACCAAGCCGATCTGGAAGTACACATCGTTGGTCATGTCGCGCATCCACACAGCCAGCAGCGCGCCGAATATGCCGAAAGGCATGGCCAACAGCACCGAAAACGGCAAGGTCCACTTTTCATACTGGGCAGCCAGAATCAGGAACACCATCAGTGCACCCAAAATCAACGCGAAGCTCGATGATCCTGCTGAACGCTTTTCCTGAAAGGACGCGCCTGAAAAGTCATAACTGAAATCATCGGGCAACACTTCGGCTGCAATGTCTTCAATGGCTTTAATGGCCTCGCCAGAGCTGATCCCTGGTGCGCCACTGCCCAACAGTTTCACTGCAGGCAGATTGTTGAAACGCTCCAAAGTTTCCGGGCCTTGTGAAAACTCCACCTTGGCGAATGCCGAAATGGGGATCATCTCGCCTTTGTTGGAACGCACGTACATATTGCCAATGTCAGTCGGGCTTTTGCGGTATTGCGCATCGGCCGACATCAGCACCTGCCAGGTGCGACCAAACTTGTTGAAGTCGTTCACATAGTAAGTCCCCAAGCTTGCAGACAAAGTATCAAACACCTCATTGATGTTCACACCCATGGCGCGCGCACGTTCACGATCCACATCCACATAAAGCTGCGGAGTACCCGGGCGCCACAAGGTTTGAACACCCGCAAGGCGTGGATCTGCATTGGCTTTGGCAATAAAGTCGTTCATGACCTTGGCCAATTCGGCCGAGCCGCCTTCACCCCGGTTTTGAATGTAAAACTCAAAGCCACCGGCATTGCCCAAACCGAAAATGGGCGGTGGTGCAAATGCCAGCACCAAACCTTCTTGAATACCGGCTGTGCGGCCGAACAGTTCACCCACCAGGTCTTTGGTCACAGCCTCGCGTTCATCCCAATGGCGCTGGGTCACGAACATGGTGGCGGCGTTGTTCTTGAAGCTACCGCCCAAAAAGTCGAAGCCGGTAAACGCCACAGAATATTCATTGGCCGGGTTGGCTGCCACTGCATCCACCACTTCGGCCACTACTTTGTCGGTGCGCTGCAAGGTTGCGCCATCGGGCAAAAACACCGCTGCAATAAAGTAGCCTTGGTCTTCATCGGGCACCAGTGAACCCGGTGTGGCCCTGAACAAACCGGCAGTCACCACCAGCATCACCAAGAACAGACCGATACCAATGGCTGGGCGCATGCTGATGAACTTCACACCACCCACATAGCGGGTGGTTACGCGTGCAAACCAATTGTTGAATGCCGTGAAAAACCTGCCTGGCTTTTTGTGTTCATGCTTCAACATCAACACACACAATGCGGGGGTTAATGTCAACGCCACCACGCCGGAAACAATCACCGCGATAGAAATCGTGATTGCAAACTGACGATACAACTCACCGGTCAAACCACCCAGAAAACCAATTGGAATAAACACGGCCGACAACACCAACACAATGGCAACCACCGGGCCGGTTACTTCCTGCATGGCCTTAATGGCGGCTTTGCGGGCGCTTAAACCCTCCTCGTGCATAATACGCTCAACGTTCTCCAGCACCACAATGGCATCGTCCACCACAATACCAATGGCCAGCACCATGCCAAACAGTGTCAACGTGTTGATCGAATACCCCAGCACATACAAACCAGCAAAGGCACCCAGCAAAGAAACCGGCACTGCCATGATAGGAATCAATGTGGCACGCCAGTTTTGCAGAAATACATACACCACGATGAACACCAGAATCATCGCTTCAACCAGCGTTTTTACAACCTCACGAATCGACACCTCAACAAAGCGTGTGGTGTCATAGGGCACCGCATAATCCAGCCCCTCCGGGAAATCTGCTGCAATGTCATCCACCGTGCCTTGTACGGTTTTTGCTACCTCCAGCGCATTGGCGCCTGGCTGCAAGAACACGCCCACCAGTGTGGCTGGCTTGCCATTGATACGACCGGTGAAGTCGTAGTCTTTCGAGCCCAGTTCAACGCGGGCCACGTCTTTAAGACGCAATGAAGAACCGTCGGCATTCACCCGAATCAGGACGTTTTCAAATTCTTCAACATCTTGCAGGCGACCTTGCGCCGTAATGGTGTACACCAGCTCCTGACCATTGTTGTTGGGCGCCTGGCCCACTTTGCCTGCGGCAAACTGGGCGTTCTGCTCATTCAACGCGGCAGCAATGTCGCCCGCTGTCAGCTTCAACTGGGCCATGCGATCAGGCTTGATCCAAATACGCATCGCGTAGTCTTTCGCACCAAAAATCTGCACATTGGTGGTACCGGGAATTCGCTTGATGCGGTCGAGCACGTTCAAGGTCACGTAGTTCGAGGTGTAGAAGTCGTCGAAACGGCCGTCTTCAGAATAAAACGCCAACACCTGCAGGAATGACGAAGAACCCTTGTTCACAGTCACACCCTGCCTGCGCACTTCCTGCGGCAAAATGTTCTCAACCTGCTTCACCCGGTTGTTCACGTTCAGTGCGGCCTGGTCGGGGTCTGTACCAATCTCGAACGTAACCACAATTTCAACCACGCCACTGCTGGCCGAAGTTGAACTCATGTACATCATGTTCTCAACACCATTGATGGCATTTTCAATGGGCGCAGCCACAGTACTGGCAATTACCTCGGCCGAGGCACCAGGATACACAGCGCGCACCTGCACCACGGGCGGTGCAATTTCAGGGTACTGCGCAATCGGCAAACCACGCATGGCGGCCAAACCCGCCAGAATGATAAAAATGGACAACACGGCCGCAAACACAGGCCGGTCGATAAAGAATTTTGAAAACATGTGTTACCCCTTATTGCTTCTGCTCAGTGGCTGCTGGCGCTGCAGCAGCGGCCTCGGCAGGCGCAGGCTGCGTATCGGCGCCTGCAATCACGGGTTTTACGGGTGTACCAGGGGGCGCTTTCATGAATCCGTCGGTGATCACTTTGTCGCCTGCAACCAAACCATCCGTGATTACCCATTGATCACCCTTCCACTGGGCAACTTGCACGGGACGCGGAGCCACTGTGTTTTCAGGACTAACAGTCATCACAACCTTGCCGCCGGCCGGGTTTTCAAGCACGGCGCGCTGGGGCAACAACACGGCATTTTTTTGCACAGCGCCGCTGACGCGCACGCGCACAAACTGCCCCGGACTCAGCACTTCTTTCTGATTGGCCAGCACCGCACGCGCATCTACGGTGCCAGTGGCCGGGTTCACACGCACATCCTGAAAGCCCAGCTTCGCCTTAAAGCCCATGGGCTTGCCATCGGCACCCAGCACTTCCACCACCAGATCGCCGTTGCTCAGGCTGATCTCACCGCTGGCAATGCCTTTGCGCAATTGCTCATGATCCTTTTCAGGAATACCAAAATTCACATACACCTGATCAATCTGGGTTACCGTGGTCAACAACTCGGAGGGACCCGATACAAAACTGCCCTCGGAATACTGCGAGCGACTGGCAAATCCATTCACGGGCGATTCAACCCGCGCATATTCCAGATTCAAACGCGCAGTGCGCACGGCAGCACTGGCCACCAGCAAATCGGCCTTGGCCACTTCAAATGCGGATTGCGCATTGTCCAGTTCCGATTGGGAAACAGCCTTGCTGTCTGCCAAAGGCAAAACACGTTTGTAATCGCGCTCGGCCTGAGCTGCGCGAACCTTGGCTGCATTTTCATCGGCCAAAGCACGGGCCAGTGCAGTTTGGTAAGGGGCGTTGTCCAGGCTGTACAAAGATTGCCCTTTCTTCACGCGACCACCTTCCTCGAACAGACGGCGTTCGATAATACCCGCCACGCGGGCGCGAATTTCAACCTCGCGCAGGCCTGCAATTTGCGCAGGGTATTCATAGGTCAGTTCGAGTGCTTCGGTTTTCACCTCGACAACGGGTACAGGTGCGGCCTGGCCGGCACCGGGACCACCAGGCGCTTGTGCATCGGCACCCTGGCCGCAGCCCAGCAGCAAAGCGCTGGACAGAACAGTCACCAGCAGCGCAGGCAGAAGGGTGGCTCCTGCAAATGCGCGGCTGTAAGGGGAAGCTTGAGTTTGCTTTGAATTCAATGAGTTGCTGTGCATGATGTGTGCCCTGTACTATCCTTGTGGGAATTTTTCGGGGTTGATTTAATGACCGAGAAGTCAGATAATACATACATACACGAGTGTATGTAAATAATTTTTTTCAATTTGGCGTAGACGATTGTGGTGAGAAAAACGAAGGAAGAAGCGCAGGAAACCCGCAACCTGATTCTGGACACAGCAGAGGCCGTGTTCTCGGAAAAAGGGGTGTCGAGGACCACGCTCAACGACATTGCCAAGGCTGCGGACCTGACGCGGGGGGCCATCTATTGGCACTTCAAGAACAAGGCCGACCTGTTTGATGCCATGTTACAGCGCGTCATATTACCAATGGATGAATTCATCGCCACGCCTGACCTGCACCCAGAGCAGCAGCCGCTGGCTTACCTGCGCACGCGATCCATGCATGTTGTGCGCACCCTGGCCGAAGACCCACGTACACAACGGGTGTTCGACATCGTGATGCACAAAGCGGAAATGGTCGACGACATGTTGCCGATTCGAGACAGGCATTTGGAAGCCATTCAAGGTTGTATTCAAACCATTGAAACAGACTTTCAAGCCGCCATCGACAAAGGTGAATTGCCCACAAAAACCAACGCCCGTCAGGCTGCCATCGGTTTACATGCCTTGATTGACGGGCTATTTGCCAATTTTGTACTCAGCCCGAATTTGTTTGATTTGATGGAACAAGCTGAATTCACCATCGACAACTACCTCAATGGCCTGGCCAGCCGAAAGTAAAGCCCAACTACACCCGGCCAGTCACCGGAAGACCTGCGCCGTTTATATCGCGGGCTGCGTCTGACAGCAAAAATGCAATTACGCCCGCCAGGGATTCAGGGCGAACCCAATCAGAAGGGTCGGAATCTGGCATGGCCTCGCGATTGGCGGGCGTGTCCAGAACACTGGGCAACACCGCATTGGCCCGAATACCCAAATGTTTGTTCTCTGCGGCCAGCGCCTCGGTCAACCGAAGCACACTTGACTTCGCCGCTGCATACGCGCCCATGCCCTCGGCTGCCTTGCCTGCGGCAGCTGCGCCAATGTTAATAATCGCACCACTTTGCTGACCCTGAAACTGCGGCAATATGGCTTGGCACATATTGACCGTGGTTTGAACGTTCATGGCGTACTGGGTATTCCAGGACTCCAGACTGCTGTCCGCCTGTTTTTCCCACACAAAACCACCTGCAATATTCACCACTGCGTCGATCTGGCCAAAGTACTCCCAAGCCTGATTCACCACTTCCTGTGCATGCTCGGGCTGAGTCAAATCCACATTGCCAATCGACACCGCATCGCTTTCGCCTTCCCACTCGGGTTGGTGCAAATCGATCAACAGCAGTCGGTAACCCAAACTGCCCAAATGGGTGGCAACGGCCTGTCCCAAATTGCCCGCTGCGCCTGTAATGATCGCCACTGGATTGCTGTTGCTCATGAAAATCGACCCCTGCGTTAAATAGTTGACTGCCTGCATTTTGACACGAGCACAGCCGTTTCACGCCCCCACCCCCTTTGAATACCCCCTTTAAGGGCAACGCATTGGTGCAATGTTGAAGCAATCAATACCTGCCGTTCACAAGACATCACCGGAATTTTTGGAGCATGTTATGTGGAACGGTTTATTTTTTGGCTTGGTGAGCTTGTTCACGCCCCAGGCAACCCTGCCCGACACGGCGGCCATGAAGGTGGAAATCGAGCAGTTTGCACAGGTCTACGCCATTGACACCGATCGCATTCATGTTCGCGAAAGCACCATGAACAACCCCTCCCCGTTTCTCACCAACAGCGGTATCAAGGCCTGCGTGCTTCATGTGAACCAACATGCCGACGCCAAGCGGGTGTGGTCACACTTCCTTGACTCAGGCCATGAAGGCGCAGAACCCGCGTTTCTCGCATTCACCTCTGCGCATGAATTGACCCATTGCTTGATGTCCGAGAAAGGCAAACGGGCCACCACCAAGAAAGCACTTCAAGACCATTTGGGCATTCAATTCAAGAACAATGTGCATTTTGAAGAAACGCTGGCCGACCTGGTCGGCCTGGCTTATGTTCAAAAAGTCATGCCAGAGTACTTTGACGTGGTGTACAAGCGTGTGAAATCGATTCGCACAGACTTTTCCAACCGCGACCCCGAACACGACAGCTCACGCGCACTGAATGCCCCCACCATTGCGTTTGCAGACCAAATGTTTAGTAAAACTGAGAACATTCGTTTGGCGGATGCGGGTAGCCGATAAACATCGCAATACAAAAAAACTTCTGTGAATTGGCTTGTAATCAAGCACACATTCAAAAAGCATGTTTAAATTCAAACGATCGTTTGAATAATTAACAAGCACAATTCACAGGTGACCCTCTTGAACAGCTTCCAATCCGTTTTTCGCCCCAACCTTTTTGCAGGACAAACGGTGCTGGTCACAGGTGGCGGCTCGGGCATTGGTCGCTGCACCGCACACGAGCTGGCCAGCTTGGGTGCCGACCTCGCCTTGGTTGGTCGAAAAATGGAAAAGCTGGAAACCGTGAAAGCGGAAATCGAGCAAACCTGTTCTGTGAAAATTTCCCTGCACAGTTGCGACATTCGCGAAGAAGAACGCGTGAAAGAAACCGTGACGGAGGTGTTGGCAATTCACGGCAAAATCAACCACCTGATCAACAACGCTGGCGGGCAATTTCCATCGCCCTTGAACATGATCAGCGGCAAAGGCTTCGAAACCGTGGTGCGCAACAACCTCACAGGCGGTTTTCTCATGGCCCGCGAAGTGTTCAACCAGTACATGATGTTGCACCTCGGTGAAACCGACCTGTCGATCACCAACATCATTGCCGACATGTGGAACGGCATGCCAGGCATGGGCCACTCCGGCGCCGCACGCGCGGGAATGTTGAACTTCTCCGAGACCGCATCCAATGAATGGGCCCCCGTGCGGGTCAATGCTGTTGCCCCGGGCTTCATTGCCTCCAGCGGCATGGACACTTACCCCGAACCCATGAAGCAAACCATCATGCAACTGGACAAAACCATTCCGCTACACCGCTTGGGTCTTGAAGCGGAAGTGTCTGGCGCACTGGTCTTCTTGTGCAGCCCGGCAGCCTCTTTCATTTCCGGTTCCTGCATTCGAATTGACGGCGCAGCCCCCAACGCCCGCCGTATCTGGCAAGTTGGCACAGGCAAACCCAACCCGGCATTCAACAGCTTCCATCTGGGTGGCGTACCCGAGGTGATCCAACGTCGCGATGCGGCACGCGCAGCCCAACAAAAGAAATAAGCCGCAGTTCATGCATAAGGCTTGACACACCCAAGCCTCACCCTCAAAATCAAACAAACGTTTGATTTTTTAATTACACCAAGAGCACAGAATTCAATGCCAATTTTAGAGACCGCCGTTGCCACAAACTCGGCCGAGTTTGAACTCAACAAAGCCAACATGGAAACGGCCCTGAATGAACTTCGGGCATTGGAACAACGCACCCGCGACGCATCGGCCAAAGCGGCTCCCTCGTTTGCCAAGCGGGGGCAACTGCTGCCGCGTGACCGGGTGGCATTGCTGCTCGATTCAGGCTCCCCTTTTCTGGAACTCAGCACACTGGCTGGGTATATGCAAGACGGCCAAAAAGCCGAGAAAAGCATTCCAGGCGGCGGCATCATTGCCGGCTTGGGCTATGTGGCCAATACCCTGTGCATGGTCGTGGCCAGCGATTCCGGCATTGAGGCAGGCGCGCTCCAAGCCATGGGCATTGAGAAAATGCAAAGGGCCCAAGACATTGCGCTGGAAAACAAACTGCCTTTTATTAATTTGGGCGAATCCGCCGGGGCCAACCTGCTGAAGTACAAGGTCGAGCATTTTATTCTGGGCGGCGGCAACTTCTACCGTTTGGCCAAATTGAGTGCTGCGGGTTTGCCTGTGGTCAACGTGCTGCACGGCTCATCCACAGCAGGTGGTGCTTACATTCCCGGTTTAAGCGACGTGGTGATTATGGTGCGAGAACGCGCCCGCGCCTTTCTCGCTGGCCCCCCTTTGTTGAAGGCCGCCACTGGTGAAATTGCCACCGATGAAGAATTGGGCGGTGCAGACATGCACTGTTCCATCTCAGGCCTTGGTGACTACATCGCCGATGACGACCGCCACGCCATTGCTCTCGCCCGCGAAGTGATGGCCAAAATCGACTGGAACAACAGCAACCGGCAGGTATTACCCGCATTGAATTCCAATGCACCTGCCCCACGCTATCCCGCGGAAGAATTGCTGGGCGTCATGCCTGCCGACATCAAAACCCCGGTTGACATGCGTGAGGTCATTGCACGCATCGTGGACGACTCCGATTTTCTGGAATTCAAAGCCAATTACGGTTCAGCCACCCTGTGCGGATACGCCAAACTCTTGGGTGTTTCAATCGGCATCATCAGCAACCTGGGCCCAATCGACACCGCAGGTGCCACCAAAGCCACACACTTCATTCAAAGCTGCTGCCAAACCAAAACGCCAATCATCTACCTTCAAAACACCACGGGTTACATGGTGGGCAAGGAAGCCGAGCAGGGCGGCATCATCAAGCACGGCTCAAAAATGATTCAGGCAGTGAGCAACGCCACCGTTCCGCAAATCACCTTGCTGTGTGGCGCCAGTTTTGGTGCCGGCAACTATGGCATGTGTGGTCGCGCATTTGGCCCACGCTTTGTGTTTGCCTGGCCCAACAGCAAAACAGCAGTTATGGGTGCCGAGCAGGCAGCGGGCACCATGGCCACTGTGATGCAGGCCAGCGCAGCCCGCAAAGGCATTGAAGTACCCGAATTCATGCTTGAAAACATGAAGAAACAGATCATCGACACGTTTGAGTCGCAAACCAGCGCATTTCACACCAGCGGCCTGCTGCTGGATGACGGCGTGATCGATCCCAGAGACACCCGGCAGGTATTGGCGCTCGCGCTAATCACCTGCCTGCAACAAGAGCGCAGTGTGCAGCCCATGCAATTTGGCGTGGCCCGCCCCTAATGCGTATCAGTACCCAATAACGAGGAGGAAGTGCAGTGAGACTAAGCCAGGAACACAAAGAACTACAACGCACCATCGAACGATTTGTGGAAAAAGAGATCAATCCACACGTGGCCACCTGGGAACAGGAACAAATGTTTCCCGCCCACGAACTGTTCAAAAAGATGGGTAATCTTGGCTTGCTTGGCCTGACCAAACCAGAAGAGTTTGGCGGCATGGGTTTGGACTACAGCTATTCCGTGGTGGCGGCGCAAGCTTTGGGAAAAATTCATTGTGGCGGCATACCCATGGCAATCGGCGTTCAAACCGACATGGCCACGCCCGCTTTGGCACGGTTCGGCAGCGACGAACTGCGCCGTGAATTTCTGGCTCCTGCCGTTGCGGGCGACATGGTGGCGTGTATTGGCGTGTCCGAACCCGGCGCTGGGTCCGATGTTGCCGGTGTAAAAACCATCGCCAAAAAAGACGGCAGCGACTACGTCATCAATGGCAGCAAAATGTGGATCACCAACAGCTTGCAAGCCGACTGGATTTGCTTGCTGGCCAACACCAGCGACGGCAAACCGCACCAGAATAAATCCTTGATCATCGTGCCGATGAAAACACCCGGCATTACGATCGAAAAGAAGATTCACAAAATTGGTATGTGGGCTTCCGACACCGGCCTGATCCACTTCGACAACGTGCGCGTACCCCAACGCAACCTG
The DNA here is from genome assembly GCF_902506325.1 of Limnobacter sp. 130. GTDB lineage: Bacteria > Pseudomonadota > Gammaproteobacteria > Burkholderiales > Burkholderiaceae_B > Limnobacter. The sequence goes on from NZ_LR732328.1 coordinate 1,579,946, forward strand.
ATCGGCATGGAAGGTGCGGGCTTCATGTACCAAATGATCCAGTTTCAGGAAGAGCGCCTTTGGGGCGCGGCCAACAGCATTGAAGGCATGATGCATGTGGTGAATGAAACCATTAATTACACCCGCCAACGCAACCTGTTTGGCAGCACTGTGTTGGACCAACAAGTGGTGCACTTCACACTGGCTGAATTGAAAACCGAAATTGAAGCCCTGCGCGCTTTGGTGTGGCAAGCCACTGAAGAATATGTAGCAGGTGGCGAAGTCACTGAACTGGCCAGCATGTGCAAACTCAAAAGCGGCCGCTTGGTGCGCGAAGTGGCCGACAAATGCCTGCAATTCTGGGGCGGTATGGGCTTCACTTGGGAAAACCCGGCATCGCAGTTGTATCGCGACGGTCGCCTGATTTCCATTGGCGGCGGTGCAGACGAAGTGATGTTGAGCATTATCTGCAAGTTCATGGGTATTTTGCCGGGCAAGAAAAAGAATGCCTAGAATCAAAAAACTGCTGATTGCAAACCGCAATGAAATTGCGCGCAGAATTTTGCGCGCCGCTCAACCCTTGGGCATTGCAACGGTGGCGGTGTATTCCGAGGCCGATGCCCAAGCGCTGCACGTGCAAGAAGCGGACGAGGCCTACTGCATAGGCCCCGCACCGTCGCTTGAATCGTATTTGCGAATCGACAAGCTGATTGAAACTGCCCTGAAAGCCGGGGCAGATGCCATACACCCTGGTTACGGTTTTGTGTCTGAAAGCCCGGCTTTCGCACAGGCCTGCGCCGAGGCTGGCATTACCCTGGTTGGCCCCACCCCCCAAGCCATTGCCGACATGGCTGACAAAGCCTGTGCCAAAGAAATCGCACAACAGGCGGGCCTGCCCTGCATACCCGGTTTCAGCGAACCCAACGCAAGCGTTGCCGATTTAATGGCTGCAGCCCAGCGCATTGGCTACCCGGTCATGATCAAAGCACTCGCTGGCGGTGGTGGGCGTGGCATGCGCCTGGTACTGAATGAATCCGAGTTTGCATCGCAACTGCACTCCGCACAGCTTGAAGCGAAAAACGCTTTCAACGACGACCGGGTCATGCTTGAAAAAGCCATCATCAACCCGCGCCACATTGAAATTCAGGTGCTGGCCGATACACACGGCCACGCCGTGCACCTCGGCGAACGCGATTGTTCCGTACAACGCCGCCACCAAAAAATTGTAGAAGAAGCGCCCAGCCCCGCAGTGAACAGCGAACTTCGCGCACGCATGGGCGAAGCCGCACTGAAGCTGGTGCATGCCACAAATTACGTCGGTGCGGGCACCGTGGAGTTTTTGCTCGACACCCAAGGTGACTTCTACTTCATCGAAATGAACACCCGCCTGCAGGTTGAGCACGGCGTCACCGAAGCAATCACGGGGATTGATTTGGTGCAGTGGCAGTTGCGCATTGCCTCCGGCGAACAGCTCACCCTGCAACAGGAACACATTCGATTCAACGGTCATGCCATTCAAGGTCGCTTGTGTGCAGAAGATCCGGCACGCGACTTCATGCCACAAACCGGGCCAGTACTGGCCTGGCAAGCAGACCCACACAGCCGCTGCGACCATGCACTGCAAATGGGTGGCGAGGTCAGCCCCTGGTACGACAGTTTGCTGGCCAAAGTCATTGTGCATGCCGACAATCGCTTGGCCGCCTGTGAAAAACTGGCTGATGCACTGAACCGGACCGTGCTCGTTGGCTTCGAGCACAACGCGCTTTACCTGCAGCGCATTGCCAGCCACCCCGTGTTTCAGGGCGGTGAGTTTGGTACAGGCTTTTTGGCTGAACACGCCGAGGCACTGCTTCAAGCCCAAACCAAAATACTGGAATGCGCAGTGGCCGCTGTTTTTCTGGCACATCAACAAAACACGACTCAGGCTGCCTGGCCCAGTGCACTCAGTGGGTTTTCAAGCACACGCGCATTGCCACGACCACTAAAATTAAAGGTGAATGGCAACACACACCAGATCAAAGTCAACAAAATCAGTAATGACTACACAGTGGACGGGCTCGGTGATACACCCTTGCTTCTCGCCAACTGGCAGCCCGCGGTCACAGGCCAGAATGTTCACAAAATTCAATCCACAATCAATGGCACTTCAGCCCAATATCTTGTTGCCTTGAACGGCAATGGTATTTGGGTTCAGCGGTGGCTCAACCCACAGGCCGCATTCATTGAAGATGAAAGCTTGCTCAGCGCCTCTGCCCTGGGTGAGGGGGTATTTCAGCCCAACATCACCAGCCCCATGAACGGCAAAATTACACAAGTACTGGTTCAGCCCGGCCAACAGGTTGAAGCTGGCACAGTGTTGGTGTGTCTGGAAGCCATGAAAATGGAACACCGCATTACAGCGAAATCAGCAGCGGTGGTCGAGGCGGTACATGTAAATGTGGGCGATCAAATGAAATTGAAACAGATCATGGTTCAACTCAAGCCTACCCAATAAGGACACCCTCCATGGACGATTTTTTCCGCTCCGTCGAGCGATTTGTGAATGAACAAATCAAACCCAATATCAACGATTGGGATGAAGCGGGTGAGTTTCCGCGCGAACTTTACCGACAAGCCGGTGAACTTGGCTTGCTTGGTTTGGGCTACCCGGAAGAAGTGGGAGGGTTTGAGTGCACACTGGCGGATCGCCTGAAGCTGTCCAACCTGGTGTGTTCCGCCGGCAGTGGCGGCTTGCTGGCAGGTCTGTTCAGTCACAACATCGGTTTGCCTCCATTGTTGAACCATGGCAGTGAAGAACTGGTACAAATGATCGCGCCTGCTGTATTGAAAGGCGAAGCCATCAGTGCCTTGGCCATTACCGAACCCTCGGGTGGGTCCGATGTGGCCAATCTGAAAACCAAAGCCGAGCTGTTTCAAAAAGACGGCTTACCCCACTACCGCATCAACGGTGAAAAAGTATTCATCACCAGTGGCGTGCGTGCAGACTGGCTCACCGTGGCAGTGCGCACCGGTGAACCTGGTGCACGCGGTATTTCAGTGCTGATGGTGCCCGGCAATGCCAAAGGCCTCACCCGCAGTCTGTTGAAGAAAACCGGCTGGTGGATGAGCGACACCGCCAGTATCTATTTCGACAATGTGGAAGTACCCGCAAGCTATTTGGTGGGCAAAGAGGGCAAAGGTTTTCGCATCATCATGGAAAACTTCAACACCGAACGCCTCATGTTGGCAGGTGCTTGCATCGGGTTCTCCAAGGTGTGCCTGAACGAAGCGCTGGATTGGGCCCAAAATCGCCAAACATTCGGCAAACGCCTGATGGACCACCAGGTGATTGCTCACAAACTGGCCGACATGCGCATGAAGATTCGCGCCACCGAAGCCTGGTTTGACGAAACCATTTCGCGCATCGACCGGGGCGACATCAACGAAGAACTGGTCGCAGACATTTGTTTGCTGAAAAACCAGGCCACACAAACCCTGCAGCATTGTGCCAACGAGGCCGTACAAATTTTGGGGGGCATGGGTTTCATGCGGGGCAGCTCTACCGAGCGAATTTACCGGGAAGTCAAGGTAATGTGCATTGGCGGTGGTGCCGAGGAAATCATGAAAGAGTTGGCCATTCGGCAATTGGCCTGGTGAGAACCAATTTTGGGTGTCCTCAGGCACCCCCCAAAAGAGTTACACTACCCGACTGAACTAAAAAAAATTAGGTTCGATCGGCTTCCCCCGAGGCGTTCTTTACATGCGGCAAATCAGAACTTGTAAGTATAAAACTTACACACAATGTAAAACATTGTTAATTATTAAGCAATATTCGCATCCATTTCCTGATTGACGCCAGTAAAACTCTCACAAGGCGAAACTTTTGCCGAACTTTTAAATGAACACACCATTGTCGGAGAATGCACTGTGGCTAATATCACTGGAGTTATCAAAAGCGTGTTGGGAGAGGTTTCTGTAACCCGTCCCGACGGAGAACAAGTCCTTCTCAAAGAAGGCGACATTATTTCTGCTGGCGACACCGTTACCACCAGTGCAGAAGGCTCGGCTTACATCGAGTTTCCCGGTGCAGATGGTCAAACAGCCACCGAAGGTATTTTGCAATCCAATGCAGTAGCCACATTGAAAGAAGGTGAGGCTGGTGCAGAATTTGAAGTCGCAGAAGGCGAATTCGAATTGTTGACTGAAGGCGAAACAGTTGCAGTCACCGGCGCAGGCGGCATGTTTGGCTTGTTTGGTGCAGGTTTGGCAGCTGGCGGTTTGGCTGGCCCATTGGCCGCAGCAGCAGGTGCCGCATTCGTGCTGGGCAGTGATGACAGCGACGGCGGCGCAGGTGGCGGCTCCACAGGTGGCGGATCTGGCGAAGCAACCGCAGGCACACTCGAGCCTGTTACCGATGCTGCAGGCCCCGCTTCCCCTGCTCTGGAACAAACGCTAGATGCACTTTCACCAGTGACAACCGTTGTTGATGCGCCTGTAGGTGCCCTTGAACCGGTTACCGAAGCACTCGACCCCGTGCTGGATGAAACAGCGCCAATCACTGACGCACTCGAACCCGCGCTGACCCCAGTCAACAACACCTTGAGCGGCGCACTCACCGGTCTTGAGCCCGTAACTGATTCACTGGACCAAAACCTTACCCCTGTGACCGAAGCGGTTGAAACAGCGCTGTCACCGTTGGTAGACGTGATTGCCGGCAACGAAGATGGATTGGTGACTGCTGCCGCAGACACACTGCCAGTGAACCTGCGCGTGGTTGCAGAGCAACTGGGTGGTGGCTTGAGCATGGTGACTCCCCAACTGGCCGACGGTTTGGCGCAAGTGGTTGGTCAACTCGACCCAATTCTGTCCCCCTTGAACGACGGTTTGACCCAAGGTTTTGACGCGGCGGCCCCCCTGTTTGATGGCTTGTCCACAGCAACTGATGCCCTGCCCATGGTTTCCCAACCCTTGGCCGATGGTCTGAACCAGGCTTTCGACGCACTGACCCCAGTAACAGACCCGTTGATCGGCGCATTGTCAGGCGGCTTGCCCCTGCCAGGCGGCGACGGTGGTGGTGGCTCAGACGGCCCCACTGGAACACCTTTGGACGCAGTACTCGGCCCAGTAACTGACGCCTTGGCTGGCGGTGGTGGTGGTGGCGGTTCTGACGGCCCCACTGGAACACCTTTGGACGCGGTACTCGGCCCAGTAAGTGACGCCCTGGCTGGCGGTGGTGGTGGTGGCGGTTCTGACGGCCCCACTGGAACACCTTTGGACGCAGTACTCGGCCCAGTAACTGACGCCTTGGCTGGCGGTGGTGGTGGCATTCCCGAAACCGGCACTCCGTTGGACATGGTTACTTCGCTGCTCGATCCAAGCGTATTGACCGACCTGGCAGCAGGTGGTGGTGCAGGTGGCAGCTTGCCAAGCTTCCCATCGACAGGCACACCGCTGGACGATGTAACTTCGTTGCTCGACCCGTCCAGCCTGCCAATCTCCTCTGGCGCAAGCCCGCTGGATGCACTAACCAGCGCGCTGCCCACAGACAGCCTGCCCATTTAAGCTTTTGTAGTATTGCGTGGGGCTCCGACCCCCGCGCAAAGTGAAAAGGCACCCTTCGGGGTGCCTTTTTGCGTTTTTACACCACTTAAATAAGTTGAACTTTCCTTGGGGATTAACCACGCAAAAAGACAATCAGGACATTCATCATGCCAGCTTCAATAGGCTCAAATCAGGTTCAATCAAACAGTCAACGGCCAAGTACCCAGCCAATAGAAAACACGACGGACCCCAAAGCACAGGCACTCGGTCGAAAAACCGCCATGGTCATGGCCACCACGGGGCTTGCCATAGCCGCCTTGGGAGCAGGTATATGTTTTACACCTGCTGCACCCACAGGCCCATTAATAATCGCGCTTGGCCTCGCATTAATGATCGCCGGAGGCGTAGTGTACAAATCGCCTGCCTCTGCCGTTGCCAACACCAGCCCATTCGATGGGTTAAACAACGATACATTCGTTCCGCCTTCCCACTACTACGACAACTGCGAACACTCGTCCCCTGACAACAACCACAATAACTGCTAGCTCCGCAACAAATGGAACTTTGCCCCTTGGGCGGAAACCTAGATGGGCAGGTATCTTTTTTCTGTTTTGACGTGTACCACCCGGCTACACCTTCCGCTGCAGGAGCATAAGAATTGGAAAACTCAAACTTTAATTTATTACAACTTGTGCCTCCTGCCGCCGTCATGGTCTTACTGGTATCTGCCTGTTTCTTTTTCTACACGCGCTACGTCAAAGTATCCAAAGCACTTTGCCTGACACTGCAAAAAATCAGCACCACGATTCGCTCGATGAGCGACGGTGACGAAATGATCAGAAAAACCGGCGTAGGTCGAGTTTTCCAAAACACACAACTCGAACCCATTTGGCGAGACTTCTCTAAAACACTGCACACACAAACAGGTCTCATCAACGGAATTACAAAAAACAAAAAATCACGCTTGACAGTCCCCGTTTCTTACTACTTCTCCGTCTCATCTGTTGTCGATCGTCCGCTTGCAGTTGATTACTTCAAGCACCTGCCAGGCATTCTGACAGGCATCGGAATTATCGGAACATTTTCAGGTTTGCTATTTGGACTATCCAATTTTGACGCGTCCAATCCCGAACTGATGGCACAAAGCGTCTCTCTTTTACTGGGCGGCGTACGCGACGCTTTCTATGCATCAGCAGCGGCCATCACAATCGCAATGATCATCACCCACTGGGAAAAGATGCTTTACCGCCGATGCCTGAGCTCGCTCGATGATCTCGTCGATGCAATCAGCAGCCTCTTTGAAGCCGGCGTTGGAGAAGAATATTTGGCCACACTTGTCCATCACTCAGCAAACTCAAGTGATCAAGCAAAAAGCCTGAAAGACGAATTGATTCAAGCCATGGTTCCTGTGATCAAGCAATTGGAATCTATTCAGTCACAACAAGTCGCCAGCATGGGCGGTGCGCTTGAACAAGCGCTTACTGAGTCCAATCGACGACTGGCCAGTCAAATAGAAACCGCACTGATCCGTCAAGTCAAAAGTCCAATTGAAGACATGGGCAAAAAAATGGACAACCGACTAAGCCACATCAAAAGCAATCCCCAAGATCTTGCAAGAAAGGTCATTCGGGCAAGACAGCAAGACGGTCAAATAGAAAACAGCCCGGAGGCCGTATGAGCTTCGGGCAATATCAACAGCCATCAAGAAACGCTGAAGAAGCTGAAAAACCTTTCTGGATTTCTTACGCCGATTTAATGACCGCCCTAATGATTCTCTTTCTGGTGATCATGGTGACTGCGCTGGCATCGATCACAAAAAAAGCGGAGCAAACAGTCAAGGAAACTCCAGAGATCAAAGAGCAAGTGGACATGACTAAAGTTCGACTTCAAGAAATTTCAAATATCTGTCAACACTTATCCGAGGAAGTCGCAAAAACAAACACATCCGTTGAAGTCGATTGCAAACTGAATCGAATCAATTTCGGAGAAGTCGGTCGATTTCAGTCGGACCAATTCAGATTGAGCGCAGAAGGTGAACAGGCACTCAATCAAGTTGTACCTGCAATTCTGAGCACAGCGAACACGCCAACAGGACAGAAATGGTTAAAACAGGTGCTGATCGAAGGCTTTACCGACACCGATGGCTCCTACCTTTACAACCTGAACCTAAGCCTGAAACGCTCAGAATGGGTGATGTGCACATTGCTGCGAAACGACCAAAGCACCGCAGTGCGTTTAAACAATGATCAAAGGCAGCAAGTCAAAAAACTCTTTCTCGCCGGCGGTGTTGCATTCAACCACGTGCGCGACTCCAAAGATGCAAGTCGACGCGTAGAACTTCGACTCCAGTTCTACGGGGTAGACAAAGCCGAAAAAAATCGATCCCAATACGATGCGAAGTTTGAAGACGACGCAAAAGAACGTTGTTGGTTGTGATCATGCACGCGAACTTTTAGCCCAATCCGTCAACTCAGACAACACGAGTTCATCAGGAGCACCTTCAATGATTAATTCCGCCGCAGCAACATCAGCCATCGCACTTGGCCAAGCAGGTCAGATTCAGGCACCCCAAGACAACATCAATCAGTTTCAAACACTCCTGAAAAGCATCAATGGTGCATTAAGCAGTGGAACTCAAAGTCTCTCTAAACGATCCGTAGAAGATACCAAGCGCAGCCAGGGCACGCTAATCGAAGAGACTGCCGCAAGTGTCAACGAAGCGGAACTCGCCATCAAGGAACTTGAAAAAGAGCTCAATCAAAGCACTTTTGAGCTGAAGGGTTCGCTCGCATTGAACTCCGAATTTACACAATCCGTGGTTTACCAGAAATTTACCGCCACAGCCTATTTTGTAAGCATGAGCAGAATCAGCAACCGGGGCGAGAACATTTCCGAAGAAATGAATTCCATTACCAAAAGGCGCTAAATTTTGAAAACCGCGCTCAAACTCATCATTCGCTCAATCGGCTACCTCTTTCTTATCGGTGCCTTGCAAGCCTGTTCCGGCAACAGTCAGCTTTTCAGTGGATTGTCGCAAGAAGAAGGCAATGAAATTTACTCCAGTCTTCTAGAGGCCGGCATTCCCGTGGAAAAGTCATTGGGCAAAGAGGGAGTCATCATCTCGGTACCCAAGCAAATGTCCTCTGACGCACTCCGAATTCTTCAGTCGCAAGGACTACCCCGAGCGAAAAAAACATCGATGGGTGAGGTCTTCAAGAAAGAAAGCATGATTAGCTCACCACTGGAGGAGCGTGCCAGATACCTGTATGCACTGTCCCAGGAGCTCGAAGAAACCTTGATGAGCATGGATGGCGTTTTATCTGCCCGAGTACATATTGTTCTGCCGGAACGTGCCAACCCAGGTGAAGTACTCTCCCCCTCGTCGGCTGCTGTGTTCGTTAAATACGAGAACGGATCGTCCTTTCCAGCTTACGTTCCACGCGTCAGGGAACTGATATTCAAAAGCATTCCCGGAATAACAGGCGAAGTCAATACAAGTATCTCCGTGGCCGCCATTCCTTCAGAACCGCGTGGCGATGCCTGCTTACCGCTTCTTTGGTATGGCCCACTGGCGCTAAGCGAAGAAGACCGCATTTACTTTCTCAGCATCGTTTATCTGATCGTGGCGCTCTGGGTACTCTCACTGGGGATAGTGTGGCTCCAGGCCAAAGACGAAAATGAGTGGCCCGAAGTATTGCGCAAACTAAAACTCAGGATCTTCAAATGACTGGTGAACTCACATTTTCGAGTCGCTGGTGGGCATGGTGGTCGAACCCGCTCATCGCAATTCACGAAGAACATCGCGTCTCACTGCCCCTGACAAAAGAGCAGCTCGACAACATCGATTATTTCAACTTGCTTCAATTGCGAAGTACATTGAATATGCCAGAACTACCCGATGATCGCCTGATCCTGCGTCCAGAGTTACGCAGCATTGCCATCGCGACAAACAACGTACTTGAAGAACATCTTCAACGATTCGCCTTGTTCAGCCTGGACGCAAGTATTCTTCACGCACGTCCACAAGACTGGGAAAGTAGTTTTGGCGTGAACTCGCCCGAAGTAATCCGCGAAATCATTGTATTGAAAAACGATCTGCCTGATGCCTTGATCCAATGGCAGGAATCGGCGGCGCGCCATATGGCCAACACCTTGAAGAAACAACTGTTTCTTCACGACAGAATACGACTGGGGTTTGCGGTTTACCTCCGAAGCTACTTTCCGAAAATCTATCAGCGCTGGCAACTTACACAAGCCAAAGAGATCATCGACTGGAGCAATGATCTTGAGCCCATTCCACAAGAGCTGTGGGACGTGATTGACCACTGGAGTGAAGCCGCCTTCTGCGCCTTGCACAGCGAAGTCTATTCGCACCACGAAGTCATGGAACTTCACTTCGACCCAGACGACACATCCGACAATTCATTCGAGGAAATCGATTTTCTACACAAGGAAGATCATGCTTAACCTCATCAAGCGGGTTCATTTTCCTGAAGGCCTTCAAATATCAGGCGGTGTCGTTAAAGCGGCCCTGTTAAATCACGTTAGCACCTATCACGATTTACTGAATCAGGCGCACAGGCAAGCCCAAATCATTTTGCGTGATGCAAATGACGAAGCTGAACGAATCAAGGAAAAATCCCGACAGCTTGCTGCAAACTCAGTGCGCGAAGACCTGGTGTCCCTCAAAGAGATCACTGCCCGGAAAGAAAATAATCTGCTCGATAATTCCTCGTCAATTTGCACAGAAGTTTGCGTGGTTGTTCTTGAGCAGTTCATTTCAACTGCATCCGATTTTCTCAAAATCAAAACACTTGCCGAAGCGCTGGTCATCCGTTCTCACAGCGCACGGGAACTGAATCTTCAAGCCAATCCAGACCAGGTAGATTTGGTTAAAAAGGTACTTGCCGAAGTCCTCGCTGAACAAATGAACCTTAGAAAGTGGAATGTAAAAGCCGATGAAGAACTACAACCATTTGAACTGAAAATAAGCACGGCAAACGGAGCCGAAATCAATGTGTCTTTGAATAATCTGATCGCGATGTACAAAGAAGAGATTGAACGTCTCGAACCTGCATTGGTACCTGTGATAAAAAATCTTGAGGTCAACAGTGAAAGTATTTCTTAAATTACTCATTCTTGCTTTAGTCCTCGCCCCGCTTGCATCACGCGCAGCCACAACAGACAAAGTCGAAACAAAAGTCTATCTTGCGCAAGACGAGAGTGCCAAACGGGTTATTGAAAAAATGTTGTCGATGTTTGGGAAGCGTTTGGTTGCAGACAGTATTCCAAGCTCGCCAGTCAGTGGTCGATTTGAAGTTAAAACAGTTGATGACGTGATGGCCTATTTTGAAAGTGCCTATCAAATCAATTGGTTTCAGAACGGCCTGAATGTGTATACCTACAGATCAGGAAACTGGCGAACAAAGCGAATTTATGTGGGTGGCGATCGCTCCAACGACGACTGGAAAGAACTGCTTACTTCAGCAGGCCTTTACTACAAAGAGTTCCCGTTTGTATTTCATATGGACAGCAAAGAACTCATTGTTTCCGGCCCCGCCAGCTACCTGTCATTAATAGAAGACTCCTTTGAGCAGGACCGGCCCGATCCATCCGAGATCGCAAAGCACGGAACGCAACTGATGGTCTTTCCGCTCAAGCACGCCTCAGTCGAAGACAGGCAAACCAACTTGCGCGGAACCATGGTTACCACGCCGGGTGCACTCTCGGTGCTGTTGAACTTGCTGGGGCTTCCAAATCAGCAAATGGCAAATTCTCCGGAAGCAAAAAAACCGGGCATGAACGTTGAACGCTCCCCCTACAGCCTTAGTCCTGGCGAAGGTTTGATGATGGGGGAAAGAATTGGTGCTTTGCCTGTCTCACCCAGTAGCGGGGTGAAAAAGAAAGCCGATGACGACCCTGAGAAAGCAGAGTTTGTCAGCGTCACAGCAGACCCACGTACCAACTCAATCTTGATTCGTGACGCAAAGAGTAAGCACGACTACTACAAGAATCTGATTGATCAACTGGACCGTCAGGTGGCGATGATCGAGGTTGAAGCAATGATGGTCGAGGTCGATCAAAAAGGACTCAATGAATTGGGTCTGGAATTTGGTTTGCTGTCGGATCGGTTTGCCTACGACTTTCCCGGCAGCGGCGTTGGCCGGCCAAGTTTGATCGCAGCCGGCGCCACTTCCATCGTTGACCCAATGCGTTTTATGGCCAGGTTAAAAGCACTCTCTGCCGATGAAAACGCAAAAGTACTTGCGCGCCCAACAATTGTGACCCAAGACAATGTGTCCGCTTACATCGACCTTAGCCAAACACTTTATATCCAGGTTTCTGGCGAACGCGTTGCCGACGTTATTCCAATTACAGCAGGTAGCCTGTTACAGGTCACTCCCCGAGTAGTCATCGATGAACAGGAAGAGCGGATTTTCCTGCGCATTGAAATTCAAGACGGCAGCCTTACCGAAAATACGCAAGGAATCAACATGCCCAGGGTGCAGAACACATCACTAAGCACCCAAGCTGTAATTCAACGGGAAAAGGCCATCCTAATTGGCGGATATAACAGAGAATCCACTGAAGTTAATGACTACAAAGTCCCCCTGCTCGGAGACATACCGTATATCGGAAAGGCGTTCACTTCCACGGAAAAGCGTACACAAACTGTTGCAAGGCTTTTCCTGATTACGCCACGACTGATTGACCGGCCAATTCACGATTCGGAATCCACACGCAAAGCGGTGAAAGAACTCCAGATGTCATTCAAATTGAAAGGAGACAACCTTGAAGGAACTCCCTCTTTGAAACTCGACAGCACTATTCCGAGGTAAGCATGGCAATTACGATTCCACCAATTGTCCAAGAGGTCACAACAGCTGAAGCGCTTCAAAGTGGCGCCTTGGCAAAAAAGCAACTAAGTGCAGTTGAGCAGAAAAAACTCAATAACTTTATTCGCGCACATGCACAACGCAACAGTTCAGGCGAGCCGCCTGTTGAGGTAACTCAAAAAAACCGGCTGGAAGGCAAGCCACAAGTTACGGCTGAAGAACAGGCCATTGCAGTAGCCGCCCGCAGCCGGGAAGACGCGCACGCAAAGCGCGCGTCTGAAAAATACAAAGAGGCGTATCGGGTTATGTTCACTTCGGACATGACATTTCTGAGTAAAGACCTGATTTCGCTAAACACAGCAGTCAAGACAAAAAGTAAAAGTTTGGTCGACCTGGCGGGAAACTTGCGGCCGGAAGAAAAGGCATTGCGCAAGTTCTTGCTTGTCAGCCTGTTGCTTGAAGAGCCAGGCTTGAGCAAAACAGAAATCAAAGATTTAAACACTTATAAAAAATCACTTAACTCAGAACACGGTGACTTCATCTCGGGCTCCATTTCTGCGTTTGAAGTGGGCAAACAAAGTCGACTTTCACAAGCGACCCTTCGTGAATTCATCAAGGCGTACCAAACAATTGAAATACAACCTCACGTTGATGCACCAGACATATTGTCGCTGTTCAAGGCAATCAGGAACAATGTAACAAAAGAAGATTTCAGCGCTGACATGAATAAAATGCGCGATGGATTCATCAATATCCTGTCGAGAGAGAAAACACAAAACCCCAAGAAAATTACCGCACCTCGGCACTACATGATCCTTAGCCGAATCAATCAAATCAATCTGTTAATCAAGGCTCAGGGAATCCATAAAAAATTTCTCAACTGCTGCACCGCGGCGAAATTGAGTGGTCTGCCATCGCTGAGTAACTTGCTGGAAAGTTGCTTGCAAACTGTTGCATCGGCGGAAGTTGTCACAGGGCTGAATTCGCTGGTAAGAATTGCCTCGGCCGTAAGTGCGAACAACCGACCCGGTAAAAACATATTCATCACGAACTACAACCGCTTGGTACTTAAAAGTGACTTGCTTGAAGATCTTTACAAAAATGGATCTCACAGAAAACAAGTAACCGACGGAATTGACAAAAATCTGAAGGCTGCAGGAGTTCTATCCGTAGGAGCTTCGCATGCACAGTCATGAGATCGAACCAGTCGAACTGTCAGTTTCCAATAGCGACTGGGTCATGGTGAAAAGCGAGAACAGGACAACTCATTTCTCAGCTCAACATCAAGAATACTTTATGGTCTGGGTTTCCGAAACTCCACCATCGACTCGCATCACAGAGGCGTCCAAGGCCCTGGCAGAAATGAAAAACCCCCTCCCCGGAATTCATATTAATTGCCAACTCGAACCCGAACTGGGATTCATTCTTCGCACCACAAAAAACTGGCATCTGGAAACCCTTCGGGAAATGCAACTCACTTTCGACAAGATCACTTGGGAAATTGACCGTTTGAGCCAAAGGTAAACAATGAAGTCTGACAACAAATATGATCCGCTGTGTTTATCAGCCAGCGTGCAAGAACGCATCGACAAAAAAGCAAGCGGTTGCACTGTCAATATCAGCAAGGCCTCAAAGCCGCTCGCATTGTCAAACCCTTCTATGCCAAGGCCACAACAAGATTCACTCAAAGATGATTTTCTGGAAATGCTGTTTCCGGTATCGCCTGAAAGTCACACACACTCGAACTCAGAGAAAACACCTAAAAACACGGGAAATTTTCAAACAAACGGAACAAAAGAACTTTTTTCTCCACTTAAAAAAGGAGAAGTAAAAGAAAAGGGTTTGTCAGAAACACAAAACTCATTTTCCTTCCAAATTGATAACTCTGCACTTGGTGCACTGGAAGTGAAAGGAAGCTACAACCAGGGAAACCTGCTTCTCAATATCGAACTGCCACCAGCAATGGGGCTTAACGAACAGAAAGTACTGATTAAAATTTTAGAGGCCAAATTGTCTAAGCAGCTTGGCGTCGCTCTGGAGGTCAAAATTGGTCGCAGCAATTAACAACATGGCAATGCTTGCTTCGCCACCGGGCGCACAAACACCTCAACCACCGCTACACGATATTGCTGACTTCAAAGCAATGATCAACGATGCCGGGCCCATCAACAACACAGTGAAAAGTTTTGTTGAAAATGCCCAAACAAAGCTGAATCAGAGTGACATGAACATGGGTCAAAAACTCAAAGATTTTGACGCCAATGACAACGTACTCAGTCTGATTGAATCAATTCACGAAAGCTCCATGAAGTCTGTGTCAATTCAGCTGACAGGGAAAATTGGCAGCAAAGTTTCGGAAAGTTTTGAGCAATTGGTTAAACAACAGTAGGAGGTATTGTGGAAGTTATTCAAGCAGGCGATCGCGTATTCAACTTTGCAGATCGACACGGCAAGAACGTCAACAACATGCTTGCCCGTTCAGATTTTGGTGATTCTCCAGTCGACTCTGTGATGTTGAACTACGAGATTCAAATGATGGGTTCATTGTGGCAATTGGCTGCTGGTTTGGTCAAAGACCTTACCGAGCCATTAAAAAGTATCGTCAACAAATAAGGAGTCAATTATGGCGGTTGAAGGAACAGCGTCGGTGCCCGCAGGGGCCTACTCACCAGAGCTTTTAGATGCTCTGGAGGAAATCACAGTGGGCTTCATTCTGGACGACTTTCTCAGCGAGGCCACCGACCCTGTCGGTGGTAACGATGACGACTGATCAAACAGATCAGTCGTATTTGGTGTGCATGGTGTTTACATATTAATCAGGAGAATCAAAATGGCAGCAATCGAAGGTCCAATCGGCGTAATGACAACCACAGGTCAGGATTTCCAGGACAACGCGCTTCAGCAATTTCAAGATGTACTGGATGACCCCGATGTAGAGCCTGGTGACATTGTGGAAGCCGCGGCAAAATTGAAAATTGACCTCGCTTCGGCCCAGGCAATTTTCGATGCTGCGGGCAAGTCTGGCGACTTCTACCGCGACGTTGTTTCCCGGGCACTTAACTAATAAATCCAAAGGGAAAATCATGACTGCTACCACCCCAATTACGAACCCCGAACCATTGACCGAACCCTACGAGATCGATGAAAGCAAAGTCGATCAAATGTTTGAAGCGGCAGCAAGGGGAGACACTCAAACAGTGCTACTACTGGCTACAGGTCTGCAATTGGGGGGGTACACCTATGACATAGAACGCCTCACCGAGCTAGCAGCATGGTACGGCCCACTCGAGACGAACGGCGATGCCTTGATATCTCTCCTTCAGACACATGAAGAAGGCGCGGTAGAAGCCAACGAAGACATGAAACGCTATTTGAATGAAGCCCGCGCGCAGATGAGTGCTTCCGGAAAACCGATTCCGAACGATGTTCTTGAAGTGTTCAACAAAGTCATGAATGGCGAGAAGGTCAATGAAGAACAAGCAAAGAAACTTTACTCATGGTGCCTTGAGGCGAAAGAACTGGTCATTCCTTCAGACTACCGTTCCGCAATTATTGGAGAGCAGTTGCAACGCCTGCGCGATCAATATGACCAAAAAGTAGACTCGGGCACAAAACGACTGTCCAGTTTCTCGGTTCGATAAACACACAACAACACACATTGAGGTATTTATCATGGCAGGCGTAGATCCAAACCAATCAGTACAGTGGCAACCAACAACGATTGCTGGTGAAGTCGATACAGCCGAGGAGGCTGTTCAAGCATGGCTTAATCAGAACCCGGGCGTAAACCTGGCCGACATGTCCAAATCAGAGTTGACGCAACTAATCAACTTTTTACAAAGCCAATCAAGTCAACCATGGGCTCGGGGAAGTGATCTCAATGCCCTGATTACCGATCTGAAACAAATTCGCAACAGCTGGGACTCATCCACCGGCACAGGCCCATTGAATCAATTGGACAGCGAACTGAAAAGTGAGCTGGCACTGTTAAAAGTGCTTGCGGAGCACACGCAAGGCACTGATGCCTTGGACACAGCAATTGCTGAACTGCAACCGCAGGCCGATGCAGTGGCTGAAGTAATGTCGGCAATTTCAACCTCGACGAGTTCGTGGAGTGCCGAGAACAACATCAAAACTGTAGACCAGGTCAATGAACTGCTGGCAAAACTGGACACACTGGAAGCCAGTGGCGTAGACCTTAATTCGGTGGGCCTGGGCACCTTGAAAACAGAACTGATTACCGCGAAAGCTGCATACGAATCATCAATTGCAGCAGACCCCAGCGCAGAAAACCAACAATTGGCCTTGTCCCAGTTCCGCGAATCGGTCGCAAAAGCCAAGATGAATTATTTGTTGTCCACGGGACTCAGCGCGTCAGACCCGAAAGTTCAAGCTGAGCAAAAGGTGATGCGCAGCGAAGATCTTTGGCAATACAACCTTGAAACAAATTGGGATGTGAGTGAGATTCCTGGTCCGGAAGGATACAGCGAGCAAGAATTACAAAGCTATCTTGATGAACTGAAGCTTCAATACAGCTTTGCTGTCGACCGGGGCGACACAAATGCGCAACGTTACATTTCTACCAAAATGAGTCAGATTGAAGGCGCATTGAATGGTCTCGCAGAAGGGAAGGACGGATTCGGTGTCAGCATTAATTTGTTTTTGGACCTGAAAGGAACTGACATCGCTGAAAAAACCCGCCTGCGAGACGAAGCTTTCAAAAATGGCGATCAAGCACTTGTAGACCAGCTGGACCAAGAAATTGAATCCATCAGCAAACTGGTTGAGGCGGTCATGAGTGAGTTTTCTGCAATTATGAGCAAACTCGCCGAGGTTGCATCACAAGCCTATCAATCCGCATTCTGAGGTACGCCAGATGCTTGATCAAGTAAGAGACACAGGCTATGCAAGCCTGATTGACAACGGCGCAAGTAGGCCACTGACAGAAACCTTGGCCGAATACATGATCGCGGCGCTTGAGCAAACCCGAGATGTCATCGGCAGTTACTTGGTTGGCCTGGAAGGTGCGGAACGCGCCAAGGTTGAAAAGGTCAAGCAACAAATTGAAGACTATCTCGAGCAGTTGCGCAAAGCCAAGGCGATGAGTGGATTGGCCAAGTTTTTCAAAGCACTCGGTGCATTGGGTGTGGCATTGGCAATGATCACAGCCATCTTGATTCCAACGCCAATGACCATCGCGATTCTTGTTGTGACCTTGGTCATGTTTCTCGAGCCCTTGATCAGCGAAGCAGCTGGCTCTGAGTCTTTCATTGAAAAAGGGATGGGTGCAATGTTCGAAGCGTTAAGCGACGCTTTGGGACCGATCGGCGCCATTGTGGTCGGCACTTTGTTGATGATCGCGATTGTTGTAGTTTGCACAGCCTTGATGGCAGGTGGCCTGTCGGCCATGTCGTCAAGCGTTTCAGCGGGCGTACAAGCAGCCAGGGAGTTTGCATCGTCCCTTCCAGCCTACATCGCCAAAATGTTGACTGGTTCACTCACCGAGACGCAAACAATAGCGCTAACCCGCTTTCTTGAGTATGCGCAGTCCGCAATCCTGATGGCACAAGCTGGCCTTCAGGCAGAAATGGGTCAGTTGCAGTACGAGGGTGCAAAACTACTGAAAGAAGCAGAAGTAGCCCAGGCAATTATTGATGGCTGGAGCCAGATTATTGAAATGTTGAGCCAGGAAAATTCCAATTACCAAGATTTGCTGCAACGTTTTCAAATGTTGATTGCGCAACTATTTGGTGTTTGAAACACACCTATTCAGGAGAACAAACAATGGTAGACGTCGCAACAAGAACCGACTCCCTAAGCACAGGCAATGTCGATAAGCCCAACGAACTAACCCAGACTGAAAAAGAAAAATTTCTGGCGTACATGATGGACAAATTCGGCTTGACTGAAGAGCAAGCCAACCGAATGCTCGCCAACCTGTCGCCGGAAGAAGTGCAAACGTATCTTGGTTTGGCCAGTGGCAAAGACAGCATTACGCGCGATGAGGCCAAAAAACTTTGGGGTCTTACCGACGACGAGGCGGACATTCTTTTCGGCGGTTCCGAAAGAATCGGGATTCACACAAATCCCTTTGGCGACGCATTTCTTGAATTTTTGATGCTTAGTTACGCCATGCAAGTGGATATCAAACAACTGATGTCTCAAGTACTTGAAACGCAGGTGGAGCTGGGAATAAGCGCCGCAGAAGAGCGCTTGAAAGGTGCCGCCGTACAGTTCGCATGCGCCATGTTGTCTGCAGTGATTACAGCTAGCTTGGGCGCGGCCAACGCCATCATTGCCAAAAACAGCAAAACTGGCCATGGCAATCAATGGGTAGGCCCAATCGGCGCCAGCCTGATCACGGCACCAATCAATGCAAGTGGCGAATATGGCAACGCCAACTATCAATATGAAGGTGCAAAAGACGACATCAAGGCACAAGAAGCAAATGCGTTGTATCAGCAACTTGTCAGTTTGTACCAAACCACCACGGAAACAGAAAAAGAACAAACGCGTGGCACGTAAAAATTATTTTTAAAATTGAGAATCTTACTTCGGGAATGAAAACATATGACAACCATTAGCCCAGGTTACCATGGTGAAGACGTCGCAGCAGCGGATGCTCCAGGCATCAATGAGCAGCCCGATGGTCAGTTCACTTACCGCATCAAAGACATCATCATTTCCGCTTCCTCCGAAGAAGAACTGCAAGAAATCCTGAACTTTCTGGCTTTAAAAAATAACAAGCCCGTCGAAGAACTGAAGGTTCGCGACATCACCCTAACCTTGGACTACGATTACTTCAACTACAAAAGAAATCTTGGCGAAGATGGGATCACCCACACCTTCACGCTAACAACAGAAGGGCAAGGTCTCGTTCAGAACTACAACGACACTGCCTTCTTCGGCGATGAAATTCCTTTCTTTCCAAGCGGCAGTGCAACTTACCTAAACTCCGGATTTAATACCGAGGCCACCGGCTCAGCCATGAGCGCACAACTGGGCGGCCTGATGGGTGCGGCGCAATACATTTACAACGCCAATTACTCTGCAGAGTCTGATCAGCTTGGTCCGATACAAGACAGCGATCTTGATCCGAACACCCTGACTCTGCTCGAGAACATGTTTGGACCCAACACGGAATTCAATCAGGGGCACTTGAACACACTGAAAATGATGGGGCTGCTTCAGGGAGACGCCAGCCAGGCGCCTGGCACCTGGACGCCCAACGAGAATGGCACCACGGTGGTGGAGGCGTTTGCCAACAATACTTTGGCGTTGATACCCAGCATGGGGCTGTTAACCATGACACAAACACTGATGAACACCGCCAGTGAAGTGCCTGGCTATTTCACTGCCACCGGGTACGCACCGAATTACGGTTCGGGGCAAGTAGAAAAAGATGCCAAGGCGATTCTTGAAGGCATGGCGGAAGTGCCGGATGAAACATTGCCACCGGGACTGGCGCCAGACGAAGAAACGCGCAAAATGCTGAATTTTTTATTTGGCCTGCCGGCAGACAATACCAACTTCACCACCAACCAGCTCAACACTGCAATTTCAATGGGACTTGTTTCTTACAACCCCGCCGAGAACACAATTGCCATGACAACAAATGGCGGTATTTATCTTGCAGACAAAAATGCTGCGGTGGCAGCAGCAGAAGCGGCAGCCGCAGAGGCCGAAGAAGTTGCCAAGCGCGATGCATTCAAGGCAATTATCACCACATTGTCCGATCCGAAAGCGGTTGACATGATGGATTACCTTGAATGGCGTTACAAGAACAGCGCCGCAGTCAAAGACAACGATCGATTCGGCACACAAGGCATGCGGCTTCTGTCAGAACTGAGCGAAACAGACCCTCTTTGGGACCAGATGGGTATACCACCTGAAAATCGGGCGGCCTTTATTGAAGCTGCAAAAGCTGCACTATCCAGTGAGAATCATTCAATGCTCCTCGAAATTTGCGGCGACGATCAAATCTTTGAAAAGAACGACATGTCGACTTGGCTAAACAGCAATTAATTTCTAAATTGGAGGAATGAAAAAACATGACGACCATCAGCCCAGGTTACCGTGGTGAAGACGTCGCAGTAGCGGATGCTCCAGGCATCAATGCGCAGCCCGATGGTCAGTTCACTTACCGCATCAAAGACATCATCATTTCCGCTTCCTCCGAAGAAGAACTGCAAGAAATCCTGAACTTTCTGGCTTTAAAAAATAACAAGCCCGTCGAAGAACTGAAGGTTCGCGACATCACCCTAACCTTGGACTACGATTACTTCAACTACAAAAGAAATCTTGGCGAAGATGGGATCACCCACACCTTCACGCTAACAACAGAAGGGCAAGGTCTCGTTCAGAACTACAACGACACTGCCTTCTTCGGCGATGAAATTCCTTTCTTTCCAAGCGGCAGTGCAACTTACCTAAACTCCGGATTTAATACCGAGGCCACCGGCTCAGCCATGAGCGCACAACTGGGCGGCCTGATGGGTGCGGCGCAATACATTTACAACGCCAATTACTCTGCAGAGTCTGATCAGCTTGGTCCGATACAAGACAGCGATCTTGATCCGAACACCCTGACTCTGCTCGAGAACATGTTTGGACCCAACACGGAATTCAATCAGGGGCACTTGAACACACTGAAAATGATGGGGCTGCTTCAGGGAGACGCCAGCCAGGCGCCTGGCACCTGGACGCCCAACGAGAATGGCACCACGGTGGTGGAGGCGTTTGCCAACAATACTTTGGCGTTGATACCCAGCATGGGGCTGTTAACCATGACACAAACACTGATGAACACCGCCAGTGAAGTGCCTGGCTATTTCACTGCCACCGGGTACGCACCGAATTACGGTTCGGGGCAAGTAGAAAAAGATGCCAAGGCGATTCTTGAAGGCATGGCGGAAGTGCCGGATGAAACATTGCCACCGGGACTGGCGCCAGACGAAGAAACGCGCAAAATGCTGAATTTTTTATTTGGCCTGCCAGCAGACAACACCAACTTCACCACCAACCAGCTCAACACTGCAATTTCAATGGGACT
This sequence comes from Limnobacter sp. 130, assembly GCF_902506325.1. Classification (GTDB taxonomy): domain Bacteria; phylum Pseudomonadota; class Gammaproteobacteria; order Burkholderiales; family Burkholderiaceae_B; genus Limnobacter. Next base: position 1,601,333 of record NZ_LR732328.1, read on the forward strand.
TGTTTCTTACAACCCCGTCGAGAACACAATTGCCATGACAACAAATGGCGGCATTTATCTTGCAGACAAAAACGCAGCCGCAGAAGCCACTAACAACAAAGACCCAAATACCAACCCAAGAATAAAAGAACTGAATGACCTGATCTGGGCATTGAATATCATGGATGCAAACTGGGCAACATTTGATCAAGGGGCTGGCAAAGGTGGCTTGGACAACGTTGTATCGGTCGAAGACCTCGAAGGAATAATCCGACGATATGGGGCGGACAGTGACCAGGGCAAGGCAGCTCAAATTATTCTGAACGCAAGGAATTCAGGGAATATTGACTCTCTATTTCGTGGAAATGTAAACAAAACAGACAGCAAATTCAGTCGAGGTGATTTCGATCAGTTTCGGGCAGGTTTGAATGACATTAAAACAAATCTGTTGACCACAAACGAAGCTGCCGGCCAAGACGGGTACCCGCCCCTGAACACAACCCGTACAGAACAAGTTTTGAATGCTTTGAAGTTCTTGAAAAGCAACTGGGGAGAGTTTGAGTCTGCCAAGAATGGAGATCAAGACAATAAACTCTCCAGGGATGATCTGGAGGCAATCAGGAATTCCTCGAGCAGCACGCCCGCGATGAAAGAGACAGCTGAAGTCTTGCTCCGAGAATTGGATTCCGGCGGTAATGAATGGCTAAACGAATTGCTTTTTATTGGTGATGGTAAAAACAGCGGGGGTGACCTGGATGCCCTAATCAAGCTGATGGAGCATTACATTCCAAAATCCACCAACTAAGTCTAAGCGCAAGGGGTCGGTAAAAAAATCAACGACTGACTCCCTTATCCTGATCAGACGCCATTTCCATGACAGCCCGGAATACCTGGGCTGCAAGCTCCAGGTGTTCTTTCTGAATGTATTCATCTTCTTCGCAGTCCTGATATAGCATTCTGGCCAACTTCACATTCACGATAATTGGAATTCCGTTTTTCTTGGCAAACTCACGAATTCTTAATGCTTCGTCGTCTGTTCCCATGGCGAGAATGTAAGGCAAGTCGTGTTTGCCCGGTTCATAATCCAAAGCCACAGAAATATGCGTGGGATTGGCCACGACCGCCTTTGCGCCAGCAACCCGGGTAAGTGATGAATTGAGAATGCTACGGTGCTCTCTTTTCATTCGCTGCTTTAGTTGTGGATTTCCCATGGACTGCTTTCGTTCATCGGCAATATCTTGGTGGCTCATCCGTAGATTTTTGATGTGATGCATGTACTCCACAGACCAGTCGATCGCAGCGATGACCATAAAAATGATCAGCGACACAAAAATGATTGCCTTCAACACATGAACCAGCACGTCAAAAAACTGAGTCAACCCAGCGCGATAGCTGTAGATCATGTCTCCCATATTGTCTTTGAATACAAGATACCCAACCACAGACAAAATCAGTACTTTGACGATGGACAACAGCAACTGCACCAAAGATTTTTTCGAGAACATGTTCTTGATATTGGATACGGCATCGAACTTCTTGAATGAAGGCGTTAACGCTTCTGGCGAAACGAGAAATCCGATTTGAGCCCAGGTAATCAGGGTGGCGGCTATCGCACAAACAGCGATCAAGGGCACAGTGATTGCCACGAAAACATCAAAGAACATTGAAAAGATGCTTTCTGAGAAAGTCCACGGCTGCTTGAACCCGGCAGTCACGATCAAGTCAAGTAATTCAGAGAAACGTGCCGCATAGTCTTGCGAAAGCCAAAAGAAAAACATGTAAAACATCAGGAGTTTAAACAGTATCTGGGCGTCTTTGCTGACACTGACCTGCCCCTTCTTCCTGGCATCGTCTAACTTTTTCTGGGTGGGTTTTTCAGTTTTTTCGCCGCTCACTGAACATCTCCGAGAAGCAAATTCAAGCTTTCACTGTATTGCCAGAACATTGTCAGTATTTCCTGCTCTGCAAAGAACATGAGTGTGATGAGTGCGGCAATGCCAAACACGCTTCGGAGCCCGAACTCAAGGCTGTAAACTTGAAGTTGCTGGGTAAACGCCGATATGATTTCGACCACGAGTTCTACAGCCAAGATTGCGATTAATACCGGCCCACTCAACAAGACTGCAAAGGTGATGTGGTCGGCGGCCATGCGCAGCATGGTGGTCAGCCAACTGTCCAGACTAAGTAGGGTCAAGGTACCTGGTGGCATAATCAAATAACTGTTGAGTAAATGCACCGAGACTGCATGCAAACCCGGCCCGGCAAAAATCAGTGCTGCAAAAAGCAGACCAAACAATTGCTCGATGGGTAGCTCTTCTCCGCTATCACTACCTGTCGCCTGTGCGGCGAACGTTGCGCCTCTGTAAACATCGACTAAAGCGCCGAATGCTTTGAACGCGTAGTAGGGAAATGCAATGGTCAGCCCCAGTAGTGCACCCAAAACCACCTCACTGAGAAAGGTAATCAAGGTGAAAGTCGGTGGGTTCATTGACGAAAAATACAGGGTGGTTGACGCAAATGCCGGGTAGAGAACCAAAACAGAGCCGACCGACATCTTGATCAGACTGCTGGAAAGACCTTTCGAGAGCAAAGGGAAAAACACCATAAAACTGACAGTTCTGGGTAAATAATACGAGAGCACCGCAAGAAACTGCCGCAGTTGTTCGCCGGTGTCGGTCAGTGGCTCTACCATTTAGAACGATGCGGAACCGAGATTAAATCAAACATGGTTTGCGTAAACTGAACCAGCATTTGAGATTGCCAGGAGCCCAAGGCAAACAGGATAAGTACAACCCCCATTAACTTGATGCCAAAAGGCAAGGCTTGATCCTGCAACTGAAAAATAGCCTGCAGGAAACCAAGCAATAACCCCAAAACCATTGTGACAACCACCACAGGGGCGGCAACAAGCAATGAAATCCACAATGCCTGATTGACGTAATAAATCAGCATGATTTACACCAAGTAAGAATTGACCAGCCCCTGGAGTACCTTTGCCCATCCCTCGACTGCGACGAACAAAACAATTTTTGCGGGAACGGTGAGTGACATGGGTGACACCATCATCATGCCCAAGGCCATCAGGGCGCTTGACACGGCCAGATCAATGATCACGAAAGGCAGGTAAAGATACAATCCGATTCTGAAAGCCTCAGCAAGTTCGGAGGCAACAAAAGCCGGAAGCACAACAAACAGATCTGTTTTCTCGACTTCAGGTGCATCGTATTTTTTCTGGAATTTTTGTGCCGTTTCATGAAAGCTGTTGAGGTAACCCGGATTGACATTGGCCAACATGAACTTTTTAAAGGGCGGCACACTGGCATTGATCGACTCGAGCACTTCGGTTCCGCTGACCGGCATTTTGCCGTCTGGTGCGAAACGTTGGCCAGCCTCAGTCAATATAGAGCCCATCACCAACAGGGTCATCACCATGGAAATTCCGTACAGCACCATGTTTGACGGCACTTGCTGCACACCAATTGCATTGCGCAATATGAGCAACACCGCCGATATTTTCAGGAATGAAGTGGCCGTTACCGCCACCAATGGCAATACGGATAGCGAGGCTATCGTGACAATCAGACCAATTGGATTGATGCTTTGATCCATGTTGAGATTCTCTTAGTCGAGTCTTTTTGTGACTTGAACCATCAATTGGTCCTGAAAGTGCACCAGCTCGCCCTCAAGTATTGGCGAACCCATTACACACAAGGTCACCATTGGCAAGGCATGCTCTCTTAATTCAATCAAGGTGCCTTCTTGGACGCTGCACAACTCATTAAAAAGAATCTTGGTTTTACCCGCGTGAATCTCTAGTTCGATTTGCTCGTGTGGTGGAAGATTCTCTTCATCAAGACTGGATGTGTCAGAAAGATCGTCGCTACCAAAGTGGAGTCGTGTGTCGTCTTCGTTCATTTCGATGAATACCTCATAGTTTCTTTTTGAAAATTTATCGCCTTTAAATCGCAGTGAACCGCGTATTGATCGAGACGATGCATTGACCCTAAAATTTTGCAGTGCAACCAAATCACCCTGTTCAAGTTCTGCGAGTTCGGTACTCAACCACTTTCTTTTTGTTGGATACAAATAAACACTCAACTCGAAAAATACTTTCTTCCCCATGGACTCGTAGTCATTCCAGTAGCGCAGGCAATAGTTCCGTGCCTTTGCTTCAAGCAGCTTCAGTGTTTGCTTGTCTGACAAAAGAATGAGTTTGTTTTGGCGCTTGTAATCCACGGCCAGGTAGTCGCTGGGGTTTGAGGTGGGCATTTGATGTGCAGGCAAAAAGTCCTCGACATGAAGCCCGAGAATTGACTCGAGTTCGTTCAGGACAGCACTGACGATATCAATTAGCGGAACGATGCCCTCACCACCCCAATCCACGGTTTGGGGTGTAATCAAACTGCCGGTTTGCTCAAAAATATAAGCTGAATCCAGACCAATCTGAATCTCGTTTCCCTCAGGGAAATTGGCACTGACCCAAATCAGGTCGCTGATCGTACTTTTGTGGGGTAATCCAGTTGTGCGCCGAATCACCAGATCAGAATGCCTGTCGGTATCAAAGTAATAAATGCGCTGAGACATTGATCTTGATCGGGCAAAAATTGTGGAACTGGTCGCGTCGTAACGCACTGTTCGAAGTCGATCCAGTGCCCAAACCTGCGCCACTTCTTGCTCATTGATGTGTTCAGCTATTTCCATAATTTCTGTAGAAGTACTTCTTCTATTCCCAATAATTTTTTCTCGGCCTGATTCACTTTCAAGCAACTTTCCTGGTACGCAAGCTGTGCTGACTCGTACTGTTGATGAGATTGATCGATGGACTGCTGGATGTTTTTTATTTTTTTGATGCCCTGTTGCTGAAGCTTTGTGAAGCTGAGCAGCTGATCCACTTTGACAAAGTTGCCATTGGTCAAACGTTGCAGGGTTTCTACTTCTATTTGAATGAGCCTTTGCTCCATTTGCTCAAAATGCGCCTGGGTACTTTCAATGGTTCGCGCGGCCTGATCTTGCTCAAGCGCTTTGAGTTTCTGTTTACGGCGCGATGAATCCACCCGTAGCTTCCGGATCGCCATGATTTGCTGGAGGTCTTTGGTGAAGGTGTTCACGCTTTCGCCTCTTGAACCAGTCGCTCAAATCCGACAATCAGCGTACCGAGACGCGACAATGCCACGGTAGGTGACTCGGGTTCAGACCGGGACTGTTTGCACCATTCATCGAGGCTGGCCTTGATGTTCACGACTTCATCAACCAATGGATCGGTACCTGGCTGGTATTCATTAAGCCGAATCAACAGCTCAACTTCCTGATAAAGCGAATAGGCGCGCCTGACCAGTGACGCCAGTTCCTGGGTTTTGGCGCTGCTGACTGAACCCATGACACGAGACAGACTTTTTAAGGGATCAATTGCGGGGAAATGACTTCGTTCGACCAGTTTGGTGCTGAGTACAATGTGCCCATCGAGAAGGCTTTTGGCCTCGCTGGCAATTGGATCATCTTCAATCCGCTCGCCTTCCATGAGTACTGTGAAAACGGCCGTAATATCCCCTTGTTCCGTTCGACCTGAACGTTCGATCAATTCAGGCAAAATTGAATACACAGAAGGCGTGAATCCCGCCTGTGTGGCAGGCTCCCCGGCCATCAACCCCAGTTCACGCTGCGCGCGGGCAAGACGCGTTAACGAATCCACAACCAACAAAACAGACTTTCCCTGGTCCCTTAGATATTCGGCAATGGATGTGGCGGTAAACGCAGCACGAACACGCTCGATTGCCGATCGGTCAGAAGTAGCGCACACAAAAAAACTTTTTTTGCGAATTTCATCCGTGATTTCTTTTTCGATGAACTCCCTCAACTCACGACCGCGTTCGCCCACAAGACCAAACACCACAGCATCCACATTCGCACCGCGAACAATTTGGGCCATCAAGGTGCTTTTGCCACAACCAGGGGGTGCAAAAATACCCACCCTTTGGCCAATACCAAGGGTAAGCAGTCCATCAATGACCCGCACTTTCGTGACGAGCGGCTCGCTAACGGGTGGTCTTTTACTGGCTGGAGGTGCCACCTGAATGACGGGTCGTGCATCGGAATCGACCGACAAGACGCCGGATCGACGGTCATACGGGTGATCCAGATTGCGGCCCATGCCATCGAGGAGCGATGAAAGCAAGTGATCTGACGCCTTAATGCTGTGCGCTCGGCCCAAGGGCAACACTCGGGAACCCAAAGCGACTCCGGCGACAGATTCAAGACACGAGATGGTGACAATATTTTCAGAGAACGCGATAACCTCGCTAAGGATTTTATGCCCGCCAGACGTTTCAATTTCACACAACTCACCTTGCACCACATCGGGCAAAATCGCCTTGACTGTAGAAACAATAATTTCACTGACATACCCAACACGTTTCACGGGGTTGATCTGCCCAATCCGGGCTTGAAGCTGATTGACGATTGCAGGTGCCAGCAGGGCCGTGGCGCTGCGCATCAGAGGACAACCTCATAAACGGCTTCGCCCTGAAAAACTACTTTTCGGGAATCGACGCTGAGCAAATTAACACCTTGATACTGCCCGCCGACGTACAGCCTTGCCCCGTCTCGCAGGATAACAACAGGGCGACTACCAAGAACAACCTGCTCAATGGCAATTTCATCGATACGGCGCTGCTCTTCAGTCAACGCCAGGCGGGCACGGATATCCACTTTCTCACCGTAATCGATGACCAGACGATCCAGGAGTTTTTCAAACTTGATGGACTGTGCCCTCGACAACTCCGCGTCGATATCCACACGGTCATCATCCACATTTACCGAGAGTTGGTTTGTGGAGGCTCTGATTGCAAAATCATTGATCTCGTTTGCCACGTTCTCTGCCATGCGACTCTCAAGGGTAGAAAGCGGTTTCAATTTGTAGGTGTTGTTCAAGTTTGGTTTCTTGATGACGCTTGCCTCTGACTTGACAACACCCGCCGTGCCGAAGAACAAAACGACTGTGGTCAACAACAAGCCGATAATGAATAGTAAGGCGACGATTGCCCTGGCTCCTATGCCCCGTAAGAGTTGCACCAATTGATGGAGTGTTCTGGCGAACCCGTCATTCAATGACGACATCAGCCCACTGGTGCCGTTGACGATCTGCAACTCGATTTGTATGTGCTTGAAATCAAGCGTGAGCAGTTGCGAGGGGAAAAGCGTGTTGTCTACCTTTTTTTGATCAGGTGCGGTTAACCTGGCCTCTGAATGCAGGGTCTCGATGTTGAACCGACGCCCGCTTTTTCTGAGTGTGATCAAGGTATCCGGAATTTCAGGATCGCACAGGAATACATCTGACTGAGAGTTTGCACCCAGGCTGACCAGCGAGTTGTCCAGTCGCCAGACCGCACCGGCATGCAATCCTGACTTGGCCTTAACCTGAATGTGGATCATGATGTGACTCCGTCAGCAAATGGATTGTTTCTCGCTTGAAGATTTAGATTGATGTTGCCTAACACTTGAATTTCCATGTTTGAAGAAATTTCTTGATGAGAAAGAACCGGAATGATGAACAATGAGTCTTGAATGATTTGGCGGAAAAACACCCGGCAATCCATTGAACACACAATGGCGGGCACATAGTTTCCAACCAGATGCGGCCTGCACTGCTCCTCGACAATTTCGATTAGTTCATTGAGGGAGCTGGAATCAATGTCAACAAATGATCCATTGCCGTCACTTCGACTCGACTCTCGTATCAACTGTTCAAATTCCACGCCCAACATAAAGACTTTGAGTTTTCGCTCGTGGGTATGTTGATGGCATATTTGCTCGAACAAGCCACGGCGTACCTGCTCGGCGATAACCATGGGGTCTCGCTCGCGTTGCCCCCATTCAATTAATGAATTCAAAATTGAACGCATGTTTTTGATTGAAACTGATTCGCCAAGCAAGCGTTGCAACACCTCCACCACTTTGGTAACGGGTAACACGCGCTCAAGTTCCTTGAGTTGTTCTGTGTACTTGTCACCCAAAGTGGTCATATGTCTTTGATATTCATTCAAGGTGAATAGCTGGTCGACCTTCTGGACCAACAACGCTTCAATTTGCGATACCAATCTTGTTTCGAATGTCAGGTATTCCAGCTTGTGCTGATCGAGAAGTGTTTTCTGAAGGGGGTCGCACAGCATGTCGTATTTACCGGTAACAACATCTTTCTCAATCACGAATTCAATACCGGGCACGGCCTGTACCAATGACTGATCGCTGCGAATGCTGAGCCGCTTTTCGGAGATATGAATGGACATGGCCGGTACGCCGTACACATAGAACTCGACAAAACTCTCGGTGTGATTGGTGAACTCGAACAACGGAAACAGAATGCCCAAATGTTCTACTCGCCGGTTTCTCGCAATTCTGCAAATATTCTGAATTTGATTGGCAGCAGTGGGCTCGATGTCTACAGGCAACCGCACCTCAAGGGGTGCGAAAGTATTGGTGTGCAAGATGTCGTCCATCTTGACGCTTTTACCGCTGGCAGACAGCATGTCGCTGAACTGCGTGGACACATCGACGTCTGCGGCTTTGTCAGTTTTTCTCGAGATGAAGTACCAACCACACAGCAGCGTTGCCGAAGTGGCGAGGAATACATAACTGGGCATGCCAGGAACGAATGCGAACAGAAAACAGAAAATGCCGCTGATTTGAAGTGCGTTTGAATTTCGGCTGAGGTCTTTCAACATGTCTTGCGCAGTGTTGGATCCGTCAGCCTCGCCTTTGGTAACACGCGTCACAATCAAACCGGCCGCGATGGAAACCATCAACGATGGAATGATAGCGACCAGTCCGTCGCCTACTGACAAAATGGTGTACACCGACCCCGCTTCAGAAAAGGTCATTCCCTTCTGAATCATGCCGACCGTTAAACCACCCAGCAGGTTAACCACCGTGATAACGAGCCCGGCAATTGCATCATTTTTTACAAACTTGATCGCACCGTCCATTGCACCAAATAACTGCGACTCTTTTTCAAGGTCGGAACGGCGTTGTTTCGCAACTGTTTGAGTAATTAACCCGGCACGCAGATCGCTGTCGATGGACATTTGCTTTCCGGGCATGCCGTCGAGTGAGAAACGCGCAGCCACTTCAGCAACACGCTCGGAACCCTTGGTAATCACCAGAAAATTAACAACAGAAATAATGAGGAAAATCGTTAAACCAACGGCCACATTGCCGCCCACGACGAACTCGCCGAAGGTTTGGACAATATGTCCGGCATCACCCTCTAGTAGAATTTGTCGTGTAGTGGAAATGGTGAGAGACAACCGAAACAAGGTTGTCATCAAAAGAAGCGCAGGAAATGAAGAAAATGCCAGCGGGGTTTCAATGAGTACGGCACTGATTACAAGCACGACCGACACAGAAATATTGATGGCCAGGAGTACATCGAGAATGCCCGGGCCCATGGGTATCACCATCATGACGATCATGAGGATGATGAGAGATGCACCAACCACCTCGGACCGTGCAGAAGCCAGCCTTGCAAACCTGTTTAACACTTCGATCATCGCGAGTCCTCAGCCAACAAACCTTGAATTCGGTTTTCTAGTGCTTACTAGGTGGCGTTCAAACTCAACAAAGTTCGTCTTTTCTGGACAAAAATTGCGATGAATCGATTTCGACTACACAGCGCCGGGTGGGGCGACGCTGTGGATGCTCGACATGTCAGGTCAGGTTGGTGCTCAATGCCCTTTTCAAATCTTCTTCACTTCGACCCGAGTACTCCAGCAGGGCTTTGAATTGATCTTGCCCAACCGTACCCACATTGAAGTAATCACTTTCGGGATTGGCGAAGTAGAAGCCTGAAACACTTGCAGCCGGGTTCATGGCCAGGCTTTCCGTCAATGTCATGCCGATTTCTTCACACTGCATTACTTCAAACATATTGCGCTTGATGGTGTGCTCGGGGCAGGCGGGGTAACCCGGTGCGGGGCGAATGCCTTGGTACTTCTCGGCAATCAGTTCTTCATTGCTCAAGGCTTCATCGGCGACATACCCCCAAAGGTCTTTGCGCACACGGTGGTGCAGGCATTCGGCAAAGGCTTCGGCCAAGCGGTCGGCAATGGCTTTGAACATGATGGAGGAGTAGTCGTCATGCTCGGCCTGGAATTGCGCTTCCTTTTTTTCCACACCCAAACCGGCTGTTACCGCGAACATGCCGATGTAGTCTTCGCCTGCGCCTTTCGGTGCAATGAAGTCGGCCAGTGATTTGTTGGGTATGCCTTCGCGCTTTTCCCCTTGTTGACGCAAAGGGCTGTAGGTAAACAGCACTTGGCTGCGGCTTTCATCGGCATACACTTCAATGTGATCATCATCCACGGTGTTGGCGGGGTAGAAGGCGATTGCCGCATTGGCTTGCAACCAGCGGCCTTCGATGCATTTTTTCAGCATGGCCTGGCCGTCTTCAAACACTTTACGGGCAGCTTCACCAACCACGTCGTCTTGCAATACGCGGGGGTAACCGCCGTGCAAATCCCAGGTTTGGAAGAAAGGGGTCCAGTCGATGTACTGCGCAATGTCGGCCAGGTCGTAGTTCTTGAAGTAACGCTTACCAATAAACTTGGGCTTGGGTGGTGTGTAGGCAGCCCAGTCAATTTTCTGCTTGTTGGCGCGTGCAGCTTCAATGCTGATGAGCGGTTGTGCCTTTTTGTTGGCGTGCTGTTCACGAACGCGTTCGTATTCGGTTTTTAAATCAGACTTGAATGTGTCGGCCGACTCATCGGACAACAAATTGGAGGCCACGCCCACAGAACGGCTCGCATCCGACACATACACTGTGGGGCCTTCATAATGCGGGGCAATTTTCACGGCGGTGTGCACGCGGCTGGTGGTGGCGCCACCGATCAACAAGGGAATACCACGGTCGCGGAAGTAGGGGTCGCGTTGCATTTCACTTGCCACGTAAGCCATTTCTTCAAGCGAGGGGGTAATTAGCCCCGACAAGCCGATGATGTCGGCATTGATTTCTTTGGCCTTGGCGAGAATTTGCTCAGCGGGCACCATCACGCCCATGTTTTCAACTTCAAAGTTGTTGCATTGAAGAACAACCGTGACAATGTTTTTGCCAATGTCGTGCACATCACCTTTCACGGTGGCAATCAGGATTTTGCCTTTGGCTTTGGCATCGCCACCGGCGGCCACCAATTGCTTTTTCTCTTCTTCAATGTAGGGAATCAGGTGAGCCACCGCCTGCTTCATGACGCGGGCACTTTTTACCACTTGTGGCAGGAACATTTTGCCGGCACCGAACAGGTCGCCGACCACGTTCATGCCGTCCATGAGGGGGCCTTCAATCACATTGATTGGACGCCCGCCATTGGCTGCAATTTCAGCCCGGCATTCTTCAGTGTCTTCAACAATGAAGTTGGTGATGCCGTGCACCAAGGCGTGGGCCAGGCGTTTCTGCACTGGCTGGTTGCGCCACTCCAGGTTTTCTTCCAGCTTTTTGCCACCGGCTTTCAAGGTGCCTGCGAATTCGATCATTCGCTCGGTGGCGGTTTTACCGAAATCGGGGTCGTTCTCAGCCAGCTTGGGTTGACGATTCAGCACAATGTCTTCCACGCGGGCTTTGAGTTCGGGCTCCAGGTCGTCGTACACGCCCATCATGCCGGCATTCACAATGCCCATGGTCATGCCATTCTTGATGGCGTGGTACAGGAACACGGTGTGAATGGCTTCGCGTGCGGGTTCGTTGCCGCGGAAACTGAAGGACACGTTGGACACACCACCGGAAATTTTGGCGTGCGGCAGATTTTTCTTGATCCAGCCGGTGGCCTCGATGAAGTCGTTGCCGTAGTTGTCGTGTTCCTCGATGCCGGTGGCAATCGCGAAAATATTCGGGTCGAAAATAATGTCTTCAGCAGGGAAGCCGACTTCGTTCACGAGGATGTTGTAGGCACGTTCACAAATTTCAGTTTTGCGGGCGTAGGTGTCGGCCTGACCTTTTTCGTCAAAGGCCATGACGATAACGGCTGCGCCGTAGCGCTTGCACAATTTGGCCTGGCGTTTGAATTCGTCGACGCCTTCCTTCATGGAAATGGAGTTGACCACCGCCTTGCCTTGCACGCATTTCAGGCCAGCCTCAATCACTTCCCATTTGGAAGAATCGATCATCACCGGCACGCGTGAAATATCAGGTTCAGAAGCCATCAGGTTAAGGAACTTCACCATGGCGGCTTTGGAGTCGAGCATGGCTTCGTCCATGTTCACATCCACAATCTGCGCGCCGTTTTCAACTTGCTGACGGGCCACGCTGAGCGCTTCGTCGTACTGCTCATTCAGGATCATGCGGGCAAAGGCTTTTGAACCGGTGACGTTGGTACGCTCGCCCACGTTGATGAACAGGCTGCTGTCATCAATGTTCAACGGTTCAAGACCTGACAAACGGCATTTGGGCTCAACTGTTGGAACGACACGTGGCTTGTGGTTTTCCAATGCCTTGGCAATGGCAGCAATGTGATCTGGCGTGGTGCCGCAGCAACCACCCGCCACATTCAGGAAACCTGCTTGCGCGAATTCTTTCACCAGACTGGAGGTAATTTCCGGTGTTTCATCAAAGCCGGTGTCGCTCATTGGATTGGGCAGACCCGCGTTGGGATACACGCAGATGGGCACGTCGCAAATTTTCGACAGTTCAGCCACATAAGGGCGCATCAGCGACGCACCCAAAGCACAATTCAAACCAATGGTAATGGGCTTTGCATGGCGAACAGAATTCCAGAAGGCTTCAACAGTTTGGCCAGACAGCACGCGGCCCGACGCATCGGTGACGGTGCCGGAAATCATGATGGGCAACTTGTTGCCAGAGTCTTCAAAGTATTGATCAATCGCAAACAGCGCGGCCTTGGCATTCAGCGTGTCGAAAATGGTTTCAACCAGCAGCAGGTCGACGCCACCTTCCACCAGGCCCTTGGTTTGCTGGTAGTAAGTTTCAACAAGTTGGTCGAAGGTGATGTTGCGTGCGCCGGGGTCGTTCACATCAGGGCTGATGGACGCGGTTTTGGGCGTGGGGCCCAAGGCGCCTGCTGCAAAGCGGGGTTTCTCGGGCGTGGAGTACTTCATGCAAGCTTGCTTGCACAGGCGGGCGGCTTCGCGGTTCATCTCGTCAACGAGATGTTCCATCTCGTAGTCGGCCTGGGCCACGGTGGTGGCGCCAAAGGTGTTGGTTTCAAGAATGTCGGCGCCGGCGGCCAGGTACTGCTCATGAATCTCGGTCATGATGGCAGGCTGGGTGAGCACCAGAAGCTCGTTGTTGCCCTTGATGTCGCGGTGAAAATCAGCGAAACGCTCGCCCCGGTACTGGGCTTCCGTGAGCTTGTACTGCTGGATCATGGTGCCGGTTGCACCGTCCAGAATCAGGATGCGTTTTTGGAGTAATTCACGGAGTTGGGCTTCGACTGCGGCGCCGTTGACAACAAGGCTGTTGTGCTCGGCAGGCGAAGAAGCGGGGCGCGTGTTCATCGCGGGGCCTCTATAGATGCAAGGGTTTGAAAACAGGCTGCATTTTAGCAGGGAAATGCTGAAAAGCGTGGCCAATCAGATTAGAGGCTGGATCAGTATGCTGTGTATTCTGGCCGGCTTTGCAAGGCTTCCCGGCGGATTCGCAGCGCGGGGCGGTTCCGACAGGAACCGATGCGAAGACGCCAAAGCGTTTCGCATGCCCCAAGCCAGAATCATTAAGCCGGAATCAGAAGCATTGCTTAGGCCAGAACACGCGGCACACTGAGCTTGCCTAAAACCCTGATTCCAAAAGCTTTCCTCCATCTCAGGGCACCACGGTGGCCCCGCGCAAACGGTACAGACCATACAGGTTCGCCACCGTAATCACGATCATGGTCAGGCACAACTCCCAGGAATCAAACAGATAGCCATGCACTGCCCACAACGCATTGGTGGCCAATGTGGCTTTGCGCATGCCCACATTGCCCATCATGAACAAGGCCCATGTGCCCAGCAGCGTCGCAAAAAGTGGCAAAGAACTGGCCAGCCAGCCTTGCCAGGTGAATGCGGCAATGCCCACCGCCACACTGGAAAAGCCAACAACCAATGCCATGCGCAAGCGACGACTCATGACATTTGAATAGATGGTGACCGCTTGGCGCACCCCGGTCAGCAACATGATCAAAAAACCAGTGTGAACACCCAACAGATAATATTGAAATCCCCAGGCCATTGAAGAAATTGCGAACAACAGCTTGGTGCCACGTTCAGAGATCACGCAAAAACCCGCAATACTCAGACCAAAGGCCAAAATACCAACTGCTCTGGTCAACAGATCCCAAGAGTCCAATTCGAAAGATTCCGCTCAGTGTTCAAGTTAGAGCGACATACTACCTTTGAATTGTTAACAGGCTCGTACAAAGCAGAAATCAAATTGAATTGATTCAATCCCTTGATCTACAACATAAATTGATCCTGTTTAACGATTGAGCCTTGTCGTGTGGTGAGTTACAGTGACCCATCCACAATTTACATACATTCAGCTTCATGCTTAATTTCAATATTCGGGCAAGCTTCACCAGCCGCCTGATCGCAGGTAGTTTGATCGCCCTGTTCCTGCTGTCAATTCCTGTGGCCTTTACGGCCCACTGGATTTTGCGCAACAACACCATCAATCAGGCTGGCGTGAATGCCACGGCGCAAACCGAGCAAGTCGCTCAGTCTGTTGACCGCCATCTGAAGGCACACTTGCGCGACCTGGTCTACACCAGCCGGATCGAGCAGTCTTTCGGAAACTACTCGCCGGAGGAACAAACCAAGCTGCTGCAAATTATGCGTGACCACACGCCGGGATACTTGTGGATTGGTGTGGCTGCGCCAGATGGCACGGTATTGGCAGCGCTTGACAACCTGCTGGTTGGCAAAAGCGTGGCCGCACGCCCGTGGTTCAAGCGCGGTTTGACCGAACCCGCGATCATGGATGTGCATGAGGCTGCATTGTTGGCGGCCCTGTTGCCTGCCCGGGCCGAAGAGAAATACCAGTTTATTGATTTCACAACGCCACTGAGAAACCGGCAAGACGAAATTATTGGTGTGATCGGGATTCATCTGGACTGGAAATATTTCATTTCCGAAATTGAGCAAGACGTATTCAACACCATTAACCCGTCTGCGCCCACTGTCATTCTGGCCAAAGACGGGACCTTAAGAATGGGCAACCGGCTGGATTTGGCTGACTTTCAAGACAGCACAGCCTGGACTGCCATGGCAGGTTTTCAAAAGGCCGTGGCCGGAGAAAGCAACTGGTCGATTGAAAGGCTGAGTGACGGGGAAAACTACCTGGTGGCCTTTGCGCCCAACAAAAGCGCGGAAACCAGCGATTTGGGCTGGATTTCAGCCACGGTCACGTCTTTGGACACGGTTTCCTCGCCCATCTCGAAAGCGCTGATCGGTGCAATTCTGGCCCTGATTATCGGGACAGTCGCCACGCTCTTGCTGGTGTTGGCTTTGGGCCGCAGCTTGTCTGCCAAAGCAAGCGCCTATCTGGATCTTGTGCGCAAAAATGATCCGAAGGCACTCGAGGCTTCCATGAATGAGTTGCCCACCGAGTTGCAACCCATTTCCAGAGACATTCTGGACCTGACCCGTGGGCTGACTGCAAAAAGCCTGTCGCTTGAAAATGCGCTGAAATCAGCCACAGAAAGTTATTGGGTTGTCGAGGCCCTGATTGTGCAAGCGCCCGTTCCAATTGCGATGTTCGACACGGAGATGAACTATGTAGCGGCATCGGCGCGCTGGGTACAAACTTTTGCAACCGGGCACAATGGAAGCTTGGTGGGTAAAAATCACTACGATGTGGTACCCAACCTGCATGAACGCTGGCGTCAGGCGCACAGGGCTGGCCTGGCGGGTGAAAGCCTGTCGGCCACATCAGACCCCTGGACCAGCCCCGATGGCCAGACCATTTGGCTGGATTGGGCCATTGAGCCCTGGCTTCGACCCGACGGGCACCGCGGCGGCATCATTTTGATGTGCAAAGACGTAACCGAGGAACGCCTGATGCGCGACAGCCTCGCAGAAAGTGAAGAACGCTTCAAGCTGGCCATGGAGGGCTCTCACGATGGCCTGTGGGATTGGCAAGTGGGCACCGACAAAGTGTATTTTTCACCCAGCTGGAAGCGCTTGCTGGGTTACGAAGACCATGAACTAAGCAACGACTTTGACACTTGGGAGCGCCTGACCGCACCGGATGACCTGGAGGTTGCCAAGAAGACACTGGCAGATGCCTTGGACGACCCGGAAAAAGGCTCCTACGAAGCAGAGTTTTGCATGGCCCACAAAAATGGTCACTGGGTGCACATATTGGCCAGGGCCTTGGTTGTGCGGGATCAAGATGGCAGACCCACCCGTGTAGTGGGTACCCACCTGGACCTCACATTGCAGCTGGAACTGGAGGGGCGGCTGCGTGAAACGGCCATTGCGGCCAAGGCTGAAAAAGACGCCAACGCAGAGAAGAGCCGCTTTTTGGCCACCATGAGTCATGAGATTCGCACCCCACTGAATGGCATCATGGGTTTTGCTCGTTTGCTTGAAATGGACTTGCCACCAGGCGACTTGAAAGAGCAGGCGGGTTATCTCGTTCAGTCGTCGGAAACCTTGTCTGCCATCTTGAATGACATTCTGGACTTCTCGAAACTGGAGTCAGGCATGGTGAAACTGATTGAATCACCATTCTTGATGGACCAGTTGCTCAAGGGCAGCACTGAACTTCCTCGCCTGACTTGCGAATCCAAAGGTGTCAAATTCGAGCTTGAGAACAAGCTTGGAGATCATCAAATTTATTCAGGCGACATGGGTCGCTTGCGGCAAATACTCCAAAATTTGCTATCTAACGCCATCAAGTTTACTTCTCATGGCAAAGTTGGCCTAAAAGTGATCAATACGCCGCTTAACGCCACGGAAGACTTGCTAACTTTCGTAGTCAGCGACACCGGACTCGGCATTCCAAAAGAGAAGCAATCGGAGTTGTTTAAACCGTTTTCACAGGTACACACCGACCGCGAGAACCGGTTTGGCGGCACAGGACTGGGCTTATCGATTGTGAAAAGCCTGGTCAATGCCATGGGCGGAGAAATACAACTTGAATCGGAGCCGGGCCATGGCACTCAGGTCATGTTTTCAGTAACCCTGAAACGGGAATACCAGCTCAACGAACAAAGCCAGGAGCGCATCCTGCCAAGCCGACCTTTGCGGGTTCTGGTTGCAGACGACACGCCACTGAATATCAAACTGATTCAGACCTTTTTGCAAAAGGATGCTCACTCTGTGGATGTGGCCCGAGACGGCAAAGAAGCCCTGAATAAGGCCATGACCGAACCCTATGACTTTATCCTGCTTGATATCGACATGCCGAAACTGTCGGGTTATGAAGTGATTGAGAAAATACGGGAAAACGCTGGCCCCAATCAACACTGTGAGGCGGCCGCATTAACCGGGTATGCATTTGACAGCGACATTGAACGGGCGGTTGCTGCTGGATTTAACTATCACTTTGCAAAACCCATTCAGTTCAATTTGTTGTTAAATCGCTTGGCAATAAGCAGTCAGAATACGAAATGATCACCCACCATGCGAAATGTGGTGCAAAATAGCGGGCTGTTGAAATTGACTAAAAAACGGGGTGTTTTATGGAATTATTAATGGATCCAAACGTTTGGGTCGCATTTGCGATTTTGACGGCCTTGGAAATTGTGCTGGGTATCGACAACATTGTGTTCATCACAGTGCTGGTGTCGAAGCTACCCGCAGACATTCGTGACCGCGTGCGCCAATTTGGTTTGATGTTTGCGATGGCCACCCGCGTGGGCCTGTTGTTTTCGCTTTCCTGGATCATCGGTTTGACCGAACCGCTGTTTACCGTGTTGGAGAAGGCCATTACTGGCCGAGACCTGGTGCTTTTCTTCGGTGGTCTGTTTCTGTTGTGGAAAGCCTCCAAAGAAATTTATCTGGAAGTGGAAGCCCCGCACCAGGTTCAAGAAGAACTCGAGGCCGGCGCCGCAATTCAAAAAACCGGTGCCAAACTGTTTTGGTACTCCATCATTCAGATCGGTATTCTGGACATCGTGTTCAGCCTGGATTCGGTCATTACTGCGGTGGGTATGGCAGATGACATCGAGGTAATGATCGCTGCGGTGATGGTGGCCGTGGGCGTCATGATGGTGTTTGCCAAGTCAATTGGCGAGTTCGTGGAAGCCCATACATCGGTTAAGGTGCTTGCCCTGGCCTTCCTGATGATGGTGGGCATGTTGCTGATCGCAGAAAGCTTTGGTCAACATGTACCGAAGGCTTACCTGTACAGCGCAATGGGCTTCTCTTTGCTGGTCGAATTGCTGAACCTGCGCTCACGCGCCAAGCGTGAAAAGCTGAAAGCAATGGCGCAAGCCGAAGTGTAAAAGCGCTGTAGTTTCCGAGACAAAAAGCCAGTGTAAACTGGCTTTTTGTTTTTCTGGTACCTGGTAGTTCAGGCAATGCCCATGCTTTCTCGTGCATTCAAAGTCCTTTTCATGTGGCTTCCTCTGGCTTTGCTTCCAGCCAAAACCGTTGCCAACAGTGAAAACGTCTGGGCGGTGTGGAAACAAGAAGGGGTGCACGCCATCATGCGACATGCCACGGCACCCGGCTTTGGTGACCCGGCACATTTCACGCTTGGCCGTTGCGACACACAACGTAATCTGAATGACACAGGGCGACAGGAAGCCCGCGCACTGGGGGAAACCATTCGAAAACAAGGCATTGCGCTGAGTGCGGTTTATTCAAGCCAGTGGTGCCGCTGTTTGGACACCGCCAAAGAACTAAGACTTGGCAAAGTGCAGGAATTGCCTGCCTTGAATTCATTTTTTCGAGACCGAAGCCACAGTGAAAACCAAACCGCTGCCTTGAAAAAGCACATCGCTGCGCTTGGACCAACAGAAAAAATTCTCTATGTGACGCACCAGGTAAACACCACCGCTTTGACTGGTGTGTACCCGGCATCAGGCCAGATCATTCTTTTCAAGCTCGGTCAGAATGGGGAAATTCAAGTGGTGGGCACAATCAATTCTGATTAGCTGACATTGCGGTGCGCCTGTGGTTTTGCCTGAACCTTTAACAACTTGTACACTCGAATTTCACAAACAGGCATGCCCTGAAGCAAACAATATTCAACAAAAAGGGGATTTACACTATGTTCACCAGTATTTTATTGGCCACCGATGCGTCTGAATGCTCCATGGCCGCTGCAGCCAAGGCCGTGGAATTGGCTGCCAGCAGCAAGGCACAGCTCACCGTGGTGTACGTGTCTGCCCCTTATTTTTACCTGGACAAGGCTGAGAAAGCTGAATTCAACAAACGTTCGGAAGAAACAGCCAACAAGGCATTCGAGCAAATCAAGGCCATGGTGCCCAAACGCAAAATGTCTGCTGATTCCGTTCACACGGTGATCAAACAAGGCAAGCGCCCGTCGACGGCCATTCTGGACGTGGCCAAGGCAGCACACGCGGATTTGATCATCATGGGTTCGCACGGCCATTCTGGCTTGAACCGTTTGATGTTGGGCAGTGTTGCCAATGAAGTAGTGACCCAAGCCAAATGTGCCGTGTTGATCACCAAATAATACGATAAGGCATCCTTAACAAAACTTAACCCGCATGCTTTGAACTTACTGCCTTCAGTGACCTCGAACTGTTAACGATTCTGGCCTGCGAGCCATGACGTTTGGAAAATCTTGTAGCTTGAAATTCCAACTGGAGGTAGTAAACATGTTGAAATCAAAACTCACGACAGCAAGCCTGATCGGTTCCATTGCACTTTCAGCCGCCGCTTTTAGTCTGCCTGCCCACGCCGAAATCATGGTGGGCGGTGCACCCATGCTGCCAAGCAAAGACATTGTGGACAACGCCGTCAATTCAAAAGATCACACCACCTTGGTCACGGCAGTTAAAGCTGCCGGCTTGGTTGATACGTTGAAAAGCAAAGGTCCTTTCACTGTATTTGCCCCAACCAATGCTGCCTTTGCGGAATTGCCAAGCGGCACAGTGGATACGCTCTTGAAGCCAGAAAACAAGGCTACGCTACAGGGTGTACTCACTTACCATGTGGTCCCCGGAAATATTACAGCGGCTGATTTGAGCAACAAGATTGTTCAGGCGGGTGGCATGGCCACGCTGAAAACAGCCTCGGGTGCCTCACTGGGCGCAAAGCTGCAGGGCGACAAAGTGATCTTGGTTGACGAAAAAGGCGGTACTGCTGAAGTAACCATTGCCAACGTCACCCAATCCAATGGCGTGATTCATGTGGTGAATAGCGTGTTGCTGCCCAACTCCTGATCTGTCGTCATCTTCGACCTGAAATTGCTGTTTTGGCGAGCCCTCGTGGTTCGCCTTTTTTTGCGCCCTTTCTAACGGGACCTGGTCACCAAAACAATGCCCAAAACCACTGGGACGATCCCGATGAAATCGATCCAGTTCAGGGGCTCGTCAAGTAGCCAGGCGCCCGCCAGCAAACCCAGGGGCGGGGTGAGGAAAAACCACACGCTGGCCGCGCTGGCACTGCCACGCTCGAGCAAGTTGAACCACAGTTGATACCCGGTAATGGACACCACCAGCACCAACCAGGCAAATGCGCCTGCAAACGATGGCGTCCAGGCAATTGCGGACCAGTCTTCCATGAGGACAGCAACGGGCAACAGCATGAGACCACTGAGAATGATCTGGAAACCGGTTCCGGTCACAATGTCGGTGCGCACGGGCCATTTTTTATACAGCACCGTGCCAAATGCCAAGGTCAGCAGTGCGGCCAGCACGAGCAAAAATCCCTCCAGGGTATCGGTGCTTGATCCAATCCGGTTTCGAACAATAAAGGCCACCCCCAGAAAGCCCAGAGCCAAACCCAGCACTTTTTGGCGCGTGAGGGGTTCACGCAACAAAAACGACGAAAGCACGGCCACAACAATAGGGTTTGCACTAATCAGGATCGTGGACAAACCCGAAGACAGGCTGCCCATACCCGTCCAGCTCAGACCCAGATAAAGTGCATGGTTCAACAAACCCAGGGCACTTAACACGCCCAACTCTTGAAGGGTCAACCTGCGAAGCGTACCGCGCCAGTGCGCCCAGGCCAGCATCAAGGTGCCGGCCACCAAAAACCGCAAGGTTAGAAACAACAAGGGGGGGCTGTCGATGAGACCGATTTTTGCAGCAGGAAACGCACTGGTCCAGATCAGGACAAAGGGAAACACCAATGAAGCGTTTCTCAAAAGAGGGTATTGATTCATTCAATGAAATCCAGTAATTGTGAGACATTGTAATCAGCGAATCCGCTTAACCAAGCCGACGACCGGAGTTTTGAATGCTCGAGCAGTTCCGAATAATCGTCGTGGATGATGAAAAACCCCAACTTGAAGCACTGTGTTCACTGTTGCAGGACGCAGGCTTTAAGGTCATGGGGTTTGCTGAACCCGATTCAGCCCTTGATCTGCTGAAAACCCAAAGTTTTGATGTGCTGCTCACCGATCTGCGGCTGCCTGGCATGGACGGTATTGAACTGGTTCAGCGTGCACGCCAGCTGGATTCTGACCTGTGCGCGGTGTTGATGACCGGGCATGGCAGCATTAAAACGGCAGTGGATGCCATGAAGCTGGGGGTGCTGGACTACATTCTGAAACCATTCAAGGTCAGCGAGTTGATGCCTGTGGTGAACCGGGCCATTGAAGTTCGCAAACTGAAACGGCAAAACACCCGCCTGATTCAAGACCTTTCCACAAGCAATTCCCGCTTGCTGGAGATGAATCATGAACTGGATCATTTCGCGGGGCGTGTTGCGCACGACCTGAACTCGCTTTGCCACATTATCCAGGGATTCGCAGGCAGCCTGACGCGCCGTGCCCACAGTAAGCTGGATGAACAAGAGCAGAGATACCTGCTGCGCATCAATGAGGCCAGCGCACGGGGCGGTCAACTGGTTTCTGACCTGCTGGCTTTTGCGCGACTGGGCTCGGGCGAACTGAAATTCAACCAGGTGGTGTTGAACGAGGTTGTGGAAAAAGCCAGGGCACAGGTGGAATCAGCCGAGGGTCTCAGGCAGGCGGACTGGAGCATTGCCAAATTGCCGGACATTGAAGGCGATGAGTCTTTGCTGGAACAAGTGTTCGTCAATTTATTGTCAAACGCCTTGAAATTCAGCCAGACTCGGGAACTGGCCACCATTGTAGTCGAGGCCAATATTCTGAATGAGATCGTGGAGATCAAGGTCATAGACAACGGCGCAGGCTTTGACCCCGACAGGGCCGATGGCTTGTTCAAGCCCTTTCACCGCCTGCACAATGCCCATGATTTCGAAGGTCACGGCATGGGTCTGGCCAATGTAAAACGCATCATTGAACGGCACGGCGGCCACATTACGGCTGAGTCTGCTCCGGACAAAGGGGCTGTGTTCACCTTGACCTTGCCAATACGCCAGGACCAGGAGCGCATAGCGCCCCCTGCACTGCCAGAACCGATGATGCCGATGCTGACCAAGCAACTGGGCGAGCAAATTGATAGCCAGCGCATGGAATTGTTGGGGGCGTGCATAGAACGCCTGAATGACATTGTGATGATTACTGAGGCCACACCCATTGATGCACCCGGCCCGCGCATTATTTATGTCAATTCCGCATTCGAGAAAGTGACTGGCTACAGCCGCGACGAGGTAATCGGCAAAAGCCCGCGACTGTTGCAAGGTCCAGAGACCGACAAGGCTGAGTTGAGAAAGGTTAAACAAGCCTTGAGTCAGCGTGAGTCCGTGCATGTTGAATTGGTCAATTATGGCAAAAGCGGCAAACCGCACTGGCTTGAAATGGACATTGTGCCGGTGGTGGGGTCGGATGGCGAAGTGCCCTACTTTGCTTCGATTCAACGCGATGTCACCGAACGACGCCAATCCGAAGACAAATTTAAACGCAATGAGGCTCTGCAACGCATTGGTGGCAGACTCGCAAAACTGGGGGCCTGGGCGATTGAATTGGGCCCGGTACCATGGCTGTATTGGTCCGATGAGGTGTTCGACATTCTGGAACTTCCCAAAGGCCAACTACCCACCAGTTATAACGAGGCCTTGCGGCATTACCACGGCAAATGGAAAAAAATTCTGGAGGCGGCACTGCAACGCTGTTCAACTGAAGGACTGCCATTTGAGGTTGAAGCAGAAATGCGATCTGTGAACGGGCGACGCATTTGGGCTCGTGTGGTGGGCGAGGCGGTGCGCAATGAGAAAGGCGAGATTGTGCGGGTTCAGGGTGCGTTTCAGGAAATCACCGACTCCAAGCTTGCTGTGTTGACCTTGATGCACATGAACCGCCTTCTGGAGGCACAACAACGCGTCAATGACATTACCAGCACCTTGGACAAACCGGAGAAGTTGCTGCAAGAGGTGTGCAGCGTGTTCTGTTCACTGGGCGGTCTTCCATTGGCCTGGGTTTGCGAATTTGGCAAAGACCTGAGTGACTTGAAAGTTACGGCAGCCGATGGTTCGCAGCAAGAATTTGTTTCAAAAATCATGAAGACCACCACCCTGCCGCGGGACCACGAACTGGTCGACCGATTGCGAGCCGGGAAAATGCACATTTGTCAAAATGTGGCGGAAGAGCCGCAAGCAAAAATGTGGCACAAACAAGCCATCGAAGAAGGTCTTGAATCGTTTGCGATTTTGCCCATTCATGCACAGGGCAAACTGCGCGCAAGCTTGGTTTTGTTCGGCGCGGGCATTCACTTTTTCACCAATGAAGTTCGCCAGTTGCTTAAAACTGTGGCCAAGAATTTGTCTTTCGCTTTTGAAAATTTGATTTTCGCTGCAGAGCGCACCAAAAGTGCGGAGCGGTTGAAGCTGCTTGAAACTTGCGTGGAACGGCTCAACGACATTGTGCTGATCACCGAGGCGGAACCGATCAGCGGTGAAGGTCCAAAAATTCTGTATGCGAACGATGCGTTCGTGCGCCGCACCGGATACACGCGCGAGGAAGCAATTGGAAAAACACCCCGGATATTGCAAGGCGAGCTGACCCAACGTGATGCATTGGACCGAATTCGCAAGGCACTGACAAACTGGCAGCCCGTGCGGGAAGAGTTGATCAATTACACCAAAACGGGCGAGCCGTTCTGGCTTGAGCTGGACATTGTTCCCGTGGCCGATGAAACAGGGTGGTACACCCACTGGGTTGCCATTGAGCGGGACATCACGGAAAGAAAGCAGGCTGAAGCTGCACTGAAGGAGGGATCTGAACGATTCCGTTTGCTCGCCAGTGCCTCCCGGGATTGCATCTGGGACTGGAACATTGCTTCGGACGAAATTTGGTGGAATGAGGGATTTGAGAAACTGTTCGGGTTTGATCGCAGCAAAATTGAACCCGACAACGATTCATGGACCAACCGGATTCACCCAGAGGACCGGGAACGCGCTGTCAAGAGTATTTCCGCAGCGATCAGTTCGAGCGTTGAAAACTGGCAAGAAGAATATCGCTTCGCGCATGCAGATGGCCATTGGCTGGATGTGCTGGACCGTGGTTATATTATTCGCGATGACCACGGAAAAGGCATTCGAATGATCGGCGGCATGACCGACATGAGCCACATTCGACAATCAGAACGCAGAAGCACCGCGCAATTGACGCGCATGAATTTGCTCAATGAAATTACCCGTGCCATTGGTAATCGACACGACCTGACCAGTATTTATCAGGTGGTCACCAACAGCATTGAAGTGGAACTGCCTGCTGATTTCTGTTTGACCGCATCTTATTCGGAGCAAGACAAAACCATTTCATTCCGGTCGTTTGGCAATGCCACAGAAGAGGCTGCCAACAAAATCGGATTTTTCCTGGACACAAGTATTCCTGCGCGAGGAGTGCACCTGGACCGTGCCTTGCTGGGCGAGTTTGTGTACCAACCCGATTTGGGCGGCAGCATGTGCCAAACCGGCGAGGGTATGCATGAACTGGCCGGGCTGGACAGCATGGTGATTACCCCCCTGATGAAAGACAAAAAAGTGCTGGGGATTATTACCACTGCCCGCAAAGGTTTGAACTCGTTTTCCGATGACGAACTGGACTTCCTGAGACAGCTTGCAGAACACGTGGCCCTGGCATTGGCACAAACCGAGTTGCTTCAGGAACTGAAAGAAGCCTACGAGAATTTGCAACGCACCCAACAGCTGGTGTTACAGCAAGAACGGCTGCGTGCACTGGCAGAAATGGCTGGCGGTATTGCACACGACATCAACAATGCAATTTCACCGGTGGCTTTGTACACCGATGCCCTGCTGGGCTCCGAGACCAATTTGAGCGAACGCGGCGTGAAACAGCTAAGGACGATTCAATTGGCAATCGACGATGTTGCGAGAACAGTGGACCGGATGGGACAGTTTTCCAGGCGGCAAGAGGAAGGCACTGAACTGACCCGAGTCAATTTGAGGACTGTGTGCGAACAATCCATGGAATTGACCAGGGCGCGATGGCACGACATTCCGCTTCGCAACGGCATTTCAATCGAATTTACAGTTGAGCACGACGACAAGGTGCCAGAAATCGATGCGGCTGAATCCGAGTTGCGCGAGGCGCTGACCAATCTGATTTTCAATGCAGTAGATGCCATGCCCAATGGTGGATCTATTTTGTTGGCCACACGACTGGAGCGCAGGGACAATCACGATCAAGTTGTAATTGAAATTCGGGATTCCGGTGTGGGCATGGATGATGAAACCCGACGGCGATGCCTGGAGCCGTTCTACACCACCAAAGGTGAACGCGGCACTGGCCTGGGCCTGGCAATGGTCTATGGCATTGTGAAACGCATGCGTGGCTCAATTGAAATCGACAGTGCCGAGCAGCAGGGTACCGCTGTCCGGATATTGCTGCCGTCTGCATGTCGACAAAAGCGCACAGCGACCGAGGCGATGCCTGCGGAAACCCCTTCAAATAACTTTCATATTCTGTTGATCGACGACGACAGCAAGGTATTGAATGCGCTTCGGGATGGGTTAAGTGCCAGTGGGCATCGCGTTCAAGCAGCAAGTTCGGGATCGGCCGGTATTGAGCTTTTCTCAAAGGCAATGAATGACGGGATGCCGTTTGATGTGGTGATCACTGACTTGGGGATGCCCGGCATGGATGGGCGACAAGTGGCTGAGGCAATCAAGAACATCGACGACAAATGCCCGGTGAATCTTTTGACGGGTTGGGGCAATCAACTGGACACACTGACAGCGCCCTTGGCAAATATTGATGCGGTGTTGGCCAAGCCACCAAAAATTTCTGATATTCAGGCCTTGCTGCACAATCAACTTAATTGAGTTCTTGAGGCACTGAATTTTTCAGCTTCAATTCATCTTGCTTTTCTACACTGGGAACACATTGAACCCACACAGGAGAAACAAAATGATGCGACGCCCCACCCCCACATTGTCAGCCCTTGCCTTGATTTTGCTGACTGCCACGCTGATGGCTTTGCCCAAGATTTCGCAAGCGGATGACGATCGATCAAACACAGCACGAGACAGCGAAATTGTTCAAGCCTTCGGCTTGATCAATGCAGAGCAAGCCCGTGAAATTGCATTGAAGCAGGCCCCCGGTGTAGTGACCGAACTGGAGCTAGACGACCGTGACTACGCGAAGGGCTGGAAATGGGAAGTTGAAGTGGCCAATGCCGATGGCCGTGAAGTGGAAGTCGACATTGACGCAAAAACCGGCAAAGTACTGAAGGTAGACAAAGCGTGGTTTTAAACCAGCGCACCGGGCTTGAAGGTGACCCACACGTGCAGCCCGGTGTTGCCATTTTT
Source organism: Limnobacter sp. 130 (assembly GCF_902506325.1). Taxonomy (GTDB): domain Bacteria; phylum Pseudomonadota; class Gammaproteobacteria; order Burkholderiales; family Burkholderiaceae_B; genus Limnobacter. The sequence continues at coordinate 1,628,129 of NZ_LR732328.1, forward strand.
AAACTCGAGTGTTGCACCATAGGTACTCGCAATGTCTTGCGCAATCGCCAAACCCAAGCCGCTGCCCGGTGTGTTTTCATCGGCACGAAAACCGCGTTGTGTTAACGCATTCAGATTCTCGGGAGAGCAACCCGGTCCATCGTCGGCAACAATCAGTGTGCTGCCCTGCAGTGAAATGCTGACCTGTGAGCTTGCCCATTTCGATGCGTTGTCGATTAAATTGCCAAACAGCTCGAAGAGGTCTTCGCGATCGCCCAATAGGCGGGTGTTCATGGGCACCTGCAAGGTGAATTGAATTGCCTTGTCGCGATACAAGGCTTTGCAGCTGTTGACCAAGGCGCTGAGAATTTCGTGCAGATCCACACGTTGACCTGGTCGCAAATCACCCACCACGCGAACACGCGCGGTTTCACGGTCAATCAAACGTGCAACTTCTTGAGTCAAGGCCTGTACTTCAGTGGAAAAACCGCGTTGATCGGTGTCTGCGCTGAGCTGCGAAAGCCGGGCAAGCCGTGTTTTCAAGGCATGCGCCAAATTGCCCATGCCTTCGCGCGAGCGTTTCAAACGCTGATCAATGGCGATCAATAATCGGTTGAGTTCATCAACCAGTGGTTTGATTTCATCGGGCCCCTTGAATTCCAGTTGGGCGATTTCACCTTGCTGCAAGCGGGCCAAAGCGGCCTGTACCGTGTTCAACGGCTTCAATGTACCAATGACAATCCAGCGTTGAATCAACACCAAGGCCAACAGGAACAGGGCGGAGAAACCCGCATTGGCCAGCTGGTACTGCAACAGGTTGTTTTGCAATGTGGTGATGTCGCGTGCAATCGCAATCGTGAAGAGTTGATCGTCTTTTTGGTACAGGCGCGCATGCACCAACAATTGTTGCCCGTCGGGCCCGGGCTGGCGTGTAATTGTGGCGTTGCTGCCAGAAGCGGTGGGCATGACGAATGCGGCGTCCCACAGCGAACGGGAATAACGAATGTCCTGCTTGTATTGCAGGGCATAATACACACCCGAATAGGGCTGCTGATAAGCAGGCACCAATCGGTCGCTGTTCATGCTGAGTGCGCCAGCGGTATCGAGCTCGACCCCCGCCAGCAAAGTTTCGCTGTCTTGTTGAAGCTGATCCTGCAATTGGGCCTGCAGCAAGTTCTCAATCGCTCTGGATGACAACCACCATTGCGCCAGCAGCAGCACAAGCAAACTGAGGATCAAACCAAACGACAAACGATTGCGCAGTGAATTCATTCGATGGATTCGCCAAACACATAGCCTTGACCTTTTCGGGTTTGAATCCACTGTGGCCCGATTTTCTTGCGCAACCTGTTCACATACACCTCCATCACATTGCTGTCTTTGTCAGTGTCGTATTCATACACATGGTCAGTCAAACGGGTTTTGCTCAAGGGCTGACCTGGATGCAGCATGAAGTAACGCAGCAAACGGAATTCGGTGGCGGTGAGTTGTTGGGGTGAGTCATCGTTCACCTGGACGGTTTGCAACGTTTCGTCGAGCAGCAGGCCCTTGGCTTTCAGTGACTCAGGCGCATTGCCCACTGCACGCTTGAGCACTGCGCCAATGCGAGCCAAGAGTTCCTCGGGCTGAAAAGGCTTGGGCACATAATCGTCTGCGCCGGCATTAAAGCCTTCGACCTTTTCCTGCCAGGTGCCCCGTGCCGTCAACACAATCACGGGTAATTTCAAATGGTCTGTGCGCCAGTTCTTTAACACCTCCAGGCCTGACTTACCGGGCAGGCCCAAATCGAGAACCACCAAATCGTAGGGTTCAAGACGACCTTGAATTTCAGCTTCGACACCATCTTGAACCCAGTCTGCCGCGTAACCAGCCTTGCCCAACAGCTTGTGCAACTGGGCGCCCAATACAGGGTCGTCTTCTACCAACAAAAGTCGCATGGTGACTAGTCGTCCTGTTTCAGTTTCAGTAAGCTGCCTGTGCGGGCATCGAATTCCATTTCCCACACACGGCCGCCCGCATCCAGCACTTCTATTTCATAGATATAGCGACCATCCTCTTTGTCCAGATCAACATCCACGATCCGCCCAGGCTTGACCGATCGAGCGGCCGCAAATATTGTTTCCAGCGAGAGGATCTCGCCGCTGCGCTGCAGTCGGCGAATGCGTCGATCGTCGTCTGCATGCGCAGCAGGAACGGCGAGCAACAAGATGGCAATGATCAATGAGTAGGCACGAGCTTTCATGGTGACTCGTAATTTAACCGATTCACCTGAATTAAAGCTTAAAAAATACGGTGACTCAGGATTTGTTGGGTGTACTGCTGCTTTCAACCAGGCGGGGTTGTTCGTCCCGTGGCCATTCAAAGCTGTAAAAACCCTGTTGACCGTTAATGGTGTAGTCAAACTGACCGCTGATCGCGCGCGGTTGCATTTCAAGATTGAATACGCACTGGTTGGGTGCTTCGCAACCGTGTTGGTTCACCAGTTCGCTCACTTCAGGATCAATCAACGGTGCGGTGTGCAACCCCTGCGGTGTCATGAAATACACACCGGCATTGTTGCCACAATGGTTTTCGATCAGGGTGTGGCCCACGCCTTCAAAGCGAAACTCACAGTTGTTTTTCGATGCATACGACAACACTTGTTGCGCTGCCGCTTTTTCCTGACAGGAGGACACACCGAACAAGGTGAGTGCGGTGGCGACCATCAGGCCGAACAACACAAAAAGAAATTTACTGGCTTTGCCCAGAAATGAACCCTGTCGTCGGTGTGAATCGAACGACAGGGAGCGCGACCTGCTGCGTTGGTTAAACATGGCTGGTGACCTTCTATGAGTGAAGTTGGGGTGTTGGCATTAAAGCTGCACCTTTCTCAACGTCACAGGTCGGTCTGGGTTTACACAGCACCCACCCAATTCAGCCAGATTTTCGGGTTTGTCCACGCCGAATCAGCAGAAACACGGCAGGAATCACGAACATCGACAACAGGGGTGCACTGACCATACCACCTACCATGGGTGCGGCAATGCGTTGCATGACCTCACTTCCTGTACCGGTACCCCACATAATGGGTATCAGACCCGCCAGAATGGTCAATACCGTCATGGCTTTGGGTCGAACGCGCAACACGGCCCCTTCACGAATTGCATCGAGCAAATGGTGCTCGTCAATATAACCACGTTCAACCCGGTTGGCCCAGCTTTGATTCAGGTACAACAGCATGATGATGCCGAACTCGGCCGCCACACCGGCCAATGCAATGAAGCCCACGGCACCTGCCACTGACAAGTTGAAATCAAGTAACCACAGCAACCATGCGCCGCCAATTAGTGCGAAGGGCAGGGTGGCCATAATCAGCAAAGCCTCATCCACTTGCTTGAAAGTCATGTACAGCAAGACAAAAATGATCAGCAAGGTGAACGGCACCACCAACTTTAATTTCTCGGTTGCGCGTTCCAGATACTCGAACTGACCCGACCATGAAATGGAATAGCCCGCGGGCAAATTGACCTGTTCAGCCACCACCTGCTGCATGTCCAGCACCGCAGAACGCAAATCTCGCCCACGAATATCGATGTACACATACCCGGCCAGGCGCGAGTTTTCACTACGCAACATGGGTGGGCCATCGGTGATCTGAATGGTTGCTACATCTGACAGCACAATGCGCTGACCCGTGTCGGTGTACACGGGCAAGGCGCGAAGTCGGGTGAGTGAATCACGCAGTTCACGCGGGTAACGTACATTGATTGGAAAACGCTCCAGCCCCTCGACGGTTTCGCCAATGTTCATGCCGCCCACCGCGCTTGAAATAATCGACTGAATATCGGAGATATTCATGCCGTAACGTGCGGCTTTGTCGCGATTAATATCGACATCAATGTAGCGCCCACCCGTGAGTCGCTCAGCAAATGCGCTGCTCACGCCTTCAATGTTCTTCACCGCCTTCTCGACCTTCACCGAGATTTGATTGATGGTGTTTAAGTCAGGGCCCGTTACCTTGACACCCACCGGGCTTTTTATACCGGTGGCCAACATGTCGATCCGGTTGCGAATGGGTGGCACCCAAATATTCGTCAAACCCGGTACCCGGACAATTTGGTCCAGCTCCTCGACCAGTTTATCGGCGGTCATGCCCTCTCGCCATTCGTCTTTGGGCTTGAATTGAATGGTTGTTTCAAACATTTCCAAAGGCGCGGGGTCTGTGGCTGTTTCCGCGCGCCCCGCCTTGCCATACACACTTTCAACTTCCGGCAGGGTTTTGATCAAGCGATCCGTTTGCTGCAGCAATTCAGCCGCCTTGCCCACCGACAAACCGGGTAAGGCCGTGGGCATGTACAGCAAATCACCTTCGTCTAGCGGGGGCATGAATTCAGTGCCCAGCTTGGTGAGCGGATAAAAGCTGATGCCCAGCAACACCAGCGCCACAAGCACGGTGGTTTTGGGAAACTTCAACACGGCATCCAAGGCGGGCCGATAGGCCGCGATCAAGGCACGGTTAATTGGATTTGAATTTTCCGAGGGGATTTTTCCGCGAATCAGATAGCCCATCAACACGGGGATCAGCGTAACTGCCAAACCGGCGGAAGCCGCCATGGCATAGGTTTTGGTGTACGCCAGGGGCGAGAACAAACGCCCCTCTTGTGCTTCCAGCGTGAACACCGGAATAAAGCTGAGCGTGATGACCAACAGGGAAGAAAACAGGGCGGGCCCTACCTCCACGGCAGCATCACCAATCACGCGCCAGCGCTCGGCACCAGCCAGTTCCTGACCCGGATTGTCGTGTGCCCACTGTTCAAGATGCTTGTGTGCGTTTTCAATCATGACCAGTGCAGCATCCACCATGGCGCCAATGGCAATGGCAATACCCCCCAGGGACATCACATTTGCATTCACCCCTTGCTGCTGCATCACGATGAATGAAATCAACACACCCAACGGCAGGGAAACAATCGCCACAAAAGCGGACCTGAAGTGCAACAAAAACACAAAGCACACCAGCGCCACCACAATGAATTCCTCAAGCAATTTAAAGCTGAGGTTGTCGATTGCATTGTTGATCAGTGTGGACCGGTCGTACACCGCCACCACCTCTACGCCTTGCGGCAAACCGGCTTTCAGGCTTTCAAGCTTGGCCTTCACTGCATCAATGGTTTGCAAGGCATTTTTTCCAGACCGCATAACGACAATACCGCCCACCGACTCTCCATTGCCGTTCAGTTCACCAATGCCTCGGCGTATTTCGGGACCAATCTGTATGCGGGCCACATCGCCGAGCTGCACCGGAATACCGGCGAGGCTGGCCTTTAACGGTACAGACCGGAAATCCTCCAGATTCTCCAGATACCCCGTGGCCCGCACCATGTACTCGGCTTCGCCCAGTTCAATGACCGATCCACCCGCTTCCTGATTGCCATCATTAATCGCCTGGATCACCTGATCCAGGGTGATGCCATAGCCCGCCAGCTTTTGCGGATCCAGTTCAACCTGGTACTGCTTCACAAAGCCGCCCACCGAGGCCACCTCGGCCACGTTCTCGACCGTTTTCAGTTCATAACGCAAAAACCAGTCTTGCAAAGCCCGCAGTTGCGACACATCCATGTTGCCCGTGGTGTCGCGCAGGGCGTATTGATAAATCCAGCCCACGCCTGTGGCATCGGGACCCAATACGCTTTTTGCCGAAGCCGGTAGCTGGTTTTGGGCCTGATTCAGGTACTCCAGCACCCGCGAGCGGGCCCAGTACAAATCCACACCATCTTCAAAAATAATGTAGACAAAACTGTCACCGAAAAAGGAAAAACCACGCACGTCTTTTGCGCCTGGCACCGACAGCATGGTGGTGGTGAGCGGGTAGGTCACCTGGTTCTCAACAATTTGCGGCGCCTGCCCCGGAAAACTGGTGCGCACAATCACTTGAACATCGGACAAATCGGGCAGGGCATCCAGCGGCGTTTTGTACACCGACACCACGCCCCAGGCACTGATCATTACCGTGGCGATCAGCACCAGCAGTCGATTGGCGATCGACCAGCGAATCAGCATCGCAATCATCGTTGACCTCCACTGGGGCTGACGCCCAACATCAAGGGGAGGTCATCCTCCTGTAGCTGAAACTCCATGTTGATCCGGTCACCCACTTTCAGGCTTTCACGCGGCAGTTGATCGGGCGCAGGCAACATGAAGTCCATCGTCATTTCCGGCCAGCCAAGGCTTGGAATGGGCGCGTGGGTGACCGTGACCGAATCATCGTGCAAGGCCTCGACCACGGCCGAGGTGGTGTATTTTGCAGATTCGCCCGGCTCATTCAAGCGCGCTTCAAGCCCACGCAAGCTGGCTTCAGAATCAATCAGGAACTGGCCAGACAGCACCACTTCCTGACCCGCCTCCAGGCCTGCGAGCACCTCGGTTTGTCCACCAAACTCAATGCCTGTCTTAATTTCGACTGGCGAGAAGCGGCCATCCTCACCGGCCAGCATCACCACAGCACGGCGACCGGTCTGAATGACAGCCTCGGAGGGCACGATCAGGGATTGCGGCCTGCTGGTGTCCATGAACCGGGTTTGTACAAACATGCCGGGCAGCAACTTGTTACCCGGATTCTTCAGCACCAGGCGAGCCAGTACCGTGCGTGAATTGGCATTCACTTGTGGCAACACTGTTTGCACCTGACCTTCAAACACCTGCCCTGGCATGGCTTGCGCGATTGCATTCACAGTGACACCAGGCTGCACGTAACTGGCCTGGCTTTCAGGCACTTCGGCCTGCACCCACACCGTGGAAAGTCCATTGATCTCCATCAAGGTGGTTCCCGGTTGCACGGTCATACCCTCACGCACCATCAACTCCGTGACCACGCCGCTGCGGGGTGCCGCAATGGCGACGCGCGGCTGAACTTGCCCGCTTTGTTCCACCTGCCGTATTTGTGCTGTGCTCATACCCACTTGCAACATGCGTTGGCGGGCTGCATCCACCAATGGCTGCAAGTTATCGCCCTTCATTTTTCGCAAGGACAAAAATTCCTCTTGTGCCGCAATCCAGTCGGGCACGTACACGGTCAGCAAAGTTTGCCCCTGCTTCACCGGATCAAGCGTGGCAGTCACATTGAGTTTTTCCACATAACCCATGGCACGGGACTGCACCACCACCCGGTCACGTTCATTCCACTGCACGGCACCGCTGGCAGTAATTTCCGGTGCCAGCATGCCCATGCCCACCACCGCAGTGCGTATACCCAAGTTTTGCTGAATACGCGGGCTGACTTTGATACTGCTGGTGTCAGCAGTATCGGCACCCGAGTAGGCTGGTACCAGCATCATGTCCATGAAAGGGCTTTTACCCGGTGAATCAAATTTGCGACCCGGCACCATGGGGTCGTGGTAATACTGCACAGTCAAGCCTGTTTCAGGATCGACATCACCCGCCTTGATCCCGTTTTCCATGTGTCTGCGGGTGGCTGCCTCGCCCTGGGGAATATTCCAGGTGGACGGATCTTGCCCGTTGCCACCGGCCCCGGCAGGAGCACCAATGGGTGCCGACATCATTTCCATGCCTTGGCTCATGCCCAGTGCCCACAAACCATAACCCCCACCAGCCAGCGCCGCCACTGCGAACACGCCAATCGCGATATGCGTCTTTTTCATTGTTGTACCTCTTCGGGAATCAGGTATTCCAGTTGCGCCCAAAGCCGGGCTGTGTCCATTTGAATACGAAGTTTTTCAATGCGCATGTCCAGTTCCATGCGGCGCGCCGCCAACACCTCGCTTAGGGTGCCGGTGTTGCCGCGATAGGCGTCCAGCGCGGCTTGCGTGCGTTGTTGGGTCAAGGGGATCAGGCTTTGATCAAAGTCGCTCAGCCGCTTCAAATTGCTTTGCCAGGTTTGTTGCCAGCGCTTGGTTTGTGCCAGGTGGCTGCGGTACAACTCGACTCGCTCTGAACGCGCTTTGGCCGCCATGGAATTGGCAGCGGCCACCGCCTGGTCTTGCCTTGAAGTTTGATCAACAAACAGGGGCCGGGAGGCACCCAGTGTGAGCATTTCAGAAAACTCCGGACCACGGCCTGCGTACATCACCGACAAAGTCCAATCTGCTGATTTTTCCTGCAGCTTGACTTCGGCATTGGCCAGCGCTGCATCTTCTGCTTTTTGCAGGGCGATGAGTTCCGGGTGTTTGTTCAGGCTTTCAGCCAAATCCACTTCACCCAGGCTGGAGCGCTTCAAATCAACATCGCTGCTCAACTCACTGCCTGCTGCATCGCCAACCCAACGGTGCAAATCGGCCTGTGCGTTATCCAACATGGCCTGGGTGTCTTGAACTCGCAAGTTCAGCAAGCCGAGTTCGGTGCGTGCTGTGAATACATCGGTTTGTGGCGCTTTGCCAGCGCGGAACAGCGCATCGGCCGCATCAATTTGCAGTTGCAATTCGGTGTGCTGGCTTCGCAGCAATTCAAGCATTTGTTGCAGGTACACCCGGTCCAGATACGCCTGCGCCGTGCCGGTGCGCAATTGACTCAAAGCCAATAGCTCGCTGGCTTGCGCAACCTCGGCATTTTTTGAAAACACATTGGACTGGGCTTTGCGTTTGTCTTGCCGCGTGAAGGTTTGCGAAATACCCACCCCCCGCATGGTCATGAAGTCTGCAGCCAGGCTGAACTGGTCAGGCCCGTTGGCTGGAATGTTACTCACTTCCAGATTCAGCATGGGGTCGGGCAACTCACCCGCGGCCACAGCCTCGCTTTGCGCAGCCTGCGCAGCAGCCTTTTGGGCGCGTACCGATTCTGAACGCTGTTCAGCAAGCTCAAGCGCAAGGCTCAGGCTGAGCGGGCCAGCAGTAGCGGGAGTTTCAGGGGCAGCCAGTGCTTGCTCAAGCGTGTACTGTTGCTCGGCATGCACCCCGCCGAAATTCAACAACACAAACAGCGCAAAACCAATCAGCGCAATTCTCAAAATGACATGTTTACCCTGCATGGGCTTCTCCTGCATGGCGTATCAGCCATGAGAAACGAACACACAATCGGGCTGACCAGGGTCAGCCCAACGCTTAACTCAAATTGGTGTGATCAGGCCCGGGGCGGGCGTTCGGGAGAGCTTTGCTGAAAGGAAATTTGAAGCACCTGCTCTACAGTGGCATACACTGGTGAGGGGCTTTGGGGCGAGATGACTGCCGCTACATACGGCAAAGAGGGCACGGCACAACACAAGGGAGAACCCGCGAAACAGCCCTCGTCAAGGTGAACCGCTGAATCCATGGCGTGCTGCGTGTCTTGCATTTCGGCGCAACACGGCATTGCGTGGGCCATGCTTTGAAACATGAGCGCACACAGCAACAACACATGAACACCAATTCGACGCATCATTGGATGAAATCAACAAACTGCAGTGGATAAAGTGTAACACAGCCCATTTATGCCTCTGCAAGCGATGATGAGTCGCCCTTCTTCAGTGAAAACCCGATGCGTACCCAGTCGCCATCGCACTGCGCAAAAGGTTCGCCCCCATGCAAACGGGCGATGGCGGCCACAATGGCCAAGCCCAAACCGTGGTTGTGGCCACTTTCATTGCGCGATTGATCCACCCGGTAAAAGGGTTCGAACAAATGCGGCACGCTGGCTGCGGGAATACACACACCCTTGTTGCTCACTGTGAAAAGAACCTGGCCCGCCACAGTGCTGTTGTCAATGTGAATGTGAATGGTGCTGCCCTCCTCGGCATAGCGAATGGCATTGGACACCAAGTTGGACAGCGCCCGCTTGATCAATTCAGAATCAACCCGAGCAGACGCATCACCGTGCAATTCAAATTGCAGATTTTTTTCTTCCAGCATGGCCTCCATGTAATCCATCACAGTCATGACAGGTTCACTGAGCTTGGCCACTACCCGAAAATCGTTGTACTGGCCCTGGCTGGCATGCGACAAAAACAACATGCTTTGAATGATGCGGTTCATGCGCTGCAGCTCTTCGAGGTGGCTGTGCAGTGCCTCCTTCAAATGCTCGGGATCGGGATTTTTTTCACGCAGCAGCAATTCATGGCTAACGGTAAGGCTGGAAAGCGGCGTGTTCAATTCATGCGCCACATTGGAATTGAATGAACGCAGTTGGTCGTGGTATTGCCCTACTTTTCCGATTAATTTGTTGAATTGCTCAATGACCGGGTACAGCTCTTCGGGTTCATGCTCGGTCTTGATTCGTGCAGTCAGATCCGACGGATCAAAACTGGCGATTTTGCGCCCGAATTTATTCAATGGCTTTAATTCAAACCGCGCCAAAGTGCCGCTTAGCAGCATAATGAACAAGCCCCAAACCACTGCCGCCACCGCAAACACGGCACCAATAAAGTTCAGGAATTTTTTGTCCTCTGACACATCCATGGCCAGCTCAAGATCGCGCATTGGCATAGTGCCGCCCAAGCCCACCAAAGAATGCATGTAAGTTTTTTTGTGCTTGACCTTGCTTAGCAACACCTGTGGCCCATACAACACCTGATCATTTTCGCCGTGCACTTTGGCGCGCACATTGCCCAGGTTCAGCAGCAGTTCGTCTACACGGCCCCACATTTCTGTGGGCATCAATTCACTGTTGCGGGCCAGCACCTGCTCCACCGCATTTGCGGCGCGTTCAAGCGTTTCCTGGTGTCGCACTTCTTGCCACATCCACACACAGTGATAGCCAAACACAGCGATCAATCCAACACCCACAATACTGAGGATCGACATTTGAAAAGAAGATCGCCTGGCTATCGAGCGCCTCATGGCTGGCTCTCCCCAGCGCGCAACTCCAGCACATAGCCCATGCCACGCACAGTGTGTAGAAGGGGCAAATTAAAGGGCTCGTCCATTTTGCTGCGCAAACGGCGTACGGCCACATCCACAACATTCGTTTCACTGTCAAAGTGCATGTCCCACACCAGCTCAGCCAATTCGGTGCGTGACAACACCTCGCCCTTTCTGCGCAACAGCAGCCACAACAAGCTGAACTCTTTCGCGGTCAAGCGCAGGTCTTGCCCAGCGCGTTTGGCCTGCCGCTTGACAGCATCCAGCTCCAGGTCAGCAAGACCCAAATGGCTGCTGTCAACGGTGGCATTTTGCTGCTGTCCCTGGGCACGGCGTGCCAGTGCATGCACGCGGGCCACCAGTTCTGAAAATGCAAAAGGTTTGGTCAGGTAATCGTCGGCACCCGCCTGCAGGCCTTTGACCCGGTCTTCGACCATGGAACGGGCCGTGAGCATGAGCACCGGGATGTTCATGGTTTGGCGCAATGCGGCCAGCACGCCCAGTCCGTCCAGGTCGGGCAACATGCCATCGAGAATGATGAGTTCGTAATGGCCTTCAGTGGCCAGGTGCAAACCATCAATACCGTTGTGGGCCACATCCACCACAAAGCCTTCGGAGTTCAGCCCCTTTTGAAGGTAACTGGCCAACTTCTTCTCGTCTTCAATTACCAAAATTTTCATGGGCGCAACGTCGCTGTGCGTGAACAAACATGCCTTGAAGTATAGAAGGCACAAGTACTTTTTAAAATTACAAATTTGTAATGTGCGTGTGGGGCCTTGGTAATTCGACCCTGCGTAAAGTACGACTCATGCCAACGCAACAAAGCAACGGCAAAACTTGATGAAGTACCCCAAAAGGAGATTTACCATGAACGCACGTCAATTGATCGCTACTTCCGTATTGGCCATTTCAGCAACTGTACCAGCCGTGGTCATGGCCAACTCAGCAACCCAGCAGGGCGATGCCACCAGCCACGTGATCGCAGTAGAAAGCCAGCGCGACCAAGCCAGTCGCAATGCCGTACTGAATGCATACCAGAAAGCAGTACAAACTGGCGAATTCAGCCCAGTGGCCGGTGATGCAAGCAACCTGACTCACACCTCGAACTCTACAGCCACACGTGCTGAAGTATTGAGCAAAATCAAAGGCGTGAACCTGACCGAAGGTGATGCCAGCTAATCCATAAAACCAGTCATCTTGATGGTTTTCAAAGGGCGCCTGTGATTCCCCGCACAGGCGCCTTTTGTTTTAAGATGAGGGTCAACTTTGCACCCAAGCAGTCCTCATGTCGTCTAGCCAAAAACCCCCACGCAACAAAAACAGCAATGAATCGGCAGTGCCCTCGGGGCGGTTTGCGCGCTTAAGTCGTTTCGGTGCCTTGGCAACGACTGTAGCAGGTTCTGTTGTTAAAAATGGCACCAAGCAATTGGCCCAAGGCAAACGGCCCCAACTGAGCAAGCTGTTACTGACACCAAAAAATGCACTGCGTGTTGCGGATCAACTGGCGCAACTGCGCGGTGCCGCCATGAAGCTGGGGCAATTGGTGTCCATGGACGCCGGCGACATGCTGCCGCCACAACTCGCCGAGATCATGGCCAAGCTGCGGCAAGACGCCAAACACATGCCGCGCAAACAGTTGTTGGCTGTTCTTGAAAAAGAATGGGGTGAAAACTGGGATCAACGCGTTCGTGAATTCAATTTAACGCCAATCGCCGCTGCATCCATCGGCCAAGTGCATGAGGCCATTTCACTGACCGGTGAAAAACTCGCCATTAAAATTCAATACCCCGGTGTGCGCGACAGCATTGACAGCGACATTGACAACGTGGCGACCATTTTGCGTTTCACGGGCCTGGTGCCCAAAACATTCGACCTGGCTGCGCTGTTGACCGAAGCCAAAAAGCAGTTGCACGAAGAGGCCGATTACCTGCGTGAAGCTGAATGCATTGTGAAATACACCAAGGCACTGGGTGAGGATGAACGGTTTGAAATTCCCACCGTGGATTCAAGCCTGACCACACGCGGTATTTTGGCCATGCGCTATGTAGAAGGCGTGCCCATTGAACAAATGGCCCATGCCACACAGCCAACACGCGACAAAATTGCCACCACCATGTTTGAATTGTTGTTCAAGGAATTGCTGGGCATGCAGCTGATGCAAACCGACCCCAACTTTGCAAACTACCGCTACAACCCGAAAACCGGCAAAGTGGTGTTGCTGGATTTCGGTGCCACCCGCAGCTTTGAGAAAGAATTGGTAGACGGGTATGTCGACGTGATGAATGCGGCGCAGGCCGCAAGCCGCAGTTTGATGGAAAAAGCAGCCACACGGATTGGTTACTTTGACTCGACCACACAAGCCCACCACCGCGATTTGGTACTGGACCTGATGGAACTGGCTTGCGAGCCCTTTTGTACCCCAGGTGAATTCGACTTTGGCAACACAGACCTTGCCGCAAGAATTCGCGACAAAGGTTTCGAATTGGGCGAAGACCGAAAATTTTGGCATGCCCCGCCCATTGACTGCCTGTTCATACACCGCAAACTAGGGGGCCTGTTTTTACTGATCACCCGCCTGAAAGCGCGGGTGCATGTTTCACAGTGCGTTTAAATCACGACCGGACTCCTTGTCGGATTGATCGCACAACTGTTCCGAATCTTTCTGGCCAAACATCCAGAACAAGGCGGGCGTCAAATAGGTATCCAGCAAGGTAGAGCTGATCAAGCCACCAAATATCACCACCGCCACCGGATACAAAATCTCGGTACCGGGTCGTTCGGCCTCGAACAACAAGGGCGCAAGTGCAAACGCGGTGACCAATGCCGTCATCAACACCGGGCTTAAACGCTCCAGCGAACCACGAACAATCATGCTGTGGTTAAACGTTTCGCCCTCAAAACGCATCAGGTTGATGTAGTGGCTCACTTTTAAAATGCCGTTGCGCACCGAGATACCCGCCAGCGTAATAAAGCCAATCAGCGCTGCCACCGACAAGGGCTGCCCCGACAACCACAAGCCCAACACAGCACCCACCAAGGCCAGCGGAATATTGCCCATTACAATCAATGACAAACGCATGGACTGGTAACGGCTGTACAGCACGGCAAACATCAGTGTCAGTGAGACCAGCGACAGCAAACCCACCAAGCGCGTGGCTTGCCTTTGAGCTTCAAACTGACCACCCAGGGTAATGAAATACCCTTGCGGTAAATTAAAACTGGCTGTGGTGACCCGAATATCCTCGACCACTTGCGACAAGGCTCGCCCCTGCGCATTGGCCGAAATCACGATTCGCCGCTTGCCATCATCGCGGCTGATCTGGTTGGGACCATCACTGTCTTCAATCGTGGCCAGTACCCGCAAGGGCACAGCACCATTGGGTGTTTGTATCAGCAGTTGCCCAAGTTGCTCAAGGCTGCGGTTTTCCTCGGCCAGCTTAAGCACCAAAGCAAATCGCCGGTTGCCTTCAACCACCTGTGCAATTTTTTCGCCTTCCACCAAAGCCTGCAAACTGTGCAATATCTCCGAAACGGGCACCCCGTACTGCGACGCGGCATCGTAATTCACACGCACCTTGATTTCAGGGGCCAACACCTGTTTTTCCACTTCAAGGTCGACCAAACCATCGATGCGTGAAAGCTGTGCACGCAGTTGCTCGGCCGTGCCGCGCAGCGTGTCCAGGTCTTCGCCAAACACCTTGATGGCAATTTGCGAGCGCACGCCAGAAAGCATGTGATCCAGGCGGTGCGAGATGGGCTGCCCCACCGCAATGGCCGCCGGCAAATTTTGAAGCCGTGAACGAATATCGGCATTGATCTCATCCATGGAGCGGGTCATTTCCGAAGCTGGAATCAAGCCAATGTCCAGCTCGGACGCATGCACCCCTTCCGCATGCTCATCCAGTTCGGCCCGGCCACTTCGGCGACCAATGTGGGTAATTTCAGGAACGCCCTTCAAAAGCTGTTCCGCTTGTGAGGCCAGTCTTGAAGACTCCTCCAGCGTGACACCCGGATTCAAGCGAAGCCCCATCACCAAACTGCCTTCATTGAAAGGCGGTAAAAATGTTTTGGCAAAGAAAGGCACAGAAAACCCCGCCACCAGCACAGCACCTAATGCCAAGGTGATTGCAGGTTTGGGATTGTTCAGCACACGCTGCAAGCTGTGTTGGTAATGGTGCTTTAACCACGCCAGCACCTTGGTGTCGCCATGGTCCAGGTTCTTGATGCGTGGCAACAGGTAGTACGACAACACGGGTGTGACTGTGACGGACACAATGAGCGAGGCCAGCGTGGACACGATGAATGCAATGCCCAGGGGCACAAACAACTTGCCTTCAATGCCGGGCAACGCAAACAATGGAATGAACACCAACACAATGATTGCGGTGGCGTACACAATGCCGGTTCGCACTTCCAGGCTGGCTTTTCGCACCAACCCCACCAAATCAAAGGGCACGCCCGGGTGTTTTGCGCGTTGCTCTTTCAGGCGGCGCAAAATGTTTTCGACATCCACCACCGCATCGTCCACCAAACCACCAATGGCAATGGCCAAACCACCCAAGGTCATGGTGTTGATCGACAAACCGAAGTACTTGAACACCAGCGCGGTGATAAAAATTGAAACGGGAATGGCCGTGAGCGCAATGACGGTTGGGCGTAGCGTACCCAAAAAGAAGAACAGCACCGCTGCCACAAACACCGAGGCACCGATCAACTTGCCTTGCAAGGTAGTAATGGAGGCCTCGATGAAACTGGCTTGCCGGAAGGTCACCCGCGGTTCTTCCATGCCCGCAGGCAAAGCGCCTTTCATGGCATTCAACGCGTTTTCAATTTGCTGGGTCAGTTCAATGGTGTCGGCATCGGGCTGTTTTTGAATACCCAGAATGACCGCTGGCTTGCCTTCATAGCCAGCATCACCCCGCTTCACCGCAGCAGCAAATTCCACCTGGGCCACCTGCTTAAGCAACACGGTTTGACCGTTGCGCGAATCCACTGCAAGGTTTCGCAAGTCCTCCAGCGACGACGTTCTTCCCAAATGCCGAATCAGGTACTCCCGACCATTGAGCGACAAGAAACCGCCCGATGTGTTGGAAGCAAAGCCACTCAAGGCACGCTGCAAATCATCAATCGAAATACCCGATTCAACCATGCGCTGCAAATTGGGTTGCACCTGAAACTGGCGCACTTCGCCGCCAATGGGAATGACCTGCGCCACGCCCTGAATGGACAACAAACGCGGCCTTAACACCCAGTCTGCATATTCCCGCACATCCATGGGTGAGGTTTTCGCCACATCGATGGGAATGGCAATTTGCATGATTTCGCCCATGATGGAACTGACAGGCCCCATGGTGGGCGCAAGTCCGGCGGGAATGGATTCTTCCATGCTGCCAAGCCGCTCGGACACCATTTGGCGCGCACGGTAAATTTCAACATCCCAATTGAAAGTGATGTAGAGAAAAGAGAGCCCGGCACTGGACACCGAACGGATCACTTCCACGCCCGGCAAACCGTTCAGTGCCGCCTCCAGCGGAAAGGTAATCAGTTGTTCCACTTCTTCCGGGGCCATGCCACCGGCCTCAGTAATAACCGTGACCGTGGGCTTGTTCAAATCGGGGAACACATCCACGGGCGTTTGGGTCAGCGTGAATGCGCCATACAGCGTAAGAATCAGCGCACCGAGCAACACCAGCAGGCGGTTTTTCAGGCTGTTCTCGAGTAATAGTTGAAACATGCTGCCGCCCCTTACCGAATCTGGTTGATCAGGGTTGCGCCCTGAACTACCACCCGGTCAAACGGCTTTAATCCGCTGACAACCAACACCCGTTGGCCATCCAGCGGCTCGGTCAATACCACACGGGGCTCGAAAGTTTCCGGTTCCGCTTTCACCCACACAATGGTTTGATTGGCTGCGTTTTTCATCAAGGCACCACTGGCTACCGCAATGCCTTCAAATTTGCCGGCCTGCTCGGCATACACCTTCACGAGTTGCCCTGTCGCGAATCGGGCCTTGTCCAGCTTCCGATTCTCAAAGGCCAGTGTGAGCGATTGATCACGCACCGCACCCGCTGCCCCCAAATAATTCAATGCAATTGTTTCATTGCCAGACATTACCTTTGCACCGCTAAACACAGGGGGCGTTACACCCTCGAACCAGCTTGCATCAATGCGAACCACGCCGGGATTGCTGACTTCAAACACCAAGGCACCCGCTTCAAATACCTTGCCAGACAAGGCATTGCTGCTGGCAACCACGCCGCTTGTGGGCGCTCGCAGTGCTTCCTTCGCACCCACGCCGCCAGCCAAAGCTGCGACCTGCCCCTTCAGGCTTTGCACTTCAGCCTGAGCTGCTTGCTGCTCCTTTTTTGGAATGGTGTCTTGCAGTTGCTGCACACGTTGCAAGCGGCTTTCAGCCAGGCTGAGTTGTGCCCTTAATTGCGCCAGTTCGGCCTGTTGGCTTGCCCTGTCCAAAGGTGCCTGAGTGGCCACCACATAACCCAGAACCTCGCCTTTTTTCACCACTTGTCCAAGCCGTGGCACACCGTTTGAAGGGGCCTCAAACCGCCCACCTGTGCTGGTTTGCACCAAGCCACCACTTTGTGGGTCGATCACCACCTTGCCATTGAGTTCAATCACTCTGGCATGTTGTTCCAACAGGGCTGGCAGTGTTCGGACATTCAACTGGCGTTGGGCTGGTTTGGGCAGGAACACTTCGCCGGTGGGCAAACGGCGTGGGCCGTCACCTGGCACTACAGCGGCGGCCTCATCGCCATGGTCATGACCGGGGCCTGACCACGCACTGAATGGGCTCAACAAGGCGCATACAAAAAAAGACAGTGCGAAGGAACGGGGAATGAAACGCTTGCTCATGATCAGTTCACTCCCTTGTTGCGGCGTTTAAAAAACAGCGCAATCAACACCAAGGCAAGCAAAGCCGCCCCGGCCATGGCCATGTATTCCAACAAGTGCTCGTGTTCTTCATCGGCGTGATCATGGTCGTGATCATCCAACACCAGTTGGCCGGTTAACACATCGCTTTGATCCCCCACCGTGACACGCATTGCCAAATCAATATTCTTGCCGACCATTGAATTGGGCAGCACGGCATCGAATTCGCCCACATTGTGCAATTCAAGTGGCACCGATTCGCCATTCAAAAGAATGGCCAGTTCAGCATTCTCGACCGGTGCATTGGTGGCAGCATGGTCAACAAAAATTTCAAACGTTTGGCCTTTTAAAATGGCCACAGCCTCGAATAAATCGGACTCCATCACCACGCGTGGCGACGCTTCTGATTCAACAAGGGGTGCTTCATCACCGTGGTCATGCCCGGGACTTGCCACAGCCAATGCGCTGAATGCGATGAGATACATTGCAAAAAGAATTTTTTTCATGGTGCCTGCTCGGGTAACAAACCAAGTGCCTGCCGCAAGGCCGACACTTTGCTTGAATATTCAACAATTGATTTTTTGGCCATGCGCTCGGCCTCGAAGGCTTGCTGTTCAAAGCGCAGCAAAGTAGGCAAGTCTGTTTCGCCCAATGAGAAAGACTGCTGGTACATGGCATACACCTGCTGTGCCAATTGCGCCTGTTCCTGCGCATTGGCTTGCAGTTTTTCAAACCACTGCACATTCGACAAAGCCGCACTGGCCTGTGCTTTCAGGGTGGTTTCTGCGCGCTTCAGTTTTTCTTGTGCCTCTGTTTCATCGGCACGTGCAGCCAACAACCGGCTTTCATGTGCCGCACTGGCCCCCAATGGAATTCGTGTTGAAACCATCAGCGATTTTTCACTGGGTGCGGCAAATGCAGCCCGGTCATTCACCACCGCCAAACCCAACTCCGGGTTCTCGCGGGTTTGAATCGCAACCAAATCGACCTGGCTTTGCAATGCCTGCGCTTCAGTCTGCAAAGCCGCATACGCCGGGTGGGTTTGAATGTCCGCCTGTAAGTTGTCCGGCATCGCCTCGCGGCTGATTGCATTGTTTCCGGTGTTCAGCATGCTGACTGGCAGCCCGGTGACTGCGGTGAACTCGGCGCCCACGGTTGATAAATTGGACAAGGCACGGGTGAACTCGGTCTGTGCCTGCACATGCAAGGCGCTGGCCTGCAGGAAATCTGCTTTGGCCAGGTCGCCCGCATTCACGCGGCGCTCCACGTCGCCCATCAGCTTTTTTGAGCCAAGCAAACGCGCCTGGGCAATGTCAACATCCAGTTGCGCAGCCAGGGTATTCCAAACCACTTGCCGAACCTGACCGGCCAGCTCCAGCTGCTGTTGTCGTTGTCGGCTTTCGCCAGCCTGTAATTGCGCATCTCTTAAACGCTGGGTGTTGCTCCGCTCATTCCAAAGCCAAAGGGGGGCACTGATGCCAATCTCGGTTTCCCGCAAACCCTGGTTCTCAAAACTTCGATCGCTGCGATACGAACCTTCCAGCGTCAAAGGGCCTGCGCCAAGGCGATTGGCGTCGCGTCTTGCAGCCTCAAGCGAATCCATGCGCTGGGGCTGGGCACGCACCAACGGGCTGTTGTTCAGGGCCGACTGATAAATTTGTGCAATCGACACACTGGCTTCTTGTGCATGTGCCACTGGGGTTGCGCCTGCGAGAAGGCATGCCCAAAGCACCACGCGCAGTGGTGAATTCATTGTGAAAAACTCCGTGAACAAGTGAAATTCCCCCAGATCAAATGGGGGCACAGGTCAATGCGGGGTCAACACCAATTGGGGCGTTCTATGCGGGTATTGGGGGAGGACGTGTTCAGGGTGGGCTCAAGCGAGTACTCGGCATACTTCAACTGGGGCTCAACACTGTTTAACAGGCTTGACGGAAGAACCGTGCAATGGCCCGGGCAGTGATGGTGATGATCGGATTCACTTGAATCCGAGTCGCCGTGGCTGTGGTGTGCATCGCCGTGGCCATGTGCATGGCTGTGTTCATGGCCTGTCTCCAACGCATGAAAGAATTGCCCCTCCGCCATCAGGCTTTGAAGCGGCAACATCAAAATCATGAAGAAAATACACAGCTTTTTCATGAAAGTGAGAGTAACACAGCTTTCAATTCTTGCCTGAACTCTGCGCTCAAGGCGCTGTTTCCCGCAAGCGACCCAGCAGCCGGAGAAGCTGGTCAGGATCGGGTTCGATGCTGCCGGAGAAGACCACCTGCCCGTCGGCCGTTTCCACATGCAAGGTCGGAAACGATTCAATATCGACCCTGTCTTCCCATTCCGGAAAGTCTTCGATGTCGACCCAATGCGCCTGGACGAAGCTCAGCCTTTGGATCGCTTCATTGAATGGCATTTCAAATGCGCGGCAAACACCGCACCATTCTGCGCACAGCAAATACACGTGATGGCGAGTTAACTTTGAATCAATCATTAATCCAGTTTATCTGTAAAGCCTGCCGCCTTGAATTTCTCGCATCAATTGTGCGCACGAACCACGGTTGAGTTTATTTCAGAACGCGCCTGCCGGATCACGGTGACCGACGATGACAAACCCAATGACGCCATCAAGGCGGCAACCAGCAGGTCGGGCCAGGCTGCTTGCGTAACGCCGACCAACACAGCAGCACCTAACACAGCGAGATTGCCGATTGCATCGTTTCTGCTGCACAGCCACACCGAGCGCATATTGGAATCGCCGTTGCGGTAACGGTATTGAATGGCAGCCACCCCCACGTTCACGGCCAAGGCCAGCACCGCAACCAAACCCATGGTGGCATACGCTGGCACATCACCCTGAAACGCCGCATACCCCGCGAAAGCCAGCACACCTGTGCCGTACAGCCCCATTGAAATGCCTTTCAGAAGCGCGGCCTTTGCGCGAGTTTGAAGCGCCATGCCCAACACAAACAGCGACAAGGCATAGTTGGCAGCATCGCCACCAAAATCGAGCGAATCTGCAAGCAGCGACACCGAGCCTGCCGACCAACTGGCGCCCACTTCTATGAAGAACATGGCTGCGTTGGCAATCAGCGCAATCCACAACACTTTGCGAAAACCGCCATCAACTGCAGTGGATTTGGCGGCCTCGTCAGCGGGGCAGTGGTTACAACCGGGCATGAAATTTCCTTGCTTGGTACGTAAAAATTAGCGGAATATAACCACTGTATTAGAAACCCTGACAGGGTGGCAAGGTCAAGCGATTCGTCACTTGTCAATGCATCAACAATCGGACAACTGGTGGCCTCATTCAGAGAAATCAATATGAAACCAATCATGGCAAGTACATTCACGGCGGCGGTGATCGCACAATGAATCATGTGGTGCTTGAATCGATTTTGACCTGCCCGCGCTGCGAAACACGCACGCCGTGCTTAATGCTCACAGACGCATGCCAGTTTTTTTTCCAGTGTGCACACTGCGGTGTTTTGCTCAAGCCCAAGCCGGGCGATTGCTGTGTATTTTGCTCGTATGGGTCCGTGAAATGTCCGCCCATTCAGCAGAATAAATCGTGTTGTTAGGGCACAAGTCCGGGCCCGAAAGGGCCCGAAGCCTTTACCGCGTTATGCGCAAAGTGGGCATACGGCCATGGCCACACCCACGAGGCCAAACACACCAACGGCAGCAGTAAACAATTTAACTTTCATCAAAAAATCTCCTTTAAAAGCAAGTGGGAACGTCCCCAATTTGCATGGTGGACGTTCCAGCCACTGGAAGGTCAAGCCTTACTTTTCTCGTCTGTCAGTTGCCGGCAAAATATAGTCTGCAATTAAAAACTCACCTTCAGGCTCACTGGGCTCACCGGCCAGCCTGGCCGCAATTACAGTATTGTTTTCCCGAATGTCGATCAACTTTTTTTCCAGATCAAGAAGACTTTTTTTCAATTGCCGAACTTCAGCCAGTTTTCGCTCAATCAACTCGTCAACCTTGTTTCTTGAACCACAACCGCAGGCAGGGCCTTGGTCGTAATAATCCAGCACCGACTGAATTTCCTTGATTGAAAAATCCAGCTCGCGCGCCTTTTTGACGAAATCAAGCCGGGACAAGTCTTCTTGCCCAAACACGCGGTTCTTGCCCGCAGAAAACCACGATTCCGAATCGGCCCGCTTCGGGGCAATCAAACCCTGATCTTCATAGAATCGAATGGTCTTGGGGTTCAAACCAAGCTGTTTGGCAACATCGCTGATTTTCATGGCGTTCAAACTTGGGGCGCGTAAAAGTTATTGATACCCCAAAAACAATCGATGAGCAAATCAGACCGATTGCGTACACAAGGCATTGCGAACTGCCCACAAACGGTCTTGCCCCCACACCACCTGGTTTCCCAGCTTGAAAGAAGGGACACCCCACAGGCCAGCGGCAAACAATTCTTCCCGGTTGGCCGCTGCACGCTCACGCCAGGCCTCATGTTGCAAAGCCACCGGTACGCCTTCCCAACGCAAACCAGCCCGTTCCACGATTTTGCGCAAGCCCTTGTCACTGCCAGCGTCAATGCCCTCGGCCCAAACACCTTGCATGAAGGACAACACAAACTCTTGCCCCTTGCTGTGTTGCTCGGCAAAGGGAATCAAAGCCAAACCCCGTTCAATCGGTTTGCCCACAGGGTCGTTCAAACGGCCAAACGGCACGCCGCGCACGTGCGCCTCACGGGCTGTGTCGTACACAATGTATTCGCGCTTGACCTTGGGCACGGGCAGCCCCCGCATCACCATGGGCAACACAAAGCGTAAATTTACTTTCGCACCAGTGCGTTGGCCCAATTCAAAAATGCGCGAAGCCACAATGGCGGAATAGGGGCTGCGGAAAGAAAAGAAAAAATCAATCTCGGGTGGGTTGTCCAGCGGCTTGGCAGTAGCCAGGCCATCGTCTGCGGGAAACAGCAAACCAAACACGCCAGTGCGCTGTGCACCCAATTCCTGAAGGCGTTGCTCCAGGTGGTACAGGCGATCAATGCCCCAGTACCATTCGCCCTCGTAATACAACATACCGCCCAGGTAATGGCCCAGTTTTTCTCGCAAGTCATCAGATTGCGCAATGTGGTTTTGCACATCCTGGCTGGACACTGGTTTCAATGCATTGATCTGTTCCGGTGGAATTTGAGTTTCATCCCAAGCCCACAGCCATTGCCCCACCAAGGCGGCATATTCAGCAAATTGCCCCATTCCGATGGCCCCCACCAGTGTGTGCGTTGCCTGCTGAACCCGATCAGCCTCGGGTTGTTTACCCGGGTCGGTGAAATTCAAACCATGGTGCTTTGCCAGCAAGGCAGCATCAAAACGGCTGTAGGCCACCAGCTTGTCCCGCTCAGGCGCTGCGGAATCGGGCGGGGGGCTGACCACGTGGGGTAATAATTCAATGTTGTAACGCGCCAGGAAACGCGGCAGGGCCTGCGCCACCAAATGGCTGTAAGGGTCGTCAATTTGGTGAAAGTAGTGAAGCTGGTGCGGGCGGCCAGATGCCAACCTGAGTTTTTCAGCCTTGGCACGCTTGGCCAGCAGCGTGCTGCGTGCAAAGCGCTGTTGAGTAATCATGGGCATCAGCAGGGTTTTTAAACTCATGGTGCCACCTTTAAAATTTTACATGCTGTCAATATTAAGCTGATTTCACAGGTTTTCCATACAAGGCCTGCTCAATAAAGTTTTTTTGCACGCTGGGGCGCGGCACTTTTTGATCGAACCAGCTGCGCACGTTTTGATCCAGGCCAATGCCGTGCATGTAGTTGTACAAGGCGCGGTTCAAACCTTCGCCCAAAGCAGCATGGTCAACACCCGTGGGGTCGACAAAGCCAATGTCGTTCTTCGCAAATGTGCCGGGCGGCATGGGCAATAGCTTGATGCCATATTCTTCCGGGTTTTTGCCCACAGGCGAATGCACCGTGCAGGCAAAGCGGTGAAAGTAGCCCGATTGAATGCAGCCCTCAGCGAACAGTTGCCGCACGTACTCCAAAGCATCCACCGTGTCTTGCACGGTTTGGGTGGGGAAACCGTACATTAAGTAGGCATGCACCAGCACACCTGCATCGGTAAAGCCTTTGGTAACACGGGCCACTTGCTCGACTGAAACCCCCTTCTTCATCAAATTCAAAAGGCGGTCGGACGCCACTTCCAGCCCACCGCTAATCGCAATGCAACCGCTGTCGGCCAGTAACTGGCACAACTCGGGCGAGAAGGATTTTTCAAAACGAATATTGCCCCACCAGGAAATGGACACATTCCGTGCAATCAGCTCCTCTGCCAAAGCTTTCAGGGCTTTGGGTGGGGCGGCTTCGTCCACAAAGTGAAAACCGGTTTGCCCGGTTTCAGCCACAATCGCTTCAATTCGGTTCACCAGCTCAGTGGCTGTGGCGTTTTCGTAGCGCGAAATGTAGTCGAGCGACACATCACAAAAGCTGCATTTTTTCCAGTAACAGCCATGCGCCACGGTCAGCTTGTTCCAGCGCCCATCGCTCCACAGGCGGTGCATGGGGTTCAGCATGTCGAGCAGGCTTAAGTAGCTGTGCAGTGGCAAACCATCCCAAGTGGGGGTGCCCACATCGCCAAACGGCACATCGGGTTCAGCCCAGTTGGTGTACTGCACCAAACCCTGCGCATTGCGGGTGAAAGTGCGCACCAAACGCTGTGGCCCGCGTTTGCCTTGCAGGTGTTCGATCAGGCAAAGCAGGGGGCGTTCACCCGAATCAAGGGTTACAAAATCGACAAAATCGAACAGGCGGGGCTCGGCCAGCTCACGCAGCTCGGTGTTCACATAGCCGCCGCCCAAAGCAATTTTTACGTTGGGGTTTTCGGCCTTGATGGCTTGCGCCATGCGCAAAGCCGCGTACACAGCGCCTGGAAATGGCACGGAAAGCAACACCAGTTGCGGCTGCTGGCGCTTGAATTCTTCAAGCGTAAGCTGCACCAAAATTTCATCAATCAGGGTGAAGGGTTGTTGCAACGCACCGGCCAAGGGATCAAAACTGGCTTGGCTGCCCGCCAGCGATTCCGCGTAGCGCACAAACTCGAAACGTTCATCCACCGCATCGGCAATTACATCGGCGAGATCGTTCAGGTACAGGGTTGCCAGGTGGCGGGCTTTGTCTTGCGCCCCCAGGGCACCAAAGGCCCACGCCAGCGGGTCGCCGCCTTCTTCGTCCACGTACACGTCCAGCGCCTCAAACCGTGGGCCTTCGGGCAAGAATGCACGGCTGTTGATGCGGTGCGCCAGGGTGGAATCGCCACCCTGTAAAAAACGAATGGTGGGGGCAATGGTGGCGCGGTAGCGGCTGAACTGGTCCATAAACAGGGCCACGCGTTCGGTCACTTCCTCGTACTGCTCAATTTCTTCGGCAATGCGGTCCAGCCCTTCCGGCGAGAACAGCCTGAGCACCAAGCCCAGCGCAATATCCGACTGCACAGCATCAATGCCCTGCTTGCGTAAAAAGCCGGTAATGTAGGCGGTGGATGGATAAGGCGTGTTGAGCTGCGTCATCGGCGGGATGAACGACAACACACGGAAAGCTGTAGACACGATAAGACCTCGGGCGGAACGTGGCTAGATTCTACACCGGGTGGAAAATGTGGGCTTGCATAAGCAGCTGGTAATACAATGGGCAAAAACCTGTCATTGAAAAAAACATGATCCAGAAACTGACCGTATTTTCCAAAGCACTTACACCAGAAGAATTTGACCGCCCCCGGCCCGACCGGCTTGAAAAGGGCAACCCCTTGCGCACCACCAGGAATCATTTTGAAAAAAACGGTGTCAGTGCGGGCCTGTGGACTTGCGAAACAGGCGCGTGGCGTATCGCATTTGCGCCGGGCAAAGACGAGTTTTTTCATGTGATTGAAGGGCGCATTCAGATTACCAATGCAGCCGGGCAGGCCGAACAGTTTGGCCCGGGCGATGCCGGTGTAATACCTGCTGAATTCACCGGTGTGTTTGAAGTACTTGAGCCTGTGCGCAAACATTACGTGATCGTTGATCGCGCGGCGGTGCAGTAATATGGCGGCCCTTAACCCCGGCGAATTCAGCCAGAACATTCAATTGGGCATTGAAGTGGTGGCCACACTGGCTTTTGCGCTCAGCGGCATTCTGGAAGGTGCGCGCAAACGGCTCGATGCCGTGGGCGTGTGTGTGGTGGCGTTTCTGGCCGCATTTGGCGGCGGTACGCTGCGCGATTTACTGCTCGATGTACGGCCCTTTTTCTGGGTGAAGTACATTGAATTGCTGTGGGCCGTGTTCGTGTTGTGCATCATCGCCATGCTGTTTATGCGGCAACGGCATTTCAGATTCACAGAAAAAGCCATTCTATGGCCCGACACTTTGGGGCTTGGCCTGTTTACCGCAGCGGGTGTATTTGCATCCATTCAAGCGGGCATGCCCAGTTTGGTGGCCGTGTTCATGGGTGTAATCACCGGTGTGTTCGGCGGTGTGCTGCGCGACATTGTGTGCAATGAAATTCCGCAAGCCTTTAAAGACCATCGCCCCTACGCCATTTGCGCCTTCTTCGGTGGTTGGGCCTACATTGGCCTGCGTGAACTGGGCAACCCTGCTTATGTAAACCTGCTTGGCTGCGTGCTGGTTACTTTGGGCTTGCGAGCATTTGCCGTGTGGAAGGATGTGCGGATTCCGGCGTGGAGAAACTAAACTTTAGAAGAGTCCCATCGCCAGGCCACTTGCAAATGCCGCCCCTAAATCTCGGCAACGTTGCAAATCAGCAGGGTTAATGGTTTTGGGCGCAAGAATTTCATCTTTCGTTTGCGCATGCGTGCACACAATTGCCGACGGTGCCATTTCAGTTAAACGCCAACCCGTGGCAATGCGCCGAATTTGCTTCACTGCGCCTTGTCCATCGCTGCCGGCGCACACAAGCGCGGTGTAAGGGCGACCATTGATTTGGTCCAGCGCCGCATAATAAGTTCGGTCGAAAAAGTCCTTCATCAACCCTGCCACGCTGCCCAAAGTTTCAGGGGCGATGAACACATAGCCATCTGCTTGTAAAACATGATCTGCATTCGCTTCACTGGCGTGAAGAAGCAGGGTGCGCGTTGCCTCCTCCGAGGTTGCACCTTCAGCCACAGCCTGGGCCATGGATTTGGAGCCGCCGGTGATGGAGTGATAAACGATGAGGAGGGTTTTCATGGCTTGGGGTTGGTACTTGGTTTATTGGTTGCTTTGACGTTGTCAATCTGCGCGGTAGTTACCCTGAACAGGGTACAAGTTTGATGGACGTGAGAACACCCCCTAGACTCGTGAAATTGAAAAACTCTTCCCCTGAGGCAATCTCATGTCCAACGTAGCCCTACAAAAACCACTGAACTCAACAATGGTCATTTCCAAATCAGGGATTGAACATATTTCAAAGGACGAAGGCTTTTCCGCAATTCCCTACAACGACATTGCAGGTAATTGCACCGTGGGGGTGGGTATTCTTCTCAGTTACAGCCC
Source organism: Limnobacter sp. 130 (assembly GCF_902506325.1). Classification (GTDB taxonomy): domain Bacteria; phylum Pseudomonadota; class Gammaproteobacteria; order Burkholderiales; family Burkholderiaceae_B; genus Limnobacter. The sequence goes on from NZ_LR732328.1 coordinate 1,655,233, forward strand.
ATGCACAGAACAGCAAATGAAGACCAAATACGACATGGCCAAGTTAAATGCCACATTTCATGATCGTTTGGAGGAAGCCCAAAAGTACGTTCGGTTTTATGTCAGGGGATCGCAACTAAGCCAAGCGCAATTTGATGCGCTAACAAGCTTTGTATTTAACGTGGGTGTTGGAAATGCGAAGGATGTGCTGGCATTTGCCAACAAAGGCGAGTACCAAAAAGTTGAAAACGAAATGAACCGGTTTGTTTACATCACGGAGAAAGGCAAAGACGGAAAGCCCAGCAAAAAGAAATTCTCGAACGGACTTGCGAATCGCCGCAAGCGGGAAATTGTTCCGTTTCAAATTCAGCCTTGAACCACTGCATCTGCGAGACCCTCACCATGCGTAAATTTGCTTGCATACTTTTTATAGCACTTGCTGCTTGCTCGAATAATTCAGAACTCCAAGCCATACAAGGTGAATGGACTATCCATAAAGAACTAGCTGCCGCACCCATTGTTGGGATCAGCGATGAGGAAACTGCTGGACTAATTGGCGACAAACTATCCATAAGCGCTAAAAAAATTCAGTTTCAGAACCAAGCTTGTGATTACAGCCTCGTAGAGTCAAATAAACAAAGTCTTTCAGAGTTTCTTCAGTTTTATTCGCTGGATACGAATGCAAAGCTGCCAGAGAAGACGAGTGTTTTGAGTATGAATTGTGAAGGGGAGATGACGATTAGGCATCTGCTGACCGGCGAGGATAAGCTTTGGTTGGTTTGGTATGGAGTGCTATTCGAGGCGGATCGGATTTAGGGGATCTACTGCTTTTCGGCCAAAGCCGCCAATCCAGATAATTGATAGAACGTCCGCTATAGAGCGGAAATCAGTCAACAATTCCGCAATTGAAAACGCAACTAAGTTGCTGACCTGTAAATACACCTTCTAGACGATTTCAAAAAACTTACCTTCCTCTGTCCTGGAACCGAAGGGAGTTTCTCCCTTCGGAAAGACAAGTCACTTCACTGAAAACCGAACACCCACATTCTTTTTGTCAGCCAAAGTCACCGAGGCAATCACCTTTGCACCTTCCACATAAAGCCAAATCAATGTCAGCAACGTGACAAGCGGGATCGACGCAATAAAAGCGCCCAGTTTGTCGCTGCGCTTGGCCAATTCAGAGATCAAAACCACAAGCCCAGCGGTGATCAGGTACTTCGTTGCAATCCATGCCATTCAAACCGTCCAAACTACTGTCAACGTTTCCAACAATGACGAGAACAGATGCGCAAGTCAAATTACTCAATCCACTCATTTTATGTAACAATCATAACAACATGTTATGAGCGTTATATAAATGCGAAATTGGTTGGTTTTAATTAGCAGCCTTCCCTCTGAAAACACCTCGCTCAGGACCAAGCTGTGGCGACTTTTCAAAGCAATCGGCGCACACCCGTTACGCGACGGGGTGTATCTGTTGCCGGACCTCGATTCTTGTCGATCATCCTTCGACAGCATTCAGCATGAGATTACTCAAGCGGGAGGGAATGCCTGGGTGTTGGAAACACAGCCCTCGAATGAAGCTCAATTTCCAGTTTTTTTTGATCGCAGCGCAGATTACGCATCCCTGCTCGAACATTTAATTCAAGCGAGGCGCTTAGGGGCGTCCAGTCCCACAGATGCAGAACGTGTGATCAAACGCTTACAAAAGGAATTGGATCAGATCGCATTGATTGACTATTTCAAAGAGGCTGCTCATGCACAAGCGGTTTTGGCCATGGAGCAGTTCGCGAAGGATCTGAGACTTTTACACAGCCCCAATGAACCTCATTTCGCAACAGGCACTATCAAACAACTTTCGGTTAAAGACTTTCAGTTCAAAAAATGGGCCACTCGCAAAAACATGTGGGTCGACCGCATGGCTTGTGCTTGGTTAATCAAGCGATTCATTGACACAGGGGCCACATTTCTCTGGCTGGGGCATCCTTCAGAGTGCCCCGAAGATGCGCTGGGTTTTGATTTTGATGGAGCGCAATTCACGCACATCGATTCGAAGGTGAGCTTCGAGGTTTTGATTGCTGCCTTTGACCTACATATTGATGGTCTCACAAGACTGGCCAACGTGATTCATTTTCTGGATGCAGGTGGCATTCCTGTGCCTGAGGCAACAGGGGTGGAACGCATGCTGGCAGGTCTTCGAAGTCAAGCGCCAGATGATGACCAACTGCTGGCTATGGTAACTCCTGTTTTCGACGCCCTGCTAATTGCATTTCAAAACGATAACGAGCAATCCCAACCATGAGTTCTAACACTTTGCAAAATCAAGAAACGCATTCGCCTTCCCAAGTTGGCTTTTGGGAAGCTTTCAGATTCTGGCTCAAACTTGGCTTCATCAGTTTTGGAGGTCCCGCCGGTCAGATCGCGATCATGCACCAGGAAGTGGTCGAGAAAAAGCACTGGTTATCTGAGCGGCGCTTTCTACACGCGCTGAACTACTGCATGGTTTTGCCCGGTCCGGAGGCGCAACAGCTTGCAACTTACATTGGATGGCTTATGCATCGGACGGTCGGCGGAGTGCTCGCCGGTGTGTTGTTTGTGTTGCCGTCCTTGTTACTGTTGATCATCTTGTCTTGGGTATACATTGCATTGGGCGATACTCCGGTGGTTGCCGGTCTTTTCTACGGAATCAAACCGGCAGTTACCGCTATCGTGTTTCAGGCAGCCCATCGAATCGGATCAAGGGCGTTGAAGAACAGAATACTTTGGACGGTGGCAGCCTTGTCATTTGTGGCCACCGCAGTGTTCAGTATTCCGTTTCCCCTTATTGTGGCCATGGCCGCATTGCTGGGCTACTGGGGTGGAAAAGTCAGGCCAGCACAATTCTCAATCGGTGGAGGGCATGCATCATCCCAAAAGGATTACGGACGCGCGCTTGTTGATGACAACACACCGACTCCTGTCCATGCGCTTTTCACATGGAAGCGCCTTATTCAGGTTGCTGCGATTGGTTTGAGTTTGTGGGCTGTACCAATGGGGTTGATGACACTGTACTTTGGCTGGGAGCACACACTGACCCAAATGGGCTGGTTTTTCACGAAAGCTGCGTTGCTCACATTTGGCGGGGCTTATGCAGTACTGCCCTATGTTTACGAGGGTGCGGTAGAGCATTTTTCCTGGCTCAATGCAACCCAGATGATTGATGGATTGGCTTTGGGAGAAACGACTCCCGGCCCGCTCATTATTATTGTGGCTTTCGTAGGATTTGTAGGGGCCTATTTAAAGGAAGTTTTTGGTCCAGAGCAGTTATTCTGGGCGGGTGTTGCAGGAGCCACCGTTGTGACCTGGTTCACATTCCTGCCTTCATTCATCTTCATATTCATGGGTGGCCCCTTGATTGAAACCACCCACAATCAACCCAAGCTGACTGCCCCGTTGACGGCGATAACTGCTGCTGTGGTAGGCGTGATCTTAAACTTGGCTCTGTTTTTTGGTTACCACGTGCTTTGGCCGAGCGGTATGTCCACAACTGCATTTCTCTCTGGGTTTGAATGGCCGGCCGCTCTGATTGCCGTAATAGCGACACTTGCGCTTTTCAAGTTCAAACGGGGGGTGATTCAAGTGATCATTGGCAGCGCATTGCTTGGGTTGTTGGTGACACAAGCCAAAGCTTTTATATGAAAAAGAATCAAAGGCGATTCGGACATGGCTTTGGCAACTAAACCATGGTCAGTCTTGGCGTTCGCTGTAAGTTTGTGGAAGCAACATCCCGAAGAACTTATTTCGCCGTTCTTGATGAAGATTCGCACCTAAATCACAACAGAGAACCCCACCTTTTGGTGAGGCTTGTGTCAGATCAACTGGGAACTACTGCATCTAACGGCTACTTCGGATCAAAAGCTGTCGCTATTGCAAAGGTCATTTTAGTCCGCTTCGGCCGAAATTCGACCTTAACTGACCTTCAACAGTTAAATGCATGAGCACCGTCAGGCGTCCCGCTAAAGGGTTAGGGTGAGCTTGCTAAACAAAATCCACCATTAACGCCCCCAGATTCTATGTTTGTATACTTTCATCGTGGGGGCTTCATTTCGGCACTCAAACGTGACTGCCCAACCGACTGCAAAGCGCCTATGCAGTTGCTAATAGCGCTAAACTGTCACCACAATTTTGCCGATCTGCTGGTTGGATTCCATATAGCGGTGTGCTTCGACAATCTGCGCTAGCGGAAAGGTTTTGGCCACCAGCGGTTTCAGCTTGCCTTCAGTCAGCCCTTGCACAATGAAGGCTTTGGCGCGTGCCATGCGTTCAGGATGAGTGCTGATTTCAAATAGGGTATACCCGCGTATGGTTAATTGCTTGGCGAGCACGGGGAACAGCGGCAATGGCGTCGGCTCTGTACTTAGCGCGCCATACTGGAAAATAATGCCGCTTTGGGCTGTCGCTTCTGCCAGTTTGCTGATGGTCGGCCCGCCAACCGGATCGAACACCACGCGTGCACCTTTATTATTGGTAATGCGGTTCACTTCGGTCACCAGGTCTTGTTCTTCCGTCGCAATCACATGCTTGGCACCGGCCTTGAGCAAAGCCTCGCGCTTGCTGCTGGTGCGCGTCAAAGCAACAGGAATGGCACCCAGCAGATTGGCAATCTCGATAGCTGCCACACCCACGCTACTGGATGCCGCCGGAATCAGCACAAACTCACCGACTTTGGTATCGGCAAACTCCACCAATGCGCCGTAGGCAGTCATATATTGCATCCAGATGGCGGAAGCTTCCGGCCAAGAAAGTGATGGTGGATGCTTGACCACGGCAAATGCGGGCACATTCGCCAACTCACCATACACGCCATACTGATTCTGCGAAAACGCCGGAACCGTGCTGACCGCATCACCTATCTTGAAATCAGTCACATCCTCGCCCACCGCATTGATTATGCCTGCCGCCTCATAGCCGAGCCTCGCTGGCAGTTGCGGTGTTTCCAGATACTGACCATTGCGAAACATGACTTCGGCACGATTGAGTCCGATGGCATGCACCTTGATCTGCACCTCACCCTTGCCTGGTGAGGCGACTTGTTCATCTGCTATCTGTAATACTTCTGGCCCACCGGTTTGGTGGAATCTGACGACACGTGACATTTTTATCTCCTGATAATGTAAAAAATAGTGTGAAAATACTATTTATAATTTAATGCCAGCCTTTCAACACGATCTTGCCTATGGTGCCACCTGCTTCGAGCTGAGCGTGCGCCTTACGCAGATTGGTAGCATTGATGGGTGATAGGGTTTCATTGAGCGTGGTCTTCAGCACACCCTCATCCACCAGTTTGGCAATGCGGTCGAGGATAAGGTGCTGTTCTGTCATGTCGGCGGTCTGAAACATGGAACGTGTAAACATCAGCTCCCATGCGAAGGTCGCGCTCTTATTCTTGAGCAGATTAAGGTCCACCGGCTGTGCGGTTTCGACAATCGAGCAAATCTTGCCTTGCGGCTTGATGAGCTCGGCCATGACAGAAAAATAGCCATCGGTATCGTTGCAGCAGAAAATATAATCTGGTTGGGGAATGCCGATTTCGCGCATTTGCGTCACTAGGTCATGCTTATGATTGATGACATACTGTGCGCCCAATTCCTGCACCCAGCGTACGGTCTCAGGCCGCGATGCCGTGGCTACCACGGTCAATCCCGCCAGTTTGTTCGCGAGTTGGATGGCAATCGAACCCACGCCGCCCGCACCGCCTATGATAAGCAGGTTTTTATTGCGGTTCTGCGCTATATCAAGCGCAATGCCCAGGCGGTCGAACAGTGATTCCCAAGCTGTCACTGCGGTCAGCGGCAAAGCTGCCGCCTGCTCATAACTCAAGCTCTGCGGCATGTGCCCGACTATGCGCTCATCCATGAGCTGGTATTCGGCATTGCAGCCCGAGCGCGTGATGTCACCCGCATAAAACACTTTGTCGCCAGTCTTGAACAGCGTGCAATCTGGCCCGGCTTCGACGACTTCACCAGCGGCATCCCAGCCCAGCACCTTGGGTGTGGTCTCTATCTTGTCCTTGGGTTTTCGCACTTTGGTATCTACCGGGTTAACTGCAATGGCGTGGATCTTGACCAGCAGATCGCGACCGGTAGTGACGGGGATGGGCAATTCGACATCCATCAGCGATTCAGGATCGCTGATAGGTAAATACTTGGTTAATGCAACGGCTTTCATGGCGGCTCCTATTTTTGTAGCGCAGGCGTCCTCGCCTGCGTTTTTTTGATAAGTTGGCAGGCGGGGCGCATGCGCAACAACTTCATATAAATTCCGGTAAAACAAATTCAGCCAACTCCTGCAACACCTCACCGGCCGGACGTTTGCCGTATTTGACGTTGAAAATCATGTGGTCCACGCCGATACGTTTGCTGGCACGCAGATGTACCAGCAGCGCATTCCTGCCGAGTCGGTGACCCAGATGAATAGGCGTTGGTGCTTCGTTCGGGTTATCGGCAAGATCAATAAAATAAGACTGCGTAAACGGTTTATACTGCCCCGGCAATTCCGCTTCAACAGTATCGCGCCAGCGCTGCACCACCTGCGCCTGCGCTTCTATGCTACGCGGGTAGCTCATCCAGCCGTCGGCATTGCGCGCGATCCAGCCCAGATCCTGCTGACTATGTCCGGTAACTAACAAGGGCACATGCGAAGCTACCGGCTTGGGAATGACATCGGCATGTTGCAGATGGCCAAAGCTGCTACTTATTTGCGGGTAAAACTCTGACCAATATATCTTAAGCAAATCGACCTCTTCGCGAAACATCGCCCCTCGCGACTCAAAATCCACATTAAAGGCTGGGAACTCCACCATCCTATCGCCTGTAGCTATGCCAAGCAGCAAGCGGCCATTGGACAACTGGTCTATGCTGGCGGCGGCTTTGGCGATATGTATCGGGTGGCGCAATGGCAGAATGATGGATGCCGTCAGCAGCGCGATTTCTGTGGTCTGCGCGGCCATATAACCGAGATAAGCCCACGGGTCGAATACCTGGCCGACATCGCCAAAATTCGGGTCGCGCAGCGGCACATCGCGAAAGCCGAGGCTGGAAAAACCGGCTTTTTCAGCAAACTGCGCCAGCGCTACCTGGTTGTGCATGGTCGGCTGGTCGCGCTCGAAGGCCTCGATCGGGAACATGATGCCCAGCGTGAGTTTGCCGCGTTGGAATACACGCTGCCAGCCGCGGTTGGCTGTCGGCGATTGATTTGGATTAGGGGTATACATTCTGCTCACTAAGAAAAAACACTGGCACACCACAAAAGGTAGGAAAGTGATGTGCCAGTGTAGGTCCGAAATAGCCCGGGGAGGAGCTATCTACTTAGCCAAAACAGATTTAAGACTGGCCTTTGACTGCCAGTAAATCCACGGTTTCGATTACCGGCATCTCGGTCAGCAAATCTGCGGCATTCGCCATCAGTGCCTCAGCGATTTTCCCGGTCAAATGCGCTTGTCGGCCATGTTCATCCATAAAGGTGTCAAAAATGCCAAAGGTGGCAGGGCCGAATTTGAGTGCGTACCAGGTAGCGGTTTCTGGCTCATTTTCCACCAGCGGTAGTGCGGATTTCAGAAATGCTTCCAGTGCTGCTTCTTTGCCTAGCTTGGCGTGCAGACGTACATACAGTGCTAACTTTTTGCTCATGATTGCTCCTAATAAAAAATAAGTACAAAGGTGCTGAATTCGCGATATCGCGCTTTATCCACCCTATTAAAAATTTAAATACTGGCTTCCAGCACTTCCCTGCTCTTATCCAGCGTCACATCCTGATGCTCACCGAGTTTGACCATGCCATGACTTTCAAGTTGCGCCAGCAGGGCAGGAATGGCATCCGCACCGATGTTGTAGGCGGATAAGCGCGTAGGCACGCTGAGACTTTCGAAAAAAGCGCGGGTATTCTGGATGGCCGCTTCGATGCGAGCATCCTCTGACCCTTCACTGATATGCCAGACGCGCTCGGCGTATTGCAGCAGCTTGGCGCGCTTGGATTCGCGACGCACGCTCAACATGGTCGGCAGGATGATAGCGAGAGTCTGTGCGTGATCCAATCCATGAAGCGCGGTGATCTCGTGGCCTATCATGTGCGTCGACCAATCGCTCGGCACACCGGAGCCGATCAAGCCATTCAAGGCCAGGGTGGCGACCCACATGAAGTTGGCCTGAGTGTCGTAATCCTGCGGATTGGCCAGCACCTTGGGACCAACCTCGATAAGGGTCTGTAGCAAGCCTTCGGCAAAGCGATCCTGCACCCGCGCTTCCACCGGGTAGGTCAGGTATTGCTCCATGATGTGGGTGTAGGCATCCACCACGCCGTTGGCCAACTGGCGCGGCGGCAGGGTGTAGCTCTTGCTCGGGTCGAGCACGGAGAACTGTGGAAACACATGCTCACTGGTGAAATAGAGCTTGTCGTGCAAGCCAGATGCGGTTTCGGTGCGTGAAATCACCGAGCCGTCGTTCATCTCCGAGCCTGTCGCTGGCAAGGTCAGCACCGTGCCATAAGGCATGGCTTGTTTCACATTGGCACCGCGCTGGAGCAAAATCTCCCACGGGTCGCCCTCGGCATACACCGCCGCCGCGACAAACTTAGTGCCATCAATCACCGAGCCACCGCCGACTGCCAGTAGGTAATCCAGCTTGTTGGCCTTGATTTTAGAGACGGCTTTCATGAGCGTTTCATAAGTCGGATTAGGCTCGATGCCGCTGAATTCTTCGGCATAACGCCCGCCCAGTGCGGCTTTGACTTCATCCAGCGTGCCATTCTTCTTGGCGCTAGTGCCGCCGTAAACAATCAATACGCGAGCCTCAGCAGGCACCAGCTTGTCGATTTCGGCGACCTTGCCCTTGCCGAAAGCGATACGCGTGGGATTGTAAAAATCAAAATTCAACATCAAAAAACTCCTTAAAAATTACAGTTATTAGACCAGTCGGTTAGTGTTCGACCAAATAAAAAAGATCGTACTTAATCAAGCCCCAGTCTTGCTTTCGTGGCATTCATGGCGCATTCCAGGGCTGCACGCGTGCGGCCTACCTTGGTCAAAAGCGTTGCGCCTATCCACATATAGTAGATCTCTGCCGTGACAGTTTTTGCATCGAGATTTGCCGGAAACTCGCCTTGGCGGATGCCCTCTTGCACGCAGTTGGTAAGGCGCGCTATCACACGATCGGTACCATTCTTCAACGTAATACGCATGACTTCGGAAAGATCCGTCACTTCTGCGCTCAATTTAACTACCAGACATTTATCCGTTGTGGCATCACTTGACTGCGTATCCAGCCAGAACTGGAAAAATCCCAGCAGGCGGCTGGAATTAGTGCTGCCGTCATCTTTAAGCATGTGCTCTAACATGTGCAGGTAACCGTCAAAGTAATCTTCGAGCAAAGCGTCGCCAAACTGCTCTTTGGATTTGAAATAGTGATAGAACGAGCCCTTGGGCACGCCGGCAGTAGAAAGTATCTCGTTGAGGCCGACCGCAGCAAAGCCCTTGCCGAGGATGATGCCCTTGGCTATATCGAGGATTTGCTGACGCGTATCGCCAGACTTTATGATTGGAAGTTCATTACCCATAAGTGCATTATTGCATTAATTAGACCGGTCGTCTAGTTATGCCATTAAAAAAGCTTTCAATTTACTTTGCGAAAATCTAAAAAGAATTTGCTTGGGAAGAGGATGAATGATAAATCTCTAGTACTTGAAAATTCACAATTCGCTATATTTTTTATTGGTATGGGATTCATTGGTTTTGTAAATCTTCATAGGTTATTATGAAGGTCAGCTTTGGGTCAAATACAGTCCTTTTTCACAAAACTAGTCAAGTCGGCTCTGGCCGAAACACCGCCCTTAACCTACCTAGGGATTGCCAATAACCCAGAAGCTGGTGATTTGACTCGGAAAGCGGTGGCTGTAGCAAAGTTCGATAACCTTCCAACCACCTTTTTAGCCGAATTGAAAAAGGGAGTAAAAGATGGACTCTGAAATGAAAAAATTTCAAGATGATTTACTTGAGTCGGTGAAACAAATGCATCAAGGCAACGCGACAGAAAACACAACTACCCACCCACCTGCACATTCTTCTGGCACTCGAAGCAGTAAACCTGCCCCCCAAAACGCGGCTTGTTGAACCAGCAAAACTTCGCAACGTTGTAAGCCACTGCGGTTCCACAAGTATTGCAAGCCAGTTTTGATTTCTTGGGCTCTGGCTCAACATTCTCAACGGCCTCAACTGCAGCCTCTTCATCAAGGTGCACAGGTAACCCAAACTTTCCATGCCAGTTAAATTGTTGTGGTTTGTGCAACGCTGCCAACCGTTCAGCAAACGCTTTTAATGTTTCGCTGCTGACCAGCTTTGCAAGGCTTAGCGGGTTATTGTCATCGTCCATTGCCTTATCAAGTATCGCCTTGATTTGGTCAACTTTAACAATCTCATCAAGCCCTGGAAACGCGGCTGATGGGCGGGTAATACGCGCTTTACTAGATACCAAGACCAAGCTTTTGATCACAGGCTTGATCGAAAAGCCCAAACGCTTTTCCAGTGGAACCACCCCATCATCAAATACTTCTTGAAGCAGTGAACAGTGTCTGCGGTTTTGTTCTAACGGCGAGGGTATGCCGAAGGCTTTGGCGCCAGAAAACGAAACGAATTCGCCTTGCTCGTTAATTGAGATCCCTTGATTAAAGTGTTTGCTTTCGCATACCCAAATTTCCATCAGCCGATTAATCAGCAAGTGGTCAATTTGCGCAACCCGGCCCTTGTGTTCAATGCGCAAGTCGTGAATGACTGCCCAGTTTTTTCCATTGCCGTAGTGGTACTCAATTTGATAGGCGGCGTCCTTCTCTCCCTTTACACCCGACCGGATCGCTTTAATCACTTTTTCAATCTTACGTTTCGTCAACGCAGATGCGGAAGGATGGTTCAACAGGCTTTCAAGAATCTTGATGTCGTTTTCTCGATCATCAGCGCTTTTGATCAACATGGATTTGACTGAATAAAGTGATAGGTTCAACCGTATTCTGCACGAATACTTTTCTTGAGAACCAGCACCGCAATTCAACACCAGCAGTTTTTACACAAGACGATGCGACCCACGCAGAATTAAAAACTAACCAGCCTTCAAAATCCCCATTCCCTTCAAAATGCGGTTGGCGTTGTCGTCGCAATCCATGTTCTCGGGCTTGCCCTCGATCAACTGAATCATGTTTTGCAACTGCAACTTGCTCTGTGCCAGCTTCAATTCCATGGCCTCCATGTCGGCCACTTTTTTCTTCAACATGCCCACCAGTTCTTCGTGCTTCCAGTTGCTTAAATTGCCGGGCATCACCTGCCGTATTTCTTCCAGCGTAAAACCGGTTTGTTGCGCGTTGGCAATAATGGCCAACACGGCCACGGCTTCCAGCGGGTACTCGCGGTAACCATTCGCTTTCCGGCTTACTGCGGTAATTAAACCTTTGGATTCGTAAAACCGAATGGTGGCCGCAGACAGACCGCTGCGCTTGGCCAACTCGCCAATTTTCATAATGGTGTATTTCCTCTATTGACCTTCAGGTTAACTTTAAGCTTATTGTTTCATCCATTGCAACCATGGAAAACCACATGAGCCTGTTCACCGCCTTCACGCTGCCCAACGGCACCCAGCTTTCCAACCGCCTTGCCAAAGCCGCCATGGAAGAAAACCTGGCCAATGCCGACCAAGCTCCTTCCGAGCAATTGATCCGCTTGTACAGCGCGTGGGCTGCGGGCGGTGCGGGCTTGATGATCACCGGCAACGTGATGATTGATCGCCGGGCCATGACAGGCCCGGGCGGCGTGGTGTTGGAAAACGATTCACAAGCTGCGCAGTTTGAACGCTGGGCCAAAGCTGCGAAATTAGATGGTGCGCAAGTGTGGATGCAGATTAACCACCCCGGTCGGCAAATGCCGGCCAACTTGGGGCAGCCCACCGTGGCACCTTCTGAGGTGGCCATGGACTTGGGCAAATTTTCCAAACAGTTCACACCACCGCGTGAACTGACAGCGGCTGAAATTCAAGACATCAAAAACCGTTTTATCAATGCCGCCATACTGGCTGAGAAATTTGGTTTCAACGGGGTGCAAATTCACGCTGCGCATGGTTATTTGCTCAGCCAGTTTTTATCCCCCATATCGAACAAGCGCAAAGACCAATGGGGTGGCTCGATTGAAAACCGGGCACGCCTGTTGATCGACGTGGTGAAAGGCATTCGCGCAGCGGTGGGGCGACAATTTGCTGTGGCTGTAAAAATAAACTCTGCCGACTTTCAGCGCGGTGGCTTTAGCGAAAACGACGCCAAAGCCGTGGTGCAAATGCTCAACCCCATGGGGCTGGACTTGATCGAGCTTTCAGGCGGCAGCTACGAAGCACCCGCCATGCAAGGCAACGCACGCGACGGTCGCACCCTGGCCCGCGAAGCTTACTTTCTTGAATTTGCCAAAGACATTGCCACCGTAGCCACCGTGCCAATTATGGTGACCGGTGGTATTCGCAGACAGGCCGTGGCTGAACAAGTGTTGGCCACCGAGGGCATTGACCTGGTGGGTATTGCCACCGCACTGGCGCTGAACCCCAATTTGCCCGACGAATGGAAACAAGGCCAAGCCAGCGTGCCCCAGTTGCGCCCTATTGCATGGAACAACAAAGTGCTTGCTTCGCTGGCTTACATGGCCATGGTGAAACACCAGTTGAACAGGGTAAGCAAAGGGCGTAACCCCAATGCAAAGGTGAACCCTGTATTTGCGTTGGCGCAGCAGCAGCTTGGTGCGTTTTTCAGGACAAGGCAGTACAGAAAGTGGGTGGTACAGGCTTAAGAAGAAGCAATCTACACATGTTCTCTTTGTAACAGTGTATTGAACACGCCTGAGCCATTGACATCGCACACCGTATTGAGATCTACATCTTTACATTACATTAAAATATTTTATTGACAATATTAGTAATATTACATAAATTGCTTAATATTACTTTTTTAAGTAATTTTTATAAAGATCCGATTATCAATATTTTGCAGTTGACGGGCCATGCAATGAACAACGAAGCCATTACTGATTACAGCGCAGTAACACGCAAAAAAATTAACGAGATTTTAAGCAAAGACGAAATTCGTGCTTTGACTTCACGCTCTGATTGGGCCGGGTTTTGGGCGATTGTATCAACCTGGGCGGTAATTGCCGGCAATTTTGCATTGGCGGCTTGGTCGCTTACACAAGCAGTTTGGTTGACTGCCATCGTGCTTTTGTTGTGTGTCGTTCTAATCGGGGGCCGCCAGTTGGCCTTGGCCATTGCCACGCACGAGGCAACCCACCGCACCTTGTTTGCAACACGCGCCCTGAACGATCACTTCACCGATTGGCTGTGCGCCCGGCCCGTCGGTTTGGATTTGTTCAAGTACAGGGAACATCACTTCATTCACCACCTGAAAACTGGCACCGACGAGGATGTGGATATTTCACTGATTGCCGGTTTGCCCACCACCCGAAAATCACTTGCGCGAAAACTACTGCGCGATGCGGTTGGAATAACAGGCATGAAATTCATGTTTGGTCAGTTTGTGATGTGCGCCGAATACATGAAGTGGACAGTGGCCAGCAACTACGAGTGGTTGCCAAAGCAAAGCCGGTGGTTTCATGCCAAGCGCTTTGTGATCAATTTCTTTCCCACCCTGATTACCAATTTGGCAATTGCCGCAGCGTTGATGATGTTTGGTTATGGCGAGCTGTATGTACTTTGGCTGATCGCCTATTTGACCACTTACCCAATGTTCATTCGCATTCGTGCACTGGCGGAACACGCAGCCACCCAACGCACCAACAACATGTTCGAGAACACCCGTACCACTCGCGCAGGCTGGTTGGCCAAAAGCCTGGTGGCACCTTTGAATGTGAACTACCACATTGAACACCACGCACTTGCTTCCGTGCCTTGGTACAAGCTGCCGAAACTACACAAATTGTTCTTGCAGCGCGGTGTGGTGCAGCCTGCGCCCAGCTACCTGGAAGTGTTGAGGATTGTTTCTTCAAAAAGTCAAACATCACCTAATCACGCCTGAGGTTGAGCCATGGACTACGCATTCAAACCGGTTTCTGAACACCAAAACGGCGCCACATTCCCAGTCCGTCGGATGGACTATTCCTTCGAAGGAATCAACCGGGATTTCATCAAAAACAATCCCGTGTCTTCGGCCTTGTGGATTGCGTTTCAGGCCTATTTTCCTGAAGGCGAACAGTTTTTTGTCGACTCAGTTCGTGCTTCGCAGAAGGAAATTACAGACCCGCAACTGAAGCGCGATGTAAGTGCCTTCATTGGTCAGGAAGCCATGCACGGCAAAGAGCACAAAGTGGCCAATCTTGCATTTGCAAAGGTCGGAATCAATGTGAACAAGCTGGAGAAAGCAGCGGGCTGGGTTCGCAAACAAACCAATCAAAGGCTTGGCAAAAAACTTCGGCTTGCCGTGACTGCTGCTGCAGAGCATTTCACAGGTGTGATCGCCCAGCAAATCGCGTTTCATCCCGGGTTTTTAAGCGGTGTGACCGATCCACAGATCAAACAACTGATTCTGTGGCATGCCATGGAAGAAACCGAGCACAGGGCGGTCGCATTTGATCTGTACCAGCACACCAAGGGGGATTACCTGACCAGGGCCTTGGGCATGGGAATTGTGTCGGCTGGAATTGCGCCTGTGGTCTTGGTGGACATGGTCGCTTGCTTAAGGCAAACAGGTCAGCTGAGCAAAACCAAAGCCTGGGCTGAGTTTTTGGTGGACTATTGGGGGCCAAAGGGGTTTTTCACTCAGGCTGTTCCCGAATTGATGAAATATTTTAAAGCGGACTTTCACCCCAATCAGGAAAATCCGGAAGAACTTTTGCATGCATTCCGTCGATATCTGGATATTGTCGAACCCACTTTTCATTAAAACAAAACCGCGAGAATCCACATGCTAGAACTTTCCACCTTGACCTACGAGGTCACAGGCCGAGTGGCCCGAATCACTTTGAATCGCCCATCCCGTGGAAACGGCATCACGATGGACATGCCGCAGGAACTGGCTCTATGCGTGGAAAAAGCCAATATTGACCCCAACGTGCATGTAATTGCCCTGAGTGGAAATGGCAGCGGTTTTTGTGGCGGCTACGATTTGGTTGAAAGTGCGCAGGCCGAAGGCAATTTGGGGGAGCTGAATGCCTCGCGCCCGAAAGGTTCAACACTCGACCCCATGGTGCAAATGCAAAATCACAACCCAGCCCAAACCTGGGACCCAATGCTTGACTACGCCATGATGAGTCGCAATGTGAAAGGCTTCATGAGCCTGTTTCACAGCGAGAAACCGGTGGTGTGCAAAGTGCACGGTTATTGTGTGGCCGGCGGTACCGACATGGCCTTGTGCTCCGATCTTCTGGTCATTGCCGAGGATGCGAAAATTGGTTATCCACCCGCGCGTGTGTGGGGCTGCCCCACCACGTCAATTTGGTTTCACCGCATTGGGCTGGAAAAAGCCAAGCGCTTGCTGTTCACTGGCGATTGCCTGACAGGCAAACAAGCACAAGAATGGGGTTTGGCGATAGAGTCAGCGCCCCCAGCCGAGCTAGACGCACGCTTCGAAGCCTTGGTACAACGGATCGCTTTAATGCCGGTGAACCAACTCATCATGATGAAATTGCTGTTGAATCAATCGGTGATGCAGCAAGGCCTGCACACAACGCAAATTCTGGGCACGGTGTTTGATGGAATCACCCGCCACACCAAAGAGGGCTATCAGTTTCAGCAAGACTCGATGGCCCAAGGGTTCATGCAGGCCGTGCGTCAACGAGACGAACCCTTTGGTGACTTCGGTTTGGATGGTTTTAAGAAGGGCTGATCTTCGCTTCAGAGATACAGGGACGAGGAATAGGATTACCCGCCATAGAACGACAGCACCAAAAGACTTACCCCCTCAATATCAATGAGTTGTAGACGGAAGTCGGTAAGTCCGAGTTCTTCTATCAACGATCCCAGGTGCTGTGAATCTGACAATGTTTTCAACTGAACGCCCTTCAATGCTTCAGTCACCTTGGCAACATCTGCAGGGGCAAATAACAGGGAAGGCAGAATTTTCAGAACTTGCTCTACATGCTTTACTTTTGGATCTGACCCTAGAAGTACAGTCACAGCAGCCCCGTAGTGTGCGCAGCGATAAAGCTGTAAATGGAAGCTACCGATACCATTCAAAATACCGGTGTAAGTAGTGCTTCTTTCAAGCTCTTGAAATCCACTTATATTCTTCGATTTCTTGAAATTTTGTACATCCACTCCACTGGTTGCATATGCACAATCGGAATGTGCATTGGCCCAAGCAAGCGGCTGAACAAAGGCTGAGCAAGCCACGAGGAATTTAAAAATAGTTTTGTAAATCATGACTTCTCGGGCTGGGGGATTTCTAAGTGATAGGCGGGATCTTTTGGTGGTCCGAAATACTTTGCAACTCGCTCGTCGCTTTGCACAACGTCAACAAACAACTTACGCAGAGCTGGATTAATACTGGATGGTGCAATATCAATGACGTTCAACTTTGCGGGGTCTGCAACATGGTTGGAAACCTTTGAAGGATCGAGCGCAATAATTTTTGCTTTCATCATTGAGATGATGAACTGCTTGTGCCGCTTTTTTGATTTGTACTTCGAGTATTCATCAATTACTTGGTCGCCGTACCTGCTGTAAAGCAACTTTTGATGATCTATCCCATAACGCTCAATATTCTCATACATTATTCGAGCTTGATCTGCTGGCGTGCGCGCTGTGCTGGTGATCAAAATTGAGGGTATGCCCGCTTTTTGCATAACATCGGTAAGCACCAACTTAGAGTACTCCGATACAAACTGCATGCTTTTTGCTGCATCTAGAAATTGAATTGTCGCCAAAGGTCTTCCCTTGAATTTGCATTAATAATGAAGCCTAGCAAAAACGTTTGAGGGGTGAGAAGTTGAACTTTGTTTGTGGCCGCGTTGATCGAGTCTGAATATCCACGGGGCTATCCCACTCCCCCCAACAAGCGTAGACTCATTAACAAAGTAAACGAACGTACTGTCACCGCACCACAGGGAGTCGAGCACATGGAAGCAATGCCACAAGAACCCGCACCACAGGACTTTTCAGACCGTTTCGCCAAATCACTCACCATGTTTTTTCGGTGGTTTGCAGACACATTCTTTGCAAAACGCTACGGGCACAGGGCCGTTATTCTTGAAACAGTGGCTGGGGTGCCCGGCATGGTCGCGGGCATGTGGATTCACCTCAAAAGCCTGCGGAAAATGAAAACCGGCTACGGCCCCACCATTCGAACCCTGCTGGACGAGGCGGAAAACGAACGCATGCACCTGATGATTTTCATTGAAATTGCAAAGCCAAGCGTCGGGGAGCGGCTGCTGGTGTTGTTTGCCCAGCTGGTGTTCTGGCACTTCTATTTTGTGCTGTATGTGTTCTTTCCAACAACTGCGCACCGCATGGTGGGGTATTTTGAAAATCAGGCCGTTGTTAGCTACACCGACTACCTGACTGAAATTGATGCGGGCCGAATTGAAAATATCGACGCACCGAAAATTGCGATCGAGTATTACAAATTACCTGCCGATGCAAAGCTACGTGATGTAGTGATCGCGGTGAGGAAGGACGAACAAGGCCATGCTGATGTGAACCACGACATGGCCGACCATCCACTTCTGGTGTAGTTTCAAGCGCCTGCTTTTTCCTGTTTCAACCGAATCAGCAGGTACACCGCAAACCCGGTGGCAACACCGGGCACCACGCCCAACAACAGCGCAACCCAGCCGTGGCGAATGCCTTTTACCTTGGCCTCGTACATCACCCACACGGCCAACACAGCCCAAGTGAAGAAAATATCGATCGCATAACCCGATGCGTAAGGATTCACAAATCCGCCGGCGAACGCGCCGATAATATCTGGGTTGTCGATAAACGGGGGAATACACACCATGGCAAAAGCCACAGCAAATACCACCGCCAATACGACTAACAATTTGCGATACGCCTCTGTTCCCATGAAATTTAGCCCCTCTGTCGTTTGAATTTCTCTACTATATCGTCACTCCAACCCCACTACCCGCAACATGCTTCAGTACCTCACCATCCCTGTCACGCCATTCGCGCAAAACTGTTCCATTGTGTGGTGCAGCGAAACCAACAAGGCTGCGATCATCGACCCGGGTGGTGATCTTGAAAAACTCGCCAAGGCAATCGCGGACCGCGATCTGGACCTGCAAGCCATTTGGCTAACCCACGCGCACATAGACCATGCGGGTGGGGTAGCCGAACTGGCAGAACAATTGAACCTACCCATAATCGGCCCACATGAAGGTGACCAGTTCTGGATTGACCGCTTGGCCGACCAAAGCCGAATGTTCAACTTCCCGTTAAGCAAGCCTTTCACACCCAACCGCTGGCTGACTGATGGCGACTCCGTTCAAGTTGGCAATTGCACCCTGAATGTTCGCCACTGCCCCGGCCACACGCCGGGCCATGTTGTGTTTTACTCTGAGGAGGCCAAACGTGCTTTTGTAGGTGATGTTTTATTCGTGGGTAGCATGGGCCGCACCGACTTTCCGGGTGGCGACCATGAAACACTGATCGACAGCATCCGCAACCGCCTGTGGCCCATGGGCAACGACACGGTGTTTATTCCCGGCCATGGCCCGGAAGGCAGCTTTGGTCAGGAACGGCGAAGCAACCCGTACGTGCGCGACCTTCAGTTTTAAACGCTTTGTGCCACCCAAAACGCCCCAATAATCGTTTTCACATCACTCACTTCACCCGCCTTGATTTGTCGCATCAACTCAGCTGGCTCAACCAACACCACATCCAGAAACTCGTTGTGATCGAGTTGGCGTTCTTGAAGGGTTAAACCCCGTGCCACATACAGCTCAATTTTTTCGGTGGAATAAGAAATCACCGGGTGAATGGTGGTGATGTGCTCAAGCGTTTGCGCCACATAGCCGGTTTCTTCAAGCAGTTCACGGTGGGCTGTGGCAACGGGGTCTTCACCGGGATCAATTTTGCCTGCCGGGAACTCCAGAAACACACGATGCAGGGGGTAGCGAAACTGCCTTTCCATCACAAAACGACCATCGTCCAGTATGGGAATAATGGCCACGGCACCAGGGTGTACCGTGTATTCGCGCACCGATTCCTCACCGTTGGGCAGGCGAACCCTGTCCTGGTTCACTTTCATCAAATGGCCGTCAAACACCCGTGTGCTGGTGATGCAGGTTTCCTCAAGGTGTTTTTCAGTGATAGGCATATTCACGATGCTCAATGGAACAAACGCTACATTTGATCACATTCACATCTTGGTGTTAACCCTAGGCCCGCTGGTGGTATAAACTCAATCGCCATCCTTTTGTAAATTTCCCCATGTCGCTGTTATCAAGCTTGCTATTGCTCATTGTGGTTGCCCGCTTGTTTGGCCGCCTTTTTGCGCGCTACAACCAACCTGAGCTGATCGGTGAAATATTGGCAGGCGTGCTACTGGGGCCCGCCATTTTGGGCTTGATCGAACCCAACAAAGCCTTGGCAGGTGTTACCGAATTGGCCGTGTTTCTGATTATTCTGAACGCCGGGCTTGAAATGCGCTTCTCCGACATTGTGGGCGCCATGAAAGGCCGCGGCCTGATGCTGGCCGTCATCAGCTTTTTCATTCCCTTCGGTGGTGGTGTATTGGTGGCTGCGGCTTTCGGGCAAGACATCATGCGCATGATCTTTTTGGGCCTGTGCATCTCGATCACCGCGCTGCCCGTGGCTGTGAAGTTGATGGACAGCCTTGGCATTTTGCACACACCCATTGCCAGGTTTTCATTGGCCACCGCGGTGGTCAACGACGTGGCTGCCCTGTTCATTCTGGGCATTGTGTTGAACCTGCCCGAAACGCTCACCCTGGGTGACGCCAGCGTGGCCGTGGGCATTGCGACCTTAAAACTAATGGCCATGGGCATGGTCGTGGTGGGGCTGAACCAGTTACTGAACTGGCTCGAAAAACGCAATGTGAATGTCCAGGCCTTGCCAGAATCGATGATCAAAGTATTTGGTCCCGAAGCCTTGTTTGGTATCGTGATTGTGTTTGTGCTTGTGTTTGGCACCATCAGTGAAGCCTTGGGCTTTCACTTCGTGATTGGTGCATTTTTTGGTGCGCTGTTTCTCGACAAAAAACACTTCATTGCTTCCCGCTACAAAGACTTGCAAGGCACCTTGGGGTCGATCACCAACGGCTTTCTCGCACCCATATTTTTCGCTTATCTGGGACTTGAATTGCAATTGGTCAGCCTGACCGAATGGGAATTTCCCCTGATTGTCATCGTGGTGTCGATTGTCACCAAGCTATTCGCAGGCTGGCTGGGCGGCCTGATGGTGGGCATGGATCACCGGGAATCACTGGGCTTGGGTACAGTGCTCAATGGCCGCGGCGTGATGGAACTGGTTGTGGCTGGCATTGCCTACCAAAACGGCTTTATTGGCCCCACCATGTTCTCAACTTTGGTGTTGATGGGCATTGTGACCACCTTCCTCACGCCAATCTTCTTCAAGCAGGTGTACCGGGGCAACAAGCTTGAAGCATACCGACAGACGAGTCGTACGTAGGTTCAGTGGCCTTTGGTCGAAGCCATGACATGCCCCGGCCAGGTAATTTCAAGCTCGTAGGAAATGGATCGCGACAAGCCATCCAGGTCTGGAAACAATGTGGCGTGGGTGATGTTCATTCGGTACAGCGCCAACATCGCTTCTTTTCGAATACTGGTCGGCAAAATAAATTTTCGGATCATGGCCGGACCGGTTTCATATTGCTGAATAATTTCGTCGATCGGTTTGTCGAGCACACCAGGCACCACAAAAGTTCCTGATTGCGCCACCAAGCGCCTGTCCATTTGATCGGGCTCGCCCACCCACATCATGTCGTTGGTATTCGATGCAAAGTAACGCTCGAAATTCCCTTCAATGCGGGGGTCGATCATGTCGCGGTGCAAGGTTGCGTTGTTAATGGGCGAGGCCATCCACAAGCGCGGCGTGTCCAGCGCAAACACGGCTGAATTTTTTACTGCCCTTTCCAGTGCAAAAAAAGCGGCCACAAAAGGCGACTTGGTGAAGTCGAGCATGCGCGTGGGTGCGCCATGGTGTTGCATCAATGCAAGGCAGCGAATGTCATCGTCGAGCACGCTGGCATCGGGCAAGTAGTTGTGTGCTTTGCGCCTGAAAATTCGAAAAGCACGTTCTTCACGCAAGCGCCAGGTCGATTTATCGGGCACATAATTTTGAAGGTATCGCGACAGCGAACTTAACAAAGGCCAGTCCGCATCTTGCAGGCCACGAAATGCCCAGCCATCGCATTCCGAAGTCAGCGCAACAAACTCGTTCCAGTCGGCAATGTGTATGGTTTCCACAATTCACTCCCTGCTAGCCACTGTTTCTCAAGCCTGTGGCAATGCCGTTGATCGACAAATGCACACCCCGCGCCACGCGTTCGTCGGCCTCACCTTGCCGGTGCCTGCGCAACAACTCCACCTGCACATGGTTCAACGGGTCAACATAAGGAAAACGCGCCTCGATGGAACGTTTAAGTAATGGGTTGTCGGCCAGCAATTCCTGCTGCCCGGTCAACCACAGCAGCCCTTCCACAGCACGCGCATGCTCGGCAGCAATGCTGCCAAATATTTTCTCGCGCAGCGCAACGTCTTCCACCATGGCAGCATAACGCGATGCAATTGCCATGTCGGCTTTGGCCAGCACCATGTTCAAGGTGGACAGCATGGTGTTGAAAAACGGCCATTGCTTGGCCATGGTTTGCAAGTCCGCTTGTTCACTGTCGGAAAGCGATTTGCGCAGCATAGCCACTGCCGTGCCAAAACCATACCAGCCCGGCAACATCACACGGCTTTGTGCCCAACTGAACACCCAGGGAATGGCGCGTAAGTCTTCAATGGTCCAATCGGCTTTGCGTGAAGCAGGGCGGCTGCCGATGTTCAAACTCGCAATTTCCGAAATGACCGTGGATTGTTTGAAGTACGCCAGAAAACCGTCGGTGTTGTACACCAAATCGCGATAGGCGTTGAATGCATGGTCTGACAACTGCGCCATCAATTCAAGGTACTTGGCAGGCACTTCGCGCGTCAGTTCCGTGTGCTCAGACACCATCAGGTTTGCAGACACAAGTACCTCAAGGTTTCGCCTGCCCAGCGATTCAATTCCATACTTGGCAGCAATGACTTCACCTTGCTCAGTCAAGCGAATGCGCCCTTCCACCGCACCGGGCGGTTGACCCAAAATGGCGTGGTAACTGGAACCACCACCACGACCCACCGAGCCGCCACGGCCATGGAACAGGCGAATTTTTATGCCATACTTTGCAAACACATCGACCAAACCGATTTCAGCCTGGTACAGACTCCAGCCTGATGTCACAAACCCGCCGTCTTTGTTGCTGTCGGAATAGCCCAGCATCACTTCCTGCACATGCCCGCGTGACGCCACCAAGGCACGGTATTCAGGAATGCTGAACAAGCGGTTCATGATGTCGGGCGCTGCTTGCAAATCACCAATGGTTTCAAACAGCGGCACCACATTCACGGCAATGTCGCCCTTGGCCACATTCAGCAAATGGGCTTCTTTGAGCAACACGGCCAGTTCAAGCAAATCACTGACCGATGCTGTTTTGGAAATAATGCAGTTTTGAATGGCCGAGTGGCCCAGTATTTGATGCGCCAGTTTGGCCTTGCGGAAAATGGCCATTTCAGAATGGGTGCGTTCGCCGTATTGAAGTGAATCGCTGAACAACAAACGGGGTGTGCGCAGTTCAGCGCACAGCAATTCAATGCGTTCGGCTTCGCTGCAAGCCAGGTAATCAATTTGCCCCAGGCTTGATTGCCTGAACAAATCGCCCACCACTTCTTCAAACACATCGCTGTTTTGCCGTAGGTCCAGGGCCATCAGCGAGAAGCCAAATACTTTCACTTTGCGTGCCAACAGGGCCAAACGCCCCTCGGCAATGCGTTGCATGCCGTTGTCACTCAAGGCCTTGTACATCACATTCAAATCGGTCAGTAAATCGCCCGGCGAGCCATAGGCCGTGGCCACGTCATGGCCCTGTTGGCTTTGCTCAAACAAAGCCTGCAGGCGATTGCGAATGGCCACACAGGCGCGCCGCAAGGTTTCATCCTGGCGGTGTGCAGAGTCCTCGCCCGAGGTTTTGGCCAATGCCGTTAGTGGCGGATTGGGTTTCAAGAAGTAATCGGTCACGCTGAATTCGCGAATCAGGCAATTCACCTCGGCAAGGTAATGCTCCAGTACCTTGCGGCTTTGAATTTTCAGCGTGGTGTCCAGCACCTGCGCAGTTACAAATGGGTTGCCATCGCGATCCCCGCCAATCCACGAACCCACAGTGAGCACCTTGCCCAGCGGGTCTTCATTCACTGGCAAAAAATTGTCGGTGCTGGGCAAATCCAACAGGCTTTGCAAACGCCTGTACACCTGCGGCACTTGGGCAAAAAAAGTGGAATCAAAATAGGCCAGCGAATTGTTCACTTCATCAATCACGCTGAGCTTGTTTCGGCGAAGCAAGCGGGTTTGAAACAGGCGCTGCACTGCGGCTTTCAGTTCATCTCGCCAGGCATTGGTTTCTTCCAGCGTCAGGCGGATTTCATCCCGATGGCGAATCAGCGCAATAATGCTTTGCTGCGCGTCCAGCACACTTTTGCGTTGCACCTCGGTGGGGTGTGCGGTCAACACGGGCACCGATTCGGTTTGCTTTAACCGCGCCAGCACCGCATCGCGATTCACGCCAACCCGGTCCAGCTCGGCCATGGTGTAATCCAGGCTGGCCTCGCGTGCGGGTACACCTGCAAGTTCATGCTCGCGGTTGCGGCGAATCAAATGGCAGTCTTCGGCAATGTTGCTCAACATTGAGAAAATCGAAAAGGAGCGTATCAGTGAAATGGTCTCGTCCTGAGTCAACGCCTCAAGGCGAGCCTCCAGTTTGGCGCGCGCCGCCTTGTCATCAAACCGGCGGTACTGCACCGACAACTGCCGCACTTCCTCAATGGCTGCAAACACAGGCAAACCCTGTTGCTCAGCAATGATTTCTCCAAGCAACGCGCCCAGCAGGCGAATGTCTTCCCGCAACTGGGAATCCTTGTCTTCGATCACAAGCCGTCCTCCGACCACAATGCACCAGCCCGCAAAGCCATGGCTGTGGCCGATGAAGGGCCATAAGTACCGCTGGTGTAAGGCACTGGTTCCATGCCATGGCTTTTCAAGTCATTCAATATACGGTCTACAAATTGCCACTGGGTTTGTACTTCATCGCGGCGTAAAAACAAGCCCAGGCGGCCACGAAGAATGTCGGTGATCAAACGCTCATAAGCGTCACGCACCGGAATGCGCCAGGTATTGAAAAAATCCAGATCCAGCGAAACAGGTTTCAACCGTTCCCGCTCGCCCGGTGTTTTTGCAAGCAACTTCAATTCAAGTTTGTCTTCGGGTTGCAGGTGGATCACCAACTGGTTGCCCACCCACTGCCCGCCCACCGGCTCGAACAAAGGCTTGGGCACATCGCGAAACTGAATCACGATTTCTGCAAACCGGCGCGGCATGCGTTTGCCCGTGCGCACCAAAAAAGGCACGCCAGCCCAGCGCCAGGTTTGCACTTCAGTGCGAAACGACACATAGGTTTCCGTGGTGGAATTGGCTGCCACACCCTTTTCATTGCGGTACTTGGGCACGGGCTGCCCCTTCACATAACCTTCACCATACTGGCCCACCACAATTTCGGGAACGCCCGTAATTTGGGGCACCTTGAGTGAACGCAGCACCTTCAGTTTTTCATCGCGCAGCGAATTGGCCTCCAGGCTAACCGGGGGTTCCATGGCCACAATCGCCAGCAACTGCAAAATATGGCTTTGAACCATGTCACGCAGCGCACCGGCATGCTCGTAAAAACCGGCGCGGTCTTCCACTCCCAAATCTTCAGCCACCGTAATTTGCACATAGGCCACATGTTCGCGGGTCAGCAGTGGTTCAAAAATACGGTTGCCCAAACGCAGGGCCAACATGTTCTGCACCGCTTGTTTGCCCAGGTAATGGTCAATGCGGTACACCTGCGATTCGTCCAGTTTTGCGGCCACCGCTTCTTCAATCAAGGCGGATTCTTTGGCGTTGAAACCCAATGGTTTTTCCAGCACAAGGCGCAACTTTTCCGGATCGCGCACTGTAGGAATACAATTGATCAAATCAATGAAACGGGAAGAAGGCAGGGCTGCGTAATGCACCACGGGTTCCGGGCTACCCGCCACGGCATTCGCCATGGCCCCGCACGATTCAGGCGTGCCCAACACCACCTGCAAGGTGTGCAGGTAGGGCAACAAGGCGGGGATGGATTCGCGGGCAGCCTCATCGCCCGCAGATTTCAAAAATGCATCCACTTGGGCCAATGCCTCTGTGGGTGTCAGCGCTTCGCGTTGTGCAAATATGATTCTGGAGTCGTTTGAAAAATAGCCAGACTTGGCCAGATGTGCCAGTGCAGGAATGATTTTGCGCTTGGCCAGATCGCCCCCCGCACCGTGCAGCACAAAGGTGAACGCGCCAACGGGCAAGGGAGAATTGTCAGTCATTTTAATATCCGTTCGTGTCGATCAAGTCGATTACATTAATTGATAATTTTTTGTAATTATGTTACAAACAACACTAGTCCACAAGCAATCTTATCAAGGTCTGTGCAATGGCAACACAACTACATCCCGCACTGCTTGCGCTTCGCGAACGCATTGAACTGCGCTCCAAGGGCACGCGCGCTGCGTACTTAAACAGCCTGCCACAGGGCCCGCAAAACCGCACAGCTGTGGGCTGCGCCAACCTGGCCCACACCACAGCCATTTACCCAAGCACCACCAAGCGTGTTATTTCATTACACAAGTCACCGCACTTGGGTATTGTGACTGCATACAATGACATGTTGTCGGCTCACCAGCCATTTGCGGTTTACCCTGAATTGATTGCCCAACATGCACGCGCACTGGGCGCCACCACCCAGGTTGCAGGCGGCACACCGGCCATGTGCGACGGTGTCACGCAAGGCCGTGAAGGCATGGAATTGTCCCTGTTCTCGCGCGACGTAATCGCCTTGTCCGCTTGTGTGGGTTTGTCGCACGATGTGTTCGACGGTGCCATTTTGCTGGGCGTGTGCGACAAAATTGCGCCTGGCTTGTTGATTGGCGCTTTGGGCTTTGGGCACCTGCCCTTTGTGTTCATTCCGGCAGGCCCCATGGAAACCGGTTTGTCCAATTCGGAGAAAGCCAAAACACGCCAACTGGCTGCACAGGGCAAAGCCTCCCGCGAAACCTTGTTGCAGTCTGAAGAAAAGGCTTACCACAGCCCTGGTACCTGCACATTTTACGGCACAGCCAATTCCAACCAGTTAATGCTTGATTTTATGGGGCTGCAGTTTCCCGGGGGAGCGTTTGAATTGCCCAGCAGCCCACAACGCCAAGCCCTGATCGGTGAAAGCGTGCGTGCCCTTGAAAGCGCCACACGCAACCCAGCCTTGAAACTGGGTACGCTGGTGGATTCACGTTGCCTGATGAATGCGTTGGTCGGTTTGATGGCCTCTGGCGGCTCAACCAACCACACCATTCACTGGGTCAGCGTTGCCCGCGCAGCGGGTTACCTGATCGACTGGACCGACATGGAAACCATTTCCAGCGTCACCCCGCTGCTCACCCGCGTGTACCCCAACGGCACCGAGGATGTGAACGCGTTTCAAGCCGCAGGCGGCACCGCAGGCTTGTTGGCCACATTGATTGACGGCGGTTTTGTAGACGGCGACGCACCCACTGTGTGGGGCACCACCATGGCCAACACAGTGGCCGAAGTGCTACCCACTGCGGAGGTGTTTTCAACGCGCAAACCGGGTGACTCGCGCAATACAGAAGTACTGCGCCCGCACACCGACGCCTTCCAGCCCGACGGCGGTATTCGCCTGATGAAAGGCAACCTGGGCCGTGGTGTTTGCAAAGTATCGGCGGTAAAAAAAGAACACCGGTTTGTTGAAGCGCCCTGCCGTGTATTCACTGACCAACATCAAGTGATCGACGCTTTCAACAAGGGTGAATTTACCGAACCTGTTGTGGTGGTGCTGGCCCACCAAGGCCCGCGCGCCAACGGCATGCCCGAGCTGCACAAACTCACGCCCATTCTGGGCATTGTGCAAGATCAAGGTCTGCCAGTGGCGTTGGTTACCGATGGCCGCATGAGCGGTGCCTCGGGCAAGGTGTTGTCCGCCATTCATGTGTGCCCCGAGGCCAAAGCCGATGGGCCCATTGCGCGGCTTCGCGATGGCGATGTGGTGCGTGTGGATGCCAACAAAGGTGAGTTGTACACCACAGCCGACCTCAGCACCCGCAAACCCATGGCCGAGCCGGCACAGGCCGTTAGCCTCGGGCGCGGCTACTTTCAGGTGTGGCGCAATACGGTGAGCAGTGCCGAAGAAGGCGCAAGCAATCTGTTTCCCCAATGAATCAAGGAAAACCCATGAACACCCCGGACACCCGTTTGGAACGAACAAAAAACTGGCTGCGCCAAGGCGTGTTGCCTGTGGTGGTTATTGCTGATTTAAAGCAGGGCCTTGAAATTGCGGAAGGGCTTTGTGCCGGTGGCATTACCCAAATTGAAATCACACTGCGCACCCCGGTGGCACTGCAAGCCTTGGGCGAAATTGCCAAGCGCTTCCCGGAAATGAATTTGTCAGCGGGCACGGTATTAACGCCTGCGCAATTTGACCAAAGCGCCGACCTTGGGGCCACGCTCTTCATTTCACCGGGCCTTACCGAAACGCTGGCTGACCATGCACTGAAGAACGGCTACGCCTGGGTGCCCGGTGCGGCCACCGCTTCTGAAATAATGCGTGGGCTTGAGTTGGGGTTCGAGTTGCTCAAGTTTTTCCCGGCCATGGCGGCGGGCGGGCCCAAAGCACTGGCTGGAATTACCGCCCCATTGGCCGCAGCACGCATTGTGCCCACGGGCGGAGTCACGCTGGAAAATCTCCCGCAGTGGCGCGAAATCAAGGCGGTGCAAGCAGTGGGCGGTACCTGGCTGACGACAGGGCTTGATGGCGTGAACAATGTGGCCAAGGTGGTTGAGCAGCGTGCAGCGCTAGCGATGGCGGCATGGAACAACACCGTGCTGGTTTAAATAACCCAGCTGTTTTATTTGGCCCAATCGACTTGGGTTTAGCTTTCTCGACTGCACGTTAACTGCCCACTCGGCGCGAATTTCAATCTCTCGCCTGAAAACCTGTACTTCCCTTTTTGAGATTCACCCTGACTCACCTCGCTCGGCAAAAAGGCGGGCCGAGTCTCGGTGCCGGCCAATGGCCGACCGTGGCGGGTGAATTCAAACGGGCAGGTTTTCTTGAAGGCGAGGCGATCGAAACACCGCCGCCGATTGGGCTGTGAACCCAGCGGTGAGTTGCGCGGTGGTGGAGAGACGCTGACGCCGGTGACTTAGAGCTGAATTTGCAAGTGGTCGCACGATGACCGGTCAGAAAACTTGCCGGCTTGGCGCGCCGAGACAAACGATCGCGCCTTTGCGCGAAAGCCAAGACCCGACCGTTACTTTTGGAGGGCTTGGCTTAGTGCAGGCTCAAGCTGACAAGACGATATGCCAAGTTTTCGGGCAGCGGTGACCCTTCAAGTTCAGATCAAAAGTCACCAGTGACATGCGACACAAGTAACGTAACCCACGCCGAATTGGCAAGAAACCGAAGCTGTGACCCTTCAAGTTCAGCTTCAGCCTCCTCGGGTTACACCCAAGTGGCACAAATCCACCCCCATGCGACACTGCATGCAGTATTCACAAGAACAACACCATGTCACCCAATCACCTTTCCCCGCCCCCCTTGCGGATGTCGTTCATCATCTGGGGCTTGGCCGCCGCGTTTTACCTGTTTGGTTTTTTCCAGCGCGTTACCCCTGGCGTACTCACTGAAGAACTCAGTTCAACGTTTGACCTAAGCCGCGCCGCCTTGGGCAATTTGTCGGCATTCTATTTCTACTTCTATGCAGCCATGCAAATACCGGTGGGTCTGCTGGTTGACCGCATCGGCCCACGCAAAATTCTCACTGTGGGCTGCATTCTGGGTGGGTTGGGTGCACTGATGTTCGGCTTTGCGCCTACATTGGGCTGGGCGGCGGTAGGCCGTGGTTTGGTGGGTGGTGCCGTGGCTGTTGCATGGGTTTCCATGCTGATGCTGGTGGCGCAATGGTTTTCACCTTCGCGCTTTGCCAGCATGTCGGGCGTTAGCCTGGCTGTGGGCACCATGGGCGCAGTGTTGGCCGGTGTTCCGTTACGCGCCCTTTCCGATTTGTTCGGCTGGCGGGTGGTGATGGGTGCCAGTGGCCTGATCGCAGCGTTACTGGGCGTGCTCATCTGGATTTATGTGCGCGACATGCCTTCATACCGCGGCTACAAAAATCATGTCGCCAAGCGGCCCGAGAATGAAGTGACGCTGCCCCTGCTCACTGCATTGGGCCACACGCTGCGTTTTCCGGCAGTGTGGCTGATCTTCTGGATACCCAGTGGGGTGTGCGGAGCCATTCTCACATTCACGGGTTTGTGGGGCGTTCCTTACCTCACCACCTGGCATGGGCTCAGCGTCAAAGAAGCTTCGCTGATTATCACCGGCATGCTGATCGCCTTTGCTGCAGGCAGCCTGTTTTTTGGTGCGTTTTCCGACAAGTTAAAACAACGCAAACTGCCATATTTTCTCGGTGCTGTCCTGTCAATTGGCGGCTTCATCATTTTGGGTTTGAAACCCGATCTACCCATTGCGGTGGTCTCTGCACTGCTATGGGCGACCGCCTTTGGTGGTGGGTCCATGGTGCTTAGCTTTGGCTATGTGAAAGAATCTGTGCCACACCATTTGGGTGCCACTGCCGTGGGTATTGTGAACTTGGGGGTAATGGTTGGCCCGCTGGTGCAGCAACCGGTGCTGGGTGCCATTCTTGACCATTATGCGGCTACAGAAAACATCACTGGGGCCTATTCAAAAGCCGGGATGACTGTGTGCATATTGGTGTTGGCAGCCTGGGTTGCTACCTCGATTGTCAGTTTGATGTTGAGCAAAGAAACTCACGCCAAGCCGCGGTTTGCATAGGGAGAATTCGATTTAAAGCCCCTGCCAAATTGACAGAGGCTTTGAAAGGGATGAATTAGTGCAGAGTCACTGGATGCTGCATCCAGGGCTTGTAGCTTTCAATAAAAGCTTCGATGTCGTCGATATCGGGTTCTTGGGCGGCAAGGTATTTCACCTCTTTGCGGAATTTTTCAGCCGCATCGCCCTGCAAAAACAGTTCTCGCTGATTGTTCTTGTCCACGATTTCAATGCCAAGGCTGGGTTGCCCCTCGCTCATGACCAAATCCACCACGCAGTAAAAGGGGCTATCAATCATCATTAACATCGCAAACCTCCAAATAATACTTTCAGGTTGAATATGGTGATCTATCTAGCAATTTCAAGGCCACGCCTTGGGCGTCTAACCCCTTACGCAACTTCCTCCACTAATGTGATATCGGCAAACCAATCCGTCCATTGAGGCTCGTTTAATAACTTTAACACTTGTTCCGGGTGGCTTTGGCTTTCCAGTTCCATTAACAATACATTGGGTTGGTTCAATCTTAAGGTGCGAGCAAGGTGAGTTGTCAGTACCAGTTTGGAGGAACAACACAAACAACCGGGGCTTAAACGCAGCACGTGGATACCACGCGCCTTGCGCTCGGCATCGAGTTGAAACAATTCAGCCTGCGCTTCGACGCAAGCCACTGAAAAAATTTCCGTACTGGCCATCAGGGTGATTTTGCCGGCACCCGCCTGCTCAAGGAGTAACTGTTCAATTCGAGTGGCGCGCTGTACAGGATTGCGGCCAGACACGAGGAAAACATGCGTTTTCATTTGCGCCAAAAGGCTGGCGTGAACAGCACCAGAATAGTGAACATTTCCAGGCGCCCCAGCAACATGGCAAAAGAGCAAAGCCAGGTTTGAAAATTTCCAAGTGCGGCGTAATTATCGGCAGGTCCGAAATTGCCCAGCGCTGGCCCCAGGTTATTGATCATCGCAATGGCTGTGGTCAGTGCAGACGTGGGATCAATACCAGTGAAGATAAACATCATGGCGATGGTGATCACACTCATGCCATACATCAGCATGAAGGCCAGCACACCGAAAATAACCTGCGAGCTGACAGCGGAACCACGAACGCGCACCGGGTTAATGGCACGAGGGTGAAGAATGCGCGACAACTCGCCAATGGCATGCTTGAACAAAATGACAGCGCGCAGCATTTTAATGCCACCACCTGTAGAGCCTGCCGCGGTGGCAAACATGCTGAGGAAAATCATCAGCAAAGGTGCGAATAAAGGCCATTGACCATAGTCTGTATTTGCATAACCCGTGGTGGTGGCCACAGACACGGTGTTGAATAATGCGTAACGAAATGCCTCACTGAAAGTGGTGTACTCCTGATGCGCCAACAAATACACCGTGATCAGCGAAACAGCACCCGCCATCAGCATGAAAAACCATTTGGCTTCCGGGCAATTCACATAAGGGCGAAACGATTTGCCACGCCAAGCCAAAAAATGAATCGAGAAATTCACTGCCGCAATCATCATGAACACCACTGCAACCATCTCAATTGCTGCGGAATCAAAGTAGGCGTAGCTCGCGTCGTGCGATGAAAATCCCGACAAGGACACAGTAGTACCGGTGTGCAAAAACGCGTCCAGCCAGTCCATGCCTGCCAGCTTGTAACTGATGGCACAGGCCACAGACAACATGAAATACACCATGTACAAAGACTTGGCAGTTTCTGTAATTCGGGGAGTGAGTTTGTTGTCTTTCATGGGCCCGGGTGTTTCGGCCTTGAACACCTGCGAGCCACCCACACCCAGCAAGGGCAAAATGGCCACCGCCAACACCAGAATACCCATGCCACCCATCCACGAGAGCAGGTGTCGCCAAATGTTGATACTGGCGGGCATGTCGTCAAGACCACTCAGCACAGTCGCGCCGGTCGTAGTTAGCGCAGACACCATTTCAAAGTAGGCATCCGCGACACTAAGGTCTTCAAAAAACAGCACCATGGGAATGGTGGCAAAGGCAGGCAAGCCGGACCACACGGTTGACACCAACAGAAAACCATCGCGGGGTTGAAGCTCTCGCCGAAAACGACGGGTCAGCACGTGCGCGGTGACACCAATGCCAAAAGTGACTAAAAAACCTGTGGCAAATGCATGTACGGTGGGTTCGCCTGTGAAAAAAGCGTAAGTGAGCGGCACCAAAAATGCCACCGAGAACAAGGCCACCGCAAAGCCCAATACGCCCAGCACCGGAAAAAGCGAGTTCCTCATGCTGCAAGTACCACTTTAGATAAACCCCACGCCGACCTGGAACAGCTTTTCCACTTGCGGCACCAGTTTGCGGTTTTCTACGAATGTAATGATGTGGTCTTCGGCTTCAATCACCGTGTCATGGTGCGCCATGATCACTTGGTCGCCACGCACAATGGCGCCAATCACAGCACCCTTGGGCATGTCGATTTTTTCAATGGCACGGCCCACCACTTTCGAGGACTTGGAATCCCCATGTGCAATGGATTCAATTGCCTCGGCCACACCACGGCGCAAACGGTGAACGGCCACCACGTCGCCCCGGCGAATGTGCTTGAGCAATTCACTGAGTGTGGCGTTTGATGGGGCCAACGCAATGTCGATTTGCCCGCCCTGCACCAGCTCGGCATACACCTTGCGCTGAATCAGGGCGATCACCCGGCGCGCACCCATGCGTTTGGCCAACAAAGACGACATGATGTTGTTTTCATCGTCGTTGGTCAGTGCAATGAACGTGTCCACGTCCTGCACATTTTCTTCGGCCAGCAAATCTTCGTCGGTTGCGTCGCCATACAACACCAAGGTTCGTGAACCCAGCTGGTTGGCCAGGTCTTCGCAGCGCTTGCGATCGGCGTCAATCACCTTGACCTGATAGTTTTCTTCAAGGCTGCGGGCCAGTCGCAAACCAATGTTGCCGCCACCGGCAATCATCACCTTGGTCACTGGTTTTGACATGCGCCGCAATTCCGACATCACGGTACGCACATGCTCTGTAGCCGACAGGCAAAACACCTCGTCGCCAGGCTGAATGGTGGTATAGCCTTCTACCGCAACGGGTTGATTCTCGCGAAACAAGGCCACAATGCGCACATCGACTTTGGGCAAATGTTTGCGCAGGTCTTCGATGGGGTGAGACACCAAAGGCCCGCCTGCGTAAGCGCGCACGGAAACCAGCGTCACTTTGCCATCGGCAAAATCAAGCACTTGCAAGGCATCGGGAAATTCGATCAGCCGTTCAATGTGTTCTGTCACACTTTGCTCGGGGCAAATCACATGGTCGACATTGAAACCTTCATCGCCTTGCAAATTCGCCTGTTCCATCATTTCTGGCGAACGCACACGCGCAATTCGGCGCGGCACATTGAACATAAGTGCAGCCATGCGGCAGGCGACCAAATTGGTTTCGTCACTGCGCGTGACCGCCACCAGCATATCTGCGTCTTCAGCACCGGCCTGCTTCAACACACGCGGCAAAGCGCCGTTACCAGCAATGGTTCGTAAGTCGTAGCGGTCTTGAAGATCGGCCAACACCCTGGGGTCTGGATCGATCAGGGTGATGTCGTTGTGTTCGGACACCAGGCTTTCGGCAAGGCTCGCGCCCACACGCCCGGCGCCGACGATGATGATTTTCATGCGATATTTTTGCGCGCAGTGCGGCCTACTTCCACGCCCAGCTGCTTGAGTTTGCGATACAAATGCGTGCGTTCAATACCAGTGCGCTCGGCCAAACGCGTCATGCTGCCATTCTCCAGGCGCAAATGGTACTCAAAATAAATGCGTTCAAATGAATCGCGGGCATCGCGCAATTGCGCATCCAGATCAAGCGTAGACAATTCGGCCAAAGCCTGCCCCAAAGGACTGGAATCGGGCGTGGACGAGGCACCACCCACTGCCGACACCGCCGCACCGCCTGCATTGTTTGACACACCGCCCACACCGTTGGCTTTGGGCTGCGATTGCATCAACGCACGGGCTGATTGCACCATTTTTCCGCGGGCCAAACCTTTTTCAACGGCACCCAACAGCTTTTGCAATGAAATGGGTTTTTCCAGAAAATCGAGTGCGCCGATCCGAGTGGCTTCAACCGCAGTATCGATTGTGGCGTGGCCACTCATCATGATCACGGGCATGGTCAACAAGCCCTTCACCGACCATTCTTTCAGCAGGGTCACACCATCGGTGTCGGGCATCCAGATATCGAGCAACACCAAATCGGGTTGCTCTTGGTCCCGAAGTGCGCGTGCCTGGCCTGCGTTTTCCGCAAGCAGCACAGCATGCCCTTCGTCACCGAGAATTTCGGACAAAAGTTCTCGAATTCCAATTTCGTCATCAACAACGAGAATGGTCGCCATGGTTAGAAAGTTCCTTCTTTATGCGGCCTGACTATGTTCGGCATTGTTCAAGGTGTCTTGCAACACGGGGAAGGTTAATTCCACCGCCGCACCAACAACCCGCCCTTGTGCATCTACCCTGTTTCTAATGGCAATTCGCGCCTTGTGTTCATCTGCAATTTTTCTGACGATTGCCAAACCCAAACCGGTGCCCTTGGTTTTCGTGGTGATATATGGCTCGAAAGCCTTGGCCAGCAAATCAGGGTTGAAACCCGGACCGTTGTCAGCCACCACCAATTTCACGCCCACCAACTGCTCTTGTTCGCCTTCCGGCGCTTTCAAACCTTCAGTGCGAACTTCAACCTTGGGTTGATCACAATCGACACATGCGTCTAATGCATTTTGCAACAAATTATGAATGACTTGGCGCAGCTGCGACGAATCTCCTGCCACCAGCGGCAATTTTTCAGTTAATTTTGGAATGAAACGCGTGTCCAGTTGATCTTCAATGCCAACGTGTACATCGTACAGCGCCAACACATCGACCACCAAATCATTCAAGTCAAGCGGCTTCAAATCGGCAGGCGGCAACCGGGCATAGTCGCGAAAATCATTGACCAAACGTTTCAGCGATTCCACCTGGTTCACGATGGTGCGCGTGGCCCGCTGCAAAATACCAGACTCCGGTTCTTGCAGTTTATCCGCCAGCTTCATTTGCAAGCGTTCCGCCGAGAGCTGAATGGGGGTGAGCGGATTCTTGATTTCATGCGCCAGGCGACGCGCCACCTCACCCCATGCCGCAGTGCGCTGCGCTGAAATCAATGCGGTAATGTCGTCGCACACCAGCACATAACCCGCTTTTTCGCCAGGCAGGCGCGAGCCCCGAACCAGAATGGACTTTGAGCTTTGCGAATCAAAGGCACGTGGAATTTCAAGTTGCTTTTGCCAGAT
This sequence comes from Limnobacter sp. 130, assembly GCF_902506325.1. GTDB lineage: Bacteria > Pseudomonadota > Gammaproteobacteria > Burkholderiales > Burkholderiaceae_B > Limnobacter. The sequence continues at coordinate 1,690,712 of NZ_LR732328.1, forward strand.
ACCGCTTTCCTCGCCCTCGTTGCCCTGATTGTCGGCCACGCTGGCGCGCACCGCCATGGCAAATCCTTCCAGGCCGGGCATGTCATCGAGCGGATGGCCCTGGTTTTCAGCCAGCGACCGGTCAAAAATTCGAAGTGCGCCGTCGTTGTACATTTTCAGGCGCAACTTGTGATCAAGTACCAGTACGCCGGCGGACAAACTGGTCAACAGGCTTTGCAAGAAATCGTTGTTGGCGGCCAGCTGGTTTTGATTGGCCTGCAAGCGGCGCTGCGCTTCCGACAATTGCCGCGTCATGGTGTTGAATGAATCCACCAACTCGCGCAATTCATCATCGGCATTCACTGGCTGCATGGTTTTGAAGTTGCCACTGGCCAGCGCCTTGGTGCCTTCGGCCAACCAAAGCAGGGGCGACGACAAGCGCGACGACAACCAAAACGCAGCCGCCACCGACACAAACACTGTGAGCAACAAGGCCAGAGTCAGCGTAATACCGTAAATTTTGCGCAAACCCGAACGCGACAACTGCAGTTCCTGATAATCGCGATACACACTTTGCACCGCATTGGCTCGTTGCGAAAGGGTGGTGGGCACCGGGTGCATAATTTGCACATAACGCTGGCCCAAATCGAAACTGGTCAATGGGGGCGCAATCGGCACCACCACGCGCATGTACAGCCGTTCTTCGGGATCGTCAGGGTCGGGTTCAATTTGCTGAAACGGGCGGGTCATCAACGCTTGGCGCAACATGACTTGTGTGGGCAGGCTAGGTAGCAGGCTGTCCAGTTGACCACCCGAACTGCCAAGAATTTGGCCCGTTTCAGACAGCAAAGTCAGCTCTTGCACATTGGCTGCATCGCGCAAGCGGGGCAGCTCCAGCAACTGTTCACTGGGTGTGGAACGCGACAGTTCAATGGAAATGGACTGCCCTTTCAAGGCCAGTTCGTTGATCAAGCTATCCAGTGCGGTTTGGCCCAGGTTCAAACCCGATTCCAGTGCGCCGTCTACCCGCACATCAAACCAACTGTCGATACTTTTCGCGAGAAACTGAACCGACACCAGGTACAACACAAAGCCGGGGATCAAGCCCATGAGCGCGAAAGACAGCGACATGCGCAGCATGAGCCGCGAGCCGAACACACCCGCGCGGTACCTGCGCACCATGCGCACAATCAGCAACAGCAAAATGGCAAACAGGCCGGCCGCAATAATGCCGTTCAGCGTAATGAGTAAAGGGTAATTGCTTTCGAAAAAATCAGTGTTCGACGAGGCCGACGCCAAAAGGAAGAGCAGCACGCCACCCAGGCTGCCCAGAATCAGCAGCGTGTAACGCAGCCACCGGGTGTTCTCCAGCCAGGGATTCATTTCCAGGCCTCGCGCTTGGGCGTGAACTCAAAGGCCAGCCATTCTGACGACAAATCCCATTCGCTATTGACCAAAGCACTGATCTGGAACGGTTTGGGCAACTCGGTGAGCAAAAGGCGAAAACGAACCTGCGCCGTGTAGGGCTGACCTATTTCAATTCGATCACGGGGAATGACTGCCCAATCACGCACCTTGGTCATGTGCTGCATGGCATCTTCAAGCGTGGGGGTGTTGTAGGTGTTGCCAGGGGTAATGACGCGGTAAGTGCGTGTGAGTGCGTTGTAGGACAAATTCAGCGGGTACGTGGTGCTGACCACTTCTTGGTCAACCCAATACCAGCGAGACCGCATCAGCTGAAAATCAACGGTGAATTGAAGGGGCAGCCCCCGATCAACCGCTTCGCGCAATTTGTGCCCCAGTTCAATTTCGAACTCCGCAGCCAGGTTCCATGCCGCAGGGGCTGGTGCCTTGTTGGGCTCCAGCTTGACTGCTGTAACCCGTGTAGCGGAGTCAAGCTGGGCCAACCCCATGGTCAGGACGCACATCAGCGCAAGGCCCAAAAGCCCATGCAGAACGCGAGTCCATAACGAGGAGTGGGCCTGGCTAAATTTCAAGGCACATCCTCAAGAGGTTAGGGATTTTTCAAACTTGGCGTAAAAGAACCCGTCGGGAGACGCATCAAAGCCTTGATCGGGATTGGCCGGTGCAACTGGCAACACCCAACCGGGCGCAGTTTGCGCCAAGGCATCGGAATGATTATCTAGAAATGCTTTTGCCAACAGGGGCCCCTCTTCAGGAAAGATGGAACAGGTCACCAGCAAAAGTGTACCGCCCGGCTTTAGGGTAGACCACAAGGCATTCAGTATTTTGTGTTGAATCTGCGACAACTTGGCAAGATCGTCCGGTCTTCGCAACCACGGAATATCGGGGTGCCTGCGCACCACGCCTGAACCCGTACAAGGTACATCGGCCAAAATACCGTCGAAAGGGACTCCGTCCCACCAGGTATCCAGCAATTCTGCCTGCGCCACTTTCAGGCGCAAATCCCATTGACCATTCAGGGTGGGTGCGATGCGGCGAATATTGTCTTCCACCTTGCCCAAGCGCTGCGGGCTGGAATCGATTGCCACCAGCTCGATGTCGGCCAGCTCAAGCAGGTGACCGGTTTTTCCGCCCGGGGCTGCGCAAGCATCGAGAATGCGCTGACCCTTTTGAGGGTTTAGCAGTTGCGAAGCCAGTTGCGCTGCACTGTCTTGCACTGAGACCTGCCCCAAATCAAAACCGGGAAGGGCAGACACGGGCACTGGTTTGGCCAACAACACAGCCTGCTCACCGAGAACGCTGGCTTCAGTGCCTGCGGCATTCAATTGCTCGGCATAAGCGGCAGCCGAGCTGCTGCGCGTATTCACACGCACCACCAAAGGCGGATGGCTTTGCGCCTGCGCCAACAGGGTTTCCCAGTGTTGCGGGTGGCTGGTTTTCAGCTTATCTACCCACCAAACTGGCAAGTTGTGCTGCGCCAGCGGATCTTCCATGGCCTTGTTTCGCCAAGTGTTTGAATCGCGCAAAAAATTGCGCAAACAGGCATTGGCCAGACCTTTGGCACGCGCAAACTGCTCGCTACCGGTGCAGGCGTAAACCATTTGATCGACTACCGTGTGCGCTGGGTACTTGGGATTTTTGTTATCCCACAGCAAACCAAAACCCAGGGCCATCAATTCATTCAAGGGCTCGGGACTCAACAAGGATTTGCCACTGATCAGTCGCGTGAGCACTTGCCCACGGCCCAAATTTCGCATGCCAAAATAAGCCAGATCCTGAATGGCACCCAGGGCCTGTGGCGTTTTAATACCCTTGGTTTCTGCGGCCAGGGCCTGATCAAGCGAGCGCCCCTCCCGCAATACACGCGTCATGACTGCGGCCGCCTTTAACAGGGCAAATGCCAAGCTGGCCTCAGTCAGCTTGGGCGGCGTGCTGTGAACCGGCTTCAACGCGGGCCGCCAGTGCGAGCCATTTCCATCAAGCGGGCAATGCGTTCTTCAGTAGGTGGGTGGGTTGAAAACAAGCCAGCAATGCCTTGGCCTGAAAGTGGGTTCATGATCATCATTTGAGCGGTTTCCGGATGCGCTTCAGTGGTACGGAACGGAATGCCTTTGGCATAACGTTGAATTTTGTCCAGCGCGCTGGCCAAGGCAGCCGGGTCGCCGGAAATTTCGGCTCCCCCACGGTCTGCCTCGTATTCACGGGCGCGAGAAATTGACATTTGAATCAGCGACGCAGCCAGGGGCGCCAGAATGGCCAAGGCAATGCTGGCAATCGGATTCATGCGTTGGCCGCTGTCGTCGCGGCCACCAAAAAACAGGGCAAAGTTGGCCAGGGCTGAAATGGCACCCGCCATGGTCGCAGAAATCGTGGAAATCAGAATGTCGCGGTGCTTCACATGGGCCAGCTCATGGGCCATGACACCACGCAGTTCTCGTGCAGACAACACCTGCAAAATACCGGTTGTTGCGGCCACAGCGGCATTTTCAGGGTTGCGCCCGGTTGCAAATGCATTGGGTGCACTGTCGTTGATCAAATAAACACGGGGCATGGGCATGTCGGCGCGCTGGGCAAGTTCAGCCACCATGTTGTAAAACTCGGGGGCATTGCTTGCATCCACTTCTTTGGCTTTGTACATGCGCAAAACCATTTTGTCGGAAAACCAATATGCACCAAAGTTCATGACCAAGGCAAAACCCAATGCCAGCAACATGCCGCCACGGCCACCCACCATGCCACCCAGCACCACGAAAAGGGCGGTGATTGCCGCCATCAACATGAAGGTTTTCATCCAATTGAACATGATTTTATTCATCCCGGCTGATCAACAGCCTATTGATTCGACTACTTAAAAATAAGGCTTTTTCGCGCAATTTCAAGATTGGCCACTGCCACACCTGCCCTAATTGGAGCGGTGTTCGCCCAATTGGTTTCCAGCTTGTAATCCCAAGGCCTGTGCCACCTGCTGGGCAGGCTGGCGCTTGCTGCCTGCTTTTTGAAGCGTGCGAATGCGCAACACGCCCTGCCCACACTGAACTTCCAGGCCATTGGAATCAACGGACAAGACTTCACCCGGTTTACCCATCAAGCCAGCCAAGGCCACGGTTTCAGGGTCAAAACATTTCAAGGGTTCGCCGCGCCATGTGGTGTTGGCACCCGGAAAAGGATCGAAGGCACGCAGTGTACGCTGAAGTTCTACCGCGCTGCGGGCCCAGTTGATCACGCCCTCGGCTTTTGTGATCTTCTCGGCATAAGTAACCCCCACGGCCGGTTGCGGCACCAAGGGCAGTGTTTCTGCCTGAAGGGAGTCCAGTGCCTCGACCAACAGGTCGCCACCAAGTACAGCCAATTTATCGTGCAGGGTGCTGGTGGTGTCGTTTTGCTCGATGGGCAAGGCACGCCACAGGCGTACCGGCCCTGTGTCGAGCCCGGCCTCCATTTGCATGATGCAAACGCCGGTTTCTGTGTCGCCCGCGTCAATACAACGCTGTATGGGCGCGGCACCGCGCCAGCGCGGCAACAGGCTGCCATGAATATTCAGACAACCCAGCCTGGGTGCATCCAGCACGGTTTGCGGCAAAATCAACCCGTAGGCCGCCACAATCAACACATCCAAAGGCTGGCCATGCACTGCGGTTTTTAGCGCATGCAGCGCTTGCTCCGCTTCCTCGCCTTTTTTCAAGCTAAGGGGTTGCAACACGTGCATGCCGTGTTCCTGTGCCAGTTGTTTAACGGGGGACGCTTGCAGTTTCATGCCGCGGCCAGCAGGTCGATCAGGCTGGGTTAGCACAAGGTGCACTTTATAGCCGGCAGCAATAAGCTTCGCCAGGGCAACCCGGGCGAACTCGGGTGTGCCAGCGAAACCCACATTCAGGGTTCGATTCATGGGGAGTTGGTTGATCAAGCGGTTTGAAGCTTGTCTTGCTTCTTCATCTTGGTTTTGATGCGGGTTTGTTTCAGCTGCGACAGGTATTCCACAAACACCTTGCCATTCAGGTGGTCAATTTCATGCTGAATACAAACCGCGAGCAATTCGTCGCAATCGATTTCAAACCATTCGCCCTTCACGTTTTGGGCGCGCACCTTCACAGTGTCGGGGCGCTCAACCTTCTCGTAAATGCCCGGCACAGACAAACAACCTTCTTCGTACACCTTGCATTCCTTGCTGGCGCTGGTGATTTCCGGGTTGATGAACACGGTCAAGCCCGATTTGTCGTCGGTCACATCAATCACGATGATTCGTTTGTGCACGTTCACCTGCGTCGCGGCCAAGCCTACGCCTGGGGCGTCGTACATGGTTTCTGCCATGTCTTTGGTCAGCTTGACAAGCGCGTCATCAAACTGGGTGACAGGGGTGGCAACCGTTTTCAGGCGCGGATCCGGATAACGCAAAATTGGGAGTAAAGCCATGCTTTCAAAAAACCTTCACAGTCAACACTAAAAGGATATACCTTCTGTGGCAAAAATAGTTCGCAAATTCCATCACTTGTTGCATGGTCTGTTGCATGGGTGAGCTGCTCGTGGCCATGAACCTGGCCTACAACACCACCATCAAAGCACGCGCCCGCTACGAATTGGCCCAACAGGGCCCAGGCCACAGTTTACCCGCGCCGTGCGAGGCGGTTCGGCTTTGGCATGCATTGGCCTGCACTTGGTTGCTGCAAAGCAACAAACGTTTCTGGGTCGGTATTCACTGCCACGATTATCCGCAAAGCCTGCTCGCACTCAAAGACCCGCCGCTTGTGCTGTTCGGCGAAGGTCGGCGGGAACTGCTCAGCGCCCGTGGGGTTGCCATTGTGGGCAGCAGAAATGCCACCCGCACGGGATTGGGCCATGCGCATGGCTTTGGCAAGGCATTTGCAAAAGCGCACTGGGTGGTGGTGAGCGGCCTGGCCGAGGGTATTGACGGCGCCGCACACACAGGCGCACTGGAAGCAACAGGCGCCACAATTGCCGTACTGGGGTGCGGACCCGACGAGGTGTACCCCCCGCACCACGCGGGTTTAAAACAGCAAATCGTTGCACAAGGCGGCCTGGTGCTCTCAGAGTACCCACCGGGAACTGCACCGCAGGCAGGTTTCTTTCCCCGCCGAAACCGGATTATCGCTGGCCTTGCCGATGGCTTGCTGGTGGTCGAAGCGGCGATGCGTTCCGGTTCGCTGATCACGGCCCGGGTGGCCAGTGAGCTGGGCCGTACCGTGGGCGCCATTCCGGGCTCGATTCACAGCAGTCAAAGCAAAGGCTGCCATGACATGATCAAAAAAGGTGCCATGCTGATAGAAACCGCCCAGGAGTTACTGGATGAAGTACAAGCCAGCCTGCCAGTGTTCAAAATTACCGCCATGTTGCAAGAAGATGACAACGATTGCCACACTACAATGAACTGCAGCATGGACACTGACATGGAACTGGACGAGGAACTCAGCCGCGTGCTTCAGTGCCTTGGCCACGAACCGGCACATTCAGACACGCTGGCCCAACAATTGGGTTTGGACACCGAAACAATTTTGGCGGCACTGACCGAACTGGAGCTTTTGGGTCTTGTATTGGGTGAGAGCGGCAACCGTTGGGTGCGCTCAAATGGTGTATTTTAAAAAAGGCTGTTGCAACACCTGAATTGAAGATTCTAGAGAAAGCCTTGATTTGTTGGAGGACTGACACTTACACTTCGGCGCACAAGGCCTTGAAATTACACACACCGACGAGTTGGACCAATTGAGTAGCGAAAACCAAAAAAAACTGATCATCGCGGAAAAACCCTCTGTGGCCGCAGACATTGCGCGCTCGCTGGGTGGGTTTACCAAACACGACGATTACTTCGAAAGTGACGAGTACGTGCTTTCCTCGGCCGTGGGCCATTTGGTGGAAATCAAGGCACCTGACGAATTTGAAGTGAAACGCGGCAAATGGAGTTTTGCCAATTTGCCGGTGCTGCCCACACACTTTGATCTGAACCCGATCGCGAAAACAGAATCGCGCCTGAAGGTGCTGAACAAACTGATTAAACGCAAAGACGTCGTTGGCCTGATCAACGCGTGTGACGCGGGGCGAGAAGGCGAATTGATTTTCCGCCTGATTGCGCAATATGCCAAGAGCAGCAAGCCTGTTGAACGCCTGTGGCTGCAATCCATGACGCCCGCGGCCATTCGACAAGCCTTTTCAAGCTTGCGCAGCGATGCGGACATGATGCCGCTGGCCGACGCTGCACGTTGCCGCTCGGAAGCCGACTGGCTGGTGGGCATCAATGGCACGCGCGCCATGACTGCATTTAACAGCAAGGAAGGTGGTTTTTACCTGACCACAGTGGGCCGTGTGCAAACCCCCACCCTGACCATTGTTGTAGAACGCGAAGAAAAAATTCGCAAGTTTGTGCCACGCACTTACTTTGAAATTCGGGCCAGTTTTGGCGCGCAGGCCGGTGCCTATGAAGGCAAGTGGTTTGACCGCGACTTTAAAAAAGCAGAAGACCCTGAACATCGCGCCGACCGCCTTTGGGATGAAGCGAAGGCGAAAGCCATTGTGGCGGCTTGTGATGGCAAGCCCGGTACGGTTGTAGAAGAAAGCAAGCCCACCACGCAAATTGCACCGCAGCTGTTCGATTTGACCAGCCTGCAGCGCGAGGCCAACAGCCGCTTCGGTTTTTCAGCAAAAAACACCTTGGGGCTGGCCCAGGCCTTGTATGAGAAGCACAAGGTACTGACCTACCCGCGTACCGATTCAAAGGCACTGCCCGAAGATTACATCGGCACGGTCAACCAAACCCTGAAAAGCTTTGTGGGTTTGGACCACGGCCACATCGCCGGCGCTTATGGTCAGTTCTGCGAACAAATTCTGAAAAATAACTGGGTGAAGCCCAACAAGCGTGTATTCGACAACAGCAAGATTTCAGATCACTTTGCGATTATTCCAACCCTGCAAGTGCCGAAAAACCTGAGTGAGCCTGAAGCCAAGTTGTACGATTTGGTGGTGAAGCGTTTCCTGGCCGTGTTTTTCCCGCCAGCGGAATTCAATGTCACCACGCGCATTACCACCGTGGAAACGCATCCCTTCAAAACGGAAGGCAAGGTGCTGGTGAAGCCAGGTTGGCTGGCCATTTATGGCCGTGCTGCCGCTGCGGCTGGAGATGACAGCCTGGTGGCGGTTGATGCCGGTGAAAAAGTCAGCACTGACGAAATTGATGTACACACACTGAGCACCAAGCCACCCGCACGCTACAGCGAAGCCACGTTGCTTTCCGCCATGGAAGGCGCGGGCAAACTGGTAGACGACGATGAGCTGCGCGATGCCATGGGTACCAAAGGTTTGGGCACACCAGCCACCCGTGCAGCGACCATTGAAGGTTTGATCAACGAAAAATACCTGGTGCGAGAAGAACGCGCACTGGTGCCCACCGCCAAGGCATTCCAGTTGCTCACGCTGCTGCGCGGCCTGGATGTTGAAGAACTGACCATGCCAGAATTGACCGGGGAATGGGAGTACAAGCTTTCCCTGATGGAAAAGGGCGAGTTGTCGCGCGAGCAGTTCATGCAGGAAATCGCAAAGATTACGCAGAACATTGTGGATCGCGCGAAGAACTACACCGAAGAAACGATTCCAGGCGACTACGCCACACTGGTTACGCCTTGCCCGAATTGCGGCAGCGTGGTGAAAGAAAACTACCGCCGCTTTGCCTGCACAAAATGCGAATTCTCGATTTCGAAAGTACCGGGTGGACGCCAGTTTGAAGTGGCAGAAGTAGAAAAGCTGTTGCAAGACCGCGAGCTGCCGATGCTCGACGGCTTCCGTAGCAAAATGGGCCGCCCCTTTGCCGCCGTGCTGAAGCTCAATGACGAACACAAGCTTGAGTTCGATTTCGGACAGGCCAAAGACGACGACAACGGCGAGCCGGTTGATTTTTCCGGTGAAACGCGGCTGGGTCCTTGCCCCAAATGCGCCTCGAATGTGTACGAGCAAGCCACCAGCTATGTGTGCGAGAAATCGGTTGGGCCAAACAAAAGCTGCGACTTCCGTTCAGGCAAAGTCATTTTGCAGCAGCCCATTGACCGTGAACAAATGGAAAAACTGCTGCTCGATGGCAAAACGGATTTGTTGACCCGCTTTGTGTCATCAAAAACACGCCGTGCATTCAAGGCATTTTTGGTGAAAAAACCCGACGGTGCAATCGGTTTTGAATTTGAAGCGAAAGCCGAGAAAAAACCTGGCGCCACCAAAGGCAAAGCGGCAGCCAAACCTGCGGCAAAAGCCAAGCCCAAGGCCACCAAAGAAACGTCTTGAGTTTGATTGGAATTACGCCTTCGCAGCGCGAGGCGTAATTTTTCCCAACAGTTTCGACTCAAGCGGCTGACCCATGCAGTGGCCAGCCACAATCGCCCCACCCAACGCCGCCCACAACAAACCTCGCGATCCGAATCCTGCGCTCATGTACACGCCCGGCATGTGCGGTACTGGGCCAATGGCGGGCAGGCGGTCGTGCCAAACTGATCGCACTGCGCAACGGTGATCGAGCAAGTCGCCAAGTGGCAACTCAGGAAATGCAGCTTTGAACCGGGCAATGTTCAACTCGTCGGCTTCTGCTGTGGGGTTCATGTGCAGCACAGGCCGCTCATAGGTGGCCCCTAGCACCAACCAATCATCGGCTGCGGGGGCAATGGCATAACTTTCACCAGACAACACCACGCCCGGTTTTGCAGCGCACCGCAGTTTGCTGATTTGCCCTTTTACGGTGTTCGCTCTGGCACCAGGGATTGGTGCCAGTTCAAGTGCATTTTCAGCCACACACACCACCACCGCTGAGTGCTGCGCTTGCAAAGACCTGATGTCAGTTACCGTGGTGTTGTAATGCGTGTGAAGCAATTCGCCACACGCCTGCAAGTTGGCCTCTACCCAACGTGCGGGTTTCACCCAGCCGCCCTGCGGAAAAAACAGGCCACCCAAGGCAGTGGGTAACAATTCATCGGGCTGCACCCAACGCACCAGGGTGTGTGGAAAATTCAACAACTGAAGCGTTTCTCGTGCACGGCCAGCCTCTTCAGGTGGCACGGTTTGTAAATGCCCAGGGGTGTCCCAATCTGTGCCTTTTTCAAGCAAATCTTGCGCGGTCAAATCCTTGAGCGCTTGCAAGGTGTGATCAAACCCCAAACGAGTCAATTGCGACAAAGGTGAGTCGCCACGAGTAATGTGCGGATGAAACGCCCCCACCCAGTTGCCAGAAGCCCCCGCCGCCGGGCCGTTGGCCAAATCATATAGGTGCACCTGCACGCCCTGTTTACACAGCGCTAGCGCCACGCTGCTGCCAGCAATGCCCGCACCAATTACTGCAACCGTGGAGGGCGGTTGGGGCGCATCAAACAAGGCTTGGGAAGCTGTTTCCGAGGAAGACATGGGGTTGTGTTGCAACAAGACAGACGCCGCATTGTAACCCACGACCCTGCTGGTCATTATTTTTTGCACATGATAATATGAGCGATCAATCATATTTAGTCAGGTACGCGATGTTTACTGTCAATTGGGAGGCCTTTACACCGTATCCAGCCTTGTTTGGCGGGCTGCTGATCGGCCTGTCTGCGGTCATGCTGATTTTGCTAACAGGTCGGGTGGCCGGTATCAGTGGCATCGTGGGCGGACTGTTGACACCACAACGTGGTGAAACGCTGTGGCGACTTACCTTTGTGTTGGGCATGGCGGCTGCACCGTGGCTATACCAGACCGTGGTGGGAGACTTTGAATTTGAAAGCCCCCGGGGCACTGTGGCCTTGATTCTTGCAGGCTTGTTAGTGGGTTATGGCACGCGGTTGGGGTCAGGCTGTACAAGCGGGCACGGGGTTTGTGGACTGTCACGTTTGTCGCCACGTTCACTGGCAGCCACCGGCTTGTTCATGGCCACCGGCTTTGTCGTTGCTTCTGTTGTTATGCATGCCATTTAAGGGAATCGATGCGATGAACAGCACGCACATACGTTTTGCATTGGTCAGCGGCCTGGCCGGTTTGGTTTTCGGTTGGGGCCTCATCATTTCAGGCATGGCCAACCCCGCCAAGGTCATTGGTTTTCTGGATCTTGCCAGGCCTTGGGATCCCTCGCTGATGTTTGTGATGGGGGGTGCAATTTCCTTGGGTTTGCCCGGGTTTTTACTGGCCAAGCGCTTGAAGAAAAGCCTGATGGGTTTGCCCATGAATTTACCCAACAACACGCAAATCGACAAAAAACTGTTGATCGGGGCGGTGCTGTTTGGCGCAGGTTGGGGCATAGGTGGCTTTTGCCCCGGCCCTGCAGTGGTGGCTGCAGCCAGCCTGACCACCGATGGTTTGATTTTTATCGCCGCCATGTTGGCGGGCATGTTTGCGTTTTCAGTGCGTGATCAGTAATTGACTGGCCAACACCTGGCGCAATTTTGAAACGTCCACGGGTTTGGTCAAAAAGGCATTCATGCCCGCGTCGATGCAGACCTGTTCATCTTCCTGAAGTGCCCCGGCGGTCAAAGCCACAATCGGTAATCGGCTCGCCGGGCCGGGCAATTGTCGAATGGCAATTGCAGCATCAATCCCGTTCATCACGGGCATGTGAATATCCATCAACACCAAATCAATTGACGAGTCACCAACAACCGCCTCTATGGCCATTTGTCCATTGTCCACCAGCACCACCTCGGCCTGCATTTTCGAGAGCAAGGCTTTGACCACATGCTGATTCAGTTTGTTGTCCTCAACCACCAGAATTTTATGGCCCTTGAGAGAGACAACTTCTTGATTCAATGTAACAGCAACGCTACCTGCATTGGCATGGACCGCTTGAACGCGAAGCGTAAACCCAAACACACTGCCCGCCTGCGGAACAGAGGCCACAAACAGTTCACCACCCATTAACTCGGTCAACCGTTTACAAATGGCCAGGCCCAAACCGCTGCCACCGAATCGGCGCGTGGCCGTGTTGTCCGCTTGTTCAAATGGACGAGTCAGGCGTTCGAAATCGCTGACATCAAAACCGATTCCCTCATCGCGCACTTCAGTGCGAATCACAGCTTCTTGAGTATCCAGTCGGTCTGCTTTCACTTTCACTCGAACTGTACCGCTGTCAGAAAACTTGATCGCATTATTCAACAAGTTGGACAACACTTGACCATAACGAGCCGGGTCGCCTTTCACCAGCACCGGCGTCATCGCATCAATGTCCAACTCCAGACTCAAACCTTTGTGTTGTGCTTTTGCGGTAAACAGGCGCAGGGTTTTGCGAACTCTCTCATGCAAATCAAATTCAGTGTTCTCAATCCTGATGGAGCCCGCTTCAATCTGCGAGAAACTGAGCACATCTTCGACCATGCCCAGCAATTGTTCCGAGGCCTCCTGAACCTGCTTCACATACGCTGTGGATTGCGGGTCTTTCACCTGCTCGGCAAGCAGTGAATTGAACCCAAGAATCGCATTGAGCGGGGTTCGAATCTCGTGGCTCATGTTGGCGAGAAACTGACTTTTCGCCTTGCTTGCATTTTGGCGCTTGCGTTGTTGAACCAAGGCATAAATAGTGAGAAACAGCAGTACATCGATTATGCCGCCCGCCAACAAGATCAGGTTGGGCAGTGAATTGTGAACATCCCGATCAAAGTCGGGGGTACTTTCAAAACGCGCTGTCCAGGTTCTGCCGGACAGCGTTATCGGTACAGTGGCTGAATGAGTATGGTCAAATAATTGGGAGTCCGACCGAGGTGAAAATCCGATATTCGAATCGTAAATCAGCGATTCTTGCCCCATCTTCTCGGTGTCATACAGCCGAAAGTCCAAGGGTATTTTCTCGTTGCCCAATACGTTTTGCATTAAGTCGGCGGCAAAGAAGGGGCTATACACAAACCCCCGAATCGCTTGTCGACGCGCATCGGTCGAGCTCAAATCCGCACCCTTCTTGTACACGGGCAGATAGATCAGAAAACCCGCGGACGAGCTATGCCCATCGCCCTGCTTTAACTGCACCAGCCCCGACACAGAGGGTTGGCCAGTATCCATGGCGCGCTGCATGGCCTCGCGGCGCACAGGTTCAGAAAACATGTCATAGCCAAATGCACGCTGATTGCGTTCATCAAAGGGCTCAATCAAGGTAATCGGAAAGTACAAATCCCGTTCGCCCTCGGGCCCCACCACGTAACTGGAAAAACCTTCTGCACGAATTTGACGCTCATGTTGCTCAAGCATGTCAGGATTTACGCGTTCGGCGAAAGCAAAACCCTGCACGCCCGGCAACTCATTTTGCAAGTCGAGCGATGAAACATACGCGTGCCAATGCGCTCGATTGACACTGGCGTGGGCATCAAAAAAAGCGACCCCGCCGCGCAAAATTTGTTGATACTGGTTAATTCGGCGCTGAATGCGCTCTTGGGCGTCGCGAACTTCGAAAGAGAAGCGATCGTTGGCACGTTTCTCGATCGCCTGGCTAGCTAACAACCCGCCAAGCGCTGTGATGACAATTGACAACGCCAACACCAACCACGCCGTGACCTCGTTGTGAAACAGATCCGCAAAGTTCTTTTTGTTGGTTTCGGTGTGCAGACCGCTTTGATTTGACATATTTGCTTACAGTTCAGCGACTGGCGATGATGACACATGCCACGCTGCATGCGGTTTTAGTATGCACGCAAACTTAGACGGCAGTGATCAAAAATTGACCAATTTCCATGCATCCAACACATGAAGGGTCACGCCATCGCGTTCTGAAAACATCTTTAACAATTCAAGGGATCTTGGGAAGTCATCCAGCAATTTTGGCATCGGTTTCAAGCTAGCCAATTGCCCCTGATTGATCAAGGGTTGCGTGAAATCATCCCAGTGAATGAGGTAAACCTGTTTGGCCCCGGTGTTCACAACCATTTCTTGCCAGTAATCCGAAATGTAGGCGTCGCTTGATTTGCCCAAACCACCTGTTCCCAAAAAAACATGCTTCACGTTCACACCCTTGTTCTGCCCTGGGACAAAACCGGCGCTGGGCTGAATCAGCGCGAATGGTGCGGGACCAAGGTCGGGATGCGACACGACAAATGAATAGCTGATTCCTTCTTTGAACTGCAAGGCATGGGCGGGTAAAAACACCGGCTTTGCATTGAACCCGCCTGTGAAACCTGTGGGTGCGTGAGCTGATTCAATCAGCTGAACTTCAAATTCACCCAGCTTGACACGTCCGTTGCCAGGCATCACGTCCATTTGTGTGGCAGGCAAATCTTGACCCTTTGCAATTTGCCAGGTGGATTCTGAACCCACCACACGCGCGCCGTACTGCTTGGCCAGCCATGGGGCGTCCATGGAGTGGTCGTAATGCGAGTGCGCCACCACAATACCAGTCAAGGTACTGGGCATATTCAGGCGTTTGAACATTTCCGAGGCCACCGAGCTGACCTGGGTTTCGTCAACCTTGAGGCGCGTAAAAATAACCTCGCTCAAGGGCTGACGTGAAAAAAAGCCATCCACCAACCAAGTGCTTCTTCCATCGGTCCAAGCCATGGACGAGGTCCCTAAAAACAAAGCACGTATGTTTGCCGCAGGCGTTGATTCCAATGAAGCCGACATTGGAGCTGCCGGGTGGGATCGCAACAGAAAGACCAACGCGCCTACACCCAGAAAGACAAGTGCACACAAAACATACAGAGCTGGACGCAATACGCGCATGGAATACCCCGAAAAAAAAGCCACCCGACTTGGGTGGCTTTTCGATTGTATTGAAGAAAGCAGCTTACTTGGTAACCAAGGCCGCCAAATGGGCTTCTTCAACGGACATGGCTACTTTGCCTGCATGACCGTCCAGAATCTGGGCGCTCTTGCGTGTGTCAAAGTACTTGTCGTAGTGGAAAATGTAATCTTTGTCAGCCAATGGCAGGTGGCAACCACGGCAAGTGGCGTAGTCTGCTTTGGCTGGTTGACCATTCGCATCAAATGCAGCATATACCCAGTCACCTGTCTTCATGCCTTCTGGTGCAGTGCTGCCCCAGTTGTTGCCCTTGTACATCACGAACACTTTTTCCAGGCCGGCCTTGGTCATTTTGTCGCCAGTTTTGGTGGCTTTGTAAATTTCCATGACGCTGACTGTGCCATTGGCGAAAGTCTCGCCTTTCTTGGCCGCTGCACCGGTGGGGTTAATGTAAATATCACGAACGTGGCCTGTGGACTTCTCGATTCCAGCGAGGAATACAGGCCAGGATTTGTAATCGGTGGGCTGAGCCAGTTCACCGTCTTTCGGGGCTGGACCAAACATGCCGCCAGCGGCACAACCCGCCAAAACCACAGCTGCAGAAGCAGCAAGCATTAATTTCTTCATTGTTTCCCCTTTTTTTGTTTGCGCAACAGTCGTTACCTGCTCAAACATAGCGCCAACGCTTGATCTACGCAACAGTTGCGTCAATCCGCAGATAGATGCAAGGGTTTACCCTAGCACCCCCTTCATTTGAACCAACGAATTTTAGTAGAGCCTATTCCTGCTGCTTATCAACGAATTGCATTGAGAATCAAATCCTTAACCTAGTTACATCCCCCTTGTGGTGGAAAAACTTAACCAACAACTGATTGAGACCCAAGCTCAATCGCATGGAGCACAGCAAATGAACCGATTCCAGTCTTTCGCAAAGGCCAGCTTGGCCACCCTGATCTTGACGACCGGCAGCGCGGTGTTTGCAGGTACTGCAAACGACGTATTGCCCGAAATTAAAGCAATTGCAGCAAAGCCCGAGGTCATTGCCGCTGTAAAAGCCCAAAACGGAAAAGGGTTGACGCTGGACGCCATCAAGGCCATGGACAGCAAATGGATTTCTGCGGCAGGTGGTTTGCCCGAAGGCAAAGCCATGATGGAGAGCCCGGTGTCCAAAGCACTGCTGGCTGCTGAAAAAGCCAAACCATATTTTACTGAAACAATTTTGACAGACAACCAAGGCGCCAACGTGGCCATTAGCGCAATGACCTCGGACTACTGGCAAGGCGATGAGCCCAAGTTTGTGAAGGCCTGGGCCGACGGCAAAGGCGACGATTACATTGCCCGCGCCAAGAAAGATGAAAGCTCCGGCGCTGTGGTCTCGCAAGTTTCTGTTCCTGTGATGGATGGCGGCAAAGCCATTGGCACGTTAACCATTGGCGTGAATGTTCAAGCCCTTCCATGAGCAATCAATTATGTCTTCCACATTTATGAACAAGATCATCAATACCAGCCTGAATGTTCGGCTGGGTATTGTCATGGCCATACCCATTGCGGCCTTGCTGGCGCTGAGTGTGTTTGCTGTTTATCAAATCCACATGCTGAACCAGTTCAATCAGGAAAACACCGAGAAACAGGTTGCCTTGCTCACACAAGTGTCCAACCTGGGTAGCAAATCGGCCCTGTTGGCCCGCGAGGCCAGAAACGTGATTCTTGCCGATGAACAGGCGCGATTCGATCTGGCAAAATCCCGCATGCTGACGCTGGATGCTGAAATCGGTCTACTGGGCCAAAGCATGCTGGCCAGTGCACCTGCAGGCGAAACGCGCGGGCTGATCGAAACCATCAACACGGACAACTCAGCCTTGCACACGGTGTACCAAAAGGTGATTGAACAATCCGAGCTGGGTGAAGTACAGGCCGCAACCCTGATGCTTCTTGGCGAAGGCGATCCCCTTGAGCAGCAAATTGACAACGCCATGAATGCGCTGAACTCCAGTGTGAAAAGCACCATGGCGGCAGCGGTTGCCCAAGGCGACTCTGTCTTTCAAAGCGCACTGGTCACCATTGGCATTGTCTGCGTGGCCATTGTTTTGTTGTGCGGCATTACCGTGGGTTTGGTGGCATCGTCGCTGCGCAAACAAATTGGTGGCGAACCCGCCAAAGCACTGAATGTGGTGGCCACCATGGCACAGGGCAACCTGATCCAATCAGTACCCAATTGCGAGAAAGGCTCGCTCATGGATGGCATGCAACAGTTGCAAGTGCGCTTGCGGGAAATCATCAACCAAGTGTCTCAGGCTTGCGGCACTTTTAAAACTGCGTCAAGCGAACTCGTCAACGTGGCGTCTGGCCTGTCGGGTTCTGCAGAAAAACAGGCGGACAGTTCAAACGCCACGGCCGTGAGCGTGGAGCAAATGAGCGCAAGCGCCAAGTCCATATCTGACTATGCACACAAAACCGAAGTTCAGGCCAAACTGTCGGCCGATACCGCGAAGAACGGCATGGCCCTGATGCAGTCACTGCAAGGCAAGATGAATGACATGGCGGGTCAAATGCAAACCACCACTCAGGAAATTGCAGGACTGGTAGAGCGGTCTGATCGCATCAACGGCATTGTGTCGGTGATACAGGGTATCGCCCAACAGACCAATTTGCTGGCATTGAACGCCGCCATTGAAGCCGCTCGCGCGGGTGAACAGGGCCGGGGTTTTGCCGTGGTGGCCGATGAAGTGCGTACATTGGCACAAAATACTGCCACTGCCACCGACGAAATTCGCACCCTGATTGGCGAAATTTGTACTTACTCCGAACGATCAAACAAATCGGTTGAACAGGTGGGCGAGCACATGAGCGAGAACATGCAGTACGCCGACAAATTGATGGGCGGCCTGCAAGAAATCGTTCAGCACTTTGAGCAATCGGTTGGATATGCGCAAGCCGTGGCCAACTCCACCAAGGAGCAAGAGGCTGCAAGCATGGATATCTCAGAACGGGTCAGTGATATCTCGGCATTGTCAGAGCAATTGAAAAACGCAAGTATTCAGCTTGAGGGCCAATCCCGACAAGTCGAAAGCATGTCGGATGACCTTCAACGCGCAGTGTCTTACTTCAAAACCTGAGGCAGATTTCAGTGTGACCACACATGTGACAAATGCGTGACCGGTCACACTGAGTAACACCTCGGAAACCAAAATTCAGTTCGGCGGGTATTACAGATTGATGTTGTTCAATCTGGATATCCCACCATGTCGTTCTCACCTGTTGTACTTCCCGGCATTCGCCGACGCAATCTGCTTAAAACTTTCCTGTATGGGGCCAGTGCCAGCGCCCTGCCTTGGGTGGCAGGCTGTGGCGGTTCAGACAGCCCAACTGGCAGCAGCGCCGCCGGACGAGTGGGTGCATCAGAAACAAACCGATTTGGCGGAACCGCACTCAGCAACAATCAGTTTCGCTTTCGCAATATTGGCCCACTGGGCGAGCCAGACGCCAATGGGGTGCGTACCGCAGCGGGTTTCTCGACTCGTGTAGTCGCCATCAGCAACATGCCGCCTGCGCCTGGTGCAACGCCCTGGCATATTTTCAACGATGGTGGTGGCGTGGTGCCCCGCGAAGATGGGGGCTGGATCTACTGCTCGAACAGTGAAATTCCCGGCTTCGGCACCCTTGGTTTTACAGTGCCCGAACTGGCCCCGATTGGTAACACGCTAGAGACTTTCAGCCCAGGTCTTGGTGGTGCGAGTGCATTGGTATTCGCCCCGGACGGCACCATTGAAGACAGCTATCGCATTTTGGGCAACACCACATTCAACTGCGCTGGCGTAATAACACCCTGGAAGACCTGGCTGAGCTGCGAAGAAATTCCAACCGGTCTGGTGTGGGAATGCGATCCATTTGGCATTCAAGCCGCACGCCCTTTACCCGCTTTGGGCATGTTCAGCCACGAGGCAGTGGCGATCGACAGCGAACGCCGCGTGTTCTACATGACAGAGGACATGCCCGATGGCCGCTTTTACCGCTGGGTTCCTACTGCCGGCGACTGGCCCGAAGGTGCAGAGCGCGCCAATATGAATCAAGGCTTGCTGCAAATACTGAAAGTAGAGGACGACCTGAACAATGCCATGAATGGCCCAGTGCGTTACAACTGGGTGAACGCTGTTAACCCCAATGCGCCCCAAACAGAAAACCGTTTGCCCGAGACTGCCGTGTTCGATGGTGGGGAAGGCGTTTGGTATCAAAATGATCGCGTGTTTTTCGCGACCAAAGGCGATGAACGCCTGTGGATGTTGAACACCACCAACCAGACCATTGAAGTGATTTACGACCTGACAACCGCGAAAGCTCCCAACAACATTCTCTCAGGCGTGGACAACATCACCCTGACGCCCTTCGGGGAAATATTGGTGGCCGAAGACGGCGGCGACATGCAGGTTGTGGTGGTGTACCCCGACGGCACCTTGGTGCCTTTGCTCCAGATTGTGGGTCAAGACCAATCCGAAATTGCAGGCATTGCATTCAGCCCGGACGGAAAGCGCATGTACTTCACCAGCGACAGGGGTGGTCCGAACCTGCAGGGTGGCTATGGCCTTGGTTTGGGAATGCTCTATGAATTGATGATCCCCGATAACTTGCCAAACGCACAATCCAGATAATCAAAAAGGAAAAGAAACCATGTCAGGTCCACGCCGCAAACGAAGCCGCATACAAAAGCGCCCGGGCATTACACGTCGTTCATTTTTGAAAGGCCTTGGCTTGGGCACAGCAGGGGTTACTGGTATTGGTCTGCTACCAGCTTGCACCAGCGACAACAACACAGCCCTCACCGACAATCGCACCACGCCCAGCGAAGGGCCCCCTTCGCAAAACGTTCAGTTTTTGCACAGCGTGGCCAGTGGTGACCCCGCGTTTGACAGCGTGGTGTTGTGGACTCGCGTTACGCCCGACAATACAACTGAGAATGCGAACCGCACTATCGCAGGCCGCGTCGATGTGTTCAAGGATGAAGCGCTCACTCTGTTTGTAAAATCCGTAAACTTTCAAACCACTGGCGCCGAAGATTTCACCGTGAAGCTGATTTGCGATGGTCTTGAACAGGATACGGTTTACTTCTACCAATTCCGCAGCAATGGCAAAACCAGCCCGGTAGGCCGCACGCGCACCACACCGGCAGCCGGCAACAAACGGCCATTGAATTTTGGTGTGGTCAGCTGCTCCAGCCTGGCCCATGGTTTTTTCAATGCCTATGCCAAGCTGGCTGAGCGAGACGACATCGACGCCATTATTCATCTGGGCGACTACATTTACGAATACGGCACAGGCCAGTACGGCAATGTGCGGGAGTACGAACCCGCCACGGAAATTGTGACGCTTTCCGACTACCGCACCCGCCATGCCCAGTACAAGCGCGATGAAGATTTGCAAAAACTTCACGAGCGATTCCCGTTCATCACAATTTGGGACGATCACGAATCCACCAACAACTCCTACCGCGACGGCGCAGAAAATCACACAGAAGGTGCTGAAGGGATTTGGGAGGAACGCAAAGGCTTCGCTCAGCGTGCCTACGACGAGTGGATGCCCATTCGCCTTCCCGAAGCGGGTAACCAGGCCAAGATTTTCCGCCGCGTTCAGTTTGGCGACATGGTCGATTTGTTCTTGCTGGACACCCGTTTGTTTGACCGCGACATTGAAGCAGCCACCCCGGTGAACCCCACCGACGGCGTGGCCAGCCAGCCCGACCGCACGATGATCGGCGAGGAGCAATACAACTTCCTGATCAACGGCATGCGCGGCTCGCAGGCCCAATGGAAACTGATCGGCAACCAGGTGGTGTTTCACCAGTGGATCATCAAACCTGGTTTGAATAATCCCGCACCTGCGCAACTTGGCGAATTGCTGGCGCCTTCGGGCCTGAATGGCGACGCTTGGGACGGCTACAGCGCCGAGCGCCAGCGCATTATCAACGCACTGCGCGGTGATGATGGTGGTGAACCCATCGACAATGTGGTGATACTGACAGGCGATGTTCACAGTGCGTGGGTGGCCGACATCACCGACAACCCCAACCAGCCCATTGACGCAGTGGGTGGTTACAATCCACTGACTGGGCAGGGCAGTGTAGCCACCGAATTTGTCGTGAGCTCAGTCACTTCGCCAGGTTTGGACGTACCCAATCAGGTTATTGAATCCATTCGCCTGACCAGCCCGCACATCAAACATGTGAATGTAACCGAGCGCGGCTACAGTGTCTTGCGGGTGGCGGCGGACAAAACCACCTGCGAATATTGGGCAGTCGACACGATTCTTGAGCGGGGCGGTTCAGAACAACTGTCCGCCACATTCGACGTTGCTACGGGCGCGAACCGCATTACTCAGCAGGGTGTATTCCCAGTGGACGAAGTCATTGGGCTGTTGGGTGTTTAAACGTTTCTAAGGTAAGATCCGGGCTGTTTCTTAGACCAACACCTGCGCCCGGATCCCCAAAGTGCCCCTGTCAAAAATCCTCCCAGCCCCACTCATTGGCGTACTCACTGTTGCCCTGATGACCCTTTGCATTACCTTCTGGTTCATCGTGATGTTCCCGTTCATCCTGTTGCGCCTGGTGCCGGGGTACAAAATTCAGCGTGTGGCCTCCAACTGCTGCGTGCAAATCGCAACCTGGTGGGTGGGTTCAGACAAACTGCTGTACAAGTTGCTGCACGGTCAACAAGGGCAAGTGGAGATACACGGCGAGTTCAAACCCCACAGCAGTTACCTGGTGGTCAGCAATCACACCGCCTGGGCCGACATTGTGGTGCTGTTTGATGTGCTACATGGCCATGCGCCATTTGGCCGCTTCTTCCTGAAAAAAGAATTGATCTGGGTGCCCATTGTGGGCGTGGTGTGCTGGGCCATGGACTTCCCATTCATGAAGCGCCACAGTCGCGCTGCCATTGCCCGAAACCCGGTACTGGCCAGTCAGGATCTGGAAACCACCCGCAAAGCCTGTGAGGTGTACAAAGAAAGCCCGGTCACGGTAATCAACTTTCTCGAAGGCACGCGGTTTACACCAGCTAAAAAAGCCAAAACAAAATCACCCTACACCCACCTGCTGGGCCCGAAGTACGGCGGCTTGTCTGCTTCATTGAATGCCATGGGCGAACAGTTCGAAGGCATGGTCAATGTGACCATCGCTTATGGTCCAAGCACTGGCAACATCACCTGGAGCTGGCTGTGCGGCAAACAGCCCAACATGCAAGTACACATTGAAATCTTGCCCATTCCAACGGACATGATTGCCGGAGATTTTCGCAATGACCTGAACTTCAAAGGTCGCTTCAAAACCTGGATTGGCGACATTTGGACCCTGAAAGACCAACGCCTGGCTGAAATAAGAAAGAAAGCCGGGCACTAACCTGTAGCCCCACTTGACAGGTTTGTTAAACTATTCGAGTTGTAGCGTATTCAAGTGATTCCCCCAATGCATTTCCGCTGGTTCAAACACATGCTGCTCGCGCTGGCCGTACTTGCCGCGCAATGGGCCGGGCTTGCCCACAGCATTGAGCACCGGGACACGCTTCAAACCGAGTCGCGACTTGGCTATGCCCATGCACACGAACATGCTGGCACCAGCGATTTGCTGCATTCTTGCCTGTTATTCGACGGGCTCACCACGGCACAAGCTGCGGTTTCCAATCCGCCAACTGGCTGTACCTTGCCCTTGCTGGCCCAACTGGGTACCCAAAACAGTGCTGTCCCAGCGCCACGCAACACCCTGTTTGCGCAACGCGTGCGTGTGCGCGACCCACCCCGTTTTTCCTGAAGCAATCGCAATTCCCAATTAATTCACCGCCGCTTGGTACCTACCAAGGGGGTCGGTGACGTGCTGTATTTCAGGAAATAGACATGAACAAATCCAAATTTCAGCGCCACGCCGTGGCGTTGGCCAGCTTGCTTTTTATTGCGCAAACACAAGCCTTGGCGCAAGAGGCCCTACTTGAATCCGTGGTGGTGACCGGCACAGCCGAAGAACCCGATTCCATCAACAAACCGTTTTCCATCATCACCGCCGATGAGCTCAACGCCAGCGGCGCCAGCACCATTGGCGAGGCCTTGCGCTATCAACCCGGGGTATCCGCTACTGGATTTGGCCCCAACTCCAGCCGCCCCATTGTGCGCGGCCAGGATTCCGACCGCATTAAAATTCTTCGCAACTCGGCTGCCACGGTCGATGTATCGGCCCTCAGCTTCGACCACGCCTTACCGGTCGACCCCTTCGCCTTGCATCAGATTGAAATTCTTCGCGGTCCCGCAGCACTGGCCTACGGCGGCAACGCGGTCGGCGGTGTTGTGAATTTGGTGGATCAACGCATTGCCCGTAAACCCGTTCAAGGCTTTCAAGGCGAAGTCAACTTGCTGGGTGGCGGTGCAGCCGACCAAACCGCAGGCGGCTTCAAGCTCGATGCCGGTTTGGGGCAGGGCGTCAGCATTCATCTGGATGGTTTCAAGCGCACCACCCGAGATCTCGAAACACCCACTTTCACCGATCCCGACGGTGTGACCGGAAACCGGGTACAAAACTCGTCCTCGAAATCGGATGGCGCAGCCATTGGCGCGTCGTTCCAAACAGGCAATGGCTACATTGGCGTGTCCGCCGAACGTTACAACAATGAATATGGCGTGCCCAAATCGCTTGATGTTCGCATTGGCATGGAAAGCGAACGCTATGCCCTGGAAGGCGAGCAAAACTTCAACAACGCGGCCTTCAAGCAAGTGAAATACCGCCTGGCCAAAACCGATTACCAGCACCGGGAATTTGAAGACGGCGCACCCGCCACCCTGTTCGTGAATGACGGCGTGGACGGTCGCGTTGAAGTGGCGCTGCAAGCCTTTTCCGTTGCGGGTTTCAACATCAACACCAGCACAGGGGTACAGTTTGAGCGCACCGATTTTTCAGCGATTGGCGACGAGGCGTTCGTGCCCAGCACCAGCACCGATCAAACGGGCTTGTTCACGATTTTCCGCACCAGCCGCGAACAAGAAAACAGCGGGGTGTTCGAGTTTGGTCTGCGCGGCGATCAAGTTGACGTGAATGCGGCCAGCAGCGGCTTGTCGCCCCTGAATGGTCCTGTTGCGGGTGCCGGTGTTGACGCAGGTCCCGCAATCAACCGCTCGTTCACTCCCAGCTCGGTCTCCCTTGGCTACACAGCGCCGATCGGCAATGGCTGGTCATTGGGCGGTTCCGTGTCCCGGGTTGAACGTGCACCTTCCAGCTTTGAGTTGTACGCCGATGGCGTGCATGTGGCTACCGATGCCTACGAAAAAGGCAACCCGAATTTGCAGGAAGAACGGGGCCGCCACCTGGAGTTAAGCAGCACTTGGGCGCAAGGGGAATCAAAATTCAATGCCACTGCCTTTGCCAGCCGATACAGCAATTATATTGCACTGATTGGCCGCACTGGCGCCAATTCCCAATTTATTGAACCGGGCGAACCACCTGTTCAGGTTTTCGATTTCACCGCGGTACCTGCTGAATTTCAAGGGATCGAGCTGGGTTATCAAACTGCTTACGCCATGGGCGCAGGCAAACTGCAACCCAGCATTCAGTACGACTTGATTCGCGGCAAACGCACCGATGGTGGCGGCAACCTGCCACGCATCAGTCCACAACGCGTGGTGGCCAGTGCCGCATATTCCCAACAGGGGTGGACGATTACACCAGAACTGATTTGGGTCAGCGACAGCAAACCCGGGGCAGGTGATGTCGAAGTGGATGGTTATGAATTGCTGAACCTGCGAATCGGCAAGTCCTTCACTTGGGGGCAAACTGGTGGCGAGGTGTTCGCCAACCTGCAAAACCTGACCGATGAACTGGCATTTTCAGCCACAACACTGAACACAGTGCGCGGCTACACACCGCTAGCTGGGCGCTCCGCCTTGGTGGGGGTGAAACTGGCGTTCTAAAGCGGTTCGGTATTTAGTGTTTGTGATCACCACCGCCGCCATGGCTGTGGTGGTCACCCGCTGCATTCTGGCCAGCCACCACTTTCACCGGCATTTCAATTTTGCTGCCATCGGCCTTTTCAAATTGCAGGCTCAACTCAATTTCCTGACCTGCTTCCACAGGCGCAGTCAAAGCCATCAACATCACATGGTAGCCACCGGGTTTTAACTCCAAAGGCTCACCAGCCTTGATCTCGATACGTTCGGCCATGCGCATGCGCATGATGTCGCCGTCCATTTTCATTTCATGCACTTCAGCAATTTCAGCCGCAGGCGTGGCCACACCCACCAAAGTCATGGGCTCCTGGCTGGTAATGGTCAAATAAGCGCCCGTGGCGTCTTGCTCGCCCACCGTGGGGCGTACCCAGGCATTTTGTACCGCGATACCATCCTGCACCTGTGCGGGTGCGCTCGCAGCCGCTTGCTCGGCAACAGCAGGGGTGTCGTGAGAATGACCAGACTCTGCACCGTGATCATGGTGCTCGGAACAGGCCGCCAACATTGCCACGGCTGAAAATGCCGCCAATTGAATCACTCGTTTCACTTCAAACTCCCAAATACTTTTTTAAGCACCGCACTTCCGGCCGCAACAGGATTGGCCCGTATCGCCTTTTCTTCTTCGGCCACCATCAAGAACAACGCATCAAGCGCCTTGTTGGTGACATAACCTTCCAAATTCGCGTCTTCTGCATCCACCAAGCCAAAGCGGCTGCCTTTTTCGGCCAGCGTGTTGTATTGCTGCGCCAAACCCACTTGCGCAGTCTTGCCCTTCACAATGGGCAACAACTGGGTGTACAAGTCTGCCTGGGTTTTACTTCGGAAAAAATCGGTCACGGCCGTGTCTCCGCCACTCAGCACCTGCTTGGCGTCTTCCACAGTCATGTTCTGAATTGTTTTTTTCAGCACCGCCTTGGCCTGCGGAACCGCCGCCTCGGCAGCGCGGTTCATGCTGACTTCCATTTGATCAAGCTGCGAGCCCATGCCCATCATATTCAACAGGCCCTTGCTGTTCTCCAGGTACTCCGGCAACTTGATTCGCACAGCCGGGTTGCCCAAAAAGCCATCGGTTTTGCCCAAACTGCCCACGGCAGCATCTGCACCTTTGCTCAAGGTGGTGCGCAAAGCCGTCACGGCTTCTTTGCTGGTAATACCGCTCAAATCAGCGGCCGCAGCAGCACCTGTAAAAACAAGGGCGAATGCCACCAGCACAGAACGGGTTAATCGGATCATCTTGGCCTCCCAGGCAGCTGTGTTCAAGAATCAAGCAAACGCGCTTTGCGCTCGGCTCGAATGAAAATGTCGACCGCCTGACCTTTGTTTTTGGCGCCCAATCGAAGAAATATTTCCTTGATGTGGCCACGCACCGTGTCGGGGCTGATGTCCATTTCACGCGCAACCTCTTTGGCGGATAAACCCCCTGCAGTTTTGCGCATGATTTCAACCTGTTTCCAGGTCAGGGGTTTGTCAGATCCCGGAGCATAAATATTGGAATGGTATTCATTGGCGACTTTTTCAGAGCCTTTGGGCATCTCGTCAATTACGCCTGCCTGTATCAGCAGGTTTTGAAGGGCTCGAAGCAATTCAGGATAGGTGCTGGCCTTGTTCACATAGAAATAGCCTGCGCGTTCGGCTTCACGCGCCAGGTTCTTGTCCAGCACGCCGGAGCAAATCAGTTTTGGACACTGCGGAAACAACACGGCAAAGGTGTTGATGGTGTTTACACCCTTGGAATCAGGAAGGTCTAGATCAGCAATAACCAGATTGGGTACAGCCTGAACTGCCCGGGCTTTTTCCATACTTTCAACCACAATGATCTCACTGTGGGTGACCAGCTGATCGATCATGTCCGCCAACATGATTGAGATCATCGGATGGTCTTCCGCGATCAAAATCGTGGGTTTGTCCGTCTGCGAACCCATGTTTGCATGCCCTGTTTTTTCTAGTGTCATTCGGGCATTGTACTGCGAAAATTTAGAGCCGTGCCTGTGGGCTTGTTTGTGCCATTAGCCGTTCCCGGCTTCCCTGAATGGCAGCCTGAATTTTAGGCACCAGTTTCTGAGCCACCTTTTCACCCTCCAGCAAGAACTCATGACGCTGGTCAAGGTTCAATGCATCGGCGTGTTGCACGCTCGGTTGAATCACTACATCGGCTCGCGCCAATTCAGCACGAATGGCCTGCTGACTCAAAATATTGATACTTTGGTCCAGCAGCCCCCACCATCCCATGGCACCCGCCCCTGTGCGCGGTTTGGCAGAAATATCCACCGCAATCACCACATCGGCACCCATCTCGCGCGCCGTTAATACTGGCACTGGGCTTACCAAACCCCCATCCACAAACTGGCGTTTTCCAATGCGGGTGGGCAAAAACACGTTCGGAATACTGCAGGAAGCACGCACCGCCTGCCCGGCATTGCCATAGTTAAACGCAACCTTCTCGCCGCTTTCAAGGTCGGTGGCCACGGCCGCAAAACGAATTGGAAACTGATGAATTGCCTTGTTCTTCACCTGCGTATTCACGTACTGCTGCAACTTGTCGCCGATCAAAAACCCCTGGCTGCTCAAAGTCAGGTCACGAATATCGGCTTCCTGCATGCCCAATGCCACACTTTGCAAAGTGTAGGCATTCATGCCACTGGCGTACAAAGCGCCCACAAAACTGCCTGCGCTGGTTCCCACCACGATGCTGGGCTTAATGCCGTGGTTTTCCAAAACCTTGATCACGCCCACATGGGCGAAGCCCTTTACACCGCCACCACCCAGCACCAACGCAATCACCGGCTCACGGGTTTTGGGCGCAACCGGATCTTGCGCCTGCGCGGCGGGTACAGGTTCAGGCACAGGCGCCGTGGGTGGCGCCACAGTGGCGCAAGCCGACAAGGTCAAAGCCAGCAACAAAGTCCACACACTGCCAAAAGGCTTGTTTTTCATACACATAGTTCTAAAACCGTTTCAAGTGCCCGATGCTACCGCAGCGCAACAAATTTGGGTTGACAATATCCACTAACGGCAAAGGCATGTGCCGGTTTACGATGAACTTGGCCAAGCTCATTGGGTCCTAGAAAGGGCCGTGTAAGTTCAATACCGGCTTAATAGAGTCACACTGGGAGCCACCATGCAAGACAGATTCATACCATTGGGGACGACATGAATCACGCAATCATTCCGATTGCCAAGGCTGTTGACTTTGCGCAACAACACCGCCGTGCGCCCAAAGGCCGTCAAACAGACCCGCACCATATTTCCTCAGTACTTGCCATATTAGGCCACCAGGAATTGCGCCGCGATTTGTTGATTGAGTACCTTCATCAATTGCAAGACCACCTGGGTTGTTTGCCCAAAAGCCACTTGGCAGCCTTGGCGCAATGCCTGAATTTAAGTCAAACCGAAGTGTTCGAAGTGGCCACTTTTTATCACCACTTTGATGTTGTCGAATCCGGAAACGCTATCCGCCATGCGCTCACCGTGCGGGTGTGCAATGGCCCAACATGTTGCATGGCGGGTGCAAACTCCTTGATCGACACACTGCCAGCATTGCTTGGAAGCACAGTACGGGTTCAAGCCGTGCCCTGCATTGGTCGTTGTGAACAGGCACCTGCTGTTGCAGTGGGTCAGCATGAAATGGGGTGGGCCAACCACCATGACATTATGGAAGCCGCCTTTGGACAGCACACCAAAGCCTTGCCGCTGCCCTATACCAATTTGACCGCTTACTTGGCCGAAGGTGGCTACCACGTGTTGCAGGAATGCACGGCCAACCAGCGCACCGTTGAATCGGTGATCGACACCCTGTCCAATTCAGGCTTGCGCGGCTTGGGCGGTGCCGGTTTTCCGGCCGGGCGAAAATGGGGCATTGTGCGCGACCAACCCACACCTTGCTTAATGGCCGTGAACATCGACGAAGGCGAACCTGGCACCTTCAAAGACCGCACCTACCTCGAGAACAATCCACACCAATTTCTGGAAGGCATGCTGATTGCCGCCTGGGCCGTGCAAGCCAGTTCCATTTACATTTACCTGCGCGACGAGTACCACGCCTGCCGGGCCATGCTGGAGGCCGAACTGGCCGCACTCAAAGCCCAACCACCCATGCCCAACATGCCCAATATTGAATTGCGACGCGGGGCGGGTGCTTACATTTGCGGCGAAGAATCTGCCATGCTGGAATCGATTGAAGGCAAACGCGGCTTGCCCCGGCTACGCCCGCCCTATGTGGCACAAGTGGGCTTGTTCAACAAACCCACCCTGGTTCACAACTTTGAAACCCTGTACTGGGTGCCTGCCATTCTGGAAAAAGGCGCAACGTGGTTTTCAGAACAAGGGCGCCACGGACGAGCAGGCCTGCGTTCCTTCTCCGTGTCGGGGCGGGTCAACAAACCCGGTGTGCACCTGGCACCTGCGGGTATCACGCTCAACGAATTGATTGCCGAGCATTGCGGCGGCATGCAAGCCGGGCACACCTTGTACGGCTACCTGCCGGGCGGGGCTTCAGGGGGTATTTTGCCTGCGGTGCTGGCCAACATACCACTTGATTTCGACACCTTGCAGCCCCACGGCTGCTTCATCGGTTCAGCGGCCATTGTGGTGTTTTCTCAAGCCGACAGTGCCGTGGGCATGGCCCGCAACCTGATGCGTTTTTTCGTGCATGAAAGCTGTGGCCAATGCACACCCTGCCGGGCTGGCACAGCCAAAGCGCTCGAATTGATCAATCAACCCCAATGGAATGTGCCATTGCTTCAAGCACTGTCCGCCGTGATGCGCGATGCCTCGATTTGCGGCCTGGGCCAAGCCGCCCCCAACCCCATCGATTGTGTAATTCGCTACTTTCCACACGAAATTGAACACACAACATGCGGTGAGCAAGCATGAATGCCTCGCAAATGATCCGCCTTCAACTCAATGGGAACACCGTTCAGGCGTTACCGGGAGAAACCTTGTTGCAAGTTGCACAGCGGGAAGGCATCGATGTGCCTCACCTGTGTTTCCAGGCAGGCCTTGAAGGGGCCGGCAACTGCCGCGCCTGTGTAGTAGAGGTGGAGGGCGAAAGAACATTGGCGGCCTCGTGCTGCAGACAGGTGTCGACCGGCATGGTCGTGAACACCCAATCGGACAAAGCAGTTGCTGCGCAAAAAATGGTGCTTGAATTGTTGCTGGCCGACATGCCGGAACAAAACCCGGCAAACCCGCTAAAAGCCGACAATGAACTGACCCACTGGTGTCAAACCATGGGTGTGAAGGGCAGCCGGTTTAATGCTCGCAAATCTGTGCCTGTTGATCATTCACATGTCGCCATTGCCGTGAATCTGGACCACTGCATTCAATGCACCCGCTGCGTTCGAGCCTGCCGGGAAGTGCAGGTTAATGACGTCATTGGCCTGGCTTATCGGGGCGAGCAAGCCGCCATTGTGTTCGATCAGGGCGATGCCCTGGCGCAGTCCACTTGCGTAGCCTGCGGCGAATGCGTGCAAGCCTGCCCTACCGGAGCACTAAGCCCCGCACAACCAGCGGCCCGCCAGCAGGCGGACAAAACCGTGGATTCAGTTTGCCCATATTGTGGTGTCGGCTGCCAACTGACTTATCACATCAAAGACAACACCCTGATCCGTGTGGAAGGGCGCCAAGGCCCTGCCAACCAGGGTCGGTTGTGCGTGAAAGGCCGCTATGGCTTTGACTATGTGCACCATGAACAACGCCTGACCCACCCACTTGTTCGCCGTGAAGGCGTTCCCAAGAACCCGGTCAATCTGCTGAATCCGGAACAGGTGAACCAGGCCTTTCGCCAAGCCACCTGGGACGAAGCGCTTGACGTGATCGCCAGCAAGTTCAAACACATAAAAACCACCCACGGCAGCCATGCACTGGCTGGTTTTGGTTCAGCCAAGTGCAGCAACGAAGAAGCCTATTTGTTTCAAAAACTGGTGCGCACCGGCTTTGGCACCAACAATGTGGATCACTGCACCCGCTTGTGCCACGCATCGTCAGTGGCCGCCTTACTAGAAAGCATTGGCTCCGGCGCGGTGTCCAACCCGGTGATGGATGTGAACCAGGCCGAGGTAATTTTCGTGATTGGTGCCAACCCCACAGTGAACCACCCAGTGGGCGCAACATGGATCAAAAATGCCGTGAAACACGGCGCCACATTAATATTGGCCGATCCCCGCCGTTCAGACCTTGCCCGCCATGCCACGCATTTTTTGCAGTTCAACGCCGACAGTGATGTGGCCCTGTTGAATGCCTTGCTGCACGTCATCATCGACGAAAACCTGATCGACGCAGAATTCATTGCCACCCGCACCGAGGGCTTCAAGGAATTGAAAGCCAATGTCGCCGCATGCACCCCCGAGGCCATGGCCCCGATTTGCGGCATCTCGCCCAATGAATTGCGCGCAGTGGCCCGCCTTTATGCCAAATCAAAAGCCGCCATCATTCTATGGGGCATGGGCATTTCACAGCACACCCACGGCACCGACAACGCGCGGTGCCTGATTTCACTGGCATTGATCACCGGGCAAATTGGCCGGCCCGGCACAGGCCTTCACCCTTTGCGCGGACAAAACAATGTGCAGGGTGCATCGGATGCGGGGTTGATCCCCATGATGTACCCCGACTACCAACGGGTGTGCAGTGCCGAAGCACAACAGCGGTTCGAAGCCCTGTGGAACACGCCGCTAAGTAACACGCCAGGGCTCACCGTGGTAGAAATCATGCAAGCCATTCTTGCCGGTCAGGTAAAGGGCATGTACATACTGGGTGAAAACCCCGCCATGTCCGATCCTGATTTGAACCACGCCCGCAAGGCACTTGCTGCACTCGATTTTCTGGTGGTTCAGGATATCTTCCTCACCGAAACTGCAACCTTGGCCGACGTGGTTTTGCCCGCCAGCGCCTTCCCCGAAAAAACCGGAACTTTCACCAACACCGATCGCGTGGTGCAACTGGGTCAACAGGCCATCGACCCACCCGGGCAAGCAAGGCAAGACCTCTGGATTATTCAAGACATTGCCCAAAGGCTGGACCTGCCCTGGAATTACCAAAACGTTGAAGAAGTATTTGATGAAATGCGCCATGCCATGCACAGCATTGAAGGCATCACCTGGCAACGCCTGCAACGCGAACACGCTGTGGTGTACCCATGTGCCCACGAGGGCGATGCCGGCGAAGCCGTGGTGTTTACAGACCGCTTCCCGACGCCAAACGGCAAGGCGCGCCTGGTGCCTGCGCAGTACCGCGGCGCCGCCGAAACACCCGATGCTGAATATCCATTCGTATTAATCACCGGACGCCAACTGGAACACTGGCACACCGGCAGCATGACCCGTCGCGCCAGCGTGCTCGATGCCATTGAACCCGAACCCACCGCGCTGTTGCACCCCAGCGATTTGAAAGCCATGAACATTGCGGCGGGCAGCGTGGTTCGGCTTCAATCCCGTCGTGGTGAAATACAGCTTTTCGCAAGGGCCGACCAAGGCACACCACCGGGACATGTCTT
This sequence comes from Limnobacter sp. 130, assembly GCF_902506325.1. Lineage (GTDB taxonomy): Bacteria > Pseudomonadota > Gammaproteobacteria > Burkholderiales > Burkholderiaceae_B > Limnobacter. Next base: position 1,723,240 of record NZ_LR732328.1, read on the forward strand.
CGTGCCATTTTGTTATGCAGAGGCAGCAATCAACAAACTCACCCACGCCGCACTCGATCCCGACGGCAAAATTCCCGAATTCAAGTACTGCGCTATTGCGGTGCACAAAGAACAGGGAAAACCCTGAATTTGTCAAACTTTATTGAATAAAGTGACACTCAATGGGTGATACCTGTTTGCCCGCTTTTGGACAAATTCACAGTTTGTGACATGTTTAAGGTCAAGTAAAAACTGAAGCGCACCTGAACCGTGCATTCTGGAGTCCTGTCGTGACCTTGCAAATTACAGCCTCAGCAAATTTGATCACACCCGCACTTGATCGCGGGATGAAGAACAATATCGCGCGCAAATCCGGCAACAAACATGTCAGTGGTGACACCTACAAAAAACGCACCGCCTGGAAAAAAATATGCGACTTTGTAGGTTCCACACGTGCTATCAATGTGGTTGGTAAGGCGCATTTTGAATCTAAGCAATACTGCGAAGCCGCCATTCTTCGAAAAGACTTCCAGGCCACGCAAAAATCAGTTGGCTTGGGCCGCGACCTGACCGACGAAGAGTACAACGACACCGTCTGGAATTCTGATGGTGTTCAAAACCGCTTAATGCGTGAAGACTATATTCGTTACAGCCCCAATTACTACAACAAGGAAAATGGCACCACGTCTCGCAACCTGTGGGCTCACCGATTTTCAAAGGTAAGCCATGTGCTGCATGGCATGTGCGAAATGAACGCAGCCCCCACTGGCATGACCTACAACACCATGCGCAATACCGGCACAAGTGGCGTTGACGAAAAAAGCACCAAAAACAAAATACTCATGTTCGGCTTGTTGGGGTTCATCGGTGTCGGCACCACCGAATTATTGAAGTGCATTCGAAGTGCCTCTGAAAACACCGCGACTTTTTTGGGGCAAGGTATTCTGGGTTTGCTGATTGCATTCCCGGTTGTTTCTTCTGCACTTGGTTTTTTGGGTTTTTGCAGCGGCATGGCCAGCCAAATTGCAGTTCAAAAACACAAAGTAAACCCAAAACAACAAAAAAACCTGTCCAAAGACGTCAGTGAAAATCTTCAAAAAATTCTGTCACAACTCAAGTCAATCAAAGACAAGCCCGAACTAGTCAAGGTCATGGCCCAAGCCATGCAAGGCAAGCATCACATTCTGAAAAAGATCAAAACCGACAGCCTGGACGAACACGGTATTCCACACATACTGAACAACGCACTTTCAGCAATCGACCCAGCAAAAAGTGACCTTGAAAACATGCATTCCCTTAAAACTGCGCTGGGCGAATATTTACAGGTCGACAAACCACCAAGCGAATCCGCCACCTTGTGGGCACGTTACCGTTACGCCAAAGCGGTAACCACCAAAGAAAGTCATTATGTTGCACTGGCCAGTACCATTGACCACATGGAAGTTGCCAATCCCCACGCGAAAGCCATGAAGGATGCCCGGCGGCAAACAGAAGAAATTCTTGCCCCGGCAATCCACAATTTTGCCCTGAAAACACTTGCCTACCCAGCGGCTTTGCTGGATCGCGTGGCCAACACCAACATTGCGCCCACCTTGCGGAAATGGGCCAGTGAAGACTACCAAAAGGCACAAATTAAAAAAATGAATGACCCAAGCCGGGCTTCAAAAAACTGTTTCAAAGGTGAATATATGGCCAAAAATATTCATCAATACGGGCCCGTAACCCGCGCATGTATAAAAATTGCTGAGGGCATGCGCCTGTTCAACATGAACGTGGTTTTGGCATCAAATGCCAACCTGTCACGAATCTTCAACAACATGGCTCTTTTCATCAACAACTCCGTAGGTACCAGCCCAGCTTCTCGATCCATGTGCAACAGTCTTGGGCGCTTTTTCGGAGGTGCTGTACTTGCCATCATTTTCGGTACTTTTATCCCGATCGCAGCAGACGCCTCGGGCAGTCCCTCCACGGTCAGTACCAACGGGAATTTTCCGGTTGATTTTTCAATGACCAATATCGGTATCCTCATGTTCTTGCTGTCTGCCCCCACATTGATGGTCCAAGGTTTGGCACACCTGGCTGCACGCGTAGAAGGCTGGAACGGCAATATCAACAAAACTGTTCCGAACGGCGTACCGGCATTTAAATTTTCACGTTAATTTTTGCCTGCGTTATCCAAGTCTGCAATAATCAACTTGTCGTCATAGCAACTTCGCGGAACCTATGAAAACAAGTACCTTCGAACTGGTCGATGCACAAAGGGTTCCCAAACCCATTGCCGACATGTTGCACAACGCTGGCATTCGTATCAACGGCTCGGCTTCTCACGACATCCAGATTCACGATGAACGCCTCTTCAATGCCGTTTTAAGTCATGGTTCTTTGGGGCTTGGTGAGGCCTACATGAACGGCTGGTGGCAAGTGCCGCAGCTTGATGAAATGATGTTTCGATTAATGCGAAACAACGCTGACGAACACACCAAAGCCTGGACCAAAATGCAGTGGCTAATGCTGGCCTTGCGCGAAAAAGTAATTAATCTGCAAGCACCCACCCGCGCGTTTCAAGTGGGCGAGCACCATTACGACACCGGCAATGATTTGTTCGAAGCCATGCTCGATCCACTCATGATTTATTCTTGCGGCTATTGGGAGCATGCTCAAAATCTTGAAGAAGCACAGCTACACAAACTCGACATGATCTGTCAAAAACTTCAGCTGCAGTCAGGCGAGAAATTGCTGGACATCGGTTGTGGTTGGGGAGGGCTGGCATGGTACGCCGCAACACGTTACGGTGTGCAGGTGTTGGGTATTACCGTGTCAAGCCAACAGCAACAATATGCCCGCGCGCGTTGTGCCGGCTTGCCTGTGGAAATTGAGCTGATCGACTATCGGGACCTGCAAGGCCAATTTGACAAAGTCGTGTCAGTGGGAATGTTTGAACACGTGGGTCTAAAAAATTACCCAGCTTACTTCGATGCAATACAGCGGCTTATGAAGCCTGACGGACTTTTCTTGTTGCACACCATTGGTGGTTTTGATAAAACCGACGCCACCGATCCATGGATAGACAAGTATATTTTTCCGAATGGAAAAATTCCCTCGCCCGGCGAAATCGCCGAACACCTGGATGGCAAGCTGGTGCTCGAGGACTGGCATAACTTTGGCACAGACTATGACAAAACCTTGGTGGCCTGGCATGTCAATGTCGAGAATGCATGGCCTGTACTGAAAGCAAATTACGATGAACGTTTTCGCCGAATGTGGACTTATTACCTATTAACCTGTGCAGCGTACTTTCGCGCCAGAAAGGGCATGTTGTGGCAGCTGGTGTTTAGCCACCGCGAACGCCCCTCTGTTTACCGAAGCACGCGACCAAGATTTTAAACGTCGATATTCCCGGCTTTCAAGGCATTGCTTTCAATAAACGCGCGTCTTGGCTCAACTTCGTCGCCCATCAAGGTGGTGAAAATTTGATCTGCTGCAATCGCATCTTCAATCTGAACACGCAGTAAACGGCGCACTGCAGGGTCCATGGTGGTTTCCCAAAGCTGCTGTGGGTTCATTTCACCCAAGCCTTTGTAACGCTGTTTCGAAATTGATTTTTCGGCTTGTTCACGCAACCAGTGCATGGCTTCACGGAAGCTTTGTACTGCCTGTACCTTCTGTTTTTCACCTTCACCGCGTTGCATTTCCGCACCTTCGGAAATCAGGCCTTTGAAGGTTTTTGCGGCGTGAGACAACAAGGGATAATCCGCGCCATGTACAAAATCAGGATCAATTGTTGTTACACGAACATTGCCATGGTGGCGGCGGTGAATCAGAACACGGTGCTTATCACTTTGCTCATCAAACTGCGAGAACACGGTCATGATGGTTGGGTCGAGCACCGCTTGCAACCTGGCAGCACTCACTTTGGATGCTTCCTCGTTGTCCAGGTCCAGCTCCACACCTTCCACAATCGCATTGAGCACATCGGGGTCGATCATTCGGCTTAAACGGCGCACCACAGCTTCAACGGTTACAAACTGGCGGGCCAGTTCTTCCAATGCCTCACCTTTAATGGGATCTTTGCCTTCACCCGGAATCAGCGCGGCCTTTTCCAAAGCAATCGCCAACATGTACTGGGCTTCTTCCTGATCGTCTTTCAGGTAACGCTCATCCTTGCCGTGCTTCACTTTGTAAAGCGGTGGCTGCGCAATATACACATGGCCATGCTCAACCAATTCCGGCATCTGGCGATACAGCAAGGTCAACAGCAATGTACGAATGTGCGCGCCGTCCACGTCCGCATCGGTCATGATGATGATTCGGTGATAACGCAACTTGGCCAGGTTGAAATCGTCTTTCCCAATGCTGGTACCCAAGGCCGTAATCAAAGTCGTGATTTGTTCCGAGGTGAGCAGCTTGTCAAAACGTGCTTTTTCAACGTTCAGTACCTTGCCGCGCAATGGCAAAATCGCTTGAAATTTTCGGTCACGACCCTGTTTGGCTGAACCACCCGCTGAGTCACCCTCAACAATATAAATCTCGCATTTTGCAGGGTCACGTTCCTGGCAATCGGCCAGCTTGCCGGGCAAGCCAACGCCATCCAACACGCCTTTTCGACGTGTCATGTCTCGCGCTTTGCGCGCGGCTTCACGTGCGCGTGCCGCTTCTACAATTTTCAGGCAAATCAGCTTGGCATCGCTCGGCCGTTCTTCAAGATACTCACTCAATACCTTGGCCACAATGTCTTCCACGGGTGCACGCACCTCGCTGGAAACAAGCTTGTCTTTGGTCTGGCTTGAAAACTTGGGTTCAGGCACTTTCACTGACAACACGCAGCAAAGACCTTCGCGCATGTCGTCGCCAGTCACTTCCACTTTTTGTTTTTTGGCAATCTCGTTGACTTCAATGTACTTGCCAATGACGCGAGTCATTGCCGCACGCAAACCCGTCAGGTGCGTACCACCATCACGTTGTGGAATGTTGTTGGTGAAACACAGCACCGCTTCATTGAAACCATCGTTCCATTGCATGGACACTTCCACACCAATGCTGGTGCCGGGAATGCCGCCGTAAGTTTCGGCCGGGCGTTCACCCGCCGCATAAAAGGTGTTCGGGTGCAAAATTTTCTTGTTAGCATTAATGAATTCAACAAAACCCATTACACCGCCACTGCCGGCGAAGTCGTCTTCTTTGCCAGTGCGTTCGTCTTTCAAGCGAATACGCACACCGTTATTCAAAAAGCTCAGTTCGCGCAGGCGCTTGGCCAGAATTTCATAGTGAAAATCGTAGTTTTGCTGAAAAATTTGTGTGTCGGGCAAAAAGTGAACTTCTGTACCGCGTTTGTCGGTGGTGCCCACAATTTTCATGGGCGACACATCAAAGCCGTCCACTTGCTCGATAATCCGGTTCTGCACAAAACCACGTGCAAACTCAAGCTGATGAACCTTGCCGTCACGACGAACAGTCAGGCGCAGCCAGCTAGAAAGTGCGTTTACACAACTCACACCCACACCGTGCAAACCACCGGAAACCTTGTAACTGTTTTGGTTGAATTTGCCACCAGCATGCAATTCAGTCAGTGCAATTTCCGAAGCAGAGCGCTTGGGCTCATGCTTGTCATCCATTTTCACGCCGGTTGGAATACCCCGGCCGTTGTCGGTCACACTGATCGAGTTGTCCGCATGAATGGTCACCACGATGTCATCGCAATGTCCGGCCAGTGCTTCGTCAATCGAGTTGTCTACGACTTCAAAAACCAGGTGGTGCAGGCCCGTACCATCGGATGTGTCGCCGATGTACATGCCGGGCCGCTTTCGCACAGCCTCCAGGCCTTCGAGAATCTGGATTGAACCTTCGCCGTAGTCTGCGTTGTTGCCCTGCACGGGCAAATCACCGCCGTTCTGTGTTTCTGAAGTCATAGGGTGTTGTTGTTTTCGTTTTAGATACGCATGGGCATGACGACGTACTTGAAATCGTCTTTGCCTGGGGTGGTCACCAATGCACTGCTGTTTCCGTCTTGCAACGTGAACTGCACGGTTTCCGACTTGAGGTTGTTCAACACATCCAGCAGGTAGTTTACGTTAAAACCCACATCAATCTCGGGACCTTGGTACTCGACCTCCATTTCATCCCTGGCTTCTTCCTGATCCGAGTTGTTGGCCACGATGGTCAAACCGTTCGCACCCAGCACCCAGCGGATGCCGCGGAACTTGTCACTGGTCAGGATGGAGGCACGTTGCAAGGAATGCAAAAGTGCGTCACGCGCAATCACCACGTGGTGTTGGTGGGTTTTTGGAATAACCCGCTGATAGTCGGGAAACTTGCCCTCAACCAGCTTGGTGATCAGGGTAATGTCCGAAAAAGTGAATTTGGCCTGGTTGCTGGCCAAATCAATGGTCACAGTGTCGTCGGTGTCGTTCAACAAACGCGACAGCTCAAGCACTGTTTTACGCGGAATAATCACTTCATGCTTGGCGGTACCGCCTTGACCAGGCGCGTCTGCATAGGCCAATCGGTGTCCGTCAGTGGCCACTGCACGTACACACGCGCTTTCAATGACCAACAAAACACCGTTCAGGTAGTAACGCAGATCTTGTTGAGCCATGGAAAAATGAACCATGCCCAACAGGTTTTTCAGCATTTTTTGCGGCAAGCTGATTTGTGTTACCCATTCTTTGGGTTCCTGCACCAGCGGGAAGTCTTCTGCAGGCAGTGTTTGCAGGGCAAACCGGCTTTTCTTGGCCTGCACGGACATTTTTTTGCCGTCCAGCTTCACCATCACATCCGAGTCTTCAGGCAGTGATCTCAAAATATCCAGGAATTTTCTAGCCGCTACCGTGGTTGCGGTGTCTTCACCCCCTGCACCCACTTCAGCACTGGTTTGAATCTGCATTTCAATGTCTGAAGACAGCAGTGTCAGCAGGCCACCCTGTTTCTTCAACAGAATGTTGGCCAACACCGGCAAGGTGTTTCGACGTTCGACGATGTTGCTGACGATTTGCAGTTTTCGAACCAATGCATCGCGTGAGCTATGAATTAATTCCATTTAATATTTCCTTATAGGATTAGTTAATAGAGTTGATTCAATTCTGTGGACAACTCTATTTTTCCCTTTGAATTGAGCTTCTTAGGTTCTTTCACAACTGGTGTAGAACTTCTGGGACTCGATCTGCATACTGTGGATAACTTTTTTCGATTTTCCGAAGTTCTTTTTTTTCTGTGGATAACTCGCATTGTTGTGCACGGTTGTTACACAGTTATCCACAATTCTAAATCAACCCTTTAAGGTTTGGTCCAATACATGTAGCGCATGGTTCAACTCTGAGGACTGATTTCGCAATTCCGATATCTTATTGACGGCATGTAGCACCGTTGTGTGGTCTCGTCCCCCAAACAATTCACCAATTTCAACGTAACTTTTCTCGGTGAGTTCTTTGGCCAGGTACATGGCTACCTGCCGCGGCAGCACAATTTGCGCTTGCCTGCGCTTGGAGAACATGTCTGCCACCTTGATTTTGTAATAGTCAGCCACGGTTTTCTGAATGCTTTCTACAGAAACCTGTCCATGGTGCACAGAAATCATGTCACGCAATGCTTCACGAACCAAATCCATGGTGACCGGCTTGTTGTGAAAGCTGGCAAAGGCCATGATTCGACGCAAGGCACCTTCCAGTTCGCGAATGTTGCTGCGCATGTGCTTGGCCACGAAAAAAGCCACATCTTCTGAAAACAATATTTTTTGTTGTTCAGCCTTTTTCAGCAGAATGGCAACTCGCATTTCAAGCTCGGGCGGCTCAATGGCCACGGTCAAGCCGCTGTTGAAACGTGAAATAAGGCGGTCATCCATGCCCTGAATGTCTTTGGGATAGGTGTCGCTGGTGATGATGATTTGCTTTTTGGCTGCAATCAATTGTTCAAAGGCATAGAAAAACTCTTCTTGAGTCCGGCTTTTGCCACCAAAAAACTGAATATCATCGATCAGCAGCAGATCGAGCGAATAATAAGACCGCTTGAATTCTTCAAATGCCTTTTTTTGATAGGCTTTGACCACATCGCTCACATATTGCTCGGCGTGAATGTATCGAATTTGCGTGTTGGGGTTTTGCTCAAGCAGGCGATTGCCGATTGAGTGAATCAGGTGGGTTTTGCCCAATCCCACGCCGCCATAGAGAAACAGCGGGTTGTAGGAGACGCCCGGGTTGGAGGCCACTTGTTCAGCCGCCGCCCTGGCCAGCTGGTTGGCTCGGCCCGACACGAAGTTGGAAAAACAAAGGTCGCGGTTCAAGCGGCTGCGTTCGTAGACCGTGGCGGCGATTTCGTCGCGCCTCACCGCGGCAACCTTGGGTGCGCCCTGAGCTACAGCTTCGCTGTTGTTTTTGGCAGCGGCCGGGGGTGGGGCCATTAATGGGCTGGCTTGTTTTGCGGCCACTTGCCATTGAATGGCCATGTCGCAGCCAAAAAATTCAGTGGCCAATTCATTGAAACGACCGCCGAAATTGTTCAGTACCCAGTCCAGTTTGAACCGGTTGGGTGCAGCCATGTGCAGGCTGGCGGTGTTTTCATCAAATTCAACCACAGTCAGTGGTTCGATCCACAGTTTGATCTGTTGGGCTGGAAGTTCTTTCCGAAGCGCTTCAACACAGTGGTTCCAGAATTGATCAATCACGTTATGAACAGCCTTATTATTCGGATGAACTGCTTTGCAGGAATTAAAACTTAGCGCTCCATTGTATCCAAACCCCCACGGATTGAGTGAGTGATTGGCAGGCTTCACGCGAACTTGCAGATTTTTCTAGGTTTTTCCCGAATTTGCCTCTATACTTTCGGGTTCCCTTGGTGTGAGCTTCGATCTTTACCGGCCGCGCCTTCGGGACCAAACCAGTTTTACCCTATTTTTCGCCAAATTTTAAGCCCATGTGGGCCAGAGGCTTGCCATGAAACGCACTTATCAACCTTCTAAAGTTCGCCGTCAAAGAACACACGGCTTTTTGGTACGTTCACGCACCCGTGGTGGTCGTGCCGTGCTGCGCGCACGTCGCTCCAAAGGCCGTGCACGTTTGTCCGTTTAAGCCTGGTGCTTTGAACATTCTGAATTGCACAGGGTGGGTTCCGGGTCGCATGCGACAAAAATTACTCGATCTGAAACATTTGGTGGTCTGTTAAAAACACGGCCAGTGGCCAAAACAGATCGATTGATGCTTCACGCGCTGTTTGAGGATACCCCACCGCAATTTGGAATACTGATTCCCAAGCGTCTGGCCAAAAGGGCCGTGGACCGGAACACGCTAAAACGCTTGATCCGCCATGCCTGCCAAGACGCACTGGGCAACTACCAAGGCAAATTTCTGGTTCGCTTAAGCAAACCAGTGTGTGCAGTAGGTCATTCAGATCGAGCGGCATGGTGGACAGAACTCCAACAACTTTTCAACGATCTCTCACGGCGCGTGCCATCACAGCATTGATCCGCGGTTATCAGCTTGCTGTTAGTCCCCTTTTCCCGCCTTCTTGCCGTTTTTACCCCAGTTGTTCGGAATACGCCCTTGAAGCAGTTAAAATTCATGGCGCATGGAAAGGCGCGGCTTTGTCTTTTGGCCGCATTTGTCGATGCAACCCCTGGAATGCTGGCGGGCTGGACCCTGTTCCCGAAGCACGCAGCACCAGTCACGACTCTTAGTCATTAAGCTCAGTAATTAAGGATTTAAATGGAAACGCGCAGGTTAGTCCTCTTGATGATATTCAGTTTGTCTCTCATCATGCTTTGGGACAATTATCAGGCTTCTATTGGTAAACCCACTTTGTTTGGTCTTAGCACGGGCTCACAAACCAGTAACAAGGGCGAGGTCGCCAAACAATCTGAAGGCTCCAACACTGCCAATGATTTGCCACAGGCTGCAGCACCAGCAGGCACGGCTAGCGTTCCAGCGGATCCCAACGCGATTGTGGCAAGCGCCACCGAAACCGCACCCGCTGCGCAAACCATAACTGTGAAAACCGATGTGCTTGAACTTCAGTTTTCAAGCCAGGGCGCACAACTGATTTCTTCCAAACTGCTGGATCACCCCGCCGCAGAAAACCCTGAATTGCCAGTTCAACTGTTTGAGCAAACAACCAATCGAACTTACGTAGGCCAAGCTGGTTTGGTGGGCGTGCCAGATGCACCCAACCACCGCACCTTGTTTGACCTGGTGTCGGGTTCTACAGAATTCGCGCCCGGCCAGGATCAGTTGAAATTGGTGTTCAAGGCCACCAGTGGCGGTGTTGAAAACACCGCTACGTATACTATTTTCAAGAACCGCTACGACATTGATTTGGTCATCACGGCGCGCAATGTAGGCACTGAACCTGTTTCACCCAGTGCGTATGTGCAAATTACCCGCGACGGTAACCCCCTTGAAAGCGATTCTTCCCTGTATGCCACCTTCACTGGCCCGGCTGTTTACACACCCGAGAAAAAGTATCAAAAAATCCAGTTTGAAGACATTGCTGACCGCAGTGCCGAATATGTGAAAACAGCTGATTCAGGCTGGCTGGCAATGATTCAGCATTACTTTGTATCGGCCATTATTGGTCAAGATGGCCCTCGAGAGAATTACACGCGACAAGTGGATTCCAATTTGTACTCCATTGGCTTGGTCAGCAGCCTGGGCAACCTGGCGCCTGAGCAATCGGCCACCTACACCGCCAAGTTGTACACCGGCCCTCAGGATCAGGGTGTATTGGAGGCATTGTCCCCAGGCTTGGATCTGGTCGTGGATTACGGCTGGTTGACCGTGATTGCCCAACCCATTTACTGGTTGCTGGAAAAAATTCATGGTTTTGTAGGAAATTGGGGTTGGGCCATTGTTGTGCTCACCATTTTGATCAAGCTGGTGTTTTTCCCCTTGTCGGCAGCCAGTTACAAATCCATGGCAAAAATGCGCAAGGTGGGTCCGCGCATGCAAAAACTGAAAGAGCAGTATGGCGATGACAAAATGGGTTTTCAGCGCGCCATGATGGAAATGTACAAGCGCGAGAAAATCAACCCCTTGGGTGGTTGTATGCCAATTTTGGTTCAGATCCCCGTATTTATTTCCTTGTATTGGGTTTTGCTTGCCAGCGTTGAAATGCGCAATGCGCCATGGCTTGGCTGGGTTACCGATTTGGCGGCACCCGATCCCTTTTACATCTTGCCGGTGATCATGGCGGTGACCATGTTCATTCAAACGAAATTGAATCCAACACCACCCGATCCTGTTCAAGCGAAGATCATGATGGTCATGCCCTTGGTGTTCTCGGTCATGTTTATTTTCTTCCCGGCCGGTTTGGTACTTTACTGGGTTGTAAACAACATCTTGTCCATTGCCCAGCAGTGGGTAATTACGCGTCAAATTGAGTCTGCACCAGCCACCGCACGGTGATCCCATCGTGGCCATCGCCACCGCGCCCGGCAAGGGCGGGGTGGGGGTGGTGCGGTTTTCATTTCCTTCCCCTTCCGATTTTCATTCGTTTTGTACGGCTTTTTGCGGCAAGTCGCTTAAAGCACGCATGGCAACGCTGTTAACACTTCGAGACTTTGAGCAACATGCCATCGACGAAGGCATCGCGCTACTTTTCACTGCGCCAGCTTCGTTCACAGGTGAACATGTACTCGAATTTCAGGGTCACGGTGGGCAAGCGGTATTACAAGGTGTGGTGGCCCATGCACTGGCATTGTCCAGGCAGTTGAAGATTCCCTTGCGGCATGCCATGCCCGGTGAATTCACGCAGCGCGCTTTCTTAAATGACAAGCTCGACTTGGCGCAGGCCGAGGCGGTTGCCGATCTGATCGATGCAGGTTCAGTGGCCACAGCCAAAGCAGCCGCCGCTTCGCTCAGCGGTGTATTTTCAAAACAGGTGAATGAACTGGCCGATCGCATTGTTCATTTGCGTTTGTTGCTGGAGGCCACGCTGGATTTTCCCGAAGAGGAAATCGAGTTTCTTGAAAAGGCAGATGCCAAAGGGCAGCTTGCTCAAATTTTGAGTAATCACAAGGAATTGCTGGGCGCAGCGCAGGAAGGTGTGAAGTTTCGTGATGGCTTGCAAATCGTGTTGGTGGGTGAGCCCAATGTGGGCAAATCGAGTTTGCTGAATGCCTTGGCTGGCGAAGAGGTGGCGATTGTGTCGGCGATCGCCGGCACCACGCGTGATCGGATCAAACAAGAGTTGAATATTCGCGGCATTCCCCTTGTTTTAGTAGATACAGCCGGTCTGCGCGATACGTCGGACGAGGTTGAGAAAATTGGCATTGAGCGAACGCGCAAATCAGTCGAAGAAGCGGATTTGTTGCTGATCCTGAAAGACGCAACGCAATGGCCTCAAGATTTGCTGAACAATCAACTTGGATTGCCGGTGCATTTGCCTACCTTGACAGTCTTGAACAAAGTGGACTTGCTGCCCCAGGTGCCGCAGCTGCCGCAAGATGTTTTGCCGGTTTCTGCCAAGAATGGTTTGGGGCTGGAATTGTTGAAGGACGCAATATTGACCAAGGTGGGCATTGCCCACACGCCAGATCATGGGTTCATGGCGCGTCAACGCCATGTGGATTCACTGTTGGTGTGCGGAGAACATTTGGCAGTTGCGCACGAGTTTGCGCAACAGGATGACCGGATTCTGGATTTGTTTGCCGAAGAGCTGCGCCTTGCTCATGACGCCTTGGGCGAGATCACCGGGCGCATGTTGCCCGACGATTTACTGGGTTTGATATTCAGCCGGTTTTGCATCGGCAAATAAGTGGTGACGTTAGTCGCACAACACCAGTTGTGGGTCAGCAAATGCCATTTGATCGATAAGCTCGGATTCCTGTTCGAACACCGCACTCAAAAATACCAACTGCTCACACAGTGATTCAATTGATTCATCGTGGCTTTCCGGGTCCAGGTGAACCACCTGTTGGGTGCGCTCAACCTCATCAAGGTATTGGGCCATCAGGGTTTGCAAGGTTGGCTTGTTCAATGCCCAAGTCTTGAGTTGAACTACCAAGGCAAATCGCGCTTGGGCAGAAGTGGTCTTGCGCAATTGTTGCCCAAAATGTTTCAGGCCATGTGCTACGTTGTCCAGCTCCATGGTGACGCGTGCTTCACACTGGCGGAAATAGAGTGGTTCGCTGTCATTTAAGTGATGCTGGACCAGTGCAATAGTCATGATGGCTTGCTCCGTTAAAATTTCGGTATGAGTCCATCTTACGGAGTTGAAAACTCCTGCCCATTCCGTGAAATGAGGATGCTTGTTTCTGATGCCCCCCCGAAATGCGGAACCCTTTGTAAAAAAAGGCAAAATGCGGACTTAATTGTTACGGTGAATTCAGGTACTCTTTGGGTGGAAGAAGAGACCCCAAGGTCCTGTGTGCCCGACTTAGCCTGCGAACAATGAAAAATCATAAAATATTGGTGCTCGAAGATCACCCGCTAATCTCCATGGTGATTGAGGATGTGTGCAAAGACATGGCGCCGCATACCCAAATTCATGTGGTGACCAGTCTGGTTCAGGCTCGTGAGCACGTGTTTGAAAAGCCCGATCTGATTATTTTTGATCTGACCCTGGTTGATTCCAAAGGGCAGGAAACCATTGATTGGCTAGACTCCATGTTCCCGAAGGTATGTGGCCTCATTTACACGGGTTTTGTGAGTGAAGCCATTCAAGCCCGTGCTGCACAGTCTGGTTACTCGGTTGTAGAGAAAACCTGCAGCCAGTCGGCTTTGGCTCATGAAATAGAATCGGTGCTGTTCAAGTCGGGCATTTTGAATGGCAGTTCTTCAGACAGTGCACCAGCCAATGAACACCAGTCGAACATTGTGGCTTATCCCGGTGCCAAACCTTTGACTTGGCGACAAGTGGAAATCATGCGAATGACGGCCGAAGGATTGTCTGCAAAAATGGTGGCCCAGCGCATTGGGCTGAGCCCTGAAACCGTTCGGGGGCACATTCGGGAAATTTTCAAACGTCTGGAAGTGTCAAACAAGGCGCAAGCGGTGAATGTATTCTTGAAAGCCGAGCGCAGTGTGAAAATGAAGCTGAGCGACTAATACCGCGTCAATGGTTGGGATGGGGAACGCGTTTTAAATCGACACCCACGGTCAAGGTTCCAATCATGTTTTCTCCATCGTAAACCGGTACGCTAACCTGGGCGATCATGGCCTTGGTGCTGTCGTCCCAGCGGGCTCTGGAAATGTGTGAGTCTGGCTTTTTGGAAGGTCGGCTGCTGTCGAATATCGCTGTGAATTTTTTCTCATCGCCCTGCCAGTAGTCGCTGGTCACAATATTCATGGCCACAGTTTCACCCTGGTTACCCGTCAGAATGGCTTCTTTAAAGTAGCTTTGCCTGTTCATTTCCTGGCTAAGCAAGGCAGACGCCTTGGACTCCTTGATTTGTTCAGCTTCTGGCAGACGGCCTTTCAGTTTGATCCATTTTCTATCCAGTTCCATGATCTGGGCTTTGCTCAGTTGGCGTGCGTTGGCCGCTTTGACGGTCTCGATCACTTCCGGGCTGGCGGCAATTGCTTTGATTTCCTTGATCAATGTGCCCGCACAAAATGCATAGGCACCGGCGCTTGCCAAGAACAGAACAATCAATAGCAAACCAAAGCGCGGTAGTTGCCCTTTGCATTCAAATTTTGCGCTGTACTTGTCCATGTTTTGTTTATTTGGCCAGTACCTTGATGAATTTTAATTTAGACCTCGTCGCGTGACCTTGCAACTCCTTTTGGCTGAGGTAGCCCAATGCATTTGGATTGTTGGCCAACAAGTTGATCATGTGCTGCGTGTCGCGCGCAACAGTGGGCGCTTTGCTGATACCGATGCATTCCAGCAGCCGCTGAACGGTGCGAAATTCTTCGGTTGTGAAGCCCAATGTTCCTGAAATGAATCGGCTTCGTTCAGCAAACGCGTCGTCCCGGTCAATGACAAGTACAGTGGAGTTGCCGACAGCCTGGCTTTGTCCTGTGTAAAGATCGCGCAATTTGGTTTTCGAAATTTCATTGAAATGAATGCTGCTGGAGCCTACCAACACCACATCGGCGCGAGCCACGCCGGGGGCACCGACCATCGTCAACAAAGCGAGGCTGGTAATTACTGAATGCAAAAAATGTTTCACGTCAAACCCTTGAAAATACTTTCACTACTTTGGGTAAGTTCTTGACACTACAAATACTAGGAACTTTTTGTTTTGTTAAATCTTGTGAACTCAGTGTAAAACATGCCGTGCATGAAAACAATTGTTTGCGGCGGCGCTTGTCAATGTTTTCCAAACCGGTTGATCAGGACCAGAATTTTTTCAGCTTCATCCACGATTGTCGGCCAAATATCCTTGATTTCGGTCATGACCATGGTTTGTGCTTCGGGGTCTTCCAGCGCTTTGTCCATTCTTGAAAACTGTTGTTTGACGCTTTCTGTTCCCAACATGCCCAGTACGCCTGCCAAGGAGTGGATTTCCCGTTTAAGGGTTTGAATGTCATTGGTTTTCACGCAATCTTCCAGGCGTTCCAGCAGGTTTTCACTGGTTTGCAAAAACTTGCCCAGGTATTTCGCCATTCGTTCGGGTTCAAAACTGTCCATCTTGAAAATTGTGGAGTGACGCGGGCTGTTGGCGGGTTCGGTCGCTGTTGACGCGTGTTCCGACAGGGGCAGTCGTGATGCTTCAGGTCTGCTTTCAAACCCGGTCAATACACCCTCTGTGTTGCGCAAACAGCGTTTGATGGCGTCGAACAGGTTTTTCTCGTGGAAGGGTTTGGTGAGCACATCGTTGATGCCATGTTCTTCGCAGCGGACACGGGTTTGTTCAAAGGCGTGAGCAGTCAATGCCATGATCGGTGTGACGCAATGCACCGCGTTTTCCCGCACCCAGGTGGCCAGTTGATAGCCATCAACGAAGGGCATTTCCAGATCCGAAATCATCAGGTCGAAAGGTTCTGGTGTATTTTTCAAAATCTGGATGGCTTCGCGTCCGTCTTTTGCACAGCGGATCTGATAATTTCTCGGACTCAGGAAATCGAGTAGCAATTCCATGTTGAGTGGGTGATCTTCCACAATCAGCAGTTTGGCCGAGCGCGCTTCAGCGGCATTGCTGGTTTGCGTTTCACTGGTTTTGCTTGCCTTGCGCACAGTGGCGGTTTTTGTGGCTGCAGCAGGCACAGTTTGCTGAACCTGTCGCTCGGCCAGCTTCATCAGGTGCACGGGCAAGATGGGCGTGGTCAGTACACGGTTGTTGGGGTCTGCGCCGTGAACGCGTTGTAGTTCGGTTGCGTTGCGGTTGGACAGCCAAACCAGATTGTTGTTGTGGTGCTGGTGGTGGGCCTTGAGCAAGGACAGCAGTTCGGGGGAGGTCGCAGCAATGTCGCTGTCGATGAACACAATGTCCTTGGCTTCAAACGGGCGTTGGTCGGTGATCAGTTCTTCCGCGGAGAGGGCCGCCAGTGGTACATAAAATTGATCAAGAATGCTCGATATGGAGCGGTGTAGCTTCTGATCCAAAGAACAAATGTAGGCACGTTTGATGTCTGGGCTGTGCAGCAAGTTTGGATTGCGGGCTGGTGCTTCTGCTTCTTGGGTTTTCAGGTTCAAGGTGAAGTAAAACACCGAACCACGACCTGGCGTGGAATGGGCGTGGATATCGCCTTCCATCAGATGCACCAATTCTTTGGCGATGCTCAGACCCAAGCCGCTGCCACCAAACATGCGTGTGGTGCTTGAATCGGCTTGCGTGAATTTGTCGAATACGCGTTGCAGCTGGTCTTTACTCATGCCAATGCCGCTGTCGCTGACGCTGAATTGCAAGGTAACCTGATCATCCAGTTGCTTGAGTACTTTGACCGTCAGGTTGATGTGCCCTTCGCTGGTGAACTTGATGGCGTTTCCGATCAGGTTTTTAAGAATTTGACCCACGCGCAGGGAATCACCGACGAGGCGGTTCAAGGTAGATTGCAGGCCTTTGCCTTGCAGGGTGTACAGCAGGCGAATGTTTTTATCGAGTGCCGAGTTGCCCAAGGTGCCGAACACTTCTTCCAGAACGTCGTCGAGCCGGAAGGGGCGTTGCTCCAGCTTGAACATGTCGGATTCAATTTTTGACAGGTCGAGAATGCTGTTGAGCAGGTGCAGCAGGTTGTCGCCAGACAGTTGAATTTTGCTCAGGTAGTCTTTCTGTTTTTCATTCAGATCAGTTTTCAGCGTAAGCGCTGTCATACCAAGAATCGCATTCATGGGCGTGCGAATTTCATGGCTCATATTGGCCAGGAAGGAGCTCTTGATTCGAGACTCATTTTTTGCCCGTTCTTTTTCGACGTTGGCCAGGCTGACTTCTTCCAGTGCCTGCTTTACGCGTTCGCTTTTTTCAAGATCACGCTGGAATGAACGAATCATTCGGTTGAATGCGCGAATCAACAAGTTGATTTCATGGGAGCCCGTGCGGTTGTTCACGCGCACGGTGTAATCGCCCTTCATGATTTCTTCGCTGGCGTTGTACAGCGAATTGATCGGATCAATGACCTTTTTCTTGATGGAGACCAATCCGACAAACAGGCCCAGCAAGAAAAGCAGGGTAAAGACCACGTCCAGGTAAACACTGTAGGTGAGCTCTTTGCGTGAGGAATCGATCAAGCCCAGATAGCGACTTTTTTCGCGCGCAATGAAACTTGATAATTCGGCTGAAAGTGCATTGGTCAATTCGATGTGTTCACGATCAAACAACACGCCGAATGTTTCTTTCACCTCGGGGGGTGACAGGTATTGGCCTTCCTGTTTGTCTACGAAACGGGTAATGCCGCTGGCAAACGCGCTGAGTTCGTTTTTTTCGAGTTGGTGGCGAAGGTCCAGAATACGTTCGATCACTGGTTCGTTTTCAGTGATGAAGCGAAGTGAGTACAGCCGCTCACTGAGATTTTGACCAATACCCCATGAGACCGAGGAGTCTTTGTTTTGACCCGTGATGACATCAACCCAGTAGTCAGCACCTACTTCATCGGTGTAGATTCGGCTGCCGTTGTGTAACCCGACAATGTCTAGGTAGTGGTTGATGTACTCAGGGTTTCGGCTGGCTGCGTACAGCAATACCAGCTTTCGCATGGCTTCGAACTCGGCAAGCGTGCGCGTTAAAATGGCTTCGTCAGAGGCCCACGCCCGGTAGTAATCTTCTTGCACGGTTTGCTGGTGAATCGAAATGCTCTTCACACCGATGCCGAAAATCGAAAACACCAGAATGAGTAAACCAAATATTCGAATCAGCAGGGTTAGTTTCATGGGCCAGCCTTGTTATTGGAATTGTTCGGCCCCAGCTCACTGACTTTGCGCTTCTTCAAGTAATCGCGATTGTCGTTCTGCTTTGGTAAAAATGGACACGGCATGAGCCCGATTCTGAGCACCTAGTCTAACAAGTACTTCGCGCATGTGGGCACGAACAGTCTCAGGACTTAAATTCATGTCTCGTGCGGCTTCTTTGGCGGTCATGCCCACTGCAATTCTGCGCATGATTTCAACCTGTCTCCAGGTCAGCGGTTTTTTCGAGCCTGGTGCAATGATATTCGACTGAAATTCATTTTTGGACTTCATCTTGTCGGCGCTCATTCCTTCCGGGCAGCTAAGGCCAGTGGCCATGAGACCTTTCATGACTGCATTCAGCAGCTCATGGTAGTCGGCTGATTTGCGCACACAGGGAATTTCCATCTCGCCCAGTTCCTGGAGGATGTCATCGTGTGTGGTGCCAGTGAAGGCCAACAGTTGTGAAAACGGAAACAGGTTGCGTACGCGTCGGGCGGAGTTCACTCCTTCGCAGTCAGGCAGGTTCAAATCGAAAATGACCAGTCGTGGGTTTTCGTGAATGTGTTGTTCGCTGGCCTGGATAGTCGGTACTTTGAGCACAGTCAGGTCTGGCGCATGCTCGGTCAGCATGTCGGCTAGCATCATGGATACCAGCGGGTGATCTTCAATTAAAAGTACAGCGTTGGGGTTCATTCGGCAACCTCCCAATTTGTTTGCCAGAAATAAAAACCGGTATGACCGATATCTTCAAATGATGTTACGTGTGAACCCTCGAAGCGATGCCCCTTCATTTGGAGGATGGCTTCATTTGAAGCGTGCAGGTACAGAAAGTCTTGTCCCTCAAATAGGGGGGGATCTCTTTGTGCTGATGGTGGTTTGCTGCCCATCCACTAACCTAACGGTATTGTGTCTAAATGCCGTTTGGCCAGGTGAATGTTGTGAGTGAGTCGGAATCAAAACCGCTGGAAGTTTGGGTCGCTGAAGATTCACCTTTTTACCGTTTGGTGGTCGAAGAGGCGATTGAGGAAATTGCCAAAGTCACTTACCTGTCAATTTCGCTGACAGTATTCGAGCGTTTTGGAGACATACGGGCAGCCTTTGACCAGGCCGAACGAGGACTTCGGTCGCTGCCTTCCGCGGTGTTGTCTGACCTTCATTTTCCCGACAATGCGCACGATGATTTGCAAGACATTCTTGTCTTTTACAGCAGATATGTCCATGCAGTTCCAGTGTCGTACATGTCATGCAATCTTGAAAGTCTGGAGCTTGCTGAAAGCCTGGCCGAGAATCGTTCGGATGCTTTGCAGCAAGCCCGGTTCTTGCGCAAGGACACTGCCGAAACAATGACCAATCTGGTCAAAACCATTCATGCCATGGTGTTTGCGCCACGTACGCACCATTCAAGTCTTGGTGCCACGCTGGCCTGAGCTTGTTGATCGATTAGTTCTCAAACACCCGAAATACAATCAGGAAACACGGTGCATTGCGCGCGGTGTCCAAAAATGGTGAGATCAGGATGTCGCACGGCATTTTGTGCCCCGGGTTGATCTCGTATTCTGTTTTCACAAGAATTTTCTGACGACTTAAAAACCCGACCAGCAACTGACGGTAGTGTCGCGTTGGTATGCGTCCGTGTATCAGGTGATAGGGATTGCGCCCCAACCATTTGTCACGCCCTTGGCCCACAAATGTTTCAAATGCCGAATTCACGTACAGCAAGCCAAAGGGATCTTTGGTTTTCCGAATGTCGTTGGTCACCATAATGACTTCGCGAATTTGCTCAATCGCGGAATTCAGCATGTACAAGTCGCTGCTTTGATTTTTGCGTTTGGTGATGTCTTTTATCAGGATGGTGTAACCCGTACCTGATCTGAAAACACGCAGCGAAATCCAGCGTTTGATGAATCCCACAAACTGTTCAACAGATTTCGAAAAGCCAACCTGATTGACGTTTTCCAGCAATGCGGCAAACTGGTTTTTGTCCAAGTCCGGGATTAATTCATTCAAAGGCATTGCGTGCACAAAAAGTTCTTTGTCTTTTTGCAGCAAGGCTTTCGCATTGCGGTTCACAAAGCTGACATTCAGGCTTGAATCGATTTCAACAAGGCCATCGGTAAGGTTGTCGACGATCAGGTTGTAGGTCAGCAGATTTTTTTCCAGACCCTGTTCCATTCGCCGTGTTTCAGAAATATCCACAATCGAACCGTATAGTCCCATGGGCACGCCATCGTCACTGATCGAGGGGCGAATCATCATGCGAAACCATTTCTTCTTGTCGTGTTGTCCAAGTGATTCAAATTCAAGACTGGCGGGTTTGCGGTTGTTGATGCACTCAATAAAAAGCACGGCGATATTTCTGCCAGACAATTTGGAAAGAATAGAACTCAGATGGAAAATGGAATTCAGTGAGTCTTTGTTCGAGCCAAGTACTTCGCGCAAAATTTCAGTGGTTTTAAGCGATCCACTCTCCAGGTGGTAATACCATCCACCTACCTTGGCGAGGGTGCCTGTCAGGTTCAACAGGTTTTCATCAAAAATGGATTTTTGGACTGACGATGACTTGTTGATCATCGCAGTAAAGCTGGCGATGACAGACGGCTTTTTGAATGCGGTGAATCCTTTCTTGGGGCATAGCGCCATGCGAAGCCAAGTGCTGTTTTCATCCTGAAAATTCAGACGCACCCAGGCTTCGGATGGTGTGTTGCTGCCAAGGCACTGATTCAGGATTTTTGAAAAGGTTTCTTGATCTTCGCCATAAAGCAGATCAATAAAACTTTCCTTTTGTTTTAATTTTGTGAATTCATTGTCATCCGCACTGGCCAGCCCGGTGATTAATCCTTGGTGATCCAGCGCAAGGCGACCTTTTACAGTTTCCCTTAAAAAAGATTTGGGAAACTTTTTCAGATCAAGGTTCGGCTCCATCCGTGGAAGGTTGCCGGGGTCCGCAGCAATCTCGGGGTGAAGCGTTTCCAGGGATGGATCACTGATTTTTTTTACCAAACCAAACAAGCGTATGTCGTCTGCATTGCCGCTGTCATAAACCTGTTCTTCAAAGCGAACAATGTCGCCGCTGGGCAAGCAGACGCGATAGGTAAATGCGATGCCGTCGCGTTCCAGTCGCGCTTTCTCAACCATTTTCCGATCTTCTTCAATGGGCAGATTGTTGAACCAGCTGGCTTGCACCACCGGTGTTTGCGACAGGTTCAACCATTTTTCCATGGACGGCGACAATTCGATCTGTCCGCCATGTGCTGTATTTTTCCAGCTACCCAAACCTTGGTTGTTGTAATTTTGTTGCTGTTTGGAATTCAATTCGTTTGATTCTTTGGCTTTCAGGGCACGTTCAACGAGGCTGTGTTCAACCAGTTTGGCCAGGGCAATGGCAACAGTTACTTCAGTCTTGGTCCAGATCCGAGCCGTGTCGTCGAGCAGGCAAAACGTACCGATGTTATTGCCACTCACTGAGCTGATCGGTATGCCCAAATAAGCGCGAATCCAGGGGCTGCCAAGCACAAGGGGGTTGGTCCTGAACACGGGGTGTTCCAGGCAGTCGTTGATGACATGTGGTTGTTGGTGTTGGATGGTGTGAGAGCAAATGGAAAGATCGCGTGGAACTTCTCTGACTTCAAATCCCCGTTTTGCTTTAAACCACAGGCGATCGGAATCAACAAAGGCGATAAAGCAGAATGCGCAATTGAACGCCGACAAACCGAGGTCCACCAGCGCTTCAAAATACTCTTCTTTTTCCGTGTCCAGAATTTCGAGTTGGTAAAGCTCAGTGAGCCTGACTGTCTCGTTGATTTCTTTTGGACTGCTCATTATGGAAGTGCTCCATCCCTCTTTTCTCTCGGTAACCACTTTACACTTTGTCACCCGTACGAGGGACTACACTTTTGAACTACCCAATAAAAAAAGGAGAGTTTCGTGAGTTATTGCCCTAGTGAATGCTTAATAGTACCCGCAATTGCTCTACGCGTTTCCGGTTCGCATCCAGGTCGCTATAACCTACGCGGGAAGCGGACCGCACATGAAGCAATCCACTGCCTTGGTCGACACGAAATTCAACATCATCCACGAAGCCAAACAGGTCGCTGGTAAATGTGCTGGCCATGTACTGTTCATTTGAAAAATTCACATCGCCGCCCAGTAGCTCAACAACCTCTTTGACTTTCAGCAATGGTTCGGCACCCATGCCTGGTGTAATGGGAAGTGCAGCAATTGCATGGTTATCAGAAGGCGAGCTTTCACTGCTCACGCAGTTTGGTTTGCTTGGGCAGGGCGCCAGCTGCCCATTGGTCAATCCGGGGGGGCTTCCTGTCTCGGAGTAAAGGCCAAGACCCAGGAACACAACAATCACCAAAGTGACCAACACAATCAAGCTGAGCAATGCTCTTTTCACGTAAAAGCCCCTTCTGTCATATACTGATTGTTAAATTTTCTCCAGTTTAGCGGTCAGTGAGATCAGATGTCCAAGCCTTTGCAATTTAAGTTGTCCGAAGAAGATGTTTCCCGCATTGTAGAAATGGCATGGGAAGACCGGACGCCATTTGAAGCCATCGAACTGCAATTTGGTTTGAATGAATCGCAAACCATCGAGCTGATGCGTGCAAACATGAAGGCCAGCAGCTTCAAAATGTGGCGCGAGCGCGTCTCCGGTCGCAAAACCAAGCATTTAAAGTTGCGCGGTTTTGCCGGCACCAAAGCCTACGCGCCTGGGCACTACAAAATTCGCTAATTGAGAGGCTGAAAATCAGGTTCAATCGGGAGGCCGTTAATGCCAAAGGATCAGCACAACTCGCCATTGGCTTCGCGTGGCGGGCAGGAATGGATGCTGTGGTTTGGGCGTGCGTCCCAGCACCTGCCCGATGTGCACCGTGCATTTCAGTTTTTGGAAAGCAGTTGCGAACTTCTTGATTCGGTCGAAGACGCGGATTTGAAATCCAGGCCACGCAAACTCAAACAACTCATCAACCGATTCGTGGGGCAGGCCCGTTGCCCCTCAGCGCAATCATGCGAACGTATCGCAGTGCGAACCCAGATTCTCGATGGCTGGTTGCAATCGGAGTTGCAGCGCCACCAAGATCCCAACCTGTTGGTAGAGCTGGGCGCGCATGGACTTCAGAAATTGCTGACGATCTGTGAGGGGGCCGATGACAAACATGGTTTTCTGCTGAAGGCCGTTCGGGAATTTACCCGTGACTGGTTGAATATTGTCTCCAGTCGTATAGACAATCCCATAGAGCGTGCGCACTTGGTATATCCCGTTGCCATGTTGGATCAAGCTGGTTTGGTGGACCCCTCGTGGTGGTGGAAACAAATTGCACTGTGTGACCGGCACACAGTATTGGGCTTGCTAGAGCTTGAAATCAATGAAATGAACGAGATGCAGCCCACCAGCAATGTCAGCTGGCGTTCTTTCGATAAACGCTGGCGAAGGCTGCGAGTCCGTGCGCTTCTTGAATATCTGGGTGATAAACGCTTGTTGGCCGAACTGCTCAGGAAATCGGCGGTAGATGATTTCGAGGCTGTGGTCGCCGTTCGCATGTTGCGCGACGCGGGTCGCTCTCGTGAGGCCATTGTTCAGGCCGAACAGTGGTTGCGTGCCTTGCCCAGAAGCTCCGTGTTGGCCGAAGCATTGTTCGATCTATATACCAACGACGGATGGGATGAAGAGGCCTTGGCGCTGGCCGTAACCCATTATGGCTACGACCCCAACCCGGTATGGGTTGAGCGGTTGGGTCGCTTGGTGTCGCCCGCAGCCAAAGCACAGGTCAAGGTCTGGAAAAAACACCAGACCGTGTAGCGACTTGCTAAAGCAAGTCCATTTGTCCTTTTCGGGTTTTGAAGCGGAATGATTCGAGTACGGTTTTGCCCTGCGGATTGGCAAAATGTTTCAGCTCAAGGCCGGCTTGCAAATGCCCCGTTTGAATTACTCGCAAATACCAGCCGCAGTTACCCTGTTGAATCATTTGTTTTGGCGCAGCGCCATAGCCCATGCGGATCGCAAATTTGTGACAGGGTTCGCGCGGATCCGTCACGCGAAGGCGTACCTCACCCAGCTCAAATTCGTCGCCAATTCGCACGAGTGTTTCATCAAGTCCTTCCACCACGAGGTTTTCGCCCAAAAAGCCCCAAGGCAAATCAGCGTCCAGATTTTTTTCCTGGCGTCGCGCTTTCCAGAATTCATAATGCCCGGCGGGCATCATATACACCGCCTTGTCCATGCCGCCGTGTACCGACAAATTGCACTGCTCATCGCCATGCAATCCCAGCTTTCTGAGTTCGATTGAAGCGGGGTTTTGTTCGGTGCTTACAGCCTGTTTTTTGATGCCACTGGCCTCGGTTTTAATGTCACCTGAGGCCGTTCGATAAACAAGAGGGGCAACCACGCCCGTGCAAATTGCAATCAGTTTCATGAGGCTTCCGTAGTCATTCGGTTTCGCCACTTTACATTGGCTGTGTCGGAAAGCAAACACGGTATGCGATTAGGTGATAATGCCTATAGGAAAAACTTATTTCCGTTTGCTTACAACATGTTAAACTCGGGGGCTAAGTTTGCGGATAAGCGACACATCGATCGCCCGTGCGCTTGGTGTCATGTTCCGGTCACACTGTAGAGCAACGCCAAAGCCCCCGCACAAAAGAATTACATTTGTCTATCTGGAGGTTTTAGCATGAGTGCAGTGCTGTCTATGGTCAGCCAGACCGTGCCGTCTTACGTCAAGCACAAAAAGCTTGTGGCTTGGGTGCAAGAAATTGCGGCCCTGACCGAGCCCAAGAATATTGTGTGGTGCGACGGTTCACAAGAAGAGTACGACCGCCTATGCGCGGAAATGGTTGAAGCGGGAACACTCCGTAAACTCAGCCCTGAAAAGCGTCCGAATTCCTATCTTGCCTGGTCTGATCCCTCAGACGTTGCGCGTGTGGAAGACCGTACTTATATCTGCTCTGAAAACAAGGAAGATGCGGGCCCCACCAACAACTGGGAAGAACCCGCCAAAATGCGCGCCACATTGAACGGTTTGTTCAAAGGCTCCATGCGCGGTCGCACCCTGTATGTGGTTCCATTTTCAATGGGTCCCTTGGGCAGCCCAATTGCCCACATCGGTGTTGAGTTGTCTGACTCCGCCTATGTGGTCGTGAACATGCGCATGATGACGCGCATGGGCAAAGCCGTGTACGACGTACTTGGCGAAAACGGCGAGTTCGTGCCTTGTGTACACACCGTGGGCGCCCCGCTGGAAGCCGGTCAGAAAGATGTGTCATGGCCCTGCAACCCAAGCACCAAGTACATTGTTCACTATCCTGAAACACGCGAAATTTGGTCGTATGGCTCCGGCTACGGCGGCAACGCACTGTTGGGCAAGAAGTGCCTGGCACTGCGCATTGCTTCCACCATGGGTCGTGATCAGGGCTGGCTGGCCGAGCACATGCTGATTCTGGGCGTAACAAACCCCGAGGGCAAGAAGTACCACGTGGCCGCCGCTTTCCCGTCTGCCTGCGGCAAAACAAACTTCGCGATGCTGATTCCACCCGCATCAATGAAGGGTTGGACTGTGACCACCATTGGCGACGACATCGCCTGGATCAAGCCCGATGCCAACGGCAAGCTGCGCGCGATTAACCCCGAAGCGGGTTACTTCGGCGTTGCGCCCGGAACCAACACCAAGACCAACTCCAATTGCATGGCTTCCCTGAATGCCAACGTGATATTTACCAACGTTGCGCTGACAGATGACGGTGACGTGTGGTGGGAAGGTTTGACCAAGGAAGCGCCTGCGCACCTGGTTGACTGGACCGGTCAGGATTGGACTCCAGATTGTGGTCGCAAGGCTTCACACCCCAATGCCCGTTTCACCGTGGCCGCCGAACAAAACCCGGTGATCGACAACAACTGGGACAACCCGGCTGGTGTTGAAATTGACGCGTTCATTTTTGGTGGTCGCCGTTCAACCACAGTGCCATTGGTCACCGAAGCCCGTAACTGGGTTGAAGGCGTTTACATGGCTGCAACCATGGGTTCAGAAACAACTGCTGCCGCATTTGGTCAGCAAGGTGTGGTTCGCCGTGACCCATTCGCCATGTTGCCATTCTGTGGCTACAACATGTCCGATTACTTCCAGCACTGGCTCGATTTGGGCAAGAAGTTGGAATCGTCTGGTGCCAAGTTGCCCAGTATTTTCTGTGTGAACTGGTTCCGTACCGATGCCGATGGCAAGTTCATCTGGCCTGGTTTTGGCGAAAACATGCGCGTTTTGGCATGGGCGCTTGAGCGTGTGGAAGGCAAGGGCAAGGGTGTTGATCATGTGTTTGGCACATCGCCGAGCTATGAAGACATCTCCTGGGACGGTCTTGAGTTCAGCAAAGATCAATTCGAGTCCATTACGGCGATTGATAAAGCGGCCTGGCTTGAAGAGCTTGACCTGCATGCCGAATTGTTTGAGAAGCTGAAGCACAACCTGCCGGCACAGCTGGAAGAAACCAAAGCACAAATCGCTAGCCGTTTGGCAGCCTGATTTGGCTTACACGTTTTGACTTTTTTCTGATACTCCGGAATTAGTCCTATGGCGGGCGCCCACAAGGCGCCCGTTTTCTTTTCTGCGGAAATTTTTGCATGTTCGAAAACATCGAATTGTGGGTTTTGGTTGCACTGTGTGCTGCGGCATTTGCGGCGGGCTTGATTGATGCCATGGTGGGTGGGGGCGGTTTGATCCAGATCCCGGCGCTGTTTGGTTTGCTGCCAAGTCAAGGACATGCAACTTTGTTGGGGACCAATAAAATATCAAGCGTAGTTGGCACCACATTTGCCGCTTACAAATACGCCAAGGCCATTCAGGTGCCCTGGAATGCAGTATTGCCAGCCACGGCCATGGCGTTGATCGGTGCCTACTGTGGTGCTTATATCGTTACCCAAATTTCGACTGAAGTGTTGCGTTTGATGTTGCCGCTGTTGTTGATTGCAGTGGCCGTATATACCTTTTTGCGCAAAGACTTGGGCAGTGTTCATGCGCCCAAGCTGGATAAGAATCGAGAACGTTTTTTCGGGGCCTGTGTCGGTTTGAGTATCGGCTTTTATGATGGTTTTTTTGGGCCAGGCACCGGTTCATTCTTAATGGTTGCCTTTGTGGTGTTCTTTGGCTACGACTTTCTGGCGGCCACGGCCGGAGCGAAGATGGTGAACATTGCCTGCAACCTGGCCTCGCTGGCATGGTTTGCACCAGCAGGTCATGTCATTGTTGCCTTGGGGTTGTTGATGGCCGTGTTTAACTTGGCGGGTGCGAGGGTAGGGGCTAGTCTGGCGATTCGGAAGGGTGCCGGGTTTGTGCGCAAGGCATTGTTGACGGTGGTGTTCCTTTTGATTCTGCGGACCAGCTACGACAGCTACTGGCCGTACGTGAAGGCGTGGTTGGCCTGACTGTTTCACGTGGAACACGTCGGTGAGTCGGGCTTGGAAAGATATGCAGGATTTGCTACATGGATGATCTGAGGCTTGGGTGCGACGCCAGCTGGCCTAAGCAAGCCTTCTGATTCCGGCTTGATGCTTCTTGCTTTGGGGCATGCGAAACGCTTAAGCGTCTTCGCATCGATCCCCTGGATCGCCCCGCGCTGCGAAGCCGCCGGGAAGCCTTGCAAAGCCGGCCAGCCGGGTCGCACCCAAGCCTCACCTCACGCACAACGCCCGCGTGTCGCCAGTGCGTCACAAGTCCATTTGCCAGCGCGCTCAGGCTGCAATGCCCTCGCAGCGCCGATCAAGAAAACCTGCCCTTGGTGTTGAATTCACCGTCCGTTCGGCATGGCCGAAAGCGCAGCCCGCCCGCTGTTTAGTGGGTGCGCTTAGGGCGGTTAATCAATAACAAGGGGGTATTCAGGTTTTCTGGCGAGAGAGGGTGTGCACCTGAGCAAGCTGAGCGCTTTAACAAAGTGATTGGGTGTTGCGCTGCATCGGGCGTCTCAGTTGTCTGTTTTCTGTTCCACGTGAAACATGTTCGCTTGGGCAAAATCGTGCCGAGGCATATAATTGCGCCATTGCCGCCGAATCGGGTCAGCTCGAATTCGGCATTTGAATTTTGAATCCTGTGTTGGATTCCGGCACCAAGTGCCAGGAGTGAATAATGTTTTATCCCGAAGAGTTTGATGTCATTGTTGTGGGTGGTGGCCATGCCGGTACCGAGGCTGCGCTTGCTGCTGCACGAGCGGGAAGCAAAACGCTGCTGCTGACACACAACATCGAAACACTTGGGCAAATGTCCTGTAACCCGTCCATTGGTGGGATTGGTAAAGGCCATCTGGTGAAGGAAGTTGATGCGCTGGGTGGTGCCATGGCCATTGCCACTGATGAGGCGGGTATTCAGTTTCGTATTCTCAATGGCTCAAAAGGCCCGGCTGTGCGCGCAACCCGTGCCCAGGCCGACCGTGTGTTGTATCGGCAAGCCATTCGCACTCGCCTTGAAAATCAACCCAACCTTAGTTTGTTCCAGCAATCTGTTGAAGACCTTTTGCTGGACGGCGACCGCGTGTGCGGTGCTGTGACGCAGGTGGGTTTGAAGTTCAAAGCCAAGTCGGTCGTGCTTACCGCGGGTACCTTTCTGAACGGCAAAATTCATGTGGGCTTGCAAAATTATTCTGCAGGCCGGGCAGGAGACCCCCCGGCAATTGGCTTGGGAATGCGCCTTCAAGAAATGAAGTTGCCACAAGGGCGCTTAAAAACAGGTACACCACCGCGCATCGATGGTCGAAGCATTGATTTCTCGGTCATGCAAGAGCAGCCTGGCGATCTCGATCCAGTGCCGGTGTTTTCATATCTCGGAAACACGGCCATGCACCCACGGCAATTGCCGTGCTGGATTACGCACACCAACCAGAATACCCACGACATTATCCGGGGTGGCCTCGACCGAAGTCCCATGTACACGGGCGTAATAGAGGGGGTTGGTCCTCGGTATTGCCCATCCATCGAAGACAAAATTCACCGCTTTGCTGACAAGGAATCGCATCAAATTTTCCTTGAGCCGGAAGGTTTGACCACCAACGAGTATTATCCCAACGGCGTGTCTACCTCCCTTCCATTTGATGTGCAGCTTAATCTGCTGCATTCCATCAAAGGGCTGGAAAATGCGTACATCATGCGCCCCGGGTATGCGATCGAATACGATTACTTTGACCCGCGTGCACTGAAAACCACCTTGGAAACCAAAGCCATTGAAGGTCTGTTCTTCGCTGGTCAAATCAATGGCACAACAGGTTACGAAGAAGCCGCTGCCCAGGGTTTGCTGGCGGGTGTTAATGCAGCGCTCATGGTGCAAGGCAAAGATCAATGGACCCCACGCCGAGACGAGGCCTACCTGGGCGTGCTTGTAGACGATTTGACCAGCAAAGGTGTGGCAGAGCCCTATCGCATGTTCACCAGCCGTGCTGAATACCGTTTAAGCCTGCGTGAAGACAATGCAGACCAGCGCCTCACGCCAATTGGCCGAAAGTTGGGTTTGGTCGACGACATTCGCTGGAAAGCATTCTCGGAAAAGCGCGAGGCAGTCGAGCAGGAAAAGCAGCGACTACGTTCCACGTGGATCAATCCAAAAATTGTGGCGCAAGCCGAAGCCGAGCGCGTGCTGCACAAAGGCATCGATCGTGAATACAACCTGTACGATCTGCTCAAGCGCCCGGATGTCAGCTACCAAGACCTCAGTACGCTGAGTAAAGAAAATGGCGAATTCGCCTTGAGTAATCCCTTGCAGCAAAACGATCTGGTTTCCCAGTTGGAAATCGAAGTGAAATACGCGGGTTATGTGTTGCGTCAACAGGCGGAAGTTGAGCGTGGGGTAGGCAATGAGTCAATTCGTCTTCCTGCCGATTTTGATTACGCCAGCGTGAACGGATTGAGCAAAGAAGTGCAGCAAAAGCTAAACACGCACAAGCCGGAAACGATTGGGCAAGCGGGCCGCATTCAAGGCATTACGCCGGCTGCGATTTCGCTCTTGCTGGTGCACTTGAAGAAACGGGATTTGCTGAATCGCACAGCCAATGCCACCAAGTTGTCGGACGGTACCGCGGAGCAAGTGGCTTGAATTCAGTGCATCGAAAGCCAAAGTCTGAAACCCTGGGGTCTTCAGACCAAGCGCTACTGGAAGAGGGTATTGCCTGTCTACGCCTGGGTTTGAGTGCTGAGCAACATGGGCAATTGTTCAAATATGGGCAGCTGATACAAAAATGGAACCGGGTGTATAACCTCACGGCCATTCGCAACAATCGGGAACTGGTCACGCACCATTTACTCGACTCTTTGGCGGTGTTGCCCGAACTATCTTTTGCGCTTCAGTCCACCCCCAATCCAAGAATTCTGGATGTAGGTGCGGGAGCCGGTTTGCCCGGCTTGGTATTGGCGATTGCCCAACCGGCTTGGAATGTAACCCTGATCGACACGGTTCAAAAAAAAGCGGCTTTCATGCAACAAGCCATTGCCAGTCTGGGTTTGAAAAATGCCCAGGCAGTGCATGGCAGGGTGGAAGAGTTTCAAGCAAGCCTGCCCTTTGATTTGATATGTTCCCGAGCATTCTCAAGCATCGACAACTTCATTGGGCTTGGCCAGCATGTATTGGCAGAGCACGGGCAGTTTGCCGCTTTGAAGGGGCGAGTCGAAGTCGACAGCGAAGTGCCCGCAGGTTGGCGAATTGAGGCACTTCATCCAATTGAAGTGCCATTCTTGGACGAGGCAAGGCACTTGTTCATGATTAAACGCTAAAATCAAAGCATTCATTCACAGGACAAGAAGATGGCGAAAGTTTTCTGCATTGCCAACCAGAAGGGTGGCGTGGGAAAAACCACCACCGCGGTGAATCTGGCTGCCGGTTTGGCCATGGCCAAACAGCGTGTGTTGCTGGTCGATCTCGACCCCCAAGGCAATGCCACCATGGGTTGTGGCATCGACAAGCGAAGCGTTAAACACACGGTTTACCAAGTGCTGGTGGGCATGGTGGGTGTGGCTGAAGCCACCGTTCGTGCAGAAGGCGATTTCGATGTTCTGGCGGCCAACCGCGAGCTGGCGGGTGCCGAAGTGGAAATGGTCGAATTCGAAGACCGTGAAATCAAGCTGCGCGAGGCAATTGCCCAGGTTGACGGTCAATATGATTTCATCTTGATCGACTGTCCGCCAGCGCTGTCTTTGCTCACACTCAATGCACTGTGCTGCGCCAATGGCGTGGTAATACCCATGCAGTGCGAATACTACGCACTGGAAGGTTTGAGCGATCTGGTCAACACCATCAAGCAAGTGTGCAAAAACCTGAACCCGAATTTGACCATCATTGGTTTGTTGCGGGTCATGTACGATCCGCGCATGACATTGGCCCAGCAAGTGTCTGCCCAGCTCGAAAAACATTTTGGCAACAAGGTGTTCAAAACCATTATTCCGAGAAATGTGCGCTTGGCTGAGGCCCCTAGTTACGGTGTGCCTGGCGTCTTGTTTGACAAGTCCAGCAAAGGCGCAAAGGCCTATCTGGACTTCGCCAACGAAATGGTCGAGCGGCTTGGCTTGCCCATTGCAGCTTAAATCGCGGCCTAAGCCAATTGCAGTCTAATCCAATTCAGCAGAAGAAAATATGAACGCAATCAAACGTACCAAAGGCCTGGGAAGGGGTCTGGAAGCGCTATTGGGCCCCTCCGGTGACGATGTCAACAAAGACATGGGTGAGCAGGTCATGACACTGCCATTGGGCAAGCTGCAGGCCGGTAAATACCAGCCGCGTTCGCGCATGGATGAAAGTTCCCTCCTGGAGTTGGCCGAGTCCATCAAAAGCCAGGGCATTATGCAGCCCATCCTGGTGCGGCCAATTGGTTCAGGCAAATACGAAATCATTGCGGGTGAACGCCGTTTCCGCGCATCAAAAATAGCAGGTTTGACCGAAGTCCCTGTATTGGTGCGTGCGGTTCCCGATGAGTCTGCCCTGGCCATGGCATTGATTGAAAACATTCAGCGCGAGGACTTGAATCCGCTGGAAGAAGCACTGGGCGTGCAGCGTTTGATTCGTGAGTTCAATTTAACCCACGAAGACGCCGCCCGTGCCATTGGTCGATCCCGCAGTGCAACAAGCAATATGTTGCGCTTGTTGAACCTTGCTGAGCCGGTGCAAACCATGCTGCTGGCTGGTGACGTAGAAATGGGCCACGCTCGGGCCTTGTTGGCTTTGAATGCGGCAGAGCAAATTGCGTGCGCCAATGAAGTGGTGAACAAGCGTTTGTCCGTTCGTGAAACAGAAAAGCTCGTGAACGACTGGGCCAGCGACCACGACCGGGTGGCCACCAAGCCCAAGCAAACTGCGGATGTACGTCGCCTGGAAGAGGGCTTGGCCGATTGGTTGGCCAGCGCAGTTCAGTTAAAAGCCAATGCAAATGGCAAAGGCAGTGTTACTATTAAATTCAATAATTTGGACGAACTGGACGGTGTGCTGGAGCGCATCGGATTTCCCAAAGAAGAGCTTTAACTTCTGCACCAAATCGGTGTGAAAAATAAGCCGTTTTCGTTTGACGAGGGGCCGTACAAACCCCTATAATCTGGCGGTTTGTCAAAAACACGTGAGCCTTGCGGAAAATACGTATCCGAATAAGGTTAAATGTGGCAGCGCAGCAAATATGTGGAAAATAGTTGGACTCCAATGGGTCGTCGGGGTGATAGTCTGCCTCCTTATGTTGTTGGTGTCCCCAATTCACGCGCAGTCTGCCGTTTGGGGTTTCGTCGCCGTCGCGTTGCCGAGCACATTGTTCGCCGCACGGTTGGCCTTGGGTAGTAAAACCCCCATGGGCGGAACCTTTGTGTTTTTGACCGGAGAATTCCTGAAGGTTGGCGCAACAATCGCGATTATGTTTGTAGCGAGTCAAGTTGACCCGAACATTGTTTGGTGGTCCTTGATCCTCACTGCGATCGTCACCCTCAAAAGCTATTTTTTGGCATTTTTCTTGAGATAAGTATGGCATCTTCACCGAATGGGCAAACGCCCTCAGAGTACATCGTCCATCACTTGCAGCATTTCGCTACCGATAAGCAAAAATTTATCGTCGATTTCTCAGTGATCAACCTGGACACGATGTTTTTCTCCATCCTGTCCGGTTTAATCGTAATCTTGATGCTGTATAAAGCGGCATCCAAAGCCACTTCTGGCGTACCCGGGCGTTTTCAGGGCTTCGTCGAGATGATGGTTGAAATGGTTGAAAACCAGTCTAAATCAATTGTGCACGGCGACCGAACCTTCATTGCCCCTTTGGCTCTGACCGTGTTCCTGTGGATCATTGTCATGAACACCTTTGACTTGATCCCCGTGGACCTGATCCCCATGGCCTGGGGCCAACTGATGTATCAACTTGGCTACGCAGCCAGCGCCGGTGACCCCTACATGCGTGTGGTGGCCACGGCCGACCTGAACGGTACGTTGGGCTTGTCGCTCGGCGTGTTGTGCCTGATGCTTTACTACTCTGTAAAGATCAAAGGCGCGGGCGGCTTTGTTCACGAACTGTTCTGCGCACCTTTCGGTGCCAACCCACTGCTGTGGATCCCCAATTTTGTATTGAACCTGATTGAATTTGCCGCGAAAACCGTGTCCTTGGGCATGCGACTTTTCGGCAACATGTACGCAGGCGAATTGGTGTTCATGCTGATCGCTTTGCTGGGTGGCGCGGCTGCGTTGTCCATGGGTGGAGCATTTGCCTTCTTGGGTCATGTGTTGGCCGGAACAATCTGGGCGATTTTCCACATTCTGATCGTGTTGCTCCAGGGCTTCATTTTCATGATGTTGACCTTGATCTACATTGGCCAGGCGCATCAGGGCCACTGATCGATTTTTAGTTTTTTTGGTTTTTTTAATTTTTCATTTTTTCAATTTAAGGAGTTGTCATGACTAACGTTGCTTTCGTAGCTCTTGCTTGCGGCATTATCATTGGTTTGGGCGCGATCGGCGCTTGTATCGGTATCGCGATCATGGGTGGTAAGTACCTGGAAGCTTCTGCACGCCAGCCAGAACTGATGAACGAACTGCAAACAAAGATGTTCGTTTTGGCCGGTCTGATCGACGCTGCGTTCCTGATCGGTGTTGGTATCGCGATGATGTTCGCGTTTGCTAACCCATTTGTTGGTTAATTTACAGCCACTTCCTTCGAACAACACCGCACGAATGTTTTAAGTCCAATTCGTGCGTTTTAGAGGAAACATGCCGTGAACTTAAACGCAACGCTGTTTGCTCAGCTCGTCGTTTTCTTCATCTTGGCGGTCTTTACGATGAAATTCGTATGGCCCCCGCTGATCAAGAGCATCGATGAGCGTGCAAAGAAAATCGCAGACGGCCTGGCCGCTGCAGAACGTGGTAAGCAGGCTTTGGCAGAAGCCGGTCGTAAAGCTGAACAGGAACTGGCTGTTAGCCGTTCTGAAAATCAGCAACGCCTGGCCGAAGCAGAAAAGCGTGCCCAGCAGATTATTGAAGAGGCAAAACAACAAGCCGAAGTTGAGCGCAAGCGAATTCTTGCGCAGGCTGAAGCGGAAGCTGCAAACGAAGCACAACGTGCCCGTGACCAGTTGCGCGATCAGTTGGCAACACTCGTGGTGAAAGGCGCAGAGCAAATCCTGAAGAAGGAAGTGAACGCCCAGGCCCACGCAGATTTGCTGAATCAACTGAAAGCGGAACTGTAAGCCTAAAGCTTAAGGAAACACAAAATGGTCGAACTATCCACCATCGCCCGTCCTTACGCTGAAGCAGCGTTTGATGTTGCCAAAACATCAAGCCTGAAACAGTGGAGTGATTGGCTACAGTCGTGGTCGGCAGTCGCATGCAACGCAGACATCAAATTGCTGGTCAGCAACCCTAAGTTGACTGACGAGCAGGTGTTGAAGGTGTTTGTTGAACTGACCAAGACACCGGCGGAAGCGCAAGCAACGAATTTTTTGAGTGCGCTTGTGGAAAATGGCCGTTTGCTGGCCTTGCCAGAAATCGCTCGACAGTTCGAAGAATTGAAGAACAGCCATGAAGGTTCTGCAGATGCGGTCATCGCCTCTGCATTCCCCATGACTGATGCTGAAGTTCAAAACGTACGTGGTGCATTGGAAAAGAAATTTGGGTCCAAACTGAACGTAACAGTTCAGGTGGACGAGTCCCTGATTGGTGGCGTGTGCGTCACTGTCGGCGATCAAATTTTGGATAGTTCGGTGCGCGGCAAACTTAACGCGATGAAGGCGGCTTTAACAGCCTAACTTGGCCCTCAAACGTAATTGGAGCAATCAATATGCAGATTAATCCCTCTGAGATCAGTGAACTGATCAAGAGCCGGATCGAAGGCCTCGGATCATCGGCCGACATCCGGACACAAGGTACTGTAGTGTCGGTGAGCGACGGTATTTGCCGCGTTCATGGTTTGTCAGATGTGATGCAAGGTGAAATGCTGGAATTCCCAGGCAACACCTTTGGTTTGGCGCTCAACCTGGAACGTGATTCCGTGGGTGTCGTTATTTTGGGTTCTTACGAACACATTTCTGAAGGCGATCTGGTCAAGTGTACCGGCCGTATTCTGGAAGTGCCCGTAGGTCCCGAGCTGCGTGGTCGCGTGGTGAATGCATTGGGTGTGCCGATCGACGGCAAGGGCCCAGTCAACGCCAAGATGACCGACGTGATTGAAAAAGTGGCCCCAGGTGTTATTGAACGTAAGTCAGTAGACCAGCCGCTGCAAACCGGTGTGAAAGCGATTGATGCCATGGTTCCTGTTGGCCGCGGCCAGCGTGAATTGATCATTGGCGACCGTCAAACTGGTAAAACAGCAGTTGCGATCGACGCGATCATTAACCAGAAAGGCACTGGCGTAACTTGCGTGTACGTGGCTGTGGGCCAAAAAGCCTCTTCCATCGTGAACGTAATCCGCAAGCTCGAAGAGTTCGGCGCTTTGGAGTACACCATTGTTGTGGTGGCTTCTGCATCTGAATCGGCTGCCATGCAATATCTGGCACCTTACTCGGGTTGCACCATGGGCGAGTACTTCCGTGATCGCGGTGAAGACGCTCTGATCGTGTATGACGATCTGTCCAAGCAAGCTGTGGCCTACCGTCAAATTTCCCTGTTGCTGCGTCGCCCACCCGGCCGCGAAGCTTACCCAGGTGACGTGTTCTATCTACACAGCCGTTTGCTCGAGCGCGCATCACGCGTGAACGCCGAATACGTTGAAAAATTCACCAAGGGTGAAGTGAAAGGCAAAACCGGTTCTTTAACCGCCCTGCCAATCATTGAAACCCAGGCTGGTGACGTAACAGCGTTCGTTCCAACCAACGTAATTTCGATTACTGACGGTCAAATCTTCTTGGAAACCGACTTGTTCAACGCCGGTATCCGTCCAGCGATTAACGCGGGTATTTCCGTGTCTCGCGTGGGTGGTGCAGCGCAGACCAAAGTGGTCAAGAAGCTGTCAGGCGGTATCCGTACCGACTTGGCCCAGTACCGTGAATTGGCTGCGTTTGCGCAGTTTGCTTCTGATCTTGACGAAGCAACCCGCCGCCAGCTGGAACGTGGTCGCCGTGTGGTTGAGTTGTTGAAGCAGCCCCAGTACGCCCCATTGAAAACATGGGAAATGGCACTGGCCCTGTTCGCAATCAACAATGGTTATCTGGATGATGTCGAGGTATCGAACGTTCTTCCTTTCGAGGTTTCTCTGCGTCAATTCATGCAGACAAGCCACAAGGACCTGATCGATCGTATCGAGCAGACTTACGAGTTGTCGAAAGACGATGAGCCAAAGCTGCACGAAGCCGTGAAATCATTCAAGAAAACTGGCGCGTATTAATCAGAGCGATCTGATTGTACCCACCGCATAACTCGGAAGGTCTAGTACCTTCCCAGTCATTGGAGGAAATACGATGTCAGGAATGAAGGAAATCCGGACCAAGATCAAGAGCGTGCAAAACACGCGAAAGATCACGAAGGCGATGGAAATGGTGGCTGCGTCCAAAATGCGCAAAGCCCAGGACCGTATGCGTTCGGCTCGTCCCTATGCGGACAAAGTTCGGAATATTTGCGCCAACCTGGCCAAGGCAAACCCGGAATACCGCCATGAATACATGGTGGCGCGCGACGAAATCAAAAACGTTGCTGCGATTGTTGTGACAACTGACAAAGGCTTGTGTGGTGGCTTGAACACCAACATCCTGCGTTTGGTGACCAGCAAGTTTCAGGAATTGACCGGCAAAGGCGCAAAGGTACGAGCAACCGCAATCGGTACAAAGGGCGCTGGCTTCTTTAACCGCATTGGTGTTGAAGTAACTTCTAAAGTGACAGGTCTTGGTGACAAGCCCCACCTGGAAGCGCTGATCGGTGCAATCAAGGTTCAACTTGATGCATACGTTGCAGGCGAAGTGGATGCCGTTTATTTGGCCTACACCAAGTTTGTAAACACCATGAAGCAAGAAGCCGTGTTCGAGCAACTGCTGCCCTTGGGTGGCGAAAGGCTGCAAGCCGATGAGGGTTCCACGTCGTGGGACTACATCTATGAGCCGGATGCGAAGGCCGTGATTGACGATTTGCTGCTGCGTTACATCGAAGCATTGGTGTACCAGGCTGTGGCAGAAAACATGGCTTCAGAACAATCAGCACGTATGGTTGCGATGAAGGCAGCGTCAGACAACGCCAAGAATGTGATCAGTGAACTGCAACTTACCTACAACAAAGCCCGTCAGGCTGCCATTACGAAAGAATTGGCAGAGATCGTCGGCGGCGCAGCGGCTGTGTAAGCGGAAGTTCGGAACGATTTTGAATTAAGGAAATAACGATGAGTACTGCGACAAACGAAGGAAAAATCGTACAGTGTATCGGCGCGGTGATTGACGTTGAGTTTTCACGCAACAACATGCCGAAAGTGTACGACGCGCTAACCATGGAAGGTTCCGAACTGACACTGGAAGTTCAGCAGCAGCTGGGTGACGGTGTGGTTCGTACCATCTGTTTGGGTGCATCAGACGGCCTGCGCCGTGGCATGGCTGTGACCAACACAGGCAAGCCGATTTCTGTACCAGTGGGCCAAGGCACACTGGGCCGCATTATGGACGTATTGGGTCGCCCAATCGACGAAGCTGGCCCTGTGAAAACCGACGCTACACGTGCCATTCACCAAAATGCACCTGCTTTCGACGAACTGTCACCTTCGACAGAATTGCTCGAAACAGGCATCAAAGTGATCGACTTGATCTGCCCATTCGCCAAAGGCGGTAAGGTAGGCTTGTTCGGTGGTGCGGGTGTGGGCAAGACCGTGAACATGATGGAATTGATCAACAACATCGCCAAGCAACACGGTGGTTACTCCGTGTTTGCCGGTGTGGGTGAGCGTACTCGTGAGGGTAACGACTTCTACCACGAGATGAAAGATTCCAACGTTCTGGACAAAGTGGCACTGGTGTATGGCCAGATGAACGAGCCTCCCGGCAACCGTCTGCGCGTTGCGTTGACAGGCTTGACGATGGCTGAATACTTCCGTGACGAAGGCCGTGACGTTCTGCTGTTCGTGGACAACATTTACCGCTTTACATTGGCCGGTACTGAAGTGTCTGCGTTGTTGGGTCGTATGCCTTCTGCGGTGGGTTACCAGCCAACACTGGCCGAAGAAATGGGTCGCTTGCAAGAGCGCATTACTTCGACCAAGAAGGGCTCCATTACTTCCGTGCAAGCTGTATACGTTCCTGCGGATGACTTGACCGACCCGTCACCTGCTACAACGTTTGCTCACTTGGACGCCACAGTTGTGTTGTCTCGTGACATCGCTTCTTTGGGTATTTACCCTGCGGTGGATCCACTGGATTCCACATCACGCCAGGTTGACCCCAACATCATCGGTGAAGAGCACTACAACGTGGCCCGTGGCGTGCAGCAAACACTGCAGCGTTACAAGGAACTGCGCGACATTATCGCGATTTTGGGTATGGACGAATTGTCTCCAGAAGACAAGCTGGCCGTGGCCCGTGCGCGTAAAATTCAGCGTTTCCTGTCACAGCCTTTCACAGTGGCTGAAGTATTTACCGGTTCACCCGGCAAGTACGTGTCACTGAAGGAAACCATTCGCGGCTTCAAGATGATTGTGAACGGTGAGTGTGACAACTTGCCCGAGCAGGCTTTCTACATGGTAGGTACCATCGACGAAGCCTTCGAAAAAGCCAAGAAAATTCAGTAATCCGACTGGTGTGTCGTGTGCCGGCGAAGGTGAAAACCCAAGTCGGTGCCCATCACAAAGGAAATGAGTATGTCGACAATCCACGTGGATGTGGTGAGTGCAGAAGAATCAATCTTCGAAGGTGAGGCAGAATTTGTTGCTTTGCCCGGAGAGCAGGGTGAGCTGGGTATTTATCCACGCCACACTCCGCTGATTACGCGCATCAAACCAGGTACAGTTCGCATCAAGATTGCAGGTCAGGCTGAAGAAGAAGTGGTGTTTGTGAATGGTGGCGTGTTGGAAGTACAACCCAACTCGGTTACGGTTCTTGCAGACACGGCCCTTCGCGGCGGCGACCTGGATGAAGCAAAGGCTACGGAGGCCAAGCGTTTGGCCGAAGAAGCACTGGCCAATCGCAGTGCGGACATTGACTATGCTCAAGCACAAGCTGAATTGGCTTCCGCGATTGCACAGTTGCAAGCCATCAAGCGCTTGAGAAAAGTACGTTAAAAGCAATACAAGGTTGAGAAACCAGTGAAAAGCCACGGTGAAAGCCGTGGCTTTTTTCTTGGCCGGATGCATTGTGAATACAGGTGGAACCACAGGGTGTGTTCTCGCAACATAAATGGCAATCAAGGAGCCGTTTATGTATCAAAAATTCGATGATCTGTTGAAAGACCTTCAACAGAATCGCCCCAGCAACATGACCCCACTGGGGCGGGTTTTTTTCTTCAATGACCAAGCGGTGTTGCTGCAGCATGGGGAAATGGAAGGAATAACCTGGGTCGACATTCACATTGAATTGAAGCGTTTTCGACTCGACAATCTGGCTGCGGCGAAAAAGGTGCTGCAGGCCAATCGGGAAATGGGCGCGTCAACGCCAATTCCTTCCTGGTTTGCTGTGGACCAGAACAATGATTGCCTGGTGTTCATTAACCGGCTGGATTGGCGACACATTACGTGCAAAATCCTGGAAGACCACATTTTGCGTTGCATTGAACAAATGGGAAGTGCACTGGCAACTGAAGGTGTGTAATCCTCGGTGATGGGTCTACAGGTTAGAATAAAGGCATGAAAATCGCCTTGTATTCTGACTTGCATCTTGAAACGATGCGCCATTTCCCCGCTTTGGCGGCGGTTCCACAGCCTGTCGAGGAAGTGGATCTAATGATTCTTGCCGGTGATATTCATCAAGGTACCCAAGGCTTGCAGGCCTTGGCTGAACTCGGCGAGAAACAGCACATTTACGTGGCGGGCAACCACGAGTATTACCACCACGACATTGAAATTCTGGACGACCATTTGTTCGAGCTGGCCGAGAGGAAGCAATTGAACTACCTGCAGCGCACCAGTGTGGTTATTCAAGGTGTGCGTTTTTTGGGTTGTACCTTGTGGACCGATTTCAATATTCAACCAGGTTGGCGATTCGGGGCCGAGTTGGTGGCCAAGGCGTTCTTGCCCGATTACAAATTGATTCGCATGCGGGGCAAACAGTTTTCTCCCAGCATGGGCATCGATTTGCATCATCAGAACATTGATTGGCTAGAGTCCGCATTGGCGATGCCTTTTGATGGCAAAACCGTGGTGATCACTCACCACGCGCCTCATCCGCAAAGTATTCATCCGCGTTTCAATTTGAGTCCGATTAATGCGGCATTTGTATCCGACCTTAGCCGCTTAATGGGCAAGGCCGATGTGTGGGTGCATGGGCACATGCACG
Source organism: Limnobacter sp. 130 (assembly GCF_902506325.1). Lineage (GTDB taxonomy): Bacteria > Pseudomonadota > Gammaproteobacteria > Burkholderiales > Burkholderiaceae_B > Limnobacter. The sequence goes on from NZ_LR732328.1 coordinate 1,764,341, forward strand.
ATTCATTTGATTACACCGTGCACAACAACGGAGGCCAAACCCGTGTGCTGGTCAACCCGCGTGGCTATGTGCGTAAAAAAGGCAAGGCACGAAAAATGGAGCGTGGGCAGGTGCAGGTGACGCCACAGGCTTTCGAGAATCCCTTTTTTAATCCACACCTTGTGTTCGAAGTATGAAGCTGGCCGCCAATCTGAGTTGGCTGTACACCGAGCTCGATTTTCTGGCGCGCATCGAGGCCTGCGCCGAAGACGGTTTCAGGCATGCCGAGTGCATGTTTCCCTACGATTATTCTGCTGAACTGCTGCGCGATAAAGCCGGTGAGGCGGGCGTGCAATGGGTGTTGATCAATGCACCTGCAGGCAATTGGATCAATGGCGATCGAGGCCTGGCGGTTGAACCGGCACGGCGCGATGAATTCAAACGTTCTATCGAGCAAGCGGTACGCTATGCCGCAACACTGGGTGTGCGCAAAGTGCATGTGCTGGCCGGGGTGGTCGATCTGAGCGATGCGCGGGCTGTGCAATCGGCACGGGCCTGTTACGCCGAGAACCTGAACTGGTTGGCAAGCAGCATGCGAGATGAACCCGTGGACTGGTTGATTGAACCCATTAACCGAGTTGATGTTCCTGGTTATTTGTTAAGCCACCAAGCGGATGCGCATGACCTGTTGATTGATTTGAATCAGGTCAATTTGGGTGTACAAATGGACCTGTACCATGTTGAACGAACCGAAGGTAATGCACTGGATGCGCTGGGTCGCTACCTGCCCACCGGGCGTGTGAAGCACCTGCAAATTGCAGGTGTACCTGACCGCGATGAGCCGGATGAATCTGTGTATTCAGGAATTCATGCCAAATTGAAAACGCTGAACTACAACGGCCACATTGGTTGCGAGTATCGACCCAAAGCGGGCACCCGCGATGGCTTGGGCTGGATCCGAAGCACTGGATTTTCAGGCACAATGGAGTCCTTCGAACCTTGAGCTTAGGCGGGCAACCGCCGGAAGAATTGCCCATGCAAGACGCTGAACTGAAGCAACTGCTCGACAACACCAAAACGATCGCTGTTGTGGGTTTTTCTTCGCAAGCCCACAAGCCCAGTTTTTTTGTTGCCAAGTACCTGCAGTCGCAGGGCTATCGAATTTTGCCCATCAACCCGGCTTTGCAAGGTCGACCAAGTGGTCTGTTGGGCGAAACCTGTTACCCCGACCTGAAAACCGCGATGGCTGAAACTGGCCTGAAAATTGACCTGGTCGATGTGTTTCGCCGCGCCGAGCACACCCCCGATGTTTTGGCTCAGGCCATGAATGTGGGTGCAGGTGCCGTGTGGTTGCAGCAGGGAATTCGCAACGACATGGTTGAAGCCAAGGCGAAGGCTGCAGGTTTACCTTTTCTCATGGACCGTTGTTTGAAAACCGAACACCAGCGTCTGTATTTAGTTTGAAATTATTGAATAAGCATCTACGAATATGAGCAGTTTTCAGCCCGTTAAAAATGACACCTTCTTGCGTGCATTGCGCCGTGAAGCCACCGAGTACACGCCAGTTTGGTTAATGCGCCAAGCGGGCCGTTATTTGCCCGAGTACCGCGCAACGCGCGCAAAAGCCGGCAACTTTATGGGTTTGTGCACCAACCCGGAGGCGGCCTGCGAAGTGACTTTGCAACCGCTTGAACGGTACAAGCTGGATGCGGCCATTTTGTTCTCGGATATTTTGACCGTGCCCGATGCCATGGGCTTGGGTTTGTATTTTGCAGAAGGCGAAGGCCCCAAGTTTGAGCGCCCCTTGGTTACCGAGGCTGATGTGGCCAAGCTCGCAGTTCCGGACATTGGCACGAGCCTGAGGTATGTGACAGACGCAGTCAGCACCATTCGGGGCGCACTGGATGGCCGGGTACCATTGATTGGTTTTTCAGGCAGCCCATGGACCCTGGCTTGTTATATGGTTGAAGGGGGTGGCAGCAGCGACTTCCGGAAAGTAAAAACCATGTTGTACAAGCGGCCCGACCTGATGCACCGCATTCTGGAAGTGACCACTGAGGCGGTCAGTCAGTATCTTCGTGCTCAAATTGAGGCCGGCGCACAAGCCGTGATGATTTTCGACAGCTGGGGCGGTGCCTTGGCCGATGGCGCATTTCAGCAATTCAGCTTGAACTACATCAAGAAAATCGTGGCCAGTTTGCCTTTGCAGGCCAATCGGGGTGCATTCACCGAGGATATTCCTTCGATTGTGTTCACCAAGGGTGGCGGTTTGTGGCTCGAGGACATTGCGTCCAGTGGTGCCAGTGCAATTGGTGTGGACTGGACTGTTAATTTGGGTCAGGCCCGTGCCCGTATTGGTGACCGTTGTGCAATTCAGGGCAACCTGGACCCCAATGTGTTGTTTGCCGAGCCAGCGCAAATTGAGGCCGAAGTGGCCAAAGCATTGGAAAGTTTTGGTGTGCCACAGGCTGGTGCCGGCCATGTGTTCAACCTGGGCCATGGTATTTCCCAGTTCACCAACCCCGACAGTGTCGAGGTGATGGTCAATGCAGTGCACAGCTACAGCCGCAAACAAAGGCAGTAAAAACTTGGACTTATGCACATTTTTGGCGCAAGGCTTCAGAAATGTTTTTTTGCATTGCACGACGATTGGAAAAGCAGAGGGGGCAGTTAAGTACTTGTTTTTAAATACAAAAAACGTATTTTACAAAATTTGTACTTTACATGAATGCCTGCATCCTGTAGCACGTCCGTGGATTATTTCCACGGATGTCCACAAAGTTATCCACATTGACTGTTAAAAATTTTGTATTCCGTTTAATTCAAGCCAGCTAGTCCATGAACTTAAAGTAAGCTGTGAAGACAGACCCAAAGCAAAACACTTCATCTAACCCGGTCGAGGGAAACACTTTGCTGGTGAATGTGTTGGTTGCTGCACCGCTTCCCAAATCTTTCACCTACCAGTGGCAAAGCGACGACACGCCCCGATTCGGGATGCGTGTCATTGTGCCGTGGGGACGCCAGCACCGCATTGGACTGGTTCAGGGTATTGCACCCGATCAACAAATGGCCGAAAACATCAAACCTGTGCACACGGTGCTTGATGCGGGCGAAAGTTTGAGCGCTAAATGGCAGGCATTGATTGAATTCGCGGCCAAGTATTACCACCACCCATTGGGCATGATTGCCCTGGAGGCTTTGCCCAAGGCCTTGCGCGTGTTGAATGCACGGGGTGAAGAACCGGTGATGGTGGCCAAATCCCGAGAGCATGCCCACAAGTTGTTGGTAGAGACCCGTGACGCGGGCACGGTTGCCAAGGCTGGCAAATCCCAAATCAACAAGCTTGAAAAACCGGTCTTGAACACCGAACAACTGGATGCGGTGGCACAGCTATCGACGGCGCAAGGCTTTCAGCCTTTCCTGCTGTACGGGGTCACTGGCAGTGGAAAAACAGAGGTGTACCTGCACACGGTTGAAGAGCGCTTGACCCGTGGCGAGCAGGTGTTGGTGTTGTTGCCCGAAATCAACCTGACCCCGGCTGCGCAAGCTTTGTACAAAGAACGCCTGGCACCACACCGGGTTGTGGTGATGCACAGTAACCTGGCCGAACTCACCCGCACCAAAGCCTGGTTTGAAGCAGCCACGGGTGCAGCCGATGTGATTATTGCCACGCGGCTGGGTGTGCTGACCCCCTTGCCACGCTTGGGGATGATTGTGGTGGACGAAGAACACGACCCATCGTACAAGCAGCAAGATGGCATGCGTTACCATGCCCGCGATTTGGCCCTGATGCTGGCGAAACAGCGCGAGGTGCCGATTGTGTTGGGCTCGGCAACCCCTGCCTTGGAAACCTGGTTGAAAGCCGACCAGGGCGCTTACAAGCGCCTTGCCTTGAAAAACCGTGCAGTGCTGGGTGCAAGCCTGCCCAAGGTGGAGTTGATTAACACCGCCAATTTTCCGGCCAAAGAAGGTTTAAGCGAGCCGGCAATGCAGGCCTTGGTACAAAACTTTGAGGCGGGCAAGCAAAGCATTGTGTTCTTGAACCGCCGTGGCTATGCGCCCCAAATGGTGTGCAATGCCTGCGGCTGGGTGGCCAACTGCGACCATTGCACGGCGCACATGGTGTGGCACAAAAACGAGCGCATGCTGCGTTGCCACCACTGTGGTGCGGGCCAGCGTGTGCCCACCCATTGCCCCACTTGCGGCAATCAGGATTTGACCGGTTTTGGCCGCGGCACGCAGCGTATTGAAGAGACACTGGCGGGCCTGTTGCCCACTGCAAATATTTTGCGCATTGATGCAGACAGCACCCGCAACAAGGGGCAAATGGAAGCCTTGTTGCAACAGGCGCACAGCGGGGAGGCCGATGTGCTGGTGGGCACGCAAATGATTGCCAAAGGGCACGACTTTGCCAACGTAACCCTGGTGTTGGCCTTGAATGTGGATGCTTCGCTGTATTCGCACGCCTACCGCGCGCCCGAGCGCTTGTTTGCCCAACTGATGCAGGTGGCGGGCCGGGCTGGTCGAAGGGCAGGCGATGCCCGCATGGTGGTGCAAACGCGTTACCCGCAACACCCGCTGTTTGATGCCTTGAAGGCGCACGATTATGAAAACTTTGCCAGCCATGAAATGCAGGCCCGCAAAGATGCACGTATGCCGCCGTTTTCTCACCAGGCCACCATTCGGGCAGACCACAAAAAGCTGGCCAACTGTTTGCAGTTTTTAAGTACCGCGCGTGAATTGGGTGAGCCTTTGGTCGATGCGGACAACCCGGTGTTCATGTGCGACCCGGTGCCCTTGACCGTGGTTCGGGTGGGTGGCATTGAACGCGCGCAAATGCTGATTGAAAGCGAGTCTCGGCCCGCGCTGCACCGTTTCCTGACCCAATGGTTGGCGCAGCTTCACGCGCTACCTGGTAGCGTTCGCTGGTTTTTGGAAGTGGACCCGGTTGATCTGTAAGTGCCTCTGGTACAGTAATGCCTTCCCCTGGAGTTTCCCCCCTGTATGTCTGTTGGTCTGAACAAAGCCCAAAGCGAAGCTGTGAATTATGTGGATGGTCCCTGCCTGGTACTGGCTGGTGCGGGTTCGGGCAAAACACGCGTGATCACCCAAAAAATTGCCCACCTGATTCAAAACAAGGGTGTAAGCGCCAAGAACATTGCGGCGGTTACCTTTACCAACAAAGCCGCCAAGGAAATGGAAGAGCGTGCGGCCAAGTTGTTGCGTGGCACGGAAGGCAAAGGCCTGTTGGTGTGTACCTTTCACAGCCTGGGCATTCGAATTTTGCGGGAAGAGCACAAACATGCCGGGCTGAAAGCGCGGTTCTCCATTCTGGATGCAACAGACACCTACGGCCTGGTGCAACAGCTGTATGGCACCACCGACAAGCAGCTGATTCGCAAGGCGCAAAGCGTAATTTCGCTGTGGAAAAACGGCCTTGTGGACCCCGATGCTGCACTGGCGCAAGCGACTTCTGAAGATGAGGGCCAAATTGCCCGCCTGTACAAAAGTTATGAAGCCACGCTGGCGGCCTACCAGGCTGTGGATTTTGACGACCTTATTTTGAAGCCCACGCGCCTGTTGGCCAGCAACGAGGAGGTGCGCAGCCGCTGGCAAAACCGCCTGCGTTATTTGCTGGTGGACGAGGTGCAAGACACCAACGCCTGCCAGTATGATTTGCTGCGTTTGATTGCCGGGCCACGCGCCATGTTCACGGCGGTGGGCGACGATGACCAGGCCATTTACGCCTGGCGCGGTGCCACCATTGAAAACCTGCGGCAGCTGACCGAAGATTACCCGCAGTTGAAAGTGATCAAGCTGGAACAGAATTACCGGTCTACCCTGCGTATTTTGCAGGCGGCCAACCGCTTGATTGAAAACAACCCGAAGCTGTTTCCAAAAACCCTGTGGAGCGACCACGGCCCCGGTGAACCGATTGTGATCAGCCCCATGGCTGACGATGAGCATGAAGCCGAGCAGGTGGCCATGATGTTGAGTGGGCATCGCTTTGAGCGCCGCGCCAAGTATGGCGATTATGCGGTGTTGTACCGCAGTAACTTTCAGGCGCGCATTCTGGAACAGGCCTTGCGGCGCCAGAAAATCCCCTACATTTTGAGTGGCGGACAAAGCTTTTTTGAGCGTGCCGAGATCAAGGATGTGATCGCCTATTTGCGATTGCTGGTGAATCAGGACGATGACCCGGCATTCATTCGTGCAGTGACCACGCCGAAGCGTGGCATTGGTCAAAAAACACTGGAAGCCTTGGGCACTTATGCAGGTACGCGCGGGGTTTCATTGTTTGAAGCGCTGTTTGAAACCGGTGCGGAAAGCCATTTGAATGCGGGCATGGTCGATGCGCTGCGCACTTTCGGCACCTTCATCAACAAGCTGGAGTACCGCGCCCAGCGGGAACCTGCGCGCGATTTGCTCAACGAGTTGTTGAGCACCATCAAGTACGAAGAGTGGCTTTACGAGCAGCAAGACGAACGTGGCGCACAAAGCAAATGGCAAAACGTGCTCGATTTCGTGAAGTGGATGGGCGACAAGGGCGAGGAAGAAGGTTCAACCTTGCTGGACCTGACACAGAAAGTGGCTTTGATGACCATGCTGGATCGGCAAGACGATGGCACCCGGCCCGATGCCGTGCAGCTAAGCACCCTGCACGCAGCCAAAGGGCTAGAATTTCCGCATGTGTTTTTGCTGGGTTGTGAGGAAAGTATTTTGCCCAGTTTTGGCGACGGCGAAGGGCGCGAACTGACCGACGACAGGCTGGAAGAAGAGCGCCGCCTGATGTATGTGGGTGTGACCCGTGCACAGCGCAGCCTGAATATTACCTGGTGCAGAAAGCGCAAGAAGGCGCGTGAATTGGTGAGTTGTTTTCCGTCGCGGTTTATCAAGGAACTGCAACTGGAAACCGACAAAGACCTGCCCGATGACACACCCAAGATGACCCCGAAAGACCGTTTGAGTGCGTTGAAAGGGTTGCTGACAAAGGTCGGCGCTTAGTTTGCACCCAGCGCAGAATTTGCTTTCTGGATCAGCGCCTCGGGGGTAACCGGTTTCAGCAACCACCCCGCAAGGTTGAGGGCTTTGGCCTGTTTAATCATTTCTTTGTCGGAATACGACGTAATCACCACAATGGGTACCATGGCTCCGGTTTTTCGAATTCGGTTGCACAACTCAAGACCGTCCATACCGGGCATGTCGATGTCAGTGATGATCAGGTCGGGTGCGCCGTTTTCTACGATCTCTCGTATGCCTTCCTGAGCCGATGCCGCAGTGCGCACAACATGACCCGCTTGGGTCAAAATATGTGCGCAAACTTTTCGAATGGTATTGGCATCGTCAATTAGAAGAATATTGGGCATGGCGTGATTTGGTTTGATGGTGATTTATTTTTACCATCATACCGTGCCAGATTGAAAAACCTCGGATTCCAGTACTTTTGCGCCCGGTTCGGCGTTTAGCGCTTCTATCAGCATTGTGCGTGCAAGCATGTCGACTTTCACACTGCGCAGGCGTTTGGGCAATAGCGGGTTGAGCATGCGGCTGGCGATCAAACCAATTTCTTCACCCAGACGAAATTCCTCGCGCTGACCATCGAGCAGGCCAGGACGCGCAATCACAACACTGGGAATGCCCGCGTTTCGAACTGCCTGTTCCGCTTCGCCCTTGGTGCGCAAGTACAGGCCTTTCGCTTTGGGATTGGCCATCATGGCTGAGTTCAGTACGAAGCAGGGCACGGCATGCTGGGCGGCAAGTGCCGCAAATTGAGCCACCAGGGTGTAATCCACAAAACGGAATTGCTCCGCTGTTTTGGCCGCTTTGATGGTGGTGCCCAAGGTGCAGATGACTGCATCGGCTTGCCACCAAGGGGCCTCTTCAGGAATGGCGTTGAAGTCGATGACCTGGTTGAGTAACTTGGGGTGCGGTGTAATGGGTTTGCGGGTTAACGCAACCACCTTGCCTATATTCGGGTGCGCTAGCGCCTGCGCCAACACGCTGTGACCCACCACACCAGTGGCACCCACCAGCAGCACAGTTTTCTGAATGTTCGTTGAACTCAAATCAAGTCCCCAATAAAAAACGCGGCAGTCTTAAGACTAACCGCGTTTTAACGTCAAAGTCCAAAGGCGTTGTTATGCGCTTTGGGTTTCCTTTTCAGCGGCCTTGCGCTTTTTGCGGGCAATTTGCTTGTCGCGCATTTTTTTCATTTGACTCACGATAATGGCTTGATAGCTTTCGGGCAATGTGCGCACCATGGCGTCCATGGCCACTGCGTCGGGGCCAACCAACACGCGGCGCTTGTTGCCTTTTACCGCCTTCAGGATAATATCGGCCGCCTTTTCTGCAGTGGTGATGAAGAATTTCTCAAAGAACTCTTTGCCCTGCTCGGAATCGGCACCGGTGAACTGTTCAATTTCAGGCGATGCGACGCTTTTGCGGGCAATGGCAGTTTTGATGCCGCCTGGGTGAACGCTGGTGGCCGATACGCCGCAATTCATCATGTCCAGTTCCTGGCGCAGGCTTTCTGTAAAACCGCGAACAGCAAACTTGGTGGCGTTGTAGGTGCTTTGTGTGGGCTGTGCACACAGACCAAACAGGCTGCTGGTGTTGATAATGTGGCCGTCGCCAGATGCCTTCAGGTGTGGCAAAAATGCCTTGGTTCCGTACACGACGCCCCAGAAGTTGATGCCCATGATCCACTCGAATTTGTCGTAATCGATGTGTTCAACCGGTGTGGCGTAAGCGACACCCGCGTTGTTGAAAATCAGGTTCACTTTGCCGTGGTCTTTGGCTGTTTGATCGGCCCAGGCATACATGGCTTCGCGGTTGGACACGTCGAGTTGCTGGCTGGTAACCTTGACATTGGGCGCAGCGGCTTTCACCAACTTCACGGTTTCGGCGAGGCCTTTGGTGTCAACATCGGAGATGGATACGTGGCATCCGTCCTTGGCCAGTTGAAGGGCCAGCGTACGGCCCATGCCAGATGCGGCGCCTGTAATTGCGGCCACTTTGCCGTTGAATGATTTCATGTGTCGGTCTCCAATGTGCTGTGTTGTAGCTGTAATTTGACAATCGTGGTTGTCAATTTAATGTTGGGCCTGCATACTGTCAATGCCTATTTTTTGAGTATATCTTCCAATTATGAATGCGAAAGCACCCGAGCAAATTGCCAAAGCCGCAGGGCGTCGTTACCGTGGGGTGTCCAACGAAACCCGCAAGGCGGAGCGCCGGTTGAAACTGATTGAGGCTGGCATCAAGATGTTTGGTTCGACTGGTTACCATGCCGCCACGGTGAAGGGTCTGTGTCAGGAAGCGGGTTTGACCGAGCGCTATTTTTACGAGAGCTTCAGCAATGCCGAGGCCCTGTTCACTGCGTGCTACCTGCACATTACGGATACGCTGCGCGACAAGTTGCAGAAGGTGTTGTTGAGCACAGATGCAGACAATCTGGAGCAGGCCACCCGAACCGGCTTGACCGTGTTTTTCAGCCAGTTCAAGGAAAGCCCGCAGGCAGCCCGTATTTTGTTGGTCGAGGTGTTGACCGTGAACCGGCACCTCGAAGAGTTGAGCTTGAAAACCCTGTACAGTTTTGTAGAAATGCTGGAAACACTGGCCAAACCGCTGATTGATCAGCGCAAGGACGGCGGCGTGAAGGGGCTGGATTCAACCTTGCTGGCCTCGGGCCTGGTGGGCTCAGTGCTGTATATGGCGGCCCGCTGGAGTATGGATGGTTGCAAAAAATCCGTGGAAGATGTGGTGGAAAATGCCATGCTGATTTTCCGCGGCGCGGGAGAAATGCTGTTGCAGTGCGACGATTGATGCGCTGAGCATGCAATAAAAAACCCGCCTTCGGGCGGGTTTTTTATTGGCGTTTGAAACGCGTTTTACTTGGCAGCTTCAGCAGCGGGTGCCTCTGCAGCAGGGGCGGCTGGTTCGGGTGCTTTGAAATCAGCGCCCACTTCTTTGCCCATGTAAGCCACAGCACGAGCCACTTCGATGTCATCAAGGTCAGCATTGCCACCTTTGGCTGGCATTGCACCAATGCCGTTCACAGCGTTTTTCCACAAGGTGTCGAAACCTTTGCTCAGGCGATCGCCCCACTGGCCCTGGTCGCCAAACTTGGGAGCACCTGCAGCGCCGGTGGTGTGGCAGGCCGCGCATGCAGCTGCATACACTTGCTCGCCAGTTTTCAATACTTTGGGCGCATTGGCGTCAACGAAATCAATGGTGCCTACAGGTGCCAGGCGCTGGGCAATGGCTTCTTCGGAGAAAGCATTGGTGCCGGCGGCGGGTTTTTCGCTGCTGCTGACATAGTTGGCCAACAAGATAATGACGAAAATCGGGACAACGAAAGAGGCAACAATCGCAATGATGAGCTGCTTCGGTGTCTTGATTAAAAGTTCGTGTTCGTTTGAATCGCTCATACGACGTCCTGATTGATAGCGCTGGGTTGAAACGAGATTATAACGGGATGCAAAAGCATACAGTGGCATGTACGCAGCATCAAAACAACTGTAAATTGTATCTTGAAAAAGGCTTTAAACCCAACTATTTATTGCTGAAAATGCAAGGCTGTATTGCAAAGGGATGAGATTTTGAAGAGCGCATTAAGCGAGAACCACCGATACGGTTTGCCCATGGTCGTGGTTCACTGGTTCATGGCGGTGGGTATTTTGACGGCATTTGGCATGGGTTTGTACATGGTGGACATCCCGGGCATTACACCATTCAAGCTGAAACTTTTTAACTGGCACAAGTGGTTGGGTGTCACCTTGTTTGCATTGGTGCTGTTGCGCATGGTGGTTCGAATGTTGTCGAAAACCCCCAAATACCCTGCGCATTGGGGGCACAACACGGTGCTGCTGGCCAAGCTGGGGCATTTGGCTTTGTATGTGTTCATGCTGGGCGTTCCGGTTTTTGGTTACCTGTACAGCCTGGCCTCGGGTTACCCGGTGGTGTGGTTTGGTGTGATTGAGTTGCCTGTTTTGATCGAGAAGAACGCTGAACTCAAGGAACTGTTTAAAACCTTGCATGAACTTTCAGGCAAAGGCTTGGTCTTTTTGGTGGCGGGCCATGTATTGATGGCCTTGAAACATCACATTCTGGACCGGGACGGTATTTTGGGCCGCATGATCCCCGGAATGCGAGCCGATTAATCTGTACGATCCGATCCAGTACCCGCAGGAACCAAGATGATTCACCGATTTTCCACAGTGGCCGCTGGCCTGGCGTTGTCTGTTTTTACTCTGCCGGTGTTGGCCGCCCCGATTGATGCCGCGCAAAGCGAAGTCAAGGCAACATTCAAACAATTCAATGTGCCGGTTAGTGGCAATTTCAAGAAATTTAGCGGCGATGTGCAGTTTGACCCGGCCAAGCCTGCGGACACCAAAGCCATTCTGAACGTGGACACCGCAAGTTACGACCTGGGGGACCCCGAGTACAACAAAGAAGTGGCTGGCAAGGACTGGTTTGATTCAAAAAACCACCCCAAGGCGACCTTTGTAATTACGGGTGTCACAGGCAGTGGCAATAATTTGCAGGCCACTGGCGATTTGACCATTCGAGGCATTAAAAAGCCCCTGAAGTTTCCGGTAACAATTAAAACTGCGGGCGACAAGCACACGTTCACCGGCAAATCCCAGATCAAGCGCCTTGAATACAAGGTGGGCGCAGACGGGGAATGGGGTGACACCAGCTTGGTGGCCGATGAAGTGACCATTGATTTCAAACTGGTAGTACCAGCCAAATAAAAAGGAGTTAGGGATGTTCAAGCAAGTATCGAAAACCGTGTTGGGCAGTGCAATTGCATTGGGTATGTTGGGTGCTGCGCATGCGGCGGTGGATACCTATGTGATCGACCCAAGTCACACCTTCCCTTCGTTTGAGGCGGACCACATGGGCGGGTTGTCACTGTGGCGTGGCCAGTTTGAGAAAACCAAGGGCATGGTGACCCTGGACCGTGCCAATAAAACCGGTACAGTGGACATTGAAATTGATGCGGCCAGCCTTGACTTTGGTCATGGCAAGATGAACGAGCATGCCAAAGATATAGACATGTTCGATGTGGAAGCCCACCCCACCATTACCTACACGGCCAGCAAAATGCGCTTTGAAGGTGACAAGCCGGTGGAGGTGTTGGGTAACCTGACCTTGAAAGGGATCACGAAGCCGGTTCCATTGAAGATCAACACCTTCAAATGCATTATGCACCCCATGAAAAAAGCGGAAGTGTGTGGCGCCGATGCGGTGGCTGAATTCAAGCGCACGGACTTCGATTTGGGCTATGGCGTGGACCGCGGCTTTTTTCCGGAAGTGAAAGTGTTGATTACCATTGAAGCGGTGAAACAGCCGAAGTAAAAATGGATTGAATGAAAAAAGCCGGCGCCTTTGTGGGGGCCGGCTTTTTTGTTTCAGCGACGGTTATTTGCTGTCAGTTGCATGTTCCAGTTTTTCATTTTTAGCCTCGCTCCGTGTTTTCCACAGCGAGAACACCACGCCACCTGCAATCAAGCCCAGGGTAATGCTGAGTGAAAAGGCGGGCGGGAACTTGCCGATGAAATTCACCAGGAAGATTTTGCTGCCGATGAACACCAGCACCATGGCCAAAGCGTACTTCAGGTAGTGGAAGCGGTGGATCATCGCGGCCAAGGCAAAGTACAGTGCACGCAGGCCCAAAATGGCAAAGATGTTGCTGGTGTACACAATGAAGGGGTCGGTGGTGATCGCGAAAATCGCGGGTACGGAATCGACCGCAAAGATCAGGTCCACAAACTCGATCAACACCAGCGCCAGTAACAGGGGTGTGGCAAAACGCACAACCTTGCCGGTTTTGGGGTCGGCTTCGTTCACAACAAACGCGTTGCCACGCAGGCCTTCGGTCACGCGCATGCGTTTGCGCAAAAACTTCAGGATCGGGTTGTTTTCAATGTCGGGTTTGCTGTCGGCCATGAACCACATTTTGATACCCGTGATCACAAGGAAGGCGCCGAACAGGTAAAGCACCCAACTGAATTCTTTCACCAGCGCAGCGCCCAGACCGATCATGATGGCGCGCAATACGATTACGCCCAAAATGCCCCAGAACAACACGCGGTGCTGGTACTGACGGGGAATGGCGAAGAACGAGAAAATCATCGCGATGACAAACACGTTGTCCATCGACAGTGATTTTTCAATGGCGAAACCGGTGAAGTAGTTCATGCCGCTTTCCGAGCCCAGGTAGTACCACACCCATGCGCCGAACAGACAGGCTGCGGTGATGTAGCCACCTGAGAGCAGCAAACTTTCCTTGACCCCAATTTCGTGATCATCCTTGTGCAGCACGCCAAGGTCGAAGGTGAGCAGTGCAATTACAATGCCGACAAACAACAGCCAAATCCATGCGGCTGTGCCGAGAAAGTCGGTGTGCATGAATTCCATTAAAACGTCCACGTTGATACTCCATAAGGGTTGAATTGAACACGGCGCCATGGTGTATCAGTTGTGATTTCGGAAAAACCAGTATTTAATGAACTGTTGATTCGGTTTTTACGAAGTTACTTTGTGGGGCTTGCATGACTTTGAACTATCGCCATTTGCATTATTTCTGGATGGTGGCCAAAGAGGGCGGTTTTGCGCGGGCGGCCGAACGCATGGACATGGCCATTCAAACCATTAGCGCCCAGGTGCGTGAGCTGGAGAAGGATTTGGGCCACCAGTTGTTAAAACCCGAAGGGCGTGGCGTGGCACTGACCGAGGCGGGGCAAGTGGCTTTTGCCAAAGCGGAGGAAATTTTCCAGATTGGGCAAAGCCTGCCTGAGCTGGTGCGGGCGGTGGCGAGCAAACCTGTACGGCGTTTCAAGGTCGGCCTTTGCGACGGTATTTCAAAACTGGCGGTGCATGCGCTGCTTAAGCCGGTGTTGAATACGGAAGACTTGCACCTGACTTGCCACGAGGGCGAGCCCGAGCAGTTGCTGGCGGAATTGGCCCTGCATCACCTGGATTTTGTGTTCGCTGGGCAGCCACCGCCAGCAAACCCGAATTTGCGCATGCAAAGTCGCCTGCTTATCAGTTCAGAAGTGGACTGGTACGGCGCATCAAAGTGGGTGAAAAAAGATGCATTGACACATTTCCCGGAATGTCTGCATGACCTGCCTGTGTTGCTGCCCACCGGTCATTCAAGGCTACGTGTCGATTTGAATCACTGGTTTGAGCAGTTGGGCATTGTGCCGCATGTGGTGGGTGAGTTCGAGGACAGTGCTTTGATGTCGGTGTTTGCCGCGCGGGGTTTTGGGGTTTTTCCGGTGAGCCGCTTGGGCGTTTACGACACAGGCACTTTAAGCGGCCTGCGATTGCTGGGGCAGTGTGATGACCTGCACGAGGAAATTCATGGGGTGTGGAATGTAAGGGGAATCGACCACCCCTTGGTGGTCGAATTGTTGAACAGGCTTGGTGATTGAACCGTTAAGCCGCAGCCACCGCCGCTTCAATTTCAGCAAAGGTGCTTGCTTTAACTGGGTCCATCACTGGAATTCCCATTTGGCGCGCAATTTGCGTGGATGAAAACAGGCCCACTACGCGCATTTTGCCGGTGCGGTTGTCAACCACCAACGCATGTTGCCGGTTGTGTTCACGCAGCGTAGCGATGATGTGGCCTACTTCCGCCCGGGAGACGGCACCGAACTCAAGAAACTCGAGATCGGGCAGCTTCACCATGACATCGTTGACCGTGAGTTCAGGCACGTTGCGGTTGCTTGACGAAGCTTCCTTGATGGCCCTTTCACCAGCCAGGTCGTTTGCGGTCAGCAGGCCCTGTAAATGCCCCAGGCTGTTGCGCACAAACAGAAGTTTGACGCCACACACAATCATGGTGGTGCGGGCTTGTTCCAGTGTTTCCGAGTCGGAAATGCTGACAGGGTGCACTCGCCGCAGATCGGTCATGGCGTCGAAGGCGGGAGAATCGGCGGTCAGCTTTAGAGGGCGACTGGGATCGCTCACCGTAATCATGTCGGTGGCGCCAGCGCTGATGTGTTCGAGTGATTGGTAGTGTTGTCTGATCATGTGGAACCCTTTTTGACACACAAGTGGCGTTGCATCCGCAGCCTGAGAGCTGGCGGGTGAGTTTGCAGGACGGACCGCATGCAAAAGGGGGGTACAGGCACAAGGGTTTGTTGCCTTGTGTCGTGGCAGTGCTAGCACCGTCCACTAATAATTTAGTCTACGCTGCTCGTAAAAAGTTTCAAGTCAGTAAAAGCCCGGAGGACACAATCGAATACCCACCTTTTCCGCAGATGAAAGGGCTCAAGTTTTTGGAAAAGGTGTTCAGCCTTGCGGGGCTTACTTCAGCGGGGTGCCAAGTGCATAAGGCAGAAGGTTCATCACTTCCTTGCTGACACCCATGGCCAGGTGGGGGGTGTCAATTTCAATGTGTTCAACATTCGGGCTGAAGCGATCAATGCAGGCTTGCCAACTCACAATGGAGTCTTTCTTGCAGTACAGGGCCACAATGGGACACACAATGGGGTGCTCAAAGCGTTTCAGGGTGCTGTTCTCGATCGATTCCACATCCAGCCCGCGGATGTCGTAAAGCGTTTTCACGGCGGTGTATTTGGGGCCGCCAATCACGGGGCTGCCAATGGTCACAATGCGGCTCACGTTTTGTTGCACTTCGCGTGCTGCCTCGCGCGCCAGGTAGCCACCCAGGCTCCAGCCCAGCAGTTTGATCGGGGCTTGGGCCTGCTCGGAGTGTTCTTTGATGTCTGCAATCACCTGTGGCAGCAGCTTGCCCACTTCGCCGTGGTTAAAACCGGCTGACCAATGCACTGTTTTGTAACCCAGGGAATCAAGATAGCGTTTGATGAACGTCATGCTGCTGGAACTGGCACCAAAGCCCGGCAGCAGCAAGATGGTTTGGCCTTGCCCCACATTCTTGCGGGCCAGGAAACGCCAGCCCACAGCCAGCTTGGCAGCTTCAAATGGGGTTTTGGCCTCGCCCAACAACAGGCTTAGTTTGGGTTTGCCAATGGTGTTGCCGTAGCGTTTTTGAAATTCTGCTTTGTTCATGGGGTGTTACAGGGTTGTGCACACCCGAGAAAATACGGCAAGCCGGGGCTGCGCACAAAGAGGAATTCCTCTATTGCACCAAAGCAAGGCTTTGGTTGGCCAGGCGAATTCGCAAGGCCAGTTCTCTGGACAGGTTATTTTGAAGGGTGTGACCCAAGTCTGGTGCCCGGGAAAGTAACTGCTCGAATTGCGCCGTGGGTAGAAAAAGAAGCGTGCAAGGGCTGTCGGCGCGCACTGTTGCCGAGCGAGGCTTGCGATCAATCAGCGCCATTTCCCCGACCATGCTGCCGGGGCAGAAGCGCATTAACCTTTCATTGCTGTGGCCGGTGTGGTGCCAGGCGCTCAGTTGTCCTTCCAGCAACACATACAAGCCACAAGGCTCGGTGCCTTCGCTGAACAGGGCCTGGCCAGCAGGCAGCACGGTGGTGTTCCAGTGGGCAGAAAAACCGGCGATTTGATCCGGGTTCATGTGGTCACACAGGTGGCTGTTTTTCAAAGCATCTTCGGCGCTGCAACTTGCCTGTTCAAGCGCAAGGGGCGCCAGCAGCTGGTTTTCAATGTGCCAGAAGGCATCGTCGATGTGGCCTTGCGTGGCAATGCCCAAGCGGCCAAGGCAGCTACGCAACAAGGATTCGCCACCCATGGCTTGTTCATGGGTGGGCAACACGGCAACGGCGCGCGCATGTTGCAAACCTTGTTTCAATAGTCTTTCGAGGCAGTCGCAGGCGGTGTCGTCGATGTAGCGCAAGTGTGTGAAATCGAGGACGACAGACTGCGCGGGAACAAGTTCGTCGTGCAGGCGAATGGCAATGGCTGGTGCATTTCCGAAAAACAGATTGCCTTCAAAGCGAACCCAGGCCAAATGTTCAAAGGCCGTATCAAGGTGTTGGCGGTGCGCGCGCGGGCGCATGCTGCGCGAACGTGCGGCGGGCTTGAACTCGATGTTGCGCAACCCGCTGCCCGATTGTTGTTGAAGAAAATAGGCGGCCACAAACAGCACGCCAACCAAAGTGCCAATTAACAGGTTGCTGATGCCGGTGACAAACACCATGCAAAGCACCACCCACACGGTGAATCGTTCGGTGGGCGCCATTTGCTTGCGTGTGGAGGGCAAGGCAAACCGTTGGATCAATCGAAGTGTGCTGCCCTGAATCAGAAACAGCGAACTGACTGCCACGGCGGTGGCCAGAATGTGCAGTGGCAACTGCGCGAGAATTGGCCAGGTGAATATCAATAGCAGGGTAAGCACACCGACGTACCAAGCTTCGCTTTGACGGCTTCTTGCACCCATGCCCAAGCCTGCATTGCTTCTGGAAAAATAGTTGGAACTGGGCAAGGCCAGCGCCAGACCACACAACACATTGCTGATCGCCAAAGTGTTCAATTCTTGCCGTGTGTTGTGGCGTGTGCCCAGGGTTTGGTCCACTTGCAACAGTGATTGCATGCTTTCCAGCACCACCAGCAAAGCCAGTACCGCAGCCCCCACCAACACCTGGAGCAGCAGACCGGGGGTGCTAAGCAACAATGCGACAATTGCCTGAATGCTGTCCGCAAAGCCTTGTGTTTGCAGGGTTTGCAACAGTGGGTGGCTCGGCATGGCAGTCACGGTTTGCACGGGCAGTGCGCCTGGCCAGGCCCACAGCAGCATGGCATGCAGCGTAAAACCGCAGGCCAGGCCGTAGACCAGGCCCAAGGGGTTGGGCCGTA
Organism: Limnobacter sp. 130; assembly: GCF_902506325.1. Classification (GTDB taxonomy): domain Bacteria; phylum Pseudomonadota; class Gammaproteobacteria; order Burkholderiales; family Burkholderiaceae_B; genus Limnobacter. The sequence continues at coordinate 1,782,074 of NZ_LR732328.1, forward strand.
TGGCGCGGAAGTACAGCAGCACGCAGACTGTAATTGCCGACACACCCAGTGCCATGGGCGAGAAAAGTGCGGGTGTGGCCGCCGCCTGCAAAGCGGTGGTGTACACCGCAAAGCCCATCATGGCTGGCAGCAGTTTGTAGGCTGAAAACAAACCCAGCGTGGTGTTCATTCCGATCAGGACCGGCGCGGGAAGAAACTGCATCAACTTGCCTACACCCTGTTGCTGGGCCAATGCAATCAGCAGGCCTGCCAGCGCGATTTCAAGCGCCAGCAACAACATCAACTCAAAGTGATTGGTGGTGATTTGTAATAAACCAAGCAGGGACCCGGCAATAATCAGCGCGGTTGAAGAACGTGGGCCTCCGAATTGAACAGGTGCTTTTCCCAGGAGGGTACCCAGCACACCGCCAATCAGGGCACTGGCCAGGCCAGCGTAAATGCCGTAGGCCAGCCCGGCTTGCCCCAAAGGAGCAAAGGCCAGCATGCCGTAAACAATTGCTTGAGCGTATCCACCGAATGCGACCAGTGCGCCTGCTTTGAGTTCGGTGTTCAAGCGGTGTTATTTCGAGGTGGGCATCGCGAATTCTGCGCCTTTCTCGATGCTGTCCGGCCAGCGCTGCATGATGGATTTCTGGCGGGTGTAGAAGCGCACGCCTTCTTCACCGTAAGCATGCATGTCGCCAAACAGGCTGGCCTTCCAGCCACCAAAACCGTGCCACGCCATGGGCACCGGAATGGGCACGTTGATGCCAACCATGCCAACCTGCACTTGGCGGCCAAACTCACGGGCCACATTGCCGTCGCGGGTGTAGCAACTGACGCCATTGCCGTATTGGTGGCTGTTGATCAACTCCAGGCCTTCGGCAAAGTTGCCCACACGCACGCAGCCAAGTACCGGGCCAAAAATTTCTTCCAGGTAAATGCGCATGTCGGGTTTTACGTTGTCGAACAAGGTGCCGCCGGTGTAAAAGCCGTTTTCGAAACCCGCGGGTTTTTGTCCGCGACCATCGACGACCAGTGTGGCGCCTTCGTCCACGCCAATCTGCACGTAGTCTTCAATGCGCTTGAGCGCTTCCGAGGTCACAATTGGCCCCATTTCGGCGGACAAGTCCATGCCATCGGTCACTTTCAGGGTTTTCAGGCGGGCCGCCAACTTGGGGATCAGCCTGTCGCCCACGTCGCCCACCATGACCGCCACGGAAATGGCCATGCAACGCTCGCCTGCGCTGCCGTAGGCGGCACCAATCAGTGCGTCGGTCACTTGGTCCAGGTCCGCATCGGGCATCACAAGCAGGTGGTTTTTTGCGCCGCCCAAGGCTTGCACGCGCTTGCCGTTGCGTGCACCAGTTTCATAAATGAATTTCGCAATTGGAGTAGAACCCACAAAGCTGAGTGCAGCCACGTCGGGGTGGTTCAGCAGGGTTTCAACGGCCAGTTTGTCGCCGTGTACCACGTTGAACACGCCATCGGGCAGGCCTGCTTCTTTGAACAGCCTGGCCATGAAGTTGGCGGCGCTGGGGTCGCGTTCGCTGGGCTTGAGAATGAAGGTGTTGCCGCAGGCAATCGCCACGGGAAACATCCAGCAAGGCACCATGCAGGGGAAGTTGAATGGCGTAATGCCTGCCACCACGCCCACGGGTTGGCGCAGGGTCCAGTTGTCGATGTTCGTAGAAACTTGCTCGGTGTAATCGCCTTTCAGCAACTGCGGAATGCCGCAAGCGAATTCAACAATGTCGATGCCGCGGCTGACTTCGCCTTGCGCATCGGTGAACACCTTGCCGTGTTCAGCCGTAATGATGGCGGCCAGTTCGTCCCGGTGCTGATTCATCAGGGCCAAAAATTTGTTGATGATACGCACGCGCTGCAGCGGCGGCTTGTTGGCCCAGGCGGGCAGTGCGGCTTTGGCAGCTTCCACAGCTTGATTCACGGTGACCACATCGGCCAGCTCAACCTGGCGGGCCACTGCGCCCAGCGACGGGTTGAACACATTGGCGGTTTTGGAGCCAGCCTTGCTTACGGTGGTGCCATTGATGAAGTGGGCGACAGTTTGATCGTTGTTGTAGGGTTGCATGTGTCTGGGCCTGCTGGTTTGCTTCTGAAGCTGACTATTGTCGCGCAAGGCGGGGCTGGGTTGAATCGGTGCTTACACCAAGCTTTTGATTTTTTAGGCAATACCCGCAAATTACTGCAGTCGTGTCAGTAAATCCCTGATTTTTAATCCAATTGTTGCTATTGGCAGTACCAATAGCATAAGGCTCGCCACCAAGGCAGGCCCAGAATTAAAGCAGAGGAGACAGCGGTGATTAATGGCTTGAAGAACAGGGCCGCGTTGCGGCGTGGTCAATTGTGGGTTGCAGCCAGTGCTGCGGTGCTGGTGTTGGCGGGCTGCCTGGGCAGCAGTGACAACGCGGTTACGGGATCGGACACCCGCACCAACCCGAATGAAAACCCCAACCTGAAATACGATGTCAGCATTACCCGAACCACCTACGGTGTGCCGCACATTCGCGCCAAGGATTACGGCAGTTTGGGTTATGGCCAGGGCTATGCTTTTGCGCAAGACAACCTGTGCGTATTCCTTGAAGATTTGCTGACTATTCGCGGTGAACGTTCACGCTTTTTTGGCCCGGATGGCACGTACACGATTGAACCCAATGGATCGACAGCCAACAACGTGGCCAGTGACTTTTTCTGGAAAAGCCTGTTTGCTTTTGAGGAGGAGGGCGCCGATGGTGTAACCCGCAATGCCTGGCAGCGCACGCGCGACAAGACCATTCCCGATTTTCAGAATGTGGTGGCTGGCTATGCTGACGGCGTGAACCGATACATTGCGGAACTGAAGGCCGGTGAACATGAGTATGAGCAGGCCGATGGCAGCAAATTGCCCGCACATGCCGCCTGTTCCGATGCCGAATGGCTGGCCCCAATTACGGCTGACGACATGTACCGCCGATTTGTGCGCTTGGCCGTGCTGGCCAGCAGTTCGGTGTTTGTAAGCGAAATTGGAAATGCCCAACCCCCCGCTACATTGCCCGTGGCCAGTGCAAGCCCCCAAAAGCAGGGCCGCAGTGCCGCCCAGCAGGTGGCTTTGCTGAAGGCCAATCCCAACCCCTTCACTGCGATGCAGAACAAAGACCACTTTGGCAGCAATATGTACGCCTTTGGCAAGGATGCAACTGCGAATGGGCAATCGTTGGTCTACGGCAACCCGCACTTTCCGTGGAAGGGCACTGAGCGCCTTTACCTGAGCCACAATATTCTGGAAGCAAATGGCGAAAAAACCATGGATATCATGGGTGTGGGCCTTTACGGCGTGCCTGCGGTGTTGATTGGTTTTAATGAACATGTGGCCTGGAGCCACACGGTGTCAACCGCCTTTCGATTTACGCTGTACCAGTTGCAAATCAACCCGGTCAACCCCACCCAGTACCTGTACGAGGGCGAAATGCGCGACTTGATCGCATTGCCCACCGAAATTGAAGTGAAGCAACCCGATGGCAGCATTACCACCATGCAACGCACCATGTACCGGAGCCACTATGGCCCCATGCTGGTACTGGAGGCCAGTGGCGTGCCGGTATTGGGTTGGAACCAGTTGATGGCCTTTACCCTGCGCGATGCCAATCTTGAAAATGATCGCCTGATTAACCAGTTTGCCAAGTGGAACCTGGCCAAGTCGCTGGAGGAATTCATTGACTTGCATGCCAGCGAACTGGGTGTGCCTTGGGTGAATACTGTGGCCAGTGGCCCAGGCAAGCCTGTGTACTATGGCGATGTCACCGTGGTGCCGCATGTGACCGATGAAAAAGTTGCGGATTGTGCCGCCGAGCCATTCAACTCTGTGGTGGGCCAGCTGTCGCCCGGTTTGCCTGTGTTGGACGGATCCCGCGAAGCCTGCGAGTGGGGCACCGACCCTGATGCACCTGCGCCTGGCATTTTTGGCGCGGGCAACCTGCCCACACTACAGCGCGACGATTATGTAACCAACTGCAACGACAGCCATTGGCTCAGTAACCCACGCCAGCCACTGACCGGTTTCAACCGCATTATTGGCGATGAAAATGCAGAACGCACTTTGCGCACCCGCTTGTGTACCCTGCAAGCTGAACGCCGCTTGGGCGGTGCCGATGGCCTGCCAGGCAATCGCTTTACGCAAGACAACCTGAAAGAAATTGCATTGGGCAGCGAGATTTATTCAGCCACTTTGGCCAAGCAATCGGTGGTGGATGCGTTGTGCCAGGTGCCTGTGTTGCTGAGCACCGGCTTAATGCCCGTGCAAACTGCCGATGCCTGTGCCGCGTTGGGTGCCTGGGATGGCAGGGCCAACCTGGACAGCAAAGGCGCGCACCTGTGGCGTGAATTCTGGAGCCGTGCCATTGCAAACCCCGGGGGCTTGCCCGTGGGTGCACCGCAACTGCATTTGCCTTTTGATGTGCCAGTGCCTTTGTCATTGCCGACCAATTTGTGGGCCAATGGGTTCAACGCTGCAAATCCGTTGAATACACCGAACACTTTGAATCTTGCCAACCCCTTCACTTCTGCCGCATTGGCGGATGCCATTCTGGCGGTGCAGGCGGCGGGTTTCGCGCTGGACGAACCATTGGGCAATATTCAGAAATCAGGGGTGCAAGCGAGTGCCACGCCAATTTTCGGCGGCACAAGCCCGGAAGGTGCATTCACCATTGTGAGCACCGAACCTGGCCGCCTGAATTCAGAGGGCTACAAGGTGACATATGGCAACAGCTACATTCAGGCGGTAACCTGGGATGACAAAGGCAAGCCGCAGGCCGATGCCATGTTGACTTATTCACTGTCGACTGACCCGGCCAACCCGCATTTTGATGATTACACCAAGGCGTATTCCGAGAAAAACTGGGCACGGTTGCCTTATACCAACGCGCAGATTCAAGCCGCTAAGGTTGGTGAAACCAAAGTGCTACGCCAGCAAAGGGCGTCAAACTGAGCATGCCATAAGTGTTAAATTGGCAACAATTGTAAAGTAACCGAATAAGGGGCTAAAACCGCCCTTTATTCGTGCATGCGGCTTGTCCTTCGCACTCGGCGCACCCACTCAAAACGAAATGCACAAAGAGTTGATAATTTGTTTCACAGAAACATCGACGAGGTGCAATTTCTGATCGTTCAACCGATACACCTGCATGAATACGTTGTACGTGGCGTACGCGGTGCCGTGGCATTATCTCCCCCTCGTCATATCTTGATCGTAGATGATATGCCCTGAACTTGAAGGTTTTGGGCATTATTCTGGAGCATGACCGCTCACATCACTTAAGCAAGCCAATTGATGTAGACAAGATACGCCAGAGAATTTTTGAGTTAACTTGAAATACACACCTATAACTGTCGGTAGATACAAATGAATAACGTGACCGAGTACCTGCCGCATGGCTTTTGCATTGCATGGAATCCGCAACTGCTGGCCATGCATGTTATTTCAGACCTGCTGATTGCAATCGCCTACTTTTCGATCCCGATCGGTATCGTCTATGTGGCCAAGCGCCGACCCGATGCGGTGTTACAACCCGTTTATTATTTGTTTGCGGCATTCATTCTTGCCTGCGGAGTAACGCATGTCATGGGTATTCTTACCCTTTGGGTTCCGCTGTATTACACCCAAGGCATTACAAAAATGGTCACCGCCTTGGTGTCAATTGCCACGGCAATTTACCTGCTACCCAAATTGAAGCACCTCATGGCTTTGCCCGATCTGGGCAAACTGACCCAGATCAATTCTTCCTTGGCGCAAGAAATTGAATCGAGACGACAAAGCGAAGCGACGATGCGACAGTCTCAAGAACTCGCACTTCAGGCCCAAAAAACGCAAGCGGCCTTTCTGGCCAATATGAGCCATGAAATTCGAACCCCGATGAATGGGGTATTGGGCACAATCGATCTGTTGCTCGACACGGAATTGAAACCTGAACAACACCAACTTGCTGCGGCTTCCAAGCGCAGTGCTGCTTCATTGCTCAGCTTGCTCAACGACATTCTCGACATTTCAAAAGTGGAAAGCGGACAGATGACTTTGCGCAACAACCCGCTTGAACTGGCAGAGGTGTTTACCGATGTTGAAGCGGCATTGACCTTTGAAGCACAAAGCAAAAACATCGAATTACACTGTCCTGCCGAGGCTGTGCCTGATGCCACTTACCTGGGCGACTCCGTGCGACTGCGGCAAATTTTGCTGAACCTGGTGGGCAATGCCATCAAGTTTACCGATGTGGGCCATGTGAAAGTGACTTGTCGGGAAGTGTCCCGAACCGGGCAACAGGCTGTGCTCGAATTCACCGTGAAAGACACCGGTGTGGGTATTGCTCCCGAGCATCAAAAGAACCTGTTCAAACGTTTTACACAGGTAGACAACTCCAGCACAAGGCGCGCGCAAGGCAGCGGCCTTGGCTTGGCCATTGTGAAAGAACTGGTGGAGCTTATGGGTGGGCAGGTGCACATGCAAAGCAAGCCGAATCAGGGAACCGAGGTGGTATTCACTTTGAAGCTGGCAGTGCAATTACCGATTGATTCTGCCGCAGTGGAACCCGCCGCTGGGCCGATTTTTGCGGCACCCGCCGTTGCGAAATTTCGCGGAATAATACTGGTGGTTGAAGACGCTGCCATGAATCAAATGGTGGTGTGCAAAGTGCTGGAACGCCTGGGCCTGGAGTCCAAAATTGCCAACAACGGGCAAGAGGCGCTTGACCTGCTTGCGAAAGAATCGTTCGACCTGGTGCTGATGGATGGACAAATGCCGGTGATGGACGGTTACGAAGCCACTAAGCTCATTCGAAGCGGTACCGTGCCCGGCATTAACAAAAACATACCCGTGGTGGCACTGACCGCCCATGCAATGGTTGGAGAGGACCAGAAGTGTCTGGATGCCGGCATGAACGACTACCTGAGCAAACCACTTGAACGCGACAAGTTGATTAACGTGCTAGGCAAATACCTGAAGCAGGTTTAACTGTTTCAGGTGGGTTGAACGCATTGGCGAAGCGCCAAAATTTGGCGGGCAATGTCAGCCAGTTCGTCAACCGCTTGCTGACAGTTCACCAAGTCGTTTTGTTTGGCGGATTCTTCAAGCCGTTTGACCTGTGGCGAGAACCTTAGCAACCCCAGGTTTTGAGCGACACCCTTGAAGTAATGTGCCTTGGTGGCCAGGTTGGCGAAATCGCCTTGCTCGACTTGCGCCTGAAGGTTTGCGCGCTCGGCTGTGAACTCGGCCAAAAACAGGTCGAGAATTTCCAGCAGCAGATCGTGATCATCACACATGCGATCCAGCGTGGTTTCCAAATCGATTTCCGATGACAAGCTGCTCAGGTTCATTGGCAAGAATTAATGTGTGAGATTACCGATAAGTTTACTTTAAATTATTCATTCGCTCCTCATGTTCTTTGCGCAGAGTTTTGCGCAATTCTGCGTTGGCATGGCGCTTCTTGTCTTCGTCGGTGCGGGGTTCCAGCTGGGGCACTTTGCCGGGTGTGCCATCGGCATTCATGGCCACCATGGTGAAAAAGCAGCTGTTGGTGTGGGTGGCAATGCCCTTGTGAATGTCTTCGGAAACCACCTTGATGCCCACCTCCATCGAGGTGTTGCCGGTGTAATTCACACTGGCTAAAAAAGTAACCAGTTCGCCCACGCGAATGGGCTGTCGAAACAGCACCCGGTCAACCGACAACGTGACCACATACATGCCTGCATAACGGCTTGCACAGGCGTAAGCCACCTGGTCGAGCAATTTCAGAATATGCCCCCCATGCACTTTGCCGCTGAAGTTGGCCATGTCGGGGGTCATCAGCACGGTCATGCTGAGTTGGTGGTTGGGAAAGGGCATGGTGGTGCGCGCGCAGGAGTGGTCGAAGAAAACAGTGTAGCGCGCTTGCAGGCGCGGTGACACGTCTACAATGAGCCTTGGATTCATTTGCGGAGAATGCTTTGGCTGCAGAGCTGACCAAGTACGCCATTTGGCTGCTGAGCCCCCTGGGCCTGTGGATTGCCCTGTCGATGCTGGGCATGTTGCTGCCCAGCCCCTGGCGGATGCGTGCGGTGGTTTTGGCCCAATTGCAGTTGCTGGCGTTCAGCCTGCCCTGGGTTGGCGAAGCCCTGCTGGGCCCGCTGGAAGATGAAGCCTTGGTGATGGAAGCCAACCGACCCCTGCCCGCACAAGTGGACGCCATTGTGGTGCTGGGCGGCGGGTTGGAGGGCCGGTACGACGGTGTGCGCGCATTGCCCGATTTGAACGATGCAGGCGACCGGGTGTGGCAGGGCGCACGGCTGTACAAGCAGGGCGTGGCCCCACGCCTGGTGCTAAGTGGCGGGCAGTTTGCTGCAGACCCGCGTAAAGAAGCCGAAGCCCCCGGCATGAAAATGTTCATGCTCGACATGGGTGTGCCAGAAAACGCCATGTTGCTTGAAGGCAGTTCGCGCACCACATTCGAGAATGCGCTGCGCACCCGCGAATTGCTGGGTGAAGGCGCGCGCAATATTGCACTGGTCACCTCGGCCTTTCACATGGGCCGCGCAGTGTTGTGGTTTGAAAAGGCAGGTTTCACCGTGTACCCGGTGCGCACCGACATTCGTGTGTTGAACGAAGCGCGTCCCTTCTGGGAGTGGTTGCCCAAACCGCAAGCCCTGGACGAAAGCACCATTGCCATCAAAGAGCACCTTGGCCGTTTGCAGTTGAAGGCCAGTGGTGTGTATGAATCGGGGGGCAGCCAGTGAAAGTGTTTAAGCACATGCTTGTTGTGTTAACGGGGTTCATGCTTGCGGGTGCGGTACAGGCTGGCCCGGTGCTTGAATCGATCAAGAAACGCGATGCCGTGCGCTGTGGGGTCAGCAGTGGTGTCGCCGGTTTTTCTGCCTTGGGCAGTGACGGGCAGTGGCGCGGGCTGGACGTGGCTGTGTGCCGTGCCGTGGCCGCAGCCGTGCTGGGCGATGCACAAAAAGTGCAGTTCACGCCGCTTAGTTCGCAACAGCGGTTTGCCGCCTTGCAGGCTGGGCAAATCGACATACTTTCACGCAACACCACCTGGACATTAAGCCGCGATGCCGGTTTGAATGCGCACTTTGCCGCGATCACTTATTACGACGGGCAAGGCATTTTGATGCACAAACGCTTTGGCGTGAAAAGCGCCAAAGAATTGAAGGGCGCGGAAATTTGTGTGCAGTCGGGCACCACCAACGAGAAAAACCTGAGCACCTACCTGGGCACGCAAGGCATCACGGCCAAGGCCATTGTGTATGACAACTTCGAGGCCGCTTACAAAGCTTTTTTCAGTGGACGTTGCCAGGCATTTTCAACCGATGTGTCGGCACTGATTGGTTTGAAAAGCAGCCAGAGCGGTAAGCCCGATGACTACGTGGTGCTGCCTGAAGTGTTTTCCAAAGAACCACTGGGTCCTGCCGTACTGCGCGGTGACGATGAATTTTTCGCCATCGTGAAATGGGTGGTGTTTGCCATGATCGAAGCCGAAGAACTGGGCGTGGGAAAAGCCAATGTTGAACAAGCGTTGAACAGCAATAACCCGGCCGTGCAGCGCTTGCTGGGCGGTGCGGAAAATCTGGGAAAGCCCTTGGGTTTGCCGCGCGATTGGGTGCTTAAAATTGTGCAGCAAGTGGGCAATTATGGTGAGGTGTTCGAGGCCAATTTGGGCAAGCAATCGCCTTTGAAACTGGAGCGTGGCTTGAACGCGCTGTGGACTGAAGGTGGGTTGATGTATGCCCCGCCTTTGCGTTGAAGGTGCGAACCGGTGAACTTTGAATTCCTTACGGACCCCGCCGGTTTTGGCCTGAGCGAAGGCTGGCTGCAAGTGGCTTTCAGTTCACCTTACTGGCAAATACTGTTGGCGGGTTTGCTCAACACGTTGAAGGTCGGCTTGCCTGCCCTTGTGCTGAGCACTTTCTTGGGCCTGTTCATTGGCTTGGGGCAATTGGCCCAACATCCGCTATTGAAAGGTCTGTGCAGGGGTTATATCAACCTGTTTCGCAATGTGCCTTTGTTGCTTCAACTGTTGGCCATTTACTTTGCCATTACCCAGTTTTTGCCCATTGCCAGCCAGGCCTGGTCTTGGGGCGACTCGGTGTTCTTAAGCAAAAGTGGTTTGGCTTTTCCCGCATTTTCCGAGGCACCTGTGCGCGGGCGTTTTTCGATCGAGGGCGGTTGGGCACTAAGCCCGGAATATTTGGCCGTGCTGCTGGCACTGGTGGTGTACACCGCTGCCTTTGTTGCCGAGATAGTGCGTGCCGGTGTGCAGGCCGTGAAACCTGGCATGCGGCAAGGTGCTTTGGCTTTGGGCCTGAACACCGCCCAAACCACCCGCTACGTGGTGCTGCCTTTGGCCTTGCGCGTGGTGGTGCCGTCATTGTCCAACCAGTATTTGAACCTGCTGAAAAATGCATCGCTGGGTGTGGCTGTGGGCTATCCGGAATTGGTGTCCGTGGCCAACACTGCAATTAACCAAAGTGGCAAGGCTGTGGAGTGCGTGCTCATTATTCTGGTCACTTACGCCCTGCTGAGCGCTGTCGCCGCAGGTTTAATGAATGTGCTTAACACACGTGTGAATCGGGGGGCCTTGTGAACCCTGCCGTGTTGTTCAATCGTTTTTTGTGGGTGGCGTTGCCAGTGTTATTGGCCCCAGTGGCCTGGATGCTATTGGATTGGGCACTGCTCAGCGCAGTGTTTCGCCCTGATTTGCAAGCTTGCCAACAAGCTGCGGGGCAAGGTGCCTGCTGGGGCGTGGTGGCAGAAAAATGGCGACTCATCTTGTTCGGACGTTACCCGATAGAAGAACAATGGCGCGCAGCCACGGTGCTGGTGCTGTGGTCGGCCTTGTTGTTTGCAACCGCCGCCCGAATTTTCAAGCCCAACACAGCGTTCACCTTGTGGGCATTCGCAGTGCCCGGCAGTGCGGTGTTGCTTTATGGTGGCTTTGCCACAATGCCCACGGTGCCCACCAACTTGTGGGGTGGCCTGCCACTTACCTTGATATTAAGCACGGTGGGGTTTGGCTTGGCATTTCCGCTGGCGCTGTTGCTGGCCTTGGGGCGGCAATCTGCATTTGCACCCTTGCGCAGGTTTTGCATTGCTTACATTGAGGTGTTGCGTGCCTTGCCGCTGGTCACCGTGCTGTTTCTTGCCGCGTTTGTTTTGCCCTTGTGGCTGCCGGGCGAGGGCCTTGATTTGTTCACGCGGGTGCTGCTTACCATCGCCTTGTTCAGTGCCGCGTATCTGGCTGAAGTGTTGCGCGGTGGTTTGCAGGCCGTGCCAGCTGCTCAGGGGCAGGCCGCCAAAGCACTGGGCCTGAATGTGATTCAGCGCAATGTGCATGTGGTGTTGCCGCAGGCCATACGCGCATGCCTGCCCAGCCTCACCAACAGCTTCGTGACCTTGTTCAAAGAATGTTCGCTGGTCACCATTGTGGCCTTGTTTGAACTGACTGGTTCGCTAAGCCTTGCCCTGGCGGGCGATGTGCAATGGCGCAGCTTTTATCTGGAAGGTTATTTGTTCATCGGCTTGGTGTACTGGGCCTATTGCTTTGGTCTGTCGAAAACGGTCAAATAGAAAACAGGATTGCTCTCGTTAGAATTGAATTTCTAGCGCAAAAAATACATTCAGTGTACATTTGTACACTAATAAGTCAATCCACACTCGAATTCCGATTCGGAGACACTGCATGAGCAAGAAAGAAGATCCCAGCACCGGCGAGAAACTGGAAGGCACCCTGATGTTTGTGGGTGACACCATTGCGCAAGCCACCACCCGGGTGCATGAATTTCACCGCGCCATCAGCGACATGCCATTCAAGGCTGTGGGTGCGGCCACGCTCAATGCCAGCAAGCCGGTGGAATCGGTACACAATGAAATTACCGACCTGGTGTATGGCGCAGTGCGCGAAGCGGGCAAAGGCGTGTTTTCCGGTGCGGCCTGGGTCGTGCGGCAAGCCAACCAAAGTTTGGCATCGCCACAAATTATTGATCAGGCCATGGGTGGCGAGTTGATGGACGATGTCGACCACTTGCCAGTGCCTGTTGCACCCAACGCAAAAACCGACAAGCGTGTTTCTGCCATTTCAAGCGCAATCAATGGTGTGTTTGGCGACCACTTGGCAGCCACACGCAACCCCATGCAAGTGCACATGAATTTGTACGCCAACGGGCAGGCCTTGCAGCCCGATCAGGCCGCTTTGCTGGCCCAGTTTCCCGATGCACATAATCATTTGGTCATTTTTGTGCATGGCCTGTGCTGCAACGAAGACAGCTGGCAAATGTATTACAACCCCAGCGAACCTGCCACCCGCCCTTATGGCGACAAGCTGCAAGACGATTTCCCGGTCACCTCGCTTTATCTGCGTTACAACACGGGCCGCAACATTGATTCCAATGCCCGCCAGTTCAAACGCATGTTGAACAAGCTGGTGCGCAATTGGCCTGTGGCGGTGGAAGGAATTACTTTGGTGGGCCACAGCATGGGCGGCCTGATCAGCCGCTCGGTGGTCGAAGCATTGACCGACGACGACATTATTTTGAAACGTGCCATTCGCGACGTGGTGTGCCTGGGTTCACCCCATGCCGGTGCGCCACTGGCCCGCCTTGCTGCTGCAGGCGAGCAATTGTTTGGCAAGTTTGAATTGGCCCGCCCCATTGGCCGGGTTCTGGGTGTGCGCTCACGCGGCATTCGCGATTTGGACTACGGCATGGGCGCGCTGCAAACCCGCGACGGGCAAGAAGTGATGTTTCACTTGGTGGGCTCCACCATTGGCGATCACACTTCGTCCTGGCTCAACACCACAGTGGGCGACGGTTTGGTGACACCCGATTCCGCCTTGGCCGACGACACTGGCAAAGCACAACGGGTGACCTTTGCGCAAAAACATCACATGATTTTGCTCAACGATCCAGACGTGTTTCTTGAATTGAAAATGGTGTTGCGCCAGCACCTGCGCCCGCGCTTAGGGTGAAACCTGGCGGCGCGATTAAAAATTGTAGGTCGAGGTTTTGCTTTCCTGCAAAAACACGCGTTGTGTGGTCAGCAGGTAGTTCACCAGCAGGTCGGCATACGTGCGCTTGAACTTCGATTCACGCATGCCCGTCTCCACCAGGTTCAGGCCGTAGTATTTCAGGGCCAGGTGGGCTTGCTGGCATTCTTTGGTCCAGCAATCCAGTGGCTCAAGAATTTGATTCACCGCGTCTTGAAAACCCGTGGTGAAGTTCAGGAAGTCTGCCTCATTCATGTCTTCAACCAATTCCAGCGCATTGTGCTCGGCATGCATGTGCTGTGCATGGGCACCATTGCGTGGTCGGGTTTGAAACACATTGAGAAACTGAAACAGCAGGGGTTCGGGCAAATGCGAACTGGGCACCCCGTACAACAACTGCACACGGCTTAAGTCGATTTGCAACTGCATGGCGAACAGGCCGCTGATGTTGCGAGAACTCAAGGCCCAGCAGGCACCCAGCGTTTCAAAAAACACCTCGCGCTCGAAGGAGTATTTTTTGTAAGGGCTGCTGTGCAACACTTGGTAGGGTGCTCGAATGGTCATGCTGTATCCAATGCCTTGCCGTTCATCGTTTATGTATTGTCGTCGGCAAATTACGGATATGGCATCGCATAGGTGAGGGTTCACCGTTTACGGGGAGGTTCACCATTTCAGGGGGTAGGTTTCCCCTAGGTGGGGGTGGTGTTCTCGAGTAGTTCGGAATACTTCTTCACCAACGCGGGCCACACAGTTCGAATTTGGTCCAGCACTTCTTGGGCGTCGGTGGTTTGGTTGTTCAAGCCCTGCTCAAATTCCCTGAACACTTGGTGTAAGGCTTTCTCGCCCAGCAAGGCGAGCAGGCTGACCATGGAATGTATTTCACGCACAAAGGCCACTTCGTCCATTTGGTCTAGGTGGCCACGCAACTTGGCGGGCAGGTCGGCACAATGTTGAATGAACAAATTGGGCAAGGCGGGTGTTGCAGGCAATATTTCCGGGGCTGACGGGCTGGTGTGCAGTAAATCAGCAAGCGTGAGGTACAGCACGCCGGCTTCCACGGGTTTGGCGATAAAGTCGTCCATGCCCAATTCAAGGCAACGGGTGCGTACTTCAGAAAAGGCGTGCCCGGTCAGGCCGACCAGCGGGGTGTCCATCCAGCGGGTTTGGTCGCGCAACCATTCTGTGAACTCATAGCCATCCATCACCGGCATTTCAAGGTCGGTAATGATGACGTCAAAGTGGGGTGCGTCATCGGGGTCGAGCAATTCCACACCCTCTTGCCCATGCTCGCACAAGGTGACCTGCATGCCAGCGGCCTTCAGGTATGAACTCACCAGTTCCTGGTTCACTGGGTGGTCTTCCAGCACCAACACCCTTTTGCCTTGCAGGGTTTCGGGATATTCCCGCACAGCGTTGGGCTTTTCTACAAGCTGAAAATCGGCCCTGGGTGCCGCGCAGATGTCTTGCATCAACACAGGGTGGGCAAGGTGCACCAATTGTTTGGTCAACTCAGTGGGCAGCAGTTGCAACAAGGTGCTGTCGGCTGACAGCAGGTCGCGATCAATGGCCACCAATCGCAAGGCCGGGTTGCTTAAGTGCGCCAGCAGCTCGGCAGGCAGGGGGGCGCCAAGGTCGAGCAAATCCGACTGCAGCAGTACCCAGTCGCAGGTGTTGTCGTTCAAATGTTGTATGCATTGGCCCAGTGTGCTCACCACCACCGCTTCCATGCCGCTGGCATTGAGCACCGACATTACGCAGTCGGCCACCGGGCCGGGTTGGTGCAACAGCACGCCGCTTTGGTAACCCAGCGGCAGGGGTTCTATCAGAATATCGCTGTCGTACATCACCGGCACCGAGAACCAAAAGCAGCTGCCCACACCCGGTGTACTTCCCACTGAAATTTCGCCGCCCATGCGAATCACCAATTCACGGGCAATGCTCAAGCCCAAGCCCGTGCCGCCATACACACGGCTTATGCTGGAGTCGCCTTGCGCAAACTTTTCAAAAATGCGTTCCACTTGCGACTTGCTCAAACCCGAGCCGGTGTCGTGCACTTCAATTCGCAAATCAAGCCCCGTGTCCGAGCGGGTTTGCAACCTTGAATACACCCGAATTGAGCCGCTTTCCGTGAACTTCACGGCATTGCTCAGCAGGTTGCTCAGCACTTGCCGCAGCCGGGAAGGGTCGCCCACCAGGCGTTGGCCCAACTGGTTGGAGTAACCCGGTGCAACTTCGTTTAACAACATCAGTTTGCGACTGGCCGCCTGGCTTTGCACGGCGAGAAAGGAATTGGCCAGCACTTCATCGAGCGTGAACGGGATGTGCTCGAACTCCACCATACCAGCCTCGGCCTTGGAGTAATCCAGAATGTCGTTGAGCAAGCCCAGCAGTGATTTCGCTGCGTCTTGTACCTTCAGCAGGTAGTTGCGTTCCTGCTCGGGCAAATCAGATTTCAAGGTGAGTGCGGTCATGCCCAAAATGGCATTCATGGGCGTTCTGATTTCATGGCTCATATTGGCCAGCAACATGCCGCGTGCTTCCACCTGGGCCTCGGCGCGTTCCCGCCCCATTTTCGCTTCCAGCGCAATCAACTCGGCAGACCGTGCGGCATCGCCTTGCTCCAGTTCGCGTTTGAATGAACCAATCATCAAGGCGAAGCCTTTGACCAGGTTGCTCATCTCGGTCACAAAGCGTGGTTCAGGCAAGGTTACGCTGTAATTGCCCTGTGCAATTTGCTTGCTGACTTTGTTCAGGTCGCGCAGCGGGGCCACTACAAATCGTTGCAGCACTGCAAGGCCCAGCAGCGCCATTAACGTGACCAGCAAACCCAGATACAGGTCGAAATTCGCAGTGGCCTTGATGTTGTCGGTCTGCTCAGCAATCACGGTTTGAAAGCCCAGTTCCACGGCGCGAATTCGGCCTTGAATTTCAGCGCGAATGGCATTGCTCATGCCCAGGTATTCTTCGGAGAACAACATTTGAATGGCCAAGTCGTCGCGCACCGGGGCTTCCGACACATACTTGCTCGCTTCGGGGTCGTAGAGCCCTTGTGTCAAGGCAAATACAATTTGCTCGCGTTCGCGCAGCTTGCGGCTCAACGCCAAAATTGTGATCACCGAGGCTTTCACATCGTCGCTCAGGTTGGGCGCTTCATTTTGTGGGGCGAGCAGGCGGCTTTCCAGTGTTTCGCCTTTTGC
The DNA here is from genome assembly GCF_902506325.1 of Limnobacter sp. 130. Classification (GTDB taxonomy): domain Bacteria; phylum Pseudomonadota; class Gammaproteobacteria; order Burkholderiales; family Burkholderiaceae_B; genus Limnobacter. The sequence goes on from NZ_LR732328.1 coordinate 1,798,260, forward strand.
CAGGATCAGGGGCACTGCCTGGGTGTTGCCTGCAATCAGTTTGCTCCAGTACACATCGTCGACAGGTCGGGCGTACTTGCGTACACCAGCATGTGCATCCAGCAGCTCGTAGTAATTCACCAGGTGTTGACTGTTTTTGCTGACCACAAAGGCGGCCACCAACGTTTGCAGCGCATCGAATTCCGATTGCAGCAGGCTCAATTCATTGATGGCATTGAGGCGGGCAGTCAGCAGCGCTGTTTGCGAGGTTTGCAATTGGTCGGCGCGCTCGCTCATCCACACATTGGAGGCAAGGCCAAGCAAAGTAGCAAACAACACAAAACGAAACAGGGCCGCCAGCTTCATCAAGCAAACAAGGCAAGTGTGGACAAGCCCCTATTCTTACCGGAAAAGCTTAGTGCGTGTGTAGTGATTGCAAAATCAGCCAAAACGCCGCAACAATCATGACCGCTGCAAAGCTTCGGCGCAGGGCTTTTTCAGGCAGGTAGTGGGCAATGGCCACCCCGGCAGATACCGTGAACAGGCCACCAAAGGCCAGCGGCAAGCCCAGTTCCCAGTTCACGCGGTGGGCGTTGGCATAGGTGGTCAACGCCATCACTGAGCTTGGTGCCACCAGCGCCAGCGACAAAGCCTGCGCCGTGGTTTGGGTGTGCTTGAACACGGTGGTCAGCATGGGCGTGGCCACCAAGCCACCCCCCATGCCCAGCAACCCCATGCTGGTGCCGCCCAGTACGCCCACAATGGGCATGGTGGCTGTGCGGGGTTGGTCAGAGCTATTTGAATTTGCGCTGGGGTTTTTCCGCAGCAACAACATGCGCAGGCCCACTGCCAAAATGAACAGGTTGAATATCCAGTGCAGCAGGTCTTGATCCAGGCGCACAGCCAGTTTGGCGGTTAGCCAGGTGGTCACTGTGGCGGTAATGCCAATGGCAGCCACGGCCAGCCAGGGCAGTTTGTGGTGCTGGTTGTAACGCCACCAGCCAATCAGCAAATTTGGCACCATCAGCACCAGTGCGGTGCCTTGTGCCAGGGCCTGGTCCATGCCAAACCCGATAATAAAAAGGGGGACAGCGATAATGCCGCCCCCGATACCAAACAGTCCACCAAAGAAACCCAAGGCAGCGCCCAACGACAAAACAAGGAGCAAATCAGGAAGAGCGAGCCAAGACATGGGGTGTGGTGTGCTGGTGATGTGGAAGCGCCCAGTGTATTCATTATAAAAATATCTACAATGATTCAATATTTAAAATATTATTAACAAATACGCACGAATCAATGTGAGAGTTCTTTTTGAAGCAATTGTCCGATCTTGCCTTTTTCAGCGAATTGCTGCGCCATGAAAGCTTGGCCAGTGCCGCCATGGCCTTTGATGTAACACCGCCTGCCGTTAGCCGTCGCCTGGCTGCATTGGAAAAGCGGCTGGGTGTGCGCCTGCTGCACCGAAGCACGCGACGCATTGGTTTAAGTGCCGAGGGCGAACGCTATTTGTTGGAAGGGAGCAATATTCTTCGTCAAATTGACGTGCTGGAAGCCACGCTGCGTGCCGGGCAAGACACCCCGCGCGGCCTGCTGCGGGTGAATGCCAGTTTGGGTTTTGGCCGCAAACACGTGGCCAATGTGGTGTCGGCTTACCATGCTGAATTTCCGGCCGTGGAAGTGATACTGGAATTGACCGACCACCCCATTGATTTGATCGAGGGTGGCTTTGATTTGTCGGTGCGCTTTGGCGAGCCGCCCGACCAACGGTTGATTGCCCAGAAGCTGGCCAGCAACCGGCGCATATTGTGCGCCGCACCTTCGTATTTGGCAGCGGCTGCTGGCGAGTTGAACACGCCTGCCGACCTGACCCGCCACGATTGCCTCGTGATTCGGCAAGAGAACCACACCTTCAACAACTGGCAGTTGCGCAGCGGCAAGCAGGAAACCACCGTGAAAGTACACGGGCCAGTGAGTTCGAACGACGGCGATGTGTCTGTGCAATGGGCCCTGCAAGGCAAGGGCGTGTTGTTGCGTTCTGAATGGGACATTCAGCAAGAACTAAAAACCGGTGCGCTGGTGCGCGTGTTGACCGACTGGGCGGGCGCGCCGGCCGACATATTTGCCGTGTGCCCCTATGCCAACCCCATGCCCGCCAAAACCCGTGAATTCATTCGGGTAACCCGCGAGGTGCTGGCCAGCAAGGCGGGGTTTATTGTTTAGTTATTTGTTCACCGCCACACCCAATTCCATCGGCACGGTTTTTTCATCGCTTGCTTTGGTTTCCTTGGGTGCATCGGTTTTTACACGTTCGGCTGGCACGCCAGCAGCAGCAAGCCCGGTGCTTACCACTTGTTGGCGCTGTGTGGCCAGGGCTTGCAATTGCGCGGTGCTTACGTCTTCCGAGTCTTGCAGTTTTTGAGCAAGCACTGCATAAAAGTTTTTGTCTTTCAGTGCGTTCACTTCAGAATCGCTTAACTCGCGCGTGTCTTTAAACAAGTTGGTAATTTGCCCCAGCGCTTTGCCAGCAAGGCCTTGTTCAAGCTTGCCCGGGTTGGCTGTTCTGAAGCCTGTTTTCAGCGAGGCCAGTTCACCGCCGCTGAACCGTTTCTCAAACAGGGCTTCCAGTGCTTCTTGAGTGGTTTCACTGTTCAAAGCCAGGGGGCCTGGGTTGTCACCGGCTTGCAATTTCTCGCCAGCTTGTGTGGCCACCGCACGGCGCATTTGCAAATTTTGAATGGCTGTTTTGTCGGCAGGTGCCCATGTGCCTTGTACGGTTAGTGCCAGGTTCGGGCGGGTGGTTAATGCTTCGCCCAGTTTTTTCAGGCCTTCACGTTGTGAGGGGCTTAGCGTGTTGGCACCCGCGGTGAATTCAATCTTGCCCAGTTCATCGGCATCGCTACCGCCAAACAAGGCGCCCAGCGCGCGAAAAGGGGCGGTCACAATTTTGGTGAGCACATTGCCAAGGGCCTTCCACACAATGGCCCCGTAGCTGAATTGCGGGTCGTTCAAATCGCCGGTAATGGGCAGGCCCAAATCAATGCGGCCGTTGCTGTCTTCCAGAATTGCAATAGCCAACTCCAAAGGCAGGTCTCGGCCTTGCGGGCTTTGTACGCGCTCACCCAGTTTCAGCTTGTCCACAATCACTTGGTTGGTGCTGTTCAACTTCTGGTTTTCAATTTGGTAATTCAGGTTCAGCGACAACTTGCCCGATTCAATTTTGCGGTTTGCAAACGTGCCGGAGTACGCGGTCAGATTGCTCATTTCGACGTTGCTGAATTTCACCGCAATGTCCATGTAAGCGGTGGGATCAAGCAGGTTGACTGTGCCTTGCGCATCGGCCTCGCCGAATTCGTCTACTGCACCTTTCAGGGCCAGCTCACCGCGTGTGCCGGGCTTGTTCGACAAACCATTGACCACACCTTCAAGGCTGTGAATGCGTGTGCCAAACGGAATGAACAGCGATTCGTCTGCAAAGTCCAACTCGCTGTCGGCAATCGCAAAGCGATCAATGTTCACTGCAAATGCAGGGGGCGAGTTGTCGGAGGATTTTGCGGGTGCAGTTGTTTGTTCCGCTGCAGTTTTCGGTTCTTCCTTGTTCACCAAAATACGGCTGATGTTGGTCGATTTGTCTTTCGCAATCAGCAGCGCAGTGTCCAGCCCTTCAAGTGTTAACCGTTGAATGTTCAAGCCTTGGGCATTCACGCGCAGGCCGGGTGTAAACAGCTTTTTGAATTCCAGAAACGAGTTTTTCGTGCCGGTTTCATTCAGGCGCAAACTTGCCACGGTGAGGCTGCCCACATAGCCTTGTTCCTTGGCGTTGTAGGTGGCTTTGCCTTTGGTGTAAATGGCACCGTTTGCAAGGTCCAGTTTTGCAAACTGACCGATGAAAGGCTGCGCGGGTTTCAGTGCCAGCGCATTGACTTCCACATTCATTTGCGTGGCGGCGGTGCTGGGGTTGATTGTGCCGTTCACTGCAATGCTGCCGCCACTGGCCACATTCAGGCTGGCCTTCAGGGGCAGGTTTTTCGAAAGGTCTTGCGTAAGGCCGCTTGTTGAAACCGCAATGTTGTTCAGACCGATGTTCAGCGCAGGTTTCACGCTTTGGTCTTCAAAGGCTGCGTTAATGCCTGAAATGGCAATGGTGTCGACTGCGTAGGTCCAGGGCTTGGATTCCGATTCCTCGGCAGTTTCGTTGTCTGCCTCAGCTTGTTTTGCCGCTGGCTTGGCTGGGGGAATCCAGTCGTTAATCGCCGCCATCAAATCAAGCTCGCCCTTGGCGTTGCGCTTCACATTCACTTGCCCGCCCTGCACAGTGGCGCTGTTTACCTGTGCATGCTGCTCATTCAAGTCCGCCGCAATGGGGCCCACTTCAATGGTGTTCAGCCCAATGGCTTTGGCCTTGTTGCCGTGGTTCAGTTGCAAGCCTGCCAGCACAATGCCAGCCAACTCGGCCTTGTTGGTTTGCAAATCAAAGCTTGCGTTGTTGATGTTCAGCTTGCCGAATTGGGCTGCTGCGGCCGCGCCTTGTGGCTTGGCAGCAATGTTGAATTCGCGCACTTCTGCATTGATGTTGTTGATCAATACCTTGGGCGGAATTTCCTCGCTGGCGTCTTTCAGGTTTACATCAAAATTCAAAGCCAGGTCGGCACTGCCAGCCGGTGGGGCTGTGGGCAGCAATGGGGCCAGCAACGGTCCCAGCTTGGCAATGTTCAAACCTGTGAGTGAAAACTCACCCACCGCAGAAGGGTCGGCCAGTTGAATTTGCGCGCGTAGTTTCAACTCAGCATCCAGGCCGGTGACTGCATTCAGAACAAAGTCACCATCGTTTTCTGAACGGGTGGCCAGGTCGCGCAACTCCAGGTTCAGCGGCGTGATGGTGGTTTTCAGGCCATCGGGTTTGCGGCGGTCTTCGAAATTTACCGCTGCATCGGAAATCAGCAGGTGGCTAAGCAAAAAGGCCGGTGGCTCGGTGTTTTCTTCTTCCTCGGGCTCGTCGGTTTTAAAGGCATCCAGCAGGGCGGTGAAGTTGTTCTTGCCCTCGGGCAGCAGGGCCACATTCAGGTTCAGGTTTTTCAGGTCGATTTGATCCAGCGCAATTAGCCCGGTGAACAGGTCGGTGCCCGACACATCGACAAACAAATGCTCGAATGACACAAGCTGCTCGCCTTCCGGCGTGGCCAGGTTCAGATTCGGGATTCGCACGGTCAGCTTGAAGGGGTTGATCTCGGGCAGGCCCATGTTCAACGCATGGCCCGAACGCTCAAGCACCTGTTTTTCAGCTTGCCAGTGCACCAGGCGTGGCAGGCCAGCCCACGCAAACAGATAGAAGAACACAACGATGGCAAGTGGAATCAACAGCACTTTGCTGCGCAAGATTTGAGCGAATTTCATTTTTAGAGTACGTGGAGGTGCTGACATACCGCCAGTATCCTAGATCCCAGCGCTGGTGTACACTAACGCCTTCTCGCGCGGCTGTAGCTCAGTGGATAGAGTATTGGCCTCCGAAGCCAAGGGTCGTGGGTTCGATCCCCGCCAGCCGCGCCACTTCATTTTCCTTCAAAAGCGTCTCCAGCCGGGGTTCTTGCGAATTTGAGTCAATTGAAATTCCAACGGGCCCAAAAATTTTGTGACCATGTTGTGACTACATTGTGACCAAAATTATGGTCACAAGCTTTGCGAGGAGTATCGGCTTGCAAACTGGTCACGCTTTGGTCACAAGCTCAGCTTTCTCAAATGCATCTGACGAGATTTCTTTATCTCGTGTTGCCAAATTGTCAGATGCTAATTGAGTTAAATCAGCTTCATTCAATTCAAAAAGATTGTCGGCAAATTCAGCGATTATTGATTCGTCGATTCAATTTCATCCGTCACAAATTCCGCGATTTCATCTAAGCGGCAGTTGAAGTATTTGCATAAGCGATCCAGGTTGTCCGTCACTGTGTTGTATCCACGATGGTGCAGCATTTTGGATAGCGTTGCTCTGTTTATAGAAGTTGCCTCTGAAACCTCCTTGAGAGTCACTCTCTTGCCCTCTTTGAATTGCTTTTCTGCCATTCGTTCCTGTAAATAAAACCTGATCATTGAAAATATCTCCTTATGAAGGTCAATTTTAATTGACATTCGTTGAGTTGTGGTGTAAATTTAAATCAACGTATGTAATTAATACGTGACATTTGAAACTCAAAAGAGGAATTGCCCATGAACACAAACTTTGCTGTCAAAACTTTTGGTAAGACCAAACATGCTCCAGCAGTGCAGGTACCTACTGCAAGTGACACTGCGAAAAATTCCGAGGTGACTTATCTAACCACTGAAGAACTTTCCGCAAGAATTAAATATGACGTTCGAACCATTCGCGATCGTCTGAAAGATTCTGTGTTGCTTGAGGGGCGTCATTACATTCGTCCGTTTAATGGCCGAAAAATTCTTTTCATTTGGGAGGTCATTCAATCCGACATGATTCGATTTGCCCAACTGAATAACAGTTCGCCAAGGATGTAAGGAGGCGTCATGGGAATTATTCGCGCAAGAAAAGAGACGGGCAATCTTCAGATTGATTTCTATTATCGCGGCATGCGCTGTCGGGAACAAACGCAGTTCAAAGACGAACCAAAAAACCGCAAGAGACTTGAAGCTTTATTAAAAAGTATTGAGCTTGAAATCAAGTTTGGCACTTTTGAATATCGACGTTATTTTCCTGAAAGTAAATTACTGAGGAAAATCGAAGCCCTCGAAACTCAACAATATCAACCCGCCTCGCCAATGGTTTCCGTTCCAATGGCCAACCAATCGTTGCGCCAAGCGATTGAGAATATTTCTTCAGCGGGTCATCCCACCTTCACTGAATTTGCTCAGAAATTCATTGAAGAAAATGAGTCGCTTTGGAAGCGCTCGAACATTCGCACCAAGCGCGACATCTTGGAAAAGTGGTTGATCCCACAGTTTGGAAAGAGGGTGATCAGCAGTATCACCAAACAGGACCTTCTGGAATTTCGCTCAGTTCTCGCCAAAGCCCCGGGCAAAAAACCAGGAACAACAATGTCAGCTTCACGGATCAATCATGTGATGACGTCTGTGAAACAGGTCTTAGATGAAGCCGCTGATCGATTCAACTTTACCACTCCGTACCAGAATATCAAACGGATGCGGATCAAAAAGACGGATGTCACGCCCTTCACCATTGAAGAGGTGGAGATGATCATAAAGTTCTGCCGCGAAGATTTTCGGGATTACTTCACGGTGAAGTTTTTCACGGGCATGCGCCCGGGAGAAATTCATGGGCTGAAGTGGAAGTACATCGATTTTGAAAAGCGACTGATCACCATTCGCGAAACCATTGTGGATGACTATGAGGAAACGCCAAAAACGGCCGATTCCAACCGAGATATCCAGATGGCACCACAGGTGTATGAGGCTCTCAGAACCCAATGGGAAGTCACTGGCAAAAAGTCGCCCTATGTATTTGCCAACGGCAACGGTGGGCCGCTTACCAACCGCAATATGAGTAACCGGGTGTGGTATCCCATGCTGCGCTCACTGGGGTTAAAACTTCGTACGCCGTACCAAACCCGGCACACCTTCGCCACGTTGATGCTGGCCGCAGGTGAATCACCAGAATGGATTGCATTTCAGATGGGACATTCGTCCACAGAAATGCTGTTCAAGGTGTACTCACGTTACGTACCCAATTTGACCCGTCGTGATGGCTCAGCGTTTGAGCGGATGTTGGCTGCGAACTTGGGGCCAGGTGCGGCGCCTCCTGTAGTTGCACCTGTGGTTCATTCGCCTGCGGCGGCGGTGCCGAAGACAGCCGTGTCGGCGAAAGCACAGGCGGATAAGGCCTCAAATGTCCCGGCTCCTGAAGTTACGCCCGCCGTCACACCCGTCATTACACCCGCAGTCGATGTAAACCCAGCTTCCAAAACTGCCATTCAAAACCCCTGGCTGCAGATGTTTGAAAGCTACCAAAGTAATAACCCACAAGGAGAATAACAATGAAAATCCATAGACTTGTACCCAGTTTTGATAGCCGCAGCACCCAGGCCCGAATCTACAAAGCACATGACGCCCTTGGGTCCCGAATGCGCGATGTGGCCATGCCCGAAAGCATTTATATCCGTCGCAATCAGGGTTCGCCATTTAAAGGTGCATTGGAAGGGTTGAATGAGCCGCAGTTTGCCAAGTATGGATCAGATATCAGTGTGTCCAAACGTGGCTTTATCGCAGAGAACACTTATGAAGATGGTGTGAATTACGCCAAAGTGGCATTGCCTGTGTATTGCTCACTGCGCAAAAGCTACAAAGGCATGTTGTTTGTCAATCTGGCACACCGGGGCGCTGACACACTTAGCGATTACAGTTCGCTTGAGATTGACACACGCGTGTTGGATTGTGCAATGAAAGTCGGCGATTACTACTGGGTCACCACAATGATCCCATCGCACAGTGGCTTGGATTGCAATCCATTTGACTACGCCCAGGCAGTGCTTCCGGCCACCTTGCAGCAATCTGGTGGCGATGAGGTAATCGACACTTCAAGCCTGTGTGGATTTCTCAGCGAGGTGTTTCGATTTCTTAACCCCGAAGACCGCGCGCTGTATCTGGAAATCATGGGGCAGGGCAAGCGCTTCAACAAATTCCTGAAATATGCAGCTTCCACACGCAGCCACCACAACCAAGAGCATGGGTTGCTGTTGCACACCGCAGAGACTGTTGCAAATGTCCTGCTCAAGGCCTTAGCCACAACGCCAGAGGAACGTGCATCTAGCAAGCCACCATTCGATTTGAGTCTTACTCTTCTGGCCGCTCTGTTGCACGATGCGGCCAAGGTCGATGAGTACTACCGCTTGGCTCCCCATGTGTATTCAACCAACTTGAATTGTGAACTCTTGGGGCATGAACAAACCATGCTCAAGTGGATTGCGGTGGCCTGCGTTGTATCTGGATGTTATCCAACCGATCGTGAACTACAACTGGAGCATGCCATCTGTGCTGTCAAAAAACAGCACGATCAATCTGGGGCTCGAAAACGCAAAACACCAGAAAGTTTTGTATTGCATGAAGCCGATTGCGCCAGCGCGCGGGCTTTCGACAAAGGCGAGACCAGTGTCTTGCTTGCCCACCAATTTGCTCAGGGAGAAGCAGCATGAGTAATAGACGTTTTAGAGATGGTACAGACAGGGGTGCTCGTATGTTGAGCGAAACAATGAGATCACAAATTTTCCGCGAATCAGATACAGATCCGATCTGGAATGAGTATGTGTATGTGGGTGCAGCCAATATTCTTGTCCCCCGTAAACGGAAAGAAGAAACGTTGGACAAGCTGCGCATGCTGGAGCGTGATCGGTTTGTAACACAACTTTCAAGCCCAGATTTTCAACAAGATCTTTGGGACTTCGTGGACTCTGAAGAGTTTGAGTATTTGAGAAAGAAGTGGCTAGCAAATTCGGAGAATAGTGACCATCGTGCCTTTAAAGATCAAATCGATGAAGAAGTTCATGTGCTGAAGGTCCTGAGCAATGCTGAGGATTTGAAAGCCCCCAGTGATTCCAAAACTTTCCTTTCACACGTCGAAAGCTGCATGAGCGATATCGATGAATACAGTGCGATGCATGAGGGAACGGTTCGATTGTTCACTGCGAAATCAGTCATGAACTTTGTTGAAGAAATTGGTGAGGACAGCGATCGTATAGCGCGGGCATGGCGCATGTTTGTCCACATGGCCAAATTCAACGGATTCAGAAAAATTATCAAGCAAAGCAACGAGCTTGAGGAAAGGTTGAAGTTGCTTCGTGAGCAATTTCCAAATTTCGCGCATGTGGTTGATCACGTGATTGGACAGTTGCGCGTATGGCCCTTGAAACAAGAGAATAAACAGCGGCTCAAACCCCTTAATCTTAATGGTCCCAAGGGAACGGGCAAAAGTGCTTTTGCCAAGGCATTGGCTGAGGCACTTAATACCCGCTATGACTATGTGAACATCGCCTCCACATCCATGGGGGGAGTGTTAACGGGTATCAGTAACAAATGGGGTAATGGGCAAGCAGGCCTGATTTTTTCATCAGTGGCCAGAAGTGAAACCGCATCGCCTTTGATCTTGCTCGATGAAATTGATAAGGCCGACAGGAACTCTCAATTCCCAGTTGAGGGCGCGTTGCTGGCCTTGCTTGAGCCGCAAACATCTCAGGAATTTCACGATGAATTTGGCAACCTTCAATTTGATGCGTCACGGATCATCTACGTGGCCACAAGCAACGATGCAAGCTTGATTTCGGATCCGGTCAGATCGCGCTTTGACACATTCGAGATCAGTTACCCCAACCGAAATCAGCGAGAGGTGATTATCAGCAATATGCTGAGAAAGTCTTATATGAACATCCGATTTTCGCCAGCCGCAATCAGTTTGATGGCTAGCCAGGATGTTGATCTGCGTAACTTACAGAGCCTGCTGGACAAAGTAGTTAGGCAACACGTTGATACCGTAATGAATCAAATGGTACCAAGCAGCGCCAAGGCGTCAAATGGCATTGAAGGTGAACACGCTACACAGCAGGCCAATGAGGGGGTCTCCTCTTCATTGCACGGTGAGCAGGTTATCGACGAATTGACGGTACGGATTTGTTTGCAGGACCTGGGTTGCAAGACCAAAGCCCATTTCGGGTTTGTGGAGGTGTAAGCCATGACACTGATTAAATACTGTGAAGATGGCATTCGTCACGTGGACTATTGGTCCGTGCTTAAGGTGATCAATGATCATGAAGTGACCTACCGCTTGTTGTCGTCTACCGTTGATGACGATGTCTTTGACCGGTGGCGATTGAATTCCGGGATTATTGATTTCACCCTCGAACAGGGGTTTGTGGACTTTCATGGATACTCAGGATCAGTGTACCGATGCAGGCTTAAGGATGAGATGCTCAATCCGATCATGGCCAGTATGTTGGCTCAATGGCAAGACAGATTTGAGAACCCAAACTATTCAATTAGAGCCATCGGCTTTGATCAGTTTGTGACCGAGTGGGAAACCTACAAATTAAAGTGGAATTGAAAAGATGGACACACAACAAGAAGAAATCACATCGATTCCCAGAGCCAATGTTTTGGTGATTGATTTAGAGGCAACGTGTTCAAACGATGAATGCATCACTGGCTCGAATATGGAAATTATTGAGATTGGTGCATGTTGGGTAAATCCTGAAGGGGAGATTCTCGACACGTTTCAAAGCTTCGTACGCCCTGTGGTCAATAGAATTCTGACACCCTTCTGTACCGAGCTCACTACCATCACGCAGGACGAAGTGGATGGGGCACCAACCTTCGATCAAGTGGCTCCTCTACTTCAAGAATTCGCTGTCAAGTATCTTGAGGAGAACAGCATTTGGACGAGCTGGGGCAATTACGATCGAAGCCAGTTTGAGCATGACTCGGCTCGCCACGGTGTGGAAAATCCCGTGGCTCATCTTCCGCATGCGAACCTGAAAAAGATCTTTGCCAAGAAGCGAAAGATTAAACGGGTAGGAATGATGGGTGCACTTCAAATTGCTGGGATTGAGCACACGGGAGCGCATCACCGGGCACTGGATGACGCGATCAATATTTCGAAGTTGCTAAGGGTGGTTTTGTAATGGCCACCAAGCGGATGCCTATCTTTAACCAAGATTTCCGTTTGGAAATTTCGCCGGATACTCCATGAAAAGTTATCAATTCTCAGCTCTGCGCATGGCGCTCGTGGTGTTTGGAGATACCAGAAAAGTGAGGTCTTGGATGCATAAACCGAAAAAGGCTTTTGGCGATAAAAGCGCCTTTGAGGTCATGGAAACTGCTGAAGGATGTGAGCGAGTCAAGGAACTTCTAAACCAAATAGATCATGGGCTTTGTTCCTAGATTTAATTATTCGCATTCAGTGATTTATTAATCGTCCTAACTTAATCCAAGGATGATTCGAACTCAGCGGCGTGGCGTCTAAGTGAGATCAAAGCAGACTGTATTGGTGTACATCTAATTACCTGGGCGCGCAGAAGTTTGTGGTTGGCTGGCGTGGGTATTGCAGCCATTTCACTGGTAACACCTTTCATCAGCACCCGTATTTTCGAAAAGTGGTTTGCCGTCAATTACTTCTTTTTATTGATGCCTATTCCATTGGCAACCCTTGGCTTGTTCTTTATCGCGGATCGCACATTGCGTCGCCTGCCAAGCCGGTTGAGTTCGGGCAATGAGTACGGTGCATGGGTGCCGTTTGCATGCGCGGTCGGTGTGTTCTTCCTGTCGTTCCATGGCCTGGCCTACAGCCTTTTTCCCCACCTGGTATTGGACAAAATCGATGTATGGCAAGCCGCAAGTCACCATGATTCATTGGTGGTGATCTTCTGGGGTGTTGACCTGCCCCGGATTTTTCGATCCAACGTTACTTAACTACAATTGTCTCTCAACGCAGTGAGAGACGAAATGAAACGAGCCCGATTCAGCGATGAACAGATTGTTCGAATCCAGAGAGAAACTGATAAAGACACCGTAGTGGAAGTGGCCAAACGCCACGGCGTAACCGTTGTGGATGAATACACTCAGGAATGTTTGGCAATCGATGTGGCTGGCAGCATTCGTTCGAAACGAGTCATTGATGTGCTTAGTAGGCTGATCAGTGTGCGAGGAGCACCCAAGTACCTCAGGAGTGACAACGGTCTGGAATTCGTGGCTACCAAGCTCTTGGAATGGGCTGTGCAAGAGAAACTTGAAAGCGTGTTAATTGATCCGGGCAAACCATGGCAAAACGGTACCAACGAAAGCTTCAACGGTGAATTCAGGAATGAATGCCTGTCGATGGAGTGGTTTCGAAATCGACTTGAAGCACGGGTAATTATTGAAGACTGGAGACAGCATTGCAATGCAGTCAGACCGCACTCCAGTTTGAACTACCTGACTTCGAATGAATTCGTGGCAGGATTGAAAAGCGATTTACCAACCGAGACCAGAAAGTTAAGTTCTCAGTGGTAGGAAATTCCAGGGCAGGTCACTAGGAACATCACTCCTCGACAATTTTTCTGAATTCAATCCGAAGAAAAGTCGGATCATTAGAAATCAGATGGAACAGGTGAACTAAGTGAAACAGACAACGACTCCCACCGATTCAAGTCGCGCAAAGGTCGTTCTAAGCGAACTGACAAAGGGGAAAATATTGGACTCTCAGCGGTGGAAAGTATCGAGTGCTGATTGACACTTTAAAAACCTCGGGTGGTTCACCAGTAGATCAAACCATCAATTAACGGGTCAAGACCACGCTTTGACAGTCCATGGAATCCACATTCACAGTTACCGTATTTAAATCGACACCCAGTACCTGTAACAAACCATCGAGAATATTGCCTACCAGTCCGAGGATCGGGCTTAACACGGGATCAAGCGCTTTGAGCAACACATCCACTAATCCGTTGACAGTACCGGTGATTAAAGGCCCTAACAGTGGCAGATCAATACCTAAGTTTAACTCGATATTCTGCAACAAATTGCTCAGCGTTTCACCCACGCTTAAATCGATGATTTCACTAAAGGGCGCAACGCCATCGAAACTGTATTGAACGGGATCAGAGCGTAAGCTGATTTCCGCAGCCAAGGTAACACCGGCATTCACCAAACCCAGAAGATTCACATTTAGAATATTTGCGGGCGCGCCACATTCCAGCGACCCCACGGTGGTGTTCAAGTTACTGGCACTGTCAGAAATACAAACTTCGGTCAAGGCAGGGACCACTGTCATCACCATATTGTTGGTTGAACGGGGATACCTGCATGTCAGTTCATTTACCTCGGCCAGGCCACCTGCCACACGCAGTTGAAGCCCCAAATCAAGCGCACTCAAATTAATCAGTGGCAAGTTAAGATTCAAAAGCTGGCGAACACGCACATCCAACGCCACCTGCGCTGTTCGGCCAGTGGCGATTGGGTCTTTGTAAGGCATTTTCCGGCCGACAAATATCTGTGGGGCTTCCAGAATATTCACTCCTACATCCAGATTCAGTAATCCCGATGAAATGGGCAGCACATAACCTACGCCTTCAACTGCGTTAAGCAAAGTGACTTGCGCCAACTGACCCAGGTTAACGTCCAATGTAGTGTTGGTTCGGCCCGATAAATCGAGAGCCAAGATATCGCCCACAGACACATTGACATTGTTCAAAGGTCCACTCAAGGCACTCAGAACGCCTCGGACTTCCATTTTGTCGGCTTCCTCCGCGTTGCCCAGCAACAAGGCCTCTTGCAGCAAACCCAAAGCCGAAATCTCTAGCGACAACAACTCATTAACACTAAGAGCGTCTAGGCCAATTGCCAAATCCAGTAAGTCCACGCGAATGTCGCTGCCCAGCAAACTGCCCCACTGGGCCACATTCAAATTGATTGCACCGCCACCCAGTGCGGTCAGCAAGCCATTCAACAGAGCAGATTGATTGGTGTCTAGGCTGAGCAAGCCACTTGATACAGATCCCACCACAGTTGGCGCCACTGTGGCCTCAGCCAGCACTGTGACTTCACGATTTGGCAAAAAAACCAGCAAACCATTGACCGGTCGAACAATAGTGACCCTGCTGGTAATGGAGTTGTCGCAATCATTGGTGGGTGCATCGTCAATAATGCACTCAATGGTCAAATCGTCGTCTTCGCTCACACCGTTGGCCAGGGCAATGGCCTGCGCCTCGGCAAACTCGGGGCCATTGGACATTTGACGGGCAGCAGTCAAGGCAACCAGATCAGCAACACCTTGCAAGCGGGTTTTTTCCCAAGCTATGTGCCCCACCGCCAAAACACCCATGGCTCCAAGACTCATGGTGAGGACAAACACCGTCAGAATTGAATAGGCGCCGCGTTGTGATTGCTGTGAATTTAGCTTAACCATCGTTCGGCTCCACACGTGTAGTGGACTCTGCTGACAAATTCTCAGGCAAAGGAATGAAGAAGGAGTTTCCGACCAGGGGGTTACTGCTGTAGTTGGGATAATCAAGACGTACCCGCAGGCAGGTTGAATCGCCGCAAGCAAAGGAATTTACCGAGGGCACCACGCTTTCCCGAAATGAGCCGACGTAAGTTGGTAACAAGTCTTCCAGAGCGTCTTGCGCAAAGCTTTCATAATCACCAACTG
Organism: Limnobacter sp. 130; assembly: GCF_902506325.1. Classification (GTDB taxonomy): domain Bacteria; phylum Pseudomonadota; class Gammaproteobacteria; order Burkholderiales; family Burkholderiaceae_B; genus Limnobacter. The sequence goes on from NZ_LR732328.1 coordinate 1,813,366, forward strand.
CAAACCCGCTGCGGTACACCGTGGCTTGTCGCGCCGCTTCACTGGTGGTGTTGTTCATGATCAGCATGGCTCCCAACAACACCGAATACTCGACAATCGCGAAAATCACAGCCAGCAAAATGGGCAGTGTCAGCACAAGCTCAATCATGAGCGCGCCTCGCTGACGTAATTTGGACAGGGTTTTCATGATGGGATTGTCTTTGTCGAATGGGTTAGTCAAAAAGTGTTAACCAAAACATTACCTAATCACTTTGCCATTCAACACTGAAAACAATAGGAAAAATAGAGTAAATTTTACCCCCTTATTTGTGTAAAAGAAAAATATTCCAGTAATGTTTCAGAAACATAGATCTTATAGCGACCCAAGATCGAGACCCAATCACACAATTGAGCAGTGCTCTCAATACTAGTAGTTTATGTGCTTTTTACTTACAAATTACTGCTTAGTTGAGGATTGAAAAAGTACAAATACTGAATTGGGCCCAAGTTTTGTCTCTGACAGATATTGAGCTTAACTTTTACCACCAGACGTGTGTTGTCGACCACAGACGAAGTTAACCTCCTTAGCAGCTTGACAAAAATCAATTGAACGATTGGTTGAATTCGGTTTACATTTTCAGTACTATCAATGTTAATTGTTGTAAACATAGCTTCTTTTCTCACGTATTGTTTCGTTGGAAAGTAAGTAAAATTTCTAAAAACAACCAGTAAAACTCACGACAATCAAAGTCGGGCGCACAGCGACCCTGCACCGTCGGAGCGAGGAGACAGACCAATGGTGTTTTTTCAGCAAAGCTCCCTTCGGAGAGCGTGTGCAGTCGCGTTTTCAGTAATGGCGTTTTCACTTAGCCATCAAACTTTTGCGGGTGGTACAGCCAACGACAACCAAAGTGCGATGGGGATCGCCACTGCGGGTGCAGGCCAGGCGGCGGAGGCTTCAGATGCCTCTGTGATCTTTTTTAACCCGGCTGCGCTGACACGTTTCAAGCGCATTGAAGTTTTGAATGTGGCGAGTATCGCCACTTTTGATAACGACTACACCTCCAGACAAAACAATGACGGTCCGCCCACGGATAACGGGCGTGAGGGCTCAGCCGGCGAGTTTTTTTCCAGAAAAGATGGCACTGACTCTGCATTGTTTATTCCTGGATTGTTCGTGGCCATTCCGGTCAGCCCCAAGCTGGTAGTGGGTTTCAGTGCATCGGGCTCACATGGCCTCTTAACCCGTTATCGGGAAGATTTTCCTGGTCGAGGTGCAGGTCGCGAAAGCGACCTGAAGATAACACGCTTGAACTTGGGCTTCGGCTATAAGCTAACCCCGACTCTGTCGATTGGTGCCAACGGCTCTTATGAACGTTATTTTCAATCAATCAAAATTCGTTTGAATTACCGAGATGCAGTAAGCAAGTTGGGACCTCCTGGAACGACCGCACTTCTCGATACTTTAAACGCGTCAGGGCTAGCGCCCCCTATCCCAGGCGAAACGGACGCGAAGTTGAGGATCTTGGGTTGGGCCTTAAATGCCCAAGCTGGTCTGCTGTGGGAGCCAACGGATCGCACACGAATTGGTGCCTCCTATCGACCAAAGACACGCTTCAATGGCAATCAAGGGGAACTGACCATCAATGAAAATGCAGATACGGCGGCCTTCCGCGAGTTTCTAAATGGCGGTTTGATTGCGATTGGTGGTCCGCTGCTTGGGGTGAACGGCCCGCAAGCGGCTGGAGATCTAGAACCACAGCAGCAAGCTAGACAACGCACAATTTTTCCAGATGAGTTCCGTATTTCCCTGTTTCACCATTACAGCCCGAAACTCGACTTAATGGCCACTTACACATATCAAGATTATACCGAGACATTTTTACGCTATGAGCGTGTGAGTAATGGCCGTGTCATTGAAGACTTACCTCAAGATTTCAAAGTAGCTCAAGCGTATAGAATCGGTCTGAATTACAAACCTTACAAGCGACTAACATTGCACGCTGGCTATGGTATGGAAAATGGTGTGGTCGGCGACGATCTACGCGTTCCTATATTACCTGATAACGACCGTCGCTTTTACGGACTTGGGGCAAGCTTTACACCAAGCAGAGATACTACGGTCACTCTGGCTTTCGGTATCATTGATGTGGACGCAGGTCAGGTAGGAAATAATACTCAGGTCACTCCTATTGAAGTGTCTGGCGGGGAATTCAAAGGCATCGCTGACCTGGATGCCGAATTCTTTTCGCTAGGCTTTACCCAAAGATTTTAAGAGATGTGGTCCAGCACAACTGAACAGTTTAGATATGTATAAATTGGGACATAAAGGTATGTATGCAATTTACGGGTTGTACCGGGATTCCCCATTCATGGATACGCGGCAGTCGTGTCGCGAGTTGATCCCGCAAAACTACGCAGTATGCATACGACACTTGCGAGCCCTGAAGCTCAAAATGGATCTTTCGGTTTTGGCTCCGTAGTTAGGCACCAACCGGCGCGAAGCCCTCCATAAGGTGTTTTCTCCTTGTTGCGCAGACTGGTGATTCGTCGCAGCAAACGGGTTTGGGCACGGGGCAACACAAACATACTTGTGGCCCGAGGGAACACACAGCAGGGTCTTTGGGTACCATGCCTGCTAGTTACAAGTGATAGGTTGTATAGGAGTCGCTACACAACCACGTTTCGCCGCAATCGGCTTTTCAACTAAAACTGAAAAAATACGGTGGGTGTTATTTCAGAATTTAGTGATCATGTTCATGACGAGCTGGACATCCTCTTGTACTACGTAAGCCCCCAGCAAACCCGTCTTGATTAGTTCGCTGGTTTCCAGTTGTGCGGCAGCAATTCATTGATCCTGCTGTACGGCTGCGTGGGCAGGCGGTCCATCACATCCTTTAGATATTCCAGCGGGTAAATAAAAAACCCCGCCTCGTATTGAGAGCGGGGTTTTTTGGTATTGGAGAGCCTGACGATGTCCTACTTTCACATGCGAATGCACACTATCATCGGCGCTAAGGCGTTTCACGGTCCTGTTCGGGATGGGAAGGGGTGGTACCACCTTGCTATGGTCGTCAGGCAAAGAGGGTTGGCTGTAAGTGCGGTGCAAAGATTGCACTTACTTGTTAGCTAACCAGCGTTGCGGCTGATTGGCTCGATTCGGAACTGATGAGTTATCTCGATAGAAAGACTATCTTGTTGATGCGTGTTGCGGGTATATCTTTGTGCACAAACTACCTTGATTTTCATGGAGGCGCGAGCCTCCGGTAGATTTACTGTGTGTTGTTTCATGTGCGTATCTTATTAGCAAGGCTCAATGCTATAGAGCCAAGCCGCACGGGCAATTAGTACTGGTTAGCTTAATGCATTACTGCACTTCCACACCCAGCCTATCAACGTCGTGGTCTTCAACGGCCCTTCAGGAGGATCAAGTCCTCAGGGAAATCTTATCTTAAGGCAAGTTTCACGCTTAGATGCTTTCAGCGTTTATCTCTTCCGTATTTAGCTACCCGGCAATGCCACTGGCGTGACAACCGGTACACCAGAGATACGTCCATTCCGGTCCTCTCGTACTAGGAACAGCCCCCTTCAAATTTCCAACGCCCACGGCAGATAGGGACCAAACTGTCTCACGACGTTTTAAACCCAGCTCACGTACCTCTTTAAATGGCGAACAGCCATACCCTTGGGACCGGCTACAGCCCCAGGATGAGATGAGCCGACATCGAGGTGCCAAACACCGCCGTCGATGTGAACTCTTGGGCGGTATCAGCCTGTTATCCCCAGAGTACCTTTTATCCGTTGAGCGATGGCCCTTCCATACAGAACCACCGGATCACTATGTCCTGCTTTCGCACCTGCTCGACTTGTCAGTCTCGCAGTCAAGCACGCTTATGCCATTGCACTATCAGTACGATGTCCGACCGTACTTAGCGTACCTTCGAGCTCCTCCGTTACTCTTTAGGAGGAGACCGCCCCAGTCAAACTGCCCACCATGCACGGTCCCCGACCCAGATAATGGGTCAAGGTTAGAACCTCAAACAGATCAGGGTGGTATTTCAAGGTTGGCTCCACAAGAACTAGCGTTCCTGCTTCAAAGCCTCCCACCTATCCTACACAAACCGGTTCAAAGTCCAATGCAAAGCTACAGTAAAGGTTCATGGGGTCTTTCCGTCTAGCCGCGGGGAGATTGCATCATCACAAACACTTCAACTTCGCTGAGTCTCAGGAGGAGACAGTGTGGCCATCGTTACGCCATTCGTGCAGGTCGGAACTTACCCGACAAGGAATTTCGCTACCTTAGGACCGTTATAGTTACGGCCGCCGTTTACTGGGACTTCAGTCAAGAGCTTGCACCCCATCATTTAATCTTCCAGCACCGGGCAGGCGTCACTCCCTATACGTCCACTTTCGTGTTTGCAGAGAGCTGTGTTTTTATTAAACAGTCGCAGCCACCATTTTATTGCAACCCCTTCACCCTTCCATTGTTCATGGTCAAGCTACAAGGGCGTACCTTCTCCCGAAGTTACGGTACCAATTTGCCGAGTTCCTTCTCCTGAGTTCTCTCAAGCGCCTTAGAATACTCATCCCGCCCACCTGTGTCGGTTTGCGGTACGGTCAACGTGTAACTGAAGCTTAGAGGCTTTTCTTGGGACCACTTCCAATGGGTTCGTAGCCGTAGCTACTTCCCCCCACACCCTTGAGTATATGACAGCCGGATTTGCCTAACTGTCCTCTATGATGCAGGGACCAGGATATCCAACACCTGGACCACTTTCCACGATCCGTCCCCCCATCGCATTACACGTCGGTGCAGGAATATTAACCTGCTTCCCATCGACTACGCATTTCTGCCTCGCCTTAGGGGCCGACTAACCCTACGCCGATGAACGTTGCGTAGGAAACCTTGGGCTTACGGCGACAGAGCCTTTCACTCTGTTTATCGCTACTCATGTCAGCATTCGCACTTCTGATACCTCCAGCATGCTTTACAACACACCTTCGCAGGCTTACAGAACGCTCCCCTACCACATACACTTACGTGTACATCCGCAGCTTCGGTTATCTGCTTAGCCCCGTTACATCTTCCGCGCAGGACGACTCGATCAGTGAGCTATTACGCTTTCTTTAAAGGGTGGCTGCTTCTAAGCCAACCTCCTGACTGTTTTAGCCTTCCCACTTCGTTTTCCACTTAGCAGATATTAGGGACCTTAGCTGGCGGTCTGGGTTGTTTCCCTCTTGACACCGGACGTTAGCACCCGATGTCTGTCTCCCGAGATTGCACTTACAGGTATTCGGAGTTTGCCATGGTTTGGTAAGTCGCGATGACCCCCTAGCCATAACAGTGCTCTACCCCCTGTAGTGAGACTCGAGGCACTACCTAAATAGTTTTCGGGGAGAACCAGCTATTTCCAGATTTGTTTAGCCTTTCACCCCTATCCACAGCTCATCCCCTAACTTTTCAACGTTAGTGGGTTCGGTCCTCCAGTTGGTGTTACCCAACCTTCAACCTGGCCATGGATAGATCATCTGGTTTCGGGTCTACACCCAGCGACTAGACGCCCTATTCGGACTCGCTTTCGCTACGCCTTCCCTACTCGGTTAAGCTTGCCACTGAATGTAAGTCGCTGACCCATTATACAAAAGGTACGCCGTCACGGAACAAGTCCGCTCCGACTGTTTGTATGCACACGGTTTCAGGATCTATTTCACTCCCCTCCCGGGGTTCTTTTCGCCTTTCCCTCACGGTACTAGTTCACTATCGGTCAGTCATGAGTATTTAGCCTTGGAGGATGGTCCCCCCATGTTCAGACAGGGTTTCTCGTGCCCCGCCCTACTTGTCGTACGCCTAGTTCCACAATCGAGTTTTCACATACAGGGCTATCACCTTCTATGGCCGGACTTTCAAGACCGTTTTGTTAACTCAAATGCTAAATCGTACAGGCTGTTCCAATTTCGCTCGCCACTACTCTCGGAATCTCGGTTGATTTCTTTTCCTCTGGGTACTTAGATGTTTCAGTTCTCCAGGTTCGCCTCGCACAGCTATGTATTCACTGTGCGATACCCCTAAAAGGGTGGGTTTCCCCATTCGGACATCTACGGCTCAAAGCTTGTTTGCCAGCTCCCCGTAGCTTTTCGCAGGCTACCACGTCCTTCATCGCCTATGACTGCCAAGGCATCCACCATGTGCACTTATTCGCTTGACTCTATAGCGTTAAGCCCTGCTTCAAGTTACCCACCCGAAACAACACTGTAATCACCATAAAAAGCAAAGTAGTTTGTGTGTATTCTAAATTTCAAGCGCCGGTGCATATCAGGAACGATACACACCCACTTCTTGAGAAGAACGATGATGCAATCGCATCAATCAAAATAGCTACACCTTAAATTTTAAGGAGTATCTATCTCGATATCTCATCATTTCCAAATTGTTAAAGAACAAGTCCAAACCCCTTAAGGGCCTGGCGACTCTTACAGCCAAATGGATAAACACCGCAGTGCCAAGCACCGTGCGCTTATTCATTTGACCGCAAGGGCGATGCAACTTTTTGTTCGCATCACTTACTTGCCAACTTCGCTAACAGCCAATCTTATTTAAACACTCGATACAAAAACATCCCAAACACAGCACAAAAACTTGGTGGAGGTGAACGGGATCGAACCGATGACCCCCTGCTTGCAAAGCAGGTGCTCTCCCAGCTGAGCTACACCCCCAGGTGTTTGCACTACAATAACCAATGGTGGGTCTGGATGGGCTCGAACCATCGACCCCCGCCTTATCAAGACGGTGCTCTAACCAACTGAGCTACAGACCCCGAAAAACTTTTCAGCCCCAGGGCCCTGACCTCTAAACAATGCTCTCGCACCGCAATTAAAGGCCCTCTCTTTTTGCTGCTTGTATCTTGCGTCTAAACAAACCGATAAGTGTGAGCACTAAAACCAAACAAATTCAAGACTTGATCTACTTCTCTTTCTCTAGAAAGGAGGTGATCCAGCCGCACCTTCCGATACGGCTACCTTGTTACGACTTCACCCCAGTCATGAATCCTACCGTGGTGACCGTCCTCCTTGCGGTTAGACTAGCCACTTCTGGTAGAACCCACTCCCATGGTGTGACGGGCGGTGTGTACAAGACCCGGGAACGTATTCACCGCGGCATTCTGATCCGCGATTACTAGCGATTCCGACTTCACGCAGTCGAGTTGCAGACTGCGATCCGGACTACGATCGGTTTTCTGGGATTGGCTCCACCTCGCGGCTTGGCAACCCTCTGTACCGACCATTGTATGACGTGTGAAGCCCTACCCATAAGGGCCATGAGGACTTGACGTCATCCCCACCTTCCTCCGGTTTGTCACCGGCAGTCTCATTAGAGTGCCCTTTCGTAGCAACTAATGACAAGGGTTGCGCTCGTTGCGGGACTTAACCCAACATCTCACGACACGAGCTGACGACAGCCATGCAGCACCTGTGTGCAGGTTCTCTTTCGAGCACCAATCCATCTCTGGAAAGTTCCTGCCATGTCAAGGGTAGGTAAGGTTTTTCGCGTTGCATCGAATTAATCCACATCATCCACCGCTTGTGCGGGTCCCCGTCAATTCCTTTGAGTTTTAACCTTGCGGCCGTACTCCCCAGGCGGTCAACTTCACGCGTTAGCTACGTTACCAAGGAAGTAAATCCCCAACAACTAGTTGACATCGTTTAGGGCGTGGACTACCAGGGTATCTAATCCTGTTTGCTCCCCACGCTTTCGTGCATGAGCGTCAGTGTTATCCCAGGGGGCTGCCTTCGCCATTGGTGTTCCTCCACATATCTACGCATTTCACTGCTACACGTGGAATTCCACCCCCCTCTGACACACTCTAGTCGTGCAGTCACAAATGCAATTCCCAGGTTAAGCCCGGGGATTTCACACCTGTCTTACACAACCGCCTGCGCACGCTTTACGCCCAGTAATTCCGATTAACGCTTGCACCCTACGTATTACCGCGGCTGCTGGCACGTAGTTAGCCGGTGCTTATTCTTCAGGTACCGTCATCCCCCTAGGGTATTAGCCCAAAGGATTTCTTCCCTGACAAAAGTGCTTTACAACCCGAAGGCCTTCTTCGCACACGCGGCATTGCTGGATCAGGGTTTCCCCCATTGTCCAAAATTCCCCACTGCTGCCTCCCGTAGGAGTCTGGGCCGTGTCTCAGTCCCAGTGTGGCTGATCGTCCTCTCAGACCAGCTACTGATCGTCGCCTTGGTAGGCCTTTACCCTACCAACTAGCTAATCAGCCATCGGCCGCTCCAATAACGTGAGGCCTTGCGGTCCCCCACTTTCCCCCTCAGGGCGTATGCGGTATTAATCCGGCTTTCGCCGAGCTATCCCCCATTACTGGGCACGTTCCGATGTATTACTCACCCGTTCGCCACTCGTCAGCGGAGCAAGCTCCCTGTTACCGTTCGACTTGCATGTGTAAGGCATGCCGCCAGCGTTCAATCTGAGCCAGGATCAAACTCTTCAGTTTAATCTCTGCAAAATTTACTAAACTCGACGGAGTAGATGTTATTCAAACCTTGACGATTTGAACTTCACTTACTTTATTCCGTGAGCACTAACTCTGAATCGTGATTCAAAGTCATTCTTTTTGAGAAAAGAACAAACCTTAAACCCATCTGGTCAGTGCCCACACTTATCGGCTGTTAACTTGTTAAAGATCGCTTCGAAATTTCTGCTAACCTTGCTGCTCTTCA
>NZ_LR732333.1 GCF_902506325.1 Limnobacter sp. 130
ACCCGCTGGAATATCTAAAGGATGTGATGGACCGCCTGCCCACGCAGCCGTACAGCAGGATCAATGAATTGCTGCCGCACAACTGGAAACCAGCGAACTAATCAAGACGGGTTTGCTGGGGGCTTACTATCTTTCCTGCTTTCCCTTTGTTTCTTTTGGAATTGAAGTTGAATTGTCTTTCTGGTTGTTGGTCTCGTCTTGTGTGTTTGCTATTTTTGATTTTCCCATTGGCTTCACATGCGCTTGAAGAGGGCTCTCGTCATCAGCAGCTTAATGCTCATTTCCAGCAAACACTTGCCAAACGAATACCGCACCTTGAGTCCAGATTGCATGCACTACTTTCAGCCGCATCGAATGATGAGGAGAAAGCGTGGTTAATCTACCGGTGGGTTACCTACCATTTTAAACATGATGCTCGGCTTGCCCGTCGAATTGGAGACCCCTCCCAGTACCCACTTGAAACGCTTCACAAGCTAGGCGGCGGTAGTTGTGCTGTGTATGCCAATGTCACACATCGTTTGATGAATATGGCAGGCCTTGAGGTCAAGACCATTTACGGATTGGTGAAAGGTGGGCCGGCAACCGCGATGCGGATGGGGAAACCAGTCAATCACGTTTGGAATGCTGTCAAAATAAATGGTGTCTGGAATGTTGTGGACTCTACCTGGGGGGCTGGTTATGTAGGTCAACAAGGATTCCGTTCGGAGCACAGTGATCTGTTCTTTCTTCTGCCGCCAGAAAAAGCAATGCTAAGCCATTATGACCAAGCAGATGAACTGGGTTATCAGCAGGTATTTTCCCTTGATCAAACGCTGTTTTCCAAGCTGCCGGAGGATGCCTTGTACGCAGCGGCTGTGGGCATGGATCCCCAACTGATACTCGACGCAGCGCGCAGAGCTTCCCGCTTGATTCTTGTGTCTACTTTTGATTCCACACCTGGGGTGTTGCGAGTGATGTCCGCACCTGTGAACGGTGTGCTTGAACGGATAAAACAGCATTTTGTGATTGAATCCGCGGTTTTCGAAGAAATGATGCTGGTTCAAGGCAGGTCATGGTTGCCACTAAAGAAGAGTGGCAAGGTCTATTCATTGACTGTGGTGCCAGATCAAGGGGAATTGCTTTTGATGGGGCGTCGCCCAAAGCAGCATGAGTTTGAGGCTTTATTGGGTTACCGAGTGAAATAAGTCAGTCGCTTCCCAGGAAATCGTGCGTAATTGCCAACCAGGCTTTGACGCCGAGCGGCAGTATTTTGTCGTTGAAATCATAGGTGGGGTTGTGCAATGTACATGGGCCAATGCCATGGCCATGCGTGCGGTGGCCGCCGTCGCCGTTGCCGATCCACAGGTAGGCGCCGGGTTTGTGCTGCAGCATGAATGCGAAATCTTCTGCGCCCATTGTGGGCGGAAGACTGGAATGCACCGTCGAGACCTCGGGCACTTTATTTAACGCGTTTTTCGCCAGTTCAGCCATGTCGGCTGAATTGATTGTGGGTGGGTATTTGCGTTCAAATGTCATTTCCGCAGAAGCACCAAAAGCTGCACAAAGGTCTGTGCTGATTTTTCTCATGTGCTGTTCAATCAAGTCCAGCGTTTCAATGCTGAACGTACGTACGGTGCCCTGCAAGATTGCATGGTCAGGTATGACATTGATTGCTTCGCCTGCCTTAATTTGCGTGACAGACAACACTGCGGGATCAACCGGCTTGCATGTGCGGCTGATGATAGTTTGAAATGCGAGGATAAGTTGTGCGGCGATTACCACTGGATCGACGCCGAGATCAGGCATGGCGGCATGCGCACCTTTGGCTTGAATTTTCACTGAAAACTCATTGCTCGAGGCCATAACCGCGCCAGAGTGCGCTGCAAACTCTCCTTCTTTCAGCCCCGGCCAATTGTGCATGGCAAACACCGCATCAACAGGATATCGATCAAAAAGACCATCGTCGATCATGCGCTGGGCGCCGGCTCCGCCTTCTTCTGCCGGTTGAAAAATGAGGGCAACGCTGCCCTTGAAGTTTGTGTTTTCGGCGATTTCCTGAGCTGCGCCCAACAGCATGGCCACGTGGCCATCATGACCGCAGGCATGCATTTTCCCGGGATGACGCGACGCATGCGGAAATTGGTTACGTTCTTGAATGGGTAGCGCGTCCATGTCAGCACGCAGACCAACCATTTTTCCTGATCCCAGCTTGCCGTGTATCAGGCCGACAACGCCTGTTTGACCAACGCCTGTCGCTACTTCATAACCCAGTTCAATAAGGCGTTTCGCGACGATCTCTGCAGTACGGTTTTCTTCGTAACGCAATTCGGGATGGGCGTGGATGTCTCGACGGGTATTTACCCAGGATTCAATTTTGCTCGGATTCACAACAAACTTCGCTGTTTTGGTACAGGCAATAAGAATCGCAGGTTTTTTCCATCGTGGCAATCACCGTGCTTTACTATGGGTGTTCTTCAAAGTAGGTTTGGTGCGAATGATTCTGCGGCGTGCATTTTTGGGGTTGGCGTTGGGGTGTGCGTTTTTATTGGGCGCTTGCAGCACCGGAGCCTATTTTTGGCAGGCGACTGCGGGGCATTTGAGTGTTTTGGCGGCTGCGGAAAACATTGACGAGGTCTTGTCCAGACCAGATGTTCCGGAGAAGCTGCGTACCCAATTGCAGTATGTGCAAGAGATTCGGGGGTTTTCTGTCGACAATCTTGGGCTTCCCGATAATCGCAGCTACAGGACTTACGCTGATTTGAATCGTGCGTATGCCGTGTGGAATGTGGTTGCCTCTCAGCCAGACAGTTTGACTCTGGAGACCTGGTGTTTTCCTTTGATCGGCTGTATTTCTTACAAGGGGTTTTACTCGGAATCCGATGCAGTCGAACTGGCAAGTGTTCTGCGCGAGCAAGGTCTGGATGTTGCGGTTTTGGGTGTGCCGGCCTATTCAACCTTGGGCTTTACGCCAGACCCTGTTCTCAATACTTTCGTGAATTATCCTGCGGGTGAGTTGGCCCGGCTGGTGTTTCATGAGCTTGCACACCAGGTGGTTTACATTGCCAATGACACGATGTTCAACGAGAGTTTTGCGACTGCTGTGGAGGAATTGGGTGTGAATGCATGGCTCGCCCAGCCGGGCCGAGAGACCCTGAAATTGCAATATGACACGTTCGACTCACGCAGAAATGCCTTTAGACAGATGTTGGCGCAAACCCGCAATGACCTGGAGCAGATTTATCGGAATAGTGAGGGCAAGGACAAACAGCAGGTGTTGATTTTGAAGCAAAAGCGTTTCGATCAGTTGCATGCTGATTATGCCCAGTTGAAAGCATCCTGGGGCGGCTGGAGTGGTTATGACCGGTTTATGGCCGAGGATTTAAACAATGCGAAGTTGGGTGTGTCTGGCCTGTACACGCAATATGTGCCTGCGTTTAAAGCGTTGCATATTCTGTGTGGTCAAAGTTTCGGGCGATTTTATGAGGCAACAGGGGCCTTGGGTGATTTACCCCTTGAGCAACGTGAAAAACTGCTGAATGAGCTAGAGCGTGGTCTTCCTTTGTCCTACGGTTTCCAGTGTTCATGAAGACAGGGCGAGCCCGTTTTCCAAGACGGGTCGACCGTCTTCGAAGACCAGAAATGACTGGGGTGTAAAAGGTGTCCACACTTCATCGTTGGTGAGTGCGGCGGTTGCAATAACGGCAACCCGGTCGTTTTGTGTGGTCACGGCCCCAAAGTCGACTTGAATGTCGCAGTCAACCAAATGTGCGGCCTTGAATGGATGTGCGCGGACAATGTATTCAAGTTTGGTTGAGCAGTGCGTGTACATGGCGTGGCCATTGGATAACAGCATATTGAATGTACCGTGCTTTGAAATTTGAGCACACACGGGGCGAAGCACTGCATCTATTTCGGCAACGCTGGGGCGATTCTCTGCCGTGCGATAGCCGAATTCATTCTTCAGGGTTTGCAGCAATAGGCAGAAGGCGAGTTCGCTGTCAGTTTCTCCCATGGGCAAAAAGTCGCCCTGTAGCGTTGGGTTGAATTCTTTTAAGTCGCCGTTGTGAGCGAATACCCAGGCCTGTCCCCAAAGTTCGCGAATGAATGGATGGCAGTTTTGCAGCTTGACCTGTCCGACGGTTGCCTTGCGAATATGGGATATGACGTTGTAGGAGCGAATCGGGTAGTTCCGGATTAATTCTGCGACTGGCGAATCGAAGGCGGGGCGATGATCAATAAAGCATCTCGCGGCAGAGCCTTCAAAAAATGCGATTCCCCAGCCGTCGGCATGCTCATCCGTCAGACCGCCGCGTTTGGCAAAGCCTTCGAATGAAAATTGGATGTCGGTTGGCGTGTTGCAGTTCATGCCGAGCAATTGACACATGGTTTAATTGGTAAATTGTTGATTAATTAATTTTTATTTTAAGAGACTTTTCATGTCTGAGAAGGATGATTTTTACAAAGACCTTTTAACAGAGGTTTTTAATGTTGGAGTTTTGGCTGCTCAGCCTGAACAGGCCTTGCAAGAGGCCTGGCAAGAACAGATCAGGCCTTGGTTAAGTCAGTTGGCGCCAGAGCGGGAGCGCGTCTGGGTATTTGGCGCGGGAAAGGCGGCTGCATCCATGGCCAAAGCGCTTGAAGGTGTGGCTGGTTCTTCGGAAAAACTACAGGGGTTTGTCGTAACCCGACGTGGTCATGAAGTAAAAACTTCGACCATTGAAGTGGTGCAGGCTGCGCACCCAGTGCCGGATGAAGATGGGCAGCGGGCTGCGCGACGATTGCACAAAGCAATTTCGGAAGTGCCTTCCAGCGATGCCGTGATCGCTCTGGTCTCGGGGGGTGGTTCCAGTTTGTTGAGCGTGCCCGTGCGTGACATTCCTTTTGTCGATTTGCAGCAGTTGAACCGTGCCTTGTTGGCATGCGGAGCGCCGATTGATGAGATGAATATTGTTCGAAAACACGTGACGCAAACGCTGGGTGGTCAGTTGGCTCAGGTTTGCCGTGCGCCGGTATTTCAGTTGTTGATATCCGATGTTCCGGGAGATGATCCCTCATCGATCGCGTCGGGTCCCTTCAGTCCCGATGAGAGTACTTTTCATGACGCAATCGAGGTAATCAAGCGTTGGGCAGTGCAGGTGCCTCATTCCATCACAAAGTACCTGGAGAAAGGGTTGAGGGAGGCGGTGCCAGACACGCCAAAACGAAGCTCGCTGGTTTTTCGTAAAGTGAAAACACACTTGCTGGCCAGCAATTTGAAGTCACTGAATGCGGTGACTCATCATCTTGAAGGAAAAGGGTACAAAGTGCTGAACCTTGGGGATACCCTGGAGGGGGAGGCTCGAGATGTAGCGCAGGTACATGCAGCCATTGCCAGGCAGGCTGCGACGGGTCAAGGTGGTTGGCCTGCAGCGCCGCTGGCTATTATCAGTGGTGGCGAGTGTACGGTAACCCTGAATGACACCCAGTTGAGGCAGGCTCGAGGTGGTCGTAATTCTGAGTTTTTGTTGGCTTTGGCTTTTTACCTTCGTGACTTGAATTCAACAGTTGACGTTGCCGCAATTGCCGCAGACACCGATGGTATCGATGGAATTGGTGGCCATGCCGGCGCATTGATGTTGCCTGGTGATCAACAGCGCAGCAAGGCTGCCAAGCTTGCACCGCAGTTGCATTTGGACCAGCACACCAGTTACGACTATTTCAAGCGACTGGATCGCTTGTTGACGACCGGGCCAACAATGACCAATGTGAATGATTTGAGGATTATCTTGATCGGCAAGCCCTGAGAAATTTAGAACAATCCGCGTGAGGTAAAATACAAAAACGTTGTCAACTTTCACCGCCCTCTCATGATTCAGACCATTCAGATTGCCCCGCCCGATGACTGGCATTTGCACCTTCGCGACGGGGAGGCCCTTGAACATGTGGTTGCGGCCACTGCGCTGAATTTCCGACGCGCGATTGTCATGCCCAATTTGAAGCCGCCGGTTACCACGGTGGACCAAGCCGTAGCCTATCGCCAGAGAATTCTTGATGCTGTGGAAAAGGCCTGCCTGACCGGCGACTATAGCGTTCAGGACCAAGACGTCATGCGCCAGTTTGAACCACTGATGGTGCTTTATCTGACTGGCGCCACCAGCCCGCAGGAAATTGAGAAGGCTGCGGGCAGTGGGGTGGTCAAGGCCGTGAAGTTGTACCCAGCCGGGGCTACAACGAATTCAGAAGCGGGTGTGTCGGACCTGTTGGGTCAGTGTGGTGCTGTGTTGCAGGCGATGGAACTTCATGGTTTGCCTTTGTTGGTCCACGGCGAGGTGACGGACACCAACGTGGATGTGTTTGATCGTGAGGCTGCATTTGTTGAAACAGTCATGAGGCCTTTGCGTCGACAGTTTCCTAATTTGCGGGTGGTCTTTGAACACATCACCACAGAGCAGGCGGCTACCTTTGTGACAGAGAATTCAGGGCGTGACGCGCAAGGCAGGTTGCTTCTTGCAGCAACCATTACACCGCAACACTTGCTGTACAACCGCAACGCTTTATTCAAGGGGGGGTTGCAGCCACATTGGTACTGTTTGCCCGTGTTGAAGCGTGAGGTGCATCGCAAGGCCTTGCTGAGCGCAGCGACAAGTGGTTTGCCCCAGTTTTTTTTAGGAACAGACAGTGCACCACATGCCAAGCATTTGAAAGAAATGTCTTGCGGTTGCGCGGGCTGTTATTCAGCACCTTATGCAATGGCCATGTACGCAGAGGCGTTTGAACAGGTTGGTGCGTTGGAGAACAGCGAACTGTTCGAAAAATTTTGTAGTTTGAATGGTCCGGCATTTTACGGTCTGCCTGTGAACGAGGGGGCGTTTGAACTGCAACGCAAGCCGTTTGAAGTGCCTCAGAGGCTGCCGTTTCTGACCGAAAGCGGCATTGTGCCCTTGAGGGCCGGCGAGGTGCTTGACTGGACAGTCACGCGACTTCGATGAGTGTGGTGGAAACTTCGAGTGTCAGCCCGTGGCTTTGGCCTTACGGTGGGGACAGTGCCAGTTTCTGTTTTCACATCGATCGAGAGGGTGATGTTTCGCGTCTTTTGAATCATCAACGGGATCGGTCTGTTCATGCGCTTCCCCGATTTCAGCACTCAACAGATAATTTGGGGGCGCTTGAATATGAGCGGTTTGTTCAAAGCGGTGAAATTCCTACGCGGGATCTTTCCCATGACTGGTACAACGGTCAAGTGTGGTTGGCTTTTCCCCAAGTAAAGCAGCTGATCAATTCACGTCACATTGAAGACGCCAATTGCTTTGAAAATATTGCGGTGGACCTCTCTGCAAATGGTCGAAGCCGTTTGCGGGATGCCCTGACTTTGTTTGACGAAAGTGGTGCACTTTTTTTGACCACGGAGTTTTCGCTGTGCAATGCCCTGGTGAACCACGATTGGAAAACTTTGCTGCTTGATCAGCGAGAGAAATGGCACGCTCGCGCCAAGGTGCTTTTGCTGGGGCACGGTTTGCTTGACTCCATGCACAAGGCTCACAAAGGTTTGTGTGCCAAGGTGATACCGGTCCAGGTGCCCTCACTCGATTTAAGTTCGGCTGAGTTGCAAAGATTGGTGTTGTTGGTGGTTGAGCAACTTCGTGGCCCGGGCAATTTGAGTCCTTTGCCGGTGATGGGTGTGCCTGGTTGGTTTCAGGATTCCGATGTGCCCGGCTTTTATGAAGACCCGACTGTTTATCGCGCGAAGCCAACACGTCAGGTTTCTTCATCTCATGAAAGATTGGCTTTTGTTTGGGATGGGTCTACACTTGCTCTCGGAAAGTGCGTCGGACAGTCGCTGCCTGAATTTCAGGGAGAGGAAAGTCCGGACTCCAGTGAGCACGGTGCTGGTTAACGACCAGGCGTTATAGGTTTTGGCAACAAGACTGAAAGCGACGGAAAGTGCAACAGAAAACACACCGCCGATGGAAAGGTAACTTTCACAGGCAAGGGCGAACCGGAGGTGTAAGAGACCCCCGCAGACTTGGCGACAAGGCTGGCTAGGTAAACCCCACTTGGAGCAACACCAAATAGGCGCGCAGGCGCTTTATGCGCCAACGGCGCTCCCCGAGCGCGCGGGTAGGTGGCTTGAGCTGAGCAGCAATGTTCAGCCTAGAGGAATGATTGTCACTTTGGCTGCAAGGCCATTGAACAGAATCCGGCTTACAGGCGCGCTTTCTACTTCCCTTCATCAAGATTTAATCCCTCGATATTTCTTAAGACATTACTTTCAGTGTTGTCTTTATGCCCTTATTTTTTCAGCTGTTTTTTTCTAATTAATTTCTTCAAAGTGCTTCTAAGTCCTTGGTTGCAAAGCGTTTTCTCGAGAGAACTGCTTGACCACCCATTTCATAATGCGTAAAGTGGTGATTCGTGGGGATTTGTGTGACTTTGTGGGAAATTAATTCACGTGTATCAAGGCAGTTCTTCCTTATCCATGGATGCAAAAGGGCGCATGAATGTGCCACAGAAGCATCGTGATGCGCTGCAAACGCAGTGCGAGGGAGCCTTGACGCTTACAAAACACCCCAACGGCTGTTTGTTGATGTTTCCGCGTCCGATTTGGGAGCAGCATCGAGAAAAAATTGCCGCTTGGCCCATGTCTGCCCGTCCTTGGCAACGTATTTTTCTGGGCTTCGCCACCGATGTTGAAGTCGATTCAGCAGGCCGCATTCTCGTGTCGCCAGAATTGCGTGAAGCCGCTTCACTGAGCAAGGAAGTGATGTTGTTGGGAATGGGTAGTCACTTCGAGATCTGGGATTCCACGTTGTTGAAGGTGGAAGAGGAAAAGGCAATTGCTGCTGGCATGCCTGAATCACTGAACGAATTCAGTTTCTGAAGGTGGGTATCGATGAACACATCCCCGTGCTTCTTCAGCCCACGGTTGAGGCGCTGTTGCACAAGCCTGATGGAGTCTATCTGGATTGCACCTTCGGGCGAGGCGGGCACAGCCGCGCTTTGCTTGATCGCCTTTCTGACAGGGGGCGGCTCATCGCCCTTGATCGGGATCCCCAGGCGGTACAAGCCATGAGTGAAATCAAAGACTCTCGTTTTCAAGGTGTTCGCAGCGCGTTTGCTGATCTTGAGTTGGCGCTTGATTCGCTTGGTGTTGATCAGGTGGACGGGGTGTTGATGGACATCGGCGTGTCGTCACCCCAAATTGATCAAGCCGAGCGGGGATTCAGCTTCCGTAGAGATGGTCCGTTGGACATGCGCATGGATCCGCAGACTGGAGAGTCAGCGGCCGATTTTCTTGCTCGGGCTGATGCCCGGGAAATCAAAGAGGTGATAAAGAATTATGGGGAAGAACGGTTTGCTGTTCAGATTGCAACAGCGATTGTTGCTCGCCGCGCGGAGCGGTCGATCACTACAACACTCGACCTTGCCCAGATCGTGGCAGGGGCAGTTCGCACGCGGGAGCCGGGCCAGGACCCTGCAACGCGCACCTTTCAGGCTTTACGGATTCACGTCAACCAGGAGCTTGCGCAGCTCGAACAAGGTTTAACTGCGGCATTCAAGCGATTGAAGGTGGGGGGTAGGCTGGCGGTGATCAGTTTCCACTCGCTGGAAGATCGAATTGCCAAACAGTTCATTGAGAAGCTGGCGAATCCAAAGTCGCAGCAGGACGCACGGCTGCGGAAATTGCCATTGCCTGAGCCCACGCCATTGATGAAAAAGCTGGATCGGATCAAGCCCACCAAAGAAGAGTGTGAGTTGAATCCTCGTTCGCGTTCGTCGGTATTGCGTGTGGCTGAGAAGTTGGCTGAGTTGGCGGATCGTGTTCCTGTCGGAGGCAAAGCATGGGGCGCTTGAATATTCTGTTGCTGACTTTGGTTATTTTTTGCGCCATGTTGGTGGTTGAGCAGCAGCATGCTGCACGCACCTTGTTTGTGGCACTGGGTCAGGAGCAACAGGCTGAGCACCAGATTGAAGTTGCCTTCTCGCGTTTGCAATTGCAGCAAGTGGCACTGGCCAAAGGTGAACGTGTTGACGAAGTTGCACGAACGCGCCTGAATATGAGTCCGCCTGCACCCGGGTCTGTTGTGTTCATGCAGCTGGAGGGGGGCTTTCAACGTGAGTAAAGCTGTCCGTTTCGGTGGGTCAGAACTATTGGAGATGCGATTGCCAGCCTGGCGATCGCGTTTTGTTTTGGTGTGCATCTTTCTGGCATTTGGTGGATTGATTGCGCGCGCAGCCTACCTGCAAATCATGTCGAACGACTTTTTGCAGGAGCAGGGTGCGAAGCGACTTGAGCGCACCTTGCCGCTACAAGCCAATCGAGGAAGTTTGCTGGATCGAAACATGGTGGTGTTGGCGCAAAGCGTTCCAGCCCAAGCTGTGTGGTATGACGGCCGCCGAATTGGTGACGCGAAAGATGAGAGTTTGCGTAAACTGGCTGCGGTATTGGGTTTGAAGCCCGATCGAATGATTGCTCAGATGCGCAAAGACAGCAAGCGCGCGTTCGTTTACCTGGATCGGCAAGTGGATTCCGATGTTGCAGCGAAAGCCAAAGCCCTGAAAATTCCGGGCTTGGGATTTGTGACTGAAAGCAAGCGTTATTACCCGCAGGGCGAGACCATGGCCCACTTGGTGGGCTTCACCAGCATTGAAGACAAAGGTCAGGAGGGTGTTGAACTTGCGTTCAATGATCGGCTGACAGGTGAAGATGGCGAGCGAAATGTGTTGCGTGATCGTTTGGGCAATGTGATTGAAGATATCCGCGAATTGCGCCCTCCCGTCAATGGACAGGATTTGGTCTTGTCTGTGGATGCGGATGTGCAGTACATCGTGTTGTCTGAATTGAAAAAAGCAGTGGAGCAACACAAGGCGAAGGCTGCTGCTGCAGTGGTGCTGGATGCAAAAACCGGCGAGTTGCTGGCCATGGCCAATATTCCCACGTACGACCCCAACAACAGGGGGCAGTTGCATGGGGAAAAATTGCGTAATCGGGTCTTCACTGACATGTTTGAGCCAGGCTCCACTCTGAAGCCTTTTGGCGTGGCGCTCGCAATGGATCAGGGAAAGGTAAAGGCGAGTACAAAAATTGACACTGGCAATGGACGCATGTCGATCGGGCCGGCAACGATTAATGACACCAAGCCGCACGGTGTTATCACTGTTGAAGAAATCATTCAGAAATCCAGCAACGTAGGTACATCCAAAATTGTGCTTGAGCTGGAGAGAAAAGATCTGTGGGACTTTTTTAATCTGCTTGGATTTGGGCAGACTCCATCCATTGCGTTTCCTGGGGCCGTGGCTGGCCGTGTACGCCCCTGGAACAAATGGCGACCCATTGAGCAGGCCACCATGTCATACGGGCACGGTATTTCCGTGTCCTTGATTCAGTTGGCGCAGTCCTACACCATTTTTGCAAACAAGGGGAATTTCGTTCCGGCCTCGTTGATCAAGCGTGGGCCGCAAGATCCTGTGCTGTCTCATCGTGTGGTTGATGCGAAAGTGGCCGATAGCATGTTGCACATGCTGGAGCTTGCCTCTGGCCCCGAGGGCACGGCCCCCAAGGCGCAGGTGCAAGGCTACCGCGTGGCGGGTAAAACAGGCACCGCACACAAACAAGAGGGCGGTCGTTACGTTAACAAGTATGTGTCCTCGTATGTTGGCTTGGCGCCGGTTTCTGATCCGCGCGTGATCGTGGCCATTATGGTGGATGAGCCCAAGGGCGGCGTGTATTACGGTGGCCTTGTTGCTGCACCGGTTTTCTCGGTGATTACGAAAAGCGTGCTGACGCGTTTGAATGTGCAGCCAGATGCGATTGAGTCAACAGAACAATTGCGCAAGTTTGTTGCTGCGCCAAGCGCAGCAGGGAGTCGCTTATGATCAGCGCCTACCTGCATTCAGTGTCAGAAGTCTTGGCTGAGCTTCATGAGCGTGGATTTTATGCAGATTGCTCGGGCTTGGTGACAGACCATCGTCGTTTGACTGGGCCTCGCGATGTCTTTCTCGCGGTGCCAGGCGAAAAATTTGACCCGCGCAATTTGGCCGATGATTTGTTGCTTGAGCAGCGTTGCGGTTTGGTGTTGGTTGATTACGATGATCAGCGAGCTTATCAAAGCGCCAGTGTGTTGCCCGTGTTGCACCTGAAAACAATGCTGGCTGACCTGGCTTTTGGTTATTACGAAACCCCCAGTGATGCCATGACGATTATTGCGGCGACTGGCACCAACGGGAAAACGACGGTAACCCGTTGGCTGGCACAAGCCTTGGGCCGTCTGGGTAAAAAGGCGGCAGTAATCGGCACGTTGGGATATGGCGAGCCTGATCACTTGAAAGCGCACACGGGCCTAACCACACCTGACGTGGTCGGTGTTCATCATTTGCTCCATGAATTGCGTCGAGAAGGTTTTGATACCGTTTGCATTGAAGCTTCATCGATTGGGCTCGAACAGCGACGGTTGGCGTGTGTAAGTATTGATGTGGCGCTATTTACCAATTTGTCGCAGGATCACCTGGATTACCACGGCGATATGGCGGCTTACGGTCGCTCCAAAATGATTCTTGCCAGTTGGCCGACTCTACGATTGGCTGTGGTCAATTCAGATGATTCTTTCGGCCGGGAATTTCTCGCGAATGTTCAGGGGCGAAATATTGATTGCACCGCTGTGGGGCATGCGGATTCCGCCGAGTGTCAGATCTTGAATGTTGCCCACCAAGAGAAGGGGCAGCGCATTGAGTTGAAATTCAATGGCGTTAGTACCCAGATTGATACACCAATCATTGGTGAATTTAATGCCGACAACATGGCCTTGGTGTTCGCCACATTGGTGCGACTTGGCTACGATGCAAGCCAGGTGAAAGATGCTTTGAGCGTGGTAACACCCGCGCCTGGACGCATGCAGCATATTGAAGGTCGACCTGCGGTGGTGGTTGACTACGCGCACACGCCGGACGCTTTGGAAAAAACACTGTTGGCGCTTCGTCCCTTTGTCAACAAGCGGAAGGGTAAGCTTTGGGTGGTATTCGGTTGCGGTGGCGATCGTGACCGCAGCAAGCGTTCTTTGATGGGTGCTGTGGCCGCAGCCAATGCCGATTCAGTGGTGCTGACCTCGGACAATCCGCGCAGTGAAAAACCAGAAAGTATTCTTCAGGAAATTTGTGCGGGTATTGCGCAAGCGGAAATGGGCAAAGTTCATGTTGAGGCAGATCGGCCTGTAGCGATTGAGTTTGCAATTCGCAACGCCAATGCGCAAGACGTGGTTTTGTTGGCAGGCAAAGGGCACGAAAGTACTCAAACGATTGGCACACAGGTTATTGCGCATTCCGATGCGCAGTGCGCTTCGGCTGTGCTTGGCAAGCGAGGTGCCCATGCTTGAGCTGAATTGGGCTTTTGAACACGTTGCGGCTGCTTTGAGTAGCCAGTTGACTCAGCCTGCACCCGCGGTGCAGGGCGTTGTTCGATTGATTCAAACTGACAGTCGCCAGGTTGCCAAAGGTGATCTGTTCGTGTGTCTGATTGGTGAGCGATTCGATGCTCATGATTTCGCAGCACAAGTGATAGCGTCGGGCGCGGCTGCGCTAGTAACAAGCCGCGTACTTGATTTGCCGATTGCCCAGTTTGTGGTCAGCGATACACGCCTTGCCTTGGGTGCCTTGGCGAGCGCATGGAGAAGGCAATTTGAATTGAAAGTGTTGGCCGTGGTGGGCAGCAACGGGAAGACAACCAGCAAGGAAATGTTGGGCAGTATTTGTAAGGCGCAGTGTGGTGAAGAGCAGGTGTTGGTGACTGCTGGCAATTTGAATAATGAAATTGGCGTGCCGCAAACCTTATTGAAATTACGACGCCATCATCAAATGGCCGTGATTGAAATGGGTATGAATCATCCAGGCGAGATTGCTTATCTTTCGAGCCTGGTGAAGCCTGATGTCGTGTTGTTGACGAATGCGCAGCGTGAACATCAGGAGTTTATGAAAACCGTGCTGGCTGTGGCCCAAGAAAACGGTAGTGCATTTACCCACCTGTCGCCGGAAGGTTGTGCTGTGTTTCCGGTGAGCAACGAGTTCGATGACTGTTGGCAAGCGCAGTCAACCGGTAAAAGCGTTTTGCGTTTCGGACATGACGCTGATTTTGAATTGTTGCCCGCAGTCAGTGGCAATGACCAATCTTCTGCCGTGCTGAAAGTGCTAGACAAATTTCTTGAGCTGCGGCCCGGTTTTATCGGTGAGCACAATTTTGCAAATGCAGCAGGAGCCGCTGCTGCTGCCCATGCGGCTGGCTGCTCCACTGACGCCATACAAGCGGGTTTGAATTCATTTCAGCCGGTGAGCGGACGCTTGCAGATTGCATTGAACAGCCCCTCGCTTCTACTGATTAATGACAGCTACAACGCCAATCCCGATTCTGTGAATGCAGCCAGCAAGGTGCTCAGCCAGCAGGCAGGAAATACTCTGCTGGTGCTGGGTGATATGGGCGAGGTAGGCAATCAGTCGGATGAATACCATGCCGAAGTGGGTCTCTTTGCAAAACAGGCAGGTGTAAAGCGATTGTACGGATTGGGCGAAGCGACTGTGCACTCTGTGTCTGCGTTTGGTGACGGCGCGGTGCATTTTAAAAACATAGAAACCTTGATAGAAAACACAATGAATACAACAAAGCAAGGTCATTGGTCTGTGCTGGTCAAAGGCTCCCGTTTCATGAAAATGGAGCGTGTTGTTCAAGCGCTGGTTCAACATCACTCCGGGGAGGCTAACCATGCTTCTTGAACTTACCCAGTGGCTTGCGCAAGATATTCGCGCATTTGGTGTTTTCAATTACCTGACCTTGCGTGCCGTGTTGGCATGCGCCACCGCGTTGTTGGTGGGTTTGGTGGCTGGGCCGATGGTGATACGAAAGCTGACTCAGTACAAAATTGGGCAGTCAGTGCGTGACGATGGTCCGCAAACACATTTGGCCAAAGCAGGCACGCCAACCATGGGGGGGGCGCTGGTGCTGATCGGTATCGGTATCTCAACTTTGTTGTGGGCAGACCTCTCAAACCGCTTTGTGTGGGTGGTCATGTTAGTGACCTTCGGTTTTGGCTGGATTGGTTGGGTGGATGACTACCGCAAGGTGGTCTACCGCAACCCCAAGGGTTTGCCTGCAAAATGGAAATACTTTTGGCAAAGTGTAGTCGGCCTGATTTGTGCGTTTTATCTGGCATTCGCGGTGTCTGCCCAAAGCGGACAAGAGGTGCTGGATATTTTTGTAGCCTGGGTTGAAAGCGGCTTCTCCATGCATTTGCCAAACAATGCAGACCTGATTGTTCCTTTCTTCAAATCCATCAGTTACCCATTGGGTGTTTGGGGATTCATTGCACTGACCTACTTTGTCATCGTGGGCACCAGCAATGCCGTGAATTTGACCGACGGTTTGGACGGCCTGGCGATCATGCCAACTGTAATGGTCGCCTCTGCTTTGGCAATTTTTGCTTATGTAGCCGGTAACGCGGTTTACTCAAAATACCTGCTACTTCCTTACATTCCCGGCGCTGGCGAACTGGCGGTATTTCTCGCCGCCATAGCCGGGGCTGGTTTGGCTTTTCTTTGGTTCAATGCATACCCCGCTCAGGTTTTCATGGGCGATGTCGGGGCACTCGCACTGGGTGGCGCCTTGGGGACAGTGGCTGTCATTGTTCGTCAGGAAGTGGTGTTGTTCATTATGGGTGGTGTGTTCGTGGCTGAAACTCTTTCGGTCATGATCCAGGTGCTTTACTTCAAATACAGCGGCGGGAAACGGGTATTCCGAATGGCGCCACTGCATCACCACTATGAACTCAGTGGCTGGAAAGAAACCCAGGTTGTCGTGAGGTTCTGGATTATCACGATGATTCTTGTACTGATTGGTTTGTCGACTTTGAAACTACGTTGAAATTGAGTTGGAATAAATGAATTTGCTTCTTGATCAGTCGGTTTTGCAAGTCGGGCTCGGAGAGTCGGGCTTGGCTTGCGCGCGCTGGGCGCTTGCGCAAGGTGCCCGGCTGACCGTCATTGACACGCGAGAAACACCCCCTGGCTTGCAGGAGCTGCAAACCATGCAGTCCGATGTGCAAGTATTTAATTCTGTTGCGGATTTGAACTGGGACTTTAATCGTGTGGTGGTGTCGCCAGGCTTGCCGCCTTCTCACCCATTGATGGTGGCTGTTCTCGCGCAGGCTGAATTGCATGGCACGGTTGTAGATTCTGAACTTGATCTGTTTGCTGATGCGCTGGAGGCCTTGCAACAAGAGCGGGGCTACAAGCCGCAGGTAGTGGGTATTACAGGGACAAACGGTAAAACCACCACCACGCGGATGGTTGAGTGTTTGGCGCAATTTGCTGGGAAAAAAGCGGTGGCTGCCGGCAACATCAGCCCGGCTGCCATGGATGCTTTGCGTGAACAATTGGAAGCAAACGATTTACCCGATGTGTGGGTACTCGAGTTATCAAGTTTCCAGTTGCATTGGACAAAGCGTTTGATGTTTGACGCATCGACGGTGCTCAATATTTCGCAAGATCATCTTGACTGGCATCCTGACATGCAGGAATACGCCGAGGACAAATTCAGGATTTTCTCGGCTGGTGGCGTGTGTGTGCTGAATCGCGATGATGCGTTGGTAGCCAGCGCCACATTGCCTGCTGGTACACAAGCAATCACTTTTGGAACGAGTGCGCCTGTTCATGCCAACGATTTTGGCTTGATTCGGGAAGGCGGTATGTTGTGGTTGACCCAGTTGGTGGGCGATCAGGAAACCCCGGTATCTAACCGGCGCAGGAAGCAAGAGGAGGTTGAGCCCAGCCAAAAGCTGTTGATGCCGACCGAAGCGCTTCAGGTTGTTGGTTTGCACAATGCGGGCAACGCACTGGCTGCCTTGGCACTGTGCCAGGGGTTGGGCATGCCCATGGCCAAACTGTTGCATGGTTTGCGCAGCTATCAGGGCGAGCCGCACCGTGTTCAACACGTGGTTCAGATCAATGGCGTTGATTATTTTGACGACAGCAAAGGCACCAATGTGGGTGCCACCGTGGCAGCATTGAATGGACTTGCCAAATCCACGGTATTGATCGCAGGGGGCGACGGCAAAGGGCAGGACTTTTCGCCGTTGATACAACCCGTGGCCAATTATTGCAAACATGTCGTGTTGATCGGAAAAGACGCCGACAACATCTTGAACGCGCTTGCAGCCGCGCAAGTGCCCTGTGAAAAAGCAAGCACTCTGGAACAGGCTGTTGAGCTGGCAGCCAGCAAGGCAAGAGAAGGCGATTGCGTTCTGCTGAGTCCCGCCTGTGCAAGCCTGGATATGTTCAAGAATTATGTGCACCGTGCCGAGGTGTTTGTGGATGCTGTTCGAGCCATTGCGGCTGACAGGGGGCAACCATGCTAGGCAAGTGGGGCAAGAAAGACCAGAACAGCATGCAATTCAAAAGCCTGATTCCTGCCACGGCTGCGGGCGGTGGCATGTCGTCTTCGTCCATGTATCGGGTCAATCGTGGGTTCGCAGTATCCCAGGCTATTGATCAAGGATTGATCTGGGCTGTGTTGGCCTTGTTGTTTCTCGGCCTCGTGATGGTGTATTCAGCCACGGTGGCTTTGCCTGATTCCAACAAATACGCCAATTATCAAACCACTCACTTCTTGGTTCGACATGCCGTGTCGATTGCCGTCGCGTTTGCAGCGGCGTTCTGTGTATTTCAAATTCCGATGAAAACCTGGCAAGATCTGGCGCCACTGGTCTTTCTGTGCTGCATCGCATTGCTGGTACTCGTGTTGATTCCAGGCATTGGCAAGGAAGTGAATGGTGCAAGGCGTTGGCTGTCGTTGTATGTACTGAATATTCAGCCCTCTGAATTGATGAAAATGTGCGCGATTATTTACGCAGCCGATTACACCGTGCGCAAGCAGGCTTACATGCAGCGTTTTGGAAAGGTGTTGTTTCCCATGTTCATGGCCATGTTCCTGGTGGGCATGCTGCTCTTGCTTGAGCCTGACATGGGCGCCTTCATTGTGATTGTTACGGTGGTATTTGGAATTTTGTTTTTGGGGGGCATTAACGCCCGCGTATTTTTTGGCGTCCTCTTTGCCCTGAGTGGCGCATTCGCCATGTTGATTGCATTCAGCGATTATCGTCGTGCGCGTTTGTTGGCCTACCTCGATCCCTGGGAAGGCGACAACGCCTTGAATAAAGCGTATCAACTGTCGCACTCCCTCATTGCGTTCGGGCGGGGTGAAGTGCTTGGAGTCGGGCTGGGAGGCAGTGTGGAAAAACTGCATTATCTGCCAGAGGCACACACCGATTTTCTGCTCGCAGTGATCGGTGAAGAACTCGGATTTGTAGGTGTGACAATCGTCATTCTGCTGTTTATGTACATCGTTAAGCGATGCTTCGCGGTGGGTGCCCAAGCGATCGCACTGGAGCGCACGTTCTCTGGCTTGGTGGCCAAGGGTGTGGGTATCTGGATTGCTGTTCAGTGCTTTATCAATATGGGCGTGAACTTGGGCGTACTGCCGACCAAGGGATTGACATTGCCATTGATGAGTTACGGCGGTTCTGCAATCTTGGTGACCTGTGCGTCCCTGGCTCTTGTGCTTCGAATTGATCATGAAAACCGAACCATGATGCGGGGAGGTGCCGCATGAGCAAGGCGCAGAGATTGGCATTGATTGCTGCAGGTGGAACTGGTGGTCATATTTTTCCTGGCTTGAGTGTGGCTTCCGAATTGAAGGCGCGCGGCTGGCAGGTTCAGTGGGCTGGAAACCCCCAGGCCATGGAAGGTCGACTGGTGCCTGCGCACGGTGTTGAATTGAACACCTTGGTGTTCTCCGGCTTTCGCGGCAAGGGGCTTTTGCAACAGGTGTTGATGCCGCTGAAACTGCTCCGTGCTTTCTGGACTTCCGTGCAAATCCTTCGTCGAACCAAGCCGTCTGTGGTGTTGGGCATGGGCGGATACGTGGCCTTTCCACTGGGTATGATGGCCAGCCTGTTCAATATTCCATTGGTGGTGCATGAGCAGAACTCGGTGGCAGGCCTGACCAACAAAGTGTTGGCGAAACTGGCAGACCGCAATCTGGTTGCCTTTCCCTATGCCTTGCCCAACTCGAACTGGGTGGGTAACCCAGTGCGCGAAATGATCTACAGCCAGCCCGAGCCAGCTGCGCGTTTTAAGGGGCGCACAGGCCCACTTAAATTATTGGTGCTGGGTGGAAGTTTGGGCGCGCAAGCCTTGAACGATGTTGTACCCAAGGCCTTGGCTTTGCTGCCTGCTGATAATCGGCCCGAGGTGGTACACCAAGCCGGTGAAAAGAATTTACCCGCCTTGCGCGACAACTACGAGAAAGCCGGTGTGACTGCTCAGCAAGTTGCTTTTATTGATGATGTTGCAGGTGCCATGGCCCATGCGGATGTGGTTATTTGCAGGGCCGGTGCCATGACCGTGGCTGAAGTGGCTGCCATTGGTGTTGCTGCCCTGTTTGTTCCTTTTCCGCACGCGGTGGATGATCACCAAACGCACAATGCAGGTTTTCTGGTGAAAGAAAACGCCGCATGGTTGCGCCAGCAACATGAACTGGATGCCACCTGGCTGGCCAACTGGATGCAGCAAACCAGCCGGGGCGACTGCCAGGCGCAAGCGGAGCGAGCAAGGGCTCTTGCCAAACCACAAGCCACTCAAGAAGTGGCGGATTACATTGAACAGGTTGCGAAGGTATGAAACACAAAGTCAAACACGTGCACTTTGTTGGTATTGGCGGTTCTGGCATGAGCGGAATTGCCGAGGTATTGATCAACCTTGGATACAAGGTCAGTGGTTCAGATTTGTCCGATTCAGCCGTCACTCAACGACTGGCCAAATTGGGTGCCAAGGTATTCACCGGGCATGAACGCGAAAACATTGCTGGTGCAGATGCAGTAGTTACCTCTACAGCCGTGGGCGGCAGCAACCCGGAAGTATTGGCCGCGCGCGCCGCGCGAGTGCCTGTAGTACCCCGGGCCGTGATGCTGGCGGAATTGATGCGCTTGAAACAGGGCATTGCTGTTGCAGGAACGCACGGTAAAACCACCACCACCAGTTTGGTGGCCAGTATTTTGGCTGAAGGCAAGCTTGACCCCACCTTTGTGATTGGTGGGCGTTTGAACTCGGCGGGTGCCAATGCCAAATTGGGTACAGGCGAATTCATGGTGGTTGAAGCCGACGAATCGGATGCCTCGTTTTTGAACTTGATGCCTGTGATCGCAGTGATTACCAACATTGATGCCGACCACATGGAAACCTATGGGCACGACTTCGCACGTCTGAAGCAAGCCTTCGTCGAGTTCACTCGGCGTTTGCCTTTTTATGGTGTGGCGGCGGTGTGTGTCGACGACCCTTGCGTACGCGAAATCATGCCGTTTGTCTCCAAGACCATCGTGACTTATGGGCTGTCGGAGCAGGCGCAAATTCGGGCGGTGAATGTACAAGCCTGCCAAGGGCAAATGAAGTTTACGGTGCTACGTGAAGATGAGGCGCCGCTCGACATTACATTGAATTTGCCTGGCGACCACAACGTGCGCAATTCGCTCGCTGCAATCGCTGTGGCCACGGAAATTGGTGTTTCCGATGAAGCAATTGTCGCTGCCCTGGAAAAATTCAATGGGGTTGGCCGTCGCTTTCAGCATTACGGCGAAGTGGCCGCCAAAGAGGGAGGCCACTTCCTGATGGTCGACGACTATGGTCATCACCCCGTTGAAATGGCTGCTACACTCGCGGCCGCGCGTGGTGCCTACCCTGACAAGCGCTTGGTGCTTGCCTTCCAGCCTCACCGATACACACGTACTCGCGATTGTTTCGAGGACTTCGTAAAAGTGTTGGGCACACCCGACCTCGTGATTTTGTCCGAGGTTTATTCCGCCGGTGAAGCACCGATTGTTGCTGCAGATGGTCGATCACTGGCCCGTGCCGTGCGTGTAGCCGGACGAACTGAACCCGTATTTGTAGAAGACATGAATGAGATGGAAAGTACGATTTTGAATATTGCCCGAGATGGCGATTTGGTGATCACCATGGGCGCTGGCTCAATCGGCGCCTTGCCCAGCCGTTTGGTGGCCAACGCTCAAGGAGGCAAACCATGAGTGCTCGCGTGGATGCAAAAAGCCTGGGGAAAGTCGTGGTGCTGTTTGGGGGCCGCTCGGCTGAACGGGAAGTGTCGCTGAAGTCGGGCAGCATGGTGTTGGCCGCCTTGCAGCGCAACGGCGTCGATGCGCATGGTTTTGACCCTGCTGAACGCAGCATGGTGGAACTGGCGCAGGGTGGATTTGATCGCGCGGTGATTTCCCTGCACGGCCGTTTCGGTGAAGACGGCACAATTCAAGGCGTGCTGGAGTGGTTGAACATTCCATACACCGGTAGTGGTGTCACTGCATCGGCTTTGTCCATGGACAAAATCCTGACCAAAGCAGCATGGATCAGCCAAGGCTTGGCTACACCTGATTACGTTCGCCTTGAGCCTGGCTTCAATGTGAATGAAGTGGTGCAACGCTTGGGCTTGCCCTTGATTGTAAAACCAGCGCAGGAAGGTTCAACCCTGGGTTTGACCAAAGTAAAAACAGCAGATCAACTTCAAGCCGCCTTTGAGCTGGCTTACAAGTACGACCCGAATGTGCTTGCCGAGAAGTTTGTGAGCGGGCAAGAGTTGACCGTTCCTGTGATGGGCGAAGGTGCTGGTGCGCATGCGCTACCCGTGATTCGCATTCAGGCCCCCGATGGCAACTACGACTACCACAACAAATACATTGGCAACGAAACCAAGTATTTCTGTCCGAGTGGGCTGGATGCCGCTTTTGAATTGGAAGTACAAGCCCTTTGTGTAAAGGCATACCAAGTGTTGGGCTGTGCAGGCTGGGGCCGTGCAGATGTATTGGTTGATGAAAGTGGAAAGCCTTGGTTGCTTGAGATGAATACATCGCCAGGCATGACGGACCACTCACTGGTGCCCATGAGCGCACGAGCCAGCGGTGTGGAGTACGACGATCTTGTGATGCAAATTGCCGCCAGTGCGCGATTGAAAGCATCTGGATTGAACGTGGGGGGTACACGCTAAATGCTGGGCGCCATCTGGAACGACGACAAACTCATGAGCATTATTGCCGGGCTGTTCTCAGCGCTGGCTTTGGTGTTGCTGGGCTACGCGTGTATTCAGTGGTTAATACAGCGCCCGGTATTCGAGCTAAAGCGCGTCGAGTTGATGGGTGACGTAGAGCGCGTGAACTTGATCGGATTCAAGGCCAATGTGTTGCCGAAAATTGAAGGTACTTTTTTCTCGGCCAATTTACAAAAAGTGCGTGAACAAGTCGAGGCTCAGCCATGGGTTCGCAAGGCAGTTGTGCAGCGTACCTGGCCCAGTGGTTTGCGCATACAAATTCAAGGCCACACGCCACTTGCTTTGTGGGGTGAAACACGACTGGTCAACACCTATGGTGAAGTGTTCTCCGCCAACCTGGCCGAGGTGGCGGAAGACCAGCAGCTGGCTGTGTTGAATGGGCCTGCAGGTAGCGAATTACTCGTCTCCAAAATGTATGTGTCAAGTATCGAAAAACTGAAAACGTTGGGCATGTGGCCTTCACGTGTGGAGTTATCCGATCGTTATGCCTGGTCAATAGAAACCGACACTGGCATCACCATCGAACTGGGGCGAGCCCAAGAGAATTTCAGCATTGAACAGAAATTGGATCGACTGCTGGCGGTTTATCCAAAAATTACAAGCCAGGTGATGGCCGCAGTGGAAAGAATCGATCTGCGCTATCCAAGGGGTGTTGCAGTAAAGGGCGAGCGTTTGGCGGTTTCAAAACCCGCAGGCGCTTCAAGCGTGAAATTGAACTGAATTTGAAATACTGAAACTAGGCACCATGAACAAAGAGCCAAAAGATTTGATAGTTGGGCTAGACATTGGCACTGCGAAAGTTGTCGCCATGGTTGCGGAGCTGTTGCCAGATGGCCGCTTCGAAGTCATTGGCGTGGCGCAACATGAATCGCGGGGATTGAAAAAAGGCGTAGTGGTCAACATTGAGTCCACAGTGCATTCCATTCAACAGGCTTTGGAAGAAGCCGAGTTGATGGCCGACTGCAAAATTAAAACCGTGCTCACAGGCATTGCAGGCAGCCACATTCGCAGCTTCAATTCCTCAGGCATGGTTGCGATTAAAGAACGCGAAGTAACCCAAGCCGATGTGGCGCGCGTCATTGAAACAGCCAAGGCCGTGAACATTCCGACTGATCAGCAAATTCTGCATGTGCTGCCGCAAGAATTTATTGTGGACGGTCAGGAAGATGTACGCGAGCCACTGGGCATGAGTGGTGTGCGTTTGGAAACCCGCGTACACATTGTGACGGGGGCAGTGTCTGCTGCACAAAACATCGTGAAGTGTGTTCGCCGCTGTGGTCTTGAAGTGCAAGACCTGATGCTGCAGCCGCTGGCCTCCAGCATGGCTGTGTTGACCGAAGATGAAAAAGAATTGGGTGTGGTGCTGATTGATATTGGCGGCGGCACCACCGACATCGCGGTGTTCACTGGCGGCGCAATTCGCCACACGGCGGTCATTCCAATTGCGGGCGATCAAATCACCAATGACATTGCAATGGCACTGCGCACACCCACACCCGATGCAGAAGAAATCAAGATTCGCCATGGTGTGGCCAAGCAAGTGCTGGCCGACCCACACGCCAAAATTGATGTACCCGGTATTGGCGAGCGTGATCCACGAACTTTGTCCAAACAAGCGCTGGCTGCTGTCATCGAACCGCGTCTTGAAGAGTTGTTCTTGATGGTGCAGCAAGTGTTGCGTGAATCGGGTTACGAAGAGTTGTTGTCCTCTGGTGTTGTGTTGACCGGTGGCACCAGTTTGATGCCTGGTATTGCAGAACTTGGTGAAGATATTTTCATGAAGCCCGTGCGTATTGGCGTGCCCGATTACGCAGGTGGTTTGGCTGACATGGTTCGTACACCACGTTTTGCAACAGCCATGGGTTTGCTCCACGAGGCACGCGCGCAGCATTTGCGTGGTCGCCGTGTGGCGTCACAAGGCGGTGGCTTGAAGCAGACAGTACAGAAAATGAAAGAGTGGTTTTTAGGTAATTTTTAATCGTAGTTTTTAACTTTAATTTTTTCGGCGATGTTCAATTTTTGCTAGATAGGAGGCAAACACCATGTCATTTGAAATTCTCGAGACAGAAACTCAAGGGACTGTCATTAAGGTTGTAGGTGTAGGCGGCGCAGGCGGTAACGCGGTGGCCCACATGATTGCGCAAGGCGTTCAAAACGTCGAATTCATTTGCGCCAATACCGATGCACAGGCCTTGGCCAAAACCAAAGCCAATGTGCTCATTCAGCTGGGTAAAACTGGTTTGGGCGCGGGCGCAAAACCCGAGGCTGGCCGTCAGGCTGCTGAAGAAGACCGTGACCGCATTCGCGATGCACTGCGTGGCGCGCACATGGTGTTCATCACGGCAGGCATGGGCGGTGGTACAGGTACTGGTGCTGCACCTGTGGTTGCTGAGGTAGCTCAGGAGCTGGGTATTCTGACGGTGGCTGTTGTGACCAAGCCTTTTGAGTTTGAAGGCAACAAGCGTTGCAAGGCCGCAGAAGAAGGTCTTGAAAAGTTGTCCAGCAAAGTGAATTCACTGATTATTGTGCTGAACGAAAAGCTACTCGAAGTGGTTGGCGACGATGCAACACAAGAAGACTGCTTTATTGCAGCCGACGATGTGTTGCATAACGCCTGCGCGGGTATTGCTGAAATCATCAACGTAGAAGGCAACGTGAACGTCGACTTCGAAGATGTGAAAACCATCATGTCGGAAGTGGGTAAGGCCATGATGGGTACAGCCACCGCCAATGGCCCTGAGCGCGCGCGTGAAGCGGCTGAGCAAGCCATTGCATCGCCATTGCTGGAAGGTGTCGATTTGTCGGGAGCTCGTGGCGTGTTGGTCAACATCACTTCAAGCAAGAGCCTGAAGCTGAAAGAAACCAAGGAAGTCATGAACATCATTCGTGCCTATGCTGCGGAAGATGCAACGGTGATTTTCGGTACCGCCTACGATGAAACCATGGGTGACGATTTGCGTGTCACAGTGGTTGCTACAGGTTTGGGCCGCAAGGTAGCCAAGCCGACTTTGGTGCAGGCCGAGCAGTATCAACCCATGGCACGCACCGGTACGTTTGATGCGGTCAGCGGTCAGCAAGGTGAAACGGATTACGCCATACCGGCTGTGTTCCGCAATCCGCGCGACAACGCTGCATCACGTGTACAAGCTTTGCAGGATAGTGGCATGGACCGGTTTGATATTCCCGCATTTTTGCGCCGTCAAGCGGACTAAACGCGGCACAGTATTCAACGCAAGCGATCAGCTTTTCGAGAACATTTTCGGAAAGTGAATGTCCTATCAACACCCTCGGTAGTTCGCGGGTGAAGTTTGCAGTTTTGCCGAAGACTGCAAATCCGCGATCTACTCAGGGTCGCTTGTGTGGTGTATTTTTGAGGTTTTAGGAGAAGCATTAAAATGACAATCAAGATCGGTGACAAACTGCCCAACGCAACGGTGTATGAGTTTTTCCACGAGGAAACCGAAGGGTGTGCTTTAGGACCCAACAAATTTGAAGTGGAAAAAGAGTTGGCCGGTAAAACGGTTGCGATTCTCGCTTTGCCCGGCGCTTACACGCCAACCTGTTCTGCGAAGCATGTGCCTGGTTTTATCCAGAATTTCGACGCATTCAAAGCAAAGGGCGTTGATGAAATTTGGTGCATTTCCGTGAACGACGCGTTTGTGATGGGCATGTGGGGCAAGTCCATGGGTGCAGAAGGCAAAGTACGCATGTTGGCCGACGGATCTGCTGAACTCACCAAGAAAATTGGCCTGGAGCTGGACCTGACTGCTCGCGGCATGGGAATTCGATCCAATCGCTATTCCATGCTGGTAAAAGATGGCGTGGTAACCCAATTCAATCTGGAAGCACCTGGTGTTTTCGAGAACAGTACTGCTGAAAAGCTGTTGTCGCAAATTTAAGAAATAACTGTAGAAACGGGGTAAATCGTGCAATTTTGCGACACTTTTACTCCTTTTTAACCCTAATTGGAGTTTGACCTCCATAAAAAATCTTGGGTTGACCTAAACGGGTGGTTACACTTCCGTGACAATTCAAGGAAAGTTGAGTGAAACAGAGAACCTTAAAACAAGTGTTGAGCGCCACGGGAATCGGCTTGCATTCTGGCAAGCGGGTGACCATGACGCTGCGACCTGCGCCACCTGACACGGGTATTGTGTTCAGGCGCGTTGATCTGCCAGAGCCCGTGGACTTCCCGGTTAATGCCCTGGCGATTGGCGACACGCGCATGGCCTCCACGCTTGAAAAGGACGGTGCCAAGGTTTCAACCATCGAGCATTTGATGTCCGCCCTGTGTGGTTTGGGCGTTGATAACGCCTACATTGATCTCACGGCGGTTGAAGTGCCCATTATGGATGGCAGTGCCATTTCGTTTGTTTTTCTCATTCAGCAAGCCGGATTGCTTGAACAGTCCGCCTTGAAAAAATTCATCCGTGTGAAGAAATCCGTGGAAGTGCGGGAAGGCGAGGGCGCAAGCCTGAAATATGCCAGCTTGACGCCCTACGATGGTTTCCGCCTGAAATTTGAAATTGATTTTGGTCACCCCGCGATCGATAAAACCGGGCAAATGGTTGAAATCGACTTCTCCAGCACATCATTTACCCGGGACATCGCTCGGGCGCGAACCTTTGGTTTCACACAAGACGTCGAAACCTTGCGTAATCTTGGCCTGGCCCTTGGGGGTAATTTGGACAACGCGATTGTGATGGACGAATATCGCATCTTGAATTCGGACGGTTTGCGTTACGACGACGAGTTCGTGAAACACAAGGTATTGGACGCAATCGGCGATCTCTATGTGATTGGGCACCCCATTATCGGCGAGTACCAGGCGTATCGATCCGGCCATGGTCTAAACAATCAGTTGATTCGAGCCCTGATTAAGGACCCCTCTGCGTTTGAAGTGGTGACCTTCGAAAGTGTCAGGGAAACACCTACTGTATTTAGGGCAGATTGGGCAGTTGCCTAAATGTTCGAATGTAAAATAGTATTAATCTCAACAAAATCTGGTGGTTTTGGGATACATTCCAGAAATTACTTGAATTTGTGATGTTTGTTCAGTGCTTGAGTAGCCGCTTTCAAAGGCGAATCCCCAAGCCGGTTTTCAAGGTCTAGCCACGCTTTTCTAGCGGCATCCGAGAAAACAGCCCTTTTTGGGCGACGCTCCAACTGCTTCGATGTCAAAGGGTTGGTTTGTATTTGAAGCTGAATTTCGTTTATATTCATGCCCGAGCCCTGCAGATGCTGAATCAGGCTGGGTAAGGATTGCCTCAGGCGCGTCAGCGCCGCCGGGGTCGACACGAAAATTTTTAGTTTGTCTTTTTTGATTGGTCCAACACTGAAGGTCACGCCACGAAGCGTGGGCCAAGTGTGAATAATCTTCTCAAGTCGACGCGATTGCGCCGCTTGGGTGATTAACGAGCTTGTTTGTGGTTCCTGCATCAGGCTTGCCAAGGGAGATAATGCGGAATGCTTTGGTTTCACCGGGTGTTCTCACTAAAACCCGTTAAAAACGGGTGAATTCGGTTCGCTACGCGGATTGAGGAGGTTATACATGCAGTTAATTCTTATGCGGGGTCCTTTCTCTCGCACCAGTGTACTCAGTATAAAGACCAGCCACGTTGCTTTGTTGCTTGTTTTGCTGGTTATGTTGGCGGGGTCGTTCATGGCCGCCGGCCTGTATTTGGCTGCGCGCTTCGGCGAAAGTATTCCCGTCGTTCAAGACATTGTATACACGCGCCAATTGGCCAAGCACCATGATGTGGCGGATACCGGAAGCCCGCTTGATGCCATGGCCATTCGCCTCGCCGAGATGCGAGCCCAACTTGCGCGCCTGGATGCTGTTAGCGTTCGATTGTTGAAGTCCAATGGACTTGACACCAAGGTGACCCTCACAGAGCAACTGGGCCAGGGTGGTCTGCAGCAAAAAGATGAAAAGTCGTTGAATTACCGGGAAGTTAAAACAGCCATTTCAGATGTTGCCAGCCAAATTGAACGACAGGCCGATGTATTCAGCATTATTGATACGGACCTTCAGACTGCCCGCGTAAAATTCCTCAGTGTTCCCAATGAATCCCCGCTCACCGACACCATCGCTGTCAGTAACTTTGGTAACCGGATTGATCCTTTCACCGGGCGCCGCTCTACCCACGAAGGCATTGATTTCATTGCCCCGACCGGAACGCCCATTCTGGCTGCTGCTGCCGGTGTAGTGGTCGAAGCCAAATGGCATCCGGGTTACGGCAACATGGTAGAAATTGAACACAACAACAAAACTACCACCCGTTATGCCCACGCTTCCAAGCTGTTGGTCAAGCCCGGAGACATCGTGCGACTGGGGCAAAAAATTGCGTTGGTTGGCAGTACAGGCCGATCTACAGGCCCCCACCTGCACTTTGAGGTGCGTGTCGATGGTGTACCTCAAAATCCGAATAAGTTTCTTGAAAAGAATGGCCTTCCCCGTCCTGGCCCTTCAACCGTTGCCGCCTTGAACGGCTTATTCTCGGAAAGCGCTGCAGGCCCGCTGGACTAAGCTTCGCGTGCTAAACTTCTAGGCTGTTTTTGGAATCGACCGGACCCAAAACCCGGTCGATTGACTTTCTGGCCCCCAAAGGGTCGAACCAGCCGACATTATGATCACAGACACTCTGAAAAAGCTTTTTGGCAGCCGCAATGAACGGTTGTTGAAAACCTACCGTAAAACCGTCAACCAAATCAATGCACTAGAGCCAACCGTTCAGGCTTTGAGCGACGAGGCCTTGCGCGCAAAAACTGCCGAATTCAAAGAGCGCCTGGCCAAGGGCGATGCGCTGGAGAGCCTGTTGCCTGAAGCCTTCGCCGTTGTGCGCGAAGCCAGCGTGCGGGTGTTCGGCATGCGGCACTTCGATGTGCAGCTGATCGGCGGTATGGCCCTGCATCAAGGCAAAATTTCAGAAATGCGAACCGGTGAGGGTAAAACACTGGTGGCGACCTTGCCAGCCTACCTCAACGCGCTGGAGGGCAAAGGTGTTCACGTGATCACCGTGAACGATTACCTGGCCTCTCGCGATGCTGCCTGGATGGGCAAGCTGTACGGCTTTCTGGGCTTGAGCGTGGGTTGCAACCTGTCAAGAATGCCGCATGACCAAAAGCAGACTGCATACGCATCGGACATCACCTACGGTACCAACAACGAATTCGGTTTTGATTACCTGCGCGACAATATGGTCTACAGCGTTGGCGAGCGTGTGCAGCGTGGGCTGAACTACGCGATCGTCGACGAGGTGGATTCAATTTTGATCGATGAGGCTCGCACGCCCTTGATCATCTCGGGCCCAGCCGATGATCACACCGAGATGTACCGCAAGCTGGACGGCTTGCCGAAGCAATTGGTGCGCATGCAAAGCGAACAAAAGCCTGGCGAAGAGGAAGTGCCGGGTGACTTTTATGTCGATGAGAAAGGTCACCAAATCCAGGTGAGCGAGACGGGCCACGAGAAGGCTGAGCAAATTCTGACCCAGATGGGATTGTTGCCAGAAGGTGCCAGCCTTTACGATGCGGCCAATATTTCATTGATGCACCATGTGATGGCTGCGTTGCGAGCTCACAATCTGTTCCATAAAGACCAGCACTATGTGGTCCAGAACGGCGAAGTAATCATCGTTGACGAATTCACCGGTCGCTTGATGCCAGGTCGCCGTTGGTCCGACGGCTTGCACCAGGCCGTGGAAGCCAAGGAAGGCGTTCGTATTCAGGCCGAGAACCAAACGCTGGCCTCAATCACGTTCCAGAATTACTTCCGCATGTACAAGAAGCTGTCTGGTATGACCGGGACAGCCGACACAGAAGCGTTTGAATTCCAGTCCATTTACGGCCTGGAAACTGTACTGATTCCAACACACCGCCCTATTCAGCGCAAAGATTCACA
Source organism: Limnobacter sp. 130 (assembly GCF_902506325.1). GTDB lineage: Bacteria > Pseudomonadota > Gammaproteobacteria > Burkholderiales > Burkholderiaceae_B > Limnobacter. Next base: position 30,000 of record NZ_LR732333.1, read on the forward strand.
AGACAAAATCTACAAAAGCGCCCGTGAAAAATACAACGCAATTCTTGAAGACATCAAGGACTGCTACGAGCGTGGCCAACCTGTGTTGGTGGGTACCACCTCCATCGAGAATTCCGAGCTGATCGCCAGTTTCCTCGAAAAAGAGAAGTTGCCCCACAATGTGCTGAATGCCAAGCAACACGAGCGAGAGGCCGAGATTGTGGCCCAGGCAGGACGCCCCAAAGCCATTACCATTGCAACCAACATGGCGGGTCGTGGTACCGACATTGTGCTGGGCGGTAACCTGGAACGTGAGCTTGCCGGCATTGAAAGCAACCCCGAAATTGACGAGGCCGCCAAGCCCGCCTTGATCGAGAAATCACGCGCCGAATGGAAGCTTCGCAATGAGGCTGTGTTGACCTCGGGCGGCTTGCATATTATTGGTTGCGAGCGCCACGAAAGCCGTCGAATTGACAACCAGTTGCGTGGTCGTGCCGGTCGCCAGGGCGACGCCGGTTCTTCGCGTTTTTACTTGTCGATGGAAGATCAGTTGCTGCGTATTTTTGCGGGTGACCGCGTACGCGCCATCATGGAACGACTGAAGCTGCCAGAAGGTGAAGCGATTGAAGCGGGCATTGTGTCCCGTTCCATTGAGTCGGCCCAACGCAAAGTTGAAGGCCGCAACTTTGATATTCGCAAGCAATTGCTCGAATATGACGATGTCTCGAATGAACAGCGCAAGATTATTTATACGCAGCGCAATGAAATTCTGGAATCTGCTGAAATTCGCGAAACCATTGGCAACCTGCGCCACGGCGCTTTGGAAGCAGTGTTTCGCGAGTACATCCCTGAAGAGTCCGTAGAAGAGCAATGGGATCTGGAAGGCTTGGAGACCGTGCTGCGCAATGAGTATCACCTGGAAGCCAGCTTGCGCAAATGGCTGGAAGAGGATGCGAAAAGCTCGGACGAAGACTTCCTGAAGCGAATTCTTCAAATGGCCGATGAAATTTACGAAGCCAAAGTTCAGTTGGTCGGTGTGGATTCCTTTGCCAAGTTTGAAAAAACATTGTTGTTGCAAAGCATTGATACGCATTGGCGCGAACATTTGGCTGCACTGGATTACCTGCGTCAGGGTATTCACTTGCGCGGCTATGCCCAGAAAAACCCCAAACAGGAATACAAGCGTGAAGCCTTTGAGTTGTTTGGTGCTTTGCTGAATCGCGTGCGCGATGAAGTGGCCAAAGTGCTGCTCACCGTGCGTGTTCAATCCGCCGAACAGGTTCAGCAGGCTGAGCAGCAGTTGGAGCAGCAAGCTTCGTCCCATTTGGACAAGGTTCAGTATCAGCACGCCGAAGTAACAAGCGATGATGAGGATGTCTCGACAGGTGATGAACAGGGGGCAGCAGCTCCCGCCAACGTGCCACGCCGCGTGAGTGAAAAAGTGGGCCGCAACGACCCTTGCCCGTGTGGTTCAGGCAGGAAGTACAAGCAGTGCCACGGAAAAATTGCCTAATTGTATTGAAGTCAACGTGCCAGGGAGCCGACCGCCATGCCCGTGAATTTGAATGTACCCTTAGCTGAATCACTGTTCCCCGTTGCCGGGCTGGACATGGGTTATGCCATGGCCCAAATTCGCAAGCCCAACCGAAAGGATGTGTTGGTCGTGCGTGTGGCCGAAGGCAGCAGCGTGGCGGGGGTGTTTACAAAAAACCGTTTTTGCGCGGCTCCTGTGCAGGTGTGTCAAGCCAATTTGAAGGCTGGCAAAGGCATTCGTGCCCTGGTGGTGAACACCGGCTGTGCCAATGCAGGCACGGGTGAACGTGGATTGGCTGATGCGCGTGCAACCACCGCCAAAGTGGCTGAATTGCTGGGTGTGCAACCCGAGCAGGTGTTGGTGTTTTCAACCGGGGTTATTCTTGAAAACCTGCCGATGGACCGTTTGCTGCTGGGCATTGATCAAGCCGTTGCCGGTTTGGGCAAAGCCGATTGGCTGGATGCAGCTACAGCCATCATGACCACCGACACATTGCCCAAGGCAAGCAGCCGCAAATTGAAAGTGGGTTCCGGTGAAATTTCAATCACCGGTGTGTCCAAAGGGGCTGGCATGATCCGCCCCAATATGGCGACCATGCTGGGCTATTTGGCCACCGATGCGACCGTTGCACAGCCTGTGCTGGACAAGTGGACCACCGCGATGGCAGATGCCTCGTTCAATCGAATTACGATCGATGGCGACACATCAACGAACGACAGTTTTGTGGTCATTGCCACGGGTAAAAGCAAGGCCGTGAATATTCAAACCGGTAATGAGCCTGAAGCCGCAGCCGTGTTCGAAGCATTAAAAGCTGAATCGATCAAGCTGGCCCAGGCGATTGTGCGCGATGGTGAAGGCGCCACCAAATTCATTACGGTGAAGGTGGAGCAGGCCGGTAACGAAGACGAAGCCTTGAAAGTGGCCTATGCAATTGGCCATTCGCCCTTGGTGAAAACCGCATTCTTTGCATCGGACCCCAACCTTGGTCGCATTTTGGCAGCGGTAGGGTATGCAGGCATTGATGATCTGGATCAAACAAAAATTCAACTTTATTTGGGCGATGTGTATGTGGCCCAAAATGGCGGTCGCCATCCGGACTACCGGGAAGAGCAAGGCCAGGCCGTGATGAACGACGCTGAAATTACCGTGCGTGTTCAGTTGGGGCGTGGCGATGCCAGTACCACGGTGTGGACTACCGATTTTTCGCATGAGTACGTCACCATCAATGCGGACTACCGCAGTTAAGCGCGGCTGAACCATGAGCACCCAACACAACGATAGCAAGGCCATTCTTGAGCAACTTGGCCGAATCGCTCAGGCCTTGGAACAGGGGGTGATGAAAGCCCCGAATAACTGGAATGCCTCCACGGCATTCCGCTTGCACCACCGGGCTGGTCAATTGCGCCTTGAGCCTGTAAAAACAGTCGAATCGTTGGATGCCGCTGTGCTCAAGAATATTGGCCCGCAGCTAGAAAAGGTCGACCAGAACACCCACCAGTTTGTGAAAGGCCTGCCCGCCAACAATGTGTTGTTGACCGGTGCGCGTGGCACAGGCAAATCCAGTTTGGTGCGTGCCATGTTGAGCCGCTATGCACCACAGGGTTTGCGGCTGATCGAAGTGGACAAGTCTGATCTACTGTTTTTGCAAGACGTGGTGGATTTGGTCAATGGCCGGCCTGAACGCTTCATTGTGTTTTGCGACGATCTTTCTTTCGAGGAAGGTGAGGCTGGTTACAAAGCATTGAAAAGCGTGCTGGATGGTTCGATTGCCGGTACTTCCGACAACGTACTGATCTACGCCACGTCCAACCGCCGCCATTTGCTGCCGCAAATGATGAAAGACAACCTTCAAACCCAACACTTGGACAACGGCGAAATTCGCCCAGCCGAGGGCATTGAAGAAAAGGTTTCTTTGTCCGACCGTTTTGGTGTGTGGGTTTCATTTCATGCATTCAACCAGGATGAATACCTGGCGGCTGTGCAAGTGTGGCTGGAGCATTTCAACATGCCATACACCGACGAAGCTCGTCATATCGCGCTTCGCTGGACCATTGAGCGCGGCAGCCGCAGCGGTCGCCTGGCTTACCAGTTTGCCAAGCACTGGGCAGGCTCCAAAGGTTTGTGAGCCGAGTTGAGGGTACGCACTTGAAACCCAGAATCGACGTTGCCGTGGCCGTGGTCTTCAATGCCAAAGGCCAGGTGCTGTGGGGTTGTCGGCCAGAAGGAAAGCCTTATGCCGGTTACTGGGAGTTCCCCGGCGGCAAGGTTGAGCCTGATGAAACAGTGTGGCAAGCCCTTGTACGTGAGTTAAAGGAAGAACTGGACATCACCGCGAAGGAAGGTGGCCCGTGGTTCCGCATTGAACACGATTACGAGCACGCCAATGTGCGTTTGCATTTGTACCGCGTGTGGCGTTTTGAAGGCACACCCAAATCGCTTGAGCAGCAGCAATTCACTTGGGCCAGTCTTGACAGTTCAGATCTTTCCCCGATTTTGCCTGCGACCGAACCCCTTTTGCCTAAATTGGCTCAGCCCACGGCAATGGCGTTGAGCAATTACGAGGCTGGGTTCGAGGCCTGTGTCAAACGGTTGGAACAAGCCTTGAGCGTCAACAGGGTGCCAGTTTATGTTCAATTTCGAGAGAAGCAGTTGAACGGGGATGTTCTGATTCAGGCATTCGAACACTGTTACAGCCTGTGTCAGAAAACCGGGCAGGCGATGCTGTTGAATTCCGATACCTGGTTAAACCTCCGAGAACATCTGGATAACTTGCCATGCCCGCTGCATTTGACGCAAGCGCATTTGCTGTCCGGTCAGTTTCAGGATTTGCAATGTGCCGGTGCGTCTGTGCATGATGCAGACAGTCTGCGAATTGCCTTCGATCGTGGCTTGAGTTACGCCGTGTTGGGTGCGGTGAAGCAAACCGCTTCGCATCCCGGGCAGCCTGGTTTGGGCTGGGCACAATTTCTTGAAATGGCTCAAGCTGCGCGTTTGCCGGTGTTTGCAATTGGTGGTTTGGGTTGGGAAGATATGTGCGACGCCCGTTTGCACGGCGCGCACGGTATTGCCATGCTAAGCCAGTTCAAGGCTTAGGGCTTGGCATTACAAATTACACAGTCTGATTTTGAGTTCGATCGGTTCCAGGTAGGGGTTGTTTTTGCTGACCCCGTTGGCGTTCGGAATATTGAAGCGAATCCACAGCATGTATTTGTTGGCGCTGAACTCGGGCACAACTTCAAGCTCGCTAGGTAAATCAACCCGTAACAGCTGAAATGTTTTGCCGCTCATTTGTTGCGTGTAGTTACCTTGCTCGGCCGTGACCGCACTCATTTCACCGCTGTGGCGCAGTATTTTCAATACCAACTCAATAGCTTTGGCCAGGGGACGCATGGGTTCAAACCAAGCCTCCATGTCGACTCGGCGTGCCTGGGCAGATCGGGATTGCCAGCGGTGGTAGCCTGGCAAATCAAATTCACAAACACCGCCTGGTATGGAGCAACGGCTGCGAATAATCATGAGGAACTCGTTGTCACGCAGGTGATAGCCAAGCCTGCCATTGCATTGGTTTAGCTGAGTCGCGGTTGAATCAATGCTCGCGAGCGTTTCTTCGAGCATGTTGCGGTCAACACCTGGGTGGCCACGAAATTGCACCAGCGATGCGCGTTGCCGGTCAAGTTCTTGAAGCAAATCGCTTTTCAAGTCGGCTCTTGAGCCTACTTCAATGATTTCAAACAGGGTGAGCAGCGCGGTGTGATGGTCCAGGCGATGGTCCTGAGACATGAAAAAGCCAAACTTGGCGAATAAATCTTCAAGGCGCAACAGCGTGCGAATTCTCTCGTTGAGTGGAAACTCGTAAGTGGTGATTTGAGTGACCTGATTGGTGGTCTGTTGTTCGTCTGTAACTTGAGTCACCGAGCCATCGCAATTAAAAGGAACATCAGGTGTGATTGTGGCGCACCTGTGGTTTTCATGCAAATAGCAAGGTCACTTTTGCGCTTTTTTTATTAATTTTTGGTGCATAAAGTCGATTTTTTCGATCAATTCGGGTAGCTCGCCTTTGTTTTCGATCACCTGCGTTGCTCCCGCCAGTCGTGTCTCTCGTGTGGCCTGGTTTTGCATGACCGCGCGCACCTGAGCTTCCGGCCAGCCATTGCGTTGAATGACGCGTTGAACTTGTTTCTCTACAGGGCAGTCCACCACGACAATTTCGTCCATTAGCTCACCCCAGCCGCCTTTCTCAAACAGCAGTGGCACCACCAATACAAAGTATATGGGGGCACCCGCGTCGAGTTGTTGTTGAACAAGCTGGCGAATTTTTGGGTGAAGAATTTTTTCAAGCGCCTGGCGCTTTTCTGGTTCTTTGAACACCAATGCCCGCATGTGGTCTCGGTTCATGCTGCCATCGGGACGCAGGGCCTCGTTGCCAAATGCGCGTTGTATGTCGGGTATGGCCAGTCCCCCCGTTTTTGTCAGGCTGTGGGCGATTTCATCGGTGTCGATGACCGTGGCCCCCAGTGCTTGAAGCCGGTCGGAAACCGCTGTTTTCCCTGAACCGATTCCACCTGTCAGGCCAACTACCAGTTGTTTGGGTTTTTTTAAGGCGATGTGCATGGTTTGCTTAAATCCATTTGGTCAGGTCAAAGCCTGCCATCCACGCCAACGCACCCATTACCAGGCAGGGGCCAAAGGGAAACGCATCGGTTTTTTTCTTTCCGCGAATGGTTTGAATGATCAGGCCAAACACAATGCCCGAAACCGAGGCAAACAACACCACGCTGAACAGCGATGTAAAGCCCAGCCAGGCACCGATCGCTGCCAGTAATTTGAAATCGCCGTAGCCCATGCCTTCTTTGCCGGTTGCCAGCTTGAACAGCTGATAAATCAGCCACAAAACAAGGTAGCCCAGTGCCGCACCCGATACGGCGCTGGCCAGCGGCACAAATGCGAAGAAAAGGTTGAACAGCAAACCGGCCCACAACAAGGGTAGCGTAATGCTGTCTGGCAACAGGTAAGTATCAAGGTCGATAAGCGCCAATACCAACAAGCTGGCCGCAAACACCATGAGGGCAAGGCCCACAACGCCGGGAGGATTGAGCCAGGCAATCGCCAGGAAGAGGCCGCCACACAACAGTTCAACCACTGGGTAGCGCATGGAGATTTGGCTTGAGCAATGGCCACATTTGCCACGCAACAACAGGTAAGAAAGCACCGGAATGTTGTGCCAGGCCTTCAGTGGGGTTTTGCAGGCGGGGCAATGGGATGCGGGCAGAAACAGGTTGAAGCGCGGAAATTCCTCGGGCTCGCGACCTTGAGCCTCGGCAAGGTCTGCGTCCCATGCGCGTTGCATCATGATGGGTAATCGGTGGGCCACTACATTGAGCAACGACCCGATACACAGTCCCAACAGTGCGCTAAGCGCCAGCCATTGGGCGGGCTCCAAACCATTCAGTGCGGTCAAACAATGTCTCCCATATTGAAGATCGGCATGTACATGCCCACAATCAGCACGCCCACCAGTATGCCAATAATGCACATAATCATGGGCTCCATCACGGTGGACAGTGTATCCACTTTGTCATCCAGGTTGGTCTCATACTGATTGGCCAAGCGTTCCAGCATCGAGTCCATTCTTCCTGATTCTTCGCCAATGCGAATCATCTGGATGGATTCTGGCGGAAAAAGCCGACTGCCTTCCATGCTGTCTGAAACCCGGGCGCCCGAGGCCACGGCTTGTCGTATTTCAAGGGTGGCGTCCTGAAAACTTTGAATCTGAGACACGCTGGCCACCGACTCCAATGCAGAGGTAATCGGCACGCCCGATGCGCTCAAAGTGGCAAACGTGCGTGTCCAGCGGGCATGGACCGCTGTTTTCATCAGATCGCCGATAAGCGGCATGCGCAACAGAAGAATGTCCATGGCGTTCTTGAATCTTTGATTGCGACGGTACATTTGTAACAGGCTGTATATTCCCAGTGCCAAAGCGCCGAGCACAATCAATCCGTATTCCTGAAGAAAGTCGGAGGCTTTCAACAAGATGGTGGTGAGCAACGGCAGTTCGGCGTTGAACTGGGAGTAAATGGACTTGAACGAGGGCAGCACAAACAGCAACATGCCCACGGTGACCCCAATGGCCACCAGCACCACAATGCTTGGGTAGATCATTGCCTTGCGAACCTTTTGCCGAATGCGCAAGGTTTTTTCAATGTGGGTGGCCAAGCGACCCAATGCTGTATCCAGTTCACCGGCATTTTCACCCGCGGCCAGTGTGTTGCAGAACAAATTGTCGAAACAGCGGGGATGCTTGCGCATGGCTTCGCTCAGTTTCAAGCCGCTTTCTACGTCGGCGCGAATGGCTCTAACCACAGTTTGAATGGCTCGTTTGGATTTGCTGGTCATGCCGCCAGCAATCAAACCGAGACTTTGCCCCAGGGGTACGCCCGACTGGATCATTACGGCCAGTTGCCTGACAAAAGAGGCCACCATGACCAGTTGAATATTGCTGCCTGTGTAGGGTTTGGCTTTTCGAAGCGAACTGGCCTTGACCCCCTGCCGGCTGAGTTGGTAGCGGGCGTGGTCAATTGATTTGGCTCTGATTTCACCTGACCGGGCCTTTTGTGCCTTGCCTTTGGGTTTCTCCGTCCACAGAAAAAGCAGCTCCCCGGAAGGGGATTTTTCTCTCAGGTTTGCATTCATTGTGCGCGCTCGCAAGCAGATTAATCGGCTTTTGTCGCGCTCAGAATTTCCTCAATGCTGGTGATGCCCAAGCGAACCTTGGCAACGCCCGATTCGCTCATGCTGGCAATGCCCTCTTGGCGAGCCAGGCGCTCCATGTCCAGTGCAGAGGCACCCGAAATAATGAGTTCCTGCATGGCTTCGGACACAGGCAGCACTTCGTAAATCCCGGTGCGACCTGAGTATCCTGTGCCATTGCAGGCCTCGCAGCCCACCGCGCAGAAGGGTGTCCAATCCTCTTGGGGGACCTCTTTTAACAGGCCAGAGGTGGTCAACGCTTGAAGCCCAAGCGGGTGCGGGGATTTGCAATTGCACAGTTTGCGCACCAGGCGCTGCGCAATGATCAGGCTGACCGAGGAGGCAATGTTGAAGGTTTCAACGCCCATGTTTTTCAGGCGGATGATGGACGACACGGCGTCGTTGGTGTGCAAGGTTGAGAGCACCTTGTGGCCTGTTTGAGAAGCTTTGATCGAGATGTCAGCGGTTTCGAGATCGCGGATTTCGCCGACCATGATTACATCGGGATCCTGGCGGAGCAAGGCGCGCAGGGCCTTTGCAAAGGTCAAGCCAATTCGTTCGTTGATGTTGACCTGATTAATTCCGGGCAGGTTGATTTCGGCGGGGTCTTCTACGGTGCTGATGTTGATCGAGTCATGGTTCAACATTTGCAGGAAGGTGTACAGCGACACGGTTTTGCCACTGCCGGTGGGGCCTGTGACCAGAATCATGCCATGTGGTTTTGCCAGTGCCTTTTCGACTGCGGCGCGCTGGGTGTTCTCAAAGCCGAGTTGTTCAAGTTTTAACAGTGACTTGCTCGAGTCGAGCAGGCGCATCACAATTTTTTCACCGAACAGGGTGGGCAGGGTGCTAACCCGGAAATCGATTTTGCGTTCATCGGCGCCCAAGGTAAGTCGAATTCGACCGTCCTGAGGGACCCGTGTTTCGGTGGTGTTCAAGCGGCTCATGATTTTGATTCGAGCTGCGATCTTTGATTTGGCAGCCAGTGGTGGCTGGGACGTTTCCTGAAGCAGGCCGTCGATTCGGAATCGAACCCGGTAACTTTTCTCGTAGGGTTCAAAGTGAATGTCTGAAGCGCCTTTCTTCAGGGCATCGCTGAGCACGCGTTGAACAAATCGCACAATTGGCGCATCGTCCACATCGGGCGAAGTTTCTTCGTTGTTTGAATTGCCGGCATCGGATTCAACTTCGGTCAGCAAGCTTTCGTCCATGCCCTGTGAGGGGTCGTTTTTCTCAATCCGGCTCAGTAGCTTGTCGTATTCAACCACCACGGGCTCCACCTGCAGTTGGGTGCGGAATTTCAGTTGCTGAATCGTACTGAGGTCGGTGGGGTCGGCCATGGCCACGCTGAGTGATCCGTGGCGACGATTCAGTACAAAAGCCTCAAGCCCTTTCTCGGCCTGAATCAAATCTGTTTCAAGCCCTTCACGAGAATCGTCAAACTGGCTCAAGTCGAGCAATGGGTAACCGAAATGCTGGGCGACCGTGCTGGCAAGCAACTCAGCGCTTACCACGCCATTGCTCACAATCCATTCCGCGACCGATCTGCCTTGGGCTTCTTCAGCGGTCAATTGTTCAAGCTGCGCGCTGTCCAGAATTCCTTTGGCGGTCAATGCCCGTACAAGTCCCGAGCTTTTGACAATTGCACTACTGATGCTCATAGATCAAGGTCCTTGAAAGTGAACGGTTTGGATCAACAGCTGTATTGCCCAACTATGCGTATTCAGTATGTACTTATCAATCACCTAGGCGGATGTTTTTGTGCCATTCAGGTGTTGCGATTGACCGCAACGTCGCACAACAGGGTCAGCGCTTCGGTGTACGGGTTCGGTGCCAAGGTGCCCAATCGGATTTTGGCTGATTCGGCCAGTGCATGCGCCTTGTGTCGGGTGTAATTCAGCGAGCCGGTCTGTTCAATGCTCGCCATGATTGCGCTGACATCCTGGGTTCCACCGTTGGCAATGGCATCCCGAATTTGAGCCTGCACTTGTGGCGCTGCATGTTGCATGGCGTGAATCAGGGGCAGGGTGGGTTTGCCTTCACGCAGGTCATCGCCTACATTTTTGCCCAGGGCGGCACTTTCGCCAGCGTAATCCAGTACATCGTCGATCAGTTGAAAAGCGCTGCCCACTTCGGCGCCGAAACGACCTAAATTCGCGGTGGTTTCAGTGTTCTGGCCTGTCACAATGCCAGCCAGCCGGCAAGAAGCCTCAAAAAGCTTGGCGGTTTTGAAGTCAATGACCTGCATGTACCGGGCTTCGGTCACGTCCGGGTCTTTGCAGTTGAGCAACTGGAGCACTTCACCCTCGGCAATCGTGTTCGTGGCTTCCGAGAGCACGTCCATCACGTCCATCAGGCCGATCTTGACCATCATTTGAAACGAGCGGGAGTACAGGAAGTCGCCCACCAGCACGGCGGCAGAATTTCCATATTCTGCATTCGCAGTCAGGCGACCGCGGCGCATGTCGGATTCATCGACCACGTCATCGTGCAGCAGGGTGGCTGTGTGGATGAATTCAACGATTGCTGCCAATTCAATGGCTTGCGACATTTGTTGGGGGTTGGCACCCAAGGCGCGGGCTGTCAGAATAACCAATGCTGGCCGCAAACGCTTTCCGCCTGCGTTGATGATGTAGTCGCTGATCTGGTTGATCAGGCTAACCTCGGAATGCAGGCTGGTGCGAATGATTTGATCAAGTTGTTGCATGTCGGCTGCAATGGGCAGCAACACACTTTTCACACTGGGCGCAGGGCTAGGCATGGGTTTTGAGGCATATGTAGGTTAATTGCGTTGCGCATATTGTACTTGAGGGTGTTTGCGAAAAGCCGCACAGGGTTTACAGAATGTACCAACTTTGCGCACAAGGCTTTGACATCATTGAATTTTCCGAGCATAATTGCGGGCTATCCGAATTTTTTCGGGTTCAAATCTTTGAAAGTTTGATTAAAGACTTTGGTTAAATTTAAGGGTCAACTATGTACGCGGTCATAAAAACCGGTGGTAAACAATACAAAGTTATCGCTGGTGAAAAACTTAAAGTAGAACAGATACCTGCTGACATTGGCCAAGAAATCTCTCTGGACGAAGTGCTTGCCGTTGGTAGCGGTGACACAGTTAAAGTGGGCACTCCACTGGTTCAAGGGGCTTCGGTCAAGGCAGTTGTTTTGGCACACGGTCGTCACGATAAAGTGAAGATCTTCAAGATGCGTCGTCGCAAGCACTACCAAAAGCGTCAAGGCCATCGCCAGAACTACACTCAAATCCAGATCCAAGCCATCAACGCTTGATAGAGGAGAATGACTCATGGCAAGTAAGAAAGGCGGCGGCTCTACGCGCAACGGACGTGACTCAGAAGCCAAGCGACTGGGCGTGAAGGTGTTTGGCGGTCAGGCGATCAACGCCGGCGGCATTATCATTCGCCAACGCGGTACACGTTTTCATGCTGGCGACAACGTCGGCATGGGCAAAGATCACACATTGTTCGCCCTGACTGATGGTCAGGTGCAGTTCTCAGTGAAAGGCGCCTTGCGTCGCAAAACTGTGAGCGTGGTCAACGAAGGCTAATATCTTCGTTTGCACCGCACACCGTGCTTGGTCCAATAGCCCTGCATTGCAGGGCTATTTTCGTTTTGGGTCAAGTACATTCAAGTTTTAAGTAAACAAGCAAACTCAGCAGCACAATTTTCGGGACAAGGCATGAAATTCATCGACGAAGCAACAATTGAGGTGTTTGCAGGCAAGGGCGGCAATGGCTCGGGCAGCTTTCGTCGTGAAAAATTCATTCCCAAGGGCGGCCCTGATGGTGGTGACGGCGGCAAAGGCGGCAGCGTATTTGCCGAGGCCGACCGCAATCTGAACACCTTGATTGATTACCGTTTTTCCAAACAGCACCGCGCCAAAGGCGGTGAAAATGGTCGTGGGTCCGATTGCTACGGTGCGGCTGGCCTGGACGTTGTGTTGAAAATGCCTGTAGGTACCACGATTGTGAATGCTGAAACAGGCTTGGTTGTTGCTGATTTGACCGAGCACGGTCAGCAAGTGTTGATTGCCAAGGGCGGCGATGGCGGCCTGGGCAATATTCACTTCAAAAGCAGTGTGAACCGCGCACCGCGCCAGTTCACCAAAGGCAAAGACGGCGATTCAGCCCGCTACAAGCTCGAGTTGAAAGTGCTGGCCGATGTGGGCCTGCTGGGCATGCCCAATGCAGGCAAGTCGACCTTGATTGCTGCGGTATCGAATGCACGGCCAAAAATTGCAGATTATCCATTTACCACTTTGCACCCCAACCTGGGCGTGGTGCGCATTGGCCATGCGCAAAGCTTTGTAATTGCTGACGTGCCGGGTTTGATTGAAGGGGCAGCGGAAGGCGCAGGCCTGGGTCACCAGTTTTTGAAGCACCTAAGCCGCACGCGCGTGCTGTTGCACCTGGTGGATTTGGCCCCGTTCGACGAAAACGTAGACCCAGTGCATGAGGCTGCAGCCATTGTAGAAGAGTTGCGCAAGTACGATGAAGACCTGTGGGCCAAGCCCCGCTGGTTGGTGTTGAATAAAATCGACATGATTGCGGAAGAAGACCGCAAAGCGAAAATTGACGATTTTGTGAAGCGTTATCAGAAGAAAACGGGATGGCAAGGTCAGGTTCACCCCATTTCCAGCTTGACCGGCGAAAACACGGCCAACCTGATGCGCTCGGTTTACGAAAACCTGGTGCAGCAAATGCAGGTGGAATTTCCGCCCGAGCCCGATGCGCGTTTCCGCGAAAGCACAGGTACACTCATCAATCCCGAAAAAACTGGCGACGATCAGGAGTAACTTCCGTGGCAGGGAAATCTCTGGCAAATCAACGTGTAGTAGTCAAAGTGGGCAGCTCCCTTGTTACCAAGAATGGCGAGGGTGTGGACATGGAGTCCATTCGCGCCTGGGCAGCTCAAATTGCTGAGCTAACCAATCAAGGTTGTGAGGTGGTGTTGGTTTCATCTGGCGCAATTGCCGAGGGCATGAAACGCTTGAAGTGGGCCAAGCGCCCACGCGAAATTCACGAACTTCAAGCCGCTGCGGCGGTGGGGCAAATGGGTTTGGTGCACGCCTACGAGATTGGCTTTGCGGAACACGGTTTGGTGTGCGCGCAGGTGCTACTGACCCACGCAGATTTGGCCGACCGCGAACGTTACCTGAATGCGCGGTCCACGCTGTACTCTTTGTTGGGCCACAAGGTTGTACCTATCATTAATGAAAATGACACGGTGGTCACAGACGAAATCCGTTTTGGTGACAACGACACCTTGGGTGCACTGGTCACCAACCTGGTCGAAGCCGATACCCTGGTCATTTTGACTGACCAAGTGGGCTTGTACAGCGCCGATCCCCGCAAGAATCCGGATGCAAAGTTCATTGTTGAGGAAACTGCGGGCAACCCTGAACTTGAAAAAATGGCAGGTGGTGCCGGTAGCAACGTGGGCACAGGCGGCATGATTACCAAAATTCTGGCAGCCAAACGTGCAGCACGAAGCGGCGCTGCCACGGTGATTGCCAGCGGCCATGAACCCAATGTGCTGGTGCGCCTGATGAAAGGCGAGCCTGTGGGAACCTATCTGAAAGCGCCTTTGGGCCGCTTGGCTGCCCGCAAGCAGTGGATGGCCGACCATTTGAAATTGAAGGGCTCGCTGTTGCTGGATGCAGGCGCAGCCGAGGCCTTGCGCAAGAAAAAGGGTAGCCTGCTGCCAATTGGCGTAACGGGTTGCCAGGGCAATTTCCAGCGCGGCGATGTGGTGGCATGCTTAAGCCCTGAAGGCGAGGAAGTGGCACGTGGCCTGGTTAATTATTCTGCTGCCGAGGTTAAAAAAATTGCCAAGCAGCCCACCAGCGCGATAGAGTCCATCCTTGGTTATTTGGACGAACCCGAGCTGATTCACCGCGACAACATGGTGATATTGGCCTAACACGAATTGGAGTGCGCCTATGGAACTGTCGATGTGGAAAAGCAGCGGGCAGTTTTTTGACTGGAAAGGCCACTCTATCTTTGTGCAAGACACCGGCGCGGCCAACAAGCCAGTGCTGTTACTGATTCATGGCTTTCCAACTGCCAGCTACGACTTCCATTTAATGTGGCCTGAACTGGCTGAATCACATCGCTTAATTGCCTTCGACATGCTGGGTTATGGGTATTCCGACAAACCCCGTACTTGGCAGCACTCCATTTTTAACCAGGCTGACATTGCCGAAGCCCTGCTAAAAAGCAAACGCATTTCCGCATGCACGATGATTACCCATGACGTGGGTGACACTGTGGGGCAAGAAATTCTGGCCCGCCATGCAGAAGGCCAGTTGGGCTTCAGGCTTGAGCGTGTGGTGATGTTCAATGGCGGGCTTTTTCCAGAAACTCACCGTGCCATTCTGGTTCAGAAGCTGTTGCTCAGCCCGCTGGGTTTTGTGTTCACCCGGCTGATGAAAAAAGAAAAGCTGGCAGCCAGCTTGCGCAGCGTGTGTTCCGAGGGTTTGAGCGATGCTGACATTGACGCTGCCTGGACATTGATGGCCCACAAAAAAGGCAATTTGTGCATGCACCTGTTGATTCAGTACATGCGCGAGAGGCGCGAAAATCGTGACCGTTGGGTGCAGGCTTTGCAAAAGGCCGACATGCCTTTCACCTTGATCGATGGCGTTGAAGACCCAATTTCCGGCGAACACATGGTGCAGCGGTTTGAAGAATTGGTGCCTGGCAAACAAACCATTCGACTGGCTGGTTTGGGGCATTACCCTCATCTTGAAGACGCCACTGCCGTGTTGGCTGCGTTGAAACCCCTGATTGTCCAATAGCCTTGCAGTGATTAACCCAAAATGGTTGTTTTTGCTGTGATTTGTCTCAATTGATACGCTTTGGTTTTTGCAAAAAGGCGCGACGATGTCATATGAGGTGGATTACGCATTTCTCTCCAAGCTGGAAGGTGGATGCAGAACAGGAGCTTACATTCCAGATTTGGAGAAGAGTAAAAGTGGCGTAACTGTTGCGACAGGCTTTGATTTGGGTGCGCGTAACGAGGATGATCTGCGACGACTTGGTATTCAAGGTTCTCTGTTGAAAAAGCTTCTACCTTATTTAGGCCTGAAAAAGCAGGACGCTGCCACGGCTCTCAAGAAAAGCCCTCTGAGCATTTCCGCGACCGAATGTTTACAAATTGATAAAGTTGTCAAAACTCACTACTTAACTCAGCTTGCAAAACGTTACAACAACGCGATTTCAAGTGGTGCCGTGAAATTTGAAGACTTAAAGCCCGAGTTTCAAACAGTCGTCACCTCCGTATCTTTTCAGCATGGATTGGAACTGTCCCGTTCAGCGCCAAAGTTCTGGGCTTCAATTGTGGCCCAGGATTGGAAACGGGCAATCAAGATACTGAGAGATTTTCAGGATCAGTATCCAACAAGAAGAAATAAAGAAGCGGATTTGATGGAGAAGGCACTTTGAGAAACTTCGTCCTATTTCTTTTGGTCGTTCTTATTGGATGCTCAAGTGGGGAATTCCCAGAAAATGATTACGCTTGGCTAGACCCAGATGTGCTGAAGAGGGTAAAAAACTCATCTCAAGAATTACTGCTATCCCGGCCTCAAGTCGAATTTGCAAATGGGGTCACAGCAAGTAACTGTATCGAGTATTTTCGGCAAAAAGGTGAAGTTACTGAGACTGCCGCGAACTACGCTGGGCGCTCCCATTATTTAATTTGTGACGCATTGAAACTGGCCGACACATGGCCACCAAAGCTCGAAGATAAGCCGATTGAAGCAGACCTGTCTTTGTGTTCGACCTTAAGTTTGAGTAGTTTTGAACATTCCCTTCGACCACGTATTGAAGCGGATGGCGCCACGCTGACTCAGTTGTTTGGCGAGGAAGCGATAGAGGGATTGAATGCCTGTAGTTTCCAAGGAGAGGGTCGAAACTTTGTGCTGAATGCGGTTTTGCTTGTTCAGGAAAAGGAAAGGCCAAAGAGGATGTGGGTGTGGGTGATCGATGAGATACTGGATGCGACCTATCGTGCTTACACGCCAGTCTGGTTTATTTTCGATGAGTCCCGAAGTATGTGGATCGCCGATCAATAAAAAAACGCGAACCATGTGGTTCGCGTTTTTTTATGTCGACTCAGGTTTTTCTTGGGTTTCCTCGGTTTTTACGGCAGGTTCCCAGTGATCGCCCCTAGGCAGTCGCCTTGGGTCATTTCTGGAAAACAGCAGCTTGGCCAACTCTCCCAATGCTTGTTTGTACACTTCCCGTTTGAAATCAATTACGTTTTCAAGTGGAACCCAATACTCGTTCCAACGCCAGGCATCAAATTCGGGGTGTTCTGTGGCCCGCAGGCTGACATCACAATCCCTTCCAACCAATTTCAACAAAAACCAGATTTGTTTCTGGCCTTTGTAGCTTCCGCGCCATTCCCGTCGAATCCAGTGATCGGGCACGGTGTACCGCAGCCAATTCCTGGTTCTTCCTATAATTTCAACATGTTCTGGCAACAAGCCAACTTCTTCGTGGAGTTCCCGGTACATGGCTTGTTCAGGCGATTCACCATGCTTAATTCCGCCCTGCGGAAATTGCCAGGAATGTTCACGAATTCGCTTACCCCAAAAGACTTGCTTTCGGGAATTGGTCAAAATAATGCCGACGTTGGGACGGTAGCCTTCTTTATCAAGCATACGCGCCCCGCAGATTTCTTTACAATTCACAGTCATTATAAGCACCAGCCTGCGTTTGTACACCTAGGGTATCCGCGCTGCAGGCGGATAAAAGTACAATCGCAGTTCTAACCAATTCATTACTCACGAGTTTTTTGCAAATGCGCGCCACCCAGTTTTTTTTGAATACCCTGAAAGAAGCCCCCGCTGATGCGGAAGTGATCAGCCACCAACTGATGATGCGGGCTGGCATGATCAAGCGTTTGGCGGGCGGCATTTACACCTACATGCCCGTGGGCTTGCGTTCTATCCGCAAGGTTGAAAACATTGTTCGGGAAGAAATGAACCGTGCCGGTGCCCTGGAGTTGTTAATGCCAGCAGTGCAGCCCGCCGAGTTGTGGCAGGAAAGTGGACGCTGGGAAAAGTACGGCCCTGAGCTGCTGCGCATGAAAGACCGCCACGACCGCGACTACGTGATCGGCCCCACGCACGAAGAAGTGATTACCGACGTGGTTCGCAAGGAAGTGAAAAGCTATCGCCAGCTGCCCTTGAACCTGTATCAAATCCAGACGAAATTCCGCGACGAAATCCGCCCCCGCTTCGGTGTGATGCGTGGTCGAGAATTCGTGATGAAAGACGCTTATTCATTCGATCGCAATCAGGAAGCTGCGCTTAAAACCTACGACGTGATGTACGACGCTTACCGCCGTATTTTTACTCGCTTGGGTCTGAATTTCCGGGCAGTGAATGCCGACACTGGTTCAATTGGTGGAAACCGCAGCCATGAATTCCACGTGATTGCAGACACCGGCGAAGACGCGATTGCGTACTGCCCGAGTTCAGACTATGCCGCCAACGTGGAGTTGGCCGAGGCCGTGTGTACGGCCCAGCGCCCAGCTGCAAGCAAGGCCATGGAGAAAGTGCACACACCGGGGAACTCTACATGCGAGGCTGTGGCCGCTCAACTTGGTTTGCCGCTGGCTGCCACGGTGAAAAGCGTGGTGTTTGCCAACGAGTGGGAAGACAAGGCACTTGATAAAAATGAAACCAAGCCGGTCAAAAAGGTACAAATTATATTGGCCTTGGTGCGCGGCGATCACGAAGTGAACGACATCAAGCTGGGCAAGCTGGCCGGTGTACAAGAATTGCGCCTGGCCACCGAGGCTGAAATTGTGGCTGTTTTTGGCACCAAGCCTGGTTACCTGGGCCCCGTGGGCCTGAGTGGCGATGTACGCGTGGTTGCCGACCGCAGCGTAGCCGCCATGGGTGATTTTGTGTGCGGCGCCAACGCAGCAGACTACCACTATGCAGGTGTGAACTGGGGCCGTGATTTGCTTGAGCCCGAAGTGGCCGATATTCGCAATGTGGTGGAAGGCGATGCCTCGCCCGACGGCAAGGGGGTGCTGGCTCTGTGCCGCGGTATTGAAGTGGGCCATGTGTTTTATTTGGGCACCAAGTATTCCGAAGCTTTGCAGGCCAAATTTCTGGAAGAAAACGGCAAGCCTGCCGTGATTGAAATGGGCTGTTATGGCATCGGTGTCACCCGCATTCTGGGTGCGGCCATTGAGCAGAATTTCGACGATCGCGGTATTATTTGGCCAATCAGCATTGCCCCATTTGAAGTGGTGTTGTGCCCAATTGGTTACAGAAAGAGCGAAGAAGTAAAAGCCGAGGCCGACAAGCTGTATCAGCAATTGAAGGACGCGGGTGTGGATGTGATGCTGGACGATCGCGATGAGCGCCCCGGCGTGATGTTTGCAGATTGGGAGTTGATTGGTGTGCCGCTGCGGGTTACTTTGGGTGACCGTGGCTTGAAAGAAGGCAAAGTGGAGTTTCAATCGCGCGATGGCAAGGTTGAAAAACGCGATGTCGAAGTTGGGGAAATTTTTGAGCAGTTGCGCGTTGAGCTTGCCAACAGGCAAGTCAGTTTGTAATCCTTTGGCCCGGCTGGCGCATATTGCCCGCCGGGTATTCGTGTTGCTTGGGTTTGTATTGGCTTTGGTCGGGGTTTGGTCGCCTGTTTTGGCCAGCCAGCAATATGAACCCATGGCAGACCATGTGCGTCTGGCACTTCGCACGGCCTTAAGTGCTCCTGCTGCACCCCGTCCAATTTTTGAATCTGTAAGCCACCGCATTGACTGGATGGCAGAAATGTCGCGCCGCCTGGCGCGCAGAGTGCCTGATTTTGCTGAGCGCACAGAACTGATTAAAACGATTCGCTATGAAGCGCAGCGAGTTGGTATTGACCCCCAAATTATTTTCGCCTTGATTGAAGTGGAAAGTAACTTCCGTGCAGATGCGGTAAGTCACGCGGGGGCGATCGGCTTGATGCAGGTGATGCCCTTCTGGACCGATGTGTTGTCGCGGGGAGGTTCTCGGGAATTGTTTGAACCACGGGTGAATATCCGTTATGGCTGCCTTATCCTGCGCCATTACCTGGACATTGAAAAAGGCGACTTGGACAGGGCGCTGGGGCGCTACAACGGCAGCCTTGGGAAAATGACTTACCCGAATCTGGTGTACGACCGGCTGGACCGCAACTGGGGTTACAGCTATGTTGAACCGCCGAAGTCAGCACCGCGTATTGCGGGTGACTTTTGAGCTGAGCTTGAATCCGCAGTTGATCACATGCCCGGAAATCCACCGCCCGGCGGCATGCCGCCACCAGGAAAGCCGCCTTTGCCGCCGCCACCCATTTTCTTCATCAATTTGGCAAGCCCGCCTTTCTGCATGCTCTTCATCATGTCGCGCATTTGCTCAAACTGTTTTAGCAGGCGGTTCACTTCCTGAACTTGCACGCCCGCACCGGCGGCAATGCGACGCTTGCGGGAGGCTTTTAAAATGTCTGGTTTGGTGCGTTCCTGAATGGTCATGGAGAAAATAATGGCTTCGGTGCGCTTCATCTGTTTTTCTGCGGCGGTGGCGTCTACGTCGCCTGCGCCTTTCATCAACTGGCTGGGCAGCTTGTCCATCAGGCCTTGCAGGCCACCCATGTTGCGCATTTGGCTGATTTGCGCCAGAAAGTCGTTCAGGTCAAATGCCTTGCCGCTTTTTAGTTTCTTGGCTAGTTTTTCTGCTTCGTGCTGGTCAATGCCTTTTTTGGCTTCTTCCACCAGGGAAACAATGTCGCCCATGCCCAGAATTCGGCCCGCCACGCGGTCAGGGTGAAACTTCTCAAAGCCGGTCAGCTTCTCGCCCACGCCCATGAATTTAATGGGTTTGCCTGTAATTTGGCGAACCGACAAAGCTGCACCGCCGCGTGCGTCGCCGTCCATTTTGGTCAGCACCACACCGGTCAGGGGCAGGGTTTCATTGAAGGCCTTGGCGGTGTTGGCTGCGTCCTGGCCCAACATGGCGTCGATTACAAACAAGGTTTCCGTGGGGTTCACCGCCGCATGCAAGGCCTTGATTTCGTTCATCATGGCTTCATCAATGCCCAAGCGGCCTGCCGTGTCCAGGATCAGTACATCAAAGAACTGGCGTTTGGCGTGGTTTAGCGCGGCCAGCGCAATATCGACTGGTTTTTGAGTGATGTCGGAAGGAAAAAACTCGGCACCTGCCTGCGCGCTGACCGTTTTTAGCTGCTCAATCGCGGCGGGGCGGTACACGTCGGCCGACACCGTCAGCACTTTCTTTTTCAGGTTGTCTTTCAGGTACTTGGCCAGTTTGCCGGTGGTGGTGGTTTTACCCGCACCTTGCAAACCCGCCATCAAAATGACCACCGGTGGCTGGGCTGCCAGGTTGATCTCTTCGGTTTTCTCGCCGATCAGCTTGATTAGCTGTTTGTGAACAATACCCACCAGCGCCTGGCCGGGGGTCAGGCTGTTCAAGACCTCCTCGCCCAGCGCCTGTTCCTTCACCTGATTGATGAATTCTTTGACCACGGGCAGGGCCACATCGGCCTCAAGCAGCGCAAGGCGAACTTCACGCAACATTTCCTGCGTGTTGGCCTCGGTAATGCGGGCCTCGCCTTTGATATTTTTGACAACGCGCGTTAGGCGATCGGAGAGGTTTTCAAACATCGTGTGGTGCCCCTGACTCGTGCTATGAATCGAGTAAACTGATTGGTATGAACAACACAATATTGTACGCGCTCGCAGTGCCCCTGCTGTCTGCCTCCGGTGGATTGGCGGCGCTGAACGTTTTCGGCAAATGGTCCGCACCTGCCGGGCTGAACCGTGCGTTGGTGGCCTTGGCGCTGTTGGTGTCGGGTTATTTGCTGGGCTCCCTGTTGTTTCAAACCGATGGCATGCACTTCGGCTTTGTGCTGGGTTTGATGTGTGTGGCCTGGCTGGCCTCGCTGGTGGCCTTTGTTGAAAGTTTTTTCAACCGAGTGCCCTTGCTTGAATTAATTGTGTTTCCGCTTTGTGCGGTGGTCTTTTTGCTGCCCTTGTGGATGGGTGAAGATGCCGCCATTCGCATGGCTGGAGACCATTTGTTTCAGCTGCACCTGCTCATTGCGCTTGCTGCCTATAGCTTGCTGGGCATTGCTGCCGCCCACGGGGTGGTGATGGCTTTTCAGGAAAAAGCCCTGCATCAGCCAGTTGCCAGTACTCAGGAAAACCGCATGGTGCGTGAGCGCCTTCTGGATCAGTTGCCTTCTTTGCTCACCATGGAGTCCATTTTGTTCCGGCAATTGTGGGCGGGCTTTGTTTTACTCTCGCTGACCTTGATTACCGGTTTTCTCTTTTCTGAGGAATGGAGCGGCAGCAGTTGGCGTTTTGATCACAAAACCCTGTTTGCCATCATTTCATGGTGCTCGTTTGCCGTGTTGCTGGGCGGGCGCGTGGTGTTTGGCTGGCGCGGCAAGGTTGCTTTGCGCTGGTGTTTGGGCAGTTATGCCGTGTTGGTACTTGCGTATTTCGGCACCCAGTTTGTACTCGAATTTATTTTGAAAAGGGCAGTTTGATGGGGCGTATTCTGTTTTTTCTGGGCTTGGCATTGGTGGCCTGGATTCTTTTCAAAAGCTGGCAGCGCAAACAATTGGGTGAAAAACCCAGTGTGAACACTCAACAAAAAGGCAATCTTGGCCGTAAAAAACAGGAAGAGATCATGCCTTGCCAACACTGCGGCGCATACAGCCCCATGTCGGAAGGCGTGATGATGCAGGGTCGTTTTTATTGCGGCATGGAGCATGCCAAAGCGGCTGGGGAAAAAGTTCACTGACACCGAAGGGGCATGCCATGTGGCTTGATGAGGGCTGGATAGAGGAAGACTGGGTTCACCGCCTGCAAAGTCCCAATCAGGATGCCCGGCCAATGGGTACAGTGATCGACACCTTGGTTGTTCACTGTATTAGCCTGCCCGAGCGTGGGCGCGACACCTCGTTAATTACAGACCTGTTTCTGAATCGGCTCGATTGCCATGCGCACCCCTCGTTCGGTGAGCTAATCGGCCTGCATGTTTCCTCGCATTTCCTGATTGATCGGGACGGGTCCATTACCCAATTTGTGTCGTGTGAGAAACGTGCATGGCATGCCGGAATTTCCTCGGCCATGTACCGCAGCAATTTCAATCATTTTTCAATTGGCATTGAATTGCTGGGTGACATTTACACCCCATTCGAGGGGGCGCAGTACGCCAGCTTGAAGCGCCTGGCTTTGGAGTTGCAAGCACGTTATCCACTGAAATATGCAATGGCGCACAGCGAGATAGCCCCTACCCGAAAAACCGATCCAGGACCCTTCTTCGACTGGAAAGGTCTACGCAAATCAAACACCTACGAACTTCAGATTGACGGCCTTTAAAAGGCCGTTTTTTTGTTGCACTGCAGTTATCCAGAGCTTGTCCACAAGTTGTTCACAGGGGATAACTCTGTGCACAAGTTGGGGATAAGAAAGTGTTTGCCAAATCGTGTTTCGACCACTACAATTAGTTCCAAGCCACATACAAAACACAAGATATAGTGGTTGCCGGTTTTACCTCCGCTACAAAAACAAACCCTCAAGAAAAGATTATTCCAGGAGAAAGATGCATGCTAACCAGCCAGGAATCCACTGATTTGGCGACAAACTTGCCGACGTCTACAGCCAAGCCTGCAAACGCAGCGCCGGTGGTCGACAGCGCGTATGCAAACTACAAAATTATTCGCCGAAATGGTGCCGTGGTTGGTTTCGAGCCCAGCAAAATTGCTGTGGCCATGACAAAAGCCTTTTTGGCTGTGAATGGTGGCCAAGGCGCAGCCTCTGCCCGCATTCGCGAGCTGGTTGAGCAGATGACCAGCGGCGTGGTAAACGCACTGGTGCGTCGCCAGCCTTCTGGTGGCATTTTCCACATTGAAGACATTCAGGATCAGGTTGAACTGGCCCTGATGCGTTCAGGCGAAGCCGAAGTGGCCCGCGCCTACGTGTTGTACCGCGAGCGCCGTACACAGGAACGTGCAGCCAAGCAAGTTGAACAAGCCGAGCAGCATGCGCTGAACGTGATCGATGGCGACATGAAGCGCCCACTCGATGTTGAAGCGCTGAAAGCGTTGATTGAAAGCGCTGCGGTTGGCCTGAATGAAATTGACGTTGCACACCTTCAGAAAGAAACCCTGAAGAATTTGTACGACGGCGTGAAAATCGACGAAGTGTTCAAGTCTGCGATTTTGGCCTCTCGCGCCATGATCGAGAACGAACCCAGCTACACATTGGTCACTTCCCGCCTGTTGCTGCACACGATTCGCCGTGAAATTATTGGCCGCGAAATTGCGCAAGACGAAATGGCGCAGGTGTACCCCGAGTACTTCCCGCAATTCATCAAGAAGGGTATTGCTGCCGGCTTGCTGGACAACCGCCTGGCCCAGTTCGACATGAAGAAACTGGGCGCAGCCCTGAAGTACGAACGCGACTTGCAGTTCGATTACCTTGGCCTGCAAACCCTGTACGACCGTTACTTCCTGCACGTGGAAGGCACCCGCATTGAAATGCCACAGGCGTTTTACATGCGCGTGGCCATGGGCTTGGCTCTGAACGAAGTAGATCGTGAAGCACGTGCCATCGAGTTTTATGAAGTGCTGTCGACATTCGACTTCATGAGTTCGACTCCAACTCTGTTTAACAGCGGCACCATTCGCTCGCAGTTGTCTTCCTGCTACCTCACCACCATTGGTGACGACCTGGACGACATCTATGAAGGCATCAAGGAAAACGCATTGCTTTCCAAGTTCGCTGGCGGCTTGGGCAACGACTGGACACCCGTGCGCGCCTTGGGCAGCCACATCAAGGGCACCAATGGCAAGTCACAAGGTGTGGTGCCATTCCTGAAAGTGGTGAACGACACCGCAGTGGCAGTGAACCAAGGTGGCAAGCGCAAGGGCGCTGTATGTGCCTACCTGGAAACCTGGCACCTGGACATTGAAGAATTCCTGGAACTGCGCAAGAACACGGGCGATGATCGCCGCCGCACACACGACATGAACACCGCGAACTGGATTCCCGACCTGTTCATGAAGCGCGTAATGGAAGGCGGTAACTGGACCTTGTTCAGCCCATCGGACGCACCTGATCTGCACGACCTGTACGGCAAAGCCTTCGAGAAAGCCTATGTGGGTTACGAAGAAAAAGCTGCACGTGGCGACTTGAAATTGTTCAAGACTGTGGAAGCGGCCAAGCTGTGGAGAAAAATTCTCTCCATGTTGTTTGAAACCGGCCACCCATGGATCACTTTCAAAGACCCTTGCAACATTCGCAGCCCCCAGCAACACGTGGGCGTGGTGCACTCGTCGAACCTGTGTACAGAAATTACACTGAACACCAACGAGAACGAAATTGCAGTGTGTAACTTGGGTTCCGTGAACCTGACCCGCCACCTGAAGCCTGCCGACAACGGCGAGCTGGTGCTGGACCACGAAAAGCTGCAGAAAACTGTGGGCGTTGCCATGCGCATGCTGGACAACGTGATCGACATCAACTACTACGCTGTGGCCAAGGCGCGTAATTCCAACCTGCGCCACCGCCCCGTGGGCATGGGCATGATGGGTTTCCAGGATGCGCTGCACATGATGCGCAAACCCTATGCTTCACGTGACGCAGTTGAATTTGCCGATGAAAGCATGGAAGCCATTTGCTACTACGCTTACGAAGCTTCGACTGAGTTGGCTGCCGAACGTGGTGCCTACAGCACCTTCAAGGGTTCGTTGTGGGACAAGGGCATCATGCCTTTGGATTCACTGAAGCTGCTGGAAGAAGAGCGTGGCGGTTATGTGGAAGTGGATACAAGCAGCCGCATGGATTGGGATGCACTGCGTGCTCGCATCAAACAGCACGGCATGCGCAACTCCAACTGCGTGGCCATTGCGCCCACTGCCACCATTTCGAACATTATTGGTGTGGCGGCTTCCATTGAGCCCACATTCCAGAACCTGTATGTGAAGTCGAATCTCTCCGGTGAATTCACCATCGTGAACGAACACCTGGTGCGCGATTTGAAGCGCTTGGGCATTTGGGACGAAGTGATGATTTCTGACCTGAAATATTTTGACGGCTCAGTGATGAAGATCGACCGCATTCCGGAAGACCTGAAGCGCCTGTATGCAACCGCTTTCGAGATGGACCCACGCTGGTTGGTTGAAGCCGCAGCCCGTCGCCAGAAGTGGATTGATCAAGGCCAAAGCTTGAACATTTACATGGCTGGCGTAAGCGGCAAGCGTTTGGACGACACGTACAAGTTGGCTTGGTTGCGCGGTTTGAAAACCACGTATTACCTACGCACCATTGGTGCCACGCACGCCGAGAAATCAACCTTGGCAGGCGGTGAGCTGAATTCAGTGAATGCCGAAGGTGGTGCATCTGCAGCGTTTACGTCGGCCCCAGCCACTGGTTTGGTGCCCAACCTGCCCGAGCAGGAAATTGAAGGCAAAGTGTGCACCATGCGCCCTGGCGATGCAGGTTTCGACGAATGCGAAGCGTGCCAATAAGTTGCCAATAAAAGGCCAATAATTTAGACCAGCGAGTTGGGCAGGTTACCAAGACTTGCCCAACACCATAAAAATGAACATAATGGCACTGTGACTTCATACAGTGTATTGGTTAAGGAGTTAGAAAATATGCTGTCTTGGGACGATGAATTTGATTCAGCCATGGGCAAAACAGCAGCAGCCAAGCCTGCTGTGTCTGTTGCGCCAGCCATGGGTTCTGTGGCTTCCGGTTTCGCAGCGCCAGCAAGCCAAGGCTTGTACCAGCAAGCTGCACGCCCTGTGCAACAACCCGCAGCTGAAGGTGCAAAAGCAGGCCGCGTGAACGCAGCCGACAAGCGCGTGATCAACGGCACAACCGATGTGAACCAGTTGGTGCCGTTCAAGTACAAGTGGGCTTGGGAAAAGTACCTGAGCCAGTGCGCCAACCACTGGATGCCGCAAGAAATCAACATGGACCGCGACATTGCGCTTTGGAAAGACCCCAATGGTTTGACCGAAGACGAGCGCCTTATTGTGAAGCGCAACCTGGGCTTTTTTGTAACAGCCGATTCACTGGCTGCCAACAACATTGTGCTGGGTACCTACCGCCACATTACAGCGCCCGAGTGCCGCCAGTTCTTGCTGCGCCAAGCGTTTGATGAAGCCATTCACACCCACGCTTACCAGTACATCGTTGAAAGCCTGGGTATTCCAGAAGCTGAAACCTTCAACGCTTACAACGAGATTTCCTGCATCAAGGCGAAAGACGATTTTCTGCTGCCTTTCATTGATGTGTTGACCGATCCTTCATTTAAAACCGGCACGCTGGAAGCAGACCAAACATTGCTGAAAAGCCTGATCGCTTTTGCATGCGTGATGGAAGGCATGTTCTTCTACGTGGGCTTTGTGCAAATTCTGGCGCTGGGCCGCCAGAACAAGATGATTGGTGCTGCTGAGCAGTTCCAGTACATTTTGCGCGACGAATCGGCACACTGCACATTCGGTATCGACTTGATCAACACCGTGAAACTGGAAAACCCACACCTGTGGACTCCGGAATTCAAGGAAGAAATCAAGGCCATGTTCCGCAAGGCTGTTGAACTTGAACACGCCTACGCCGTAGACACCATGCCACGCGGCGTGTTGGGCCTGAATTCTGCCCAGTTTATGGAATACATGAAGTTTATTTGTAACCGTCGTTCCAACCAGATTGGCTTGGGCACCTTGTACGAAGGCGCAAACAACCCATTCCCATGGATGAGCGAAATGATGGACTTGAAGAAAGAAACCAACTTCTTCGAGCGCCGTGTGACTGAGTACCAAACCGGTGGTGCGTTGAGCTGGGATTAATCCACACTCACAGTTAAAAAGTGAACTTAACAGCTTAAAACTGAACTGTTTTCAGCTAAGAGTGAACTGAGTCAGCATTTCGGATCGGGGTGCAGGAGTGAAAACCGAAGCACCCCTTCCCAAGTCAAGTTAGATCAGCGAGCTTAATGATAAAAGTTTCGATTTGTTGGAATTGTTTTGAAACTCGGGTTTTCATCAAACAGGTGAAAGCCCTAAAAGTCCCAGTAAGCTGAGTGAGGCCCATTGTTCGAAAGAACCTTGGGCTTTTTTATTGAATTCAGAAAATTGTGATTTCCACCGGAAAAGGTGGGATTGATAGACATGAAAAAGGCCGGAGGAGGGCGGCAACCCTCAACCAGCCTTTGACAGACAAACCTCTCTCCGAAGTCGTCTGTCACTTTGACCGTACAAGTCAACGCTAATGTTCTTACGAGCAGGGTTGATACGTCAAGGGTTTTGTAGCTTCGGACTTAATTCATCTTTTTTATAAGGAATGTAAAGATGAAAAAAGTAATTGGCAAACCAGGTCAAAGCACTGGCAATGGTGGTGGTATTTATCAAGAGCACGGGCCACGAGGAGGTCCAAGACCAAACTATGCGACGGTGGCAGACAATAAACCATTGCCGCCTACGTCTGGCCCCAATAGTACTTGGGTTCAAGTAAGCAAAACGCCAAATAGTAAGAGGTAATTGAGGAAATAGGTCCCCGCGCTCTGCCGGGGACCTATTTAGTCGGTATTGCGAAATTCAGTTTTCAACTGTTACCAGTCTCGCTTGATCCAGCCCGAAACGGCTGGATTGCTCATTTTTCACGGTTTGCATGATGTTTTTCATCCAAGCCATCACCGCAAATAAGGGTAAATAAAGGGCAATCGCCCTCATCAGCCACTTCAGGTTAAAGCCTGCCGCACACAGCACCACATGCAGTGCATCACCAGATGCCCCTTTGAGCCACGTTCTTCGCATTCCGTGATCCGCTTTCAAGTGCCCGATCGTCGGTTCAATGGCCTGCCTGCGTCTCAGTCTCTTTCTGTCCGCTTTGATCATCGATTTGTATTTGCCTCGGTGGATGATTTCCACATCTGGATTTGCATAATCCACCCCACGGTAACCCAAATCCACGTACACCTGCTTGATCGGTGTGTTGTGCTCTTCGGTGAGAATCCTGGCTTGTTCTAGTTGTTCTGCCAGCGTGTGACCATCGAAAGGGTTGCCAGGAAATGTTCTCGCACCAACAATCAAACCCCTCTTGTGAGTCACTGCAAATCCGGCTTTAACTCCAAACTCATAGGGCTGTCTTGCTTTGCCCTTTCCAATGCACTCTACTTCAGGGGCATGTAAAGCGTACAGCTTGTTCTTGTCTTTCGGTTTCTGATCAACAAGGCGCTGCGCTCGTTCAAGCAAGGTGTTCATTCTTTCCAGTGCCGCTGAGCTTTCCAGATTCAGGACCTTGAGCTTGCGCTGTATTTCCCGAATCACAATGCCCACAACGGTTCGCTGACGTTTCAATGTTCGTCTCAGACGTCTGAACTGCTTGGCATGGGCATAACCGGCTGCTTTGCGTTTCAGTTGTTTGCCTTCCATGGCAAAGGTCTGCTTGAATTTGATTCCAACGTGTTTGGCGTTCTTGATCAATTGGTACCGGGCGATTTCCAACAGTCTGCTGTCAGTCGGATAGGCCTCTGCCTTCTCAACCACAGTGCTGTCGACAATGACTCGTTCAAACTCGCTTGGGCGAATGGCTTTCATCTTCACCGCTGCATCAATGGTCGCCTTGAACAACTCTTCAACCCCAGCCTCTCCAAGCATTTGGCGAAACCGGGTGATCTGGGCCGGATCACATGGAAACTTGGTCTGGTAATACTCCATGCCGCTGAAATACTGCCACTGCACATTCTCGGTCCAGCGCACCACCAACTCCCGGTCACTGACATCATAGGCGTGTTTCAAATACAGCAATGACACCATCAACCGGATTGGCAACCGAGGGCGTCCGGCGTTGCTCACCCCCGCACCTGCTATCTGTAGATTCTGGCCAAACATGTCGTCTGTGAAAAACTGACGACCTTTACGGTCACGATGTTCAAACACCGGCCTCAAAGACTCTTCCAACCCATCCCAGGGCATCTTCTGCGACAACACCGCCAACGGGTGACGAAGGTCAATCATCTGATCCAAACGGGAGCGGAAAAAATCGTCAGTGGCCATCAACATAAAGGGACAAAATCCCTCAGATTTCTAATACCCATATTTTACTTTCTGGGGGATTCGCAACCCACTCAGACATGCAAAACACCAGAAATCATGCGGGTTTCGAACATTTTGCAAGGCCGACTAAATATATCAATTACATCCTCGATAGAGTCCCCGATGAGCAAAACTTTTTCTTCACGTTTCACAAGCAGCAAGGTTACTTCGCTGAGCAGGAATTTCGCATCGCACTAACCGAATCCCATGAAAGTTTTGATGACAAACCTCAGTTCGTTCAGTTTGATTTGAACAAGGCCCTGGAAAAGATAGTGCTCTCTCCATGGGCAGAGAAGTGGCAGTTAGATGCGTTAAAAGAAGTACTGAGATCTTTCATGTTGGATCCCAACCTGATCGGATATTCATCAATATTGAGAGTTGGGAAATGATCTTTCCCTTGATTAATTCGATCTTGCTTGCGACATTATTTCAACGCGATCATATTTGGTTCCGGTTGTGGTTACCGGTTAGTGTTCTGGTGTATTACAAATTTGTAATTCAATTGAGAGGATCTGGTCATTCGCCCCTGCGTAAAGTGTGAGTCATGCCAACGCTTGATTGAAAGCAAAGGCAAAACCCAAACTGATACACTTAAGGAGAATTACCATGAAAACACGTCAATTGATCGCATCCACAGTGTTTGCCATTTCCGCAACGCTTCCAGCTTTTGCCTTGGCCAGCGGCCCTACAGATCACGGTGATGGCACCGACCATGTGGCACTGATCAGCCAAGGCAAATTGGCCACCCAAGCAACGGTGCTAAAAGAGTATCAACAAGCGGTAAAAGCAGATCAGTTCAACCCTCTGGCCGGAGATTCGACAGTGTTGCTACACGAATTCGAATCGTCCAAGTCACGGATTGAGGTACTGAGTGAGATCAAAAGCGTTGATCTCACAGAAGGCGATGCAAGCTAATGAAGGGGTTAAGGGTTGGTGTTAATTCGCCGCCAACCCGTGCATAATTAACAAATCACTTCAGCAGTTTTTCAGCTTTCCGAAGTTTTTCTTTGGCTTCCAAATAACCTGTTTTAAATACCCAATGACGATCATTCAAACCCAGTTGACCAACATTGGTTAACTGAGGGGCGATGATCATTGTTGCCTGTAACATCTCCAGTTCTTTGATTCTAAAACTCGATATCAAAAAGGTTTGAAACATCAAATCGGTAAGCGTAGAGACCTCAGCAAGCTCGGGGGGATACACCACGTCTACGGCAAGAATTGGAAGATCACTCAAGCGTTTTGCCGGAACTATCGGCAGTGGAGAACTGGCCTGACCATCGATGTAAAGACGGCCATTAATGGAAGGTGGCGTGAAGATACCTGGAATTGTTGAAGATGCCCGCACTGCCTGGGCGACATCACCTGCATTAAAGACCACGGGACGACCTGTTTCAAGGTCTGTGGCCACTATGGCAATTGGTTTCGGGAGATCTTTAAATGTTTGAATGCCGAAATCCCTGCGCAATTGCCGTTCAAGAAACTGACCCGAAAAAACTCCAGCCTCGCCCTTTAAAACTGGCTGTCCCAGATTCGGTAACACGGGTACAAACAGATCACTGTTATTTAGTGATTCTGCACGTTGCATCATTTGATCGGCTGTATAGCCCAAGCCCCAGTACGCAGCCACGACAGCACCCGCACTGGTGCCAATCACCATTCGGGGCTCAAGCCCCAATTCCTCCAGGGCTTTAAGAACTCCGATGTGGGCAAAGCCACGAACCCCTCCACCGGAGAGAACCAAAATAAAGCCCTCCTCCATTTTCTGTGTGCGGGTAGCACGCTCGGCGCTAAACCAAGGTTCCTTCTTTACTGTAACCGTTGGTTTGTGACTTTCCGGATGAACAAAATTTCCGACTGTTTGACAGGCGCAAAGCACCATTGCGGAACCCAGCAAACTCAACATCAATCCCAATTTACCAACAATGACCGATCCATTGGGAAATCCAGGTTTACTTTGCAATGGTGCTTCTCCTGATTACTGTTTCTTCTCGATGTGGGTGATGTTCATGTTTTGATCCACAGCAAAGAGAACATTGTCGCCCTTATTCAGGCCTTCCAGTTGCGCCGCCTCTTTGGCCGAGAAAACCATAGTCATAGGTGGCATTTGAAGGTTCTTGATTTCGCCATGCTTCAAGGTGACCTTACCAGTCTTCGGATCAATTTTTTTCACCTCGCCCTGCGTCATTTCCATGGTTTCGGACTGCTTCATCTGCATGCCTTCCATGGACTTTGGATCCGTGGGTTTACTTGAATGGGAACCGTGATCTCCTCCGGCAAAGACCGAAGTCGAAATTGACAGCGCAACGATTGAAGCAAGTTTGATTAAATGGGTTTTCATGATTTTTTTCCTTTCAGTTTTTGTTAAGTCGGGTGTTTTTTCAAAATTGATCTTGATAGGTTTTCACTTCCGCATAAACAGAAGCGCTCCCATCCTTCTTCAGGAGTAATACCTGATACGGCATGAATTTGTTGCCATATTCCATGCCAGGAGAGCCAACTGGCATCGCTGGAACGGACAGGCCAAGTGAATCCTCGGGTGTTTCGTTCAGAAATTCCCTTATGTACTTGGCTGGAACATGGCCTTCAAACACAAAGCCATTCGCCGATACTCCTGTGTGACAGGATTGGTAATTGTTTTCGATACCGAACTGCGCCTTAATGCTGTCTAGGTCTTCGTGATTCGAATACTTCACGGAAAACCCCGATTTTTCCAAGTGTTTAATCCATTCGCCGCAGCAACCGCAGGTCGCTGTTTTGTGTACATGAATGGGTAAAACTTGATTGGCATCGGATTCTTGTGCAGCCACTGAGACTTTCTCAACATTTGAGAAAGTCTCAGGTTTGATGGCAGCAAAAACACCCAATGCCAAAATTGCAGTTGCAATACCAACAAAAGCAATTCGCTTCACTTTTCAGCTCCAGAGGATTTGGCTACGCGCAGTGGTCCGCGCATACCTGCATCAAAGTGGCCTGCAATCAAGCAGGCAAACTCAAACTCGCCACTTCGGTTGAAAGTCCACACCATCTCAGTGGTTTTGCCCGGAGCCACATGTGCCATATAGGGCTCTTCATGCTCCATGTTTGGAAACTTCTTCATTAAGTCTGCATGCTCCAGGTTCTTGTCTTTTGTCCCCAGAACAAACTCATGCATCAGCTTTCCTTCGTTCTTGACAATAAACTTCACTGTTTCACCTTCCTTAAACTGCAAGGAGGATGGCTCAAAGCGCATGTTGTCGGACATCACGACTTTGACCGTGCGGTCTATCTTGGTCGGAGTGCCGGCAATGCCCCAAGCGGTTTGCTCAAGAACTGGCTGTGCATTGGAATCTGCCTTTTTATGCTCTTGAGTGCCGTGCGCCAATACGGCCACGGGCAATAAAAGCCCAGCACCAAGCAGCAGCGATAGAGAATGATTTGCGAACGATTTTTTCATGGTTGACTCCTTAGTGGCCGGAATGGCCTTGAGGTTTTCTGACCTTCAACTCGATTGTTTCCTGAGGTCGATTACTGGATTTCATGGCGGGCTTTCCCGCCTTGTCGGATGTTACGGGCTTGGGCATGTCTGGGCCTTCGTATTCAAAAGCCACGGTTTTGCTAGGATGTTTGTACCAACCGGGGTCTGAATAATCCCCAGGCTTTTGGTCTTTGCGCACTTTCAACATACTGAACATGCCGCCCATTTCCACTGAGCCAAACGGGCCATCGCCTGTCATCATGGGGATGGTGTTATCTGGAATCGGCATCGTCATCTCAGTCATATCGGCCATACCCCGTTCACCCATCACCATGTATTCGGGAACGAGCCCTCGGGCTTTTTTCGTTATTCCCCGGTGATCCACGCCGATCATGGTGGGAAGGTCGTGTCCCATCGCGTTCATCGTGTGGTGGCTTTTGTGGCAATGAAAGGCCCAGTCGCCTTCCTCATTGGCCAGAAAATCAATCTGCCGCATTTGCCCAACGGCGATGTCGGTAGTCACTTCGGGCCAACGACTTCCTTTGGGTGTTGGGCCGCCGTCGGTGCCGCTCACCTCGAATTCATGGCCGTGCAGATGAATGGGGTGATTGGTCATGGTCAAGTTACCAATTCGTATCCGAACCTTGTCGTTTTTTCGAACACACAAGGGCGAAATTCCGGGAAACACGCGGCTGTTCCACGTCCACAAATTAAAATCGAGCATCGTCATGATCTTTGGTGTGTACGCACCAGGATCAATGTCGTAGGCATTCAGCAGAAAACAGAAATCTCGGTCCACGTTATCAATCAAGGGATGTTTGTTTTTGGGGTGAGTCACCCAAAAACCCATCATGCCCATGGCCATTTGCACCATCTCATCGGCATGCGGGTGGTACATGAAGGTACCGGGACGCTTGGCCTCGAACTCATACACAAAGGTTTTGCCGGAAGGAATGGCCGGCTGGTTCAGGCCTGCAACACCGTCCATGCCATTGGGCAGGCGCTGGCCATGCCAGTGCACGCTGGTGTGCTCGGGTAGTTTGTTCGTCACAAAAATACGCACGCGATCACCTTCCACCACTTCAATGGTGGGGCCTGGGCTTTGTCCGTTGTAGCCCCAAAGGTGAGCGACCATACCTGGTGCCATCTCACGCACCACGGGTTCCGCCACAAGGTGGAACTCCTTCACGCCATTGTTCATGCGCCAAGGCAAGGTCCAGCCATTCAGGGTAACAACCGGGTTGTAAGGCCGCCCTGTGTTTGGGGTCAAAGGGTCCATGGTGTCCGGCGAGGTTTGAATGACGGGCTCGGGCAGCGCGGCCATGGCCACTTTGCTGACACTGGCTGCCGCCACTGCGCCACCGGCCATGCCGGCAAACTTGAAAAAATCTCTTCTGGAATTCATTGCTCTTACTCCAAATCTTTTAATGACCAGCAGCGGCTTCAGCCGCTGGACTTTGGGTGCCCATGGAAAGCTTTACATTGCTTGGACTGCCCATCAATGCAGCATCCAAGGCCAGTTGAGCTCGCAGAAAGTTCGCTGATGCGTCAATGGATGACTCGATGGAACGCACCTGATTGCGACTGTCGGCAAGTAGCTCGAAAGTACCAATCAACATGCCGTTGTAACGCAGTGTGTTTTGCTCGGCCAAGGTATCGAGCATTGGAACCACCTCAGTTTGATAGTGCTTGGCAATGTCATAAGCTGTGCGGTAATTGGTGTAACTTTCCCGCAGGTTTGAATCAACATTCCTCATGACAGCCTCAAGCGTGTTGGCCTTGGCCAGTAACTCAGCAGAAAACGCGTCACGCCGCAAGCCACCCCAATCGAACAGCGGCAATCGAATGTCCAGTTCATATCCCTTTGGGTTGGTTTTGGAGCCAGAGTCTCTGTCAAATACAGAATCGCGGCGAATCCCAGCCTCAATGTCCACAAAGGAGCTCACGGTTTCAGCACCAGACACTTTCAGCGCCGCGTCGTAAGCTTGTTTGGCCATTTGAACATCCAGCCGCGAGGTGGCCTGTTTTGAAACTTCTTCAGGCTTTTTCACCATGGCGGGTAGGTCTGGCAAGCGATCTGGAAGTTTTAGCTCCTCAAATTGCTGTGCATCCAACCCGAGTACGCGAACCAGCTTTTCCCGGGTAGATGTAGCCTCTTGACGTGCCATGGCCAAGCCAAGCGCGGCATCGGAATAAAACATTTGCTGACGAATACGTTGAATAATCGTGAAGTTACCCACTTCTTCCATGCGTTTGGCCAATTCGGCACTGGCTTGAGCATTCTCGAATACTTGCTCCGCATATTGCTGTTTTTGCAGGGCGACCACCGCATCAACCCAAGCTGAGCGCGCTTGAGCCACTTGCCCAATCACATCACCAGCCAACTGCAGTTGAGCTCGCTCAATTCGAAAAGTTGCAGCCTGTTGACGCCAAGGAAGAGTGATTAAATCCAACAGGCCAAAACTGAACAATCGCCCAATTTCAAGTTCATCTCCAACGGTAATTCGTTCAAAATTGAAAATTGGATTGGGGATTCGACCCGATTGGGCGGCCAATGCAGACTCGCTGTAACCCCGAGCCAACAGCGCCTGAAATTCAGGGCTGTTCACCAACATTAGCTCCACTGTGGAATTTAATCCGAGCGGGGTTTTCAACAACTCATCTGCTTGCGCGCGCAACTGATTGCGCTGCTCATCGTTCAGAGCAAGAACCACTTTCTTTTCGGTCATCGACGCAGTGGTTTCATTCAGGTTGGCCATGGACTGATCCATGTTCACTGTGGCGCAGCCGGTCAAGCCTGCAATCGCTAAAGCAATTGCTGTGTATTTCAAAGTTCTCATCGGTGCCCCCCTTGGTGAGCTTCGCCGGGGCTCATGGGCTTTTTCATTTTGCCCATGTCATGTCCCATGCCGCCATCCTGCATGGGTTGCTGGTCTTCACCATTTTTCAGGTAAGGCTCACGGGCGTAATATTGCCAGCCACCAATTTTCTCTACATTCTGATTGGCCCCCACCCAATCACGGTCGCCTTCTTTGGGCTTCCATGTTGAATAGTTCTCAAAAGCTGATTGATATTCAATCTGCAAACCTTCCGACTGGGCGTTTGCAAATCCTGTGCTTGCTGCGAGAATTGAACCCGCTAACAACAACTGCATAACCGTACGCATACACGTACCTCCACCAAATGAATTGAAATCATTAAACGAAATTCAGGATTGGCTTAGGCCAGGATGGGCGGTCGGTAAGGCAGCGCCAGGTCGGTACTGGGCAGGATTGAAGAGAAAGGAACGGAGATGAGAAGGTTGGATTGGATCAAACCAACTTGAACAACTGGAAGGTCGAGCTTGGCTTTGTAAATGGCATCACAACTGCAACAGGGCCTTTCATTGGACTCTTGTTCGTCCGAAACAGCATGGTGGGCAGGTTGGTCTGACATGTGCTCGATGCAATGCTCGGACGAAAGTGATGAAGGATCCGACTCATCCGAGGTTTGCTTGAAGGAACCGGTATGACATCCGACCATGACCGCAAACGCCGTACCCTGAAAAATAACAGAGGCGGCGATTACAAACATCAACAGTGATTTGATCACTTTGGTCATGGTTGTGCGGTCTGGTGATTGTTCAAAAGAATAACATCGCTTTCGCAGATGTCAAACCTTGCCTTTAGTTCGAATTAGCCAAACGACGCTCTTCTACAGTTTGGCTTTGCAATTCACGCAACACCTCTTGGCGGGTTTTTCCAGACCTAGAGTTGCCCCAATCACCGTGTGTGGTCCCATCACCGCTGGCTTCAGAACCAATAATGTTTGCGCTGTAGCCGCGAAATCCCTTGCTGGCGTGTGACGCAGATTTCGCTGGATCTTTGTATCCCAGATGGGGTTCATACACCGCATCGCCTTTGCCGGGGTGGAAGGCAGCATCTGCAAGGACCAATGAAGGTGCAGTAATGGCGAAGGTGGTAATCAGAACAGCGGCAATTTTAATATTTTTCATGATGATCTCCTGATTGATTCGAATTGGAGGGTTGTTTTTCTAGACCCATGCCCTTAGTCTAGTCAGGGGCACCTGTCAGCTACCTTCCCGGTACATTACAAATATGTAATCTTCACCAAATTCGGGGTGGTTATACTGGGCACCTGCATAACAACCAAAAAAAGTCGATGAAACTGCTTTTGATCGAAGACGACCTGCGGCTGGCCGATTACCTAAAGAAAGGATTGACCGAGGAAGGTTTCGTTGTCGATTTGGCACGCAACGGGATTGACGGTTTGCATTTGGCCACCCAAGGCCTTTACGACGTGATCATTCTTGATGGCATGTTGCCCGACATTGATGGTTTGGCCGTATTAAGTGCGTTACGCCAATCCAAAAGTATTCCGGTACTGATGCTTACCGCCCGCGCCATGGTTGAAGACAGGGTGAGCGGCCTGAAGGCCGGTGCAGATGACTACCTGGTAAAACCCTTTGCGTTTGCCGAGCTGGTGGCCAGGCTTCACGCCCTGGGGCGCCGAACTTCAACAGTTGCAGCAGAAAGCCAAACCACCGTATTGACCTTGCTGGACCTGGAGTTGGATGCGGTGCGCCGCACGGCCAAACGCGGCGGCAAGGATTTGCGGCTAACGGCCAAAGAATTTTCATTGCTGTGGCTGCTGCTTCGCCGCAAAGGAGAAGTGATTAGCCGCACCGAAATTGCAGAACTGATTTGGGACATGCATTTTGACAGCGAAACCAATGTGATCGATGTGGCCATTCGCAGGTTGAGGATCAAGCTGGACGACCCTTACGAAATTCCGCTGCTTCATACCATTCGGGGCATGGGGTATGTTCTCGAGATTCGGGCGCAGGGCAAGGAGTGACCGTGAAATCAATTTCCAGAGCCACCATCGGTTTGACCAGCTCCGTCAGTGTACTGGGCGTGGTTTTACTCGCAGTGCTTGTGTATTGCTGCATCCACTTTTGGCAGGCCAAGCAACAGGAAGAAACCGCCAACCGCGCGCTTCATGCAGTTGAACACCTTTTACTAAAACCTACTTCCGAGTATTCACCCGAAGACGTGAAACATGGCCTGGAAGAAGTGTTGGGAGGGCAAGGTCGAACCCAAGCCCGAGTTGTTGACAGCCGGGGCAATCGCATGTTCGGGCCAGAGGTGTTCTTCAATGGAGAGGGATCTATTCGGGAATTCTCTCAAGTGTTTGAAACCGAACTTCCCCAACTGCAAGCCAAACGGGTTGAACTGGCAGTAAGCACCGTAGATGACGAACGTTTTCTGAACTTCATTTCAGGAATTTTTGCATCGTCCATCGTGTTGTGGATTCTGGTGTCGGTGTTGATCAGTATGCGACTGATTCGCCTGGTTTTGCGCCCTATCAATCGACTGACAGAACGCATTCACAATTTGGGGCCACGCTCGCTTGATGTTGTGCTGGACGACCACAAGGCCCCGCTTGAATTGCGACCCTTCATCGACGGATTCAACCGCTTACTGGGGCAACTGCGCGAGAACCGGGAGCAATTGAAACTGTTCAACAGCAATGTTGCACATGAATTGAATACACCACTGTCGAGCTTGACCATTAGCCATGAGCTGCTTCAACGCCGCAAACTGATTGAAGGTGAGGACCTTCAAAAAATTGTCGGTGATCACCTCGACGAACTCGATCGTATGGCACGAATTATTCGCAGCATGCTGTTTCTGGCCAATGCAAACCAGGGCAGAAAACTGCAACTTCAACCTGTGCCAAGTCTTCGTCAGTTGGTGGTATCAGTCGCAGAGTACCTTGAACAGTTGGCCGAAGACAGAGATCTTCGCATCACAGTTAAAAGCGATGCCACGGTGGAGGCTGAAACCGAATTGATTAAACGAGCAGTGAGCAATTTGCTGTCCAATGCAATTCGGTATGCGCAGGCCAACACAGAAATTACCGTACACATTACCTTAGAAGCAGAGAGGGTGTGGATCAAGGTTTCGAATGAAGGCCCGACAATTGACCCACTCAAATTGAATCGTTTGTTCGAACCCTTTTTCCGTGCTGAAGAGGGGCGAAGTGACACTGGGAGCAATCACGGACTTGGCCTGGCCATTGTGGCTGCAATTGCGAAACTGCATGGTGGTGATGTGTTTGCAAGCAGCGAAAATCAAGTAACGGTGATTGGCTTTTCGATTCAAACGAAACGACAATCGGCATCAGGATAGGCAAATAATATTGTCGAAAAGATGCTGTTCATCCATTTTCATGGCACTTAGGTTTTGTTGCCGCTTTTTATCACCTCACGCTGGAATCGGGACAGGAGAATAATTCGTCGGTATTGCGAAATTCAGTTTTCAACTGTTACCAGTCTCGCTTGATCCAGCCCGAAACGGCTGGATTGCTCATTTTTCACGGTTTGCATGATGTTTTTCATCCAAGCCATCACCGCAAATAAGGGTAAATAAAGGGCAATCGCCCTCATCAGCCACTTCAGGTTAAAGCCTGCCGCACACAGCAGCACATGCAGTGCATCACCAGATTGTAATGACCCAGTGAAATTCTGCTCAGGTGATAATGAAGGAGAAATCACAGATGAGCATAGAAATGAACGACGACATCAAGCGCTGGACAGCCAAGCGCAAAGCAGCCCTGGTCATGGATATTATTCAGGGCAAGACCACTGTCTCAGAGGCCAGCCGAACATTTGATTTATCACCCTCTGACATCGAGAACTGGGTCGATGAGGCCAAACGGGGCATGGAGAATGCTCTGAAGGCTAAGCCCTTTGAAGTCAAAGAACTCTATGAAAAGCAAATCAAGGACCTTCAGGAAGCATACGGGGAGGCCATGCTGGAGTTGCGTGCCAGAAAAAAGCTTCAGTCCCTTCTGGGCGAGGAGGACGACAAATGATTCTCCAAATTCGGCAGGGACTCCTTGAAGACGGTTTGAAGGTGAGTATCGAAAAGTTGTGCCGATGGTTTGAAGTGCCGCGCAGAACGGTCTATTACAGGCCCACCAAAGCAGCACCCAAGGTCAACGAGGCTTATGTCAAACCCATCAAGGCCATGATTGAAGAGAACCCAGCCTTTGGCTATCGCACCGTGGCGTATTTGCTGGGTATGAACAAAAATACCGTGCAACGCGTGTTTCAGTTGATGAGCTGGCAGGTACGCAAGCGACCCGTTGGCTTTCGCCCGCGTGTACAAGCTTTACCTGCGGTTGCGCAACGGCCCGATGAACGTTGGGCCACAGACCTATGCCGTGTTTGGTGTGGCAAAGACGGCTGGGCTAGCCTGGCGTTGGTGATTGATTGCCACACGCGAGAATTGCTTGGTTGGCACTTGAGCAGAAGCGGTAAATCAGCCACGGCAGAGTCTGCGCTGGAGCAAGCCCTTATCAGCCGCTTTGGCGTGCTTGGAAAGGTCTCAAAACCCTTCCTGCTGCGCTCGGACAATGGCTTGGTGTTCTGCTCCAGAAGCTACACAGCACTGGTGCGCAGTTACGGTTTGCAACAGGAATTCATCACACCTTACAAGATGCCCCTTTGAGCCACGTTCTTCGCATTCCGTGAGCCTTACCTTTGTTTATGCGTAATGTACCGGCCTGCCAATCAATGTCATCCAGTTCCAGATTGGTAACTTCACATTCGCGCAGGCCCAGGTCGACCAGGCAGCGCACCATTGCATAGCCACGCCTGTGCGATGGGATCTCCGGTGGGAAAGCTTCCAACAATTGCTCGATCTCACTTTGCGACAGAGTTTGCGGTAAAGACGCCAATCTCCAACAAGCCGGTGAGGCGATGATAGGCAGCAAATGTTCCACACGAGCACCGCTTATTGCCAAGAATCGTAGGTAGCCACGAAGTGCACCGGCAAGTGAAGACGCACTGGCAGGGCTTATGCGTTTGAGTTCACGCGAAATAAATTGTCTTAGCTCGTCGGCGCTTGGAACCGCCATCTCGTTAGTGTTAGCGTCTACTGCCA
Source organism: Limnobacter sp. 130 (assembly GCF_902506325.1). Classification (GTDB taxonomy): domain Bacteria; phylum Pseudomonadota; class Gammaproteobacteria; order Burkholderiales; family Burkholderiaceae_B; genus Limnobacter. The sequence goes on from NZ_LR732333.1 coordinate 70,809, forward strand.
ATCGCATACGCAGTAATGAGCGGATGACACTCAAGCGTCGCGTTCTCGTACTCTCAGCCAAGCCTCGGGCATCCTTCATGTAAATATTGAACTGTGCAAGCTGGGTTTCAACCCTGTCGTGACTTGTGTCGTTTGATAGAACTCCCTGATCCACCAGAGTACTTAGCAATTGGCGCAGTGCCGCACGAACCTGATGCCGGCTGCGTTGTACGGGAGTGGAACATTTGCAGATAGGCAGGTGCTTATCAAGGAAGCATTGGACTACGTCGTCGGTAATATCTTCAGCGAACAATCGGCAGTGATGTGTCCAGTGCGCAAAATGCGCTACGCAGTGCACATACACACGAACAGTGGCGACAGCATATCGTCGGCTAACCAAGCGTTGCACATAGGCTGGGACAAATGTTGCTAGGTCGCTTTCGCCAAGCCAAGCGCTAGGTACAGGGTGAAGCGAATTGCACAAATCCATTGGAATCTCCTGAAGTGGGGTTGCCACTACAGGAGATTCCTATTCTTATGTGAAGTCTAGCCTCCGTAAAAAAAACTCGAAGTCGCTTGCTGTGTAAGTTCGCCCCTTTGACTTCGATAGATAGATTCACATAAAAACGCAGTTTGCATAATTACGATTATGCAAATCTTCTCATAATCGCAAGAACTGGTTGTTTGCCGGAAGCCTGCGCTCGGGCCAACGCAACGCAGCCATCATGAGCCTGGTTCAATCGGCTAGGCTCAATGGACTGAACCCGCTGGTGTATCTCAAGGACGTGATGGATCGACTGCCCACGCAGCCGTACAGCAGGATCAACGAGTTGCTGCCGCACAACTGGAAACCTGCGTCGGCATCAATCGAAAGTTAATGCTTGGTCTCTGGATTGCCTAGATTGGCCTCTACTGCATCCCAAGCGTGAGGCCACTGCAAAGTTCGTTGAGGCATGGTGTTGATATTCAGAATGATGTCAGTCAAGTTGCAGGACTGTAGACCACCGCCCACCTCGATCATTGCGCGGTAACAAAAAACCAAATCATTGAGCACACCCAGTACACTTCGACTGTCCGTCTTGGCAAACAAGCCAGAGTGATAAGGAGTTAGTGCGGTGTCGATGGCGGCATCTGAATAGCCTCGCATCTCCAAAAGTTGAGCGATACCGGTCAGCATCATGTTGGGCAAAGTCTTGGCTGTCACCGGTTTCTTGCCCTGGTACATGATGAACGACAGATAGGTGTTCTCGCTCATGAAGACAAAGCAATTGTGCCGCCCAACCTTGAATCGGTTGATGTACCAATTGCCCAGCGGTGCGGAGGAGGGTTCAGCCTCAACCAGAGATGCCTTGGACAGTTTCAAAACCTTCTGAATCTCAGCGGTGCACTTTAAATAAAGCATTGGATGGTGGGCCTGGACAGGAACAAACATGCCGGCAGTTTAAGCAATGCGAAACGGAATGTCCAAATCCAAGTCAAGACGGGTTTGCTGGGGGCTTACAACGGTTCGCTACTACCAACGCGTGGGCATGTTGGCACAGCCTGCCAAGCCCCTGCACGGTATTCGTAAATATGGTGTCGGCGACGTTAAGCGGATCCGCTTTATCAAACGCGCCCAGTTATTGGGTTTTACTTTGGCAGAGGTGTCTGAACTGCTGGTTTTGAGCAACGCTAGTTCCTGCCGCGAAACCCAAGATCTGGCCGAAAGCAAGCTGAAATCTGTTAGCGAGAGAATCCGCGACCTGACTAAAATGCAAGATACATTGTTGCAGCTTGTGGCTCGGTGCAATGCAGCAGACGACTCGACCAGTTGCCCCATTATTGACGCATTGGTGGGTGAAGATTAATTCCATCATGCAGGCCTAAAGGGTTACCTATACTGCGTCGATTTGTGTAAAGTTTGCCGCGAATTTATAGACCTACTGGATTAGGTGACAATGACGAAGCCATCAGCCAACGCAAGCTAGATTGATGCTAATGACCATCTTGAATGGTAAGACAAGGTTGATATTAAATTTGTTTCCAGCTTTGTACGCAGAGACAGACAGTGGTCGATTTTTGTTCTCACGTGGCGTTGAGCCTAGTAAAAAGCGACTAGTGCGTTTATCTGCACTTCTCTAATTGAACGTTCGATACCTAACTAAATTATTAACGATGTTTTTATGATTTCGCATTGGGCTATTGTGTTGTGACCCAAGCATTTGGCACGCAAACGTTGCAATTCGCTCCGAAGTGCTTGAAGTCTGCTGATCCTTTTGTCGATCTCAATCAATTTGTCGTCAATAGCCTCGTTAATTGGCTCGCATGACTCACGGGGTGAATGTTTGAGTTTCAGTAAAGAGCGTATTTCATCCAATGAAATGTCGATACCGCGACAAAACACCACAAATGCTAGATCTTCGAGATGATGCTCGCCGTAAACCCGGTAGTTGGAGGCGGTTCGGTCTGGTGCACAAAGCAGGCCTTCCTTCTCGTAATAGCGTATTGCCTCCACCGTTATTCCCAACTTCTCGCTTAACTCACCGATTTTCATCAATTTCTCCTCGGGGTTGACTCTAAAGCTACTTTAGGGTTTTTAATGAATGTATTGCAATTTCACGAGGAGATCAAGATGCCAGGTTGTTCAACATGTCACGACCATCAGCCGGCCCAATCAGTTTCACCAACCTATAAAAAAGTGTTATGGGTTGCTCTGGTTGTGAATTTGGGTATGTTCATCGTTGAGGTGGCTTCAGGTTTGAAAGCGGGCTCTGTCTCCCTGTTAGCGGATTCACTTGATTTTTTTGGCGACGCAGCGAACTACGCTGTTTCCCTTTTTGTGTTGGGCATGGCGCTGTCGATTCGTGCCAAAGCGGCCCTTGTTAAAGGTGCAACACTCGGAATTTTCGGGGTAGGCGTTTTGGCCTACACGGCGTATCGCCTTTGGACAGGGCAAGTTCCTGAACCTTTGACCATGGGCGTGGTAGCGGTGTTGGCACTCGTTGCCAATGTAGCTGTAGCTTTGATGCTTTACAAATGGCGTGAAGGCGACTCGAACATGCAATCAGTGTGGCTTTGCAGCCGCAACGATGCCATTGGAAACGTAGCCGTGGTTGCAGCCGCCGGCTTGGTTGCCTGGACCGGCAGTGCATGGCCTGATTTGGCGGTAGCGGTGTTGATGGCCACTTTGGGTATTACCGCAGCTAGAACCATCATCACTCAAGCATGGCGCGAATTGAACCAAACCAGTGTGTGATACTCTTACGCTCATGAAAAAATTTTTCCTTGTCCTTCTTATGTTGGTACTACCGCTTCAAGCAGCGCTTGCAGCGGTGGAAACCTATAACGGACACGGCGTAGAACATGAATCTGCGATTGAGGCAGTGCTTCATACCCACGATGGGCATGATCACCACGCCGCATATCACGAACCAGACAATAACAAGCAGCAAGACCAAACCTGTGATGGTGATCACCACCATTGCCACGCCCACAGTGTGAGCGTGCTGCCCAGTTTGTTGACTTTCACCACACTTCCCAATGCCTTGGACCAAGCACCCGAAGAGTTCAACGGCTTTCAATCTTTCTCGTCAAACCGCATAGAACGCCCGAAGTGGGTCTGAACAAAACCTGAATTAACCGCCCCTTGGTACCTGCTTGTGCAGGCTAAAAAGGGCAGTTCATCTGTTTTGTTTGGAGAATTTACCTATGTATTCACCACATCGTGTGGTGTCCACTTGCCTGGCTTTATTGTTCTTAAGCGCTGCTCTGCCTGCGTTTACTCAGCAAGCCATGCCTGTGGAAACCCCAGTGACTGTTCAAGATGCCTTTGAATCGGCCTTGAGCATTGATCCTGAAGTGCAGTCGGCACTGAAGCGCATTGAAGCATTCAAAGCGAGAAGGAGTGCGGCCAGCGCCTTGACTGCCCAACCACTTTCACTGGAAGGGTCGTATCGATCGGATCGGAACTACAACAACCAGGGCTTGCGAGAAATCGAGCTGGGTGTGTCAGCACCCATCTGGAACTGGAATGAGCGGGCGCGTACCCAATCATTGCGAGACACCGAAATTGAGTTGGTGCAGTTGCAACTTGAACAGAAAAAACTTGAGCTCGCTGGTCTTGTACGTCAAACGATTTGGAATACTTTGGCAGCGAACCTTGATGCTGAAATTGCGCAGGCGCGACTTAAATCTGCGAAAGAGTTGATGGTGGATGTTGAAAAGCGGGTGAAGGCTGGTGATTTGGCCCAAACCGATTTTTATCAGGCTTCTGCCCTGTATGAACAGACCCGAGCAGAATTTGCTCGAACTCAAAGCGCTTTAAGTGATGTGAGTGCAGATTACGCGGCCACCATCGGTTTGCCTGTTTCAGTGCTTTCACAGATTCAAACCGAGAGCACCGACATTCCCAATGGGCTGAAACCGCTGGATCATCCCGCGATCAAACTGGCGCAGCTTAAGGTGTTGGCCCAGCAACAACAAAGCGATTTGGTGCAAACCCAAGCGCGGGCGAATCCTGAGGTGGGTTTGGCCATCATCAGCGACCGTGGCGCATTCACCTCGGCCAGCGAGAAGTCTTTGGTGGTTTCCACGCGAATTCCTTTGGGTAACTCGTCGGAATACCAAAGCCGGGTGTTGCAGGCAGAAAGTGAAAGCATTGCCGCCGAAGCGGTACTGACAAAAACCCAGCGGCAAATAGTTGTTGTTGGCCGTGCCGCCGAGAGCAACTTGGACCTGTTCGCGCAAATCAGGGTGTCAGCCCAAGAGCAGGCCAAGCTGGCCGCAAAAACCTTCCAGTTGTACAAAAAGTCATTCGATTTGGGTGAAACCGATTTGCCCACTTTGTTGATTGCCGAGCAAAAGGCCTTTGAGGCCGACAAACTGGCCCGGAAATCTGCCATTGAATATGCCGCAAAAGTTTCTGCCTACAAACAGGCCCTGGGACTTCTACCATGACCAATATTGAGATCAACGTAATGAAACAGAGCAAATTTTTAACCAATGTATTGTCAGCCGCAGTGCTTGCCGGCTCGCTCATCTTCTCCACGACAGCTTATGCAGGCCCTGGTCACGATCATGGCGATGAAGCACCGCTTGGAGTTGGTGAAGCGTCGCCCCGCGTGGTCATGGAATCGGAATTGTTCGAAGCGGTTGGCATTTTGAAAGGCCGCATGCTTGAAATTTACATTGATCATGCAGCCACCAATGCACCCGTGCAAAACGCCAAGGTGGAATTGGAACTGAACGGTCAGCAAGTGCCAGTTGAGTTGCACAGTGAAGGCGAATTTGATGCGCAGTTACCCGAGGGAATCGAGGATGGGACAGTGGCTGTCAGCATGACTGTATCCGCAGGCGAAGACATTGATCTTTTGGCTGGGGATCTGATTGTTGGTCACCACGATGATCTCGATAGTGTTGAAGAAGTGCAGTCACGTCTTTCGAAAATAGTCTTGTATGGAGTGGGTGGTTTATTGATTCTCGCTTTGATTGTGTTTGGGTATGTTCGTCTGAAATCAAAGGGAGGCAAATAATCATGCTGAAGAAAAATTTTATTCTCTCGGTGGTGGCGTTTGGCTTGTTGGCACCGCTTCCCTTGTACGCAGGCCCTGGGCACGATCACGGCGACGAAGCAGCCGTTGCCAGCACTGGGGATGGTCCCAAGCGACTTGCTACGGGTGAAGTGTTCCTGCCAAAACCGGCACAACGGCAGTTGGATTTGCGAACACAAATTGTGCAAGTAAAACCACAGGCCAAGGTAATTGAAATGAATGGTCAAGTGGCGCTGGATCCCCAATCGGGCGGTGTGGTGCAAACCAGCCTGGGAGGTTTTTTTGTGCCTTCCAGCAATGGTGTTCCGAAACTTGGGGAGCCGGTAACGAAAGGACAAATTTTGGGATTTATCCAGACTCCCCAAGCCCCCCTTGAAAAGTCTGCCCAACTGGCGCAATTGTCACAATTGAAATCTGAATTGGCGTTGGCCAAACAACGCTTGGATCGGTTAACCCTACTGGCTGACACCGTACCCAAGAAAGAAATTCAAGCCACCCAAGCGCAGGTACATAGCCTTGGTGAGCAAGTGTCTGCGGTATCTGGCGGTATTGGCTCGCGCGAGGAGCTTCGTTCTTTGTCAAACGGTGTTGTTGCTTCGACAGCAGCTATTGCTGGCAAGGTTTTTTCTGAAGGCGATGTGCTGTTTGAAATCGTGAATCCCAAAGTGGTTCGTATTGAAGCCACTTGGTTTGAGCCCAACGCTGTTCCCCAGTTTTCCTCCGCTCAGATTCCTGCAGGTGAAAAAACTTTAAAACTAAATTACGTGGGTGCAGCCAGCAGCGTAAAAAATCAGTCGCTGTCTTTGGTATTTGAAGCCCGCGATGTTGAGAGTATCCGCTTTCCGACAGGGCAACTTTTGAAAGTATATGGGGAGCTAGTAGATCAGATAGACGGTATTGCCATACCCAGTGCTGCGGTGGTTAAAAACGCTGCCAATCAAACCATTGTATGGGTCAAGAAAGAACCGGAACTGTTCGAGCCCAAGGTGGTGTTGACCGAGCCGCTGAACGGCGTTGAGGTGTTGGTGCGAAGCGGCCTGACCGACGATGAACGTGTGGTTGTTCAAGGCTCGACCTTGATCAACCAAGTTCGATAGGGGGCGTCGATATGTTTCAAATGTTATTGGACAGCAGCCTGAAAAACCGGCTGTTGGTACTGCTCGGCGCGCTTATTTTGACCGTGTATGGGGCCTATACGCTGACCCAAACACCGGTTGATGTTTTTCCGGATTTGAACAAGCCCACGGTCACGGTCATCACCGAGGCTGGTGGTATGGCCTCGGAAGAAGTGGAGCAACTGATTACCTTTCCGCTGGAAACAGCTTTGAACGGTCTTCCGGGAGTCGAGGTCATTCGCTCGGTATCCAGTGCCGGACTCTCGTTCATTTACGTGACTTTCAATTGGGATACTGAGATTTATCGGGCACGTCAAATGGTATCTGAGCGGCTTTCCAGCCTGGAGGAATCCATTCCTGCAGGCGTGGCGCCGGTGATGGGGCCAGTCAGTTCAATCATGGGCGAGATCATGCAAATCGCCATACCGATTGATTCGAGCAAGACCACACCCATGCAAGTGCGCGAGTATGCTGATTGGGTGCTTCGCCCCCGATTGTTATCGATTCAAGGCGTGGCACAGGTGATCCCGATTGGTGGTGAAGTACGCCAGTTTCAGGTTCAACCAGATTTGCAGCGGATGGTGGATTTGGGCATTACGATTGAGGATCTGCAGCAGGCCTTGAGCGGTTTTGCATCCAATACATCGGGCGGATTTTTGGCACTCAATGGCCGTGAGTACCTGATTCGAAACCTTGGAAGAACGTCCTCTTTGGAGGACCTTGGAAAGGTGGCTGTAGGTTCAAAAGACGGTGTGCCAGTGCTGCTCAAGCAAGTCGCCAAGGTGGATTTTGCGGCCGCAGTTAAACGGGGTGATGCCGGGTTTGAAGGCAAACCCGCTGTAATTTTGGGCGTACAAAAGCAGCCAAGCGCTGACACCATTGCCTTAACCAAAAGGATTGAAGAGGCCCTGGTTTCCATGGGCAGCAGCTTGCCAGAAGGAATGGAAACACCGCGTGTGACTTTCAGACAGGCCAGTTTCATTGAGGCCTCAATTTCCACCTTGCAAGGAAAGCTGATTGGCGCTTCGATATTTGTAGCTGCAGTGCTGTTTTTTTTCTTGGGTACGATTCGCCCGACCGTGATCGCACTGATTGCCATCCCTGTGTCTATTTTCATCACCGCCTTAGTGTTTGAGTATTTTGGACTTTCCATCAACACCATGACGCTGGGTGGGTTGGCCATTGCCATTGGTGGTTTGGTCGATGATGCCGTGGTAGACGTAGAAAATATTCTTCGCCGTTTGAAGGAACAACGGGCGAAACACCCTGGTGTTGCTTTCGACCTGGTGGGCCTTGTGCGCAAGGCATCGCTTGAAGTAAGAACAGGTATTGTGTACGCCACGGTGATTATTGTGTTGGTGTTCATCCCCTTGTTCGCTTTGCCTGGCATTGAAGGCAAGTTGTTTGTGCCCTTGGGCATTGCGTTTATCGTGTCTACCCTCGCATCGCTGGTGGTTTCTGTCACGGTGACACCCGTGTTGTCGTATTACCTGTTGCCAGGCATCAAGGATCTTGATCATGGCGATACTCGCGTGTTGGCTTGGTTAAAGTCCAAGTATCAGGTTGGCTTGTCTGGAGTGCTGAATAACCCGAAAGCGGCGATTTGGGCGGGTGTGATTGCGGTAATTGTTGCAGGCGCATCAGTACCATTTTTTGCTAAAACATTCCTTCCGCCTTTCAATGAAGGCACCTTGCTGATCGGTATGAGGTTAAATCCTGGCGTCACCTTGGAAGAGTCCTCGAAATTGGCCTCTCAAGCGGAAGTGTTGCTCAAAGACATTCCAGAAATTACACACATTGGGCGGCGAAGTGGTCGTGCGGAGCTGGATGAACATGCCGAAGGTGTGCATGTGTCCGAACTGGATTTGGGGTTGATTCCTGCCGGTGACATGACTCGCCCCATGGCGGAGTTACAAGCGGAAATACGCGAACGACTCCAGAACTTGCCGGCGGCTATTGCGGTAGGGCAGCCCATTTCACATCGCATTGATCACATGCTTTCCGGTGTACGTTCGCAAATCGCGATCAAGGTATTCGGGGAAGACTTGGATACCTTGCGTGGCACCGCTGAAACTCTGCGTGCAGAGCTGTCAACAATCGATGGACTGGTTGACCTTGAAGTTGAGAAGCAGGTGCTCGCACCAGAGATCAAAGTGCGGATCAACTACGATGCCGCATCCCGGTATGGTGTGTCTTCATCGGAAGTGTTGCATTCTCTACAGGCTTTGATTGAGGGCGAGAAAATTACTCAGGTGGTTGAAGGCAACCGGCGTTTTGCCCTGGTTTTGAAACTGGCAGAAAAAGACCGCAGTTTGGAGCAACTCAAGACTCTACTGATACCGACCCCCTTGGGTGCAGTTCCGTTGTCTGTTTTGGCGGACATTGAAGACAGTGATGGTCCCAACCAGATCAGCCGGGACGACGGGAAACGGCGAATTGTGATTTCTGCCAACGCCCAAGGCAGAGCGCTTTCTGAAGTGGTTGAAGATATTCGTACCACAGTTGCAAATACTGATTTGCCGGAAGGTTATTTCATTACCTTGGGCGGCCAGTTCGAGGCACAAGAAGAAGCCACACGCTTAGTCGGTTTTCTGTCAATCATTTCACTGGTGCTGATGTTTGCGGTGCTTTACAGCCGTTATCAATCGGTTCGCCTGTCGGCCATCATCATGGGCAATATTCCTTTGGCCATGGTAGGCGCGGTTCTTGGTTTGTGGTTATCCGGACAGCCTTTGTCAGTGGCTGCATTGATTGGTTTTATCACGCTTGCTGGTATTTCAGTTCGCAACGGCATTTTGAAGGTGAGCCACTACATCAACTTGATGCGATTCGAACACGAGCAGTTTACGCAGTCCATGATTGTGCGCGGATCGATGGAACGGTTAAGTCCAGTCTTGATGACAGCTTTGGTCACTGCATTTGCCTTGGCACCACTGCTGTTTGAGGCGGAACGCCCGGGCACCGAAATTTTGCACCCGGTTGCAGTTGTAATTTTTGCTGGTCTGATCAGTTCAACCTTGCTGGATACCTTTTTAACGCCAGCATTGTTTTGGGTTTTTGGGCGCAAAGACGCCGAAAGGTTAATGGAGCAATCCGATGCTCAAGCACTGTAAGTTTTTTTAACAAAAAGGAGATGAAAATGAAATCAATCAAATTGCTGACAACAACTTTCGGTCTAGTTTTGGCCTTGAGTTCAGGTTTTGCTGTGGCCCAGGAAAAAGATGAACACAAACTTGAGCCCAAGCATGGTGGTGTAGTGGTTGAATCCAATCACATCGAGTATGAATTGGTGGTGAAGCCGGAAAATGTTCAATTGCATGCAGTTGATCACGGCAAGGTGATGGACTTGAGCAAAGCCAAGGCCAAAGTGGTGTTTCTGGTGGCCGGTCAAAAAATGGAAAGAACACTGGCGGGTCAGGGGGCGCTTTTGTCGGGTGAGGGTGTTGACTTGAAGGGCTCTGCCTACACCGCTGTGGCCACTGTGGAATTCGCCAACAAGAAGAAAGCCACAGTTCGATTTAAGCAAAAGTAAAGGGTGAGGCGATGGCAATGATCTGACGATATTTTGTTCAAGCCTTGCCCACCGTCTTTACATTTTTACTCCGAATCTGGGTACCGGCGAGCATCCTCGCCGGTATTTATGAGCGCCGACTAAGAATTTTCGCAGCTATTGGAGAAGTAATCATCTGAATGACTGCAAAAAATGCGGCTGGAATCGCTATTTCCGATGGAAGACCAGATGCCGCCACAAATGCAGCAGCTATGCTGAATTCCTTTTTGCTTACTGTAAAAAGGTATGCGATCACTTCTTGCCGGTCAGAAGTTAGTAATCTTGCTGTCATTCCTACTGCGTAGCCAATGAGATTCAAACATAAGGCTGCCCCAGCGATAACAAAGGCGTACAAGCCATAACCGATGATTTTTTCCGCGTTCGGTCCCACGACAGCCAGAAGAATCAGAAGATAAATGACGGATCCAATCCCTGCGTAAGTTGAATCATAGCTTGAGATGAGTTTCGTGAATCTCGTACGCAAGCTCACACCCAAAACGGTGGGAATAAGGACAATCAATACCAGTTCGACAATAATCGATACAAGAGGAACTTCCAGTTGTATGCCTGTCAGTGATAAAAACAGGAAAGGGACGATGAACGGAGATAACACGGTATTAATGGCGTTAAAAACCGCTGCAAGGGCAACATTGCCCCGCGCCATCAGCACGAGTAAAGGAGATGAAACGTCGGTTGGTAGCGTACCAACCAAAGTTTGACCCGCAGCCAGTGGACCGACTCCAAAGAAAAAGCGACCCGTTAACATTCCAGCAATAGACATGGGTATGTAGACCAATCCCAGCGCCAAAATCTGCCTTGATGGTTTGCGAAGTACTAACCGCACGTCATTCGCATCAAACGTCAGACTAATGACAAACATCAAAAGTGCCAGCATTGGTCCGATTGCGGGCTCCAGAAACTGGCCCGATGCTGGGACCAATAACCCCAGTAATGCAATTCCAATCACAAACCAAACAAGGTTGGATTCAATGATGAAGATCAGTCGGCTCATATTCGCAAATCTAGTTTGAAGGTTTGACGCAAAATGTTTGCAAGTGCGCTGTTGGAGTGGTTTCGCTTTTAATGAACTTGGGCCAAGCGATGGACCGCGTTTGTCCTGTTGTCTCGATTTGAAATACCACCTAACTCCGGGTGCGAAGCGCTACTATCTGACTTTTTGCTGCCAGCTCGCTTAGTACGCCACATTCGGCTGAAACGCCGGGATTTAAGCATCGGTTACGCAGCCAAGTGAGATCCTTTTCCAGCAACTTCAGTTTCTGCATTTGAAGGCGCGCGTCAGCCAAGTGCTTGTCCAAGCAGTCGTTGACTTCATGACATGGCGTGCCAGCATCGTCTTGGATCGCGATGAGTCGGGCGATTTCCTGCAACGTCAACCCCAATGCCCGGCAGTTGCGAATGAAAGCCAGTCGCTCTAGAGCTTCCAAACCATAGACCCTGTAGTTTGATTCGGTTCTTGTTGCATTGCCCAACAGGCCCTTTCGCTCATAAAAGCGGATCGTTACGGGCTGGCAACCAACGGCTTTTGCTAAATCTCCGATCTTCATCCCGCCTCTATTGACTCTACACTAACTATAGGGTTTAGCATCCTTACATCCTGAATTCTTAAGTCGCCACATGACCACTGAAAACAATCATCAAGAGAGCACCTTTTCTATACCGAAGATGGATTGCCCTTCGGAAGAAAATCTGATTCGCATGGCATTAAGTAGTATTGATAATATCGAGTCGCTGCACTTCGATCTGTCCCGACGAGAACTCAAGGCCCGGCATCAGGGAGAAGCTAATCGCTTGCTGGAACGCCTGCAGCCACTTAACCTAGGTGCAATTTTACTGGATACTCAACCGGTAAGCGTAAATGCTGAGGCAGGCTTGCTGGTGAGTGTCTTTTCCGTACCGAAGATGGATTGCGCCTCCGAAGAGAATCTGATTCGAATGGCGGTCCAGGATGTGCCCGGTGTGCAATCGCTGTCGTTCGATTTAAGCAACCGGGTCGTTAAAGCAACCCACAATGGCTCGCCCAATGAGTTGTTGCAAAAGCTCGAATCGCTTAAGCTTGGAGCTATTTTACGAGGGTCTAAGCAGGCAACTTCCTCGCCTGCCTCTACTGCTGCGATTGATGATGCCGCCCAGGCGCGTACTTTGCGCCTTTTGCTCGGTATTAACGCTTTCATGTTTGTGATTGAGTTGACAACGGGCCTAATCGCTCAATCGACTGGCTTGATCGCCGACTCTCTTGACATGTTCGCCGATGCTGCCGTGTATGGTTTGGCACTTTATGCTGTGGGACGTGCGGCAAGTATGAAGTCTCGCGCCGCGCATCTCGCGGGCTGGTTGCAGCTACTCTTGGCCGTCGGAGCCTTGACTGAGGTTGCTCGGCGCTTTGTGTATGGTAGTGAACCAGAGTCCATCCTGATGATCGGAATGGGCGTCATAGCCTTGATTGCTAACGTGAGCTGTTTGCTTCTGATATCAGGCAAACGCGAAGAAGGCGTTCATATGAAAGCGAGTTATATATTTTCCGCGAACGATGTGATTGCCAATCTCGGCGTTATAGCGGCCGGCGCCCTGGTAATGTTTACTGCTTCTCCTTACCCGGACCTTGTTATCGGCACCATCATTGGTGTGATCGTTTTAAATGGTGCGCGTCGCATCCTGCAGCTCAAATGAAGATCCTCCGTCCTTGGTACTGGATTGCCTTTGCAACGCTATTTGCAGTGTTGGATCAGGCATCCAAAGCAATGATTGAAATTTGGTTGCCTTTACACAACTCAATACCAGTTGCTGCGCATTTCAATTTGGTTCATGTGCTCAATCCCGGTGCCGCGTTCAGTTTTTTGGCTGATCAGGCAGGTTGGCAAAGGTTATTTCTTGCCGGCATTGCAGCTTTCGCGTCTGTATTTCTGGTAGTTTTGATCGTTCGAAAACCAAGGTTCATTGAGGCGACTGCCTATTCCCTGATCTTGGGCGGTGCGGTGGGTAATCTCGTCGACAGAATTGTTCGGGGTGCTGTGGTCGACTGGCTCGACTTTTATGTCAATCATTGGCACTGGCCGGCCTTTAATTTGGCCGATGTGTGGATTGTCATTGGTGCTGGCTTATTGATATTGTCGGGTTTCAAGCAGAGGGCTATCACTACAGCGCAGTAGATTCTCTCATGTCTGATATGTTAATTCGCCTGTACTACAGGCAAGTCTGGTAACAGCTCAGCGGAATGCGGGGCTAACCCGCTGGAGTATTTGAAGGGCGTGATGGACCGACTGTCCACGCAGCCGTACAGTCGGATCAACGAACTGCTGCCGCATAACTGGAAACCCGCCAACTAATCAAGACGGGTTTGCTAGGGGCTTACAGCAATTCGGGAAAAGCAGTGGTCCATTAACTAATACCGATTACCCCGTAATACGAGGGCCAGTCGAGGATGTCTGAGTTAGCATTTCGAACGTTCGCGCTTAACATCGCTCAAGAAAAGTTCGGCCAATACAATTCTTAAAATTCAATGTTTCCAAGTGCTGTTCATTTCAGAACTTTTCGCACTTTCGACCCTGCCAATAAGAGTGCCAGATCATTTTTATTGGGTCGTATACCCAGCCGACGAAGAACGGCTAACCCTCTATCTACAGGCATATTTCTCTTCCCTTTTTTTATCGAACAAATAAACCCTCTAGATACGCCCAGATCTCTGGCAAGTTGGGCATCGCTGCCAAGTTGTTCTTTTTTCTTGAGAAGTTCAAATAGAACCGGCCAAGAAAGATCTGGTGATGTTTCTGTCATTTCTTGCTAATTTCCGTATCTGTAATTAATGCTGAAAAATCACCTAGGTCAATGTTTTATAAAGGAAATTTTACTTTGACAATGTAGTGCAAATTGAACTACATTGCTACAAAATGTTTGAAGTAATTAGGACCAAATACAGTCGCAATTTGGTCAAATTCAGTATGTGAGATTGCGAAGGTCTAGGCCCACCTTATGAGATTCGGTGGGGGTAAGAATTGAAAAAACCGGAGGCAGAATGAGAAAAGCGATGTAACAAAAGTCACATCGCTTTGGCGAATACGTGAATACCCGCAGTGAGAAAGCCAAGTATTCCAATTCCCAAAGCGAAAGTCAAGTTTGAGCCCAAACAACCGAAAGCCGATTTCGGTTGTTTGCAGGTGGTGTTCGTCCGTAGTCTTTGGGAGACTGTTTTGATCACAAGTCAGCAATCAATTTTTGAAATCTTGGGTTTGGTAAAGGAATCTGAGTATCCAAGCACAAGTCATACTGTCAAAAGCGGCGCCGGGTTGCGTCCGAATGAATCCTCTCTATCTAACCTTTTTCCTTCGAAGTCCGATGCTCGCGATAGCGTTCTTGAACCCATAAGACGGCTTAATAGAACACGACAGGGAATGCAGCTGAGTCACTTTTCATCCAGAAAGATGGATAGGGTGATTATGTGCGAGAGCTCTATCGAAGCCGATCTTGCCTTGGTGTTCGAGTGTGAGCCAGATGTCGTAGCCTATTGCGAGCAGCCTGAAACAATTCCTTTGCGGCTTAAAGGACGTTTAACTTCGTACACGCCCGATTTTCTCACACAGCAAAAAGACGGCGTTGAAACGATGTGGGAGGTAAAGCCGTCCCATTGGCAACTATCACCTTATTGGGTCGATAGATTGTCCACTGCGAAGCGAGTGTGGGAGGAGAGGGGGTACCGGTTTCAGGTAGTTACCGATCATGATCTTAGAAGCTCTCACCTCATCGCCAATTTACGCCTTATTTATCCAAGGCTGGGCGCGGTCACTCCTGCAGAGCTATTTCAAGTTAAAGATCTTGTTGATCAAACCAGCCGAACTTTGAACGTTCGTCAGCTCATGACCTTGTGTCAGGTAAGTTTTGGTGTTGTTGCCGCATATGTCTACGCTTATTGCTGGGAAAAATTGGATCAGCAGCTTTTTGATATGTCTTTTCCTGTATCCGGAGGGCTGCAATGAATCTCCAACAAGATTTTCAGCTTCCTGATCTCCATTCGATCTACCTAATAAGCGGACGACGGGCCATGGTTGTTCACGCTGATGATTCGATAATTAGATTCGAAACAGAGCTATACAACCGCACGATAAGCCTGGAGCCTGTCGCTTTCAGGACAGAAATTCAATCAGGGGAAATTCGTCTATTGCAGAAAATGCCATTCAACAAGGAGTTGCAGGCCTTTAGTGGAATGACTGAAAAGCAGGAAAAAGCTCACCAGCGGAAGTTACATTATGTGAAATTTTTTACAAAGCATTGTGGACAAAATCTTCCCAGACATGGTTTTGAAGATCTAAGGCACAAAGCAGCCGCTTTGATTAATGACCCTAGTCCTTTCGGTTACGTGCAAATGTCGAAGCACTGTAAAAAATATTGGGCTTCGGGTCAAAGTGAAACTTCCCTTATCGGACCACAGCAAATGTTCGGACGCAGGGCGTCTAGGCTTTCCGAAGAAGTGCACGACATCATCGCCACTTGCATCAATGAACATTACTTGCAGCCAACGCGTCCGTCGCTGCAGCATCTGACCCGAATCATTCGCGGGAAAATCATAGAACTGAATAGTGGTCAGTACAGAACAAGGCCGCTGCAAATACCTTCATATGGCACAGTCTGCGCCGCGGTAGATCGAGTTGACGATTTTCATCTGACATCGCGTCGAGAGGGAGTGTACATCGCATCGAAAGAAAACAAACGCGGACGCCCGATCGAATACGAACAACGGATAGGGGCTCGAGTGGAGGCTGATACACAGTTGTTAGACATCATGGTCTATCACGAACAATTTGGAATCGCCCTTCGTCCCTATCTAACTGCCCTTATCGATGTGGCTAGTCGTTGTGTTATCGGGTGGGATATCTCGTTTAGCCATCCATCAGCCCCCAAAACTCTTAGAGCACTTTGTCAGGCAATGGTTGCAAGCCCAGATGTGGAAACTCGAGCGGTGCCAGAGACATTAATCGTTGATAACGGTAAAGAGTTTGTTAATACAAACATGATGTCTTTGTCGAAAGATATAAGCATTTTATATAGACAGGCATCGCCAAGAGCACCGGATCAAAAGGCTTTTGTTGAGCGTGTCTTTCATACATTTAATCAGCAGTTTTTCCATGCACTGCCTGGTACAACAAAGTCGAGTCCCGCTCATCGTGGCGATTACAACTCGGGAGCCGAGGCAGCAATCAACATATTCGATTTAAGACGGTTGTTTGGTCAATATTTGAGCGAGGTCTACCACTATGGAAAGCATTCAACGCTTGAGTGTTCTCCGATTGAGAAGTGGAGAGAGCTTGGGAGGCAGGTGCCTCCACGTACCCTTACCGAGGAAGAGGTTCGATTTAAGAGCTGCATTCGGATGAAATGCAGTATCCATCATGGCCGCGTGAAAGCAGAAAATATGCAATGGGAAGGACCAGGACTTCCGCAACTTGCCACGCGGCTTAAATCGGGCAGGAGTAACTTGAAGGCAATTTTGCTGATTGACACTAATCAAATTGGTAAGGCTTGGGTGCAGGATCCAACTGGCAAGTCTCCACTACAAGAAGTCACCAATACTCTTCCAGATTTCTATCACTCATTAAGTTTAGCGGAAATCAAATTGGCTCAAAAGTTGCGTAAGACAGAGAGTAACGGAAAGGCAAACGACAGGGACCGCAGCAGTCTTGATCTTGCAGTATCCAGGCTTTTTCGCGAAGTTGCTGAGGTCGCTAATGGGGGGCGTGGGAAGAAGGAAGCGAGAAAACTCTCGAAGGTAGTGGAGAAATTTCCCAGCGATCAACCAGTCAATTCTGTTAGCTCTATGACAAATGATTCCAATCGCTTGCAAAGACAAATATCAATGTCTTTAGAAGAATCCGATGAGGCTGATCATTTAACTGGAGCTCTGGACATCACATTCGAGCAAGACTTACCTAAATCAGCCGAACGCAAAATGAAAAAAATCTACCAGCAAAGGAGCGAATCATGATCGTGGAGTCCAGGCCCCAAGAGCGAGGTCGTACGAACCTTCCAACCGAACATCTTCGACAATCTCCTTTTAAAGATGCGTTCGACGACCAGAGTGAAATACTTAGCGATGAGCAAGCTGAAGCCAAAAGCTGCCTGTCTAAAGTGATTTGCCTTCATCCTGAATATGACAAGGCGATGGCGAAAATCCGAAAGGTCATCCGCTACAACATGAGCAGTCATGCCCCGGAGCCAAGCAGTATTTTAGTTCTAGGGCAATCTGGCACCGGTAAGACAACATTGAGGGATACGATCGCCTCTATGATGCAAGAGCCGTATGAAACGATTGAAAATGGATATTTGGTCAGAAAGATCCCCTTCTTTGACAGCTCTGTTCATACCGATGCTACGCCGACCGCCATGTCCAATGAGATTTTGCGGCACATGGGTATCGGTGCTGTAAAGTCGTCGGGCGCTGTGGATCGTGTCCGGGCATGCCTAAAGCTCGCAGGTACTTTTGCCTTTAACTACGATGAGATTCATAACTTAGCGGGTAACCAGTCTGCCAATTCCATTTGCTGTGCGCGAAACTGGCTTCGGGATCTTATTACCAATACCGGTGTGATGGTAATCGGCTACGGAACACCCAATTGCAAGCAAATGTTCCTTGGGGAGCCGCAATTATTAAAACGCTTTCCCATCATTTTGGAATTAAATCTCTTTGAATTTGATGTCAGGCCCGGATCTGTTTTTAGAGAGGTGTGCGAAGCATTTGAGGACGAAATAGGAGGCTTTGGTAAATTATTGCGCTATAACCAACCCCGCATGAATGAGAGCTTCTTGGTGGCGATGTATGCGGCTTCAGGTGGATCAATTAATGCTATCAAAAAAATCTATGAAAGTGCGGTGAATGAGGCTTTTCTTGGTGACGGTCGGCTGGATCATGAAAAGTTTGCGATTGTAGTTGATGACCTTACTTTTCACACTAGTCTATCTGCGCCAGAAAATGCTTTCAGGTTGGATTCGAGATACCTAAGGACATGTATCCGAAATGCGTTACTCAAGCGGGGGTACTGAAAATGATCCGTGCCCCTTTACCTATCGAATGGGAAAGCCCAAAAAGTATATTGATGCGATGTGCGCATGCAAACTTTTTCGATCAAGTAGCTGACGTTCTCGGTAAGGATGTGTGTGAATTAACTGGAATGTTGGACCTCTTATGTGGGAGCTATACAGGTGTCAACGAGTTAATGCGAAATATTCAAAGGTCTTTTGCATCGAATCTTGTTGACTACAGACCACTTTTCTATAGGCAGGTGGCTGGTATTACCGAGCAACGCCCCTTTGTAGTTCGCTCAATTGAGGTTCCTTACCAAGAACTCGAGTTGGTGAGGCATAGGGTCTGTTTGCTATGCCATCAAGATAAATTTCATAGCAAAATTTTTGCGGATCTTCGGGCATTCACTCATTGTCCTGTCCATCGCAATCAATTCATACAAGAGTGCCCTAATTGCGGCACGTCGTATGAGTGGCAAGGGTTCCAGTTTAAAAAATGTTCACGCTGTAAATACACTTTCAAAAGCAAAGATCGAAAGAAGCAGTCCTTAGGGTCGGAACTGGAGCTTTATTCCATGATCCTTGAAGGAAAGAATGACGATGTTTCAGCTGCTCTCTACCTGCTGAGACATCTGCGAAAGTACTTCGAACCGGAAGTTGTCAGGTCAGGTATTGTGCTGGGAATCGCACTTGATTTTCTGGCTGGCCGTAATGATCAACTTTTAAACAAATTGCAGGCTGTCTATGAGGGGGGCAGAGACCTACCCACCCGGTTCTTGATGTCCTGCTTTAGCGTATCGTCAAGTTTGGAAGTGAAAGAACGGGCGTCAGCCATCGTTCGTGCGGATGCCCCAGTTTGTGGTGCATCGAAATATGCTGGTCCTAAGCAGAATTGGTTTCGTCTTGAACAAGCTGAATACTCATTGAATATCACCAACAGCACGCTCCGAGCTCTCCATAGTTCTGGTTTCTTGAATATTAAGCAGTTACCCAAGTCGGTCAACATCGTTCTAATTGATTCTTTGCTCAATTTGATGGCCAGGGTAGTAGAAACCATTCCTGCTATTAAGAGCTTGAAGGTTAATCCGCTCAAGGGTATTCATTCTCAGCATTTACAAAAGAATCTCGAGAGTGTTCGAGCAAGCGAAATGGTCGTTTATGAAGCCAACTGGAGGCTTGGTTTAAAGGGCTTAAGATTCGCTAAACTCTGCGCACCGTCAAAATTTACAAGTGGGAATAGCCATTTACTTGACATCAGTCAGTTTGCAGCGAGAGCTAAAACATATCCTGATGCACTTCGCCGAGCTTGTAGATCAGGCTTTATTTCATCGGAGAACATTTTAAAGAATGGTCATAAAAGCTACACGTTCAAGATTGATTTCGTTGATGCATTCGTCTCGGAATTTTGCTTCATCTCGGAACTGAATTCAAAGTTAAAAGGCAGGGGTAGAACAATACTTTCTGCAATTCTAAAGTCGCGTGACATCAGACCACTTTCAGGCCCTGAAATTGATGGTGCCCTAGTGCCGATATACAGGCGGTCTGATGTTGAACATCTGAACTTAAATGCTCTTCTTAAAAACCCTATATTTGAAAGTAATGCGGGTAGGAAACACGAGGGGGTTGAATTGTTTGATCGGTCTCGCTGGGCATCAACCAAGCAAGCAAAAGAAATGTTGTCTGTGAACGACCAAGAAATCAAAGCACTGGTGGATCTTGAATATTTGGTTGAGTCAACTCCGCCAGGTCGCAAAAAGGACAACTTTAAATATTTTTCACATCAGAGTGTTATGTTCACAGCCAACTTTTTTAGTGGGGCAGTTCCTGTCAAAGATTTGATAGCTGAGCTTGGGATCTCAAAGCGTGAGTTTTATCTTCGCTTTGTATCGTCGGGTATTTTGAAGGTTGTTACCATTGCTAAGCGAGTTTTGATCGGTGGCGAAGATGTTAGTTTCGTTCGATCAGATTGTGCGAAATTTATCAGTCTTAGAAATGCGGATTCTTTAACAAACTCCACATCGCGACATTTTTTAAACTTGGTTAATACCGACCGAATAAGACCCGTTTCGATTGAACAGACTCTAAGCGCGACCCACATAAATCTTGTTGAGAGGTCCATGGTCAATTTGCTTGCTGTCGAAATGCCAGAGAAGCGAATTTTTTAGTTCAGCAATGTATGTCCATCGAAAATAGATTTTTCTATTAACGACGGTTTTTAATGTCGTGAAGACTTAGCGAATTCGTTGTGGGAGATCGATGTAATGGGAAGAGAGATACGTGGGGGTTTGGTTTCGGTCTCTGAGGTTAAGGAGATGGTCTTAGAATCTGGTACTTTGGTCTCCGTTAGAGAGATTGCAGGACTAAGCGAAACCTCGATTCAATCCGCTAGGTCAATGACTGCTCGCTGGAAGAAGAGCGAAAAAATTTTTGCTCTGAAGGTAGGTAGGAAAAATTATTTTCCCCTATATGCCTTGGATCCTCAAAGTAATTGCAAGCCTTTGCCGTCGATTCATCAAATTATTAAAATTCTGAGCGTCAAGATGGGGCCTTGGCAAATGGCATTCTGGTTCATATGTGCATCGCGATTTTTGCAGGGTAAAACGCCCAGCGTGCTTGTATCTTCCGATCCAGATCTTGTGATTGCTTCCGCTAAATTTGAAATTGACGGTTGGTTACATGGCTAGGGAGAAATTAGGTATGAAACACGCTGAATCACCGCTTGCAATCGATTCTGCATTACTGGCTCAAGTACAAACTGCGGCAAAGGCCGCCAATAGAAACGTTTCTGAACAGTTAGTCCTGTGGGCAAGTCTAGGTCAAATACTTGAGTCAATGCTCACCAGTTCAGAGATTTCAGCGCTAATGGCTGGCGCAATTGAGATAAAGGTAGAGGTGTGCAATCGAAGCATGATCGATGCTAGAGGCAATGTGGATATTGTCGAGCTTGCAATGTCTCATCAAAGCGAAGCCGGGTTTAATAAAGTTGCTTCTCAAATCAAAAAAGAAGTAAAAGGTCCTTTGTATGAGACTGTGGATGATCGATCTGATTTGTTAAGACAGATCTCGCCAGATGGCACGGTGGAGATTGGTATTCTCAAAAATAATAACTTTAAAAAAATAAGGTCCGTCTAGATCCCTTTCGCATAATCACTTCCATCCGAGAGGTCTCCTTGCGTGATGTAGGCGTTTCGGCCTTTCAATTATGATTTTTTCAGATCAGCCAACACCCGAGCACAATCAATCTCTCCCACAACTCCGTCTCTGCCCAGATAAGCGAGCCTCTCAATGATTCTTTTTAGGTCTCTCAGTGAGCGCGGGTCGGCGCTCAGAAGGTCAAAAGCTGCCGATGAGTATTTTAAATCCGCTTTTGTCAGCATAGACCTGACAATCGCTTGAAACTGAGAATGGGTGGGGCGCTTCACTTCAATAACAATGAAGCGGTCTAGCAGTTGATTACTTAGGCCGGAACGATCGTTTGCTACGGCAACCTTTATCCAGTTTTGGGTGCCAAACTCGTGTCGCAAATTATTGCATTTGAATCGATTTCTCGAATCAAAAAAATCTAACAACACAGGTCCCCATGGGTGATTACGGTGCAAGTCGGAAAGGTTGGCATTGATCTCGTCAAGGAACACATACATAAAGTCCGTGTTCTCAGTGGCCAGCTTGTAAAGTAGCTCGGACACTTCGGCATCTCTCCACCCACGGTTTGAACCACAAAAAGAGAATGGGCTGTCTTCGCTGGCGATACTCACCCGATAAAAGGGAAATTTT
Organism: Limnobacter sp. 130; assembly: GCF_902506325.1. Lineage (GTDB taxonomy): Bacteria > Pseudomonadota > Gammaproteobacteria > Burkholderiales > Burkholderiaceae_B > Limnobacter. The sequence continues at coordinate 92,780 of NZ_LR732333.1, forward strand.
AGTGCACTAGCCACAGCCTGTTGAATATGGGTTTTCCCAACCCCGGATGGACCGAGTAGTAGCACGGGAGAAAAGTTTCCTGATTCAACTTGATACCCGATCTCATCGATGAATTGAGAAAAGTGAGGAAATTCCTCTCGAATAGATCCCAAGTCAGCTTGGTGGGGGGCAAAGCGTCTCGCGGACTTCGTTCGGAGCTTCATCTCATTTAGTGTTGATCGATTCTGATTGGTTTCTACAATCTGCGAAATCTCTACAAGATCAGATTGGTTTACGACGTTGGTGGTGTCCTCTGCGGCCTTGCCTTCCTTTCCCAGCACCTTTTCCCTCAGAATGCTACCCATTACGGATCTAATTCGAATAATTTCAGTGCGACAATCTTTTAGAAGCGCCTTGATATGACCTTTGTCCCGTTTGTCTTGGCAATCCTCCAGCGCCCGAAGCAAATCAGTTAATCTGCTGGCCCCACCCTCTGCGATAACCTCTGCTATGGCTTTTAACGCGATGCCTGAATCTCCAGCCTTACCAAAGCAAATTCTTAGAGATCGTGTGGCTAGTAAGTGAACAATAAACGCTGAGTCGGCATCATCCAGGCTCATACTCCGCAGCTCTCGAATAATTCCTTCGATAGAATCGCTGCCTGATTTCTTTTGCAGATCGACAGGTAAAAACAGCCCTGAGTCTTTTCTTTCAAATTGGCCCACAGATCACCTTTACGAACCATCTCACTGTTGTCATCAGTCAGCTCGAACCCGTCCGAAAACCAACGCGTGTTGCTGGTAAGCGCTCACAAAGCCCAGAAAAATTAAGGCTTTCTTTAAATGCAGTTTAAAGGGTTTCTGTGCGACTGGATATCAAGGTGTAGGTTTGGTATTAGATTGGCCGTTTGGGTCCATCGTGGCCGATTCTGAAGGTCACGTCTTGAGTTCACTCTAAGCTGTAAATTTAGTTCATTCTTTAACTGTTAGAAAACCCTGCAGTTCACTTTTAAGCTGTAATTCAGTTCACTCCTTAACTGTGAGGGTAGCAGGAGAGCACGTATTTACGTAAGTTCAGTTCACTTTTTAACTGTGAGTGTCGTTAATTTTCTCGGTTATACATGCAGTGATGTAAAAGAAAGCAGCCTTCGGGCTGCTTTTTTATTGGGCCTGTAATGCATCACCCTGTGTGGGTGACGGAAATGTAAATTTCTACCCTCTATGCCTACCTGACTACACTTCTTGATTATTTAAATTCTTGAGAGTGGTACGCCATGTCAGCAGATCTGTTTTTGAAATTGGGCAATGTGAAAGGTGAGTCGGTTGACTTAAAGCATGCGGGCGAAATGGAGCTGTTAACAGCACGCTGGGGTATGCATGTGGCGGTGGCGGCAAACGGTGGCGTGTTGGCCCCGGCAGGCCGTGCTGAGGTGAAAGGATTGCGTGTAGAAAAGCGGGTTGACCGGGCTTCCCCAACGCTGCACGCGCAAACTTGTGTGGGTCAGCTTTACGACACCATGGTATTGACCAAAAGGAAGTCGGGCCTTGTGCCTTTGGAATATTTGCGCATTACTTTCAAAGATGTGATCGTGAGCGACATTGATATTTCGCTGGGTGCTGGCGACGATGGCGACCTTGAAGTGGTCACCTTTGCGTTCACGGAATACACGGAAGAATACAAACCGCAGAACGGCGATGGCACGGGTGGCGCTGCTGTCACCGCCGGGTTCAATTGCATTAAGTGCGTGAAGATTTAACTTCGTTCTGGAGGCGTTCATACGCCTCCACATGTTGATTGAACAAGCGCAGGTTCAGTTTGCGGATTGGGGCGGGGAGGTGATATTTCACGTAGTCGTGGCGCCAGCGCATCAAGTGTTCAAGGTCCGCAATTTCAAACTTTCCCCGATTTAAAAATCGTTCAATTTGAATGAGGCGAACTCCCTCGCCAAAAGCAAGTCCACACAAATAGCACAGAATCATTGCGCACATGCCGAACAGAAAAATCAGCTTTAGGTCTTCGTTTAACTCTGCCACATGGGAAAAGCGATTACGAAACCACAGAACGTAAAACGTACCCAACAAAATTAGCGGCCAGTAAAGCGTATGGATTATCGGAAAATTCTTAAGACGACGGTACTTTACTGTGCGCAGGTCTATATTAAAAAGTGTCCATTCAAGGTTGGAATACCTTTTTAGGGAGTCTTCATCTGATCTTGAATAGGCAATCGCATAGGCGACACAGGTGGTGATAAACAGCACCCCAAGACCGAAAACGAGGTTGATATTTTCCCACCAATGACTGGTTTGAATTAAGTCACTGCTATCTGTGAGGGGCGACCAATGATGAACTCCAAATACAAACGGATGCAGCGTTATCAGTACAGTCCCAAACTCTAGCATCATTGCTTTGACAGGTCGTTTGCTGACAAAGACCCAGCGATAGCACGCGATGGATGAGGAAAGAAAAATACCGATAAACAAACACAGGAATACTCCTGTGGTCATCCAGCTAGCCATAAGAATAGGTGTTGCAGCAATTAGCAGCAAGAATGACAAACTGAAAATTCCACCAAAGAAGTAGAAGTGTAAAGGTGCGGGCTTGATCATGGTCTTTAATAATTGAAGTGAATTCCGAGTGGCTTACAGAAATAACTTTTTAGCCTTGGCCTCTACAAAATCATCCAATCCAAGGCGGTCGTACGCAATTGAAGCGGCGATTCCGATCCCCATCGAGAACAATATTAATGGGGCACCAGCTACCAAACTACCTGTGAATAGAATAGCCACGCCAAAGCCAGTAGCCATGCCGATTGCGTTTCCCGTCTGATTTTTGGTCGTGTCAACAGCAAATTGTTTGTAGTTGAATTTTTGATCCAGTTTCGCGTTGTGGTTGTAGTTGTTCAGAATATCGTTGATCAATGTGGGGCCGAACGTGAGAACACCACCTACTCTCGCAGAGCCCAGCCAAGATGAACTAGTCAGCCTTCGCAACTCCCACATTTCATCAGCAGCCTGTCTGCTCAAGCTAAGTACTTTGTCATGTTTGAATGCCGTTGGTCCTATGGACTTGGTGCTCATGTTTTTACTGATTTGCTGAAACTGGTTTTTCTCCAGCAATGTAATTTGTTTTGCGTTGGTTTGACGAACACGTATAAGCACATCGGCGTGTTTGCTAAACTGGTTTGGACCTTTAAGGCCCACGGCTTTCAATTCCACACCATTGCCCAGTTTCACGGTGCGCGATTTGCCACTGGCCAATGTGGCTCGCAATTCGGTTTTCATTTTTGCGGTAAAGCGAGCTTTGGCTGCAGCCTCAATTATATTGGCCAAGTTACCCGGTAAGTTGTTGGGGCCAAACAACTGGGCAACTAAAGCTGCACTCAATGTTCCCTTTTCAGCAGCGCTGACCAAGGTGTTGGTTTGCTGTGTGTTCAGTTGCGCGGTCATCAGCATAACGCCTGCTACAGGGTCTTGCTGTATCACCTCCGGCAGCATCGCCAGGCTTACTTGAACATCGGGCTCAAAGTGCCCCAGAAAATCCATTTCTTGATGCAGGTAAAGCGGGGCGGAACCGTCGTGGCTATTCAGCGCGCGCGTGTAGGCCAGTTGTAGCGATTGCGCTTTGCGCTTCAGGTGATCTTCGTGAAATGTGCGGGCTTGGGCATTCATACGGCAGCAAGGGAAAATGTGGCAGCGGGCAGTATGCTGGAAAGGTCTCAAGGGGGAGAAATGTGGGGTTTTCTCATAAGGGAGAGAGGGATGCGCGATCACTCCCTGTTTTTGAGTCTGGTGATTGGCCTTTCAACCTGGTAAAACGATACGAGAGACTTTGAGATCAAGAACGGGGAATTCAGCTTGAAAAACGGACCTTACGATCTGCTGATTACAAATGCCATACAGACCGAGCTGCAAGGTCGCAGCGCTTTTCAAGAGTCACTCAACAAAGATCCCGAAGCCCTTTCGTACTACCTTATCGATTTGTTGTCCCGAAAGCTTCAGGATTCCTTCGAATCGCTGGCAGGGGAGGGGGCTGAGAAGTCTTCAACACAAGTTGAGTTGATCAATGACTTATTACGTTTTCTTCAAAACAGAGATCAAGTGCCGCAGAAGGTGGAGGTATTGCGTTGGCTTGGCGAATCGGCAGTAGAACCTACCTTGCCTCAAACCGGTTTATTGCACCCATGGCTGTTTACAGCAGGTCGGGGCATGCCCGCGTTGCTCAATGAACTAAGAGCCGAAATGGGTTGTTGCGATCGGCTGGATATTTTAGTCAGCTTCATTACGATGTCGGGCCTTCGAAAAATCCGCGACATTTTGGATACGATTACCGCCCGTGATGCACAAGGTCAGCAGCGCACTAGTATTCGAATTTTAACCACCACCTACATGGCTGCCACTGAGAAAAAGGCGCTGGATGAGTTGGCAATGCTGCCCGGTTGTGAAGTCAAAATTTCTCTGGATGGGCGCCGCACTCGTCTGCATGCCAAAGCATGGATGTTTCACCGGCATACGGGATTTGGTACGGCCTATGTGGGCAGCGCCAATTTATCTGCTGCTGCAATGACCGGTGGGCTGGAATGGACAGTGAAGTTTTCGCAAAGGGAGCAGGCGGCCCTGTACGAACGCGCCTGCGCCAACTTCGAAACGTTGTGGGAAGACAGTGAGTTTCAAACGTATGACCCTACGCAAGAGACGCATCAACAGGCCTTGCTGGCAGCACTGAAGCAAGAAAGCGGACGCGATTTCGCACCACTGCCTTCACTGGGTTTTCTGGAAGTAAGCGCCAAGCCGTTTCAGCTAGAGATCTTGGATCAGTTGGCATTTGAAAGACAACACGGGCGCCAAAAAAATTTATTGGTGGCTGCAACCGGTACCGGAAAAACGGTGATGGCTGCTCTGGATTACCGACGCTTTGCCCGTGAACAAAAAGGTCTGCCACGATTGTTATTTGTCGCCCACCGAATTCAAATACTTCGGCAAGCACAGCGCACATTCCAGCAGGTATTGGGCAATTCACAGTTTGGTGAACTGCTTGGCGAAGGGTATGAGCCGCAAAGCCACGAACACTTATTCGCGGTAATCAACAGCGTGAACTCTCGTAAGCTGGTTGATCAATTCGGAGGGGATTACTGGGCGATGGTGGTGTTGGATGAATGCCACCATATTGCTGCGCAATCGTTTTCCAGTTTCGTGAACTCGGTTCGACCTACTGTTTTACTTGGACTTACCGCCACGCCTGAACGTGCAGATGGGCAAGCCATTACCACCTACTTCAACGCCCGACCTGATGGTTCCCCGGCGGCCGAACTACGGTTGTGGCATGCACTGGAACTTCAATTACTGTGTCCATTTGAATATTACGGTTGTGATGATGAAACCGACTTCAGCGGTGTGAACTGGAATTCAGTCGACGAGACCAGACAAATTTCGGCTTTGGTAGACGGTAATACAGTACGCGCCCAGGCCATGCTGCGTGAATGGGGACGGCTTACTGACAACCCTGCAGCGTGTAAAACACTGGTGTTTTGTGTGTCCATTAACCACGCCAATTTTATTGCCGCGATTTTAAATGGCAACGGTGTAAAAGCATTGGCTGTACATTCGCAAACTGATAGAAGCGAAGCACATGCAGCGCCCGGTAAATTACAGAATGGTGATCTTGCTGCGATTGTGACGGTCGACCTGTACAACGAAGGTGTTGACCTGCCATTTGTAGACACATTGGTTCTGCTGCGGCCCACACAAAGCCCGGTGGTGTTTCAACAGCAAATAGGTCGAGGTTTGCGCTTGTTCGAGGGCAAGCAAAGTTGCCTGGTGCTCGACTTTGTAGGCCAGCATGGACGCGATTTTCGTTTTGACCGCTTGCTCAGCGGCATTACCGGTTTAGGTAGAAAACAGTTGAAGGAAGGCTTTGAACAAGGCTTTCCTACGCTGCCAAGTGGCTGCCATTTATTCTTGCAAAAGAAAACCAAAGCCCAAGTGCTAGCACAACTGCAAACGCTGATCGGTCAGCGTTGGACTATTCTGATTCGAGAAGTAACAGCATTTAAAAATCTGAATCGGGACAGATTTTCGTTGACGGGTTTTTTGAACGAGTATGACCTGGCTTTGAGCGATGTATATAAGGGTGGCAATAATTCAGGCTGGCTGAAATTATTGGAAGCAGCCGGTTTGTTGAATGCATCCTTGAGCCCAGTCGAACAACGCATAAGTACCAAGTTGTCACAGCTTGTTCACTTCGATGATCCAGTGCGAATTGATGCCTTGCATGCCCTGTGCAATAAAGATCAAGTTGCATTACAGGCGTGGGCGAAGTACCTGTATTTCATGATGGAAAAGCGTACGCCAGATGAAACCGTACCCTTGCAGTGGGCTGCGGACTGGTTGACAAGTGAAAGATCACTTGACGAACTGCACGCCGTGCAACAGGTTTTGGAATCGCATTGTCGTTTGTTGGACCGCCCCTTGTCGGGGCTGGAGCACACAACACTTTGCCTGCATGCCAGTTACACCTCTACCGAAGTTGCCCTGGCTGTGGGTTGGTATACCCCTGAGCGACAAGCCCCTGTTACTGCGGGTGTGTTGAGTTTGAAAGAACAAACGCTGGAAGTGTTTTTTGTAACGCTAGACAAAACCGAAGGCTTTCACGAAAGCATTGCCTACACCGACTGCGCCATTAGTCAAACCCTGTTCAAGTGGCAAACGCAGAACAGCGCGGGGCCACACACCACGGTGGGCAAACGGTATTTGGAAAGTGCCACAAATGGCTGGCGTTTTCAGTTGTTTGTGCGAGTAAAAAAAAGTGAGCCTTTTAAAGCGCTGGGGCCAGTGAAATTAAAAAGCGCGGAAGGGTGTGGGCCCATGACTGTGATGTGGGAACTGGATGTGCCGATGGGCGCGAATATTTTCAGGCAGTTCAGTGTGATTGGTGATGTTTGAGGTAAAGACGTTTTATTGTTGCTCGAGCTGCCAGCTGAAGTGATACAAAGCCTAAACAGAGGTTTGCTAAAGGTGGAAGTGCTGCCTGTACATAGCAACGCAAGCAAGACTTTCTTCAATAATGGTAAGCCCTTTGTATACTCGGTCGAAACATGGTGATGCTGCTATCAAAATCTACACTAAATAATCTGGGCGGATAATTTAAAAAGGACCGTTTTACATGTGAATTGGGCGCCTCCCACCTCCAATCGTGTGTGACTCTGGTTGCCCAAAGTCCATGTATGCATTAAGCACAGACAGAAACCTACGGAGGCGGGAAGCATTGAAAAATTAGCCGTAAGAAAAAATATACTGCTTTTTTTCTAAGCTATGTTTAAGGTAGCTCGGATCTCTCCAGTTTACAAGAAAATCTTCAGTCATAAGTGTATTTTTATATTTCTCACTGCGAAACTCAATTGGTTTGTCATTTTTCAATGTAATTTTCTTTACAGTATCAAAAATATAACCTTTGGTCAGTTCGCTAATGTATGGGCACGCAAGATAGTCAAAATAAAATATAAAAAACTCGGTAGAAATAAACATATCTTGATCTGTGCAAAGAAATATTTCCGCTTCTCTAACTAATCGTGCGTGAATAGTGTTGTACATTTGAATATCACGGATGTACAACATAAATGTTGTCCAGCAGAAGTAAAAATCACAAGATCGTGAGTTGCTCCTGATCTTGTCAAATAGGGTGATGACTTTAGATTCCGGAAGATTAAACGAGTGGGGTAGCATCGTAAGGATAGTTATAAGATTTAAGCCTTCTAATCCTATCGTGGAGTTCGAGTTGCTAATGAGTGTGTCAATCGAACTTCGAATGTGATCGAATATTTTTTTATTTAATATGTTTTTATTTTTCTCTGGCCAGTCAAAAGTAATTTCAAGTAGCTTGCTAATCAGTCGTGCAAGACGATCAGTTGGTCGTACTCTGATGTCCATGGCATGTATAAAAAAAATTACATCTAGATCAACAAGAAGCCAGTTTAAGTAACGCTCGTCTGTTTTTTCGATATCGGATATTTTTGATAAATATAAAAATAGTCTCCTTGTTATTGCTCCAAATAAGTAGTTGGAGATCGAATGGTACTTCACGTTATTCCCAGATAGGGACATCTTTATTTCTATAATTATCTTATTTGATATGTATTGTGGATTGTTAAGCTGTGCGACGAGTGTTTTTTCGTCGTCAGTATTTACATATCTTTTGGTAAACGAGTCTTGAATTGTTTTGCTAAGTGCATGCTTAGCTATCGATATATTAGTGACAAATGGTCGAGATGCAATCGATGTCTTCGCATCGTTTAGATACATTTTATAGTCGAGCAGGCATAACTCTAATTGTTCGAGAAATTGTTGTTTAACTTCATTTGAACAAAAGAAGAAAAAATAATCATCAACATACCTTCTAAAATCATAGTCTTTGGAAATATTATAATTTGAATTTTCCATTCTTTTTATTAAGTTTAGATCAATTTTTTGTAATATTATTTCGGCGAATATTCTACTTATTTCAGGACCAACAATTATTCCGTTGGTTTCGCGGTAGTTGCTTAACTGCATTAAACTGTCAAAATCGGCATCAAAACTACCTGAGCTGCCCTTTTTGGATTTTGCAAGACGCTTGTCTTTCACTGCCCAGCCAATTGAATGCGTGTAGATACTCGGAAAGCATTTTGATATGTCGACCTGCAGCATACTATGAAACTGTTTTTCCAATTTATGGTATTCATAAGATTCAAAAAACCTGTACAGAAATGGATACTGTTTATATTTAAAGTATGAGCTAGCTACTATGCGTTCTTCATCGTGGGCTTCGACTCCACCAACTTCTCTAGACGCTTCCTGAATTTTTCCATAGAATTTTGTTACTTTTCGATAAGGATGTCTCAGCGATTTAGAGGATTTTGTACAAAAATATTCTATTAAATCGTCGTATTGTTCATAAAAGTCACATATTTTTAATTGCGCGGCAGGATGCATAATCGATATTAATCGTGGGGTTTTAGAATCCCCCCTTCTGATTAAATAGTTCAATGGAATGTATGTGCCAGAATTGTTGTTAAAATTAAGTCCAGATATGGTTTCGTATATTTCTTTTTGACTTTGGTGGCTAAGTCTCTTGTACATTGTAAAGTTTGAATACCATAAAGGTAATTCGTATGGAAGAACCTCTGTTAAAAGGGTTCTTAGTTTGTCGTTAGTGTTTACATTTATAATTTCAGGCATTTTTCCAGATACTTGTAATTAAAGTTGTTTGATTTTTGCTGAATTTCCCAGTTTTTCTATTAATCGCATTGCCGTACAACGATATTTTTTTTATTGTTTGTTGCTCGAATGTCGTGAGTTTGTATCTGGTTTTGATTATTTGGTGGCAAATGAATCCGTCGATCTTCTTCAGGCATTGAAATTCGTCTGTTACATATTGATAGTTATTTGCTATGCCAGCCAGTAGATCTCCATTTTTGCCTTTTCTTACTTTTGTTAACATCGATAAATACTCCATTCTTCTTTTTAGTAGTTGTATGTTTTTTGATTTTTTATTGGCGAGTAGACTTTGTGTAATTTTTAGCTTAATTTTATTTATTTTTGGTTGAGAAATGGTTAAGGATATTTTGTTTGGTTTGTTTTTCGCATCTTCTACTTGAATTTGATAGCCTAAAAAATCAAACTTGGCTGATTTGGTTTCTGATGAGTAATATTTGTTGGGTTTTTGATTTATTTCGAGTGAGAGCTCAGAAAGCATTGTTTTGATTTTTTGTTCTACGCTTTCTGATTTTTTAGGAGTGGTTATTATGATAATATCATCTACATATCTGGCGCTATATATTACATCCTCATGTGATTGAACTTTATTGTCTAAATTCCTTAGGTAAAGTTCTGATAGCGTTGAACTTATTGAAAACCCTCTAGGTAGTCCATTGTATTGATATTGATTTTTTTAAATTTGATGATATGTTTTCTAAAATTTGTATTCCATTTGGTGCTAAAATTAAATCATCTATAATTTTTTTTATCATTTTGTCTAATGCTATAGATTCGTAGAAGTTTTTTATATCTAGTCTGATTACTTGGTGGTTTCCTGGATCTGTAAGTATCTTTTTTATTTGTCTTATTATTCGTCCTCTGTCAGATTGTCTTACTTTGTAAATTCTTCTAATAAATCTATCAAGTAGATTGATTGCGAAAAAATCTTCCATTCTACTTGGTGTAAATATATATTTACCTCTTGTTTTGTAAGTATCAAATAACTCAAGTTTAGGGAAATGTGAGCCCCAATAAGCTACTGTATTCTCGACAGCTTGGTCTACGCTTCCGTGTAGGCGCAGTATTTTCCATTTCCATACATCGCTTGATTTAACTATTTTTGTTAGTTGCTCTTTGTCGTAAACCTGTTTTAGCATTTGATTAATCTCAAAAAAAATTAGTAATTAAGGTTTGGTTAAGAGGTTTTGAACGATATTCATTTGTTCTGTTGCTATTACGATTTTTATAGGTATAGCATTTGATGTGTGTTACACCACCGTCAAAAACTCCGCCACCACAACCATTTCTTCTGCATCCTCGGCACTCAGTACAATCGCTTCGTGTTGGTCATTCGTTGATTCCGGTTTCAACACAACAACACTGTTAACCACGCCATCTTCACTGTAATGCTTTTCGCTTTTGTAGCGTTTAATGGTGTATTGCCCACCCAGTTCAGGGTCTGAAATACGGCGGTGTTGTACCACCACAATTTTTCCGTTGCGTGTGCCCTGCGGGTTGAAGTGAAACAGGCACCACGCGCCGGGATGTATGCGTTTGTTCATTGAGTCGCCTTCCACGCGCGCTACAAAATAGCCTTCGCTGGCGTGCAGGTGGGTGGGCAACACAACATGGTCAAACGTGTCGGCTTCCTGGTATTCGCTAAACTGCCCAGCGGCAAATTTCAAATCGAAAATGGGTACGCTGTTGGCGGCTTCCTGGCCTGCTTGCACAATGGGTAAGTCCAGCCCTTCGTATTTGTTCAACATTGGCGCTACCTCCACTTTGTTCAGTTCAGTCAACAGCGCTTTAAAATGTGCGCGTGTTTCCTCGTCGGTAAAGTAAACGTAACACCCTTTCATGCCGCGGGTCATCAGGGTTTTGTAGGTATTCTTGATCACTGCGTCGGCCAAGGCCAAATTATTGGCTCGGTTTGTTTTCAGTCCTCCTTTAAACCCTTTGATGCTCTGGTCCATGTTGCTGCGCTTGAATGCGTCGGTGATCACTTCGCCATTACGCACTACAAAATCGGGGCCAACAATGACACCCACATAGTCCAGCTCTAGCCCTTGGCAGGTGTGTATGCAGCCCACTTGTTCCACGCTGTTGGGCTTGATTATCCAGGTGCTGCCATCGTCGTCCAGGTTCCATTGGGCTTTGTAGCCGTATTCGGGAAATTCAATATCGAAGGCTTTGGGGGTCTTTTTGCTTTTCCAGTCCCAGCAGTAACCAGCCACCACGCGGGCTTTGTTGTTCACTTCGTTTTTCTGGCGTATGGCATTGTGCAGGGCGGTGGGTGAATCGAATACTTTGAAATCAAAGTCCAACCCGTCCATGTTCAGGTTGGCGGTGGATTTGATGTGCAGGTGGTGGTTTAGCCACGCAATGTAGCCATCGCTGCCATTGCAGCGAAATTGCGAACGTAGTTCTTGTTCAATTACTTCGGTGCCCAAGGCCTTCGCCCATTTGCGAATTTCCGCTTTGCTGCCAATGTCTTTGAAGGTAACGCGCTGATCTTCGTCCAAGAAGAAAATGCACAGCTTGCTGGCGTGGATCAGTTCCTTAATTTGGTTCTCGCCTTTGTTCGATAGCAATCCACTTTTTGCAGTAAGGCGCTGGCCTTCGTCTACGATGAGAACATCAAAAAAATTGGATTCTGCATCGATATAATTACCCGATCCACGAAATAAATTCGCTATACGTGTTTTTTTGAATGTACCTGTCAGCTTGGCTTCAAACACGGCTCGGGGTGCTGCGTTTTTCGATACGTATTGGCACACCTTGCCACGTTGCGTAAATTCACTCAGCAAGTTAATGGCCACCACCGACTTGCCCGTGCCAGGGCCACCCTCCACAATCAACACGCGTTTTTTCTCATCATCGCGTGCATGGGCCATGTCCAATGCCATTTCATACACTAGCTTTTGGTCGTCGATCATCAAAAACTCGCGGTTGCCCAACAGCATATTGGCTAAGCTGTCTGCGAGGTTTTTGGAAGGGCGAATTTTTCCGTGCTCAATGCGGTACATCAAGTCGCTCTGGTCGCCGTACTTCACATGCTTTTTTAAAAACTCGGAAAGCTTGCGTGCGTCTTTTGAAATGAAGACAGGCGCACGGTCGGTGTGTGCTTTGTAAAACGGATCGTTGATTACTTGGGCATTGTTCAAATTGTGCAAATACGCGCAGGCACTTAGGCGTACCTGTTCGTTTTGCACTACCTCGGAATAATCTTCGATCAGCGCGGCATAAGTCCACGCTTGGTAAGAAGGGTGGGGCGTGTTGATGTTGCCCTTACCTAGCCAGGTGTTCACTACGGCGTCTTGCTTGGTGGCTTGCACATCACTCCACTGCTTCAATTCAATAATTACGGCGCATTCTTCAAGCTGGGCGTTGCGGCCAGTCAAAATAAAGTCGATGCGTTTGCCCGTTAGCGGAATGTTGTATTCGATTGAAACCAGCGAGTCGCCGGGAATGTCAGGATCGTTCAACACTTGGCGCATTTCTTTCATCGAGTTGCGCCAAGAATTTACTTCTGAGTCCCCCGCTCTGCGGAACAGCTTGCGCTGAAATTCGCGGTGAATGACTTCGTGAATTTGATCGTCCAACACGTCGTCGAGGAATTTCGATTTGCTGGCGGTGTAAACGATCATCGCGGGAGTGGTTTGTTCTTATGCTTTGAATGTATCAGGAAACCTTCGTTGAATGAACTATTTGAGGTGGGGTAATTGGGGGCTACAAATGGGTGGGGAGGGCAAGCAAAGCTTTAGAACTGAATGCCAGTAATTGTTACAGAAGAAGCTTGACCTTATTGAAATGGGTGGTTGTTGGTGGTTCGTAACAAAAGTACAGAGAGTTTGACTTACGTACCAAAAAAGGTACAATCAAGCGAAAGTGATTTTTCCATTAAGCAATTCAAATTGAATTGCGTTTTTTATCGTCAGGCCTCAGGTGATGAGCCAGTTAGAGCGTGGCTAAAGGCCTTGAAACCCGATGCTGATAGGAAAATCGTAGGCGCTGATATTTTGGCTGTTCAGTACGGGTGGCCGTTGGGTTTGCCGCTGGTCGATAATTTGGGCGGTGGTATTTGGGAGGTTCGATCAAAGTTACGCAATCGAATTGCCAGGGTGTTGTTTGTAATTGAAGACGGCGCAATGATTTTGCTTCACGGTTTTATCAAAAAGGTTCAGAAAACACCAGTGCAAGAATTAGAGATCGCTAAGGATAGGCTGAGTAAGTTAAGGGGCTGTAAATGAACAAACACGTGGGCTCAAATTTTGAAGACTTCTTGAAAGAAGAAGGTATTTTCGAAGAAGCGGAAGCTTTGGCCATTAAGAAAGTGATTGCTTGCATGATTGAGCAAGAAATGATTTCCAGGTCGATACCAAAAACTGAAATGGCGCGGAAAATAGGAACAAGCCGAAGTCAGTTGGACCGACTTCTTGATCCTGAAAATACATCAGTCACTTTGGCAACGCTTGTCAAATCGACAGCAGCGATCGGAAAAAAAATGGTGATCACTTTTGAGGATGATCCACAAGCCGTAGTTGCCTAACCTTCCATCAAACTTTTCGCCACTGCCTCGGCCACTTCAATGCCATCCACACCAGCAGACAAAATTCCACCGGCGTAGCTGGCCCCTTCACCTGCCGGGTACAGGCCTTTCACATTCAGGCTTTGGAAATTGTCGCCGCGCGTAATGCGCAAGGGCGACGATGTGCGGGTTTCAACACCGGTCAACACCGCGTCGTGCATGTCGAAGCCTTTAATTTTTTTGCCAAACGCGGGCAGTGCTTCGCGCATGGCGGTAATGGCATATTCAGGCAGGGCTTGCGCCAAATCAGTCAGGTGAACCCCGGGTTTGTAGGAAGGTTCTACGCTGCCCAGTTCTGTCGATGGTTTGCCTGCAATAAAGTCGCCCACCAGTTGGCCAGGCGCTTCATAGGTGCTGCCGCCCATCACAAAGGCATTCGATTCCAGCTTGCGCTGAAAGGCAATGCCTGCCAGCGGGCCGCCGGGGTAGTCGGCTGGGCTGATGCCCACCACAATGCCCGCATTGGCATTGCGTTCGTTGCGGGAGTACTGGCTCATGCCGTTGGTGACCACGCGGTTTTCCTCCGAGGTGGCCGCCACCACCGTGCCGCCGGGGCACATGCAAAAGCTGTACACCGAACGGCCATTGGCAGCATGGTGCACCAGTTTGTAATCGGCTGCGCCGAGCAGCGGGTGGCCTGCATGTTGGCCCAGGCGGGCGCGGTCGATCAAGCCTTGTGGGTGTTCAATTCGAAAGCCCACGGAAAATGGTTTGGCTTCCATGTACACGCCGCGTTCGTGCAGCTTGGCAAAGGTGTCGCGTGAACTGTGGCCCAGCGCCAGCACCACATGGTCGGCGCGTAGTTCGTAGTGCTTGCCGTCTTGAAAGTTCTCGATGGTCAGGCCACGAATATGGCCGTCTTCAATGTGGAAGTCGCTGACCCGTTGCTCAAAGCGAATTTCGCCACCCATGGCGATAATTTGCTCGCGCATGTTCTCAACAACCTTCACCAAACGGAAGGTGCCAATGTGCGGCTTGCTCACCAGCAAAATTTCTTCGGGTGCGCCGGCTTTCACAAATTCGGTCATCACCTTGCGGCCCAGGAAGCGCGGGTCTTTGATTTGACTCCACAATTTTCCGTCCGAAAACGTACCCGCTCCGCCTTCACCAAACTGCACGTTCGATTCGGTGTGCAGCACGCGCTTGCGCCACAGGCCCCAGGTGTCTTTCGTGCGTTCGCGCACTGGTTTGCCGCGTTCAATCACAATGGGTTTGAAGCCCATTTGTGCCAGCATCATGGCGGCAAAAATGCCGCAGGGGCCAAAGCCGATTACCACGGGTCGAATGGCAGGGGCTTCATTCAATTTCACCGGCAACTGGTAAACCATGTCGGGCGCAGGCCGAATGTGCGAGTTGGTGCTGAACTTGTCAAGAAGTTGGGCTTCAAGCCGTGCACTATTCAGTTTCACGTCCACGATGTACACCAGCAGCAGCTTTTGCTTGCGGGCGTCGTAGCTGCGCTTGTAAATGCTGAAGCCTTGAAGCTGGTCGGCAGAAATTTTAAGCGTGCTGCAAATTAAGACGGGCAGGGCGTCTTCGGTGTGGTCGAGTGGAAGCTTCAGCTCGGACAGGCGGATCATGGCGGGTGTACCTTGTGGATCTGTTTTTCGGATCAAGGGCGTATTTTATGCTTTTGCCTGCCAAAGTGCACTGATTCGCGCGGCTATTTTTTTGCCGTGTGACTGTGCAATTTCTTCAATGGTTAGTTCGGGGCGAACAGTGCGCGCTTGCGTTAAAGCATGTTGGGCACATTCTGCGTTACCCAATGTGTCGAACGCGGCAGCCTGGGCCACATGAGCCAGATGAAAGCGCGTGTCATGCTGAACAGCTTTTTGGGCTTCTTCCAGGGCCTCGTGGGGGCGGTCTGCACGCAGCAGGAAGCAGCTTAATACCCACAACCAGAAACCGAGTCGCCTGTCTTTTGGGCTAATGCGCATGCCGAGCCGCATTTGGGCGATACCCTTTTCAAGCTCGTTCATCATTGCCAAAGCCGCACCGTGGGCCACCTGTGCTTGTGCGTTGCTTGGGTTCAAACGCAAGGCCGCCTGCAAGGTGGTTAGTCCTTGCCGGGTTTGTCCCAGGTCGCACAGCGCGCAGCCTGCGTAACCCATGACTTCGGAATTTCCTGAGTCCAGTTCAATCGCTTTTTGTGCGGCATTCAGGGCGTTGGCCTGAACTTCGTCAGAGTGGGGAAGCAGGCCAATGTTTCGTGACAGTGCGGTGAGCAAGGCGAAATGTGCCTGAGCCAGCCCAAAGTCACGGTCTATTTCCAAACTGTTTTCGAGTTGATGCCGCGCATTGCGCAAGCCGGTTTCGCTCCAGCCGTGCTGGCCCAGTGCGCCCATGGCTTCTTGGTAGTGTGCCCAGGCGTCGAGGTTGTGCGGGCGTTGCCGGCGAATGTGTGCAATCTCCGCTTTGATCAGTTCGGGCTCAAGCTCGCTGAGTACCCCTCTTGCAATGTCTTCCTGCAGGTCGTGGCCGTCTTGGGGAGAACTCTCGAAACGACCACTCCAGAACACTTGCCCAGTGTGAGCGTTTGCCAGTTGTACATTCACACGTATCAAATTGCCCACGGGCCGAATGCTGCCCAGAACGGCGTATTGCACTTGAAGTTGTTCTGCGATTTCGCCCAGACTGGCTTCAGAGTGCTGAAACATTTGTGTGGATGCTTGTGAAATGATCAAAAAGCCGGGCACTCTGGCCAGCAATGCAATCACGTCTTCAAGCAAACCCTCAGCCAAAAATCGCAAATCAAATTGTTCGCCCAGAATTTTGAAAGGCATGACAGCAATTGTGGGGTGTTTGCTTTGCGAGGCGACCTGCACGTCGGCCGTGGATTTGACCGGAAGGCTGAACTGGTAACCACGCCCAGTCAACGTGGCAATGGCTTGGCTACCCAGTACTTTGCGCAAAGCCGATGTTTGTACCGTCAAATTATTTTCTTCAACCACCACACCCGGCCACACGGTCTGAAGAATTTCATCTTTGCTAAGCACCCGTTGGTGGTTGCTCACCAAGCACAACAAGAAATCGAAGGTGCGTGGGCCCAAATGAACGATTTCACCTTGACGCAACAGAATTCGTTCGCCTGTGCGCAATTCAAAGTGACTGAAAAAATAGGAAGGGCTCAAGTGACATTCCTGCGGTGGGCTGTTAGCAAAATATAGCAAAAATTTAGGAATTCCTAGGGATTAAAAACCAGGTGGTGTTGCACAGTGAAGGCATTGAGTCGTTCATTGTTTTTACACCACCGGAGCTTGCCATGTCTGTTTCTGTACCCAATGCCCAGCGTGAAGTGCGCGCCCTTTACAAGGAAGATCCCGGTGCTGCAATGGTGACAGACCATGCGGTGACCCGCGGAGTCGATCCTTCCGATCCTTTTCATTCTGTTGTTGAACCCATGGATGGCTGTGGGGTGGCAGTGCCAATTGGTGTACACCGCGCCTTGGGTGGTTTGCACGATGCGCCCACTCCGGGCGACATGTTGTGTGCTGCGCTTGCTGCCTGTCAGGATTCTTCCATGCGCATGGTCGCAAATGTGCTGGGGGTTGAACTGGAGTTTCTGGAAGTTCGCGTGACCGCTGATGTGGATGTGCGTGGTGCGTTGAACATGTCGCCCGATGTGCCGGTTGGCTTTCAGCGGATGCGGTGTGCGGTCCAGTTCAAAGTCACGGAGGGCACTCATCCTGACATGGTCAAAGCGCTCACCTTCGCGGCCAAGCGCTGTTGTGTGGTGCAACAAACGCTGAAAAATCCACCCCAAGTTGAAACCAGCTTTCAGCTCAACTAAACTCGATTCATCCTTCATCTATTTCAGGATCGCCATGGCCTCTGTTCAGCCCTATTTCAAAGAGGCCGGCTCCGGCCCCGCTGTGCTGTGTTTGCATGCCAATGCCTCCCATTCTGGCCAGTGGAAAGGTTTGATGAATTTGCTTTCGCCAGAGTTCAAGGTGATCGCAGCCGATTCTTATGGCTCGGGACAAACACCCGACTGGCATTCCGATCGCGTCATTTCCCTTCTTGATGAGGTTGAATTATTGGCGCCCGTGTTTGAACGGACTGGTGAGCAATTCACATTGGTGGGACATTCTTACGGTGGCGCGATTGCCCTGAAAATTGCGCTGATGTTTCCTCATCGAGTGCGTGCCCTTGCATTGTTTGAGCCCACTTTTTTCTCTGTGGTTGAACATGAAAGCCCCTCGCCAAACGAGGTGGACGGTATTCGCCGTGCAGTGGCCAATGCCAGCGCGGCTTTGGAGGGTGGTGATTCAAACCTGGCTGCGCAGCACTTCATTGATTTTTGGATGGGGCAGGGCAGCTGGGCAAAAACACCAGAAGAGCGCAAGCCAACGGTGGCGGCCTCGGTGCGCAACGTGCGCCGCTGGGAGCACGCTTTGTTCAGCGAACCAACCACCCTGGAAGCATTTCGGGGCATACAAGCCCCGGTGCTGTGCATGGTCGGTGGCAAGTCGCAATTGTCTGCACATTCAGTTGCCAACAGATTGGTTGCGACCTTGCCGAGGGTAGAGTTGGTGGAGTTTCAGGAGTTGGGCCACATGGGCCCAGTGACGCATCCGGATGTGGTCAATGAAGTCATTTCACGTTTTGTGAAAAAGTCCGGTTAACACCATTGCTACAGGCAGATATTTTTTGAGAATGCTGACCATGGCTTGTGCATCTGCGTCGGAAACAGGTGGAAAGGGCGAACGATATGCGGTGTTATTTCGACGCTCATGCGCGCGAATGACAAAGGGCATTTCCGCAGACGTTAGTTTAAGGTCGCTGGATACACGTTGAATGGCCAAGTTGCGCCCTGCGTCTTTGGTGCGTACTCCGTGGTGTTCAAGGATGGCCTGAACGATTTGAAAATAGCCTTCGTAAGCCATCGTGAATATCTGAAGGGTTTTTTCTTCAGGGAGTAATTCACATGCTTCGAGGTAATTCTTTGCATTGTCCAAAAAGCCCTTAACTGCTCCTGTTGTGGGCAATACTTCCTCAATCGCTTTGATCTTGATCAGGTTTTCATATTCAGCCGGTCTTGGCATCAGGCAATACCATTAGTTTTGGAGCTTCATTAATTTGTCGGCAGATTGGATCGTTTTGAATCAACTTTTTCCATTCACTGGGTTTGTAAATAGTGAAGTTGATAGGTCTGCCAAGTGAGCCTTCCATTGTATGAATCGGTTCGGCAATATCCAAAACACTTAACTTGCCGATGATCATCAGATCTATATCACTCGAGCTAGAGTCTTTTTCTGTTGCGATCGAGCCGAACACATATGCTTCGTCGATTAATTTTGAAAAAGGTGCAAGCACATCGCGAATTGGTTCTGTGATACCAAATGTTTTTTTAGCAATCGAGGTCAACTCGGAATAAAGGAAGTGATCTTTGTTCGCATAAATTTGACGAAGGCGTCCGAATTCTCTGTTCTCCTTCAGAATACCTGCCGCCAACAAACGTTCGATTTGTTTTTGTGTGCTTCCTCGCCCTGTGTTTGCAATGTCTAGTAGTGCACCCAATGAATATTTGCGTTCTGGATTCAGCAGTGTGGCTCGAAGCACTCTCTGCACTGTGGGTGTAAACATGAAGTCGATCGAACTCATATATCCATATATTAGGGATTAATATCCACATTATATGGATTTTTAAGAAAATCCACAAACTATGGCGTTAAATCCATAGTTTGTGGCTTAAAGCGACTTACCGGCAATGCTTGCGCAAAGCCAGCAACGGTATGGCATACAACACCGCAAAGCCTGTATTCATAACCGCGTTTTGCCAAAAGCCGCTGTACAGTGAAAACGCGGTGTCGGGCACATACCAAGCCAACACGGATATCGCAATCATGTTGCATGTTGACTTGGCGTCTTTGGCTGAAAGCCTGCGTACCAGCATGAACATAAGCGCACCCCAGCCCATCATCACCGAGCCCATCACGGCGTGGGCCAGTTCAATGTAGGCAGAGGCCTGAGGGTCAAAGGCAGCAAATTGTGCAGGGTTTTGAAATACCAACAATCCGAATGCCTGCTGGGTAAGCCCGGGCGCGAGCACCATGAGCAGGCCAAACAGTACGGTGAACTCAGTGGTGTAGGTTAGCCATTTGATCCAGAAGGTTGGAGTGCTGGTCGGTGTGTGGGGCATGGTCGTGGTTTGCATGTCGAATCTCCTTGCGTGGTTGAAAGTGGCCGGGTTCAACGCCAGTTTCAACAGGAAGGGTCATTGCATCAATAACCTGCCAGGTCATAGATTCCAGTAATTTTCCGTGGCAGTATTGGCACATGCACGCACACGCCCCTACCAAACATGCCGGAATTTGCCTTCGCGATTTGCGTTCAAGGCGGAAGGTGAGTCAACTCGATTTGGCTTTGCGTGTGGGCGTGTCTCAGCGACATTTAAGTTGCATTGAAACCGGCAAGGCCAGTGCCAGCAAAGACATGTTGCTGGCCTTGCTTGAAGGTTTGGATGCGCCACTTAGCGAACGGAACGAAACTTTGGTAACGCGATTCAAAAGCACTGCGGGCGAACTGCGATTCATCTCAACCTTCACCAGCTTTGGGGCTCCCTTGGACATCACCGCCGCGTCGTTAAGAATTGAGCATTTGTTCCCGGCTGATGATGCCACCCGCAAGGTGTTTTCATGATCAAAACATTTCTGCTTTTTGCGGTCACTGCATTCTTTGAAATATTGGGTTGTTATTTGCCTTACCTTGTTTTGAAAGAAAACAAGTCAGTGTGGTTGTTGCTGCCGGCTGCAATCAGTCTCGCCTTGTTTGCGTGGTTGCTTACCTTGCACCCCACCGCGTCGGGCCGGGTTTATGCCGCTTATGGCGGTGTGTATGTGGCCATGGCCTTGGTCTGGCTTTGGGCTGTGGATGGGGTAAAGCCCACAGCATGGGACCTTGCAGGCGGAGCGGTCACTTTGCTGGGCATGGCCATTATTGTGGCTGGCCCACGTCATATTGCGTAAAAAAATGGGCGATGAGTACCTTATGATCCGATTTTTTCTAGTGCCAGTTTTCCTGGCCTTGGCTGTGTTTGCCATTTGGTGGTTTTCGCAAACGCCCAGCCACAATCGGCAATGGGCTGACGATGTAGCCCACATGCTGCAGGCCGATGTGAATGGCGACAAGGTCGTGCTGAAGAATGTGCGCAATTTTGAATGGCGCACAGAAACGGATTACACGCCGCGTTGGGAAACACGGGAATACGATTTAAAGCAGTTGCAAACAGCCGACTTGGTGCTGTCGTACTGGATGGGGCCGAAGATCGCCCACACCTTGGTGTCGTTCGGTTTTGCGGATGGGAAGTATCTGACTTTCTCGCTGGAAATTCGAAAAGAAATCGGCGAGAAATTCTCCGCATGGAAAGGTTTTTTTCGGCAGTACGAAGCCATTCTGGTGGCGGCCGATGAAGCGGATATTATTCGCACCCGGAGCAATGCGCGTGGCGAAGATGTTTACATTTACCGCATGGCGATTCCGCCTGAGCAACTGAAAACCTTGTTTTTGGCCTATATCGACCACGCCGAATCACTTGAAAAAACCCCCGAGTTTTACAACACCTTGACCAGCAATTGCACCACGGTGGTGTTTGACATTGCCAAGCGGATTGTGCCCGATTTGCCGCTGGATTATCGCTTGTTGCTCAGCGGTTACTTTGCCGAATACGCGCATGAGCAAGATGGTCTGGTGGAAGGATTTGGCTACGCTGAACTTCAGGAAAAAGGTTACATTGTGCCGCGTGCCAAATCCATGCAGCCCGGCGAAAACTTCTCGGAAGTGATTCGCCGTGGCGTGCCCGGAATGTAGCAAAGCACGCAATCCGATTAATCAGCAACCACCTGCCCAGCGTGGGTCTTTAATGCTGTAGCTGCGCGGTTTCATGTAGTCCACCGGGTCGCGCAGGTAATCCACTTCAGGTGGCTTCGGTAGTTTGGCTACTGCGTCAAGCCAGGTGGTTTCATAGGCTGAAGCACCACCACCAATGCCGGGTGTCCAGGCGTCGTGGTGCGTGGGCAAGGCCACCTTGGGTTTGGTCAGGGCCACATAAGCCAAGGCATCGCGGTAGGCGCTGGTCACCAGGCCAAAACCCACAATCGCATTTAACTGCACATCCACACATTCTGGAAGTTTTGAAAGGGCATTCGCTACCGCTTCGCTTTCCGCATTGCCTGCTTTCATGATGCCGGTGGAGTCGTGCCAGAACCACGCAAAGTCGCCCGCGCGGAAGTGGTAAGCCCAAGTGCCACCGGCAGGTTGACCCACGCCGCCATCATCACGCAGGGTGCCGACAAAGCGCAGTGCCTCGGCCATGCTGGTATTCAGGTAAGTGGGAAAGGTCAATACGTCGGGAATGTACACCAGCGGCATGCCACCACTGAGCAAGTCGGTAGGTTCGGCGGCCGAGTGGGTGTGTTGCACCACATGCACCGGGGCCACGTCTTCCCAAATCTGAATGGCTCGGGTGTTGCCGGCACCGGGGTTGGTTTGGTCACCCAGGTTCAGGCAGGGAAAGTTGTTGGCAATGCCTTCACTGGCCGCACGTTCGCGGGCAATGTCGCACACTGTGCTGCCTGCCACCAGCAGTGCATTGCTAAGGCCCGCCACATAGCCTGCATCGGCCGCGTGGTCAAAGTGCCCGTGGCCAATGAATATGGCTTCGGGCTGAATGGCCGCCAGTTCTTCCCTGCCAATGGGCACATAGTCAGCGTGCAGGCCGACAATTTCCCAAGCGTCCATCAAGAACAAATGGCCTTTCATGCTGACAATAAAGCTCGATACGCCCACCCACCAAAATTTCACCTGCTCTGGGTCCATGGCGTTTGCGCCCAGAATGCGTTCGCGTGTGGCTTGCAGTTCGGCACTGGGTGCGCGGGCCGCAGGCAGGGGTTTGAAGTTACTTGCTTCAAATACATTGGGGCGGGTTTCGCTGGGCGAGGTTCGGCCCGTGGCTGTGGTCTCTGAACCGGAGTCACCGCCCAAGCAGGCTGACAAAAGTGGTGCAAAAAGCAGGGCACAGGCCCACAGGCCTGCACGTGAAATAGAAGGTGTCATTGTTGTGGGTGTTGAATGTGTCTCCAACACCTTGTACTGCCAACAACGTTGTTTTAGATGCCCTTCACCAAGGGTGAGAAAAAGCGAATGATTTTGACCAAGTCTTCTTTGGCCTCGGGCAAAGCAATGTTCATGGTGGGCCAAATGTGAGGCATTCCAGGGCGAGTCAGCAGGGTGATCTGTCCGCCCACTTTGTCCACCGCGTCGCGCAGCAGCACGGAATCATCCAGCAGGCATTCGTTTTCACTGGCGGTTACCATCAGTGGTGGTAGGCCTTTCAGTTTGCCCAACAGGGGCGAGGCCCGCTCGTCGGCCGGGTCATGGCCGCACATGTACAAATTGGCCGCATGCTCGATCATGTGGGCAGACAACATGCTGTCGGTTTTGTCATTGCCTTCAATTGAAGGTGACAGGCGGCGCATGTCGGTGGCGGGGGAAATCAACAGGCCGCCATGGGCAGGCAGTTTGTTTTTAACCGCATGTTGCAGTACCGCCAAGCTTAGGTTGCCGCCAGCAGAATCGCCGGCCACGAAAAGGGGTTCGCCAGCGGGTGTGTCAGCCACCAAGGCTTCAAAGGCCGCAATGCAATCGTCGAGTGGGGCGGGGAAGGGGTTTTCTGGCGCCAGGCGGTAGTCCACCATGAACACCCGAAATCCCAAGGCATTGGCCAAGGCGCCGCAGAAGGGGCGGTACATGGGTGGGTGCCCAGCCACAAAGCCGCCGCCGTGAATGTAGAGCAATGCGCCCTTTGGATTAACCGGAATCAGCCACTCGCCGGGTACGCCGCCCAGTTGCCCTTTGATGTGTTTCAAGCCTTTGGGCACGGGCGCCAGCAAGTTGGATGCGGCGGTCACCATGCGAAACCTGCGTACAAAACCAGCACCATTTCCCCGGTAACTTTTCAGGGCAATGCTTGCAATTTTGTTCATCACTTTGGCTTGAATCGAGGGCATGGTTTTCCTTTTCGAAGGTGGGGTGAGTATTTATAGCACTGCCAGCGCTGCACAGTTTACCTTGAGTTTTCAATGCACTTGATAAATTCGGACAAATCCGGAGTCGATTCGCAAACGCTATTTTCAGGGCTGAAAAAATCGGCACAATAAAAAAAGAGAAAAACCAAACGGAGACACCATGGCGATATTCGACGAAGACATTTTGATCATTGGCGCAGGTTTGTCAGGCATTAGTGCCGCATGCCATTTGAAAAAGGAATGCCCCAACCGAAAGTTCACCATTCTTGAGCGCCGTACCACCATTGGCGGCACTTGGGACTTGTTCCGTTATCCGGGGATCCGATCCGACTCTGACATGTTCAGTTTCGGCTTCAAGTTCAAGCCTTGGAAAAATGCGCACTTTTTCTCGCAGGGCAATGACATTCGCAGTTATGTGCACGAAGCTGCCACAGAAAACAAAGTGTTCGATCACATTCGTTTTCAGCGCAAAGTAAACGATGCCAATTGGGACAGTGAGGCCCAACGCTGGGTAATCAATGCCGTGAATGAAGCCACTGGCGAGCCCGAGCAATACCGTGCCAAATTCATGATGGCCTGTGCAGGTTATTACAACTACGACCAAGGCTACCGCCCCGATTTCCCGGGCGAGAAAAACTTCAAGGGTTTGATTGTTCACCCCCAGCACTGGCCAGAAAACCTGGACTACACCGGCAAGAAAGTGGTGGTGATTGGCAGTGGTGCCACCGCGGTTACGCTGATTCCAAGCATGGCCGACAAGGTTGAGCACATCACCATGTTGCAGCGCTCGCCTTCGTATATTTTCTCGCTGCCCTCGGTGGATGCACTCACCAAGGTGTTGCAAAAAACCTTGCCTTCCAAACTGGCGTACAAGCTGAACCGCACGCGCACCATTGGCTTGGCGCACTTCATGTTCAAGGCCAGCAAAAGCAAGCCCGAGGTGGTGCGCCGCTTTTTGATCGCGATGATGCGCAGGCAACTGAAGGGCTCGAATGTGGACATCAAGCACTTCACACCCAACTACATGCCCTGGGATCAACGCCTGTGCTTGGTGCCCGATGGCGATTTTTTCAAAGCCCTGCGCGGCGGCAAAGCCAGTGTTGCCACAGACACGATCAAGCAATTTGTAGCCAATGGCATTGAATTGAATTCGGGTGAAGTGCTGGAAGCGGACATTGTCGTGACCGCCACTGGTTTGAATGTGCAAATGGTGGGTGGCATGAAAATTTCGCTGGATGACGAGCCAGTCAACCTCAGCGAAAAAATGTTCTACAAAAGCGCCATGTTGCAAGACCTGCCCAATGCCGCTGTGGTGCTGGGTTACACCCATGCATCCTGGACTTTGAAATCCGACCTGGTCAGCGGCTTTGTATGCCGCCTGCTGAACCACATGGACAAAAAAGGCCATGCAGTGGCGGTGGCCAAAACTGCGGATGTGCAGCCTGTTGAAGGTTTCACGGTGCTGGGCGGTTTGAATTCGGGCTACTTGAAGCGTGTGGCAGACCAGTTGCCGCGCCAGGGTGAAACCCACCCGTGGCACAACCGGCAAGATTTTTACCACGACACCAAAACTTTGCTGGAAGACCCGGTGGATGAACCGGGCATGATCTTCGAACCCGCGAAGGTCGAAAAAGCCAAACCAAAGTTGAAGGCGGTGGCTTAAATTTAATTGTCGCTGTCGACCAGGGTGAAGCGCTGGGTCATGCGCTCACCCACCTGTACCATTTCAAAAAACACGTTCATGGGGCGAGTCCAGGCGGTGTGTGCGTCGCCGCTCAGGGGGCGGTAAACCACCACTGGGCTCAAATCGCTTTCCTGAATGGCCTGGCAGATGATTTCATACAGCCCGCCTTTGTAGTGGCGGTAACGTTCGCCGGTTTTCACGCTGTGTGTTTGTTCTGGCACGTGACTCATGGGTGTCTCCTTTGTGGTTCAAAGTCATATTTCTTGAATATTCAAGGTCATATCGTTAAACTGTACGGCTGTCCTTGAAGAATTGAAAGGAGTTCCTGAATGCCTGCAAGCAAGCGAGCAACCGAGGAAACCAGCAAGCCGGTGAGCAAAACCGTGAGCAAGCCCGTTGCCAAAGCAGAGCCGTCTGAAAGTAAAGCGGCACGCCCTGTAGCTACAACCCGTAAACCATCCAAAACTGCGCTTTCACCCTCTGAGGTAACGCCGTTGGCCCTGCTTACGCCCAGCAAGCCTGCGCGTCGCCGCAGGTCGGGTGCTGCCAAGCCCAGAAAACTCAAGGGTGCCACAACCACTTGGCCATTTCCAACAGGCTCACGGCCTTAACCTGCTGAACGCTTCACTATGCTTCTAATCGATATTTTGCGCTTACTGCTGGAAACAGCCGCCAGCCTGCTGACCTTTTGTCTGTTACTGCGCGCGTTGATGCAGTGGGTGCGTATTCACCCCAGTAACCCCTTGTCGCCTTTTATTTTTTCGATGACCGATTGGTTGGTGAAACCGCTGCGCAAGGGTGTGCCCGGTTATGGTGGCATTGACTGGGCGTCCATTTTCGGTGCTTTTGTGGTCTCGTTTGTGTTGCACATAGTATTGGTGCTGCTCACGGTGGGGCTGTCCAGTGGCGGGCCGGGTGTGGGCTCTTTGATAACGCTGACCATACCCATTGCCATTTTCTGGGTGCTTCGCAATGTCGCTTACCTGCTCATGGGTATTGTGCTGATTCAGGTCATTTTGAGCTGGGTGAATCCGTTCTCGCCGATCGCCTCTATCCTGAACGAGCTTTCCCGCCCGTTTTTGGAGCCGTTGCGCCGGGTTCTGCCCACGATTGGTAACGTGGATTTGTCACCTTTGGCGTTTTTGCTGATTTTGCAAATCGTGATGATGGTGCTGCAAAGTTTGATGCCCGGGTTCTGATCGCGCTGCGCAGTCAATAAAAAAAGCACCCCACGGGGTGCTTTTTTTGTTTCAAGTGCTGGTTGTGAATCAGCGAGTTACCCGAGAAGTGCCACCGCCACTTACAACTCGAACCCGATCACCTGGGCGGAAATCTTCGCCAGCGGCATCCTGAACATAGGCGCGCAAGGTGCCGTTGTCCATTCGAACGGTGATTTCAAGACCTTGGCGCGTGGACGCATTGCGTTCAATGGCTTGGCCTGCTACGCCACCAGCCACTGCACCCACAATGGCACCCACTGCACGGCCGCTACCACCACCGACATTGCTGCCGGCAATACCACCGATGATGCCGCCTGCCGCTGTGCCCACACCGTTGGTGTCGCCTTGAATGGTCACTGTGCGTACGCTTTCCACTGTGCCTTGTTCGATAATTTGGGCGCGACGTGTTTCACCTTCGCGGTACACCTGACCCGAACTGCTTTGGGTGGCACAACCTGCAAGCGCTGAAAGCGCAATCAGGGCCACTGCGCCGGTACTTCTAAAACTGAACTGAATTGACTTGGCCATGACTAGTTTTTCCTTTCAAGTTACCAGGGTTGTTGGCCGAAAGCGGCTGCAAACCTGGATGCGATTTCTTCCCGGCTGTATTGGTAAGTTTGTGGGCCTTTGGCTGCAATTTTCAAAGAACCCATCAAGCTTGCCAGTTTGGCCGCATTGACTACGCCCATGCCTTCTGTAAGGCCATAGAGCAAGCCTCCGCGGTAAGCATCGCCGCAGCCAGTGGGGTCGGCGATCTGTTCTGCTTTAACGCATTGTATGTTGTGTCGTTGACCCTGTGTAAATACCCAGCTGCCTTCCGCGCCGCGTGTGACTACCAGTGCTTCCAGCTTCTCTGCGATTTGTTCCAGACTCAGGCCGGTACGGTCACACAACATTTTGGCTTCATAGTCATTGACCGCTGCGTACGTGGCAAGTTCCAAAAACCGGTCAAGTTCAGGTTTACCGAACATGGGCAGGCCCTGGCCAGGATCAAACAAGAACGGAATACCCGCTGCCGCGAATTGCTCGGCGTGTTGCATCATGCCGTCCCGACCATCGGGGGCAATAATACCCAAAGCGATGTCACCCGCATCGGCAACCTGGTTCAAGTGCGAGTGGCTCATGGCACCGGGGTGAAAAGCGGTAATTTGATTGTCGTCCAGGTCGGTGGTGATGAAAGCCTGTGCGGTAAATTCTTCGCCAATCTGCTTCAGGCAGCTGGTTTCAATGCCCAAAGTTTGCAAGCGTTGAAAGTAACCACCGGCATCGTGCCCAATGGTGGCCATGGGCACAGGTTTGCCGCCCAGCATATTCAGGCTGTAGGCAATGTTGCCGGCGCAGCCACCCCAGTCTTTACGCATGCTGGGTACCAGAAACGCCACGTTCAGAATATGTACCTGGTCAGGCAGAATTTGATCTTTGAAACGGCCTTCAAAAACCATGATGGTGTCGAATGCAATGGAGCCGCAAATTAAAACGCGCTTGGTGTTGGTGGGGGAATTCATGTGAAACAGTCCAGTAGTTAAAAATTGGCTTGGCGTTTATTGTTCGCTTGGGCCTTGGTCGAATAATTCAAGCCGAAAACCGGTTGCGGCGCTTTCGGGCAGTTGGGTGTTCAGCGTGCTCAGGTTCAAGTATGCCAGCACTTCCACTGTTTTTTTACCAGCAATTAACGGGGCTTGGCTGGCTGCGCTTTCATCCCGCAGCTGATAGTCGCTCGGGCTTAGCGATTTGCTGGCCAGTACCAGGCCTTGTGGGTCGAGTAGCTCTACTTTCAGGTGCGGCCACCGGGCTGGCAAGGGGAGCGGGTTGTGCAGTGTCAGGTCAACCCGCAAATTGTGTTCATCGAGCGCTTGCAAGCCGCTGCCCTCTACCTGTAAGGCTTGAGTAGCCGGGCTTGCAAACAGGCGCTGCATGCCTGGTGCGGCGGTGTTAATGTACGCAGCCAATTCTGGTGCCTTTTGCAGCAAGGGCACCCGTTGCCACCACAAAGCCTGAAGACCAAGCATGACAAGCAACGCCACGCAGGCGACTTTCTGGGCCGGGCTGCTGTGCTTGAAATTCAGCAATGGTTTTTTTGGGGCGGTGTTGGCAAACAATTCTTCAGAGCCGGTGCCGTCTCCACCGGTCAAGTTGTGATCGCTGGTGTAGCCGCTGTTGCCTTGCCGGGGACTCAAATCAAGTTTTTGCCATGCCTCAGTGTCAGCCGAGGTGAGGTGTTCAATACCCGAAAACACGGTTTGGCACTGCCCACAGCGCACCTTGCCTTCATGCAGTTGCAGTTGGCCAGAGGTCACTTTGAACAGCGTGTTGCAGTTGGGGCAGCGTGTGGCAAGGCTCATGGCGCTAGTTTAACCTTGCCGGACGAAGGGTTTGCCTTCAGTCGGCGGCTTTTTGGCCATGCAGGCACACCCAACCATCACGTTCAGCCCACACCGCCAGATTGATCCATTGGCGGTAGTGTTCAATTACTTCCTCGGCTTGCCGCGCCAATACACCTGAAAGCACCAGTTGCCCGCCCGCTTCAACATGGTTGCACAACGAAGGTGCCAGTACTTTCAGCGGGTTGGACAGAATATTGGCCACGACCACCGGGAACTGGCGCTTGGCCAAGGGGAAATCGGGCAAACCACAGGGCATTTCAACACCGTTATTGCTGGCGTTGTAGGCGGTGCTGTCTACAGCTTGGGGATCGATATCCACACCAATGGCTTCGGATGCCCCCAATTTAAGCGCAGCAATGCCCAAAATGCCGGAACCGCAACCATAGTCCAGCACGTTTTGGCCTTTCAGCGGAAACTCGCTGAGCCAGCGCAAACACAGGGCCGTGGTAGGGTGCGAGCCCGTGCCAAAAGCAAGGCCGGGGTCGAGTACCAAATTGATTCGGTCGTCAATGTTTTGGGGTTCATGCCAGGAAGGCACGATCCACAGGCGGGCGGAAATGGGAATGGGGTCGAATTGGGATTGCGTTAAACGAACCCAGTCTTCCTGAGGCACTTCGGTGTACTCAATTTCTGCTTTTCCCAGCAACTTGGCGGGGATTTCGCCGAAAATTTGTTCACCTTCGGCCTTGTTGCGAAACAGGGCCACCACATTGTTCAGGTTCCACGCCGCTGATTCAGGTTCCATGCCGGGCTCGCCAAACAAGGGTTGCTCGTCTTCGCTGTCGGCATTGGCGTCTTCAAGGCTGACGGCCAAGGCCCCCAACTCCATGAGCAGGTCCGACACTTCGTCGGCTTGCTCAAAGGGCAGGGTGAGTTTGGCTTGTATCAGCGGTGTGGCCTGTGCAGTCATATTGATTTACTTAAAGCGCGCTTCGAGTTTGTGCTCAAGGTAGTGAATGCTGGTGCCGCCCTCAACAAAGCGGGCGTCTTCCATCAATTCACGGTGCAACGCGGTGTTGGTTTTAATGCCGTCGACCACCAGTTCTGCCAGGGCTTGGCGCATGCGGGCCATGGCCTGCTTGCGGTCTTCGCCATAGGTGATCACTTTGGCGATCATGGAGTCGTAATGGGGTGGAACGTTGTAGCCGCTGTAAACGTGTGAATCGACGCGCACACCAGGGCCTCCCGGTGCGTGCCAATTCTTGATTGGGCCGGGTGAGGGCACAAACTTGAACGGGTCTTCGGCGTTGATTCGGCATTCCATGGCATGGCCACGGAATTCAATGTCGCGTTGGCGGAATCGCAATTTCTGGCCAGCGGCAATGCGAATTTGTTCCTGCACAATGTCAACACCCGTGATCATTTCTGTCACTGGGTGCTCAACCTGAACACGGGTGTTCATTTCAATGAAGTAAAACTCGCCGTTTTCATACAGAAACTCGAACGTGCCTGCGCCACGGTAAGCAATTTTGCGGCAGGCTTCTGCGCAGCGTTCACCAATGCGCTCGATCAGGCGGCGGGGAATGTTCGGTGCCGGCGCTTCTTCAATTACTTTTTGGTGGCGGCGTTGCATGGAGCAATCGCGCTCACCCAGCCACACGGCATTTTTGTGCTCGTCAGCCAGGATTTGAATTTCAATGTGGCGGGGGTTTTCAAGGAATTTTTCCATGTAAACCGCTGGGTTGTTGAACGCTGAACCTGCTTCGGTTTTGGTCATGGTGACCGCATTCAACAGTGCCGCTTCCGTGTGCACCACGCGCATGCCGCGACCACCACCACCGCCGGCAGCCTTGATGATGACCGGGTAGCCAACCTGGCGTGCAATTTTCACGATTTCGCGGGGATCATCGGGCAATTCGCCTTCCGAGCCGGGCACGCAGGGCACGCCAGCAGCGATCATGGCACGCTTGGCGGACACCTTGTCGCCCATCAGCAAAATGGATTCCGAACGTGGGCCGATAAATACGAAGCCGCTTTTCTCTACCCGATCGGCAAAACTGGCGTTCTCGGAGAGAAAACCGTAGCCCGGGTGAATCGCTTCTGAATCAGTGACTTCAGCCGCGCTAATGATGGCTGGAATGTTCAGGTAGCTTTCTTTGGAGCTGGGTGGGCCGATACAAACAGATTCGTCGGCCAGTTTTACATACTTGGCATCCACGTCGGCGGTGGAATACACCGCCACGGTTTTAATGCCCATTTCCTTGCAGGCGCGCAGAATGCGCAGGGCTATTTCGCCGCGATTGGCGATCAGTATTTTTCCAAACATGGTGGCAGCTCCTGTTCTATTCAATCACGAATAGAGCTTGACCAAACTCCACAGGTTGTCCGTTCTCGACCAGAATGGCCTTCACAACACCAGACTTGTCGCACTCAATTTCATTGAGCAGCTTCATGGCTTCAATAATACAAATGGTTTGGCCTTCTTTCACCGTGCTGCCAATTTCAACAAAATTGGACGCGCCCGGGCTGGGCGCACGGTAGAAGGTGCCGACCATGGGCGAGGTCACTTTGTGACCAGCGTCAACGGGGGCGGCGGCGGGCGTTTCCGCGGCAGGTGCTGCTGCGGGGGGCGCCATGGCTGCTGGCGCCTGCTGCATCATTTGCTGCGGCATGGCCATGGTGTATTGAGGCTGGCTTTTGACGATACGTACCTTGCCTTCGCCTTCAGTCACTTCCAGTTCGGAAATATCTGATTCAGCAACCAGGTCGATCAATGTTTTTAACTTTCTGAGGTCCATTTACTTGCTCCATCTAGGGAGGTTGGTTTTATATGGCAGTACCCAACCAAGCGCGAGGTGAATTGAGCCTAACTTCGCTTAGTGTGCACTGAAAATCAATTATTTTCCACCGTGGCGGGCATTGGTGAACCTTGCTTCATGGTTCGCCCAGATTTGGCGTTGCGTGAGCATACCCGATTTTAGCGTTGCAGTGCGTTAGTGATAGTACTCATCTGTATCCTGCCGGCTTCTGTGAGTATTTTATTACCATTTTCGTCCAAAATGACGGTAAATGGTAATCCTCCTTGTTGATTGCCAAGTGCTTTCCCCAATTCTGTGCCTGCCATCCCTGCAAGCACGATCGGGTAATTTACTGGGGTTTTTTGGAGAAATTGATCGACGTTAGAGGGGGAATCGATTGCAATACCAATCAACTCGATATTCTGCGCCTGCAGTTGTGGGTACAACTCGTCAAGTTCGGGCATTTCTTCCACGCAGGGTGGGCACCAGGTCGCCCAGAAGTTAAGCACCACAACCTTGCCTTTCAAGGCGCCCAGGTCGAGTGAGCCGCCCTGTGGGGTGTCAAATGTGTAGCCAGTCAGTGGGTAGTCGGGACCGTTTTGTGGCTTCAGACCAAAATACAGGCCAATGGCCAGGGCGAGAACTGCGGTCACAATCGGGATTAGTTTGTTTTTCATGGTGCTTCTATCAGGCGGGTCAAGCCCGCAATGTCGGTTTGAAAAGGGGTGTCGTCGGGTGCTTGTCTGTTCAGCAAGCCGCGGCGCTGTATTGGGCTGGCCACGCCCAGCTGGAACCAGCGCTGTTTCCAGCGAAAAGCCACAGCGGGGAAGGACTTGCCAGCCAGCAAGGCATCTTCACAGGCGTCGAAGTTGATGTTCTGGTTTAACAACCAATAGTCCACTTCTTTTTCATCGTCGGCAAACGCAATAATGTGCACATCCGAATGGGCGCTGCCTGTGCCGTTCACCGCTGCGCCATACACAATGGGCTCGAATTGCTGAATACCTTGCATGAATTGGAGGGCAACTTCGCGCAATTCGTTCAGTTCGCCAGGCTGGCTGTCGGCTTGAAACAGGGCCTGGTAGGCGCGTAGTTCGTCTTGAATGTCTTGATCTGAGGGAAGGCGTTCGCGGGGAACCCTTTGTTTTCCAAGCAGGGCTTTGATCGCCTGATTGCGTGCGGTGGGGTAGTCGAGGCCCTCCTCGGCGATCAGTCGGGCTGCAGTCATCGCAATTTCAATGCGAAGTTCGTCTTGCGGGGCGAAGAATTCTTCCATACCGGCAGTGTATCCAAATTCACAGGCACTACAATATGGGCTTGTTCTGAAAGGAAGAAAGAATGCACATCCACATCCTCGGGATTTGTGGCACCTTCATGGGCGGTGTTGCCCAGTTGGCCAAGGCCTTGGGCCACACCGTAACGGGCTGCGATGCCAATGTATATCCACCCATGAGCACTCAGCTTACCCAGGCGGGGATCGAGTTGACCGAAGGTTTTGGTGTGGAGCAACTGGCCATCAAGCCCGATTTGTGGGTGGTGGGCAATGTGGTGTCGCGCGGTAATCCGTTGATGGAAGCCATTTTGAACACAGGCTTGCCCTACACCAGTGGTCCCCAGTGGATTGGCGAGCATATTTTGCGCGGCCGAAAGGTGTTGGCCGTGGCGGGTACACATGGCAAAACCAGCACCAGTTCCATGTTGGCCTGGGTGTTGCAACAGGCTGGTTTGAACCCGGGTTTTTTGATTGGCGGCGTACCCGGCGGTTTTGGTGTGTCCGCGACCTTGGGGCAGGGCGACTGCTTTGTGATTGAAGCCGACGAATACGACACCGCGTTTTTCGACAAGCGTTCGAAATTTGTTCACTACCGGCCCGTGGTGGCCGTGCTGAACAACCTGGAGTTCGATCATGCTGATATCTTCCCCGATCTGGCTGCGATCGAAACTCAATTTCACCATTTGGTGCGCACTGTGCCTTCTGAGGGGCGGGTGGTGTGCCCGGCCAACACAGAATCGCTCGAGCGCGTGTTGAAACGCGGTTGCTGGACTCCCGTGGAGCGTTTTTCCGCAGAGGGGGCTGACGCGCCGTGGCAAGCCAGGGTTTTAGGTGCCTCTAAATTTGAGGTGCTAAAAAATGGCGAACTGAAGGGCCTTGTGGAATGGGGCTGGTCAGGTTTGCACAATGTGAACAATGCACTGGCGGTGATCGCTGCTGCCCATGCCATGGGTGTGAAGGTCGCTGATGCCTGCAAGGCCTTGAGTGAATTTCCCGGCGTGAAGCGCCGCATGGAATTGCGCGGTGAAGCAGCGGGCGTGAAGGTGTACGACGATTTTGCACACCACCCCACGGCCATCGCTACCACGCTGGAAGGCGCGAAAGCTCGAATGGCAGAAATTGCTGCAGCGGAAGGCAAACCTGTGGGCCGCCTGATTGCCTTGTTTGAACCGCGGTCCAACACCATGAAAATGGGAACCCTTGCACAGGCCTTGCCAGCTTCTTTCGACGAAGCGAAATTTGTGGTGTGCTACACCGCGGGCATTCAGTGGAATGTGCGCGACACCCTGGGCAGTTTGGGCTCGCGCCTTTTCACCAGCGATGAGTTGAGCGAGGTCATTGATCATGTCGTGGCGCAAGCACAGCCCGGTGATTGGGTGGTTGCCATGAGCAATGGTTCTTTTGGTGGTATTCACCAAAAGTTGATCGACGCCTTGGCCTTGGGAGTACGGGCTTGACGCCTTTCGTTTTCAGCAGCCCCGGTGACTTTGCGCGCACGGGTGGGGTGGCCGATCTGGTGGTGTATCTGCACGGGTTTCGCTCGTCGTCCAAGTCAGTGAAGGCACAAAAAATGATCGATGCCTTCGACCAAGCGGGTTTGAGTAGTCATTTGTGGGTGCCAGATCTGCCCGCGTCGCCTGCGCAGGCGTTGGCCTTGATTGAGCAGCACCTGGATGCCCGCCTGCAAAGCCAGCCCCATATGTCGCTGACCTTCATTGGTAGCTCACTGGGGGGCTATTACGCCACGGTGCTGGCCGAATTGCACACCCAGGCCTCTGTTGTTTTGCTGAACCCGGCCATCAAACCCTATGACGATTTGCAAGATCAAATTGGTAAAAAGAAAGTTTATTTTTCAGACGAAGAAATTGAGTTTGTACCCGCTTACCTGGGCGATTTAAAAGCCATGGAGCAAACCAGGCTGACCGATCCGCAGCGTTACTTTTTGGTCGCAGCCCGCGACGACGAGGTGCTGAACTGTGACACCATGCTGGCGCGTTACCGTGGAGCGCACCAATTGCACTTGTTGGGTTCTGACCATGCCTTGAGCGATTTCGATGAAATTTTGCCCTTTGTGAAATTGGCCGTGGGTTTGCCATGAGCGGTGTTGGTGCTTGGACAAGGCATTGCCCGCCAAGTTGGCCGGTGTGGGCCCGAAACTGGGCGAGCACCCCAGGTTCGCTCACCCAGCGTTTGGTGCGCCTGAACAAGGGGTTTAAAGTAGAGCCTGTTGTGCAGGGCAAGGTGTTGATTAAACACGGGCCGGGCTCAAGGGGACGCAGTGTAACGGGCCAAATGATGCGGCAACGGCTGGTTCGCCTGCATGTGGACAATGCGCCTGTGGTGTTGGCGCAAACATTGGTTGAAACCGATGGCCCTGTGAACGACTGGCATTTTTGGCGGGGTTTGGGCACCCGTTCATTGGGCACGGTGCTGTTTTCCGACCCACAGGTTAAACGTGGTGAACTTTTTTTTGCGCGGTTGCCTTTGCGGCAGCCGTGGGTGCAGCGGCTGCTGACCCCAGCCATGAAAGTCGAAATGAACCGGCATGGTTCCGGCCGTGTGTGGTATGCCCGTTGTGCGCGCTTTTCGCGCAAACCGAATCGAACACCGTTGTGGGTCATGGAGGTTTTCCTGCCCCAACTTGAATACTATCTTTAGGACTGTTGATGAATTTGTATTACGAAGAGGCCGGAGCCTTTAAAGTGGGCCGAGTGCTTCAAGAGCAGGGCAATGCCTATCAGGTGGAAACCTTGCATGGCAAACGCACCAAGGTGAAATCCAACAGTGTGATGCTGAAATTTGATGCGCTGGAATGTGCAGAATTCCACGCGCAGGTAGAGGCTTTGGCCAAAGAGGTGGACACCGAGTTTTTGTGGGAATGTTCGCCTGAAGGTGAGTTTGATTTCATGGCAATGGCCCTGGAGTATTTCGGTGAAAAACCGACCGTGGTGCAACAAGCGGCCACTTTGGCGGCCTTGCACGCGGCACCTATTCACTTTCACCGCAAAGGCAAGGGCATGTACCGTGCCGCTCCGCCCGAAATTTTGCAGGCCGCATTGGCAGGCCTCGAGAAAAAACGCCTGGCCGCCGAGCAACAGCAGGCGTGGGCAGATGCCTTGGTGCGTCGCGAACTGCCCGATGGCTTTGCCAAACAAGCTGCAACCTTGCTGGTTCGTCCTGATAAAAACAGCGCTGAATACAAAGCGTTGATGTTGGCGTGTACCGAGGCGGGTCGATCGCCCGATGTGTTGCTGATTGAGTGCGGCGCATTCAAATCAGTGCACGACATGATGCGAGCCCGCTTTGCCGCCATTTACTTTCCCAAAGGGCCAGAAATTGATTTGCCACCGCCGGAAATGCCCGCCGATTTGGCAGATCTGCCTGTCGCCAATGTGCGTGCTTTTTCCGTGGATGACATTTCAACCACGGAAATTGACGATGCCTTTAGCGTGGTTTGGCTGGATGAAAAACGTGCGCGCATTGGCGTGCACATTGCCGCACCTGCGCTGCTGATTTCTCGCGGAAGCCCTTACGACCGCGTGGCCCGTGAGCGCCTTTCGACCGTGTATGCCCCGGGCGATAAAATCACCATGCTGCCTGATCAGGTTGTGGAATTGGCCACGCTGGCCGAAGGTCGCACTGTACCGTCGGTCAGTATTTACGTTGAAGTGAGCACTGAAACTGGCGAGCTGATCAGTGAGCCCTACAGCGCCATCGAACAAGTGCCCATGGCTGCAAACCTGCGCCACAATCACCTGGACGCAGCCTTGTCCAAAGAAGTTCTGGAAGACCCTGAGTTGAATGAACTTGACGCGGTGGGAGAGTTTTTTCCAGCGTTGAAAATGTTGTGGAAAAGTTCGTGTGTGTTGCGAATGGAACGTGAAATTGTTCGCGGCCAGCCTGAGAAACACACGCGCATTGATTTCAATTTTTATGTGAGTGACGACGGCACGGTTGAAATTCAGCCTCGCCGCCGGGATGCGCCACTTGATTTGTTGGTCGCGGAGTGGATGATCTATGTAAACCGTGAGTGGGGCGGCATGCTTGATGAATGCAAGGTCACCGGCATTTACAGGGTGCAACCACCCATGGGCCGTGTACGCATGTCTACCCATGCAGCGCCGCATGTGGGTTTGGGTGTGCCCCAGTACGCATGGAGTACTTCGCCCTTGCGCAGGTATGTGGATTTGGTGAACCAGCAGCAATTGATTTCACTGCTGCGCCAAGACCCGCCCGTTTACACCGCAACCGACGCTGAATTGCTTTCTGCGGTGAACAGCTTTGATGTCACCTACAAAGCCTATGCCGAATTTCAGCAAAACATGGAACGCTACTGGTGCTTGCGCTGGATTCAGCAAAAAGGGCGAAAGCAGTTTGATGGTGTGGTGGTAAAAGACGAACTGGTCCGTCTGGACGACATTCCCCTGTTTGTTCGTTTGGTGGGTGTCACTTCGCCGGGTCGTGGTGTGCAGGTGGAGGTTGAACTGGATCAGGTGGACGAACTGACCCTGACAGTTTCATGCAAGCTTTTGGCATTGAAGAAAGGCACGCCCACTCGTTTGCTGGACGATGAGGAAGAAGAGGAGGGTGTAGAAACACCCGAAATGCCAGAAGCGCCAGTCGATGTCATCGAAGCCGGGGAATCCGAGGGTGCCAGTGCAGCGGGAGGCCCCCAGGCGTGAATACCCTGCGTGCACCTCTCGGCGACATTAACTTGAAGAAGGCACTGGTGTTGTCGGTGCTCCTTCATGCTTTGTTGTTGCTGGTGCATTTTTCAAAACCGCAGGCAGACACCGCATTCAGTCGTCCGCTGGAAGTGATTCTGGTGAATGCGCAATCGCAGAAAACGCCCAACGACGCAAAGGTGCTGGCGCAGGTGGCGCTTGATGGTGGTGGGCAGGCTGACAAGGGCAGGGCGACCACTTTGCCCGGTCAAGCCGAAGACAAAGTCAACCAGCGCGAGTTGATTGCCAGCCAGGATCGCTTGAAAGAGCTGGAGGCTTTGCAGCGCAATTTGGCGGGTGCAGAATTGCGCACCACACCGCAAAACGAAGTGCTGGACACACGCCCAGGCAACGACCCAAAAAGCCAACGTGCGCTGGAAATCAAAAGGTTGCAGGCGCAAATTGCCGACAACATCAAAAGCTACAACGAGCGGCCCAGAAAACATTTTTTCTCGCCGCGCACCTCGCCCTATGCCTTTGCCATTTACGAAGAAGCGTGGCGTGCCAAGGTGGAGCAAGTGGGCAATCAAAATTATCCCGATGAGCTCAAAGGGCGCATTTACGGCAAGCTGAGGCTAACCGCCTATGTGCGTGCGGATGGTACGCTTGAAGATGTGGAAGTGGATCGTTCTTCGGGGTCTGCTGTGCTTGATCGTGCCGCCTTGCGAATTCTGAGAATGTCCACGCCATTTCCACCTTTCCCTTCGGAAATGAGAAAGAAAGCAGATATTTTGGCGATTACCCGCACCTGGGTGTTCAGCCGTGACACCATCAGCACTGAGTATTAAGCCATGGAGATTCCTTGTTGAATGCGTTGAGTCGTCAAGCAGACCGCTACGTGGTGATCGGAAATCCGATTGCACACAGCATGTCGCCTTTCATTCATGCCGATTTTGCCGCACAGCTTGGTTTGCCCTTGCAATATGAGCGCGTGCTTGCACCGCTGAATGGATTCAGACAAACCGTGGCTGCACTTCAAGCAGCCGGTGTGAAGGGCGCAAATGTCACCGTGCCTTTCAAGCTTGATGCTTTTTCAATCGCCAGCGAGTTGCCCAATACACTGAGCACGGCGGCGATGTTTGCACAGGCTGCCAACACGCTGAAATTTAATGCTGACGGTACTGTGCTGGCTGACAACACCGATGGTGGCGGCTTGTGCCGGGACTTGGTACGACAACTCAAAACACTCGGATTGCGTCTGGATCAGTGTCAGGTGTTGATGGTTGGTGCTGGCGGTGCAGCCAGCGGTTGCGTGGCTGCCTTTCAAGCGGCTGGCATTCAACACCTGACTGTGCTTAACCGCACAGTGTCCAAAGCGCGTGAGTTGGCAGAACGTGCCGAAGCAATTGATTTGCCTGCAGCAGGCGGGGCGCTGGACACGCCGCCCTCGCATTTTGAAATACCGGGCGCTCCGGTGCTTATCGTGAATGCCTCGTCAAGTAGCCTGAAAGGCGATATGCCCGTTCTTCATGCGGATTGGTATGCGCGGGCGGTGTTGGTGTACGACATGATGTACGCTGCAAAACCCACACCGTTTATCCGCTCCCTGCACCACCAGGATTTGGCCTGTAGCGACGGTTTGGGCATGCTGGTTTTTCAGGCACAGTTGGCCTTTGAGGTGTGGACCGGGCAGTCGCCCGATGCACTGGAAACTTTGACCAAAGTTCGGCAAGCCTTGCTTGCCAAAGCAAAACAACAATGACCATGGCTCGCAGAAAATCTTCCAAAGGCGGTAGCAAGCGCAAGTTCAGCCTGAATCCTTTGGTGTGGATGTGGCGGATATTTTTCTGGGGCTTTTGTGCGCTGGTATTGCTTCAACTTTGGTACCTTGCACAAATTGCCGTGTGGACGCATGTGAACCCCAGCAGCACCAGTTTCATGCAAACCCGTTTGGCTGAAATACGCAAGACCGAACCCGGTTTTCAGTTGAAGCACGAGTGGGTACCCTACGACAAAATTTCCCTGAACCTGAAACGTGCAGTGATTGCAGCCGAGGACAGTGGCTTCATGACACACAAGGGCGTTGAAATGGAAGCCATTCAATTGGCAATCAAGCGCAACGAGCGGCGGGGCAGGGTAACGCATGGCGGCTCAACCATTACCCAGCAGTTGGCGAAAAACCTGTTTTTAACCAGCAAGCGCAGCTACATTCGCAAGGGGCAGGAGTTGGTCATTGCATTGATGATTGAGGCTTTGTGGGACAAACGCCGAATCCTCGAGGTGTATTTGAACGTGGTGGAATGGGGCAACGGTGTTTACGGTGCAGAAGCCGGTGCGAAACACCATTATGGTGTCAGTGCCGCTCAATTAAGCAGTTATCAAGCAGCCCGCATGGCGGGCATGTTGCCAGCGCCACGCTATTTTGACAAACGCAGAAACTCACCGTTTCTGGCACGCAAAACCGGTACGCTGCAAAAGCGCATGTACCAGGTTACTGTGCCCAAGTAAAAGCCTGGCGTTTCAGTTCA
Source organism: Limnobacter sp. 130 (assembly GCF_902506325.1). GTDB lineage: Bacteria > Pseudomonadota > Gammaproteobacteria > Burkholderiales > Burkholderiaceae_B > Limnobacter. The sequence continues at coordinate 133,090 of NZ_LR732333.1, forward strand.
GCAAGGTTTCCCAAAGCGTTCGAATGGGTTTGCGCATCATCATCAGTGCAGGGTCGCTGGTTCTCGATTTGTCGTGTCCGGCCAGGCGCAAGGCGTGTTGCTTTGCGCGCAACTGCCGGTAAGCATCGGCCACATAGTTGGCCAAATCTGCAGGCAACAAACCAAGTTCTCCTGCCTTCTTCAGCAGCGCAATATTGCCCTTGTTTTTTGTCAGTTCCGGGTGCTTGTTCGCATAGCCCAGCACCAAAGCCTGCACCATAAACTCCACGTCCACCATGCCACCCAAATCGTGTTTCACATCAAACAGTTCACTGTTGTTGGGGTGTCCCTCCAGCATTTTTTTGCGCATGGTGATCACTTCTTTTTTCACGTCATTCCAGTCGCGGGGCAGTTGTAAAATTTCTTCCCGCAGCGTTTCAAACTTTTTACCTATTTCAGCATCGCCCACGCAGAAACGCGCTCGGGTCAAGGCCTGGTGTTCCCAAAACCAAGCACCCACGCCACCTTCACGGCGCTGGTAGTCTTCAAACGATTCCACACTGCTCACGAGCAAACCCGCCTCGCCATTGGGGCGCAAGCGAAAGTCAGTTTCAAACAAAGTGCCTGCGGCGGTTTGGGTGGTCAGCCAGCGGTTCATGCGCTTGGCCAATTGGGCATACAAATCGGGCGCACGGTCGTCATCGTCTTCGAACAGAAAAATAAGGTCAAGGTCAGAGGAATACCCCAACTCCTTGCCGCCGTGTTTGCCATAAGCCACCACTGCAAAACGCGGTTGTGCCCGGTGCCTTTTGGGAAGCTGATCCCAGGCTCGTTCCAGAATGATTTCAAGTGTGCAATCGGCCAGTTCAGACAACAGGTCCGAAACATGCTCGACTGTCAGCAGGTTTTCAAGGTCTTGTGTCAGTACCCTGAATAGTTGGGCATGGTGTTGTTCACGAATCAGGTCCATTTGCCGTTCAAGATCGGGCTGCCCGTCGGGCAACTTGGCTTGGTCCAGCAGTTCACGCAATTGCTGTTTCCATTGAGCAAAATCGGGGGGCGTCAACAAGGTTCGGCTGTCCAGCAATTCATCGAGCAGCAAGGGGTGCTTGATTAAAAAATTGGCAGCCCATGGGCTTGCGGCAAGCATGCGGCTTACCCGCATGCGGGCAATCGGGTATTCATCCAGAAGGCTTAAGTAAGCTCCCCGGCGCGACACGGTTTCGATCAAGTCGCAGCAGTAACGCCAGCAGGAGTCTGGCGCGGAAGAGGCTCCCGCGGCGGCCAGTAAAGTAGGCATCAGGCGGTCAACTCGCTCCCGGTGTGCGCTGGGCAAAGCCTGGTATCGGCTTGATTCAATCAGGTGTTGGTAGCGGTCTTGCGCCGCTTGCGGGTTGGTGAATCCCTGGGTGAGTGTGTCAGCCCATGGCAGTTCAAGACTGGGTGTTTCTTCGTCTTCCTGCTTGTCGCCAAACACCACGTCAAAATGGCTGGCCACGTAATTCATGTGGCGGTTCAAAGCCTTCATGAAATTGCCCGGATCTTGAAACCCCATGGATCTTGCAATGCGCAGCACCTCGGTGGGGCTGGCGGGCAGGCGGTGGGTTTGGGCGTCGTCTACATATTGCAGGCGATGCTCCAGGTTGCGCAAAAAGCGGTAAGCGGCCACCATTTTGTCGTGGTCTTCTTTGGTAATCAGCCCCAACTCCACGCACACTTCCAGCACATCGACTGTGCGCCGCAGCTGCAGCTTGGGTTCTCGGCCACCGCGAATCAGCTGGAAAGCCTGCGCAGTGAACTCGATTTCACGAATGCCGCCACGCCCGAGTTTCACGTGTACCGAGCCTGGGTGCTGGCTTTCGCGCTTGTTCACCTCGTTGCGGATTTGAACATGCAAGGCGCGCAAAGCACGTATTGAACCGAAGTCCAGGTATTTCCGAAACACAAAAGGCCGAACAATATTGTTCAGGTTGTCCAGGTTTTGCTGAAAGGCTGCGTCTTGCTCTGGGTCGACAGCCCAGTTCACCACGCGGGCCTTGATCCAGGCATAGCGTTCCCATTCACGCCCCTGCACCACAAAATATTCTTCCAGCATGTCCTGGCTTACCACCAGTGGGCCCGAATCGCCGTTGGGGCGAAGGCGCATGTCCACGCGGAACACGAACCCTTCGTCGGTCACCTCTGAAATAATCTTGATAACCCGTTTGCCCACTTGTGTAAAAAATTCGGCATGCGACTGTGTTTTCCCGGTGGGTCCGCCCAGTGTTTCCCCGTCCTGGTTGTACAGAAAAATCAGGTCAATGTCGCTGGACGCATTCAGCTCAAGCCCGCCCAGCTTGCCCATGCCCACCACCATCATGCAGTCGCCATCGGCGGGTTCGCCAAAACGATCCGCCTGCAATTTGTGGCTGAATTTCAGTGCAATTTGCACTGCGGCATCGGCCAGAAACGACAGGGCCTCGGTTACTTCGAACAGGTCGACCTTGCCTTGCAGGTCACGGCGCATGATTTCAATCATGCTGCGCTGTCGAACCAATCGAAGTTCGGCCATCAAGGCCTTTTCATCGCTTAACTCGCGTGCTTTTTCCAGCCAGGTTTCAACGCAGTTTAAAAGATGGTTTTCATCCTGCTCAGTGCTGTCCCATTCCGGGAAGCGATTCAACCAGCGTTTGGCGTATTCAGAGTGAGTGGGCCAAACCCGATGATAGAAATCCAGTGGGTCGTTCATGCGTGTCGTTATAAAGGGAAGCTTGGTTCTACAATAGCGTACTACAGGTGTTGACGATTATCGGGGCGGTATTTCTTGCAGGAAGGAACAAATCAGGCACTGGTGCAACAAGTCACGGGCAACCCCACGCTTCGGCGTGCAGGGGCGGTGTTGTTTTGGGTGTTGATTGCGGTGTATACCCCCCTGTGCATGGCTTTGCTGGCAGTTAAGTGGTTGGTGTTGCCTGAGGTGGATCGTTACCGCCCCGAGATTCAGCAGTTTTTACAAAACCAAACCGGCACCCCAATTGAAATTGGCGAGATACAAGCCAGTTGGCGAGGCTTTGGCCCCTTGCTGGTGGTTCAAAACGTTCGTTTGCCCCAAGCCAATGGTGTCCCCGGGTTTACTGCCGAACAAGTGCAGTTAACCTGGTCTTTGCCCAGTATTCTTGCATTCAACCCCCGCTTGAAAAACCTGGAAGTACAGTCGCCAGAACTCAGTGTGGTGCGCAATTCCCAAGGCATTTTTGAAGTGGCCGGCATTCCCATGCTGGACGACGGAACTGAAGGTAACCCTGGCCTGGACTGGTTGCTGGCACAACAACGCGTGTTGCTGACAAATGGCGTTTTGAACTGGACAGACGCCATGGGACAGTTTCCCCAGGCGCAAGCCATCGAGACTGAGCTGCTCATCGAGAATGGTATAAGTCGCCACCAGGCTGGCCTTACTTTCAAGCTGCCTGTGTTGGCCCAAACACCGGTCAATGCCCGTTTGAACTTTAAAACGCCCTTGCTTGAACGCCAGCTGGGCGATGTGAGCAAATGGAAAGGCAGCTTTTATCTCAATACGCTGGTGGACCAAACTGAACCGCTGGAGTCGGTATTCAAAACTTTTGGCCTGGATGTGGACTTAACCCAGCCACAGGGAAGATTGTGGATTGATTTTGAGGATGGTTTGGTGCAACGCTCACTGCTGGATGCGCGGGTGGGTAAATTGCGTTTTTCCAATCCCGAGGTGGATGCTGCGCCTTTTGACATGACCAACACCAGCGCGCTGATTGAAGTTCAGGGTCAACATGCATTGTTTGAACCGAATGCCATTTCGATTCGACAATTGAAGGGGCAGATCGCCGGTCAAAAGCAGTTCGGCCCCACCGACCTGTCGCTCAGGAAGCAAGCCAGCGCCGACGGGGTTGACTGGGGCATACAAATTCAACAGCTGGACGCGGCGCAGGCGCAGGCTGTGGTGCTGGAATTGGGCCCGCACTTGGGTCAACTTCAGCGGCTTGAAACCCTGAAGTCTTTTGAAGTGGCCGGAATGATCAACCGGGTGGCTTTGGATTGGAGAACCTCAGGGGACAAGCCTCATGAGGAATCCGTGTCGTTCAAGTCCGATGTTGATTTCAGCAAACTCACTGTGCTGTATCGCGACACTTCGCCAAAATCAAATGGCAGAATCACCGGTTTTAAAAACCTCAGCGGCACATTCAAAGGCAGTGACTCCAAGGGAGAATGGACCTTGGGGGGCAGTAATTCTGAGATTTCATTGCCTGAAATATTTGCAGCAGAAACACTCGCTTTCGACGCCATTGAAGGCCGGGGCGCTTGGCGAGATGTGTTCACCGCCAATCAGCCGGCAGAGTTTTCAGTGGAGCAACTGACGGTCAGCAACTCTGATTTGCAGGCGCAAGTTGAAGGCAGTTACCAGTTTCGCCGGAATGAATCGGACGTCATTGACATCAAGGGCACCCTGCCCATGGCCAATATTGAGCGGGTGGCCAATTATCTCCCCTTGGTGATTGGGGCCAGTGCACGGGAATGGCTGGCCGAGAATTTGAAAGCTGGCATGGCAAAGAATGGTCAGTTTGAACTGTCTGGCCGATTAAGCGACTTTCCCTTTGCAGATCCCAAGCACCCCGGTGTGTTCAAGATCGAAGTGCCTTTCGAAAATGGTGAGCTGACCTATGCCCCGGGTTGGCCGGGCATTCAAAAGGTGGACGGCAAGGCCACCTTCATTGGCAAGCGCATGTTGATTCAGGCTGATATTGCTGAAACTTCAGGGGTAAGTCTGAAAGCTGTTCAAGCCAGTATTGACAACCTGGATGCCTGGGAACCACTGCTGGAAATCAAGGGGCAAGGTCAGGGCGAATTGAGCAAAATGGTGGCTTTTGTGAATCAAAGCCCGGTTCGGGAAATTCTGAACGAAGCGCTGATTAATGCCCAGGTTGAGGGCAATGCCAATCTTGATTTGCGCCTGTCCATTCCAATTGCAGCTCCCGAGAAAACCCAGGTGAAAGGAGATTTGCAACTGAAGGGCAACTCCATACGTGTGGTGCGGGGTATGCCGGTGGTCAGCAATGTGGATGGGCTCATCCAGTTTTCCAACAAGGGTTTGTTCATCGACCAACTTCAAGGCCAGGCCTTGGGTGGCCCGGTTGTGGTCAAAGGCACCACCGACGCCAACGGACGAATGGAAATCAGGGCCAATGGCACAGCGCGTGCCAAGGGACTTGCCCAATATTTGAACCCGTTGAGCGAACCTTATTTGGCCGGTAGTGCACCGTATACGGTGGTGGTGGCAACACGCGACAATGGTGTGGCAGTTGATGTCAACAGTCAGTTGCAGGGGTTGGAAGTGAAGTTGCCAGCGCCTTTTGCCAAAAAGGCAGATGCCCGCTTGCCATTCAAGCTGAACCAAACCGCCACTGCGCAGGGCGAACGTTGGCAAGTTGATTTGGGTCTGGATACCAAGCCACTGGCACAGCTGCGTGCCGCAGTTCTTGATGACGGTGGTCAAGCTGGTATTGATTCCTTGCAGTTTGCGATCGGCGCGCCTTTGGCTGCTCCCACTGCTGGCATACAGGGCGATATTCGGGTGCCGACTATTGATTTGGACACGTGGCGCACCATTTTCAACGACATCACCTCGGCATCTGGCAACACGGGCTTGATGGGCGAACTGATGGGTGACCCCACCACCGAAACCAATGTGAAACTGAAAGTTGGAATTCGCACAGAGCGTTTGAATGTGGGCAGCAAATCATTCGAAGGCGTGTCAGTGGCCGCGCGCACCGTTGAAAAGCGATGGCAGTTTGATGTGAAGGCCAAAGGTGTCGATGGTTATCTTTCCTGGATTTCAGACAAACAACGCCCGGATGGCGCTGTGTTGGCGAGATTTAAAACCCTGGTTATTCCGAAAACGCTGGACAGCGGTATCCGTGATTTGGTCGAAGAACCGGCTTCCAGTATTCCAGCCCTAGATGTGCAGGTGGACAATTTCAGTTTGAATGACCTGGTTTTGGGTAGCCTTAAATTGATCGCGGTGAATCAAAGCCGTGAGGAACAGGCGCGTGCGGTGCTGGGGCAACGCCCAAAAGAATGGAAGCTGGAAGAACTCCGCATAGAAAACCCCGAATCGATTATTCGGGCAAAAGGGGTTTGGCAGTATGGCGAAAACCTGAAGAATCAGCGCACCGACATTGACGTTGACCAAACCGTGAAAAATGCGGGTGGGTTGTTAACCCGACTTGGCATGGCTGGGGTTTTTCAAGGTGGTGAGGGTACGCTGGTTGGGCGATTGCGCTGGGATGATGCCCCCACGAACATTGATTACGGCAGTTTGAGCGGTCAATTCAAGCTGAAAAGCAGCAAAGGGCAGTTTTTGAAGGCGGATCCCGGTGTTGCCAAATTGCTGGGCGTGCTTTCACTGCAAAGTATCCCGCGCCGTTTTGCACTTGATTTCAAAGACGTGTTTTCAGAAGGTTTTGCGTACGACACCATGGAAGCTGATGTGACCCTGAAAGAGGGCATTGCCAGCACCCAGAACTTCAAAATGACCGGGCCCAGCGCCACCGTGTTGATGGATGGCAAGCTGGACCTTGAAAGTGAAACCCAAAACCTGAATGTGGTTGTGTTGCCTGATCTGAATCCAACGGGTGGTTCGCTGATTTATTCCGTGATCGCGGCCAACCCCGCGGTGGGTATTGCGTCATTGATTGCCGATTTTGTACTGAAAGACCCGCTGTCAAAGATTTTCTCGTTTCAGTACAAAGTAAGTGGTCCATGGGTGGCCCCGGTCATTGAACGGGTTCGAAAGGGCGACCCTGTAACGCCGCCCACCAATGACTCCAACACAAGGAATTAGCATGAGCAAGCCCATGATGGTTGCCAGCCTGCAAATGATTGCCACCCCCGACCTTGAGCGCAATCTGGATATTGCGCAACGCCTGATCGGGCAGGCGGCAAAGCAGGGCGCACGCATGGTGTTGTTGCCTGAATATTTTTGCCTGATGGGTCACAAAGACACGGACAAGCTCGCGATCGCTGAGCCCTTCGGCAGTGGCCCCATTCAGCAGTTCCTGGCTGATCAGGCCGCAGTCCGAAATTTGCACATTGTGGCGGGCACCTTGCCAATTTCCAGCCCGGTGGATGGCCGCGTGTACAACACCAGCCTGGTGTTCAACCCGCAGGGCGAATGCACAGCACGCTACGACAAAATTCACCTGTTTTGTTTCACCAAAGGGCAGGAAAGTTACGATGAGGCCCGTGTGTTGCTGCCGGGGAACACGCCAGTGGTGGCGGATGTGGATGGCTTCAAAATCGGTCTTTCAGTGTGTTACGACCTGCGATTTCCCGAGCTTTACCGCGCCATGGGCAAAGTTGATCTAATCGTGATGCCCGCTGCATTCACCTACACCACCGGCCGGGCGCACTGGGAGGTGCTCATGCGTGCCCGCGCCATTGAAAACCAGTGTTATGTGCTGGCCTGTGGCCAAGGCGGCCTGCACGAGAACGGACGCCGCACCTGGGGCCATTCCATGTTGGTGAACCCGTGGGGCGAGGTTGAGAATGTGCTGGAAGAAGGCGAGGGGGTTGTGCTGGGTCAGCTCGACCCTGCTAAGATAGTTGATGTGCGAAACAGCTTGCCCGCGCTTACGCACCGCGTGCTTTAAAGGATTCAAAATGAAAGTAGTAGACCCCGCCATTTCCAACCTGGCCACCGCTCAAAGCCTGTTGTGGACCCCCTACGGTATCGATGAGGGCCACATTCAAAAGGCCTTTGGTGAAATTTTCTCACACAAGGTAGATTTCGCCGATTTGTACTTCCAGTACGGCTGCATCGAAGGCTGGTCGCTCGACGAAGGCATTGTGAAATCGGGCAGCTACAACATTGAACAAGGTGTGGGCGTGCGTGCCGTGAGCGGCGACAAAACTGCTTTTGCCTATTCCGACGACATTGCATTCAAACCCATTTTGGCAGCTGCCAAATCGGTGCGTGAAATTGCAAGCCTGGGAAAAACCGCCAACCGCAACCTGAAAACAGGCAAAGGTTTTGCGGGTGCTGAAAGCAGGGCGCTGTACAGCCCCTTGAACCCCATTCCAACGCTAACCTCCACTGAAAAAGTGGACCTGCTCAAGCGCCTTGAACAATTCGCCCGCAAACGCGACAAACGCGTAAAGCAGGTCATGGCCAATGTTGTGGGTGCGTACGATGTGGTGCTGGTCGCCCGAAGCGACGGTGTTCTGGCCGCGGATGTACGCCCCTTGGTGCGTGTGAATGTGAGCGTGGTGGTTGAGCAAAAAGGTCGTCGCGAGACCGGATCATCGGGCGCAGGTGGTCGTTATGACTTTGGCCATTTCAACGACGCATTTTTAATGCACCATGCGCACACCGCGGTTGATCAGGCTTTGATCAATCTGGAGGCTCGCCCTGCCCCGGCGGGTACCCAAACCGTGGTGCTGGGTTCTGGCTGGCCCGGCATTTTGCTGCATGAAGCGATTGGCCACGGCCTGGAAGGCGATTTCAACCGCAAGGGCAGCAGTGCATTCTCCGGCATGATTGGTCAGCGTGTGGCGGCCAAAGGCGTCACCATTGTGGACGATGGCACCCTGGCCAGCCGCCGTGGTTCGCTGAATATCGACGATGAAGGCAACAAAACCCAGTGCACAACCTTGATTGAAGACGGTATTTTGAAGGGCTACATTCAAGACATTACCAATGCGCGCCTGATGAAAATGCCGGTGACTGGCAATGGTCGCCGCGAAAGTTTTGCTCATTTGCCCATGCCCCGCATGACCAACACCTACATGCTGAACGGCGATAAAACCCCTGAGGAAATTATTGCCAGTGTCAAAGATGGTGTGTATGCCGTGAACTTTGGCGGTGGCCAGGTAGACATTACCAGCGGCAAATTTGTGTTCTCGGCTTCGCTGGCCTACAAAATTGAAAACGGCAAAATTACCTATCCGCTTAAGGGTGCGACCCTGATCGGCAATGGCCCCGACTCGCTCACCAAAATTTCAATGGTAGGCAACGACATGGCATTGGATGACGGCGTGGGTACCTGTGGCAAAGAAGGTCAAAGTGTACCCGTGGGCGTTGGTCAGCCCACCTTGCGCATCGATGGACTGGTGATGGGCGGTACGCAGTAAACTAGCGTTGGGGTGCGTAGGGGGCGATTGCATCATCCTCTTGCGCCCATTCCGCATGCAAGGCCAAAAGGTTGCCTTGATCTGCGGGTTGTGGGCCTAGAAGCACGCCAATGTCACCCGTTAGTCGGTATAACAGATTGACGTCAATGGCCTGCTTCGACAGAGACCAGGGGCCCAATGGCGTCGCTACCAGCAGGTTGCTCGGACCACGCTCAAGCAAATGGCTGGCGACTTCGAGCGCCTCGAAGCTGTTGTTGTCCAAGGACATGGCCAAACGAGTAACCTCTCTGGCGTTGTGCCGCACTTCATCAGTGCAATTCTCTAGTTTGCGAAGAAAGTCCGCATGACCCTCATTGGGTTCCAGGAAGGTGCTTTTGAGTTGTTGTAAAGCGGACGCGGCAACAGCCTGCGCCTGTGGCAACATCATCCACGATGTGCAGATATTGTTCACCAAGGGAATTAAAATTGCGGTCTGCGCTCTGATTTGCGTGGCCAAGGCCCTGACCGCTTCCACGGTGGGGCGTTGTTGGGCCTGCTGGGGTGCAGGGGCAATATTCAATGGGTTCATTTGAATTGGGTTGATTTCGTTCATGCTCATGAGTGTTAGGTTGGTGTATTGAAATTGAACGCCTGAGTGAACTCAAAGCTGTCAAAGTTCCTTGTTTTTCAGTGGGATGCCAACCACATCCACCTGTGACTTGCTAGAATTCCGTTCAGCGCGCTTGCACAGCGGCCATGAATTGATTACATTTAAAAGATGAACACGATTTTCGCGCACTCTTTTTATGCTTTTTTTGGCTTCTTTGCCTGGTACGGGCAAGCGGCGGAAGAGGGTTGTGCGTAAAAACACATAGTTCAAATGAATCCCAAAACCGCCAGGCCCTAAACCCCTGGCGGTTTTTTTTTGAACCGACACTTTGAACAAAAAGCGCGCCAGCATTCAGGAGAATTGGCATGAACACGGTAACAGACGACTTGAGAATCAAAGAAATTAAAGAACTGATCACCCCGGCGACCTTGATCGCAGACGTGCCCGTTACCCCTGCAATTGCAGACACAGTGGCGGGTTCTCGCAATGCCATGCACAAAATTTTGCATGGTGGCGACGATCGCTTGATCGTGGTGATGGGCCCATGCTCAATTCACGATGTGAAAGCCGCCATGGAATATGCCAACAAGCTGAAGGTGTATCGCGAAAAATACGCGGAAGACCTGGAAATTGTGATGCGCGTGTATTTCGAGAAGCCACGCACCACTGTGGGCTGGAAAGGGCTGATCAACGATCCCAATCTGGATGGTAGCTTCGAGATCAACAAAGGGTTGCGCATGGCCCGTGAAGTGCTGTTGAACATCAACGGCCTTGGTTTGCCAGCGGGTACCGAGTTTCTCGACATGATCACTCCCCAGTACATTGCTGATTTGGTCAGTTGGGGTGCCATTGGCGCCCGCACCACTGAAAGTCAAATTCACCGTGAGTTGTCTTCTGGCCTTAGCTGCCCGGTCGGTTTCAAGAACGGTACCGACGGCAATGTGAAAATTGCCGTGGATGCGATCAAGGCTGCGCAGCACCCACACCACTTCCTGAGTGTCACCAAAGAAGGTCGAAGTGCAATTGTCAGTACCTCTGGCAACGAAGACTGCCACATCATTCTGCGTGGGGGCAAAGGCCCCAACTACGACGCAGCTTCTGTTGAAGCTGCCTCTGCAGACATCGGCAAAGCAGGCCTGGCTGCCCGCATCATGATTGATGCAAGCCACGGTAACAGCAGCAAAGTGCCCAAAAACCAGGTTGGCGTGTGTGAAAACATCGCCGAGCAATTGGCTGCAGGCGACGCACGCATTATGGGTGTCATGGTTGAAAGCCACTTGGTGGAAGGCCGCCAGGATCTGGAACCCGGCAAGCCATTGACCTATGGTCAAAGTATTACCGATGGTTGCATTGGCTGGGACGACAGCCTGCAAGTGCTGGAGACATTGGCCCAAGGTGTGCGCAAACGCAGGCTGGCTCAGGTTGCCTGATATCAGGGTTTAGCTGCCGACAACTGTTGGTTAAGAACAAAGAATCCCGCCGGGTTTAAAACCCCGAGCGGGATTTTTGTTGTGCAGAACGAGTTTTGCTGAGTAATAAGTTGAACTTCTATTGTGCAGAGTTAACAGACTTATCCTTTTGTGACTTTGTGGACTATTCAATATGTATTCAAGTTCTGTTTACACTAGCAACCCTGTGGTCGAACAATTCAACTTTAACAAACAAAATTTGAGCAACTTAAAGCGAGACATTTCTCCCTTGGCCAGTGCAGCTTTGGCGTTGGCCCAAACTGCAAGGGAAATGAAAGCGCATGTAGCAGCCACGACCGGTAAATCCAAAACCTTGTTGTTTGCCCCTCAGGGTGGGTCTATTCAGTCTAAAGATTTGATTAAACTCTTGGGTGATGCCAAAGACACACTCAAGGATTTCGCATCAAAGGCACAAAGCCTTGATCAAGAAGTCGATTTTTTTTCGAATCATCAAGAGGTTTTGTTTCGAGGTAATCTTGCAGGTATACCTCAGGCTGACAAGGTGAATTGGTGCACTGGTCAAGTTGAAAAGATACAGAAACGAGCAAGTAGATTGGGCGCGGATCAGAGCCCCAAGGTGAGTGCGGCAATCAGTAAGCTTAAAGTTGCAGCGCAATACACCCAACGAAATATCCAGTCCGATCTGGACACAAAAGTGATTGCTTTGAACAGAAATCCTCATTGATCTCGAATGATTGACTGTTGTTGGCGCATGTCTTTGCAGAACGGTTGTATCGAGGAACCATATTTGCGTGATTCTCCACGAAGCGCTCCTTAACTGAATCAGGAGCGCTGACCCAATGCAAAATTCGACCTTAAATCTTCATGCCCAGTTGCAACACAGCACTGCCGTGCTGGACGGTTTTATTTCTGATGTTCAAACCTTGAAGAAAGAATCCAGCGAATTGACCAAATCAGTCAATTCGCTGGCTAAGGTATATTTGAAGCAATGCAAGCGTTTTGCTACACCGCCCTGCGTGGCCAATCCCGTACTTCAGAAGCTGGAGAATCTGCATGTATGCAGTAGTCTGGTTCATGATCAGGCTGACAACCTGAAAGTGTGTCTGGATGCTGTGATGAAAAACAGCTACAAACCCGACTTGAAGCGTGCTGACCAAGGCAAGCCTACCAAAGTGTTGGTGCAGGCTGAACAAGAGGCAGCCACTTTCGAGACGCATATTCGCTTGGCTGAAAGTTTGGTCGCCTCAGTTTTGCCGCAGCATGCGGCACCTGCTTGCTACAACGCCTTGTCATCTGAATACCGTAGTTTGGGAAACCTTGTTGATGCTTTTGAAGGAACCCAGGGTTTGATAAACACGAGTATGCGCACGCCGTTGCTCGGCGAATTGAGGGTGGGAACGCTCAAAGCTGCAGCCCTGCACCTGCGTGATCAAGTCGAGGCCCCCAGCGTGCGCCAACGAGTTCCACCAGCAACCTGCAGTCTCTAATTCCATTTTCACAATTTCGGCCAAGCAGGCGGGTTTAATCCACGTTAAGCCCATCTCCCCCAGTACAATCAAAGTCATGTAGCAACTGGTTTACCTGCAGGCACCCCATGACTAGCAAATCAAAAAAAGATCAAAATTCTCAATACCTAGGTAACGTAATTCGCATCAAGGGTGCCCGCCAGCACAACCTGAAAAATGTCGACATCGACATTAAAACTGGTGAAATCACAGTGTTCACTGGTGTGTCGGGTAGCGGTAAAAGTTCGCTGGTGTTCGACACCCTGTACGCCGAGGGTCAACGCCGCTACGTTGAAACCTTCTCGCCTTACGCGCGTCAGTTTCTGGACCGCATGGACAAACCCGATGTAGACAGCATTGAAGGCGTGCTGCCTGCCATTGCAATTGATCAGGCCAACCCCGTGCGCACCTCCCGCAGCACCGTGGGCACGATGACTGAAATCAACGACCACTTGAAGTTGATTTATGCCCGCGCCGCTCACCTGCATTGCCGCCAGTGTGGCCAGTGGGTGCGTGAAGACACCGTGGCCACCATCAAGCAATCGATACTGGACAAAGCGGCTGCCCAAAACGACCCGCGCCTGGTGGTTACCTTCCCGGTGCGTGTGCCTGCAAAATTCACAAACCAGGAAATTGAAGACTTTTTAAGCGCGCAGGGCTACACCCGAATTCACCGTGAAACGCCGATTAAAAAAGGCCGCAGCGTGGTGGAAAAACTGCTGGATGTGGTGCAAGACCGCTTCCGTGTGGCTGGGGTTGAGGAAAGCCGTTTTAGCGACGCTGTGGCAAGTGCTTTGCACCGGGGCAAGGGCAAGGTGAATGTGTTTACCCTGCATGAAGAAGACGGTGCGGAACAGGAGCCTTGGCGCTATTCCGAAGGCCTGCATTGCGCCACTTGCGACCTGGATTATTCAAGCCCACTGCCCAGCCATTTCAGCTTCAACTCCCCCCTGGGAGCCTGCGACACCTGCCGTGGATTTGGAAGGGTGATTGGTATTGATTACGGCTTGGTGATCCCCGATGAAAACAAATCGCTGGAAGAGGGCGCCGTAAAACCCTGGACCACGGAAAGCTTCAAAAGCTGCCAGAAAGATTTGGTGAAGTTCGCCAAGAAGCGCGGCATAGCCACTGACATTGCCTACAAGCACCTGCCCGAAGAACACAAGTTGTGGGTAATAGAAGGTGATGCAAATTTTGACGGCAATTGGGACGGCCACTTGTTCTATGGCGTGGCCCGTTATTTTGAATGGCTTGAAAGCCGCACCTACAAAATGCACGTGCGGGTCATGCTTTCCAAATACCGCAGTTACACACCCTGTGGCGATTGCAATGGCGCACGTTTAAAACCCGATTCCCTGTTGTGGAAATTGCCCAGCGAAACAGCAAAGTACAGCATTCATGAAATCATGCAAATGCCGCTGCTGAAAGTGGCGCAGCTGTTTAAAAACCTGCAACTGCCCGGCGCGTTGGACGAAGCCAGCGATTTGGTGTTGCAAGAAATTCGCACGCGCTTGGGCTTCTTGATTCAAGTGGGTTTGGGTTATTTAACTTTGGACCGGCAAAGCAGAACGCTCAGTGGCGGTGAAGTACAGCGAATCAACTTGACCACTGCGCTGGGCAGTTCATTGGTGAACACCTTGTTTGTGCTGGATGAGCCCTCGGTTGGCCTGCACCCCCGCGACATTGCACGCGTGGCCCAAGCCATGCAGCGCTTGAAAGACGCGGGCAATACTTTGGTTGTTGTTGAACACGACCCGCAGTTGATGAATCAGGCGGACCGGCTGGTGGACATTGGCCCCGGCCCCGGCGAGGCGGGGGGCAACATTGTGTTTGATGGTGCGCCTGCAACAATCGATAAATCAAACTCGCTCACAGCGCGCTACCTGAAAGGCGAGCTGAAAGTGGTGGACAAAATCAAACCGCTCGGTGACTCGAAAGAACACATTGTGCTGACCGGCGTGCGTGCCAACAACCTGCAGAACATTGATTTCAAATTGCCATTGAACAGGCTGGTGGTGCTCACGGGTGTGTCTGGTTCAGGCAAAAGCACTTTGGTGCAAGACGTGCTGGTTCCTGCGATTAAAAAAATCAAGGGCGAGCCCACTGAAGCACCCGGTGAGTTTGATTCTTTGGACGGTGTTGAGCACATTGCGCAACTGGCCTTTGTGGATCAAAGCCCGATTGGCAAAACCACGCGAAGCAACCCGGCCAGTTATGTGGGCGCATTTGATGAACTGCGCAAACTGTTTTCCAAAACAAAAATTGCAGTAGAACGCGATTACAAGCCGGGTTTTTTCAGTTTCAACAGTGGCGATGGCCGCTGCCCCATGTGCGGTGGCAATGGCTTTGAACACGTTGAAATGCAGTTTCTCAGCGATGTGTATTTGCGTTGCGGTGAATGCAATGGCACACGCTATCGCCCGGAAGCGCTGGAAGTAACACTGGAGCGCAAAGGCCAGGTGTTGAACATGGCGCAAGTGCTGGAATTAACAGTAGACCAAGCACTGGATTTGTTCGACAAAGACGCTGCCTTGATGAAGGCACTGCAACCCCTTGCACAAGTGGGTTTGAATTATTTACGCCTTGGCCAACCTGTGCCCACCCTCAGTGGTGGTGAAGCACAACGCCTGAAACTGGCCGGTTTCCTGGCCAATTTGAAACCCACCGCAAGTGGCCAGAAAGTGGCCAAGCGCGGCGACTTGTTTGTGTTTGATGAACCCACCACGGGCCTGCATTTTGATGACGTGGCCAAGTTGATGCGTTCACTGCGTTTGTTACAAGAAGCCGGGCACAGCGTGCTGATTGTGGAGCACAACCTGGACGTAATTTGTGCAGCCGACTGGCTGATTGACCTGGGCCCCGAAGCGGGTGAATACGGTGGTGAACTGGTGGCCCAAGGCACGCCAGAGCAACTTGCAAAAAACAAGGTTAGCCACACGGGTATTGCAATCAAGCAGTACCTTGCGCAAACAAATTTGCTGCATGCAGCTGACTTGAATAAAGGCAGTAACGATCATTTGGTGGCTGAAGCAGCGGCACTGTATGGTTTGAACACAGCAGTCAGCAGGCGCGGGCAGACCGACGGCATTGAAATTCTGCATGCGCGTGAGCACAACCTGAAAAATGTCAGCTTGACCATTCCGCGCGAAAAAATGACCGTGATCACCGGGCCTTCCGGCAGCGGAAAATCCACGCTGGCTTTCGACATTTTGTTTTCTGAAGGGCAGCGCCGCTACCTTGAAAGTTTGAATGCTTACGCGCGCCAGTTTGTGCAGCCTGCTGCCAAGCCCGATGTAGACGCTATTTTTGGCATTCCACCCACAGTGGCCATTGAGCAGCGCACCAGCCGGGGTGGCCGCAAAAGTACGGTTGCAACGGTCACCGAGGTGTACCACTTCCTGCGCCTTATGTTTGTGAAGTTGGGCATTCAGCACTGCCCCACTTGCGAAGTGCCCATTGCCCCGCAAAGCATGGACAGCATGCTGGCGCAAATCATGCAGCACTACAAAGGGCAGGAAATTACCTTGCTGGCCCCACTGGTGCAGGGTCGCAAAGGCATTTACAACGAAATTGCCAAATGGGCTGTAGACCGGGGCTATGAGCGCCTGCGCGTGGACGGCGAATATGTGCCCACCAACCCTTGGCCCAAACTGGCTCGTTATCAGGAACACCACATTGAATTGCCTGTAAAAACCTTGAGCATTCAAGCCAAAGGCGAGAAAGAATTGCGCGAGGTGTTGGCGCTTGCACTGGAGTACGGCAAAGGCACGGTGATGGTGGAGGCACCCGGCAAGAAGGGCGAAACACCTTCCATCCGTTTTTATTCCACCAAACGTGCTTGCCCCAGTTGCGCGCGCAGCTTCCCGGAACTGGACCCACGACTGTTCAGCTACAACAGCAAACACGGTTGGTGTGCCAGCTGCTTTGGGGTGGGCGAGGAAGTGGAAGGCTTCGATGCGGAAACCACCGGCGAAGAAGGCAAGTGGCTTTCCGAACAAGACAAAAGCGCGGAGGAGAATGATGAGGGAACCTACCTGCGCGAGAGTATGGTGTGTGGCGCTTGCAATGGTCAGCGCCTGAACCCCACCGCATTGGCCGTGAAATTCAAGAAAAGCAACATTGCTGAACTGGCCGACCAAACCGTGAGCGACGCACTGCAGTGGGTGGATCAGCTTGAGCTGGACGAACGTGAATCGGTCATTGCGAAAGACATTCGCATTGAAATGGCGGGTCGTTTGAAATTTCTGAAACAGGTTGGGCTGGATTACCTGCACCTGAACCGCAGTGCGCCCACACTCAGTGGCGGCGAAGCGCAGCGCATTCGCCTGGCAAGTCAACTGGGAACCAACTTGCGTGGCGTGTGCTATGTGCTGGATGAACCCACCATTGGCCTGCACACCCGAGACAATCACCGACTGTTGGATGCGCTTGAAGAATTGCGTGCCAAGGGCAATACCTTGGTCATTGTTGAACATGACATTGACACCATGAACCGTGCAGACCGCTTGGTGGACATTGGCCCAGGCGCAGGCAAACTGGGCGGTGAAATTATTTCCCAAGGCTCTGTGGCGGAGGTAACGGCGGACAAGAATTCGCTGACAGGGCGCTATTTGAAAAGCCCGATTCCGCATCTTGCAAGCCCCAAGCGACCCGTTGAAAAAGACACACCGCGCCTGTGTATTAAAAGTGCAAAACTGCACAACATCACCGGTTTGAATGTGGACATTCCACTGGGCCGTTTGGTGGCGATTACGGGTGTTTCTGGCAGTGGCAAATCCACTTTGGCCCGCGATATTTTGCTGGCCAATATGCGCCAATATGTGTTGAATCAAAACAAGAAAGGCAAGCCGGTTCACAACTGGTTCGCTTGCGAATCGATTGAAGGCGCTGAACAAGTGGCGCGCGTGCTGGAAGTGGACCAAACCCCGATTGGTAAAACACCGCGCAGTTGCCCAGCCACGTACATCGGTTTCTGGAACCGCATACGCAATGTGCTGGCCGACACCATTGAGGCCCGCATGCGTGGCTTTGCAGCCAACCGCTTCAGTTTCAATGCAGGGCCAGGCCGCTGCCCGGTGTGCGATGGCCAAGGCATGCAAACCATTGAAATGAACTTCCTGCCCGATGTGAAAGTGGTGTGTGAAGCCTGCCGCGGCAAACGCTTCAACCCTGAAACATTGCAGGTAACCTGGCGCGACAAAACCGCTGCTGAAATTTTGAATATGAGCTGTTCAGAAGCCGCTCCATTCTTTGAGGCTCACCCGGCCATAGCGCAGGCGCTGAATTTGTTGAACGATGTGGGTTTGGGTTACCTGACCATTGGCCAACCCAGCCCCACGCTGAGTGGAGGCGAGGCACAGCGAATCAAACTTGTGACTGAACTGGTGAAGGTGCGCGAAAACAAGGCGGGTGTGCAGATGAGCCCACCCACTTTGTATGTGCTGGATGAACCCACGGTTGGTTTGCACATGAACGATGTGGAAAAGCTGATCGCTGTGTTGCACCGTTTGGTAGATGCAGGCCACACCGTGGTGGTGATTGAACACGACCTGGATTTGATTGCACAAGCGGATTGGGTAATCGACATGGGCCCGGAAGCGGGTATTGGCGGTGGGCAGCTTGTGGCACAGGGCAGCCCACAAGACATGGCCAAAGCCAAGGGAAAGAAGGCTGGCCACACTACCGTAGCCCTGGCGCAGTTTTATACCAATAGAACCTGAATTTCACCAATTGCCGGAGGAACTTTCTGGCCGCATTTGTTCCTTAAATGAAAGGGGATTTTTCCCCTGTCGTTTTGCTAAGAGTTGAGCAAGGGGAATATATGCCGGACAGTCTCTCCGGAGTTGGGAGTTCAGAATCCTTAACTCCTCAAGATATTGTTGCGCAAAGCGCTGCTGGTCTGCCTGTAAGCGGCAGGTCTGAGAGCGATGCTGGCATCTCGAAAGCTGCACTGGCCATTTGGAACAAGCTCAGTGCAGATCTTGTAAAAAATCCTGAGGCAAACTGGAATCAAGCACTGAGTACGGCCGAAGAACTTGCACGCTCTGTTTGCGGCCAAGACCTTGCTGCAGATTTGCAAGCAGATTTGCTCGGCAATTTCAAATTACTTGAGCAAACCTTGAGTGGACTGAAAATTATGCCCACTGATGATCACCCAGACCCTGCCTCTTACATCAAGAACAGGCTTTTGGTATTGAAGCTCAATATCGTCACTGATTCTGAGGATCTCCGAAAACTCCAAAGCCTCAAAACTCCAACCGAATTAACTTGAACTGAACCATCGGAGTACTTCGTCATGACCAATTCAACGACTATATCCACACCTGTGACCACTCGAGGTGCTGGCTCAGATTCTTCCGCGGCACCCCACAAAGACACTTCAATGTCACCCGTTGTCACGTCAGGTTTGGCTGCCACGCAGCTGAATGCCAACTTTGGGAAGGTACCAGGTAAGCAACCCCATGTCATCGACCTGATTAAAGAGTGTTACGAATTCAATGGTAGAGGGGAGATCAGCGACGATTTGTGCAAAGTTATCGATGATCTGGTAGAAAAAGCAGCGTCGCACTGTGAACAAAAACCAGATGAAATCAAACGCACTATTGTTGAAATCATCAAGAACACCAAGCCAGAGCCAGCCAGCGCTTCAACGGCCTCTACCGCGTTGTCTGTTTTATCGCCTGCACTTGCATCCACACCTGAACCGGTGGCGACCGTCCCTGGTGCGCTGTTGGCAGCCTCCAAGGCAAGTACCGAGCCAGCGACCCAGAGAAAGCGGCTTAATGTAGACTTCGTGAATAAGTTACTTAAAAAAAACGAAGTTCTGAATGCTTTGCAGGAAGTTGAGGCTAAGCAGGGTGTGCCGGAAAAACTCATTCAATACAAAAAAGAACTAGAGTCGACAAAGCGCCAAGCATTGTTGGAACAACAAATTGGTGAAGCAACCGCCAATATTGAATCGCTGCCCGATCTGGATACACTTCAGAACGCACTGGTTCATACAGAGTCCAGCGTCAAATTGCTGGTGAAAATCGCATCGTCGGAAAAGAAAAGTCTTGTTGATAACCTGCGAAAAACTGACCTGACCAATCGGGAGCAGGATAAATCAGTCGCAGACCGACGCATTCAGCACTCAACCATTGAGGCTTTTGCCGCTGGCAGAAAGCCTGAGTCTTCCACTGAAGCATCTGTGCACCCCGAAAAGTCATCGGTGCGAAAAATTGAAACCCACTGGTCGAACAGGGTGAGGGATCAGAAAGCCAAGCATGAGGCTGCTGTTCCCGGTTTCAAAAAACTACAGTCTCAATTGGCTGCATCAGTGAACAACATCGTGATACCTGTACTGGAGCCCCAGGCCGAGCTGAACGCCGCCAAGCTGAATGCCCTTGCTGAAAGGGTGAATGCGTTTGAGAAGCTGGAGAAGGAAAAACTGCCAGATCTGGAGTCAAAGCGAAACGATGCAAAAAAAACAGGTGATGTTAAAGAACTCGAATCACTGCTAGGCCAAACCACAGCATGCGAAAAGAATATCAAGACGATTGAAAATCAGAAACGGGAAATTGCGCGACTTCAGCGCATGGTATCGGCGGCGGGTGTTGACTTGATCGCCATCAGGGAATTGAATCTTCAGTTTGGAATTGCGCGTAATAAAGCCAACGTACTGCCTTTTAATCTAGACATGCTTGGAAACGGAGTTGAGTCGCCATCGGTCAACGATGGATTCAGCTTGAATCAGGCTTTGGAATATGGGCGTTCCGGAAGGAGCAATGACGTGATTTCCAGGTCGGTTGCTGTGCGAACTCACCTGGCAGAGTTTGGTTCCAACTTTAATGCGTATGAACACTCAAAAGATCCGACAGTCGACACGGTGCGTGGCGACCGACGTTCATTCCTCAGTGAACTGGGGGGTACTTTGCGTGCGGCGGGTAGTGAGCGTACAAACAAGGTACTCGATTTTCTCAGCACCAAAGAAGGCAGAAAATACATTCATCGACTGTCGGCTTGTAATGTAACAGCCGCAGGTTTTAATGCAGAAACCTTGCAGCTTGATGCGCCGTCTTTGGCCTACAAGGTTGAATCTGGATTCAGCCCACTCAAGAAGTTCATGGTTGGCCGTGCCGGAGTGTATGCGCGAGACCCCGGGGAATATGTGGGTAAGCGCTTGTCATTTTTAAGTCATTTGTCGACCATCCTGCAGAAAGAGATATTCAGGGAAGCACAGCCAGTAACTCTCGAGCATGTCGTCATTACGCCTCAACATGCGGTTGAGGCCTCTTCATTGATTCTTGCCGCATTACCCAATGATTTGTTGGTCGGCAACCATGTTGAGGTGACTCGTTTCATGAAATCGCTGAAACAATATGAAGGCGAGATTCAGCTCTCAGAAAAAAACAAACAGCCAGTCAGTGCCGAGAAGCAACTTTTATTCAAACAGGTGTTGATTGAGTTTCACAACAACGCGGCTTCGTGGGTTGCGAAAAGAGAAGCTGGAGGTGCTGACAAATCGATTTCGGTGGCAAGGAATAACTCAGCGGAAATTGCAGCGAATGGACGCAAAGGTATCTTCCGCAGGGCTTCAACCTCTGTGGGGCATTTTATTAATCTCGCTGGTGGTACTGCAATTCGAGAGGGTTGGTCGTCACTGCAAAATTATTTGTCGAATATTAGCCAGAAGGAGCGCCTGCGTCAGCAGTTTGATCGACCAGAAAACCTTGTACTTATTGCGGATTTGAAGCGTCAGCTGCAGCCACTGACCCAGTCGAAAAACATGACCGATGTGAGTAATGCGCAGGCCCTGATCAAATACCTGGGTGGCAAAAGTTTGACTGTTGAAATGAAGGGCGAATTGAGCCCTCAGCTCAAGAGAATTCTTGTTTCTACAGGTAACTTCTTGAACACGGCGTGGGAACCCCTTTCCAAGGAAAGACCAATGCCGAATGTGATTGGGCTGTCTTCAGTCCAGACCAACAGTATTCCGAATTACGCAACAACACACTTGAGTAAATTTGCGGTGAACACGTCTTCTGAAGCACCGCTTAAACCTGTGGTGCCTTCTTCGGTACCTTTGGTTCGCACTGCTTCAGTACCCCCAGCGGGTGCGCCGCCAGTAGCGTCGAGCAATCAATGGATTTCTAATCTGTGGGGCGGTGTTCTTAATGAGGGCTCAAAAAACCCGACCCAACAACTGACCAAGTTGAAGACTGAGTATCTAGAAGCTTTTCTAGTCAATTATCCAGAGGGAAGTTCTGCCTTCTCGGATCAACAGGTAAAGGCTTATTTTAAAGATCTTGAGTCATTGAATGAAATCGCTGTATTTGCAAATCGGAATGTCAACGACATTCCAGCGCGGATCTTGGAGAAGATGAAGGAGCTAGCGCCGACTTTACTGAATATTAGAAGAGGCGCTGCATTACAAAACCAACTTACACCGCTTGGCGCACGCACACTTCAAAATGTTTCTGGTGACAAAGCAAGGTGCTGGCTTCGGTCGTCGTGGGGGGCTGCTGTAAATGCGCTCCCCAAAGACGAATTCATGGCAAGGGTTGGGTTGGTGGCTCAGTCCATGAACGATGAGTTGGGTTCGCGCAATTTAACTTTCACTGAAATTGGTCAAATCTACGATCAAATCAAGGCGGATCCACTAAACGGTTTACAGACCAAACCAGATCTCGAGTACAAGCAGCGAGCCCTGATGATTTCATTAATGGATCGGGCAGATGATGGCAGCTGGAAGAAGGGCAATACGCTGGCAACGCTGAATCAACTGAAGAAGGGTGAAAATCCGCAAACAGAGGGTGATTTCGGGGTTCTGTTTTTCAAGGCCTTGGAACTTCCATTGATCATTCACAATGGAAGTGACACGGTGCCAGATTTGTATTTGCCGGACAATTACAAAGTGGAGCAACACGGTCACCCGGATACTTGGCCTACCTTGCGATACGATGGGACAGGCGATAAAGGCCACTGGCAGTTTTACGAGAAAGCAGCCGTGGCTTAAGCATTCTGATCAAGAAAACAACATTGGCGCTTAACTTTTCTTTTGACCAATCTTGCTTTCTTTGCCTGCAATCAGGTTGGCAATGTTTTGTTTGTGCCGGTAAATCAGCAGTGCCGACATAATGGTAATTGCTGCCGCTTGTCCGTTAATACCGAACAGCAGCACGTTGTAAAACACGGCAAACAGCGCGGCAATGAGCGCAGCCAGCGATGAATAACGGAAAAAGTAAGCAATCACGACCCAGGTCACTGCGGTGGCAAGGCCTAGTATCCAGTTCAGGCCAAGCAGTACACCCAGTGCGGTGGCAACGCCTTTGCCGCCTTCAAACTTGAAGAAAATCGGGTACAAATGGCCGATGAAAGCGGCCAAGCCTATCCAGGCAATGTCGGTGCGGCTGTAGCCCAACTGGTCTTGAAAGTGAAAGGCCAATGCAACGGCCGCAGTGCCTTTTAGTGCATCCCCAAGCAAAGTAAGAACAGCAGCTTTTTTGTTGCCACTGCGCAGCACGTTGGTGGCGCCGGGGTTTTTTGAGCCATAAGTGCGGGGGTCGGCCAAGCCAACGAATTTGGAAACAACCACTGCGAACGAAATAGAACCAATCAGGTAGGCGATTAGCAGGCCTGCGGCGAAATTAAGCAAAGGTGTCTCCTTGTTATTGGGCTTTGGCGTCGATTTTAGCGACTTTTTGAGCGTGGGTGGCTTTGATTCAGCAAGGTGTGCAGGTGTTCCTTGGCCACATGGGTATAAATTTGCGTCGTTCCAATGTCGGCATGCCCCAAGAGCAGTTGCACCACTCGCAAGTCCGCGCCATGGTTAATCAAATGCGTGGCAAAGGCATGGCGCAACACATGCGGGCTTACTGGGGTTTCAATGCCTGCCTGCAAGGCGAGCCGCTTGATATTTTTCCAGAAACCTTGGCGGGTCATGGGGGTGCCAAAATGGGTTACAAACAAAAAATCACTGGTTTTGCCCTTCAACAATTCACCGCGAGCCTGCTGCAGGTAAAGCTGAATCGCCAACCTTGCGGGTTCGCCCATGGGTACCAAGCGTTCCTTGTTGCCTTTGCCCAGCACCTTCACCGCGCCAACATTCAGGTCAACGGCTCGCAGGGGCATGTTCACCAGTTCACTCACGCGCAGGCCGCTGGCGTACATGAATTCAAGCATGGCTTTGTCGCGCTGCCCTGCGGCATGGCTTAAATCGGGTGCAGCCAGCAGGTTCAGTACTTGTTGTTCGCTCAACGTTTTTGGTATGCGCAGGCCACGTTTCGCGCTTTGTAACTGCGCGCACGGGTTGTCCTCGCGTTGTTTGCTGGTGATTAGCCACAGGTAAAAACGTTTGTAGCTGCTTAGTTTTCGGTTCAGGCTGCTGGGCTTCAATTCCAGCAAATCGTGTACGTGGTTTCGGATGTGTTCGCTGCTGACCTGCAGCAGGTTTTCAGCAAATTGTTCTTCAAGCCAGTTGCCCAGTTGCTGCAAGTCGCTGCGGTAGGCCTGTAGCGTGGCTTTGGCCAATCCTTCTTCAAGCCACAAAGTGGTGCAGAATTCGTCAATCAGATCGGCATTGCTCTTCATTGTGGTGCTGGCAGCATGTGAAAATAAAGGTCATCATACCTTTAGCAGCACCAAGGAGTTCCGTTTTATGTCAATCGCAGATCTTCGAAAAGATTACACCCAAGCCACGTTGAATGAGGCCGATGCATTGGCCAATCCATTCGACTTCTTCAAGCTTTGGTTTGATCAAGCATTGAACGCAGATTTGCCCGAGCCCAACGCCATGACACTGGCCACAGTGAACGCCAAGGGAAGGCCATCGGCGCGTATCGTGTTGATCAAGGGGCTCGATGCGCGTGGCATTACTTTTTTCACCAATTACGAAAGCCGAAAAGGCCAGGAGCTGGCGCAGAATCCGCATGCCGCAATTCTGTTTCACTGGACTGAACTGGAGCGGCAAGTGCGAATCGAGGGCCGGATTGAGAAGTGCAGCCCTGAAGAGTCTGATGCGTATTATCTCTCGCGACCAGCGGGTAGTCGCCTGGGTGCGTGGGCTTCGCCTCAAAGCCAGGTAATCAACTCTCGAGAAGTGCTTGAAGCGCGAGTCAAGCAGGCCCAGGAAGAACAACAGGGCGACCCGCAAACCCGGCCTCCATTTTGGGGCGGTTACCGTCTCGTACCCGATTTTTTTGAGTTCTGGCAAGGGCGGCCGTCGCGACTTCACGATCGCCTGGCTTATACCTTGCAAGGTGATTCTTGGGCAATGTCCCGATTGGCCCCTTGAGGATGAGTACACCCATTCATGGAAAAGAGTAAACCCGGCAAAGCCGCCACACCGCCACTGAAAGTACTGCTGGTTGACGAGGAACCAGGCCGTGCTGCCATACTGGAACGCGCCTTGCTAGATGCTGGTTATGTGTTGGTGTCCCGCCTTAGTTCAGCCGATCGGTTGGCTGAACACGTGGCGGTGTCTCAACCCGACATCGTGATTGTGGACATCGACTCACCCGATCGCGATTGCCTGGAAAACATGGCGGTTTTGTCGCGAAGCAATCCCAAGCCTGTGATCATGTTTTCTGATGAAGACAATGAGGACACGATCGCCAGCGCGATCAAGGCTGGTGTAAGTGCCTACGTGGCCGACGGCATGAACCCGGATCGGGTTCGCCCCATTGTGCAGGTGGCCGTGGCGCGTTTTCGTGAATTTCAGGCGTTGAGAAACGAGTTGCAGAAAACCCGTGATCAGCTGGCGGACCGCAAGTTGATTGACAAAGCCAAAGGCCTGTTGATGAAGCACCGCAAATTCAATGAAGACGAGGCCTACCACGCCATGCGAAAGCTTGCCATGGAGCGCAACCAGCGCCTGGTAGACACAGCCCGCAATGTGATTGAGGTGTTTGAAATGTTGGGCGGAGGTGGTTTGTAATGCAACAGGAAATTCGCATTGGCGTCATCGCACTCACCGACTCCGCTCCATTCGTGGTGGCCCAGAAAATGGGTTTTTTCGAGGCCGAACATTTGTCTGTAGATCTGGTCAGGCAGGCATCCTGGGCCACGCTGCGCGACAAGCTGGCTTATGGCGAAATTGAAGCCGCTCACATGCTCTCGCCCATGGCGATCGCCTTGCAACTGGGTTTGGGGGGCTCTCCCAAAAAAGACGTATTGGCACCGCTGGTGTTGAATCGAAGCGGCAATGCCATCACGGTTAGCAAGCCTTTGGCCGCGATGATTGCCGGGCTTGTTGAAGGTGAAACGCTGGGTTCAAAATTGCGTGCAGCAAAATCCCGGGAAGAACGTTCCATGGTGTTTGGCACGGTGTTTCCGTTTTCCATGCACACTTTGCAGCTTCGCCGCTGGTTGCGTTCGAATGATGTAGACCCGGATCAGGATGTACGTTTTGAAGTGGTCCCGCCGGTTCGCATGGTGGCCTCGCTTCAAGCTGGTTTGATCGATGCATTTTGTGTGGGCGAGCCCTATAACTCCCTGGCGGTGAATGAGGGGCTTGGCACCATTGTGGCTACCTCCAACAGTTTGTGGCCCAAAGCCCCTGAAAAAGTATTGGGCTGCACGCGCGCCTGGGCGTCTGAGAACCCTGTTGCCCTGAGTGGTTTGATCAAGGCGCTTCGGCACGCCTGCAATTGGCTTGAAGGCGGGGTCGAGAATCGAAGCAAAGCAGCGGGTTGGCTGTCTACTTCGGATTACGTGAATTTACCCGGCTCTGTGCTTGAAATGGCTTTGTTGGCCACCATCAAAGGCGGAGCCGATCCGTTTATTCAGTTTGACGGTGCCGAGTTGACCGAAGACCAGCGCCCGATGTTCGAGTCGCTCGTGGTTGAAACCCTTGCATTAACAAACGCTCGTCCTTCGGACGCTATTCAGTTCGACAGTGGCTTGAGACCCTTCGGTTTTTAGTTCGGAGAGAAGTATGTGGGGCGCACATGTGAGAGTTTTGCGATTCGCCTGGATTGCACATTTGGGTTTTCTGTTTTTTCATTCTGGCGTGCAGGCGGCCACACGCACTGACATCGATCATGCAATTGTGCAGTTGGGCAAAGCAGTGCCCAATATGAAACTTGAAGTTGAGCTGACGAAAACATGGAGCCGGGCCTATGTGTCGGATCGCATCGAGGGTGCTTTGCTTACCATGGACCCCGATTTTTTGAATCGCTTAACGCCCGATGGTGTGTTGTTCGTGATTGCCCATGAGTACGCGCATGTGCACTTGGAGCATCAGAAAAAGCTGGGCATGAAAGCCATGGAATTGGCTGGTATGCCAACTCCCGACATGGCCTTTGATGCGATTGAGCGCAACCCGGCCACCATGGAAAAGCTGCACGCCATGAATCGCCAGTTTGAATTGGATGCTGACGAGGCAGCCACCAAATGGCTGGCCAGCTTGAACATTGTTGCCTGCACCGAGGATGTGCTGCGCAGTATCGACGGTGCTGACATGATGATGCCGGTGGTGCCTTCACACCCCGGTTATTACAGTCGCAGACAGGTCATTTGTCGAAAGTAATGCAGAGCGCTTGTTTAAGAGATGAACTTGCCGGGATCCAGATTCAATGATTTCGCAATGGCTTCAAACTGTGATTTGTCTTCTGGGCGAATGTAGCTGCCAACCATGTTTGAATCGACGTTCTGAAAGCCGCGGTCCCCACGCGCTACATGTTCCAGCAAGGTCCATGCACACAAACCTTGCTGCCTGTTATTCAAAAGCCCTGGGTTTTGAATTTGCTTATTGACCAGGTAAGTTGACAGCGCTTTCCGTGTCTCGACCCGAATCATCGGGATGTCCCGGTCGATTGCATTGCAGCGGAAAATAATTTCCCGGGCCTGTTCGTTTCTTAGTGTATCGCTCGCGATTGCCAGCGTGGCTTTTTTTGCAGGCCGGGCTTGTTCTTCAAGGCTGACCTGGCTTAATACCCTGGTTAATGAACTGGTTGGGCGGGTTGCGCCAGCGGGGGTGGTGTTGTCGATAGTCATGGCGTTGGATGCGTTGAAATGAAAAGGACCACTTAGTGAACGTGTGGTCCTTTCAGTTCCATGCCGTGACAAATTACTTAAACTGCTTGTGCAACCCACTCCACCCAGTGGCGAACATCCACTGTTGCATCGCTTTCCAAATGCCCCAAACAACCAATGTTGGCTGATGCTATGGCTTGCGGTTTGCCCGCCATCAGGTTGGCCAGCTTGCGTTTTTTCAATTCTTTCGACAACTCAGGTTGCAGCACCGAATAAGTACCGGCTGAGCCACAACACAGGTGCGAATCGGCCACGGGTGTTAATTTAAAGCCCAGGGTGGTCAGCACGTTTTCAATTACGCCCTTGATTTGTTGGCCATGCTGCAAGGTACAAGGTGGATGAAAGGCAATGCTGCCAGGGATGCGCTGCTGCTCGATGGCGGCTTTCACCTTGGTGCCCAAGCGCGCTAGCCCGTCTGCATTTTGTTGGGTGATGAACTCGCCAATGTCCAGGGTTTTCTCGCTGACCAGTTTGGCCTTTTCCGCGTACTCTGGATCGTTTTCAAAATGGTGGGCGTATTCACGAACTGTGACGCCGCAGCCTGATGCATTCATCACCAACGCCTCGGCCTCGCCGCTTTGCAGCAAGTTGTACCAAGCGTCGATGTTGGTTTTCATTTGAACCAGACCGCCAAGGTGGTCGTTCAAGTGAAACTTTACGGCGCCACAACAACCCGATTCCTGAATCACCATGCTTTGAATGCCCAATGCATCGAGAATCACGGATGTTGCAGAATCAATCGACGGCATCATGGCGGGCTGCACACAGCCTTTCAGCAAGATCACTTTGCGTGTATGCGCTGTGCTGGCAAAGGGCAGGGTGGGGCGTTTGGCCGGCACTTTTTTCTTGATACTTTCTGGCAGCATGCCACGCACCGCTTTGCCCATGGCCATGCCCGCTGTAAACATGGGGCGGTTGGTCATCAGCATTTTCAGGCTTTCACGGGTCAGCTTTTCAGCCATGGGGCGCTCAACACGCTCATCCACAATTTTGCGGCCAATGTCGATCAACTGGCCGTACTTCACACCGGAAGGACAGGTGGTTTCGCAATTGCGGCAGGTTAAGCAGCGGTCCAGGTGTTGCTGGGTTTTGCGCGTAACTTGCTTGCCTTCCAAGACCTGTTTGATCAGGTAAATGCGACCACGCGGGCTGTCCAGCTCATCGCCCAGAATTTGGTAGGTGGGGCAGGTGGCCGTGCAAAAACCGCAATGTACGCATTTGCGCAGAATTGCATCGGCGGCTTTGCCATCGGGGGTGTCTTTGATCCAGTCGGCGAGTTGGGTATCCATGCGTTCTACTTACAAAATGGGTGACAGGCGGTTGATGCTGAACACACCAGCCGGGTCGAATTGTTCTTTCAGGCGGCGTTGCAGTTTCAGCATGACCGCATCAGGTTGCTGGAATGCGTGCACGCGCGCGGCGTCGTTGCCTGTGCGGTACAGGGTGGCGTGGCCACCCACGCGTTTGGCGGTGGCGCGAATTTGCTCGGCCGTTACGCCAGCATCGGCACGAAGCCAGCGCAGCCCGCTGCCCCATTCGTGCACACTTTGACCATGCATGGCCAAATCAACGGTGGTGGGCGGCACGGCCATGCGCCACAAATCGCCTTCGGCTTTGAAGAATGCATGTTGCTGGTCGCGCACGCTGGTCCAGAAGGCTTGCGCCTGCCGGCTTTCCATTTCCTGCCCGCCCATGTTTTTGGTGGCAGCCTGTACCGCTGCGCTGGCACCGCGCAGGCGAACTGTCAGCTTACCGTTGTCGAAAAACGTGGCAGAAATTGGAAGGGGTTTCGATAGCCATTCATTGCTTTGAGCAATCGCTTTGTTCACATCCATGTCGAACTGCAGTGTGGCTTCGGCGGGCGCAACCGGCATGACCTTGATCGACAATTCGGTTGCAATACCAAGCGTGCCCATGCTGCCGGGAATTACGCGGGCCACGTCATAGCCCGCCACGTTTTTCATGACCACACCGCCAAAGTGCAGCAGTTGACCTTTGCCATCGAGCAGGGTGCAACCCAGCACATAATCTTTCACGCCACCTTTACTCAGGCGTGCGGGTCCGGCAAGGCCGCTGACAATCGCGCCGCCAATGGTGCCGTTGTCACCGAGCCTGGGTGGTTCAAATGCCAGTTCCTGCTTTTCAGCAGCAAGGGCAGCTTCCACTTCAGCCAAGGCAGTGCCCGGCTTCACCGTGATCACCAGTTCCGTGGGTTCATATTCCACAATGCCGGCCCATTGGCGCATGTCCACTTCCTCGCCTTGCAGGGGGCCACCGTAAAAATTCTTGGTGCCGCCGCCCAACGGGCGAAGTTGTGTCTTGTTGCGGGCAGCCAGTTCAACCTGTTTGCACAGGTCATCGATAAAGTCGCTCATGATCTCGTTCTTTTAAAAGCGGGGAAGGTCTGCGAAAGGCACCTGGCCGCCATGCACATGCATGCGACCATATTCCGCGCAACGGTGCAGCGTTGGAATGGCTTTGCCGGGGTTGAGCAAACCGGGTTCGTCGAAGGCTTTCTTCACCGCGAAAAATGCATCCAGTTCAGCACGCGAAAACTGCACGCACATCTGGTTGATTTTCTCGATGCCCACGCCATGTTCACCGGTCACTGTGCCGCCCACTTCCACGCACAGTTCCAGAATTTCTGCGCCGAAATCTTCAGCACGTTTAATTTCTTCAGGCTTGTTCGCATCGAACAAAATCAGTGGGTGCAAATTGCCGTCGCCTGCATGAAATACGTTGGCGCAGCGCATATCGTATTTCTTTTCCATCTCGGTGATGGCGTTCAAGACTTTGGCCAAACTGCGGCGGGGAATGGTGCCGTCCATGCAGTAGTAGTCGGGCGACACGCGGCCAGCAGCCGGAAATGCATTCTTGCGGCCGGCCCAGAATTTCAGGCGTTCGGCTTCGCTTTGCGACACCTTGATGGCGGTGGCACCGCAGCCGTTCAGCACGCGGGTCATTTCCGCAATTTCTTCGGCCACTTCTTCGGGTGTGCCATCGCTTTCCAGCAGCAAAATGGCCTCGGCTTCGGTGTCGTAACCTGCTTTTACAAAGGGCTCCACCATTTGGCTGGCGCGCTTGTCCATCATTTCAAGCCCGGCTGGGATAATGCCTGCGGCGATCACGGCTGCCACTGCATTGCCTGCATTGGCCACGTCGTCGAAGCTGGCCATAATCACCTGCGCCAAAGCGGGCTTGGGTACCAGCTTCACGGTCACTTCTGTAACCACAGCCAGCATGCCTTCTGAACCAATCACCAGGTTCATCAACTCAAGGCCGGGAGCATCGGGTGCTTCGGAGCCGAATTCAACGATTTCGCCTTCGATCGTGATGGCGCGTACCTTCAACACGTTGTGCACCGTGAGGCCGTACTTCAGGCAGTGCACGCCACCGCTGTTTTCGGCCACATTGCCGCCAATGGTGCAGGCAATTTGGCTAGAAGGGTCGGGCGCATAGTACAACTGGTGCTGGGCCACGGCCTCGGAAATGGCCAGGTTGCGCACGCCGGGTTGCACCACCGCACTACGAGATTGCACATCTACTTTTAGAATTTTGTTGAACTTGGCCATACCCAGCAAAATGCCGTGCTTGTGGGGCTGCGCACCGCCGGACAAACCGGTGCCCGCACCGCGTGCCACAACCGGTACGTTTAGTCTGTTGGCCAGCTTCAGTATTTCGATAACCTGTTCTTCGGTGTCGGGCAAGGCCACCACCATGGGCAACTGGCGAAACAGGCTTAAGCCGTCGCATTCATAGGGTTTGGTGTCTTCTACCTCGTGCAACACAGCGTGGGCGGGCAGAATCTGGTTCAAGCCCGCGATCACTTCCGCGCGTTGGGCGGCATTCAGTACAAAGTCTTCAGTGGGCGCATTCATAGGGGTACCTCTTTGACAGCTTTCAAGCATACTCAATTATTGTATGAATGGTAATTGGTGCTTGCCCGAAGCAGTTTTGCTTGTTAGTCAAAAGTGAATTGCCGGTTTGTTTTGCCAACTCGGCATGGGTTACTTGTGTCGCATGTCATTGGTGACTTTTGATCTGAACTTGAAGGGTCACCGCTAGGGTTTTTTACTAACTCGACGCGTGTTACTTGTGCCGCACTGAAAACCGCTTGATCCCTTTCTGAATTTATTCTAGCTCACCGAGCTCGGCAAAAAAGCGGGCCGAGTCTCGGTGTCGGCTTGAAGCCGAACGCTGCGAATAAACTCAAACGGGGCGGTTTCCTTGAAGTGCGTCCCAAGCAATCCCACTGCCGAGTTGGCCTAAACCTCCCGTGCGCGACCACTTGCAGGTTCAGCTCCGAGTCACCGCTGGGTTCAACGCCCAATCGGCGGCGGTTTTTCGATCGCCTCGCCTTCAAGAAAACCTGCCCGTTTGAATTCAACCGCCACGGTCGGCCATGGGCCGGCACCGAGACTCGGCCCGCTCTTTTGCCGAGCGAGGTGAGTCAGGGTGAATCTCAAAAAGGGAAATACAGGTTTTCAGGCGAGAGATTGAAACCCAAGCCGATCGGGCTGTGAACAAGCTGACTGAGTTATCTACACCAGCAAGTGAGCAAAAGCCTGCCTCGTGCTAGCTGGCGGACGTTGCCAATTCGCATCGCGGCCGCGTCACCATGCCGTACTCCCGCTTCTCCAGCAGCGCCGGGTTCTCAGCCAATTGCATGGCGCCTGCAAAGGCAATCATTGCCCCGTTGTCGGTGCAAAGGCTCAGCTCGGGGAAGTAAACTTCCACTCCACGCTTGCGCGCTGCTTTCACCAACTGTTCTCGCAACAATTTGTTTGCGCCCACACCACCGGCAACAACCAATCGTTTGTGATCTTGCTGCAAGCAGGCCGCCAATGCTTTCTTGACCAGCGTTTCAACAATTGCAGCTTGAAAACTGGCAGCCAGGTCGGCTTTGTCGGTGTCGCTGATCACCATGGTTTCAGAAGGTTGCTTAACACCTGCCAATTTCATGGCGGTGGTGAGCACGGCGGTTTTCAAACCAGAAAAGCTGAACATGTAATCGCCGCTGTGCAACATGGGACGGGGCAACTTGAATCGCTCGGGATTGCCGTTTTCTGCCA
This sequence comes from Limnobacter sp. 130, assembly GCF_902506325.1. Taxonomy (GTDB): domain Bacteria; phylum Pseudomonadota; class Gammaproteobacteria; order Burkholderiales; family Burkholderiaceae_B; genus Limnobacter. The sequence goes on from NZ_LR732333.1 coordinate 165,818, forward strand.
GTTTCGACAAGGCTGGGCCGCCAGGGTAGGGCAGGCCGATCATTTTTGCGGTTTTGTCAAAGGCCTCGCCAGCGGCATCATCCAATGTTTCGCCAAGCAGGGAATAACGGCCCAACCCTTCAACACCCATTAATTGAGTGTGCCCGCCACTAACAAGCAAAGCAGTAAAGGGGAAGGCTGGTGGGTTGGCAGAAAGCAAAGGCGATAGCAAATGCCCTTCCAGGTGGTGCACGGGAATCACAGGCAAATTGAGACCCATCGCAAGGCTGTATGCAAATGCGCAACCCGCCATCAGGGCGCCCGGCAACCCGGGGCCAGTGGTTACTGCAATTGCGTCCACTTCTTGCAGGGTAATGCCAGCCTGGGCAAAGGTTTCGTCCATCAAGGGAATCAAACGACGAATGTGATCTCGAGAGGCCAGTTCTGGCACCACGCCGCCGTAATCGGTGTGCATTGCAATTTGAGAATACAAGGCTTGCCCTAGAATGCGCCCCTCGGTGGTGCACAGTGCCACACCTGTTTCGTCACAGGAACTTTCAAAACCAAGCACAATTTTGGGAGGGTTTGCAACGGAAGTCACTTCAGGCAGCCAGAACAAAATTAACGCCTCATTTTAGCGTGGCTTCGTTAAGTAATTGAATCTGAAAGGCTTCAAGTGCGAGTAATAGTCAAAACATTTCAAATCGGAGACATTTCATGTTGATCGGAGTCACCAGAGTACTGGGACCCCTGCTGTTGGCGGTTGGGCTTGCGGGTTGTCTGTCGGAAACCGACCCGACAATGGTCGGCAATTCGGGCTCCAGCGGCGGCGGTGGCGTTAGTCCATCTGAAACCGAAATGCCACTGCGGGTGAAAAACCAGCAAATGGCCACTGGCCACGCGGCGCGTGTTGAGCAGGTGGTCATTCCCGCTTTTGATGGCACTGACTTGGCATTGACTGTCTATTTCCCTGAATTGGATGCCGGTGAGGCGACCCCTTTGTTGCTGCACTCCCATGGCTTTGGAGGCACCCGTGCCGCCACGCTTGATTTTGACGAAGCCGCGCAAACATCTGAAATTGGTGTTGACACCCTGCAGGTGGCTTACAACGAAAAACAGCCTGTGGCTGGCCGGGCCGGTTGGTATGTAATTTCCTATGATCAGCGCGGCCATGGCGAAACCGGCGGCAATGTCACGATTCTTGATCCTGATTTCGAAGGCAAAGACTTCAAAACCATCCTTGACTGGGCAGAAGCCAATTTGCCCAACCTGGGCTACCGCAGCAAAGCCGGTGCATTGAACCCAGTGGTGGGCACCATTGGCCGCAGCTATGGTGGAGCGTTTCAATTAATTGGCACCGGGCTTGATTCCCGCATTGATGCCATGGTGCCCAATGGCACCTGGTACGACCTGCGTTACAGCCTGAACCCCGGCGGCGTGCCCAAAACCACCTACCTGAACGGATTGGTGGCGGGGGGCTTGGAAAGCAACCGCGGGCGTTACGACCCCTTCCTGTTTCAGGGGCTTGTCGAGGCCAATACCACGGGCGTGGTTTCCGACGAAATTGTGAAACGATTGGGCTCGCAAGGTTCTATCTCCTATTGCGATTTGTCGGCCAACCTGCCCAGGGGCATGACGCTGAAAACCGATGTGCCCGCGTTTTTTATTCAAGGTGCTACCGATGTGTTGTTCAACCTGAATGAAGCGATTCAAAACTTTGAGTGCTATCGCAAGGTGAATGCAGACGCAAAATTGTTGTTCGTCAAATACGGGCACCTGCTCAATGCCTTGGGCGTTCAGCAAGACCCCAACGCGGCGCTGGAAGGCACCGGTGCCAAATACGCCTTCAATGAAAGCCTGATCTGGCTGAAGACCGCACAAAACTCATGCCCCGCAGCCAATTGGGATGCGTCAACAGGCCGCTGTGTTCTTCCGCTAAAAAACATGATGTTCCAGTTTCTGGCCCAGCATTTGGTGGGCAGCAGGCAAGCCCGCTCGCAGAATTATCTGGGTTTCGACCCAATACCATTGCCTGAAATCGCATCGGTGCTTGAAGACAGCAGAAACGATCCCACTGCGATTGAAGTGAAGTCCAATTCATCGAACCGACCCAAACTAGAAGGTGTGCGTGCAGCTTCAGCGTTCAGTACGCCCACGCAAGTGATCGCGGGTGTGGCGGGCCTGTTTACAGGTTTAACCTCCACACAGGCGGCTCAACTTGCGCAGCCTGTTTATGTGGAACTGAACAATGCCAACGAGAAAGGCTGTTTTGTAGGCACGCCCAAAGCCACCGTGAAAGTGGAGCCTGTTGGCCCAGCTTCGCCCGAGTCGCCCATTGTTTACGTGGGGATTGGACTGAAACGCGCCGATGGCACGCAAACCGTGTTGCACGATCAGGTCACGCCCTTGAAGGGGTATGGCGAGAAAGCCATTGATCTGCCCGGTATTTCTGTTCAGCTCAAGGAAGGGGATTCACTCACCCTGACTATTCAGGGCTACAACCCAGTGTTTGTCAGCAGCTTTAACCGCTTGCCAGTACCCGTTACCGTCAGCGCCAGCGTGGCCTTGCCCAATCGGGTTCAAGATCCTACAGGCTTCTGCGCCCTGTAATCAAACAGCGCACCGTTCTACGCAGAATGGTGCGCTGCACTAGTTGGGTGCCAGCCGCCCAGCCCAATTTCATCCCATTTCAATAAAAACAGCCTCTTTGTGGTGCAAAACCATGTCGAAATGGCTGGCACGACCCTTGCATTGATACGGGTGTAGGTCGTCAACGGCGGCGATCTGCAGGTGGATTGACAGGTCTCCCACGGTTGCGCAAGTGGCCAAGGGAGTTGGACAACGGCGTCCGTGCTGCTTCGTGCAGCCGGGGGCCGTTTTTTTTTTGGGTAAATTGGGATAAATAGTATGCTGATGTCCGTCAAAAAACAGAAGCTGGTGGTAATTGGTAACGGCATGGCCGGTATCCGGGTGGTTGAAGAGCTGATCAAGCTTGCCCCTGAATTGTATGAAATCACCGTGTTTGGCGCAGAGCCGCATCCCAATTACAACCGGATCATGCTTTCGCCAGTATTGGCTGGAGAGCAGAAGTTCGAAGAAACCATACTCAACGACTGGGACTGGTACACCAGCAACAACATTACCTTGCATGTGGGTCGTGAAGTCACTGAAATTGACCGCATAAAACGTGTGGTCAAATGTGCCGATGGCACGGTTGCGCCTTACGATCGTTTGCTGCTGGCCACTGGCTCCAATTCATTCATCCTTCCTGTGCCAGGTTCTACCTTGCCGGGCGTGATCGGGTATCGCGACATTGCAGACACCGAGACCATGCTGGAAGCCGCCAAGCATTACAAAAAGGCTGTGGTCATTGGTGGTGGTTTGCTGGGGCTTGAAGCCGCCAACGGCTTGGCCATTCAAGGCATGGATGTCAGCGTGGTGCATTTACCCACCTGGCTCATGGAGCGCCAGCTAGACCCCACCGCGGCCGGCCTGTTGCAGAAAAGCCTTGAAACCAAAGGCCTGAAATTCTTGCTGGCCAAAAACACCAAGGCCTTGCATGCGGGCCCCGATGGCCGTGTTGCCAAAATTGAGTTTGCCGACGGCGATATTCATGATGCCGATTTGGTGGTCATGGCGGTGGGTATTCGGCCGAACGACAAACTGGCCGCCACAAGTGGCTTGCTGTGTAACCGGGGTGTTGTGGTCAACGACACCATGCAAACCATCACTGATCCCAAAATTTACTCGGTGGGCGAATGTGCCAGCCACCGTGGTGTGGCCTATGGCCTGGTGGCGCCACTGTTCGATCAGGCCAAGGTGTGTGCCAACCACCTGGCCCAGTTCGGCATTGGTCGTTACGAAGGTTCGGTAACCTCCACCAAGTTGAAAGTAACCGGTGTTGATTTGTTCTCTGCGGGTAATTTCATGGGGGGCGAAGGCTGCGAAGAATTGTTGCTCTCCGACCCCATTGGTGGCGTTTACAAAAAACTGGTGATCAAGGAAGACAAGCTGGTGGGTGCTTGCCTGTATGGCGACACGGTCGATGGCTCCTGGTATTTCAAGCTGATGCGTGAAGGCAAGGCCATCAAGGAAATTCGCGAAAAGCTGATGTTTGGCCAGAACAACATTGGCGACACTGGCCATGAAGGTCAAAGCCAGGCCAGCAAAATGGCAGACACCGATGAAGTGTGTGGTTGCAATGGTGTGTGCAAAGGCACCATTGTGCAGGCCATTAAAACCAAGGGTTTGTTCACGATTGAAGAAGTGCGCAAGCACACCAAGGCCAGTGCAAGTTGTGGTTCTTGCACCGGTTTGTGTGAACAGATTTTGATGAGCACCGCAGGTGCCGATTATTCCGCCACGCCTAAAACCAAACCCATGTGCGGCTGTACCGATCATGGTCACCAGGTTGTTCGTGATGCAATTTTCAAGCACCACCTGACCACCAAAGAAGAGGTGTTCGCCACCATGAACTGGCGCACTCCGAATGGTTGTGCAACTTGCCGCCCGGCTGTGAATTATTACCTCATCAGTTCCTGGCCTGGTGAAGCGGTGGATGATCCACAAAGCCGTTTTATCAACGAACGTGCACACGCCAATATTCAGAAAGACAAAACCTATTCAGTGGTGCCGCGCATGTGGGGTGGCGAAACCACTGCCGCTGAATTGCGTCGCATTGCCGATGTGGTCGACAAATACAACATTCCCACCGTGAAAGTAACTGGTGGTCAACGTATCGATTTGCTGGGTGTGAAAAAAGAAGATTTGCAAGACGTTTGGAAAGACCTCGACATGCCCAGTGGCCATGCTTATGCCAAAGGTTTGCGCACGGTAAAAACCTGTGTGGGCAGCGAATGGTGCCGTTTTGGTACACAAGACAGCACCCAGATGGGCAAAGACCTGGAGCGTGGTTTATTCAAAATGTACGCACCCCACAAAGTAAAGCTGGCTGTGTCGGGTTGCCCGCGAAACTGTGCAGAAAGTGGCATTAAAGATGTGGGCGTGATCGGTGTCGATTCCGGTTGGGAAATCTATGTGGGTGGCAACGGTGGCATTAAAACCGAAGTGGCCCAGTTCCTGTGCCGCGTGAAAACTTCCGATGAGGTGATGTCAGTCAGTGGCGCTTTCTTGCAGTTGTACAGAAAAGAAGGCTGGTACCTGGAGCGCACGGTGCACTACCTGGAACGCGTTGGTCTGGAACATGTGAAAGCAAAAGTAATTGATGACCTCGCCAACCGCGATGCCCTGTGGGCCGAGCTACAAGCTGCACTGGCCATTGAAGAAGACCCATGGCACAAGCCCAGGGAAGCACAGGTTGATTTGCGTCAGTTCATTCCAATCCAACTGGCGGAGGTGGTCTAATGTCGGCTTCAGAACTGATCGAACGAAAGGAAACTCAAATGGAATGGATCGACATTTGCGCGGTGGAAGACATCCCCGTGTTGGGATCACGCATTGTGCGCCGCCCCACCGGGCAAGACATTGCAGTATTCCGCAACAGCGAAGAACAGGTGTTTGCACTGCTGGATGAATGCCCGCACAAAAAAGGCCCGCTTAGCCAGGGCATCGTGCATGGCACTACTGTTACTTGCCCCTTGCACAACTGGCAAATTGGTTTGGCCGATGGCTGCGCGCGTGAACCCGATGAAGGTTGCACTGCCAAGTTCACAGTACAGGTGGTGGATGGCCGCGTGCACTTGAAAGCCAGTGAAGTGAAGAACCACGGTATTTAAAAGCGATCTCACACATGACCGAACTGCTTGCACCCATCCAGAACACCAAGACAACATGCCCGTACTGCGGCGTGGGTTGTGGTGTCGTGGTGCGCACACAGGCCGGAAAAATCATCGATGTGAAAGGCGATGAAACGCACCCGGCCAATTTGGGCAAGTTGTGCAGCAAAGGCAGCAAGCTGGCTGAAACCGCCACCGTGAACGTGTATGGCCAAGTGCGCGCAAGCCAACCCCTGTTGCGCATTCAGCGTGATCAGCAAGTGGCCCCGGCAAGCTGGGACACTGCACTTGATTTCACCGCGCGTGAATTTGCACGGTTGATTTCAACATACGGGCCGAACAGTGTCGGCTTTTACATCAGCGGGCAATTGCTGACTGAAGACTATTACGTGTTCAACAAACTCGCGAAAGGTTTGATTGGCACCAACAACGTCGACACCAATTCTCGCCTGTGCATGAGCAGCGCGGTGAGCGGTTACAAACGCACCTTGGGTGCAGACGCACCACCTTGCAATTACGATGATTTGGCTTTGGCCGATTGCGTGTTCATTGCCGGCTCCAACATGGCCTATGCACACCCGGTGGCCTATCGCAGGCTTGAAGCCGCGCGCGCTGCCAAGCCTGGCCACAAACTGATTGTTGTGGACCCCCGCGCAACCGACACCGCGCTGATGGCTGATTTGCATTTGAAAATTCAGCCCGGCACCGACGTGATGCTGTTCAACGCCATGCTGCACGTCATGATGCAAAACGGTTGGCTGGACATGGCCTACATCAACAAATACACAGAAGGCTTCGACGCAGTGGCCAAGGGCTTGGTCGATTACACGCCCAAGCTTGCAGCCAGTGTGTGTGGAGTTCCGGAAGGCGACATTGTTACAGCCGCCACCTGGTTCGCCCAAAGCAACAGGACACTCTCCCTGTATTGCCAAGGGTTGAACCAGGCCACCACCGGAACCGACAAAAATACAGCGTTGATTGCCCTGCATTTGGCGACAGGCCAAATTGGCAAAGAAGGTTCAGGCCCGTTTTCGCTCACGGGCCAACCCAATGCCATGGGTGGTCGCGAGGTGGGTGGCTTGTCTACATTGCTGCCAGCGCACCGCGAATTGGATAACCCCGCGCATGTGGCAGAAGTGGCCGCCTTTTGGGGGGTAAAGCAAATTAGTGCAACGCCGGGTGCCAGCGCGGTTGAAATGTTCGATCAGCTGGAGCAGGGCAAAATCAAAGCAGTGTGGGTGGCCTGCACCAACCCGGCGCATTCACTGCCCAATTCGCAAAAAGTGGCCCGCGCCTTGCAAAACGCCGAACTGGTGGTGGTGCAAGATGCCTACTTAACACCCGCCACCGTGCAATACGCCGATGTGTTGTTGCCAGCCACCACCTGGGGTGAAAAGGAAGGCACGGTCACCAACAGCGAACGGCGAATCAGCCGCGTGCGGCCCGCCATGCCTGCTTATGCAGATTCGAAAAACGACTGGCAAATTGTGGTGGAATTTGCAAAGCGCCTTGAAGTTGAATTGCAAAAACTGGGTGTTGAAAGCCCGCGCCTTGCTAACACTTCCAATGCGTTCATGCCTTACAGCAGCACTGAAGAAATTTTCAACGAGCATCGCGAAACCACGCGGGGTCGCGACCTGGACATTACCGGTTTAAGTTATGCGGTGTTGGAAGCCAACGGCCCGCAGCAATGGCCCATGCCGGAAGGGCAGCCCCAAGGCAAAGCCCGCCTGTACGAAGATGGGCTTTACCCCACAGCCACAGGCAAGGCGAAGTTTGTGTTTGCAAATTACGAGCCCGTGGCCGAGGAAGCTGATGCGCGTTTCCCATGGCGCTTGAACACAGGGCGTTTGCGCGACCAGTGGCACGGTGCCAGCCGCACCGGTACCCTGGCCGAATTTTTCTCGCATGAAGCCGAGCCCGTGATTGCCATGCACCCAGCCGATTTCAAGCGACTGAACTTGAAGCCCGATAGTTGGGTGTCGGTTAAATCGCGCCGCGCCACCATCACCTTGCGTGCGAAAGCGGATGAATCGGTTGCCCGCAACCAGGCCGCCTTGCCCATGCACTGGGGCCCTGAATTTTTTGGCGGTAAAGCGGGTGTGGGTGGAGTCAACGCACTCACCATTGAAGCATTCGACCCGTATTCCAAGCAACCTGAACTGAAGCATTCTGCTGTGAACATTCAACAGGTGCACTTGCCCTGGCAGGTGGTTGTGTTTGTTCACAGCGAGCACTGGCTGAGCATTTGGCAACAAGCCCGTGCCTTGTACGCTGAATTTGATGCAGCCTTGTGCGTGCCCGTGGGCCGTGAGCAAACTGGTGTGTTGTTCCGCGCAGCCAGTGCGCAAGCACCTGCGAAAGAAATTATCGATCGCCTTCAAGCCTTGTTTGAATGTGAGGGTGGCGATGTCATGGTGTACTCCGACCCGAAAACCGATGCGCGCCGCCGCATTGGTGTGAACGTACACGCCACGGGCGAAGGGCAAACCGCCACACTCAGCAAAGTATTTTTGGCTGGCAATATTGAATCCGAAGGCTGGTTGCGCAACTACTTCGACCAACAACTCGATGTCATGCCTTTGCGCAGTTTTCTTCTGGCCCCGGCCAGCCAACCGCCAGGTGTGCAAACCGAGGCCGTGCGCATGGTGTGCAACTGCGTGGGGGTGTCCCAGCAAGCGATTGAGGCGGGTATTGCCATTGCCTGCGCCAAGAACCCGAATGCAGGCGAGAATGAATTGCTGTCGGGTTTACAAGGCAGCCTTAAATGCGGCACGCAATGTGGTTCGTGTGTGCCTGAAATTCGTAAACTCATTCGCACACAAGCCAGCCTTGCTACAATGGCGCCTTAGTCTTTACTTAGGCACAGCTTCAGCGTCATGCCCAATCCAGTTCACACTGCCCAATTTTCTTGCGCGCCATTCATCAAAGAAATTGGTCGCGGCAAAGACGGTGCTCGCGGCCTGTCTCGCGAACAGGCCATGGCGCTGTATTCAGCCATTCTGCGTGGCGAGGTGTCAGATTTCGAATTGGGTGCCGTGCTCATTGCCCTGCGCGTGAAGGGCGAAAGCCACGACGAACTCATTGGGTTTCTCGACGCCATTGCAAGCCACTGGCCCGCCGATGAAGACCTGCCACATGTGCAAACACTGAATGCCTTGAACGAGCAGTCTTCTTGCAGCGGCAAACCCGTGGTGGTGATCCCCAGTTACAACGGTGCGCGGCGCAAACCCAACTTCACGCCCTTGCTGGCCGGTTTGCTCGCGCAGCGTGGTTACCCGGTGCTGGTGCATGGTCTAGAGAAAGACTTCACCGGCCGCGTAAGCAGTGCAGAAGTATTTTCGCACCTGAATTGGCAGGCCGTGGACATGCCCAACCCTGCGCCTGTGTACATGCCCATGGCGCAAATTTATCCAAGAATTGAAGCCCTGTTGCAAACCCGCAAATTACTCGGTGTTCGCAGTTGTACCCACACCCTGGTCAAATTAATGGTGCCCAGTGCGTTTGGCAACGCCATGCTGGTAACCAGCTACACCCACCCCGAGTTCTGGAACCTGCAACGCGAAGTGCTGTGCGCCACCGGCCACACGGCATTGGTGTTGCGTGGCCACGAAGGCGAGCCAGTGGCTGCGCCGTATCGCAGCCCGCGTATGGATGGCGTGACCGCCGGAAAAACCTGGCGCATTGCCGAACCCGAGAACCTGTTCACCGAGCAACCTGATCCCCACCCGGATATTGATGCAGAATCCACTGCACGGCTTATCGAGATGTGGTTGAACAATCCTCAGGAAATGCCGCATGGCTTTGCTCGCCAGCTTGATGCAATCGACGCGGTACACCAAGCAGCAAATCATGCAGCAGTTTGATGTCATTGTGATTGGTGCCGGCGCGGCTGGCCTGATGTGTGCCGCACAAGCCGGGCAGGGTGGCCTGAATGTGGCTTTGCTGGATCACAGTGAAAAACTGGCCGAAAAAATTCGAATCAGTGGCGGTGGGCGTTGTAACTTCACCAATGTGAATGTGTCAGAGGACAACTTCATTTCTGAAAACCCCCGTTTTGCGCGCTCAGCCCTTGGCCGCTATACCCCGACCGACTTCATTGCCTTGGTAAAGCGTTACAACATTGCATTTCACGAAAAGCACAAAGGCCAGTTGTTTTGCGATCGCAAAAGCGACGACATCATCGACATGCTGGCTGCCGAATGCAATGCAGGCAAAGTGAAGTGGTTTCGCCCCCACAGCGTGAACGGGGTTGAGCACGATGGCAGTCTCTTCAAACTAAGTACCAGTGTAGGCCAGTTGCAAGCGCGCAATGTGGTGGTCGCCACAGGTGGTTTGCCCGTGCCAAAAATTGGCGCAACCGACTTTGGTTTGAAACTGGCCAAACAGTTTGGCCATGCACTGGTCGATCAGCGGCCCGCACTGGTGCCGCTTACTTTTGACTCTGGCATGTGGGAGCCGTTCGTTGAACTGGCTGGCGTGGCGCTGCCCGTGTTGAGTCGCGGCAGCGACGCCAACGCCCCCTGGTTTGATGAAGACCTGCTGTTTACCCACCGGGGTTTAAGCGGACCGGCTGTGTTGCAGGCCTCCACGTACTGGAACCCGGGCAAACCAATTACCCTGAATTTGTCGGGCAAGGAAACGGATGCAGCCGCACTGCAAACCGGTTTGCTACAGGCCACGCTTGGCGCAAAAGCCAATGCCGACAATTGGTTTGCTGCTCAGGTTGCTCACTGGCCCAAGCGTTTGGTGCAGGCCTGGTTGAACAAACCGGAATTGCAGGCCATTGCCGGGCGCAAGGTGGCTGAGTTGGGCAAAAAACAATTGGGCCCTTTGGCGCAGTTAATTGCCGCCTGGCAATTGGTGCCCAATGGCACTGAAGGTTACAAAAAAGCTGAAGTGATGCGTGGCGGGGTCAGCACTGCCGATTTACAGCCCAAAACACTGGAATCGCGCAAAATTTCGGGCCTGTACTTCATTGGCGAGGTGGTTGATGTAACAGGCTGGTTGGGTGGTTATAACTTTCAGTGGGCCTGGGCCAGCGGCTACACTGCAGCCCATGCAATATTGAGCCAAAAATAGTTGAAAATCCTTGAGAAAATCTTCTTTCACATGGTACTATCTCGGTCTTTGCCAGATTCTTGGCGGTAACTCTTTGCTTCAGCACATTGGGTTTTGCAAAAAATATACGCAAAATCAATGGGTTGGAAACTAAAAAACAACTTACGAATACCCGATTGGAGCCTTATGCCAAACGTTCGCGTTAAAGAAAACGAGCCATTTGAAGTTGCCCTGCGTCGCTTCAAGCGCACCATTGAAAAAACAGGTCTGTTGACTGAACTGCGCTCACGCGAGTTCTATGAAAAGCCAACTGCAGAACGCAAGCGCCTGAAGGCTGCTGCCGTAAAGCGCCATTACAAGCGCCTGCGCAGCCAAATGTTGCCCAAGAAAATGTATTGATTCGTTTGGTATGTCACTGAAAGCGCAAATTCTTGAAGACATCAAGCTGGCCATGAAGGCCCGTGAGCAAGCAAAGCTCACCACGCTTCGAATGCTCTCAGCGGCAATCAAACAAAAAGAGGTCGACGAACGCGTCGAACTCGACGATGCGGCGGTTCTCGCCATCATCGAAAAGCAAATCAAGCAGCGAAACGAAGCCGCCATCCAGTTTGAACAGGGTGGTCGGCCAGAGTCGGCTGAGGCTGAAAAGGCCGAGGCTGCTGTTTTGGCGTTTTACCTTCCCGCACAACTCTCAGAATCCGAAGTTGTGGCAGAAATACAAGCCATTGTTCAAGCGCTAGGCGCTACTGGCCCACAAGACATGGGCAAGGTCATGGGCGCTGTAAAAGGCAAGCTGGCTGGCAAAGCCGACATGAGCAAGGTGTCGGGTTTGGTGAAGGCAGCGCTGTCCAAATAAAATAAGCATTAAAACAATCAAGCGTGCATGCGCGCTTTGGCTGTTCGCTTTTGTTTCCTCCCCTTTGGGTTTGTTATTCTAGAAGTCGAACCTTCGGTTCTGATTATTCTGCGCGTGAATTCACCCAAACTGCATGATTCCTCAAAGCTTTATTGATGATTTGCTGTACCGCCTGGACATCACGGACGTGGTGGGGCGCTATGTGCAATTAAAAGCGGCGGGCGCCAACTTGCAGGGCTTGTGCCCGTTCCACAACGAGAAATCCCCTTCCTTTACAGTAAGCCCGTCCAAGCAGTTTTATCACTGTTTTGGTTGTGGTGCGCATGGCAATGCCGTGGGTTTTGTGATGGAGCATTTGGGCTTGACCTTTCCCGAAGCCGTTGAAAGCCTGGCAGGCAATTTGGGTATCGACGTGCCTCATGAAAAGGGCATGGATGTGCCCGCCGAGGTGCGTTCCGAACGGGAAGAGTTGGTGGAGTTGCTGACGCGCGCCGCCAATTATTACAAGGCACAGCTAAAAAAAGCGCCTGTGGCCATTGATTATCTGAAAAACCGCGGCTTGACCGGGCAGGTGGCCGCCCGTTACGGCATGGGCTATGCGCCCGATGGGTATCAAAACCTGGAAGCGGTGGTAGACAACTACACCAGCAACACCCAACTGGATTTGGCTGGCTTGAGCAAAATCAGTGACAGCAACCGGCGCTACGATGCATTTCGCGGCCGCATCATGTTTCCCATTCGCAATGCCAAAGGCCAGGTGATCGGCTTTGGTGGGCGGGTGTTGGGTGACGAAAAGCCAAAATACCTGAACAGCCCGGAAACGCCTGTGTTTTCCAAGGGGCATGAAGTGTATGGCCTGTTCGAAGCACGCCAGGCCATTCACAAAATGGGATACGCCCTGGTGACCGAGGGCTACATGGACGTGGTGGCCCTGGCGCAATGGGGGTTCGAAAATGCAGTGGCCACGCTGGGTACCGCAGTAACGCCCGACCACGTGCTGAAGTTGTTCAAGCAGACGGATCGGCTTGTGTTTGCATTTGATGGTGACGGGGCTGGGCAAAAAGCAGCCTGGCGTGCCCTGCAAGCTTGCTTGCCACATGTCAGTGAAAACAAGCGGGCAGATTTTATTTTTCTGCCTGCTGAGCACGATCCAGATTCCTTCATTCGAACCGAAGGGCCTGATGGCTTTGAGGCCATGGTGGCGCAAGCCGCGCCTTTGTCTGAATTTTTGACGCGTTACCTGGAGCGCAACTACCCCTTGCAGCAAATTGAGGGTAGCGCCGCAGCCATTTCTTTTCTAAAGCCGCTGATTGTGCAAATGCAGCCAACCGTTTACCGGTCTTCCCTGTTGCGTGCTTTGGCCAATTTGCTGGGTGCCACGCCCATGGAGCTTAGTCGCCACCTGGGTTTGAAAAGCCGCGAAGGCGGGGGTGATTATTTTTCACCGAAAAACAAAGGGCAGTTTCAAGGTGGCCAGCAAAGCGGGCAGCAGGGCAAGTTTTCGGGCAAAAAATTTGGCAAGTTCAAAGATGAACCGCTACAAAACAACTGGGGCCCCCGGCCCACTGCGAAATCGCCATTGTTAAGCCTGGCTGCGCGGGTTATTCGAGCGCCAGAACATGTTGAGTTGTGCAATTCCCTGTTGGAGTTGTACGAACGTGAGCAAAACCCGGCTGCCGAGGTACACAGTTTCGTTCATTTACTTGAAAAAATAAGAAGTGACCCCAACTTGTTGGAAGCGAGACTTCAGCACGCATTTAATGATGAAGTTCATCAAAATTGGGTTAACTCGGTGCTAAAAGAAGCACGTAGTTTGGATGATTCCCTCGATTTTGAAACCGAGTTGCGTTCTGGCGTGTATCAATGTAGCGAGCTTTGGTTTAAAGCCGAACTGGAGCGGTTGACCGCCGAGATGCCGACACAAGGGGAACAACTCCGTTGGTATCACGAGTGCATGCAACGCTTCCAAGAATTAAAACAAAAGCGAGTTAATCAGTTATAATTAAGGGTTACGGTGCAAATTTTGCATCTTTTTGTAGTGCGTTTTTGCGCACTGGGTGGCTGTTATTGAGTTGTTCAGGGAATGAATGTTCAAAATACTCAACATTTTTTCAAAAACACAGGAACAGAAAGCCAAATCCGGCCACAAAACCAAGTCTGCGAAGTCACAAAGCGTGAGTTCACAGCAAACCGATACACACACACAGATTCCTGGTGGCCAAAAGCCGGAGAAGGAATCCTCCACTAAGGCATCCAAACGCAAGGGAGCGTCGTCAATGGCAGGGAAGAAGGTTTCTCCTCAAAAGGCAACTGTAAAAGAAGCGAAAGTAAACACCGTGGTTAAGAAGACAGAATCCAAGAAAACAGCACCTGTTGCTGAAAAGCCTGTGAGCAAGAAAGCCGCTGCGCCTGCACCCGCACCTGTTGTGGCCGAAGAAAAGCCGAAACGCGGCCGCAAACCCAAAGTGGTTGAAGCGGTAGTCGAGCCTGTTGCAAAAGCGGCCAAGCCCGCCAAAGCAGCCGAGCCAGTCGCCGTCGAGGAAGCACAGCCCAAGAAGCGGGGTCGCAAGCCCAAGGTGGTCGAGCAGGCTGCGCCTGTGGCCGCCGAAGCACCCAAGGGGCGTGGTCGCCCGCCCAAAGCGGGCAAGCCCAAGGCAGAAGAAGAGGACGATGACGACATCGATTCCGGTTCCGATGCCTCGCTTGACTCCGACGACGTGCCCGAAGACGACGATTCAGATGCCAAGAAGGCCGATCTGGTGATCATGCCCAAGCGTGGTCGCGGCTCCAAAGCCAAAGACAAAGCGCTGATCAACTCGGCTTACCTGAGTTCGGCCAATGCCACTGTTGAAGAATTGGAGTTGCGCCGCAATCAGCTGAAAACCCTGATCAAGATGGGTAAAGAGCGCGGCTACCTGACCTTTGCAGAAATTAACGACCACTTGCCAGACGATGTAACTGATGGCGAAGTGATTGAAGCCATGGTCAGCACCTTCCACGACATGGGCATTACTGTTTACGAACAGGCCCCTGACGCTGAAGCCTTGTTGATGAACGACAACGCACCTGTGGGCACTTCTGCTGAAGACGCGGAAGAAGAAGCCGAGGCGGCGTTGAGCAACGTGGACTCTGAATTTGGCCGTACCACCGACCCGGTTCGCATGTACATGCGTGAAATGGGTACGGTTGAACTGCTGACCCGCGAAGGCGAAATTGAAATTGCCAAGCGAATTGAAGCAGGTTTGAAAGACATGGTTCAGGCCATTTCGGCTTGCCCTGCCATTGTTGAAGACGTGGTCGGTTTGGGTCAGCGCATTGCTGAAGGCGTGTCGACCGTGGATGAAGTGGTTGATGGAATCATTGATGATTCAATTACCGAAGAAATGGTCGAAGCCGCTGCGCCTGAAGAAACCAACGATGACGACGACAATGAAGACGAAGAAGAGGGCAACGACGGTGGCACCACCTCCGGTATGTCAGCTCGTCAGCTCGAGGAGTTGAAGCGCAATTCATTGGTTGTGTTTGGTGAAATTCAAAAGCAGTTCGCCAAATTGAACAAGGTTCGCGCCGACGGTGGTTACAACACGCCAGCTTATAAAAAGGCCAAGGAAGCGATTGCCGAGCAGTTCATGAAGATTCGCTTCACGGCCAAGCAAGTTGAACGCTTGTGCAGCATTTTGCGTGAGCAAGTCGATGGCGTGCGGAAAATTGAACGTGAAATTTATGACATCGCAGTGAACCGCGTGGGCGTACCCCGCGAGCAGTTCCTCGGCAAGTTCCGTGGTCATGAAGTTGAGGCAGCTTGGGTTGACACCTTCAGTGCATCGAATGCAGCTTGGGCAGAAACCTGGGCGCGAAATGTACCCGCGATCAACGAACTGCAACAAAAGCTGGTTGGAATTCAAGACACAGTGTCGCTGCCCTTGAACGATCTGCGTGCAATCAACAAGCAAATGGTGTCTGGTGAAAACCGCGCCCGTTTGGCCAAGCGCGAAATGATCGAAGCCAACTTGCGTTTGGTAATTTCCATTGCCAAGAAGTACACCAACCGTGGTTTGCAGTTCCTGGATTTGATTCAGGAAGGCAACGTGGGCTTGATGAAAGCGGTGGACAAGTTTGAATACCGCCGTGGCTACAAGTTTTCAACGTACGCCACTTGGTGGATTCGCCAAGCCATTACCCGTTCTATTGCAGACCAGGCACGTACCATTCGTATTCCGGTGCACATGATCGAAACCATCAACAAGATGAATCGTATCAGCCGCCAAATTTTGCAAGAAACCGGCATTGAGCCCGATCCAGCCACGCTGGCCGAGCGCATGGAAATGCCTGAGGAAAAAATTCGCAAGATTTTGAAAATCGCGAAAGAGCCTATTTCGATGGAAACACCGATTGGCGACGACGACGATTCTCACTTGGGCGATTTTATCGAGGACAACCACACCTTGGCCCCGCAAGATGCAGCGCAATACAGCAGCCTGCGTTTTGTGACCAAAGATGTGCTTGATTCCCTCACCCCACGCGAAGCCAAAGTGTTGCGCATGCGTTTTGGTATTGAAATGAGCACCGACCACACGCTGGAAGAAGTGGGCAAGCAGTTTGACGTAACCCGTGAGCGGATTCGTCAAATTGAAGCCAAGGCACTTCGCAAGCTGCGTCACCCCAGCCGTTCAGACAAGCTGAAAAGCTTCCTGGAAGGCGAATAAAAGCTTTTGAAGGGTAAAGTGGGGCTATAGCTCAGCGGTTAGAGCAGAGGACTCATAATCCTTTGGTCCCCGGTTCAAATCCGGGTGGCCCTACCAGTAAAAAAAAGGACTTAGAGGCGGAATGCTTCTAGGTCCTTTTTGTTTTAAGCAAGGTTAATTAAAGACATTCGCAATATTCAGGTATTTGTCGCCACGGCACTGTGTTCTGAAAGCACGCGAACTATTTCATCCAGCCTTTCCGTTTGAAGTAGTAGAACGGAATCAGCACGCTGGTGGCCATCAGGGCCAGCGAGAAGGGATAGCCCCATTTTTGCGCCAGTTCTGGCATGTATTCAAAGTTCATGCCGTAGATGCTGGCGATCAGCGTGGGCGGCAGCATGGCCACTGAGGCCACTGAAAAGATTTTGATGATCTTGTTTTGTTTGATGTTGATGAAGCCCATGACGGCATCCATCAAAAAGTTGATCTTGTCAAAAATGAACGAGGTGTGACCGTCCAGTGATTCGATGTCTCGTTGAATAATTTTGACTTGCGCAACAAGTTCTTTTGGTAACTGTTGCTCGCGAAACAGGTAGGACAACACCAGACGGGTGTCCATCAAATTGCGTCGCACGGTTCCGTTAATTTCTTCCTCTTTGGCGATCAGTTGAATGTATTCCTCGGCTTCTTCATTGCTGCCTTTTTTCTCGGCCAGAACCCGGTCATTGATCAATTTGAGTGATTGATACACGTCCTCCAGCACGTCTGCAGACTGTTCAACGTCGAGCGCGAAGAGTTCAGTCACGATTTGCAACGCGGAAGTCCACGACCGGCGGTCTGCCTTGGATCTCATTCGCATCAAACGAATAATTGGCAGATCTTCTTCATGAATGCTGAACAGGAACTGCTCAGCGATCACAAAGCGAACAGGCTCAGTGGTAATGCGACCGGCAATTTCCACCAGAAAGTCGGCACGAACATTCAGGTAATCAGAGCGGTCAAGAAAAATGCGGGCACTGGTTTCAATGTCAGCGTCGTCTTCGGCCAGTTCAAGCCCAATCTTGAACAGCGCAGCAATCGCCTCGCGCTCCTCATCGGTCGGGCTGACCGCATCAATCCAGATCAAGCCATTGCCCAAGGCGAGTTCTCGCAAAGAGGTTTGCTTGATCAAGCGTCCTTTTTGAGTCGAAAAGATATGCAGCATAAGGGGCGTCCATTAGAGGTTTTGTTTCAGGTGTTTTTAATATTGCCCGACCTCTGGGTTCGAACACTTGGGGTGATACTTTAGGTTTTCACCAACATTGCGTTGAATTCGCGCATGACTTGGTAAAAGGCGTCTGCTGTGACTGACTCCAAACGGTGTGCTCGTAACTTAGCCACGTGCTCAAAGGTAAGCGGTTCAGCCTCGATGACACCCATTGTCCAATTGTCAAACAAGCGCTCTTTCACTGGCGAGATATGAATGATTCGACTGTCAGTGTGTCGCTTGTCATCCAGAATTTTCATGTAGGTTCGAAGTACCTGCTGTTCTGGCCCTTCCAGCACCTGCATGAACATGCCGCCTCCGTGAACAAGCACTCCGGTAATTCCTGCTGTGCTGTTATTTTTTCTGGAAATTAATAGGATTTCATCCAAGGTTTCTTTGGTGAAATCTGGTTTGGCTTGGCTGCAATAAAGAAGACGGATCATGTTGGCTCATCCAAGTAGGGGCATTGAATTCAAAAATTTTATAGTCTTAACCATATTAGTGGTTTAAGTGAATTTTTACCTATAAAGGAAAAGATACAACCGATGTAGTGTTTGTTATTTATTAATGCTTTAATTTTCAGCCGTACGGTTGCCGTCAAGGTAGTGACGAATAAAAAATATTAACTGCAAATCTATTTGCTCGTTAGTGCAGGTACAAGTAGCAGCAAATACAACTGGATCACGGTTTGAGCCAGATAGTTAGTATTTTTAGTATTTGTCAGCTGTTATTCAGCTTAGCGCACCACAATCGTTGTTGAGCAAGAATATCAAGAATAGCCGAGAGCACATGGACCGTACCGAGCGACTTTATAAAATCGACCGCATGCTGAATGAACGCAAGGTGGTTGCTGTTGATGTGTTCCTTAACGAATTGGGAATTTCGCCAGCGACATTCAAGCGTGATCTTGAGTACCTGCGAGACCGTTTGAATGCACCAGTGGTGTGGGACAGGGATGCTGGTGGCTATCGTTTTGCACAGCAAGGTGTGGGCGATGCCTATGAACTTCCAGGCTTGTGGTTCAGCGCAGCTGAAATTCATGCCTTGCTATCAATGCAACAGTTGCTTTCCTCGCTTGGCCCAGGATTATTAACGCCCCATGTAGAACCCTTACTTTCGCGACTAAAAAGCTTGTTGGAACGCGAGGGTTTGTCTGCGGATTCAGTTCAAAGGCGAATTCGAATACAGAAGGTTGCCGCCCGAGCCTACGAGCCAAAACATTTCACGCCGATTGCTACAGCCGTGGTGCAGCGCCGCCGAATAATCATTGATCACCACAACAGAAATCGCGGGGATGTGGTTCGCCGTGAGGTGTCGCCGCAGTGCCTTACGCACTATCGAGAAAATTGGTATTTGGACGCATGGTGTCACCTACGTAATGAGTTACGAAGTTTTGGCTTGGATGCGATTCAGCGCGTCGAGATTAGCGAGTTGGTAACGCACGATATGAATGAAGCTGAAATGCAGGAAATTTTAGATTCTGGTTACGGTGCATTCACCGGTAAAGACATTGAATACGCCGAGTTGGAATTTACCGCACCGCGGGCGCAGTGGGTTAGCAAAGAAACATGGCACCCAAAGCAAGAGTCCACGTTTCTTACAAATGGCGTTTACCGCCTTAAAGTGCCGTTCAGCAACCCGACTGAGCTGGTGATGGATATATTGCGCCATGTTCCATTCGTAAAAGTCGTGTCGCCGCCTTCGGTTCGCGATCGAGTGCGTAAGGCACTTGAAGAAGGGCTAGAGAATTTGTGATGCGCTTATTTGACTGGGTAACCCATCATGGCTGAACTTATTCCCCCTGCAGATTTAGTTGGCCCGGTACCCGCTAAAAAGCGCAATGAATTCAAAACTGCGCAGCTGTTGGCTGAGTACCTTCCTCCTCACTTCAAAGTATTTCACTCGGTGCACTGGGCTACTCAGAATTGCGACAAAACGTTTCTGGGTGAAATCGATTTCATTGTGTTGAGCCCAACTGGCCGCCTTTTGTTAATTGAACAAAAGAATGGTGGCCTGCTTGAAGGCAAGGATGGTGTTAGTAAGTTGTATGGCGCTCAGCAAAAAAGCGTGAATATGCAAATGAACCGAAACTTGGAAAATTTGCAAACCGCTTTTGAAAACCGAAGTGGCCAAAAACTTGATATTGATTTGTTGATGTATTGCCCTGATTACACAATCAAAGACAAATCAATTGTTGGAATCCCAGCAGACCGAGTTGTTGACCAACCACAAGCGGATGTGCTGCCAGAGATTGTGCAGCATGTGCTCACTGAAAGAGCTACCGCCAGACACACATGTGCTGATGCAGTTCTAATTTCCGCCTTTTTAACCAATCAACTGAACGTACGCTATGACATCGGCTTTTTGGGTGGCTTAGCCAAATCAGCTTACATAGAACAGGCTGCTGGCTTGTCGGAATGGGTAGGCCAGATGAGCGGATCGCCGTTTCATTTGTTAATTAATGCCACCGCTGGATCGGGCAAAACACAGTTGGCACTCGACGAGCTGGCTGCCGCAGAGTCTGTTGGTCAAGCCGCGTTGTATGTGTGCTTTAACCGTAACTTGGTGGAAGACATGAAAAAGGCGACAGGGCGGCCAGATACCTGTACAACTTTTCACGAATTGGCACGTGTGCTGTACGAGTCAAATGGTTTCGATTACAAGCCAGGTGCCCCAGGCTTCGAGCAGAGTGCAGAATACTTTGCGGATCATGTTGAGCAGTTTGCACACAGCGTAGACGTTTTGCTGATTGATGAGGCCCAAGACTTTGAGGCTCAGTGGCTGAACACCTTGTTTAAGCTTTGTAAGCCCGGTGGGCGCTTGATTGTTTTGATGGATGAAAACCAAAAACTATATTCAAGAGTGAGCGCAGACTTTGGTGGTTGGATAAAAATTGATCACCAGGTGACTTATCGTTGTCCCCGAATTGTGACTGACCATATCAATGAATTTGGCTTGGCTGCCCAGCCAATTGTTAGCAGAAGTGTGGTGGAGGGGCTGCCGTCAATTCTTGAGGTTTACGAGGCAGGCAATGACGATTCCTTGCTGAAAGCCACTGAAAAAGTACTTTCGCAGTTGTTGGCCGAGGGGCATGTGAAGGACGAAATTGCATTGCTAACAGTGAAAGGCGCGGAATCAAGTGATTTGCTTAAACATGATTTGATAGGGAAGCATTGTCTTAAAAAGATTGTTGGTCGAACAGTGTCCGGGGATTTTGAATATTCGGATGGCGAGGTGTTAGCCGACACAGTATTTCGATTCAAGGGGCGGTCTGCCAATTGCGTGGTGCTCACCGAGCTTGATTTTCAGGAGCTGGATGAAAACCGAAAGCGACGACTTTTTGTGGGGATGAGTAGAGCCAGGCTGCGGTTGGCTTTGGTGATGACACAAGAGGCGGCCGGGCTGTTGTTGGGTGAAAGTAATAATTAAATGAGCAGGCTCATGCTGTGAGCTTCATGGTGTTCAAACTGAGTTCATGTTTGGGGATATTCCTAGACAGCCGCCAACAGAATTGGCTGCATAACCCTCTTTATTTGAGACCCACCATGAAGATATATGTCCCGGCGTTGCTTGTTGTGTTATTTGCCACTGGTTGTGCATCGATCACCAAAGGTACTAGCCAAACCTTGGTTTTTAACTTGGACCCCCAAGAAACACGATGCACTTTGAGTCGTGATGGTGATGGTGAAATTGGATCGATCAATGCCCGAAATAACACCGTGACGGTGGGTAAGGACAAAGACGATATTTTGGTGAAGTGCCAGGCTGAAGGGCATGCCCAAAAGATTACGCGCTTGGTGAGCTCGGCGGATACTGCGGGTGTTGTGGGTGGGGTGTTTATCGATTTGGGTATTACAGACATGGTGACTGGGGCCATGTGGCAGTATCCAAATACGACGACAATTACTTTGGAGAAAGAAGCTGGTTCAGGGGTAAAGGCGGAGACGGCGGCGGTTAAGTAGGTTCGTTGTTCTTTAACCTGGTTTGATTGATAAAGCCTCTCTAGTTGAGAGGCTTTTTGGTTTTAGGTTGAAATTATTTGATTGACGTCTTTTCAGATGGTATTTTTTAGTTCGGCGAGTTTCGCGTGTGAACCTAAGTTTAAAGTAGGGTGTTCTTTCATGATTGTTCATGGTCGGCTTGATAGCGTTCCAGGCAAGATCATTCTGAGTCTTGATGTTAACGGAGATTTCAAGTACGTCCGAGCGACTTTTAGATCTATTTGTGAGGCGGAAAGAATCGTTCAAAGGATCATTTCTAAAGGCTTCTTCGCCAGTGATATAAGGTACTTTGATGGGGTGGCTGATGGACTTCCAATTGGAGTTCGCCCATTTGAATTTTCATTGGAAGACCTAAGGCGCAACCGACGAGTTGATTGCTCGTTTAACTACAGCGGATCAACTAAACCTGGGAATAATAATTGAAGCTGGTCGCCGGTAATATATATGTGCATAAGGATCAACTAGATGGTCTCGATCCCATGGTTAAGGAAGCTGTCAGGGAAGCCTTACAATTGACCCCGATCACTGATTGGTCTGATTTTGATCTTGTAAGGTATACAGATAAGCTGGACGAATTTAGTTTTCTTAGTTACTCGAGTTTTCTGGAAGATGCTTTTCCTAGGTTGCTCAAGTCTCACAAAGTTCAGTTGAGTAAACGGTCGGTTAGTTTTCGGGATTATAGAGACTCTTCAAATCCTCCCATTCTTCATAGAAAAGAACTCTTTTCTGTTTTTGACAGTGAACTCTTGGAAAAGTGGTCAGCACTGACACTTGCCTTGGAGGAAGTTGGCGCCTTCGATGAGCCATTGAAAATTGGTTTTCAGAACCAATGGGTAAAAACACTTCACGCTAAAGGTTTTTATGTAGATGGTCATCACTTGTTGCCGTTAGCAAATCAAGATTCGTTGGTAGATCGGATTACTTTGATAGAGTCCAATGGATCTATGGTACAGCGTCATCTGACGGCGCTTACTCGATATGCCTTGTCTGCTCCAGTTCAGCAGTTGATCCGATGTGGTCTACTGATGAAGGAATCTTCGTTTTTTGATTATGGTTGCGGTCGTGGTGATGATTTGAGAGCTTTGTTAGATAACGGTTATCAAGCTGGTGGCTGGGATCCTCACTTCGCCAATGAGCAGGTTATTTATGAAGCTGATGTGGTCAATCTCGGATTTGTTCTCAATGTAATCGAAGATCCGCTCGAGAGATCTCTAGCTTTAAAAAAAGCACTGAAGTTGGCTCAAAAAGTGTTGTCTGTTGGCGTGATGGTTGCTAACGAAAACAATGTATCCGGTACGCCATACGCTGATGGGGTTCTAACGTCGCGCCAAACTTTTCAAAAGTATTTCTCACAGCAAGAATTTATAGATTATTTGTTCGCTCAAACAGGCTTAATGCCTTTTCCCGTAGCGCCCGGTATTTGTTTGTTATTTAAGGATGAAGATGTAGAGCAGCGATTCCTTCTAGGCAGGCAAACTTCTCGTTCTGTGGTGGCAGAGGGTTTTCATTATCGACGTGAGCAGAGGATTAGGGAGAGGGTCCCAAGACCTAGGGCAGTCAAACAGTCAATATTTGAGGCGAACAGGGAGCTACTCGATGAGTTATGGGAGCAGACTTTGATTCTTGGTAGAGAGCCCATGCCTGAAGAGTTACTTAATCTGTCGCAGTTGATCGATGTCTTTGGTTCATTAAAAAGAGCCTTCAAACTGAACTGGAATAATCAAAACGCTACGGAATTTGAACTTGCTTCAAAGCAACGACTAGAGGATCTAACTGTTTATTTTGCGATGGAGAAGTTCAGGCAGCAAAGGCCATACAAAGATCAGCCCACTCGTTTGAAAACAGATGTTAAATATTTTTTCGGAAGCTTGAGATCAGCCCAGGATGCGGGTTTCTCTCTGCTGAAGTCTGTACCAGATTTGAAATCGTTGTGGGAGGATGCGAAGCGTGGTGCAGAGTGTGGAGTTGGTTTTTTCGATGAGTCGACAGATCAATATTTTATCCCTGCAGATAAACTAAGTTTTCAGCAGCCAATTGTTAGAGCATGTGTTGGCTGTGCGGCTGCTCTTTATGGTGATGCCGCATCATCAAGTTTGATTAAGGTACATATTAGATCGTCGAAAGTCACTTTTCTAACTTACGACGATTTTTACGGCAAGCCAATTCCCCTTTTGGTGCAAAGAGTAAAGATCAATCTAAAAACGTTGCGTATGGATGTATTCACATACGATGGGCCATTTACACCCATTCCCTTGCTAGAAAAATCTAGATTTCTAAGTGAGGGAGACCAGGGTTTTCTCGAGCAGTTCAATTTTGATATACGTCTGCGTGAAGAAGGCTTTTTCGAGCATGAGTTTGATGTGCTTAGTTTTGAAACGATTCAGAAGTTTTTACACGACGCCTGTTTGCAGATATCTGGGTTTGACTTGTTGCTTGTCGATAAGGCACCAGATGTGGGTGCCCCATGTGGTCGCTATTTGATGTTTCGAGATTTTTTTCTATGTGGCGAAACGCAAGCCAAATTTCAGATCTTCAATTTACCTAAACAAGTGGAAACCTATCGTGCGTATTACCTTTTGGCAAAGAATGTGTTGGATCCTTTGATCGATTATTTTGGGCCTATCAAGTTGACATATGGATTTTGTGGGTCAAAGTTACGACCATTAATTAAGAAGCGAGTGTCACATGATCGCGATCAGCACGCGTCGTTTGAAAAGAAGCGTAATGGTGAATTTGTGTGTTCTCGAGGTGGGGCGGCTTGTGATTTTATAGTTGAGCATGAGGATATGTATGAGGTCGCGGAGTGGGTGGCAGGTAATACTCCTGTGGATAGACTTTATTTCCATGGGAGCGATCGCCCGATTCACATCAGCTATAAATTAGTGCCTGATGGTGAGTTCTATCAAGTGGAGGAATCTGATAGCGGGAAGCAATTAACAAAGAAGCTTATTTTTTCATAATCACCTTAGTTTCGGTATCAACACAACTGCTAGATGTGTAAAATGAGATTCAACTTTCGGCTGGCGAAAGTCTCCAGAACACATTTGAAAGATATGGAAATCAAAGAGCTTCCCCGCGTTTTCTCCGGTCATGAGACCTTTCCGTTGCGACAGTCTTGGTTAAGCAAGCTTAATAAGATCGCAGATAACTCAATGATTAATAAGAAATTATTTTCTGAGGATAATCTTGTCGCGACGTTTGGTGTGGGAAAAAATATGGTGGCATCCATGCGCCACTGGGGCCTTGCGTGTGGAATGTTTGTCGAAAAAGATGAGTACTTGTGTTTGACTCCTCACTATGAGCGTCTTTTCAGAAGTGATCTCGTTGATCGTGGACAAGGTCAAAGGACCTATCTGGCTTTAGATCCATTTTTTGAGCGCTACGATTCGGTGTGGTTTGTACACTGGCGGCTTGCGGCTTTTCCTTTGCGGTCGACCACTTGGTTCTGGTTGTTCAACAGAATTTCATCGCCTACCTTTACCAAAGAAGATCTTTTACAGTCGCTGACCACTTTTCTTGAGGCTACTGAGGGGAAAGCATCGGACACAACTTTACTTAGAGATGTAGAGACCTGCCTCCGTAGCTATATTCCCAAACTTGATGCCAAGGGAGGAGTTGAGGATGCAAGTGATTCCTTGTTGGTCGAGCTGGGATTGTTAAGAGAAGACAAGCGTGGATTTTATTCATTCAAAAGGGGGCCAAAGCCAACTTTATCCCCTGCATTTTTCGCGTTTTGTCTTGCTGAATATTGGGAGAAAAAACACCAGGGTAGCAATCAGCTTTCTTTTGAGTTGATTTCCTATGCTGACTCCAGTCCTGGAAAAGTATTCAAGTTAGATGATGAAAGTTTAATGGATTTCATCGATCAAATTGAGAAGATCACAAAGGGCCTTTTCAGTTGGTCAAGCACCGCGGGTGTTAGGCAATTGGTTCGCGACGAGAAGCTCTACCAGTTGCTCAAAGCGAAGGGTGATGAAGATTATTTGCTCGACATGTTTTGTCGAGGCTATGAGTGAGACGAGATATGGGTCAGTTGGCTTTGGAGCGTATGGGTGTGAGTAGCCTTTTCGATGAAGTAAGAATTAATCCCCAATACCAAAGGTCGGTTAACCTTAAGCATGACTTTGGAGTTGCTGATAGTTTCGGCGGCTTTATTTGTCACCAGTCAGCTCAGGTTGTTGTGGAAACCCTAGCCAAACAAATTTCTAGTACCAGCCAACGGGCATTCACGATTACTGGTCCTTACGGGGGCGGTAAATCTACTCTGCTGAATCTTTTGGCGTCCTCTGTTTGCCGTAAGGCTGATGTTCGAGACCTTGCCCGTCGCAAGCTTGATAAGAAATCACTCAAGCTCATTGACCAGGCTTTGCCGTGTGGTTTGAATGGATGGTCTGTTCTTACTTTGGTGGGTAGCCGATCCGATCTTGTGCCAGCTTTGCTTGAGGCTGTTTCTGACGGTCAGGCGCGAGGCTTTTGCTTGCCGCTTAGGCGTGGTCGTACTAAAGATGTTACCGGAATTGAAAAATTTCTCGATTGGCTAAGTCATGAAGCCAGTAGCAATTCATCTGATGGCGTAATGATCGTTATCGATGAAATGGGCAAGTTTTTGGAAGGTGCTGCGCAAGGCGAGGGTGATCTACTCGCATTCCAGACCTTGGCCGAGGCCGTGTCTCGCATGAGCGGTCGTGTTGTGTTGGTAGGTGCATTGCACCAGGCTATATCTGCTTACAGTACTGAGAATCTTGATGAGTGGAGAAAGGTTCAAGGGCGCTTTGCAGACATTCCCTTGGTTACAAAAACTGACGAAGTCGTAGAGATGATTGGTCAGGCAATAAGCCATCAATCTCCAGGTAAGTTTATTGAGCAAGCATGCTTGAAAATTGCGAATCTTTTGCGACTTGAAAAACCAGCGTTGCGTTCGGATTATCCTGATGTTCTGGTTGCGTGTAGTCCGTTTCATCCTATTACAGCCTCGCTGTTGGGGCCGGTTTCGCGTCGTCAATATGGTCAAAATGAAAGAAGTATATTTTCTTTTTTGAGCACACCAGACACCCATTCATTTTCAGACTTCTTACTTAAGCAGCCTCCAGGTTCAGACATCACTTATACACCGGCTAACTTTTGGGATTATTTGAGGGCCAATCTGGATCCAGCTATTTCGGCATCTTCAGACAGTCATCGTTGGGCGACGGCCGTTGATTGTGTTGAACGCGCTGAAGCAAGGGTGAATGAGTTTAGTCTGTCTCTTGTGAAGAACGTTGCGGTTATTGATCTTTTCAAAAAGGTGTCGTCAATCCCACCTACGTTAGATGTGATTGCTACGCTTTATGCAGGTGAACAACAAGCTTCGGTTGTAAAAGGCTTGAATGATCTCTGCGAAAAACGAATTCTTACTTTCCGGCGACATCAAGAGGCTTATGCGGTCTTCGAAGGTAGCGATTTCGATATTGATCTCGCTTTAAAAGAGAGTCGCCGAAAGTTTCAACGACCCGATTTGGACTTGGTGGCAAAGTTTTTTAATACAAGTCCAGTAGTTGCTAAGCGCCATTACTTGGAAAAAGGAACGCTGCGTTGGTTGTCTACACACTTGGTGTTCTTGGATGATCTACAAGATCGTCCAAGAAAATTGAAACCCGAAAGTGGGTTTGGTGAACTTGTGGTCGTGCTTCCATCGAACACTACGGCAAGTACCTCAGCGAATCGTGATCACGTGGAAAAAGCGATCCAGAAAATTGCACACCCGGTGCTTGCATTTACTCCTCAGAATTCAGGCCAGATTAATTCTCTGGCGATGGAGTTGATGGCACTACAGGATGTGCAAACTAGTGCTCAAGAACTGCACGGGGATTCCGTAGCACGTAGAGAGGTTTCCTCTCGAATTTCTGATGTAGCTCAAAAACTTGAATCAGCTTTGCTGCTTGCATTTAATAAAGCAGTGTGGGTCAGTAATAGGGATATGAATCTTGGACGCCTCGCGGAAATGGCGTCAAGCTTAGCAGATCGGGAGTTTCCTTCCACCCCAGTTGTTTTTAATGAATTGGTCAATCGTGATTCTTTGTCTACCAATGCGGTTAAGGCCAGGAAGCTTTTACTCTACGCAATGGAGAAAGCTGCAGCCAGTGAGAACCTGGGGTTCGAGGGCTTTCCTGCTGAGAGAGGGTTGTATGAGTCAATTCTTAAAGGAAAGATACATGTGCAATCCGATGATAAGTGGATTTTCCAGATGCCCAAAGACGACGATTCAGAAGATCCTATGCGTTTGAATCAGCTTTGGCTGGTTCTTAAGGCTGGGCTTGGAACGGGTCAAGAAATTGTCCCTGTCGAAGCAGTTTATGATCGGTGGGCGTTGCCTCCGTATGGAATACGATTGGGGCTTATGCCTATTTTGTTGCATGCCATGCTTATGGCAAATCGGAAAGAAATTGCACTCTATCGCGATGGTGTATTTTGTACGGATTTTAAAGAGGCCTACATCGACGAGTTCCTAGCTAAGCCCAAGCGTTTCGGATTGAGAACGGTTGATGCCGGTGCAGATAAAGCCCTGAAAGAAAAGTTTGCAACACTGACGGAAACGTTAACAGACTGCAGCGAATTGATGATCGCAAGGGAACTGGTGCGCAGAGTTCTAGCACTACCCAAATTGATTTTGCAAACAGATCGTTTGACTACAACGACTCGTTTAATAAGAGATGCGATAAAGAACGCAAACGACCCTCATGAATTAATTAATCAGGAGTTGCCAGAAATCATTGGGGCTAAATCGAATAAAGATTTCAGTGAGACTTTGAATGCTACGTTAGTTGAGCTCGAGGCAGCATTTGGAAATATGCTGTCAAAGCTTGAAGCTTCGATTTTGACTGATCTTGAGGTCAAGGCGAGAAATTTTGAAAGACTCAAGCTTCGTGCTTCAAAGTTACAGGGTCGGACAGGCGACTTCAAGCTTGATTCATTTGTCATGCGCCTGGCCAATTGGGACGGTGATCGCCAAACAGTGGAAGGAATTCTTAGTCTTGCCATCGGGAAACCCTCACACATGTGGAGAGATCTGGATATTGAAAGGGGGCTTTTAGTCATCAAAGAATGGGTAGTCGAGTTCAAAAAGCTTGAGCTTCTTGTATTTTCCGATGGGGGTTCCACGCGACAATTATTCCAGGTTGTCATTGGTTCGGGAGTTAAAGGCACTCCATACGTTGGTGAGATTTCTGTGTTGAACGAAGAAGCTCAGGGTTTGGATGAATTGGCAGACCAAGTGCACGCTGACTTGCTGAAGCGGTTAATCGGCAAAGGAATGAGCGAGGATCGTTTGATTCCGCTTCTCTCTTATCTTGGCAAGAGAGTACTTGAGCAAAAGGAGTCCACAAATGAAGATTAAACATGTACTAGGATTGTCTGGCGGAAAAGACAGCGCTGCTTTAGCAATTTATATGCGAGAGAAGTATCCAGAAATCGACATCGAATACTTCTTTACCGATACGGGCAAAGAGTTACCAGAGGTTTATGACTTTCTTGCCAAACTAGAAGGCTTTTTAGGGAAACAGATTAAGTATTTGTATCAAGATGAGGGCCGTGACTTTGATCACTACCTTGATCTTTACAACTACTTCTTGCCGTCTCCCCAGCAACGCTGGTGCACCATTATGATGAAGCTTAAACCCTTCGAGCGATGGGCAAAATCCTTCGTCAAAGAGGGTTACAAGGTTATTCAGTATGTCGCGATTCGATCCGATGAAGAGTTTCGAACAGGCTACACCCCGAAAGGTACGGATATTGAAACAAAGCTACCGTTCAGGGAAGATGGTGTTGATAAACAGGGCGTGATTGATATTTTGGAAAACTCATCCGTTGGGTATCCAAAATATTACGAATGGCGTTCTCGAAGTGGTTGCACATTTTGTTTCTTTCAACAAAAGATTGAGTGGGTCAATTTGAAAGAACGTCACCCCGATGCTTATGAAGAAGCTAAGTTTTACGAGCGCCAGGCAATCGCAGGGAAGGCTCCGTTTACATGGACCCAGGGAGAGACACTTGATGAGCTTGAGCATCCTGATCGAGTAGCTCAAATTAAGGCGGATTTTGAAAAAAGAAAGGCAAGATCGGAGTCTTCCAGGCAAGAAAATCCGTTGAGGAAGGGTTTGTTGGTTGATTTGGACGAGCTGTACCTAGATGAAGAAGGTAATGGAGCGTGTCTAATTTGTCATAAATAGTTCTTGGGTATAGATTATTAATAATCTATTTTTTCAGTTTATTATTGGTTTAATTCTTGTTGGGGTCGAAGGTTTGACTGCTTTGGTTGAAAATTTGTTATTTAAAAACAGCTATCTCAGTGTGATTTGGTCTTAATATCTTTAATGTACACTCATCTGATGGTTCACAATGTTTGATCCAAGAGAATAGATTGTTGACAAGAAAGCTATAAAAATCACGTTCCATTTTGTTATTCGGCTGCATCAGGGCTTTCAGCTTTTCTTTTACCAACCCAAACCGTGCCCCTTCTCGAGGATATGTTTTAGAGTTAAGAATTAAGTTTTTTAGCCAAATTATTTGGGTTGATCGTTCTAGGGCATAGGCTATGTAATCTAGATTAGAGTTTATATCGAAATCCGTTGGGCATCCTAATAGTTCCATATCATGGCTATATAAATTATCCATTTTGGTTTTTCGAAAATTAGGTTGGCTCCATAAGCATTGGCTAAAAGCTGTCAGAGAGCGATTCTCATATTCTATAGTTTCAGTTTTAGAGGATATGGTTTCATCGATTGATTTTATATTCCATAAATCATTGAAAATTAACTGAGGATCTTCTTTTAATAAATTAATCTCATTAATTCTATCTTTCATGAGATTAAGTAGTTTGAGATCTATTGGTGTGGAAATATTTAGTATATTTTCAATTCTGCTGCTCAATAATTCATCTAGATCTAACAGGCAGTTTTGTTCAACATTGCTGTTGTTGTTTCTTAGTCCAAGACCATTAGATGTCATATTGGAGCTTCCAATAACTACTTTGTGGTCTCCTCGATAAATCTTTCCATGAAACTGTTGATTTATGAAAACGTTAAAATCCTCATCGATCGCGCGTTTGATGACTGCAAGATCGCATGCGCCTGATATTACGTCCGATGGTCTAAAGCGTGCAAGAAGAGTTTTTTTTGGTTTTTTAGAGATGCTTTTGCATAGAAGTCTAAAAACGTCATCAGTGCAGAAGGCTGTCAAAATAGACACCGATTCGTGAGTCTGAGAAAATAAACTATATAGCTCAGATAAGATTGTTTTCTCCGAAATAAATCGTATTTTTTCTACGAGATTCACGAAATCAGTATGATTTTTTTTCAATGTATATTTTCCATTGTAGAAATAATTCTAGGCATATACTTTTTATTTTTTATCTAAGCATCAGTTTTCAAGGCTTTTAGGAATTTCGTAACGTAATCGCCCCATTTGGTATTAAGAATTTCGATGGTTTCTTCATGTCCCAACATTTCATCAATTGCTCTAACGTACGCCATAAGCATCAAATCTAAAGCGTCCGAATATTTGTGCTCTTGGTCTTTTGTAAGAGGCTCGTATAATTGAGTGAAGAAGTCATGTTTTCTATTTATTACAAGAGTAGAAGTCGAGCCGGTTACTCTGGGATCAATAAAAAGACTACCTGGCCATTGATCAAAGCTTTTGTCGATTTTAAGATCAACTTTCGTTTCAGCAAGCATACGAGCTTCGTTAGTTGAAAGTGAGCTGTCGCCTCCAAGTAGTAGTTCAGTCCATTCTGCGAGTTTTTGTTCTTGAGGTTTTGTTTTTCCCTCTTCTGATGCTCTAGTAGGTTTATTTACAGCTTGTAGTTGTTGATTGGCGATTGTTCCTGACTTGTCCAAAGACAGTTCACTGTTTACTGCTTTCTTACCTGCACCGCGCGATGTAATTTCATTCATTAAAGCAGATAAATTTCCTTGAATGATTTTAGATAATTCATACCTAAGATTGAATTTAAGATCATCCTTTCGAAGCTCATCAATTGCAAGTGCTCCGCCAAATGAGTCAGCTTCATTTTTGAGATCAAAAAAGTCTACTCCTCGCACACTTTGTTTGTTATTTGTAACCCCAAATAGCTCGTCAAGGACAGGGGAAAAGCGTACTTCGCATCCCCACCAACGCTGCCGCTCCTCTTGCGGATTAAAATAACCGAAAACACCGAAATCGATTTCTCTTGCAGCTCTCATAAAGGAAATTCCAGTATTTTTTCTATAGTGCTGACCAAGAGCAGAGTTTCCTCCCTTCTTTTGTGTGGTAGATTTTGCGATCGAAAAGCGAATTTCTATTAATGAAGTATTGCCCTCAAAATCATACGGAATGTCTAGGTAAATGACATATTCCTTTTTGAATTCATTCATTCCACCTATTTCTACACCTACCGAGTTTATCGGATCCCAGGCTAAATTAGTAATTTCAGTATTTGCTGTAGGTAAAGTGTTCGGTGCCATTAAATACAATGGATCGTTTGCGTTAAGACTTCGATATCTAGGCTCTGCTTCGCCTTTGATTATTTCTACTAAACGAATATCTCTCCGTCGACCATAGGTGTCGTCAGAGTCGAGAAAGTGTCGATACACTCGACACAGTTGATTTTCCATCCTATTAAATAACGTAGAGGCTTTCGCCATGTCTAATCGATCACATTTAAGCCATAAAATCAGCGTCCCGTGTGATTTGATGCTGCAATCCAGCGCGTTTAGCCGATCTAGTGGCATATCACATTCTTCGACAGGGTTCACTTCTTGTTGAGCATTTGCTTTTATTTCATCGACATCAAGGTAAGTCATAAAACACTTGCTGTCTTGCCAAGAATAAACTTCAACACGTCTACATTGGCTAACGGAAGCATTTGGAAGGCCAATTCCAAATCGACCGATTCCATCCCGTGTGTTTAAACGGGTACCATTACCGAATTGAAGACAGATGGATAAAGTCTGTGGAGACATTCCTGCGCCATCGTCGTACACTGCCATTTCTGTCACTTTAAGATTTTGTCGTATAGAGTTTTTTTGATACTCTTCGAACGTCAAAATACGGATCGTATCTGCTCCTGCTTCTATGGAGTTGTCTATTAACTCCGATATTGCGCTTGCGGTGTCTTTGTAACCGGAATCTCTAAAGGTTTGAATGGCTGTGCTTGCTGGAATGATTGAGCGGTTGGTGTTCATATTTATGTCCAAAGATCATTAAAATAATTGAAGGCCTGAGCTTCCGATGGAAAACCCGCAATATTGTCCTCTAAATCGATTAATATCGCGGTTTCATTGCCCCCTACTTCCTTACCTCGAATTGCTCGGCCTATCATTTGCGAATAAAGTACTACGGATGCCGTGGGTCTAGCGATCACAATTGCATTTGTATTAGGCGAATCGAAACCTGTTGTTAATACTCCAAAATTAACAAGAACATTTATTTCTGAGCGCTTATATGAGTTGATCCACTCCTGCCGATCAATCGTTGAGGTTTGTCCTGTAATACATCTAGATTTAATGCTTTGAAGTCTGAGTAGGTCGGATAGAAAATTGGCGTGCTCAACGGTAAGAGCAAAAACAATTATTTGTTTGCCAAGGTGTATTAGACGGATTATTTCACTCAAAATCAGTGCGTTACGGGTCGCGCTATTCGCTAGCTTCTGTAGGACTGAGCTTGGCAACTCCAGGAATCGACCCACAGTTTCTTGTTCTTTCGGGGTCAATTCTAGTTGCACACCTGTTTTTATTGCTTTTCTCTCGAGACGCGCTAGAAAACCAAGATCCTGCAAATATTCAATAGGACTTTCAATCGGAATTCCGTTTGTGTCTACTAGTCCTAGTTTGCGGTTATTAAAATATCGGGCGAGTTGTCTGCTCTCTGAACCTTCTGCGTCTTCATCAGTATTTCGAGTGCCCCTTCCGGGAGTAGCTGTTAGGCCGATAAGACACGCTCTACCAGAACCTATTAAGTTTTGAAGAACCATTTTATAAGTCGGAGCGATTGCTTTGTGCGCTTCGTCCATGACAACAAGTTCTGCTTTGCTCATTAGGTCTATCGCAAGGGCTTCAGAATCAGCTTTCTCAGAGGAAATCGTCGCAACAACTTTAGGCAACCCCACCACAACAAAAGATCCGTCAAAATCTCCAGGTTTGGGATTGTGTGCTCCCCAGAAACGAACTAATCTAATTGGCTCGTCGCCTCGTTGTGCCCAAAGTTCTCTAAAAGAGTCTATTGCTTGATCACATAGTTCTTCAGAGTGAGCTAGCCACACTATGCAACCCTTCCTATTGGCGATTGTACGCCAGTAGTCAATGACAGCCTCTAAGCAGGTTCTTGTTTTTCCGGCACCTGTCGGCATATGCACCAAAACTCTTTTTTCACCTTTTAGAAGCGTTCTGGTCAAAGTGTCTTTGAGTCTTTTCTGATGTGGAAAAAGTGTCATCGTAGAATTGACAAATTCAATTGATGGAGAAAGCGATTGCACTGGGGGTAGGTAAGTATCATCGAGTCCTAGAACTTCTAGAGTTCTTTGCGTAATTGCATATTTTCTTCCCCAACTACTACTGATCAAATGCTCAGCTTCATCTTTACTAATTATTCGCCCAGAAGTGACCCGGCCATCAAGTATATATCCCTGATCATCAGCATAAAGGCCGGCCCAAACAGCAATTCTGATTTCTCTATTTGCCAGGATTTGACTGCCATGTCTCTCTAACAAAAGACTAATGATGTTTGACGGGGTAATTTTTTGAGAGTAAAGCTCACTTATAGACTCTAATTCCTGTTCTCCGTAGAGCCTACACAATCTAGGTAGCGACAGTCTAAGAAGAAGTGATTCTAGTTTTCTCATTGTGGTGTCTCTTTTGCCATTTATTATTGATAATTTTATTAAGAAAAACTAGTATTTGTCGGTCGTTAGTATTTTCTTGGGAGCATTTGTTTTCAATTCTTAACTCAGACGTCTCGCCGAGAAGTCTTCGTCTTTTTTACTTAGACTTTAGAAAATTAAAGTTTTTTGAGTTCTTCAAGCAATGCATCCAAGTTGGAAGAACTTAGAGCATCCACTGGATAGCCATAGGGTATTGGGGTGACCCCAGTGTGTACGCGTTTCGGGAAAAGATTCATGTTGCTAGAATGGTAATACTTTTCACCGATCGCAAGACCAGACTTGTGAACTGCATCGCTAATGTAATCTCTGCATTCAGGATGAAAGATTAATAAACTAACCCCTCCGCTGGATATTCTATTCACATAAAAAGCTTTCCCAGAATGTGGTAACAACCAAGATGATTTTTTCTTAGTCGCTGTCCTAGCGGGCTTAAAATTGTGGGTCATTAGAAGTTGCTCTACTGTTTCGGAAATACTCACCGATTTACTCCAAAAGGTAAGAAAAATTTAAAATGTGATTTGGTTTTTGTTCACCAAATCAATAAAAGTATTAATCAACCCCAACGTCTCCGGTTTCTCGCTTCCCACCTCCGCTAACCCCGGGCTCATCACCACTACAGCCAAACTCTTCGCTCTGCTAATGGCCACGTTCAATCTGTTCCGGCTGAACAGAAATTCCAGATACCTGGGCATATGGTTTTCATTCGATGTAGTCATCGAAACCAGAACCACTTGGGCTTCTTGACCTTGAAATTTATCTACTGTACCAACACGTGCGCCCTCTGGAAGTACTCGTTTTAGTAGGTTGACTTGAGCGTTGTAAGGTGCAACCACCAAAATCTCGTCGGTATTCATCGGTAGTTCTTCGCCTTTGGAGCCGACAAACGTTTGCCTCATCAACTCAGCATAAAGCCCATTGATGACCTCAGCCTCCTCGATGCACTTCTGCGAATTTCCATCGTGCACAACCGGATAGCAAAACACTCCAGTTGCGGAAAACTGATCCGCCAAGGGACCACTCAGGATCAAACGCTGTTTTTCAGTTTGCGGCGCATTACTCAACCTGCCTTCATAAAAAGTTTTGGATATGTACTCGCATACAATTGGGTGCATCCGAAAGCTTTGATCCAGAAACACGCCAGTGTCTGCGGATATGGTCGCCCTGTGGCCTAGTAGGTATTCAAGTGTGGAAAGTCCACTTTCACCAGGGTGATCACCTTGTATGGGTTGGCCCAATTGCATTTGGTCGCCAAGCAGCACAATGTTGTCGGCGCATTGGCCCATGGCCACAGTGTTGGCGGTGGCCACTTGTCCAGCTTCATCAATAAACAGGTAATCAAAGCAACCCGTTAATTGCCAACTGGAAAACAACCATGCAGTGCCTGCTAGCAAATCCGGTGCGTCCTGTTTGCTCAAGGTCTCGTCTTCAAACAGGTCTTTCTTTTGGCAATTCGACAGGCCATAGCCGTTTACTTCTTGGTCTTCTTTGCTGCGAATTTTGATGCCTTCGTAGTGGTGCCCCATGCCTTCCAAAACCTGTGCAGTGCGTTCAACCAAATTATTGATGGCTTTGTGGCTGTTTGAACTGATTGCTACTTTTTTTCCTCGACGTATCAATTCAGCAATCACATGGCTACCTGTGTAGGTTTTACCCGTGCCGGGTGGGCCTTGAACAAACAAGCAACTTTTGTTCATATTGCTTACCAAGTCGAGGGTTTGTTGTAGTGTGCTTTGCCCGCATTCCTGTTCAGGTTGAACCAGTACGTCGCCTGCTTTTTTGTGAAAGAAGCCTGGTGGTTTTCGCAGCAAGAATTGCCGAACGGCAGATTGCTCCACATCACCATCAATTTCACTTTCAACAAAACGCCACACAGCGTCAGCGATAATTTGTGTGTCAAATGGTGCACCCACTGAAACATGCATGGTTTGCCCGTGTGCGGCATATTTCAAGGGCGTTCGAGCGCAGCTAATCACCAGTTCGCAATTGTCTTCATCAATGCTGTGAATGGTGCCGCTAACCATTTCATCCGGGTCGAGTATTTTGATTCCGTCGCCTGTCTTGCACTTGAACTCTTGTTCTGGAAATTTCCATTTGCTTTGGCGCGGCATTTTCCCATTCACCAACTTGTCTGCAAACTGCAGGTTGGCAATTACCTCCATGTCGTCGAGCAGTTCCTCTGGCTCGGCTTCTAGGCGTTCGAAAATGGCCCACCATGCGGGCTTTGCTGCACGCTTGTGAAAATCGATGAGATGGCAAAGCAGTTGCCTGTATTGCTCCGGCAGCTTGCCAGTGTAGGTGCTGTTGGCCAAGCGACTGGGTAAGTCAGCCAAGTAAGCCTCGTGTTCGGCTTGTTTTGCGGCACGTTGTTCTGCCATTTCAAGCTGCTTTTCCGTAAGCGGCTTGGAATGCAATTCTCTGTTTTTATCAAACCATGTATCGTGCGCTGGGCGCTGTTCCAAAAGCCATTCGCGCAGTTCCCAGGTCGATTTGCAGTCGTCGAAGTTGTAGTCTTCGATGCTTTGTAGCAATGCTGGGTTTTGCTCGTGCCGCCAGCGCTCGTACACAACAATTGAATCAGCTGCATTGGTCACTGCAACAGTGCGGGCTGTGCCATAAAACTTTTCAACTTGTTTGATCGAGTAACTGGGTTTGGAAATTCGCAAACCTTCACGAACCACTTTGTAGAGGTCGACCAGTTTGTGATGGCGCAACAGGTTGTCCACCGAGTCTTCATGCAAACCGTGTACGCTCATCAGCCGTTTCAGCGCTGTTTTTTCGTAATGAGCATAGTGGTAAATATGGGCATTGGGATATTGCGCTAATCGATTGTTCACAAAGTTCATGAAGTCGGAAAATGCTTGTCCTTCTTCGATGCGGTTGTGTGCCCAAAACGCTCTGAATTTGGCTTCACCCAGCTCGAAGTAATACACGCCGAACAAGTACTCAAGGCCCTCGGGGTACATGGGGTCGCCTTCCATGTCGAAGAATAAGTCGCCTTCGTCTGGCGGGGGCATGCGCTCGAATCCTTT
The DNA here is from genome assembly GCF_902506325.1 of Limnobacter sp. 130. Lineage (GTDB taxonomy): Bacteria > Pseudomonadota > Gammaproteobacteria > Burkholderiales > Burkholderiaceae_B > Limnobacter. The sequence goes on from NZ_LR732333.1 coordinate 203,299, forward strand.
GCCTTCTTGCACATCACCAAGGCATTTGACCAACTGTTCGCCTGTTTCCTTTTCATGAACTTGTAATGCGGCTTGCTCTACAAGGCGAATTAGCGTGGGGTCTTGTATGCCTTGTACTTTGGCTTGGTCGCCCACTTGCGCAAGTGCTTTCATGGTGGCTACACCAATCGAGGCCAGCTTTACAATTTGTGTTTTCGTGATGTTGGCTACTTGGCTTAGGTGATCGTCTTGCAGCCGTTGCGCATTGCACCGATCGCGCCAGTGGCACATGTTGCACAAATCACAGGGTTCGGGGTATGTGGCCGGTGTGGGTGCATGTACCTTTAAGCTGCGTTCAAAGTCGGCCATCAGTTTGCTGTAATAAGCAAAATAGTCGTTCACGCGGTAGGTGTCGCGGCGCCCTGTGCCTAATTCAACGTGAATGTATTCTGGCAGCTGCCCGGTAATGTCGCTGAGCAGGTCACTGTAGAAGCACAGTTGCACCAAAAATTTGGTTTTGGTGTGGTGTGAAAGTTTGGTGTCGGCTACTTCGTAAACCCAATGCCCAGTTGGGCTTTGCTTATTGGTACGAAGCAGAAAGTCGGCATGTCCAATATAGGTACCACGGCGTAGGGTGGCTTGAAATACCACGTCTGCGCCGCTGTGAATAGCTTCCCTGGTTAGTCGAATTTTTTCGGCCAAGTCTTCTGCTTGAATGACAACAACATTCAAGCCTTGTTCTTGAAGGGCCTTCAAATGCGCGGCCTCGTGCTCCAAACCTTTGTCCATGATCAGTCTCATGGATTCCGTCTCGGCGGTTTTCTCCATGGGGGTGTCAAGGTGGCAACGATCAAGCCAAGTGCGGTGTTTGCACTCGGCGAAGTAAGTTAGATCTGAAGCGGAAAACAGGATTTCCTGATTGCGTTTTTGCAAGAGGGTCTATCGCCGAGTGAATAGGGTTTGGTGCCACGGCACAAATGTATTAATTCAATATTAATTGTATGTGGCCACTAGCTCACCAAGTGAGCCTTACTCACAGCTTGTAAATAAAGCTAACACACGCTAAAAAATGTTAACAACTGTTTCTCGCTTGTGTTTCAACCCGGCACTGTGATTTTTAGATCGATCTTATGGCCACCGTTCTCAATAGGGCGATTTAAGTCTCAACCAGCGCCGAGTTTGCCGCTGTCAGTCAGGTCAACCCTACCGAACCTTTGTTTCTATTTCCTGTTCTCGTGGGGGGGCTCCATTTGAAGGATATTTTCTTCGATTTTTCTGCTTCGGTGCTCTCAAGTTTTGTGCCGATCAACCGTTAAATATAATGGCGGGTATTAGTTAACATTTTCGGGTGTAATTATCATGAAATTTCGATCGACATTCGCGCAGCTTTTGGCTGTTGCAAGTTTGGGTCTAATCACTGGAAGTGCCATGGCGGCTACAGCCACAGGTAACTTGAACGTAAGTGCTGTTGTTGCGGATTACTGTGAGCTGGGCACTACTTCAGTCAGTTTGAACTTGGGCAGCTATGTGCCCACAGCTCAATCGTCAATGAGTGCAGCCATTCAAGTGCGTTGTACCGTGGGCACTGCAGCCAATGTTGGCTTGGGCTATGGTTCAAATGCCAGTGGTACTAACCGCCGATTAAAGCATGCCACCGACTCCACTGTTTTTCTAAGCTATGAATTGTACAAACCCGATGGCACAACCATTTGGCAGGCCCCAGGCGAAGCCGGTGTGGTGACTTTTACTGGCAATGGCAGTTCGCAAGGTTTCAATGTCACAGGAAAAATTCCTTCGAATCAATGGTCGATTAAAACAGGCAATTACAGCGACACAGTGTTGATCACTGTGACTTTCCCGGAACCCTGATTGTTTAGCCATGAAATCAACACGCACCATTTTGATTGCAAGTGCCCTGTGTTTGTTTAGCACGGGGGCTGTTGCATTTGGTTTGTCGGTAAGTCCGACCGCAATCATGCTGGATAAAAAGAACTTGTTTGGCCATGTGGAGTTGACGAACACTTCGGGGTATTCAAAAACTTTTGCGCTTGAATACGAGAACCCTGATTTGGCGGCTTGTTTCAAGGTGTCACCCAGGCAAATTGTTATCGGACAAGGGCAAACGCAGGTGGTGCGCTTGCAATACACGTGCACAGCCGACAGTCTGCCCGCTGACCCAATGGTTTATTTTGTTGAACAACCGCACGAGCAGCGTTCAGTGGTGCAGAACAGCCAATTGGATTTTCGCTTGCGCTTGGGGTTGAAGGTGAAGTTGCAGGCCAATCCCATTCAGTCCCTTTTCTAGAAGGAATGCGCGGTGCGCCCGGTGATGTTGGCCTTGCGCAATTTTGGCGCATTGTTGTTGCTGTTGCCTTTGGTTGCGCACAGCACCGAATCACCATTGCTTGAAAATGAACTGCTTGAAATGCGGTACGCCGATGGTGTTAGCAAGCCTGTGAATGCGCAATGGGTGCGCGTGGCACAAAAGGCGGAGTGCGGGCAACTCACCCACAGGGTGCGAACGGATACTGGTGAGGAATTGTGCGGCGCCTATTTGCCGGAGCGAATGGAGTTTCGACCCGCTGCGCACGCGAACGGTGCTGAACAGCAGATTGGTAAGGCCGAGTTTGAAGGTTATGCCTTGCCCAGCGATAAAACTGCTTTGCTGGGTTACCAAATTTTGTCGACGCCTGATGGCGTGAGCCTGGCCTATAGCTTGGTGGCCAGCCATGCACCTGGTGTGCAACTGGTAGCCAGCAAGGATGGGTCGGTGGCGCAGGGGCACATGGTGCTGTACGAGCTTGCCACTGAAACGCATGGCCCGAACACCAGCCTGTCGATCAAGCAGTTGCGTGTAGGTCAAATGGTGCTGGATTCTGGCCCCTTGGCCGCTGCACTGGGGCAAGGGTTTGAATGGCGCAAGTCCAATGGGTTGAATCAAAACAATGTGCAGGTATTCAATGGCCGATTGGTCAGTGAAACAGATTTGACCGTTCTGGTGAACAATGAAGCGCGAACCACTGTGGCCGCACGGCCTGGCGAGGTGTCGGTGTTTAATGTGCCGCTGTTTGAGGGCAACAACCAGGTTACCGTTATTTATCGAAACGAGAAAGGTGAATTGGTACAAACCAGCCGCAATGTATTTTTTAGCCAAAACCTGTTGCCCAAGGGCAAGTGGCTGGGTTCTGCGGGTGTTTACCGGGACAATCGGCTTCAGCATTGGGCGGCGCAAGCTCAAATTGAACAGGGTGTTACCGAGCAGCTGACCCTGCAGGGTGGTGTGCGCATGAACATGAACCCAGACAGTGCGGTGACTGTTCGAAACGGCGATGGTGTGCCGATCAAGCCTGAGAAACTTGAAAGTGCTGTTTCCATGCGCAGCTTCATGGCGGGTGGTTTTCTAAGTGCAGGTTTTCAGGGGCGAACTGCGTATGGGCCTGGTATTCAGCGCATGGGTTATGCACGGGGCACTACCTTGTTGTTTGCCGAACGCGCGAATGGGCCCGTTAAACTTGGTTTTAGTTTTGAGCCTTTCCAGGCCTTGCATGGCTTGCGGCTGGGGTATGCAAAGGCCATGCAGGGGTCTGAATATGAATTCACGGTGTCCAAGTCATTTCGAGCCGATCAAATACGCGGTATGTTCATGAGCGTGTACTGCAAGTTCGGTGAAGACTCGGTTGGTGCCGACAGTAATTTTTGTGGGGTCAACGCCAATTTGTCCTTGGGACTTTCTCCCTTTTCCTCCCGGTATGGTCGCCAACCAGTCATGGCAGGTTTGTCGTATTCAAAAACAGATTTGAATGCGCAAGGGGCCACGTTGAACCAGCAAAGCGTGAACGGTTTTATTCAAACCCGAGACAGTTATGCGCTTGTTTCCAAAGGTTTGAGTTTTGTTCGTTCACGCCATGATCTGGATCATTTTTCATTGGAAGGGCAGTACGACAGCAGCGGTAATTTGCTGGCAGGGGTGTCGGGTTTGGTGGGTTTGGACTATGGCAACAAGCCGCGAGTGATGGGTTTTCTACCCAACGATCCGAGCCGACCAGGCGACGCGTTGGTGGCCATGGATGAAATACTTCCTGCCACAGAGCGTGGTTTCACTGCGGTACAAACCCGGATCAACGGCCTGCTGAGCACGGGCGGTTTGAATGCTGGTGCCATTGTGGGTCAAAGCAACCAGATCCTTGTCAATCCGGAATCAGTCAGTATGGATTCTGATTTGCCCTCTTTGCGCCTCAAGATTTCGCCGGCCATTGCCGGAATTTATAAAGTGGGGTCAAAGCCATGAAACCGCTCAAGGTCATGTTGTTGTTGGGGGCATTGTTGTGGGCCAACGCTGCAAGTGCTATTACCGTGATCGGTAGTTGCAACTTCACCCTGACTTCCATGCCAGGTTTGAGTTATTCCGTGGTGGCCCCTGCCCAAACTCAGGCGGCCAATTTGAACATTAATTGTTCTTCCGTATTGACTATTGTTGGGTCATATAACTACACGGTGAGCTATGGTGGCGGTGGAGCGGGCAATGTAGCCAATCGCTCCATGCGGCATGCCAGCGTGCCCAGTTCTGTGTTGGGCTATACTTTGCGCCAAACCAGTGGCGCCAGCTCAACTTTGCTGGGTGACGGCTCCGGCGGCACCAGTATGCAAACAGGGGCCCTGAACTGCCTGCTGGCTTTGCTGGGCAGTTGTTTGTCGGGTACCACACAGGTTAATTTGCCCAGTTGGCTGCATGTGCCCGCAAGGCAGTTCGTTCGCCCGGGGAATTATTCTGACACGGTCATTGTTACCGTGACTTTGAACTAATAATGTGGATCGGTTCCAAGAGGCCGATTGTCTTCCGGAGTGCAGAGTATGTCTGACAAAGTGTCATTTCCCTTGCCGATGATTTCCAACGAAAAACCGCCCATCGCTTTCACCATGCCCGATCCCAAAAAGGCTGATGCTTTGGCGGCATCTCGTCCACCCGAGGTGAAAATAGCAGCGGATCGAGACGGTGCCAGTGTGGTGGTGTCTGTTTCAAGGCCCAGGGGCACCATGTTGTTGGACAGCACCACCCCGTTTGATGCAGACAAGGTGGAAATGATTCGCCGTCAGCTCAGCGAGGGTGGGTTAAAAATAGATGCCAACATTGTGGCCGACCGCATGATCAACGATCAAAAAGCGTTGCTGGGTTGAAGCTGACAAGTTCGAGCCTTTAAACGCGCAGCAAATTCATGAGTGGTTCGAATGAGTAAAGAGCAGGTCTGCGGCCCGATGCTTCCTCAAGTGTATGGATGATTTTATTGTCTAGCAGGGCCCTGGTAAAGCGCGCAGCGGTGGGAACCGGAATGCCGGCATTGCTTGTGAACCTGTTGTTTCTGAAGATTGGATTGGAGAAAACAAAGTCCAGTGCATTCATGCTCCACTTTGAAGACAGGGTGTCGGCAAAAACCTGTTTCATTTCTTCGTAAAGTGTTCTGATGTTTTCTGCAATGGTTAGGTTACGTATTGCTTGAGACTCCACAGCCGAGAGGAAAAACACACACCATTGGGTCCATTCACCCTTCGCTGACACCTGGCGCATGGTGTCGATGTACTCGTCTTTGTGGTCTTCAAAATAGCCGCTGATGTAGAAATGGGGTGCTGAAATAATTCCCGATTTCCACAGCATGAGGGTAATGAGCATGCGCCCGATTCTTCCATTTCCGTCGTTGAATGGGTGCAGTGATTCGAACTCGACATGAGTCAGTGCGGTTTTGATTAAAACCGGATCTTGGTTGTTGTTGATGTAGTCGAACAGTGTGTCGAGCCCAGCGAGGTAATTTTGCTCTGTTTTGAATTCGCCAGGTGATTTGGTGGCACCCCGCCCAAACGAAAGCAAACGCTGGTGAATTCCCTTGATCAAGGATTGCGAAATCGGATAGCCGTCGTTCAGTGCAGATTGCGCCGCTTTAAGCGCCCTTTGGTAAAGGATGGTTTCTATCACTTCAGACCGCACATTGCTTGCATTTTCGCTGTCGTCGGCGTGGTCTGCCTCGTAGCGTAAAATTTCATCCATGGTGCTGATGGTACCTTCCATGCGTGATGAAATCACAGCTTCCTGATTCCTCAGGGGGGCCAACAGTATTTCGCTGTTGTGCATGTTTTTAAGCATTTGATCGTATCGAGCCAATGCACTGGTGGCCTTAAGCAGCGCATCGATCATGTTCCCGTAGTTCAGCGGGCCCGGTGGGAATTGATCGTAGTGATAGTGCACTGCGTTACTTAAATTCAGATTCATGGTTAATTTGTGGGTTGATACTGAATTGCAAGGATAGGTAAATTAGTTTGAGTGTCAAATTTTCAAAGAAATGATACTCAAAATGGTTAGACGTTAATTTAGTTCCATCAAATCACGTTGTCTATCATTTTTATAAGAAAATGATATGCAAATACGCTTGGGTTTTCTATTTTCAAGTCAAAAATACAGCAAAAATTGAAGAAAACTAAAAAATGTTCACTGAATATTGATTTCTTCCATTTTTTAAAAAAATACATAAAATCAATAGCATATAAAAATAATTGGGTGTACAGTTGTACTCTTCTGACACTTTATTCTAGTTTTTTCACCAAAATTTCTTGCGAAAAACAGGCGTTTTTATGTACATTAGTGCACATCTGTTCACTAACGTGGAAAACGCAATGAGAACCAACAGCCAACTGTCCAACAAAGTAGTCCGCGGACTCTCCAAAATTCTGGGTCAGGAATTCGTGACTTTCTGGCTTGAGCAAGCTGGCAGCACCCATTCTGCTGACCGTTGCCTGGCCGAGGTGGTGCGCATTGACCGTGAAACAGCCGATGCAGTCAGCCTGTGGTTGCGCCCCAATGCCTTGTTCAAGGGTTTTGAAGCCGGCCAGCACGTGAACCTGAGCGTCACGATTGATGGTGTGGTGCACACCCGCTCATACAGCTTCAGCAATGCCCCCACTGAAAGCGGCCTGGTGCGCTTAACAATTAAGCAAACCCCAACCGGTTTGGTGTCGCGCTTCGTGGTGAACCAAATGGAAGTGGGTGCAGTGGTTGAACTCGGCGATGTATTCGGTGACATGACTCTTTCACATACGCAGCCGAATCTGGACACCGAGCGCCCCACCATGCTGTTGCTTGCAGCCGGTAGCGGCATTACACCCATGATCAGCCTGATTGAAACACTGGAAGCCCAAGGCTGGCCAGCCGATGTAACGCTGATGAGCTGGGCCCGCAACCCCGAAGACGTGTTGTTCGACGAAATCCTGAAAGCAAAAGCCAACGAACACTTCAAGTATGTGCGTTTGCTGGAAAGCGGTGCCAACCTGGCTGAAGGTGATTTGGCCGGTCGCCCAAGCGCAGAGCAGTTTGCTGCCGTGGCATGCACCCTGGACAACACCGATGTGTATGCCTGCGGCCCCGATGGTTTTATGAGCGCACTGCGCGGCATTCTGGGCGATACGCCCAAGAGTTTCCATGCCGAGTCGTTCACGCCCATGGCGCTCGGCGTGGATGAAAACGCCGAGGTGAAAACATTCACTGTGACCCTGACCAAAAGCAATCGCATTCTTGAAGTGAGCAACAACAAGCCACTGCTGAAAGCGCTGCAAGAGCAGGGCATTAACCCACCGCACGGTTGTGGCATGGGCATTTGCAACACCTGTTCATGCGAAAAGCTGACAGGCACTACGCAAAACATGCAAAACAAATCGGTGTGCGGCACCAACAACACGGCGCTGCGTTTGTGTATCAACGCCGCCCAAGGCCCGGTTTCACTGGACCTGTAAAAGCAAAACTTAAAAATACTGGAGCAAATCATGAGAAAAGCTGACCGCAAATTGAGCCCCGCTGAACTGGAACAGTTCGGTGCTGAAATTGAAGCGATTCGCCAAAAGCATTTGGCGGATGTAGGCGAACGCGATGCCAAGTACATCACCAAGATTGAAAAAGCTGTTCGCTACACTGAAATTGCGGGCCGTGGCATGTTGATGGCTGGCATTTTTCCGCCAGCATTCATTCTGGGTACGTTAACTTTGGGTGTGTCGAAAATTCTGGAAAACATGGAGTTGGGCCACAACGTGATGCATGGTCAATACGACTTCATGAACAACAAGCGTTTGACTGGTCAAACTTACGAGTGGGACACCTGGTGTACCGCCGACAACTGGCGCTACAGCCACAACTACCGCCACCACACTTACACCAACGTGCTGGGCGAAGACCACGACATTGGCTACGGCGTGTTGCGTTTGTTCCCCGAGCAAAAATGGGAGCCACGCTTTTTGGCGAACGTGCCCTTGATGGTGATTTTGGCCACCTTCTTTGAAAACCTGCTGGCTTTGCAAACCCTTGAGCTTGAAAAAGTAATCAACGGCGAGAAAACCCTGAAGGAAACCAAAGACCGCGCCATTCCCACCTTCAAAAAGGCAGGCCGCCAGATTGCGAAAGACTATGTGTTTTTCCCGCTCTTGGCCGGTCCGTTTTTCTTGCCCGTGTTGGCAGGTAACTTTCTTGCCAACATCATTCGCAATTACTGGACCTTTGTGATTATTTTCTGTGGTCACTTTACAGCCGATTCCGAGGTGTTCGACAAGTCGATTATTGAAGGCGAGTCGCAGGCGCACTGGTATCTGCGTCAGTTGAAGGGATCTTCAAACCTGACAGGCGGCAAGTTGTTCCACATCATGTCGGGCAACCTGAGCCACCAGATCGAGCACCACCTGTTCCCCGAGGTGCCTGCGCACCGCTACGCGGAAATGTCGGTTGAAGTGCAGGAAATTTGCAAACGCTATGGCCAGCATTACAACAAGGCCTCCTTGTTCAAGCAGTTCTCCACTGTGGTGGGCCGTGCATTCAAGTACAGCTTGCCAAGCTTGAAGCGCAAGGGCCAGGCACCTTTGGCGGCCTGATTACTGCGTATCACGGGTTTTTGTAACCCGAAGGCTAATTTCCTGCGTTAGACATCGTGCCCCTCCCAAGGGGGGCGCAGTATCTAAAACAACCATAGGAAGTCAGCCATGAAAAAATTAATTTCTGTTGCCGTATTGTCTGCCGCTGCAGCCAGCCCAGCTTTTGCTGAAGGCCCTTACCTGGGTGCCACTTACAACAGCTTGGGTATTACCGACAGCCGAATGGGTGGTGTGGAACTCGATGTGGACACACTTGGCGTGGTGGGTGGCTATGAACTAAGCCCCAACCTGGCTGTTGAGGGTCGTTTGCTCACTGGGGTAGACGAGGAAAATTCTGGTGCGTTCCGCGCCAAAGTAGACTCTTACATTGGTGCCAACTTGCTGGGTAAATTGCCTTTGAACAACCAGTTCTCGCTGTATGGCACATTGGGTTATGGTTTTCTGGACGCCAATATCAGCGGCCCGGGCTTTAACACCAGCGATGACGACGGTGGTCTGAACTACGGCGGCGGTGTGATGTACACCGCAGGCAATGTGAACATTCGCGCAGGCTACGAAATGCTGTACGACAAAGACAACATTGAGGCGGATGGCTTGAACCTGACTGCCACTTTTGCATTCTAAATTCAAGTCAATCAGGGTTACGCAGTAAAAGGCGTAACCCTTTGTTCATCGCCCGCGACACTCCTTGAGTGTTTGATCATTCAATGTCGGGAAGAGATGGCTTTTTGTGTTTCTTCTTGGTAGTTTTCTGATGTAACAATGCCCCTACACTTTTTAGGGGTCCACTGTCATCAGAGAGTTTGAATGATCCGCGCTGCACTTTTTTTTAGCATTTTTTTGTCAACGCTGGTTGCGCAGGCTGCGCCCTTGCGCATCGGTGTGTCTGAAACTGTGCTCTCCTTGCCTTTGTATGTGGCCGAGGAAGAGGGGTTTTTCCAAAAGCATGGTGTCAGCGTCGAGTTCATGAATTGCGTGGGCGGCAATCGCTGTATAAAAAACATGCTGAATGGCCAAACCGACCTTTCCACAGCCACTGAGTTGCCTGTGGTGTTCAGTAGTTTTACTCGCAACGATTTTGCGATCTTGACCAGCTTTGTCAGCGGTTCGAACGACTTGAAAGTGGTGGCGCGCACAGAGGCGAAAATTAATCAGCCTGGCCAACTTCGAAACAAAACACTGGGGTATGTAAAGGGCAGTGCAAGCCAGTATGTGTTGGACTCTGTGCTGGTGTACAACGGTATCGATCCCGACACGGTGAAGTTAAAAGCAATTACTCCGGAAACTGCACTAATGGCACTGGCCAACAAAGAGGTCGATGCGCTGTGCATCTGGGAGCCTTTCGCTTCGCGCATTGAACTGGAGCTGGGCGCCGAGGTGATGTTGGTACCCATTCCCAAGTTGTACACCGCAACATTCAACCTGATTGCCATGCAAGATGTGATCAAAAGCAAACCCAAGGAAATCGAGCGCATTGTTCGGGCCTTAAAGGACAGCACCCAGTTCATACAAATGCATCCCGACAAAGCCAAGGCGCTCGCTGCGAAGCGTTTGAAAATTCCTGTGGTGCTAGTCGATCGAATTTTTGACAACTATCGTTTCCGTTTGAGTTTGAATCGCTCATTACCGCGCACAATGGAAGGGCAGGCCAGGTGGGCAATTCGCGAAGGGCATGTGCCTGGTAACCCTCATCAGCCGAACTTCACCGGGTTTTTCTACCCCGCTTTTTTGAAAACTGTAGACCCTGGCGCAGTGTCGCTTCAGTAAAGGGAAGTCTTAGTGCGCGTTGCCACCAAAATTAACCTCGCTATTCTCAGCACCATTGTTTGCGCGGTGCTGTTGGTGTTGGGTAATCTGTTCATTCTGAGTGAGCATTTCAAAGGTTTGGAGCAATCCCAAAAGGCACAAAATCTTACGCGCCTGTCGTCTAGTTTGCTGGTGTTGACGCAAGAGTATGTGCTGTTCAAATCGCCCTCTGTGGCCGACGCCTGGTTGCGCACTCAGGAAGAACTGGAGCGCTTAATCACGACAACCGTGAGTTCGTCGGTGGCCCCACAAGAGCTTTCGGATATTCAAGTAAGCCTTGCTGAACTTAAACCCATATTCAACGAACTCACCGAAGGCTTTGTGCCTGGCAACAACAATGCGGCATTTTTGGCACGTCGTGAAAGTTTGATTGTTGAGCGCCTGATTGCCGAAACCCAGGTCATTTCAGAGCTGGGTTACCAATGGTCTACACAGGTCAATGACGCACAAGCCAGAAACCTGAAGGGCCTTACCCTGCTGGAATCGGTCGGGCTGGGTAGTTTTGTGGTGGTTATTGCCATGCTGGTGGTGTTAATGCGCACAGGGGTGTTAAACCCATTGGCCAAGCTGAAACGCACAGCCGATGACATTCGCAATGGCGATGAAGATGCGGTGTGCGCGGTCAACACCAACGATGAGTTGGGCGACGTGTCCAAGGCAGTGAACCAGATGGCCCACAATCTGGCCCACAAAAACAGGCGTCTGCGCGAAGCCAACGCCCGGGTGGAAATGGCCAGTCAGGCGAAGACAGAGTTTTTGTCGAACATGAGTCACGAGATTCGAACGCCACTGAACGGTATTGTGGGGCTGACTTATTTGTTGAAGGACACTTCGGCCTCGAGCAATCAAAAGCTGCTTTTGGAGAGCCTGGAGAAAACATCGCGCAACCTGATTGATTTGGTGAGCGATGTGCTGGATATTTCGAAAATTGAAGCGGGCAGCATGGAGCTGGAGTCCAAACAGTTTTCTACGCTTGAGTTTATCGACAAGGTGTCGGGCATCATGACGGGTGCTGCGGCCAACAAGCCCATTGAGTTGATCATCGATCCTTCAAAAGATTTGCCGCGAGAATTGATGGGCGATGAGTTGCGCTTCCGTCAAATTGCGGTGAACCTGGTTGGCAATGCGATCAAGTTTACGCAAGTGGGGCATGTGCATTTGTCGCTGCAGGTGCTCTCCAATCAAGGCAGTGTTTGCCGCCTGCGCATAGAGGTGCGCGACACAGGGGTGGGCATTTCTCCGCAAGGTCAAGCCAATTTGTTCAGGCAGTTTCACCAAGCGGATACCTCGGTTGCTCGGGAGTTCGGTGGCTCGGGGCTCGGTCTGAGTCTGGTTAAAAAGTTGGTGGAATTGATGAATGGCAGCCTGGGTTTCACCAGCGAGCTGGGGCACGGAAGCACCTTCTGGGCAGAGCTTGAGTTTGCGGTGCCTCAGGAGCCTGCAAGCGAGTTGATCAAGGCAGACGATACTTTGTTGTTGGTGTCAGAGAGTGAGTTTCAGACCCAGGCTTTGCTGCATTCTTGTGAATTGATTGGGCGCAAACGGATTACTGTGGGTAACCTTGAAGAGGCGCGCCATTTTATGCACTCTGCGGCAGGGGTAGCCGGGATTGTGATGGATTTCCCAAAGCGGCAAATTGATCGTTTTGCCTGGCTTGAGTTTGTGAAAACGATGGGCTTGATGGGTGTTCCGTGTGCAGTGCTGCTGGGCAGTGACGACACGCGGCGTTTGCTGGACAACGGGATTAGTGAAGCATTCAGTGCCATTTATGTGAAGCCGCTGACACCACTGCAACTTCAAAATGCATTTAAAAACACACCCTCCAGCTTGACCGCTCAAACGAATTCGGTGGCCGCGATACGCACGAAGATGAATTTGTTGATCGTCGATGACAGCGATTTGAATTTGAAAGTGCTTGAAGGTATTTTGGTGCGCAGGCAGGCGAACATTACCAAAGCCAACAATGGGCTGGAGGCATTGTCTTATTTATTGCAATACGGCCATGGTTTTGATGCGGTGGTGATGGATGTGCAAATGCCGTTGATGGATGGCCTTGAGGCCACCCGTGAATTGCGAAAGCAACCGTTTAATGCTGACTTGCCCGTGATTGGACTAACCGGTGAGGTGGGCCCGGAAGATGAAAAGCGCGCATTATCAGCAGGCATGAACGCAGTGCTGCACAAACCGCTTCAGCCCGAAGACCTGATGTATGTACTCAACAAACTGGTGAAGCTGGCTACAAGCTGACAAGCCGCCTTATTTCGCAGCAACAATCCACATATTGTCGCTGGTGGGTTGCCGGTCGGCCAAACCAAACTGAACCACTTTCATGCCTTGCCGCACGATCAGCGCCTCCAGGTTGTCAGGGGTAAAGTAATTCACATGATCGGGCAGGCGAAAACCACACCACTTTTCAGCCCGGATTTTGCGGTTCCAGGAGCCGTAGTTGGGTACTTTAATAATGACCACCCCACCAGGTTGAAGCACTTTGGCCACGCCTTGCAGCAAGCCATTTGGTTCAACTTCGTGTTCAAGAAAAGCACTCATCAGCACACCGGCAAAATGGTTCTCGGGCAGTTTTTGAATGCCGTTGAGCGCGTTGTCGTGCATGATGCTGCCCCCGCGGGGCTCAACCACTTCGCTGGCTGCCTGTGCCAAAGCTTTAGACACTTCGATGCCGTGCGGCTGGTACTTGGCCGGCAAGGTGGCGAGTAACCCGCCAGCGGCGCAGCCTATGTCCAGCACACGCCCGCCGGGAATGTATTTTTCGATCAGCTCGGGCAGTTTGTTGCGCTTGAGTACTTTTTGACGAAAGTGTTTAAAAGCACGGCTCAAACCTTGTTTGACCGGTTCGCGTTCTTCGCGAACCTGCCGCTCTGTTTCCGATGTTTTTTCCCAGGCAAACTCTTCGCTGAGCCGCTCGTAGACCGGCGCGCGTTTCAGATACACAAAATGGCATTTGTTGCACTCAATCATGGGCCATTCGCTGTTGCCGTAACTCAGGGTCGTTGAGTCTTCTGCGCTGTTCTGGCAAAAGGGGCAGCTGCGTGAAACTAGGCGTTGACTGACATCCATTCTGAAATTCTCGTTGTTGCTTAAAGTTGTTGTTGAATCCGGTTTCTTGAAATGTGTTAGCTTGGCAGCCAAGCAAATTGATTGTACATCACTTGTTTTCTGAACTTGGAGGAATGGATTTGAAACTCTTGCTGAGCTGGGTTTTGCACGCGGTGGCACTGATGGGTGTGGCTTACCTGTTGCCTGGTGTGGTTGTTGAGGGGGTTTGGGCTGCATTGTGGGCCGCACTGATTCTTGGTTTGGTCAACACCATTGTGAAACCGGTGTTGTTAATTTTGACCTTGCCTTTGACTGTGCTGACACTGGGGTTGTTTTACTTCATTTTGAATGGATTGATGTTTTACTGGGTCGGCTCCATTCTTGAAGGTTTCCAGGTAAACGGTTTCTGGTGGGCGGTGCTTGCAGCACTGTTGTACTCGCTTTTTGCAACGTTTTTAAGCTCGATCCTGTTTCAGGAAAAAGTCAGAATCGAGCGCATTTAAGAATCAGGCCTGTTGGGCCAGTTTGAATTTGCCCATGACGGTGTCCATTTGATTCGACAGGCTTTGCAGCTCTGTGATCACCAGGTTCACCTCATGGGCTACCCCTTGGCTTTCCTCCGTCATGCGGGCAATGCGCTCCACTTGCTGAGCGATCAGCGTGGAGGCGGCGCTTTGCTCTTTCAACGCCTCAGTAATTTCGGTAACCGCACGTTCTGCATCGCAGGTGTGGTGGTTGATGGACTCCATTTGCTGATCTGCCCCCATCGAAGACTGTTGGCCTGAACTGATCATCTCGGCCCACCCTGTGACCTGGTCAACCGCTGAGCGCGTTTCATTTTGAATGTCCGAGATCAAAGACGAAATGCTTTTTGTCGAGGCGGCTGTTTTCTCAGCCAGCTTGCGTACTTCATCGGCCACTACCGCAAAGCCACGCCCTTGTTCGCCAGCACGTGCTGCTTCAATGGCCGCATTCAGTGCAAGCAAATTGGTTTGATCGGCAATTGCATGAATCACCTGAATAATGCTGGAGATGTTGTCAGACTGATTGCCCAGGTTGTTGATGCTTTGTGCCAGGGTGCCCGAGGCGGTGCCAATTTTTTCCATGGCCTGGCGGGCTTGTTTAACACTTTCCCGACCACTGATTGACGATTGACCTGCCTGATTGGACAGGCCAAGCGCCTGACTGGCGTGGGTATGTACCTGACCAATTGAAACCGTGAGTTCCTCCACCGAGGCGGCCACAGCCGAGGCGGAATCGGTTTGTTCCTGCACACTGCTTTTGACCTGCGAGGAGGCTGTCACCAAAGTAGTGATGGTGTCGGCCATCCGGGTTGAGGCGTCTTTCACCTCGCCCACAAGACTCGTTTGCTTTTGCCGGATATTCTCGAGTGCGGCGCGAATCTTGCTGATTTCGTTGCTGCCATGGCTTTCAATGGATTTGGACAGATCACCCATACCGATGATTTTTGCATGTGCAAGAATTTGGGCAATTTCGGTGTTGGTGTCTTTGAACACCACATACCCCAGCGCGAATGCCAACAACAGCACAGCCAGTGAACCCGCACCCGCCTTAATCAAAGTGCCTTGCATGCCTGAGATCCGGTCAGTCAAATCGGCTTGCAAGGTTTTGTTCAGGCTTTGGCTGAGTTGAAAGCCAGTGTTGACCGCTTCGCCAAGCAATCGAACCGTGTCGGCCTGACCAGTTATGCTGTCGTAGTTCAGGTCTTTGGCAGATTGCTCTTTGGCCCAGCCCGAGATGGTGTCGATGCGCTGATCAATCGTGTCGATCTGTGCGCGTGTCGCGCTGGTGATTGCGCCACCTGCGGCAGCTGATTTTTCGGTGGCTTCGCGAATTTCATCCATGGCCCGGCCCAAGGTGCCAAGCCGGGATTGAACAAAGCTCAAGCTGGCTGCCGGGTCGGTGCCGGGGTTGCGCAAGCGGCCCTGCAACTCGGACAGGTACTCGATGACACGTGGCAGTTGGAATGCCATGGGGCTCATCATGTAGTAGCTGGGTAGGAAAGGGTCTAGCGTCAGTTCGCTTTCATCGGCCAGTTGACGCACCAGGGTGACCATTTGATTGCCCAGTTCTTCCGATTGGGCCTCGCTGGCGTTCTGGTTCAAGGCCTGTGGCAACAGAGTTGCAACCTGATCCAGGTTGCTGGCAGTGATTGGCCAGTTGTCGGGCAATTCTGCTTTTGCAGCTTTGATCGATGCGCTTAGTTCGCCCGCTGCCCCGGATTGGCTTTGCGCACGATCCAGCAGAATTTTTTGCATCAGTGGATTCATCTTTTCCAGAAAAACCGTGCCCTGTAGCTCGTTCTCGGAAGAACTGATCAGTGTGTTGATTTGGGCGTACATTTGCTGAAACAGAAAGCCGAATGCCAGCAACAGTGGCAGCGCGATGATGGCGCATTTTTTGGGCAGGGTCAGCGAGTCAAGAATAGTTTTGAATACCATGGGGCAACCTTCAGGGGCGGTGAATCGTGTTCAGCCTTTAGTGTGAAACACAACGAGCCGCTTGATATCCCTGTTGAATGGGAACCCGAAATGGTTAGGTGCCGCTTGCCAGAAGGGTGCTGATGCCTTGCCACATCAAACGAATTGCCAATGCGGTGAGCAGCCAGTTCAGCATAACGGTGAATTTTTCTTCCGGTACGCGGGCCAGTAACCTAGCCCCCACCAGGTTGCCTGCCAGCGTTGCCATGCCAATGCCCAGTAACAATGGCCAGTACTGCACCAAACTTATATTCAGGCTGGAAAACGCAATGACCTTGATGCCATGTTGAATGACCATGGCCATGCCGTGCGTACCCACAATGACTTGCCGTTCCCAGGCAGACTTCGGAAGTACCGACATCACCAGGGGCCCTGTGGCACCCAACACCAAACTAAGGCCCGTGGTAATTCCCCCAGATACAGCGGCAGGCCAGTTTGCCAGCCGCAACCACGCGCTTTTCCAGGTGGCCAGCACAATGAACGCGCCCAGTATTACCTGGCCCAGCGCAACAGGCATGTACAGTGCAAGCGGAGTGATCAATGCGCCGCCAACGATTGAGCCCAGCAAGAATGGTTTGATGTAAGCCCAGTTGATGAATTTGCGTTGTACCAACACCCGGTTGGTATTGGACATGAGTTGAGCCGCGCCGTGCAAGGGTATGAGCAGGGCGGGGGGCACCAGCTGTGCCATAAGTGCCAACAAAACCACCCCGCCACCAATGCCCATGGCGGCTGTGATGCTGGAGGTGATGAATGCGGCAAGGCTAATCAGCACCACCAGGGCCAGGGTCATGGTGTGACTTCGATGCTGCCGATTGTGGTGCCGGAAAGATCAAGCTCGATGGCGTGGGTGCCCAACGTATTGGCTGCAATGCTGACCAGCGTGGTTTGATTGCCGGGCAGCGCGACCCGAGCATCAAGCCCCTCAACAATCAGTGAGTCCGTTTGGTTGCTGTGCACCAAAAACTGGATGGGCTGCCCCTTGCGAACCGTGGTGTTGAATGTGCCGGTGGTCAGGCTTCCATTCACAATCGAGAGTGACTCAAGTGCCTGTGCGGCGCCACCTTGAGTCGGGTTGCCAGTGGGGGCGTCGGGGGGCAATGATTGTACGTAGAGGTATGCCCCAGCCAGCGTGGCGCTGGCCAGGCCAAGATACACAAGTGCTCGTTTGTTCATGGATTGATTCGAGTTCGCTTTGCCGTTGTTCGTTCCCACATTTGAATATACACCTCGGCAGAATTGTAGAGTGCCTTCAAGGCCTCGTTGCCACCCTCAAGTCTCAATTCTTCAACCCAGTCGGCCTTCAGGCCATAGTGCGCTTGTCCTTCGGTGTTGGCATCGAACGCGCGCTCGCCACTGGTTTGTTTCTCAAACTTCACCGGGCTCACGTTGGTGTTGAATACGCCTGCCCAGTCGGGCCCCTGGAACAGGGTGAAGGGGTAGGTGATTTGTGGTCGGTCTGCAGCCCGTGGGCCCGCTTGGGCACCCAGACCATTGGTGTCAGCACCAAAACCCATGGCGAAATCATGTTGCTGGCTTTTTAGCGGGGCAATCACTTTCAGGTCTTCGGCCCAGCTTTGTGCGTTGCCTTGATAGGGATAAATAATGCCGCCCGCAGCCAGAATTTTTCGGCCCTGTTCGCGGGTAATGCCACCATGCGCGCCGTGCGTGGACACCAGTGGGTACTTGGGCTGCTGGCGGTCTGCCATCTCGATCAAGTCACCCTTGATGCTCAGTTCCATGTGATCCACTTCAATGATGATGCCTTTTTCCATCAATCGCTTGAAGGCGTACTTGCCAAGCTCGGTGAGTCCGCGGCGATTACACTGGCGCTGGTCCTCACCCGTGGGGTAAATGGGGGCCACACCTGGGTTGTTGGCGATCAATGCCTGGGTTACAGGATCGTTGCCCAAGCCCGGGAGAGACGTCATGACTGCGCCGGGCTGACGCAATATGTAGTCGGCGTAGTTGTTTTCACCGCCGGGGCAATCGTAGGTTTGCCAGAAGGCGCCAGTGTCAACAAAATTACCCACGTTCAGCACGGCACCATCAAAAATGCCGTTGCCGCCAAATGCGTTGTCAAATTCATGAATGGGGAACATTTGGCGCACGCCGAGCGCATGCAGGCGGTCGAGTTGTTTGTCGATCTCGGCTTCATCACACAGGTTTTGGCCAAACTTGATTCCACAGTTGAACAGGTGCGAAATTTCAATGCCCAGTACCACGGCCAGCTTGCCGTCGTTGATGACTCGTCGCGCCTCTGCCGGGCTGGTCACAATGCGGAACCACCCTTTGCCGGGGCCGCCTTCCTGCGCATCAATGTAGCTTTCAAGCTGTTTGGCGTATTCAATTTGGGTCACTGCACTTTCCATTTCATTGCAGTTGGCCAAGGGTTTGCCTTTTGTGTTGCGAACCAGGTTGCAAAGCGTTTCGTTTTCAACCAGGTTGGTGACAAAAATACGCAAGCCGGCTTTCCATGCGCGTTCCAGCCACTTGTAATACAAGCCTTCGTGCGTAAGCGCATCGGCTGCAGGCCAGCTGCGGAAAGTAGGCCAACCCTGCGTGTCGTGGCTTGCTTGGGGTGAAAACTTGAACAGGTTGTCGACCAGGTCAAGCCTGCCCATGGGGCCATGGTTTGCCTCGCAACTGCCCAAAGCCTGGGTGACGCCAAACCGGTGATGCGGCGTTCCGTGGTGTGCGCCGCCCAGAAAGGTGGTGGCAGTGATGTGGTTGTGAACGTCGGCAAAACCCTTGACTGCGCGGTTCAGACCCGCACCGGCAAAGGTACGACCTTCGGTATTGGTTGCAATTTCAGGAAACTCGGCACACCCGGTGGCTTTTACAAACTGAAACAGCGTTTCTTCACTGTTGCCGGCATTTTCTACAGTGCCCAGGCCGTTGCTGAATCCGAGCAGGGCCAGTTTCATGGTGTTTCCCGAGTTGGTCAGCGAGAAACCGCCGCGACCCTTTTCATCTTCCTGAACAGCCCATTCGATTGAATCCGAAAACGCCGTGCTGCTGCCCACTGGAGTACCTGCGGAGTTACCGACAGCCTGCATCATGGCGTCGTTGCGGTTGTAAATCATGTACTTGCCCAAGGCCGTGGGCTTGAGGAAGAAGGGGGCTGCGTTCACCGCCGTAGATTCCGTGACACCATAGCTGCCGTCGCTGCTCAGGGCCACAAACTTGTTGTTGGCCAGCGATTGGATTGCGACACACTGGTTTGCAATATTGAATGCAGTGGGCGTTACTTCAACTTCTGTGGGGGTGGTGCGGCTGTCGGTGGTGGTCGCAGCGGTGTCTGACTCGGAACTGCAGGCAGCCAAAGCCGCGCACAGCGCCAATATGCCAAATAGGGCGTGTCTCATGTCTCGTCTTCCCGGGGTCTTTGTGACTCGATTGTTTATACAAATTGATACTGACAATTTGTCATTTCAGATTCAGCAAATGGCACCCCCCATTTAGAGGGGAAAAGGGTTTCAGATTTCTTCAAAGCTTGCCGTTATTCCATTCAAGGAGAATGCGCCGCATTCACAGGGGAAACAGAATCATGTCAGTTGAACAAGCCACCGATAACCAGCAGTTGATCAAGGAACTAGAGCGCCAGCTGGCAGAGGTTCAGGCCAATGCCAATGCCTTGAGCAAAGAAGTCGAAAGCTTGACGGGGGCGAATTCAACCCTGAATCAACAACTGGAATCGCAGCGTGCTGAAACCCATCAAATGCAGTTGATGCTGGAGCAGATTCAGCGCGAGATGCGCATGCAGTACCTGGCCGCCGTGAAGTCTTTTTCCAATCTGATGGAATTGCGTTCCCCCCAACTTGCAGCGCATGGTTTGCGTGTGGCTGAACTGGCCCGATTGATTGCCAAAGAACTTCACGCCAGTGAGTCGGCATTACAAGATATTTACGTGGCAGCGCTGCTGCATGACATTGGTAAATTGGGCTTGAGTGATGAAACCTTGTTCAAACCGGTGGTAGAGCTGAAAGGCGATGCGCGCGTGGCTTTGATGAAACACCCAATGAAGGCCCAGGCAGCATTTCATGGTTTGTCAGAAATGGTGCATGTGTCCGAGATTATCCGACACCACCATGAGCGCTACGATGGTCAGGGTTTTCCAGATGGTTTGGCGGCAGACGGCATTCCACTGGGAGCGCGCATTTTGGCGGTGGCTGAGGATTATGATGAGTTGCAGCAAGGGTGGCTTGCTTCCAAGGCGTTTGATGAATTACAGGCCCAAACGTTTTTGGTGGGCGCTGCTGGCAAGCGCTACGACCCCAAGGTGATCGAGGTGCTGCCCATCGCCTTGGTGAAGTTGAAGGCTGCGGAGAAAGCCAACGAGAAAATTTTGCATGGCGAAGACCTTTACGAAGGCCTGGTGTTGGCGCGTGATTTTGAGGGGCCAGACGGGTTTATGTGGCTGTCCAAAGGGCAGGTGGTGTCCCGCCATTTCATTGGACGGGTTCGGGAGGCGGAACATCAGCATGGTGTGGAACTGAAAATCTATACGGTGAAAACTGCCGGTGCCCGCAATGCGCCTTCCAGTAAAGACGCGCCACTGCAGCCTGCGCAGCAGACAGGGCATGTGGCGCTGTAGTTGACTTTTTCGCTGAACTCGAAGGGTCACCGCTGTTGTGTTTAGCCCACTCGGCATGAGTTATCTGAGCCACATGTCATTGGTGACTTTTGATCTGAACTTGAAGGGTCACCGCTGCCCGAAAACTTGGCATATCGGCTTGTCAGCTTGAGCCTGCACTAAGCCAAGCCCTCCAAAAGTAACGGTCGGGTCTTGGCTTTCGCGCATGGGCGCGATCGTTTGTCTCGGCGCGCCAAGCCGGCAAGTTTTCTGACCGGTCATCGTGCGACCACTTGCAAGTTCAGCTCCGAGTCACCGCTGGCTCAAAAGCCCAATCGGCGGCGGTGTTTCGATCGCCTCGCCTTCAAGAAAACCTGCCCGTTTGAATTCACCCGCCACGGTCGGCCATTGGCCGGCACCGAGACTCGGCCCGCCTTTTTGCCGAGCGAGGTGAGTCAGGGTGAATTTCAAAAAGGGAAATACAGGTTTTCAGGCGAGAGATTGAAACCCAAGCCGATCGGGCGTTTAACTCTCAGCGCGTCAAGGAATCAACACTGTACAACCTGTTGTGCGTCGTCCTTCAAGCTCGGTATGCGCCTTCACCACATCCGCCAGCGCAAACCGCTGGTTGATTTGGATTTTCACCGCACCACTGGCCACCACGCCAAACATTTCAGCGGCACTTTCCAGCATTTCAGCCTTGTCCACTGTGAAAGAGGCAACCGTGGGGCGAGTCAGCACCAGCGAGCCACGCTCGGCCAGCCATTGCAATGGCACCGGGTCAACCTTGCCGCTGGCATTGCCAAAGCTGATCATCATGCCGCGCGGTTTCAGGCAATTCAGGGAATCCATAAACGTGGCTTTGCCCACGCTGTCGTACACCACGGGAACGCCTTTTCCGTCGGTCAGTTCCTTCACGCGATCAACAATATTTTCTTCGCTTGTAATAATCACTTCTGCGCAACCATTGGCCTTGGCCAACTCTGCTTTTTCGCGCGTGGACACGGTACCGATTACACGGACTCCAAGTGATTTTGCCCATTGTGTTGCAATTGTACCCACGCCACCTGCGGCGGCATGAAACAGAATGGTTTCGCCAGCTTGCACTTTGTACACGCGGCGCAGCAGGTATTGGGCGGTGAAGCCTTTCAGCATCATGGCCGCTGCGGTTTCAAAATCAATGCTGTCTGGAATTTTCATCAATGGGTGTGCGGGCATGTTGCGCACGGTGCAATACGAACCCACAGGGCCCGAGCCATAGGCCACGCGGTCGCCCACTTTCAGGTCAGTCACGCCTTCGCCAACCGCGCGCACAATGCCAGCGCCTTCGGTGCCGGGGCAGCACGGCAGGGGTTGTGGGTAAACACCGGTACGCCAATACACTTCGATGTAATTCAGCCCAATTGCCTTGTGTTCAATTTGAACCTCGCCAGCTTTGGGTGGGCCAACCTCGGTGTCCTCCATTTTCAGCACATCGGGTGCGCCAGGGTTGTGAAAACGGACAATTTTTGCGGGTGTTGTACTCATGTTGTTACTCCTTTTTTTGCGACTTTCTTCATGCTCAGTAGCGCCACACCCAAAATTACAAGTGCGGTTCCCACAGCATGCCAAACAGTAAATGGTTCTTTTAATATCCAGGTGCCCAGTGCAAGTGTGGCGATTGGGCCAATCATGCCCAGTTGCGACACACGTGGTGCGCCAATCAAGCTGATGGCGGTCATCACGGCAAACACGGGTACAAATGTACAAAAAACCGCATTGACCAGCGACCAACCCCACACTGGCAGTGGTTGTTCAATGATGATGCTCAGCGGTTGCTGAACATTGATTTGTATCAGTATGGCCGCAGCCGACACCAAAGTGGCCATGGCTGTAACCCGAATTGTGCCTAGGCGTTTTAGCAGCCTTTCACCCACAATCAAATAACTGGCGTAACAAATGGCCGAAACAAACACCAGCACCACGCCAAGCGCCGTGTTGTCGCCCACCAGCACCGTTTCGTGACCGTACACCACAGCCAACCCCACATAGCTGAGCGCCATGCACATGAGTTGCCAGGGTTGCGGCCATTGCTGTTTCACAATGCAGGCGATCAGCAACACGATGGATGGGTAGGTGAACAAAATAAGCCGCTCGAGCCCGGCGGTAATGTATTGCAAGCCCATGAAATCGAACAGGCTGGCCAGGTAGTATCCCAACAAGCCTGCAAGGGTAATCAAACCATAGTCTTTGCCTGTCATTTTCACTGCGTTTTTTTCGCGCAGTATCGTGAAAACGAGTGCGCCCAAAAACAGGGGTAGTGACAACAGCATGCGCATGGCCAGCAGTGTGGATGCGTCAACCGGGTAGGCATAAGCCAGTTTGACGACGATTGCCTTGCCAGAAAAAAAGATGGCGCCCAAAAGCGCCAAACCCACGCCCCAAGCCGTGGGTGATCGTTCCAATAAAGCGCGCGTTCGGCTCAAAGCTAACGCGTGCGTTTACAAACGTTTAATCAGGCTGGAGGTGTCCCAACGCTGACCGCCCATGCCCTGGACTTCAGCATAGAACTGGTCCACCAAGGCTGTCACTGGAAGTTGCGAGCCATTGCGTCGCGCTTCCTCCAACACCAGGCTTAAGTCTTTGCGCATCCAGTCCACTGCGAAACCAAAATCAAATTTGCCCTCCACCATGGTTTTTCCACGGTTGTCCATTTGCCAGCTTTGTGCTGCGCCTTTTCCGATTACTTCCAGCGCTTTGTTTACATCGAGCCCGGCATTCATGCCGAATTTCAAGGCCTCGGACAAACCTTGCAGCAAACCGGCGATACACACTTGATTCACCATTTTGGTGAGCTGCCCACTGCCTGATTCGCCCATTAAAGTGACTGCTTTGGCAAATGCAGCAATTACGTCTTTGGACTGTTCGAAGTCGCCGTGAGTTCCGCCACACATAACAGTAAGTTGACCATTTTCAGCGCCAGCCTGGCCACCAGACACCGGGGCATCGATAAATCCAAAGCCGGCATCTTTGGCCTGGTCGAATAATTCACGGGCAATTTTAGCGCTGGCGGTGGTGTGGTCGATGAACACGGAACCTGGCTTCATGCCGTGGAAGGCACCGTTGATGCCGGTGCAAATTTGGCGCAAGTCATCGTCGTTGCCCACGCAGGCGAATACGAAATCCTGGTTGGCTGCGGCTTTTTCGGGTGTGGTCGCCATTTTTCCGCCGTGCTGTGCCACCCATTTCTCGGCTTTGGCCGAGCTTCGGTTGTACACAGTGACTTCATGACCTGCCTTGGCCAAATGACCTGCCATGGGGTATCCCATTACACCCAGACCCAGAAAAGCTACTTTGAAACCCATATTACCCACCTGAAAAGTTTTAATTCTTGATTGAACTGTATCGGAATAGAACCGGTATTGCGCTTCGGATCATCCCTAGGTTTTGCGATTTGATACGATCGGGGCTTGTTGCATTTTTGCGTGGTTAAACAATGAAAATCTGGGTCGACGCCGATGCTTGCCCTGTTGCGGTGAAGGAAATTATTTTTCGTGCAGCAGATCGAGCTGGGATTGAAACCACCTTGGTGGCCAATCAGTACATTCGCACGCCACCCTCGAAATTCATCAAAATGCTGCAAGTGCCACGAGGGTTCGATGAGGCCGATGACGAGATTGTGCGCCGCGTAGAGGCTGGCAATTTGGTGATCACCAGTGACATACCGCTGGCTGCCCAACTGGTGGACAAAGGTGCGCAGGTGTTAAGCCCGCGTGGTGAAATGTTTACTGCCGAGAACATCAAGGCTTTGCACACCATGCGCGATTTCATGGACACCATGCGCGCAAGCGGGGTGGACACCGGCGGCCCGCCAGCCTACAGCCAAGCAGACCGGAAAACATTCGCGAGTCAGTTTGACCGAATCATCGCGAAGTTTCCCAAAAACATTTAGCCTTTTTCAACGGTCACTTCACTGATCACAATCACCGGGCTTGCATTGGTGTAGTTGGGAATGTCGCCCATGATTTCCTTCGAATGTGGGCCGAATGCGGCCTGGAATGCTTCCACCGAATCAACCAACAAATGGCCCATGGCCACAAAGGCAGGTGCGTCGCCCGCGCCGCCTGCCAACCCTTTGTCCACGGTGTAGTGGTGCAGGGCCTTGCCCATTTTGCTTTTTACCAAGGGCATGTGTGTGGTTTTGTAATACTCGTGGTCAAAGCTGACGCCTTGCGCATTGGGGTACATCACACTGACTTTAATCATTTTAATTTGTCTCCTCGACTGCCTCTATTTGATCCAGACCTGCTTGGCGTTAACAAACTCGCGGATGCCGTGTGGCCCAAGCTCGCGTCCATAGCCCGATTGCTTAATGCCACCACTGGGCAAACGGGGGTCGGTTTTTACAATGCCATTCACTGCAACTTGCCCGGCCTGTAATTCATTGACTGCGCGCATGGCTTTGCTGGTGCTGGCAGTCCATATACTAGATCCCAAACCATAGTTTGTGTTGTTGGCAATCGCCAAGGCTTCGTCTAAATTTTCAACTGCCATTACTGCCATCACCGGGCCGAAGGTTTCTTCTTCAAACGCACACATGCCCGGTTTCACCCCGGCCAGCAAGGTGGGCGGGTAGTGGTAGCCGGGCGCATCGGGCATTTCTCCGCCCAACAAGCACTTCGCGCCTTCCCCGATCGTTTGCTGAACTTGCCGGTGCAGGTTGTCGCGCAGGTCTTTTCGGGCAATCGGTCCAATGTCGGTTGTTGCATCCAGCGGATTACCCATTTTCAGTTTTGCAAGGCGCACTTTCAGCAAAGTGGTAAATTCTTCATACACCTTGGCTTCAATCAAAATACGTTTGGCCGCAATACAACTTTGCCCCGCATTGATAATGCGCGACAACACCACAATATCCGCTGCACGCTCAAGGTCGGCATCGGCCAGCACAATACAGGGGTCCGACCCACCCAATTCAAGCACGGCTGGTTTGAGTTCCGATGCCGCAGTGGCTGCCACTTTTCTGCCCGCTGCACTTGAACCGGTAAAGCTGACAGCCATAATTCGGGAATCACGAATGGCCTGCTCCACATGCTCGGTTCTAACCGGCAAATTCACAACCACACCAGCTGGTGCGCCCGCCTCTTTGAAAATGTCGGCCAGTGCCTGGGCTGTGGCAGGTACGTTGGGGTCGTGTTTCATCACGCAGGTGTTGCCCGCCATCAATGCTGGGGCCAGGTAGCGAAAGGCCAGCCAGGCAGGTGCATTCCACGGCAATATACCCAACAAGGTGCCCAAGGGCTGGTATTTCACATAGCTTTCAGATGCATCGGATGCGATCCATTCATCGGCCAAATGCTTGCCAGCGTGTTCGGCGTAGTATTCGCAACAGGTGGCGGCCTTCTCTACTTCTGGTCCACCCTCTTTAATCGGCTTGCCCATTTCCAGCGCCATTAATTCGGCCAGCTTGCTTTTGTGTTTGCGCAGTTGCGCGGCCACTGCGTGGAGTACCTTTCCACGCTCAGCATGCGACTTCGCCGACCATGCCGGGAAAGCGGCTGCGGCCAGGCTGATTTGCGCTGTGATTTGTTCGCTTTGCAAGGCGGCGTGTTCGGCGATTTTTTCGCCTGTGAACGGGTTGGTTGAAGTAAGCATGGCAGTGGTCATACAGCTTGGTCCTCCTGCGTGTTGGTATCAGTGGCGGCTTTTTTCTTGGTGGGTGTTGAGTTCACTGCACTCAGTGTGTGCAGGTTTTTCTCAGGCTTTACGGTGAAATCCCGATCCAGCGAGAAGAAGGATTCACAGCCGTTTTGGGTGATGATGATGCTGTCGGAAATGCCGCAGGTTTTGTCCCCATCGACACCCCACATCCACGGAATGATGTGGAAGGTCATGCCTTCTTCCAGAATGGATGATTCGCCTTGTTTCAGGCTCATGATGTAGCCTTCATCCCAACTGGGCGGGAAAGCAATGCCGATTGAATAACCTGAGCGGGTAATCAGCCGTGCCCCCACATCGTTGTGGGTGATGATGTTGCGAATCATGTTGTCGGCATCAGAAACTGTCATGCCAGGTTGCACAAATTCATGCACCGCATTCAACGCTTCTTTCATGGTTTCTTGGGCCTTGAACATCGAATCGCTGAGCTCTCCCAGCACCACAGTGCGCATCATGGCGGTGTGGTAGCGTCGATAGCAGCCACCTACCTCAAGAAACACATGCTCGCCGGGTTTTACCACGCGGCCTTCCCAGGTGGCGTGGCCTATCATGGTGCGTGGCCCGCTGGTGACATAGGGCATCACAGAGGGGGGTTCGCCCCCGGCTTTGAACATGGCTGAAGAAATGGCTGCACCAATGTCGTTTTCGGTCACACCCGCAGCGCACGCTTCAAGGCCAGCCTTCATGCCAGCTTCAGTGGCATGTGCGGCTTTGCGCATCAGTTCAATTTCAACGGGTGACTTGCGCAGGCGGCCTTGCTCCACAATTCCGAAACAGTCCAGCAGCTTGCCCTTGTTCAAACGGGTGTGTACGAAATCTTGTTGATACGCCGGGAAAAAGTAGCTGTTGCGCTCGTAGCCAATTCGTTTGTCAATCAGTTTGAATTCGCGCAGTGCATCCAGCAGCATTTGAATCGCATCACCGGTGTCCGGGTAGGGCCGTGATTGTTCCACCCAGGTGCGCGCAAACACATTCGATTCTTCCAGCGCACGCGTGATCATGAAGGGTTCATCTTCAAGCGGCACCACCAGTGCCTGAAAAAACGAGTACCCGGTGGTTTGGTAATCCGTCAGGTACATGATGTTTTCCGGGTCGGTAATGACCACTGCATCCAGCCTGCGCTGCGCAATTCGTGTGCGCAATTCCGAGATGCGGCGCTCGTATTCCTCGAAAGGAAAGGTCATGTCATCGCGTTTTCTCATGCAGCCTCCAGTGCGCGGTTGACCGCTTTGATCAAGGTGTTCAAACCTTCTTCAAGATCTGCATCCGGAATGGTCAACGGCGGAATCAGTTTGATCACCCGCCCGCCAGTGCCGCAGCTGGCAATCATGAGTCCATCTTCAAAACACTGGTTCACAATGGCTTTGGACACTTCTGTACTGCCCACATTCAAGCCCAGAATCATGCCTTTGCCCGTCAACTCAAGCGCAGGGTGGCGGTCTACCAGGCCTTTCATGGCAGCGTGCATCACCTTGGCTTTGCGTTTTACCTCGTTCATCAACGCATTATTCTCGAAGTAAGTCAGCGCTTCCCGCCCGGCGACGAATGACAGGTTTTGCCCCCGGAATGTGCCTGTGTGTTCGCCCGGTGCCCAGTGTTTGTCAATTTCTGGTTTCACCAGGTTCAGCGCCATGGGTGTGCCCCAGCCGCCAACGCCTTTGGCCAGGCACACAATGTCGGGATCAAGACCCAAATCATCGAAGCTGAAGTACGTGCCGGTGCGGCCACAGCCCACTTGAATGTCGTCGATGATCAGTAGGGCTCCCACTTCTTTGGCAAGGGTCTGCAATTGCTGCAACCACTTGGCGCTGGCCACTTTCACACCGCCTTCTGCCTGAATGGTTTCAATCAAGAATGCAGCAGGTGGCGCCACACCGCTGGAGGTGTCGGCATACAGCGCGCGCATGCGCTCAATGCTTTCGTCGCCACAGCCCAAGGTGCAGCCTTTGCACAAAGTTTCACAACCAAAGGCCTGGTGGGTAACGTGTTGAAGTGGCACACCAGCAGCGCCGCGAAAGTAGGCGTTGGCGGTGCAGGCCAGCGAACCCAGTGTCATGCCGTGAAAGCCATGCGAGAACGACACAATTTGTTGGCGGCCAGTAACACGGCGTGCAATTTTCAAAGCCGCCTCAACCGAGTTGGTGCCAGTGGGGCCCATGAACTGCATTTTGTGCGGCATGTTGCGCGGTTTGAGCACCACGTCTTCAAACTTCTCAATGAATGCGCGTTTGGCCACCGTGGCCATGTCCAGGCTGTGGGTTACGCCATTGGATTGAATGTACTCAACCACGGCCTTTTGCATGCGCTCATTGTTGTGACCAAAATTCAGCACGCCGGCACCTGCAAAAAAGTCGATGTATTCCTTGCCGCTTTCGTCGGTCTGGCGGGCATTCAATGCCTTGTCAAACACCACGGGGTAGGTGCGGCTGTAGCCGCGTACATCGCTTTCTCGTCTCTCGAAAGTTTGCATGGTCATTTACATCACTCCTTCTTGTTGTGTTGATTGGGGTGCGCCTACCAACCGCGCATACAGACGGGTGACTGGCTCAATCAGATCATCATTAAAATCGTAGAACGGGCTGTGGCAGGGGTGGGCACGTTGCTCAGGCACGCCAGCCCCGATCAATGCAAACGCGCCCGGTATTTCTTGCAGGTAATAGCTGAAGTCCTCCGAGGCCATGATTGGCACGGGGATCTTCGTGTCGAGTGCATCGTTGCCATTTTGTTTG
This sequence comes from Limnobacter sp. 130, assembly GCF_902506325.1. GTDB lineage: Bacteria > Pseudomonadota > Gammaproteobacteria > Burkholderiales > Burkholderiaceae_B > Limnobacter. The sequence continues at coordinate 232,533 of NZ_LR732333.1, forward strand.
CACCACGTTTCCCGCAAATAGCTGGCCTGTTTGGCATGGTTCACAGTCGCGTTGTATCTCGGTTGTATCGCTACTTCAGCGCTTACGCCATGGGCCCGCGCAGTGTGCTCGACCACCTCGACAATCAAGGCATTGATCGCGTCACGCGTGGCATTGTCGGGCACGCGAATGCTGCCACCCAGCACAGCCTGCTGCGGAATCACCGTGAATCCACTGGGTGCGTCGAATGAAGTGACGCTGAGCACGGCTGCCTGCTGGGGTGCAAGCCTGCGTGCAACCACCTGTTGCAGTGCCTGCACCATGGCGCTGCCTGCAAGCACAGGGTCTCGGCACAATTCCGGTTGGCTGGCGTGTCCGCCCTGGCCGGTGACAGTTATTTCGAATGTGCCATTTCCACACATCACGATGCCGTCTGGGCACACCATTTTTCCGTACGGGATGGCTGGCCAGTTGTGCCAGCCGTAAATTTCGTCAATGCCTTCCAGTGCGCCATCTTCAATCATGCGCAAGGCACCGTGACCACCTTCCTCGGCGGGTTGAAATATCAGGGTGACAGGCCCTGGCAGCGCGTATTCAACGCTTTTCAGATACCGGGCGGTGGCTACTAGCACCGCGGTGTGCCCGTCATGCCCACAGGCATGCATGCAGCCCATTTGTCGGGAAGCCCAGGTTTTACCGGTTTGCTCATGGATGGGTAGCGCGTCAATGTCGCCGCGCAAGGCAATGTGCGGGCTGCTCGAAGAACTGGCGCCAATATTAAGGCGCGCCAGTGTCCCGGTACCCGCGCAGGGCGTCCATTCAATGTTCATGTCACTTAGCGCTGTGCGAATTTTCTGCGCAGTGCGTGTTTCCTGCCAGCTCAACTCAGGCTCGCTGTGTAGCTCTCGCCTGAAATCGATGGCCTGGCGAATCGTGTTTTGCCAGAACGCGGACATTGCCCTCCCTGTGCTATTGGGTAGCTCTTTACCGTAACATAAGTAGGGACTTTGCTTAAACCGTTGAAGTTCCGGGATTACCCTTTATAAAATGAATTAAATTGCTTTGACCAAGCTGAGTCTAGGTCAAGGCCTTGATACCTTTGGATGTCGATAAAATGGAATTGTGGGCACACCGCGGTAGCGGAAAAGGTGAACTTGAAAACACCTTGAAAGGTTTTGATATTGCACGAAATGCGGGATTCAAAGCTGTTGAATTTGACGTGATGTTGACCGCCGACGGGACCCCCATGATTCACCACGACTGGGTAATGGGTCGATGCGCGCGGTCTGTTGACCCGGCTATGGCCGCCACCGATTCACTGACCCGTTTCAACAGCCTTCGGGCCCGCGACCTTCGGCATTACGCCGTGCAAGGCGAACCCATACCCAGCCTTGCGCAAACCATCGAGTTTTGTTTAACCCATGGCATGCGCGCCAATGTGGAATTGAAAGCCACCCACCCCGCCAATGCAATTGCCCTGGGCAAGGCAGTGCGGGCGGCCATTGAGGCCTTGCCGCTTGAACAACAACAGCACGTTGCCCGGCACTGGGTGTTCTCCAGCTTTTACCACGCCAGCCTGCTGCCTTTGCAGGGGTTCGACATTGCCTTGCTGTACGAACAGCTGCCCGACAATTGGGCGCTGCATGCCGATGCGCTGGCTGCAACTGCCATTCACCTGCACTGGCGCGGGGCTGACCCAACGGCCTTGCGCCGCATACACACCACCGGGCGGGTGGTTCGGGTTTACACCGTGAACGATCCGGAACAGGCGAAAACGCTGCAAGCCTTGGGTGTAAAAGGGCTTTTTACTGATCGAATGACCTTATAATCGAGGGTTAAACCAAAAACCGCACGCCGCTTTATTCAGGAAGGTAGCTCCAACATGAAAGTCGCTGATATCCGCGAAAAGTTTCTTGATTTCTTTGCCAGCAAAGGTCACGCCAAAGTGCCTTCCAGCAGCCTGGTGCCGGGCAACGACCCCACCCTGTTGTTTACCAACAGCGGCATGGTGCAGTTCAAAGACGTATTCACTGGCAAAGACAAGCGCCCCTACACCCGTGCCACGTCCAGCCAGCGCTCTGTTCGCGCAGGCGGCAAGCACAACGACCTGGAAAACGTGGGCTACACCGCGCGCCACCACACCTTCTTTGAAATGCTGGGTAATTTCAGCTTTGGCGATTACTTCAAGGAAAACGCCATTCAGTACGCCTGGGAATTGCTGACCACGGTGTACAAGCTGCCTGCCGAGCGTTTGTACGTGACCGTGTACCAAGAAGACGACGAAGCCTACAACATTTGGAACAAGCAAGTGGGTGTGCCCGCCGAGCGAATTATCCGCATTGGTGACAACAAGGGCGCGCGCTATGCGTCCGACAACTTCTGGCAAATGGCTGACACCGGCCCTTGCGGACCCTGTACTGAAATTTTTTATGACCACGGCCCTGAAGTGTGGGGTGGCCCACCCGGAAGCGCCGAAGAAGACGGTGACCGCTACATCGAAGTGTGGAACCTGGTGTTCATGCAGTTCGATCGCAGCGCCGACGGCGTGCTGCACCCGCTACCCAAGCCCTGTGTAGACACCGGCATGGGCCTGGAACGCATTGCGGCCGTGTTGCAGCATGTGCACAGCAACTATGAAATTGACCTGTTCCAAACCCTGATCAAAGCGGCTGCGCGAGAAGTGACAGCACAAGGCCATGCAGTGGAGTTGACCAACAATTCCCTGCGTGTAATCGCTGACCACATTCGTGCCTGTTCATTCCTGGTGGTCGACGGGGTTATTCCCGGCAACGAGGGCCGTGGCTATGTGTTGCGCCGAATCATTCGCCGCGCCATTCGCCACGGTTACAAGCTGGGTTGCCGCAAGCCATTCTTCAATGCAATGGTGCCCGATCTGGTTTCTGAAATGGGCGAAGCCTATTCCGAACTGGCCAAGGCGGCAGCACAGGTACAAAGCATTTTGAAAGCCGAAGAAGAGCGCTTCTTCGAGACCATTGAAAACGGCATGGCGATTTTGGATTCTGCGTTGGGCGCCTTGCAAAAGGGCGGCATGCTAGACGGTGAAACTGCATTCAAACTGCACGACACCTACGGCTTTCCGCTGGACCTTACCGCCGATGTGTGTCGCGAGCGTGAAATGAGCGTGGACGAAGCTGCGTTTGATACGGCAATGAACAAGCAAAAACAGCAGGCCCGTGCCGCGGGCAAGTTCAAGATGGACGCCGATTTGGCCTACAGCGGTGTGTCCACCGAATTCAAAGGTTATGAGCAGCTTGAAGTGGCCAATGCCCGTATCACCGCAATTTATGTGAATGGCACTTCGGTGAGCAGCATTGCCGCTGGTCAGCAAGGCATCATCGTGCTGGACCAAACACCTTTCTATGCAGAAAGCGGTGGCCAGGTGGGCGATCAGGGTGAAATTTCCAGCGGTTCAGCTTGCCTGAATTTGTTCCGCGTTGCAGATACCCAAAAAATTCAAGCCAGCGTGTTTGGCCACCACGGTGAATTGGTGACCGGCGAACTGAAAGTGGGCGACGCCGTGGGCGCGCAGGTTGATCACTACCAGCGCAACCGCACCATTCGCAACCACAGCGCCACACACCTTATGCACAAAGCCTTGCGCGAGGTATTGGGTGAACACGTTAGCCAGAAAGGCTCGCTGGTGGACGCCGACAAAACCCGCTTTGACTTTGCGCACCACAGCGCCATGACCCCCGAGCAAATTGCGCAGGTAGAGCGCATTGTGAACGAAGAAATTCTGGCCAATGCCCAAACGCAGGCCCGCGTCATGGATATTGAAAGCGCAAAAAGCGCGGGTGCCATGATGTTGTTTGGCGAGAAGTACGGCGACACCGTGCGTGTGCTCGACATTGGTTCCTCGCGCGAATTGTGCGGCGGAACCCACGTGCAGCGCACGGGCGACATTGGCCTGTTCAAAATTACCAGCGAAAGCGGCGTGGCAGCGGGCATTCGCCGCGTGGAAGCCACCACCGGTTTGGGTGCCATGGAATTTGCCCAGAAAGCACAGGCTCAGGTGGATGCCATTGCGCAAAGCCTGCGCGTGCCTGCAACTGAAGCCACCGCAAAAATTGGCCAGATCATGGACCAGGTGAAAAACCTGGAAAAAGAACTGGACCGTTTGAAAAGCAAGCTGGCGGCCAGCCAGGGCGACGACCTGGCCGGGCAGGCCGTGGATGTAGATGGCGTGAAAGTGCTGGCTGCCAAGCTGGAAGGCGCAGATGTCAAACAGCTGCGTGAAGCGGCCGACAAACTGCGCGACAAACTGGGCAATGCTGCATTGGTACTGGCCACTGTGCTGGACGGTAAGGTCAGCTTGATCGCCTCGGTCAGCAAAGACGCCACCGCGAAAGTGAAGGCGGGTGACTTGGTCAACTTTGTGGCCCAGCAGGTGGGCGGCAAAGGCGGTGGGCGCCCCGACATGGCACAAGCAGGTGGAACACAGCCTGAGCACCTGGATGCCGCGCTGGCCAGCGTTGTTGAATGGGTGAAGGGCAAATAAGAGGCAAATAAGAAGCGAATCAATGAGCAAAGCCATTTATCAGTACTGCCCCATGTGCGCCACCAAGCTGCACGAATTGCAGCATTCCGGCCAATCGAGAATGGCCTGTGGTGCGTGTGGTTTTGTGCAGTGGGGCAACCCGGTGCCTGTGGTGGCCGCTTTGGTGGAATACGAAGACAAAGTGCTGTTGGCCCGCAATGTGGCCTGGCCCGCGCATTTTTACGCGCTGATTACCGGCTTTTTGGAACGCGATGAAACACCAGAGCAAGGTGCCATTCGTGAATTGAAGGAGGAAACCAATCTGGACGCCGTGGAAAGCAGCCTGATTGGCGTTTACCCCTTTCCCATGAAAAATGAAGTGATCATTTGTTATCACATCAAGGCGGTGGGGCAAATCAATTTGTCGGAAGAACTGGCCGATTACAAACTGGTCGAGCCTGCAGAGCTGCGCCCTTGGCGCATGGGCACAGGGCTGGCCATGGCAGATTGGTTAAGTGCACGTCAGCTGCCTGTCAACTGGATTGAATTAAAATAAGCGTAGTAAACCAAGGAGTGAAGAGACATGAATTTTGACCGTGAAGTGGATGCAAGCGGCTTGAACTGCCCCCTGCCCATCTTGAGAACCAAAAAAGCCCTGGCAGAAATGCAAAGCGGGCAAGTGCTCAAAGTGACTTCCACCGACCCAGGTTCTGTGCGCGATTTCGCGATGTTCGCCAAGCAAACCGGCAATGAGCTGGTGGAGCAGGCCGACCAGTCAGGCTCATTCATCTTTTACATGAAACGTCGTTAAATTGGTTGGTACCTCGTGAGCGTCCTTCTCGGCAAGCCCGAGGTGCCCAAGCATTGGCTACTGGATGCCAATGTTATTTTCTCGGAATGGACTCGCTGGCTTTTGGTGGCCCTGGCTGAACATCACAACGCGACGCTGTATTGGACCCCCCACATCGAAAGTGAGTGTTACCGAAACCTGGTGCGCCTGGGTCGCTTACACCCGCAAGATGCTGACATTGAGCGCGCAGAATTGCCGGCCCGCTTGAACGCGACATTGTTGCCGCAGGCGCATGAACCGTACCTGGCAGATGTTCGGCAGGTGGACGAAAAAGACCGGCATGTGGCCGCTTCAGCCCTGGCCCTGCGCCACAAAGTTCAGCAACCGGTGGGCCTTCTGACCTGGAACTTGAGAGACTTCCCGAGAAAGCCCTTGTTAAAGCTGGGTTTGGTTCGCCTTTGTCCAGATGAATTGTGCATTGAACTCGTAAAAACCAAGGCAGAAACTCAAGCAATCCTGCTGCATGCCCTGGAGTTGATGCAAAACAGTTTTGGACTTCGTCCACCTCAAAACCCGACAAACTATCAAACAAAAGCCATGCCATTGCCGCAAAACGACAATGAATGGTTTGATTTCCTTGCCCGAAACCGCATGCACAAAACTGCCAGGCGCCTTTCCCGTCCACATTGACTACCCCGTTCTGGTTAGTTAGATTAAGCCACGGGCGTCATATGATTGTCTGACACATATCCTTGGAATTGTATGCTGCGACTAATTTACACGTCTGTTCAGGCGCCTGGTTTTGACCGTCAGGCCTTTGAGCACTTGTGTGATCAAGCCGCCCGAAACAACAGGCGACTGGGTATTGAAGGCCTGCTGCTGTGCAACGGGGTGGAATTTATGCAGTGCCTGGAAGGTCCACGGGAGTCGGTGGCGGCAGTCTATACAAAAATAGTGAAAGACCCCAGACATTCCGATATTCGCTTACTGGTTTCCGAGGTTACGAACGAGTTGATGTTTGAAAAATGGTCCATGGTGGGCCTGGGCACCAAGCCACAATCCGAGTTGAGCGGAGAGTCTATCGCGTATACACTGCTTGATCATCGCCTGTACCGGCCTTGGCGTTCTTTGGGTTTGGGTGCAGCCGATTTGATTTATGAATACGCCAAAGTCAAAGCCGAGCTCGAGAAAGCAGGTGAAATGGGTCTGCTGGGCAAAGTATTTGATGTGTATTAACCCAGAAGCAAACAGGTCGCAGTATGACAATTCGTTCTTTTCTTCACACAATTCCCCTCGCGTTAATGTTCCCCCTTGCAGTTCAGGCCCAAGGCTTGGTTAAAGTGACCCCTTTGGGCGGTCAAGAGGGCGAATTTTGCCGGTTTGACCGCGCCATGATTTTCGAGGACCCCAATGGCACCCGAATTTTGTACGATGCGGGCCGCACCGTTGCCGGTGCCGAAGACCCGCGTTTGGGCAAAATTGATGTGGTGTTGGTCAGCCACATGCACGGTGACCACTTGGGCGATCGGCACAACCCGGCGCCCAACGCCGGCAGTTGCGACAAGCCCGACATTTCAGTCAGTGCCGTGCCCAATTCCAACAGTGTGAACATCGCAGTAAAAACAGGTGCAAAAATTGTGACCGGCAGTGAAATGCCATCCTTCTTTGCCGCGAAGCTGAAACAGGCCGGTGGTGACGAGAAGAACTCGGTGCTGGTTCGTTTCGGTGCCATGCAAACCATCAATGGTGTCGGCATTACCACGGTACCTGCTGCACACAGCAATGGCATTGCCGGCGATTTTGTCGGGCAACGTTTGGGTGAGTTGCTGAAAGAAACCGGCATTACCGCCTACGCAGGGCCACCCACAGGTTATGTGGTGAAATTCAGCAACGGTTTGTCGGTGTACCTGAGCGGCGATACCGGCATTACAGGTGAGCAAAAAGAAGTGGTGGGCGAGTACTACAAACCCCAGTTGGCGGTGATGAACATTGGCGACACCTTTACCACTGGCCCCCGTGAAGCGGCCTATGTGGTGAACAAACTGGTAGAACCCAAGGCCGTGATTGCTTCACATGCCAACGAAGTGGCGACCGAAAACGGCAAGGTAATTGCAGGTACCAAAACCGAGCAATTCATGAAAGCCAGCAAGGTGCCAGTGCATGTGCCTTTGAGTGGAAAAACCATGAGCTTTGATGGCAAAGGAAAGTGCACGGCGGGTTGCTAATCCTACCGTGGTGGTGAATAAAAAAAGAGCACCGATTGGTGCTCTTTTTTTAGCTCAAGAACTTAATCAACTTCGCTTATTTATTTCAACTTACCAAGCTGACTTTCCAGCTTTTCAAGCAAGGCACTGAACTCGGCCAAGCGCGCTTTTTCCTGATCAACCACAGCCGCTGGCGCGCGGTCTACAAAGCTGGCATTGCCCAGTTTGCCGTTGCACTTGGCAATTTCAATTCGAATTTTTTCCGCTTCTTTGCCAATCCGAATTTTCTCCGCTTCCACATCAATTTCAATGTGCAGCATCAGCTTCAGTTCACCCACAATTTGTACGGGTGCCATGGAATCAGCAGGCAGTGAATCAACAACATCCACTTTGCTGAGTTTGGCCAAAGCTGCCAGCACCGGGCCTGTTTTTTCCAGAAAGGCGCGTTGCTCGGCATTGCCCTCGCAACTGGCAATCAGCGGGGCTTTTTCAGCCGGGCTTAAACCCATTTCACCGCGCAGGGCACGAATGGCGTCTACGGTGGTTTTTAGCTGGGCCACATAGGTCTCGGCCTTGTCGTCAATGCGACTGGGCATGCTGACCGGGTAAGCCTGGGTCATCAGGTTGGCGGCCTGCCCTTCTTCGCGACGGCCTGCCACCACACTCACTGTTTGCCACAATTCTTCGGTGATGAACGGAATAATGGGGTGGGCCAAACGCAAAATGGTTTCCAGCACGCGAACCAGCGTGCGGCGCGTGGCCCGCTGCTGTGCAGGTGTGCCGTTGGCAATTTGCACCTTCGCAATTTCCAGGTACCAGTCGCAGTACTCGTCCCACACAAACTGGTAAATGCTTTGCGCAATCAGGTCGAAACGGTAGGTCTCAAACCCTTGTGCCACATCGGCTTCCACACGTTGCAGTGTGCTGGTGATCCAGCGGTCGGCCTGTGAAAAATCAAGGTAACCACCGGGTGTGCAGGCGTCTGCATCGTGATCGCTCAAACCACAATCCTGGCCCTCGGTGTTCATCAATACAAAGCGCGTTGCATTCCACAACTTGTTGCAGAAGTTGCGGTAACCGTCGCAGCGCTTCTGGTCAAAGTTGATGTTGCGGCCCAGTGTGGCCAGGCTGGCGAAGGTAAATCGCAATGCATCTGCACCGTAAGCAGGAATACCCTCGGGGAATTCCTTGCGGGTTTTCTTTTCAATCTTCGGTGCGTCTTGTGGCTTGCTCAAGCCCGTGGTTCGCTTCACCAACAGGGTGTCCAAATCGCAGCCATCAATCAAATCGACTGGGTCAAGTGTGTTGCCCACCGACTTGCTCATCTTCTTGCCCTCGGCATCGCGCACCAAACCATGCACATACACGGTGTGGAAGGGAACCTGGCCAGTGAAGTGCGTGGTCATCATGATCATTCTGGCCACCCAGAAGAAAATGATGTCGAAGCCTGTGACCAACACGGATGAAGGCAGGAAGTGCTTCAGTTCGGGTGTTTCGTCGGGCCAGCCCAAAGTGGAAAAGGGCACCAGTGCGGATGAAAACCAAGTGTCCAGCACGTCGTCGTCACGCTTCAGTGCGCCCGTGTAGCCTGCTGCTGCGGCCTTGCTGCGGGCATCTTCTTCAGTGCGTGCAACGAATACCTGGCCATTGTCGCCATACCATGCCGGAATTTGGTGGCCCCACCACAACTGGCGGGAAATACACCAGTCTTGAATATTGTTCAGCCACTGGTTGTAGGTGTTCACCCACTGCTCGGGTACAAATTTCACCTGGCCCTGTTCCACGACATCGATGGCTTTCTGGGTAATGCTTTTGCCCGTGGTATCACCTTCAGCGGCTTTGGTCATGGCCACAAACCACTGGTCGGTCAGCATGGGTTCAATGACCACGCCAGTGCGGTCGCCCTTGGGCACCATCAGCTTGTGGGGTTTGATTTCACCCAGCAGGCCTTGTTCTTCCAGGTCGGCCACAATTTGTTTGCGGGCCACAAAACGGTCCATGCCCACGTACTTCGCCGGCGCGTTGTCGTTGATGGTGGCATCAAGAGTAAGAATATTGATCAGTTCAAGCTTGTGGCGCTGGCCCACCGCATAGTCGTTGAAGTCGTGCGCGGGGGTTACCTTCACTACGCCAGTGCCAAAGCTGCTGTCCACGTAGTCATCCGCAATAATAGTCAGCTCACGGTCGCACAGCGGAAGCTTTACTTTTTTACCAATCAGGTGCTGGTAACGTTCATCCTCGGGGTGCACCATCACGGCCGAATCGCCCAGCATGGTTTCCGGTCGGGTGGTGGCAACTGTAAGGTGGGTCAGCCCTTTCGCTGGGTCCGCTTCGACCAGCGGGTACTTCAGTTCCCACAGGTGACCTTCGGTTTCAATGCTTTCCACTTCAAGGTCAGAAACAGCGGTTTTCAGCACGGGGTCCCAGTTCACCAAGCGCTTGCCACGGTAAATCAGGCCTTGTTCAAACAGGCGAACAAACACCTCAGTGACTGACTTGGACAAAGCAGGGTCCATGGTGAAGTACTCGCGCTGCCAATCAACACTGGCGCCCATGCGGCGCATTTGTTCGGTAATTTTGCTGCCGCTTTCGTTTTTCCATTCCCAAATTTTTTCAACAAACTTTTCGCGGCCCAAATCATGGCGCGTGATGTTTTTCGCCGCCAATTGGCGCTCAACCACAATTTGCGTGGCAATGCCTGCGTGGTCAGTACCGGGTTGCCACAGGGTGTTGTGGCCGCGCATGCGGTAGTAGCGGGTCAGGCCATCCATGATTGTTTGGTTGAATGCATGGCCCATGTGCAGGGTGCCCGTCACATTCGGTGGTGGCAACTGAATGCAAAAGTCGGGTTTGCCTTCCACTGTGCTGGCCTTGGCGTGGCCTTGGCGCTCCCATTCGGGGCCCCAGTGGGATTCAATGGCATTCGGGTCGAAACTTTTGGCAAGGGTCATGGCAGTGGTACTTGAAAATGGACAACGTCAACAATGGCTTAGCGCGACATTATAGCGTTTGCGGGTGCACTCCCGGCTTTGAGTTGTTTGGTCTGGGGCAGGAAAGTCCCTTTATTCCTCAAATTCACGATGCAGTGATTGTTGCAAAATGCAAACTAATCCGACTGGGTGGCAGCAATGCGTCCGCCCTGATCGAGTGAGGCATTTTCAAGAAAGCAGGGTTAAGTTGTCATTCAATGACAGTTCAAAGAGGGGTTTCTCATGTTGAGTTCCATCAGTGCAAAGTTCAGTGCCAGTTTGGTCACGGTGATCTTGCTGGGCGTGGTGGTAGGTGGTTTGGGTGTGTTGAACAGCAAACGCATCATGGACGCGAATGCCAAAAACGAATTCACGCACGAAGTGATCGAAAATGTGCTGATTGTTCGTGAAAACCTGGTGAATATCGAAACCGGTGAGCGTGGTTTTCTGCTGCGTGGGGATGAATCCTATCTCGTTCCCTTCAACGAGGGGAAAGATCAGGTACGAAAGCATTTGGACAAGGTTTCCGAATTAACAGCCCACAATCCAGTGGTAACCGAGGAGTTGCGCCTGTTTAACGCACACTACCGCACCTGGCTGAATTCCGTGGTTGATCCCTTGATTGACGCCAAGCGTTTGGTCATCGAGGGCAATATGGCCCCGGAAGATTTCAATGCCATGGTGGATGCAACACCGGGTAAACCGCTGATGGACAAAATGCGTGAAGTGTTGGCGAAAGTGGAGGCTGAAGAATTCAAACTGCTGAAGCAGCGCCAGGAGGTCAGCCAAGGCGTGTACCAGCAGTCAATTGTGATCACCGTCGCAATCACCCTGTTTGCATTGCTCACAGGTTTGGTTTTGAACTTCATGATCTCCCGCATGTTCAAGCGCAAGCTTGGCACCGCCACAATCCACATCAATGCCTTGGCCGAGGGCAAGCTGAACAGCAACATCAAGGTAGAGGGCAAAGACGAGGTTGATGGACTGTTGCTTGCACTGGGCAAGGCGCAAACCAACCTGCGCGGTTTGATTGAGGGTATTCGTGGTTCCACTGCATCACTGAATGAAAGTGCAAGTGCGGTGCGTACTTCATCCGATGAAATGAATAACGCAGCCTCTGAGCAGGCTGATGCCACATCGTCGATGGCTGCTGCCGTGGAGCAATTGACCGTGTCGATCAGTCAAATCACCGAGAACTCCAACGACGCCTCTCACACCGCCCTGCAAGCCAAGCAGTCTGCAGACCAGGGCAGTGTAACGCTCGGCTTGGTGGTAGACGGCATTCGAAATATTGCAAGTTCAGTGCAGGGCAGTGCGGCCACAGTGCGTTCGCTTGAGCAACAGTCCAATGAAATTTCGGAAATCATTTCAACCATTACCGACATTGCGGACCGCACCAACCTGTTGGCCTTGAATGCCGCCATTGAGGCGGCCCGGGCGGGCGAAAGTGGTCGTGGTTTTGCAGTGGTGGCCGATGAAGTTCGCAAGCTGGCTGAGCAAACCAAGGGCTCTTCCGAGCGCATTTCAACCATGGTGTTTCAAATCCAGAGTATTACCCAGCAGGCATCCAAATCCATGGAAGACTCGGTGGGCATGGTGAAGCAGGGTATTGAACAGGCCGATTCCGTGTCGGGAACCATTGACCAGATCAAGGCCAATGCCGACCGCGTGAACGAGGCGATTCAAGCCATTACTGTGTCAATGAAAGAACAAAGCAATGTGAGTGTTGAAATTAGCCGCAACGTGGAGCGTGTGGCGCAAATGACCGAGGAAAACACCGCGGCCATTGCACAGAACAAACACGTGGCCGGTCAGATTACCGATTTGGCGGGCAGCTTGACCCAATCTGTGCAGGTGTTTAAAACCTGATTATTTTTTCAGCGCGTCCAGCACGATTTTTTCAAACTCTTGCATCAACTGGGGTTTGATTCGAAGCAGGGCGCGCTCAAACAACTCGGGTAGCTGTGCCCGCAAAATTTCAATTTGCGGGTCACTTAGATTTCCACCCAGGCGGCTGCCGGTGGATTGTTCAATCTCCCGCAAACCCGATTCAATCACCTCGGTCAGCAGTGGTGGGCCACCATCAAAATGTTCACTCATGTTGTAGTCCTTAACCGTTTGCGCGGTCGAAGGTGTTCAGCGGGTAACCGCGTTCTTTGTAAAACTTGTAACGCTGCCGTGCCAGGGCTTTGTTGTCTTCATCGGTGCCCACAATTTCGACCAGGCGTTCAAACCGGGCAAAAAAGGGTGGCCATTGCTCATCAAGATTGATCAGCAGGTCGTAATGGACAATGTCGTCTGCCTTGTCAGTGAGCACAATGGGCGTGTCTGCCACACCGGGGTGACCCGAAACAACATGGGGCAGAAAGTCTTCCTCGGAAAACGTCCACAGCAGTTTGTCCAGGTTTTCAAGCACCTCGGGGCGGGTGCTGTAGCACACAATTTTCAGGCCGCTGCCGTACGCCTTCCGGATCAACCGGCAGGTGTACAGCAGGTGGTCTGAAACATTCAAGTGAAAGTCGATTCGTGTCAATTCAAAACCCTCAGGCCTTCGCACGCTTCATGACAAACTCGGCCAACATGGGCACAGGGCGACCACTTGCACCTTTGGCCTTGCCGGAATGCCAAGCGGTACCGGCAATGTCCAGGTGGGCCCAGCTGTAAGCCTTGGTGTACTTTTGCAGGAAGCAGGCGGCTGTGACGCTGCCAGCGGGCGGGCCGCCAATGTTGGCCATGTCGGCAAAGTTGCTTTTCAACTGTTCGTGGTATTCCTCGTCCAGTGGCATGCGCCATGCAGTGTCCAGCGCGTTTTGGCCCGCATTGAACAGTTCATTGGCCAGGTCATCATCGGGGCTGAACAAACCGGTGTTCACATGGCCCAGTGCAACAATGCAAGCGCCGGTCAGTGTGGCCACATCGACCACCGCGGCCGGGTTGAAGCGCTCTACATAGGTCAGGGCATCGCACAGAATCAGGCGGCCTTCAGCATCGGTGTTCAAAATTTCAATGGTTTGTCCGCTCATGGACACCACCACGTCGCCCGGTTTGCTGGCATTGCCGGCCGGCATGTTTTCAGCAGTGGGTACCACCACAATCAGGTTCAGGGCCAGCTTCATTTCGGCGGCTGCCTTCATGGTGCCCAGCACGCTGGCCGCGCCACACATGTCGTATTTCATTTCGTCCATGCCTGCGCCAGGCTTCAGTGAAATACCACCCGTGTCGAAAGTAATGCCTTTGCCAACCAATACCACCGGGGCTTCTTTGGAGTCTTTTGCACCGTTGTACTTCAGCACAATCAGCTTTGGGGGTTCGCTGGATGCCTTACCCACAGACAACAAACTGAACATGCCCAGTGCTTCCATTTTTTTGTGGTCCAGCACTTCCACACCCAGTTTGTATTGTTTGGCCAAGGCTTTTGCAGTTTCGGCCAGGTAATTGGGGGTGCAAATATTGCCAGGCAAATTACCCAGGTCTTTGGTCAACTGCATGCCGTTGCCAATGGCATGGCCAATGGCAGCACCTTTTTCTACTGCTGCCAGAGTCGATTTTGTGCAGGCCAACTCAAACGCGGGCGGGGCAGCGGCATCATCGTCCTGCTTTTTGCAGGCTGAAAAACTGTAAAAGCTTTCAGTGATGGTGCGCGCACACAGGGCTGCGGTCTCTTTGTCGGTACTTTTCTTGGGTACTTCCTGATTCAGTGCAAAAAATACTTTGGCAGGTTTCAGGCCTTTGACCGCATCACAGGCCAAGCCAGTGGCTTTGCGCAATGATTTGATGCTTAATTTGTCGGCTTCATCCAGCCCGACCAGCACATACACCGGGGCGCCTGCCTTGGCGGTATTGAACACCACGCGGCAGCTGCCTGAATTGCCCAGGTTTTTGTCAGCCTTGCACGCGTTGGCCACCAAGCCTTCGGTGTCAATGTCGGCTCGTTTGGCGGCGGCGCTTAATTCGCCATTCTTGTACACAGCTACCACAGCCACATCGCAGCCTTTTGCAGGTACGGGGCCGCCCGCAGTCACTTTGGCCACCGCACCGGTGCCGGCCTTGAAGCTGAACATCGGCGGCGGCGTGGGTGCTGCTTTTTTGGCTGCGCGGGGGGAGCTGGGCTTCTTGGCTTTGGGTGTGGCGGGTGTTGCTGTCATGGTGTTCCTTCTTGCGATTAATGCTCGACCATTCAAAACGAATGCATGCGACAATCTACCATTATTAACAAGCTGGGTTAGCGAGTCAAAGCGCAGCCCACCTGCATTGCATGCTGTTTCGATCCACTTTTCGAAAAGACTTCGCACAAACAGCGGGTGCCACCTTTGTGGCCCTGTTTACCATCATTGTGACCACGGTGCTGGTTCGAACCCTGGGCCAGGCTGCAGGGGGCAAAGTCGACAACGCCGAAGTCTTTACACTCATTTTGTTGGGCGGGCTTCAATACCTGCCCGCCGCCTTGGTAATCACCGTGTTCATTGCCGTCATGGGTGTGGTGTCTCGCGCCTTCAAGGAACAGGAAATGACAGCCTGGTTTGCCTCGGGCGTCTCTCTTTTTTCGCTGGTGCGGCCCGTGTTGCGCTTTGCAGTGCCTCTTACCGTGCTGGCCATGGTGTGTTCGGTGTGGCTTACCCCTTGGGCCAAGGCTGAGCTCGATGCTGCCAAAGACCGTTTTGCCAAACGCAGCGATGTGAGCAAAGTCAGTGCCGGGCAGTTCAGGGAGTCAGGCGAGGGCAATCGCGTGTTTTTCGTGGAGCGTCAATCCGAGGTCACCAAACAGGTTGAAAACGTGTTTGTGGTGGACTCCAAAGGCGACACCCGCACCGTGGTTTCGGCAGCCCGTGGCAGCGTGGAAGTGGACGTGAATGGCCAGCCTTATCTGGTGCTCAGTGGTGGACGCCGAGCCACGCTGGACAGCACCGGTGAACGTTTTGCCAGCACTGAGTTCGAGACGTATGGTTTGGCAATCGACAACACATTGGGTGCAGCTCCCAGTTTTCAATTGCAACACCGCCGCGTCGACTTGCTGATCGCCGATTTTTCACCGGCCGCGCAAGGCGAGTTGTTGTGGCGAGTCAGCTTGCCATTGTCTGCCCTGGCGCTCGGTTTGCTGGCCATTCCACTGGCATTTGTCAATCCACGGGGTGGCAATTCACTGAATCAGCTCTTTGCCTTGTTGATTTACCTCACCTACAGCAATATCGTGTCGGTCACTCAAAGCATGGTCTCCAAGGAAACGCTCGATTTCTGGGTGGCTTTGGTGCTGCCACACGCCATTGTCTTACTCCTGTTTTATCTTCTGATGATGAAGCGCAACCGCCCCGCAGGCGCCCCATTGTTTCAATGGCGCAGGCCGGTTCGTTCTCTTGATTTGCAAGACGTGGTGGCCGGGCAGGAGATCAAACGATGAAAAAGCCCTTCACCGTCCCCCATTCCTTGCTGGTTTACTTTCGAAGCGAGCTCTACAAAGCGATCACTTTTGTGATGGTTGCCTTTGTTGGTTTGTTCGCCTTTTTTGATCTGATTGCCGAGGTGGATCGTTTGAGTTTGCCCGGCACCAGTTGGTTTTATTATTTCGTCGCGGTGTTGTTGGGTTTGCCTGCCCGGGTGTATGAAATTGCGCCCATTGCCGCGCTGATCGGCTCGATTTACGCCTTGGTGCAGCTGGCCGCCAGCAGTGAATTGACAGCCATGCGCGCTGCAGGTTTAAGTACCACCAGCATGCTGAAAATGTTGGTTCGCATTGCAGCCGGTGTGGTGGTGATCACCGTGCTGTTCGGCGAGGCGGTGGCGCCATTGGCCGAGCGGGCGGCGGTGCCCATGCGGGCCAAGGCTTTGGGCTATGAAGTGGATCGCGATTTTCGAAGCGGGTACTGGTTGCGCGACACCTACAGCGCGCCCAATGCAGAGGCACGCGTGCGTTTTGTGAACTTCGACTCGTTCAACAAAGACGGCGAATTGCTTAAACTGGAATATTACGAACTGGACCCGGAGTCCCGAATTCGGGCCTGGGTACGCGCTGAAAGTGCCATGTTCGATCCCAAGTCGGGTGACTGGGAGCTTCGCAATGTGCTGTTTCAGCGGTATTTCGATGAGGCGGTGAACAACCCGAATGCCGCCAAAGCGGGCTTGACCATTCAGGCCAGCGAATTTGAATCTCTTGAAACAATGCGCTGGACCTCGAATTTGTCGCCTGAATTATTAACAGGTTTGTTTGTTCGCCCCGACCGCATGAGTGCATGGCAGCTGTACAACTACTCCAATTTTTTAAGCAGCAACTTGCAGGCCACCGACAACATTGATTTGGCCTTTGCCAAAAAAATCATGTACCCATTTGCCATTTTGATCATGATGATGATCTCGCTGCCGTTTGCTTATTTGCATTTCAGGTCGGGCAGTGTGAGTGTGAAAGTGTTCGCAGGCATCATGATAGGTGTAGGTTTCCATTTGGTGAATAACCTGTTTTCCCACCTCAGCATGGTGGCCAGCTTCCCGCCGTTCGTCAGTGCGGCTTTGCCCAGTTTGCTGGGCTTTGTGGTGGGCATGGGCGCATTGTGGTGGGTGTCGCAACCTGCGCCTTGGCGCACTTTGAATGTATTGAGGAATCGATGAGCAGTACCGGGAAAAAAGCAGTTGTGTTGTTTGGTCATGGCGCGCGCGACCCACAGTGGGCCGAGCCCATGAAACGCTTGCAAAGCATGTTGACTACCCAACTGCCCAATGTGCAAGTTGAACTGGCATTTCTCGAATTGATGGCACCCAGCCTGCCCGACACGGTGGACTGCATGGCGCAGGGCGGTGTGGAGCATATTCAGGTGGTACCCATTTTCTTTGGAAAGGGCGGGCACTTGAAAAACGATTTCCCGGTGATCATGGCAGAAATGAAAGCCAAACACCCGGGTTTGAACATTGAGGCCACAACAGCTGTGGGTCAGTGGGATGCAGTGTGGCAAGCAATTGCCAATGAAATTGTTCAGCAGGTTTAATCAATAAAACAAACAGGAGACTTTCCATGAAAAAATGGTTGCTGTTGGCTGCGCTGTGTTTTTCAGTTCCCGCTTACGCTCAATCCACCGAGGCAGCTTGTCAGGCCAAAGCGGTTAGCAAAGAAGGCAAGCCATTGAATGGTGCAGCAAAAAATTCGTTTATGAAAAAATGCATGGCTGACAACAAAGCCAGTTGTGCGGAACGCGCAGTGGGCAAAGACGGCAAAAAGCTGGCCGGCGCTGCCAAAAATTCGTTCATGAAGAAGTGCGAGGCTGCCGCGGGTTAAAACGGCTCAGTCAAGCGGCTTTGATCGACCCAGCCAGAGCAATATCGGCTGGGTTTTTATTGGCCTGTTGAAGCGCTGCACATGCTTTGGCCAAGGCTTGGCCAATCAAGATAAGGCAAGGCCCATCGGTGAGCTGTTCAGCGGAAAACGAAGGCAACTTGCCCAAATTCAGTGGCGTGAATTTTTCAGCAGGAAGCGAAACGCTTTCGCATAAAATCACGGGAGTGTTGGGGTTGCGGCCCTTGTCGAGCAAGGCTGCGGCCCATGGGCCAGCCTGACGCAAGCCCATGTACACGGCCACCGTGTCGTTTTCAGTGCCGGTGAACAATTCCGTGCTGGGCACTTCGTTGGCGCCCACAGAAGGGGTGGTCAGTGTCAGGCTGCGAGCAACGCCACGCAGTGTCAGCGAAGCTTGCAAGCTGCTGGCAGCAGCCAAAGCCGCAGTGACTCCTGGCACCACTTCCACTGTATGCCCTGCAGCTTTCAAAGCTGTAATTTCTTCATCGGCGCGGCCAAACACCATGGGGTCACCGCCCTTCAGGCGAACAACCAATGTGTATTTTTCAGCCGCTTCCACAAGTTGTTTGTTGATGAAGTGCTGGGCTGTGGATTTCTTGCCGCAGCGTTTTCCAACCGCGACAAGATTTGCATCGGGACGGGACTCGGCAAGAAGAGAGGGACTGACCAGCGCATCGTAAAACACACAGTCTGCCTGCATCAACAGCTTCAGGCCACGAACGGTGATTAAATCCTCCGCTCCAGGTCCTGCTCCAATCAATACAACGCGTCCCATCTTTAAAAGTCCCTATTTAAGAACAAGCAACCAACAACCGGGTGAAGGGTCGTTGCTTAGTTCTTTGCAACGATCATGCCAGCAGCCACAGTTTGGTTCGTGGCGCTGTCAATCAAGATAAAACTGCCTGTTGCACGGCATTCGGTGTACAAATCCGCCACGATGGGCTGCGCCAGCACCAATTCAATCTGCGCGATGTCATTCATTTGCACCGTTTTGGTGCTTTCGCCATGCAGCAGGGTGTGAATATCAAGCACCAAATTCACCGCCTTGATCTTGGCTTGGGTTTGGCGTGTGGTTTGCTTGATCCAGTACTTGCGCGCAGGGTTCAATGGTTCATTGTCCAACCAGCAAATGTCGGCCGTCAATGATTTCACCGGGGTGTGGTTCACGGTGTCGCCACTGCTGACAATTTGATCGCCGCGGGAAACATCCACATCGCGGTCCAGCACCAGTGTTACACACTGGCCCAGGTGCGCTTCGGGCAAATCATCGTTCAACAGCACGATGCGCGATACCACAGCGCTTTGGCCTGAAGGGTGTACCACCACGGTGTCGCCCACTTTCACGCTGCCGCCTTCAACGCGACCCATGTAGCCACGGAAATCCTCGGCTTTGTGACCATCGTGGCGTGCCACCAATTGCACCGGGAAACGGAAACCCACTTTGTGGGCGGCCTCTGCGCGGTCGGCACGGCTTGGAATGTTTTCCAGAATGGGCAGCAAGGGCTGGCCAGTGTACCAAGGGGTTTTTGGACTGACGGTAACCACATTGTCGCCTGTAAGGGCTGAAATGGGCAGCACCAGTGCTTCGGCAACGCCCACGGTAACAGCCAGTTCACGCACAGCTTTTTCGGTGGCAATGAATTTTGCCTGGTCGAAATCAACCAGGTCCATTTTGTTCACGGCGAATAGAATCGCTGGAATGCCCAGTTTGCCGGCAATTGCACTGTGGCGTTTGGTTTGGGCCAGCAGTGTGGCTTTCAGGCCTTCCGCACCTTCTTCGAAGGCAACGCGGGTAATGTCGACCAGCACAATGGCCACGTCGGCAGTGGATGCGCCAGTGACCATGTTGCGTGTGTACTGCTCGTGACCTGGTGTGTCGGCCACAATAAACTTGCGTGCAGGTGTGGCGAAATAGCGGTAAGCCACGTCGATGGTAATGCCTTGCTCGCGCTCCGCTTCCAGACCGTCGGTCAGCAGGGAAAAGTCGATTGCATCACCTGCGGTGCGCTTGTTTTTTGCCTTGGAAATGGCGGCCAGCTGGTCAGCAAAAATTCCTTTGCTGTCAAACAACAGGCGACCAATCAAGGTTGATTTTCCGTCGTCGACAGAGCCAGCGGTGATGAAGCGCAGCACACCGTGGTCTTGGGTGCTCAGTTTCAGGGCTTCGTTAATTGCGTTCATGGTATTCATCTCGATTTAGAAATAGCCTTCTTTCTTGCGGCGCTCCATGGAGGCCTCGGAAGTTTGATCGTCCATGCGGGTTGCGCCGCGCTCTGTGATGTCAGTGACCGCAGTCTCGGTGATGATTTCAGCCGGTGTTGCCGCGCTGCTTGCCACTGGGCAGGTGCAGGTAATATCGCCCACCGTGCGGAAGCGCACCGTGCGGGTTGTGACTGTTTCGCCTGCCTTGGGCTGTGTCATGTCAGTAATGGGAACCAGCAGGCCGTTGCGCTCGATCACCTCACGTTCGTGGGCGTAGTAAATATTGGGCAGTTCCAGCTTTTCGCGCTCAATGTATTGCCACACATCGAGTTCAGTCCAGTTGGAAATCGGGAACACGCGCATGTGCTCGCCGGGGTGCACACGTGTGTTGTACAGGTCCCAAAGCTCGGGGCGCTGGTTTTTCGGATCCCATTGGCCAAAGCCATCGCGGAAGGAAAAAATACGTTCTTTCGCGCGGGCTTTTTCTTCATCCCGACGGGCGCCACCCATTAGTGCATCGAAACCGAATTCTTCCTGGGTTTCAAGCAAGGTGACACTTTGAAACGAGTTGCGTGAAGCCTCGGGGTGGGGCAGGCGAATGGTGCCCTTTTTGATTGATCCTTCCAGGGAACGCACAATCAGTTCTTCGCCCAATTGCTTGGCTTTCCAGTCGCGAAATTCAATCACTTCCGGGAAGTTGTGCTCAGTGTCAATGTGCACCAAGGGAAATGGAAACTTGCCTGGGCGAAATGCTTTTTCCGCAAGGCGCAGCATCACGATGGAATCTTTGCCACCCGAGAACAGCATGGCTGGGCGTGCGCATTCGGCGGCCACTTCGCGCATGATGTAGATGGCTTCTGCTTCGAGCCAATCCAGGTGGGACATGGTGTGTACTTGCGTGCTCATGATTTCTCTCGTTGTATTAATTCAGCTTATTTTTTCAAATTGGCATTGTGCAAACCGCATTCTTTGCTGGTGGGGTCTTCCCACCACCAGCGGCCTGCGCGAATGTCTTCACCAATCGTGATTGCGCGGGTACAAGGCTCGCAGCCAATTGAAGGAAAACCTTCAAAGTGCAGTTTGTTCACGGGCACATCGTACTGGCGAACATAGGTCCATACATCCGCCTCGCTCCAGTCGGCCAGGGGGTTGAATTTCTCAATGCCACGGTCAACATCGAATTCGCGTGTGGGCAATTCAGCACGTGTGGCTGCCTGGGCCTGACGTTGCCCGGTGACCCATGCCTTGGCGTCTTTCAGCGCACGAGCCAGGGGTTCTACCTTGCGAATTCCGCAGCATTCTTTGCGCAGCGCAGTGCTTTCATAAAATGCATCGCGGCCTTTGGTGTTCACATAGGTTTCGACCGCGGCGGCCTGTGGTTCAAACCACGCTACGGTTTGCCCGTATTTGGCTTGCAGGGCAGGGGCCACGTCCAGCGTTTGTTGATGCAAACGGCCAGTGTTCAGGCTGAACACACGAATGTTCAGTTTCAGGCGGGCAATTACATCGAACAAAACATTGTCTTCAGCAGCCAAACTG
Organism: Limnobacter sp. 130; assembly: GCF_902506325.1. Lineage (GTDB taxonomy): Bacteria > Pseudomonadota > Gammaproteobacteria > Burkholderiales > Burkholderiaceae_B > Limnobacter. The sequence continues at coordinate 253,990 of NZ_LR732333.1, forward strand.
CTGGCCAGCGCGATTGAATCGAATTCGCTGGCGGCTTGGGTCAACAATGTTTCCAGCGCTTGAACTTTCGCGGCAATGTCAGTGGCGGGTTGGTGCGGGCCACGAAACACGGCGATCGCCTGCTCTTGCACAGCGTTGTTTTCCGTTGCTGCTTCAACACTGTGAAAGCGCGACTGTGCCGAAGTATTCACTGCATTCATGCTTATGCTCCTGCGGCTGCAGCCCTGCGGTTGAACACGGGCAATGAGCCATCGGCACTGGTTTGGTAAGGAATGGTGAAATCAGCAAATGCATTCAATGCGTCTTCAAGCGACTTGCCTTCCTTGATGTCGAATTGCGTGAAACCGCAACGTGCCAGGTAGAAGAATTGATCGCGCCACACGTCACCGAATGCACGAATTTCGCCTGTGAAGCTGTAGCGCGTGCGCAGCAACACCGCGCCTGAATAGCCTTGGCCGTACTTGAACACCGGGAAATTGAACGCAATCAGCTTGAGTACGTTCACATCGCCTTGCAACTGCTCGGGGTTGTCGTCCGGGTTCAGGTACACACCCAACTCACCGGCTTGTGCGCGTGCAGAAAGTTCGGCTTTGTTGGCTTCCCAAACAGACAGGTGCACCAGTACTTTGCCGTCAGCGGGAACAGCCACGGGTGCTTCATCAGTACCTTGTTCAATCACCACAAATTCATCGGCAACAATTTCAGCTTCGCCGTTCAGTGGTTTAACAATAATGTTTGCCATTTTATGCAGCCTCCTTGTTGGCATACACGTGCTCTTTGAATGGGTCTGCGCCAATGCGGTCGAGCGTGTCGATGAACAGTTCGTCTTCATGACGCTCGCGCACATACACTTCCAGCAACTTCACCACCACGCCAGGTACGTCTTTCTCATAGAAGGACTTTCCAATCACCTTGCCGATCGAGGCATTGTTGCCCTGGCGGCCACCCAAGGTAACCTGGTACCACTCTTCGCCGTTTTTATCGACACCCAAAATGCCAATGTTGCCAATGTGGTGGTGGCCACATGAATTGATACAACCCGAAATGTTCAGGCTAAGGTCGCCCAGGTCAAACTGGTAATCCAGATTGTCCACAGCTTCCTGAATGCCCAAGGCAATTGGAATGGATTTGGCATTGGCCAGTGAACAGAAATCGCCGCCGGGGCAGGCGATGATGTCGCTCACCAAACCAATGTTGGGCATGGCCAGGTTGCGTTCCTTCAAGGTGCTCCACAGTTCGAACAGGTCTTGCTCGGCCACGTCGGACAATACAAAGTTTTGCTCGTGAGTCACACGCAGTTCACCGAAAGAATATTGCTCAGCCAAATCGGCGATCAGGTGCATTTCATCGGTGTTGGCATCGCCTGGGGCAATACCGGGGCGCTTCAGCGAAATGCTGATGGCCACGTAACCAGGCTGGCGATGTTCGCGTGCATTGCGGATTAGCCAGCGATCAAAGCCCACATGCTTGGCGCGCAAGCCACGGTTTTGCTCGGCAATGGTTGCCACTTGTTCGGCACTGAATTGCTCGTAAGCAGGTGCAGTGAAGAAAGAGGAAACGCGGTCAAATTCTTTCTGGGGAATAACGGACACACCGCCTTTGATGTGTTGCCACTCTTCTTCAACCTGCTTGGCAAATTCTTCCGGACCAATGGCACGCACCAGAATTTTGATGCGGGCTTTGTACAGGTTGTCCCGGCGACCATAGCGGTTGTATACGCGCATTACCGCTTCAATGTAGGTCAGCAGTTCTTGCCAGGGCAGATCATTTTTAATCACGGAACCAATGACGGGTGTGCGGCCCAAACCGCCACCAGCCAGCACTTGTGCAAGCACTTCACCGGCAGCATTGCGGGTCAGGTTGACACCGATGTCATGCACTTGCACGGCTGCGCGATCCACGGCCGCGCCATTCACCGCAATTTTGAACTTGCGCGGCAGGTGCGCAAATTCTGGGTGGAAGGTGCTCCACTGGCGAATCAGTTCGCAGAATGGGCGTGGGTCCACAAATTCGTCTTTCGCAATGCCAGCGAACGGGTCGCTGGTGGTGTTGCGAATACAGTTGCCGCTGGTCTGAATGGCGTGCATTTCAACTTCGGCCAATTCAGCCAGAATGTCAGGAATGCTCTCCAGTGCGGGCCAGTTGTACTGAATGTTCTGGCGCGTGGTGAAGTGCGCATAGTTGCGGTCGTACTTGGCCGAAATGTCTGCAAGCCGGTGCAATTGTTTTGCACCCAGCAAGCCGTAGGGAATGGCCACGCGCAGCATGGGCGCATGGCGCTGAATGTACAGGCCATTTTGCAGGCGCAATGGTCGGAACTCTTCGTCCGTCAATTCGCCCTTGAGAAAGCGCTCGGTTTGATTGCGAAACTGAGCCACGCGTTCGCGTACAAGGGCGTGGTCATAGTCGTCGTATTTGTACATTTACATCACCAGTTTTGCGGCCACGGCGGTGAGGGTCGTGGCCAATACCCCGCGCAAGAACCTTTCAGGCACTGCGCGACTTAAATAACTACCCACTGTAATGCCAGGGATCGAACCCAGCAGCAGTGCGCCCAACAAACCAAAATCAACTGTGCCCAGGCTAAAGTGACCAAACGCTGCAACAGTGGTGAGCGGCACTGCATAGGCAATGTCGGTGCCTGCGATTTCAGAGGCTTTCAGGTGTGGATACAACATGATTAACACCATGGCGCCGATCGCACCTGCGCCAATAGACGACACAGTGACCAACATACCGATGATTGCAAATGCGACCACGGTAGCGATGGTACGCGTTTTGTCTTCCAATTGCGCTTGCGGGTGGTTTTGTAGCCAATGAACAATCTTGGTTTTGAAAATAAGAACGCCCACAGTCAACATGACGCAGATGGAAATGGACCAGCGGATGAATACATCAATGGGGCTGCCTTTGCCAGCATTCTGAATATCGAGGCCATGCAGTACGGCAATCGTAATCAGCGAAGCGGGCACGCTACCCAAACACGCCAAGCCAACAATTTTCCAGTTCACGGTGTTGCGCATGCGGTGAACCAACGTACCTGCGCCCTTGGTAATGGCTGCAAATGCCAGGTCAGTGCCCACTGCGGTCGTGGCAGGCACACCAAACATCACCGTGAGCAGGGGGGTCATGAGCGACCCACCACCCACGCCAGTGAGGCCGACCAAAAGGCCGACCGCAAGGCCAGAAGCGACGTAGACTAAATCGATGTCAAAAGGCACGTGAAAGCTCGATGAAAATGGTTTTTTGGGACTTGCAGTGTAGGCGCTTCGCCTTATAATTCAAACGACAATATTTCCATTTATATATTCCCTTGTGGAATAAAGGATTTTTATGAACTTGCACCAACTCCGGTTTGTTCGGGAAGCGGTTCGCCACGACTTCAGCCTGACTGAGGCGGCCAAGGCTTTGTTTACCTCTCAGCCTGGTGTTTCGAAGGCAATTATCGAGTTCGAGGATGAGTTGGGCTTTCAGATTTTCAAGCGCCATGGCAAGCGAATCAAAGGCTTAACCCCGCCCGGTGAATTGGTTTATCAAGCTTGCGAGCGGGTGTTGGCCGAGTTGGAGAACATCAAACGCGTGGGCGAAGAATTTGCAGCGCGTGAAAGCGGGCAACTAACCGTGGCGGTCACCCACACACAAGCCAGATATGTGTTGCCGCAGGCGGTGGCGGTTTTTCGCAAAAAATTTCCGAAGGTGAGGCTGATTTTGCTACAGGGAACGCCCGAGCAATTGGCCCAATGGGTGCGCAATGATCAAGCGGATTTGGCAGTGGCCACCGAGGCCTTGGCCGACGAACCCGACTTGGTGACTTTTCCCTGTTATGACTGGGGTCACATTGCGGTTGCGCCCACTGATTCGCCTTTGTTAACGCCGTTTGTTAAAGGCGGGCGACAAATTGCTTTGGCCGATTTCGATCAAATGCCGGTGATTACCTACGAAACGCACTTTGCTGGCCGCAAGAAAATTGATGCGGCCTTTCAAAAGGCGGGCGTTAGCATCGATTTGGTGTTGGAAGCCATTGATGCCGATGTGATTAAAACCTATGTGGGTTTGGGCTTGGGCGTGGGCATTATTGCCGAGGTGGCTTTTGATGCGTTGAAAGACAAAGGTTTGATGGCCGTGCCGGTTGACCACCTGTTCGGCCGCAACACCACGCGCATTGCTTTGCGGCAGGGCGTGTTTATGCGCACGTTGATGTACGAATTCATTGCGGTGTTTGCGCCCATGTTGACCCCGAAGCTGATTGACCGCGTGTTGGGCGGTGGGCAGGCCTACGACATTTGATGCGGCGTGGTTCGGCTATGCGGTATGGTTGATTTGCTCGGGTGCGCCTGTGCAGCTTGGCCATCAGCCCCGCATGTGTTTGCGTACTACCTCGAAAATCCGCGACGTGTCCTGGCTCTTCGGTCCCTCGGCCACCAGTTCATCCAGCAACTCTGCTGTTTTAAACAACAGCGGCAAATGCAAACCTTGCCGCTTCGCAGCATCCGCCACCATGCGCACGTCTTTCGCATGCAGGTGCGCTTCAATTGAAACCGGGTCAGTGAAGCCATTTACCATGTGCGGCCCAGCCCAGTCCAATACCCGGCTTGCGGGCAAGCCCGCTTGCAGCAATTCAAGCACCACGCTTAATTCAGCGCCTTGTTCCAGTGCGTAATTCATGGCTTCGGCAATGCCCACCAACTGAATACACAGCACCATTTGATTGGCGGCTTTAATCGCTTGCCCAGCGCCCGAGGACCCCACATGGCGAATGGTTTTTCCCAAGTGCTTCAGCATGGGCTCGATCTGTTGGAATGCAGCCCAATCACCACCTGCCATCATGCTCAGTGTTGCAGCGCGTGCGCCAGTGGCTCCGCCAGACACTGGGCAGTCGATGTAGTCGATTTGTTTTGCCTTGAGCGTGCGCGCAATTTCCGCAACAGCGGCAGCGTCAATCGTGCTGAAATCCACAACAATGGTGCCCGGTTGAGCGCATTGGGCAATGCCGCCCTCGCGAAACAGCAGCGATTGAACATCGGCGGTGTTGGTCACGTTCAATGCGATCAAACGGGTGTTCGCGCACAATGCGTCAATGCTGGGTTGCGGTTTGACAGGAAGGTCGGCAAGCGCCTGAAAAGTGGATGCATTTCGCGCCCACGCAAGCACGTTGTAACCTGCGTTGCAAAGGTGGCCCGCCATGGCGGAACCCATGTTGCCAAGGCCAATAAAGCCGATGGTGTTTTGTGTCGGTGATGATGAATTCATCACCGGATTATAGTCAGCTTCAGTGGGTCTGAATGCTCGGGTTTTCAGCAATGTGCAGGTCAGTTAAGCGACAGTATTGAAGCTCGCCCGTTTGCAGTTGAACCAGCACAGGGTGGCTTGTCGAGATCCAGCGGCCGAACTCGGCAATGTTGTAGGCAATAACTGTGGCCGGTGCCATGTTCAACAACACTTCAGCCCCTACCTTGAACAACTTTGCTGTTTGGCGAAGCGTGCGTTTGCGCATCAGGGTTTGACCATCGGGGTAACGCGGGCCGAATGAATTGGCGGCGTTGGAGTAGGCGATCGTGAGGGGCATGTTTGCCTCCAGGCTGGTGTGTACAGTCTATTTATACGGCACCAGCCTGAAAAGCAGTTTACCGAACATGGGGGGATAACCCGTTCAGTTTTTATTTAGTGTGATGGCAGCAACAACTGGTTTTGAATCAGCATGAACAGCTCACTGTTGGGGTCGGCAATGCTGTCGCAAATACTGAAATGGTCTGCATTCACCTGCAAGGGTGGATTCAGGCCCCAGTGCGATGCCAAATAAGCACTTTGCTCTTTGAACGCATCGGATTCCTTGGTGCCAAATGCCAGGTGCACCGGAATGGTGGGCTTGGGCATCAGTGCCGGGCTTACCATGCGGGTACGTTTCTGGTTCAGTTTCAGGTCTTTCTGAATGAAAGGCGTGTGCACCAGTGGGCTGAGGTCGTAAATGCCTGAAATGGCAATGACAGACTTCACCACATCTTGTGGCAGGTCAGAGGCCCACAGTGGCCAAAAGGCCAACGCACTCATCACACCCAAATGACCGCCCGCGGAATGACCGCACACCACAATTTGATTGGCATCGAAACCGAAACGGTCTGCCTGGCGGTAAAGCCATTCAATACCACGCAGGGTTTGGCGCACGCTGTCTTCAATGGTGACGCGTGGAATAAGACCGTAATTGAGCAAGGCTACCGAGTAGCCACGTGCCACATAGGGCTTGGCCAGAAAAGTGAAGTCGTATTTGTCCAGCGAACGCCAGTAGCCGCCGTGAATAAAAATCAACAGAGGCTTGCCGGGTTTGCCCGGAATGACGTCCACGGTTTCTGCTTCCGATTCGCCGAAATACTGATTCCAGAACCCGTCCAGATCAAAACGCGCGTAGCGGGACTGTTCAGCCCAGCGAGCAAAGGTTTTGGGGTGATCGGGCAGGTAAGAGCGGACGTTGTATTGGCTCTCGAGCCAAGCCACGTCGGGCTGGTTCTCGCCACTTTGGGCTTTTGTGTCGGCCATATGGCAGTGCAAAAATGATTATTTGGGTTGTTGGACTGAATAAATTCGTGACACAACATACCGTAAAGGGACCCAAAAGTCCAATTTTCATGCCAATTTCGCAGTTGTTTAAACACAAAGGCAATAATTTTGTGCTTACAATGAAAAGTTCAGCGTTTCAATTGTTGGCTTGCCCAGTATGCAAGCGCAGCAAAGGCCAGCACTGTGACAGCCATGGGCAGTGCGGTGCCATCATAGACCACAGAAACTGCCCAACTGGCCAATCCCCCCAAACCAAATTGCGCACAACCATACAGGGCCGAGGCCGCTCCTGCATTTTTCGGGTGCCTGCCAAGCAACTGTGCGGTGGTGTTTGGGGCAACAAACCCCAGCGAACCCACACACAACAGAAAGCCTGCCACCATCAGACCCAGGTTCCAACTGGCCTGGCCTGCATTCCAGGCACTGGCTAGCACCAGGGTTGCGCCCAATAAACCCAGTAGCGAGCCGGTTTTAATCAGGGGTGTGGTGCCGGTTCGTTTCACCATTCGGGTTGAGGCGTAGCCAAAAGCAACCAATGTCAGAATGTTGGAGCCAAACAGGAGTGCATAAGTTTTCTCGTTCAAGCCAAAAAATTCGATGTACACAAAGGGCGTGCCTGTGATGTACGCAAACATGGCCGCGAAGTGCGCACCACCGGCCACAATAAGCAATCTTGCATCCGGGTATTTCCAGACTGTCCAGTAACCCCGGAAGGCATGGCTTAGCGAGGTTTGCGTTCGGACTTTGCTTAATGTTTCTGGCAGCAGGGCATAGGCGGCCAGGGTACATGCGGCGCCAAACAGGGCAAGCGCAAGAAATTCATATCGCCATGAGCCCAGCTCCAGAATGTAGGCACCCAACAGTGGCGCAACCATGGGTGCCAGCGAGGTCACCATGGCGATCATGGCCATGACACGCGCTGAATCGGTTTCGCCGAACAAATCACGAATAACTGCACGTGAAATGACCGCTGCGGCGCCGCCACCAAAGGCCTGAACCAGGCGGAACACCAGCAGCTGTTCAATGCTTTGGGCCCACATGCAGGCCACGCTGGCCAACACAAACACCGTGGTGCCCGCAAAAATCATTCGCCTGCGACCAAACCGGTCGGAAAGTGGTCCGTAAAACAGCATGCCCAGGGCAAACCCAGCCAGAAATACGGTGACTGTTTGTTGAACTCGCCCTGCGGGGGCTTGAAGCTCTTCGCCAATTGCAGCAAGGCTGGGCAAATACAGGTCAATTGCCAAAGGGGCGAACGCCGCCAGCGCAGCCAGCAAAAAGAACATGGGGCGGTTGATCACTGTGGGCTTCCAAAATTGGGCGATTCGGCATTGTACGCGTTGTGCGGTACTTCATTGAGCAAACTAATTTGACAGACAGCACGCACCTAATTAAGGTCATGAGAGTGCGATAAGTAGTAGTGCACTTGCCGTTCGAATTCAGTTGCTTTCTTGGGGTGCAGCATGGAATTTACGTCGCTAGATCTTGCCCGAATCCAGTTCGCGGCCAACATTACCTTTCATATTTTGTTTCCCACAATCACCATCGGCCTTGGCTGGGTGATGTTTTATTTGCGTTGGCAGCACGTGCGTACGGGCAAGACCGAGTGGGAACAGGCCCATTACTTCTGGACCAAGATATTTGCACTGACTTTTGCCATGGGTGTGGTGTCGGGCATCACCATGAGTTTTCAGTTTGGCACCAACTGGCCTGGATTCATGGAGAAGACAGGGAATATTTCGGGCCCCTTGCTGGGCTATGAGGTGCTCACCGCCTTTTTTCTGGAAGCCACATTTTTAGGTGTGATGCTATTTGGCAAGCAAAGGGTGTCGCCCAAGGTTCACCTGCTTGCCACGTTTCTGGTGGCCTTTGGCACCACGCTGTCGGCTTTCTGGATTCTTGTACTGAACAGCTGGATGCAGACCCCGCAGGGGTTCGAGATCATTGATGGTCAAATGCATGCGACCAATTGGCTGGAAATTATCTGGAATCCATCCTTCCCGTACCGATTCACCCACATGTTGTTGGCCAGTGGGCTGACTGTTTTCTTTGTGATTGCAGGTGGCAGTGCGCTTCAAATTTTGCGCAAACGTGAAAAGCCATTCACCCGGCACATGCTGAAACTGGGTGTTTATGGTGCTGCCGCACTGATTCCGATTCAGATTTTTGTGGGTGATTTGCATGGTTTGAATACCCTGAAGCATCAACCGGCGAAGGTGGCTGCCATGGAAGGTGTTTGGGAAACCGAGAAGGGTGCACCGCTGCTGTTGTTTGCCATTCCCGATAGCGAGAAACGCACCAATCACTTTGAAATTGGCATTCCCAAAATGGCCAGTTTTATTTTGACGCACGACTTCAACGGCGAAATCAAAGGGCTGAATGATTTCCTCAATACCCATCCGCCGGTCGGTCCTGTGTTCTTTTCATTCCGGGTTATGGTGGGCATGGGCGTGTTGATGTTGCTGGTTTCCTGGGCCTCGGTGTGGGCCTTCCGGAAAACAGGCCCAGTACTTGAGAATAAAACGCACCGGCTTATTCTTACTGCCCTGATGTTCATGATGTTCTCGGGTTGGGTGGCCACCGTGGCGGGTTGGTGGGTGACTGAAATTGGTCGCCAACCTTATGTGGTTTATGGGGTGCTGGGCACGGCCGATGTGGTGGCCCAACATCCGCCCCAGTTGCTGGCATTCACAGTGTTGCTGTACATGGCCATGTACATTGGTCTGATCATCTCGTATGTGTGGGTGTTGCGTTACATGTTGCTGGGTGGCATTGGTTCATCAAAAAAAGTGAATTGGGGTGGGGTGCCGCCTGCCACCAAGCCAGCCGATCAACTTCGTCGTGAACAATGAAAAAGAGGAACTGAGCCATGACTTTCAATGAGTTCTTGCCGCTGCTGTTCATGGGCGTGATGGGTTTGTCACTGTTGATTTACGTTGTGCTTGATGGCTACGACCTGGGTGTGGGTCTGCTGCTGCCACATGCCACCGACGCTGAAAAAGACACCATGATCAACTCAATTGGTCCGTTTTGGGATGCCAATGAAACCTGGCTGGTTCTGGGCGTAGGCGTATTGCTGGTGGCGTTTCCAAAGGCGCACGGTGTGGTGTTGACCGCCTTGTATTTGCCAGTGACATTCATGCTGTTGGGCTTGGTGTTGCGCGGTGTGGCCTTTGACTTCCGCGTGAAGGTGGAGGTTGCCTACAAGCCTTTGTGGAATCGTATTTTTTTCATCGGCTCACTGGTCACTTCGGTTTCGCAGGGCTGGATGCTGGGCAGTTATATCACTGGTTTCTCGAACCACTGGTCGCAGTTGGTATTCAATTTGGGCGTGGCGATTACCTTGCCTTTTGCCTACACCCTGTTGGCCAGCGGCTGGTTGATCATGAAAACCGAAGGAGATTTGATTGAAAAATCTCGCCGGTGGGGACGCATCAGTTTTTGGCCCATGTTGGCTTCAATCGCTTTTATTTCGGCCATGACCCCTTTGGTGGTGCCTGAAATTTTTGACAAGTGGTTCAGCTTCCCCAACATTGTGGCGCTGGCACCCATTCCAATCGCATCGGTGTTGTGCCTGTGGGGCATTCACCATGTGTTGAGCAGCCAGCGCCTGATGGACGCGGGTTATGGCTGGATGGTGTTTGCACTCACCGCAGCCGTGATGACATTGGCTTTCATGGGCTTGGCTTACAGCCAGTATCCCTATGTGGTGTTGAATCAGTTGACCGTGTGGGAGGCCGCTTCGTCGCCCGAGGCATTGAAGATTATTCTGGTGGGTGTGGTGATCACTTTGCCAACCATCCTCGGGTACACTGCGTTTTCTTACAAAGTGTTCTGGGGCAAGGCCAAAGAACTGTCGTATCAGTAACAACACACCGAAGGAATTTGTTGAAATGAGCATCAGGCAACTGAGCAATGAAGTCGCAGTGTGCGGCCAAATTAGTCCCGACGATTTGGAGGCGATTGCAGAACTGGGCTTTAAAACCATTGTGAACAATCGGCCCGATCACGAAGTGGGTGCGCAACTTGCCCATGCTGTGATTGAAGCCAAGGCAAAAAGTCTGGGTTTGGCAATTCATTACTTGCCGATGGAAGTAGGTCAGCCACCGTCGGAAATATTGCTTGAAGATTTCAAGCGTATTCTGGATGCAGCAGAAAAGCCGGTGCTGGCGTATTGCCGCAGTGGTAACCGGTCTGGTCAAATTTATATGGGTGCCTGTGCACTGAAGTAATTCAGTGATCCTTGCGGTTGTCGGGGGTGTGCGCGGGCATGGCCATGGCCAGCTCGCGGATCATGCGCACGGTGTCGATGTCGGCCGCGCGGTAAGCCTGTTTACGAATTTCATCCACATCGTGTGCTGACACCTCGGGACCACCCGGCGTGGCCGCTGCATCGCTGACCTGGTATTGAAACCGCAACCACAACTCGCCCAGTTCAGGTTCTTCAATTGAAATTGTAAGCGTGCTGTCGCCACAGAATTGATTCGCTACAATGCGGGTTTCGGTGCGGTCTTCTTCGATCAGATCAATGGTGTCTTCGATTTGGAAAGGGCCATAATTCAGCACGCGCGCCAGCGTGGTGACATTGCCTTCCTGTTTGGTTTGAATCACTTGCGCATCTTCAAGACCCAAGACAAAGCGGGTTGGTTTCCAGGCCCGTGCAACCAAACCGAACCAGAGTTGTTGCCGCGTTAACCAGTCAATACCGGGCAAGCTCGGGTCGTTGATCTGCACCAAATGTTCAAATTTCATGAAGGGGGTCCTGTGATACACCGACAAGGTACTACAAAACGTTACTCCGATTCCACAAGCTTTAACGGGGTGGTTTATTTGGTTGAGGTGCCTTCTACCGAGGAGGGCGACATTCAGGCCCAAACCCGGGATCTGCTTAGCAGCCTTGAGCGGACGATGGTTGCCGCGCGAACCGACAAAAGTCACCTGTTGCTGGTGCAAGTGTTCCTGACCAATATGGACCGCGATTATGATGGGTTCAATGCAGTGTGGGACGCTTGGTTGCCCGAAGGGACTGCGCCTTCACGCGCTTGTGTTGAGGTGAAAGGCCTTGCCAAACCCGGCTGGAAGGTAGAGCTGGTGGTTACGGCCGCAGTCAGGAACGATTTACTGGCTTAACAGGCGAAGGCGTTGTTGAAGCACACGAAGGTTTTTCTTCAGGTGCTCCAGGGCGTCTGCAGTAGGTCGCTGGTGTAGCATCAGCTGGTTTTCCATTTGCTGAATAAAGTCGGCGAAACTCAGTTCTCCAACAAGCTTGCAATGGCCTTTCAGGGTATGCAGCGCGCGCTTGGCTTCCGACAAATTGCCGGCCAGAATCTCATTTTCAATATCGTCGGCAAGCTGGGGAATTTCAGCCGCAATCATATTGATGGTGGTTTTCAGCAGTTCTTTGTCATGGTCAAAGTTTTGCATGGGAATTGGCGACACATGAAATTTCAGGCGTACAAGCACGGCCTCAATGTCGCTGCGTTTGAATGGCTTTGAAATGTACTCGCGCATGCCAGCTGACATGCATGCTTCACGGGTGTCTGCAATTGCATCAGCTGTCAGGCCAACAATCGGCAAGTTTTTATGTTGGGGTTTGGCCAAAATGGCTTGGCATGCTTGCAGCCCGCCCATATTGGGCATGTGCATGTCCATGAATATCAGGTCGAATGGTTCTTCGTCCACTGCTTGCACCGCGGCAAGGCCATCATCGGCAAACCGGTATGAAATTCCGAGTTGGGTCAGCACATGCGAAATGAATGTCTGGTTGACCATATTGTCTTCAGCCACCAGGACACGAAGACCGGTAGATACATGACCAAATTCATTTGTCGTGTCGTGTGGGAGGTCGTTGTGCATGTTGACAGCCAGAGTTTCAGTTCCAGTGATTGTATTTATTTCAACAATCGGTAACTCGAGTGTAAAGCTGAATTCACTTCCAATGCCTTCTTCAGACCAAAGAAGAATACGACTATCCATCAATTCCAGCAAACGCTGGGTAATGGTCAATCCAAGACCAGTACCACCATACTTGCGTGCGGTGCCGGGCTCCGCTTGTGAAAACGCCTTGAAGATCTCACTACGGGCCGATTCCGAGATTCCCAAGCCGGTGTCGCGTATCGCGAAATCGATTTTACATGTGGCGGGCTTTGTTTTGCTTGGCGTAGTCTTTGCGCTGAGGGTGATGCTGACCCGGCCTGCCATCGTAAACTTCAGTGCATTGCTTAACAAATTGTTCAGCACTTGCATAATGCGCGGGCAGTCACCATTGAGCAGGTCAGGAATGGCGGGGTCAATATCCAACACGATTTCAACGCCCGGTTTTGCATAGGCGCTAGAGACCATTTTGACGATGGCTTGCACATGGGCGCGTAACTCGAAAGGTTGCGGATCCATGTCCAGCCGGTTCGCATCAATTTTCGAGAAATCGAGAATGTCGTTGACAACGCGCAGCAAATGCTCAGCGCTGAGTTGAATCAACTCCAGATTACGGCGTGGTTTTTCAGCCAGTGCGCTATTGCCCAGCGTGATTTCGGTCAATCCCAGAATTCCGTTCAGCGGTGTTCTGATTTCGTGGCTCATGTTGGCCACAAACTGGGATTTCAAATCATTCGATTTGTCCGCCTTCAGTTTTGCTGCCTCCAGAGCCTGGTTCTTTTTGTCGAGCGTGACAGAGGCCCAGTTCAGGGTCGCATGCAGCATGGCCAGTTCGCGAGAGGTTGGGGATGTGGCATGTTCGATGCTCTGTCCTTTAACCATGCGCTGTGCAAAATCGGTGAGCGAATGCAGTTCAACAATGGTTTTACGTATGAACAACCACAAAGCCAATGTTGCAGGAAATATAAGTATGACCGCCAGCAATACATTGCGCTCGATCAGTTCGGATTCTCGTATTTGCAGGGGAGACAAATCAAATTCGAGCACCACATACCCAATCACCCGTCCAGATTCTATGGGTTCAATAACGGTTAAATACCGGTCACTTTTAAATAATTGGGTTTGCAGGCCCTTGTTGGGTATGTGAAGTTTCTCGTTTGTGTACAAGGCGGTTAGCTTGTGCGTGCTGTTGTCTCGCAAAACCTGCGCCAATACTTGCCCGTTCGCTGCAACCACCGTGGCGGAATACAGGTCCTGGAATCCGTCCGCCTTCAATAAAAGTGTTTCAATGATTGCAAAGTCTTTTTCAAGCAAATGACTGTTGCTGGACACTGCAATATTAAATGCCAGGGCAGTGGCTTGCTGCTTGAACACGTCTTGCAGTTCGTCATGCTGGGTCCGTGTATTGAACCAGGTAAAAGCCAGCGCCAGAATCAACACCAAACCAATGCCAAGCACCAAAAGTTTGGTGCCCAGGCTTGGATGGGTTATGGATTGAAAAGACGGTTTCAATTGGAAAGAAATGCCTCTAGGCCCAGTTTTTCAAGTGGTTTGTAATCTTTCGAATAATCGGCGCGCACGGGATTGGGCATTTGAATGTTGGCACCCACCTGTTTGTTGGCTTTGATGTAGGCCAAAACACCGGCAGCAATGGCCTCTTGAGTTGCAGCTGGCACGCGTGGGTGTGCGGCAATCGGATGAGGTGGTACCGGTGGGGTTTCGTAGATCACTTTGACTCTACTTTGTAGTTCGGCGGATTCCGATGCCAGCGTTGCATTCACCATGCCACCGGCCACGCCTTCTCCACGAACCACACCACGGATCACGTTGGGGTGGGTTTTCACGTATTTGGTCACAAAGTCCAACCCCTTTTCGCGTTTCAACAATGCGCGCATGTACAGCGACGCACCAAATGCGTTGGGCGAGGGAAACAGCAGTGTTTTGCCGTTCAGGTCATTTAATGATTGAACTTCATCGGTTGATGAACCGGTCTCAGCGACAAGAATGCCGGTCAAGGGCTTACTGTCACGAATCAGTGGTGTGTAGTCTTGTGCTTTTTTAGCCATCACCATGTGATAAGGGTTGCAGTAGATGAGGTCGGCCCGCCCAGCTTGGAACTGCGCTTCGAATTCGTTAATGTCTTTGCTGAAAACAAGCTCGATGGGTGGAAGTCCCTCTTTTTTCAGACCTTCCAGTAATTGGCTCCAGGTGGAATGAATTTCCGTGACCGGGAATTGCGGAACAACCAAAAGTTGCAGTGTGGAATTCTTGTCTGCCGCGTGAGCCGGCAGCCCAAAAGCCAGCGTAAACAATGTGACAATACAGGGCAATATTGCGCGGGCAGGTTTGGCAGTCAAAGCAAGCATGATGTGTAAATGTTAAATTATTTGCAGGTTACATTTTAATATTTGTTGGTTGAATCAAATCATGAAAACAAGCATTGATTTACCCCGTATTTCAAAGGTGCTGAATGGCGAATGGCGTGTTGCTTGAGCCCCTATCCCCTGTGGGTGTGTTCGATTCAGGGGTAGGCGGTTTGTCTGTATTACAGGCCATGTTGAGCCATTTGCCAGGCGAATGTTTTGAGTTTGTTGCCGATGAGCGTTACTTGCCCTACGGTGACAAGCCGCAACATGAAATTACCGATCGGGTGCTCACCCTGTCTAACTGGATTCGCAATCAGGGGTGCAAAGCCATGGTGATGGCATGCAATACCGCGACAGCTGCGGGTGCCAACCAGGCCAGGGCTGCCCACGCCAACTGGCCAATTGTTGGAATTGAACCGGCTGTAAAACCCGCCAGTATGATGACCAAAACCGGGGTGGTTGGAATATTGGCTACCACCAACACGGTGGCCAGTGAGCGGTTTAAAACGCTGGTTGAACGGTTCGACCCTTTGGCCAAAGTGATTGCGCACCCATGTCCGGGTTTGGTTGAGCTGATCGAGCAGTCGCCCATGCCTGAGAATGCCATTGAGGCCTTGTTAAAGCCTGTGCTTGCTGAGTTAACTCGAAAGCAGGCTGACGTGATCGTGCTGGGCTGTACTCATTATCCCTTCGTGGCGCACTTGATTTCCAAATTGGCTGGGCCGGGCGTGGCTGTGATAGAGACAGGCTTACCCGTGGCCAAGCAACTCAAGGCGCGGCTGGAGTCCGAAAACCTGGTGAATATGCGTCAGGAAAGTATCCCTGCAATTGAGCGTGTAAAATTTTACACAACGGGTCAGCCTGACGCATTCAAGAAAAAGCTGGTGAACTTGTTGGGTAGTGAATGGCGCGAGGCCAAGGTACATCAACTACTGGTTTAATTGTTGGCCTGACTGGCCAGCATTTGCGCCACCTGCACAAATTGCGCGGGTGCAATTTCTTCGGCGCGTGCCGTTAGTGCAATACCCGCCGTTGCAGCCATGTGATCTGGCACCACATTGGCCCAGGTATTGCGCAACATTTTTCGACGCTGCGAAAACGCTGTGCTGACCACACGGCTAAAAATTTCACCGGGAATTTGTGCACGCACATGGATTGGTTTTGGCACCATCCGAACAATTGCTGACATGACACGCGGCGGTGGGTCGAAGCACTCGGGCGGAACGTCAAACAAGTGGTCCATGTCGTAGTAGGCCTGCAACATCACTGACAGCCTGCCATAGTCGCTGGTTTTCGGTGTGGCCACCATGCGGTCAATGACTTCTTTTTGCAGCATGAAATGCTGATCGATGACTCGATCTGCGACCTCGAGCAAGGCAAACAAGATAGGCGAGGAAATGTTGTATGGCAGATTGCCCACCACGCGAAATGGGGCAGGGAGTTGTCCGAAATCAAACTTCAACACATCCACTTCATGAACCGTGAGTTTGTCTTTCCAGGCCCCTGTGCGAAGCTTCTCAGCCAAATCCCGGTCTATTTCGATCACTTGCAGGTGATTGACCGCCTTAAGTAGCCAAAATGTCAGCGCACCCAAACCAGGGCCAATTTCAACCAGGGTATCGTCTTGGCGTGGTCGCATTTCGCCAATGAGGTTCGACAACACGCTTTGATCGGTTAAAAAGTGTTGGCCAAATCGTTTTTTTGCTTGGTGTTTCATTGCGCTTTCCCGCGGCAAAGGTCCATGTGGTGCGCGCATTCTATCGCTTCATTCAGGCTGCCGGCGTCCATGTTGCGGGTACCGGCCAAGTCAAGTGCAGTGCCATGGTCAACCGAGGTGCGAATAATGGGTAAACCCAACGAAACATTCACCCCCTGACCAAAACTGGCATGTTTAAGCACGGGCAAACCTTGGTCGTGGAACATGGCCAGCACAGCGTCGCTGTTTTGAAGGTATTTGGGTTGAAACAAGGTGTCAGCAGGGAAAGGTCCTTGAACATCGTGGCCCATTGCCTGCATCGCCTGAATGACTGGTGAAATGGTCTCGATTTCCTCTTGGCCCAAGTCGCCCGATTCGCCGGCATGTGGATTCAGGCCGGTCACCAGAATTCGCGGTTTTGCCAAATTCCAGTACAGGCCCAAATCTTTCAGCATGATTTCAAGCGTGTTGGTCAATGATTCACGGGTAATCGCCGCAGGTACTTTGGCCAGCGGAATGTGGGTGGTGGCCAAAGCAACTTTCATTTGCCCACCCATCAACATCATCACCACCTCTGCCTGGCCACAGCGCTCGGCAAGGTATTCTGTGTGACCCATAAAACCGGGCCAGAAGGGACTAATTGCTGATTTTTGAATGGGGGCGGTGACCATGGCCGCAGCGGTGCCGTTCTGGCAAGCGTCACAGGCCATATTGAGAAGACCCAGCACATAGGGTGCATTGGCCGGGTTGGGCTTACCGGTGGTGCAGGGCGCTGAAAGGGGGTAGTCCAGCAGATAGTAGCCGTGCGGTTCAGTATCGCTGGCGGCAATGTCCCTCAGTGTATTTATTCGTTGCCATTTGGGTTCAATGCCGGCGTTGCTGGCTCTTGTTGTAAGCAGGTCAGCATCGCCAAGAATTACCAGTGGCCGGTTTAGCCGCTTGGCCTGACTTGTTTCTGCCAGCAAGGCACACAGTTCAGGCCCGATCCCGGCGGGCTCGCCGCTGGTAACAAGGATCGGGAGATTAAAGGCCTCGTTCATGCCTTTTGCATCAAAGGCGAACTTCGATGTAAGTCGAGTCTCGCAATTGGCGCAGCCATTCCTGATAACTTTCCTCCGACTTGCTGGCTCGAATGGCCTGGCGCGCTGCCTGTCGCTGGCGTTCCTCAGAGGCCGCCTGTTGGCGTCGCTCCACCACCTGAATGATGTGGAAGCCAAAACGACTCTGGAACACGGGGCTAACACCACCAATACTGAGCTGGTTCATTTCCCGCTCAAATTCCGGCACGGTGTCGCCTGGGTACAACCAGCCCAAATCACCACCCTTGGCAGCGGAACCATCTTGTGAATAACGCTTGGCCAAGGTTTCAAATGTTGCGGCTCCGCCTTGCAATTGCTCCAGCGCAAAGCTCAGTCTGCGTTTGGCCTCTGCCTCAGTAATGTCGGGGCCAGGGCGAATCAGAATGTGTCGTGCACGTGTTTGTGTCACAGGCGTGCTGTCCAGGGCGGCACCACTTTCACGCCGTTCAAGCATTTTTAAAACATGAAAGCCGTTGGGGCTGCGGATGGTTTGCACCGCATTTGGCTGCCCTTTGGACAGGAATTCAGTAAACAGCGTGGGTACGGCATCAAAACCAGACCAACCCATTTGCCCGGTGCCGTCAATTGCAAGCTCGGGGTTGGCTTGCACAATGGATTCCACGGTTTTTCCGTCTTTCAGTGCTTTCTCAACGGCTTCAACTTTGGCTCGGGCCTGGGTTAGCGTTGCGCCACTGGCGTCGCTGGGGGCTTTGACCAGCAGTTGTACCCAATTGACTTCAGGTTGATTGCCCACCACGCCACCTTTCGATCGGGCGACCAGATAGTTTTGAATCTCTGCATCGGAGATCTGAATTCTGGCTTCCACTTCGCGTTCGCGCAGGCGGCTCAATGTAATCTCGCTGCGCACCTCTTCGCGGAAGCGGGCTGGTGAAACACCTTCTTCTTGAAGACGTGCCAGAAAGTCCTCAAGCGACAAACCATTTTGCTCGGCCACGCGGGCCATGGCTGCTTCAATTTGGGCTTCTTCAATTCGAATGCCGACTTCTTCTGCTTTCTGTAGCTGGGCCCTGTCCATCACCATGCGATCAAGCACCTGCTTGCGCAATTCGATGCGGTCTGGCAAAGGTGCGCCACGGCGGCTCATCTGCCTTTCAATTAAAGCCACTTGTCGGTTCAATTCGCTGCGGGTAATGATGTCGGTGTTCACCACTGCGACAATGCCGTCGATCGCTGCTGCGCCCGAACCATTGCTCGCGCCCAATTCCGAGCTGAGCTTTCCTGAGGGGAGGTTGGTTGTGGGCGTTTTCAGGCCTTGCGCTTGCGCATGGGTCAGGGCCGCCAAGGCGGAAATCGCGAATAACCAGTGTTGAATGTGCTTCATATTCATAGCTTATTGGGTGCTTGGTGGGTGCTCATTGGGTAATTTGTGAGGAAGAGAAAGGCGTGTACCCAGGTACCTTTCTAGACAACAGGTCGGCGGGGTTGGACCCCAGGCGACCCAATCCATTGAGCTCAAGTTGAACAAAGAGCGAGGTCGTTTCAAGCAAAGGTGCCGTGGCAAATCGTTGCGCAATAACGCGCACCGCCCAGCAACCTTCACCGTATTCCAGGCCGGCAACACCCTCGATCAGGCGGTTGTCCAACATGGAATAGTTTAAACGACCCACGCCGCTCCAGCGGTCAGAGATAGGCCATTGACCAGAAATGTCGAATTGATCAATTTGGGCGCGAGTGTATCGATACCCAAAATTGAGCTGTTTGCCCAGGGAGGGCGCATAGCTGACCGTGATGTTGCCGCGTTCATGACGACCACTTTCCGCATTGAGCTGTGTGGTGGCATCCAGAAATACGGACTGGCTGATTCGGCCACGGGCGTTGGCAAAAAAGTCGGAATCGCTGGTGGTCGGGGCTTCAAAGCCCTGCAGGATCACGCGTGGCGTACTCAGGTTTAATCGCTGCCCGCCAGTTACGCTGAATAACTCTTCGCTGGTGGCTTCGTCGTAAAAACGACTGGTTACAGCCAGCGTCAGCTGGTTGGCATCCCCAACGCGATCGAGACCGGAATACCTGTTCTCGGCAAAAATCCGGGTCAGGCTTTGATCGGTCACCGAGGTGTCGAAAATTGGTTGATCAGACTGGTCTTTAAATGGCGTGTACAGGTAAAAAATTCGGGGTTCCAGTGTTTGGTTTACGTTGCGACCAAAAAAGCTTGTTTTGCGGTCGAAGTAAACGGTGCTGTCCAGCGACACAGTTGGAATGACACTGCCCGGTGCTGCAGGCGATCCGGGAGTTTGCCCTTGTAAATCGTAATTGGTGGTCTGAACTGAAACAGCGGGCGTAAACGAGAACTCAGATCGCTGAATCGGCATGAACACCCGGGCTCGGGTAACGCCCCGAGAGCCTTCAACCCGCGCGGGTGCTGAGGATGGGCGCGCAAAGTCGGTGTATTGCCCACTGATCGACACAAATGCATTGGCCTCGCCAATGCGGGTTGGGCTTAGCTCAAGCGTGGCTTCGGGCAGGCGGTCGTAGGGTTCGGCGATGACATCGTTGAACAATTGCAGTGTTTGGTGTGCCACTGTGCGTACATTGGCATTCCAGTTTTTCTGGCGGTACGAGAGGTAGCCTTCTTGCACCAACACACGTTGCGAGGCCACGGCCTGGGTGCGGGAAAAGTCTACGAAGTAGTTGTCGTCCGACACCTCATTGAAATTGACCCCTGCATAGAAGGGTCCCTTCTCGTATCTGTGCAGCAAGGACAAAGCCGTGCGGTCTGTGCCGGTTTTCTCGTCGTCGGGCAAATAATCGTATTTCAGCTCGCCCTCGTTGTTGGGCGTCAAGTAGCGTGTTTGCGTACCCAGCTGGTAGCCTCGGCCCGAGATGACTTTCGGGTACAGGGTCATGTCCTTGTCTGGCGCAATATTCAGGTAATACGGCACTGTTACTTCAAGCCCGCTATTAGACACTGTGCCAAACGAGGGTGGAAGAAAACCACTTTTTCGACGATCAGTCGTTGGGAACGAGAAGTAGGGGGCACCTAAAATGGGCACGCCCTGAAACACTACTTTCGCGCCGCGCGCACGGCCCACTTCAGAGGCTTGGTCAATTTCAAGCGAGTCTGCGGTAATGTACCAGTCACCTTGATCAGCCGCACCCGGGTTCGGTACGTCGCACACGGTGTAATTGGGATTCTCAAGAGTCAGGGTGGAAATGCCGTCATACTGCATTTTGTCAGCACGGCCCTTGCCGTTGATTTCCTTCAGCTCGAAGGTGGGCTGTGTCATTTGGCTTTCGCCTGTGCCCAGTTTCACAGAGCCCTCAGGGGCCTTGAGAATCATTCCTTCCTGCTCAATGATCAAGTTGCCTTTGGCGGTGGCACGGTCAGTGATCGGGGAATAATTGATTGAATCGCTGAACAGTTTGAGCTTGTTGCGTCGAACTTCAACGTTGCCTTCAAGAAAGGTTTCTTCGGCACTGTTGCCGTAAAGCCGGTCGGCGGAAATGTAAGTGGCTTCGTCCTCGGGTATCGGATTACGCACCCCCAATAGGCCACCGTCAATTTTTAGGCGTGTGGGGGCTTCGGCTTTTTGTGGCTCCGCACTGGTGGTTTGCGCAAGCGCGGGTGCACCCAGACAGAACAATGCAATGGCAATGGCTGTGGGGCGGGTGGGCACTGAGTGCACTTGCAGTAATTTTTTGCTTTTCTTCAAGCTGGGTATGTACTCAAATAGGTGACGGATCGATCAAGCGCCATAGGATCCTACTATTATAGGCAACTAACTACAAATTAAAGAGATTGGACGGTTTGATGAGCGCCTTGCGTCAAGAAATGTTGAAAAAATGGCTGACAGGCCTGGATGGTTTCGAATTTGACCTTGAAACCTTGCAGACGGCGTCCAGCGACGCCAGTTTTCGCCGCTACTTTCGGGTAAGCGAGGCGAATAACGCGCGAACTTTGATTGTGATGGACGCACCTCCCGACAAAGAGGATGTTCGCCCGTTTGTTCATGTGGCCGGGCTGTTGCGCAGCGGAGGTTCAAACGCACCTGAAGTACTGGCGCAAAATCCGGAAGACGGTTTTTTACTGCTTCAAGACTTTGGCAACACCACCATGCTGCAAGGCTTGGTGGCCCGGGCCGGGCAGCACGACACCTTTTACATGCAAGCCATTCGCGATTTGGTTCATTTGCAGGCGAACACGGCCACCACTGGCTTGCCAGCCTACGGTGCTGACAAATTGTTGCAGGAAATGAATTTGTTTGATGATTGGTATGTGGGCAAGCACTACAGCGCCGAATTGACCGATCAGGAGCGCAACTGGCTGGACAGCATCAAGGGCATGCTGATTCAAAGTGCACTGGCCGAACCGCAAGTTTTCGTGCACCGGGACTACCACAGTCGCAACTTGATGTTGACCAGTGAAGCTGGCGCGGCACCCAAGTTTGGCATTCTTGATTTTCAGGACGCAGTAAAAGGCCCGCTAAGCTACGACCTCGTCAGTATTTTGCGCGATGCCTACATTGAATGGCCTGAGGAACAAACCCTGGACTGGACCGTGCGTTACTGGGAGGCAGCACGCAAGGCAGGCTTGCCCATTTGCGAAGATCCCGGCGAGTTTTACCGTCAATTCGATTTCATGGGCTTGCAGCGCCATTTGAAAATTCTGGGCATTTTTGCACGTCTGAATTATCGCGACGGCAAGGCTCAATACCTCAATGACCTGCCCATGGTGTTGCGCTACGTGCGCTTGGTGGCTGGGCGTTACATTGCCTTCAAGCCGCTGTTGCTGTTGCTGGACCGCCTGGAGAACAAGGCTGTGAAAGTGGGGTACACGTTTTAAATGAAGGCCATGATTTTGGCGGCAGGGCGCGGTGAGCGCATGCGCCCCCTGACCGACCACTGTCCCAAACCCCTGTTGCCTGCGGGTGGTAAACCCCTGCTGCAGTGGCACCTCGAGGCCCTGGCGGCGGTGGGGATCACCGAGATCGTGATCAATCACGCGCATTTGGGCCAACAGATCGAAGCGCACTTCAACGATGGCTCAAGCCTTGGGTTAAAGCTGCGGTATTCACCGGAAAGCACTGCGCTTGAAACTGCCGGGGGTATTCGCAAGGCTTTGCCGGCGCTGGGTGACAAGCCGTTTTTGGTGATGAATGGCGACGTGGCCTGTGAATGGCCTGTCGCCACGGCTTTGCAAATTGCAAAGGAATGGCAGCCAGAACAGTTGGCCCACCTGGTGATGGTGCCCAATCCACCCCACAACCTGACAGGTGATTTCGCCTTGCAGGGCAGGGCTGTGAAGCAAGCCGAGCCTGGCGAGGCTGCATTCACTTTTTCAGGCATTGGTGTGTATCACCCGGACTTGTTCAAGCCAGTCCAAGAGGGCGAGGTTGCAAAACTTGCTCCCCTGTTGCGCCAAGCCATGGCAGCAGGCAAAGTACAAGGTGAGTTATTCAGCGGTTTCTGGATGGACATTGGTACTCCTGAACGGCTTGAGGAACTCAACCAACGATTGAATTCAGTAAGGAAGCATTAGCATGAGCAGGTACCCCACCCACAATCCCCTGATTTACGCCAAGCGCCGCGAGCAATTGGCTCGCCGATTGAAGAAGATGGGCGGAGGCGTGGCCTTGGTGCAATCGGGTATGGAAGTGATGCGCAACCGCGATGCCGATTATGCGTTTCGCTCGGACAGTTATTTTTACTATCTCACCGGCTTTCCCGAGCCCGAGGCCTGTTTGGCCCTGGTGGTAACGCCCACTGGCAATTCACGTGCAGTGCTGTTTTGCCGTGATAAAAACGAAGAGCGAGAGATTTGGGAAGGTTTTCGTTTTGGCCCGAAGGCCGCGCAGTCTGCCTTCGGCATGCACGAGGCCCACAGCATTGAAGACCTTGAAGAGCACCTGATCGAGACGCTGGCCAACCAGCCCGCCGTGTTTTTGCGTTTGGGTGAAGACGAAAGCCTGGAAGCCGCGGTGGCTGATGTGCTGAAAACCTTGCGAGGCAAAGCACGCATGGGGATTTCAGCGCCGCATGCTGTGCTTGATCTCAGCCATTCGCTCGATGAAATGCGTTTGATCAAAGACAAAACTGAAATCGACATCATGCGCCGCGCTGCGCATATTTCCGCGCATGCCCACATTGCCGCCATGCAGGTGTGCCAGCCGGGCAAGTTTGAATTTGAGGTGGAAGCCGAGTTGCTTTACGAATTCCGTAAAAACGGTTCTGAAGCACCGGCCTATGGCTCAATTGTCGCCTCGGGCGCAAACGCATGCGTACTGCATTACCGGGCCAACGACGCCAAAATGCGTGATGGCGATTTGTTGTTGATCGATGCAGGTTGCGAGCTCGATTGTTATGCATCCGACATCACCCGCACCTTTCCGGTCAACGGGCAGTTCAACAAGGCCCAGCAAGCCGTGTATGAAGTGGTGCTGAATGCACAGTACGCCGCCATTGAAGCCACCAAGCCCGGTGCCCGTTTTAACGATCCGCACGATGCAGCGGTGAAAGTGTTGGCCCAAGGTTTAATCGATTTGAAACTGCTGAAAATGGGTATCAATGAGGCGCTTGAAAGCGGCGCTTACAAGCGTTTTTACATGCACCGCACCAGCCATTGGCTGGGTATGGATGTGCATGACTGTGGCAGTTACCGAGACCCTTCGGCCAAGCCTGAAGATGGCGTGGCTCCACACACCAGCCGGAAACTGGAAGCGGGCATGGTGCTCACCATTGAGCCGGGTCTGTACATTCGCCCAGGCAAGGGTGTGCCCAAACAGTTTGAAAATATCGGCATTCGCATTGAAGACGATGCCTTGGTGACCCAGAAAGGATGCGATGTCTACACGGCAGACGCCCCGAAGACCGTTGCGGAAATTCATGCCACCATGAAATCGCACAAGAAAAGCGGCAACAAGGCGGCCTAAGCAAACAATGAGAAAAAAATGACTTCGCACACCGATTTTGATGTGGCCATTGTAGGCGCAGGCCCGGTTGGGCTGGCCTTTGCAGGTTGGCTGGCCAACACCTGGGGTGAACATGCCAACCGGATCGCAATTTTTGATGCCAAGCCTTTGGAGGCCTCCGCACAAGATCCCCGAATTCTCGCCTTGTCAGACGCAACCCGCCTGCGCTTGGCAAGCCTGGGTTTTCCGGCCGATGCCACGCCTATTCATCACATTCACGTCTCTGAACAATCTCGCTTTGGTCAGGTTCGCATGAAGGCCGATGAACTTGGCCTGCGGGCACTGGGGTGGACAGTGCGTTATGGCGAACTGGTGAATTGTTTGTCTGCATCGCTTGAACGGCGCGGCGTGAAAATTTTCCGGCCTGCCAATGTGAAGTACGCGCACCGCAGCGCAGTCGATTCACTTGAAGTGCTTGAGCTTGAAGATGGCACCGAGTACACCGTTAATTTGCGCGTGGATGCTGAAGGTGGTTTGTATGGTGAATCAGGCGAGCGCGATCAGGTGGTGGATTACGACCAGTGGGCATTGGTCAGCGAGGTCTCTCTTACTGTAGAGCCCGGTTTGCTGGATGGCCTGAATACGCTGGCCTTTGAGCGTTTTACTTCCGAAGGACCATTGGCCTTGTTGCCGATCTCGACGAACCAGCACAAGTATTCGCTGGTGTGGTGTGCACCTTTGGCTCAAGTTCAAAAGCGCCTGGCCTGCAGCGACACCGAGTTTGCTGCTGAGCTTCGACAACAGTTTGGCAGGCGTGTCTCTATTGAGCACATCGGACCCAGAAAAAGCTTTCCTTTGGGTATGAACTGGCGCGACAAATTGGTCCAAGGCCGACGCGTCGCGATTGGCAATGCCGCTCAAATTTTGCACCCGGTCGCAGGGCAGGGCTTGAACCTTGGTTTGCGTGATGCCGTGCAACTTTGCCGCTGCATTGATCCCTCAACTGTTGCACAAGAACATCGATTGAGTGCGGCGCTCGACGAATTTGAGAAGTCGAGGATGGCTGATCGGCAGGTGGTGGTTAAAATGACAGACTGGATGGTGAAAGGTTTTTCCAATCACAATCCCTTGCTGGGCGCAGGCCGACAAATGGCCTTGAACGTGATGGAATTCACGCCGCCCCTTCGAAAGCAGTTTGCTGAATTAATGCTGTTCGGCCTGGCTGTCTAATCTGGAGCGTTTTACCCATGTGGTCTGCCGAGTTGTTGCGTGCCCGCTTTGCCATGTCCGATTTGCCTTGGCAGCCGGAGCCGCTTGAAGAACGGTTTTTTAAAGATCGTGAACCTGCCGATGCAGCGGTACTGGTGCCCCTGGTGCAGCGGGAAGACGATCTGTATGTGTTGCTGACAATGCGCACAGCGCATTTGAATGACCACGCCGGGCAAATCAGTTTTCCGGGTGGTCGCTGCGAGCCAGAAGACGGCACGCCCATTGAAACAGCGCTGCGTGAAACAGTCGAGGAAACAGGCCTGGCCCGGAGCTTCATTGAAGTGCTTGGAATTATGCCTGTGTATCAAACAGCCACCAATTTCATGGTGACTCCCGTTGTGGCGCTGGTTCAACCTGGCTTTACCCTGGCACCCGATGAGTTCGAGGTGGAAGAGGTTTTTGAAGTGCCACTTTCATTTTTAATGAATGTTGAAAACCACCAGCAACGCAGCTTGCAAACACCGGTGGGTGAACGCACTTTTTACGCCATGCCGTACAACTCACCAGTGAATGGAAAAAACTATTTCATTTGGGGCGCCACGGCCGCCATGCTGCGCAACCTGTACCATTTTCTGCACGCGAAGGCTTAACACTTTGTCTTATCTGGCCCTGCTCATTGCTGTGGTGTGTGAAACCTTCCTGCCCGATGGTTTGTTCACCCGTGCACGCGACTGGGTTGATCGTTTCAATCAAGAACTCGAGATTAACCTTGAAGCCTTGGGTGCTCCAGGCTATGCGCATTTGCAGTGGTTGGTGCCCATGCTTCTTTGGGTGCTGGGCGTGTACTTTTTGTACCAGGTGCTCTGGACAATTTCCCCGCTCGCGGCGGGCACCCTGAGCGTATTTTTGTTGCTGTACGGTTTGCGTTTTCGGCATTTTGCCGTTGTGTTTACCAATGCACAACTGTTTTTGAATCAGGGCGATTTTTTCCGTGCCCGTGAATTGCTGTTGACCTGGATGAAAGAATACGATGGCACTGAGCCGGTTATTCATCGTCCGGGTGAGCTGGTGTTTCACGCCATTTACCACGGCACCGAGCGCGCCTTGCGTCAGTATTTCAGTCTGTTTTTCTGGTTTTTGGTATTGCCTGGTCCCATGGGTTTGGTGGTGTATTCAATGGCGCACTGGAGTGTGATTCGAGAGCGCGATGTTTGGTTGGCTCAGGCCTTTGCTCACGAGCGACCCACCATGCAAGAAGCCTGGGAGAGCAATAAATTCAAGGCTTTGATTAGTCCCAGGTTTGTTTTATTTGCCATGGAATGGCTTCCCGCGCGCTTGTTGGCCTTAACCGTGGGTTTGGTGGCTCAGCTTGACGATGCTGCACTGGCTTGGCGAGCTGCGAAAAACCACAGTCGTTTTTCAAATAGGGCACCGCTGACCGCAGTGTTTTTTACGGCGGTGGGATTGGTGGGTGGGCATGCATTCGACCCCGCTTCAAAAGCAGCGTCAGAAGGGCAGGTGCTGAGTGAGGAAACCCAGGTTCAGTCACTGCAGCAGTTTCGTCAGCTGATATTCAAGTGCGCCGTGGTGTGGTTAATGGTGACCTTGGCGTTTGCAGTTCTTGGCTGGTTGCCCAGCAGCGTGCTGTAAGGTTTCAATAATTGTGACTGGCTTCTTCCAGTTCCGCTTTCAGCATTTGGTATAGCTCATACCGTGCGGGGCTTAAAGTGCCGTCTTCCAGCCCGTTTTTCACGGCACAATCGGGTTCGCGTTTGTGTTGGCAATTCGCAAAGCGGCATTTGTTGCCTTCCTCACGAATATCGCTGAACGCATTCAACAAGTCCGACTCGCTCAGGTGGTGCAATCCAAATGCCTGAAATCCTGGCGAATCAATCAACTCCAGGGCCTGTTCACCGAAATGCATTTGGGTGTGGGTGGTGGTGTGCTTGCCTGCATTCAAGGCCATTGAAATTTCGTTGGTTGCAGCCAATGCGTTCGGTATCAACAAGTTGATCAATGTTGATTTACCCATGCCCGACTGCCCCAAAATCAGCGTGCGTTTTCCTTCCAGTAAGGGCTGCAATAGCGCCTCAGTTTCGGCAGGCCGTTCGGTGACGCTGATGTAGTGGGTTGGTACTTCACCCAAAGTGATTTCAAACAACTCCTGGTCAACTGCATTCAGCGTTTCAGTGTCGCCTTCCAGAATGTCCACTTTGTTGAACAAAATGGTGAGTGGCACGTCTGCATGTTTGCAGGCCGTCAGCGTACGGCCCAATAACTCGGGCGAGTAGGGCGGGCTAATGGCCAGCATCAACAGCACACCGTCCAGGTTGGCTGCAAACATTTTGCTCTTCAGGGCGTCCGATCGGTAAACCAGGTTTTTGCGGGGTTGAATGTCTTCAACCCAGGCTTGCATGTCGCCACTGGGCAAAATAATAATTTCATCACCCACGGCCACCTCTCGCCGCTTTCCCTTGCCATATACCTGCCAAATGGTGCCGCTTTCATCGCGCGCCAGAAAATGGCGTCCGTAGCTGGCCACCACCAAGGCATTCAGCAAATCGGGATTGCCTGAATTTTTTCCGTGATTACCGGTTTGTTTGCCCTTGTAGGTGGGGCGCACCTTGTTGAGAGATGAATTAGCCAACGTGTTTCAGCGCATCATCAAGTTTGGCAGCACAGGCCCAATCATTGTCGGTAATTCCGTTTGCGCTGTGGGTGCTCCACTGCACTTTAACGCGGTTGTAGCTGAAGGTCACTTCGGGGTGGTGATCTTCATCGTCGGCTAAATGGGTAATCGCATGCACTGCCAGCTTCACACCTTCGAAATTGGCAAATGCATATTGTCGCCACAGTGTGCGGGCCAACTCACCCTTCGCATCAAACTCAACCGACCAGTATTCAAACTCATCCAGTTGTGCCTCAATCTCGTCAGCATTCCACGCGTGGCCCTCGCCCAAATGTTGGCAGCGCACATGCAGCCAGTCTTCCGGTGAGCGAACCGGCTTGGGCGCGCTCATTGGGCAACCTGCAAACTGTTCAAACGGCTAATTCGAATGGAAGCCGGCGGGTGGCTGTCGTAAAACGCCGAATGAAGTGGATCCGGTGTTAGCGTAGACGCATTGTCTTGATACAGCTTCACCAAGGCACTCACCAAGTGCTGGGGTGCGCTTTGTTGGGCTGCATAGGCATCCGCCTCAAATTCATGTTTGCGGCTAAGCCAGGACATCACTGGGCGAATCGGGAAAGTAAAGTAGGGTAATACCATCATGAACAACACCAAGGCCATGGCTTGCGCGCCATTGGCCAAATCGGGATTCACGCCCAATTCAGAATAAAACCACGGTGTATTGGCCAGCACGCCAAGTACATAGAACATGACAAGGCTGCCAATGCCTGAAAAAGCCAAGTGCTTCACGATGTGTTTTTTCTTGAAGTGGCCAAGTTCATGCGCCAACACGGCTTCAATTTGATCGTCGTTCAGGCGTGAAAGCAGGGTGTCGAAAAACACGATTCGTTTGGCTTTGCCCATGCCGCTGAAGTAGGCATTGCCGTGGCTGGAGCGTTTGCTGCCGTCCATCACAAACAGGCCGTTTGAATCAAATCCGCAACGCTGCAGCAGGTCAATGATCCGCTGGCGCGTTGCGCCGTCCTCAAGTGGCGTGAACTTGTTGAAAATGGGGGCGATCACGGTGGGGAACAGCCACATCAACAGCAGGCTGAAACCAAACCACAAAGCCCAGGCGTAAACCCACCACTGCTGGCCAGCTTCGCGCATCAGGTAGAGCACAGCGAGCACCAGCGGACCGCCGATCAGTGCGCCCACCAACAGGCCTTTGAGCCAGTCGCCAATGAACAAGCCCTTTTTCATGCGGTTAAAGCCAAAACGTTCTTCAAGCACAAACTGTTTGTAATACGACAGGGGCAAGTCGAGTACGCTGCCAATCAAACCCACTACGGCAATCAGCAACAAACCCGCCAAAATACCCTCTGCGGTGGTGCTCGTGAAACTTTGAATCCATTCCAGACCGCCCAACAAGGTGAAGCCCATCAAAATGGTGGCCTCAATCAGCACGTTGACCATGCCCAAGCGGGTTTTGGCAACAGAGTAGTCCGCAGCCTTTTGGTGGTCTTGCAAGCTGATCTGTTCACTGAATTCGGCTGGCACTTGCGCGCGGTTCATGGCGATGTGCCTCACCTGGCGACTGGCCAGGTACAGGCGAAGTGCCACACTTAAAACCACAGTCAGAACAAAGACTTCAGTAAAAACCATTTCTTGCTACCACCCTTGATTAATTTGCGCTTCAATGCCTGTGAGACAATACCGTTCTCTTAAGATTCAAACTCAAAGCTCAAGCAAATTATGTCACAAGCCACGCCAAGTTCCACCCCCGTTGAAACCAAGATTCCCCGCGACGACAATCGACTGGTGTGGGTTGATATGGAAATGACCGGGCTAGACCCGTTTAACGACAAAATCATAGAAGTCGCGGTGGTGGTGACCGACAGTGAATTGAATGTGTTGGAAGAGGGGCCTGTGCTGGCCATTCACCAAGCCGATGAAATCCTGGCGGGTATGGATGCCTGGAAC
Organism: Limnobacter sp. 130; assembly: GCF_902506325.1. GTDB lineage: Bacteria > Pseudomonadota > Gammaproteobacteria > Burkholderiales > Burkholderiaceae_B > Limnobacter. The sequence continues at coordinate 284,223 of NZ_LR732333.1, forward strand.
ACAAGTACCCACGGCAAGAGCGGCCTGACTGCGCGCGTGAAAGAATCCACTATCGATGAAGCCCAGGCCGAGGAATTGTTGATTGAGTTTTTGGCCAAGTACATTGGCCCAAATAAAAGCCCCATGTGCGGCAACAGCATTTGCCAGGATCGTCGCTTCATGGCCAAGTACATGCCCAAGCTTGAAGCGTATTTTCACTATCGAAATCTGGATGTCAGCACGCTGAAAGAATTGTGCAAGCGCTGGAACCCCACAACAGCCCGAAAATTTGTGAAAAAGACCAAACACACTGCCTTGGCCGATATTCACGAATCAATTGATGAACTTCGCTTTTACCGGGAACATTTTATTGTGGCGCCAGAGTCGAAGGCGGACACGGCAACTCCGGCAACGCCTGCGGCCTGATATCAAGGGCATTGCGCTGGCGCATCACATGGGCCAGTAACAGTGCCAAGCAGAGACTTGCCAGCAACAAGCCCTCGGCGCTGGCAATCCAGAAACCCTGCGACTTTAAGGGGTTTTGTTGCCAAACGCCCAGCCACATTCCTCCGCCAATGCCCACAAACCACAGACTGATCAGGTAAATCAACATGGGGCGAGCCGATACCCGGTAGGCACGCAGGGAGAATGAGCAGAGCGTTTGAGCAGCATCAATGAAGTGGTAGGCAATCACCCACGGCATCAAGCCCAGTGCAACTTCAATGGTTTTTGTGTCTTTGGTGTAAAACGAAATCAATTCCCGATCGAATACATACAAACCCAGGCACACAAAGGTTGCGACCAGCATGGCTGTCTCAATGCCTCGCTTCACGATGACACCGGCGTACCGGTTATGCCCCGCGCCAATTTGCTGCGAGGCCAGAACCGTGGTGGCATTGCCCAAGGACAAACACACCATGTAAGCCATTGCCGCCATATTGGACACAATTTGATGGCCGCCCAATTGATAAACATCAAAGCGTGACACCAGCAGTGCAATCACCGTGAATGAGCTGACCTCAATCAGATAAGAACTACCAATTGGCAAGCCAAGCCGAAGAATCTGCCCAAGTCGATGCCAGTCAGGCTTCAAGCTTCGAATGGATTTGAATTCTCTGTAATGCTTGTCGAACAGCCAAATGAAGGCTGAAATACCAAGCACCAGCCACATGGTTGCCGCTGTGGCCCAGCCAAATCCGGCTGCACCCATGGCCGGTAGGCCCCACCCACCCTGCATGAACCAAATGTTCAGAGGGATTTTCAGCAACAGCATGAGCACTTGCAGTGCCACCACAATTTGTGGGCGTGAAATAGACTGGTTCAGCGCATAAAACACGCGAAACACCAAGGCTGCGGGCAAGCCCCAGGCAATGCCAAGCAGGTAGCCACGGGTGTCCTTGGCAATGTCTAAGGGCGTGTTGGTGAGCTGGAATATTGGATCAGGATTGAGCAACACGGCCATGCCAATGCTGCTCATGGTGAGTGCAAGCCACACACCTTGCACAGCGTCCTCTCCAACTTTGCGGTAGTCTCCTGCGCCGAAGTGAGCAGAACAGATGGGAGTCAGGCCAATAATGACGCCCATCAAACCCACATAAAGGCTGATGTAAATAGACGACCCCACTGCCATGGCCGCCAGCACGTCGGGTCCAGCTTGCCCGGCCATCAGGGTGTCGACAAGACCATTGCCCATCACGGCCAGTTGCCCCAGTAAAATGGGCAAGGCCTGGTTCAGCAGTGCTCTGCGTGGCCGGTTTTGGGCGAATAAAACAACATGACTGGCCATGCCAAACCTTTAACGACCGTTGCTTGTTGCCTGGTGGGTTCGCGCGTAAAGGAAGAAGAACTCGTGACGGTCCGAGTTTCGGTTGCCGGTCCAGATCAACTCCCACTGCTCTGATGCCTTGGACTCAAAATCCACTTTGATCTTCAGGCTTTGGCGGGTGTCGTCTTGTACAAGCAAGTACTCGCATTCCGCAGCTTCCTTGAATTGCCCCTTGCGAATGAAATCGACGTTGGCATGGTACTGAAGTGTGGCTCGCTGCGCATAGCCCAGATTGTAGTCACCCACACACTCCCTGCCAGCGGCTGCCTGGTGGTTCTCTACGGCGTAGGTGATTTCCTCGCCCAGCACCTTGAAGCTTTTTGCATAGTCAATTCTGGGGATCCAGAGCGTCATCATGAGCAGCCACAGCAAAATAACGCCACCAGTGGTCAATACCATGGGGCGCCATAGGGCACGGCTTCCTGAGGCGGTGCGCCAAATGATTAGCCGAACCCAGGCAATGCTGGCCAAAAAAGCCAGCGCCAGTTCAAGACCGATGACATCGGGCACATAACCAGGGGATAACTTTTCGAAGTTGGCGGCTATTTTTGCCGGGAATCCGAACGTGGCAGCAGTCCAGCCCAGCCAAACCAACACAGCTGCGAAGGTGAACCACAGCACTGCAAACCAGTCGATCAGGCTGATCAAGCCCCGTTTCATGGTTGAAAGCCCGATTGCTGCCAGCACCGAAAGGGGTGCCAACAATGGGAAATAGTTGGCTTCGTCTGCAGGATTGGTGATCAACAAAACCACGACACCAGCCACTGCGCCGGCCAAAGGAATGCGAATTGAGGGTTCGCTCAACGCCTTTCGGTAGCGCCAAATGGTCCAGCACGCCATGGGCAAAATTGGCCACAAAAACCAGGTCAGGGTTTTCAGGGTGACCACCAGTTTGGGGAAGTCGAACGATTGGCTCGGGTCCAGAATCAGGAACCTGCGTACATTCCATTCATTCCAGGCGTTCCACCACAACTCGCCGTTTTTCTGACTCATCAACCAGAAAAACCAGATTGCGAAAGGCACCGCGAACACGGCGGCTGCCCTGGTCATGCGCCGAAGCAATCCAAAACGCAGAAAACTGTGAGTTGTCGAGCTGACAAGCAGCAGGAGCAAGAATGGCAAGCAGTGTGCCCAGCCCCGCGCAAAAAAGGCAATGGCGATGCCTGCACCCAGCATCCAGCCCGCGCCAATTGGGCGGTCGAGCGAACGCACAGCGCCCAGCAACATGATTGAAATGCCAGCCAGCTCGGCTATTTCCGGCACTTGCATATGCGATCGAACCAGCAGGCCCAGTGTGCCCAAAAAGCAGAGCACCGACGCATCCGCCACCGCGCGGGCATAATCAACGCGGGTGGGGGCTGTGCCAAGGGGGTCTTCAGGTTGCAATTCAACACGCTTGGCGAGACGGTAGGTGGTATTCCAGATGGCCCAGCCAGCCAGAATCATCCAGAACACATTGCCCAGTCGCATGGCATCGTCGAGCCAGTTGTATGGAAGGTTGATCCACAATGCGATTTTTCCGAACACCCCCGATAGCCATGCGGACAACAGCCCCCCCTCGACATAAAGGCGATCGCCAATTTGTGAAAGTGCCCATTCCGAGAAAGGCAATTGGGACAGGGTAAAGCTTTGCCCGAAGCCGGCTGCGTCGTCGGGTTTCCAGGGGGTGCGCGCAAAAAGCCCTGGCAGGACATAGAGCAAAATCAAGCCCCAGAGGAGCCTGCGCGACAAACGGGTGTTGTTGGCTGCGGTGATGACCATATTCTTATTGTGTCCGGAAAAACAAAAGGCAGCCAGTTTGCCTGAGCTGCCTTTGTATGATCACTTGCGCGAAAAATTACTTCTTGAAGCGATCGAAGCGACGACGGAATTTCTCAACGCGACCAGCGGTATCCACGATTGTGTTTTGTGCGCCAGTGTAGAAGGGGTGAGATTCAGAGCTCACGTCCAGCTTGATCAAAGGATATTCCTTGCCTTCGTGCTCGCCTGACTCGCGGCTAGGCGCTGTTGAGCGGCAAATGAATTTGAAGCCGTTGGACATGTCCACGAACAACACTTCGCGATAATTTGGGTGAATGCCATCTTTCATGAGTTTCTCCGTTGCAGCCAACCTGGCGGTTAATTGGTCAAAATGCCAATCGACAAAGCCAAATCACTTGCTGGTTAATTAGGTAACCGCAAATTATAGGGTTACATATACCTTTGGTCAAGAAAAAAACCGCCGGCAGGTTTTGGTCCGGCCGGCGGTTTTTCAAGCAGTAAAGCTTGGCAGTGGCAATTACATGCCCATGCCGCCCATACCACCCATTCCGCCCATGCCACCCATGTCAGGTGCTGAAGGCTTGTCATCCGCTGCATCAGCAACCATGCAATCGGTGGTCAACATCAACGAAGCAATTGACGCTGCGTTTTGCAATGCAGTGCGGGTGACCTTGGTTGGATCCAAAACACCCATGTCAACCATGTCGCCGTACTCGCCAGTGGCTGCGTTGTAACCGTAGTTGCCTTCGCCGCCCATCACGTTGTTGGCCACAACAGATGATTCCTCACCTGCGTTGGTCACGATCATGCGCAGTGGCTCTTCCATGGCGCGCAGAACAATCTTGATGCCTGCGTCCTGGTCTGGGTTTGAACCCTTCAAGCCTTCAATCTTTGCACGAGCGCGCAGCAATGCCACACCGCCGCCTGGCACAATGCCTTCTTCCACCGCTGCGCGTGTTGCGTGCAGGGCGTCTTCAACGCGGGCCTTCTTTTCTTTCATTTCAACTTCAGTGGCTGCGCCAACCTTGATCACGGCAACACCGCCGGCCAGCTTGGCCACGCGTTCTTGCAGTTTTTCACGGTCGTAGTCGGAAGAAGATTCTTCGATTTGGCCACGAATCTGCTTCACGCGTGCTTCAATGTTTGCGCCTTCGCCAGCACCGTCGATGATGATGGTGTTTTCTTTGCCCACTTCAATGCGCTTGGCCTGGCCCAGGTGTTCCAGGGTTACAGTTTCCAGGCTCATGCCGGTTTCTTCAGCAATTACAACGCCGCCAGTCAAAATGGCGATGTCTTCCAGCATGGCTTTGCGGCGGTCGCCAAAGCCAGGTGCCTTCACTGCACAAGTTTTCAAAATGCCGCGAATGTTGTTCACAACCAAAGTTGCCAAGGCTTCGCCTTCGATGTCTTCAGCAATAATCAACAGTGGGCGACCAGCTTTGGCCACTTGTTCCAATGTGGGCAGCAAGTCACGGATGTTGCTGATTTTCTTGTCGTGCAACAGCACGAATGGGTTGTCCAGCACTACAACCTGCTTTTCCTGGTTGTTGATGAAGTAGGGGCTCAGGTAGCCGCGGTCAAACTGCATGCCTTCAACCACGTCCAGTTCGTTGTCCAGGCTCTTGCCGTCTTCAACGGTAATGACGCCTTCCTTGCCAACTTTTTCCATGGCTTCGGCAATGATGTTGCCGATGGATTCGTCGCTGTTGGCAGAAATGGAGCCAACCTGCGCAATCGCCTTGGTGGTAGAGCAAGGCTTGGACAAAGCACGCAATTCAACGATTGCGGCTGTTACTGCTTTGTCGATACCGCGCTTCAAGTCCATTGGGTTCATGCCGGCGGTTACGAACTTCATGCCTTCTTTAACAATGGCTTGTGCCAGAACCGTGGCGGTTGTTGTACCGTCACCAGCGTTGTCGGAAGTGCGTGAAGCAACTTCTTTCACCATTTGCGCGCCCATGTTTTCGAACTTGTCTTTCAGTTCGATTTCTTTGGCCACGGAAACACCGTCTTTGGTGATGGTGGGGGAGCCGAATGAACGCTCAAGTACCACGTTGCGGCCGCGTGGGCCCAAGGTTACCTTTACTGCGTTGGCCAGAATGTTTACGCCACGCACCATACGGCTGCGTGCGTCATCGCCGAAAAATACTTCTTTAGCTGCCATGATTAATCTTCCTCTTGAATTCAGTGTAATTAGGCTTCAATCACGCCCATGATGTCTTCTTCGCGCATAACCAGTACTTCCTTGCCATCTACCTTGATGGCTTGACCGGCGTATTTGCCGAACAGAACGCGCTGGCCTACTTGCACATCCATCGCGATCAGCTTGCCGCTGTCGTCGCGCTTGCCTGGGCCTACTGCAATCACTTCACCTTGATCTGGCTTCTCGGCGGCTGCTTCTGGAATCACGATGCCAGAGGCTGTAGTGCGCTCGCTCTCGAGACGCTTCACGATCACGCGATCATGCAACGGACGAATGTTCATGGATACCACTCCTAAATTTGTCTTTTAAAAAGAATTGCTTAGAGAAACTGACGGATGTGTTGTTAGCACTCAACGTCATCGAGTGCTAATAATAGGGGCGGGGGGAAGGTATTTCAAGGGGAGGGGTGAAAAAAAGTTGCCTGCAAGCGGGGCGTCAGTCACTTTTGTTTACACTAGAGGTCGATTTAACCTTGCATCCCAAAGAATGAACAAAGCCAAGTCAGTTTTTATTGTCCTGTTTCTCATCCTGATCAACCTCAGTTTGCTGCACGTGGCCACCATGAGTTGGCATAGCCCACTGGGCCCCGGCTGGATCGGTGTCTTTGTATTGGCCTTACCCAATTTTTATTTGTTCGTGTGGATGTTCATGAGACGCAGGGCGCGTACGTCCCGCAACCTCCATTTCCTTATGGCCAGCAATTTGATGGGCATTGCGTTGGTGCTTACCGATCCTGCAATGGAATCCGATCCGTGGCCACTTGTGATTGGAAATTTGATTTTCTTTGGCAGCATTGCCTATATTTTCTGGTATTCCAATTTGGGCGAGCGTAGTAATGCAGAGCTAAAAGAAGGTGAAAAATTACCTGTGTTTCAGCTTCAAACATTGGAGGGGGAGAGTTTTTCGAGTGAGCAATTCAAAGGCTCGGCCTGGCTTCTCATGTTCTACCGAGGTAACTGGTGCCCCTTGTGCATGACACAAATTGGCGAAGTGGCCGGGCGCTATATTGAGCTTGATCGCTTGGGTGTGAAAGTCGCGTTGATCAGCCCGCAGCCCGAATCGAAAACCCAGGAACTGGCCAAGCGCTTTAAAGTACCCATGAAATTTTTTGTTGATACCGAATTCAAGGCCAGCAAGAAACTGAAGTTGATGCATGAAAACGGTGTGCCGTTTGGCATGAATTGGCTGGGGCATGGCGAAGACACGGTACTGCCCACGGTGTTGATCATCAACAAACACGGTCGAATTGTGTATTCAGACCAAACTTCAAATTACCGGGTTCGGCCCGAGCCCGAGCAATTTCTGGAAGTGGCACGCCAAAAGCTGGTTGGCGCCGAGTCCTGATTCTTAACGTGAGCCGCTGGGTGTCGCGGCAGCTTGTTCAGCAGCAGCCTTGCGAATGCTGCTGATCAACTCTTTGCTGATTCGGCTTTCCATGCGACGGTGAACAGGTTCAAGTGCCTTGCGCCACAACTCGATTTCAGCACTGCTCAGAATTGTAACTTTGGTGTTCTTCGATTCCTTTACTTTGTTCAAAGCCTGGGTATTGAGTTTTTCCGCCTCGTCATCGTTTTTGCGTGTGGCATCGACCATGCATTTTTCCAGTGTGGTGCGTATGTCTGCAGGCAAGCTATTCCAGAATTTGCGGTTCACAATCACGGCATAGCCCAGGTAGCCGTGGTTGGTTACGGCAACGTATTTCTGAACTTCATGCATTTTCTTCGAATAAAGATTGGAAGGCGGGTTTTCAGTGCCATCTACCAAACCCGTTTCCAGTGCGGTGTGCACATCTGAAAACGCCAGCGGAATGGGTGTAGCGCCCAGCGCTTCCATTTGGGCCTCTAGCACTCGGGACGGTTGAATGCGCATTCGTTTGCCTTTCAAATCCTCTGGCAGGCGCAGTGGTGTATTTGCACTCATCACCTTAAAACCGTTGTCCCAGTACGCGAGCCCCAAAATTCCACGGTCTTCAAGCTGAGCCAGAAGCTGTCGTCCAATGTCGCCCTGGGTTACGGTTTTAAGAACCTGGCGGTTCGGGAAAATGTATGGCAGGTCAAATACCTCGAAATCACGCATGCCCAATTGCCCAAATTTGGCCAGTGAAGGCGCCAGCATTTGCACCGCACCCAACTGAAGAGCCTCGAGCTCTTCTCGGTCCTTGTACAGTGAAGAATTTGGGTAAACCTCTACCTTTACTCGTCCGCGGGTGCGTTCTTCAGCAAGCCTCTTGAATTCCAGTGCCGCAATCCCCTTGGGTGTGTTTTCATCGACGACATGGCTGAACTTGATAAAAATAGGGGGCGCCGCACTGGCGGGTGCCAAGGCAACACCGTGAAGTCCGAGTAGAAGTCCAAGAGCTGACAAATATTTCATATTGCGGCTTGTGTGTAGGTATTCATTGAAAATTCCAGAGTAGGGCAGTCCTCACCATTGTGGGTTTCCACATCCCTTGAAATCTTTTTGCCATTTCGTGGCACTATCCAGCCATGCAACTGTTCGCCCCTTACGAGCCCAATTTAAAGAAGATCAAGCGCCGTCAAGCCATGAGGTTTGGCATGCCCGTGCTTGTTTTTTCACTTTTAATGGCGTTGATGGTGGCCGCAGTTTACTACGCCCAACAGGACGAGCGTGATCAAAACCAGGCAAAACTGATTGCCGATGCACTTTGGGCCCGCCAGAACATTCAGTTTCAGGTGGGTGGACTGATCAACTCCCTGCAAGCGCTGACCAATGACTCTCTCATTTATCCATCGGCACGTCTTTCGGCAAGCCTGAATCAGCTTAGCCGCAGCTCTGGCGAGCTGGTGGCGGTGTTTCGTGGGCCCGAGTTGACACCGATTGTGAATCTGGAAGACAACTTTGATGAATATGATCTTGAAGCGGTTCGCAATCTGATCTCAGCGCAGGTCAATCAACGCTACGAGTCCCGCCTGGACGGGTTGGTTGGCCCCTTTCTGTTTCAGGGGCGCCACTATGTGGCCAATGTGAGTGTGGCCCAACGCGGCGAGGCCGTTACCGCTGGCTTGATCGACCTGGATTTGATGCTGGAAAAGGAGTTGCCCTGGTGGTTTGCTCAAGACAACCAGGTCGAACTGCTCGATGCCAGCGGGGCCATTTTGTCGCGCCTGGTCAAGGCCAGTCCGGGCGCTGGTGTTTACATGCACACGACCTCACTGGAACTCGGAGGGCTGCAGTTTCAACTCAGGGTCAACAGCATTCAAGAAGGCCCCCGATTGTTCAACTACGGCATTACTGGCGCGTTGGCATTTTTACTCCTGCTGCTGTTGTTGAGTTTCATCATGTTGTGGCGCGATTCTCGTCGTCGTCTCGAGATTGAGGCTCGTCTTGAAGAAGAAAAACTGTTTCGCCAGTCCATGCAAGACTCCATGGCGGTGGGTTTGCGTGTGTGGGACTTGCAAGGTTTTATTCGTTACGTGAACCCGGCGTTTTGCAATATGGTGGGTTACAAGCCCGAAGAGTTAATTGGAATTCCGCAGCCCCTGCCGTACTGGCCCAGCAAGAGCACTGAGGAATACAAGCGTTTGGTCGCCAATGTGATTTCAGGCAATGCCCCTCCAGAGGGGTTCGAGACAACGTACCAGCATCAAAATGGCAAGTTCATTGATGTGCTCATTGTGGAAGCGCCTTTGAAAGACGGCCGTGGTGCGCACACCGGCTGGATGAGTTCAGTGATCGACATTACCGATCGCAAGCGTTCGGAGTCGCTAATTGCCGAGCAACGCGAGAAATTGCAGGCGGCTTCACGATTTGCGCTGGTGGGCGAGGTGGCCTCCAATATTGCGCATGAATTGAATCAACCCTTGGCTACCATGGTGTCGTATGCACAGGCCGGGATGAATTTAAGCCAACGTGGTGCCAGTCTGGAAATGTACGGCCAGTTGTTTGAGAAGTTGCGCGATCAGGCGCAGCGTGCGGGCCGAGTCGTTGGTTCGGTTCAAAACCTGGTTCGCAAACGCAAACCCACCCGTGAAAATGTGCGCGTGTCGGACCTGATTGATTCCATTCAGTTCATGGTGAATTCCACCGCTGTGCTGCACCAGGTGCGTTTGCATTTTGACATTGTCACACCCGATTTCGTGTTGTATATCGACCGAATCATGGTGGAGCAAGCCTTGGTCAATCTGGTTAAAAACGCATCAGAAGCTTTCACTGCGTCACAGCGTATTCGCAATGTGTGGATACGTGCTCGCCAGTTGGAATATTCTTTTGAGTTTTCAGTGCGTGACGACGGCCCGGGTTTGAGTTTGAACAACACCGAGAAAATGTTTGAGGCTTTGGTGTCGACAAAGCCAGACGGCTTGGGCCTGGGCCTTAGCCTTTGCCGCTCGGTCGCTGAGTCGCATGGCGGGCGCCTGAAAGCCGATGCCGTGCCCACAGGTGGTACCTGTTTTACAATGGACTTGCCAATGGCAGTCAAAGAATCCATGGAAGGGGAGCAGTCAGTTGGAGCCAACTAAAAAAGTGCAGGTGTTGTTACTTGATGATGATGACGATTTGCGCGAAGGCATGAAATGGATGTTCGAAACCGTGGACCTGCCCATGCAGGGTTTTGCCAATTTCGAGAGTTTCAAGTCCCGACTGGATGAATACATCACCAGCGAGGCCGAGCTTTGCCTGTTGCTTGACTTGCGCATGCCCGATATGTCGGGTCTTGAGGTGTTTGAGTGGCTAAAGCGCAGTGGTTACAGCCTGGACCGTTTGCCAGTGATTTTCTTGACGGGGCATGGCGATATATCCACTGCCGTAGAAGCAGTTAAAAATGGTGCATTCGATTTTTACGAAAAACCAACCACCGATCAGCGTTTGATTGAACGGGTTAAACAGGCACTGCAAAAGTCAGGTGAATATTTGGTGAACCTGGAAGTGCTGAAGCAATGGTCTGAACGAATTGACCGATTGTCGCCCCGCGAGCGAGAGGTCATGTTTTTGGTGGCCAAAGGCAAATTAAACAAGGTGATTGCCTCTGAGCTTGATATTTCAATGCGCACTGTGGAAGTGCATCGTGCCAATGTGTTTGACAAACTCAAGGTGCGTTCAGCCGCCGAGTTGGCGACCCTGCTTAGCCGCCTTAGCGATCGCCTCGGCTTTGATCAATTGGCCGGGCTGGAATAAATTTCCACCATATTGGGCAAGCTGACAGCATCCCCGAACAACGGGCTTGAGGTGTCGGGGTGTAACTCCAGCACAAACGCCTTGCGGGCAAGCCGGTGGTCCCTGAAGTAATTTTGAATCGCATCCAGTCTTTGGCTGGCCACAGCAAGATCAAGTTCAGCACTACCCTCTGTTTGGGTGCTGGATCGAATCAAAATGGGACCCGATCGGCCCGATTTGGTGGCTTCATTCAAAGCCTCGAGTTTGACCAAACAGTTTGAGGGAATCCCGCTTTGATCCGGCTCGAAGTGAATCAATAACTCCAGTCGTCGATCCTCTCTGCGAAGCGTCAATTCAGCCGCGGTGTTCTGAGACTCAGAAAGTGCATTGACCAGGCCGTTGAACAAATCGAGCGTGGGTTGGTGACCACAATGCATAGCCGGGTTGTTTAACCGTTGAACAACGTTGTCGAAGGCTTGCGCAGGTTTGAGTAACAATGCTGTTGTAAGGCATGCCAGCAGAGCTGCTTTCGCTGCGCAACGCGTGCTCATTTTTTTGGTTCAACAGTGGTCGCTTCGGCCTGAGCAACCTCCTGCGGGGGTTCGGGTACTGGCTCAGGTTGAGTAAAGCTGACCTTGATTTGATTGGCCAGCAGGTGGTAGATCGAGGCAGGCAAGATTCGTTTGCTGACTTGTGTTGAAATGGCTGACACGAAAATCAGGGGCATGACCAAATCGTGGTTGTCGACCATTTCCAGCACAATTACAAAAGCAGTAATCGGGCAGTGGGTTACCGCAGACAAAACACCGACCATGGCCAGCAACATCAGCGGCGCGGTTTCGCTGTTGGTCAAACCCGCAAAAAAGTGACCAAACCCTGCACCGATCGACAAGGTGGGTGAGAATACGCCGCCAGGTATGCCACTGGCAAATGACACCACAGTGGCTATCATTTTGGTCAGCCAAAACATGGGGGAAAGCTCTTCACTGTCCTGCAAGGCAGCCTTGGTTTCTTCGTAACCCGCACCAAAAACTTCAACACCAAAAGTTAGTGCCATGAGTGAGAGCACCACGCCGCACCCCGCTGCAAATCGATAGGGGAAACGACTGCGCAAACCACCCAAATAGCTGGTGCTCGACACCAGGATCAACATACTGCGCCCGTAAAGGCCGCCCACGATGCCTGTAAGTATCGCCAATACGAAAATGATGAACCATTCTTGTCCCCAGTCGATCGTGGCATTTGAATAACCAAAGTACGAATAGTTGCCCTGAAGAATCAATGCCACCAAACCGGCAAGCACAATGGCCATTAAAAGTGCCGAGGTGTGTCGCATTGTTTTTCGTCGGCCCAATTCTTCAAAGGCAAACATCAGCCCACCCAAGGGTGTATTGAAAGCTGCCGCGACCCCTGCCGCACCGCCAGCAATAATCAGTGAGCGGGTGTCGAACAGCTTGGCAATGTTGGGAAAGCGGCCTGCGTAAGCCATCAGTGCGGCACCAATTTGTACGGTTGGGCCTTCACGCCCCGCAGCGGCACCCGCTGCTATCACGAAAGGCGTGATCAGCAATTTGCCCAAAAAAGCGCGTGGCCCCAACAGCCGTTCCACTAGCCTGGGTTTTGGGTGTTTGGTGACTTTGATTGCTTGCGGAATGCCACTGCCGCCCGAGCCCCAGAAAACGGTGTTGACCAGCCAAAGGGCAATTGGAAACACCACCGGTGGCAACAGCAGCGCGATCCACATGTGCTCGGCGAATAGTTCTTTGTTCCATTCACCTGCAAAGTCAGACATCCAGGCAAACCCCACTGCGAGAAAACCAACCAGCAGGGAAAAGGCGTAGATGACAGAGACGATCATGCCCCGGTCCGCCATGAAGCGTGAAAGTCGAGCGCTTTGCGCCAGCCACTTGTTTTTGGAATTGGGCCGCACTGTAGGAGTCTTCCTGTTTTGTTGGTCAGCAAGCCCCGAATTGTCGCATAAAAACAAAAAACCCTCAGGCTTTCGGCTGAGGGTTTTTCTTGGGGTTTCCCCCGTGGTGCTTTTTACGCCACTTTTTTAGTCAGTGCGACGTCGGCTAAAGCCGCCACGATCGCCCATGTTGCGTGCAGCCTGTTCTTTGCGGGCACCCGAGGCGTGTTCACGCTTTGGGCCCGAAGGTGCAGTGCCTTCGGCACGGAAGGCCGGGCGTGCACGTTCTTCAGAACGGGGGAAGCTTGGGCGCTCTGCGTCGCGATTCCACTTTTTTGGCGCATCAGAGTTGCCGCCAAAACCGGAAGGCTTGCGATCACCAAATGAAGGCTTGTCGCCAAACGACTTGCGCTCACCAAAGGGTTTGCGGTCACCAAATGCAGGCTTGTCGCCGTAAGGCTTGCGGTCACCAAAGGGTTTGCGATCGCCGAAGCTGCGCTCTTCACCTTGAGTAAATGGCTTGCGATCACCAAAGCTGCGCTCTTCGCGTGCTTCGTAAGGCTTGCGATCACCAAATGACTTGCGTTCACCGAATGCAGGCTTGTCGCCGTACGACTTGCGCTCGCCGAATGCAGGCTTGTCGCCGAATGATTTGCGTTCACCGCCAAAAGATGGTTTGTCACCATACGACTTGCGCTCGCCGAATGCAGGCTTATCGCCGTACGATTTGCGCTCACCGAATGCAGGCTTGTCGCCGTACGATTTGCGCTCGCCACCGCCAAAGCTGCGGCCTTCTGAACGACCACCACTGTTGCCAGCGTAACCGCCACCGCCGGAGCGACCACGGCCACCACTTGGCTTGCCACCGCGTGGCGCCTGTGTGAAGTTGCCACGTGGCTCCAGGCCTTCGACCTGTTCTTCAGGAATGCGTGAGTTGATGAAACGCTCGATGCCGCGAACACTGATGATGTCGCAGGCTTCGGCCAACGTTACAGCAATGCCACTGCGGCCAGCACGGCCGGTACGGCCAATTCGGTGCACGTAGTCTTCCGACTTCATGGGCATACCGTAGTTAATAACGTGTGAAATTGCAGGCACGTCCAAACCACGGGCAGCAACGTCGGTTGCAACCAATACCTTGATGTCGCCTTTGCGAACACTGGCCAAACGGCGGTTACGCACTACTTGTGGCATGCCACCGTGCAGGGCGCAGGCGCGTACGCCTTCATCGGCCAAATCGCGGGCCAGGTTTTCTGCGTCAATTTGTGTGCTTGTAAACACGACGGCTTGAACCATGTCTGGGTGCTCCAGCCAGTGATTCAGCAGTTTGCGCTTGTGGCCACGGTTATCGGCCCACATCAGCTTCTGGGCGATATCGGTGTTGGCTTCGTTCTGAGCCGCCATTTCAATGCGCTTGGGGTTGTTCATGATGTTTTCAGCCAAGCCAATAATGCGCTTGGCAAAGGTGGCGGAGAACATCAGTGTTTGAATGCGGTTGCCGCACAACTGGTCGATTGCTTCCAGGTCTTCAGAGAAGCCCAGGTCAAGCATGCGGTCGGCTTCGTCAACAATCAATGTGCTTACTGTGCTCAGGTCAAGCTTGCCTTGCTGGGCCAAATCGAGCAAGCGGCCGGGGGTGCCGACAACGATGCGGGCGCCACGCAGGCTGGCCATTTGCTTGCCATAAGGCATGCCGCCTACAACAGTTGCTACACGAACGCCCTTGGTGAATTTCACCAGGTTGATCGCGTCTTGGCTAACCTGTTGGGCCAGTTCACGGGTTGGGCACAGCACCAGGCATTCTGGACCGGCCAGCATTTCCATGGGGCTTTGTTCGCCGCTCATCATGCGGTGCATCACGGGCAGCAGGAAACCAAAAGTTTTGCCGCTACCTGTCTGGCTGGAGACCATGAGGTCGCCGCCTTCTTTACCGAGTGGTACCACTTCGGCTTGAACGGGGGTAGGGGCAGTAATGTTTAAAGCATTCAGGGCTTGCAGCAAAGGCGCAGCAAGACCCATGTCATCAAATGACATAGACATGATAAAAGTTCCAATTCGATGTGGACTTAAAAATTCATCGACGAACAGAAATGAGACGACGCGGCTGGGAACTAAGTTGTTCCGGATGGTCGCAAGAGAACTGGCGGCGATGGGCAAAGCACAGCTTCAAGGGCTTGTGCCAACAAAGGCAACCCAACGCGGTCCAATGGTGAGAATCGTAAAACGACCCGTTGATTTGCAATCTGGAGCGAAGTCTACTGGGTTTGGGTGCAATGCACAAGAAAAGATTGTGGGTAAAACCACAATTAGAAGAAAAACACCAACATCCCCGCAATTGCCTATCAATTTTTCCAGAATCCAGACGTTATCACCTGTAGAGGTAGTCAATCAGGACTGGATTATGAGAAAACTAAAGATATTGATGGTGGCGGGCGCTGCGACCATGCTGAGTTCGTGCGATCTGTCGCAGATACCAGGCTTGACAGGCAAATTGTCAATGGAGGACAGCAAAGCGGTGGGCGCGGCGTGCAGGCATTCAGGCCGCGCGCTGGAGGATTGTTTTACGCTGAACCCCAGTTCGCATCAATCCGGTGTGTTCGAGGGCTGGCGTGACATGAACGACTACATGCTGGCCAATGAAATCGAAGTGGTAAAACCTGAAATTCGAAATTCTGCCTTCAGGCAGGAAAAGACGTCATTGGACTCGCCTGTGTTACCTGGTACACCCGTTGAGTCCGGGTCTGCGGCCTTGGACACCCCCCAGGAAGCCGTACCTCTGGCCCAAGGGCGGCAACGTTGGTTACCCAAGGGTGTAGAAAATCCGGCCATGAATGAGTCTGCAGTGACTCCGCCGGCTGCGGCAGACAAAGCAGAGACCGCAGCAACAGCCCCGGCAACAAGTCCAGAAGACATACCTGCTGCCAAAGAGGCACCTGCTGTTGAATCACCAGCAAGGCCTTGGGAGCGTAAAAAGGATCCGAAGAAACACACCTGACGGCACACTGTGCGCGGCACAAGATGGCTTGGGTGATATCCTGAAAGTTCACAATTGACTTTCAGGATTTCACGCGTGTCTGTTCGCAAAATTGGCGGAGTTTTAATTCTTTTTAATCTGGTTTTGTCGCAAGCCTCATGGTCAAACGCGGCCGAGCCCCAGGTGCGGACCTTTCCTTCAAATGTCACTCAGGCCTTCGTAAAAAAAGGCATTGCGGCGGACGACTTCACGGCTTACGCCCTACCAATTTCACCTTTTGTTCACCGAAAGCCGCAGGCTTATGCACATGGCTCCAGTCAGTTGGTCAATCCCGCTTCTGTGGCCAAGGTGTTTACAACAGCCCTTGCTTTGCAAAAGCTTGAATCCACATATCGATTCAAGACGGGTTTTCATGCAGATTACGAGCCTGTTGATGGCATGTTGAACGGTCCCTTGTATATCAAAGGCAGCGGTGATCCAGCGTTTTTAAGTGCAGACCTGTGGGCTTCATTGCGACAACTGAGAACGAAGGGGGTTGATGTGATCAACGGTCCAGTTGTGCTGGACGACACCGCATTTACGGAACAAATGCCCAGCCTTGGTCTTGCCGAAGACGACGCCTTTGATGATGCACCTCACCGTGCTTACCATGCCCAGCCCGATGCCTTGTTGCTGAATTTTGGTGCCATGTCGATTGACTTGAAAATCAATGAGAATACGGTGGTTGTGCTGCCTGAAGAGGCGCCCAAAGACTGGGCGTTCGTGTCAGAAATCAATTTGACCGCTGGCGGTTGCGGTGCCTGGAAGAACGGCATGTCGGTGGATTTTTCGAAAGCAGGGCGAAACGTAGTGGTGACTGTGAAGGGCAACTACCCACGCCGCTGTGGGCAATCCCGCTTGCCCATTCGCATTCCCGCACAGGACTGGCTGTGGGAATCGTGGGTGAAAGAGATCTGGTTGCAGTTGGGGGGCAAATTTGCCGGGCCACAAGGCGGGCAAGTGATCAAAGGAGTCACTCCGGCTAATACCATTGCCTTGTACACGCATTATGGGAAGCCGCTTGGCGACTTGATCAAGCAAATCAACAAATGGTCAAGCAATGTAATGGCTCGCCATCTCGAATTGGCAGTGGCCGGAACTCCCGAAGCATTTAACGCACAACTGAAGGACTGGCTGAAGCAGCAGGGGATTTCTTCAAGTGACTGGTTCTTCGAGAACGGCTCAGGTTTGTCCCGCGGTACCCGGATTGATGCCAAAGGCCTTGCAGAGTTTTTGCGAAACATGGCTGCACGATCCGATTTTCCTGATTACCTGGCCAGCTTTCCACGCGCTGGAGCAGACGGTACGCTTCACAGGCGTGTGAACAACATAGACGGGTTTGCTTACTTGAAAACCGGAAGCTTGAACGGCGTACGTGCTCTGGGCGGTTACTTGCGAGACCGCGAGGGGCAGTTGTGGGCCGTTGGGGTGTTGGTGAAAAGCCCAAGGGCCTACGACAGTTGGGGACCCATGGAAAGCTTGCTCGAGTTTATATACAGAGCGGAATAATTCAAGGCAAAAATGATGCGCTTGCCCGCAAGCCTTTCCCAATCTGGGTTTTCCTTTGTTAGACTGATTCATTATTCTCATCCAACAGCACGAGGCCAACATATGGACAACAGCAAAGACAAACTCTTTAGTGACATGAAAATCGTATTGAGCGACGCCGAAGATCTGTTGAAAGCCGCGGCCTCATCGTCGGGCGAGCGTGCGGTCGAACTTCGCGAAAAGGCCTTGGTCAGCCTTCGCCGAGCCAGGGAGGTGATGCAAGACGCCCAGTCGGCTGTGCTTGAAAAAGGCAAGGCAGCTGCACGTGCCACGGATGACTATGTGCACGATCACCCCTGGAAAGCCGTGGGTATTGCCGCCGCGGTGGGTTTTGTATTGGGTTTGATCATTAACCGTCGTTAAAGGTTGGCTGTGCTAAATCCAAATGCGAGGGCAGCACTAAAACGGGTTGTCGCCAGCTTGTTGGGCATGACCCAAACCCGCATGGAACTGGCGGGTGTCGAGTTGGCGCAGGCCCGCCAGGCCACGGTTCGCACCGTGATTTGGTCCTTGCTGACCGCATTGGCAGCAGCGTTTGCCTCTTTGTTTATTTGCCTGCTGGTCATTGCTTTGGCTTGGGATACGCACCGATTCCTGGCCATTGCCGGGTGTGCTGCTTTCTATGTGGTGCTGGGCGTGTATTTTTACGTGCAACTGAAAGACACCTTGGCCGCACAACCTCCTTTGTTTGAAGCCACGCTGGCTGAATTGGGTCGCGACAAACAAGCTGTACTGGACAGTTTGAGCAGTGGTGACACCCCTGGGGAGTCGTCATGAGTAAAAAATTCGATGCTCTGGAAGCGCGCAAAGAATTGTTGATGATGAAAGCTCAACTTGAGCGCATGGAGTTTGGCGGTCAGGTTGATGCGTTAAAAAAAGAATTCGCCTGGGTCAATATGTTTCGCCAGTTTGGCGGCTGGTTGGGCAAGCGCAATATGCGGGCGCTTGGGCCAGTGGTCAGCCTCGGAGGCCAGGTTTGGCAGGAGGGCCTGAAAAAGTACCCACTGCTCGGCATGTTGGCCTCGACTGCTTTGCTGCGTTTTCGCAAACCGGTTTCCAAAGTGGCGTTGCGTGCTGGTTTGGGTGCCGTGGCGCTGGCTGCGGGCATGTTTTGGTTTCAAACGAGAAGCCCGTGGGCTTCCCGTTCAGTGGCCGAGTCTTCTACAGACCCAAACGACTCATAAGTTCACGCACGCGTTCATCCAGTTTTGGATCGGGCTGAATGCTGCGGCCCCACTCCCGAGTGGTTTCACCCGGCCATTTGTTCGTGGCATCCAAACCCATCTTCCCACCCAGCCCACTCACCGGGCTTGCAAAGTCCAGGTAATCAATCGGCGTGTTTTGAATCAGCACGGTATCCCGCACCGGGTCCATTCGCGTGGTGATTGCCCAAATCACTTCTTTCCAGTCGCGGGCGTTTACGTCGTCGTCGACCACCACAATAAATTTGGTGTACATAAATTGACGCAAGAAACTCCAGGCGCCCATCATCACGCGCTTGGCATGTCCTGCGTAGGCCTTTTTCATTGAGATCACGGCCATGCGGTAGCTGCAACCTTCGGGCGGCAGGTAGAAGTCCACAATTTCCGGAAACTGCTTTTGCAAGATGGGTACAAATACCTCATTCAGTGCCACGCCAAGCACAGCGGGCTCATCCGGTGGTTTGCCGGTGTAAGTGCTGTGGTAAATGGCATCGTCGCGCAGGGTGATCCTGTCGACAGTGAACACGGGAAACCAGTCTTGTTCATTGTAATAACCGGTGTGGTCTCCATAAGGGCCCTCTAGCGCGCAGTCCCAACCCTTCAAGTACTCAGGTACTGGTGGCGGCTCGCGCAACACGGTAACGCCTTCCCGTATTTCCGGCACCTCGCCATCGGTTCTGCCTTTTCGTGCGGCCACGGCAATCGGGTGTTCGTAGGGGTAAATATGGCCTTCCAGCACCATTTCCGCCTCTGCAGGCACTTGCAGATCATTGCCCTTGCAGGCCACCAGTTCTGTTCGGCTACCCCGCAGCAAACCGGCAAATTGATATTCAGATAGCGTATCCGGCACCGGCGTGACCGCGCCGAGGATAGTGGCTGGGTCGGCGCCCAAGGCCACTGAAATCGGGAAAGGTTGGCCAGGATGTTTCAAGGCGTGGTCGCGGAAATCGAGCGCGCCACCCCTGTGGGCCAGCCAGCGCATGATCAGGCGGTTTTTTCCAATTTGTTGTTGTCGGTAAATACCCAGGTTCTGCCGCTTGCGATTGGGCCCTTTGGTGACCACCAAACCCCAGGTCAACAGGGGGGCAGCATCGTCGGGCCAGCATGTCCAGATCGGAATCTGGTTAAGGTCAACGTCTGGGCCCTCGACGACGTTTTCCTGACATGGTGCTTTACTGACCACTTTGGGGGCCATCGACAGCACCTGTTTCACCAAAGGCAACTTGTCCAGTGCATCGCGCATTCCCTTGGGTGGCTCAGGTTCTTTCAGGTAGGCCAAGGTGCGGCCGATGTCCCTTAGTGCTTCGGTGTTGCTGGCGCCCATGCCCATGGCCACCCGTTTTGGTGTGCCAAACAAATTGCCCAATACACGGTGTTTGTAGCCTTGCGGTGCGTCAAACAACAAGGCGGGGCCTTCAGCGCGCAATACCTTGTCGCAAAGATGGGTCATTTCCAGAACTGGACTGACTGATTCGGGGACTCGTTGAAGTTCACCTTCTTTGTAGAGTAAATCGATGAAGTCTCGAAGGTTCTTGTATCGCATTGTGAAAAAAACTACCTGTTTGTGGTCCGGAAGGAACAGTTAACAAGAAATTACAACCCATACCTAGAGGGCTTTTTCAAGCCCCCCAAAAGCGCATAAGGCCTCGTTTTAGGGGTATGTTCTTGTTTTGAGTAGAAAGACTCTACCAGATTTTGCATTGACCCCTGTCCGGGTTGACCCTAGAATCCGCTCAGCTTTGTGACAGGTATCACCTAAGTCACACAAACGCAGTTGGAGGGCAAAACTTAAGGGAACTTAAGTCAGCCTAACTTCATCTTAAGAGTGCTTTGACCATGTAGTGCAAGTAGTAAATGGTTAAAGCAGAACGTTCTGCCTCACGGACAAAATGGAGGCAGATGCACCGCTGAGTCAAACAATGCAGGGTTAAGCCTGCGTTTGCGTAGCAGAGGAGGTTGCATGAAGCAGTACGAAACCGTTCTGAGCGTCAATGGCCAGCAGGTCCAGACCCCGAACTTGATTCAATCATTGAAAAACGCCGTCACCGGTCTTGGTGTGGCCACATCGGTTCTGGTAGCGGGTGCAATAGCAATATTGCTGTCCAATGCCGAACTTCGCAGCCAGGTGTTTTTCTCTGCCCCAGTGCAGGCAATATTCGCCACTGAAATTGACTTGCTTAGTACTGGCCTTGCGGCTGGTGGCGCAGAGGTTGTAAATACCACTGCCAAGTCACCTGCAAATTCATCCGGTTCTAAAAACCTGATGCCAGTGAAGTTCAACTCGGTTGATTCGAGCAAACCACTGACAGCAGGTCAGCGGCAGGTTACTTCTTACCTGGCCAAACGCTACAGCGTGTCGCCTGAAGCCGTGGAGTCGATTGTTCGATTGGCTTACAAGGTAGGCAAGGAAGAAAAGGTAGAGCCAACCCTGATCCTGGCGATCGTGGGTATTGAATCTTCCTACAATCCTTTTGCTGCCAGTCCGGTTGGCGCTCGCGGCTTGATGCAGGTGATGCCTAAAATTCACAAAGACAAATTTGAAGCATTGTCACCCGGTGACTGGTCCCCTTTGAACCCTGAAATGAACATGCGAGTGGGTGCCAAAATCATTCGCGAGTACACACGTCGTACAGGCTCCGTTAGTGCCGGTTTGCGTTGGTATGTGGGTGCAGCCATTCATGGCAATGACGGTGGCTATCCTGGCAAAGTGCTGTCGCTTAAATCACGCATTGATTCAACCTACCAGCAAGGTCATCTGGTGGCGTCCCGCGAGAACAGCGAAAAAGTATCCGCTGTAACAGTGCCAGGCTCTGAAGGCTGATCTCTCAGGTCAACTTCGATTAAAAAATTGTATCCGTTCGATGGCAGTCTCTAGCCTGTCCATCGAATTGGCATACGAGAATCGCATCATTTCCTCCCCCCGAAATTCTGAAAAATCCTTGCCGGGCACGGCGCATACCAAAGCCTGCTCCAGCAATTCTTTGCAATAGCGCTCGCTGTTGTAGGGTGACTTCGCGTAAATGTAAAACGCCGAATCGGGCGTTGAATGCAGTTCGATGCCAGCCTTTGGTAGTGCATTGACCATAAAGTCTCTGCGTGCCTTGAAAATCAAACGTCGCTCCTCGCAAATCGCCAGTGTTTCGCGTGTGAAGCAGGCCAGGGCGGCCCATTGTGCCGGGGTGTTTGGACAAATGCTCAGGTTTTGGGCAAATCGTTCAATTGCTGGCAACAGGCTGTCTGGCACCACCATCCACCCCAAGCGCAAACCTGTCATTCCAAAGTACTTGGAGAAGCTGTTGATGACCACCAAGGGGTTTTGTGTGTTGGGTGCACCAGTCACTTGCAGCACGCTTTGTGGCGGACTGTCGTAGCAAAGTGACTGATAAATCTCGTCAACAATTACAAAGCCATTGCGGGCAGTTACACCATCGACTATTTCCCGCATGGCCCGGGGGCTGAGTTGAGTGCCGGTGGGGTTATTGGGTGATGCCAAAAGTACGCCCGCCGTTTTCGGCGTCCATTGGCTGGAAAGATCGGTCCAGGCAGGTTGAAAGTTTTCTGCCTCTTGGGTTTGTACAAAGGCGGGAGTTCCGCCTGCCATTTGCACAAAAGTTTTGTTGCAGGGGTAACCGGGGTCGGCCAGTAACACTTCCTCGCCCGGGTTGATCAGGGCAAGGCAGGCATACATGAGCGCAGCCGATGCGCCCGAGGTAATCACGATTTGATGCGCTGGTACCCGAACGTGAAAATTAGTCTGGTAATACTGGCTAATGGCTTCGCGCAGCTCGGGCAGGCCCAAAGCCGCAGTGTATCGGGTTTTGTGTGCCGAGATCGCCCGGGCGAATGCCTGCTCAACGGGCTCGGGCATGGGAAAGTCGGGTTCACCGATAGAAAGGTGAATGACCGGTTTTCCCTCGGCTTGCAAGGCGTCGGCTGCTTTCACCAGTTCCATGACATGGAAGGGTTGAACAAGATGACTAAGGCTGGACTGCTTCAATTCTTCACCATTGTTAGTGAGTGGCGCCAACAAGTTGCGCGATTTGTGGAAACCCCTAGGGACAGCCTCTCTGGCTGAGCCTATAATTTTTGGTTCTGTTGTTCACCTCAAAGAGAAGATTATATGGCTCAACCAATGGATCAGCGCTTCAGGCAGGCCGCCCTTGAATATCATGAATTTCCAAAGCCTGGGAAATTGCAGATTTCGGCGACTAAAAGCCTGGTCAACCAGCGTGACTTGGCTTTGGCCTATTCTCCCGGTGTTGCAGCAGCCTGTGAAGAAATCGAAGCAGACCCGTCTACTGCGGTGCGTTATACCGCCAAAGCAAACCTGGTGGGTGTGGTCACCAACGGTACGGCCGTGCTTGGTTTGGGTAACATCGGCCCACTGGCCGCCAAGCCAGTGATGGAAGGCAAGGCGGTGTTGTTCAAGAAGTTCGCCGGTATCGATGTGTTTGACATTGAAATCAACGAGAACGACCCCGACAAGCTGATTGAGATTATTGCCTCGCTGGAGCCCACATTTGGCGGCATCAACCTTGAAGACATCAAGGCGCCTGACTGCTTCAAGGTAGAACGTGCCTTGCGTGGGCGCATGAATATTCCTGTGTTCCACGACGATCAGCACGGCACCGCAATTGTGGTGGGTGCAGCCATTTTGAATGGCCTCGAGGTGATCGGCAAGAAACTGGATGAAGTGAAATTTGTGGTGTCTGGCGCGGGTGCTGCGGCATTGGCTTGCCTGGAGTTGCTGGTTGAGTTGGGCTTGCCGCGCAAAAACGTGTGGGTCACCGACATTGATGGCGTGGTTTACAAAGGCCGCACCACCAATATGGACCCTGATAAAGATTTATTTGCACAAGACACCACAGCTCGCACTTTGGCCGACGTAATCAAAGAAGCGGATGTATTTTTGGGTTTGTCTGCCGGCGGTGTGCTGAAGCAAGACATGGTGCGGGCCATGGCAGCCAAGCCTTTGATTCTGGCGCTGGCCAACCCCACACCTGAAATTCTGCCCGAGCAGGTCAAGGAAGTTCGCGACGACGCCATTATGTGTACAGGCCGCACCGACTATCCGAACCAGGTGAACAATGTATTGTGTTTCCCCTTTATTTTCCGGGGTGCACTCGATGTGGGTGCAACCACAATTACCAAGGAAATGGAAATTGCAGCGGTTCGTGCCGTGGCAGAGCTGGCTCGTAAAGAGCAATCGGATGTGGTCGCTTCTGCGTACCGAACCCAAAACCTGAGTTTTGGTCCTGAATACCTGATTCCCAAACCCTTTGATCCTCGCCTGATTGTTCACATTGCGCCAGCGGTTGCCAAAGCGGCCATGGAAAGCGGCGTTGCAACCCGCCCAATCGCAGACCTGGAAGCTTACAAAGATCAGTTGCAGCAGTTTGTGTACCATTCCGGTACCTTCATGAAGCCGATTTTTGCGGTGGCCAAACGTTGTGTGGCTGAAACACCGCAAACCTCCCGCATTGTGTTTGCTGAAGGTGAAGACGAACGCGTGATGCGTGCAGTGCAGGTGGTGGTGGATGAAGCCATTGCCAAGCCCATCATGATTGGTCGCCCCGCAGTGATTGAGCGTCGTCTTGAGCGCTTTGGTTTGCGCATTAAAGCGGGCGTTGATTTTGAGTTGATCAACCCCGAGTACGATGAGCGCTACAAAGACTACTGGCGCATGTATCACGACTTGACCAAGCGCAAGGGTGTGACCGAGGCTTACGCAAAAATTGAAATGCGTCGTCGCAATACGCTGATTGGTTCAATGATGATTCACAAAGGCAATGCAGACGGCATGATTTGTGGCACCTTCGGCACCCATTCCCTGCATTTGCATTACGTGGATCAAGTGCTGGGTCGCCGTGCAGGCTGCAATACCTACGGTGCAATGAATGGCCTGATGTTGACCAATCGTCAGGTGTTTCTGGTCGATACCCATGTGAACTACGACCCCACTGCCGAACAAATTGCTGAAATTACATTGATGGCGGCTGAGGAAATGTTGCGTTTGGGTGTTCAACCCAAGGCCGCATTGCTGTCCCATTCCAACTTTGGTTCGAGCAATCAACCCTCTGCCGTGAAAATGCGTGAAGCGCTTCAAATTCTCCGCAACATTGCGCCATGGCTCGAAGTCGACGGCGAGATGCACGGCGATTGCGCCATTGACGAACAGGTACGTAACACCATTTTCTCGGGTTCTACCCTGACTGGTGAAGCCAATTTGCTGGTATGCCCAAATATTGACGCGGCCAATATTTCCTACAACTTGCTGAAGTCAGCTGCGGGCAATGGCATTGCGGTGGGTCCAATTTTGTTGGGCTCTGACAAACCGGTTCACATTTTGACGGCGTCGGCCACGGTTCGTCGTATCGTCAACATGACCGCACTGACAGTGCTCGACTCAAACTCAGAGCGGGTTAGTTCAATTTAAACCCGTACTTTAAAACAACAAATGGGCGTGCAAGACACGCCTGTTTTTGTTTTAACTTACCCAAAATGTGTCGCACAATGGTTTCATGAGCGAACACGACACATTTCACAGTGAAGACCATGATGACATCACCGGACTGGTGTTGTCAGGCGGTGGTGCGCGGGCCGCCTACCAAGTGGGTGTGCTGCATCAGCTTGCCAAGTGGTTTGAACAAGAAAACAAGCGCGAGTTTGATTTTCCGTTCAAGATTTTGTGTGGTACGTCGGCCGGGGCAATCAATGCCGCAGCGCTTGCATGTGCTGGGCGCAACTTTTACCAGTCCACTGATCGAATGCTCAAGGTCTGGGAAAACTTCAGTTCTGAGCAAGTATTCCGGTCTGATTCGCTCGGCATTATTCGCACAGGCGCGCGCTGGTTGTCGGCGCTTTCAATTGGCTGGATGTTGCGCAAGCGTCCGAAGTGTTTGCTCGACAATTCCCCCCTGTCTCATTTAATGCACCAGTTGCTGCATTTTCGCAGGTTGGACGAGGCGCTCGAGAACGGTACCATTCACGCCTTGGCTGTGACTGCATCCAGTTACAGTTCGGGGCGCAGCGTGACTTTTTTCCAAACCCAGAGAGCCATCGAAAGTTGGGCGAGAACGCAACGGGTGGCGTTGCCAGACCGAATCACGGTTGAGCATCTCTTGGCCTCCGCAGCAATTCCTTTTGTATTTCCAGCCGTAAAACTGAACATTGAAGGGCAAATGGAGCATTTTGGTGATGGGTCCATTCGTCAGCTTGCACCCATTAGTCCAGCGATTCATTTGGGGGCAAACCGGGTGATGGTGATTGGTTCGAGTCAGTCAGACAAGGACCATACCCAGCCTGTTGAAGTTCAAAACGCTTATCCCAGCTTGGCTCAAATTGCGGGCCATGCAATGGCGTCCATTTTCCTGGACAGTTTGTCGATTGACATTGAGCGCCTGAGCCGGGTGAACAAAACCTTGGGTTTGTTGCCGCCCGAGATGGCGAACAAAACCACATTGAAACCGATCGAGTTGTTGGTCATTTCGCCCTCGGAGCGAATTGATGAGATTGCAGCACGTCACACTCAAGACCTGCCAAGACCAGTGCGTACCTTGTTGTCCGCTTTGGGAGCTACCGAGGCCAGTGGTTCGTCATTGGCCAGTTATTTGCTGTTCGAGTCAAATTACACGCGCGAGCTGATTCGCATGGGTATCGCCGATACGATTGCCAAGCGAGAGGCCGTGTTCGAGTTCTTTCATCTGGGTCAGTCTGGCCGCTGAGTTCCGCGCAAAGCCGCGTTACAATTGACGCTTCGAGGCAGTTCGGGCGTTTTCTTTCCATGTACTCACCTTTGGTTTCCGCTGCTTGGCATGCCAGGATGACTCACGCCGAAGGTGCGGATGGCCTTTGTGTGGCGCATGGCAAGCCTGTTCGGGTGCTCAGTACCTTTGACCCAGGTCAGGTGCGCACCTTGATCGAGCAAGCGCACGATTTGTCCAATCAAGGTTTGTATGTGGTGGGCGGCTTAAGTTACGAGGCTGCGTCAGCATTCGATCCTGCCTTGATTGTTTGTGATTCACCCGACTTCCCCTTGCTGGAATTTCATGCCTTTGAGCCGACTCAGGTGAGTTTGCTGGGTATGTGTGACTTGCAATGTCTTCCTCTTGACCACGCATTGTTGCCGTGGCTGGATCAACAAAACTACGACAATTATCATGACACCTACCAGCAGGTGCAGCAGGCCATTGAGGCGGGCGAGTTTTACCAAATCAACCTGACGACGCGGCTGATAGCAGACAATCCCAAGTTGGATGCGTGGGCGTTATTTCAGCACCTCTATGCCAGTCAGCCTGCACCTCAAAGTCTGTTTTTGCGCGGAAGCACATTCAATGCGATCAGCCTGTCGCCCGAGTTGTTTTTTAGCTGGGATGGCAGCGAATTGCAGACTGCGCCGATGAAGGGAACCCGCCGACCTGTGGCGGGTAGTCTGGATGTGCTTAGCGACAGCGAAAAGGATCGTGCCGAGAATGTCATGATTGTCGATCTGTTGCGAAACGACATGGCCAAAATATGCCAACCCAAGTCGGTGCAGGTGCGTTCGCTTTTCGATGTGATGCATTTGCCCACAGTGGACCAAATGACGTCCAGTATTTCCGGGCGAACTTTGCCAAATGCTACTTTGGCCGATTTGTTTGCGGCCTTGTTTCCTTGCGGCAGTGTGACTGGTGCACCCAAGTCGCAGGCCATGCTGCGAATTTCGCAGTGGGAGCGATCCCCACGAAAATTGTATTGCGGCGCTTTGGGCGTGTTGAGCCCGGGCGGCCATGCACATTTCAATGTGCCCATTCGTACAGTTATAGAGCAAGCCGATGCGTTGGAATACGGTGTGGGTAGCGGCATTACCTGGTATTCCACAGCACGAGATGAAAAAAAAGAGTGGTGGCAGAAAACCACTTTTCTACGGGAAGCCACTTGCGATTTTCAGGTGCTTGAAACCTTGCGCCTGGAACAAGGGCAGTGGCTCAATCTCGATGAGCATGTCAGTCGAATGTCGGCTTCGGCCAATCGGTTTTCTTTTCTGTGTGAAGAACACTTGATACGTCAGAAATTAGAAGACATCGCAAGCGAGAACGCCCAAGGTCTTTTTCGTGCGCGTTGTTTACTGGATGCCCGGGGTGAGTTGACCGTCGAGTTGCATGAATTCAATGTGAATCCATTGCCCGTTGTTGTGCGGTTGGCTGATTCACCCATGCGGGGCAAGCCCGAGTTCGTTCTTCACAAAACCACCTATCGACCTGAGTATTCGTATTTTCAGAATCAGTCCAATGGCGCGTTCGATGTGCTCCTCTTCAGCCCCCAGGGTTTGATTACCGAAACCTGCCGGTGCAATGTGGTGCTGAAAATTGGTGGCGAGTGGTTAACGCCACAAATTAGTGAAAGTGCCGATACTTATTTGTTACCCGGGGTGTTGCGGGGGCGCCTTTTAAGGGAAAATACGATTCGGCAAACCACACTGAATGTGCAAGACTTGCAACGCGCTGATGAAGTGTGGTTGATCAATAGCTTGCGAGGCTGGGTGCCCGTGGCAAAAGTGGTTGATGCACATGACTCGGTGCTTTTTTCTGCCGACTAAAAATAAATAATAATCAAAAAGGGATGTGAAATGAACCCGACCACCATAGAACTGATTGGCGCAATTTTGTTTGCCATCGCAGTCATTCATACTTTTTCTACCAAATACTTTGAGCGCCTGGCGCACACGCAGCCCAACCACGCTGGCCTGTGGCATTTGCTCGGTGAGGTCGAGGCCGTATTTGGTTTCTGGGCCATGGTGCTTGTGGTGTTCATGTTTTTCATCATTGGGCAAAGTGGTGCCGTTGAGTACATTGACACGCGCAATTACACCGAGCCTTTGTTTGTGTTTGCCATCATGGTGATTGCTGGAAGCAAGCCAATTCTGGTGCTGGCTGGTCGCATTGTGCGTGTGGTGGCATCGCTCATTCCGATCGACAGGCAAGTGGCTTACTTTTTCACCACCTTGTCGATTGTGCCGCTGCTGGGCTCTTTCATCACCGAGCCTGCGGCCATGACCCTTGCCGCCTTTTTGTTGCGTGACCGGTTTTACACGCAGGGCATTAGCAACAAGTTGATGTACGGCACATTGGGTGTACTTTTCGTGAACATTTCAATCGGTGGAACATTGACCCCTTTTGCCGCACCCCCCGTGCTGATGGTGGCTGCCAAGTGGGGTTTTGACATGCAGTACATGCTGACCATGTTTGGCTGGAAAGCAGCGATTGCCGTGTTTGTGAATGCGACGGCACTCACTTTTCTGTTTGCCAAAGAACTGACAGCCATGAAAAAGCCCGCTGAAAACGGCCCCAAAGAAGACATGCCATTTTGGGTCATCGCTACGCACTTGCTATTTTTGGTTGGTGTGGTGGTGTTTGCTCACCACGCAGCCATGTTCATGGGTTTATTTCTTTTCTTCCTTGGTTACACGTCGGCTTACAGCCGTTATCAAGACAAATTGATTTTGAAAGAAGGTTTGATGGTTGCGTTTTTCCTGGCAGGCTTGGTGGTGTTGGGAGGCATGCAAGCGTGGTGGCTGCAAGACACATTGAAGGGCATGAGCCCGACCGCGCTTTACTATGGGGCAACTGCATTGACAGCGATTACCGACAACGCGGCACTGACCTATCTTGGTTCGCTGGTCGAGGGCGTGAATGACCAGTTTAAGTATGCGCTGGTGGCTGGCGCGGTAACGGGTGGCGGTTTGACCGTAATTGCCAACGCGCCAAACCCTGCAGGCTTTGCCATTTTGCAAAAGTATTTCAACGATGGATCAATTAATGCTGGCAAGTTGTTTTTAGCCGCACTTGCCCCTACGCTGGTGGCAGTTGTAGCTTTTCAGTTCTTTTAAACCGCTTTCGGGAATTTTGCTTTGAGCGAACAAAACATCGATTATCACGATCAAGAGCCAGTCATCGAGCTGCCTCATGATCTCGATGATGCACAGCGGGCTTTGGCCGAAGTGCAGGCCATGTTGCGCAAACAAAGAGTAATCGAGAGTGTTGTTCACAATCAGCAAACTACCGTAAATCCCGAGCGGCAAAGTTTGGTCGAGGAGCTGGTGCACCGCCAACACCTGACCGAACTTGGCAACAAGTTGTATTTGTTGCACCCCGCAGACGTGGCTTATGTGCTTGAAAGCCTGCCGCAAGAAGACCGTATGTTGGTGTGGGGCTTGGTCCGTTCTGACCGCGACGGTGACATTCTTCTCGAGTTGAGTGATGCAGTTCGGGAAACGTTGATCAAGTCCATGGACAGCGAAGAACTGTTCGCTGCCACTGAGTCGCTTGATGCCGATGAAATTGCGGAACTTGCCCCCGACCTGCCGCGCGATGTGGTGGAGAAACTGGCCAGCAGCTTGAGCCTTGAGGAGCGCGAACAATTGCGCGCCGCCATGAGCTACCCCGAAGACACCGTGGGTGCGCGCATGGACTTCGACATGGTGACCATTCGCGACGACGTAACGCTTGAAGTGGTGCTGCGTTACTTGCGCCGGTTTGACGAGCTGCCTGATCAAACCGACCAGGTGTTTGTGGTTGACCGCGTGGATCATTTCAAGGGCAGTTTGCCCTTGGACCGCTTGCTGGTGAACGAACCGGAAACACTGGTGAGCGAGGTCATGAGTCGTGAGGTGCTGATGTTGTCGGCACTAGATGATGCCTACGAGGCTGCCCAGGCTTTCGAGCGATACGACCTGGTGTCTGCCCCTGTACTCGATCCATCGGGCAAGTTGATCGGCCGTTTGACCGTGAACGAAGTGGTGGACGTGATTCGTGAAGAAAGCGAAGCTGATTTGCTCTCGAGCGCCGGTTTGCGTGAAGAAGAAGACTTGTTTGCGTCGGTGTGGGAGTCGGCCAAAAACCGGTGGTTGTGGTTGGGTTTGAACCTTTGCACTGCATTTTTTGCCAGTCGTGTGATCGATACATTTGAAGGCACAATTGCGAAAGTGGTGGCCTTGGCCACCCTGATGCCGATTGTGGCTGGCATTGCAGGTAATTCGGGCAACCAGACCATGACCCTGATGATCCGCTCCCTGGCATTGGGTCAGGTCACGGCAGCCAACTTCAAGTTGCTGTTGAAAAAAGAACTGGCGATCGCCGGGTTGAATGGATTGGTGTGGGGCAGTGTGGCGGGCCTGGCGGCCTGGGGGCTGTACTTCGGGTCGCCCAATGCGGTCATGTTGGGTTTGTTGATGACACTCGCAGTGATGCTAAACCTTTTGGTTGGTTCCTTGATTGGGGTCATGGTTCCATTGGGACTTGAGAAAATGGGCCGTGATCCTGCCATGGGTTCATCGGTGCTGTTGACATTCACGACCGACAGCATGGGCTTTTTCATCTTCCTGGGACTGGCCTCCCTGTTCTTTTAAGGCTGCGGCAGCACATGCCTTTTGTCTCTATCGTCATGCCGGTGTACAACGAGGTGCCGGGCCCCGGTGACGATTCATTGTCGGTTCGAATTCATGCACTTATTGAACTGCTGAGGCAGGGCGACGATTTGTTGTTGGTCGATGGGGGCTCCACTGACCACAGTTGGGCCACCTTGCAATTGTTGGCTGTTCACCCGCAAGTGACTGCAATTCAAAGCGGTAAGGGGCGGGCGCAACAAATGAATTCGGGTGCGGCTCGAGCCGGTGGCGAGGTTCTTTTGTTTTTACATGCCGATACCGCGTTGAATTCTGAAGCCTGGTCGGCTTTTTTGACGAAACTGAATGAATGCCTATGGGGTCGGTTTGACGTGCGCATCGAAGGCAAAAGTGCCTGGTTGCCCGTGGTGGCCTGGTTCATGAATCGTCGATCAAGGCTCAGCAAAATTGGTACAGGTGATCAGGCCTTGTTTGTTAGCCGAGCGCTTTTCAATCGCGTTGGGGGGTTTCCGGATCAGTCTTTGATGGAAGACATTGAATTGTGCAAGCGCCTGAAGCGAGTTGCACCGCGACAATTCCTTGCCATTTCCTCTCCGGTATTCACCTCGGGGCGTCGCTGGGATTTAAATGGTGCTTGGGCAACTATTCTATTGATGTGGCGTTTCCGGTTTTTGTATTGGCGCGGTGTGTCTGCTGAGACTTTGGCAAAGCTGTATGCAGACACTCGGCAAAAGTCACCTTTGACGGTGGCCGTATTTGCCAAGTACCCGTACCCTGGGCGAGTTAAAACAAGATTGGCGCCATTGCTCGGTGCTGAACAATGCGCCGCATTTGCGCGATACCTGTTGTTGAGTACCTTGGATAAACTACAAGGCATGAACGTGGTCTTGTGGACCGACGGCGGAAGCGATCAGCAATGGGCTGAGTTGCTGCGTGGCAGGGCAGTGCAGCGTTGTGTGCAGCCAGAAGGGCATTTGGGCAAACGAATGCAAACTGCCGTTGAAACTCATTTAAAGCGCAGTGAACTGGTGTTGCTACTGGGGCCAGATGCGATCGAGTTTACCCAGGCCGATTTGCATGAATTGCAAAGAGCCGCCAGGCAGTGCGGACTGGCGTTTGTGCCCGCACACGATGGCGGTTATGTGGCCCTGGCGTGCAACCGCAATGTGCCTGAAATTTTCTCTGCCTCCATTGCATGGGGTACCGCCAGTGTGGCTGAGCAAACCCGCGCGGCACTGCAGCAGCAACACTTGTCTGCTGTGTGGTTGCCTTCGCAATTGGACATCGATGAACCCGCTGATCTCGACCGGGCGATTGAATTGGGTTGTTTACCTGTTGATTGGCCAGTGCGTTATCAAGCGACTGAATAGAAATGACGAAAGGTTTTTTTATGATCATTTTGGCGCGAAAAGCACGTGTTTTTAAAGTACCTGCATTGCTTGCTTTGATGGGTGTGTTGAGTGGTGTGAATGCTCAGGACATCAGTTCATTGAAGCCTTGGCCTGCGGAACCCGCTGCGGGAATTCCTGCACCCTGGAAGGCGCAGTACCACCCGGATATTGCTGCGCATACTCAATTCAAACTGTTGAAGCAGGGTGATCAGACGGTGTTGCAAGCGGAGGCTGATATGGCCTACGGGACCTTGGTGCATCCGTTTTCCAAGCCGGTGGTGCTGAAAACTTTGAGTTGGGATTGGCAAGTATTGATGCAGCCGACCAAGGCCAATTTACAAACCAAGGCAGGCGACGATGCCGGAGCGAAGGTGTGTACCTTTATTCAGATTGATGAAGGAAAACTCGGTTTGGGAACTCGCCTCGCTTTGGCTGCGGCGCGTACTTTATCCGGTGAGCGTTTGCCCGCTGCAACCTTGTGTTATGTGTGGGGAACGCCAGGTGAGAAAACAGGGCAAGTGTTTGACAACCCCTACACCGATCGAGTGAAAAACATCGTGATTCGTGATGCTGCAAGCGCCTCCGGCTTGATTTCCGAGAACAGGGATTTGCAGGCCGACGCGCGGAAAGCCTTCGGCAAAGAATTGCCGGAAGGCCCCGTGATGTTCACCGCCATTGCGTTGGGTGCCGATTCAGACAATACCAAGTCGAAAGCCAAAGCCTTGTTTGGTAGTCTCAGCGCACAGTAGTAGGTGCAACTAGAACAGGGTGCTTATTTCAAGTGACGACACAACCCCCAAAATGAGTAAATTACTTACAAAAGTAAATTAATCTATAGTGCAGACTTGTCTCTAGGAGTAATGTCTGCATGAAAAAACTAATTCTCGCCTCAGCTCTTTTACTGCCTGTTTCGGCCATGTCCATGACCTTGGACAAAAGTCGTTTGTACATGGGTGGTTCTTATTCGAACATAGATATTCAATCTGATGGTGTTTCTGTTGACCTTTCTACTCTGTCAGTTGTGGGCGGATTTCGAGTTAATCGATTTGTCGCTTTAGAGGGCCGTTTGGGGCAAGGTCAAAGTAAAGGAAATTTGGCTGGGGCGGTTATTGAGGTTGATCGTTATTTGGGTTTGAATTTAGTGGGCACCTACCCGTTGGGAGATGAGAATTTTCGAATCTACGGTAGCCTCGGCTATAACGACTTAGAGTTGACGTTGTCCGCGCCGGGGCTTCGAGGAAGTAATTCTTATGATTCAGTAAATTATGGGCTGGGTATCTCGTATGT
>NZ_LR732332.1 GCF_902506325.1 Limnobacter sp. 130
GTAAGCCCCCAGCAAACCCGTCTTGATTAGTTCGCTGGTTTCCAGTTGTGCGGCAGCAATTCATTGATCCTGCTGTACGGCTGCGTGGGCAGGCGGTCCATCACATCCTTTAGATATTCCAGCGGGTTCAGGCCATTGAGTTTGGCCGATTGCACAAGACTCATGATCGCTGCATTGCGTTGGCCTGAGCGCAGGCTTCCGGCAAATAGCCAGTTCTTGCGACCCACTGCGATGGGGCGAATCTGGTTCTCCACCCAGTTGTTGTCTATCGGCGTGTGTGGATCACCCAGGAATGTGGTGAGCGCATCCCAGCGTTTCAAGCTGTAATCAATGGCCTTCATCGTGCCCGACCCGTCGGGCACCTTGATCTTGTGGTCGAGCAACCATTGTCGAAGTTTGTCCATCAACGGTTTTATATCTGCTTGCCGTCGATGTCGTCGCTCATCAGGTGGCATGTCTTGCAACTGTGCTTCAACTGCATAAATGGCGTTGAATTGTTCCAGGGCGGCTTGGGCAATGTGGCTCTTGTTGGCAGCAAACAGTTCGAAGAACTTGCGCCGCGCGTGCGCCATGCAGCCTGCTTCCGTAATTTGGTTGTCTTTGATCAGGGCTTTGTAGCCTTGGTAATCATCACAAATCAGCGTGCCACTCCAGCCATCCAGAAAGGCCTTGGCATGTTGACCGCTTCGACCTTCTGCAAAGTCAAACACCACTGCTTTGATGTCAGCATGTTGCGTAGTGGCATAGGCCCACAAGTAGGCTTTCTTGGTGGTGCTGTTTTTATCCTTGGCCGCTCCGTTCAGCATGGTGATGGGTGTTTCATCCGCATGCAGCACGCCTTGTTTCAGGATTTCTGTGCGCAATGCATTCACTAAGGGCTGCAAAGCTGCGCCACACTGGCCTACCCAGGAACCCATGGTGCTGGCCGATAGTTTGTAGCCAGTGCGGTCAAACATTTGTTCTTGCCTGTACAGCGGCAAGTGGTCTGCAAACTTGTTCACCAGCACTTGGGCCAACAAGTTGGTGGTGGCCATGCCCTTGTCGATCACATGCGCGGGCACTGGGGCTTGAATCAGGGTTTCGCACCTATCACACACCCACTTGCCACGGATGTGGCGCTCTACGCTGAAGGTGCCAGGGTGGTGGTTCAACTTCTCAGAAACATCTTCACCAATCCGCTTTAACTGGCAGCCACATTTGCACAGGGTTGAATCAAGTTCATGGCGAATTTCTGTACGGGGCAGCTCGGGTGGCAGCGCTTTGCGCTTGGGCTTGAGGTTTCTGCTAACGACTTCTTTGTCTTGCTCGGGCAGCTTGTCCAGTTCTTCCTGCTCAATCTGAGCAGTGTCGCCGTCGATTGTTTCATCAAACAAGTGCCGTTGTTCAACTGTCAGGGATTCAGCCTTCTTGCTGAACCGGAACCTTTTGTGAAGCGCCAGTTCGAGGGTGATCTTGGAGATGACAGCGTCTTTGTACTTCACCACCACCTGAAGCTCGGCGTTCACAGCCTGAAGATTTATATTGCTAGCTCGAAGCTCAAGGGCCTCCACCTGCAATACCGAGTTGGCTTTGATTTGTCCCAGTAGCATCGCCTGCAGTTGGTCTGCGTCCATCTTGGCAATCTGTTCTGGCGTGGGGCTTGAGGTCATGACGCAGATATTGCCACACACCATCCACGCCAACTATTGGCAATCTTGCCAATTGAAATTCAGAGATATTTGATGCTGGAATATTCGCCGAGACGCTGCCAGGGTAGCCCTACAATCAGCGCGTTGAATTGTTCAGTGGACAGCGTGACCGATGAGCCTAAATCAGCACTCTTGCCCCAATTAAAACTACCTTTGTGCAGCCTGCGGCTGCACAGCCAGACTCCAAAGCCGTCATGCACAATGACCTTCATTCGATTGGCACCACGGTTTGTAAACAAATAAGCGTGGTGGGCCTGAGCAGCACCAAACACGGCAATGATTTGATTCATCAAAGTGTCCATGCCACAACGCATGTCGCAGGGTGCGGTGCTCATCCAGATTGCGTCCACACGGATCAACGCAACACCTCGCGAAGCACTTGGCCAAGTTCAGTGATCTGCAATGAATCCAATTTAAACTGAATGTGGAGATCACCGCGAGCGATGTTGACTTCGACGCGTTGGCTGTTGCTCGCTGGCGTGTGAGTGTCACGAACGACGCTGGATTCAATTCGAACAGGAACAAAAGCTGGCGGGGTGATCAAAGCGCCAGACTCTTTGACCCACCGACGAAGCAGGTTAGGGTTCACACCGTGCGCCACGGCCACGCCGGAAACTGAGGCGCCAGGTTCAAGCGCAAGCCTGACCAACTTCGATTTGAATTCAGGTGCTCGATACACACGAACGGGACGTTTCGGGGTAGTTTGAAGTGCACTCATGGTGTCCACCAAGAAATGGAGTGGACACTATGGTCGCCGTTCAGAACCAGTCATTTCAAGATGGGTTTGCTGGGGGCTTAC
>NZ_LR732331.1 GCF_902506325.1 Limnobacter sp. 130
CGCCAAAGCCACCACCGCCGAATCCACCACGCCCGCCGCCAATGCCGCCCACGGAATTACCAAACAATGTCAGCAGTGCTGCCACCACAGCGGCAAGCACGGCAAAAAATAACAGCACCAGCAAACAGCCACGCCACCACAAATACCAATCCACCGGTGGCCAAGGCAGCAGGCAATTTTCCAACGGCCTTGCGTAAAAATCCACCAATGAAAAGTGTTCCCATGAACAGAAGTGGTGCAATGTCTTCAATGGTGCTGGAGGAACTCGTTGTGCCAGTGGCAACGGGGGCGGGCAAGGGCTCGCCTTCGATGACCTTGATTATTTGGTCTACGCCAGCCGTTACGCCGCCCGCGAAGTCGCCCTGTCGAAATTGCGGAACAATGATTTCGTCAATAATGCGTTTTGACGTGAGGTCGGTGAGCACACCTTCAAGCCCGTAGCCTACCTCGATACGCAGTGCACGGTCTTGCAGGGCCACCACCAAAATAGCCCCATCATCAATATTCTCGCGGCCAATTTTCCAACTCTCGGCCACACGCAAGGCGTATTGCTCAATCGTTTCAGGTTGTGTTGTTGGTACCAGCAGCACGGCAATCTGGCTGCCCTTGCTGGCTTCAAATGCCTGTAGTTTTTGAATCAGTGCGCTTTGCTGCTCGCTGCTTAAGGTGCCCGTGGTGTCCACGACCTGGGCGCTTAATGGGGGTACTGGTACTTCTTGTGCCCACAGCAGGCCTGGCACTGGAATGAGTGCCAGCGCCAACAAGCCACAAAGCCAAAACCGGTCAATTGCATTGCGCACAGCGACCATCACTTGGTACCGAAGTCCACAGTGGGCGGCTTCGAAATAGCGGCTTCATTTTCAACAGTGAAGCTTGGTTTTACTGCATAACCCATCACCATCGCGGTGAGGTTGTTGGGGAACGAGCGCACGGTGATGTTGTATTCCTGAACGGATTTAATGTAGCGGTTGCGTGCCACCGTAATTCGGTTTTCAGTGCCCTCAAGCTGTGTTTGCAAATCCCTGAAGCCCTGATTGGCCTTCAGGTTGGGGTAGTTCTCGGTAATCAGCAACAAGCGCGACAACGCACCGCTGAGTTCACCTTGCGCCTGCTGGAATTTGTTGAATGCTTCCGGGTCGTTGATCAATTCAGGAGTGGCTTGAATGGACGTGGCTTTTGAGCGGGCCTCCACGACCTGTGTCAGGGTTTCTTGCTCAAAGTTGGCCTCAGCCTTCACCACATTCACCAGATTGGGTACCAGGTCGGCGCGGCGCTGGTATTGGTTCAACACTTCAGCCCAAGCCGCTTTGACTTGTTCATCGTTGCTTTGAATGGTGTTGTAACCGCAGCCGCTGAGTAGCAGTGTGAACATTAAAGTGAATAGAGAGAAAACGCGATTCATGTGAACGCTCCTTGGTGGGGGTTGCCTGATTGTGCAATTAAAAAAGCCCATGGTGCAACTGCAGCATGGGCTTTTTGGTCTGAAAAGAAGATTTGATTTACTTCTTCATCATCTCGAAAAACTCTGCGTTGTTCTTGGTCTGGCGAATCTTGTCCATCAAGAATTCCATTGCAGCGATTTCGTCCATGTCGTGCAGCAAGCGGCGCAACACCCAAATCTTTTGCAGCAAATCGGGCTTGATCAGCAGTTCTTCGCGACGTGTGGAAGAACGGTTGATGTTGATGGCTGGGTACACACGTTTTTCCGCCATGCGGCGTTCCATGTGAATTTCCATGTTGCCGGTGCCCTTGAATTCTTCGTAAATCACTTCATCCATGCGGCTGCCGGTGTCAACCAGTGCAGTGGCGATGATGGTCAGTGAACCACCTTCCTCAATGTTACGGGCAGCGCCAAAGAAACGCTTGGGGCGGTGCAGGGCGTTGGCGTCTACACCACCGGTCAGTACCTTGCCAGAAGAAGGCACCACGGTGTTGTACGCACGGGCCAAGCGTGTAATCGAGTCGAGCAAAATGACCACGTCGCGCTTGTGTTCAACCAGGCGTTTGGCCTTTTCAATGACCATCTCTGCCACTTGCACGTGGCGGGTTGCTGGTTCATCAAATGTCGAGGCAATTACTTCGCCGCGCACTGAGCGCATCATTTCCGTTACTTCTTCGGGACGCTCGTCGATCAGCAAAACGATCAAGGTGATGTCGGGGTGGTTGGCGGTAATGGCATGTGCAATGTGCTGCAACATGACTGTTTTACCCGACTTGGGCGGTGCCACCAGCAGGCCACGCTGACCTTTTCCGATTGGCGCCACCAGGTCGATGATACGGCCAGTGTTGTTTTCCTCGCCCCGCATGTCGCGTTCCAGCTTCAGGGGCTGGTTCGGGTGCAATGGAGTCAGGTTTTCAAACAGAATTTTGTGCTTGCTGGCCTCGGGCGCTTCGCCGTTGACCTTGTCCACTTTCACCAGCGCAAAGTAACGTTCGCCGTCTTTGGGGGTGCGAACCTCGCCTTCAATGCTGTCACCAGTGTGCAGGTTGAAGCGGCGAATCTGGCTGGGCGAAATATAAATGTCGTCCGGGCTGGCCAGGTAAGATGTTTCAGGTGAGCGCAGGAAGCCGAAGCCGTCAGGCAGCACTTCCAGCACGCCGTCGCCGAAAATTTGCTCGCCGTTTTTGGCGCGTTTTTTCAGAATGGCGAACATCAATTCCTGTTTGCGCATGCGGTTGGCGTTTTCAATTTCAAGGCCACCAGCCACTTCAAGCAGGGCAGAGACGTGTTGCGTTTTTAGTTCAGATAGATACATGTTTGGCTATTTGTGTAGGTGGCGAACGCCGCGAGGTAAACAGGTTGACAAAGGGTGGGAGTTTTGCTGCGGTGAGGGGTTTTCAAGCCCGGCACACGCCGGGCGGTTTAAACAATATTGTATTACAGGTGACTGTCGATGAAAGCGGCCAACTGGGATTTGGACAAGGCGCCTACTTTCGTGGCTACCACGGCACCATTCTTGAACAACATCAAGGTTGGAATGCCGCGAATGCCGTACTTGGCGGGTGTTTCTGAATTCTCGTCCACATTCAGCTTGGCGATTTGCAACTTGCCTTGGTATTCCGAAGACAGGTCATCAAGAATGGGCGCAATCATTTTGCAAGGACCACACCATTCAGCCCAGTAATCCACCAGCACGGGGCCGTCGGTACTCAAAACATCGCTGTCGAAAGATGCGTCACTGACGTGTTTGATCAGGTCACTGCTCATTTAAATCCTCAAGTGGGTAATTGCTTTGGGGGTGTTCACAAAGCGTGTCCGGGTGATTAAAGCACACGCGCAGACCATGAAAGTTCTTCATTTAAGAAAATGCTATTCTGAATGGTACAGCGAAATCGAACTGAAACACAAACCAAACACGCGTTTTGACCCAACACATCATTTCCATTGACCCTTTTCAAGCCACACCATTCGGGCTTGCATTCGATTGGCTGGCCCAATCGGAACTGGATGCCCAGCAAGTATTGTGGGTCATGCCCCGTATTGAAACGGTGGGCAGCTTTAAGCGGTGTTGGGCGCAGCACCACGCCGGCCTTGCCGCACTGGGGCCCTGGGTGCAAACAGCAGACCGTTTAAGCCAGCCCGCTGCCATGGGCCCGTGGTTGGCCTTGCAGGCCGATTTGGTGGGGGTGTTGCGCGAATTACCCTTGTTGGGCGGTGGTTCATCGCCCTCGCAGTTGTGGGGTTTGGCGCAGGAATACCTGGAGTTGGCCTTGCGACAGGTGTTGGTGCAAAAACGCAACACAAACGCGCTGGCCGAGTACGCAGAGCACAACACTTTTGCCTGGGAAGAGGCGCAAGTGGTGGCCACACTGGCCCAAACCTATCAAGCAGAATTGATGGATTTATTGCCCAAGCCGGCAGAGCCCATGGGCAGGCAGCCACTTCAAGTGGTGTGGTTCGACGACGGCGAGACCGTGCCGGGCCTTTGGCTTGAGTTGTTTTACCCCGGGGTGCCGGTGCAGGTGTTCAAATTGCCCGCCATTGAAGGTCCCCAACCCTGGCAAGCCTTGGGCGCCAGTCGCTTTGCTGAAAAACCCAACCCGGTGGTGTTACAAGTTGCGCCCGATGAAACCACGCAAGCTCAGCAAGCAGCCCATCAAATTCTGGAATGGTTGCGCGCCGACCCCACCACTGAAATAGCTGTGGCCGTGCTTGATCGATTGGCTGCGCGCCGCATGGTGGGTTTGTTGGCCGATGTTGGCGTGTTGGTGGACGACCGCACGGGTTGGCGTTTGTCCACCTCGAACGTGGCAGGCTGGTTTGACCACCTGTTGCAGCAATTTGTTGAGCATGGGCAGTTAACGGCGGTTACCCAACCCTTTACCGGCCTGCCACTTGAGCATTTGGAACCCTGGGCTTTCGGCAAATCGGGTAGCCGATACACCTTGGCGCAGTGGGCTGCAGCTTTCGCAGCCTTGTTTGAAAAACACGGCCTTGACCTTGCATTGCAGCCCGATGAAGCAGGGCAGCAGTTGCTGACCGTGTTGGGCCTGATGCAACAGGTGCCTGCTGAAACCGAATTTGATGCGAAGGAGTTTTTGGCCGCCTGGCGCAGTTGGGCCGAATCGCAGCGTTTCCGCCCACTCGACATTGAAAGCCCGGTGCGCATGGTGCCGCTGCTGAGTACACGCATGCGGCCATTTCAGCGCGTGTTGGTGTTGGGCTGTGCGCAGTCGCATTTTCAGGAAAGTCCGCCTGGTTTGTTGCCACCCGCCGTGGCACAGGAACTGGGTTTTCCAGGGCCACGCCTGGCCCGCATTCAAAAAATTTCCGCGCTTTATGAACTGCTTTTGCACAGCAGCGAAGTGACCCTGTTGCACAGTGCACAGGTGGCTGGCAAACCTGAAATGTTGTTGCCCGAATTGACTTGGCTTGACATTGTGTTGCGCGATTGCGCCAGTGTTGAACAACACTGGTCGAGCAGCTGGCACCGCACACCTGCCAACCTTGAAATTGAAGTGCAAAGACAAGCGGAACAGGCCCTGCAAATTACGGCCTTGGGCAATGCGGGATCACTGCCCGATTCAATTCGCGTAACCGCATTGGACGATTGGGCCGCTTGTCGCCTGCGTTTTGGTTTAAAGCATGCGCTGCCTTGGCCGCAGCAACGCGAAGAGGCTGCCATGCGCTATGAACAATTGCGCGGTATTTTTGTGCACAAAGTGTTGGAAAAAACGGCGCAACACATGGTGTTGCCAGGGCAGCCAGTGAACCAGTTGCAGGCCTGGAAGCAAACTTTGCTGGATCAGGCCCGCTTGGTTTGGAACAACCTTGAGTTGGCGCAGCAAGCCACTGTTTATCCCTTCCTGAAATTTTTTGATCAAATTGTTCCGCGCCTTGCCGGCAAGTTGATGGAACGTCAAATTCAGGGCTGGCAATTCAAGGGTGCCGAGCAGAAGGTAGAGCACAAGCTGGTTCTTCAACCAGGTGGCGCGTCGCTTGCGTTGAAAGGTCGAGTCGACAGGCTCGACATGCGGGGTGATTCATTGGCCGTTTCCGACATCAAATTCACCAACCCAGCCGTGTTGAAAAAACGGTTGGCAGATCCCTTGAGCCAGCCGCAATTGCCCGCCTACCAAGCCATGTTGAATAAGCCGGGCGCGCAACTCGATTTTTTGGGATTGCACAAAGACAAGGTGGATTGGGTCAGTTTTCCGCCATTGAGCGATGAATACCGAGAGCAAGGTTTTGAATCCTGGGGCGATGTGCTGCTCAGTGAACTTTCACAGGAATTGAATTCATTTTTTGAAGGCCAGGCAGTGTGGCAGGCCAACCCTGGCGATGCCTGTGAATATTGCGCAGTGCGCAGCGTGTGCCGGCCGGAAACACACCCTGCATTCAATGGTGGCGATGCGGGCGAGGAGGGTGAAGATGAGTAATTTCACCGCCACTGCCTGTAACCCCGCCAACAGTGTTGTGGTTGAAGCCTGTGCGGGCAGTGGCAAAACCTGGTTGCTCACCGCGCGCCTGTTTCGCTTGTTGCTCGAGGGAGCGCGACCAGATCAGATTCTGGCAATTACCTTTACCCGCAAAGCCGCACAGGAAATGCAAGAGCGCCTGTTTGACTTGTTGCGTGAATGCGCCTTGTTCAGTGACGACAAACTGAGCGCCTTGTTGATTGAACGCGGCGCACCCGCAACTGAATCCAACCTGAAAAAAGCGCGTGCGCTGGCAGGCGAAGTGCTGACCAATTCCCGCGGTGTCACCATAGACACCTTTCATGGCTGGTTT
The DNA here is from genome assembly GCF_902506325.1 of Limnobacter sp. 130. GTDB lineage: Bacteria > Pseudomonadota > Gammaproteobacteria > Burkholderiales > Burkholderiaceae_B > Limnobacter. The sequence goes on from NZ_LR732331.1 coordinate 6,233, forward strand.
GCATCGCTGTGCCAAATGGCGCCGCTGGCCAGCGGTTTTTCACGGCAAAGCGAGCCCACAGATCAAACCCTGTTCTGGATGGACCAGGCCATTGATGTGTTCACCGTCAACTTGCTGAACCAACAATCGGATTTGCTTCCCGCCTTCGATACCTTGGTCTCGCAAATGGACCGCGCCGTGGTGCGCCAGGTGCTGCAACATGCGTTGACCAATCGCGTGGCCTGCAGCCTTTGGTTGCACAACAACGTTGCGCCACCTTTGAACACCGTGTTTGGAATCGATGAGGGTGACGATTGGCCACTGCAGGTTTTGAAAAACCAGCATTACCTTGCGCAGTGGGGCACCGCCGCCCGCTGGCTGGCTTTGGGCACAGCCAAGCAACAGGGCAATGCTGTGGAAATAGAAAAGGCGCTGACTGAATTGCGGGAAGGTGGCGACGCTGCCAGCGCATTTGAGCAGTTGAAAGCGGTGTGTTTGACCGCAAAAAATGAGCCCAGCAAAGCGTTCAGCAAACCCACAGCCGGGCAGTTGAAAGCCGGCGTGGTTGACACCGAATATGTGCAAACGCTGGAAGATTTGGCGCTGCAAACCGTGCAGGCCTTGCAGCTGGAAAAAGACCAGCTCGACATGCAGGCCACAGCCGCATTGGCGCAATTGATCGAGCCGCTTTTTGAAACCTACAAGTTGATCAAGCTGGAACAGGGCTTGTGTGATTTCGATGACCTTGAAGCTACCGCATTGGCCATGTTGATGAATGATGAGCAGCGTGCCTACATGCAACAAAAACTGGACACGCGCGTTCGTCATTTGTTGGTGGACGAGTTTCAAGACACCAACCCCGTGCAGTGGAACATTCTGAAGCTTTGGTTGCAAGACTACAGTGGCGATGACAAACCCAGTGTGTTTTTGGTGGGCGACCCCAAGCAATCGATTTACCGCTTTCGCCGTGCAGAGGCGCGTTTGTTCAACCACGCTCGCACTTGGCTGGTTGAAAACTTCGCAGCCAAAACACTCGAGTCGGATACCACGCGGCGTTGCGCGCAGGCGGTGGTTGACGTGGTTAATACTGTGTTTGAGCCGGGGCAAACCCGCGGACAAACAGCCTTTCGTACCCATGCCAGTTTGGCTGGGGCAAGTGATTCGTCGCTAAGTGGTTTGAACATTTACCCCAAATTGCTGAAAGAAGACGGCGGCCCCGATGAAGCGAAGCGTGTGGTGCAAACCCTGCAACAGTGGCTGGGCAATGGCAGCATCAACAATTTAAGTGAGGTGATGGTGCTGGTGCGCGCCCACAAAAGTGGTGTGCCCCTGATGGCTGCTTTGCGTGAAGCGGGTTTGGCTTACACCATCAAAGACAAGGGTGAGCGTTACACCTCGCAAGTGTGGTTGGACACGATTGCGCTATTGGGATTTTTGAATGATCCACATGTCAATTTGCATGTGTTGGAATTGCTGCGTTGTCCGCTGATCGGGCTTTCTTCAGCCCAGTTTCAGGCATTGATTCAGGCGGGAAAAACCACGCAAGCCAACACTGTTTGGGCCACGCTTGAAACTCTGGCCCAGCAAAACGAGCAACCATGGGTGACCCTGCATGCGCAACTGTCAAATTGGTTGAACATGGCGCGTGCCTTGCCCTTGTTCGAAACCTTGTCAAAGGTGGTGGCCGATACACACGCTTCAGAAAAGTACTTGAATTCGGCTTCGCCCCGACAGCGGGTCATGATGGCCGAGCATTGGGATTGGCTGAAAGCCTGGGCGCTGGGTTTGAACAAAGGGCGTTTTCCGAGTGTGCAGCAGGCATTTGATGAGGCTGTAAAACTGCGGGACTATGCCAGTTCAGACAGCGAAGGTGCAGCGAACAACCCCGATGTACTGCGCATCATGACTGTGCATTCTGCCAAAGGTTTGGAGGCAGATCATGTGTGGTTGTTCGACGCGAATTCCTCGCCCAGGCCGGGCGGCAGCAATGCGGGTTTGCTCATTGATTGGGCCTTGGGTGAATCTCATCCCAACTCGGTCACTGTGATGGGCAATTTGAGCAGCCCCAGCCCCGGCAGGGCCGCTGCGCAAGTCATAGAACAACAGGCCTATGCCGATGAAGAAGACCATTTGTTGTATGTGGCGCTAACGCGCGCGCGGTTCTCCATTCACTTAAGTGGCAGCGACAAGCGCGGTGCCACCAAGGGGTGGTATGAGCGCCTGCTGCCTTTTGCCACGCGCGTGCACGACACCTGGCCGCAGCCGGAGTCGCCCGCGCATGGTCCTGCTCAAATTGAACTAACTGGTTTGTTCGATCCGCCTGCAACGTGGGTTCGCCCGCAGTTTCCGGTGCTGAAGGCCCTGAGTACGCCGGTGGGCAAGGTGGTGCCACGCCTTACAACGCCCGAGTTACGCAAGGGCACCGCCTGGCATGCAGCGCTGGAGTGGGTCGATGAGCTGGCTGTTGTGGAGTTCGGCGACTGGTGGGCAAAAGTGCAAGTGCGTTGCGAGGCGGTGTTCAAACCCTTGCAGCACGATGAAGTGCAGGATGTGCAACAGGCTTGCCGCCAGCTGGTGAACAAAGCTGATCTGCAGTCGTGGTTACACGCTGCGGGTGCCAGCAACAACCGCGTGTTCAATGAACTGGAATGGGTGCTGGGCGATGGGCGCGCTTTGCGGGCCGACCGGGTGCTTGAATTGCCCGATCGGTTTCTGGTTCTGGATTACAAATGGGCGGTCAACCCCGGCAATTTGCCGGGTTACACCCAACAAGTGCTTGAATACGTGGGTTTAGTTGATCAAACCTTGAACAAGGGTGCCAAGCCAGCCCCCACACAAGCTGCACTGATTGACCGGCACGGCGAAGTTCACTGGCTGACTTCGGTGTAGAATTCAGTTTGGCGGGCCTCCCCGCATGGCGTAGCGGCCAACTTGGTCAGGTCCGGAAGGAAGCAGCCACAACCGTGAAGTCAGTGCCGGGGTTCTGGCTCGCCTCTTACTTTGTTGGACCCAACTCTTGGACCCAATCTGAATGAATCAAACAGTTTCCCAGGCTTTGGCTCGAAAATGGCGACCGCGAGACTTTGATTCGCTGGTGGGTCAAGCCCATGTGGTCAAAGCGCTTTCCCATGCGCTAGACAATCAACGCCTGCATCACGCTTATTTGTTCACCGGCACCCGCGGGGTGGGTAAAACCACCATCGCCCGAATTCTGGCGCGTGCCGTGAACTGCGAACAAGGCATCAGCCGTACGCCTTGTGGCAAATGCCAGGCCTGCGTTGAAATCAGCCAGGGGCGCTTTGTCGATTTGCTGGAAGTGGATGCGGCCACCAACACGCGCGTGGATGAAATGCGTGCACTGCTGGAAAACGCCATGTATGCACCCACTGCGGGCCGCTACAAGGTGTATGTCATTGACGAGGTGCACATGCTGTCCACCAGCGCCTTCAATGCCATGCTGAAAACGCTGGAAGAACCGCCGGGCCATGTGTTGTTTATTTTGGCCACCACCGATCCGCAAAAAATCCCGGCCACCGTGTTGTCGCGTTGCCTGCAATTCGCCTTGCGCCAATTGCCACCTGACCAGCTGGCGGACCACCTTGCACACATTCTGACTGCTGAACAAATTGCTTTCGAGCCCGGTGCCCTGCGCCTGCTTGCGAAGGCAGCGCGCGGCAGTGTGCGCGATGCCCTGTCGCTAACGGACCAGGCCATTGCCTACAGCGCAGGCCATGTGGGCGAGGAAACAGTGCGCACCATGCTGGGCGCAGTCGACCAGCAGGTGGTGCACCAGTTGCTGCAAGCTTTGGCCCAAGGCGATGGCAAAGCCCTGCTGGAATTGAGCAATGCCTTGGCCACCGCGAGTGCGCCGTTTGGTGCCATTCTGGATGAACTGGCTGCCATTGCCTATCGCCTTTCAGTGGCGCATTTTGCGGGCGGGCTCGATGCAGACGACCCCGACCAAGCAGCCCTGCAAAACCTGCAAGGTGCTTTCGGTGCAGAAGACCTGCAATTGATTTACCAAATTGCCACCCACGCCCGCGCTGAATTGCATTTGGCCCCCGAGGAAGCAATTGGTTTTTCCATGGCCTTGGTGCGCATGCTGGCTTTCAAGCCGGGTGGGCAAGTGGCCGTGGCGGGCAGTGCAGCCCCAGCGTCGGCAAAAGCGTTCGCACCGGTAGCACCCAAAGCGAGTGTGCCTGTTCAGCCGGTCAGCAAACCGGTGCCTGTTGCGCCGGTCAAGGCTGAAGTGCCGCAAGCTGTTCCGTTGGCCACTCGGCCAGCACCGCCGCCTGCACCCACGCCTTCGTTGCCTGATAATTTTGATGAGTCACCGCCTTGGGACACTGCCGATGATTTGCCGGTGGCCCAGGCGAAGCCAGCCGCACCAGCGCCAACGCAGCCAGCTGTGCATGCACAATCGGCCAGTGGTGATTTGCCCAGTGCGGCCAACTGGCCACAAGTTTCACAGGAAGTGCCAGCCAAGGGCTTGACCCGCCAAGCGCTGGTGCAGGCTGAATTGGTTGAGGCCGGCCGCGACGGCGATGTGCTGCAAATTGTGTTGCGCACCGCCATCAAGGCATACACTGAACCAAGCATGGTGACCCGGCTTGAAGCTGCGCTTGGTCAGTACTATGGCAGCACCGTGCGTTTACAAATGCAGTTCGGCGAAGCGCAGCAAACTGCGCATGCGGTGCAAAGTGAAACCCGCAGGCAGGCCCTGGAAGGGGCCAAACAGGCCTTGCAGGAAGACCCGTTTTTGAAAGACATACAGAACTTGATGGGCGCAACGGTGGTCTCAGGTTCAGAACGCACGCTGAGCAACACAGGCCCAGCCGATATTTGACAGGAGAGAATTCAATATGAACATGATGAAAGGCCAACTGGCCGGCTTGATGAAACAAGCCCAGCAAATGCAGGAAAAAATGGCCAAGATGCAGGCCGAGATTGGTGCTTTGGAAGTGGAAGGCCAATCCGGTGGTGGCATGGTGAAAGTGGTGATGACCTGCAAGCACGATTGCAAGCGCATTACCATTGACCCCTCGCTGTTGGGCGAAGACAAAGACATGCTGGAAGACCTGGTGGCCGCCGCGTTTAACGACGCCGTGCGCAAAGCCGAAGCAACCATGACTGAGAAAATGTCATCGGTCACAGCTGGCTTCCCCATGCCCCCCGGCTTCAAAATGCCATTTTAATTATCACCCATGAGCCGTTCCGCGTTTGACGCCTTCGATGGCCTCGACCCCTTGGTTGATCTGGTGCAGGCGCTTAAGCGCTTGCCCGGTGTGGGGCCAAAGTCGGCGCAACGCCTGGCTTTTCATTTGTTGCAAAACGATCGCCAGGCCGCCACGGCTTTGGGCGAATCGTTGTTGAAGGCGGTGGCGGAAATTCGCCACTGCAGCATGTGCAACAACTTTTGCCATGCTGATGTGTGCAGTATTTGCAGCGACACGCGTCGCAACCCCGGCTTGCTGTGCGTGGTTGAAACACCTGCCGATTTGGCCGCCATTGAGGCCACTCAAACTTACCGTGGTTACTACTACGTGCTCATGGGGCGCGCTTCGCCGCTCGATGGTGTGCGCCCTGAGTCGCTGGATTGGCCCAAGCTGAGCCAGCGCCTGGACGACAGCGAAGTGAAAGAAGTGATTTTGGCCACCAACTTCACCAATGAAGGCGAGGCCACGGCTGTATTTCTCACCGACCGCATTCGCCGCATGGCATTGAAGGTGAGCCGCCTTGCCCGTGGCGTGCCCATTGGGGGCGAACTTGAATACACCGACCCCAGCACTGTGGCACGGGCCCTGTTGGACCGCCGCCAGTTGGGCACTGACTCCGACTGACGCTGATCTCCATGACCGACCAACACAGCAATTCCGAAACTGCACAAAACGGTCCGTTGACTGGTATTCGTGTGCTTGAATTGGGGTCCTTGATTGCAGGCCCTTTTGCCAGCAGAATGCTCGGCGAGTTTGGCGCGGAAGTCATCAAGGTTGAAACGCCCGGAAGTGGCGACCCCATACGCAAATGGCGTGTTCTGCACGAGGGCAATTCATTGTGGTGGGCTGTTCAGGCTCGCAACAAAAAATCAATTACGCTGAATTTAAAAGCCGAAGAAGGGCTTGCTGTGTTGCGCAAGTTGATTGAAAGTGCCGACATGCTGGTGGAGAATTTTCGCCCCGGTCAACTTGAAAAATGGGGTTTAAGCCCTGAGCAACTTCAGGCCATGAATCCTGCCCTGATTGTGGTGCGCCTAAGTGGCTATGGGCAAACAGGCCCCTACAAAGATCGCCCGGGTTTTGGTGCCATTGCGGAATCGATTGGGGGCATGCGTTTTTTGAGTGGCGACACCGACCGCCCGCCTGTGCGTGTGGGTATTTCAATTGGCGATTCCCTGGCAGGTTTGCATGCGGTCATCGGTGCGCTGATGGCACTTCAGCACCGCCACAAAACAGGCAAGGGCCAAGTGGTGGATGTGGCTTTGTATGAGTCAGTGTTCAACATGATGGAAAGCCTGTTGCCGGAATACGATTTCGCGGGCGTGGTGCGCAAACGTTCGGGTGCCAGCTTGCCGGGCATTGTGCCTTCGAACACATACACCTGTGGTTGCGGTGGTTTTATTGTGATTGGCGGCAATGGCGATGCCATTTTCAAGCGCTTGATGCTGGCCATGGGCCGAAGCGATTTTGCTGAAAACCCAGACATGGCCAGCAACGATGGCCGGGTGCGCCACACCGAGTTAATTGACGACACAATTGCACAATGGTGCAAGGAACGCAGCATTGACGAGGCACTGGATGTACTCGAAAAAGCCGATGTGCCTGCCAGCAAAATTTACAGCATCGAAGACATTGTGCATGATCCGCAATTTGCGGCACGCGGCATGATCGAAGAACATGCCTTTGGCGAGGACCGTACCCTGAAGGTGCCCGGCATTGTGCCCAAGCTCAGCGCCACGCCCGGGCAAACCCGTTGGCTTGGGCCCAAGCTTGGGGAGCACAATGCGCAGGTGTTGGCTGACCTTGGGTATTCAGCTGAAGACATTCAACGGATGGTGGATGACGGCGTTATTTAAGTAGCAACTCATCCAGCGTCATTGAATCTTTCACAAATGCCCGAATGCCTTCGGCCAGTTTTTCTGTACCCATGGCGTCGGCATTCAGTTCAAAGCGAAATGCGGTTTCACCGTTCGGGAAGGTTTCCTGTGCTTGGGCAAGTGCCCATTCGGTGTTCAAGTCCACTTTCAATGCCACTTCATCGGCTTTCAACTCGGCCAGCAGTTCGGGGCTGATGGTCAGCAGGTCGCAACCCGCCAGTGCCTTGATTTGCCCCGCGTTGCGAAAGCTTGCGCCCATCACTTCGGTGCGAATTCCATTTTGCTTGTAATAGGCGTAAATGCGGCGCACCGATTGCACACCCGGGTCGTTCACACCCGCATTGGCCGCTTCGTCCCAGGTGTTGCCTGCGGACTTTTTGTACCAGTCGTAAATTCGGCCCACAAACGGTGAAATCAGTTGGACACCGGCTTGCGCACAGGCGTGAGCTTGAATGGGTGAAAACAGCAAAGTCAGGTTGCAGTGAATGCCTTCGGCTTCCAGTGCTTTTGCTGCCTGAATGCCTTCCCACGTGGATGCAATCTTGATCAACACCCGTTTTTCGGTGTCAATGCCTTCTGTTTTGTAAAGCGACACAATTCGCTTGGCGCGGGCAATGGTGGCCTCGGTGTCGAAGCTAAGCCGCGCATCCACTTCAGTGGAAACCCGGCCTGGAATGATTTTCAGGATTTCAGTGCCGAAAGCCACCAACAGCCGGTCGGTTTGTAGTTCCAGAGGCTCATGGCCATATTTGATCTTGATTTGTTCCAGCAAAGGCATGTACTGCGGTTTTTGTACTGCCTTTAAAATCAATGAGGGGTTGGTGGTGGCGTCTTGGGGCAAAAAGGCTGCAATGGCCTGAAAATCGCCTGTGTCAGCCACTACGGTGGTGACTTGTTTCAGTTGTTCTAATGCGTTGCTCATGTCTTGATGGTAGTGAAAATTCAACGAAGTACGATTCAGTATAGGCGTTTAAGGCGTTTGTTTGATGAATGAAATAGTATCCTTTGGGTAGGAATTAAAAAAAACACAACAAACGATGAGTACCCGCCATGTATTCCGAACAAGAACTTGAACAACAGCCCTTGATGGATTCTGATCAATGGGGACGTCTTGAAAATGAACTGGGGCTTGAAATGCTGCGGGAATTTTCTCAAGAGTTTTTTGAAGAAACCCGTGAGATCTGGTTCGTACCAGGTTTTGATCCGTTTGCGATGGAAGAAAAAGCTTTCAAGTCCATGGCACATCGAAGTGCTGGTGCTGCCGGCACCATTGGATTTAAAAAACTCAGATTTGTATTTCTCTGCATGGAACACAACCCGCTGGGCGAAGAAACCCAGCGCTATTTGTCAGCCATGAGTACCATTTTTCAATCAACCCAAGATTGGGTTCAAAGCAAGTAATAAATCATGCAATATTCTTCCGCACGGCCTTGGGCCAGCCTTGGTCTGTTTATCAGCTTGGGCGCATTGGCTGCCGCACTGTTCTTTCAAATCAGCAAGGAATGGTTTCCCTGTCCGCTGTGCATTATTCAGCGTTATGCCTATCTTGCAACCGCATTGGGCTTCTTGGGTATCGGCTTGAGCAGTCGTCAAAGCGTGTGGTCCAAGGTATTTGTGGTGTTGACGTTGCTCGGCTTTTTAGCAGGTGCAGGTGTGGCTTTTTACCATGTGTGGGTGTTGTCCAATCCGGCTCAAACCTGCGGGGTGGATCCACTTCAAAACACTTTGAATGCCTTGCCTTGGGTGCAGTACTGGCCCGATATGTTTATTGCAGATGGGTTGTGCACCGAGGCATATCCGCCCCTGTGGGGCTTGTCGCTGCCCATGTGGAGCGGTCTCGGTTTTCTGGCGCAGGGACTTGTGTTGCTGGTTACAGTCCGGAATCGTCAATACGTTAAAGGCTCATGGTGACCGGGTTGGCCAAGGTGACCCAAGTCTCAGTACCTTGGCAGGCCTGTTGTTTTCTCTCAAGGGTTTCCATATAGCCTAGCAAAGTGCCCAAGGCGTCCATGGCATTCGGGTTTTTGCTTTGCCTGATGGCATGCAAAATTACGGCCAGTGCGTCATCCAAGTTGGTATCACTGCCCTGTAAGGGGCCAGCCATTTGAAGCTCAACGGTTTCCGGAAAGCGGAAATCGTGTTTGGGTGTGGCTTGCAGTTGTATGGTTTGCATGATGATGAACCTGGATCTGACTTGATCCAAGAATCTCACTTTTGTGTTTCGCCCCACTTTCCGAATAAACCACTTTTTTTGACCCAGTTCAGCAGATCCCCGAAGTGGACTCCACCGATTGGGCGATCATTTTTTTGGCAGCTCACACGTTATGAATAAGACAAATAGGAGTCTGCCCCATGTTGATCAATATTTCAGATGCCCAGGTGGTGCAACCTTTGTTGCAACGAAAGTCTTTGTCGCCCGAGCATTTGTATTTGTATTCCGGCAAACGCTACAACCCTGCCACACGCGTGGCGGGTGAAAGCCTGGTGGCACTGGAAACTGAACTGACCCAATCCACCTTGCTGTATCTTCAGGCACAGGATTTGTTTGAGGAGCTGGATTGTTGCTACAAGGTGCTGTCCAAGGCCCTGGTGGACGAAGAGCCTGAAACCTTTGTGGTCGTGATGGACGAACTTGCCGAGCGGTTCAAGCACATTGCCATTCATCATTTCGACCTGGCCTATGCTTACCTGGCTTGGCACACAGCCGACGATTACCCGGTGATGCACCACATGCTGGTGGCCTTGACTCTGTTTCGGGTGGGTTTGTGCAGTAACCGGTTTTCAGGCGGTGAGCTTACCTCGCATTTGAAAGCCGCGTTGACCATGAACATCAGCATGTTGACCTTGCAAGCTCGCTTGCGGGCGCAAACCGAGCCCTTGTCGCGCGATCAGCGCGAGACCATTCGCAAACACCCGGAGCAAAGTGCGAACAAGCTGAAATTGCTGGGTGTGAAGGATGAAATCTGGATTGAGTCGGTGCGCATGCACCATGAACTGCCGGATGGTTCGGGTTATCCAAACCAGATACCCAACAACAATGTGGGGTCGGTGTTGTTGAGTGTTTGCGATTCATTTAATGCCAGAATGGCCCAGCGCGACTACCGCAACAATTTCACGGCTGAACAGGCTGTGAAAGACTTGTTTGCTCATGCGGACCATTTGTACAGCTGCTTTACAGCCATCATTCTCGAGGAGTTGGGTATTTACCCAGCGGGTAGTTTGGTGCAATTGACCGGTAGCCAAATTGGTTGCAGCCTGATTCGGGGTGAAACCGCAATTAGCCCTGTGGTTTTGGTGTTTCGCAATTTACCTTCGCCAGGTCCCAGTGCCGCTTTGGTCGACACTTCTGCAGACGGAAACAAAGTGCGCAATGCCTTGCCCAGGCGTGATTTGGGCAAGCTGCCGGGTCTGCTGGAGTTGTTGTCGAAGGTGGTTTAGTTCAATCCGTGTTCGGGCAATTGCAGACTGGCCACCGTTTGATTGCCCACGCGGTTCAAATTCAGGGTGATGTGATGGCGAGAAGCAATGCGTTCGGCGGTGGCCAGGCCAATGCCTTCGCCGTCGAATTCATCGTTGCCGTGCATGCGGTGAAATAGCTGAAATTTCTGGGCACCGTGTGTGTCTGAGAAGCCCACACCGTTGTCGATAATTTCAAGATTATTGGCGCTGCTTTGTCGAATGATGATTTTTGGCGACTCCACAGGTCTGGAGAATTTCACTGCATTGTCGATCAGCTCTTTGAAGGCTTTCATCATCATGGGTTTGTCAAAACGCCACTTGCCGTGAACCTGAATTTCAATCGGCACAGGCGAGAAGTCAAAGTGCTCATTCACCACCTGCATCAGGGTGTCGTTCAAATCGTGCAGTTGGATATTCAATGGGCAAACACCCAAGCGCAGGTATTCAATCAGGGCATCGAGCAGCACGCCCATGCGTTTGCCATTGCGGCGAATTTCCTCCAGTGATTTGCTGGCTTCGGGGGGGGCATTTTCACCCAGGTCATCGGCCAGAAAAAAGGAATAGGCGTCTATGGCGCGCAGTGGTGCCCGGAAGTCGTGCGCAATGGTGCCAGACAACCAGTTGAGTTGGCTGAGCAAGTCATTGTTCTCTTTGATTTGTCGCTGGGTTTCGATGTCGACACTTTGATTCAGCTGGCTGAGCGCCTCCTTCAGGCTGTCGATTTCCGACAGTTGGGCCGTCAGTGTTTGTTTGTGTGAGTCTTGGTTTTTCTCGATCTGCTGAAGTGCCAAAGCCTGTTGGCGCTTCAGTTCGCTGCGTAGCTTGCTCGACAAGGTTTCCAGTGCAACTTGCTTGGTTCGCAAATCGTCAAGCTCAAGCTGTTGGCTTTTTGCCTGCTCTGGCGTCAACAGCCGTTGGCCAGTGACGAAAGAAAGCAGTTTGAGCAGCAGGCGCAGCACTTGAAAATTTAATTGGTTTTGATGGTTGAAACTTGCGACACGGGTGCTTTCTGATCTTTCGCGCCAATGGAGTCGGTGTAAGCACGATACGCTTTACCCGCTGATTCAGCGCTGTAGGCTTCGACTTCACCCCGATTGATGCCTTCGGCTTGTTCTTTTAGCCAGGTGCGCGTGCTCAGGCCGGTTTCTGCATCGGTGGTGCCTGAAATGGATAAGGTACCTTGAGAGTTGCTGGCTGTGTCTTGCGCACTAACGAGCAGGGGGGCTGCACCTAAGAGTGCGGCCAATATCCAGGGCGTGGTCGAGTTCATTGTGGGTTTCCTTTGGCGTCCAAACGCCTTTTGATGGAATTGGCTTGTGACATCACTTGGTTTCGTGTGTTGTCTGACCACTGCAGCCGGTCGGCGATGTCCATGGCCATGTTGAAATCGTCAAACACCAAACCCCAAAGGGCAAGGTTGGCCATGATCTTTGCATCACCGCTGGCCAGTTGGTTGGCCTTCATCAGCGTGTTGTAGGCGGGTTCTTTTTGCCCTTCCAACAGGTACACCAAACCAAGGTCCGAGTAGGCATTGATGTTCAATGGATCCGCCTGAATCGATTTTTCCAGGCGAATCGCGGCTGTTTTCAGGTCGCCACGTTCAATGGCCACTTTGCCCAATCCGTACCAGACTGGCCCGCTTTTTTGCTGACCTTGTCCGCTGAGCAGCGATTTGTACACCAGCTCTGCCTGGTCCAACTGACTGGTTTTACGCAGCGAATCGGCGCGCAATTGTTTGCTCTGCCTGTCTGATCCCCATTTCTGGTCGTAAGCATCCAGGTGAGCCAGGGCTGCGTAGGCATTGTCTTGCTCAATCATGGTTTGAACAAGTTTCAGGTGCAGGTTTTTCTCGCGTTCGGCACGGGCTTTTCTGGTTTGCTCGTCTTCACGGTCAAGTTCTTTGCGCTCGGCTTCAATTAGCGCGTCTTGAGTAGGGCTGGTAGCGCCGATGTTGGGCGCACTGGGTGTTGTTGCAGGTTCCGATGCAGGTGCATTGGGTGCCTGTTGCGGAGTTGCACAGGCGGCCAGAATGAATGGCAGTGCCAATATGGCCAGTTGCCGGTTTAAATGCCCCAAAATTAGACGACTGCTCAACACGCTTTAACCCCCGACCCGTTCAAATGCACGAATAATGGAGATGATACCCGGGCCGCCAGTCATGATCAGAAGTGCTGGCAGCATGGTAATCACCATGACACCCGTCAGTTTAACAGTCAGCTTGCCCATTGTTTCTTTGGCATTGGCTCTTTCTTTTTCCACGAGTCGGTCTGAGAACTGTTTCAGAGGTTCCTGAACAGCGCCGCCAAACTTCTCGATTTGCTCCAAGACCTGCACAAATGATTTGAATTCGTCGCTGGAGTACATGTTGCTCATTCGCTTGAGCATGACAATCCACGGTACACCCGACTTGACTTGAGCCCGGGACCTACGCAACATGCGGCCGGTAATGGGTACAAGGTCATACAGTTGCGAGGTCATGACTTCGATGGACTGGTCCACGCTCAGGCCGACACCCTGCAACAAACGCATCACATCGACCACGGCCACCAATTCACGTTCAAAAGCGGCTTCCCGACCCTCGCCCACGGTTTTCAGGTACCACTTGGGGGCCATGAAACCAATGCCCGTGACCGCCACCACCTGAATCATCGCAATGGCCCCGAAACCTGCATCCCAGTTCAGGAAAAGCCCGATGGCCAAACCAAGGAGTCCAAGTGCGATTCGGATCAATACAAACCGGCTAAGGTCCTCTTCACGCCCAAAGCCAGCCCGTCCCAGCAGTTTTTTGTCTTCATCTTCTACAAAGTAGGTAAATGCCTTGGTTTTGCTGAATTGCTGGCCAATTCTTTCGATTCTTCCGGTCAGCACACTGGTGGGCACCTGGTTGCGCACCGCAGCGGAGCTTTGAACCCTGCGACGAAGTTCGGTGTACTCATCAATTCGGGCCAGCGCTTTTTCTTTGCGGTTGCTTTGGCTCAACAGGCTCCAGGCCAGGCCGATAAACCCCAGCCCCAACAGGAAAATGCCAATCGCCAAAAATGTGTTCATGTCCATGGTGGCGCCCTTAAATGCTCTTGACCATGCGATAAATAATCGCTGCGCCTGCAATTTGCAGCAGTCCCGCGACGAACAGCAACATGCGGCCTGTGTCGTCGTTCCACATGGTGCCCAGGTAAGCAGGGTTCAGCGTCAGAATAATACCGGCCAGTGCGGGTGTCAGGCAGCACATGAATACTGCCGACATGCGAGCCTCGGAGGACATGGCCAACATTTCCTGATGATGTTGTTCACGGTCGCGCAGGTACTGCGCCAGACGGCCCAGCAAAATATCGCTTTTGCCACCGTAGTTCAGTGCCAGCGCAACAACGGAGGCAATCAGCTTGAATTCCGTCAGGCCATACACGCGCGACAGTCGGTGCATGGCTTGGTCCAGTTCCAGGCCGGCATATTGCATTTGCACTGCCAAGCCGAGTGCCTCTTTCAATGGGTATTCGGCGTTTTCCAGTGCGGTGTTGAAAGACACCGTGAGGCTGTAACCCACCGCGCTTACACGCACCACGCCATCCAGAAAGTTGGGCAATTGGCTTAGCATTTGCAGCCTGCGTTTGCGCTGACGATACAACACATAAGCGGCAATGCCCAGAATGGCGAGAATGAGTGCACCGACGGCACTTGCGGCACCCCGGAAAACGAAAGCAGCCAGCGCCGGTATCAGTGTGATCATGGCCACACGAATGCCCAATGCGCGGTCGATCGACAGGCCCGCTGAAATCAGGCTGTCGGTGATCCATTGTGGAATGTATTTTTTGCGAAGCGGATCTTTTTCCAGCGCCAATGGGTCTCTGGATTTGCTCAACGCGACATCAAGTCGACTTTCCGCCAGTTTGCGATTTTGTTCTTCAGCACCCCGGCCTAGCAACAGCAGGGCCAGAGAGATGAATACCAAGGCAGCGGCGATCAGTCCGAATGTCATGTCAGGCGAATGTGCGAGATTTTCGGGTTTTTGGGATAAGGCACCACAGGGACCCAGTTGTCCAGTTCTTGACCGTCCGGGCCCAGTCGGCTTTCATGGCGATACAGGTCTTGCAGCAAAATATTGTCGTCCACAATGCCAGCCACTTCCGTGATGCTGTAAATGCGTCGTTTGCCAGACGGCAGCCGAACGATTTGTACAATCAGGTCCAGTGCCGATGCAATTTGTCGGCGCAAACTCATTTCATTGCCGGTGAAGCCCGCAAAGCCAGACAGCATTTCAAGGCGGTGCAGGCAATCGCGTGGCGTCGAGGCGTGAATGGTGCCCATGGAACCATCGTGACCAGTACTCATGGCTTGCAGCATGTCGAGAACCTCGGCACCGCGCACCTCGCCCACCACAACCCGGTCCGGGCGCATGCGCAAGCTGTTTTTTACCAAGTCGCGAATCGAAATTGCACCCGCGCCCTCATGGCCACCGGGGCGGCTTTCAAGGCGAACCACATGGTGGTGGTTCAATTGCAATTCTGCGGTGTCTTCAATGGTGATCAGGCGCTCGCCGGGTGGAATAAACTCGGCCAGCACGTTCAGCATGGAGGTTTTGCCGGTGGATGTCGCACCACTGACCACCAGGTTGCAACGTTTGCGAACGGCCTCTTGCATAAGCTCGTACACACGGGCATCAAAGGTGCCCAAACCCATCAGGTCGTCGGCACGCAGCGGGATGCTTCTGAATTTACGAATGGAAACCACCACGCCATCGCGGGCCAGTGGAGAAATAATCACGTTGATCCGGCTGCCATCGGGCAGGCGGGCATCGACCATGGGGCTGGATTCATCAAGCCGGCGGCCCAGTGGTGCCAGAATGCGGCGAACAATGCGAAGTAGGTGGGCATTGTCGACAAAGCGGGCCTGTACGCGTTCCATGCGGCCCATTTTGGACACATACACGTCCTTAAAGCCATTGATCATGACGTCTTCAACGTTGGGATCGGCCAGCAGGTCTTCAAGTGGACCAAAGCCTGCAATTTCCTTGTACAGCGAGTCGGCCACGAAGGTGACTTCGGAGTCGTTCAGTGGAATCTGCTTGCCATAAATCAGACTTTGCACTTCACCCTGAATAAATTTTTCAAGGGCGCTGTTGTCCATTTTGGCGAAAGTAGCGCCTTTCTTCTCGATGATGGCCAGAATATGTTCATGGGCCATTTCTTTCACATCGGCCAACACCGCAGAGTCCATGTCGCTGACTTTGGCGGTGGCAAACTGCAAGTCCTCGGCTGCATTGGACTCAGCGCCTTCAATGTGTTCAGGCTCCGAGGGCTTGGGGGGCGGCGCTTCCTGGCCGAAAATGATGTCACTCATTTGTTGAACCATTTCTTGAATGTGCCTGCAAGGCCGCCCTGTCCGTCAAGGTGTTTGCGA
The DNA here is from genome assembly GCF_902506325.1 of Limnobacter sp. 130. Lineage (GTDB taxonomy): Bacteria > Pseudomonadota > Gammaproteobacteria > Burkholderiales > Burkholderiaceae_B > Limnobacter. The sequence continues at coordinate 22,158 of NZ_LR732331.1, forward strand.
TTGGCATTCACTCTGTCGAGTAGTTGTGCGACTGCTTTGGCATACGGGTCTTTCGAATCGGCTGCGGACAATACCTGGCCGCCGTTGACGGCATTGATCAGGGGTGCGCGCCGGTCTGGCAGGGTGTGTACCGTTTCAATGTTCAGTTTCTTGGCGATCGATTCTGCGTCCAGCGCAACGTCTTTGTGATAAGGCGTGACCACCAGGTCAAATGTCTGGGTTGCAATGCCTTTGTCGTTCAGGCCTTTGATTAGCTCGGCGGCGGTCACAATACCGGGTACAGACTGAGGTGTCAGCACCATGGTGGAATCAGCGCTTCGCAGCAGGCTGGCCACAAATTCAATGTTCGAGAAGCCGCACAAATCAATCACGATATTCTCGAAAAAGGATTTGATCAGGTTCAGGAATTTCAATGCATCAGACGCGGAAATGTCACGCAAGTCGGCTAGGTTTCTGGGCAGTGAAAGTATGGCCACGCCGGTGGCATTGTTGCGGCGAAACGCGGTTTTTGCCAGGGTGGCATCGAAGCGTTTCAAGTTGCGCACACATTCCACAAAGTCCATCGCGCCCTGTTTGTCTTCGGCTGGCAAATGCACCAGGCCATCGCCCAAGGGCAAACCAAAGTCCAGCAGCAAAGTGCTGTCTTTGTTTTGTTTGGCCAGCTGCACAGCCAGGTTGACTGCCAATGTGGTGGAACCCACACCCTGGCGACCACCCAATACAACCAAGGCATAGCCTTTGCGCTCATTGCTTTGTTTGGGTGCTTTTTCAACAACACCGGTCAGAATTTTTGTGACTTCTCCTGCACTGGAATCCAGGCTGAGAAAGTCTTTTACGCCAGAACGCAGGGCATTGACCACGTCTTCAGTCGAGTCTTTCGAGCCCATGGCCACAACAGGCAGGTCGGGTGCAAGTTCTCGAAGTTCCTTGACGATCAGGCTGGCGTCCAGGCCGACCTGTGGCGAGTAATCCACCACCGCCATGCTGGGTGATACCAGGCCTACGCGTTTGGTAATTTCGCTGAAAGTGCCAGATTCGCGCACCAGCATAAAACGATCGCCCACTGCGTCTGACAACCAAAGCCAATTGGAGTCAGACCCACTGATGAACAATATTCGGGGCATGCTTTGTTGCATCGCTGATTCCCTTTAATTGTTGGTGAAGCCTGGAACTGGCTCTGTTGCGGCGGGCAGGAAGAGTTGGCTCCACACGCTGCGTGGGCGCATGCCAACGTTTTGACCCGGAAGGGCCAAGGCGGGCGCGTCTGCTGCACGGGGTTTTACAAATCGTGGCGTAACGATGATAAGTAGTTCTTTGTCTTCCCGGCTGTAGGTGTTGCCTTTGAAGAAGGCGCCCAAAATCGGAATTTCAGACAACCAGGGTACCCGGTTGGCATTGGCAATAATGTTTCGGCTAATCAAGCCACCGATCACAAAGCTTTGGTTTTCACCCAATTCAACAGTGGTACTTGCGCGGCGAGTCAAGATGGCGGGGACCAGCACACCTTGAATGGACGTGCCACGAGAAAAGTCGAGGTCGCTGACTTCAGGCGATACTTTCAAGGCAATTGTTTTGTTCGACAAAATGGTGGGTGTGAAACTTAAACCGACACCAAACTTTTTGTACTCAATACCAATGGTGCCGTTGCCAGAAGGCACGGGAATTGGAATTTCACCACCCGCGAGAAACGATGCGTCCTGACCGGATTGGGCAATCAGAGAAGGCTCGGCGAGTACTTTGGCGTAACCGTCGGCTTGGAGGACGTTAAGGCCGGAGATCAAGTCGCAGGTGCCTTGGCCCACCAAAGCTCCACCAACGCAGCCCGCGCTATTAAATGCCAAAGAGAAAGCATTGGATAACCCGCCCGAACCGCTCACACTCGCTGGTCCTGCTATCGAGTAGGTAAATCCACCACCGTTAACTTGACCTGTTAGGTTGATTCCAAGTCGTTGTAATTCACTGCGGGTGAATTCAACCACTTTCACATCCACCTGCACGGTGCCTGATGTTTGAATCGTGGCTTGGTCAATGAGTTCGGCTTGTTTTCCATCACTGCCTGGCTTGATCAAGCTTTCACGCGCTTGCTGATAGGTGCTGACATTGGGCGTTGAACCTGACAATTTCAATACCTGCCCTTCGGTTTCAAGGTTCAGGTCTTTCAAGTTTGATATGGTTTCGGCCGCTTTACCGGTCACTGATACTGTGATTACCCGGGCCATGCTGGCACCACGGTCCCAAATCAAAAGCGATGTAGAGCCGGTTTTCAAACCGGTTACCAATACACCTGCATTTTTGCCGCCGCGGTCGGTGGGTTTGAGTACGGTAACCGAAGCAATGCTGGGGTCGCCAATGGACACCCGTGCCGGTATGCCGGGCAGGCTGATGACTTTTTGGAATCCTGTGCTCAAAGTAAGTACAAAAGGCGTTACGCTACTTGGCGCGGCAGGTGTTTGCCCAACTGCAATTTGCGGGCTGACCAGCCCTGCACAGGCAATCAGTGATATTGCTGCGACCACGCTTTTCAAGGTGATGTTGTTGTTCTTCATCGCGCTGTTTCCCGGGTTGTTTCGCCGCCACGAATCACTTCAACTGTGGCCGGTTCGGCTGCTCGTTGTGTGGTTTGCGCGGGTTTCTTGTTGTCTTTTGTGTTGCCACTGCCGGGCAACATGGCGTTGTCCAGCGAAATTCCTGCGAAGGCCTTGTCGCTTGCGCTCAACTCTACGGTGGGTTGGGTTTTCAAGACCTTGCCATCCGGGCCCTTCACCAGCGCAGGCTTAAGCACAGGCTCTGGTTGAGGGTATTTGCTCATGTCAGGAAGTTCTTCTTCCTCGGGGCTGCGCAACACCACAAACAATTCGCCTTGGGTTTGCGCAATGGCCAGCGTGTTGATGTCTGCGGTGGGCACCTCAACCATCATTGCTTTCAATCTGACCTGGCGGTTGTTTACATCCTTGTCATTGGCGGCATTGGTTGTTTCTGGCGCATTCACTAACTGGGAGCCGACAGACAGCACACGCAGCTTGGGTATGATCAAGCGAGAAATTGTTTCTTCAATGTCGCGACTGTTGGATTTGAATATCGAGAACACATCGACATAATCACCGGCCTTGATCTTGGCGGTGGCCACGTTGTTTTCATCCAGACGCAAGGCAAAAGCACGATAACCTTCACGCACTTCAGCAGCCACCGCGCCTGACTCAAAATATTGATTGGTCACGGGCAAGCCCTTGCCAATGTTAAACAGCGGCTTCTTGCCAATTACATCGCCGATGTCGGTGAACGAGCCACTGGGGGCAATCGCAAATTTCTCGACCTTCAACATCTCGGGCGTTACTGGTTTGCCAAACTGGATTTCAACTGTGCTGACCACCACCGGGAAACGCTCAAGTTCGGTTTTGATGGCTTCACCACCTTTTTTCACGTTCTGACCCGACAAAAAGGCCATGACCATGAAAATCAGTCCGATTCCCAATAGCAGCAGTGCGAGTATTTTTGTTTTTCCTGACATGTCGCGAAGGGCTCCCGGAAGAATTTACAGTGCGTCGGTGTTCTGGTACAGAACTACAGCGCTGGCGCTGAGTTGTTCTGGAAAAAAAGTATCTGCAAATGGAATATTGGACAAAAACGGATTTTCTGAAGTGTTAAAAAACCCCCGAAATTCCAGGCAACTCAAGGCTGGGTTAGTACCCGCGCCCAAGGCGTTGCCGCAATCAGCAGCACCGGCCAATTGGTCGGTGGAAAAGCTAAAGCCCGCCGGGTACATTGCACTGGGCAGGGAATTCAACAACAATTGCCTGGCCGCAGCTTCCGGGTCGGCAGTGCTACCGGCAACAGCCACGCTTCGTGCGGCTTGTGAAACTGCTGAACTAAGCGTGTGTTGCACCATGAACAACAGGCTGTAACCCACAATTGCAAAAATCACTGTGAGTACAATTGGTAACATCAGGGCCAGCTCAACAAGTTGGGCACCGCGCTGTTTAACAGTGCGGTGGCAAAGAGAAGATCTGGCCCGAATATTGAAGTTCACTGTGCATTAATGGCGAGGATCTTACTCACCACCGGTCAGGGCGTTAACGATGTTGCCGAATGCTGTTTCAAGACCACCACCCAACGTAGCAAAACCAGCCACTGCCAGCGCTACAACCAAAGCCGCGATTACTGCGTACTCGATCAAGGAAGCGCCTTCTTCCTTGCGTTTCAAAACCAACTGTTTGTTTGCTGCATTGCTCATGACATTCACTCCTGTGTGAAAATATCGAACTCTAGGTCGAATTCCCCCATATTAGGGGTACTCCAAATGGATCAAAGCCAAGATCAGACCGTGAATTGCACCGTCTATTCACAATTTTGACCCCAAGGACCACAGCAATCTTAGGGAATTTCACCCAAACTGATTACGCCTTGTGAGTTACGATAGTAAACCAAGTCTGTGACTTGTTGATTGTTACTGTCAGAAACAATTTGCCTTTGATTAACTATTCATGCAAAAGACCAATTTACCCAGAGCCCTAATGGGGCCCCTCCATGCCTTCTTTGGTTTTCTCACAGGCGGTATGCCCGTTTCCAAAGAGCCGGGTAAGGCCAAGCGGCCTTATGAACGCGCCAAGGAAATTACGCAAAAAGCCTGTGCAAAGGCGGCTGCCGTGTCGGGCGGATTGGCTTTGCCCGTGGGCCCACTGGGAATGCTCACCGTATTGCCCGATCTGATCATTGTGTGGCGGATTCAGGCGCAAATGGTTGCTGACATTGCCGTAACTTTTGGTCACAAGAAGCCACTGACCGAACAAGAACTCATGACTTGTCTTTTCAGTCATGTCACGGACACAGCCGTGCGCGAGTATGAAAGATCGATTCCGCTGGAACATGAAGAGAAATCAGCCAAATCGGTGCTTGATCTGATTGATCGATTTACCCGCAGCGGAAGCCGGGATATCGCAGTCCGTGTAACAAAACAAATTGGACAGGCGGTATTCGAGCGGGTGGCCAAGCGCACTGCATCGCGAATCATTCCGCTGGCGGGTGCCGCGGTGGTGTCTGCTTACGCCGCCTTGGATACGAAAGAAGTTGCGCGCACTGCGGTCGAGTTGTTCTCTGGGGAGAAATTGCCCGCACGCAAATCCAAAAAAAGCTATCCAAGACCCGAGGAAATGTTCAACGTCGACAACGTGAAAGACATTCAACCCGACCAAGGGGCTTGAAGCCCTGTGAGCTCTGTGTAACACTGGGTTAGGGCCTCGTGTCGCTCACAAGGCATACGCAAGGCAACTCGCACTCGCTGAAACTTATCTGTTTCGTGGAGGAAAGTGCTCATGAATGCCCCACACCAACCGCAGTATCGCGCAGTCACGCTCAGTGACAAGTACACGCTTTCCCAGGGAAAAATTTACATCACCGGCACCCAGGCTTTGGTGCGCCTCATGTTGCTTCAATCCGAACTGGATCGGAAGAACGGGCTGAACACAGGCGGTTTTGTTTCGGGTTACCGCGGCTCCCCTTTGGGTGCGGTTGATCAGGCTTTTTGGGCGGCAAAACAATTTCTTGAACCTTCAAACATTCATTTTCAGGCAGGTCTCAATGAAGACTTGGCCGCCACATCTGTGTGGGGAAGTCAGCAGCTTAATCTGTTTCAGGGCGCAAAAGTGGATGGCGTATTTGGTCTTTGGTACGGCAAGGGGCCCGGTGTAGATCGCAGTCTCGATGTGTTCAAGCATGCCAATGCAGCAGGCACATCAAAACACGGAGGCGTATTGCTGGTGGCTGGCGATGACCACGCCGCAAAAAGCTCCACCTTGCCGCATCAGTCTGACCATGTACTGAAAGCGGCCATGATTCCGGTCTTGTTTCCAAGCAATGTGCAGGAAATTCTGGACTTCGGTGTGTTGGGTTATGCCATGAGCCGCTATGCGGGAGTTTGGGTTGGCATGAAGACAGTGGCTGACGTGGTTGAATGTTCGGCGACAGTCGACATTGATCTGCTGCGCCACACTACGGTGGTTCCCACCGATTTCGACATGCCGGAAGGTGGGTTGAATATTCGCTGGCCCGACACTGCCCTGGCTCAAGAAGCCCGGTTGATTGATCACAAGCTGTATGCAGCGCTGGCCTTTTGCCGTGCAAACAAAATTAATCGAACGGTGATTGATTCACCGTGTGCAAGATTCGGCATTGTGGCCACGGGCAAGGCTTTTCAGGACACCTTGCAGAGTTTGAATGATTTGGGTTTAAGCCCCCAGCGATGCGCGGAAATTGGTTTGCGTGTTTACAAAGTGGGCATGGTTTGGCCACTTGATGCAGTGGGTATACGGGACTTTGCGAAGGGTTTGCAAGAGATTCTCGTCATTGAAGAAAAGCGTCAATTGGTGGAGTATCAAATCAAGGAAGAGCTGTATGCCTGGCGAGAAGATGTGCGCCCCAAGGTGTATGGCAAGTTTGACGAAAGGCTGGCCGAAGATGGTCGAGAGGGCGGGGAGTGGTCTTTGCCCCAGGGTAACTGGCTGTTACCAAGCCACTATGAACTGGACCCAGCATTAATTGCATTGGCAATTGCCAAACGCTTGCGCCACATGCAATTGCCTGCCGACATCACAGCACTGATTGAAAGCCGAATCAAAACCATTGAACGCAGTCATGAAGTAGGGCATTCAGCCCACGTGCCGGTGGAACGCAAGCCTTACTTTTGCTCAGGTTGCCCACACAATACTTCAACCAAAGTGCCCGAGGGAAGCCGCGCAATGGCGGGTATCGGTTGCCATTACATGGCTGTGTGGATGGACAGAAACACTCAAACCTACACACAAATGGGCGGAGAGGGAGTGCCGTGGATCGGCCAGGCACCGTTCACCGAAACACAGCATGTGTTTGCCAACCTGGGTGACGGCACTTATTTCCACTCCGGAATTCTGGCCATTCGGGCCAGTGTCGCCGCCGGTGTAAACATCACCTACAAATTACTCTACAACGATGCGGTGGCCATGACGGGCGGGCAGCACCTTGACGGCACGCTGACCGTTGCACAACTTACCCGCCAACTGGCAGCCGAGGATGTTGCCAAAATTGTGATTGTCAGCGACAACCCTGGGGTGCACCTGCGTGATTTGGCCGAAGACCCCAAAGCCGAAGGTATTGAAGTGTTCGACCGCCGCGACATGGACACGGTGCAAAAACTGCTGCGCGACATCAAAGGCACCACGGTGCTGGTTTACGAGCAAACCTGTGCCTCGGAAAAACGCCGCAGGCGCAAGCGAACTGATCCAGCCACAGGCAAACCCATGTTTCCTAACCCAGCCAAGCGTGTATTGATCAATCCACGCGTGTGCGAAGGCTGCGGCGACTGTTCGAAGCATTCCAATTGTTTGTCGATAGAGCCGGTTTCAACGCCCTGGGGCGTCAAACGAACCATTAACCAATCCACTTGCAACAAAGACTACAGTTGCCTGGAAGGGCTTTGCCCAAGCCTGGTGACTGTCGAAGGTGGCGAGTTGCGCAAGCCCGATGTTTCCGGGCATCACCATGCGCTTGCCAAAGCGTGTGCCAGTCTCGTGGAGCCGCCATTTCACCTGCACCCCGATGATCTTGAACATCGTTATTCGGTGCTGATCAATGGCGTAGGTGGCACGGGCGTAGTAACAATTGGTGCCTGGTTGGGCATGGCTGCGCATTTGCAGGGTATGGAAGCATTGGCACTGGACATGGCTGGCTTGGCGCAAAAAGGCGGTGCGGTGTTTTCTCATGTGCAGTTTGCGCCCGCGGGCATTACCCTGGCGTCCTCCAAAATTCCGGTGGGTGAAGCCGATTTGATGATAGGCGGTGACCTGGTCGTGTCCGCGCACGAGAAAACTCTGGAATTACTCAATAGTGCTGCGTTTGCCGTGGTGAATACCGACACGTCTCCCACCGCCGATTTTATTGCCCAGCGAGACTGGTGCGCCCCCGTAGATCAAATGCATGCAGATATTGCCCGTGCCTTGCACGAGCCGCAGCGGCAGTATTCGCCCATTCGTGCTCAGTGGCTAGCCGAGCACCTTTTTGGTGACACCGTGTATGCAAACGCTTTGCTCTTGGGGGCTGCATGGCAGCGGGGGTGTTTGCCCCTTCACTTGGCTGCACTGCGCAAAGCGATTGAATTAAATGGCGTGAAAGTGAATGAAAACCTGATGGCTTTTGATGCGGGTCGATTGGCGGTGACCCAGCCTGACCTTCTGCAGGATTTGTTGAACAACCACGCCGCTTCTGCCACCAAATCAGAGACCGACAATGACAAGCTGGCCCGCTATGAGTCCGAGTTGACGCAGTATCAAAACGCAAAACTCGCAAGCCGTTTTACCGCCAAGGTGTTGCCTTTGCGTTCGGGTTTTGAGTCGCTGGGTTTACAACACCAGTGGGTGCGCTTGTGCGGCACGTATTTCAAATTGTTGGCTTTCAAAGACGAGTTTGAGGTGGCTCGCTTGCACACCAACCCTGATTGGCAACAGCACGCCATGGCGCAATTTGAGCCGGGGGCCAAGCTGTATTTTCACTTTGCCCCCACTTGGCTGGCCGGGCACAGCAGTCGCCCAAGAAAAATTAAACTGGGCCCCTGGTTTTTCCCTGTGCTCAAGGTTTTGGCCACTTTGCGCCACTTGCGAAACACTGCATTTGACCCATTTAGAGGAAGTTTAGAGCGTAAAAACCAGACTTTACTGGTGAGTTGGTTTGAAACCTGGTTGGAACTGATGCACAATAATCCTTCAATGTTGCAGCACAGCAAACAGACCGAGCACCTTCTTGACCTGTTCAATCAGGTGAAAGGTTTTGGTCAGGTTCGTGCCCAATCATTTGAACTAGTGCGGTTCGAGATTCAAAAGTCCGTGGAAAACAAGCACAACCTGGATCAGCATGACCAAAGCAGACAACAAACCTGAAGCCAAAGTCACCAAACGCAAAGAAACCAAGCGCTCTGAAAAAGTATTGCCCGATGCCTTGGTGCCTGAAAGTCAGTGGGAAATTTTAGGGCAAGCCTGTATGGTCAATGGCAAAGCGGTTCGCTTGCGTCAATGGCCTACCCGTTACGGCGACATGCCTTCCAAAGAGGACATGCACGAGCGCGTCGACCAGTTGTCGGAACGACTGAACCATTTGTTGACTTGCCTTTATGCACAAGGCGAACACAAGCTGCTGGTTATTTTGCAAGGCATGGACACCGCTGGAAAAGACGGTGCAGCCCGCGCCATTATGCGTTCGGTACACCCGATGGCCCTGCGCATGGTGTCCTTCAAAGAACCTTCCGAGCAAGAAGCCGCACATGACTTTTTGTGGCGCGTTCATCCTCATGTGCCCGGTGCCGGGCAATCGGTGATTTTCAACCGCTCGCATTACGATGGCATCATCATGCCGATTATTCAGGACAATGTGTCGGCCACCTGGATTGAAGCGCGCCTTCGTCAGACCAATGATTTTGAACGCTTGCTGGTTGAAACAGACACCACAGTGCTCAAAATTTTCCTGAATATTTCCCGTGAAGAGCAGCATCAACGCATGGTCGAGCGTTGGGAAACTCCCGACAAACGCTGGAAGTTGACTGAAAAAGACCTTCACTGTGGCGAGAATTACAGCATGTACGCCAATGCCTACGAACAGGTGCTCGAAAAAACCTGCACCAAACAGGCGCCTTGGTGGATTATTCCTGCTGACCACAAAGGTTTCCGTAATATGCTGGTGGCAGAAATCCTGGTGGGCACGCTGGAGCGCATGGGGTTGGCTTGGCCTGACCCAGATCCTGTTGTCGCAAAAAGCGAGTTCTGGCGAAAGTCGTCAACCGCCCAAGGAACATAACCGTTATTTCGATTCCCAAACAAAATTTCAAGGGGACTTTAACCATGAAAAAAACTACATTGAAACTCGCCGTTATCACCAGTACCCTGATGTTTTCGGCCTCCGCCATGGCGGTGGGCTTGGGTGTGAACACTGGTGTTGGCGTGAACGCTGAAGTGCCGGGTGTGTCTTTGAACGCCGATGCCAAGGCCAAAGCGGATGCCAATGCAAATGCCAACGCAGATTTGAAAGGCAAATCCAGCGCGGCAGTGAAAGGCGCAAAGTCCAAGGGCAATGAAATGCGCAACGAAGCTGGCGCCATGCATTCTGAAGCAAAAGGCGAAGTTGGCAAGCGCACTGGTCAAGTGGAGTCAGCCGCTGACGTCAAGGCCAATGCCGACGTGAACGCCAACGTGAAAGCCGATGCGAAGGCCAGCGGTAAGGCAAAAGCCGAGAAGAAATAAACTTCTGTCAAATGTAGTCACCAAAAATGCCCCCTCGGGGGCATTTTTGCTTTTCAGGTTCTCTACACTGTCTCTTTTGTTTCATTGAACGAGTTGTCATGAATTTTGCCAGCGTACAAGAATGGCTCGTCGGCATGGGTGTGCCCCCTGAATTTTTGGCCTACAACACATGGGTGTACCAGGTTTTCGCGGTGGTTTTTCTCACCCTGTTGGTCAGTTATTCTGTTGGCTTGGTGTTCAATCATTTGGGGCGCCTTGCAGAAAAATCGAACAATCCCTGGGATGATGTATTTCTTGAAAGTGCCCGCAAGCCACTGAAGCTGCTGATTTGGCTGTTGGGTATTTCATGGGCGGCCAAAATTACGCACATGGCAAACAACGCCGAAATTTTCGAATTCATCGATCCCACGCGTCGGGTTGGCATCATTGTGTTGATCACCTGGTTCTTGTTTGGTTTGGCAAAGCGGTTTGAAGTGGCGCTTCAAAACCCCGACCGGATCAAAGAACCGCTTGATGCCACCACCGCGAGCGCAATTGGCAAGTTGCTGCGTGCCTCTATCATCATCACCGCGGTGCTGGTGATTCTTCAAAATATGGGGTTCAGTATTTCAGGCGTGCTTGCCTTTGGTGGCGTGGGCGGTATTGCAGTGGGTTTTGCCGCCAAAGATTTGCTGGCCAATTTTTTTGGGGGTTTAACGGTGTACATGGATCGCCCATTTGTAGTGGGTGATTGGGTGCGTTCACCGGATAAAAACATTGAAGGCACTGTAGAGCACATTGGCTGGCGACTCACCCGCATTCGTACTTTCGACAAACGCCCGCTGTACGTGCCCAATGCCACTTTCAGTACCATTTCCCTGGAAAACCCATCGCGCATGACGCACCGTCGAATTCAGGAAACCATTGGTGTGCGTTACGACGACATTGCCCAGGTTAGAGCGATTGCAGACGGTGTGAAACGCATGTTGATTGATCACGACGAAATTGACGACGATCAAACCTTGATTGTGAACCTGAACCAGTTTGGTGGTTCAAGTGTGAATTTGTTGGTGTATACCTTTACCAAAACCACAATTTGGGTGAAGTTCCACGAAGTAAAGCAGGACGTGTTGCTGAAAATCGCCGAGATCATTGAGCAACACGGTGCTGAAATAGCATTTCCAACCACCACGTTGCATGTGGCCAGTTTGCCTGAACAATTTGCGCAGGCCAGCGTTGCGCCTGGCAAGGTTTAGAGTTTACGGATTTTTTCGAGCGTGGCCGTGGTGCTGCGCTCGTGTTCAAACGCAATCGAAAGCGCGGTGCCCCCCCAACTTTGAACTTCTTTGGCACCCACCATTTTTTCAACGGGCCAATCGCCGCCTTTCACCAGTACATCGGGTCGGGCCGCCAAAATTGCATTCAATGGAGTGTCTTCTTCGAAGTAGGTGACCAGGGCCACGCATTCCAGCGCCGCCAGCACATACATTCGATCAGCTTGCGTGTTAATGGGGCGGTCAGGGCCTTTGCCCAGGCGTTTGACTGATTCATCCGAGTTCACTGCCACGATCAGGCTTTGGCCTTCTTGCGCAGCCTGGTCAAGGTAAGTGACATGCCCACGGTGCAGCAAATCAAAAACCCCGTTGGTAAATACCACGGGGCCTTTGAGTTGTTTGGCGCGTTCTGCAAGTTCGCTGGGGTGGCACACCTTTTTTTCAAAGCGTGCCGGTTTTCCTGTTGTTGTCATAGTGCAATCAAATCAGGCTGCGTTGCCAACAGGTGGTTCTGTTGCGCCCAAGCGCGCCATCACTTCCTTGCGGTAGCGGTTCAGGTCTTGCACCGATTCAAAGGTGCGTTCAAACAGCAAGCTCATGTTGTGCAAAATGCGGTCAACCACTTTCTTTTCCCAGTCGGCATCAAAGCGAATTTGACCATCCAGCCAGTTTTCCAGCCAATCGGGATCGGGCAGGCGGCTTTGCACCGTGTCATTGGGGAACAAGTCTTTGTTCACATGCAGGTTGGTGGGGTGCAAAGGCTTTTGGGTGCGGCGAGCCGAAGCCATGAGCACACCAATTTTGCTGAAAGCCGCACGTGCACCATCACCCACTTCGACCAAGGCTTTTTTCATGTAGCGCAGGTAAGCACCGCCGTGGCGGGCTTCGTCGTGGGAAATAATTTTGTAGATCTGCTTGATCACGGGTTCGGTGTGCCAGTCCGAGGCGCAGCGATACCAGTGATTCAGGCGAATTTCGCCGCAAAAATGCAGCATCAGTGTTTCAAGCGGTGGTGCCGGGTCGAACTCAAAGCGCACTGCATGCAGCTCTTCTTCGGTGGGCAGCAAGTCGGGGCGGAAGCGACGCAGGTATTCCATCAGGACCAGCGAGTGTTTCTGCTCTTCAAAAAACCAGATCGACATGAAGGCGGAAAAGTCACTGTCGTGTTTGTTGTCTCGCAAAAACATTTCAGTGGCAGGCAAGGCTGACCACTCGGTAATTGCATTCATTTTGATGGTTTGGGCCTGTTCTTCAGACAACCTGGATGCATCGAATTGATCCCAATTGATGTCCTTCTCCATGTTCCAACGAACGGATTCCAATGACCTGAATAACTCTGGATACAACATGTTGCTCCACCTTCACTGAATAGATTTGACTTTGTGATTTTAACAAGACATGTCATGAAGCGCATGAAGATTTGGTGACACGGGGCATTTATGTGCACAAGTGTACGCCAAAACCCGTCTGGTTCAGGCTTTTAGCCCGCTTGCTTTTTTAGCCAGCGCATCAGTCCTCCCAACACCGGGATCTTCTCGTATAGCTCTTCAGCCGTGTCCCAGTAGTCTCTGTGGGACTGTACAAGCCCGTTATGGTTCAACAACAGGTGCGACGAACCCTTGATGCACTGCACCTGCCCGGCCTTGAAGCGCTTCATTTCGAACAGAAAGTCCCAGGCCATGAATACTTGTTGGCCGGATTCAAATGCGGTGTGCACCACAAAGCGTGGGTTGTTGACCTGATGGAACATCTCGCCAAAAATACGTGCGATGTCCTCAACCTGGTTGACTTCGTTGAACGGGTCTTTGAAATAAGCATCAGCCGCATAAAATTTGGGCATGTCTGCCACTGTTTGCTCGGTGATGTGTTCAAAAAAATCAATCAGCCTGCGCAAAGGTTCAGAGAGCTTCTGGCGGTCTAGCGGTGCCAGGCTTTTTGCGTGACTATCTTTGTTCATTGCCCAGTTCCGGTTTGTTTTTATTGGCCGTGATTCGGCGCACCGCCGCAAAATAAAGCGAATAGGGCAATACACGCAAGGTGCGCAGGGTACGCGTGAATGCCTTGGGGAAATGAATTTCAAATTCGCCTTTTTCAAGGCCTGTAATAATTTCCTGTGCAGCCTTTTCTGCTGTAATCAAAAAAGGCATCGGGAAGGTGTTGTTGCGGGTGAGCGGGGTGTCGACAAACCCTGGGTTGACCACGCTCACACCCACGTGGTGTGGCTGCAGCTCCACGTGCAAGGCCTCAGCCAGGTTAATCAGCGCAGCCTTGGTGGGGCCATACGCCAGCGAGTTCGGCAAGCCCCGATAGCCTGCCACACTGGACACTATCGCCAGGTGCCCCGATTTTTGTTCAAGCAATTTGGGCAGCAGGTTGGCCAGCACGTACATGGTGCCATTCAGGTTCACGTCGATTTGCTGTTTCACTTTCTCGATGTCGAATTCAGCAACCGACATTTCCGAGTAAGTGCCCGCCATCAACACAATCAAATCCACGCCTCCCCACGCTGCCATGACATTGTCAAAAGCGGCCTTCACCGCAGTTTGCTGCGTAATGTCCAAGGGCAGGGCGGTGGCATGTTGCAACTCCCCGGCCAATGTGGTCAGCTTGTCTGCGCTGCGGGCCGATAACATTTGCTTGCAGCCCAGTTGGTCGAGTTGGCGGGCCAATGCTTCGCCGATACCAGTGGATGCACCCACCAGCCACACCCGTTTGTTTTGCCATTGGGTCAGTTTCGGATTAAAGCTCATGCGATTTCCTTTGTAGTTTGCCGCTCGGTTTTGTACTCAGTCGCGTTTGCGAAAGCTAAGTAATACTTCACCCAGCTCTATACCGAACTTGCTCATGGTGGCACGGTTCAGCATCACCTTGTCGTCCATCTGGTACATCCAGTCGTCGAACTGCACCTCGTAGGTGGTGCCGTCCACGGGCAGCAGCATGGTGTACTTCCATTGAAATGCATTGCCGGAAGTTTCTCCGTTGGCTTGCCCCAATACATCGCCAGCCGTGCCGGTGTATTTGTTGCCGTCTTTTTTCAGCGTCCACACCCGTTTTTGTGTGGTGCCGTCGGAGTAAGTAAAGTCTTCATCCAGCACGCCGGTGTTGCCGTCCCAAGTGCATTTCATCACCACTGTAAACCGCTTCACTACTTTGCCAGATCGGTCCTGAAACACACCCCAGGCGTCAATGGTGCCATTGAAATATTCTTTCAGGTCCAGCACCGGTTTTTCTTGTGCATAGTCGGTGGGTTGCGGGCTTGCGCACGCTGTTAAAACCAGTGCGCCGGCCAAGGCGAGGAAAGCCAGTTGCAGCTTGCGTGCCCATTGTTGTGCGTAAATCATGCAGTACTCCCGATTGCTGTGTTGCTTGTGGTTTGGTTCAGGCTGGCCAGACCGCTACGGCCCAACAGCACAATGGCCAGAAGCTTCAGTGCACAAGGCACCAAGGCGTACACCCACAGCAGCGGGTCGTTGGCCAATTGTTGTAACAGCCCCATGTTTTGATAGGTCTCGGTTGTTGCCATGTCGGCCGAATAACTGAACCATTGCAAGGTGCCCAGCGCAAAGCTGGGTGCCAGCGCCAAATTGAATTTGTTGATCCAGTTCCAAAGTCCGAAATAGGTGCCTTCTGTTTTACCGCGCTCGCCGTTTTCTTCAATCAAGCGTGCCACCAATGCGGCAGGCAGCGACAGGTCTGCGCCCAATGCAAAGCCAGTGACAATGCACACAAGCAGGTAACCCGCCAGGTCGCCTTCTCCGAGTACGATCACAATGATGAAGGCTGGAATGGACAAAATCATGCCCAAGAGCCATGCCCGAGCCAGGCCGATTTTGCTGGAAAGCCAAACCCAGAACACAGTGGATGCTGCACCCACCAAAAAGTACACAGCAAGCACCCATTGGTCGGAATCGCCCAAACCCAGTCGGTCGCGCATGTAAAAAGGCACCAGCGTGGCGGGCAATGCAGCGGCCAGGCCATTGCACAAAAACACACCCATCAGTTTTCGGAAGTTTTGCCTGCGCAAAGGTTGAACAATATCGGCAAACCCCTTGCGGATGGCCGCCAATGCGCCAGCTTGCACATGGTTGAATGTTTGAGCCAGAGCACTTACCGGCTGTTGCGCGCTACGATCGGGTTGGGGTGAAAACTTCAAGAGCAAGAACATGCCTATCACCAGCATCACCGCGAACACCGTGAATATCAGGCCTGCGTTCGTTTCAAGCGCCAACGACACGGCGAACACCACACCCAGAATGCCCACGCCTTCACGCACCGCCACGTACGTTGACCGTTCCTTGTCGGTGTGGCCCAATTCTGCCCCCCAGGCTTGGTAGGCAATGCTGGCAAAACTGTAGCCCAGGTGCACCACAATCAAACTCACCATCAGGCTGGCTGCGTATTCAGTCGGGTTGCTACCCAAGGGAAAAAATACACCCGCCATACCCAGCAACAGCAAAGGCACCGCAAGCAGCAGGGGAAGGGCGTACCGGTTGCCCTGGCCGCTGCGGCGATCCACCCACAAACCAATTGCGGGGTCGAGTACAGCATCGAGCAGGCGTGACAACAGCAAAATAATGCCCACCCATGCCGATGGAACTTCGTAAATTCGGGAGTACAGGTAGGGCACCTGAATATAGATGGGTACTGCCACGGCGCCCAAGGCCCAGCCCAGAAGGCCATAATTCAGCAGGTCTTTGGCGCTGGTTCGGGGCATTGGGTTCATGTCGGCGGGGCCGTGATTAACGCTTCAAGCCAATCAGTTCGCGGCGCATTTCGGGCGCAGAGGTTTTTGGGTCCAACCAAATGCCCATGAACGCCTCGGCCAGTTCCGGGTCATCTACTTTGGCCAGGGGCAGGCCATTGCGAAAAAACAGTACGCCTTTGCCGGGCGTGAATAGCGCACTCAAGGTGTGCCCCTTTTCCACATTTGGAAAGATTGATGTCAACTTCACCCGCCAACCTTGGCGTTGCACCTCGGTGCCCGCGCCAATTTCTTCCATTTCCTCAATGCTGCGTTCGGCAATGTCGCTGCCGTCAAAGTCTCTGGCATATTTCAGTTCAAGCCATGCGGGGTCGCGCTTGTAGTTGAATCCTTCGGGGTCGGTGTTGGACCACAATTGGCCGTCGTACACACGCAGGCCAAACCAGCGAAGTGTGCCATGGCCCATCCGTTTCGCGTTCTCAATGGTTTGAATGACTTGTTTGGGCGGCGCATTCAAATTGCTGTTGGCCAGGGCCAGGGGCGCTGTGCCCAGCAAGGTCAGGCCTAGCAAAACATGTTGAATGAACTGGGCCGGGAACAACTTCATTGGTTTTCCACCTTCTCGAGGTAAAACTGGATGACATCGGTGCTTTCATATTCAAAGCCAGCTTCGCAGTAGGCCAGGTAAAACTCCCAGGTGCGAATGAACGGATCGTCAAAGCCCTGATTTTTTACTTGCTCCAGCGTTTTCATGAACTGAGAGCGCCAGCGACGCAATGTCTCAGCATAGTCTTTCCCGAAGGCTTTTTCCGACACCACGCGCAATCCATGCTTTTCTGCCATGGCTCTGAATTTTGCGGGTGAAGGCAACATGCCGCCCGGGAAAATATACTGCTGAATAAAGTCCGTGCCTTTGCGATAACGGTCAAACAGCTCGTCTTGAATCACAATGGTTTGAATTGCCGCTTTGCCACCATTCTTCAGCAAGCGGTTTACCGACTGGAAATAGGCGGGCCAATATTCTTCGCCCACCGCTTCAAACATTTCAATGGATGCAATGTGGTCGAATTGGCCACGGCAATCCCTGTAATCCTGAAGACGGAAATCGGCCTGCTCAGCAAAACCCTGTTTTGCCAAACGCGCTTTGGCAAAAGCCAGTTGTTCAGTCGACAGGGTCAAGCCGACCAGGCTGGCACCTGCTGCGCATGCTTTCTCGGCGAATCCGCCCCAGCCACATCCAATTTCCAGAACCTGCTCGCCCGTCTGGGGTGTCAGGTAATTCAACATGGCTTCGTATTTGGCATGCTGCGCTTGTTCCAGACTCAGGCTGGTGTTGCCGTCAAAAAGGGCGCTGGAATAAGTCATTGTGGGGTCTAGCCACAATTGGTAGAACGGGTTGCCCAAGTCGTAGTGGGCATGGATGTTTTTCTTGGCCTGAGCCTTGGTGTTGCGATTCAACAAATGTTTGATTTTGTAAGCAATACTGCCCAGAAAACTGCCATAAATCACTGTTTCCACTGCTTTGCGGTTTTCAAGAAACACGCCCAATACCGAAGCAATGTCATGTGTTTCCCACTCGCCTGCAATGTAGGCTTCGGCAAAGCCGATGTCACCTGCTTTCAGTGCGCGCTGGCATACCGCCCACGAGTTCAATTTGATTTTCGCACTGGGTTGGTCTTCTTCGCCCCCAAACAGCAGGTGCACGCCTTCAGGAGTCACAATCTCCAGGCGTCCCTTCTTGAGTTTGGTCAGCAATTTCAGGGTCCACTGTGCCGATGACGGTGCATGGCTGGGCAGTCGAAACTGGGAAAAAGTAATGGCTTGAGTCATGCTTCGAGTTCAGTCTGCGTAATTGTTTGACGGGGTGGGGCAGGCTTGCCATGAAACTTCGCGCCTTTAAACAGCAGTTTCACCGCTTGCCAATGAATTTTTGCGATTACAGCCAATGTAAACCAGCCGTATTTCAATAAGGTTTTACCCCAGAGCAGGGTGTTTGGATGCACCAGTTCGCCGCTAACACTGGTGCTGAGCTGTTGAATGGAGCCTTCAAAGTAGTTGATTCGCGCCATGGTTCGGTTCGCACTGCTTGCAAACCTGAACTCGTAACGCCCTGAAACCGGGAAGAAAGGCGAAACGTGAAATTCTTTCCTAGCGTGCAACAACATGCCCTTGTTCAGTGGTGCCTGGCTTTCAGGTGCAGTGAGCAAGTAAAAATGCCGTTCACCAAAGGTGTTGTTCACCTCGCACATCACAGCGCGACACTGTTGTGCTTCATCGTGAAAGTACCAAAAGCTGACTGGGTTGAATACATAGCCAAATACTTTGGGAAAGGTGTGCAAATGCACTTCACCTTGAAGCGATCTGCCTGTTTTTGCCTCAACTTTGGACACCAGTTCAGTCACAAACTCAGGAAACTTCAGCGCGTGGGGTTCAAATCCATAATTGCTGGCAGACACCGACACCAAACCCCGGCCATCGATCACTGGGTAAGCGTGCGCTGGTTTTGGTTCATGCAGGGTCGAGAAGGTCAGGCGCACAAAGCACGCGCCCGTGGTAAAGCCATTGGGCTTGGGAAGTGACCGGTGATGCTTCACCAGGCCCCAAGCCAGTTTTACATTGCTGAGTTGAAAACGCTCTTGCGCCATCAAGCTGCCTTCTGTTTGATTTTCGCCAGTTTGTCGATCAACGCACGCGCTGCATTCAAGCCCGAAGTGTGACCATCTTCGTGGAAACCATACTTCATCCACGCACCTGCCAAGTAGACATTGTTCAAGCCTTGAAGTTCGCTTAAGACCTGTTGTGCTTGAACCGCAGGCACATCGAACACTGGGTGAGAGTAATGAATTTCCCGAAATACCTGCTTCGCGTCAGGTTGAATAATCGGGTTCAAGGTCACAAAAATCGGCTTTTCAACAGGCAGGGGTTGTAGCAAGTTGCTCCAATAGGTCACCGACACGCTCGGTTGCGGATTCAGCACATCGCTCAAGTAATTCCACGATGACCAGGTACTCCGTGTTTTGGGCATCAGCTTCACGTCGGTGTGCAGATAGGCCACGTTCGGCTGGTACTTAATGTGTTGCAACTGCGCCTTTTGCAGGTCGTTGCCTTTCAGCATGCCCAGCGCCTCATCACTGTGGCAGGCCACGATGACATAGTCAAACTCTTGCTCGCCCAGCTTTGTCTTCACGGCGGGTTTTGTGCCCGTGGTGTCAACTTCAAGTACGGGTGTGTTCGAGTGGACCAAATCGACGAAAGGCAATATTTTTTGCACGTAATTGCGTGCCCCGTTTTTCACGGTGAACCATTTGGGCCGGTCGTTGACTTGCAGCAAACCATGGTTGTGGCAAAACTGAATGAACGTGGCCAGCGGAAAGGCCAGCATTTGCTCACTGGGGCAAGACCATATGGCCGCCGCCATGGGTATCAAATACCAGTCGCGGAATTCTGCACTGTATTTTTCTTCAACCAGATAATCACCAAGGTGCATTTTTGCCTTGCTCTGGAAAAGAGCGGCTCGACCTGCATCAGCCACCATGGCGGTTGCTTCTTTGTTGAAGCGCACAATGTCCAGCAACATGCGCAGAAAGCGCGGGCGCAACAAATTGCGGCGCTGCGCAAATACAGTATTCAGGTTGGTGCCAGCCCATTCAATGTTCAGCTCGGGCAAACACACTGAAAAAGACATGTCCGATTCCACGGTTTCAACCGCCAACTCATCGAACAAGCGGATCAGGTTGGGGTAGGTGCGCTCGTTGTAAACCAGAAAACCGGTGTCCACGGCAACCTGCTTGCCTTCCACTTCAATATCAACCGTGTTGGTGTGGCCGCCAATGTACGCATTGGCCTCAAACAGGGTGGTGTGTGCATGGTCTCGTAGCGCATAAGCGGCTGTCAGACCGGAAATACCACCACCTACAATGGCGACTTTCGGCAGCAGTTCTTTTGAATTCTTGGTCATTTGTACTCGGTGTTGAAAAAAGGCAAGGGTTTTTACCAGCATCCTAACCTTTTATTTACTGCAGTAAATGAATTTGACCCCGGCTTTTGAAGCCAGGGCCAACTTACCTCTTACTTCTTACTTTTCTTGACGTTTGTCCTCTTCTATCCAGGCCACCGCAGAATGATTGTGGATCGATTCAAAGTTTTCACTTTCAATTCGATAGGCCATAACCTTTTTGCTGGCTCTCAAACGAATGGCCACGTCGCGCACCAAGTCTTCAACAAATTTCGGATTGTCGTAAGCGCGCTCGGTCACATATTTCTCGTCAGGGCGCTTGAGCAAGCCCCACAGTTCGCAAGAAGCCGATTCTTCCGCCATGCGGATCAGTTCTTCCACCGCAATGTTGTCGGCCACCAAAGCCCGAATCGTGATGTGACTGCGCTGGTTGTGGGCACCATATTCGGAAATCTTTTTGGAGCAAGGGCATAAGCTGGTGACCGGAACCACCACAGTCATGAAAACATCGGTCGACTTGCCGTTGTTGTCCGCTTCAAGCGTGACTTCATAATCCAGCAAACTGGCCACACCCGAGACGGGCGCAACCTTGCGCACGAAGTAGGGAAACTTCATGGTGATGGTGCCCGCGCTCGAATCAAGTCGCTGAAGCATGTCATGCATCATGTGCTTCATGCCCTGCGGGGTCAGTGCGCTTTCTTGCGATTGCAGAATTTCCAGAAAGCGCGACATGTGGGTGCCTTTTACATCGCTAGGCAAAAATACCGACATGTCAATCGTGGCCACAGAGGGTTGGGGGCCTTCCAGGGTTTCAACGATAATCGGGTGTTTGATCGCACGCACGCCGACGCGCTGAATGGCAATGTTGCGCTTGTCCGCGCGTGATTGTTCGTCAGGTAAAAATAGTCCGTCCGGTGCATTCATGATGAAGCGCTCCAATAATAATTACTGCTGGTGATTGGATGTGCATCGAGTGCACGGCGTATTGCCTGTGTAACTTCCTGGCGTGTCGGTGAAACATTGCTTTTGAAGGTTTCCACAACTTGCCGCTTGTGCCATAGACCCAAGCAACGGAGTGCCCAATACCGGGGTAAACAATGCGGCAGTGTTCCACAGGTTTACCCGGACTGGACTAGACAGATAGTTGTCTTTACAATGTACGAATTCCACTTGAATGTCTCTATATGTGTGGTTAAATCTCAGCCAATGTGCTAATTTGATTAGCAATCAAGCTTTGAGTTCCATTATTATTCGTTCAGTGTGGCAAGTCAATTTGTCTAGGACAAAACAAAGATGTTGAAGTTTCACCGTGGTCAGGTTCAGGTATGAATGAGCGTGCAGATTTAAGCCAACCCTCATTTTCAATAGCAGCAGTCGAGCGGGACACCGGCTTGCCCAAAGACACCTTGCGTGTTTGGGAGAAACGCTACAACTTTCCCCAACCTGGGCGCGATTCCTTCGGCGAGCGCATTTACTCGATCGATCAGGTTGAAAAACTTCGCGTCATCAAGCGCCTTCTGGATGGCGGTCATCGCCCCGGAAAAATCATAGGTTTAAGCATTGATGAGTTGGTCAAGCTGGCCGAAGTCAGCAGTGCCGGCACTCGCATGAATGTGGCGCCAGACAGTCTCGATGAACTGAACGGCTACATGGAATTGATCAAGCGACACGACGCCGAGGAGTTCCGACAGACCATGTCGCGCCTTGCACTTACCATGGGTTTGCGCCGTTTTGTGGTTGAGGTGGTGGCTCCGCTTAATGCGATGGTGGGCGATGCTTGGGCGCGCGGTTACTTTGAAATTTTCGAAGAACACATTTACACCGAAACCATTCAAGTTGTGTTGCGCAATGCCTTGAACACCATTCCCTCCACGCGCAAAGGCCCCAGGGTGTTGTTAACCACCCTGCCCAATGAGCTGCATGGCTTGGGTTTGTTGATGGCTGAATGTATTTTTTCCATGGAAGGCGCACAGTGCGTTTCCTTGGGAACTCAAACGCCAACGTATGACATTGTGTTGGCCGCCCGAGCCCAGAACATCAACATTGTGGCCTTGTCTTTCTCTGTCATTCAAAGCTCGCCTGCGGTGCTCGAGGCCGTTGCCGAGTTGCGAGAGAAATTGCCACCAATGGTTGAAATCTGGTGTGGTGGTTCTTCGACAGCCTTGCGTAAAAAGCCCTCCGAGGACTTTGTATTGCTCTCCAGCCTGGAGTCCATCAGCGAGTCGATTGCCGATTGGCGCCTGCGCAATAAATTCAATCAACAGTAAGTGTTGTGGCCAGTAAGCAGCAGTCGTACAAGGGCAATAAATCGTATTTGCCCAGCAAGCCTTGCGTGGCTTGCGGCAAGGAAATGACTTGGCGAAAAAACTGGGCCAAGAATTGGGATGAAGTGAAGTATTGTTCAGACGCCTGCCGCAAGGCAGCCCCAAAAAAGCAGTAGTCAATAATATGAGCAGCAAAGTCAAAGCAGTGGTGGTGTTGGGCGATCAGCTCGACCTTCAAAATCCGGCACTACTGGCGAACCCTCCCGAATCAGCCGAAGTCCTTATGGTGGAATCACCGGTTGAGTCAACCGTGGTGTGGGTTCACAAGGTACGTATCGCCTTGTTTCTCGGTGCCATGCGCCACTTTGCTGAAGAATTGCGCAAAGCCGGCTACACCGTTCACTACCGCAAACTTGGCGACACCGGTCAAAACAACTTGGTGCAGGAAATTGCTGCGTTGTGCAAACAGCATGGCTTTACCAGTGTGGACATGGCTGAACCCGGCGAATGGCGACTGGAGCAGGAATTTTTAAAGCTGGCCAAGTCCGAAAACCTGAAGCTCCGCATGCTGGAAGACACGCATTATTTGTGCAGCCGTGCAGAGTTTGCGAGATGGGCCAGCGGCTACAAGCAAATGCGCATGGAATACTTTTACCGGGAAATGCGAAAGCGCACGGGTGTGCTCATGGATGGCGGTGAGCCAGCCGGGGGCAAATGGAACTATGATGCCGACAATCGCAGTGCATTTCCAAAAGCTGGCCCCGGCAACATTACGCCCCCTGAGTTTTTTGAGCCTGATGAAATAACCCACGCCGTGTTTTCTGAGGTTGAAGCAAATTTTCCGGATCACCCCGGCACGCTGAAAAACTTCGCTTGGCCAGTAACACGCGCGCAGGCTTTGCAGGCGCTTGATACATTCATCGAACATCGATTTTCAAATTTCGGGTCTTACCAGGACGCCATGTGGACCGACACGCCATTTGGCTGGCATTCCTTGGTGTCGAGTGCTATCAACTTGCATTTGCTGCATCCGCTTGAAGTGATTCAAAAAGCAGAGGCTGCATACCGCGCAGGCAAGGTGGATGTGGCCAGTGCGGAAGGATTCATCCGTCAAATTCTGGGCTGGCGCGAATTCATGCGCGGTGTGTATTGGCTCGACATGCCCAAGATGCGTGAGGACAACTTTCTACAGGCCAATCACAACTTGCCCAAGTGGTTCTGGACCGGGCAAACCCACATGAATTGCCTGAAAGATTCCATTGGCCAAACGCTTGATTATGGCTACGCGCACCACATTCAACGCTTGATGGTGATTGGTAATTTTGCCTTGTTGGCCGGTATTGTTCCCCAACAGGTCGAAGACTGGTTTCTTGCCGTATACGTGGATGCCGTGGAGTGGGTTGAACTACCCAACGTGGCAGGCATGGCTTTGTTTGCCAATGGCGGGCGATTCACCAGCAAGCCTTACATTGCATCGGGTGCATACATCAAACGCATGAGCAACTATTGCACTGCTTGCAAATACAACCCGATCGAAAAAACCGGCGATAAGGCTTGCCCGTTCACAACGCTATATTGGGGCTTTCTGGATCAGCATGAAAAAATGCTGTCGGCCAACCCGCGTACCGGCCTGATGGCCAAGAACATCGCGCGGCTGGATGATGCCCAACGCACTGAACTTCGGGAAAAAGTGGCCGACACCTTCAAGAATATTGAACAACTGTAAGCGCCTGCTTTGCTAAGGTTAAGGCTGGTTGTTGCAATTCAAGGAGTACACACATGGGTTTGCTTGTAGATGGTCAGTGGCATGACAAGTGGTATGACACCAGTTCCAGTGGTGGCAAATTTCAGCGCGAAAGTGCGCAACTTCGCAACTGGGTAACCGCCGATGGCAGTGCCGGGCCAACAGGCGCGGGCGGCTTCAAGGCTGAAAGTGGTCGGTATCATCTTTATGTGTCTTTGGCCTGCCCTTGGGCGCACCGCACACTCATTTTCCGAAAACTGAAAAATCTTGAAAGTCACATTGGCGTGTCGGTGGTTAGCCCTGACATGCTGAGCAACGGCTGGACTTTCAACACCGATGCCGCCAGCACGGGCGACGCCCTGTTCAACAGCGAGTTCATGCATCAAATTTACACGCGCCACAAAAACGATTATTCGGGGCGTGTCACTGTGCCTGTGTTGTGGTGTAAAAAAACGAATCAAATTGTCAGCAATGAATCGTCGGAAATCATTCGTATGTTCAATTCCGCATTCAATGAAATGACAGGGAACAGCGACGATTATTACCCCGAGCACTTGCGTACGATGATCGATCGCGTCAACGGCCTGGTGTACGACAACATCAACAACGGTGTGTACCGTGCCGGTTTTGCAACCACACAGGGCGCCTACGAAGAAGCCTACAACGGCGTGTTCATGGCACTCGATTCAATTGAGAAAATTCTTGAGAACAACCGCTTTTTGGTGGGTGCTCAAATCACCGAGGCTGATTGGCGTTTGTTTACAACCCTGATTCGTTTTGATGCCGTGTACCACGGCCATTTCAAATGCAATCGACAACGGCTTGAGGATTTCCCGAACATTTCCAATTATGTGCGCGAGTTGTACCAGTGGCCCGGTGTTGCCGAAACAGTCGATTTTTATCACATCAAGCGGCATTACTATTACAGCCACGACATGATCAACCCAACCCGGGTTGTGCCTGCCGGTCCTTCAATTGATTACACGCGTGAGCACAACCGCACCCGTTTGCCCTCAAGCCACTTGGCTTGATTCGGTGGTAATCTTGGGCAACATTGATTTCTGTGTTGCCCATGGCCTTTCACCCCAAACTACAAGGTTTTCAGACTGACTCCGTGATCGCACAACTACCGCCTACTGTGCAGGTTTATGTGGTCGGCGGCGCCGTTCGTGATCCCTTAATGGGCCGTACCAGCAGCGATCGAGACTGGGTTGTTGTTGGCGCCACGGTAGACAATATGCTGGCTGCGGGATTCACGCCAGTCGGTGCAGATTTTCCGGTTTTTCTTCACCCTGTGAGCAAAGAAGAATACGCCTTGGCCCGCACCGAGCGAAAAAGTGGCCATGGTTACAAGGGTTTCACCTTTCACGCAGACCCTTCGGTCACCCTGGAAGAAGACTTGGCGCGGCGCGATTTCACCGTGAACGCCATGGCCATGAGTGCGACTGGTGCGCTGGTCGATCCGTTCAATGGTGTTCAGGATCTTCAGAACAAATTGATGCGTCATGTCAGCAGCGCTTTTACTGAAGACCCGCTGCGCGTGCTTCGATTGGCGCGTTTTCTTGCGCGTTTTCTTGATTTCTCAGTGGCTGAAGAAACAATGGCCCTGTGCGGCGAACTGCGTAACAGCGGCGAGTTGAAACACTTGGTGGCTGAGCGGGTCTATGCCGAGCTGCACAAAGGCATGGGCGAAGAAAAGCCTTCTCGCATGCTGAAGTTGATTGGCAAATTAAATGCCTGGGGCGAACTGGCCCCAAGCTGTCAGGTGCCGTTTTCCGGCTTCGATAAACCCGAGTACGATCGCTTGAACGGTTTGCGAAATGCCGAGGACCGTTGGGTGTATTCACTGGGGTTTTTCCTGAATCCTGCTCAAATCAAGTCACTTGCCAAAGCATGGCGTTTGCCCCGCGATACCGAGGACTTGGCAGTGGTTGCGTCGATTAGTCATGCTTTCGCGCAGCAAGCTCATTTTGATGCCGCCGCGACAGGCCAGTTTTTTAATCGGGTGGATGTATTTCGCAAGCCAGCACGTTTGCAACAAGTGAACCGCCTGATTCAACACTTGCTCGGTGACAGTCCATTAAGCCAATGTGTAGATCATGCTGTGGCAGAAGTGGAACAGGGGCATTACAAAGCTTTCCTTGGTGATAAAATCGCCAATGCTCAAGCAGGCGAGCCAGTGGCGCAAGTGGCCGTTAAAGCACGCCAAGCTTGGGTTAATGCATTGCATTCCAGATTTTTTTGATTCTTCGATCGGGGGTAGCCCCATCTTCTTGCTTGAACCTCTATGAAAAACATTTGTGTGTACTGTGGTTCAAGCTCGGGCAGCCGGGTCGAGTATGCCGAAGGCGCAAGGGCTTTGGCCCAAGCGCTAGTGGCCAACCAGCTGGGGCTGGTCTATGGCGGATCCAATTTGGGCTTGATGGGGGCTGTGGCTGAAGAGGTGTTAAGGCTTGGCGGGCGTGCGGTTGGTGTCATTCCTCAAACACTGGTCACCAAAGAACTGGCTCACCCCGCGCTCACCGAGCTCTATGTAACCCGTGACATGCACGAGCGCAAAGCCATGATGGCGGAATTGTCCGATGGCTTTATCGCCTTGCCCGGTGGCTTGGGAACCTTCGAAGAATTGTTTGAAATCCTGACCTGGGCGCAACTCAGTTTCCACCACAAACCTGTGGGTATCTTGAATGTAAACGGTTATTACGATGGCTTGCTTTCATTTCTGGACCATGCACATGCAGAGGCTTTTATTCGCCCGCAGCACCGCAACATGCTGATGGCACACACCGATGCCAGCAAGCTTTTGGCAGCGTTCAAGGAATACGAAGCGCCTGCAGTGGTGAAGTGGGTATAAGCACCATGCTTACGATTCGTGATGCCACCTTGGCTGACATGACTGCCGTGCACGCGCTTTACGCGCACTACGTATTGCATGAACTGGCCACCTTCGAGTTGGTGCCTCCCACACTTGAAGAAATGTGTGCACGCTGGCAAGCGATACTGAACACAAAGTTGCCCTACCTGGTTGCCGAAATTGACGCTGAAATTGTGGGGTATGCCTATGCAGCCACTTACAGGCCCAGGCCCGCATATCGATACACGGTTGAAGACTCGGTGTATTTGTCGCCAAGCCACAAAGGCAAGGGTATCGGCGCGGCTTTGCTAAGCGAGGTCATTCGCCGGTGTGAACTAGGCCCTTGGCGTCAAATGGTGGCCGTCATTACACAAGGGGGCACGGCCGGTTCGGCTGAATTGCACAGCAAGCTGGGTTTCGAAGAAGTAGGGCGCATGCCCAACGTGGGCTACAAATTCAATCGCTGGGTGGGCACACTCATCATGCAACGTGCTTTGGGCGATGGCGGCAATTCCAGCCCAGTACCAATCTAAAGGACAAATTTTGGAAGTGAACGATTACACCCTGGTTGTGGGGCTGGCTTTTTTGGTGGCAGGTTTTGTGAAAGGTGTGACCGGCATGGGCCTGCCGCCCATTGCGATCGGCTTGATGGCCGTGGTTGTGCCGCCCGTGCAGGCGGCTGCATTAATCGTGGTGCCCTCCATGGTGAGCAATGTGTGGCAAATGCTGGTTGGTCCCGGTTTTCTGCAGGCCTTGCGCCGGTTCAGTGCGCTGTTGATCATGGTGTGCATTGGTGCGGCCTTCGGCGTGGGCGTATTAACCGGTAGCACGCCAGTCTATGCCACGCTGGCATTGGGTTTGGTGTTGTTCGTGTACGCCATGTTGGGCTTGTTCAAGTTCAATATGCATGTGAATGCAGGCAATGAACGTTGGGCATCGCCAGTAGTGGGTGGGCTTACCGGCTTTTTGGCTGGGGCAACCGGGGTGTCGTCAGTGCCCTCTGCGCCCTACATGAATTCATTGGGTATGAGCAAAGATGAATTGCTGCAAGCCTTGGGGCTTGTATTCACCGTGGGCACTTTTGCCTTGGCGGTGGGTTTGTATTTCAAAGGGCGGTTCGAACTGGCGGCGGCCTGGGAATCCACTTTGTGCCTGATTCCCACCATGGCAGGTGTATTGGCCGGGCAAAAATGCCGAACGCTAATAAGTGCAGAAACATTCAAAACCGTATTTTTTGTAGGCCTACTGGCCTTGGGCGGGTACATGATTGTGCGTGTCGTTTGGCTGTAGGCTGATATACACTGAAAGCCACACAAATGCCTTGGAGTAAAACATGCGGCGCATGCTTCTTGCCCTGTGCGTATCGGCGGGTTTGACCGGTTTGGCGGGCATCGGCCTGGTTCAGGCAGCCCCGATCGCTGCAGAGAAGGCGCTTACCCGATTGAATCAGGAAGTCCAGGTTCAAATGAAAGTTCGCTCCAGCAAACTTCGCACTGATCGTGATGAAGTCGATCTCAATTCACACACCAATTTTCGCGATTCTGCCAACCTGACTGTGGTCATTGATGGCCGTGTCGCCACTTGGTATTCCTATCAAGGTATTCACGACTTGCCAAAATTCTTTTTTGGTAAAACCATTGTGGTGTCAGGTTTGGTTGAGCAATTTGCGGATCAAACCCGAATTCTTGTAGTCGACCCAGCCCAAATTCAAATCGTGAAGTAAGCCCATGTATTTGCCCAAGCAGTTTGAGGAAACCTCGGTTCCGGTGTTGTTGAGTTTGATCAAAGCCCACCCGTTAGCCACGGTAATCACCATGTCGGTCTCGGGGCTGAATGCCAATCACATTCCCATGGTGTTTGCTGAAAATACCCGCGGGCAAAAAGTACTGCGTGGCCATGTGGCGCGGGCCAATCCAATGCTGTCAGATTTGGCAGTGTCGCCACAAACCCTGTTGGTTTTTCAGGGGGCTGAACATTACATTACGCCCTCTTGGTATGCGACCAAAAAGGAAACGGAGAAGGTGGTGCCCACCTGGAATTACGCAGTGGTGCATGTGAAAGGGCAGATGCAGGTGGTGGATGATGCCGCATGGCTGCACCAGCAACTTGAAGATTTAACTGCGCAGCAGGAAAGTCGGCGAGACATGCCTTGGTCCGTGAATGACGCGCCTGCTGAATTTCTGAACCAAATCAAGCAGGCCATTGTGGGTTTTGAGGTTCAAATCGAAAGCATGGTGGGCAAATGGAAAGTGAGTCAAAACCAACCACCTAAAAACCGGGTGACAGTTGTTGAGGGACTTGAAGGCGAAGGCACTGACAAGGCTCTTCAAATGCGTGACCTGGTGAAGAAAAGTCTTTGAGCAGGTGCCACTGCAATGTCGTCCTTACGCCTGAAAAGTGGTCATTGTCTGTGTTGCGGTCGATTCACAGCACTCACGTTTCATCACTTGATTCCCAAGAAGTTGCACCGTCGTGCCTTTTACAGAAAGAATTTCGACAAAGAAACCTTGAACAAGGGCGTCAATATTTGCAGGCTTTGTCACGATGGTATTCATGATTTGTATGATGAAATGCGGTTGGCCAAGCAATTTTCAAGCGCCGAAACATTGCTCGCCGATGAAGCCTTGCAAAGGCATTTTGCCTGGGTAGCCAAAAAGAAATAAGGACTTAGCAATGCGGGAAAACCTGTTGTTCCACTGGAACCGAATTCGCGAAAAGCTTTGGGTGAAACCCTTGCTGGTCAGTTTGCTGTCAGTTGCCTTTGCGTTTTTGGCGACATTGGCTGATCAAACCAATGCGTCCGTCTGGGTGCCCGATGTCAGCACTGATTCCATTGAGACTTTGCTGAATTTGGTCACCTCCAGCATGTTGGTTATTGCCATGTTTGCCGTTGGGGCCATGGTGACTGCCTATGCCTCGGCCAGCAATTCCGCCACGCCGCGCGCCTTTTCAGTGGTGTTGGCAGACGACACCTCGCAGAACGCCCTGTCTGTTTTTATCGGCGTGTTTATTTATGGGGCTGTGTCATTGGTGGCTCTTCAGAACGATCTGTACGAGCACGCGGGCCGGTTTGCACTGTTCGTGGTCAGTGTGCTGGTTTTTGCCTTGGTTATCCTCACGTTCATACGGTGGATGGACAGCATTGCCCGCCTTGGTCGCATGGGTAACACCATTGACAAAGTTGAAGTGGCCGTGGCAGCGTCATTTGTCAGCCGGTTAAAGCAACCCTATCTTGGTGGTAAGCCAGGTTCAAATTCCACCACTTTGCAGGGCGTTCCGCTGGTCTTGTCAAAGGTAGGGTATTTGCAACGCGTCGACATGCCGTCGTTGCAAGCCTGTGCTGAAAAATTTGATATCGAAATCGAAATGGTCGTGTTGCCAGGTAAGTTTTGTACGCCGGCTAACCCGGTGGCCTTTATACAGGGCTCACCCCAGCAGCAAATTGATTGCCTGGCTGAATTGGCGGCTGCCTTTTACTTGGCCGATCAGCGAACTTACGACCAAGACCCTAGATTCGGCTTGATTGTTTTGTGCGAGATTGCCAGCCGGGCCTTGTCCCCGGCGGTGAATGATCCCGGCACTGCCATTGACGTCATTGGCACGGCCACACGACTTTTTCATCAATGGGCCAGTGGGGACAACAGCCCGGATGACACGGTGGTGTACGACCGCATCAGCGTTCCCTCCATTCGAGAAGTTGACATGTTTGATGATGCTTTCAATGGATTGGCCAGGGATGCAGCGGGCACGGTCGAGGTGTCTATCCGCTTGCAAAAGGCATTTGTTGCCATGGCCGGTTTTGGCAATCCAGCCATTCGCTCGGCTTGCCTGGAGCATTCTCGAAGGGCATTGGCCAGAAATGAGTTGGCCATGACTTTGCCCGAAGACATTGAGGCGGTCAGAAGGGCGTCTCTCTGTAAGTAATTTAAATTTATTAAGTAGTTTGTTTTTTTGACGCCACAATTTGAAAACGATTGTTTCATTCGCAATAATTTTACTATTTCACACAGTTCATTGAATTGGTTCATGCGATAACGTGTGCTAAGTGTTGCAACGCAAAAAAGCACGCGTCTCAGGTTTGTCTGCCCGAGCTCGATATTGCAAAAATCCTTGATTCTGGTGAGTTTCTCTTGATCGTTTCTGATGCCTTTCCCAACCAAAAAGAATCGGACCGGTTGGCCGATTTATACAGAACTCAACTGTTGGACAGTCCTTCCGAGCCAGAACTGGATGCTTTGGTCAAACTCGGATCTCGGGTGTTCAATGCGGCGTATTGTCTGATTTCTTTGGTTGATCAGGATCGCTTGTGGTTCAAAGCGAAAACAGGATTGAATGTTTGCGAGTCCGATCGAAGCGGTTCATTTTGTACGCACACCATTCAAAGTAGCGAGCCATACAAAATCCAAGACACATTAACGGACCCCTTGTACAAGTTGAATCCTTTGGTCACAGGCCCGTTGGGGCTCAGATCGTATCTCGGTGTTCCATTGTATTGTTCCGCGGGCTCGCGAATTGGAAGCTTTTGTATTCTCGATGTAACGCCTCGCCAATGGACTGTTTCAGAGGTACAGATCATTGAGAAAATGGGTCGCATGGCCGAATTGTTGCTCCTGAAAAGTAGCCGCTCAAATACGCCTAGAACCATCCCTGGAACGGAGTTCAACGCTGTTTGGACCCGAGTTCTGGTCAATGACAGCGTGGTAATGGATACGACCCTTTCGCATTTTCTGGGCTTCCCGAAAGAAACCGCAGTCGTTAAAGACTGGTTTACCAGACAAGTATTCGATTGTGATCGTGAGCGCGTGCTGGAAGAAAGGAGTAGGGCTTCTGGTGAGCCTTTCAGCTATCAAATGGGTCTAGCCGATGGCACCGTGCTTAAAGTTTGCGAACAGGTAAAAATAGCAGGGCAGGGGGCATCGTTACACAAACGTGGCGAGATGCAAATTCACATCGTGCAGCGTGATGCACCAAAATCGTCGGTGTTGATTATTCCTGATCACTGCGAATTTCACATCTGCCCCGATTACACGGCAAAAGTTGTTGGTGATACCCACAGTTTGACCTTCCGGCTGCTGGATTTTCTTCACCCAGCCAATATCGCCAGCTTTATTAAGGCTTGCAAGGCAGTACGCGACAATGGTGGGCGGCGCAGTTTAACGCTTCAGCTCAAGAATCATGGTGGTTACTTTCGTACATACACTGTTCAACTAAGTTGGGACGGCGGTGCAGATTCATCCACAGCTGGTGTGTTCCTGGCAGCATTAACTGTTAACTTGCAGTCCCAGAGTATGGATCTGGCCGCTGCCTACAACGAATCGATGTCAAAAGCCTTGTGCGCTCCCGGTTTCTTTTGTCACGGAGCAACTGGTCAAATATACATAGCGCCCGAGCTTCGTAAAACGATTGGCCTTTTGGGCCACGCGCCACCTCTGGATGAGGTGCTTGTCGCGCTGGAAATATTCTCTGGGCGTGAGTTGAAGGCCGTTCTTTCGCGATGCCTGGAAAGCTGTTCATCAGAGCGACTTGAATTTAAACGGGAACAATTTGGGCTTACACACTGGTATCAGATCCTGTTAAATGTCGACACCGTACTTGGCGAGAAGCCCAATCTAAGTGTTTTTCTGATTGACGTGACCGAGCCAAGAGCCGCCAGGTTGGACGCTGAAACCAATTCTTTCACTCGAGATTTGATTCTCCAGAATATGAGCGATGGCTTGCTTGAATTCGACAACTCGAACTTGGTGGTTTTTGCCAATTCAGCAGCCCGCAAATGTATTTTGGGTGCTGTAAGTGGTTTTGTTGCTGGCATATCAATACAAACATTGCTTCCCGGGCTGACCCCGGCAGCGCTGTCGAAGGCGCTTTCGGAAATGAGATATCAAGGTGCGTCCGAGTCGTATGAACTGTATGTACCCACCACCGGTAAACTAATCAAAACAAAGTTTATTCGTGGGCACAACGCGTCTTACTGCGTAATTAATGACGTTACAAGTCAACACAGAAACCAGCAGCAACTGTCCTTTGCCGAGCAGGCACTTGCGCTTAGTGAATCACCCGTTGTTTTGCTTGAATTAAATGCAGAATCCACTGACACGTGTAGTGTTGTGTATGTCAATGATGCATTCGGGAACAGGTTCAATAGAGGCCCGGATTCAATATTGAATGCAGATCCCGAATGGTTTGCTGTCGCGACATTTGGATCAAGTGGCGTGCGCAAGTTAACCCAGGCCATTATGAAGTGGCAAAATGCTTCGGTTCAACTCCAGTACCTCGACCCCAACGGGGTGAGCCGCTCGTGTGTTGTTGAGGTTCGCCCTTCGACGGAGGTACGCAGTTCGACGCGCCATGTGCTGTTGGTGTTGCGGGAACCCGGCGCTTACCAATAATTCAAAGGCTGGGCATGTTGTTGGTTCAAGTACCTTGCGTGGAATCCTTGGTACAATCAGGGGCTTAGCTCATCAACACTGCCCCGACGCCTCCACATGCTTGCCCAACAACGAAACACACTGATCGCCGCATTCG
The DNA here is from genome assembly GCF_902506325.1 of Limnobacter sp. 130. Taxonomy (GTDB): domain Bacteria; phylum Pseudomonadota; class Gammaproteobacteria; order Burkholderiales; family Burkholderiaceae_B; genus Limnobacter. The sequence continues at coordinate 55,705 of NZ_LR732331.1, forward strand.
AAGCGGCCGCTGCTGCTGCCCTTAATCAGCCCTTCGAGGGCGTGGCGGCGCTGGAAAAGCCCAAAGACGCCAGCCACGGCGATGCAGCCTGCAATTTGGCCATGCAGTTGGCCAAGCCCGCGCGCCGCAACCCACGCGAACTCGCGCAATTGCTGGCCGACCATGTGAAGGCCAATCCGTCATGTGCGGGGCTGGTCGACGCTGTTGAGGTGGCAGGCCCAGGCTTTATCAATATTCGGTTAAGCCAGCAAGCCCGGGTTGCTGTGGTGGCCGAGGTACTGAAGCAAGGTCCGGAATTTGGTAAATCACAGGCCCATGCTGACGAAACTGTACTCATCGAGTTTGTCTCGGCCAACCCCACAGGCCCGCTGCACGTAGGCCATGGTCGCCAGGCTGCATTGGGCGACGCCATGGCGGCAGCCATGCAAACGCAGGGCTGGAAGGTTCACAAAGAGTTCTATTACAACGATGCCGGGGTGCAAATTCAAACCTTGGCGATTTCAGTTCAAGCCCGTGCCAAAGGGTTTAAACCCGGCGATGCTGAATGGCCCGAAAGTGCCTACAACGGCGATTACATTGCCGATATCGCCGTCGATTTTCTGGCTGGCCGGGAAGTGCAGGCCGCTGACGGTGAACCAGTGAAAGGCAATGGCAATGTGGAAGACCTGGAGTCAATTCGCGCCTTTGCTGTGGCGTACTTGCGCGCCGAGCAAGACCTGGATTTGCAAGCCTTTGGTGTGAAATTCGATCAGTTTTACCTTGAAAGCTCGCTTTACTCCGAGGGCAAGGTAGAAGACGCAGTGGCGCTGATGGTTGCTTCTGGTAAAACCTTTGAAGAAGGCGGGGCACTGTGGTTGCGCTCGACCGATTACGGCGATGACAAAGACAGGGTCATGCGCAAATCCGAAGGTGGTTACACCTACTTTGTGCCCGATGTGGCCTATCACATCCAGAAATTCAAGCGCGGCTTTGGCAAGGTAATCAATGTGCAGGGCACCGACCACCACGGTACCATTGCCCGCGTGCGCGCCGGCTTACAGGCATGCAATGTGGGTGTTCCGCAGGGCTACCCCGATTACGTACTGCACAAAATGGTCACTGTCATGAAGGGCGGTCAGGAAGTGAAAATTTCCAAGCGTGCCGGCAGTTATGTCACCGTGCGCGACCTGATTTGCTGGTCGGGCGGGGTGGATGAAAGCCAGCCTATGCTGGAACAGCCAGAGGCGCTCGTCAAAGGCCGCGACGCCGTGCGTTTTTTCCTGGTCAGCCGCAAAGCCGACACCGAGTTCGTGTTCGATGTTGATCTGGCCTTGGCCCAATCCGATGAAAACCCGGTGTATTACGTGCAGTATGCCCATGCCCGGATTCATTCCATTCTCGATCAGGCCGAAGTGGATTTGGCAACGGTTCACAGCGCCAATTTGGCCCTTCTGGGTGCGCCATCTGAACTTGCTTTGCTCAGAACGTTGGTTTCTTACCCGGACATTTTGTCCAAGGCTGCCGATGAGTTGGCGCCACACCACATCGCTTTTTACCTTCGCGAGCTGGCTGGCGCATTCCATACTTTCTACAATGCCGAGCGAGTGCGCATCGACGACCTGGCCTTGAAAACCGCGCGTGTAGCCTTGCTCGTGGCTGTGGCGACCGTGTTGGCGAACGGCCTGGCGGTTTTGGGTGTTTCCGCGCCCAAACGGATGTAACCGGGTTCTGGCGATTTTGGCTCAAAACCCTTGTTGAATAAGGGTTTTGAGCTGAGTTTGAGGAGTCCTCACTCTAGGCGCAGGTGCCTGGTTTTTGGTACCATAAAAGGCTAAGCAGTCTAAAGGTTTTGCATGAACGCACCCGTCGAATTAAACACATTGAAACCCTCTGCCGGCGAAACCGCTCGCCTGCGGGAAATTCCATACAACTACACCTCGTTTTCGGACCGTGAAATCGTGATCCGTTTACTGGGCGAGTCGGCCTGGAACATTCTTCAAGAGTTGCGCCAGGAAAGAAAAACTGGCCGTTCAGCACGCATGCTGTTTGAGGTATTGGGCGACATCTGGGTGGTGCGCCGCAACCCGTATTTGCAAGACGACCTGCTCGACAATCCCAAGCGCCTGACTGCGCTGATCGAAGCTTTGTTTCACCGCCTGGGCGAAATTGACGCCCGTCGGGTGGAAGTGAAAGAAGCCGCGGTCGAAACGGATACAGACAATCGCAGTGCCAAGGTTCGTGAATTACTCACCGTGGCCGAAAAAGCAGTATTCGAGTTTCAGCGTGAGCTGGAAGCCATGGCCATTTTGCGTGGTCGTGCCCGCAAGGTGTTGGGTGAACACACAGCGAAAGACAACATCAAGTACGACGGTCTGTCGCGTGTTTCCCACGTAACTGACGCCACCGACTGGCGCGTAGAGTACCCGTTTGTGGTGCTCACCCCCGACCGCGAATCTGAAATTCCTGGTTTGGTCAAAGCCTGTATCGACTTGGGTCTCACCATTATTCCACGTGGAGGCGGCACGGGTTACACCGGTGGCGCGGTGCCACTCACGGCCTTGTCGGCCATCATCAACACCGAAAAGCTGGAAGAACTTGGCCAAGTCAAAATGGAAGTGTTGCCTGGTCTTTCTGAGGAATACGCAACCGTGTTTTCGGGTGCGGGTGTGGTCACCAAGCGCGTATCGGAAGCGGCTGAAGCCGCTGGTCGCGTGTTTGCAGTTGACCCCACATCGGCCGAAGCCAGCTGTATTGGCGGCAACGTGGCCATGAATGCGGGCGGCAAGAAAGCCGTGTTGTGGGGTACTGCGCTCGATAACCTGGCGTGGTGGAGAATGGTCGACCCACAGGGCGACTGGCTTGAGGTGACTCGAGTCAACCACAACCTGAGCAAAATTCACGACGCACCCCAGGCCGATTTTGACCTGGTGTGGTCCGATGGCCGCCTGGCACCGAATGCCAAAATTCTGAAAACCGAACGCCTTACCGTTGAAGGTGCGCGTTTCCGCAAGGTTGGTTTGGGCAAAGACGTAACCGACAAGTTTCTGGCCGGATTGCCCGGTATCCAGAAAGAAGGTTGCGATGGCCTGATCACATCGGCCAAGTGGATTTTGCACCGCATGCCCAAACACACCCGCACGGTGTGTCTGGAGTTTTACGGCCAGGCCCGCGACGCAGTGCCTTCAATTGTCGAAATCAAGAACTATCTCGATACCGAGGGCAAAGCCATGGGCGCCATTTTGGCGGGCCTTGAGCACCTCGACGAGCGCTATTTGCGCGCGGTGAAATACAGCCCCAAGTCCAAGCGTGGCGCTTTCCCGAAAATGGTGTTGTTTGGCGATATCGTGGGCGACGATGAAAATGCAGTGGCCCAAGCGGCTTCTGAAGTGGTTCGCCTGTCCAATGGTCGCGCCGGTGAAGGTTTTGTAGCAGTCAGCCCCGAAGCCCGCAAGAAGTTCTGGCTTGACCGCGCCCGTACCGCCGCCATTGCGCGCCACACCAACGCCTTCAAAATCAACGAAGACGTGGTCATTCCCCTGCCGCGCATGGGCGAATACACCGATGAAATCGAGCGCATCAACATTGAATTGTCGATTCGCAACAAGCTGAAACTGGTTGCAGCGCTTCGAGCCTTTTTTGAGAAGCCCCTGACCCTGGGCAAAACCGACGAAGTGGATTCCACCAAGTTGTCGACTGAAGACCTGGTGGGTGACCGTGTTGGCCGCGCCGTTGAGTTGCTTGAAGGCGTGCATGAACGCTGGAGCTGGTTGCTGGGCAATATGAACATGCCATTGGCACAAGCCAACCCGGTGTTGAAAACAATTGGTTTGGGTCATCTGGATGCCGCGCTTGAAAAGCGTTTGGCAGATCAACCTGAAGCGACCGTGTTCGATGTGCTGCAAGATCGCACCATTCGGGTTAGCTGGAAAACCGAACTGCGTCACAACCTGAACCGCATTTTTGAGGGCGGTGTGTTTGTGCCCGTGATGGAAGAATGCAAAGCCATTCACAAGCAGGTACTGCGCGGTCGTTTGTTCGTGGCGCTGCACATGCATGCTGGCGACGGCAATGTGCACACGAACATTCCGGTGAATTCTGACGACTACGAAATGTTGCGTGAAGCGGAACACACCGTTGACCGCATCATGCAAATTGCCCGGAATCTGGACGGTGTTATTTCCGGTGAGCACGGTATTGGCATTACCAAGTACCAGTACCTCACCAAAGAGGAATTGCAGCCGTTCCAGGATTACAAGCAGCGCATCGACCCGGAAGGTCGTTTCAACAAGGGCAAGCTGTTGCCCGGCGGTGATTTGGCCAATGCCTACACGCCCAGCTTCAACTTGATGGGCCATGAAAGCTTGATCATGAGCCAAAGCGACATTGGCTCAATTGCGGATTCCGTGAAAGATTGTCTGCGTTGCGGCAAGTGCAAGCCCGTGTGTTCTACCCACGTGCCGCGTGCCAATTTGCTGTACAGCCCACGCAACAAAATTCTGGCCACCTCTTTGCTGGTCGAAGCCTTCTTGTATGAAGAACAAACCCGCCGTGGTGTGTCCATCAAGCATTGGGAAGAATTCGAAGACGTGGCCGACCACTGCACGGTGTGCCACAAGTGTTTAACGCCATGCCCGGTCGATATCGATTTTGGCGACGTGTCCATGAACATGCGCGCCCTGTTGCGCAAGCTGGACAAGAAAAGCTTCAACCCCGGCACTGCCTTGGCCATGACTTTCCTGAATGCGAAAGACCCGGCCACCATCAAAGCCATGCGTGTGGGCATGACAGGTATTGGTTACAAGCTGCAGCGTGGCGCCTACAAAGTGGCGAAGTCGCTGGGTATGTTGAACAAGCAAATCGCCAAGCCGCCTGCCACGGTGGGCAAGGCACCAATTCGTGAGCAGGTGATTCACTTCATCAACAAGCCCATGCCCGGTGGTTTGCCCAAGAAAACCGCACGTGCCTTGCTTGACATCGAGAACAGCGATTACGTGCCGGTGATTCGCAACCCGAAAACCACGCAGGCTGACACTGAAGCGGTGTTCTATTTCCCTGGTTGCGGTTCGGAACGTTTGTACAGCCAGGTGGGTTTGGCCACGCAGGCCATGTTGTGGAATGTGGGCGTGCAAACTGTGCTGCCTCCTGGTTACCTGTGCTGTGGTTACCCGCAGCGTGGGGCAGGGCAGTACGACAAAGCCGAGAAAATGATCACCGACAACCGCGTGCTGTTTCACCGCGTTGCCAACACCTTGAACTACCTTGATATTAAAACCGTGGTGGTGAGCTGTGGCACCTGTTACGACCAGTTGCAGGGTTATGAGTTCGAGAAAATTTTCCCTGGCTGCCGCATCATCGACATTCACGAATTCCTGATGGAAAAAGGCGTGACGCTGGACAATGTGACGGGTACGAAGTACATGTACCACGACCCTTGCCACACACCCATGAAAACCTACGACCCGCTGAAGGTTGTGAACCAGTTGATGAACAGCGAGTTGCAGGGTCAGACCATCACCAAGAATGATCGCTGCTGTGGCGAATCGGGCACCTTTGGTGTTTCGCGCCCCGACGTGGCAACGCAGGTTCGCTTCCGCAAGGAAGAGGAAATGCGCAAGGGTGCGGAAAAGGTTCGGGAAAACGCACCACAAGCCGATGTGAAAATTCTGACCAGCTGCCCATCCTGCTTGCAGGGTTTGAGCCGCTACAGCGACGATGCCAATTTGCAAGCAGATTACATTGTGGTTGAAGTTGCCAAGCATGTGCTGGGTCAGGACTGGTTGCAAAACTATGTGAAAGACGCCAACGACGGCGGCATTGAGCGCATCCTTGTCTAATTGCCCCCTGTGTGCCACACCGGGCGGCGATTGGGTGTTCAATTGCAGCAAGTTTCGGGTGATCGAGGCCGTGGATGCCGATTACCCCGGCTTTCTGCGCTTGATCTGGAACGACCATGTTCGCGAGTTTTCTGACCTGAGCCGCGAAGATCGGGTGCTGTGTATGGACGCGGTGGTGTTGCTTGAGCAATTCGTGTTGCGCGTATTCAAGGCCGACAAAGCAAATATTGCCACGCTTGGCAATGTGGTGCCCCATTTGCATTGGCATGTTATTCCGCGTTTTACCGACGACAAACACTTTCCTGCTCCGGTGTGGGCTGTGGCCAAGCAGGGTGTTTCCTTGTCGCCCCGGCAGCAGTTGGTGCTTGATTCAAAGCCCAAGTGGATGCTGGCATTGCGGGCTGAGTTGCTGGCGGCGTTTCCTGGCGTAGCGAACATGTAATTAAGGCCTGGCTAGATTAGGCTCACGCACAACGTGAGCCTTCCGCCAGTCGCCAACCCTGTTGATTGCGCTAGGCAACCGAATTGGTGGTTTGCGGTAAAGCTACACGTCGCTTCGCTCAAACAGTCGTCGCTTCGGAAACGGCAGGCTTCGAAGCCGCACCAGCCTTCGCCAGTGGCAGCAGAATCGTAAATGTGCTGCCCGCATTCGGCCGGCTTTGAATGTCCAGTTCACCATCGTGGCGTTGCACCACATGCTTCACAATCGCCAAACCCAAGCCAGTGCCACCACTTTCGCGTGAACGGCTGCGGTCCACACGGTAAAAGCGCTCAGTCAGTCGTGGAATGTGTTCTGCCGACACACCAATGCCCGTGTCTTTCACAACAAACGTTGCACAGGGCTTTCCAATCTCGTTTTCTGTCTTGCGCAAACTGATGGAAATTTTTCCATGCGCGGGTGTGTAACGCACAGCATTGGTCACGATATTCGAGAAGGCGCTGAAAATCTCGGCTGAATTGCCGAAACCCATTAAACCCTTGTCAACATCCACCGAAATATCGTGCTTTCCGGCGGAAAGTTGTTGGGCTTCATCGCCTGTTTTCTGGGCAATTCCACTCAAATCAACTGGTTCGCCACCTTCACCCGCATTGGGCGATGATTCAAGCGCCGACAAAGCCAGCAGGTCTTCCACCAGGTTCTGCATGCGGTTGGCCTGGGTGTACATCAAATTCAGGTATTCGGTTTGTTGTTCTTTGCTCAACGGCAAATCACGAAATGTTTCCAGAAAACCGCTGAGCACGGTCAGTGGCGTTTTCAGTTCATGCGACACATTGGCAATGAAGTCCCGGCGCATGCGTTCCAGTTTTTCAACCTGGGTTACATCGCGGGAAAGTACCAGCATTTGCTGGTCACCATAGCTGACCAACTGCACCGACAATACTTTGCTGCGGCTGCGTGGGGCGGTCATGATCAGGGGTTGTTCCCAAGAGCGGCTGCGTATGTATTTCGAGAAATTGGGATTTCGAACCAGGTTAATCAGGGGCTGGCCAATGTCGCTGCCCAGTTTCAATCCCAGGTGGTCTTGCGCTGTGTCGTTACACCAGGAAATATGACCTTCGGAATCGAGCGTAACAACGCCATCGGGCAAGGCCTGTGCGGCGGTTCTGAAAGAGACCAAGGCATTGGTCAGTGCCTGTTGCTGGCGCTGGTGCAAGCGCAGGTAGCGGAAAAGTTTCGCCGCAAGGTCGTCCCACCAACTGGAAACCTCGGGCACGTTTTCGACTTTGAAGTCATCCAGCCAGGCAATAATGCGCAGGCCCGAGCGCACGTGGAGCGCATAGACCAGTAGCGAGGCCAAAATAGAACCAGCCACCGCGCCCTTGGGCCCGGCAACCATTTGGCCCACGATGGCAGCTGCACCCAGCACCATGGCCAATAGTATGAGTCGAAAAAAGATGAACGTCATAGGTGCGTATTCTAGGGGAATATCCCGTCGGGGGGAGCCCTTAGTTTAGTGCACCTTCATTTTGCGTTGCGGTAAAACGGTAGCCTGCACCACGAACTGTTTCAATCAGGCGGTCATGCCCGGAAATAGTCAATGCCTGGCGCAAGCGTCGAATGTGTACATCTACCGTGCGCTCTTCTACAAACACATGGTCGCCCCACACCTGGTCGAGCAGTTGGGTACGGCTGTGTACGCGCTCGGGGTGGGTCATGAAAAAGTGCAGCAAGCGGAATTCGGTGGGGCCCATGTCGATAATTTTGTCATGGCCCATGATGCGGTGCGTCACCGGGTCCAGCTTCAGGCCATGTACTTCCACAATATCGTCGGTCAGCTGGGGCGCACGGCGGCGCAATACTGCCTTAATCCGGGCCAGCAACTCCTTGGGCGAGAAAGGCTTGGTAATGTAATCGTCTGCACCTGCTTCCAGGCCGTCTACTTTGTCCTGTTCTTCTGTGCGGGCAGTTAGCATAATGACCGGCACGTGGCGTGTGCGCTCGTGGCCGCGCAACTCGTGTGCAAACTGAATGCCGGTTTTGCCTGGCAACATCCAGTCCAGCAACACCAAGTCAGGTAATTCAGCTGTAATCAGGGTTTTTGCCTGGTCCGCATCGGCGGCCCGCAGCACTTTGTGCCCAGCAAAGCTCAGGTTGACGGCAATCAGTTCTGCAATCGCGGGTTCATCTTCAACAACTAGGATGGTGCTGGACATCTCGTTTTTCCTCTTCTCTGGCATATTTGTTTGGTGCAACGTCACCTAAAGTAGTGGATTTCCATGACAGTAATATGACACTTGAATGAATCGTCATCAAATTAATCCCGGGCCATGGTGTAAACCGCTGTCGGCCTTGATGAGATACACTTGAGGATTACGCATTCCAAAGACCCTAAGCAGCATGGAAACCACCAATATTCCCACCCCCACACGCATTGTGGTGCACCAAAAGTCCAAGGTGCTCGAAATTGAATTCGACACTGGCGCCTGTTTTAACCTGCCTTTCGAGCTATTGCGGGTGTATTCCCCCTCGGCCGAGGTTCGTGGCCATGGTCCCGGCCAGGAAACCCTTCAGGTTGGTAAAAAGGAAGTCATGGTCAACAACCTGGAACCAGTGGGGATGTACGCAATCAAGCCGTTTTTCTCAGATGGCCACGATTCTGGCCTGTTCAGCTGGCAATACCTGCTGTGGATGGGCGAAAACCAAGAGGGTTTGTGGGAAGACTACCTGGAACGCATGAAAGCTGCGGGTGCCAGTCGTGAACCCAACGCACCAGAAAACATTCCATTCGAACAAAAGAAAGGCGGCGCCTGCGCGAGCCACTGAAAAATCATGAACGATAAAATTACCGATTTCGGCTTCGAAAAGGTTCCCGAGGACCAAAAAGCCAAGAAAGTAGCCGAGGTATTTGATTCCGTGGCCGCCAAATACGACATCATGAACGACTTGATGTCGGGCGGCATGCATCGATTGTGGAAGGCCAGCACCGTGCGGGCGGCTGGTGTGCGTCCCGGGATGAAAGTGCTTGATATCGCCGGCGGTACAGGCGATCTCAGCAAGGCTTTTCTGGACAAAGCAGGCCCCAGTGGGGAAGTGTGGTTGACTGACATCAACGAGAGCATGCTTCGGGTGGGACGCAATCGCATGATTGATCACGGGTATTTGCCAAAAATGGCCCTGTGCGATGCGGAAAAGCTGCCGTTTCCCGACAATTACTTCGATGTGGTCACCGTGGCATTTGGTTTGCGCAACATGACCCACAAAGACATCGCTTTGAGCGAAATGCGCCGGGTGATCAAACCGGGCGGCAAGGTGCTTGTGCTCGAGTTTTCGAAGGTAAATCCCTTGTTGGCACCCGCTTACGACCTTTATTCGTTCCAGGTGCTGCCAAAAATTGGTCAAGTGGTGGCCCAAGATAGCGCTAGCTACCAATATTTGGCCGAAAGCATTCGCATGCATCCTGATCAGGAAACCCTGAAAAGCATCATGCTTGAGAGTGGTTTCGACCAGGTGAAGTACACCAACTTTACCGCAGGCGTAGTGGCCCTGCACCAAGGAACCAAATTCGCCTGAATGTGTCTATTGGCTACACGCGAAAAATTAATATTCTGGAGGCTGTTGCTGTGAAAACCCGTGTTTGGTCTGTTCGGTTGTCTGTGTTGGCGGTTGTGGCCGCTTTTTTGAGTCTGAGTGTGTTGCCAACTGACGCGGAAGCGCGTCGCATGGGTGGCGGTGGCAGTTTTGGCCGTTCGGCGCCTTCGCAGTTCCAGAAAACCGCGCCGACTTCGCCTTCCGGCACCACGTCAACTGCGCCCAGCAAGCAGCAGGCCACCAATCCTGCCGGTACTACGGCAGGTACAGCGGCTGCACCACGCAACCGTTTTCTGGGTCCCTTGGGTGGTTTGGCGGCAGGTTTGGGTTTGGCGGCCTTGTTTGGCTACCTGGGCTTTGGCGCGGGCATGGCTGAGTTTCTCGGAACAATCCTGATGATCGGCTTGGCCGTGTTTGCGGTCATGTTCCTGGTGCGCATGTTGCGCGGTCAACAGGCCACAAAGCCTCGCCCGGCTTACAGCGCCCCCGGCATGAACGCGGGTGATTCTGCAAACAGTTATCGTCAAGGCCCGGCAAACACCATAAACGATCCCGTGCCCGGTATGGGCGCCCCACGTGCTGATCAAAGCTTTGGTCAGTTTGGCGGTGCTTCTGCCTTTGACGCACCCGTGCCAGCCGCCACACCCACGAAAGACCTGCCTGCCGGTTTCGATGAAGCGAACTTTGTGAACAGTGCCAAGAAGTTTTTTGTCACGATGCAAGGCGTATTCGACAAGGGCGACATTGATGGCCTGCGTGAATATTGCAGCGACGACGTTGTGGAGCATCTCAAAGTCGAGATTGATGCGCGGGGCGGTGCAGTGAACCGCACCGATGTGGTCACACTCGATGCGCAGTTGATTGGATTCGAGACCGATGTGGATGAGCAAATCGCGACTGTGGCCTTCACCGGCATGCTGCGCGAGGAGCAAGACGGGCCTGCAGCCGAAATCAATGAGCTTTGGATTATGTCTCGCCCTGTTTCAGGCGGTGGCTGGGTGCTTTCGGGCATTCACAATCTGTAATTTTTGACCCTACCCGCCGGGCTTGGCCTGCCCGGCTGGGTTACACTCAAACAAATTTTTTGACTGTTGGAAGTGTGCCTTGGCCAGTCCCCCCGTTTTGTTTTTTCAGTTTGCCTCCAAACTACTGTCATCTGGCCAGGCCAAAGGTGTGGCTGCGGCAGGTGGTTTGCTCTCAGCCCCTTTGGCCTTGATGTCTGCAACGGTGACGCAGATGGCTTGCCTTGTGCTCAATCACTTGCTGGACCAGCAACGCAGCAGCAAATCAAAATTGCAGAAAGAGTCTGGCAAAGTCCTTGATCTGAATATTTTACCGGTGCAACTAAAATTACGGGTGAACGATCAGGGTTACTTTCAGGCCAGCTCATCCAGCAACGGCGTTGCCGCACCGGCAGATACCAAAATTTCGATGCAATGGGCTGATTTGATCGGCTCTGTCAGTAACCCCAACAGCATGTCGCGCAAGGCCGCAATCGAGGGTGATATGGATTTCGCCCAAACCGTATCCACTGTCATCAACGATTTAAGCTGGGATCCCGAACGTGATCTGGCGCGTGTGGTTGGCGATGCGCAGGCCGTGTGGGTCATGAATACGCTTGCCGCTTTGGGAACGAATGCCCGGGATGTCGTGCAGCGATTCAAAAGTAATTTGCGCGAGTACGTGGTGCATGAAAAATCCATGACTCCAACAGCCTCGGAGTTTGATGCGTTTCGCGGTGAAGTCAATCAAATGCGAGACGAACTGGCGCGTCTTGAAAAACGCCTGGCCAAGCTGGGTGCACCCAAATGAAGTTACGCCGCCTGGCACGCATCGCATTGGTGGCCAGAAAATATGGCCTTTTCCTGATTGCAGCGGATTCAATCAACAACGGTTTTGCCAAGTGGTTCCTGACGTTGATTTCCTCGCGGTCCCACGTTCAGGCGCCACGCGGTGAGCGCATGCGCCGTGCGCTTGAAGATCTTGGTCCTCTGTTTGTCAAGTTCGGGCAGCTGTTATCAACCCGCCGGGATTTGCTGCCAGAAGATGTGGCGGATGAACTGGCCCGGTTGCAAGACCAGGTGCCCGCGTTTTCCTCTGAAAAAGCCCGTGAATTGATTGAGGCCAGTTTGGGTCGTCAAATCGATGACATGTTTCTGGATTTCCAGAACATGCCTGTGGCCAGTGCTTCAATTGCGCAGGTTCATTTCGCGGTAATTCGCGCGGGTGAACATGAGGGCAAAAAAGTCGCAGTAAAAGTGTTGCGCCCCGGCATGATCGAGGTGATCGACAAAGACCTGGCCTTGATGAAAACTGCGGCCCAGTGGATTGAGAAAATTTCCTCAGACGGCAAACGCTTAAAGCCTCGCGAGGTGGTGGCCGAGTTCAACAAGTACCTGCACGATGAACTGGACTTGATGCGAGAAGCAGCCAATGCTTCGCAGCTTCGCCGCAATTTCTCACCAACTTCGGGCAGCGGGCATTTGTTGCGTGTTCCAGAAATGTACTGGGACTATTGCTGTAGCACGGTGATCACCATGGAGCGCATGCACGGCATTCCAATTTCGCAGATCGAGCGGCTACGCGAGAACAACATTGACCTGAAAAAATTGTCCCGTGAAGGTGTGGAAATCTTTTTCACCCAGGTGTTTCGTGATGGTTTTTTCCATGCAGACATGCACCCCGGCAATATTTATGTGGGTGATCAACCCGAGGATTTTGGCCGTTACATTGCGTTGGATTTTGGTATTGTCGGCACGCTCAGCGATGTGGACAAACAATACCTGGCGCAAAACTTTCTGGCTTTTTTCCGACAAGACTACAAGCGAGTGGCCGAGCTACACGTTCAGTCGGGCTGGGTGCCCAAGGGCACACGGATTGATGAACTGGAATCCGCCATTCGTGCGTGCATTGAGCCATTTTTTGGGAAGCCCTTGAAAGAAATTTCACTGGGACAGGCCTTGATGCGGCTGTTTCAAACATCCCGTCGCTTCAATGTGGAAATTCAGCCCCAGTTGGTTTTGTTGCAAAAAACCCTGCTGAACGTCGAAGGTTTGGGCCGACAACTCGACCCCGATCTGGATCTTTGGAAAACTGCCAAACCGTATCTGGAAAACTGGATGCACCAGCAAATTGGTTTCAAGGGCTTCCAGTCCAGCCTGCAGTGGGAGGCTGCGCAGTGGTCTCAAATTTTGCCTGCCCTGCCACGTTTGTTGCACCAAACCCTGACGCATTCCAATGGCCGGGTCGACGATCAAATTGAACAGTTGGTGAAACAACAAAAACGCTTGAATCGCGCTTTGTTCTGGATGGTATTAATGCTTGCCGTGTTGTTTGGCGTTGTAGCGCTTGATTTGTTGTGGCCTTTCTTGATTGGCTACGCGGGGCCGAAAGGCTTGTTCTAGCAGTGCGCATGTTTCTTGCCTATAATCCGAAATCATTTTTTCTCTCTGGTGGGTTTTCAAGATGTTGCTTGCCTCGGTAGTTGCTTATTTGCTGGTTTCTGTATTCATTGGCCTGTATGTGGCCAGAAATGTAAGTAGTACAGCGGATTACGCGGTGGCGGGCAGGCACCTTTCCTTGCCCATCGTGACCGCAACGGTGTTTGCCACTTGGTTCGGCTCTGAAACGGTGCTGGGTATTTCCTCAACCTTTGTAGAAGAGGGTTTGAGCGGCATTGTGGCTGATCCGTTTGGTGCCTCCATGTGCCTGATTTTGGCGGGTCTGTTCATTGCGCCCAAAATTTATCGTCTGAATTTGCTCACCTTGGGTGACTACTACCGCGTCCGCTACAACCGGGTCGTCGAGATTTTTTGCAGCGCCTGTATTGTGGTGTCCTATCTGGGTTGGGTGGCTGCGCAAATCAGTGCACTGGGTTTGATCTTCAATGTGCTCACTGATGGTGCAATTTCCCAGGAATGGGGCATGATCATTGGTGCCAGTGTGGTGCTTATCTACACGCTGTTTGGTGGCATGTTGTCAGTGGCCATTCTCGATTTCATTCAAATGGTGGTGATTGCAGCTGGTTTGGTCTACATCATGTGGATTGTGGCTGACCTGGCTGGTGGCGTAGGCACGGTGGTTGACCATGCCGAAGCAGCGGGCAAACTGCAGTTTTTCCCTGAAGAATTCAGCTATGTGATGTGGGTGCCGTTCGTGGGCGCTTTCCTGACCATGGCCTTTGGTTCAATTCCCCAGCAGGATATTTTTCAACGTATCAGCTCGGCCAAAAACGAAAAAACTGCGGTACGTGGCGCGGTGCTCGGTGGTTCCCTGTACTTCTTTTTCGCATTCATTCCGGTGTTTTTGGCCTATGGCGCCATCATGATCGACCCGGCTACCTTTAGTGCAATGGTGTCTGAAGACTCGCAAATGGTCTTGCCCAATTTGGTGTTGATGCACACGCCCCTGTTTGCGCAAATCGTGTTTTTCGGTGCGCTTATTTCAGCCATCATGAGTACATCAAGTGCCACTTTGTTAGCGCCTTCCGTGTCTTTCGCTGAAAATATTGTGAAGAACATTTATCCGAACATGGACGACAAAGCCTTGTTGTTGACCATGCGGGTGTCTGTGTTTGTGTTCACCATCATCGTGGTGGCTTTCGCAATCAACAGCGATTCCTCCATATTTGAAATGGTGGAAAGCGCCTATGAAATTACCTTGGCTGCCGCATTTGTGCCCTTGGTGTTCGGCCTGTACTGGAAGGGTGCCACTTCGCAAGGCGCGGTGTGGTCAATCATTGTGGGTGTCAGCAGCTGGTTGATTGCCAAAAACTTCTTCCCCAGCGAAGTTTGGCCACCCCAGTTGTTGGGCATGGTGCTGGGCTTGTTCACCATGATTATCGCCTCTCTGTTGCCACAGTGGATTGAACACAGGCCGGCGCTACGTGACGGTGTTGTGCACCCACATTAAGCTAAAATAGCCGGATTACCTTTGTTGAAAGTGATCCGGCTGTGAAATACCTCACCATTGAAGACACCATCGGCAACACCCCCTTGGTTCAGTTGCAACGTTTGCCTGGCAAGGCCAATGCCGATCGCGGCAATGTCATTCTTGGCAAGCTAGAGGGCAACAACCCGGCGGGTTCAGTGAAAGACCGCCCGGCAATTTCCATGATCAAACGTGCTGAAGCACGCGGCACCATCAAGCCCGGCGACACCCTGATCGAAGCCACATCGGGCAACACCGGTATTGCGCTCGCCATGGCTGCGGCCATTCGCGGATACCGCATGGTACTCATCATGCCTGAGCACCTTAGCATCGAGCGCCGTCAAACCATGCGTGCATTTGGCGCAGAAATCATTTTGACTCCGCAAAAGGGTGGCATGGAATACGCGCGTGATTTGGCCGAACAAATGCGCGATCAAGGCAAGGGTGTCATCCTCGACCAGTTCGCCAACGAAGACAATCCGCTGGCGCACTTCGAGACTACCGGTCCGGAAATTTGGCGCGACACGGGTGGCAAAGTGACTCATTTCGTCAGTGCCATGGGCACCACCGGATCGATTATGGGTGTGTCTCGTTACCTGAAAAGTCAAAATCCCAATGTGCAAATTATTGGTGCGGAGCCCAGCGAGGGGTCGCAAATTCCCGGTATTCGCAAATGGCCCCAGGAATACCTGCCCAAAATTTACAAGCCCGCCGGCGTGGACCGTGTGGTGCAGGTAACCCAGCTTGAGGCCGAAGAAATGGCCCGAAAAATGGCAGCCGAAGAGGGCATTTTCTGCGGCATATCAGCCGCAGGTGCTGCGCACATTGCGCTAAAAATTGCTGAAGAAGTTGAAAACGCCACGATCGTGTTCATTGTGTGCGACCGTGGAGATCGTTACCTGTCCACGGGTGTTTTTCCAGCCTAATTCAGCATGTCCCTTCTAAGTTTCAACGCCTCGCTCAACTCCAGCACGGCGTTGGCATAGAAGGAACTGCGGTTGTAACGCGTGACCACGTAAAAATTGTGCCCACCCGCGACGAAAGCGGGTTCGGCGTCCCCGCGCACCAGTTCAATCAAGGCCAGTTTTTCATCCGGCAATGTTTCACCCTTCAGCTTCACGCCTTTTTGTTGCATCACTGCTGGGGTAAAGGTGGGCACAATGTCGGGTGCCAGTAGTTCCTTCAAATTATCGGCATGCTCGATATCAACCAGCACGCGCGTGGCTTTGCCTGTTTCCCAGCCGTGTACTTTCAAAAAATTGGCCACACTGAAAATGGCATCGCGGCGGCTGTGAAATAGGTCGACGATGCCATCGGCATCGCCATCTACGGCATAAGCCGTCCATGAACTGGGCATGAATTGACCCAGGCCAATTGCCCCGGCATACGATCCTTTCACCTCGAGCGCGTCCAGATGGGTTCTGTTGCACAGGGCGATGAAGGCTTCCAGTTCGCTGAGAAAGAATTCCGAACGGTCTTTTTGACCTTCAGGATAAGCAAAGGCCAATGTGGCCAGTGAATCCAGTACCCGGTAATTGCCAATGTGTTGCCCGTAAATGGTTTCTACGCCAATGATGGCCACGATCACTTCTTGCGGAATGCCATACTTGGCTTCAGCCTCTTTCAGGGTGTCCAGGTTGGCGTCCCAAAACTCAACGCCTTTGCGAATTCGATAAGGCTCAACAAATCGGCTGCGGTAGGTGTCCCAGTTGCGTACCCCTTTGGTTTTTGGCGGCATGACGGCTTTTACCACCTGCGGCAGCAACTCGGCCTGTTTTAACAGGCTCAGTGTGGTGCTTGAAGGAATACCCTCTTTGGCCTGTAATCGCTCAGCAAGGGCTGTCGCATTTCTGTGCGCTGCAAAGTCAACCTTCTGGGTGTCTTGGGCGTGTACAGCTTGAGTGCACAGGGCTGTGCTGATTAGAATGGATGCAAAGCTTGTTAAGATTCGATGAGTAGTCACAAAAGGAGTCAGCATGTCCGGTGTAGGTGTAGTCAAAAGTAGTAGCGGTCGACCCGGCGCGTGTTTACTTGGTTTGGCAGGTCTGTTGTTCACTATAACCCAGCATTTGTGCGCTGTTCGGGACTAAGCCATGACCACTGCCTATATTTCCCACAATGATTGCGCCTTGCACAATCCTGGTCTTGGTCACCCGGAAAGCATGGCTCGCCTGCGCGTGATTCGTGAAAAACTGCAAGCGTCCGATTTGTGGCTCCGCTTGGTGCACTGTGACGCACCGGAGGTGCCTTGGTCGGCTGTGACTGCCGTTCACACGCCCGCGTACGTAGAAAGTATCAAGGCCCGTTTTCCGCTGAAGCGAAACATTGATATTGATGGCGACACCACCTTGTCGGAATTCTCGCTGGATGCGGCTCGACGTGCTGCGGGCGCCTGCGTGCATGCAGTGGATTTGGTCATGGCGCATGCGGTCAACAACGCGTTTTGTGCGGTTCGCCCGCCCGGCCACCATGCCTGCGTAGACCGCGCCATGGGCTTTTGTGTGTTCAACAATGTGGCCATTGCCGCACAACACGCCATTGACGCTTACCGGCTTGAGCGCGTGCTGATTGTTGATTTCGATGTGCACCATGGCAATGGCACCGAGCATGCATTTGCCAACAATCCGAAAATACTGATGTGCAGCACCTTTCAATCGCCACTTTATCCATTCAGTGGGGGGCTGGGTGGTGCCCGCAATATGGTGAACTGTCCTGTTCGGCCTGGCGGTGACCGCGAGGAAATCAAGCACGCTATTCAAACCCACTGGGTCGATGCGATTGATCAGTTCAAGCCCCAGTTGGTGTTGGTGTCTGCCGGGTTTGATGCCCACGAAAAAGACCCTTTGGCTGACATGCAATTGACCACTGAGGACTACGGCTGGATCACGCACTTCCTGAAAAGGGTGGCCGATGAATATTGCGATGGAAAGCTGGTTAGTACCCTGGAGGGCGGTTACGAGCTAGAGGCCCTGGCCGATTCTGTTTATGCCCATGTGGAGGCGCTTGCATCGTGATTTTTTCAACGCCTGCGCCGTATTCTGAAGACCGGTTGAGCGAAATGCTGGCGCGAAACGCCGAGTGGGTGGAGCAAATCACCGCGCAAGATCCAGACTATTTCAAACGACTTTATGCGGGGCAAAGCCCGGCATTCACAGTGATTAGTTGTTGCGACAGCCGGGCCGACCCCAACACCTTGTTGCAAAGCAATTTGGGCGAGCTGTTTGTTTATAAAAATGTGGCCAACCAAACGGGTTTGAACGACCTTAGTTTGCAAACCGCCTTGCAGTTCTCCATCGATAGTTTGAAGGTCAAGCACCTTTTGGTGTTTGGGCATCACAACTGCGGAGGCGTGCGCATCGCCTTGGGCTTGCATGCAGGTGGCGCCCCTGGCGATTGGCTGGAAGGTGTGCGAGAACTGGCCCACGATCACCTAATGTTTAACCCGGCGTCGCTGGAAGAGGCCAACCGCAATGTTGACAAGCTGTGCGAATTGAACGTGATTCAGCAAGTGCGCCTGGCGGCGTTGAGCCCAGCCGTGAATACGGCTTGGGGGAGAGGTGAACCTGTGGCGGTGGGCGGCCTGGTGTATAGCCTGTCGACCGGGCGGGTGATCGATCTGGATTGCACCATTCGAAGCCGTGATGAAATCGACGAGCGCTGCTTTTCAGCGATGAAATCGATCTGCGCCCGATACCAATAACCTCGACAAACCACCCCTTAGAGTGTAGACTCTATGAAAAATCGAACGATCGTGCGTTTTTTCTCAAAACGCTTCGTATAATCCAATCATCTATTCTCCAATTTCAACAAAGGGATGGCTTGCATGAAGATCCTGGTACCCGTTAAACGCGTAGTCGATTACAACGTAAAAGTTCGCTGCAAAAGCGATGGTTCTGGCGTGGATATCGCCAACGTGAAAATGTCGATGAACCCCTTCGACGAAATCGCTGTTGAAGAAGCCACGCGCCTGAAAGAAGCAGGCGTGGCCACCGAAGTGATTGCCATTAGTTGTGGCGTTGCCCAGTGCGCAGAAACATTGCGTACCGCCGCTGCCATTGGCGCAGACCGTGGCATTCTGGTTGAGACCGATGTTGAGCTACAGCCCTTGGCTGTTGCCAAAATTCTGAAAGCCATTATCGAAAAAGAAGGCATCGACCTGGTCATCATGGGCAAACAAGCCATTGACGACGATTGCAATCAAACCGGTCAAATGCTGGCTGCTTTGGGCGACATGCCACAGGGCACGTTTGCATCCAAGGTGGTGGTTGAGGGCGGCAAAGTCAATGTAACCCGTGAAGTGGATGGCGGTTTGGAAACGATTAGCTTGAGCCTGCCCGCGGTTGTGACAACCGACCTGCGCCTGAATGAGCCACGTTATGTAACGCTGCCCAACATCATGAAAGCCAAGAAAAAACAGATCGACACCATCAAGCCCGCTGATTTGGGCGTGAATGTTGATCCACGTATCAAAACCCTGAAAGTAAGCGATCCACCCGTGCGTTCAGCAGGTATCACCGTGCCCGATGTGGCCACGCTGGTCGACAAGCTGAAGAACGAAGCCAAAGTGATCTAACACAGGGACAAAAGGAGCAAAAAATGTCAGTACTCGTTATTGCAGAACACGACAATCAAAGTATCAAGCCCGCCACGCTGAACACCATCGCTGCGGCCCAGAAAATTGGTGGCGACATCCACGTGCTGGTTTCCGGCAAGGGTTGTGGCGCTGCAGCTGAGCAAGCTGCGAAAGCGGCTGGCGTTGCCAAGGTGTTGGTTGCCGATTCAGACGCCCTGGGTGACCAGTTGGCAGAAAACTTTGCAGCACAAATTCTCGCAATTGCCGGCAACTACGGTCACATTCTGGCACCCGCCACCAGCGTGGGCAAAAACGTGTTGCCGCGCGTGGCTGCCAAGCTGGATGTTGCACAAATTTCCGACATCATCAGTGTTGAAAGCGCGGACACATTCACTCGCCCAATCTACGCAGGCAACGTGATTGCCACGGTGCAGTCTTCGGACGCCACCAAGGTCATCACCGTGCGTACCACCGCATTTGATCCGGTTGCGACCGAGGGCGGTTCTGCCGCCATTGAAAACCTGAGTGCGGTTGCCGATTCCGGCAAGTCTACTTTCGTAAGCCGTGAAGTGGCCAAGAGCGACCGTCCCGAGTTGACTGCTGCCAGCACCATTATCTCCGGTGGCCGTGGTATGGGCTCCGCAGAAAATTTCCATGTTCTGGACCCATTGGCTGACAAGCTGAACGCCGCAATTGGTGCATCGCGTGCTGCGGTAGACGCAGGCTACGCACCGAACGACTGGCAGGTTGGTCAAACCGGCAAAATTGTGGCGCCCCAGTTGTACATGGCTTTCGGTATTTCCGGTGCTATCCAGCACTTGGCGGGCATGAAAGACAGCAAGGTGATTGTGGCCGTGAACAAAGATCCCGAAGCACCAATTTTTGGTGTGGCCGATTACGGTTTGGTGGGCGATTTGTTCGAAGTAGTGCCTCAATTGACTGAAAAACTGTAAGTAAACAAAACACGCAAAGCTGTATCAGGAGACGACAATGAGTTACAACGCCCCAGTCAAAGACATGATGTTTGTCTTGAAAGAATTGGCCGGCTTGGATCAAGTATCCCAGTTGCCCGGTTGTGAAGATGCAACCGAGGAAACAGTGGATGCGGTTCTGAATGAAAACGCAAAGTTCACCAGCGAAGTGGTTGCTCCACTGAACTGGTCGGGCGACGTAGAGGCCGCCAACTGGAAAGACGGCGTTGTAACCACAGCCAAAGGCTTCAAGCAGGCATTCAAAGCCTTTGGCGAGCAAGGCTGGCAAGGTTTGCAGCATCCTTCTGAATTCGGCGGCCAAGGCCTGCCCAAGCTGGTGGCAACACCCTGCATGGAAATGGTCAATGGTGCCAATCTCAGCTTTGCGCTGTGTCCCCTGCTGACCGATGGCGCCATTGAAGCGCTGTTGGTGGCCGGCAGCCAGCATCTGAAAGAAACTTACATTCCCAAAATGATTTCCGGTGAATGGACCGGCACCATGAACCTGACCGAGCCACAGGCTGGTTCAGACCTGGCGCTGGTGCGTTCCAAAGCCGTTCCCCAAGGCGATGGCACTTACCGCATTTCTGGCCAGAAGATCTACATCACCTACGGTGAGCACGACATGGCCGAGAATATTGTTCACCTGGTGCTGGCTCGCACACCCGATGCGCCTGAAGGCGTGAAGGGCATCAGCCTGTTCGTGGTGCCCAAATTCATGGTGAACGACGACGGTTCATTGGGCAAGCGCAACGACGTGTATTGCGCATCCATCGAACACAAGTTGGGTATCAAAGCCTCACCGACCGCTGTGCTGTTGTATGGCGATAACAAGGGTGACGTTGGTCAGGGCGCAATCGGTTATTTGGTGGGTGAAGAAAACAAAGGCCTGCAATACATGTTTGTGATGATGAACGCAGCCCGCTTCCAGGTGGGTGTGCAGGGCATTGGTGTGGCCGAGCGTGCTTACCAGCAGGCTGTGCGTTATGCGAACGATCGTGTTCAGTCTCGCCCCGTGGATGGCACTTCCAGCGAAGCGGTTGCAATTATTCATCACCCCGATGTCAAGCGCATGTTGATGAGCATGCGTTCACAGGTTGAAGCTGCGCGTGCAATGGCCTGCGTGGCGGGTGCCGCATATGATGCAGCCCACTTCCATGCCGATGAAGCCACCCGCAAGCAAAACATGGCGGCGTATGAATTCATGGTGCCGCTGGTCAAAGGCTGGTCGACTGAGATGAGCATTGAAGTGGCCTCCACTGGCGTGCAAGTGCACGGTGGCATGGGTTTCATTGAAGAAACAGGCGCAGCCCAGTACTACCGTGATGCGAAAATTCTGACCATTTACGAAGGCACAACTGCGATTCAGGCCAACGATTTGGTGGGTCGCAAAACATCGCGCGATGGCGGTGCCATGGTAAAAACCTTGTGTGCTGAAATTGCGCGCACGGTGGTTCAATTGAATGAATCGGGTTCAGCCCACGCCAAAGCGGTTGCAGCACGTCTGGATGCGGCGCGTGCGTCGTTCCTGGAGGCTGCACAATTTGTGGTCGACAACATGAAAGCCAACCCCAACGCCGTGTTTGCCGGTTCAGTGCCTTACCTGAAACTGGCTGGCACCACAGTGGCGGGCTGGCAAATGGCGCGTGCGCTATTGGCTGCCGAGGCCAAAATCAAGGCTGGTGAAACAGACAGTTTCTACAGCGACAAGATTTTGACTTCACGCTTTTTTGCTGATCACGTGCTCAACGCCGTACCCGGCCTGCGCGACAGCATTGTGAACGGTTACCAGTCCGTGACAGAAATGGCCGTTGCCAATTTCTAAATCGCTTTGGTGATTGAGCCGCTTGCAAAGCCCCTCCCTGTGAGGGGCTTTTTGTTTATGCTAACAGCATGAATTACGCCTTTGCAGCTGACGTTGTTTTGTTGACTCACTTCGCCATTGTGCTGTTTGTGGTGGTGGGGTTATTGCTCATTGTTGTGGGCAATTTGCGTGCGTGGCCCTGGGTGAACCGTTGGTGGTTCAGGGTACTTCACCTGCTCGCAATTTCAGTGGTTGTTCTTGAAAGCTGGCTGGGCATTGAATGCCCGCTGACGACCCTTGAAAACTGGTTGCGTTTGCAAGCCGGGCAGGGCGTGTACCAAGGCAGCTTCATCCAGCACTGGGTGCATGGCGTGATGTTCTACCAAGCCCCGGGCTGGGTGTTCGCCTTGGTCTATACCCTGTTCGGCTTGTTGGTTGCGGTGGCCTGGTGGCGCTGGCCGCCACAACAGTTCAAGTAACATTACCAGCCCCCAATGCTGGCACCTGCCGCGTCGAATCCGCCCACCGCACCGTCGGCAAACCACGTGGAAAAGTTCAGCCATTCTGCCGTTTCAGTCACAATGACTGCAGGCAGCTCGGTGGCTTGCGCCAATCCAATACCGGCTAAAACAACAAGCAACATTAATATGGTCCTGATGACTTTGTTTGCGGTATCAAACATTGTCCAGTTCAGGTCCAGGCCAGGTAGGTTTTCGGGCCATTCATTCATGATTCACACTCCTTTTGAGATGGTGTGAACTCATATTATTGTTGTACATTGTGCAAATAAACTACGCATATAGAACTTCACCATTGCGCTATGAGCAACAATTTCAATGAACTTCAGGCGGCTGAAACCTTTTTGATGGTGGTCAACACCGGCAGTTTTGCTGCTGCCGCCAAACTGAAAGGCGAGAACCCCTCCAGCATCAGCCGCGCCGTTGCACAGCTCGAGGCGCATTTGAATATCCGGCTGCTGAACCGCACCACCCGGCAAGTCAAAATAACCGAGGCGGGTGAAATTTATAAGCTGTATGCCCAGCGCATGCTGGAAAGCCAGCAAGAAGCGCGCGATGCAATTACCCAGTTGCAAAGCGGTCAGCCGCACGGCACCGTGCGTATTAGTCTTCCTGTGATTGTGGGTGAAAAAATACTGGCACCCCGTTTGCCGGAATTTCACGCCAAGTACCCCGATGTGCAGTTGCAAGTGGACTTGTCCAACCGCAATGCCATGATCGTGGAGGAAGGTTTTGACATTGCCTTGCGTGTTGGGCCGCTTCAAGATTCCACTTTGCGTGCGCGCAAAATTGCCACCATTTGGCGAAAGCTGTATGCCTCACCCGCCTACCTTGAAAAGCACGGTGCACCTCAAACACCTGGAGATTTGGTTCACCACCAATGCATTGCATTTTCACAGCGTGGTGATTTGAAAGAATGGGAATTCTGGCCAAAAAACGGGGCACAGCCCAGCCAGAAGCATCGAGTGATTTCTTGGTTGACCTGTTCGAGCCCAATCATGGTGGTTCGTGCCATACAAGCAGGGCTGGGTTTGGGTCGCAGTGCGGATTGGATGTTGCAGGGTCCCTTGGCACGCGGCGAACTGATTGAAGTTCTTGAGGATTGGTATTCCGACAACCCGGCCACCGGTGGTTTGCCCATGTACTTGGTGTTTCCACCGGGCTTGAGCAGTCAGTTGTCCCTCAAAACCCGGGTGGTGGCTGACTTTTTGGAGCAAAGTGTGCGAACTGAGTTCAAAAAGGCGGATTAAACGTCAATTTGCTGACAGTGCATGGGTGCGGCTTCGGCTACAGTAGCTGAATAATAAAAAAGACCTCATGGAGACACAATGCTCGGCAATTCCTACATCACGATCGGTTTACCGGTTTCTCTTTTTATCATCATGATCGGCATGGGGCTCAGCCTTACGGTCGAAGATTTTCGTCGCGTCAAGGAACAGCCCAAAGGCGTGATTGTGGGTACCGTGTTGCAGTTGGTGGGGGTTCCCCTGTTGGGTTTCGCCATTGGTGGCTTGTTTGGCGGTGGGGTGATGGCAGCTGGCTTGGTGCTTTCTGCCGCCATGCCCGGTGGTACCACGTCGAACGTACTGACTTACATGGCCCGGGCCAATCTGGCTTTGTCAATCACACTGACTGTAATAGCCAGTTTGCTCACGGTTATCACCATCCCTTTTTACATGGCGTACGCCTTGCCCATGTTTGTTGGGGTGGGAACTGAATTGCAGCTTCCTTTCCTGAAAACATTGATCACCATGATGGTGATCGTGATTATCCCGGTGTGTATCGGCATGTTTATCCGTGCCAAGAAGCCAGCGTTGTCACAAAAGTTTGAGCCGGCCATCAACAAGTTTGCCGTTTTTGTGCTGGTGGCCATCGTGGTGCTGATCGGCATCAGCGAGTCTGACAACATGCTGGGATGGTTTGCCCAGGCCTGGATGCCGGTGGTCGCGTTGAATATTGCTGCCGTGGCGTTGGGGCTTCTCGGTGGAAAGATTTCAGGCCTGGACGCGCGTGACAGCCTGACCGTGTCGATCGAAATGTGTGTCAAAAACTCCACGCTGGGTTTGACGATTGCGCTGTCGTTGTTGCAAAACGCGGAAATTGCAGTGCCAGTGGTGGTGTATGGCTTATTGATGTATGTCACGGTGGCGGTTTTGTGCTGGTACGGTCGTCGAATCGCAAGCAAATCAATCGCCTAAAACGCCCAAAGTTCTCGAAAGGTCACACTTCGGTGTGGCCGAACTCGGCTGTTCAGGGTATAATTCTCGGCTAGCTGAATGATTCTTAGGCAAAAGCCTGCGCGGGTGTTATTTGTCCCCGGGTGTTTTGTCGCATCTATTGGAGTTTCCCTTGTCGAAATTAGTCGCAAGCGCCCACCCGCGCGCCTTGCTCGCGCTCGCAGACGGCACAGTATTCGAGGGCATTTCTTTTGGCGCCCCCACCACGCAAGTGGGTGAAGTGGTTTTCAATACCTCTCTCACGGGCTATCAAGAAATTGCCACCGACCCCTCCTATTGCCGTCAAATCGTCACCCTTACCTACCCCCACATCGGGAACGTAGGCACTAACCCGCAAGACGAAGAGTCCGCTGGGCTGCATTTGTCGGGTTTGGTGATCAAGGACCTGCCTGAACTGGTGTCGAACTTCCGTTCTACCTTGCCGCTGGCCGATTACTTGAAAAAGCACGGTGTTCCAGGTATTGCTGGTATCGACACCCGCAAGTTAACCCGCATTCTTCGTGAAAAAGGTGCCCAAAACGGCTGCCTTTTGACCGAGGGCAGCGGCGAAACTTTCAGTGCCGAGCGAGCCGTTGAACTGGCCAAAAGTTTTCCTGGGCTGGCCGGCATGGACCTGGCCAAGGTGGTTTCGTGCACCGAGGCCCATGAATGGGTTGAAGGCGAATGGGCATTGGGCGTAGCAGCCGAAGAACCTCATTTCCAGACAGGCGAGCGCCCACACCATGTGGTTGCATTCGATTACGGTGCCAAGCGCAATATCTTGCGCATGTTGGCCCAACGCGGCTGTCGCGTTACCGTAGTGCCTGCGCAAACCCCAGTTGAAAAAGTATTGGCCCTGAATCCCGATGGCGTGTTCTTGAGCAATGGCCCTGGCGACCCCGAGCCTTGCGATTACGCCATCTCTGCCATCAAGCACATTCTGGACAACACCAAACTGCCGGTATTCGGTATTTGTTTGGGTCACCAGTTGATGGCTTTGGCCAGCGGTGCCAAAACAATGAAAATGAAGTTCGGCCACCACGGTGCCAACCACCCGGTGCAAGACCTGAAAACCAAGCGCGTGGCCATTACCAGCCAGAACCATGGTTTTGCGGTCGATGCCGATTCATTGCCCGCCAACCTGCGTGTTACGCATGTGTCGCTGTTCGATGGCTCCATTCAGGGTCTTGAGCGAACAGACCGTGCAGCCTTCTGCTTCCAGGGTCACCCCGAAGCCAGCCCGGGCCCGCACGATTTGGCCGAGCTGTTTGACCGTTTTATTTCAGACATTCAGGCAGCCAAGGCTTAAACAGCCCGCGTGCTTGCCAGTCTGAACCGTATTGAAATTTTTAAAATTAAAGGGAAGTTATGCCAAAGCGTAACGATCTAAAAACAATCCTGATCATCGGCGCCGGCCCCATCGTGATCGGCCAGGCCTGCGAATTTGACTACTCAGGCGCCCAAGCCTGTAAAGCGCTTCGCGAAGAAGGCTACAAAGTGGTGCTGGTCAACAGCAACCCGGCCACCATCATGACCGACCCGGAAATGGCTGATGTCACTTACATCGAACCCATTACCTGGCAGGTTGTTGAGCGCATTATTGAAAAAGAGCGCCCTGATGCCGTATTGCCCACCATGGGTGGTCAAACCGCGCTGAACTGCGCGCTTGATCTGGCCAAGCATGGCGTATTGGCCAAGTACAACGTGGAATTGATTGGCGCGAAAGAAGAAGCCATTGAGAAAGCCGAAGACCGCTTGAAGTTCAAGAATGCCATGACCAGCATTGGCCTGGATTCAGCGAAAAGCGGTGTGGCCCATTCCATGGAAGAAGCCCTTGAAGTGCAGGCCACCATTGCCAAACTGGTTGGCAGCAACGGCTTTCCGGTCATTATTCGCCCCAGTTTCACCCTGGGTGGCACCGGTGGCGGTATTGCGTACAACGCTGAAGAATTCGAAACCATTTGCCGCCGTGGCCTGGAAGCATCGCCAACCAATGAGTTGCTGATTGAAGAAAGCCTGATTGGCTGGAAAGAATACGAAATGGAAGTGGTTCGCGACAGCGCCGACAACTGCATTATCGTGTGTTCAATCGAAAACCTCGACCCCATGGGCGTGCACACTGGCGACAGCATTACTGTTGCCCCGGCACAAACACTGACCGACCGCGAATATCAGTTAATGCGCAATGCATCCATTGCCATTCTGCGTGAAATCGGCGTGGACACGGGCGGTTCAAACGTTCAGTTCTCGATCAACCCGGCCAATGGCCGCATGATCGTGATCGAAATGAATCCACGTGTGTCACGTTCATCCGCCTTGGCTTCCAAAGCAACCGGTTTTCCGATTGCCAAAGTGGCCGCCAAGTTGTCGGTGGGCTACACACTCGATGAGCTGAAAAACGACATCACCGGTGGTCTTACGCCTGCGTCGTTCGAGCCTTCAATCGACTACGTGGTTACCAAAATTCCACGTTTTGCATTCGAAAAATTCCCCACAGCCGATGATCGCCTGACCACCCAAATGAAATCCGTAGGTGAAGTGATGGCCATGGGCCGTACTTTCCAGGAAAGCTTCCAGAAAGCCCTGCGCGGTCTGGAAGTGGGCGTAGACGGGCTGAACCAGAAAACAACCGACCGTGAAGTGATCGAGCGTGAGCTGGGCGAACCCGGCCCCGAGCGTATTTTCTACGTGGGTGATGCCTTTGCCCAAGGCTTCAGCCTTGAGGAAGTGCATCAGCTGACCAAAATTGATCGCTGGTTCCTGATCCAGATTCAGGACATCGTTGACACAGAACTCGAATTGGAAACCAAAACCCTGGCGGACTTGACCGAGCCCGTGTTGCGCTTGCTCAAGCGCAAAGGTTTCTCTGATCGTCGTTTGGCTTATTTGCTCGACGTGTCTGAAGCGGAAATTCGCAAGCTGCGCCACCAGCACAATGTGCGCCCCGTGTACAAGCGCGTGGACACCTGTGCTGCTGAATTCAAAACCGGTACGGCCTACATGTATTCCACCTACGAAGAGGAATGCGAAAGCCAGCCGACCGACAAGAAAAAAATCATGGTGCTGGGCGGCGGTCCCAACCGGATTGGTCAGGGCATTGAGTTTGACTATTGCTGCGTGCACGCTGCCATGGCGCTGCGCGAAGATGGCTATGAAACCATCATGGTGAACTGCAACCCTGAAACGGTATCAACCGACTACGACACCTCTGATCGCTTGTATTTCGAGCCTTTGACGCTTGAAGATGTGCTGGAAATTGTGGCCATTGAAAAGCCGGTCGGCGTGATTGTTCAGTATGGCGGCCAAACCCCATTGAAGCTGGCGAAGTCGCTTGAAGCCAACGGCGTGCCCATCATTGGTACCAGCCCGGAAAGTATCGACATTGCCGAAGACCGCGAGCGTTTCCAGAAACTGTTGACCAAGCTGAACCTGCGCCAGCCGCCAAACCGCACTGCGCGCACGGAAGCTGAAGCCATTTCGCATGCGCAGGAAATTGGTTACCCGCTGGTGGTGCGCCCAAGCTATGTGTTGGGTGGCCGCGCCATGGAAATTGTGCACGAGCAGAAAGACCTTGAGCGCTACATGCGTGAAGCCGTGAAAGTCAGCAACGACAGCCCTGTGTTGCTGGACCGTTTCCTGAACGACGCGATTGAGGTGGACGTGGATGCCTTGTGCGACGGTCAAACTGTCATGATTGGCGGTGTGATGGAGCACATTGAACAGGCGGGCGTACACAGTGGCGACTCTGCGTGCTGCTTGCCTCCATACAGCTTGTCTGCTGACATGGTCAATGAGTTGAAGCGTCAGTCTGAGCTCATGGCCAAAGCCTTGAACGTGATTGGCTTGATGAACGTACAGTTCGCGATTCAAAACGACACCGTGTATGTGCTTGAAGTGAACCCACGCGCATCGCGCACTGTGCCTTATGTGTCCAAGGCCACAGGCAAGCAGTTGGCCAAAATTGCTGCCCGCTGCATGGCGGGCCAAACCTTCGCTGATCAAGGCGTCACCGATATTCCGGTACCCAAGTACTTCTCGGTCAAAGAAGCCGTGTTCCCCTTCGTGAAGTTCCCCGGCGTGGACACCATTCTGGGTCCCGAAATGAAGTCGACCGGTGAAGTCATGGGTGTGGGTCGCACATTTGGCGAAGCTTTCGTGAAATCGCAACTGGCCGCGTCAGTCAAATTGCCAGAAGGTGGCACTGCGTTTATCAGCGTGAAAACCGAAGACAAGAAGCACACGGTGAAACTGGCCAAGGGCCTTGTTGAGCTGGGCTTCAAGATTATCGCCACGCGCGGTACAGCGGCAGCCATTGCTGAAGGCGGTATTGAATGCACCGTGGTCAACAAGGTGCTGGAAGGTCGCCCGAATATTGTCGACATGCTGAAAAACGGCGAAGTACATTTGGTGGTCAACACGGTGGAAGAGCGCAGAAGTGCGATCAATGACAGCCGTTACATTCGAACCACGTCGCTGAGTTCTCGTGTTACGATCTTTACAACCATGGCAGGTGCACTGGCTTCAGTCGAGGGTATGAAACACCTCGGCGCAATGGATGTTTACAGCGTCCAGGGCTTGCATGCGGAACTCTCCGCTTAATCTGCCTGTCTGAACCTTTAAGCCGTCTCATAGCAATTTCTGCTATCAGGCGGCTTTCCATTTGCAGGAACATTTGAATTTATGGCAACTATCCCATTGACCGTCAAGGGTGCTGAAAAGCTGAAACAAGAATTACACCGCCTGAAAACCGTTGATCGCCCCGCAGTGATCAATGCAATTTCAGAGGCGCGGGCGCAGGGCGATTTGTCCGAAAACGCTGAATACGATGCAGCAAAAGAAAAGCAGGGTTTTATCGAAGGGCGAATCAAGGAAATTGAAGGCAAGATGAGCAATGCGCAGATCATCGACCCCACCAATGTCGATGCTGAAGGGCGTGTGGTGTTTGGTGCAACTGTGAAACTGGAAGACATTGAGGCCGGTGCCACGGTCGAATACCAAATTGTGGGCGACGATGAAGCGGACATCAAAGCCGGTCTCATCTCTATTTCAAGCCCCATTGCCCGTGCCTTGATTGGTAAGTATGAAGGCGATGTGGCCCATGTTCAGGCGCCAGGTGGTTTGCGGGAATATGAAGTATTGGAAGTAAAGTACATTTGATAGTGCTTGTTAAGGGAGTGCAACAACAATGACTTGGCGCGGTTTTCGGGGTGCGGAACTGGCGTTCTGGGCGATTTGGCTCGGGGCTTTGTGGTTCATTGCCATTCTGGTGGTGCCAGGTTTGTTCAAATGGTTACCCCGACCGGAAGCAGGTTTGGTGGCCGGCCGTTTGTTCTACATATTGGCCTTGTACTCTTTGGTGAGCAGCGCCTTGTTGTTGGCCCTGTCGAATTTTGCGGGTGAATTGCGCGCCGGTATGCGGCTCAATGTCTTGATGGCCGTGATTTTGGCGGTTAGCGTGGTCGAGTTGGCCTGGTTGCAGCCCCACATGAATGATCTGCGTGCAGCAATGTCCACCTTGGAGGGCGACGCACTTGCGGCCATGCGAAGCCAGTTCGGGAATATGCATGCCATTTCGAGCGTGCTGTATTCCATCAAAATGATCGGGGCTCTGGTGTGGGGTTTAAACCGGTTTGGTGTCAAACCGGTTTTGGCCGCAAAAGACTGATTTAGGCTTTGGAGGCAAACTGGCGCTTGGTTTGGCGTGGGCCTTTGGGTTTTGGTCGGCTTTTGGCTTTCGCTTTTTCGGTGTCTTCTGCCTTGGGGCGGAATAGAACCAGCAATTTGCCAATGTGTTGAACCAAGGCAGCCCCGGTTTCGTCACAAATGGTTTGCGCATATTCAAGGCGGGCTTCCCGATCGTCGCCAGCTACACGTACCTTGATCAAGCCGTGTGCATTCAAGTTCATGTCGATTTCTTTGACCACATTGGGTGTTAAACCCTTGTCGCCAATCAAAACTACCGGATCCAACGCATGGGCCTGGGCTTTAAGCGCCTTTTTTTCGGCAGGTGTCAGGGTTACAGCAGCGGTGTCCGTCATATTAATTTTTCACTCGGTTGGGTAATCGGTGGCTAAAAAGAAGAAACTCAATAAAAACTGGTTGCATGATCACATCAACGACCCTTACGTGAAGATGGCCACGAATGCAGGCTATCGCGCCCGTGCAGCCTTCAAACTGAAGGAAATTGCAGAGCCGGAAGGGTTGTTGAAGCCGGGCATCAAGGTGGTCGACCTGGGCAGTGCGCCGGGAAGTTGGTCGCAGGTGCTTCGGGAAGCCTTGGTTGGGCCCGGTGGCGTCATCAATGGCCGTATTATCGCACTGGATCTGCTTCCAATGGAACCTATTGCGGGTGTTGAATTCATTCAAGGGGATTTTCGCGACGAAGCGGTGCTCGAAGATTTGAATCAACGCCTGGGTGGCGAGAAGCTGGATTTGGTGGTTTCTGATATGGCCCCCAATCTTTCTGGTGTTGCAGCGGCTGATTCAGCCCGGATTGAGCATGTGTGCGAGCTGGCCATCGACTTTGCGGTCAATCAGCTAAAACCCAACGGTGCCTTGATTGTGAAAATTTTTCATGGATCGTCTTACAGCAACATTGTGCATCAGATGAAACAGGTGTTTAAAAGTGTGTCGCCGCGCAAACCCAAGGCCTCCCGGGATCGTTCTCGTGAAACCTTTTTGCTTTGCAAGGGTCTTAAATAGGTATTTTGCAGCATCATGATCCAGGCGATTGCGATTGTTAATGCACACCATGAATTAGTGTGATGGCGTAATTCGTTGGCTTGGGTTTAAAATGGACAACCTGCCCCCATTTCCCTAGGGTGGTGGCAGAGTCCTCGAGGAGAAGTGGCATTGAATAATTCGTTTTCCAAAGCAGCAGTTTGGTTGGTCGTGGCGTTGGTGCTTTTTACTGTGTTCAAACAGTTTGAAGGCCAGCAGGTTCGTTCCAACGAGATGACCTATTCCGAATTCATGCAGGATGCGCAAAATGGACGCATCAAGAGTGTGATCGTTGAAGGCCGCACCGTGCGTGCCCTCACTACCGACGACCGTGAGCGCCTGGTGTATTCTCCCGGCGACATCTGGATGGTTGGTGATCTGCTGAAGTACGGCGTACAGGTACGTGCCAAGCCCGAAGAAGAGCCATCTTTGTTGATGAGCCTGTTCGTGAGCTGGTTCCCCATGATTTTGCTGATTGGTGTGTGGATCTTCTTCATGCGTCAAATGCAGGGTGGTGGCAAAGGTGGTGCGTTTAGCTTTGGCAAAAGCCGAGCCAAGTTGCTGGATGAAAATACCAACCCGGTTACTTTCGCTGACGTGGCTGGTTGCGACGAAGCCAAAGAAGACGTGCACGAACTGGTTGAATTCCTGAAAGACCCCACCAAATTCCAGAAATTGGGTGGTCGCATTCCCCGTGGCGTGCTCATGGTGGGTTCGCCTGGTACTGGTAAAACATTGTTGGCCAAAGCCATTGCCGGGGAAGCCAAAGTGCCTTTCTTTGCGATTTCCGGCTCTGACTTCGTTGAAATGTTCGTGGGTGTGGGCGCGGCCCGTGTTCGCGACATGTTTGAACAAGCCAAAAAGCAGGCACCCTGCATTATTTTCATCGATGAAATTGATGCGGTGGGTCGCCAGCGCGGCGCAGGTTTGGGCGGCGGTAACGATGAACGCGAGCAAACCCTGAACCAGATGCTGGTTGAGATGGACGGTTTTGATACCAACCAGGGCATTATTGTGATTGCTGCAACCAACCGCCCCGATGTGTTGGACCCAGCGTTGCTGCGCCCTGGCCGCTTTGACCGCCAGGTGGTTGTCAGCCTGCCCGATATTCGTGGCCGTGAGCAGATCCTGAAAGTGCACATGCGCAAAATCCCGATGTCGCCCGACGTCGATGCGTCTGTGTTGGCCCGTGGCTGCCCTGGTTTCTCCGGTGCTGATTTGGCCAACCTGGTGAACGAGGCTGCCCTGTTTGCTGCACGCCGCAATGGCCGTGTGGTCGAAATGAGCGACTTTGAAAAAGCCAAAGACAAAATCATCATGGGCGCAGAGCGCCGCAGCATGGTGATGCCGGAAGAGGAACGCCGCAACACGGCTTACCATGAGTCTGGCCACGCTGTGGTTGCCAAATTGATGAGCAAAACCGACCCCGTGCACAAGGTCACAATTATTCCGCGTGGCCGTGCTTTGGGTGTAACCATGCAGTTGCCGGAAGGTGACCGTTACAGCATGGACAAGGAACGCATGTTGTGTACGCTTGCGGTCTTGTTTGGTGGTCGTATTGCCGAAGAAATTTTCATGAACCAGATGACCACTGGTGCCTCGAATGACTTTGAGCGTGCCACAGCCATTGCCCGCGACATGGTAACCCGCTACGGCATGACCGAGGCCCTTGGCCCCATGGTGTATGCCGAGAACGAAGGTGAGGTGTTCCTGGGCCGTTCTGTGACCAAGACCACGCACATGAGCGAGCAAACCATGCAAATGGTCGATGCTGAAATCCGCAAGATCATTGATGCCCAGTACAAAGTGGCCTGGGATATTCTGGATCAGAACCGTGAGAAGGTTCACGTCATGGCCAAGGCCTTGCTGGAATGGGAAACCATTGATGCAGACCAGATCAATGACATCATGGAAGGCAAAGATCCACGTCCACCCACAACTGGTGGTAGTACGCCGCCCACAGGTGGCAGCCCCAGTTCCAGTGGCGGTGGTGGCGAGAAGGTAACACCTGCGCCGCAACCTGCACCTGCTGCGATGAGTGTGAAAGCGGACTAATCGTCGGGTTGGAGAAAACTGAAAAGCCGTTGGTTTTGCGACCAGCGGCTTTTTTGTTTGGTGCGATTGAGTTGGCTTTGAGCGAGGCTTGGGTGCTACACCGGTTGGCCTAAGCAACGCTTCTCGGTCCGGCTTGATGCTTCTGGCTTGGGGCATGCGAAACGCTTAAGCGTCTTCGCATCGATCCCCCGGATCGCCCCGCGCTGCGAAGCCGCCGGGAAGCCTTGCAAAGCCGGCCAACCGGTGTAGCACCCAAGCCTCGCGCGTTGCCAACCCATTCGCTTGGCTTGCTCAGGTCGCAATGCCCTCGCAACGCCGATCAAGAAAACCTGCCCGTTTGAATTCACCCGCCACGTTCGGCCATAGGCCGGCACCGAGACTCGGCCCGCTTTTTTGCCGAGCGAGGTGAGTCAGGGTGAATCTCAAAAAGGGAAATACAGGTTTTCTGGCGCGAGAGGGTATGCACCTGAGCAAGCTGAGCGGAACAGGTTTGCACCTTTGCCGTAAAATGGCTTCTACAGCAACTCACTAGGTAGCACATGGTTCGCACTTGGAAGGCAGGTCGATTCGAGCTTACATACACCCACGGCCAGCCCCTGATTATGGGTATTGTGAACGTGACGCCCGATTCTTTTTCCGATGGCGGCCGATACAACCAAACCAACCTGGCCATTGAACATGCCCGCCAACTGGTGGAGCAAGGCGCGCAGATTCTGGACATCGGTGGCGAGTCCACTCGACCTGGCGCAAAAGGCGTAGACGCGGATGATGAATGGAAACGTGTGGAGGATGTGCTCAATGAGTTAATGGGCTGGAACGTGCCTTTGTCAATTGACACGATGAAAACCAAAGTGATGGCACGGGCTGTTGATTTGGGTGTGGATATTCTGAATGATGTGAACGGTTTTCGAGAAACAGGCGCAGAGGCAGTGCTTGCGCAATCCAATGCAGGCGCGGTTGTGATGCACATGCAAGGCGAACCGCGCACCATGCAGAATTCACCGGAGTACGGCAATGTAGTCAGCGATGTGGAGGCATTTTTGAACAAGCGCTTGGTCGCGCTTGAACAGCTGGGTGTAAACGCAAGCCGTATTTTGGTAGACCCTGGTTTTGGTTTTGGTAAAACACTTCAACACAATGTTGATTTGATGAAAGCGACCCCGTTGTTTTCCACGCTCGGGGCAGGGGTGCTGGTGGGCGTTTCGCGCAAGCGCATGATCGCTGAGCTCACCGGGCAAACCGACCCTGGCTTGCGCACGGCGGGTTCGGTGGCAGCCGCCACTTACGCCGCGCAACATGGCGCTGCTGTGTTGCGGGTTCATGATGTGCGCGAAACTGTGGAGGCATTGAAAGTGGCCTTCGCGTTGAACCAATAATGCAAGCCAACAGTTTGCAAAAGCTTCCGACAATTTTTGTGAGTGTGGCGGCGTACTGCGAGTCTCATCTTCAGCTGACCATTCACCATTTGTTTTCACAGGCGAAACACCCACAGCGGATTTTTGTGGGCCTGGTGGATCAGTCTGAGAATTTGAATCCGGATTGGTTGCAACAATTTCCTGCACGCAAAAATATCAACTATGTGGGATTGTCACCAATTGATTCGCGTGGGGTTAGCTGGGCGCGGTCTATCGCGTTCTCGCTGTACAACGATCAGGACTATTTGCTGCAAATTGATTCCCACACCTTGTTTGATCAAGGTTGGGATGAATTGTTGATTGAGCAGTTCAAGCAGCTAAAAAACTCCCATCCAAAGCCTTTGATCAGCACCTACCCGCCGGGTTTCAGGTTTGATTCACAGGGCAGGGCAGTGGCGGATGAACCACTTAAATCGGACGAGATATTTTTTATTGATCGCGACCCTGCCAGTGCGCTGACCGCCGATCGGGCTGTGTTGCAGTTCCGGGTGGTTCGCAAACGGGTTGAACCGTCTGAGATTACCCACCTGCCAGGTTTTCATGTGGGGGCTTGTTTTTTGTTCACCACAGGCGACTTTACACAACAGGTGCCTTACGATCCTTACCTGTATTTTCGGGGCGAAGAACAAAGCCTTTCCCTGCGTGCGCATGCCAAGGGCTATCAGGTGTTTCATTCGCGGCACAATCTGATTCCGCTGTATCACCTGTACAAGGAAGTGGGCAAGGCGTATGAGGGGCAGCACTGGCACCCTGACATGGACGCCAAGCGCCACACGCCTTTTGGCTGGTTGCAACAACGTTCCAATGAAAGGATCAATGCCTTGTTCACGCCAGGGTCTGATTTGGGTGCTTATGGCATTGACAGCCCGGCGCAACTTGAAAGCTTTTGTAAATTAAGCGGGATTGATTACCTGGGGCGCACCACAGTTCCCGTAAAATCAGATTGATAAACATTATTCACCTATTGCAGACATTCAATGAGCAGACAATATTTCGGTACCGATGGCATTCGCGGCACGGTGGGGCAAAGTCCCATGGTTCCTGACTTTGTGTTGCGTTTGGGGCAAGCCGCAGGCACGGTGCTGGCCAAATATGAGGGCGGTGGAAGGCGCCCGCAGGTGTTGATTGGCAAAGACACACGGGTGAGTGGGTATTTGCTGGAAAGCTGCCTGGAGGCGGGCTTTACATCGGTTGGCGTGGATGTGGTTTTGGTGGGGCCCATGCCCACGGCAGGGGTGGCCTATTTGGCACGTGCTTTGAACATGTCGGCCGGTGTGGTCATTAGCGCTTCGCACAACCCTTACCAAGACAACGGCATCAAGTTTTTTTCAGGAGAGGGTACCAAGTTGCCCGATGCCTGGGAGATGGAAATTGAAGCGCAATTGGCCTTGAATGCACCGTGCAAGTCGTCTGAAGAGCTGGGTAAGGCCAAGCGCCTGAACGACGCAGCGGGTCGTTACCTTGAGTTTTGTAAAGGTACTTTTCCGCGCGACAAACATTTGCGTGGATTAAAAATTGTGGTGGATTGTGCCAACGGCGCAGCTTATCAAATTGCACCCGCTGTGTTTCGTGAATTGGGTGCCGATGTGGTGGTGCTTGCAGACCAGCCAGATGGTTTGAATATTAACCGCGGCGTGGGTGCCACCTACCCCGACTTTGTGGCTCGAGCCGTGTTTGAACACAAGGCCGATTACGGTTTTGCGCTGGATGGCGATGCAGACAGGCTGATTTGTGTGGATGGCAGTGGCCGGATTTACAACGGCGATGAACTGTTGTTTGCTTTGGTGGCCGAGCGTTTGCACATGCAGGGCAAGGTCGATGGTGTGGTGGGTACCTTGATGAGCAACCTGGGGCTAGAGCTTGCTTTGAAGCAACTGAATGTGGACTTTGAGCGTGCCAAGGTGGGCGATCGCTATGTGTTTGAGAAGTTGCAAGCCAATGGTTGGCAATTGGGCGGAGAAAGTTCAGGCCATTTGCTGGTGCTGGACCGTCATTCCACCGGCGACGGCATTGTGAGCGCCTTGCAAGTGTTGCGCGCTGTGCGCAATTTGGGCATGCCTTTGGCCGACATTTTGAAGCCGGTGGCCATGTTGCCGCAGGTGCTTAAAAATGCACGTTTGCCTGTGGGGTACGACTGGGCCAACGATATGACAGTGCAGGGCGTTTGCGAGGCTGTGAAGGCTGAGCTTGGCAGCAATGGCCGTTTGTTGATTCGCCCTTCCGGCACCGAACCTGTGCTGCGCGTGATGGTTGAAACGGCCGATAAGCCCACCGCCAATCGCTTGGTTGATTCGATTTTGCAGGCTTTGCCCAAGGCGCCCCCGCAGTAAATCGCGGGGGGCTTCGAGGCTTCTTTGAGTCTGTTGGTTGACGTTAGTCGAAGTTAGGCGGGGCTGAGCGTTTGAAGATGCTCGATGAAGGGTGTTGGACTTCCCCCCTCGATTGAAGACGAGATGGCAGCAGGTGTCCCGGCCAGAAAGCCCACTGGGTCAGGTCCGTCTCCGGAGTCGCCACCAACTGGAGCACCGCCGCCTTGCAATGAGGCCATGATTACGCCGGGAGCACCTTCGAGTGTGCCCTGAACAAACTCAGGATTGCTCTGGTCGGGCGTGCCGCGCGCGTCGGTATAAGCCTCACCTTCTAAAATGGCTTGAATGCGTGGGGCCAATTCGTCGCTGCCACCTGGAGCCCGACTTGTAAAAAACGCTTGACCAGCTTCAGGTCCTCGTTCTTCTATTGAGGTGAGAAAAGCGTCTGTGCCTGCATTGTATTCAGTCACAAACAGGTTCAGGCCTTCATCCACGCCAGTGAATGCGCGTTCGACGCCTTCAATAAATGCGGAGGCAAAGGCTGCGTCTGCGGGCACCAAACCCTTCACCAGTGAAGGTGCTGGTCCTTCACCGCCGCCACCGCCGCCAGCGGCAGCAGCTACAACCTCAGCGGGAAAACTCAACACGCCGTCTGCAATTGTCAGTACGTCGTTTTCGGTACCAATCACATCCATATTCGCAAATGCGTCATCGTCGCCAAAGCCATCATCGCCGTCGGGGCCGTTGACAAATTCGCCAAAATCCGTGGCCGGATCGTCACCATCATTTTCACCATCGACATTGCCCACGGCATCGGCTGCCAGGGAGGGTACGGCTTCGACCAGTTGGACTGCGACACCGGAAGTGTCGTCCATGATTTGACCTGCAAAGTTTTGAACAGCAAGACTGCCAGCGGCAAATCCGTCTTCCGGGCTACCACCGGTGGCTGGGTTACCAGCTTCAAAAGCGGCTTGCATGTCGCTTGCAAATTGTTGCTCGGGTGATTGCTCAACTGGATCGCCTTCATCGGGTGGGGGTGGCGCCGGTGCGTAACTCGCCGGGTCAATACCTTGCAGATTGCCAGCAATAACACCCGCAGCAGCAGCTGCGCGTGTGGCCAGGTTGTCGCCACCTGGGCCTTGATTGATTCGGTCAAATACAACTGCAGTCATGTCTGTCTCCTTAGAATTATTAATAACAGCGAGTGTCACATCGGCGATTTGCCTTTGTGTGGTGGAGATGTCCCTAGAGACAATCCCCATTTCGTTGAGGGCAAATGTGCCCAAGGTCACCACCGAATTGGCGATGGCCGTGTCTGGTTCTTGTAGTGCTTGAACTATGGATATCGGAGGAAGGCGACCGGTCTGAATCGTGTTTGCAGCAGCAAGGAGAAGGCTTTCTAGCCCTGCACCAATTGGTCCGGTAACAGGTGCCAGTTGCGGAATTAGAACCGTCGGGATAAAAACTTGCCCTTCGGATGGCAAAGTTGCTTCTCCGGGCTGTACGTCAAAGCGCATTGGCGTGCCGCCAGCGTTGATTGCAAGATTGTCGATTGACGTACCAAGTGCGATTCGCAGACCGTCTTCACTGAAGGTGCTTCGAAAGGCACTTGCTGTATTTTGCAGCGACTGTGCGACGTTGCTACGGGTAATATCCACCGTGGCCTGTTGAACTTCAAGAGTGCTACCCAAGTTCACAGAGGCATTGCTCAGTAGAAGGCCTTCTTCACCCGTTTGTGATGAATCCGGAAGATCGACAGAACTTTCATCTATATTTGCAACGTCGCTTTGAACTGATGGTGCAGAGGCCTCGTTCAGAATATTCACGTCTTGAACTGACAATACGGGTTGTTGTCCGCCCGCAAAAATTTGAATTTTTGGATCAAGCACCGTAACCGACGAGTTTTCAGGGTCGTCTTGGTGTATTTCGACGCTTAAGGCTTCTACGTTTTGGAGTTGTAGCAGTTGAATGCCCAGTGGCGCGACTGTCAGTTGATCCGCGCTTAACAACATCGGAAGCGTGATGTTGTCGGAATCACTGTCGGAATCGCTGTCGGAGTCGCTGTCAGAGTCGCTGTCAGAGTCGCTGTCGGAGTCGCTGTCGGAGTCGCTGTCGGAGTCGCTGTCGGAGTCGCTGTCGGAGTCGCTGTCGGAGTCGCTGTCAGAGTCGCTGTCAGAGTCGCTGTCAGAGTCGCTGTCGGAATCGCTGTCGGAGTCATCGCTTGGTGTCACAGCACTGCTCGAACCACCCGCAATTACTCCCAGAGTGACAGCCCCTCCAGCGAGCGAACCAAATCCAGCCAAACCCAACTCGGCGCCGAATAAACCTGCCAGTTTCTCAGTCTCTTCGTCGGTATCCTTTTCGAGCAAAACGCCCTGCTCAATTTGTTCTGTCTCGTTTTCTTGTTCTACCTGCGATAAATCAGCTTGCTTTGGCGATACAAGGACTGGCTTTTCATGACCGGTAAGTGATTGCGCATTGTCAGTATTGCTCAAGACGATAGGCGCATCTCCAGCAAGTGGCGCCGACATAGATCGCTTTGTACCCTCTGATTCGGTGTGCTCGGTCATTTGGCAGACGGGACTTGTTGTTGTCCAACTGCTACTTGCGCTGATTTGAGGTGGATTTTATTTGGAATTCTGGATTTAACAAATATTACGGAGAATTTTTATTTTTCTTTTTTCTTTTTTTGAAAAATAAATATATAAAACATATTGTTATGAAATTTATTAAGAAAAGAGTGTGATGTCTTGAAGGGTTTTACGTAGAATATTTATTAAAATTTATTTGACAATTTAATGTAATGTTCTAATTTAATACCAACGTAAATTAAAAGAAAACGCTCAGAAAGAAGTAGGCATTAATCCCAGTGTCTTTTTACGGTTGATGTGTATGATTTGTTACCACGGGCAGAGTGATCCAGCTGCAAACCCGCAAGTCTTTCACAGAGCGTTGCAGGTAGCGGCCCTGCCGAACTTCGTACCGACCATATTGAAAGGTG
This sequence comes from Limnobacter sp. 130, assembly GCF_902506325.1. Classification (GTDB taxonomy): domain Bacteria; phylum Pseudomonadota; class Gammaproteobacteria; order Burkholderiales; family Burkholderiaceae_B; genus Limnobacter. Next base: position 96,059 of record NZ_LR732331.1, read on the forward strand.
ACGCCGGCAGCTTGTTGTTGACGGGCGTAGCCGAGCGCTGAATCCAGATTGTTCTCGTGGGGCAGGTTTAGCGGTGAGTAGTTTTTCGGGTAACCCTCGAGGTAATACCCTTTCGCAGTTTGAATGATAGTGCGCTCACCTTTCAGCCGGTTCAGGTTCAGGCGAAGATGCGTGTCGCTGGCGCCGCCGCCTGTTTGACAGGACACGATGTCGTAGCCCATCAAAATCAGCTTTGCAATTAGCCGATGAATCATTTCGCTGTCGGACAATTTATTCGATTCAAAAATGATTTGATGAGGCCATTGCCCGGGTTTTGCATCACTGAAAAAATCGTTCAGTATCACTGCGTCATGTCCCTCGGTGTCGACCTTGAGCATGAATACGCCGTGAACTTCGTGCTGTTGAAAAATGGTTTGCAGCCGAAGGCAGGGTACAGCCTGAATCACCAGAACATCTTGTTGAGCCAGGCCAGTCTTTGCGAGGTGTTTTTCAACAGTTGGGTGAGGTGCGCCGATTGAATTGCAGCCGCGAAGCCAGTTGGGCAGTTTGTGTTTCGCCAGCATTTGAGGTGGTATGAAATAGACATTCACCGTACCTTCCACATTGGAGATGGCTGCGTTGATTTTTTTACAGCCCGGGCGGTTAGGCAAGCGATCAATGTAAAGTGATATGGGATCGATCGACAGGCCACGCGTGTCCGGCCCAGCAGCCTGAATCAGGGTGTTGAAGTCGGAGGTGCCAATTTCAATGAAGTCCAGGAACATAATGTTTTCAGTCAGATGTCAGTAAAAAATCATGCAAATAGACGGAATTGGTCGATATTTGACGAGTCAGGTTTTCAGTGTAATCAAGCTGGAACAACTCATGTACTTGTTGCTCGCATTGTGTGTGCTTTTAATCCAGGCGGAGTCTGCGTGGGCCAAGCCACATCCCAAAGCACTTTACACCCACAGCGCGGCAGAGGGAGTATTCAGGGTTTTTTATACCACCGAAGGCAAGCATGCTGTTCCAGCAGATGACAAGGACGGTAACGATGTTCCTGATCGAGTGGACGATATTCTCATGCAGCTAAAGGCGGCAGATTGGTTTTATCAAACCCAACTGAATTTGATTCCACCTTTGAAGCATTCAAGGTACGCCCAAAGCGATGGAATCGAAGTGCATATTCAGCACTTTGACCAGGGCACAGGCCTTGCCTTCGATGAACCCACCAAACCCAACTGGTATGAAGGTCAGTCCTCTTCTGCCCTTACTTTGAAAATCAAGATTGGTGCACAGGTGGACCCTCGTGTTAGCACCACGCCTGCACATGAACTTTTTCATGTGTACCAATACGCCTATTCGCCCTTTAAAACCAAGTGGTTCACCGAGGGCATGGCCAGGTGGCTGGAGGAGCCTTTTTCCCGCCAAACTGGTTTTGCGGTGCCTCCATCGCCGTCCTCTTGCCGGGAGTTGACTGGCATGGCTTACAACGCGAATGGCTTTTTTGCCCGACTTGCAGAGCGACAAGTGAAGGGCGTTGATCAGGCCGCCATTTCAAACGAATATCGCCAGTTTGTGTACTCAGATGGCAGCCCGGTGATCAGAAACCGATTGGTTTCCAGGTTTCGACCAGTTAAAACATGGCTGGAACGTGCGGCTGAATTGGGAGCGAAGGAATCGCACAGGCTTGGTGTTGTTGAAGGCAGGTGGCCAGAGTCCCTTCAACGCAGCGCTCAATTTGACTTAACGCTGTGTGAGGTCTTGACGAAACCCTGAAATAAACATAGAATTCCGCTTCTTTGTCGGGGCATAGCGCAGTCTGGTAGCGCATCTGGTTTGGGACCAGAGGGTCGAGGGTTCGAATCCTTCTGCCCCGACCACCGAATTTAAAGGATGTTCTATCCTTGTCCAGTGGGTTGTTTCTACCCATTCGCGTGTGCGAGTTACAATGCAAATTCTGCCCGTAGCTCAGTTGGATAGAGCATCGGCCTTCTAAGCCGAGGGTCGGGGGTTCGAACCCCTCCGGGCAGGCCAAGAATTTAGTACCGGTTTACGGTGGCGGTGTTAGCTCAGTTGGTAGAGCAATGGATTGTGATTCCATGGGTCGTGGGTTCGAGCCCCATACATCGCCCCAAATAAAACAAGGACTTAGCGTGAGTGATCCGCTAGGTCCTTTTTGTTTTAGGCTCATAGAACCAGACCATGTTCAATGTAGAAACCCACGTACTGTGGTATTTTGGGTTCTATCTTTTTGAGAACCAAGGTCGAATGAATCAGCACACCAACAGCCACAGCATCGTAATCGGTTACATCCTCTGGATTTTTGGATTCATGGGTGCACACCGTTTTTATTATGGGCGGCCCATTTCCGGCATCATCTGGTTTTTCACCTTGGGCTTGTTCCTGATCGGCTGGATCGTGGATTTGTTCTTGATTCCAGGCATGGACAAAAGCGCCGATCGCCGTTTTTTAACGGGTCCGATCAACTACAACATTGCGTGGGTGCTGCTTACATTCTTGGGCGTGTTTGGCATTCATCGCTTTTATCAGCGCAAATGGATCACAGGTTTGATTTACCTGCTTACAATGGGTTTGTTTGGTATTGGTGTTATTTATGACTGGTGCACATTGAACGACCAAATCGATGCGCTGCACCGTGATGGTCAGTTGAATTAAAGCAGTCCTGTTTCACTGGAAAGCCCAATGGGCTTTCAAATATTCAGCAAGACCACACAGCCTTTATTTCAGGCTGTTTTCAACGGCCTTGTAGGCTTCAACAAATCGTGATGGCTGCTTTTTCGGCCTTCCGGTTTTCATATCAATGCAAACCCATTGGGTATGGCCAAGCATCACTGTGGCTTGGTCGCTTTCACGCACAAATTGATATTGGCGGGTCATGTCGGCTTTGCCTTCGTTGTGGCTGATCCAGGTGGCCACCCAAAGTACATCGCCCGCGAAGGTTGGTCGTTTGTATTCCAGGTGGTGTTGGCGCGCCACGCAGCCATAGCCCAATTCAACAAAGTCTTGAAAGGTCAGCCCAAGCTGCCGTGAATGCAAGGCTGCAATGGCCTGCATCCAAACCAGGTAAATGGTGTTGTTGGTGTGCTCGAATTCATCAAGATGTTCAGGCTGTACCGTGAGTGTGGCGACAAACTGCGGAGGGCAGTTCCATGCTGTGGGTGGCGTGTCGGCCACTGCAATCGCTTGAAGGTCGCTTTGCTTGAAAATGTTGGAGTTGTTCATGCCTGAAGCGACTTCTCCCGCTCGCTGAGCAAGGCACCGCCTGTGAGTTTTATCACGGATAGGGTATCAAACTTTCCAGTTTCGAGCAGGCACATCACTGCGGTCTTGCCATCCACAATCGACATCTGAATATCCATCAACACAACATCAACGGCGTGTTCTGGTTTGAAAAGCCAATTGAGGGTCTTTTTGACCATCGGGCACGGTGTGTGCAGTGGTACATTATGCTTGCGTACTAGCGGCAATCCACTGTTTTTGCTGTTCGGAAAACGGGGGGTTTTAGTGTTGGCCCATCCGCCGTCATACCCGTGGACTGGCGAGCTGGGAGTGATACTTTCATCGTTCGATTTGTTTAACCATTAATAGGGGGAGCATGCGAGGTTGGTCTGGGAATAAGAGTGTGGATTTGGCCTTATTTGCGTGTTTAACCTGCTGGTGAATTGCAGTCTGTGTATTCGTGGTTGAATAAACGCAATAAAAACAGACAGGAGACAGTTCAATGGGTGAGGCGCAGCGCAATAAAATTGGTTATTTGGTTCCCGAGGGCGGCTGGCGTAAAGCCGAGCGCATTCGTGTGGCACCCTTGAAGCCAGAGGAAATGAGTTTGTTCGCACGCATTGCAATTCGTGTGATCAACAAAGTGGGCAAACTCGAGGCCTCCAACCTGTTCATGATGTTGTTGCGCAATTTCAGGTTGTTCAAAGCCTGGTTGGGTTTTGCCGCACGCATGATGCCTTACGGCGAAATTGATCGGCGCGACACGGAACTGGTGATATTGCGTGTGGGCTGGAATTGCCGTTGCCGCTACGAGTGGGGCCAGCATGTGGACATTGGATTGCGCACGGCCTTGTCTGAGGATGATATTGTGCAAGTGCCTTTGGGGGAAACAGCACCCAATTTCGAGCCGCGTATCAAAGCACTGATGAAGGCTTGTGATGAATTTCATCACGACCGCATGGTGGGTGAAAGCACTTGGGCGGAATTGGAACAACACTACAGCACGCGTAAGTTGCTCGAGGTACTGATGCTGATCGGTCACTATGAAATGCTGGCTGGTGTATTGAATTCAACGGGTTTGCCGCTTGATCACAAGCTGGACAAGTTGCTTGAGAAGGTTTGAGTCACACCCATGAACCCATTTAGCCACGCTTCGGTTTCTGCCATTTATCCGCTCTCCATGATTCAGTTCGCGGTGGAGCGGGGGGTGTCTGCGCAGCGAATCCTGAACAACGCAGACCTCACCCTTGAACAATTGCACAAGCCCAGCGCGCGCATTACGCCGATGCAGCAGGCGGTAATCAGTTACAACCTGGTCACCGAACTGGACGACCCTGGCGTGGGTTTGGAATTGGGTTTGCGATCGAACATCACCAAAACCGGTTTGATGGGGTTTGGGCTGATGAGCTGTGCCACGTTCCAGGAGGTTTCCGACCTTGGGGTGCGTTATCTCAAAACCCGTGTGCCGTACTTCACCCTGACCAAATCAATTGAGGGAGACCTGGCGGTTGTGCAGGCTCGCGAGGTGGTGCCGCTGGGACCGCTTCATCAGTTTGGCTTTGATCATTTCATGGCCGAGGTGTATCAAATTTGCCGTGCTTTCGCCAACCCGCAAGGTTCGGCCGAAGCCCATGCACACACTGAAATCTGGTTTGATTCGCCCGAGCAGCCTTACTATGCGAAGTATGCAGACCGCCTGCCACGCCTGCGTTTTGGCATGCCATCGAATCAGTTTCGTTTCAGCGCGGCCCTGCTGGACGTACCAATTCCTACAGCAAATCCGATTAGCGCACAAATGGCATTTGAAGAATGCGAGCGCGAAATGTCCTTGCTGGGCTACACGCAAAGTGTGACTGATCGCGTGTTGGCCCTGCTCACCAGTACTGGCGGGCAGTACCCCAACCTGGAGGCAGCGGCTGAGCGTTTGCACCTGTCGGCTCGTACGCTGAAACGCAGGTTGGCGGAAGAGAACACCACCTTTGGTGATTTACTGAACGAGGTGCGCAAGCGCGACAGTGTGCAGTTGTTGCTCAATGCCGACCGGGCCATCGACGACATTGCGACGCGTGTGGGTTATGCCGACCCCGCCAACTTTCGTCGCGCCTTCAAACGTTGGACAGGATTCTCGCCCAGCGAATACCGCGCTCAGCAACTTGGCCCGAAATGACCGGTACAACGTCCCCAACGGCTATCACGTAGATGGCGTGATGCGACCTAAGATGGCATCCATCAAGAAGCGCATGTTGCGCTCACCTTAGGAGGCTCTTATGAACCCAACACAAATGACCGACGCCCAGCGCATTGCGCGCGTCAAAGAAGTTGTACTTCAGGCCAGTGACGACGTCCGCCGCAAGTACCCAATTTTGAAACACCAGGATGCCATTGGCGCAACCATCATGGTTGTGTCCCTGCTGGGCATGATCGGTTCTGGCCTGCTGTATGTAGAAGGCATCATCCCTTGGTGGCTGTGTGTGCCCGTGACTGCAATTTTTGCATCGTTTATTCACGAGCTGGAACACGATCTGATCCACTCCATGTACTTTCGCCAAAAGCCTTGGGTCAATAACCTGATGTTGGCCGTGGGCTGGCTGGCCCGTGCGAGCACGATCAGCCCTTTTGTTCGCCGCAAGCTGCACATGCACCACCACAAGTTTTCCGGCACAGAATCGGATCTTGAAGAGCGTGGCATCACCAACGGCGAGAAGTGGGGCATTCGCCGCTTCTTCATGACAGGCGACAACCTGCTGGCCGTGTACTTGCGCCCATTCACCATGATCAAGGCGGTGCGTGCCTACATTCATGCCCAAAAACCAGAAACACCCGCCGCACAAAAAGCCATGGCCCGTGAGCAGATGTTTGGCTATTCCCCGCTTGGCCTTATTTACTACACGCTGTTCCACGCTTGGGTGGTTACACATGCGGTGTTGCTGGGTTCAGCCGCCATTGGCATGCCTGTTGCCCTGCCCGTTGAGTATCAACCCGTGCTGGATGGCCTGAATGTGTTTGCGGTGGTGTACATGTTGCCCTCGTTTTTACGCACCTTCTGCCTGCACTTCATCAGCTCGAACATGCACTACTACGGCGACGTGGAATCCAGAAACCCCTTGCAACAAACCCAGGTGTTGAATGTGTGGTGGCTGCTGCCCTTCCAGTTGTTCTGCTTCAACTTTGGTAGCACACACGCCATTCACCACTTTGTTGTCAAGGAAACCTTCTACATCCGCCAACTGACTGCAAAGCGGGCCCATGAAGTGATGCGTGAAATGGGTGTGCGTTTCAATGACATCGGCACCTTTCGCCGCGCCAACAGGTATTCACTGGCCGTGTGATTGTTGGCTGTTCAATCGAAAAAACCCGCATCACCGATGCGGGTTTTTTTTTATTCCATTTGTACGCGGTGCAGCAACCAATAGTCAGCTTTGTGCGTTTTATTAAAATCATTCGCTTTATGAAGTAAATGTGGTGTTGTTAAACCATCAATCTCTGTTAAGGTAAAAACCAAATCCAAGAATCACAGAGGAAGTTTGATGAGCGACAGCAAAGATCTGATGGTGCCGGATGGTGCTGTTAATCCGATTGATACGGATTACAAAGTAGGCCAAGACAACATCGTCATGAAAGTAGGGCCATTCGGCCTGGACATTCACAACCGTGTTTTTGCAATCTCCGGCCTTGCCGTGGTGGCCTTTGTTATCCTGACCCTGGCATTTCAAAATGATGTGGCGCCGTTGTTTACTTCAATGCGCGATTGGCTCACTTCAAATCTCGACTGGTTCTTCTTGAGCGCGGCAAATGTATTCATTATTGTTTGCCTTGCAATTGCGGTTTCCCCCCTGGGAAAAGTCAGGTTGGGCGGCACCGAGGCCAAGCCCGACTACACTTATCTAGGCTGGTTTTCCATGCTGTTTGCCGCAGGCATGGGCATTGGCTTGATGTTTTATGGCGTGTCCGAGCCCTTGTCGCATTACACAAGTTCCGTGGGCGGCACCGACTGGGCACCTTTGGGTGGCGCGGAAGGTGACCCTGCTGCGGCCACTCGCTTGGGCATGGCGGCCACCATTTTTCATTGGGGTTTGCACCCCTGGGGCATCTACGCAATCATTGCTTTGGGTCTGGCAGTCTTTTCATTTAATAAAGGATTGCCGCTCACCATTCGCTCAATTTTTTACCCTTTGCTGGGCGAGCGTGTGTGGGGTTGGCCCGGCCACATCATCGACATTCTGGCAATTCTTGCCACTTTGTTCGGTTTGGCCACATCGCTCGGGTTCGGGGCGTCGCAAGCTGCAGCCGGCCTTAACTTCCTGTTCGACTTTCCCGCCAATGACACCAGCAAGGTTTTACTGATCATCGGTATCACCGCGATCGCATTGCTTTCCGTGGTGGCTGGGCTGGACGCGGGGGTCAAGCGTTTGTCCGAGATCAACATGGTGCTGGCCGTCACGCTGCTGTTGTTCGTCATCATAGTGGGCCCAACGGTGCTGATCTTGACAGGTGTGTTGGACAACCTGCTTGCCTACATTCAATACCTGCCCGCGCTATCTAATCCGGTGGGCCGGGAAGATGCCAATTTCACGCAGGGCTGGACCGCCTTTTACTGGGCCTGGTGGATCTCCTGGTCACCTTTTGTGGGCATGTTCATTGCGCGGGTTTCCCGGGGCCGCTCAGTGCGTGAATTCATCGTGTCAGTGTTGCTGGTTCCATCGCTGGCCTGTGTGCTCTGGATGTCGGTGTTTGGTGGCGTGGCCATTGAGCAAGTGGTCAATCAGGGTTACCAGGCGGCCGCCGAAGCGGAATTGCCTTTGCAGTTGTTCATGATGCTTGAAGCCTTGCCCTTGGCGCAAATTACCTCATTCGTGGCCATTGTGTTGGTGATTGTGTTTTTTGTGACCTCGTCTGATTCGGGTTCGTTGGTGATTGACGTAATTTCAGCAGGCGGCAAGGTTGATGCGCCGACCCCTCAGCGCGTATTCTGGTGTGTATTCGAAGGCTTGGTGGCCATCGCGCTGATTCTCGGGGGTGGCTTGGCCGCATTGCAAGCCATGTCGGTGTCCACCGGGTTCCCGTTCACCATTGTGTTGCTGGTTGCCACTGTGGCGGTGATCAAAGGCTTGGCCAGCGAGCCGCGCGCCTAATGGATTGTCCATGAACGTTGAGCAACAGGAAATCACAGAATTTTTTCAGAAGCATGCGCCCTTGAACACATTGAGCGAGGCGCAGCTTCAACTTGTGCTTTCCAACCTCGAAATCAGTTATTTCAAGGCCGGTTCTCCAATCCTGAATTTTGATGAACCCTCGAATTACTGGTTTGTGATTCGCAGTGGTGCAGTGGAGGTATTCAGGCGGAACGGTCAGCTGTACAACAGACTTTGCGAAGGGGGGTACTTTGGCGAGTTCGGTTTGTTGCGCGGAAAAAAAGTACGTTTCCCGGCCAAAGCCCTGGAGGATACCCTGTGCTACATGATTCCTGCGCCGGTGTTCACGAGCCTGTTTGAGCAATGTGAGGCGTTCGCCGATTACGTTGAGATCGAAGACCACACCCGCTTGCGGCAAGCCGTATCGCGCAGTCATCAAAACAATGTGTTGTTCACCTCGAATATTGATCAATTGATCAGCTCAGTACCCCTGTGTTTGCCGGGTCATACGCCCTTGCAAGAGGCGGCACGCCACATGGTGCAAACGAACCAGACTGCCCTGATTGTGCAGGATGAAGCCAGGGCATTGATCGGCATTGTGAGTGATCAGGATTTCCGGGATCGCGTGGTTGCCAAAGGTCTGCCCTACAGCACGCCACTGCGGGACATCATGACCGAAACCCCCAAAACGGTGAAACACAATCAATTGGTGTTCGAGGCGATGATGCTGATGCTGCGCCACAATACGCAGCATTTGCCGGTGATGAAAAATGGCGAAGTAATTGGCGTTGTGTCGCAATCTGATTTGGTGAAGTACCAGTCGCGAAACAGTTTGTTTTTGGTGAACAGTATTTTCAATGCAGGGTCAGTGGAAGAGTTGGCGGCCCTGAAGAAAGATGTTCAAGACGCTTTTGTTCGCATGGTGCAAGAGGATGCCAATTCGCGCATGGTGGGTAGCGCGATGGCGGCAATCGGCCGAAGCTTCAAACAAAAACTGCTCGAGTTGGCTGTTCAGCAATTCGGGCAACCCCCAGTACCTTGCTGTTTTCTGGCCTTGGGTTCAATGGCCCGTGAAGAACAGTTGATTGTGACTGATCAGGACAATGCACTGGTGCTGGCCGATACCTATAGCCCGGATTTACATGGTGAGTACTTTGAGAAGCTCGCAAATTTTGTATGCGATGGTTTGGATGCCTGTGGCTACGACTATTGCACCGGGAAAATCATGGCGAGCAATCCACAATGGCGAATGCCTTTGGCTGCATGGAAGCAGACTTTCACCGAGTGGATAGAAAACCCCAGCCCGGAGGGCTTGCTCAACAGCAATGTGTTTTTTGATCTGGATGGCGTGTGGGGCGAAACCGCATTTGCGAATCAACTGAATCAACTGATTCGCAGCAAAGGCAGTTCATCGTATCGTTTTTTATCGTCAATGGTTCGCAACGCCTTGCTGCGCACTCCACCACTTGGATTTTTCAAAGACTTCGTCATGGAAACCGATGGCAGTCAAACAAAAACCATCAACATGAAGCGCCGCGGTACAGCGCCCTTGGCCGATTTGATCCGGGTGCATGCATTGTCTGTGGGCAGTACTTCGCGCAATTCTTTCTCCCGGCTCACAGACATTGAAAAGGCAGGTATTTTGGTCAAAGGTCAGGTGGCAAATATTCGGGATTCCATGGAGTTGATTGCCATGGTTCGAATTCGCCACCAGGCACTTAGCGTGGAAGCGGGCAAGCAGCCTGACAACAATGTTGATCCCCGGCAATTGTCTGATTTTGAGCGCAAGAATTTGAAAGACGCATTCCAGATTCTCAGTGATGCCCAAAATTTCCTGAAGTTTCGTTATCAATCCAGCCGTGGTCAATAGCAACCATGATGCCCTTGCCCAAGTTGACCACCTATCTCAAACCTGGCGCGCAGCAGTCTTGGCGCATGCCATTTGAAAAGGCTGCGAGTCTGGCCCAGCACCCCGCCTTGAAAGCGTTTTACTCAGGCTTGAAACTGGATGAAGATTTGCCTTTGAACGGCACCCCCATGTTGGCACTCGACTTTGAAACAACAGGCCTGAATCCTGAGTACGACGACATCATCAGCATTGGTGCAATACCCATGGATTCAAAACGAATTCTGTTGGGGCAAAGCCGCTATTGGGTGTTAAAACCCGCCGCAAAGTTGCGTGCAGACACCATACCGATTCACGGGATCACGCACTCGGATATTGAGCAGGCCCCCGATTTGATCGATGTATTTCCAGACCTGCTGGAAATGATGACGAATCGCGTGGTGGTTGCGCACTGTGCGGGCATTGAATCGCAGTTTTTGTCGACTGCCTTGCAGTACCGAATTGGGGAAGGAATTTCGTTTCCGGCGTTCGACACCATGGGCATTGAACGGCATTTTTCAAACAATCAGCACTTGGGCCTTTTTGCTCGCATGTTCAGAAAAAACCAGGCGGGTTCCTTACGCCTTGCCGATGTGCGCAGCCAATACAAACTGCCTTTTTACAGACCACACAACGCCTTGCTGGATGCGTTGGCCTGCGCAGAATTGCTACAGGCACAGATTCAATACCATGGCCTTGACGCACGCCCGGTCAGCCAGATTTTGCCATTGAGATAAGGAGAACAACACCAATGACCACCCGTTTAAAGCCCATACGCTGTGCAGCTGCACTGATGTGTTTGTCCCTGAGTTTGCCTGTGATGGCCCAGGAAAGTGCCGCCGAGTTGAAAGAGCGGATCCGAGTGCTTGAGGCACAGCTTGAAGAAAGCAAACGTGCCTTGGCCAAGGCTGAGCAACAAAGCAAGGTGACAGAAACGGCCTCGACTGAGCCCGACACCGACATGGCTTTTGACCTTGCAGGTGGCCGACTGAAAGTGGGCGGTGCGGTGCGTGTGAACTACACCGCAGGCACCTACCCGAAAGACACCGGAGGCGGGGAAAGCAGCCGTGCCTTCCCCGATGGGGGCAATGTCGGATTGGACACCGCACGTATTAATCTGGATTACGAGAACGGCAACGTGCTGGGCAAGTTTGAATACCGGTTTTACGACGGATATGGTGGATTTGGAACGGGCTACCACATGTTGCACACCGCCTGGTTGGGCTACAACTACGCCAATGGCAGCCAGGTGCAAGTGGGTGTGAACAGGGTACCGTTTGGCCCTGGCCCCTACGGTGTTTCGCAAAGTTTTTTCTTTGACCAGCACTACTACGTGGGCTTGTCCGATGACATGGATTTGGGCGTGAAATATTCATGGACCACAGGTGACTGGAAATGGGATGCAGGGTATTACCTGCAGGATGAAGGTTCTTACAAAGGTGGATCCAAAAAAGCAGACCGCTATTCCTACGATGTCATTACCGATGGCGCAGGCAATGGTTACGCCGAAGAAAACCAGTTGAACTTGAGGGGGATCTACTCCACCAAGCTGGCCGGTATTGATTCCGATTTGGGTTTCTCGACCCAGTACGGTCAGCTTCGCGGCGAGGGTGTCAACGCTTTGGGCAATCCAACGCAAGACGGCGACATGTCGGCCTATTCACTGCACATGGTGAACAAGTGGAACAACTTCACGCTGGCCACACAGGGTACTTATTACGACTACGATGTGCAGCAGGCCGGTGTGCCCAATCAGGGCGAAATTTTAATGGGCGCATTTGCGTTCCCGACTGCTGTGGCCCAGAAGGCCTTTATTCCTGCAGTGTCGCTAAGTTACTACCTGGAAACTCCCTCGATTGGCTGGTTGAACTATGTGATTCCGTTTGCGGAATACAGCTCGATCATGAAAGACGAAAACGGATTCAATGACAGCGAGCTCTACACCATTGGTGCGGCTTTTGGCACTGCCGGGGGGTGGTACACCTATGCAGAATACGCCACCAGCAATGGCAACGATTTCATTGGTGGTGACGGCGGTTTCAACAGCCGGTTTGGTGCCAACCCAGACCAGAAACGAAACCACCGGTTCAACATCAATTTTGGATATTACTTTTAATCGCTACAGGCCAAGGTTTGCTCCAACACCCAGCAGCGTTGCCACACCCAGTGCAGCAAACATGGCCGCAGCGATTCGGTGGACAAGCTTCATCGGGATTTTCTCGGCGAGCTTGTCGCCTGCAAAAACCGCGGGTACGTCGGCAATCAACATGCCCAAGGTGGTGCCAGCCACCACCATGAGCACATCGGCGTAGTGAGCCGACATGGCCACCGTGGCAATTTGCGTTTTATCGCCCATCTCGGCGAGGAAAAAGGTGATGAAAGTGGCTCCGAACACGCCCAGCTTGCTTGCAAGCTGGGTTTCTTCATCTTCAATTTTGTCAGGGATCAGAGTCCACGCCGCCATGGCGATAAAGGACGCACCCAGTACCCAACGTAGAACCGATTGATCCACATTGGCTGTGATCCAGCTGCCAACAGCACCTGCCAGGCCATGGTTAATGAGTGTGGCCAAAGTAATACCCACAATGATGGGAATGGGTTTTTTAAAGCGGGTAGCTAGCAAGAATGCGAGAAGTTGGGTTTTGTCCCCAATTTCAGCAAGTGCAATCACACCGGTTGAAACGAGAAGTGCCGATGACATTTAAAAATTCCTGAAGTCAATTCATACAAAGTGTTGGATTAATGTGTTGCGCCGGTAACATCTCACAAATTGCTTAGTAATATACTGGGCAAATATGTCGTAAGTAAAAAATCAAGGCACGTACCAAGATTGATTACGAACATACCTAAAATTGTGGGAGACAAATTCCAATGAAACCATCGTGGCTCAAACTCGGGCAAGGCGTGTCTGCGCAAGGCCTGCTGCCTTTGGCGTTGACATTTTACAGCGCAAGCGGATTCGGTGCAGGAACTTTTAATGGGCCTGTCGGTATTGAAGGGCGATGGGCCATGGAGGTCAGCGTGGGGGCCTCCATGCGTACCAAGGATGCCGACAAATCCCTGGTGTTCATTGGCAATGGGGGCGAGGCTTCCAGCGGCACTGTGGATGACGGCAATTTGAATTATGCCAAGGGCGATGTGTTCAATTCGGTTGCCAAAGCAGTGGGCGAACTCGAATTGAAGAAAGACAACTATGGTGTTTTTGTTCGCGCCAAAGCGTTTTCAGACTTCCACAACCGCAGCAATCGAGTGCCTCACGGCTCTTCAAACAATGGTTTTCGCTCCAACGAACCGCTCAATGACAATGGCTTCGAGAAGGGCACCAAGTTCGAGGATGCCCAATTTCTTGACAGCTATGTGTTTGCAGACTTTGAACCCTTGGGCAAGCCATTGACCATGAAAGTGGGCAATCAGGTCGTGACTTGGGGCGAGGCCTTGTTCGTGTTGGGTGGCGTGAATCAGTATTCAAATTTCGATTCTGCTGCGCTGCGCCGGCCAGGGGCGCAATTGAAGGAAGTATTTCTGCCTATCCCTCAAATTTATGGAAACCTTCAGGCGACTCCCGATTTGTCGCTGGAGGGTTTTGTTCAGCTGAATCATGAAAAAGTGGTCGTGGATGGTTGTGGCACATTCTTTTCACAAGCAGACCTTTTGAATTGTAATTTTCAGGGCGCACCCGTTAATCCGGGGGTCTTGAGTCTAGGACCTGCCACGGTTGATTTCACGGGTTACAACGATCAACAAACGTTTTCGGGCGGTGGTGTTGTGAACGTGTCTGGCGTGCCAGTGAACACCGCTTTGCTAAGCGGCCTGTCTTCCTTGCCCGGCTTGGGTACGCTGGCCAATTTGACCGGATTGCCCTTGGATCTTGCACGTTTGAATTTTCGAATGGCGCAACTGGCGGACGGTCGACCCAAAGATTCTGGGCAAATGGGTTTGGCGGCGCGGTACTACGCCGGGGAAATCGGCACCGAGTTTGGCGCTTATCTGGTGAATTATCACCAACGAATTCCTTCGTTGAGCCTGGTGAAAACCCCGTCCGGGTTTGACAATTCAATATTCAATGGTTTGGCTGTGGCCGGGCAAAATGTCGTGAATCCGCTGTCGTACTTTTTTGATTACAGTCAGGAAAATATTCAGGTTGCCGGTTTTTCCGCAGCAACAGAACTGTTCGGATACTCGGTTTTTGGCGAGCTTAGTTACACCAAAGATTATCCGGTCAGTTACAACACGGTTGATTTGATCAAGGGTTCTGCCACTGGGGATGGTCCACTGGCTCGATACGGCGACGCTTCCCAGTTTCCAATGGGCTCCGTGCTGCAGGGTTACAAACCGTTGGATAAAATTCAAGCCCAGGTGTCCACAATTGCATTGTTTCCGCGTCGTTTGGGTGCAAGCCAACTGGCTGTGGTTGGCGAGCTTGGTGCTCAAATGTGGCGCGGAATCGGCGACCCCTTCACTGGGGATCGCTTCGGGCGCTCACCCGCATTTGGAGCGGGTTCGCATATCAGTTACAACGGTGGCAATTGCGATGCAGGCGTCAATCCCAATGCGCGCAACTGCGTGGTGGACGGTTACGCCACCGAGACCGCGTTCGGTTACCGCATTTTGGCAGCGCTGACCTATCCGGATGCTTTATTCGGGATTAATCTGGCCCCGCGTGTATTTTTCTCGCATGATTTCAAAGGTTATTCGGCCGATGGCGTATTTCTTGAAGACCGCATGAATTTGGGTCTGGGCCTTCGCGCTGAAATACAATCTGCCAAATATTTTGCGGAAATGAATTACAGCATGTTCAACGATCAAGCCTATTTTGATCCGTTTAAAGATCGGGATTTCCTGTCGCTTGTGGTGGGTGCTAATTTGTAGGGCAGGCGCGGGTTAAGCCTTGCCTAGATCAGCCAACGGATGTGAATCTTTAAACCGGGGTGTAAGAATATCGGCGATCAGTTCAGCTTCAACTTCGCGTAGGTGACCTGGTGTCCATCTCGGTAACTTGTCTTTGTCGACCAACAGCGCACGCACACCCTCCGGGAAATCCGGGTGTGCGCAGCAACCCACTGAAGCTTGATATTCCAGCCTGAGCACATCAGCCAAGTCGGCATTGGCATGCCGTTTCATCAGTTCATACGACAAGGCCGCCGAGGTGGGTGAGCCGTGTGCATAGGCCTGTGCGGCCTTGGCCAGCCAGGGCTCGCTGTGTTGCAAAAGTTCACGTAGCGCCAGATCGATGTCGATCAGTGCATCGCGATTCATTACTTCATCAATTGCTTTCGCATGCGTGTGTAACAAGGGTTTGGGTGCCTCGGTCTCGAACCCTTTGAGCAATGTGGACAAGCGCTCGCGGTCTGCTTTCAATTCACCGAACCAGTTCGTGTTTTCAATGACCTGCAACACTTCTGAAAACTGCGCATGTTCAACAACCGCGTCAGCCCAGTTGCCCAGCATGGCGTCGCCGGCGTTGATCATGGCGCCAGTCAATGCTAGAAACAAACCGGTGTGTTTTGGCATGCGGTGCAAAAACCAGGTGCCCGCGACATCCGGGTACAAACCAATGTGAATTTCCGGCATGGCGATTCGCGCATTGGGGCTGACCACGCGGTGTGAAGCACCCACCATCAAGCCCACACCGCCACCCATTACAATGCCATGCGCCCAGCACAGAATCGGTTTCGGGTAGGTATGAATGCGGTAATCCAAACGGTATTCACGCTCGAAAAACGCCTCGGCCTCGGGGGGTACTTGCCCGGCGCCTACACGTTTGCTGGCATGGTGCAAACTGACCACATCGCCGCCTGCACAAAATGCCTTGTCGCCCGCTGCGCTCAACACCACGCCTGCAATGGAATCATCTTCAGCCCAGGCTTTCAGCTGCGGATCGAGCAGATCGATCATGGGCAGTGTCAGCGCATTCAAGGCGGAAGGGTTGTTCAATACGGCATGCCCGAATAGGTGACCGCTGGCAGTTGTGATGGTGCTGAAAATAACGGGTGCTGACATGCTGTGAATGTGCTTTTAGAATTTAACCGGACTGCAAAAGATACACCAATCAAAAAAGCCCGGTGCTTTCACACCGGGCTTTCTCGCTTGCAAAGCAAGTTTTAAAACAAATTAATGGTGCAAATCAAAACGATCGGCATTCATCACCTTGTTCCATGCGGCCACAAAGTCGCTCACGAACTTCTTCTCGGCGTCGGCACCTGCATACACTTCACACAGGGCACGCAGTTGCGAGTTGGAACCGAAGCACATGTCGGCCAGTGTACCTGTCCACTTTACTTCACCAGTTTTGCGATCACGGCCTTCCAGTACGCCATCGGCGCTGGTTGACTTGCTCCACTTGGTGCTCATGTCGAGCAGGTTGGTGAAGAAGTCGGTGGTCAGTGTTTCTGGGCGCTTGGTGAATACACCATGCTTGATGCCACCCACGTTGGCATTCAAGGCACGCAGGCCACCTACCAACACAGTCATTTCAGGTGCAGTCAGGCCCAACAGGTTGGCCTTGTCGATCAAACGCTCTGCTGCGGTTCCTTCCAGACCCTTGCGGGCATAGTTGCGGAAGCCGTCTGCTGTGGGTTCAAGTACTTCAAACGAATCCACATCGGTTTGGTCTTGCGTTGCATCGGTGCGACCCAAGGCAACAGGCACTTTGATGTCATGACCAGCTTTCTTGGCTGCGGCTTCAACACCAGCAGCACCAGCAATGACGATCAGATCAGCAAGTGAAACTTTCTTGCCGTCTTTCGCAGAATCGTTGAATTCGGCTTTCACTGCTTCAAGCTGCTCCAACACCTTGCCCAATTCAGCAGGGTTGTTGGCTTCCCAGTTTTTGTGAGGAGCCAAGCGAATACGTGCACCGTTGGCGCCGCCACGCTTGTCGCTGTTGCGGTAAGTCGATGCAGAAGCCCAAGCCGTGCGCACCAATTCTGCAATGCTCAAGCCACGGCCCAACACCTTGGCTTTCAGTGCGGCAACATCCGCATCATCGGCCAGTTTGTGGTCCACTGCTGGCACTGGATCTTGCCAGATCAAATCTTCTTTCGGTACCAATGGGCCGATGTAACGGCTCTTTGGACCCATGTCGCGGTGTGTCAGTTTGAACCATGCGCGTGCATAGGCATCAGCAAACTCGTCCGGGTTGTTCAGGAAGTGGCGAGACACTTTCTCGTAATCAGGATCCATGCGCAGCGCCAGGTCGGCGGTGGTCATCATGGGTGCATGGCTCTTGTTGGGGTCGTGTGCGTCGACCACTGTGCCTGCACCTGCGCCACCCTTGGGCTTCCACTGGTGTGCGCCGGCTGGGCTCTTGGTCAGCTCCCAGTCGTAGTTGAACAGGGTTTCCAGGTAGCCCATGTCCCACTTGGTGGGGTTGGGTTTCCAGGCGCCTTCAATGCCGCTGGTGGTAGCGTCACCGGCTTTGCCTGTGCCGTGCTTGTTGATCCAGCCCAAACCTTGCTCTTCAATTGGTGCGCCCTCGGGGGCAGGGCCAACCAGTGATGGATCGCCCGCGCCGTGCGCCTTGCCGAAGGTGTGGCCACCGGCTACCAGTGCAACGGTTTCATAGTCGTTCATCGCCATGCGGGCAAATGTGGTGCGAATGTCGTGTGCAGAAAGTTTGGGATCGGGGTTACCGTCCGGACCTTCCGGGTTCACGTAGATCAAGCCCATCTGTACGGCAGCCAATGGGTTTTCCAGGTCGCGCTTGCCGCTGTAACGGCTGTTGGCTTTGTCGCTTGTGGCAAGCCATTCCGCTTCAGGGCCCCAGTACACTTCCTCTGGCTCGTAAACGTCTTTGCGGCCGAATGCAAAACCAAAGGTTTTGAAACCCATGGTGTCCATACAGTAAGTACCTGCCAGGGTGATCAGGTCAGCCCATGACAATTGCTTGCCGTACTTTTGCTTAATGGGCCACAGCAGGCGTCGGGCCTTGTCCAGGTTACCGTTGTCGGGCCAGCTATTCAGGGGTGCAAAACGCTGCATGCCGGTGCCAGCACCGCCACGGCCATCGGCGATACGGTATGTACCTGCGGCATGCCATGTCATGCGAACGAAAAATGGACCATAGTGGCCGTAGTCGGCGGGCCACCAGTCTTGGGAATTGGTGTACAGCGCTTCAAGGTCTTTCAGAAGGGCAGGTACGTCGAGTTTTTTGACTTCTTCAACATAGTCAAAATCTTCACCCATCGGGTTGGTCAATGGGGAGTTTTGATTCAACAATTTGATGTTCAGTGCGTTGGGCCACCAGCTTGCGTTAGTGGGTGTGCCGGCAATCGCTGTTTTAGGACCGTCGCCCGTGAAAGGGCATTTTGCATCGTTTGACATACATCTCTCCTTGTGTTGCCGTTAATTATTAACTGCTCAATTGAGTGTAGGTGGCTAAATCCTATCAATCAAGTTGTTTTTATAAATTTGCTCTATAGGCAGTGACAATGGATATTGTTGACCGCCTGCATGTCTTCCATATTAATCCTGAAAAAAACGTCGGTCACTCCTCGTCAAAAGAGTCATATTTTTCAGAAAGAAAGTCGATCAATGCCCGCACCGCAGGCAGCATTCCGCGCCGCGATGGAAACACCACATGAATAACCTCCCGCCGGGGTGACCAACCGGGCAGCAACTTCACCAACTCGCCCGTGGTCACTTGCTTGGGCACCATCAGGTTGGGCAGTTGAACTACGCCCACGCCGGCCATGGCACTGGCGCGCAAAGCAACCATGTCGGTGGTCACAAGCCGGGGTGAGTGGGGCACCACCACGCGTTCGCCACTGTCGTGAGTCAAGCACCATTCAAAACTGGCCTGCACCTGACCTTGGGTTTGACCCAGGCCAAGGCTTGGCCACGTATTCAAGTCGTTGGGGTGTTTGGGTATGCCCATTTTGCTGATCAGGCAAGGCGAGGCCACCAAACACAATCCACGGTCTGACAACACCTTGAGTACCAAGTCGCTGCTGTCCAGGGGCAAGGGGCGAACACGAATGGCAAGGTCAATGCCCTCGGCCACCACATCCACCCGCCTGTTGCTGGCTTCCATGTGCAGGGTTACCTGTGGGTGTTTCACCAGAAACTCGGCCAGCATGTCGCCAATGTGAGCATGCAATAAGGCAATGGGGCAGGTCATGCGAATCAGGCCCCTGGGTTCGGCGTGGCTGTGCTCAATCAATTCTTGGGCGCTTTCTGCCTCGATCAACATGGCTTTGCAGTGTTGGTAGTAAGTTTTGCCAATTTCGGTGATGTGCAGTTTGCGTGTGGAGCGATAAAGCAACTGAGTGTTCAGGCGCTTTTCGAGTTCGGCAATTCGGCGACTTATTTTGGATTTGGGCACGCCCAATGCACGCGCAGCAGCTGAAAAACCTTGATGCTCAACCACTTTGGCGAAGTAATACAGGTCATTTAAGTCCACTGGGCTCCCCTTAACCGTTCTGTTGGTGGAACGATTTGTTGAAAATTGGACTACTTATCGATGATTGTTTATTCCAATAGCATATTGCCATTATTCACTGTCAATATGTAAAGGAAATAATCATGAGCAAGCCCTACGTTCGCCTTGATAAAAACAATGCTGCAGTTCTGTTGGTGGATCACCAGGCGGGTTTACTTTCGCTGGTGCGCGATATCGACCCCGATCGTTTCAAAAACAATGTATTGGCCCTGGCCGACCTTTCAAAATATTTCAATTTGCCCACCATTTTGACGACCAGTTTCGAGACTGGCCCGAACGGCCCGCTGGTGCCCGAGTTGAAGGAAATTTTTCCCGATGCGCCTTACATTGCACGCCCCGGACAAATCAATGCATGGGACAACGAAGAATTTTTGGCGGCCGTCAAAGCCACCGGTAAAAAGCAGTTGATTATTGCCGGTGTGGTGACTGAGGTGTGTGTGGCATTTCCAGCCTTGTCCGCCTTGGCCGAGGGCTATGAGGTGTTTGTGGTCACCGACGCATCGGGCACATTCAATGAGCTGACCCGCGATTCCGCCTGGGAACGCATGACGGCAGCGGGTGCGCAACTGATGACCTGGTTTGGCGTGGCCTGTGAATTGCACCGCGACTGGCGCAACGACATTGAAGGTTTGGGTGCTTTGTTCTCCAACCACATTCCTGACTACCGCAACCTGATTACCAGCTACACCGCACTGACGAAGTAAGCGCAAGGCGTTATGATTTTGTTATGAATAAAATCAAGCGAGTTGAACTTCGAAGCGCAGACTTGGGCGAAGGCATGTTGGTGAAACGTGCCTTGCCCAGTCGCCACCAGCGCATGGTGGGGGCATGGTGTTTTCTGGACCATGCTGGCCCGGTGAACTTTGCGCCCGGCAAAGGCATGCATGTGGGGGCGCACCCGCACACTGCCTTGCAAACTTTCACCTGGCTGATCGATGGCGAAGTGTTGCACAAAGACAGCCTGGGCAATGAGCTGATTATTCGCCCAGGCCAGGTGAATTTGATGACGGCAGGCCGTGGCATTGTGCACACCGAAGACTCGGTGGTGAACGGTGGCCGCCTGCATGCTGCGCAATTGTGGATCGCGTTGCCTGAAGCGTTGGCCAATTGCGATCCTGATTTTGCGCATTATCCCGAGTTGCCAGTTTGGCATTCCGACGGTGTTCAGTTCACACTGTTGGCGGGCAGCCATGGCGATATGAAGGCACCCACTGCGGTGCATTCGCCCATGCTGGGCATGGATTTGTTCAGCCCACAAGGCGGCACGGTTGCGCTGAATTTGAACCCCGATTTTGAGTACGGATTTTTGCCATTGACCGGACAAGTGAATGTGCAGGGCGAGATTTACACGCCTGAAGAATTCGCTTATTTGGAGAAGGGTTCAGAAGGCCTGGATATGACGCTTGGCGCGAATACGCGCGTGTTGTTGCTGGGCGGCGAACCATTCAAGCAGCCCGTGCAAATGTGGTGGAATTTTGTGGGCCACAGCAAAGAAGCCATTGCCCAGGCCCAGCAGGCTTGGGAGCAGGGCGATGCGCGTTTTGGTGATGTGGGTTCTGCGGCGCGTTTACAAGCCCCCATTCTGCCCTGGTCATAAGCGGGTTTTCAGGGTTATCCATGAGCCGGGCTGGTTGTCTGCATTTGGGTGGCCGCGTTGAAGTCGATTACAGTAGATGTATCGACTGACACGGAGTACTCCATGGATTTTTCCCTGACCCCTGCGCTGAAGTCACTTCAAGACGAAGTGAGAAATTTCATCGCCGAAAAAATCATTCCGCTGGAAAAAGACGCGCGCCAAACAGCGCATGGTCCTACGGAGACTTTGCGCGAGGAATTGGTCAGCCTGGCCCGCAGTGCCGGTTTGTTAACACCCCATGCTTCAGTGGAATTGGGTGGTCGGGGCTGGAGCCACATTGAAAAAGCAATCGCGTTCGAAGAGGCGGGCTATTCCACACTGGGTCCAACGGCCATGAACATCCATGCGCCCGATGAAGGCAATATTCATTTGCTGGAGGTGGTGGCCACGGATTCGCAAAAAGAGCGCTGGTTAAAGCCCATGGTGCAGGGAAAAATTCGCTCGTGCTTTGCCATGACCGAGCCTGCACCTGGCGCAGGCGCCGACCCTTCCATGATGCAAACCACCGCGGTGAAAGACGGCGACCATTATGTGATTAATGGCGACAAATGGTTTATCACCGGTGCGGAAGGTGCAAGCTTCGCCATCATCATGGCGAAGATGGAAGACGGCACCGCCACCATGTTTTTAAGTGACATGAATGCGCCCGGCATTGAGTATGTGCGCACCATGGACGCGATGGATGCCTGCTTTACAGGCGGGCACGGTGTGTTGAAGTTCAACAATTTGCGTGTGCCTGCCACCGATGTATTGGGTGAAATTGGCAAAGGTTTTCGGTATGCGCAAGTGCGCCTGGCACCCGCCCGTTTAACCCATTGCATGCGTTGGTTGGGGCAAGCCCGCCGCACGCACGACATTGCGCTGGACTACGCCCGAAAGCGGCAGGCTTTTGGTGTGCAACTGGGTGCGCATGAAGGGGTCAGTTTTATGTTGGCCGACAATGAAATGGATTTGCACACGGCACGTTTGCACATATGGCACACCGCCTGGATGCTGGACCAAGGCGAGCGCTGTAATTTTGAATCCAGCCGCGCCAAGGTGGTGTGCTCAGAAGCCGAGTGGCGCGTGGTGGATCGCAGTGTGCAAATTCTGGGTGGGCAGGGCGTAACCGGCGAAACCATTGTGAGCCGAATTTTCACCGACATGCGCGCCTTCAGAATTTACGACGGCCCCAGTGAAGTGCACCGATTCAGCATGGGCAAGAAACTGATTGCCGGGCGGTATTAAGATGAATACAAATCAATTGTTTTCGATGCAGGGCAAGTTGGTGCTGGTCACAGGTGCTTCCAGCGGGCTGGGCAAGCATTTTGCACACGTATTGGCGCAGGCCGGTGCAACCGTGTTGTTGAGCGCACGCAGCGTGGACAAATTGCAGCAGGTGCTTGCCCAAATTCAGTCGGAGGGCGGCAAGGCATTTGCGGTGGCCATGGATGTAAGTAGTTCAGCCTCGGTGAGCAACGCAATGGCACATTTGATCCAAATGTATGGTGTGCCCGATGTGCTGGTGAACAACGCAGGGCAATCCATTGCCAAACCCATGCTGGAGCAGACCGAAGACGATTGGGACCAAATACTTGACACCAATTTGAAGGGTTGCTGGCTTGTGGCCACCGAACTTGCGCGTGCCTTGGCTGCAGCGGGCAAGCCGGGCTCCATTGTGAACATTGCTTCCATTTTGGGCGAGCGGGTGGGGGGCTCAGTGGGGCCTTATGCCATTTCAAAAGCTGGTTTGGTGCAGGCCACCAAAGCCATGGCGCTTGAACTGGCCCGTTACAACATTCGGGTCAATGCCATTTTGCCTGGCTATGTGGCCACCGACATGAACAGCGATTTTTTGCACAGCGAACTGGGCGACAAATTGCGCAAGCGAATTCCCTCCCGGCAGTTTTGTGAACTCAGCGATTTGACTGGGCCACTGTTGCTGCTTGCTTCGAATGCAGGTGCAGGCATGACCGGCGCTTGTGTTGCAGTGGATCGTGGCCATTTGGTCAGCGCACTGTAGGGCGGTGGAATGAACGAGACACAGAAAGAATCACTGCAACGATTTTTGACCACGGCCCTGGCTGCGGACACCGTAGAAATCCTGAAGGCTGCCTTGCTTTCAGGCGGTGCCGTGCAAGAGAACTGGGCGCTTGATTTGCAAGTAAAGGGTGGTGAATATTCCGGGCTGCTGAATACCGTGTTGCGCTGTGATTCACCTACAGCAGGTGTGGCCATTAGCCATGGTCGTGCTCAAGAATTTGCATTGTTGCAAACGGTTTTTAATGCCGGGGTTGCTGTGCCGCAACCGCTGTGCCTGTGCACAGACACCGCAGTGTTTGGCCGCCCGTTTTTTGTGATGCGCAGAATAGGCGGCACTGCCGCTGGCCATGTGCTTGTAAAAAACACGGGGTATGCACCGGATCGTACCGAGCTTGCACGCCGCTTGGGGCGGGAATTGGCACGCATTCATTCGGTAAAGCCACCTGTTAATGCGCTTGGCTTTTTGCATGCTTATACCGAGTCGCCTGCGCAGTACCGAATCAACACCCACCGTGCTTTTCTGGACCAACACCACACGGCCTACCCAGCCTTGGAGTGGGGTTTGCGCTGGCTTGAACGGCACGCGCCACAGCGCAATGTGATTGCCTTGGCGCATGGCGATTTTCGCACTGGCAATTACATGGTGGACGAACATGGCCTGACCGGTATTCTGGACTGGGAATTTGCCGGATGGAGCGACCCGCTGGAGGACATTGGCTGGTTTTGCGCCAAGTGCTGGTGTTTTGGTCAAAACGATTTGCAGGCTGGCGGCATCGGCGAGCGTGCGCATTTCTACGAAGGCTATGAAGCGGAGTCGGGCTGCACGATTGAACGAGAACAAATTCATTACTGGGAAGTGATGGCCCATGTGCGCTGGGCTGTGGTGGCCATTGAGCAGGCACAGCGTTATTGCTCGGGTCAGGAAAACTCATTGCTACTCGCCTTGACCGGGCACATTGTGCCTGAACTGGAATGGGAAATTTTGAACATGACGGAGCACAACAATGCGTGAACAACCCACAGGTGAGTCGCTGTTGCAATGCGCCCGCGATGTGTTGAAAAACAATGTGCTGCCCATGCTGCAAGGCGACGCCAAGCGAGACGTGTTGATGGTGATGAACGCCATGTCCATTGCGCAGCGTGAACTGCAGCAGGGAACAGCCCCTGATGAGCGCGAACAGCAAGCGCTGGCCCAGTTGTTGGGGGAACCTGTGTTTGATGTGGCGCAGGCCAATCGTGAACTTGCGGCTCGCATTCGTGCCGGTGTCGCTGACCCTGAAAGCACCGAGTGTGCAGCGGTGTTGAATCATTTGCGCGACGTGGGCAAAAGCCGCTTGTTGGCCAGCAACCCCAAAGTATTGAAAGGCCAATCAGCATGAGCACCCTGGTGTTGATGCGACATGGCCAGGCTTCCTTTGGTGCAGCGCGCTACGATGCCTTGTCGGAAGTGGGGCAGGCACAGGCACGCGCCACCGGGCAGTGGTTGCGCACGCAGGGTGTTCAACCCACAGCGGTGTTGCATGGTCCGCGTCAACGGCAGGCTGACACGGCTGCGTGGTTGTTGAGGGATGCAGGTTTTGAATTGCGAGGTGTTGAACACGCGCTGCTGGACGAGTTTGCCGAGGGCGAGGAAATTTTCAGCACAGCCGAACAATTGCTGGGCCGATCCATGGCGCTGAATGCAGGGCGCGAACGAATCGAGATATTGCGCGATTACGATGCCACTTGCCGCGCCTGGGGCAATGGTGAAGTGGACATTCCGGGCCGCCTGAGCCTGGTGGATTTTCGTGCGCAATTGCGCGAGTGGCTGAACAGCCACTCCCAAGCGCAGCAAGCGCCGGGACAAACTGAATGGGTGGTAACCTCGGCGGGGTCGATTGCAGCGCTGGTGTGTGAAGTCATGGGTTTGCCCAATGCCAGCTGGTACAGCCTGCTGCGCGTGATCCGAAATGCGTCACTCACCGAAGTGCTGTACTCCAAAGGCAAAGTCAGTTTGCTGAGTTTCAACGGCGTAAGCCACTTGCCAGCGCATTTGAACACGTCGATGTAAATTTATTAATGAGTCTTTGATTCAGCCTGCCTGCGCACCGCCCGCTGCATTGCCATGGCTAAGCAGTTCCCGGGCAGGGCGTACTTCAATGGAGCCATAACGGGCCGGCGGAATTTTTTCGGCCAATGCAATGGCTTCGTTCAGGTCTTTGGCTTCCAGCATGTAGAAACCAGCGAGTTGTTCTTTGGTTTCTGCAAAAGGGCCGTCGGTGGTGTGAGTTTTGCCATTGCGTACCCGCACGGTGGTGGCGGTATTCACAGGCAACAATGGGCTCCCAGTGATGAAATGTCCACGTTGGCTTAGGCTCTCTACACAGGCACTGCACTCGTTGTTCAAGGCGTCCCATTCTTGCTGGGACATGCCGTTCATGATGTTTTCGTCGTAGTACACCAATGCCAGATATTTCATGATGGGTCTCCGTAGCGAGAGTCTTCGCGAAGTGTTTCCTCGATTGGGCGAATTTCTATGGTACCCAGTCTTGCAGAAGGCCATTGTGATGCAATGCGCAGGGCTTCGTTGAAGTCGTGGGCCTCTATCAGAAAATACCCACCCAATTGTTCTTTTGTTTCAACAAAAGGACCATCGGTGGTCACAAGCCGTTGGTTGCGTACACGAACCAGCACGCCATTGCTGGCACTTTGCAGGGCGTGTGTTGCAAGCAAATGACCGCTGGCTTTCAAAGCTTCTACATAACTCAATGTTTCCTGTCGCAAGGCCAACCACTCCTCGCGTGGCATGGCATTGAAAAGGGCCTCTTCCTCGTGGGCCAGGCACAAGTATTTCATTTCACACCGCCTTTCAAGGTTGTGCATCAAAAATGGCTTTGCCACTTTCAGGGTCGAAGGGGGAGGAAAAGTGTTCATGCACGATTTTCCACTCGCCGTGTTGTAGGCGCAGGCAAACCGTGGCCCGCATCCAGCCGATGTTTTCCTCGCCGAAATCTTGCACGGAACCGCAGCGTGACAGGTAGTGGCAAAAAGCCAGGTCGCCTGCAGCATGCATGGCCAGCTGATGAATTTCCATGATGACTCCGCCGCCACACAATTGCATGCAGTATTCCCAGTGCGCTGTGTAATTGGCCTTGCCAACGATGTGTAGCGCTTTGACCGCGTCAAAAGACACGATGTCCTCACTGTAATGACTCATGATCTTGTCCAGATCTTCCTCGACTACGGCTTGCTGCCAGCTTTCCAGTACAGCTTTGATTGCGTTCATGCTCACTCCTTTGTGGTTCCTTGGGTTGGTGCTTCATGAATTAGTCGAACGGCAAATCTGGAAATCGACAAGCGATCAAAAATTTTTCAATTACTTTTTCAGATTGTTGATGCGGCTCTGCAGAAAACGTTGTTCCGGTCCTTGCCGAGTCAGTCGAAGTGCTGCCTGGTAAGCGTCCATGGCCTCGTTGAGTTTGCCCAGGCGTCGGCACAAGTCGGCACGTGTTGCGTGGGCCAGGTGGTACTCGGTCAACTGCCCTTGCGCAAGCAATTCGTCCACCAGTGCAAGCCCTGCCTCGGGGCCGTCGCGCATGGCCACTGCTACAGCGCGGTTCAGTGCAACCACCGGTGAGTGGGTGTGCTCCAGCAGGGCATCGTACAGGCCCACAATTTGTATCCAGTCTGTTTCCTCGGCGCTTGGTGCCTCGGCATGCACTGCACTGATTGCCGCTTGAAGCGTGTAGGCACCAAATCGTCGGGATGCCAACGCTTGCAAAACCAACTGGGCACCTTCGTTGATTTGTTCCTGATTCCACAATTTGCGATTCTGGTCTGCCAACAAGATCAAGTCGCCTTCGGGCGTGCTGCGTGCTGTGCGGCGCGAGTCGTTAATCAGCATCAGCGCCAGCAGCCCCATCGCTTCTGGTTCGGGCAATAATTCCACCAGCAAACGCCCCAGTCGAATGGCTTCACCGCTCAGTTCCTGACGAATCAAGGCGTCGCCCGCCGAAGCGGAGTAGCCTTCATTGAAGACCAGGTAGATCACTTGTAAAACCGCATGCAGACGTTCTTGAAGTTGCTCTGCTTGTGGCACTTCGTAGGGAATTTTGGCATCGCGGATTTTTGTTTTGGCACGAACAATTCGTTGAGCGATCGTGGGCACTGCGCTTAAAAATGCACTGGCCACTTCTTCTGTAGACAGACCACAGACCTCTCGCAAGGTGAGTGCAAGTTGTGCCTCGGGCGACAGGCTAGGGTGGCAGCAAGTGAAAATCAGTCGAAGGCGATCGTCTTCAATGCCCTCGTCTGTGTAATCGGGTTCGTGGTGCAGTTGTTCTGCCAGTGTATCGGCGACCTCTTCATATGACGTATCAAATTTTGCACGCCGGCGAATTTGGTCAATGGCCTTGAAGCGAGCAGTTGAGACCATCCATGCGCGGGGATTGGCAGGAATGCCATTGATTTCCCATTGCTGAATCGCAATTGAAAAGGCCTCTTGCATGGCTTCTTCGGCCAAATCAAAGTCGCCCAGCAAACGAATCAGTGTTGCCAGTATTCGTCGCGACTCTTGCTGGTAAAACGAGTCGAGCCAATTGTGCAGGTCAGTTGTCATGGTGAAAAATTAACACTCGTTAATACAAATGATAATAATTATCATTATAATTGTTCGATTATTCATTGTCCTCAATCTTCTCATGAACGCCCAGAATCCGAAATTAAACGTCTTGGCCTTGGCCGTGTTTACTGCCTTGTCCTCTCCAGTATTTGCTCAAACCACCGAGTTGCCCGCCGTGCAGGTTAACGCCAGTGCCGATGCTTCCGCCGAGGGCTTGGCACCTGAATACGCAGGTGGCCAGGTCGCTTCAGGCGGGCGCGTGGGTTTGTTGGGTACCCAATCGAACATGGACACCCCCTTTAATTTGACCAGCTACACGTCCAAGCTGATTCAAGACCAGCAAGCGGCCAGTGTGGGCGAAGTGCTGCTGAATGACCCAGCCGTTCGCGTGGCACGGGGTTTCGGCAATTTCCAGCAAGTGTATTTGGTCCGTGGTTTGCCAATTTTTTCAGATGACATGTCCTACAACGGTTTGTACGGTTTGTTGCCGCGCCAATACCTGGCATCTGAGTTGGTTGAACGTGTGGAGGTGTTGCGCGGTGCCAATGCGTTTTTGAATGGTGCCGCACCCGGTGGAAGCGGTTTGGGTGGTGCCATTAACGTGGTGCCCAAACGTGCACCCAACTACGACATCAACCAGGCCACCGTGGGCATTCAGGATGGCGGAGAGGCTTACCTGGCGGGTGACTTTGCACGCCGTTTTAACGACGGTTCTACGGGTGTGCGCGCAACCATTGCCAAGCGCGATGGCGACACGAATGTTGAAGGGGAATCGCGTGAATTAACCCTGTTTGCGGTGGGCGCAGATTTCCGCAGTGACAAACTGCGAATTTCCGCAGATGTGGGCTACCAGGAGCACAAGTTACAAGCTTCGCAACCCAATATAACAATTGGTGCTGGGCTGGCTATTCCAGCAACACCGCGCGCGGACCGCAGCATTGCACAGCCCTGGACATTCTCGAACGCAGAAGACACCTTTGGTACCGTGCGTGCAGAATATGATTTCAATGACACAGTAACGGGCTGGATTGCTGGGGGTATTCGGGAAGGTGTTGAGGCTGGCAATTTCGCCAACCCTACCGTGGATGATTCCAACGGAGACTATGACGCGAACAGATTTTCGAATGTGCGAGAAGACTCCGTTCAAACCGCTGAAGCCGGTTTGCGTTTCAAGTTCAACACAGGTGGCGTGAAGCACACCGTGAGCACCTCGGCTGCGATGTATGAGTTGGAGTCAAAAAATGCCTTCAATTTCTACAATAGTTTTTCAGGGAATATTTACAATCCTCAACCGGTGGCTGAGCCCACGGTAGTGATTTTTCCGGGTGGTAGCTTTAACAATCCCTTGGTCACCGAGAAAACAGACACTTCGAGTCTTGCAATTGCAGACTCAATGGCCTTCCTGAATGATCAGTTGTTGCTGACTGTGGGCGTTCGTCGTCAGGAAATTGAAGCCAAGAGCTTTGATTTCACCACAGGCGCTCAAACAGCCTCTTATTCAGAAAGCGCCACCACGCCGGTGGCAGGGGTTGTATTCAAACTGAACCCACAGTATTCGGTGTATGCCAATTACATTGAGGGTTTGGTGAAAGGTGAAACGGCACCGCAGACTGCAAATAATCAGGCTGTGACCAACGCAGGCTCCGTGTTCAAACCTTTCAAAACCGAGCAAGTTGAGTTGGGTGTGAAATACGACGGTGGCAACATCGGCGGTTCGGTGTCGGTGTTTCAAAGCGAGAAGCCCAGTTACGGCATTGACAGCACCAACACCTTTTCTCAAATTGGTGATCAAACCAATGAGGGTCTGGAAATCATGGCGTTTGGCAAAGCCAGTAAAACAGTCAAGGTGCTGGGCGGCTTGAGCGTTCTGAACACCGATGTCGATGGCCGTGATGCAATTGGCGCACCTTCCGCGCAGGCCAATGTGGGCCTTGAATGGAGCCCGGAACAGGTGCAGGGTTTGGCGTTCGAGACCCGCGCAATATACACCAGCAGCCAGTACGCCGACGCAGCCAATACGCAGGAAGTGCCTTCATGGACTCGCCTGGATTTGGGTGTGCGTTATGTGATGGCAGTGGGCAATGATCAGGCACTTACACTTCGTGCCCGATTGGACAATGTAACTGATCGCGATTATTGGGCGTCAGCGGGCGGTTTCCCTGGCTCGGGCTACCTGACCATTGGCAACCCGCGCACCCTGACAGTGTCGGCCTCGCTCGATTTCTAAACTGAATGCTGCGGCGCATGGTTGACCCTGCGCCGCGATTCAATCAACATGTAACTGCTCAGTTACATCTGTGTTGCAGTACCCCATTGCGCCCGCTTTGTACGCCTTACTGGAACAACACAATGCTCACCCGTTTTCTGCCCGTTTTGCTGGTTTTGGCCAGTATGTGCGCTGCTACCCAAGCCTATGCTCAAGTCAAAGGCCCGGAGATTCCTCCGAATTTGATTGGCAATGTGTCGCGCCAACTTATGAAAGAGATGAAGCCGCTGGAAAAACCCTTGCACATCAAGATTTGCATTTTTGATATTTTGGGAAAGGCGGGCCCAGTGTTCAGCATTGCGCAAGACATTGCACTGGAAGCGCGCAAGTGGAATGTGTTTGCCGAGCTGATTCCGCACACCAATGAAACTGTTGCCACCGAATCTTTTCGCACGGGGCAGTGTGAAGCGGTGGGTATTACCACGTTGCGTGCCCGTTTGTTCAATCAGTTCATGGGCAGCTTTGATGCCGTGGGTGCCTTACCAACTTATGACCATGTCAAAACTGCATTGCAGGTGTTGATGGGCAGCGACACCTTGTACGACTTGTCGATTCAAGGCAAGTACCAGGTGGTGGGCATGGCCCCCTTGGGCGCCGCGTATGTGATGGTGAATGACCGCGCCATTGATTCCATCGAGAAGGCCGCTGGCAAGAAAGTCGCGGTGATGGACTGGGACAAAAGCCAGTCAAAAATGATTCAGCAATTGGGTGCGCAGGCGGTGCCCAGCGACATTACCAACTTCGCGCAAAAATTCAACAACGGTGTGGTTGATATTGTGGCTGCACCGGCTGTGGCCTTTGCGCCGTTGGAGCTGTATCGCGGCCTGGGTACCAAGGGCGGGGTTTACAAAATGCCGCTGCTGAATGTGACCGGTTCAGCGATTATCAACCGTACCCGGCTGGAAAAAGAAGTGCCTGACCTGGACGATCGTTTGAAGAAAATGCGCAAGTTTGGTTTGGGCTTTATTGACCAAGCGCTTGACGCAGTCAAAACAATTGAAAAGCAGGTGCCCGCCAAATTCTGGATGGATGTGACACCCGCCGATCAGGAAAAATACAATGTCATGATGCAGCAGGCGCGCGTGCAGTTAACGCAAGAAGGTGTGTACGACAAACGCATGATGAGCCTGCTGAAAAAGGTACGTTGCCACCACACACCCAGTGCTGCGGAATGCAGCACGAATGTGGAGTGAATCGATGCACTGTGCGCCTTTTTACTGCCTGAGGTAACTGCCCGCCTGGCGTTGGGCCAGGCGAATCAAGTCACCTTGCGCAATCGATACATCAATCAGGTGAAAGCCCCAGTTCATGCCGCCGATGAATTCACCGGGGTAGTCGTCTGCGCGTGGGTCGTTGGGGTCGGCCACAATGCTGGCCTCCAGATAACTGACACCATTGGGCCCTACCTTGCACTCACCTTTGATTTGCCCGGGCATGGAATAATAGGGCGTTGGAATGGTCAGATTGTTGACCGGATTGGCATAGGGTCCACCTGGCCCACGTGGAATCAACAACACGCGAAAAACAGGTGGTTGCTGGCGCGGAATGATCGGAAACAAATCAGACTGCCCACCCGCCAGTGCGGCCGGGTTGGTGCACAGGGCTTGTGTGCCTTCAACTGAACTCAAGCCAAAACGCGGGTCTTCCAGTTCGGGGTCGCCAGCGCGGTAGGTCACGTAAGCCACCACACAGCCAAGCTGGTTGGCACTGCGGCATGCAGCTACTTTTTGAAAAGAAGCACCCACATCGCGACCAGTTGGAACCAGCACATTGGTGCCAGGAATGTGTGCGGAAATAAAGCGGCTGAGCAACTCGGGTCGGGTTTCAATTTCCTCGGCAATCAGCCTGCGCAAAATGCCTGAGCCTTGTGAATGACCCACCAAAATAAAACCGCGCCCTTCACTTTGGTTGGCAATGTATTCCTTGAAAGCGTCCAGCACATCGGCATAGGCCACTTCGCCAGCATTGGGTGCAACGTCAATGCCACCCAGTGCGCCGGTGAGTGTGTTCAAACCCAGCGCGGTCAGTGTGCGTTGCCGGTACACCGGTGCAAACTGGCGGCATACTTCGCCATATCGACCAAACTGAAGGGCGGTGGTTTGTTGCTCTTGCAGGTCGTCGTTCAAATCGGAATTACCCGCCAGGTCAATGCTGGTAGTTGGGTACACATAAAAGCAATCCACTTGCGGTGCAGTGGCTGGTGTGTAGCTTAGGGTGGTTGCTGTTGCGTCGGCGGCCACCGCAGTGCTGTCAAAGTTACCGTTGCACACATTGTTGGTGCCCATTAAGTCGGGGTGGCAAAGCCAGTTGCTGGTGCCGGTGTAAAGCGTACTTTGATAGTCTGGAAACGGGTTGGTGGTATTGGCTGCACTGGCGCCTACGCGTGTGCCAGCACTGTTTGTGCTGCTTGAGTCGCCACCGCAGGCAGTCAGCAACAGCGAGGCAGTTGCAATGCCAAATAAAAACTTGTGAATCACAATGTTCTCCCGTCGCTGCACGTGGCCCCAGTGGCCGTTACATCGAATGCTTCGCTGATACCTTCAAACTCTTCGGGTGATCCTGCTGGCACTGCCACACCTCGATGTTTGATTCGGTACTTTCCCACGGGCGTGTTGGCCGGAATTTTCCATTCCGCCAGTGCGGTGGACACAAAACCAGCGAGCGGAACAGGGCTGAGGTAAGGTGTGGGCTCGAAAGGTTGCCAGCGGAAAAGAAGCTCGGGCGCGCGGTCGTGGGTGAAGCTTTCCCACTCACCTTGAGCGTTCATTCGTTCTACTTCAACAATGGCCAATCCCCGGGTTTTCATATTGCGTGGATGAGCGCTTTGAAATTGTGCGGTCACCGTGTTGCCAGCCGCCACCGAGGGTGCGGGCTGCGCCAATACATCGCCAAATGCAGCACCGGGTGCCTGATCAAATGGTACATACGGCGGGCGTGGAATCGGATTGCTGGTCACTGTGCGTGGTGGCCCTTCGGGTGGCTGAGCTTGCAGCGCCAATGACATGGCCAACCTGCGGCTTTCCTGTTGCACGGCGGCCAGGGTCCAGGGGCCAAATTGGGTAGATGCGCCTTCGTATTGCTGAATGGAATATTCTTCGCGTGTGGTGAGGTAATTCACAAAGTCGTTGCTCAAACCACTGATGATGACCTGGTCGATGCCTTGTGGTTCCAACACTTCCAATACGGTTTGGCGAATGCGCCGCCCCGCCATGGTGGTAATTTCCCATGGCAAGCCCAACACGGCCACATTGCCGATGGTGAACAACTGGAATGGGAGCACATTGTTGCTGAAGTTCAGGGGTGGGCCGAGCACAAACAGCACCGGTTTTTCAGCTTGGCAACTTAAGCTGGTGCCCACCGGTACGGCGTCGAAAGGCAGGTCATTGAGGTTGCACAACACGGCGGTCGCCAATACTTCCGGTGGCAGTTTGCCCGCAGCCAGTGCCGCCAGGTCGCGGGTGAGGCGGGCAGGGTCGGTGCGCGCTGTGCAGCTCGCGCCTTCCACAGTTGGACCTGGCCCGTCTTCAGCACCGGCGCCAAATGAAACGCCCATGGCGGCCGTGCAGGTTTTCTTCACGGCACTGTTCAGTGATTCCGGGTGGCGCAGTGAATTCAACACCGCAGGGTCGGTAATTTCAACCTCGTCCATTTTTACGTGGAATTGCGCAAAGTTCACACCACCGCGCACCATCTGGTTGGCATCTCGGTACAGCGTCAAAGCTTTCGCAAGCTGTTTGCTGCCGTTGATTTCAACCGCTTTCAATTCGTCTGTAGAACCACCACGTTCCTCAAACGGTTTGTTTTTGAAGAAAATATTGGGGCTGCTGTCGCCTTCGTCCGTTTGCGCAAATGCGGCGACGAAGGTGTCTTTCCCGGCGGGTGCCTCGTATTGCGTGCCCATCAATTTTTCAAAGGCCAGGGCAGCCCAACCTTTGTTGTCGGAAGAAATCAAAGGGTTGGTGTTCCCTGTGGTGGTGGGGTGCACACCAAACCAGTTGATTTGTCCAATCGGTGTGCCATCGGCACGGCGCAATTTCAGCAGTGCCATTTCCTTGTTCACATTTTGGCTTTCACCGCGCTGGTTCAAATACTGGTTGCGTTCTTCTTGCGGGTTTTGATCGTAGGCAATGGCTGAGCGGTTCACATTGGTATTGAGCAGCTCACCGTTATTGACCAATAAGCGACCCGGTTCCGGGTTGGCTTGCAGGTTGGTGTGTGCGCGGCGAATGGCCTCCACAATGCCATCGACAATGAAGTTGTAAACCTCTTCGTCGTGCCCCAAACGGAAGGCATTGAATGCGGTGAAGTGCGCATAGCCACCGGGCCCGGCGTGGGTGTGGGTGGCGTTCAGCATGATGTTTTGTTCATTGTAAAAGCCAGCCAATTCTGTGTCGGCGGCCACCTTGTTCAGCACCCCTTGGCGCACTGCGTGGAAAATCATTCCAAGGTCGTTGACCACATACACGACGCGTTTGCCGTTGCAGGGTGAGCCGATCACATAGGCGCGGGAAAACTGGCGGGTGTGCAAACCAAGGCTGGCGTGGGTGGGGCTTTCATAACCCATCATCACGGAACCCGCTGCAGGGCCGGTAATGTCGACAATGCCAGTGCCCATGGTAAACGCAGTGTTGTTTTTGCAAGCGCCACTGTTCAAACCTGTGTTGGGTTGAACGTTGCTGTTGGGCGTACTGGCCGGTGAAATGGAAGGGCTGTCTTGCCCCTCACCAATCAATAAATTTGGATCGGTCAGCGCGCACTGCAAACCAGCGGTGTCGACAAATTCATTGTTGCCAGAATTTTCATTCGGATTGGTGCGGCCATCGCTTACGGGCAAGTCGTTGCTTTCGCCCAGGCAACCAGCCAGTGCTGTGGCCGCAGTCAAGGCCAACAGGCTGCGGACGGCACGTTGTTTCGTGTTCTTCATATTTGTTGATTCTTGTAGATGTCTCCTTGAGTTCTTACTGCGCAGCTTGGTGCACAGATTCAGCAGGGGTTGGCAAGCGTTGAACTATGTCGTGTAACCGACACTAGTCACTTTTGAATCCGATTTTTGCCGGAGACAGTAAGAAGTTAAAAACCATAACCACTATTACAATTTTTGAGACATGATCAAAACACCTCGCCATGTGGTGACTCTTGCAGCTTTGGGATTGCTGCTGGGCGCCTGCACTTCAGACGACAATTCACAGAACTCCGCCAATACCAACACCTCAGTTCAGGCCGCACAGAATTCGCAGGATTCTCCGGCATTGAAATTAAAGACCCATGATTGGTCCGCGCCCATCGACGGACTAACGCCCGTTCAACTGGCGCGTTTTGAGCAGGGCAAAGCAATCTTCGAGAAGGTATTTACGCCCAGTAACGGTCTGGGCGCTGTGTTTAACGCACAAAGCTGTGTGGAATGCCATGGGCAACCGGCGGTGGGCGGTACCGACCCCACGAAAACCATTCAGCGTTTTACCACCGTGTTGGCACCCCATTTTTCGGTCGGTTTGGTCACACAGGCCGATGGTGCACCCCATGTGCATGCACGCTCCGTGGCCACTGAATTTCCAGATGAAGTACCCGGCTGCGTGTTGGGTGGCGAGCGCGTTCCTCCACATGCCATCGCCAGCACCACGCGGGTAACGCCCCACCTGTTTGGTATTGGTTTGCTGGAAAATATTCCTGACACCACCTTGATTCAGAACGGCTTGAGCAGCGCACAAGCCAACCCGGAAGTCAGTGGTCGCCCTGGCTTGATGTTTCCCGGTGGCGTGAATGATCCAAACGCCGCTGACCAGTTGGTGGGCCGTTTGGGTGCCCGCGGATTTGTGGCCGATGTGCAATCGTTCACCCAAGGTGCATTTTCAACCGAATTGGGCATTGCGACGTTCCACCCTCTGTTTGCCGCGCCGGTGCGCCCCAAAGGCAATTTGGCCACGGCCGATTGCACACCCTTTGTGGGCGAAGCGGTTAGCCTTTCGCAAACACAGGCCACGGCTGATTTCCAGCGCTGGTTGGCACCACCCCCAAGGCCAGAGCTCAAAGGCATTGCTTTGCGAGGCCAGCGGGTGTTTAACGACATTCAGTGCAGCAGTTGCCACACACCCATGATGAAAACATCGGCCATGGCTCCCGCGCCGCTGAGCGACCGCGAGGTGTGGTTGTACTCCGATTTGTTGTTGCACGACATGGGAGAGGCACTGGCCGACAATGCGCCGGAAGGCTTGGGCTTGCCCACCGAATGGAAAACAGCGCCGTTGTGGGGTGTTGGTCAAACCGACAAACCCTTGTTGCACGATGGTCGCGCAGGCAGGGATTTTACACAGGCAATTGAGTTTCACGGCGGAGAGGCCGAAGGTGCAAAACGCCGCTTCCAAGGCTTAAGCCCTGCAGATCAAGCGGCGTTGATTGCGTTTCTCGAAAAGCTATGACGTACTTTAGAACGTGTTGTTGACCAGCACTTCGTCAAGATTGAGCTGACCAGGTTTTGGCCAAGGCGCTTTGGTGCCTTTGCCAATGGCCACCATAGGACCCATTACATGGTCGGCAGGCAAGTTGATCACTTTGGCCACGGCTTCAATGTCAAAGCCGATCATGGGGCAGGAATCCAGGCCAATGCCTTTGGCTGACAGCATCAGGGTTTGCATGGCCATGCCGATCGACCGCTGTGCTTCGTCACGCTGCAACCATTCGCGGCCATCATGAAACGGTCCCATCCAGCCCACCAGCAAATCCGCCACTTCTTTGGGGGCTTCAGTCCAGTATCGTGACGGGTTTTTCTCCCAGGCCTTCATGTCGGCGGTCATGATAACCAGTAGCGAGGCATCGGTGATCTGAGCTTGGTCATTGCCCAGCTTGCGCATTTCAGCGCGCAAGGTTTTGTCGCGTACCACCACAAAACGCCAGTGCTGAATGTTGAAGCTGGTGGGTGCCTGAATGGCCGCTTCAAACAGTTTTTTCTCGTCATCTGCCGGAATGGTGTAATCGGGGTCGAACGCCTTGATGGCCCGGCGTTGGTAAATTGCATCGAATAATTCCATGTACTGCTCCGTGTTTGCTGCATAAAAAAAGCCGGAACCCTGGAGGGGATTCCGGCCAATAGTGTACAGGCTAAAAGGGGAACATCGTTTATTTGGCCAAACGACGCGCCTGTGACACTGCGTAGCTGCCTGCCCGTGCTGCCAGCAAAGGATCATCCGATCCTTCGATACCGGTGGGCAATACCAGTGGGTTGAAATTGATGCCATCGCAAGCGGCTTTGTCAGTCACTGCGCTGACTTTCAAGCGACCAGCCACCACCTTTTTGCGATCGTCGGGCCAGGCCACAGTCGCATTGTCGGTGGGGTCGCCCGCCTGGGCCAATTGCAGAACCATGTCGAATTCAACCGGAATCTGTGAAACGCGACCTTTCAGCTCGTCTTCAAGAAATACCTTGGCGTGTGTGGCCAGTTTGTCGTCTGCAATAAATTCCTGACCTGTCACAGGCACAAACATCCACTTGGCAAACTGGGTTTTGCCCGCAGCATTGGTGAACTTGAATGCATGTGTGCTCCAGTAATTCACTGCCGCGTAACTGGCAGGCACGCCAGTTTTTGCAACCCATTCCATTTGGGGTTTGAAGTCGGGGTATTTGGCCGCAGCCGCTGCAATTTTTGCAGGATCAGGTTTTTTGGTCGCTGGGTCTGGTTTGCGGGCCTCAAGGAATGCCAGGAAACCATCGGGTGTTGCAGCAGTGAAGAAAGGCGCTGAGATATTGGCCATCAGCCATTGTTCACCGTTGGGTAAATCGAATTGTGCCGCCAATCCACGCACGCCTTTGCCACTTTCGGGTGCGTTGGGGTTACCGCCACCCACCGAAAAGCGCAGGATGACCGGTACGGGTTTGCCAGAAAATACGGAGGCCTTTGAAACAGCGGCGCCTGCCTTGTTGCCAACAAATTCGCCTGCTGCGCAAACACCGCGCGCACCGGAACGTCGTGCAGCGTGGGTGCCGAATACGCCTTCAAGGCCATCTACCAAATTCACAGCATTGGCAGGTTCGCTGGGAATTGCAGTCTGGGCGACTGCTGTTTGTGTACCAAGTGCGGCCAAAGCGGCCATTGTGGCCACTGCGGCCAAACCATGCGCTGTTCTCATTTCCTGCATCCTTCTTTTGATGGTCATCAACCTCGCAACCCACCCGATGGTTCGGGTGGAGGTACGCAATAGATCGTTGGCGCGAGAAGGAAGTTACAGTGTCTTAAAAATATAATTTTCAGACGATTGTATTCAGGCTGTGGGCAACATGTTCTTGATGACCGATTCCGCCACGGGTTGGCTCATGTAGCGCGGTACGGCGTAGGTGAAGCGGGCTTCGGCGATGGCAGACCTGGCCACGGCCGGAATGTCTGCCGGTTTCAATGCGGCCAGTTGTGTTGGAATACTGAACTTTTCATTCATGGCACGAATTCGGGCCACGAAGGCACGAGCCAAATGAACATCGTCGGCACCCTTGTCACCAATGCCACAGGCGCGCGCCAAAATCGCCAAGCGATCGGCGCAATTGGGTAAGGAGTAGTCCAGTACATGGGGCATTACGATGGCGTTGGCCAGCCCATGGGGCGTGTGGTACAGCGCACCAAATTTGTGGGCAATGCCATGCACGTAACCCACGCCAGCCTGGGTAAAGGCGATGCCAGCCAAATGGGATGCACGTGCCATTTTCTGGCGGGCTTCCAGGTTGTTGCCATCGGCCACTGCAGTTTCAAGGTATTTCATGATCAGCTGCGTGGCTTCCAGCGCCTTTTGGTTGGTTTTCCGTGTGGCATTGCGCGATACGAAAGCTTCCACAGCATGGGTAAGTGCGTCCATGCCTGTGGACGAGGTGATGTGTGCAGGCAGTCCAGTCATCAGCGAACCATCCAGGGCTGCTGCGGTGGGTAGCAGGCGCAGGTCCATGGCGGCCACTTTGCGTTTGTTTGCTGTGTCGCTGACCACGGCTGCAATGGTCACTTCGGCGCCCGTGCCGGCCGTGGTGGGCACTGCAAACAAGGGGATCATGCCTTTGTGCACTCGCAGCAAACCAGTTAATTTCAATACAGGTTTGTTGTTTTTTGCGCGTGCACCGATCATTTTTGCAGCATCTATGGGGCTGCCGCCGCCCACTGCCAAGATGGCCTGGCAACCATTCTCCATCAACATCCGGTAACCGGCTTCAATTTGTTCCACCGTGGGGTTGGGCTCCACGCCGTCGTACACCACGTATTTCACGCCCTGGGTTTCAAGCTCGGTTTTCATTTTGTCGAGTACACCAAGTTTCACCAGCACGGCGTCGGTCACAACAAGCACATTGCGGTGACCCGCATCGGCCATGTGCCGGACCAGTTCCAGCGACGATCCTGCGCCTTCGAACATGCGGGGCCACTTGAATGGCATCAAGGCGGTGACCACTTTAAAAATGGCCATATAGATGCGTAGAGCGAGCACTTCGAGTGCATGCAACATGCGGGTGTCTCCTGATTTTTATTGGGGTTAACAGTTGTTACGATGATTGTACAAAGAGTAGGCAGTTTTGAAGCAGAGGAAATATTCCACTTTTCATGACGATCGGGAAAATTTCACGGACTGTTTCCTTCATGCTTGCGCAACGCCAATTACAACAATGTTGAGACATTTTTCATGAAGCACCGCAGTACGCCCTTGATCGCCGCCCTTGCCGCCTTGGGGCTGGCCACCCCAACCTTTGCGCAAACTGAAAGCCTGGACACCTTTGTGGTGTCTGCCACTCGGGAAGCCCGCGACCCGTTTGAAGTACCTGCCTCGGTCGACAAAATCAACCAGAACACGCTGGAGAAAGCGGCCAGCTTTCAGGTGAATTTGTCAGAAACATTAACCCGCGTGCCGGGCCTTGTGATCAACAACCGCAACAACTTTGCGCAAGACCTGCAAATTTCCATTCGTGGTTTTGGTGCGCGCGCTACTTCAGGTGTGCGCGGCGTGCGTTTGTTCTCGGATGGCATTCCCGCCACCATGCCCGATGGCTCAGGTCAAATTTCGCATTTCAGTTTGTCGTCAACCGAGTCGATCGAGGTGTTGCGCGGACCTTTTTCCTCGCTGTACGGGAATTCATCGGGCGGCGTAATTTTGCTGACCACCGAGAACCCGCGCCCCGGTACCGAACTGGAAGTGAACCAGATTTTCGGCACCGACAACACACGCCGAAGCGGCATCAAATTGAACAAAGGCAATGAGGAAGTGGGCATTGTGATTGACGCGTCCACTTTCCGAACCGATGGATACCGCGACCACAGCAAAGCACGGCGAGACAATTTCAACAGCAAATTGGTTTGGAATTTAAGCAGCGACACACGGCTGAGCTGGGTACTGAACTACGTGGACATTCCGCTGGCGCAAGACCCGGCTGGGCTGACTGCGGCGCAATTGGCCACCAACCGCAGGCAGGCGGGCAACAACACCGTGGCCAACAACACCAACAAAACCGTTGAGCAAAGCCAAACAGGGTTTGTGCTGGAACACAAATTCAGCCCCAGTACCAATGTCACCTTCAGCCCCTACTATGGCGACCGAAAAATTCGCCAGGTGTTGGCCAGCACAGCCGTGATTGATTTGAAAAACGAATACAGCGGTGCCGACCTGCGCTTTGGCCACCAAACCAGCTTGTTGGAAAAGCCCCTGTTTTTGAATGCCGGCCTGACCGTGGGTGAACTGGAACAGGCGCGCCTCGGATTTTTCGGGGGCAGCACCACACCCAACCGCGACGAGGCCAACACCGCCAGCCAGTTCGACCAGTACCTGCAGGCGGAATACTTTTTCACCGACAAATTCAGTGTGTTGGGTGGCGTGCGAAATTCATCCATCGAGATTGAATCGAACGACCAGTTCTTGAGCAATGGCAACGGCAGTGGCAGCAAAAAGTACGACGAAGTGACCAGCAATATTGGTTTCACCTATCGGTTGCAGCCCAACATCAACACCTATATTTCTTATGGCGAGGGTTTCGAGACGCCGACCTTGCTGGAAACCGCTTATTTGTCTGTTGCGCCACCCAGCCCCAACTTCAATTCGCAATTGGAAGCTGCAAAAAGCGAGCAGCTTGAATTGGGTGTGAAAGCCAAGTTTGGCGCCACCCGTGTCAATGCCGCGCTGTACACGGTCGATACTGAAAATGAAATCGTGGTGCTGTCTGCAAACGGCGGTGCCACCTCATTCCAGAATGCAGGCTCAACCAGCCGGGAAGGCGCGGAACTGGGTTTGCAACACGCGTTCAATACGCAGTGGCAGGCCAATGTGGCGGTGAACTATATCCGCGCCACTTACGACACCTCGGTCAACAGCATTCAGGCGGGCAACAGCCTGCCCAGCATTCCGAAGAAAACCTTCTTCGGTGAAGTGGTGTACAAACCGTCTAGCTTGTACGAGGCGGCAACTGAATTGCGCTACGTTGACAAACTGTTTGCCAATGATGCAAACGATGCTTTTGCACCCTCCTATTCAGTGGTGAACCTGCGCGCCAGCAAAGACTGGCCGCTGGATGGTGGCTGGAATGTGCGCACCTACGCGCGCGTGGACAATGTGTTCGACAAGCAATACGTGGGCTCGGTGATTGTGAACCAGGGGGCAGGGCAGTTCTTTGAGCCTGCCAGCGAGCGACAGTTTTTAGCAGGTGTAACGGTGGGGCTGAAGTGGAAGTAACAGCAGTAGATTAATTGCGCGCAACTTGAGCATGCAGTTTTAAACCTAGTGCAGTCATCACTTTCAGAATTGTCTGAAAGTCGGGGCTGCGTTGGCCTGAAAGTGCCTTATAAAGGCTTTCCCGGGATAATCCTGCATCGTGCGCAACTTTGGTCATGCCTTTGGCGCGCGCGATATCCCCGAGTGCTTTGGCGATGAACGCTGCATCGTCACCTGCTTCCTCGAAGCAAGCTTCAAGATAAGCAGCCATCTCTTCGGGGGTACGAAGATGTTCAGCGACGTCATACCGAGTAGTCAAAATTTTCGTCATTGGTTTTCCTGAATATTTTGTGCGAGGTACAAGGCCTCTTTAATGTCTTGTTGTTGAGTGCTCTTGTCTCCTCCTGCCAATAAGATGATTAATTTTTGCCCACGTTTTGTGAAATAGACTCGATAGCCTGGACCAAAATTGATGCGCAATTCAGATACGCCTCCACCTACCGGCTTAACATCCCCAGCATTGCCCGCCGCCAATCGTTCTATTCGAACCTGAATTCGAGCTCGTGCGCTGATGTCGCGCAAGCTGTCAAGCCAATTGGCATAGGTTGCGGTTTTACGTATTTCGATCATATCTCAGGCGTAGCCTTTTGGCTACATTTTGTTTGGCTTTGCTGAATGGGTCCGCAAATTATCATTCGTCCCGATTGCCCACAAACACCTCACTCAATTTGAGTAACCCCAATGAGGTGACTTTTGAGTAACATTTAGAACGTCCATACCACTCCCCTTGGCGTGAGCGCTGTTAGAATCTGACACACATTATTTTCACAATCAGGTTTGTCGCCATGTCCACCGCACTCAGTATTCGCCGCATTAGCCACATGTCCAGCAATGGCTGGAATCGTCTGTTCAAGTCGGAATCCATGGTGCGTGCCGGTTTGCAGCCGTTCGAGATCATTCACCAAAGCGGTATTCACAGTGTTCGCCATTACCTGCCGTTGACCGAAGAAAGCATCACCGTGGGCGACGAAACCCTGCCCGTGACCAAGAAGCGCAATAAAATTCCGCTGGTACTGATTGCCCCGTTGGCCGTGAACATGTTCGTGTATGACCTGCTGCCCGAACGCAGTTTCGTGCGCTACCTGATGGCGCAGGGTTTTGACGTGTACTTGATCGACTGGGGCAAACCAACACGCAAACAGGCAGGGCTTACGCTTGAAAATTACATCAAGGAGTTTTTGCCCGCGTGCCTGAACGCGGTGCGTGAACACAGCGGTTCGAAAAAACTGAATTTGCAAGGCTGGAGCATGGGTGGTGGCATGGCCTTGGCCTACACCGCCTTGTTCAAAGATGAAAACATCAACAAAATTGTGACCTACGGCACGCCGATCGACGGCCATGCCAATGGCGCAATTGGTCAACAG
Organism: Limnobacter sp. 130; assembly: GCF_902506325.1. Lineage (GTDB taxonomy): Bacteria > Pseudomonadota > Gammaproteobacteria > Burkholderiales > Burkholderiaceae_B > Limnobacter. The sequence goes on from NZ_LR732331.1 coordinate 139,340, forward strand.
TACAAACGCCTTGCGCACTTGTTGAAATCGGCCCGTATCAATTTTCGCAAAGTGCCCGCCAAGTTGTTGTACACACCGGGTTGGGCCAACGTGATTGGTTTTAAATTGCTCGACCCTGTGGGCAGTTTGAAAGGTTACTGGAACTTGATTTCGCAATTGCACGACCGCGAGTTTGTGGCCCAGCACGCCAACCAGGCTGCATTTATCGACAGCCTGGAAGCTTATCCCGGCGGTGCCCTGCGCGACTGGTTTGCAAGTATTTGGCTGGAAAATGAAACGGCGAATGGCCACTTTAAAGTGGGCAAGGCTGTAGCGAATTTCAAAGAAATCGCCTGCCCGGTGTTGGGCATTGCGGGCAAAACAGACAACCTGGCCAATGTGGCGTGTTGCAAGCCAATTACCAAAGTGGTGGGCTCTGAAAAATCAGAATTCTTCATCGGCCCAGGTGGTCACATTGGCATTATGAGCGGCAAGGAATCGCCCAATACCATTTGGGCGAAAACCGTGAGCTGGTTGAACGGCTAACTTGTTATTTCAAGGGATACGCGTTGTTCGTGAATTTCAACACCATGAATCCGTTGTCCTGGCAAGTGACCCAAATTTGATCGCTGCCCACAAAGCGGGGCGGCGAGCTGCACCAGTCAGTGCTTAGATCACCTCCAATCGCGCTGGTTGCGTGTTCAGAGCCTGCCAACTGTGCTTTTTTCTCCGACTGCGCAGGCGGGTTGTAATAGGCAATTTCTTTGGCTGCCAGCGGGTTGCGAATATCGAACACCCGCACACCGGATTGAAAATAGCCACATGCAATGGCGGTGGGGTTCACTTTTTTATCCACACCACAATAATGTCCTTCGTAGCCAAAACTTCCATTGTTTGCAGTGTCAGCTTCGCGAATGGCGGCGTTTTCTTCTGCATGAATGGCCAGTTTCAGTTTGGAAACTACAACGGGTGCAGTCTCATCCGAAATATCAATAATTCGTGCTGCGCCAGCACCGCCCTCGTCCACAGCGATCACAAACGGTTTGCCATTGTACGAAACAGGAATGGTGTGTTGGCTCAAGTCTCCATCCTCCCAATACACGCTGCCAACCTCGGTCAACATGGGCACTGGGTCGCGGTTTTGAATGCTGCTCGTGTCCAGAATAATCACACCGGGCGGGGTCAGTGAAGTCAAATACATGCGGTTGCCGTCTTCACTCAATTCAAAGCCGTGGTTGCTGGGCGAGGCAATGGTGGTGTACAGAATTCGCGGCAGGCTGGGGTTGCTGGTGTCAATGGCAGTAATACTGCCCGGGTTCAACCCAGTGGCCCAGTAAGTATTTCCATCGGGTGACCACGCGCCCTCATGGCCTATCAAGTTGGCGGGCAGGGTCAGGTTGGCCGCAAAAGAATTCAGCAAGATCGGGTTCGCACAATCAGTGCCAATGTCGTAAATATCGAAAAAACCGGCACTAAGCACCGGCCCCACCGCAACGCCTCCGAGCAAGCCGCGTGCTTCATTCACTTTCAGGGATTCCCAAGGGCTTTGAAAAAATGCCGGGCTGGTGAGGTTGGTCGACAGCACCGGATTGGCCGGATCGCGCGCGTCGATTACCTGAACCCCTTGTGACACTTTGGTCGGAATGCCCGAGAATGTGGTGCCCATGTACGAACAGGTTTTGTAGGAAGGGTTGACCCATGTGCTGCCTTCGCCCTGGTATTGCCCCACCAGTTCCATATTGCACCGGTAGCCTTGTTTGCTGCGCCCGCTCTCGCGGTCGGCCAGCGGAACTTGACCTTGAATGCCGGTTTCCGGCACAGAGCCTGCGCCACATTGGACGGGCTCAACGAAACTGGCACCCATCACTTCGCTGGGTGTCGTTCTGCTTGAGCTTGTTGGCCCGACGCCTTCTGAACCGCATGCTGCCAACACAGCTGTGCTGGCCAATAAAGTTGCGAGTTTTGTAGATTGCATTCCCCTGTCTCCCTGTTTGTTTTTTTAATCATCGTGGGTTTGCGCACTTACTGGTTTCTGACAGTTCACCATCTCCCTACAAATCTTCAGCGTTTGCCGCTGTGAAAACTGGGGTCGAAACTGCAACAGCCCAATTCATTATTTCGAGTTAACTTGTGCGAGCAATTTATTCATCAGGGAAATTTCTGCCGCCTGTTCCCGAATGATGGATTTTGCCAAACCCTTTACCAGCAACGATTCCCCGTTGTTCACCGCAAAACGCGCCATGGGAATGGCGGCCTGGTGGTGGTCGATCATTGCCTCGAGGAATCTTCGTTCAAGATCTGGGCCTGTCAGCGCTCTCATTTCGTTGAATTGATCCACATTTAACATTCCAGGCATAACGCCCTTGGCTGACTTGCATTGCGCAACGTACAGCAGGTCTTGCACATTGGTCACATTCTTTGCGTCTTCGACCCAAGCCATTGCGCCTTTCTGCGGTGGGGTTACTCGCTGATTCCATGCGGTTAGCCAGCCTTTCATTTGTCCCATTTCCAGCAGTTGGGCGGTTAATATTCCATTGGCCAGTAAATCCAGATTGGGCGACACCTTGCCCTTCACCAGCATGGCCATGGAAATGGCTTGGTCATGGTGAATGATCATGCTTTGCGCAAAGCCAATGTCGATCGAATTGGGCTGCGTACCTGCCGTGTTTGCAGATTCGGTCGCTGTGTTTTCAAGCGCGGGCATGGCGCTGCTGAGCAGCATGCCAACTGCCAGGCCAAGCGAGAAAAGACAGGCAGCGTAAAAACCTTTTTGTTTCAACATAGGGTGACAAGTGGAAGTGGTGATTGTTATTGCGTACCCAATCTCTTACTGAAGGGAACGTTTATTTGGATGTTGTATCCAAGAACAGAGAAGTATTGGCGTGGGAGATGGCATGCTGAAATACAGACGAACAATTCTTCAGGCTGGTGCCGGGCTTTTGGTCGCTGCTCCCTGGCTTACCTGGCGACAGGCTTTGGCGTTAACGCCAGCCTGCAGCGGCGAGCCCACTGCCCGGCAAATTGAAGGCCCGTATTACACCCCGCAAACTCCCCGACGCAGCACGCTGATTGATGGTTTGCCCGGTGATGTTTTGGTGTTGCAAGGGCGGGTGTTGAATACCGCCTGCCAACCTGTTCCCAATGCAATTGTGGATGTGTGGGGCTGCGATTCGGAAGGTGAATACGACAACACCGGTTTCAAATTGCGAGGGCATCAACTGACGGATGCCCAAGGGCGATTTCGTTTTGAAACCTTAATGCCCGGTTCTTACGGCAATTCGACTTTTCGGCGCACGCCGCATTTGCACGTGAAGGTACAGGGCCCTGGTACACCATTGCTGACCACACAACTTTATTTTCCGGACCAAGTGCTGAATCTGCGCGACAGCTTTTTCAACCCCGACTTGTTGGTGAAGTGGGCCCACGATAAATCACAGGCTTTGTTCGACTTTGTATTGCCGGTGCAGGCAAAGGGATAGTTTCAATGGCAGTACCTTCAAAAATTGTATATGCCCTGTGTGTTGTCTTTCTGGCAGCGGCCTGTGCAACACAAACCACACAGCAAACAGTGCCCACTGTGTGGTTAATGGGCGAGGTTCACGACAACCCTCAGGCCCATGAAGCCCGTTATGAAATGATCGCAGCAAAAGTGAAAACAGGCTGGCGACCCGCCATTGCAATGGAGCAGTTTGATCGGGAACACCAGGGCTTGTTGCGCACTGCGCAAGATCAATGCAAGCAGGCAAGCTGTATTACATCGCAGCCATGGGTAGAAAATTGGCAGTGGGAACTGTATGAACCCCTGATTCAACTTGCAATTGATTATCAACTGCCCTTGTTGGCGGCCAATGTGTCGCGAGAAGAAGCAAACCGTATCGTGAAGGGCGGGTACGGCGCGGCCCTGGACCCTGACACCATTGCCCAATATGAACTGGACAAACCATTGCCGAAGCCGCTGGGCGAACAGCATCGTCGAAACATTGTTGAAGGGCACTGCAATATGCTGCCCCAGCACGTTGCAGAAAAAATGATTCCGGCACAAGTGGCTCGCGATGTGTGGATGGCCAAGGTCATTGAACAGCAGGCCACGCAACGCGATGTGATTTTGATTGCAGGCAATGGCCATGTCCAAAAAGATGTCGGCGTTGTTCACTGGTTGCCCGTTAAACTACAACAAACAACAACCGTGTATGGCTTTATCGAAGATTCACAGGCCAATGGCGCTGAGCAATTTGATGTGCTTCGCACAGTGCCTGCCCATTCCCGTGAAGATCCTTGCGAAGCTTTCAAGGCCATGATGAAAAAATAAGCCACACACAGGCGGGAGACTACAGGGTGGAAAAATCTGGGTGTTTTAACTGGGCTGGCCTTGCCTTGGCCTGCGCAATGGTGCTGTGCTCAACACCACTGAAAGCCAATGGCTTTGAAGACTTCGATGATGCAGAGTTGATCGATCACATTGCTGGCAGCGTGGCCCGTGGTTATGGCCGCATGCATGGCTATTCAGTCGATTTTAAATTGATCGGAAAAGAAACGCCGCACCAGTCACCCTTGCTGGTTCAGTACAACGCCCCATTGAAGCGCTGCACATTTCTTATCAGCACTCGCGACAAAACCTGGCACAGCTTTGAGCAGTACCTGGAGTTTTTTGATGGCTTGCCGAAGCAGGTGGTGTACGAAGCCTTTTTTGCGCACGAGTCAGGCCATTGCGTGCAAATGAAAGAGAAAATTGATTTTGGACCTGTGCGCAGGCGCCACCGCGAAGAACTGTATGCCGATGTGTTCGCACTTTCTCATGTTGAGCGTTATTTCCCCAAGCATCGTAAAGCCTTTCAGGAAGCCCAGTTGAAAATGCGTCGTGCTGCATTGGGAATTCAAAACGAATACGACTTTTACAAAGAATTGTTGAGGTTGCATTACAGCCCCAACCTTCAATCTGCGCTCAAGATAAAAAATCCGCAGGATCGGGCTTATTCCATCGCCAAGGTAGTCGATTTGTTGTGATATTTTGTTATCGTGATAACTGATAATTTCAATTTTAACACCCAGGAGCAGTAACCATGGATCAACTGAAATTTGGCTTGGCAAAGAAAATCAATGAAACCACCGTGAGTCGCCGAGGCTTCTTGCTCACCTCGCTTGCGGGTGGTTTTGCAGTGGCTTCAGAGCCCCTGTTTGCACAGGCCATAAAAACAGACACCCAGGGAATTACTGCGGGTGAAGTGAAAGTTCCCGTGAAAGACGGGCAAATTCCAGCCTACCGCGCAATGCCTGCCAAAGGCGGAAACTTTCCGGTCATTCTTGTGATTCAGGAAATTTTTGGCGTACATGAGTACATTCAGGACATTTGCCGTCGCTTGGCCAAGCAAGGGTATTACGCCATTGCACCGGCCTTGTTCAGCCGCGAAGCGGATGTGTCCAACATGACCCTTGAAGCAATTTTGAAAGAAGTGGTGCCAGTGGTGCCGGATGCCCAGGTGATGAGCGACATTGATTCCACCGTGGCATTTGCAAAAGCCAGCGGCAAAGCCAATACAAAGCGCTTGGGTATCGTGGGCTATTGTTGGGGTGGTCGCACGGTTTGGTTGTACGCCAACCACAATTCAAATGTAAAGGCTGGCGTTGCCTATTACGGCTTGCTGGCCGGGTTGAAAGGACCAAACAAGCCAGCAGACCCGGTTGATGTGGCTGCAAATCTGAAGGTCCCCGTGCTGGGCCTGTACGCTGGCGAGGACAGTTTTGTGCCCGATGACGTTGTGGACAAAATGCGTAACGAACTGGGCAAGGGCAGCAGCGCCTCTGAAATTGTGGTCTTCCCCGCTGTCAATCACGGTTTTCATGCCGACTACCGCCCCACCTATGACAGGCGGGCTGCCACATATGCCTGGAAACTGACTTTGGACTGGTTTAAAGAGCGGGGCGTGTAAAAACACGGGCCAGACGAGGACAATTTGAGTCAAATTGAATGCATTTATTCACGATTGTCTTGGATTGACTTAGACAAGGATGACTCAAACCGTTCAAGCGATTACACTTGAGTCATCCCAATCGTCTGGTTAAAACTCCAAGAACATGAAAATCGAGAATCCACTAGCGTTAGACAATCAGCTTTGTTTCTCTTTGTATGCAACCTCTCTTGCAATTACGCAGGTTTACAAGCCGCTGCTGCAACCCTTGGGTTTAACCTTTCCGCAATACTTGGTCATGATGATTTTGTGGAAAGAAGACGGAGTCAGTTTGATCAATGTGGCCCGTCAACTGGGCCAACAGCCTGGCGCATTGACCCCCGTCATCAAACGAATGGCCGAGCAAGGCCTGCTAACACGCAACCGAAGTGCAGATGATGAAAGGCAACTGCAGATCTACCTGACCGAGGAGGGCAAGCAGATTCGGGAAAAGGCCCTCAATGTATACGCCTGCGTGGTTGACCAGTGCGGCATGACACCCACGGAAATTCATCGCCTGAAATGTGAACTGGACGCCTTGCGGGAAAGGTTGTTGAAAGCCTGATTGCTTGCCCTTCATTAATTATTGCGATAACCTTCTAAAGAGACCAAGATTTTATCAAATCAATTCTTTAGATAGTTATCGCGATAACTATCTGATTGTTCATCCACCAAACTACAGGAGAAATTCATGGAAGTTGTTTACACGGCTAAGGCCACATCCACTGGCGGTCGCGAGGGTGGTTCAGCCACAGACGATGGACGGTTGAAAGTGCAATTGAGCACGCCCAAAGAACTGGGTGGCGCGGGCGGCCCGGGTACCAACCCTGAGCAATTGTTTGCTGCAGGTTATTCCGCCTGTTTTATCGGCGCGATCAAGTTCGTGGCCGGTCAGGACAAAATCCAGCTGCCTTCCGAGCCCGAAATTACTGCCACTGTGGGCATTGGCGGCAACCCGAAGGGTGTTGGTTTTGCCATTGCGGTGGACATGAGCATCAAGCTGGAAGGCATGGACAAAGCAGCCGCCAACGCATTGGTTGAGAAAGCACACCAGGTGTGCCCATACTCAAACGCAACCCGTAACAATGTGGATGTAAAGTTGACTGTGGTGTAAGCAAGCGCAGCCACTTAACCGTTGACTGGCGGTGGGCTTTTGTTAAAGCCCGCCGCTTTTGTTTTTTTGCAGGGAATGATTAATGCAGCACAACTATGCCAAACCCGCCTGGATGAAGAACGTCAAGCGCGAAGTTCGGTGTGCGGGGTTCGAACTGGAGTTTGCCGGCTTGGACTTGCAGTCTGCGGCAGCCGCAGTGGCCAAGGCCTTGCAGGGTGAAGTGATTCGTGACACGCAGGCCGAGTGCAAGGTAAAACATCCCGAGTTCGGTCATTTTAAAATTGAACTGGACTGGAGTTTCGCCAAGAACATGGCCCGCAAGCGCCTTGAAGAGCAGGGCGCAAATGAAGATGCTGTGCTGGCTTTGATGACAGATTTGGCCCGGCAGATAGTGCCCTTGGAAGTGGTGTGCCCACCCATCCCCGTGAACAGGCTTTCCGTACTCAACGACATGGTGACCAAGCTGCGAGAGGCAGGGGCCCTGGGTACTTCCGATTCGCTTATTTATGCTTTTGGGGTACACATCAACGCCGAGTTGCCTGATCTGAATTCACAAACCATCGTGCCCTATCTGCAAGCCTATTGTGTGTCACAGCACTGGTTGATGAAGGCGCACAGAATTGATACCTTGCGCCGTTTGACGCCCTACATTGACATGTATCCGAAGCGGTATGTGGAATTGGTCATGGCTTACACAGCCGATACTCCGTTGTCGCAGATCATCGACGATTATCTGGAGTTCAACCCCACCCGAAATCGGGGCATGGACCTGTTGCCTTTGTTCAAGCAAATTGATGAGGCTCGTGTACTGGCAGTGGTCAGCGATGAGCGTGTGAATGCACGCCCAACCTTTCACTATCGCTTGCCGAATTGCGAAATCGAAAAACCGGGCTGGACTTTAACGGACAGCTGGAATATTTGGTGTGTGGTGGAACACCTGGCCGCTGACCCGGTCACATTGAGGTCCATGTGCGAGCAGTGGATTGAGTACAACCAGAATTTAATCAACCTGAAGGAAGAGCCTTGGCACCAGGAACTGGCGCACATTCACGAAAACCTGTTGTCGGTGTAACTGGCAATGCCAAGTGGTGGTCGCCGTCGTGGTTCAGCATTCGCATGGCCGTGTGGCTGGCTGGTGGGCAGGCCCGACGCATCAGCGTGAGGCACCACTGGCCAATTGATCAAATTGATGCCTTGATCGTAAGTGGTGGGGACGATATCCACCCTTCGCTCTATGGCGAAGAAGAAGCACCCAAAGCACACTACGACCCCGATCGCGATGCGCTGGAACAGGCGCACATTGCCTGGGCATTGAAGCATGGCTTGCCCATGTTGGGCATTTGCCGTGGTACCCAGTTAATCAATGTCAGCCTGGGCGGCAGTTTGCACATCGACATTCGCGCAAGGCGCAAATTAACTTCAAACCGGGGCACCGTGTTGCCGCGAAAAACAGCGGCATTGCGTGCCAGCAGTTGCCTGGCAGCGGTAACCTGCGCCAGCCGGTTGCGCATCAACAGCCTGCACCATCAGGCCATAGACGAGTTGGGCCAAGGGGTACGAATTGTGGCCCGCGACCTGGACGGTTTTGTGCAGGGCATTGAGCCCGACGGCGCATGCCAATGGCTGGGGGTGCAATGGCACCCGGAATATTTGTTGTACCGCCCCAAACACAGGCGCTTGTTCAAATGGCTTGTGCAACAATGCAGGCAAGCTCCCCAGAGTCAATAATCCATGTCGTATTCCTTGCTGTTTGCTTCCGCCTTTTTGGCAGCCACCATTTTGCCTTTCTATTCCGAGGTGGTGCTGTTCGCCATGATCCGTGCAGGCGAACCCGCCGGCCTGTTGCTTGCAGTTGCGACAATGGGCAATACCCTGGGGGCTGTGGTGAATTGGGTGCTGGGGCGTTACCTGCTGCACTTTCAGCACAAAAAATGGTTTTATTTCAAACCCAGGCAAATCGAGAAAATGCAGGCTTGGTTTCAACGCTATGGTGTCTGGAGCCTGTTGTTTGCATGGATGCCCGTTGGTGGTGACCCGTTGACGCTGGTCGCCGGTATTATGCGAGTAAACCTGTGGCTGTTTATCCTGCTTGTGGGCGTTGGTAAATCGCTGCGTTATGTGGCTGTGATTTACTTTTCTGAAATGTCGGTGGCCTGGTTCTAATTCATTGAATGGGAAGGAAATGGTGTTGTTATGAATCCAAGTGATTTGCCCAATCTGGACGCAAACTGTTTTAAGCAACCCGATCGGGAATTGTTGGGTGACAGCCTGTTGCACCCACCCCGAATCCTGATTTTGTATGGTTCTTTGCGCGCTCGCTCTTTTAGTCGACTTGCCGCAGAAGAGGCTGGGCGCTTGCTCACGCTGATGGGGGCAGAAGTCCGGTTTTTCAATCCCGATGGTTTGCCTTTGGTGGATGACGCCAATGAGCAGCACCCCAAGGTGCAAGAACTGCGTGAACTGGCCGATTGGTCGGAAGGGCAGGTGTGGAGCTCGCCCGAGCGCCACGGCGCCATGACCGGCGTGATGAAAACACAAATTGACTGGTTGCCGTTAACCGGTGGCGCCAAGCGGCCCACGCAGGGCAAAACACTGGCGGTGATGCAAGTGTGTGGTGGCTCGCAGTCGTTCAATGCAGTGAACCAGTTGCGGGTACTTGGGCGCTGGATGCGCATGATCACCATTCCCAATCAATCGTCAATTGCCAAAGCGTTTATGGAGTTTGACGAAAGTGGCCGAATGAAGCCTTCCCCGTACTACATCCGTTTGGTGGATGTGATGGAGGAGCTGATGAAGTTCACCTTGCTGACCCGTGGTCACGCACAGTATTTGGTAGATCGCTATTCTGAGCGGGTAGAGTCTGCAGAGGAATTGTCCAAACGAGTCAACCAGCGCAGCATTTAATTTGAAAACATTTGTCTGTTTAATTGCGTTGATCTGTGCAGGCCTTGCCCACGCTGGCAACGTCACAGTGGCTGCTGCTGCCACCTTGCGTCACGCACTCGATGAAATATCGCCCCGGTTTACCCAAGCGACTGGGCATACACTGAAGGTGGCGTATGGCTCCTCGGGCAACTTCTACAGTCAAATCAAACAGGGTGCCCCTTTCGATGTATTTTTGTCAGCCGACATGGTGTTTCCCCAAAAGCTGGTGGACGAAAAGTTGGCCGCTGCACCCGTTGTGCCGTATTCGGAAGGACGACTGGTTTTGCTTGTGCCGCACCAAAGTGCATTAAAACCCGATGGCAGTTTGAAAGACCTGGCCGCCGCGCTGAAAGACGGTCGCCTGAACAAACTGGCCATTGCCAACCCCGCGGTGGCACCGTACGGCATGCGGGCACGAGAGGTTCTGATCCAGATCAAGTTGTGGGATGCATTGCAAGGAAAACTCGTGATGGGCGAAAACATTGGGCAGGCCACGCAATTTGCGACCTCTGGTGCGGCTCAGGGCGGTTTGGTGGCCTTGTCTTTGGCAATTGCACCCGAGGTGGCCGCACGCGCAAGCCACAGTTTGATTCCCAAAGAGTGGCATCAGCCACTGATTCAGGGCATGGTCTTGTGTCAAGCAGGTAACCCGGCTGCCAAGGCGTTTGTGCAGTACATGCAAACGGAAGCAGCCCGCGCGGTTCTGAAAAAATATGGCTACGATCCGGTGTTAAAACCATGATGGACTGGTCTGCTTTCTCGCTTTCCATTCAACTTGCTTTAAGCACATTGCTGGTATTGTTGCCCATTGGCCTGGTCTCGGGGCGCTGGCTTGCCCGCACCCAGTTCAAGGGCCGAACCTGGATTGAAGCTGCAATTTTACTGCCGCTTGTTTTGCCTCCCACTGTGATGGGGTATTACCTGTTGGTGGCGGTGGGGGGTGGTTCGCAAGTGGGGCAGTGGTTGCAAAGTACGTTTGGCATCACGCTGACTTTTAATTTTGCCGGGCTGCTGCTGGCCTCGGTGCTGTTCAACATTCCTTTCATGTTGCAACCCATTCAACGTGCTTTTGAGTCGATTCCCCACAATTTAAATGAGGCTGCACAAGTCAGCGGTTTGGGTAGCTGGGCGATTTTTACCAAAGTGGAATTGCCATTGGCCTGGCCTGGCATTTTGTCGGCCATGGTACTGACATTTGTGCACACGCTGGGCGAGTTTGGCGTTGTGCTCATGATCGGTGGCAATATTCCTGGCGAAACCCGAACTTTGGCGATCTCCATTTACGACAGTGTGCAAAGTTTCGATTTGAAAGCAGCCAACACCATGTCGCTGGCCTTGTTGATGTTCTCATTGGTGGCGGTGGCCGCATCCCTGTTGTTGTCAAACCGAAGAAGGCGCAACAAATGAGCCTGCCCACAAGTCTTCACATTGAGTTTGAGCAACTCAAACCCATGCCACTGCGTGGAAGTTTTCATTGTGAGGCGGGTCAACTGCTCGCCCTGGTGGGGCCTTCGGGGGCAGGTAAGTCTTCCATTTTGCGTGTATTGGCAGGTTTGATGAAACCCGCGAAGGGGCGCATCGAAGTGGGTGGCCAAGTGTGGTTAGACACTACAAAAGGCGTGTTTCAAACACCCCAGCAACGCCGGGTTGGCTTGGTGTTTCAAAACTACGCCTTGATGCCCCACTTAAGCGCAGCTGCCAATGTGGCTTTGGCTTTGCAGCACTTGCCCAAAGGCGATCAAATTATCGAAGCAGTGCAGTGGCTTAAACGTGTGCGCCTGAGCAATGACGAAGCCATGCGCAAGCCCGCCGAATTGTCGGGAGGGCAGCAGCAGCGAGTGGCTTTGGCCCGTGCCTTGGCCCGCGAACCGAAGTTGTTGTTGCTGGACGAGCCGTTCTCCGCAGTCGATCAAATGAACCGCGAAGGCCTTTACCGATTGCTGGCAGAACTGCGCAGCGACCTGAATATTCCGATTGTGTTGGTGACCCACGATCTGAATGAAGCCCGCATGTTGTGCGACAAACTGGTGGTGCTTGACCATGGGCAGGTGTTGCAAGAAGGCGAGGCCTTCGATGTACACCGCAGACCTCGCAATTCTCGTGTGGCCGATTTGGTGGGTATTCAAAACCGGTTCCATGGTGCATGGCTGGGCCCTTCGGATCATCCGGGATTTGGCATGCTGCAGTGGACCAGCGCGCTGGATACGCAACAGGCCTTGCCGTCGAACAGCTTTCAGCTTCAGGTCAAAGACAAAGGAAAAATTCCGCCAGGTTTCCCCGTGAATTGGGTGGTGCATGCCGATGGCCTGGCCTTGAAACCCGCAGCTTATAATTTGCAACGCGATGGATTTGTGGTGTTGCCCGCGCATGTCGATGCCCACCGCGACTTGGGTGAACTCAGCCTGATCGATCTGACCATGGAAGTGGCGCCTTTTGAAACACTGAAAATGGCGGTGTCGGGGGCCCAGCGTTTGGGCCTGAAAAAAGGTGCACCCTGTGTGGTGGAAATGGAGTTGGGGCTAATCCATATCATGCCCAAAAAACACCGGCAGTAAAAAGCGCAAAAGTTGTTAAGTAAAGTATCTTGATAAGTAAGTAACTGATTTACAAAATGAATCTGAAAGTGTTGGCTTGAAGTATGAAGGTTTGGAGACAATTCAAACTTACAAGAAAACATGAGCAAAACACTTCACACTGCGCTGGCGTTCAGCACGCTTGCGCTTTTGGCTGGTTGCCTGGGCGGCAATGATTCCAGCACTGTGGCCGGGGGCGACAGCCCCACCGTGACCAATCCCAACGAAGAAACACCCGTGGACCTGAAGCCCGGTGATGGCATTCGGGTTTTATCCAACCGCGCTGATTTGATCAGCGACGGCAATGCCCTGGTTGAAATTACTGCAGAAGACCCCGCCAACCTGCAAGTGGTGCGCGTAATGTTGGGCACGGTTGATGTGAGCGATCAGTTTGCCTTGCGTGAAAATGGCCGTTACATGGGCCGCATTCAAGGCTTGACCTTGGGTGAAAACCGCATCATGGCGGTGTTGAAAAACACAGGCCGCATTGTTGCCACCATCATCAATCACCCCAACGGTGGCCCTGTGTTTTCCGGGCCGCAAGTGCAGCCCTGGACCTGTACCAACGAAGGCGCAGTGGATGCCCAATGCAACCAGCCTGCCGTGTTCAGTTTTTCTTATTTGCCTGCCAACAAGTTGCAGCATTTTCTGAGCAATTCCAATTTTCAGGAACAGGAATTTGCCCCCACTTTCCTGCCTTACGACCCGGCGAACCCACCACCCGCCAGCGAAATTGCAATGACCACGACCGACAACGGCGTGACCGTGCCTTTCATCATTCGCACCGAGCGTGGTGTGCAAAATCGCGATCGGTATCAAATTCGCACGCTGTTTAATCCGGCAGAAGATTGGCAACCCTGGAAGCCGCAGCCCCAATGGAACGGCAAGGTGTTGGTTCATCACGGTGGCAATGTGGGCGTGAGCTATGCGCCCGGCAATCCTCCCAATGGCGACATTTCCGGCACAGCCCCGGACGGCGCTGAATTCTTGCTGGGTGACAGCATCACCGTGGCCTTGGGCCGGGGTTTTATTGCCACCTCCACAGCCATGGCCAATTTGGGTCACAACGTGAATTTGGTGACTGCTGCAGAATCACTGATGATGGTGAAAGAACGCATTGTTGAGCAGTACGGCGAAATCCGCTACACCATGGGCACAGGTTGTTCGGGTGGGGCCATTGCGCAGCAGCACATTGCCAATGCCTACCCCGGAATTTATCAGGGCATTATCGTGCAATGTTCGTATCCCGATGTATGGACTACCGCAAGCCAGTTTGCAGATTACAACCTGTTGAATTCCTATTTTGGCAACCGTTACCAAGGCGTGAACGAGGCGGAAAACGCCAATCAGTTCCCGAATTTCAACCAAAACTTTTTGCCCTATGTGCAGTGGAGCGCTGTCTACGGGCACTTGCCGGTCAACCCTGTGTTGTCTGACAACGCCTTTTTCCCCAAGGCCTATCCTTATGCCCAGAATTGCCGCGGCTTGAATGGCGCAGCCACGCCTTATGACCCCGTGAACAACCCGGGTGGTTTGCGTTGCGGCTTGATCGATTACATGAGCACCCAGTTCGGCTTTAGAACGCCCGATGTGTGGAGCGCCAACGAGAAAAAAATTGGTCGTGGGTTCGGCGGCATACCGCTGGACAATGTGGGCGTGCAGTATGGCCTGGGCGCCTTGAAGCAGGGCACCATCACGGCCAATCAATTTCTGGATTTGAACCGCAACATCGGTGGTTTCGATGTGGACATTCAACGTGTGGCCAAGCGCACCGTGGCCGACCCACTGGCTTTGACCAATTCGTACAAAACCGGTGCAGTGAATACGGCTGAACATTTGAGCAATATTCCGATTATCGACTTGCGCGGCCCCGACCCCGGCATTGCCCACGATGCATTTCACAGCTGGCAAATGCGTGCACGCTTGAACGCCACCCAAGGGCATTTTGACAACCATGTGATCTGGTTCGGTCAATTGGTATTGGCGGGCGATTCCACTTACAGCACAGAAGCCTTGCTGGTGATGGACCGCTGGCTAAGCCAGATTGAAGCCGATGGCAGCACCAAACCCTTGCCGGAAAAAGTGGTGGCCAACAAGCCCCGTGCTGCGCGAGACAAATGTTTATCGGCCCAAAGCATTTATGCCGAAGACGGGCCGTTTGTGCCAATGAGTGGCAACCTGTTCTTCCCCGATCCGATTTTGCCCATGGCCAATTCCAGCAGCATTCCAAAGCCACCACCCGAGGCGGGTCAAATTTTTGACCAGCTGAGCAATCAGGTGTGCGGTCTGGATTTCTCGGCGGTGGATTCCACTGGCATGTCGGCTCAACTGACCGGCCCGATTGCCGAGCTGCAACACGTGCTGGTGCAAACGCGTTTCGGTACACCTCGCACCGTGGCTGGCGACGACATTCGCACCCTGGCCAACAAATGCGTGTTGAAACCAGTTGATGCAGCAGACTACGCAGGTGTGGTGCCGATGGCCGATACAGCTGCTTTTGTGGCGCAGGTGAAAGAAATTTTCCCGCAAGGTGTGTGCGATTACACCTTGCCGGGTGTGGGTACACAGCCCACACAGACCTGGCTGCGTTACGGCACTGCCACTGAGAAGATCATTGGTGGCGTACCTTTGCCCGCCAAACCTGCCAACTCAAGGCAGGGTTGGGCGTCTGCTGCGTTTCGAAATTAACAGTCTTTAATTGTTAATTAATTTAAAAACATTAATTTATCAATTCAGAGAGAAGAGGGGACTTTACCGCTGTAATGTCCCCTTGTTCCCGCCGGGATGTTGGCACACTGGGCAGTAATCAATACATTGAAACTGCTCCATCTTGAACTTCGAACAGATCACCCCTGACTTACTGGAGCACAGCCCTGTTGGTTTGATGCAGATCGATCACCACGGGAAGATCCTTTCTCTGAATGCTTTCTGTGCAGACCTGTTTGGCTACACCGTACGCGAACTGCACAACAAAAATTTCGAGTTGCTGCTGCCTGCCCATTTGCGTGCCGGCCATGCTGTCCTGTTTAAAGGTTTTCTGCAGTCTTCCCAGGGCCGAATGATGGGCCAGGGTACCGGGCAAAAATACTTCCCGGCCTGTCGCAAATCAGGTGAAGAAATCATGGTTCAGATCGGCTTGAATGTGAACCGCGAGGGTGCCTGGCCCTTGGTTACTTTGGCCATTGCCGATGTCACTGAAAAAGCCAGGCTTCTTGCCGAATTGAAGCACGGCAACGAGCGTTTAAGGCACAAAACAAAAGAGTTGATGCAGGTGATTCGGCAGCAAAATCACTTTTTGAACGTGGTCAGCCATGAACTGCGTACCCCACTGAACAATTCTCTCGAAATGCTGAACCAGCTTTCCGCAACGCAACTGGATGAAGACCAGGCTGAGCTTTTTCAAGACCTCGACAAAGCCAATATTGACGTAACCCGCAGCGTGCGAATGTTGATGGATTATGCCGACAGCATGTTGGGCGATCTTCAACTGGACGAAGAAGAATTCGATTTAAGAGCCTTGTGGATTGATCGTTTGCGTTTGGTGCAGCGCGCTCACCCGGGTCAAATTCATCTGCTGCAAAGTGCAGAACAATTTGAATTTGATCCCATTGTGTTGGGCGACAAGGTCAGGATCGGGCGGATGATGCATGGCCTGATCGACAATGCCATGAAGTTTTCAGATGCCAACCAGATTCGGGTCGAAATTTCGTTTCATGCCCAGCCTGAGCCAGAATTCCATTTTCAGGTCAGCGACAACGGCATTGGCATGGCTGCCGGGCTGATTGATTCGTTAGGAACTCCGTTTGCAAACCAATCGGAACGTCGCATGCGCGGTGGTGGTGGCATGGGGGTCGGTTTTTACCTCACGCACAAGTATCTCGAGATGATGAACGGTCAGTTCCAGATACAAAGTGAACTGGGCAAAGGCACGTGTGCCGGTTTTCAGATTCCGGTCAAGCTGGTGGGGCGGGCCACTGCCCAGTCTATTTCCACGCAGAATCCTGAAAGCGAATTGCCTTTGAACAATTTGACGTTGCTCTTGGTTGAAGACGATCCCGTCGTTGCCAAAATCAATGCAATTCGTTTGCGCAAACTGGGTGCCCAAGTGGTAGTGGCGGGCAATGGCCAAGTGGCTGTGGACATGCTTCAGGACAAAAGTGTCAATGTGGCGGCCATTTTAATGGACCTGCACATGCCTGTGATGGACGGTTTCAGTGCCACACGCCACATTCGTGACATGGTTGAATATGTGAAAACCCCAATAGTTGCTGTCACCGCAGGCTCGCGTTTGGCTGAATATGCCCGTGCCATGGCGGCAGGAATCGACGCCTTTTATTCCAAGCCTTTTGAGCCCAATGTGCTGGTGCAGTACTTTAAGGCGCGTGGTGTCATTCGCTAGTACAATGTAATTTTATTACCTCGGGTTTTTACCCGCTGAGTGAATGAATTTACTCGATCGAATCCGCATGGCGCTGGATCAGTTTTCCGGCGCCGAGCAAGCTGTGGCTACGCTGGTTTTGAAAGACCCCAGTGGTTTTCAGAAAATGCCGGTTACCGAGTTGGCCAAACGTGCAGGGGTGAGCAGCCCCTCCGTGGTGCGGTTTTGTAGAACGCTTGGTTATGAGGGTTTGAGCGACTTCAAACTGAAACTTGCTGCCAGCATGACCGAGGGCGTGCCCTTTGTTCATCAATCGGTGCAGGTCAGTGACACCCCTGAAATTCTGATTCAGAAAGTACTCGACAACGCAATTCACACACTGCGTACGTTTCGCAATACCGTACCCACAGCGCCCATTGCCAAAGCCACTCAGCTGCTTGCAAAAACCATCGCCAAAAAGGGTCGGCTGATTTTCTACGGCGTGGGCAATTCAGGGTTTGTGGCATTGGATGCCGAGCACAAGTTTTTTCGAATGGGCTGCACCGCGCATGCCTACTCCGATGGGCATTTGCAGATCATGGCAGCATCCATGTTGAACAAGGGCGATTGCCTCATCATCATTTCAAATTCGGGTCGCAGTCAGGACTTGCTGGACGCCACCCAAATTGCACGCGCAGCCGGTGCAAATACCATTGCGATTACAGCCTCGGGTTCACCCCTGGCCGATGCGGTGCAGGTTCATATACCCGCAGATCACGGTGAGTACTACGAACAGTACAGCCCCATGGTGTCGCGCCTGCTGCATTTGTGTATTGTGGATATTCTGGCCACGCAGGTGGCTATTCAATTGGGCGATTCAGTTCAGAAAAACATGGCGCGATTGAAAAAAAACCTGATCGAAAGTCGTTATGCCAAGTGAGTGGCGTCGGCAAAATTTTCGTGTAAAGCTTTAAAGCCGGTTTCGCAGGCAACAAGGCTGATGTTTTCGAAACCTGGCGCGTTGGGGAATTTCTCGTCGGCCTGTGCCGAGCACACCAACAGCACATTGCCCTGTTCGCCGCCAAAACACGGCATGGTGGGTTTGGCCAGTGGCAATTCAACGCTTTCAATAAATTCACCGCGCTCACTGAATCGGTCTAGTCGGTAGCCTTCCAGAATTGCAACCCAATAGCTGCCATCGGCAGAAAAGCAGGCACCATCTGGCCGTGCTGTGCCCTCAGAATATTGTTTGATCAATTGTTGATTGCTTAACTCACCTGTCTCGACCGTGTAGTCAAATCGCCAAATGCATTTGTGCCGGGTGTCGCTTAGAAAAACCGAGTCCCCCTTGGGTGAAAATGCAAGGCCATTGCCCACAATCAAATCAGCAATTTTCAGTTCTGCCTTTCCTGACTCAATGCAATACAGGGCAGCGGTCGCAGGGCTGCGTGCATCGACAAGGGTGGAAATCCAGATCCTGCCAACTGTGTCAGCCCGGCCATCGTTGAAGCGGTGTTTGCCCGAATCAAATGGTGCGTTCAGCTGATGTGTGCAGGTATCGCCTTCGATCAACCAGCCACCCTGCCTGCCCAGTGCCACCCAGGTGTCTGCTTTTGCAGTGGGCAGCACACAGCCCATTTCATCGGGAAGTTGCAAGGTGTGCAAGTTCTGTGGCTTGGGCTTGAAAATATCGTGTTGGTTTAATCGGTACAGCACGCGTTGATTGATGTCCACCCAAGCCCAGCCGCCATGCGCGTAGCGGGGGCTCTCAGCCAGGCTGCACGCAGGCAATGGCAGGGCTTGCCAAGGCATCATTGCGCAGCGTTTTTCAGAAAGTGGTTAATCAAGTGCGCTGTCACCGGGTTTTCTGCAGGGGCATGGCCAGGCGGCACACTGTGCTCCAGTTGCTCGGCAATGCCTTTGCCCAGCTCAACACCCCATTGATCGAAGGGGTTGATGTTTTGCATGGCGGCCAAGGCAGCGGTGCGGTGTTCCCACAGGCACAACAGTGCGCCGAGTGAGTAGGGTGTGAGTGAGTCGAGAAACATCATTTGAACCGGTCGGTGCCCGGGGCAAGATTTGTAATTGCTGGCCGGGTTGCCTAGTTCAGCGGGTGAGTTCAAGCGACCCACTGAGAAGGCTTCCGACTGTGCCAAAGCGTGAGAAAGCAAGACCTGGTGCGATCGCACTTCATCGTGGTCGGGTTGAACCACGGCAATCAATTCAACCGAACTCGCAATGCGGCTTTGATGAAGCATTTGAAAAAATGCATGCTGACCGTTGGTGCCCACATCGCCCCACAAAATGGGGCAGGAGGGCCTGTCAAGTAACTCGCCTTTGTTGTTCACGCCTTTGCCCAGCGATTCCATCCACAGTTGTTGTAGGTAGGGTACCAGCTGGCCCAAGCGAGAATCATAGGGGCTCAACATCAGCGAGGCCACGCCTTGCTCCAGGTTGTACAGGTCGCTCAGGGCCAGCAGGGTTGGAATACACTGGCTTGCTTTGCTTTCCAGTACATGCCCATCCATCAGGGCAGCGCCTTCCAGCAGTTCATTGAATACCAGGTTGCCATGCACCATGCGCACACCAATCGACACAGGGCCCCACAGTGAATAGCGCCCACCCACTGTTTCACTGAATTCAAATACGCGATCGGCGGCCACCCCCACTTCAATGGCCTTGTTCGGTTTGCAGGTGGCAGCGACCAATGCCTTGGCGCGGTAAGCAGGGCCAGCCGCATCCAGCCATTTGAAAATGTGCTGGGCATTGTGCAGGGTTTCGCGGGTTGAAAAGGATTTGCTGGCGATGATCACCAGCGTGGTTTTCGGATTGAGTGCTGCCAGTGCAGCTTTCATTTCATGAAAATCCACGTTCGCTGCAAAGCGGATTTTCAATGCAGGCGGCTCGCCCAAATCCAGTTTGCTGAACACGTCGTTGAGCAAGCGAGGACCCAGGTCGGAGCCACCAATGCCCAAATGCAACACGCTGTCATAAGGTACACCGTCCGGTGTGGTGTAGCGCCCGGATCGAACCTGATCAACGAAGGCTTCCATGTGCTGCTGCACCTGTTTGGTCAAGGCCAATTCATCGCGCCCATTGACCACCAAAGACACCGGAGAATGGTAGGCCTGTGCATTGCATGCTGCGCGCAGGGCCCAATGACCCGCTGGCCGGTTTTCCGTGCAATTGACCACTTCACCGCTGAACATGTGGTGAATGAATGTAGACAATTGTTGGTGAGCCTTTGTTTTTTCAAAGTTCAATACTTCGCTGGCGCTGTAAAGCTGCCTGTCAAGATTGATATGAATGGGACCAACACTTCGGGATAGGAAACCGGGATTCAAGGCTGATGTGTTCATGAATAAGGCATCAATAAAAAAAGGCGCTAAAGACAAGCTTTGGCGCCCAGTTTCGCACGACTTCAAGACAGAGTGTTTAATCTATCTGAAAATTTAGATCATGGTGTGCTTTGCGGCTCGGTCATGAAGCCGAGTTTTTCAATGCCGGCACGTTGTGCAGCAGCCATCACTTGCACCACTTTTTCGTACTCCACAGCCTTGTCGCCTTGAATGCGCAATTCAGGTTGTTTTTCCTGTTGCGCCACGGCCTGTAAACGAAGCTCCAGGTTTTCGAAGGTGAGTTCTTCATCGTTCCAGTTCAAGGTGCCGTCACGCATAACGCTGAGCGTGACGACATCAGGTTTTACTTCGGTGGGTTGCTGGCTGGCCTGTGGCAAATCTACTTTCACCGAGTGCGTAATCACGGGCACGGTGATGATGAAAATAATCAGCAGCACCAACATCACGTCCACCAGGGGCGTCATGTTGATTTCACTCATTTCCTGCTGATCGTCGTAAGAATTGAACGACATGGCTTACGCCTCCTTTTTCAAGGACATCGTGCGCACTGCGGAATCTTTTTGCATGGGTGAGCCGGTCAGGAAGTAGGCGTGCAGCTGGCGTGCAAAACGGTTCAACTTGCCCAGCAAGCCCTTGTTGGCTCGGGTTAGTGCGTTGTACCCCAGAACCGCCGGAATGGCCACAGCCAAACCGAAGGCTGTCATGATGAGTGCCTCGCCCACGGGGCCAGCCACCTTGTCAATGCTCGCCTGGCCGGAAACACCAATGCCAACCAAGGCATGGTAAATACCCCACACGGTACCGAACAGGCCAACAAACGGCGCGGTTGAACCCACGGAGGCCAGAATGGACAAGCCAGATTGCAGTTTTTCTGCGGCCTCGTCCATGGCGCCACGCAAGGCCTCGCTCAGCCAGTCGGCCAGGCTGATTTGTCCGTGCAAGTCGTCTTTGTTGGTGCTGTGGTGGTTGACCGCTGCCTGGCCTTCAATGGCCATGTGGTGAAACGGATTGCCGGTGTCTTTGCCCAGCACTTGAAGGCCTTCAGCAAAACTGTGTGTGTGCCAGAACTGATCGACTGCGCCCACATTTTTGCGCAAGCGGTACAGGCGAATGCTGCGGGTGATGATGACGTACCACGACGCGATCGACATGATCAGCAACAACAACGCAACGCTTTTGATGACCCAGTCGCCCTGGGCCCACATTGCGGCCATACCGTAGGGGTTGTTTTCCATTTCAATAAACCTCGCTTAAATTCAATGTTCTCAGTTATTCAATACAAAAGAAACCGGCTGTACGTACCAAAACGGTATTGGTTTGTCGCCTCGCTTGGCGGGCACATACTTCCAGGTTTTCACAGCCTGAAGGGCTGCGTTGTCCAGTCGCGCAAAGCCGCTTGACCGGTTCAGTTTGATCTCGCCCACGCTGCCGTCGGGCAGAATGTAAACGTCCAGCAAAACACGGCCTTGCTCACCCAATCTGCGCGACAGCGCGGGGTATTGCGGGGCAGGGTTATTCAGGTGCGCTGCATCGGTGCGGGGTGGTGTGACCGGTGCGGGTGCCACGGGTGCCGGGGCTGCCTTTTGCACAGGCGCTGGCGGCGCAGGTGGTGCAACCGGTGCAGTCTGTTCAACGGGTTCCGGTGCCACTTCACGAACAGGCTCGGGCCTTGGTGTGGGCTTTGGTGTGGGTTTGGGCACCGGTTTGGGTTCGGGTTTCGCAACCGGTTTTGGCTCGGGCTTCGGTGGTGGCGGAACCGGCTTTGGCGGTGGTGGTGCAGGCTCAGGAGCCACCAGCACACCGATCACGCTTGGCGGTGTAATCACCGGATCGCTAATGCTCATTTGCTGTGCCGCCCAAACCAAACCCAGCACGTGCAACAGCACCACGCCGACCAAAGTCGTGGCGTTGCCAAGGGATTGTGCGTTGTTGCTCAGCGGAGCACTCATTGGAATGGATAGGGTGTTCATCGAATCGTTTGTTGCCATTTTGCTTGCTGCCCATGGGGTGAGCAAGCCGGTGTCATGCATTCCAGTTTAGTGAATGAGAATTAATATCAAAGAGAGTGTAGCAGATCTTCACCTTTAAAACTCGACCGTCAGGTTCGGGTCATTACTCATGCAGCGCTGCCACCGAGAAGGGTCTTTCCGAGCGAGGAGGGCCTACCGGTGAGGATGCCAACTGTTGCGAAGAAGGAGATTTGCGGTAGACCCACGGCAATCTCACTCGGAAAGATTAAAACGAGAAGTGTTCTCATTATCATTTAGCTTTTTGATTTTATCAAGTGTTTTTTTAAGAAGCGCACCAGAAAAGGGTTTCAGGCGACTTGGCGCACGTTGTACACTATGGTCTTGAGTCGATTTATGAATGCAAGGGAGAAGAACAATGAAAGGTTCGAACAAGGTTATTGCGGCGCTGAATGCGCAGTTGAAGAACGAGCTAACAGCGATTAACCAGTATTTCCTGCATTCGCGCATTTTCGGGAATTGGGGTTTGGACGTGCTCAAGAAAAAAGAGTACGAAGAATCAATTGGCGAAATGAAGCACGCTGATTTGCTGATTGAACGTGTGTTGATGCTGGACGGGCTGCCGAATCTGCAAGACCTCGGCAAATTGATGATTGGCGAGAACACCCATGAAATTCTGCAAAGCGACCTGAAAATGGAAAGCGCAGCCCAGGTCACCATCAAAGACGGCATCAAGGTTTCCGAAGAAGAGCGGGATTATGTTTCTCGCGACATTTTGAAAGTGATTCTGGAAGACACCGAAGAGCACATCGATTGGCTGGAAACCCAGCTGAGCCTGATTGACAGGGTAGGTCTGCAGAATTATGAGCAGTCCATGATGGGTGTTTCAGAGTAAATTCTCTAAAGATTTTCACGATGCGTTGAAAAAACACTTGATTATAGTAATGCGAATCATTATTATTAATTTCAAGTTCAACGCATTTTGAGGTCCGCCCGTGATCGTATGCATTTGTGCCAATGTTAGCGACCGTACCATTTCCGAAGCTGTTCGCAGCGGTTGCGGTTCTGTAGACGACATCACCATGAAAACAGGTGCATGTTCAGGCTGTGGCCAGTGCCGCATGCACTGCCAAAGCGAAATTGATGCTCACAATACGCTGGTTCAGGTCAGCGAAATGAGCCAGCAAACAGCCTGATTTATTCCAGGTAAACAACCTGGGGCGGCGCGTGCATCAAGAAATTCTGGTGCGAAATATTCCACGCATAAGCCCCTGCCAGCGTAAACACCAGGTAATCACCAAGAGCCAATTCTTGAACCGGGAGTTGGTGGTGCAAACGATCTTTTGGTGTGCACAGCTGCCCCACAATATTCGCCGTTGAATTGTGTACAACCGCAGCCTGTCCGTTGCGGTGCACCCACACTGGGTGGTTGTGGCTTTGTGCCGCAGGCGTTCGGAAGTGATGGGTACCGCCTTTGCCAATCGCAAACCACTGTCCATGGCTTTGTTTCAGATCAATCACTTCCATCACGTAGTGCCCACAAAACGCGCTTACAAAGCGGCCGCATTCAAACCTGATTTGCCGTGTTTGCAGGTCGTGTTGCTTGATCAACTCATCAAGCTGACTACAAAATTGTTCCCAGTTGAACTGTTCGTCAACGCACTGGTAGTTCACGCCAATCCCGCCGCCCACATTCAACACTTTGCTGCGAATGTGCCATTGCGATTCCCATTCACGATTGATCTGAAAGTATCGTTCCATCAATTTCAAATGGTTCTCGACAGACATTTGATGCGACATGGAATGAAAATGAAATCCATCAAACTCAAGGTGTTGTGATTCTTGAATCAGCGCCAGCGCGGTGCCAAGGTCGCTGGGGTCGAGCCCAAAGGGGGTGGCTTGACCGCCCATTTGCAGTTTGCTGCCCGCGATACCGTCGAGCGCAATATTCATGCGCAGCATGATGGTTTGGGTTTGAGAGCCGTTGGCGCAAAGCGTGGCGAGGCGTTTCAGTTCAGTGAGACTTTCCACATGAATACAGGCCACATGTTGGTTCAGTGCCTGTTGCAGGTCTTCAGTGGTTTTGCCGGGGCCACCAAAAATCAGGGGTTTGCCAAATTGCTGCTCATTCAAGTGGGCCAGCTCGCCCGCCGATGCGGCTTCGAACCCGTCAACGTGTGGGGCCAGCGTGTTTAGCAGCCGCACATCGGGGTTGGCTTTGGCCGCGTAATACAGTTGGCAGTTTTGCGGAAGGTGCTGTTTCATGTGTTGTGCATGCGTGGCCAATGCAGGCAGGTCGTACACGTAGGCACACCAGGGTGATGTGCCTGAGCTGGCTTTTTCAACAAGCAGTTTCTTCAGTTTGTTTGTCATGGTGTGCAATCAAAGGATGTGAAAGAAATGTGTAGTCTGAAAGGCGGTCTGCCTTTCTGAATAAACGTGTTTTAAGATTGTTTTTCGATGCCAGTGCATGCCCTTGCAGCAAATCGGAAAGGGCCTGTGGTTCACCCAACTCATGGAGAATGTTTTGCAACAATGTTGCAAGGTGTTGCCAGGCGCGTTGTTCCAGGCCCGGGGTATGCTGGCAGGCGTGGAAAATCATCTCGGCAATGTTGTTCACGAGCAGGCAATAACTGACTCTTTTCCAGCCCTGGTCTGCGGAATAATGCACCGAAGCAATCGCACGTTCCGAAAGGTTTTTCAGGCGTTCATGGGGCCAATGTTGCGGAATCAGCTTGGTGCCTTCCAGGTCGCGGATCCATACCTGCACGGGCAATCCGTTTGAAGTGGCCAACACCGTATTTTGCAAATGCGGTTCAAGTACTACGCCATGTTTAAACAGCAAGGTTAGCGTGCCGGGTACCAGCAGTTTGAAGTAACACTGTAACCAGTTCAGGATGAATTCAGCCTTGCCTGCACCCTGCTGTGCGGCCTGTTCGGCCTGTTCGCCAAGTCGCAGTGCCAGTTGACTTTCACCCGAGTTGTTCCAGGCGGCAAGGGATCCAGCCATGTGAATATCGCTGTGCTGGGTGCGAAGTTGTTCCCTGAAAATAATTCCGAAGCTTTCCTGCAGGTTGACGGTTTCTTCGATGCTGGCGGCTGTGTAGGTTTGGTTCAGGTTCAGTGTGCAGGCCGACGGTTCCCGCAACATGCGAAAGCCAGGGTGCCTGTATTCAACCTGTTCAAAGGTGGGTGCAAGTAATTCAGTCATTCCCACTGCACTTTCAAGTTCGTACCATGCATTTTTGCGAATGCAGTTGGTCAGGCGAACATGAATGGAGCATTTCAAAAACACATCGAGTTCAGGGTGATACAGCGTGCGCACCGACGACGTGGGCCACACCACTTTGCCCAAAGGGCCAAGGTGGCGAATCAGTTTTTTCTGGTTTGCCTGTTGATAAATTCTTGAGCCCAGAACAAGGTTCACTTCCCATGGGTGGCAAGGGTACAAACCGCCACGCCCGGTTAGCACTTCAGACACTTTGTTGATCACTGGCTTCCCCAGTTCTTGCAGCAGGGCAGGATCAATGTCAAACCAATGCAACTGGAAAGCGGCGCCCACTTCTGGTGAGCAGTTCATAAGTTCGTCGGGCTGGACACCCGAGCGGCTTTTCGGACTCGGGTGAAACGGGTGCCCCCACAGCAAGGACTGTTCGGTGTGTTGCAAGGCGTTCAGGTAAGGCACTTTGGTGCTGTTCAAAAACCTTTGCATGTTCTGCAGGCTATTGTTGATCTGCGCCTGCAATTCGACGTTTGGTTCGGTTTGGGTCAGCATGGCCATGTGTTCGAGCAGGGCTTGAATGGCCGCTTGCGTACTCAGTACTTGCCATGGTTTTCCCATGGGTTTGGCAAACAGTTTTGAGCCCAGTTTGATCTGGTTCAATGCGCCCCGTGCCTGTACCTTGAAAGCGATTTTCAGCACGGGGTAGGCTGTGCGAATTCTTACGGTTTCGCCTTCCAGCAGGTCGCTTTGCAAGGCCTTGGGCAAGTCGCCCTGAGCATGCCAGTCGACCAGTTGATGCGGCACTGCAAATTCGCGCAGGTAGCAGTTCAGCAGGTGGTTGAGACTGTGGAGTTCAGCTTGAGACATTGGCGTGATCCTGTTTTTTGAATGTGATAAACAAGTGGCATGGCAGCAAGGCTTGCCACGGCGGAAAGCAGAAAAGGCGAAGCAAGGGTCATGTGGCTGACTGCAAAACCGGCACCAATGCCTGCGGCCACACCGGCCAGTTTTCCGACGCTATCGAGTGAACCAAACCAGGCGCCGGCGTGCGCAGCCTGAAATGATTTTGCAACCAGTTGGTGAATGCCGTGGTAACCCATCCAGATGCCAACGCCAAACAAAATGCGTGCTCCCGCCAACGCCAACTCGTTGCTGAATTGCCACTGAATGCATGCGGCAGTCGCAAGCGTCAACATGCTGAGTTGGCAATTGAAAGCCCAGTTTGGAAAACGCTTTTTCAGCAGCGGTTGAAGCAGTAAATAAACAAGGTGGGGCAGTACGTACAGCAGGGCAATGGCTGTTGTGCTGGCAATGCCGGGGGCAGCATAGGGAAGAAAATACGGGAATGTGACCACCATTGCGAAGCAGAACAGGGCTTGCAGACTGCACACGGCCAGCGTCGATGCATATTGATCTGGCGGGTTTATTTCATTGGCAATGGCATCTTTTTTTACCGCCGGGTTTAAGTGTGCCGAGTTCGGTTGGCTCGAGTCTTTGGGCAATGTGAAGGCATACAGTGCACCCAGCATGGGGAGAGCGGCCAACACAATGTACAGTTGTTGCAACTTGAGATACTCAATGCCAACAGCCAGCACCAATGGCGCAGTGAGCAGCGCCATGCGCGCGCTGAACTGTGTCCAGTTCAATGTGGCTGCCAGGGTTTCACGCGGCATGGTGGTGGCCAGATAGGAATTGGCCGCAGCCAGCGTGCCGCCCATGAGGCCTTGCAGGGTTAATGCCATGACCAGTTCGGGCACTGAACTGGCAACACCGACCCACACGAACGCGATGGACAAACCGGCCAGTGCACGAATCAACGAGAAACGCCGGCCAAACCGGTCAGCCACTTTGCCCCACAGCGGGCCGCTGAGTGCGGTCAGCAGTGTGGGCCATGCAAATACAAATCCGATCCATGGGCTGTTCGATGGCAGCCCCAGATCGGTGAACAGCAAGGGCAGGTAAAGGGGCATACCCAACACTGTGAATGCGGCCAGAAAATGGCAGGACAGCACTGCGAGCAAGACACGATTCATGGCAGGTCTCGCAAGGGGTTGGGGCCAGTCATGCCGTAAAACTTGTTCACGTCGCGTGCGCCGCACTCTTGTTTGCTCAACAGGCTCGCGCTTTGCAACAGGTACTTAACAGGATGCATGCGTGAATACAACAACAGCTCGCTGGCCAGGTCGGTGTCGAATCCCTCCTTGCGCAGGTTGCTCAGGGTGTGTTCAATGGCCTTGCGCAATGTAAGCAAAGCTTGTTGGCGATTCAGGGCACCACTTTGGGCGAGCCCGTCGAGCACAGCAAGCAAGTTCAGCTGCAGGGTGATGGTGATAAACATGTGGGCAAGCGGTGCCTCGTCGTTCACCAGAATGCGGGCGTCTTGCAGGTCGTGCACATTGTGTCCGTGGCTTGCAGCGGCTGTTTCAAAGCGACTTGGCCACAAACGTGCCGCGTCGTTGTCTTTCATCACAAGCGTGGGTGGTCGCCCTGGGCGCAACGACAGCACCGAATTTTGTTGATTCGATTCCAGCGCAATGCCATGTTGAATCCACAAGCGAAGGTGCACGCCAATCATCAGTGTGCAATAGCTTGCCCACCAGCTTTGCAAGTCTTGCCCTTGTTGTTCCAGGTACTCAAGCAGATAAGATTTTCCGCTGGGCATGGGGCTGCACAACGTGGCCACGGTAGCCAGTGTTTCATCGGGCAATTCTGCCGGGTACAGACGGTGTAAAAAACCTGCGGTGTTCAGTTGTTTGTAGCAGCCGGTGAACGATTCATCCACGTGTCGGTACAAGCCTTTGATTCCTTCATTGGTTTGTTCGATCGACGCAAGCGCCCGGGCAAACCAGTCGCCATCCCTCAGGGTAGATGGCTTGATGTAGCGAATATTTTTCTGGCCCAGTGTGGCAATGGGCATGGGTAGTTTGAGGTGTGAGGCGGGGTGGTTCAGCACGGCCACAGTGCGCACCGACAGCGTGGGTTTGACGGACAAATACGTGTGTGGTGCTTCAATGCTTTCCGGGATGCCCTGTGCTATTGCAGCGCGCATCATGGGGTGAACCGGCAGCAATGTGTGTGTGGTGCAAAGTGACTGTGGCAGACCCACCTGTGCCAGTGTGGGCCACCACACGGGTTCAGTGCCTGTACTTTCAAATTCGCTTGCAGGCACGGCAAACCAGGCCAGCTCAAACGTGGGGTTGAACTCGGGTGAATAGGCCTTCAGTTCGCTGGTGTCCATACCGAATTTTGCACGGGCGGTGGGGTAATACGGATGATCCAGAAAACTGGCCATTTGATCGGCGTGCAGCATGCGCTCGGCCCAGTTGCGCGGGCTGTCATTAAAATTCAGTTGGTGCTGCTGTTCTGTGTAGGTTTGATCACACAGCACGGTTTGATCAATGGCCGCTTGCACTTCAAGTTCATAATTTCGGTACAGGGCGGCTGAATCTTCGGGCAAGCCTTGCGCCAGAAAACGGATCCATTGCCTTGCGCCGTGTTGCTCAACCCACTGACCGTGTTGACGTATTTCCCAGTGGGGGTTGGTGGCCCGGTGGGTTTGCATGCTGGGGCTTTCTTTCACTTCAATTCTGCAGGCGGTGGGCAGGTGGTCGAACACCAGAAATGTGCGGCCTTCGTTGGCTTCAATACGTCCCAAACTGAGTAGGTTACGAACGTCTTCCCGCAGGCAGGTATTGATCAGTCGTAGCGCAATTCGCTGGTTGTGCAGTGTGTTCATTGAACGCTCCAGGGATTGCACTTGTAGGTTTCACTTTGTAGTTGTTGCAGTTCGATTTCGGAATCGGCCTGGAAGGTGAACACGCCAATGTAGTCTTTGTTGGAGTGGCTGATTTGTAATGTTTCCCCTTCCTGTTTGATTGCCCGGTATTGAACCTTTCCATTGTTTTCAATGCGCGGTGCCAGGCGCACGGTGCCTGGCTTGGACGCAACCAGGTAATTGATTTGTGCGTAGGTCGGTTTTACATGTGGCACGTCAATTTCATGACCAAGGTGAATTTGTAAAATGGATTTGAACCAGCCTTGTTCCACAAGTTGATCAAGCAAAAATTCGCGGTTGTCGCCAATGCTGCGGTAATTGATTTCCACCAAAACCGGGCCACGCGGAGTCACGATGAATTCACTGTGGCAAGCGCCCAGCGCCACGCCAAATTGCGCAAGAATGTGTGCCATGTGCGTGCGCCATTGCCGCGTGTGCGGGCCATTCCATTGCGCCGCAGTTTCAACAAAATAGGGTGGGTTGGACAGGCTGACGTCGAACCCGCCGATGGTGTGCAGGTGTTTGCCATCGCCCAGCGTTTCAAGCGTGATGAGCGGGCCGTCCATGAATTCCTCCAGCAACACGCTTTGCGATTCATCAATTTGTGCAAGATATTGATTGAGCTGTGCGGGCGTGTCGACGCGAACCACATCCATGGATGCCACACCTTGTGTGGGCTTGACCACCAAAGGGAAAGGCCATTCCATGTTTACCGGATCGCCGCGGCGAATTGTTTGACTCCAGATGGTGGGCAGGTGAAGCGATTCAAGCCTTTTTCGCATCCAGTGTTTGTTTTTCGCGTGGTAACAAACCTGCCAGGGTTTTGCAGGAACACCCAACAGCGAGGCCACCAGCGCGGTGCAGGTTTGAAGGTGATCGCTATTGGAGAATACGGCCCGGGGTTGAATTTTCAGTGCGGCGATCAGGTCAATTACTGCGATTGGGTTGAACACATCGCATTCATGAATGTGTACATTGGCCAGCGCTTGCTGATGTGCATGGCCGTGGTCGGTCAACACAATGACGTCGTGCCCCAGCGATTGGGCTGCTGGAATGAATCCATCGACAATCGCATTGTTCAAAACATGGGTCAGGAAAACAATGGTGGGTTTCAATTCAGGCTCCTTGAGGGGCGGGCTGGAGTGTGTGGAATGGTTGAAGGTTGTTGCGCAGTGTTTTGCTGAAGTGGCTGCGGTCTTCACCACACAGAAAAAGAGTGCAGCCCAGTTCTTGCCAGTGTCTCTGTTGACTCGGTGTTCGTGGATTCGGGCAAAAAGGGACATTGGCTTGAACGCAAATTTCATGCATGTTGTTCAATGCTTCGAACGTGGCCGGGTGCAAGGGGCTGGGTCCAAGGCCCAGGTTCAAGGCAAGGTCTAGCGCACCCTCCATGACAAAGCTGACCTGCCCGGTGGCCAGCATATCGGGCAGGGCAGTCAAGCCACTTTGGCTTTCAATCATGGGCACGAGCAAGATTTCCTCGTTGGCCCGCGCAATGTAGTCACTCAGGGCAAGTTGTCCGTAGCCGGTGACCGTGCCACCTGTAATGCCACGCTTGCCCAGCGGGGGAAACTTCATGGCCTGCGCCAGTGCATGAATTTGATCGGCAGTTTCGGCACGCGACAACACAATACCCATGGCCCCGGCATCCAGCACCTTCCCGATGAAGTTGGGGCGAACTTCAGCAACACGTACCAATGGCATGCAGCGGTGGTGTCGACAGGTTTGAATGCATTCGCGCAAGGTATTTTCATCGAGTAGTACGTGTTCGGTGTCGATGATGACGAAGTCGTAATTGCACTGGGCAATCATGTCGACGATCAGCGGAGAGGGCAGGGAATTCAGCAAGCCCAGCCAAGGTGACTGGTTGGGCTTTGGCTTGGTCAGCGGGGAGGATTGGATCATTCTTTAATTTAGTAAATGAGAATGATTTATATTAGCATTAAATAAAATAAAGCTTCAAAAGATTTAACAATTCATCGCTCGAAATGGGTACTGGCGCATGAATTCTTTTGCTTATTGAATAAAAAAGTTGGCTTTGGCAGCGGGGTACAACAAACTAATGGTAAAAATAAAGATAATGAGAACGATTTACATTAACTAAAGGAAATTGCAATGTACTCTTCTGATGGTCGTGCTGACACACGCCAACGTCCCCTTGTTTCCCCGCTTTCCATGGCAGTTGCCATGGTTTGCCTTTCATTGGGTAATGCAGCCTTTGCTGAAACCCTGGCACCGGTTACCGTGCAATCCGACTGGTTGGGCCCACCCACTGAGGAAAGCGTAAAAACCTACACGGGTGCGCGCACCGTGCTTGAAAAAGAAGACCTTGAAGAGCGTGGTGCATTGAACCTGGAAGATGCATTGCGTCGTGTGCCGGGTGTTCAAGTGCTCGATGAGACCGGTACCGGGATTTTGCCCAATATTGGCTTGCGCGGCTTGAACCCCTTGCGCAGCGAGCGCATTCAAATTTTGGTAGACGGGTACCCGATTGCCATTGGCCCCTACACCAACGTGGGCTTGTCGCTGTTCCCGGTTACCTTGCCCAGCCTTGAAGCGGTGGACTTGGTGCGTGGCGGTGCGGCTGTTCATTACGGCCCGAACAACGTGGGTGGCGTGCTGAATTTGGTGACCAAAGCCATTCCAGCAAAAACCAGCCAAACCTTCCGCGAACGCCTGCAAATTTCCGAAGAAACCGGGAATATGTTGACCGACACCTACTACCGCATTGGTGGTTTTGTTCGTGAAGATCTGGGTTTGCAATTTCAGGCGAACATTGTGGATGGCAAGGGCCAGCGTGATCGTTCCGACACCGAAGTACGTAACTTTATTGTGGATGGCGAGTACTACCTGAACGCCAACAACGATTTCAAAGCGCAGTTGCAGTACTACGAAGTGAAGGCCGAGTTGCCGGGAGCCTTGAGCCCGACAGCGTACGAGCAGAATCCGAACCAGTCGCAAAAGCCCTTTGATGCGTATGACGCCGACATGTGGCGTGGCACGTTCACCTGGAACCATTCGTTTTCAGATGACTTCAAGTTGACCTGGCGCAACTTTGCACACCAAGCCAACCGCACTTTCTTCTTTAGTCAGTCGGCCACTTTCTCGGATGACCCGGCACAAACGCCAGCGTTTGTTCTTGATTCTCCGCGCGTATTCAGCGTACATGGCACAGAGCCACGTTTCACCAAGCAGATCGGCAACCACACGGTGATTGCAGGTGCACGTTTTGTTGAAGAAGATGTGCGCTTCGACGTAAGCCGCACCACACTGGCAACTGGATCGGTCAACCCGTTCCGTCGCTGGGACTTTACAACCAAAGCCATGGCTTATTACGTAAGCGACACCATCGCCTTGATGGATGATCGTTTGAAAGTAACGCCCGGTATTCGTTATGAAGATGTTGAAACCCGTTACCGCGATTTGAACACAGGTACGGAATTTCAAAACAACCCGGATGAATGGTTGCCCGGCTTGACCGTGGGCTACCAGGCCACCAAAGATGTGTTTGTGTTTGCCAATGCACAACGTTCACTGGTACCAGTGCAAACCGCGCAGGTTACACGGGGTGGCGATGTGGGCAATGAAACAGCTGAGAACTACGAAATTGGTTCGCGCTGGCAAATCAATCCCCAAGCCAATATTGCAGCGACCCTGTTCCGTGTGGATTACAAAGATCAAATTGTTTTCGATACAGGTGCATTCCGCAACCTTGGCGAAACACGCCAAGAGGGTGTTGAACTGGAAGGCCGCTGGAACCTGAACAGCCAAACCGAGTTGGGCATGAGCTACACCTACCTGGACACCGAGCAGTTGTCTGGCGCCGACCAAGGCAAAGAGTTGCGCAATGCGCCCACGCACCACCTGGGCTTTGATGCTGTTTACAAGTTCGACAAGTGGACAGCCAATGCCAATGCTTTGTATGTGTCTGAAAGCTTCAGTGATTCAGCCAACACGCAAGCCGAAACTGCCAACGGCAGCGCGGGTGAATTGCCAGCCTATACTTTGGTGAACATGCGCGTGGGTCGCGATTTCCCGATTGGTCAGGGCAGAAACATGAACCTTGGTTTTGGTATTAACAACCTGTTTGATGAGCAGTATTTCTTCCGTGGTGTGGATGTGAGCACAACTGGCCGCGTGCCAGCACCAGGACGTATGTTGCTGGTTGAAATGCAGGTTGATTTCTGATCACGACGTACCCAGTGAAAAGCCGGTGGTGAAGCAATTCATCACCGGCTTTTTTTATTGCATGCCCCGTTGCTTGTCGATTTCGACCGATGCAACACCACTGGCGCTGTTGCCCCAGCTTCGGCGAATGTAAGTAACAACCGCCGCAATGTCGGTGTTGCTCAGTTCCACACGGTAGGGTGGCATGCCGTGCGGGTAGGGTGCACCCTGCGTGCTGGGTGAAAAGCCACCGTTGAGCACCAGTCGAATTGCATTGACCGGGTTGGGGGCAATTACATTGACATTGCCAGCCAGTGCAGGGAATTGGTTGGCTTTTCCCTCGCCTTGTTTGCCATGACATTCTGCGCAGGTGTTGGCGTAAATATTCTCCCCGCGCTGCATGAGTGGTTGCAGGGTGCGCTGGCCAAGACCTGTGCTTTCATTTTCGGAAGGTGCTTGCGCAGGCAGGCTTTTCAGGTAAACCGCCATGGCATTTGTGTCGCTTTCAGTGGCAAATTGCAAGCTGTGCGCGATCACTTCACTCATGGGGCCATAAGTGGCTGCATGGCGATTCACGCCATTTTGCAAATAGGCGGCAATGTCGCTTTCACTCCATTTGCCCAAGCCATGCACGGGGTGATTGTTTAAAGCGGGTGCAAACCAGTTCAGCACCGGTATGGTGGCACCACTTAAATTCAATTTGTCTTTCAAGCCACCCAATGTGTTGCGGGGGGTGTGGCATGCCGCGCAATGGCCTGGGCCATTGACCAGGTAGGCACCGCGATTCCACTGTGCGCTTTGCTGGGTGTTCGGTTTGTATTCACCTTCAGTGAAATACAGCGCGCGCCACACTGCCAACAGCGGGCGTTGATTGAAAGGAAACTGCAATTCGGGTTCGGGCGTTTTTTGCACAATTGCGGGCAGGCGTTTCAGGTAGGCGAACAAATCGTCTACCTCGGCCCGACTCATTTTGGTGTAGTCGGTGTATGGAAACGCCGGGTACAGGTAGTCGCCATTTTTGGAAATGCCGCTGTGCATGGCTTTGTAAAAATCATCGGCGGTCCAGTTGCCCAATCCGGTTTCAGGGTTGGGGGTTAAGTTGCTGCTGTAAATTGGTCCAAACGGCGTTTCGATTGCACGACCACCGGCAAATGGTTTCTTGGGGTTTGCAGTGTGACAACCGGCGCAATTGCCGATGCGCGCCAAATAGGCGCCCCGCGTTTCTTGTGCCGACAGCACGTTCAGCGCGATGGGTTCGGGCGACACAGTGCCAAGGTTTGGCGCGGCCGTGGTGGTGTGCGTACCGCACTTCAGCGGAAACTGAATGCTGTTGGCTGGTGCTGCTTTTGAGTTGGGCGGCACAGCTTGGGCTGCCAAATAGGAAGTGGCTGTGTTCAGTTCCGCTGGGCTTAATGCTTTGACCAAGGCATGCATACAATCGGGGTCGGCGGCCTTGCGCTGCCCATTGCGCCATTTGCCCAATTGGGCATTCAGGTAATCGCGCGGCAAGCCGATCAAACCGGGTGTGTAGGGTTCAACACCAGTAAGCGCCTGCCCATGACAGGCTGCGCATGCGGGTATTTTCCTGGACACAACACCGTCGAATACCAGGCGTTTGCCTTGTTCCAGTTCGCTGGGGCTTGCCGTTGTTTTGGCCGGTGCAGGGTAGGGCGGGTTTTGTGCAGCAAAGTACTTGGCCATTTGCAGCAGGTAGTCATTCGACAAATGTTGAACGATTCCATTCATCGCCGCATGCTGGCGGCTTCCGTCGCGAAATGCGATCAACTGGTTGTACAGGTAGCCTTCTGGTTTGCCCGCAATGCGCGGGTAGTAGCCTTCCGCGCTGGCGCGACCTTCCGCACCGTGACAGGCCACACAGGCTTGAACGCGACTGGCCATGTCCGTTGCAAGAGCGGACCCATTGGTTTGGGCGTTGGTGGACAGGCTGGCTAGCAGTAAAAGGGCGGCGGTAGCAAAACGGGTGATCATGAATACAGCTCGTGTTGGATATCAGGCGATTATACGCCGACAACACGAAGTGCCCTTTAACTTGACCGGGCAAGTACCCATGTCGATAGCACAGCCAATGCCGCTGCGGCCATTACCCAAAGCACCAAGCCAAAACCAATGCCCTCAACAAGGACCATCAGGATTGCGCTGACCAGCAAGGCAAGAACACCTGCAATGCGACGCAGCATAATTGTTCGCAGCCCGATTGCGTTGCAGCGCCCAGCCCAACGGCGATGGCGAAAGTGGGCCTGCTGGGACAGTGCAATGGACAGCAAACCAAAAAACAGAAGCGGCAAGGCCAACGCAAGCTGCAGTGTTAGTTGCATTTCAAGGCCTCGCTGTGTGCAGGCTGCCTGGCTGAAGACTTGATCACAACTTTGCGAGCCGTGTAAATGCCGCTTGCAACCATGATGAGCAAACCAATATCGATGGCCAATGAATTCATGTCCCCTTGGCGAATTGCTGCGACCATGCCACCTGTGTTGATCTGGTTCAGTAACCAGGCCAGACCACACAGCACGGTGAATGCCACCGTGGGTGCAAACCACTGGCTGCTTCGATGGGCTTGCGCATGGATCTGTAAATGCCGGCCTTTGCGGGCGTTGACAAAAGCCCAGACAATACTGCCAACCCAGACCCCATAAAACACCCAGGTTTCCACTGTGGCGCGGTTGTTGAGGTGATCTGGAATAAGCTGGTTGGCCACCAGAAAAGCCGCGGTGGCGATCATCATGCCCAGTGTGCCGCCCACAGTCAGCGCTTGAACTACGGTAAACCCGGGCAGCTTTTTCTTGTGGTGTTGAACACGGCGTGCTTCAAGCCAAAACAGAAAACCGGTGTGAATCATGACGCAACCGAGCAAGCCGCCAATCACGTACAGCACGCGCAGCGCTGCGTGGTCGAATTGAATGAAGTGAAGGCCGTTGATCCAGTGCGTAAACCCCTTGATGGGTTTGGGTTCGTGGGCGTGGAGCAGCGCACCGGTGTGCAGCAGCAGTGTGTCTGCGTGGGTGCTCATCGCAATGCTGCGTGCGGGAAATACCCTGCGAATTTCAAGCGTCGCATTGCTGTCGGTCAGGTTGCGAATGTTGATGGCGTCGGCACGTGCTGGTTCGCCCAAGGCTTGGCTCCATGCCGCTTCCCGTGCCTGAACAAGCGCAGGCACACTTTTTAATGCGGCAAGCTGTTGATCGGTGTTTTCAATAAAGTCACTGGCTGGCAAATTGATAAAACCGCTCATGGCCTTTTGTGCAGCGGCCTTGTCGTTATCAAATGCAGCCAGTGTGGCCCACGGAAAATAGATGGAGAAGAAAATCAACAACCCTGTGAAAGTGATGATGAAATGAAACGGCAGTGCCACCACGCTGCTCAGGTTGTGTAAGTCGAGAAGACTGCGCACCGTGTGCTTTTTGGGGCGAAACACAAAGAATTCAGCCAGCAGTTTCCGATGAAGCACAATGCCGCTGATGAGCAGGGCCATCATGGCCAGGCCTGCAATACCCAGCATGAAATAACCCACATCTTTCCACGCAATATTGAACTTGTAGTGGAAGGGGAAAAAGAAGCCGCTGCCCCCCAAGGTGTGTTCATTGCTGACCACCTTGCCAGTGTCGGGATCCATGAAATAGGCTTTCAAGCTGCGATCGGGTTCGACAATGCGGATCAATGTCATGGGCGTGCGCTCGGTGGGCAGGCGCAATCGAATGTTGTCGGATTCGGGCGCCAGTTCACGCGCTTTCATCAACACGGCTTCAAGTTGTTGCGGGCTCAGTGTGCAGCATTCACCGGCTATGCTGCGGCTCTCGGGGTGCATCCAGCGATCAAATTCCCGGTCAAATACCGTCAGTGTGCCCATCCAGAAAACGGCGAACAACAAAAAGCCAATGAACAGGCCAAACCAGGTGTGAAACCAGGCCATGTGTTGGCGAACGGATGGGGCTTTGTGCTTGCTCACTGCAATGGTTCACCAAGGAAAATAAATCACGATAGCGCACAGCAAGCCAAACAGAAGCCCTTTGGCGCTTAACCAGGCCAGGCTGCTGGTGCAGTAAATCCAAAGCATCCAGCAGGGCATGGCAAGATAAGCCAGCAACAGGCTCAGTGTCATCGCTTCGCTTTGTTCCATGCCTGCATTGAACAATAAAATAGCCATGGCTGCAGCGAGCAGGTTGGCCAAGGCCAAACCTGCAGGAAAGGCCAGCAGCAGGCAATAAATTTGCCGACTGCTGATTTTCAGCCATTGAATTTTAGAAACGGTAGTTTGCACTGAACACCACATTGCGTTCGACGCCGTAGAAGCAGTCACCCCGAGACAGGCAGGTGGACACGTATTCACGGTTGGCCAGGTTGGTGGCGTTCACTGCGTAGCGCCAGTCACCAGTTTCATAGGATAACATTGCATCCAGCAAGGTCACGCTGGGTGTGCGTACGTTGTCGACGCCGTCCCAGGATTCATCAATAAACCGCAGGCCTGCACCCCATTGCCAGCCTGGCAAACCGAACATGGCAAATTTTTGGCGGCCCCACAGGCTCAGTGTTTGTTTGGGCACTGTGGCAAGGCGTTTGCCTTGGCTGTTGGGGGCGGAATGGCGTGTCACTTTGGCACTGGTGTAGGCGTATGCGGCCAGAACATCCACTGTGGAGCTTAGGCGGTGATTTGCTTCCAGTTCCACACCTTTGCTTTCAGCCTCGCCAACCTGAATTTGATTGTTTGCTTGAGCCGGATCTGCAACACGGCGGTTGTTTTCCTTGATTTCATACACGGCTGCGGTGAGCAAGGATTTGCCATCGGGGGTTTCGTATTTCACACCCATTTCCTGCTGTTCGGCTTGTTGTGGTTTGAAAGGATTGCCAAAGAAATCCAGACCACCGATCGGCAAGAATGATTCGGAGTAACTGTAGTAAGGCATGGCACCAAAATCGGTGATGTAACCCAGGCTTGCTTTGTAAGTGTTGGTGGACGCATCCAGGTTTGAGGCTGGCGCATTGTCCGTTTCTGATTTAGCCCAATCACGGCGAATGCCCACAGTCGAAAGCCAGCGTTTGTCGTACTTCACTTGGTGCTGGGCGTAAATGCCGGTTTGAGTTTGCAGTGTGCCCGCGATATCCCGTAGAACAGGCGCTGTAAAGTTGCCATATTGCGGGTTCAGGTAATCAATGGGTGCTGCACTGCCGCCCACACCACGTGCACCGCCCAAGGCGACCCGTTGATAATCCAGCCCAACAATGCTGGTGTTTTCAAAGGCGCCAACATTCCACTTGGCAGTCAGTTGTGAGTCGCTGGTCAAACTGTCGGCCACGTTGTATTGCGAAATAGCCACACGGTTAATGGTCCGACCATCTGCATTGATGCGCGGCGTGAAGGCCGAGTAAATTGAGTTGTAGGAGACCGCGCTGTCGCTTTGCTTCACTTTCTGGCTGAAAGAAAACACGTCGTTCAAGCGATGATCAAATTCCAGTCCGTAAGCCGTTTGTTTGGACAAGTACAAATCAAAGCCGGGTTCGCTGATGAAGGTGTCGGTGGGAATGCGCCCGTTGGGTCCTTCAAAGCGCGTGCCCACAATCGGGAAAAAGCCGACCGACGATCCGGATCGATCGCGTTGCACATGGGCATAAGCGGTCAGGCTGGTGTCGGCACTTGGCTTCCAGGTGATCGATGGGGCAAACAGGTCGCGATCATCCGGGACAAAGTTCACTTGAGTGTCACTGTCGCGGGTCAGGGCAATCATGCGATACAGCACGGTTCCTTCTTCGTTCAGTGGGCCTGTCAAATCAAGGGCGAGTTGCTTGCGACCATACTCGCCCAGTTGCATGCCCACTTCGCCTGCCTGTTTCGCTTGCGGGCGCTTGCTGACCATGTTCACCAGCCCGCCAAAACCGCCCTGACCGTACAGCACCGAGGAAGGGCCTTTCACCACTTCCACGCGTTCGAGGGTAAATGGATCGGGACGCACGTTGTTGTAGAAGCCGAACAATTGGCGCAAACCATCTTGATATTGCACAAACGAGGTGCCGCGAATAAAGGCCCAGTCGCCACGGTTGTCGAAACCATAAGAACCAGCGCTGACACCTGCGGTGTAGCCGAGCGTATCTTGTAGTGTCAATGCGCCTTGATCTTCCATGCGCTCGCGTGTAATGACCGAGATGGACTGCTGCGTTTCAACAATCGGGGTGCCGGTTTTGGTTGCTGAGAAAGTGCTGTTGGCTTTGTAGCCTTCGACGGGCGTGGCAGGGGTTTCTTCAGCTTGAACCTGACCTTCTACTTTGACTGAGGGCAAGGTGACAGCGTTTTGTGCATTGGAGAGTTGTGGCCAAAACAGGGCAATTGCGCTGATGGCGCAGGGCAGGATTTTTTTCGAGTTCATGATGCTTGGTTGAAAAAAACGCTGGCTGGCTAACGTGGTTCTGGCTGGCTTGCGATTTGAGGGTGAGAAATTTATTTGGTTAAAATCAACTTGCCTTGGGCCGTAATTCGCAACCGGTATTCAGTGTTGTCATGAACAATGGTTCTTTCCCGACTGCCTTGAGGAAACAGCGTTGTTGTATTCAACGGCACAGCAGCAGCGGATTCGGTGCGGTGTGTCAAGGGCGTTCCTGTTTTAAGAGTCGGTTGCGTGTTCATGGTGGCCCGAAGTCAGTTGATTGCCTGCAATGAATGATGCGCAGTGTAATGGATGTTCTTATTAATTGCAAATCATTCTCATTAAGATTAACATGTACCCTGTTTTGAATTGACTCAAAGGTTTTAATTCCTCATGAAAAAGTGGATGGTTGCCGGTTTTGCCCTGGCATTGTGCAACGTGGCTTTGGCTGCACCTTCAGCCGACGAGGTTGTAAGGGGTTATGGACAATTGGTGTATGCAAACTACACCGACTCTGTGAATGCTGCGAAAAAAATGCAAGCTGCCATTGATGCGTTTTTAAAAGCACCTTCGCAAGCTGAAATGAACACTGCAAAAAAAGCATGGCTTGATGCGCGTGAGTTCTACGGACAAACCGAGGCTTTCCGCTTTTATGGTGGCCCGATCGACGATGAGAATGGGCCGGAAGGCCAGATTAATGCGTGGCCCATGGACGAGTCGTATGTGGACTATGTGAAGGGCGATTCAAACAGCGGCTTCATTAACAACGGCAAATTCAACATCACCCGCGAAGCGCTGGTGGCGCAAAATGAACGTGGTGGAGAAGAAAACATTGCCACTGGCTGGCATGCCATCGAGTTTTTGTTGTGGGGTCAAGACTTGAACGACGACGGTCCCGGTGACCGGCCCTACACGGATTACGTGAAAGGCAAGGGTCGCAATGCCGAGCGCCGCGCTCACTATTTGCGTGAAGTGACTGCCCTGTTGATTCATGATTTACAAACCGTGCAGTCTGCCTGGGCTCCCGCCACACCGGATAACTTCCGCGCTGAATTTGAAAAGGGCGGCAAAGAGTCTGTTCGTCAAATTCTGGTTGGGCTGGGGTCTTTGTCGCGTGGTGAACTTGCAGGCGAACGGCTCGAGGTGGCTTTGTTCAGTCAGGATCAAGAGGATGAACATTCCTGTTTTTCAGACAACACCCATCGTGATGCGGTCAACAATGCGCAAGGCATATTGAATGTGTGGACCGGCACATACAAGCAAGCCAGCGGTGCTTTGCTGAAAGTGCCTTCGCTGGCTGAAATGGTCGCCGCCAAAGCGCCCAATGTGGCCAAAGAAACCACGCAACAGATCCAGAAATCGGTGAGTGCAGCCAATCAAATTCAAGCACCGTTTGATCGGGAAATTATTGGCGGTACAGACGCACCCGGTCCGCAGCGAATCAAGGCGACAGTGGCCAGTTTGGTCAAACAGAGCACCTTGATCGTGGAATCTGCCAATGCAATTGGCATTACCCGGCTTACTTTGACCTTGCCTTGATTAGATACTTATCCGTGAAAAAAAATCGAAAATTAATAGTGTTTGCCTTGACCGCCACCTTGGTGGCGGGGGCTTCTTGGGCCGCAGGCGAGAGCATGACTGCCCGCAGCGCTGGCGACGCGACAGTGTTTGCAGACGGTCGCAATGCCTTCTCATTTCCAGCCGCCAATTTGCCGGATGAAGAGCGTACCCGGTTTGCAATCGGCAACTCGTTTTTCAAGCGCAACTGGGTACAGGCGCCAGCGTCGACCACCGCGCGAGACGGTTTGGGGCCGCACTTTATTGCACGTTCATGTGGTGGTTGCCATGTTCAGGATGGTCGCGGAAAACCACCTGAAATATTGAATCGCTTGAACAGTGAGCAGCCTGTTGATTTGTTGTTCAGGATTTCAATTCCGGGTGTGGGTGATCACCATGGCGTTGTGGCCGAGCCCACTTACGGTGATCAGTTGAACAATGCCGCTGTCGACGGTGTAAAGCCGGAAGGCAAGATCAGGATTGAAACCACGGAGGTGCGCGGCCAATACCCCGACGGCACACCGTATGTGCTGCAAAAGCCAAGCTACTCATTCACTGAATTGGCCTATGGGCCCATGCACCCCAAGGTGATGGTGAGCCCACGCATTGCGCCACAGGTAATCGGTTTGGGTTTGCTGGAAGCGATTGAGGAAAAAGATGTGCTGGCCAATGCCAGGCAACAGGCTGAGCAAGCGGGGCCGATCAAGGGTGTGCCCAATCGTGTTTGGGATGCCTACGCAAAGAAGGAGATGCTGGGCCGTTTTGGCTGGAAGGCCAATGTGGCTTCACTGGCCCACCAAACCGGCGGTGCGTTTCTGGGTGACATCGGGATCACCAGCAGTTTGTTTCCCGTTGAAAACTGTACACCCTCGCAAAAGGATTGTTTGCAGGCACCCAATGGTTCTGACAATGGCGAGCCAGAACTGAGCGACAAACTGTTCAATGAAATTGTGTTTTATCAGGCCGTACTGGCACCGCCTGCCCGTCGCAATGTAAACGACGTACAGGTGTTGAAAGGGCAAAAGTTATTTGAACAGGCGCAATGTGCGGTGTGTCATCGCCCCGCTTACACCACGGGCAAAGTGCCATTTCCGGCCTTGAGCAGCAAAGCACTTGAAGGGCAGGAAATTTGGCCCTACACCGATTTGCTGTTGCACGACATGGGCGACGGGCTTGCCGACAATCGCCCTGATTTTCACGCCAATGGCAGGCAATGGAAAACACCGCCTTTGTGGGGCATCGGCTTGATTCCCGATGTCAATAACCACATGCGTTTGTTGCACGATGGCCGTGCAAACGGTGTTGAAGAGGCCATTCTTTGGCACGGCGGAGAGGCGGAACTTAGCAAAAACCGTTTCATGAAATTTTCTGCTGAAGACCGCGCTGCCTTGATCCGTTTTGTGGAGTCGTTGTAATGCATCCTCAACACCA
Organism: Limnobacter sp. 130; assembly: GCF_902506325.1. Taxonomy (GTDB): domain Bacteria; phylum Pseudomonadota; class Gammaproteobacteria; order Burkholderiales; family Burkholderiaceae_B; genus Limnobacter. The sequence goes on from NZ_LR732331.1 coordinate 182,083, forward strand.
GCATGAATTGAAACATGGTTTATTGCGTGGACTCATTTGCATTGTGCTTGCTGGGGTTTTGCTCTTGGTGATTAATTTGGCTGCGGCTGCAAAGCCTGTAGACAGAAGTACTTTGTTGTTTCCGTATTACGACGCTTCGGAAGTGTTGAACAGCACGGTGACTCACCACTACGCCAAAGACACGGCGGCGTTGTTGGCGCAGCTGGAGCAACTCGGCAATTCAACCGCGAAGTATTGTCAGGGTGATTTACCGATTGATGCCTTGAAAACACAGTATTCAAAGACCTATCTGGTGTGGCTTGAATTGTCTGCTGTGGTGATGGGCCCGATGCTGCAGAACAATACAGTGCGGCAAATTGATTTTCGGCCATTGCGGGTGAACTTGCTTGAACGCGCAATCAAGAAACAGCCCCAGGGCGCCGAGGCCATGGCTTTGGTAGGAAGCCCGGCAAAGGGATTTCCGGCCATTGAATATTTACTGGGCCAACCAGGTTTCAAGGCCGCGTCGCCCCAGTGCAATTACGCGCAAGAGGTGGTGAGAGACATGACTCGCACCGTGGCTGATTTGAACTGGCAACCCGCCAAACCAAACAGCGAAGAAGATGCTGATTCCTTGAAGGCCGACATGCAGCTGTATTTCAATCAACTGGTGGGTGCCACACACAACCTGGCTTGGGAGCGCATGGAAAAACCGTTGTTGAAAAGCAGGGACGACACCGCCAAAGGCGGCGCACCCGATTGGCCGTACGCTGAACTCGGGCTGACCGAAAACGCCTGGAAAGCGCAGTGGCAGGGCATTGCAGACTTGCTGGTGGTCAGCAGCCAGACCGTGCCCAACGCCGATCAACAGGTGGTGCCGCTGGAGGCCTACCTAAGGGGATTGGGCAAAATTGGTTTGGCGGACACATTGCTCGTTCACAGCAATGCAGTTACAGCTGCGGTGAAGGCCAACGATGTTTCGAAGCCTGCCAGTGTTGAACAATCGGTGAAGGCGTCAAAAGCCTTGAAAGGTTTTTTGGAAACTGAAGTGGCCAAAGGATTAAACGTGTCAATCCAGTTTTCATCTTCAGACGGCGATTGAGCCCATGGTGTTGTCACGCCGACAATTTCTGTTGCAAGGCGGTGCAGTGGCACTGTCGCTGGCTTTACCCTTGCCCTCAAGGGCCGCTGTGAATGGCAAGCACGCCAGCTTGCTTGCGGCCTGGCAACTGCCAACAGCGGTTTATCAGGTGGGTGTGCTCAGCTGGAAAAATACCCGCCTGTCGACCCCTTACACCATCGATTCGGCAGTGGATTTACCCACCCGCCCACATGGTTTGATGCACCTTCAGGGCGATGAGTATTTGGTCATCGCGCGTCGCCCAGGCGACTGGATCATGCGCCTGAACATTCAAACCGGAGACACTGCGCGAACCTGGCAAGACGAAGACCGGCATTTGAACGGACACAGCGCAGTACACGGTGATTGCTTGTTCACCACAGAAACCGATGTGCTGACCGGGCAAGGTGTGCTGGGTGTTCGTCACCGGGAAACATTTGAGCTTCTCGATGTGTGGCCAACGCAGGGTCGAGACCCGCATGAAATGTTGGTGTTGCCCGGCGGTGTGTTGGGTATCGATGAACCTTTTTTGTTGGTGGCCAATGGCGGCATACAAACCCATGCAGACATGGGGCGCACGCAACTAAACCACTTGCCCATGGATTCTTCCGTGGTGGCCATGCACCCCCGAACGGGCAGGGTGTTGAACCAATGGACCCTGCGTGATTCGCGGCTCAGCCTGCGCCACATGGCCGTGCATGCCAGCGGTGTGGTGGGAATTGCCATGCAGGCCCATCATGCTGTAGAGGCCGATCAAGAGGCGGCACCAGTGCTTGCCTTGCTCGATGAGCAAGGGTTGCGCCCGGTGGCTGAGTCGATTGGTGTGAACGGCTATGCAGGCGATATTGCCACCACGCCCGAAGGCTTTGTGATCAGTTGCACCAAGAATGATTCAGCGGCCCAGTTTGATTTACAAGGCAAATTGCTGAATACGCAGCAGGCCAAAGCAGCCTGCGCCTTGGCCTCGCGGGGCGGTGAAGTTTGGTTGGGGCACCAGGCCGGTGAAGACAAGAATTCATTCGCACTGGACAATCACTGGCTGCTTATTTAGCCTTCAATGCCCAAGCCTTGATGGTTTGTCCTTGTTTGAAACCGAACAGCTTGTTGCCGCCAATTGCCACTGCCAAATATTGCTTGCCATTCACCTCGTAGCTAACCGGTGGTGCGTTTACACCGGCCGGGTTGGCCTGTTCCCAAACGCGTTTGCCCGTGTTTGAATTCAGTGCAAAAAATTCGCCACTGCCTTCACCAGAAAAAACCAGACCTGTCTTGGTGCTTAAAACGCCGCCAATCAGGGGGGCCTTTACCTTGTGTTGCCACAGCAGTTTGCCAGTGTCCAGATGAAGGGCTGAAAGCAGGCCGTATTTTTCTCCGTCCTCGATGGGCGACATGGATGAATATTTCAAAGCCGGTTTGTTGCCCTTGGCTTTCAGTTCATGCAATTGATATTTCACTGGCCAGTGAATGCCTGCGATGAACACCATGCGGCGTTGTTCATCCACTGAAACTGGCGACCAGTTTGAACCACCAATGACACCGGGATAGATCACATTGCCTTGTTCGCTGGGCAGGGTAAACATATTGTGTTGTGGCACGAAGGCTTCGCTTTTGAACAACAGTGCGCCGGTGATTCGGTTGTGTACATAAAACCAACCTGTTTTTCCAGCTTGGCCCACAGCCTGCACGGCTTGGCCCTGATGCCGTACCTTGAACAAAACGGGTGGGCTTGCCACATCGTAGCCCCACATGTCGTGAGGAACTTGTTGGTAGTGCCACTTCAATTCGCCAGTGCGAATATCGAGCGCAACAAGCGATGCGGTGTACAGGTTATCGCCCGGCCTTGACGAGCCTTCCATTTGGGGAGAAGGGTTGCCCGTACCAAAATAGAGCATGCCGTTTTCTCGATCTATGGCTGGGGTGCTCCACGCTGAGCCGCCACCAAACTGCCATGCATCCGGGTACTTTGAAACGTCTGCTTTTTCCTGATCAATATCACGAGGCAGCACCACACCATCTCGTGTTTTCCGGGTGAATGTGCCTTCCCAACCTTTCTCGGGCACGGTGTCGAATTTCCAGGCCTGTGCACCCGTGTTGATGTCGTATGCCGCCATGAAACCGCGCCGACCGTAATTGCCTGCAATGCCCACGACTGAACCCAGCGGGGCGTCGGGGTCGGGTGAATCCAGGTGCAGGCCATAGCCCACACCTGTAATGCCCACAATGACTTTGCCATCAAACACCATGGGCGCCATGTTGATGCCCGCGCCCGAGGTTCCGGACACCTCGAGTTTTCCATCCTGTGTATTCAGTTGTGAACCCAGAGCGCTGGCATCTTCCCGTACACCTTGATCGCCCTTGGTGACATCAATGTCCCACAACTTGGTGCCATTTTCCGCATCCAGGGCCAGCAAGCGAGAGTCGACAGTGCCCATGAACACTTTTCCATCGCTGACCGCCACACCCCGGTTGGCAGGGCCGCAGCACATGGGGCGGTCTTTGATGCGGTCGTGGGTGTAGCGCCACAGCAGCTTGCCGGTGTCGGCTTTCAAGGCCACCACATGGTTAAACGGCAGCGACACATACATCACCCCATTGACCACAATGGGCGTGGCTTGAAAACTGGAGGATATCCCGGTGTCAAATTCCCAGGCCGTGTCCAGTTGTGCAACGTTGTCGGGCGCAATTTGAGTTGATGGGCTGTGCCGTTGGTGATTCCAGTTACCACCAAATACAGGCCATTCTGTGTCTGGGTTGGCCAGTGCAGTTGCACAAACTGACATGGAAATGGCGGTGGCGAATAAGTAAGGCAGCGTCATGATTGCAGTATTTGAATTAAGCGTGCTGGAAACACAAGCAAGGATCAATCCATTGTGACTGTTGCAAAGTGAAGCACATGACGCGTCACAAAAGTGTCATCCAACGCAGACGCGCTTGCGTGTATATTTCGCGTACCCGAGTTTATTGGTAAATGATCATGAAGCAACAACTTGAGCTGTTGAAAGAAATTGAACACAAGCTTGAAGAACTCAGCAAAGACAAAGACCTGAAAGAAAAGCGGCCCCTGGAAGTAAAAGAGGTCAAGGGTTTGCGTTTGGTGGTGTCGTCAATTATTCGCCGCATGGCGGCGAGCTGATCAAAGCAGATTCACAGCCTTACTGATACACCCGCAATTTTTTTGCAATCAACAAAGCGGCCAGGTTGAATGTAATCGCAATCACACTGCACCACCAAAAATTTTCAATCAAACCCTCGGCATTGCGCGAAATGACAACACCGCCAATCAGCGCAGCCAACCCCATTGCAGCAGACTGCATGGATGAATTCAGTGTCATGAAGGTGCCACGGTTTTTTGGGTTGCCTGCAGCGCTGACCAAGGCCATGCCGGGAATCATCCTGCCGCTGACAAACACGAAAAAACAGGTGGTGATCACCAGAATGACCGCCATGCTCATGCCCTCGGTCAGCGTGATCAGCGCCATGGGAACCACCGCAATGCCTGCAATGATTTGCAGCATTTTCAACTTGCCGATTCGATCACTCAACTTGCCGATGATTTGCGCACTGAACAGCGTGGCTGCACCACCTGCCAGATAAATTAGCGGAATGTCGGACGGCGACAGACCCGCGTTGATCTGCATGTAAATCGTGATGTACGGAATAATTGAAAAACCGGCAAAGATCATGCAGAACGAAAAGCAAAATGCCCGCAAGTGATTGGTGTCGCGAAGCACTTGGGCAATGCCCTGCAACGGCCCTGTTTCGCCACGCGAATGCAAATGCCCCTGCAGGGTGGGAATGACATACCAGCCTGCCACCACAAGCAAGAAACTGATGCCTGCGATACCGAAGAATGGTGTGTGCCAGTCGGAGTTGGCCGCCACATACAAACCAAGCGGCACACCCATGACTGTGGACACCGAGAAGGAGGTCATGATGACGCCCATGGCTTTGCCCCGTCGGGCAAAGGGCACCACATCGGCCACGATTGTTTGAATCATTGCAGACAAAATACCGCCAAACAAGCCGGCTGCAATGCGCGCGCTCATCAGCGTTTCGTAGGTGGGTGCCAAGCCGCACGCCAACGTGGCTGCCGCAAACAGCACATACAGGATCAATAACAAGCGGCGCCGTTCGAACCGGTCAATGTACAGCGAGGCCACAAGGCCAGAGGCCCCTGCAGCGAAAGTGTAGGCCGACACCAGCAAACCGAACTTGGCATCGGAGATTGAAAACGCTGCGGTGAGCTGTGGGCCCAGCGGCATCATGATCATGAAATCAAGAATGTGAGTGAACTGAATACCCGCAAGGATCAGCAGCAGCGCCCATTCCCGCTGGGATGTCATTGTCACTTGGCTTGCTGCTTGGGTATTCATGTACTGCTACCTGTGGATTGAATTGTTTTTCTGGAATTCATTCCGAGTTTAACGTGTGAATTTAGTGCCCTAGCGCGGTGAGCGTGTAAATACCCAAAGTCATGGTTCCGATGGACACCAGGGTGGTCAGGGCGATGATGTTCGCGGCCAGTTTGCCGTCACCCCCAGCAGCCACGGCCATGGCAAAGCTGGCTGCCGCAGTTGGGCTTGAAAAGAACATCCACAAAATAATGAGATCCCGCCCTTGAATGCCGATGACCCATGCCGCAGTGCAGGCCAGCACGGGCAAAATTGCAATTTTGATTGCGCTGGATTGCAGGGCTGACATGCCAGAAGCTTTGACCCCGGCCAGTGAAAGAGTGCCACCCACGCAGATGAGTGCCAGTGGCAAAGTGAGACCGGCAAAGTACTCGCCCGATTTCAATAGCCACTGCGGTATGTACAGTTTCACCGCGCTGGCCAACATGCCCAGCACCACAGCAATAATAAGGGGGTTTTTCAACAACTCTTTGCCCACTGACGCGGGGCTGAATTTCAGGGTGGGGCTGTAGACAGAGAGAATCAGCACTGACAGCACATTGAACAAGAGAATGGTAAAACCAACCAGTACGCCGCCCACCGATAGCCCATAGGCACCATAGTAGCTTGCCACCAAGGCGAAGCTGACGACACCACAATTGCCCCGAAAAGCCCCTTGTACAAATACGCCCCTTTGGCTGTATGGAATAGCTTGGGTGGCCCACCACCAACTGGCTAAAAACCCCACCACCGTGGCAGCACACAGAAAAATGACCAGGGTGGCATTGAATGCACTTTGCAAGTCAGCCTGCCAGATCGACAGAAAGAACAGCGTGGGCATGGTGGCTTTGTAGGTTAGCGTTGATGCTGTTTGAATGAAGGAATCGTTGATCAGATTGACCTTGCGCAGCACCAACCCCATGAAGACCATTGCAAACACGGGGGCGGTGACTCCCAGAATTTCCGAGAGTACGTTGAATTGATTCATGTGATCAGATTTTTACTGAATGCACTCCGCAATTGCTTTGCCCACATCAGACGTGGTGGCAGTGCCGCCCATGTCCGGTGTGCGGGGACCTTCCACCAGCACGGTTTCGATAGCTTTCAGGATTGAATCGTGGGCTGCCTTGAATTTGGGGTCGCCCTGACCGATGGAGTCAAGCATCATAGCACCCGACCAGATCATGGCGATGGGATTGGAAATGTTCTTGCCGTAAATGTCTGGTGCGGAACCGTGCACCGGTTCGAACAGGGAGGGAAATGTGCCTTCCGGATTCAGGTTGGCCGAGGGTGCAATGCCGATGGTGCCTGTGCAGGCAGGTCCCAGGTCGGAGAGAATGTCGCCGAACAGGTTGGATGCGACCACCACATCAAAACGTTCCGGGCTAAGCACAAAGCGCGCAGCAAGAATGTCCACGTGGTATTTGTCCCAATGCACATCGGGGTACTGTTTGCCCATGGATTCCACACGTTCGTCCCAGTAGGGCATGCTGATCGCAATGCCATTGGATTTTGTGGCCGACGTCAGGTGCTTTTTGGGGCGGCTTTGCGCCAGATCAAAAGCGTACTTTAGAATTCGGTCAGTGCCCTTGCGGGTGAATACGGCTTCCTGAAGAACCACCTCGCGTTCAGTGCCTTCAAACATGCGGCCGCCCACAGACGAATATTCACCTTCCGTGTTTTCCCGAACCACGTAGAAGTCAATGTCGCCCACTTTCTTGTTGGCCAGCGGACAGGGGATGCCTGGCATCAGCCGCACTGGGCGCAGGTTCACATACTGATCGAATTCGCGACGGAATTTCAACAAGGAACCCCACAGGGAAATGTGGTCGGGCACTTTGTCGGGCCAACCCACAGCACCGAAGTACAGGGCGTCGAAGTTCACAAGTTGATCGAACCAGTCGCTTGGCATCATTTGGCCGTGTTTCAGGTAGTAGTCACAGTGTGCCCAGTCGAAGTGGGTGAATTGAAGGTCAAGATTGTAGTGGCGTGCAGCTGCTTCCAGCACGCGCAGGCCTTCTGGGGTTACTTCGTTGCCAATGCCATCGCCAGCCAGTACCGCAATTTTTCGGGTGTTCATGAGCATTCCTGATTGAATGTTGGGTTGAAGACTTGATTGTATTGCTTAACTGTAAAGTTGATAATGCTGTTATAAGTTAAAACATATTCAATTATTAGGTTAATAAATGAAGTCAAAACCGCCCTCTCTGGAAGAGCTGGATCTGATGCTCGCATTGTGCCGGCATGGGTCACTGTCAGCCTGTGCACGGGAAATGGGGGTGTCAACCGCCTACATCAGCAAGCGACTTGCACAGCTAGAACAGCGCTTGGGGTTGAAGTTGTTTCACCGAACAACTCGCCGTTTGTCATTGACTGAAGTGGGGGAAACCTGCGTGGAGTGGGGGCAGCGGGTGCTTGATACTTCACGGGATTTGATGGATGCCCTCTCGGCTGAGCGATCCATCCCAAGGGGGTTGTTGCGGGTGTGCTCAAGCTCGGGATATGGTCGGTCGCGGGTGGCGCCTGTCCTGTCTGAACTGGTCAAGCAGTATGTCGAGCTGGAAGTCGAGTTGGAGCTGATTGACCGCCCTGTTGATTTGCTCATCGAAGGGTTTCACCTCGACATTCGGCTTGGGGAAGTGACGGAGCCTGGTTTGATTTGCCGCCGCATTGCAGGCAACCAACGCATTCTTTGCGCCAGCCCGGCCTATTTGCAACAGGCACCTGTGTTGCATGAACTGGCTGATCTGCAGAATCACCAATGCCTTGTGATTCGCGAGCGCGATCAGCAGCCGGGGCGCTGGGTGCTGCAGGGACCACACGGAGAGGAAATCGTGCGGGTGCGCGGAGCCTTGTCGTCGAACAACGGCGAGTCTGTTCGACAATGGATTGTAGATGGTCATGGTGTGGGCTTGCGCAGCGCGTGGGATGTGGCCCCTTATTTGCGCAACAGGAAGTTGGTTCGCGTGTTGCCGCAGTATTGTCAGGACGCCAATGTCTATGCGGTGTACCCATCGCGTTTGGCCAGTTCGGCGCGCTTGCGGGTGTGTGTTGAGTTTCTGGCAGATCGATTGCGATGCCGTTCGGCAATGACTTGCTGAGCGCAGGCGCCCGCGGCGAGGCTGCACCCATTGCGGTATTGCTAGCGGAATCCATGGGGTCTAGGGTAGAACCGCAAGCCGTTAAATTATGCAAAACTTTACATAATTTTGTTGCGCTGCACAGTTTTGACACACCAAAATGAGGGGGGTATTTACCTCTCCTGAATTTCATTCAGGAACACTTCCAGTGCCTGTGTTTTTCCCAAGCGTGTAGCCCGGTAGCCAGCAGACCCCTCGACTTGGGCCGACACTTCCGCACTGCGCAACCAGGGCAGCAAAATATCCATGGCGGGGTGATGCAAATCGCTGTTGTGCAACACCAGAAAATAGCGCTCTTTGGACACTGACGTGAATTGCAGGCCGTAGTGGTCGGCCGCAGCACGAATGCCCAGGCCCAAATCACCATGGCCTGCGGCAATGGTGCAGGCCACTGCCAGGTGTGAGTTTTCTTCGTGAAAAAAACCAGGCAGATTTTCGGCCTTCAAGCCAGCTTTGGTGATCAGTGCATCCAGTTGGTGGTGAGTTGACGAGGCCGAGTTGCGATTAACCAATAAAGCGCGCCGTTGGGCCACATCTTCCAGGGTAGGTGGTGTGGCGGCAGGGCGGCTGATCCAGCCAAGGTCCCGCTCAAAGAGCTCAATCACACTCAGGTTGGAACCGCGCAACCATCGGCGCATGATTTGATGAACATGAGAATGTTCATCAAGACCCACAGGCAAGTGGCAGCCAGCCACGCGCACCTCGCCCCGGTGCAAGGCCGAAAGTGCCGCAATGCTGCCAGACCACCGAAGCGACAGTTGCAGTTTTTTGTACAAGGCGGTGTTCTGAAACAGGTTTTGCAACACCGGGTCGTCGCTTAACGCAAGGCTGATCCAGGGTTTGTTCTGATCCGCATCCAGCCACTCGGCATTCAGTTGTTCGCCCACGGTGCCCAGGTCGGGTGCCACGCGAACATTGCCCTGTTCAACCATCCAGATCAGTTTGTGCCCGAATCGAGTCAGGCATGCGCCTGCTCGCCCATGTGTGGCCACCAGTTCTTCACCCAGCATTTGGTTGTATTGCTGAATTTGCGACCATAAGGTACGGTAAGAAACACCCAGTGCTTTGCAGGCCAGGGAAATCGAACCCGCGGAGTCGATCGTTTTCAGGGTGTTCAACATGCGTTGATCCAGTTCAACAAACTGACCGTCGTCTTTCTTCCAGCGTGCAGATATTTTTAAATTGAGCATTTGTGGATACGGGCATGTCGATTGCTTGCATTCTGACAGATTACAAAAAGCAGGAGACAGGTAATCATGATGTTCAGAAGTACAAAACAATCGATCAATACACTATGTCCTTTCGGGTTTGTGTTGGCGGGTATGCTTTTCACCAGCAATTTCTTGGCCAGCCCCAGCATTGCTGCGCCTGTGGAGCTTGGCGAAGTGAAAGGAGATTTGACCGGGGGCGACCCGCTGGGTTCCATGCAATGGCCCGATTTGAAAGGGCAGTTTTTCGATGCGGGCGCAACAACTGTGTTCGATTCCCGAATCAAGGTCACCGTGCCCTTGTTTGCAGAAGATGCGATGAATGTACCTGTGTCGTTTGATGCCTCGGCGATAGGAAAGGTGAAAAAAATCGTGGTGCTGGTCGATCGCAATCCAATCCGCAAGGTGCTGGAGTTCATTCCGGAAAAAGCCAAGCCAGCTTTGAATTTCCGTTTCAAGCTGGAGCAGGCCAGTCCCATTCGTGTGGCTGCACTGGCTGAAAATGGCGTGTGGCATGTGGGTTATGCATTCATTGAAGCAGCCGGTGGCGGTTGTACGGTGCCGGGTGCAACACGGGCCGATGGCAGCTGGCCGCAAACCTTGAACAAGGTGGCAGGCAAAATGTTTGATGCCAATCAGTTGCGTGACGATGCCCGTTTGCGCGTGCAGGTATCGCACCCCATGGACACCGGTTTGGTGGCTGGTGTTCCCGCGTTTTACATTGAAGAAATGATTCTGCAAGACAAGAACAAACAAGTACTGGCCAAGCTGTACCCCTTCGAGCCTGTGTCTGAGAACCCCCTGTTTTCCTTTGACTTTGACAAAAAGCCGATGGGGCCGATCAGCCTGGTAGGGCGCGACAACAATGGCAACAGGATTGATGCGAAGGTGACGCAATGAGGGGTTTCAGTACCGTTGCCTTGGCGCTGAGTGCTTGCTGTGCCGTGTGGTCCGCCCATGCAGAATTGCCCAATGTGGCAAAGCCTGTGCCGAATCAGGCTGCGCTGGACTATGGCTTGAAAGCCACCAAACTGGCCGGTGGCTGGTACGTGATTGCCGGTGCCAATGATGATTTTTCGCAGGCCAATGGCTGCAACATTATTAACACCGGTTTTTACGTGGATGACGCAGGGGTGTATGTCATTAACACGGGCATTTCACGCCTTTACGGCGAGCAGCAACGCGCCTTGATTGATTCAATTGCCAAGGGAAAGTCGATCCGGCAAGTGATCGCTTTGAACCTTCACCCGGATTACTTTTTGGGTAATCAGGCCTATCCAAAAGAGGCTTTGGCCGCCACAAAGCTGACCCTTCAAGGCATCAAGGCGGAAGCCGCCTTGTATGAAACCAATTTGTACCGCTTGTGTGGCGACTGGATGAAGGGCACCGAGAGTGCCCACCCGTTACAAACAATTGCACCCGGTAATTTGAAAAACATGGGTGGCAAGTCTCTTGAAGCGGTGGAGTTGAAAGGCCACACCGATTCAGACCTGGTGTTGTTCGACCCGGATAGCAAAGTGATGTGGGCCGGGGGGCTGGTGTTTTACAAGCGAATTGTGACCACCCCCCATGCAAAATTGAAGCCGTGGATTGAAAGCCTGAAAAAGCTGCAGGCCATGAAGCCCAAGGTGGTTGTGCCCAGCCACGGCCCGGTCAGTTGGGGCAGCGAGGCCATTGACCAAACACTGGATTACCTGAGCTGGCTGGACAAGCGCCTTGAAAACGCAGCTGCGATGGGTGAGGAAATGAATGATGTGATGAAGAAGGGCGCGCCAGAGCGATTCAGAAACTTTGCAGCTTACCCGGCGGAGTTTTATCGCAATGTGACCAATTTGTACCCCCTGTATGAGAAAGAGGCTTTGGGTGGATTCTAAGAACTTTTAAGTCAGGGTTAACGCTGTACCAAGTGTGTCAAAAAGGGACAGTTTGTGTGTTGCTGAACAGGTGAGCTGTTCCAATGTCACAAAACTGTCTCTTTTTTTTATGGTCGGAACGATTGAAATCACTCCAATGAGGGTTATTTTATAAAGCACTGATTTTATTGAATAAAAAAATTATTTAGACGAAATATTCTACTTGGCATGAAGCTTGCGCTAGGTTGTAACCGGGTAGCCCCGACTCTGCAAAAGAGGGGCGAGAACCTCAAAGTAACGGATGAAGAGAGGAGAAACAAATAATGCGCAAAACTCTGCTTAGCGCGATGGTAGCAACCGCACTGGCGATTCCCGCAGTGGCTTCTGCCGCTGTGACAGACGCAATGATTCAAAACGATGCCAAATCCACGGGCGATGTGTTGTCTTGGGGTATTGGTACAGAGGGTCAGCGTTACAGTCCATTGAAAGACATCAACGTCGCGAACGTGGGCAAGCTGGTTCCAGCCTGGTCATTCTCGTTCGGTGGTGAAAAACAGCGCGGGCAGGAAAGCCAGCCGCTGATTCACGACGGCAAGATGTTTGTGACCGGTTCCTATTCACGCATTTACGCACTGGACGCCTCCACGGGTGAAAAACTGTGGAAGTACGAGCACCGTTTGCCAGAAGGCATCATGCCTTGCTGCGACGTGGTGAATCGTGGTGCAGCCCTGTATGACAACCTGGTGATTTTCGCGACACTGGATGCCCAGCTGATCGCCCTGGACCAGAACACCGGCAAGGTGGTGTGGAAAGACAAGATTGACGACTACGCTGCGGGTTACTCCAACACGGCGGCTCCAATCATTGCCAATGGTTTGGTGTTGACTGGTGTGTCGGGTGGTGAGTTTGGTGTGGTTGGTCGTGTTGAAGCGCGCAATGCCAAGACAGGCGAAATGGTTTGGCTGCGCCCAACTGTTGAAGGCCACATGGGCTACACCTATGACAAAGACGGCAACAAGAAAGAAGCTGGAATTTCCGGTACCACCAATGCCACCTGGAAAGGCGACATGTGGAAAACAGGTGGCGCTGCTACTTGGTTGGGCGGTTCGTACGACAGCAAAACAGGCTTGGCCTACTTCGGTACTGGTAACCCAGCGCCCTGGAACAGCCACCTGCGCCCTGGCGACAACCTGTACTCCACTTCCACAGTGGCGGTTGATGTTAAAACTGGTCAGATCAAGTGGCACTACCAGTCCACACCAAACGACGGTTGGGACTATGACGGTGTGAACGAGTTCATCACTTTTGACATGAACGGCAAGCGTGTTGGTGCTAAAGCTGACCGCAACGGTTTCATGTATGTGAACGACGCCACCACCGGCAAGCTGGAAAATGCCTTCCCATTCGTGAAAAAAATCACATGGGCCAAGGGTATTGATCTGAAAACAGGTCGCCCGATTTTCGACCCCGCCAACCGCCCTGGTGACCCCACCAAGATGGACGGCAAGAAAGGCGAAACAGTGTTCTCTGCACCTTCATTTTTGGGTGGCAAGAACCAGCAGCCAATGGCTTACAGCCCTGACACAGGTCTGTTCTATGTTCCCGCCAACGAGTGGGGCATGGAGATCTGGAACGAGCCTATCACCTACAAGAAAGGTGCTGCTTACCTGGGTGCCGGTTTCACCATCAAGACATTGCCTGGCTTTGACTACATCGGCGCCCTGCGTGCGATGAACCCCAAGACCGGCAAGATTGAGTGGGAAATCACGAACAATGCGCCTTTGTGGGGCGGTGTTTTGACCACCGGCGGTAACCTGGTGTTCTGGGGTACTCCAGAAGGTTTCCTGAAGGCAGCTGACGCGAAAACCGGTAAGGAAGTCTGGAAGTTCCAGACAGGTTCTGGCGTGGTTGCACCTCCCGTAACCTGGAAAGGCAAAGACGGTCAGCAGTACGTGGCTGTAGTGTCTGGTTGGGGCGGCGCTGTTCCCCTGTGGGGCGGTGACGTGGCCAGCAAAGTGAACTACCTTGAACAAGGTGGTTCCGTGTGGGTATTCAAGTTGATGAAGTAATCGGTTTGTGAAGTACATCAAGCCGCCCCGTGTGGGGTGGTTTGATGAGTAGTGAAGTAGTAGAGCGTTTTAGAAGTGTTGTCATTTTCACCCCTGAGTTTTCTGCTTGCTCTGCAGCGAACTTATGACGCAGACGGTTGAAACAAATTGCTCCTTGGGACCTTTTTCTGGCAATGATTGGGAGTCGGAAAAAGTTGTGGCGGTTTGTGAGTCTCCTAAACGAATGCGTCTTTTCTGCCCGGCCTTGAGCCGGGCATTTTTTCGTCCATCCTCATAGTGAGTGATCCAAAAACCCGGTTTTTTGGTTTTCCCGATGGCAGATTGATAATCGGGAGTTTCCATCCCCAACACTCAATCATGTCTGAAGTCATTTCACCCGCAATTCGCCAGAAAGTTCTTCAATCTGCAAATTCTGTCATCGAGCTTCGACCACTGGGTGTGGTGCTGGCCGTTGATGGCAGTGCAGCTGTACTTCGTGAACCTCACGCTGCACCAGTTCAAAACCAATACATCGTGATCGACGTGAAAACCGGCAAGCCTGAAATTTCCGGCAGGGAAGTGTTAGCTGAAGGTGCAATGACGGCGATTAACTGTACAGCGGCGGTGGTTGCAGGCATTGTGACGTTGGGGGGTGGGGCTGTTGCACCTTTTACCGGCGGAAGCAGTGTGGCTGTGTCAGTGGTTGGTGGAGCAGCAACTCTAGCGACAGGCGCAAGCTGCGCAAATTCATTCATGAGAACTCTCAATTCAGTGATTTCTCCAGGGGTAAATCAACGCTTAGACCAAATGCCGACATACAAAACCACGTTACAAGTTTTAGACGGTGTGTCGCTTTTGGGTGTGGGTGCATCTGCTATCGCCGCTCGGCGAGCAGTCAAGGTTTTGAGTAATGCTGGTGTGAATATTCCTGCTGCTTTAACAGGTAATATCAATAGGCAACAATCAACCCTATTGACCAAGGAGATGATTAAACTTCGCAGGCCAGATGTATCCAATGGCGAACTTAAAAAGCTAATCCGCAGTGGCAAAGAACCTAAGCGTTATTCGAAGCAAGAGATCTCTGCGGGTGCGCTCAGAAGTTTGAAAGATTCGATTGCTGCAGGTTTGTCATTTTTGTCGAGTAGTTTGGACGGGAATGTTAAAGAAATTACCATTTACCTGGTTGATTTGACATCATGAAGCCCGACACGAAAACTTTGTATCAGCTTTCGCTTTATTTCATTAGTAGCGTAATCACCTTAACTTTTTTCTTGGCGGTAGTTGACAATCTCTGGCTTAGTCTTGAATGGTGGGGGATGCAGATTGGTATTTTTGCCTTATCACTTTATTCCTTCCTTACATTGCGACAGCTTTACACGCATGGTCGAACGTGGCCTAGAAGAGCGCTACTGTTCGCCTTCCCATTGTCGTTCTCGCACGTGTTGTTAGACGTGCCCATACCTTATGCAGTGGGGCTCTGTGCCTTTAACCTTCTCTTCTGGTATGTGGCGTTTCGGCTGAGTAATCGCTTGGTCAAGCTGAGTCCTTACGGCGGGCCGTCGGGGTACTTATAAAAAAAAGCCCGGTTTGAATCCGGGCTTTTTGACACATCGAGCTGTTTTTAGAACTTGTATGACACTTGACCGGAAATAATGAATGCATCGCCTTCTGCGGTGCCCAATACACGCGTTTGTTGACCAGCAGCCGGGTTGCCTTCAGTGCTGTCGATTTTTGCCTTGTTGGGCATTACATACTGAAAGGCCACATCGAATGTGGTGGCTTTGTCGAACTTGTACTGCGAACCTACCGCGAAAGTGATGCGATCTTCATCCGGTAGGCGAACTTTGCGGCGCTCATCCGGCACCGGTGTAATGTCGTAAGCTAGGCCGGCTTTCAAATTAATGGTGTCGCTGTATTTGTAAATACCACCCACCGCAAAGCGCCAGCTGTTTTTCCATTCATAGTCTTGCACAGTCAATGGCGCAGCACCCGCTGGTGCGTTCTGGCGCTGAAAGTCCAGCTTCTGAATGGTGCTCCATTCAGTCCAGGTGGCGTCGGTCAACAGTTGCCATTTGGGTGTTAATTCAGTTACCGATGAAATAGCCAGCGAGGCAGGCAGGCGGATTTTGGAAGTGAGTTCACTGTTTGCAAAAAGGCCAGCAACGGCCGGTGCAACGTTCTCGAAAGTGACGTTGCCTTCCAGGTCTTGCTCTATCGATGAGCGATAAGCCACACCCACGCGTGTTGCAGGCGTTACCTGTCCCATCACACCCAGATTAAAGCCGTAGCCCCAACCATCACCCGCAATAGTCGTCAAACCTTCGGTGCCGCCAAAAGGCGCGTAGTTGATTTGTGAGCTTAGTTTGGCATCAAGCTTTTGCGCAGAAACACCTGCACCGACGGACCATTGTTCATTCACTTTGTACGAGGCAGACGGGTTGATGTTCACTGATTTGATGTCAGAAGTAACACCTTGAAAGCGACCATACCAGTTGGGTTGAAAATCTGTTTTCAGGCCAAAGGGTGTGGCCACAGACAAGCCAAAGTTGATTCGATCGTTAAACGGGATGACAAGGTGAAAGTTGGGGATATAGCCTTCATCGCCGAACTCGCCTGTGCTGCTGCCCAGGGGGCGGCCAGGGGCGGCAGTGCTGCCCTCATTGTTGACTTCACCATTCAGGTCAATGTAATGCCCACCCAACACCACTTGGCGTTCTTTCAGGCGGCTCATGCTGGCGGGGTTAAACCAGGCTGCGCTGGCATCTTCGCCAATGGCGGCTTTACCCGCGTAAGCGACACCGGCACCGCTGGCGTTTTGTTCATTGAGTGCAAAGCCGCCGGCATGGGCTTGACCAATAAAACCGATACAGAGTGTTGCTGTGGCACAGCCAATGGCATTTAATCGAAGGGGGAAGTTTTTCATGTCGTCCTCGTGGGTCCGTTTTTAAGAATGGATATTTGCGAGGATTATTGTAAGTAAAAATACGAACGATCGTTCTTGTAAAACATAGAGTTATTCTCTAATAAATCTATGTAAATTTTGTATTTTATTGATTCAAGGGCACTGCAGCACCACTTTGTGAAAACTTCCAGGTGGCCACAATCAACATGGCAACCGTAGCGCCCAGAAGCACCAGGGAGGCAAACACCAAATCGAATTCAGCATGGCTGCTGAAGGCGTGGCGAAGCAGGTCGACGCAATAAGAAAAAGGATTGAGCAAGGCCACCCAGCGTGCCAGCGCAGGCATGGGTTCGATGGGGTACAAGGCGCCGCTGAAAAAGAACACCGGGAAAATCACGAAGTTCATCATGACTGCAAAGCCATCAATGCTTTTTGCAAAAGTACCGCACAACACACCCAAGGCGGCACAGGTCAATGCAGCCAATGCAGCACCGGGCAGCAGCACATGAAGTTGTGGCCAAAGTGTACGACCCACCCAAGGCAGTACATTCTGCAAATCAAACCCGAGCGGAAACAGCAAGGTATAAAGGCCTTCAAGTGCCAGCAGTAACGTGATCAGCAGGCCCATTTGCACCAGCGCGCCAATGGCTGCGCCCAGGGTTTTCGCGATCAGTATGTGATAGGTTTTTACAGGGGCTGTTACCAACAGGCGCATGGTGCCCGCGTCTTTGTCCAAAGCAATGCTCAAGCCCCCGACCATGCCGCCAAACAGCAGGGTCATGCCCACAATGCCGGGCAACAAACGCGCTGTGTAGTCGCCGCCAGCCAAGGCTTGCATGCCACCACCGATAATCCACAACCAAAGTACAGGGCGCACCATGGCAGCGGCCAGCCGGTCGCGTTGTTTCAATAATTTCTGACTTTCGCGGCGTATGACAGCCCAATAAAAATGCATCAACATGGTTATTGGGCTCCGCCGTTCATTTTCCACACAAACCAGTCTGCCAGGGTGGCTGTACGCACGCTGGTTACGCTTTGGTCCGGCAACTCGTCCAGTGCCTGTGCAGGGGTACCCAGCCAGCTCAGTTCCCCTTGGTTCAGAAAACCAACCCGGTCACAACTGTTGGCTTCGTCCATCAAATGCGTGGCAATAAAAATGGTGAGTCCATCGAGGGCCTGTAGCGTTTTCAGGGTTTGCCACACACTGTTTTTGGAAGGTACATCGAGCGCTGTAGTGGGTTCATCCAGGATTAATACTCCCGGTTTGTGCACCATGGCGCGCGCAATGTCGACCAGCCTTTTTTGCCCGCCTGACAAGCTGGCAACAGTTCGATTCAACCAGGGTTGAATCGGAAAAACGGAGTAGAGATGCGCCAGGTTGGCTTTGGCCTGTGCCTTGTTCAATCCTTGCAGGCCCGCAGCAAACAACAGATTTTCTTCCACGGTCATGAAGCGATCCAGCGACACCGATTGAAACACGAAGCCCAGGTTTTTGCGGGCCAGGTCTGCCGCCCTGCGCGTGCTGTAGCCCAGCACCGAGAGTTCGCCCTGGTCAGGTGCAATCAAGCCTGCAATCAAACTGATCAGGGTGGTTTTGCCAGCCCCATTGGGGCCCAGCAGGCCAAACATTTCACCTGCGTTTAAATCAAGGCTGACATTGCTTAACGCCTGCCGAGTTCCCCAAGAGAAGGACAAGCCTTGTGCGTGTAGTCGAATGGTGGTGTTGGTTGCGGTGTTGTTGTAGTTCAAGAGCTGTTTTTGCTGAGGTGCAAGCTGTTGTGATCGCTGCGATACCATACCACGGGCACCTCGGCTGTATTGGCCAGATTTTGCTGTTCAGGCTTTTGAACTTTCAGGTAGTCATCGGGATCATCGCGCCGCTGTGCGGCGTTCACAAAGGCGACCACCTTTTCATGTTCGGGTGATTTGTGGCACACAGGGTCGGCGTTGGTGGCATCGCCGGTGATCAAATACGCCTGACACCTGCAGCCGCCGTAGTCTTTGGCTTTGTCGGGGCAGGTGCGGCAGGGGTCTTTCATCCAGGCATCGCCACGGTAGCGCGTGAAGCCATCGCTTTCGTACCAAATGTGTTCAACCGTGCTGGTTTTAACGTTCGGGAATTCAAAGCCGGGCAGCATGCGGGCGGCCTGGCAGGGCAGGGCTGTGCCGTCGGGGCTGATGCTGAGAAACACATTGCCCCAGCCGCTCATGCAAGGCTTGGGTGTTTTTTCGAAATAATCGGGCACCACAAACAACAGCTTCATGGAGTTGCCCAGTTTTTCTCGCCAGGCGGCTACCCGTTCTTCGGCGTGTTTCAGTTGCTCGTGCGTGGGGATCAGCGCTGCCTTGTTTTTAAAGGCCCAGCCGTAGTACTGCGTATTGGCAAGTTCAAGGTATTCAACGCCCAGCTTCACGGCCAGTTCAATGATGGAATCAATGTGGTCCAGGTTCAGCCTGTGCAGCACCACGTTTAGCACCATGGGCCAGCCTGCTGCCTTCACGGCGGTGGCAATTTCCAGTTTCTTGGCAAATGTTTTGGTGTCGCTGAGCGCATCATTCGCAGCCTGGGTTGCATCCTGAAAACTCACTTGAATGTGGTCAAGTCCTGCGGCTTTGAATGCCTCCAGGCGAGCAGGCTTCAAGCCGATTCCGGAGGTGATCAGGTTGGTGTAGTAGCCCAGTTCATGACCGTACGCCACCAGTTCTTCAAGGTCCTCGCGCAGCAAAGGCTCGCCACCCGAGAAACCCAGTTGCACCGCACCCAAGGCACGGGCCTGCTTCATGGTTTCTTTCCACTCGGCGGTGGTCAGTTCATTGGTGTTGGTTTTGTAATCAACCGGGTTGTAGCAGAACACGCAGTGCAGCGGGCAGCGGTAGGTGAGTTCAGCCAACAGCCACAAAGGGCCGGCCGGGCGTGTTACGTGTTCATTCACGGTTGTCATGCGTCTAGCCAATTGCGGCGTGTTGCTTCCTCCAGCATGCTGCGCACATCGGCTTCCAGCCCACTGGCGCTGAATTTGGCTTCAAGCGCTTCTACAATTTCACCCACTGTTCGGGAGCCGTCACACAACAACAAGATTTCGCTGGCGGATTGGTTCAATTTCACCATGCCCTCGGGGTAGAGCAGCACATGTGTTTTTTGCGCCTCCTCGTATTGAAGGCGAAACAGACGATTCAGTTTTGGATGAAGCGGCAGGGTTGGCGTTGTCTCGGAGCTCATTGTTTCTTCTGTTTTGTTTTGACCGGTTTGTCGGGGTAAGCCAGCGCGACTGCGTCTGACATGCTCCACAACACATCCAGTTTAAATTGAAGAATTTCCAGTGCACGCTCTTGTTGCGCACGGGTCTTGAAATAATTCAGTGTCACTTCCAAACCATGTTCTACATCGCGCTGTGCAAGGCTGATCCGTGACCGGAAATAATTCAAACCTTCCGGCGCAACCCATTTGTAGTCTTTGGGCCAATTGCTTAAGCGTTGTTTGTGAATTTCAGGCGCAAACATTTCAGTCAGCGACGAACACACGGCCTCTTGCCAAGGCGCACGACGTGCGAAATTGACGTAAGCGTCTACGGCAAAGCGTACACCAGGCAGCACCAGTTGCTGGCTCCACAAGGTGTCTTTTTCTATGCCCACGGCCTCACCCAAACGGCTCCAGGCTTCAATGCCACCCGCATTCCCTTCCCAGCCATCGTGGTCGAGAATACGCTGAACCCAGCGCCGGCGTGTTTCGCGGTCGTCGCAATTGGCCATCACGGCGGCGTCTTTTTGTGGAATGCAAATTTGGTAATAAAAGCGGTTGGCCACCCAGCCGCGAAGTTGCTCGCGGCTTAGTTTGCCCTCACGCATGGTAATGTTGAAAGGGTGGTGAATGTGGTACTTGTCACCTTTGGCACGCAAGCGTTCTTCGAACTCTTTTTTGCTCCAGGCTTTGTTACTGCTCATGCAAGAATCTCCATGCCATCGTAAGACACTTCAATTCCATTGTCGGCCAGAATGGCGCGCTCGTCGCCATGCTCGTTCAAAATCGGGTTGGTGTTGTTGATGTGGATCAGGATTTTGCGTTGGGTTTCAAACTGCCGAAGCTGGCTGATCATGCCCGAGCCGCGTTGGCCGGGTTTGTCGGTTTGTGGCAAGTGGCCCATGTCGGCCGCCATTTTTTGCGAAAACCCTTGCGTGACCATTTCGTCTTCGGTCCAGAAAGTGCCGTCCACCATCAGTACATCGGCCTCTTGCATGAAGGGCAGAATGTCGGGCGTAATTTCACCCAGGCCTGGTGCATAAAACACTTTTTTGCCGGTGTTGGTGTCTTCAATCAACAGACCAATGTTGTCGCCACGGCGTTGTGCATAGCGGCTTGGGGAATAGGGAGGTGCCTTGCTGATCAGCGGGATTGATTTGATCTTGATATTGTCCAGCGGGCTGATGGAGAAAGGTTCATCGCACTCGGTGCACAGGGGGGTCCATTTCACGCCGCAGTAAAACCCCAGCGTGGGCACCAAAGGCAGGCCGTTGGTGAGGTCTTCCCACACGGCCGGGGTGGTGAACAGGCGCATGGGGGTTTTGCCCTCGCGCATCATCAACAGGCCTGTGGTGTGGTCAATTTGTGCGTCCATCAGGATCACGGCGGAAATGCCTGTGTCGCGTGGGCCGCGGTTGGGCTGTAGTTCCGGGGTGTTTTTGATCTGGGTCAGAATGTCGGGCGAGGCGTTGACCAAAATCCAGTTGGCAGACCCATCGGATATTGCGATCGACGACTGGGTGCGCGCGGTGTAGCCGGGCGCTTTGGCCCTCACGGCTTGGCAGTTGTTGCAGTTGCAGTTCCACTGCGGGAACCCTCCGCCTGCTGCGGATCCCAGAACTTTGATTTTCATAATTGCTTTTTTCAGGGGTAAAAAAAACCCCGCCAGCCTGAAAGGCTATCCGGGGCTGTGCGAACCGTCAAATTAACGGTTGGCAATGTACATGGTGATTTCGAAACCGAAACGCATGTCAACGAATGATGGTGTGGTCCACTGCATGAAATATCCTCCTTTTGCTTTATTAAAATGCACCTTGGCACATGGCTTGGGTGAAGAACTTGGCTTGCGCCGTTTTGTTCGTCCTCGAGTTATAAATAGCAATTCCCGTGCCGTACATGCAAGCCGGTCGGTATTTTTACAATGTGGGAAATGGCGGGGTTCAAGGTGTGCGTGGTGTTCAAACTGTTGCAGTTTGAAACACTATGCAAAAAGGCGCGAACCTTGTGAGTTCGCGCCTTAGGGATAACCGTTAACGGAGGGTGGTTAACGATTAGAAGAACAGGATTGCGCCTACAGCGATTGTGTTTGACTCGCCTTTTGCGGCGGGTGCACCCAACTGGTAGGTTTGTTCATTGGTGATGTATTCACCAGCGATTGTCAGGCTTGGTGTCAGGTTGTGATAAACGCCCAATACCATCTGGTTGGTTTCTTCAAGCATGATTGCGTTGGCAGTGCGGTCAGCGGCAGTTGCATCCAGTGTGGAGGAACCGTAGTTGATACCGAATTTCGTGTTGCCAACTTTATAGGTGGCTTGAACCAGATAGCCGTCAGAATCACGTTCACCGTTGGCTGCATCACGACCACCGAAACCAATCAGTGTCGTTCCCAGGCCTTCACCTGTGAAGTAATTACCTGTCAATGACAGCGCGCCGAAGTTCAATGTGCCACCGGCTTCGAAGCCAGTCAGGTCAGCATCGGGTGCGCCCGCAGCGCCAGATTGAGACTGGTTGATCAACGCAGCCCACAATTTGCCGCTGTCGCCCAGGCTGTACGATGCCAAAGCCTGCATTCCAGGAGAGTCGCTTTCAGCGCCGCCAATCTGCTTGGGTTGGAACACGCCGCCCGACAAGCTCAGGTTGCCGAATGCTGGCGCGGTGTAAGTGATTTGAGGCTGGAATTCGGTGTAGATGTAACCAGATCCGATTCCACCCAGTGTTGTGTTCAGTGCGCCGTTATAACCTGAGCCACCGCCGACTGCGAGCAGGGACATGTCGTTCAAGATTGCATTTTGACCAAACAAACCAATGTCACGACCGGCCTTGATCGTACCCATGGTCTCGTTGCCGAATTGCAAGAACACGCGACGCTGATCACCAACGTTCTGACCTACGCCGCCGGCAGCGCCGTTGTTGTTGGTTGTGCCCGGGTCAATCGAGATAACGGCCTTCAGATCATATCCAGCCTGTTTGGTGGACGCAGTGAAAATGATGAAGCCTGGTAACAGGCCGTTCTGAATTGATGTTTGGTCTTGACCAGTGGCCGCGCCACCACAAAGACCCAATGCGCCACTGGCGGTCGCGCCAGCGTTGTCGCAACTTGTAGTGTTGTAGTACGCATTGACTGAACCAGACAAGTCCATTTCCCATTCACCGGCTTTGAAACCGATTGCGTGTGCCGAAGTCCCCATTGCTGCCAAGATGGAAGCTGCTACTAATTTTTTGCTGATCATGAGATCAACCCTCCAGTTTTAGTTTTTAAAGGTTGTTGCTTGTTTGTCTTCTAAAGCTCGCCAGCACACCGCAGAGTAGAACTGGCTTGAGGGGACTAGGGCAAAAGACATGCCAGTGCATAAGCTATTGATTTTAATGATATAAATTAAAATGTAGGGCTTTTGATGACAAGATGGGGCAGTGCAGTTGGTTTGCGCCAAACGGTGCGCTTTGAAACAGAATTGTGTGCGGCTGGAGCAGGTGAATGACAGTTTTGTGACAGCTGTTCAATTGCTTTGTGCCAAAAAAAACCACCCGACAATGGGGTGGTTTTTTGAAGGCACAGTGCCGTGTAATGAAAGACGCGTTTTACTTCGAATTCAAGCGCCGGTATATGGTGTTTCTTGAAATTCCCAGCATGCGGGCGGCTGCGCTAACGTTGCCCCTGCAGGTTTCCAGTGCCTCTTGAATGGCCCGTGATTCCAGGTCGTCCAGATTAATTGGATTGTCTGCCTGAGCCCTTGCAGTAGCTTGCCTGGAACCCAAGTAGCCTTGCGCCCGCGCATCGTAGGCACGCGTGTCGAAGGTATCTTCTTTGTAGCGCGGTGACTGGGGCAGCGCACCGATGGGCTCTTCCCGGTTGGCTGGCTTTTGGCTGTGCGTCCAGCTGTCAAATCGGCCTTCCCTGAACTTGCTGAAGGTTTGATCCAGGCCTGTGCCTTTGGGCGCAGCGCCTTGCCGGTGGTGAACCTGAACCTCAAAAGGGCTGGGTTTGCTTCTTGCCGGAAATGCAGGTGCGTTGCTGTGAACTGGTGCAGCAATTTTGTTTTGTACTGAAAAATTGCTGCGCACGCTGAACTGCGGGCGTGTATTGGTCACGGGCAATGTGGTGCGCGAAGGGCGATCGTCCGTTTCAGGAGGCACTTGCACTTGCACCTGCTCAACCGGACTGAGCTTGTTGTCCAGTCGCAATGCACGCCACTCGTCAAGAAAGTCATCGGGCAGGTGGTCCCACTCAATGGTTTCGGCTTCGTCAGTCATTACGCTGGCAGTGCGCAAAATATTCGTGAGCTGTCGAATATTGCCCGGCCATGCGTGCGTGGTAAACGCTTTCATCACCTCGGCTGAAACACGAATGCGCGGATTGTGTGATTCGTTTTCCAGAATGCGTTGAATGATTTTTTGCAAGTCGGTTCGTTCGCGCAAAGCGGGAATTCGTACCACCAAACCATGCAGGCGATAGTACAAGTCTTCACGGAAATGGCCCGTTGCAATTTGATCGCGCAGGTTGCGGTGCGTGGCGCAAATAACCTGCAAATTCACCGGAATGCTTTTCTGGCTGCCAAGCGGTGTAACCACGCGTTCCTGCAATACACGCAACAAGCGTGCTTGCAGAGAAATGGGCATGTCACCGATTTCATCAAGGAACAAGGTGCCACCGTTGGCTTGCAAAATGCGGCCTTGTGAACCTTTCTTTTTTGCACCGGTGAATGCGCCGTCTTCGTAGCCAAACAACTCGGATTCAATCAGCGTTTCAGGAATCGATGCGCAATTGACTGCGACAAATGGTTTATCCACCCGGGGCGAATCGTTGTGGATGGCTTGCGCAAGAATTTCTTTGCCTGTGCCCGTTTCACCCAGAATCAAAATGGGGATGTCTTTGTCGATGACCTTGCCCACTTTTTCGATGATTTTTGCCACCTGTGGATCGCCTGTGTTCAGGTACTTCAGGCTGGAAAGGTGATGGCTTTTTTGGCAGGTTGTGTTGGCTTTCTGCGCGGTCGGCGTTGGGTTTTGCAGCACAGCCGCATCGCAATTGTTTTTGACCAAACCCACCGAGTCGAAAATACGGCCTCGGCCCACACTGCCCAAACTGGCTCGCGCTGTGACCTGGTTGCCATTGTGCAAACACAGAATCAAGGGGATTGGGTTGCAGGTGCGGTAATGGTCGATCAGGGCCGACAAAGGCATGCCGAAAAGCGAGCTGAAGGTGTGGCTTTTCAATGCGTTGCTGGACATGCCAAACTGCACCATGGCTGCCCGGTTGGCTGCCAGAAATTTGCCAGCGGGCGAGAAGGCCGCCGCGCCTTCAACCACTGAACCCAAAAATTCACCGCGCTGGTGAAATTGCACAATGATCGCGTCTTGAAACGAGCTGTTGAACAAATGGTTTTCGATCATTTGCGCCGACATGCGCACCAGGCCCATGGTGTGGCGGTGGTAACTGCGGTAATCGCCAGTCACATCGAGCACCCCGATGGCCACGCCATTGGGGTCGAAAATCGGAGCAGCCGAGCAGGTCAAAAAACGGTTAACGTCCAGGAAGTGATCCTGACCGTGAACTACAGTGGGCAATTCCTCGATCAGCGCCGTACCAATGGCATTGGTGCCCTTGTGTTCTTCGCTCCAGGTTACGCCAGGTGCCAGGGCGACTTTCTGCGCCTTGACCAGAAAATCATCATCGCCCAGTGATTCAATGATCGTACCGCTGGCGTCTGTCAGCAACACCATGCTGTGCGTGTTCACAACCTGTTCGTACAAGGTTTCCATGAATGGCAGGGCGCACGACTTCAGCCGGTTGTTCTTTTCAATCAGCTCTTTTAGTGCGCTGCCGGGTGGCGGGGCAATGTCCACTTTGGACGTGGTGTCCAGCCCTGCGGCCGTGGAACGCTGGTGAGCACGTCGAATGAATTCGAGGTGTCCTTCCGTACCCGGGTCGATCAGCTCTATCACTTGGGCGTTGGATGCAAGGCTGCCGCCATCCCGCTCGGATAAGAAAGTCATCCATGTCTCCTGCTTCTTTTGGTGCTGCGTTTTATAAGTATGGTTTTGGGTGCAACTTGGCGCGCTGAATGTTTTTAGTTGTATTACTGTTCCAGCTACCGTGTTGCCCAATGCAAGCACTGTGCCAACTCAATTCAGTGTGTCCTAAAATGACACACCTTTTGATAAAAATTAGCACAGATCAATCATCAAGGCTATAGAGTTCGCGATTCGTCACACTTGGTAAAACTAATTCACAAATTCATATGAACAGGGTGGCATGGGGATTGCAATAGCTACCCCGTGTTGAATCATTCTTAGAAATACAGGAGTTGTGATGTTCGTTCGTAAAGCCCTAGTGGCAACCATTTTTTCAGTCGCTGCCTCGGTGGCCATGGCCCATGGCGATGTAACCCCACAGGTTGTGGATGTCTCCACGCTAAAACCCTTGGGTGACGACATGCTGGATACCAATCCATATGTCGGTGACAAAGAGGCCATTCGAGTGGGTAGTTCCGCCTACAACCAGAATTGCGCACGTTGCCATGGTCTTGAAGTAATCAGCGGCGGTATTTCACCCGATCTGCGCAAGATGAATGCTGAATGTGACTCGTTCGCGGGCAAAAAAGCAAAGGCAGATTGCAAGGCTGAACTGGATGTGTATTTCAGAAATTCAGTGTTGGGTGGCAAAGTGCGAGGAGATCGCGTGTACATGCCCGCTTTTGCCGGTATTTTGAGTCAGGAAGCGATTTGGGCGATTAAAGCCTATGTGGAAACCCGCCCATTTGAATAAGCCGCAGGCTTGCCCAGGGGGACCGCTTCAACAACAAAAGCGTGTCCCCAACGCTGAAAATCGGAGACTTGTATGAATGTGTTTGTGAAATGGTGTGGCGCACTGGCGCTGGGCTTGTCGATTCAGGTTGGCGTGTACGCCCAAGAATTGACCGACTGGGCCAAGGTGCAAGCCTCGGGCGTATTGACTGTTGCGGTTTACAACTATTTGGCACCGTACTCCCATGAAGGCAAGGGCATTGACGTGGACGTTGCGAAAGCTTTGGCCGCCAAGCTGGGCTTGGGTCTTCGGGTTCGCCCCTTCACTGAAGACGAAGAGTTTTCTGACGACATTCGTAACATGGTGACGCGCGGGCACTACCTGGCGGGGGCTCCTGCAGACATCCTGATGCATGCGCCGGTGGATGCATACATCATGCAAAAAGAAGATCAGGCCTTGTTTTTCTCACCTTACACACGCGACGACATTTTCGTGGCGCGTAATGTCAAGAAGCTGCCAAATCTCGACAGCCTGAAGCCGTTCTCGGAGGCGGGCAACAAGATTGGTGCAGAAGCAGCGGCTTTGCCCAGCATTATGTTGGCGGGTGCCGATGGCGCAGCCTATGCGGACAATCTCGTGAATTTCAAAACACCCAAGGAAGCGGTTGATGCCATGGTCAATGGCGAGTTGGTGGCGGTAATGGCCACGCGTGCCGAACTGGAGTGGGCTTTGCATCAGCACCCCGACAAGAAGGCTGACTTTTACGTGTCCAAAGTTCCACACAACGCCTTGCCACCCAAAGGTTGGGCTGTGGGCATGGCGACCAAGAAATCCAACAAAGAGCTGGCTGAGAAGCTGACTGTGGCCATGAATGAATTGAAAGAAAGCGGTGAGTTGGAGAAGATTTTTTCAAGCTATGGCGTGAAATACATGAGGCCTTGACTGGGCTGAACTTGTTCCCATGTATTTGCGTGCAAAAGCCCTGCAGTGATGCGGGGCTTTTTTTTGGAACAGTTGTTTCATTTTGAAACACAGTTGTTTCACCGGGAAAACCCGAGGCGGCAAAATTCAGAAAACTGTTGCCGTGAGCCGTTGAAATTTATTTTTCTAGTTGGCAGGCTTATTGCATAAGTCAGGTTGTATGTAATGCGAAGAAACCAATAAACCAAAAGAGAGGAACAACGGGATGCAAAAATCTCTTCACATCACGCCCGACAAATGCACGGGCTGCCTGCAGTGTGAAATGGCATGTAGCTACGAGAACTATCAGGTTTTCAACACGTCTTTGTCGCGAATCAAGGTATTCGACTTTCACCACACTGGTAAAAAAGTGCCCTACACCTGTACTCAGTGCGATGAGGCTTGGTGTTTGCATGCCTGCCCGGTTGAGGCCATTACCGTGGACAAAACCAACGGCGTGAAAGTGGTGTCGGAAGACACCTGTGTGGGTTGCAAGGTGTGCACGATCGCTTGCCCGTTCGGTACCGTGAACTACGTTCAGGAAACCGGCAAGGTTCAGAAGTGTGACCTGTGCGGCGGCGACCCTGCATGTGCAACAGCCTGCCCAACCGGTGCAATCACGTTTGTGGATTCGAACTGGACTGGTTTGGACAAGATGAAGCAGTGGGCCGAGAAGTTGAGCAACCAGGCTCACGCGTAATTCAGAAGAACAGAGAGAAGGGAGTAATACAAATGGCATGGACCGGTAAAGTACTGCGCGTGAACCTGACAGAAGGCACCTGTACCACTGAAGACTTGAGAATGGATTGGGCGAAAAGCTACCTTGGCCAACGTGGTTTGGCCACCAAGTACTTCGTTGAAGAAGTCAGCGCGAAAGTGGATCCACTTTCGCCCGAGAACAAGATTATTTATGCAACGGGTCCGCTGACCGGGACGATGGCCTCGACAGGTGGCCGTTATTCAGTGATCACCAAAGGCCCGCTGACAGGCGCAATTGCCTGTTCCAATTCGGGCGGCTACTTCGGCAATGAATTGAAGAGTGCAGGTTGGGACATGGTGATCATGGAAGGCAAGTCGCCCAAGCCTGTGTACCTGCTGATTGAAAATGAAAAAGCCAAATTGATGGATGCGTCTGACCTGTGGGGCAAGAGCGTGTGGGACACCGAACCCGCCATCAAGACCAAGCACCAGGACCCGCTGATGCGCGTGTGCTCCATCGGCAAGGCCGGTGAAAACCACGTGTTGTACGCAGCCATTGTGAATGACCTGCACCGTGCGGCTGGCCGTTCAGGCGTGGGCGCCGTGATGGGTTCCAAAAATGTGAAAGCGATTGCTGTTCGCGGCACCAAGGGTGTGGGCAATATTTCCAACCCCAAGGAATTCATGAAGGTGACCTACGAGAAGAAAAAAATTCTCGCAGAGAACGCAGTGACCGGCACAGGCTTGCCCACCTATGGCACGCAGGTGTTGATGAACGTGATCAACGAAATGGGCGCCATGCCCACCAACAACCACCGCGATGTGATTTTTGAAGGCGCCAAAGACATTTCTGGCGAGAAAATGCACGAGCCACGTAAAACGGACGGCAAGGCCAACCTGGTCACCAACCAGGCTTGTTTTGGTTGCACCATTGCCTGCGGTCGCATTTCCAAAATTGATGAAACCCACTTCACCGTGGAAAACAAGCCCCAGTACCATGGCGCTTCCGGTGGTTTGGAATACGAAGCAGCTTGGGCCTTGGGTTCGTCAAACGGCGTGAATGATCTGGAAGCACTCACCTACGTGAACTTCCTTTGCAACGAGCACGGCATTGACCCGATTTCACTGGGTGCCACTGTGTCTGCAGTGATGGAACTGTATGAAATGGGCGTATTGACTGAAGAACAACTGGGCTGCAAAGCACCGTTTGGTTCAGCCGAGGCCTTGGTTAAATTGAGTGAAGACACCTGCAACGGCGAAGGTTTTGGCGTTGAAATTGGTCAGGGCTCCAAGCGTTTGACCGAGAAGTACGGCCACCCTGAACTGTCGATGAGTGTGAAAGGTCAGGAATTCCCAGCCTACGATTCTCGCGGCATTCAGGGCATGGGCCTGGCGTATGCCACCTCCAACCGGGGTGCATGCCACCTGCGTGGTTACACCGTGGCGTCTGAAGTACTGGGTATTCCCGTGAAAACAGATCCCTTGGTGACCGATGGCAAGCCAGCGCTTGTGAAAGCTTTCCAGGATGCAACCGCTGTGTTTGATTCAGCCGGTATTTGCGTGTTCACCAGCTTTGCCTGGACACTGGCCGATGTGCAGCCCCAAGTGGCTGCAGCGTGTGGTGATGAATTCGACATGGCCAATCTGGAAACCATGGGCGAGCGAATCTGGAACATGGAGCGCCAGTTCAATCTGGACGCTGGTTTCACGAAGGCCGATGACGACCTGCCAGCGCGTTTGAAGAAAGATGCTGCAAAAGTAGGCCCTGCAAAAGGCCTGGTCAACGGCATTGACAAAATGCTGCCCGAGTACTTTGAACTGCGTGGCTGGGACACCGAAGGGCGCCCAACTTCCGCAACACTGGAGCGCCTGGGACTATGACAGGAAGCACTCCAACACGGCACGTTATTTTGGGTAACGGGCCTGCGGGGGTGGTCGCTGCTGAGCAAATTCGCAAGCAGCGGCCTCGCGATTCAATCGTGATGGTGGGTGCCGAACCGGAACCACCATACTCCCGCATGGCGATTCCTTATTTGCTGATTGGCAAGGTGGGCGAGAAAGGCACTTACCTTCGCAAAGACCCCGACCATTTCAAGAAGCAAAATATTCAGGAAATTCGTGCACGCGCCACCAAGCTGAACACCGCCGGTAAAAAAGTGGTGCTCGACAATGGCGATGTACTGGAATACGACAAGTTGCTGATTGCAACGGGTGCTCGCCCAATTTCACCACCCATTCCCGGTGTGAATTTGCCCGGCGTACACCCTTGCTGGACACTGGAAAACGCGCGGCAAATTATCGAGCTGGCCAAGCCCGGTTCACGCGTGTTGCAAATGGGTGCAGGCTTTATTGGCTGCATTATTATGGAAGCACTGGCCTTGCGCGGCGTGAAGCTGACCGTGGTCGAAATGGGCAACCGCATGGTGCCCCGCATGATGACCGAAGGCGCGGGTACGATGATTCGCGACTGGTGCATCAAGGAAGGCGTGGATGTGCATTGCTCCACGAAAGTGGAAGCCATTGAAGTGGGCAGCCAGGCCGAGCAGCAGGGTTTAATCAGCAAGATTGGTTCTGCAATTGGTTTTGGCACCGCTGTGGCGGCAAAAGACGGCGCACCCTTGCGCGCAAAATTGTCCAACGGCGAGGTACTGGAAATTGACTTGGTGATTTCTGCCACGGGTGTAAAGCCCAACCTGGATTTTCTGGAAGGCAGCGGCCTTGAAGTTGATCAGGGCTTGTTGGTAGACGATCACATGCAAACCAATGTTAAAGACGTGTATGCCGCAGGCGACGTGGCCCAGGTTAGGGATTTCTCCACGGGTGAAAAAACCGTGAACATGATTCAACCGGCTGCTGCAGACGATGCACGCATTGCTGCCCAGAACATGATGGGGCAGGGCACGCAAACGCAGGGCAGTTTGGCCATGAACGTGTTGGACACCCTTGGCTTGATCGCTGCCTCGTTTGGCCAGTGGTGGGGCGCAGAGGGTGGACAAAGCGTTGAGTTGCAGAACAAGGAAGAATTTTCTTACATGCGTTTGGAGTTTTTAGACGATGTGCTGATTGGTGCAACCAGTTTGGGGCTAACGAACCATGTTGGCGTCATGCGGGGTCTGATTCAGGGCAAAATCCACTTGGGTGAATGGAAAGATCATTTGCTCGAAGATCCAACCCGATTAATGGAAGCCTATTTGGCTTGCGCTCAGTCACAAAGTACATGGAAATTACCTTCAAACTCTTTGCAACACTGACCGACTATTTGCCAGCGAACCGCAGCGACAACGCGGTTCGTTTGCAAGTCGATGTTGGCAGCACCGTGCAACAAATCATCGATCAATTTCACTTGCCCGAAAAACTGACACACCTGGTGTTGGTCAACGGCGTGTATGTGGACCCGGGTGATCGAGCCACCAAAGTATTGACTCCTGACGATGTGTTGGCCATTTGGCCACCCATTGCTGGAGGCTAAGCTGCAATGGCAATTTTTAACACTGACAAAGCACTTGATATGTCTTGCACCGAGCGAGAATTGCGCCGGTGGTTGCAGATGATTGCTGCGATTTTTCCGATGACCTCGGAAGAAGATGCGCATGCGGATTACACGGTGGAAGGTGGTACTGCGCGTATTGCCTGGAAGGAATTGCCCGACCGTGTGATTGCCTTGGTGCGTTTGAAACGCATGGAAGTCACACTGGCGTTTTCTGAAGGTGTGCCTGCGGATGCAAGGGCACATTTTTCGAAGCAGTTTCAGATGCATACCTTGCGGGGCGGGGGCTGAGGGCAGAGGCCGGTGCTCTGCGTTCGGCGAGGTTTGGGTGCGGCACCGGCTGGCCTAAGCAAGCCTTCGATTCCGGCTCGATGCTTCTGGCTTGGGGCATGCGAAACGCTTAAGCGTCTTCGCATCGATCCCCCGGATCGCCCCGCGCTGCGAAGCCGCCGGGAAGCCTTGCAAAGCCGGCCAGCCGGTGCCGTACCCAAGCCTCACCTGAACCAAAGCAGCCGGCTCGTAAGTCGCCAGCGCCGTTGCCAGCGCGCTCAGGCCGCAATGCCCTCGCAGCGCCGATCAAGAAAACCTGCCCTTGGTGTTGAATTCACCGTCCGTTCGGCAAAGCCGAAAGCGTAGCCCGCCCGCTGTTTAGCGGGTGCGCTTAGGGCGGTTAATCAATAACAAGGGGGTATTCAGGTTTTCTGGCGAGAGAGGGTATGCGTCTGAGCAAGCCAGACAGTAGGCTATCTGCTCACCTTGATGGTAAACGACTCGACGCCTTGATCTTCAAACTTCGCAAAGTCAATGCATTCACCAGCCCGCCGCGTCATCGCATCAAGCGCACAAAGCGTCCAATTGTCGGGAGTCAATTCAGAATTGGCCAAAGAAATTGACGGCACAACCACAGCGGTTTGCGGTTTCCAGCGATACCAGCCATCGTCAAGCACAGCATTCGGTGCCGGGTCTATTCCGGCGCCGCTGCCTTTCACAAATGTTTCTTGCAGAACCAGCAATTCATTTTGAGTTTGCCAGTGCTCTACCCATTCGGTTTTTTCGACAGAGTGTGTCCAGCTCAGGGAAAACAGCAGACCTGCAAGGCATGTCACTGATTTCCCTGCGATGAATACACACACACTCATGCAGTTTGCAACTTACCTTTCACGGTGCGCATGTTGCGCCAGGCCAGGTAGCCGAACACAACTGCCAGTGCAAAGCCGATTTCGTCTGTAGCAGGCAAAGCTGCAATCAGGGTGAAAGCAGCGACCATGCCCAGCACTCGGATCCAGACTGGCAATTTCGCACCCAAGAACCCAATGACTGCCGCGCCCCACAAGCTGATCGCGAGTACGGTTTTAAACACGATGTAGATGACCGCGGGTATGTAGCCGATTTCACTGGCCAGTGGCCCACCGTCCTGAAGCATCAGTGCGGGTGTGTACACGGCCATGAATGGGATCACGAAACCTGCGGCTGCAATTTTGACAGCTTCCATGGATATGGTCAGGCCACGTTCTTTGGCAATCGGGGCTGCTGCGAAACAGGCCAGCGCCACAGGTGGTGTCAGGTCAGCGAGAATGCCGAAATAAAACACGAACATGTGGCTGACAATCAGCGGCACACCCAGTTGCTCAAGCGCTGGGCCGGCAATGCTGGAGGTGATGATGTAGTTGGGAATGGTAGGAATACCCATGCCCAACACAATGCAGGTGAGCATGGTCAACACCAGCGACAGGAATAGACTGTTTTCACCTACGCTGACCACGAACTGGCCGAATGTATTGGCTGCACCGGTCAGTGTCATGGTGCCGATGATAATACCCACCATGGCACAGGCCACACCCACAGGCAGGGCCGATTTCGCGCCATCGGCCAATGAGTCACGGCAAGCTGCCAGCGTTTCACGGCCACCTTTCTTGAATGCATTCACCGCAATCAGCGCCAGAATTGCACCTGCGATCACCCAGATACCAAACTGCAAAAATGCGGCACACACTACACCCAAGCCAATCCAGAACAACACGCGAATGGCCATATTGGACAAGCCGATGGCAATCGATGCGCCAAGAATAAGCACCACGGTGAAGGCCAGGCCAACTGTACCGGCAAACAGCGGTGTGTAACCGCCCACCAGTAGCCACACCAGTGCGATGAGCGGAATGACGAGGTACCACTGGTCTTTCACGGCTTTCCAGGGATTAGGCAGGTCTTTTTTCTCAAGTCCTTTCAATCCATGCTTGCCCGCTTCCAGATGCACCATCCAGAACGCGCCAAAGAAGTACAGAATGGCCGGGATAATGGCAGCTTTCACAATTTCGGCATACGCAACACCCAGCGTTTCCGCCATGATGAAGGCCACAGCGCCCATGACGGGGGGCATCAATTGACCACCCATGGACGCGGTTGATTCAACGCCACCTGCGAATGCTGCGCGGTAGCCAAATCGTTTCATCAGTGGAATGGTGAACTGCCCGGTGGTCACCACGTTGGCCACACCTGAGCCTGAAATCGTACCCATGAGCGATGAAGAAACTACAGCCACCTTGGCCGCACCGCCTTGTGCATGCCCAACCAAGCCCAACGCGAAGTCAGTGAACAGTTTGATCATGCCGGCCTTTTCAAGAAAAGCGCCGAACAGGATGAACAGGAAAATATACGATGCCGACACATAAGTCGGGATGCCGTAAATGCCCTCGGTGCCATAGGCCATGTGTTCAATCACCTGGTGAAAGTCGTATCCACGGTGATCAAACGGCGCAGGCAGGTACTGGCCAAGCAGGCAATAGGCGAAAAAAGCGCCGCAAATGATCGGTAGCGCTGGCCCCATCAGCACCCAGGTGGCGATAAACACAGTCGCGATCGCGATGACACCCAGATAGATGTCCAATTCTGTGGGGTCACCCGCACGCAGCAACAGTTCCGTGTATTCGTACCACTGGTATCCCGCTATACACACTGCGGAGAGTGCCAACACCCACCCCAGTGCCTTGACTGCCGTGTGTTTCTGAATGGCAATCAGCGGAAAGGTGAGTAGCAACAGAAAGCCAACGTGAAATGCGCGTTGTACCTGACTTGGGAAATCGATCAGGTGTGCGGCAGTGGCAATTTGAAAAGCGGAGAACACCACTGCAATCCAGAAAAGCAGTCGCCCTTCCAATGACCGGGTAAAACCAGCGGACGTGGGGTCATGAAAACCAGATGTGTTTTCGGCGGCAGTAGAATCGGGAATATTGGACATAGACAAAAAGCCCAGAAAGGGCCTCTAGAGAACTGAGGTTGTAAGCCACACCCCGGCGGGGTGTGGCAACTTCTTGAATTACTGCATTGGCACCACGATCACTTGATCAGGCCTTTTTCACGATAAAACTTTTCAGCACCTGGGTGCAATGGCACGGGCATGCCTTGCAACGCATTTTCAAACTTGATTGCATTGGCTGCCTTGTGGGCAGAGCGCAGTGCCTCGAGGTTTTCCCACAAGAGTTTGGTCATTTGGTAGGCCGTTTCATTGGACACTTCCGAATGTGTAATCAGGAAGTTCACCACAGCTGCGGTGGGTACGTCCTGTGTTTGTCCAACGTAAGTGTTTGCAGGAATAGTGCCCTCAACATAGGGAGCACCCAGCTTTTTCACCACGTCAGCAGGCACGGCCACCATGTTCACTTCCATGGAAGTGGACAGGTCTTTCAATGAGGCTACGCCCAAACCAGCAGATTGCAAGGTGGCGTCAAGCTGCCTGTTTTTCATCAGCTCAACTGATTCTGCATAGGGCAGGTATTCGGTTTTGCCCAGGTCTTTGTAGCTCATGCCAGCGGCTTCAAGAATTGCGCGTGCGTTCAGTTCTGTACCTGATTTAGGCGCACCCACTGACAATCCTTTGCCTTTGAGTTGAGCCAGGCTGGTAATGCCCGAAGATTTGGATGCCACGATTTGAACGTAGTTGGGGTAAATGGCTGCGATGCCGCGCAATTTGTTCAGCGGTGCCTTGAAGCCAGCTTCAGCGTTGCCTTCCCAGGCCAGCTTCACTGAGTCACCCAGCGAAATACCCAGTTCACCGCGGCCTTGCTGCAGCAGGTTCAGGTTTTCTACTGAGGCTTTGGTGGATTGAACCTGCGTGCGTGCACCTGGAATGTTGTCAGCATAAACCTTGGACAAGGCTACCCCGATTGGATAGTAAATGCCTGAAGTGCCGCCAGTCAGAATGTTAATGAATTCGGCCCGGGCGGGGGTTGTTGCAAGCGCCAAACCGGTGATGGCCGTGGCCAGAATTGCAATTTTCGCTTTGCGAAGTATCATGCGTCATTCCTCCTGAGAAAGTGTTGTCGTATTTTGGTTGTGCAATGAATATCCCCGAGAACGTCGCAGGTTGCAAGGCAAACTGGCCAGTTTTTCCGCAAAATACGGGAAAATACGAATGAGGAAAACGTGAGTGTGTTTACTCACCGAAGCCGGGCGGTTTTCTGCCGAAACCTTGACTCCAGGCCCAAAACGCCAGTTCAAAGTCTGTTTGTACTCCCAGTTTTTGACGAATTTGTGACAGGTTGTTGCTCACGGTTTTGCCACTGATTCCCAAGCTGAGCCCCACCTGGTCAATGGTCTTTCCTTCCACCAGCAGTCGCACCACATCGACTTCTCGGGGGGTGAGGCCCCCGGGGGTGGCCCCTGTCGAATCGGTCATTTCCCCTGCAAGATCCTGGGGGCTATCCTGGCTGTGTTGGGGAAAGTGCGGGGCGATCATGCCCAGGCTTTGAACATCGCTGGACACAAAGGTTTGCTCGCCCAATGCCATGCGAATGCCTTGAATCAGTTCATCAGGTTCGCTGGACTTGGTCACATACGCCCGTGCGCCTTGTTCCAGCGCTTTGGTGGCAACCACCGGGCTGTCGTGCATGGACAGCACCACCAAGGCCAGCCTGGGCCATTTCAAACGCACGCGCTTGATCAGTTCAAGTCCGCTTTGCCCGGGCATGCTGATGTCCAGTACCAAGGCGTCGCACGCTTGGGTTTTCAGCAAGGCAAAGGCTTGTTCAGCGTTGTTGGCTTCGCCCACCACTTGCAAATCGTGCTCTGAATCGATGAAGCGTTTGTAGCCTGCGCGCACGGCGGCATGGTCGTCTACCAAAATAATCTTTGACTCAAGCGGCATGATTTTCCTCTGCGACCGGAACATGGCAACGCAACACAAACCTGTCCTCCTCGGTGTTCCAGAACACGCGGCCTTGCAGGCTGGCCATTCTTTCGCGAATGCCGGTGAGTCCCAAAGAAGGCGTGATCGGACCCTTTGCGGCGAGTCCGTCATTCTCAACAATCAAAATGAATTCCCGGGTTTGATCATCGAAACCTGCCAACACTTTCACTTTCTTGGTGCTAGCGTGGCGGGCGGCGTTGGTGAGCGCTTCTTGCAGGGTGCGATACACCGCAATTGGGGCCTCCTTGGGCAGCTCAGGTGTGTTGGCCGCCCAGGCGAAGTCCACATACCAGCCGTGGCGTTTGGCCCAGTTGTCGAGCAGGTCCAGTGCCGCGTCGCGCAAAGAAACCTCCAAAAGCAGGTGCGGCTTCAATTCGCGAAGTGAGCTGCGCAGCCAGCCCATCATTTCCTGCGCTTGATCGTGGACGGCTTTCGCTGCTTCCTGTGTATGTGCCTGCGTGCTTCTGACCAGAAAGGCAGAATTCACGGAAATCGAGGTTAGCGATTGGCCAAAGTAATCATGCAGGTCCTGGGCAATCGCTTGTCGTTCGCGCTCTTGAAGGTCAACCACGCGATTCAACAGATCACGGCTTTTTTTCTGCTCAGCGTTCAGGGTGTTGATCAGTTGGGACACGCTGTCGTGAATTCGTTTGAATTCCTCAATCCTGAATTCGTCTGAAATCTTCAAGCCCGGCGGCGGCAAGCTCGGGTCGCGTTCAGCTTCCTCATAGTCGCGCAAGCCCTGTACCAATTGCTGCAAAGGTTTGTTCAAGGCGGGTCTTAGGGAATACCAAACCACCACACCGCTGCCCGCAGCCATGAGCAGCAACATGGCGCTAATTAAATAGAGTTCCCGCCGTGTTTCCCTGCGTTCCTGTTCTGCTTTGCGTTCGGCCAGTTGTTGGCGCAGGCGTTGTAGCGCGATATTGCCAAGTGGCTCGGCGCTAGACAGACCCCGGTGCAAGTCGTCGACCAGTGCAGAGGCTGCAGCGTATTCGGTTTTTACATCGAGCCGACCCATGGCGAACACCACCAACACGCAGAACACGGCCCACAGGCCGAGCCAGGTGAGCAATCGTCTAACCAGCAACTCGCTTAAACGCATGGATTGAATACCTTGAATGAATAGCAACAATGTGCACCAGAAATTGCGGGTGTTGAAGGGGTGAAATCCTTTTCGGGAAAACTTCCCTGTTGAAACCTGGAAAATTTCAAGAATATGTAGGGAACAAGTCGCGTGGTTGTCTGGCCATTCTCCATGGCGCGCAGAGCAGGTTGACCGCGTGACTTCAAAAAACAATTCCAATTCAAAGGGCTATGCATGTTTGCGCGTCAACATTCTTTTGGGTGCCTCGGGGTCGTTGCACTTTCCGGTTTTTCCATGTTTGGTTCTGTCAGTGCCCAGCCACTGCAAGAGGTTGAGGTGATCTCGACCACTCCTTTGCCGGGTTCTTCCATACCCGTTGATCAGGCCCCGTTCAGTGTCAAGAAGGCCGATGACTTTCAACAGAACGCTGACCGGGAGTCGCTGAGCCGAAGCTTGTTTCGCGGTATCAATGGTGTGCAGGTCACAGACAATCAGGGCAATCCTTATCAGTCCGATGTGACGTATCGCGGATTTTCTGTGACCCCCTTGTTGGGCACGCCGCCTGGTTTGTCGGTGTATGTGGACGGTGTACGGCAAAACGAAACATTTGGCGATGTGGTGCGCTTTGATGCCATACCGCAATCGGCCCTGAAAGAGGTGGCCGTGCTGCCGGGCACCATGCCGCAATTCGGTTTGAATTCATTGGGTGGGGCCATTGTGATGCAAACCAAAAGCGGTCGGGATTTTCAGGGTACGCAACTGGATGCAGAGCTGGGTGATTTCGGACGCACCCGCTTTGGTGCGCAGAAGGGCTGGGTGGATGAACCGACACAACGTGACTTCTATGTGAACTTCAATTCATTCAGGGAAGATGGCTGGCGTGTGTTGTCGCCCAG
Source organism: Limnobacter sp. 130 (assembly GCF_902506325.1). Lineage (GTDB taxonomy): Bacteria > Pseudomonadota > Gammaproteobacteria > Burkholderiales > Burkholderiaceae_B > Limnobacter. The sequence continues at coordinate 221,018 of NZ_LR732331.1, forward strand.
TTCAGTGATGCAGTTGTTCGGCAAAATGGGGGTGCTGTCGGGCGACACACAAACCAATTTCAGCTTGTCGCTTTACGAATCAGACTTGAACGGCAATGGCGTGGTGCCGCGCAGTTTTTATGAGCAAAGCCGCGCGCAGTCTTACACCTACTTTGACAATACCCAAAACACTGGCGGTCAGTTTGCAGTGGACTTCACCCGGTATTTGCAAAGCGGTGCGGAGTTGACTGCAAATGCGTATTATCGCAGCTCAAAATCGACCACCTTCAATGGCGATGGCAACGAGAACGAAGATTACCGCTTCGGTGTGGCGGAGTTTGAGCCAGACCGTGCCGAAGTGGAAGGCAATCTGGGCCCAGGCACTTACAACGTTACTTGCAGTGCACCTGCTGCCACCGCTTATGCACCTGGTACTGTCACCTTTGATGAAAACGACCCTGCTGCCATGGATCCCGACAGCGCCGATTGCCCCGGTGCAAACAACCGCGGTGTATTGAACCAGGACGTGGTTGGCTTGGGCCTGCAATACGCACTGGCACCCATGGGCGCACACAAGGTGTTGGTGGGCACGCAGCTTGAATTTGGCAAATCGGATTTTCGGCGCAGCTATGCCTTGGGCGTGTTCAATGAAGATCGCACAGTGCGGGAATTGTACGCGCCGATTGAACAGGTCAATGTGGAGGCCAATAACCGGCAGTTTGGCGTGTATGCGCAAGACGTGTGGACCCTGAATGACAAAACCACCCTGTTACTCGGTGGCCGCTACAACCATGCCTCGGTTAAAACCACGGACCGTTTAAAGCCTGTGTTGATCAACGAAGAGGGCGAGGCCAGCCCGGGCTTGAACAATGACTACACTTACAGGCGATTCAATCCTTCGGTCGGTATTGCTTACCAAACTGCCATACACAGCACCTGGTATGCCAGTGCAGGCACCAGCAACCGCGTGCCAACGCCGGTTGAGCTGGCCTGTTCTGATCCTGAATTCCCTTGCTTGTTGCCCAATGCCATGGCGGCAGACCCGTTCCTTGAGCAGGTCATTACCACCACCGTGGAGGGCGGTTATCGGACGCGCTGGGCAACAGGCAGCACCCAGTATGGTTTTTCCTTCAATGTGTTCAAGGCCGACAACAAAAACGATATTTTGTTTGTGACCGATGGCGCAGGTTCTGGCGGCTTTTTTCAGAACTACGGCAAAACTCGTCGGCAAGGCGTTGAACTGGATTTTGATCTTGACACCCCAGTCTGGAATTTTGGTGCCAGTTATCAATACCTGGATGCCACATTCCAGAGCGCAGCGCGACTGGCCAGCGAGGGCAATAGCAGTGCGGTGGATTTGAATGGTGACCCGGCGGTTGAAGGTGGATTTATTCAGGTACAGCCTGGTCACAAAATTCCGGGCTTGGCTGAGCACAATGTGAAGTTGTCATTGGGGTACAAGGCCAGCGATACAACCACGCTGTTTGTGGACATGCAGGCACAAAGTGAGCAATTCGCTCGCGGTAACGAGAACAATCAGCACCAGGCAGGTGTGGTGAATATTCCTGGTGAGGGGCCTGTTGAATTTCGGGACAATGGTCGAACTCCGGGTTTTGCCGTGTTCAATTTGGGTTTGAATCACGAGGTGAGCAAAAATCTCACTTTCATTGCCCGGCTGAACAACGTATTCGATCGTGAGTATTTCAACGGCGCAGTGCTGGGTGGCAATGTATTTGACCGCAATGGTGCGTTGGTTGAAGACGAGGGCGATATTACGTATGAAAGCTTTTTGGCGCCCGGAACCCCCCGAAATGCGTGGGTGGGCCTGAGTCTGCGGTTCTAATATTTTGAGGCGACGCCTGAATCGGATATCCTTTCGGGGTTGTGTTGATTCAGGCTTTGCTTTCACATGCATTTGAACGTTCGAAATTTTATCCTTGTTGTTTCTTTGCTGTTTGCAACGCCGCTGTTGCATGCCCAGCCTGCAAACTGTTGGCAGCAGCACCGCGCCACTGTGTACGAGTGGACTTGCGCAGGCCAAAGCCTGCCTGCAGAAGGACAAGATTTTGCCTTGTCAATTGTGGTGGTTGATTCTCCAAAAGCCTTGATGGTGATCGATTCGGGAGCCACTGCAGCGGTGGGTGAAAGTGCCGCGGCAGCCATTCGTTCCAAATTTGGAACCAAACCGATCTGGATTCTGAATACCCAACCGAAGCCCGAGCATGTGCTGGGCAATGTTGGATTTCGCGCCGCTTTCGCTGCCACATTGAGCGAAGGTGAGTCGTTTGCAAGCCGCTTGGTGGCGGGCAAGCGCACGGCAGACTTGATGCAAGCCCGTTGCCCAACATGCATTGAGAATTTTTCTGAGCGCATGGGCAGTGGCTCTGTGAAGGGCACGGAATCTTTGGTTCCCGGCCGTATTTTAAGAACAAAAACCGGGCACTTGGGTGTGTTGCACAACGATTGGGTTTCTTGGACATTCCGTTTGTACAAGGACCTTGAAACCGAAGAAGCATTGGTATTGCGTAATCGGGAACTCAAACTTTGGTGGGTGGGGTCTGCGGTGCAAAACCGGGACATTCCCGATTTGTACGACGGCAATGTGGTGGAGCGTATCAATTTTCTGGGACGGCTTAAGGCCCTTATGCGATCGGATGAGACCATTTTGACCTCATTTGGCGCTTTGGGCCCCGACTGGATAGAGCGCAATCTGAACTACTTTGTGCGGGTTCAGCAGTCGGTCTTGTACGGTTTGGAGGAAGGGGTCAGCGAGGTGGAGTTGATTCAACAAATCAGCGCAGACATTGGCGAATTCAAGAATCCTGTGTATGTGCAAACCGACCCCAACGTCAATGCCAAGGCACTTGAAACCCATCAACTGAATATCCAGCGAATTTTCCGTCAAACAGAGCCATTTACTTTCTGATCCGACTGGCTGGAATACGGCTTGCTTGTAGTCTCTTGAACTGTTGCAAACTGGGACAGGCGAACAACAACCAAGGGACTATTCGCATTGAACACCAACAAAACACACACCCTGTTTTTGCTGTGGGTGCTGCTGATCAGCCTGACTGCGTTTGGTTTTTACATGACCTGGCACAAGGGCTTGTTCCAATGGATCATTCTGACTGACAACACCCGCATTTGCGTGGTTATTGTGTTGGCCTTCGTAGTGGGTAGCGGCCTGGCCGGTTGGCGCAGCGTTTACTTGAGTCGGCAGTGGCAGTACTTCGAGCAGATCCGTCTCGGCGCAAGCAATTTCAAATTGGGCCAATCCATTTGCCATGACTATTTGACCCATCCCTTGGCGCATCCCAGTGAAGGTCAGTTGATGGCCGAGGTGATGGCCGAACGTGCACGGGGCACTCACCAGGTGGGCTGGTTTGTGACCGGGTTGATGATCAAACTGGGACTGCTGGGCACGGTGGTCGGTTTCATCATGATGCTCAGTAGCCTGGAAGGTTTGGAGCAACTGGACATATCCGACATCAAGACCCTGATGCAACAAATGACGCAGGGCATGGGCGTGGCGATGAACACCACCTTGGTTGGTTTGATCGGCAGCATTTTGTTGGGCTTGCAGTTTTTGATGCTGGATCGCCATGCCGACAAGCTGATTGCTGCCACTGTGGATTATGCACACCGAAACGTGAAAGCGAGCTGAGCAGCATGCCGCTTTTCAATCACAAACCAGACTTCGAGCTGGACCCGTTCACAGATTTGATCTTCAACGCCTTGTTGATTTTCACCTTTCTGTTCTTGATGGCTTTGTTGCTGCTGAACCCGCCTGCCAAAAGCGGAATTATTGATCCCAAAGCCGAGTTTTTGGTGACGGTGAGTTGGCCGGACAACGACCCCAATGACATTGATGTGTGGGCGGCCGGGCCCGCCGGTGCGCAGGTGTGGTTTATGCGGCCACAAGACGGCCTGTTGCACCTGGACCGTGATGACCGTGGGCTGGCCAATGACACTCAGGAAATTGAAGGCAAAACCTTTGTGAATCCATTGAACCAGGAGGTGTTGACCATTCGTGGGCGACCACCCGGTGAATACATTGTCAATTTGCATTATTACAAATCGGAGAACAACCAGCCTGTGCCTGTGAATGTGTATGTGGCAGAGGTGAACCCGAAATTGAAGGTATTGCATTACTCCACCGTGAACCTGCAGCAACAAGGCGATGAGGCCACTGCGGTGCGTTTTACGATTGACACCAGTGGCACTGTGGGCAATATCAACCAACTTGAAAAATCTTTGGTGAAGGCAGACGGAAAATGAATGAAGTGTTAGTGGGTTTGGGCATTGCCTATATTTTTCTGGCGGCACTTTTGCTGTTGGCCCTTGTGTATGGCCGAATACACTGGTCGCTCAAGCTGGTTCTGATTGTGGTGTCGGTGGGTTTTTATTGGGTCAGTTACATCAATTGGCAAAACGCGCAGGGTTGGCCAAGCCAGGCGGAATTGCCCAAGCGATTTCTGTTTTATGCGGTGGTGGTTGAAGAACCCGACAAAACCGAAGGCATCAAAGGGCGGTTGTTCGTGTGGGCCAGCGATCTGGCCAATGACAGACCTTCTGAAACGCCGCGTGCGTATGAGTTGCCCTACGACAAAGAACTGCATGTGAAACTGGACGCAGCACAACGCCAAATGCGCAACGGAAATCTGCAAATTGGGGAAGTGGGGGGCGAGTTGTTTGACCCGACTTCAGCCAGAGACAACAACCGGATTGCAGACAAGAAAATTGATCTGGAATTCACGGATTTGCCCGATCCCCAGTTGCCGGAGAAGTAAGCCATGTTGAAAGTTTTGAGTGTGGTCTTTTTGACGCTTGGTCTGGCATCTTGTTCCAAGGTGGGCGGGGGCGAATACTTTCCGCTGGACGAAGGCATGCAGTGGCATTACCAACTTGATTACGTGATGCCCGATGGCAAGAACAAAAAAGGCCTGACGATTCGCACGGTGGGGCAATCCAGCTTCAAAACCGAAGACGATGAAATCAAGGGCATGGTGCGAAGAACATCCGACGGCACGGATTATTTCATTCAGGAGCGGGCCGATGGTTTTTACCGTGTTGGCAAACGCGTCATTGTGCAGACCAAGCCGCAAGCCGACAAAACCGCTCGTTTGATATTGCCCAAGGGTCGAAACCTTCGAGTGGGTTACACCTGGACGCAGGACACCAGCCCGTATGTGATGCACTGGATGCCGCCATTTATTGAGGCCAATGCCAGTATCAAGCCTTTTGATTTGGTCTATGAGGTTGCTTCACTCGATGAGACCGTGGAAACACCTGCGGGTGTTTTTGAGAAATGTATTCGCCTGGATGGCACGGGCAAAATGGTGTTCTATGCAGACGCCAGCGCGGGCTATCAGGAAATTCTGATTAACCACAGTGAATGGTATGCGCCCGGTGTCGGGTTGGTGAAGCTGGAGCGTGAAGAGCCCTTGAACACCAGCATCATGAAAGGGGGGAAAGTGACCATGGCGCTAACGCGCTTGCTTCAATAATTCCCCCGGATCTTTTTTATTTGTTGAACAACCCTTCAAGGATCTGATCGCAGAAGCGCTTGCGTTTTTCGCCGTTGCCGGTGACCGAGCAGTGTTCAATCAATACTTGATCACCGACAATGCTGTGCGACTCCACACGGTCGGCGTAGAGCAGTATTTCCTCGGTGTCCAGGCTGAACTTGGAATCCAGGTCCATTTGGTTCAGGTCTGGCCTGCGCCAGTGCACAGTGAACAATGGCTGGTTCTTGAACACTTCGCCTTTCTGGTTTTGCAGTTCGGTGACCGCTTGCACAGCCAACACAGGGTGGCTGTTGAACTCTTGCGGGTAATACCGCTTCATTTCGCGCATGATGTTGTACGCGTCAGTTGCATACAGGGTCACGATCCGGTTGCGCGTGACAAACGTCAGTTGATCTGTATCAAGACCGCGAACTTCCACAATATTGCCGTTGGCCATTTTCTCCATGGAGTCTGGAGCAGGCGGACTGCAGGCTGCAAGCATGGCAGCGCAGATCAGTAAGGTGGCGTGTTTGACGTGGCGCAACATAAGGCGCATGCGTGGTCTCCGGTGTCGTGTTGTTGTGCCAGCAGTATAGGGGGTAAATGTTGTCACCTGGCTTACACCAGGTACTTACTTTCGGCAAAGCTTGCGCAATGCAGACTCCAGTTCGGCGGGTTTGGGGGGTTTGGCCATGATCATGTCCACTTGGGGCACTTCCTCGTTGTTCAGCGACATTTGTTTGCCCCAGCCTGTCAGCATCAATACGGGCGTTGTCGGACTTAGTGATTTGATCATTTCGGCCAGTTCTTTGCCATCCATTTCCGGCATGCCCAGGTCGGTAATCAGTGCGTCGAAATCCTCGCCTTTTCGGGCAGCCTGATTGAATAGTTGCGTAGCCAACGAGCCACTGTTGGCCGATTGAACCAGGTGCCCTGACATTTCCAGAATTGCCGTCATGGCGGCCAGTACATTGGGATCGTCATCGACAAGCAGCAGGCTCAAGGGGCGAGCGGTGTTTGAATCGGATTCCGAATGGCTCGCTTGAACGGTGTCATTGTGGTCCTTGGCCAGCACAGGGAAGTACAAATGAATTGCGGTGCCTTTGTTGAGCTCACTGCGAATATCCATGAATCCGTCGGCTCTTTGCACAATGCCATACACCATTGACAATCCGAGCCCAGTGCCTCGTTCACCTTTGGTGGTGAAAAACGGCTCAAAGCAACGTGTCTGTTGTTCTTGAGTCATGCCAATGCCGTTGTCCTGAACCACAACTACAATTTGCGGCTTGCCATCGTTTTCTTCAAATGCCGTTTTGAGTTGAATTTGACCCCCTTGCGGTAAGGCATCCACAGCATTCAAAATCAGGTTGGTCAGGATCTCGCGCAACTCGGTTTCAGACACAGCCAACCTTGGCAGGGGATTGGTCAATTCATGGACAATGTTGATGGTAATGCCATTTCGAAGTGCCATGTCTCCCCACCGCGGCCGGGTCAACTCAATGGCCTCCAGGCACATGTCATTGGCATCGCTGCTGCTGGTGGGTTCCTGCTCGTTTTTTGACCGGGCAAAACGCCCCATGCGGTCAACGGTGTTGCTGACATCGTCAATTGCGGTTTGAACAATGCGCAGCTGTTTGAAGCCCTTCTCGCTGATCAGTTTTTCATTCTCCAGCAACGATTCAAGGTAGAGCGTGGCTGGGGAAATGGCGTTGTTGATGTCGTGTGCAATGCCGCTGGCCATCCCCGCCAGCGCGTGCAAGCGTTCTTGTTGTAGCACCATGTTCTGTGTGGACTGCAGTTCCCGGTAGGCTTCTTTCAGTTCATTGAGCAACTCGACCTGTGACAAAGCCACTGCCACGTGTTCGCTCAATTGATCGACGAACTCGATTTCCTCGCCGGAAAATGAAGCGATCTCGATCCGCGAGATCACGAGAATGCCAAGCACCTCGTTGCCTTTCATCAATGGGTTGATAATCAGGCTGTGCAGATTGCCCAAGGTATTCATGGCTGCGCCAATCGGTCCCCGAGACTCACCCATATTGTCGTTGTGAACCCGTTTGCCTTGAAGTGCTGCTTCCAGATGAATGCCATGCCCTTTGACTTGTGCACCAACAAAAAGTCCCAACTTGTCGGCCAAAGCCTGACTGCGCTCGCCGACCGATCGCACAACCAGGGTGTTGCTTGTGCTGTTGTATGTGGCCATCAGGCTGAAGTCAGAGGGCAGACGTTCCTCCACATGATTGACCACCACGTTGTAAATTGAATCCAGGCTTTGTCGATGACTGATCGCCTTTGTGATCTGGTTGAGCAGTTGCATGCGAGCCAGTTGCTCCTGACTTTCCCGTTTGGATTGCACAATGCGACTCATGTCGGTGATGCCGCCCACCATGCGAATGCCTTTGCCCGAGGCGGTGTCGCGAATGACATGACCGCGATGGATTACATCCAGCCAGCGCCCATCTGCATGTCGGAAGCGGTATTCATCTTGCCAAATGTCACTTTGCCCGTCGATCACTTGGCGAACACAGTTCAAAACGCGTTCAAGATCCTCTGGGTGAATGAGCCTTGTCCAGGAGCGCGAGTCTTTTTCAAGCGACTCTCGTGGATGCGCAAACAGGTTTTGCATGCCTTCGTTCCACCAAAGCTCGTCGGTCTCAAGATCCCAGTCCCACACGCAATCGGTGGTGACACGGGTGAGCGAGCGAAACATCGACAAACTCTCTTGCAAGGCATCCTGACGAAGTTTTTGTTCGGTGATGTCGCGTTGAATGCCGATCCAGTGTGTGCATTTTCCCAGTGAGTCAATCATGGGAACGATCTCGACGTCCACCCACATTTTTTCACCGTCTTTTGTGTAGGTAATCAGTTCTTCCCGCGCAGTTTCTTTGCGGGCCAAGGCCTCGCGAATTCTGGTTTTGGCATCTGGCTGGGTTTCGGCTCCCTCCAGTACCGTGGGCGATTGCCCGTAAATTTCCTCGCGGGTGTAGCCTGTGCGCTCCAGAAATGCCTGGTTCACGTACTGAATTTTCACTCCGCTTGAATCAATTGATTCTGCGTCAGTCACCAATACCATGTCATTGAGGCGTTCAAGACAAGTTTGCAAGAGACGAAGGCTTTCCATGGTCTTGGCTTTTTCAATGCCGTTGACCAGATTGTCCAGTGCCATAGAGCGATTGCGCGACACGGTGTCGAGTACATGAAGCATTTCGCCACTGAAAAAATGGGGTTCATCACCCATGTAGACGAGTCCCGAATGCAGGCGACCATTCAGGTGCAGCGGGATAATCGCCATGGACTCGAACCCTCGGTCCAGTGCTTCATCCAGCCATTTTTTGGCGATGGGCTCATTGCGCAGATCGTCCACGACAAATACCTGGCCGGTTCGCAGTTTCTGAAGCAGGGGCGAATCAGCTCTCAGTGTGAGTTTGGACATGACCGTGGAAACAAATTCTGTGTCGCGCCCACCTTTGGCGGCTACAGTGAATTCAAGTGTGTCTCGTTTGAACTGCACCACCCACACCAGTGGAATCTTGGCCAGTTTGGGGGCGGCTTCGCAAATTTCCTCGTACATGGCCTGTGCGCTGTCAAATGCAGAGAGTCTTTGATTGATGTGGTTCTGTGCCAGCAGGGCGCCATTGATTCTTTCCATCATCACGTCTTTCTTGCGCTGATCCGTGATGTCTTGAATGCAACCGTGAATTCGGGCGGGTTTGTTGTCCGCATCTTTCATAACCTCGCCCGCAATCCTTGCCCAGATTCGTCGATTCTTGAAAGTGTTCATTTGAACCAGAATATCGAACGCTTCGCCTTTGGTTTTTGCATTGCCGATGGCCTGTGCAATTACTTGTTTGTAGCGACCCACGTACAGGTTCATGCCCTGTTCCAGATTGGGAATCTGATCTGAATCATGCTCAAGCAGCTGAAAGGTTTCTTCAGACCAATACACCGCATCATTGTTGATGAGGTCGATCGCCCAGCCACCCAGTTTGCCAACTTGCCCGCCCAGACGTTGAAGCGCCATGCTGAATTTCAGTGCATCCAGCGCATGTTGCTGTTCCATGAGTTCATCCGTGGAGCCCGCAACATGATTCAGCACATCGACTTTGTGATCGGCTGGATGTGGTGCAGAGCCAATTCCCTGTCGTGGCAAACAAATTCGGAATTCTGCGCCCGCCCCCGGATTGCTGTAGGCCTGAATGGAGCCATGGTGGCGTTCAATTATTTTTTTAACATTGGCAAGGCCCATGCCGTGCCCGTGGTAATCATGAAGGCTGTGCAAGCGTTGAAACGGCTTGAACAGATTGCCTGCAAGTTCGGGGTCGAATCCAACGCCGTTGTCTTTGACCGAAAGCGTCAGTAACTCATCGGATTCAAGCACATCCACCTGAATTTCAGGGTGTGTTTTCTTGCTGCTGAATTTCAATGCATTTGAAAACAGATTGAGAAATACCTGTTCAAGCAGCGCCTCATCGCCTTGCACAACAGGCAAGGGTTTGACTCGCCAGTTGGGGCGGGGGCTGTCACTTTCCAGCTCGGATAATATTCTTGCACGCGACACCACATCGGCCAGGTTCACGCTTTTAAAGTGCAGTTCAGAATCGCCGAGGCGCGCAAAAGCCAGTAAATCTGAAACCAGTTTGCTGCCCCTGTCGCTGCTTTCCCTGATCCGCTGAATGTGCAGCCAGTCTTGTTGCGTGAAACTGGTACTGGATCGGTTGCTTAAACTTGTTGCATGACCATGAATCAGGTGCATCACCGAATTCAAGTCGTGAGCTACGCGCGCTGCAAAGCTGTCAAGGTCTGCATTCAGTTCGGTTAAACGTTGATTGGCGGTGGTGACCTTGTTGAGCAGAGCGGCATTTTGTTGTCGCAGTCGCCGGTTTTCCAGTGCGCGTTGAATCAGGGGTAAAATTTCAGCGAATTTGAATGGTTTGAGAACGTAATCCAGCACACCGATCTGGATTGCTTCAACCGCAGTTTCCATGCTGCCATGGCCGGTCATTAAAATAGCGCTCAGGTCGGGGATGATTTGTTTGGCCTGGCGAATCAGTTCGGTGCCGCTTAAGCCGGGCAGTTTCAAATCAGTCAGCAGCAGTTCGCAAGGCTGTTCGCGCAGTGCATGCAATGCGTCGTTGGCATTCGAGAAGCTCAAGACTTCATAGCCTTCCTGTTGCAGAAGGGTTGTGAGTGCTTCTCTTTGTAGGGTTTCATCGTCAACCACATACAGGCTTGCCGACAGGTTCATGGTGGCTCCTGCACTATTTCTCTAACCTAGTGCATGGTAGCGAATTTAACGATAGTTAACGATAGCCAATTTGGAGCCCCTCAGCTTTGCAGTTCCCTTTCTACGTAATGACCGGCCATGTCGGCCAAACCTTTGGCCAGGTCATCAAAAGAAAACCCCGGGTTGGGGTGGTTCAGGTAGCGAATCATGGTTGCAATGCCGCTGTTGATGAAGATGTACGTCATGGTTTGCAAGTTCTTCAAGCGCAGAATTTCGGGGTGCTTGATCGCATGTTGAACAAACAGATCGGTCAACGCCCTGTAAATGGGGCCGAAAGGCACATGTTTCTCCATCAAGGCCGATTCCCGGGCACAGCGCAAATACAGCTCATCGTCTTTTTTCAGGAAATCGGCGGTCTGCGCAATCAATTCATACACCCCATCGCGTAGCGAAAGCCGAACAACGTTGTTTGTTGCGCCTTGAATAACCCCAACAAGTTCTCTTGAAAAGCGTTCTCCCATGGCGCTGAAAATTGCCTCCTTGTTCTCGAAATACTCATAAATCGAGCCCACACCCACACCGGCATATTCTGCGATTTGCCGCGTGGTTGCGCCTTCTGCGCCATGTTTGGCCAAGGCAATGAAGGCACCCTGAACAATCGTTTCTACCGTGTTCTGGGAGCGAGTCTGTTTGGGTTTTCTGGTCATGGGAAATATCCGAATTGAATCCGAACAAACGTTCGTTTTAATATGACATTGTTCAATGTCACGGTCGCTATGTCAAGCGCAACAGGATTTACACATGTTCGGAAAGAAAATTACCAAGGGCGCCAATGCGGTGGTCACCGGTGCAGGCAGCGGCATAGGCCGCGCGTTTGCACTTGAAATTGTGCGGCGGGGCGGGCGTGTGGTGTGTGCCGACATTAGCCTGGACCGTGCACAGGAAACTGTGGACCTGATTATGGACCTGGTGGCAGGCAAGCTGAAAAACCCCGACCTGGTGTTTGTGCCGCAGGCCTGGGCCGTGAAATGCGATGTCAGCAAATTAAAGGATGTGGAGGCGTTGGCTGAAGAAGCCGAAAGGGTGTTCGGCGGCAGCGATGAGAACACCGCCATTGACTTGGTGGTGAACAACGCAGGTGTTGGCGCCGGTGGCAAGCCGATTGGTGAAACCACAATCGACGACTGGAAGTGGACCATTGGTGTGAACCTGTGGGGTGTCATTCATGGTTGCCATGTGTTTGCCCCGCGTTTGCGCAAAAAGGGTGCGGCTGCCAAGTGCGGCATCATCAATGTGGCTTCCACGGCAAGTTTTGCTGCTGCACCGTTGATGAGTGCCTACAACGTGACCAAAGCGGGCGCGCTCGCACTGAGTGAAACACTGGCAGCCGAGATGGCAGGCACTGGTGTCAATGTCACCGCGCTGTGCCCCACCTTTGTAAAAACCAATATTACGAACGACGGCCGCATTGATGCCGCTTCCAGCAAGTTCGCCAACAAGCTGATGGAGTGGACCGGTGTGTCTGCCGACGGGGTTGTGAAAGAAACACTGAATGCATTGGACAAAGGGCAGTTGTATGTGTTGCCCCAGTTGGATGCCCGCATGATTTGGCGCATGAAGCGCTTGATGCCCCGCAGCTACGCGCGCGGTGCTGGTTTATTGGCCCGTGTGGCCGCCAAAGCTTTTTAAGGAGTACACAAAATGCCTCAACTTGATCTTGAAAAAACACTGCGCCGTATCAAGGAAAATCAATGGGCCTTGGCTGACATTGATTGGGATGCACCTGGTCGCGAAATGATTTCGGATGAACAGTGGCCCAAGCTGAAGGCCTTCATGGCCGACCTGACCTGGATTGAGCACATTGGTGCGCGCGGTTTTGCGGCCATGGCCAAGAAAGCACCGAATGACACCTTGAAGGAAATTTACACCTGGTTCCATGCAGAAGAACAACGCCACGCCAATGCCGAACTGGCTTTGATGCAGCGTTGGGGCATGCTGGAAGAAGGCGAAATTCCTGAGCCCAACATCAACTTGCGTTTGACAATTGACTGGCTGGACAAATACAGCGACGACATGCCACTGAGCGTACTGGGAAGCGTAATTCCCATGCTGGAAGTGACGCTGGATGGCGCTTTGTGCAAGTTTTTGCTGGATGAAGTCAAAGACCCCGTGTGTCATGAAGTGTTCAAGAAAATCAATGCTGACGAGTCACGCCACCTTGGTGTGGATTTCCATGTGCTTGAAATGATGGGGCACGGCCCGATGTACCGCCTGGCTTTGGAAACAATTGCCACGGCCATCAACCCCAAATTGTTGTTGGGCGTGGCGGTTTATTTCCCCTTGCTGAACCGCATGCGCGACAACATTGTGACCATGGGTTTGAAGGAAGAACGGCTGTATGAAGCCATGGCCAAGTTCGAGAAGTACGGTGGTGAAACACCGGAAGGCCGACGCAACCCTTGGTACCAAGTGATGCGCATGCATGGCAACTGGGTGATTAACCGCAAAAACCGTTTGTACCACGTGCCTGTGGATGCCGCTGTGAAAGCGTCGAACTACATCCCGAAAAGCTGGTTGCCACAAGTGCCAAGCTGGGTGAACAAACTGACCTGGCACACCACCGCGTAACTGAACTGGAATTCGCTATGACAACTGAACAATTGAAACCCAACAAGCCGCGTGCGCAAGCGTTGAAAGCCGAGCCGGGTGCAAGAACCACAGCACGAGCCGGTGCGGGCACTCGCCGCAAAACAGCCAGCAATGGCGGCGAGCATGTGTACGACACACTGATTATCGGTGCTGGTTTTGCCGGTTTGGGTACAGCCATCAAACTGCGTGAAGCGGGTGTGCACAATGTGGCCATTCTGGAGCGCGCAGCAGAAGCTGGCGGCACCTGGCGCGACAATCAATATCCAGGTGCTGCCTGTGATATTCCGTCCAATCTGTACAGCTTTTCGTTTGCGCCCAACCCCAATTGGTCACGCAGTTATTCCGGCAGCAAGGAAATTCTGGGCTATGTGCACAGCCTGGTGAATGACTTTGGCCTGGAAAAGCTGATTCAGTACCAGCAGAACGTAACGCGTGTGGAGCTGGACGATACCCAGGGCGTGTGGATGATTCACACCGACAACGGGCGCGTGTGGAAAGGCAAAACCGTGATCATGGCCAGTGGGCCTTTGGCAAATGCCAGCTTTCCGAAAATTCGTGGCATTGAAAATTTCAAAGGCAAGAAAATTCACAGTGCACAGTGGGACCACGACTACGACTTCACCGGCAAGCGGGTGGCTGTGATTGGCACGGGTGCCAGTGCCATTCAAATCATTCCGGAGCTGGTGAAAAAAGTCGACAAGCTCAAGGTGTTTCAGCGCACGCCAGCCTGGGTAATGCCACGCCCGGATTTCTCAACATCGGAGTTGAGCAAGAAGGTTTTTGCCAAGTTGCCGTTTACACAAAAAGCCATACGTGAGGCTTTGTATTGGACACACGAAAGCATGGCCTTGGCGGTGATCTGGAGTTCACCGGTGACCCGGCTTGGTGAGCGTTTGGGACAGGCGTTTTTGAAATCCCAAGTACCCGACCCGTGGATGCGCAGGCAATTGAAGCCCGATTACAAACTGGGTTGCAAGCGTATTTTGGTGAGCAATGATTATTACCCGGCGCTGCAAAAAGAAAACTGTGAACTGATTACCTGGCCAATTGCCAATATCGTGGAGAAGGGCATACGTACCTCTGAAGGCATTGAACACCGAGTGGACTGCATTGTGTTCGCCACCGGGTTTGATGTGCCGAAAAGCGGTACGCCGTATCCGGTGAAGGGTGTGGGCGGGCGTGATCTGGCAGAAGAATGGAAGCGCGGTGCGCAGGCTTACAAAAGCATCAATGTGAGCGGCTACCCGAACCTTTACATCATGTTTGGCCCCAACAGTGGCCCTGGCCACAACTCGGCCTTGGTGTACATGGAGCAACAAATTGCCTATGCGGTGAAAGGCATTCGCACCATTCTGGATACGAACTTGAAAATGCTCGATGTAAAGCCCAATGTGCAGGCCAAACACAATGCCGACATTCAAAAGCGACTGGCCAAAACCAACTGGAATTCGGGTTGTAAAAGCTGGTACTTAACTGAAGATGGTTTTAACGCCACCATGTTCCCCGGTTTTGCCACGCAGTATGCCGTGCAAATGTCCAAGTTTGATGTGAAGGCTTATCGGCAGGTGAAAGCAGATGTGCAGGTTTGAAATGTGATTGATTAAGGTAGTGGGAGTAGTGTGGCCCCCAGTGACTCGTGACGGTCCTGGGGGTTTTTTTAATGCTGGCTGATCCAGTTCATTGAGTGCCGCTTTGTGTTGACCAAGTATGGGATAAGATTAGCCGTCCAATCAATGACCTTGCTGATCAATGTCCACACCTGCTGCTCAAATGACTGATCTTGATCAACCCCCCGCACCTGTTAGCTTGATGCAGGCTTTCTGGTTTTGGCTGAAGCTGGGTTTTATCAGTTTTGGCGGACCTGCCGGGCAAATCGCCATCATGCATGAGGAGTTGGTTGAACGCCGCCGCTGGATTTCCGAGAAGCGCTTTTTACATGCCCTGAATTACTGCATGTTATTGCCTGGCCCCGAGGCTCAACAGTTGGCCACCTACCTTGGGTGGCTTATGCACCGCACCTGGGGCGGGGTGCTGGCTGGCGCTTTGTTTGTATTGCCCTCCCTGTTTATTTTGATTGTGTTGTCGTGGGTGTATATCGCGTATGGCGATGTGCCGCTTGTAGCTGGCATTTTCTATGGCATCAAGCCAGCGGTTACCGCAATCGTGTTGCATGCGGCCCACCGAATTGGTTCGCGTGCCTTGAAGAATAACTGGATGTGGGCAATTGCAGCGGCTTCTTTTGTGGCCATTTTTGCAATGAACGTGCCGTTCCCCATGATCGTGGCCACAGCGGCCATCATCGGCTTTCTGGGCGGAAAGTTTTTCCCTGCCAAGTTCAATGGCAGCGGCACCCATGCAAGCGCTAAAAAATCGTACGGTGCCGCATTAATTGACGACAACACCCCAACACCTGAACATGCCCGTTTCAGCAAAATTCATTTGGCCAAAGTGGTGGCAGTGGGTGCATTGCTGTGGCTGGTCCCCATGGGTTTGCTTACCGCAAGCCTGGGTTGGCAAAACACCTTCACGCAAATGGGCTGGTTTTTCACCAAGGCAGCATTGCTGACCTTTGGCGGTGCGTATGCGGTGCTGCCTTATGTGTACCAAGGCGCAGTAGGTCATTATGGGTGGCTTACCCCCACACAAATGATCGATGGCTTGGCCTTGGGTGAAACCACGCCGGGCCCACTGATTATGGTGGTTGCTTTTGTAGGCTTCGTGGGTGCTTATGTGCAGGCCGCTTTCGGTCCCGACAACGCATTCATCGCCGGTGCACTGGCTGCGGCCTTGGTGACCTGGTTCACTTTTCTACCTTCGTTTTTGTTTATTCTGGCGGGTGGCCCTCTGGTTGAAAGCACGCACGATGATTTGAAATTCACGGCGCCACTGGTGGCCATTACTGCTGCGGTGGTGGGTGTAATTGTTAACCTGGCTGTGTTTTTTGGCTATCACGTGTGGTGGCCGGAAGGTTTGAATGGCCAGTTTGACTGGCGCGCTTTTTCGCTCACCATTGCCGCCTTGCTTGCACTGTTTTATTTCAAACGCTCGGTGATGCAAGTACTGGGTGCGTGTGCACTGATAGGACTTGCACTTTACTGAATAATCAACAACACGGAGACAAAGTTTGATCACCAAAGAAATGATGAACAAGTTCATCAACACGCAATTTCCGCAAAGCAAAATCACGGTTGAACATGTAGACGGAGACTCTGCCACGATTCGCCACAAGATCACGGAGGCGGAATTGCGCCCCGGTGGCACGGTGTCGGGGCCTGTGATGTTTTTGGTGGCTGATTGCGCGCTGTACGTGGGTATTCTGGGGAGAATCGGCATTGTGCCTTTGGCGGTGACCACCAATATGAATATCAACTTTTTAAGAAAACCCTCAGCAGACCGCGACATCATCGGCGTGTGTAAGTTGATCAAGGTTGGCAAAACTTTGGCAATTGGCGAAGTGTCTGTGTACTCTGAGGGCTTGCCCGAACCCGTGGCGCATGCAGTAGGCACCTACGCCATTCCGCCCAAAAAAGACTGATCGCGTCCAATCAAAAGGAGCACAACCATGAGTAACACCATTCGCGTACTGGGTATTTCAGGAAGCCTTCGTGCAAAGTCTTGCAACACGGGTTTGTTGCGCGCGGCAGCGGGGCAGTTGCCCGATGGCATGGAAATGCACTTCGCCAATTTGATCGACCTGCCTTTTTTCAATGCTGACCTTGCTGAAAGACCGGCTGCTGTTCAAACCTTTTTTGACCAGGTGAAACAAGCCGATGCCTTGTTACTGGCCTGCCCTGAGTACAACTATTCAATTGCACCGGCCCTGAAAAATGCGATTGACTGGGCTTCGCGTTACCCGGACAACGTCTTGCTGGCCGGCAAGCCAGTGGCCATTTGTGGCGCAGGCGGCGGCATGGGTACTGCGCGTGCCCAGTACCACTTGCGGCAGGTGTGCGTGTATCTCGATTTGCATCCCTTGAATAAACCCGAGGTGTTTGCCAGCGCATTTTCAGGCGGATTCGATGCAGACGGTAATGTGACCGACGAGAAAATCAAGTCAAACCTGGCTGCCCAGTTATTGGCCTTGAAAACATGGAGTCTTCGCCTGAAAGGGTAGGGGTGAAAAAAAATTTCACTTCAGCCCTAAAGAATCATTTTTTCCAAGCGTTAATGAATCATGAGCAGCGCACGACAGTGCACGACACTGAAGGCGACTAGCTCCTAACTAAATAAATTGCTTGGAGAAATATCATGCTAGGAATCAACACCAACGTAGCCTCACTGACCGCCCAAAAGAACCTGTCTGGTTCAGGCATGGGTTTGAACAACGCGATTGCCCGCCTGTCCTCAGGCCTTCG